>NZ_CP053835.1:0-2400000 GCF_013201725.1 Arcobacter defluvii
ATGACAAGCAAAGATTTTTTAACAATTATTCAAAAAGAAGCAAACAAAGTTGACTATGAAAGATACCTAAAACAATTGGTATATAAAAAAGTTTCTTCTGATGAAAAAATTGCCATTTTTGAAGTAAATAACAAGTATATTGCCTCTTGGATAAAGAGTAAATTTACAAATTTAATTCAACACTGTTTTGAAATTTATGATGGTTCAAAGCCATCAATTGAAATAAAGCTTGCCGGTGAAAAAAAATCTAAAAAAGAGATTATTTCAGAAAAAGTAAAAAATGAAACTGCCGAAAGTACGATACTTAACCCATCTTATACATTCGATTCATTTGTAGTTGGACCATCTAATCAAATGGCATATAATGCCTCTTTAGCTGTTGCAAACAAACCTGGAACTCAATATAATCCACTTTTTATTTATGGTGGGACGGGTCTAGGAAAAACACACCTTTTACAAGCAGTTGGAAATCATGCAATTGAAAAAGGAAGCACTGTTATTTATGTAACAATTGAACAATTTATGAATGATTTTACTTTTTCAATAAAAAACAAAAATATGGAACATTTTAGAAATAAATATAGAAAATGTGATGTACTTTTAATTGATGATATTCAGTTTTTATCTGGAAAAGAACAAACTCAAGAAGAGTTCTTTCACACTTTTAATGAACTTCACAATGCAAAAAAACAAATTGTTATGACAAGTGATAGACTTCCTTCACAAATTGCAGGACTTGTTGATAGATTAAAATCAAGATTTGAATGGGGATTAACAGCTGATGTTCAAATTCCAGGACTTGAAACAAAAATTGCAATTATTGAAAAAAAATCTGAATTAAATGGAATACACTTAAGTAGAGAAATTATCAATTTTATTGCAACAACTTTAGATAATTCAATTAGAGAAATTGAAGGTGTATTAATCAGAATTAACGCTAGTGCTTCTTTATTAAATCAAGAAATCACTCTTCCAATGGTTCAAAGTCTATTAAAAGAACAAATTAAAGAGACAAAAGAAAACATCAAACTTCCTGATGTTATTAATATCGTTGCAAATCAATTAAATATTAAACCAAGTGACATTAAATCTAAAAAAAGAACAGCAATAGTTGCAAATGCTAGAAGAATAGTAATATATCTTGCACGTGAGTTAACTCACAACTCTATGCCAGATATTGCAAAGTTTTTAGGTATGAAAGATCACAGTGCAATTTCGCATAATATTAAAAAAGCAAATGAATTAATTGAAAAAGATGAAAACTTTAAATTAATCATTGAAAATTTAAAAAATAAAATCATAAATAAGGAGTAGTAAAAGCTTTTAAAACAAAAAGTTTTAAAGACTTATGTGAAAAGATGTGAATACATTGAGTTTTTTAATCACTGGTAAAAGATCGCTATATCAGTGCTTTAAGAAGTGTTTTCATCTTTTCACATACACTACTACTTTTACTAAATTAAATAAAAAATATAGGAGAGAAAAATGAGGTTTGTAATCACTAAAAGTATTTTTGAAAATGTAATAGCTTCAATGCAACCTTTTTTAGAAAAAAAAGATTCTAGTTCAATAACATCACATATTTATTTAGAAATTAATAATGCTAAATTAATCATAAAAGCAACTGATTATGAAATAGGATTAGAATCTCACATAGATAATATTTTAGATACAGTTGATGGAAAAGCAACAGTAAATGGTTCAAATTTATTAGGAATAATTAAAAGATTAAAAAATGAAGAAATAAATATAGAAGCTTCAAATAACAATTTAATTATTAAACAAAATAAATCAACTTTTAAATTACCAACATATGATGCAAATGAATTTCCATCATTAAATAAATCAGAAAATTTAAAAGAATTATCTATGTCAACAATAAATTTTATAAATTCTATTAGAAAAATTACACCTGCAATTGATAATAATAATCCAAAATTTGAATTAAATGGTGCTTTACTTGATATAAAAAGTCAAAAAATTAATTTTGTTTCAACTGACACAAGAAGATTAGCAGTTTCATTTTTACAGAATATAAATAATGACGAAGCACAATTTATTATTCCTAAAAAAGCAATTATTGAAATTCAAAAACTATTTTTAGATGAAGCAAAAATTTCTTATGATGACACAAACTTAGTAATTTCAAGCGAACAAACTAAATTTTTTACAAAATTAATAAATGGTAAATTTCCTGATTATGAAAGAATTATTCCTGCAACATTAAAATACAATTTTCCATTACCAAAAAATATGCTTGTAGAATCAATTAAACTTGTAACATCTCTATTTTCAAATATTAAAATTACATTTAATTCAAAATCAATAATTTTTGAATCATTAGATGAAGATAGTGAAGCAAAAACTCAAATTGATATTGATTTAAATATTGATAAAGAGTTTTATTTAGCTGTTAATGCAAAATATTTATTAGACTTTTTAAGTATGTCAAATAATGAAAAAATCAAAATTGGATTTAATGAATCAAATTTACCATTTTTACTTGAAGATGATAAATTTTTTACTATTGTAATGCCAATAGTTTTAGAAAAATAAAAATTAAACAAAAATAAGGAAATCTATAATGAGTCAACAAGAATACGGTGCTAATAACATTAAAGTTTTAAAAGGTCTTGAAGCTGTTAGAAAAAGACCAGGAATGTATATTGGTGATACTAATACAAATGGTCTTCATCATTTAGTATATGAAGTAGTTGATAACTCTATTGATGAAGCAATGGCTGGTTATTGTAAAAATATAAAAATTACTATGACAAAAGATCATTGGATTAAAGTTGAAGATGATGGAAGAGGAATTCCTACAGCTATACACCAAGGTGAAGGTATAAGTGCTGCAACTGTTGTATTAACTGTTCTTCATGCTGGTGGAAAATTTGATAAAGATACTTATAAAGTTTCTGGGGGACTTCACGGTGTTGGGGTTTCTGTTGTAAATGCATTATCAAAACACTTAAAAATGACAATTTATAGAGAAGGAAAAATTCATTATCAAGAATTTAAATGCGGTATTCCTCAAGGTTCATTGGAAGTTATTGGAGATAGTCCAAGAAAAACTGGTACTACAATTGAATTTTTAGCTGATGATTCTATTTTTGAAGTTACTAAATACGAATTTGCAGTATTAGCAAAAAGATTTAGAGAAGTTGCTTATTTAAACTCTTTTATATCTATAACTTTAGATAATGAAATAACTAAAACTAAAGAAGTTTATCACTTTGAAGGTGGAATTAAACAATTTGTTGAAGATTTAAATAAAGATACTGCAATTTGTGATTCTGTTGCATTTAATGATAATATTGATGGTGTTGAAGTTGATATTGCAGTTATGTATAATGAAACTTATGTTGAAAAAACTTTATCATTTGTAAATAATATCAGAACAATTGACGGAGGAACTCATGAAGCTGGATTTAAAGCAGGTCTTACAAGAAGTATTGTTAAATATTTAAATGAGAATGCAGCAGCACGTGAAAAAGATACAAAAATTACTGGTGATGACGTAAGAGAAGGTTTAATTGCAGTTGTTTCAGTAAAAGTTCCTGAACCTCAATTTGAAGGACAAACAAAAAGTAAATTAGGTTCTTCTTATGTAAAAGCAATTACTCAAAAATTAACTGGTGATGCATTAGATAAATATTTTGAAGAAAATCCAACTCAAGCTAAAGCTATTATGGAAAAAGCTTTAATGGCTGCACGAGGTAGAGAAGCTGCTAAAAAAGCAAGAGATTTAACTAGAAAAAAAGATGCAATGACAGTTGGAACACTTCCAGGTAAACTTGCAGAGTGTCAAAGTAAAGATCCAGCAATTAGAGAATTATATCTGGTTGAGGGAGATTCTGCTGGAGGTTCAGCAAAACAAGGAAGAGATAGAGTTTTCCAAGCAATTTTACCACTAAAAGGTAAAATTTTAAATGTTGAAAAAAGTAGACTTGATAAGATTCTTAAATCTGATGAAATTAGAAATATGATTACAGCTTTAGGTTGTGGAATTGGTGAAGATTTTGATGATGAAAAAATAAGATATCATAAAATTATAATTATGACGGATGCCGATGTTGATGGTAGTCATATTCAAACTTTATTATTAACTTTCTTTTTTAGATTTTTAAGACCTGTAGTTGAAAAAGGTTATTTATATATTGCACAACCACCACTTTATAGATATAAAAAAGGTAAAAATGAAATATATTTAAAAGATGATACAGCATTATCTGCATTTTTAATTGAAAATGGTTTAGAATCATTTACTTTTGAAGGTTTAGGTTACAATGATTTACTTGATTTATTTAAAATTGTTGCAAGATATAGAAGTATGTTAGGACAATTAGGAAAAAGATATTCTTTACTTGAAGTTTTAAAATATTTAATTGAAAATAATGAATTAGTTAATTTAGATTTTTCATCTTTATATGAAAAAGTAAAAGAATTTTTAGATGCTAAAGGTTATAACATCTTATCAAAAACTGTTCTTGATGATAAAATTCAATTATTTGTTCAAACAAATGAAGGTTTAGAAGAATTAATAATTGATGAAGAGTTATTTGCATCACCATATTTTAGTGAAGCTACATACATTTATAATAAACTAATAGAAAGAGATTTAACTGTTTTTGAAGGAAGAGATTTATTAGAAATATTAGATGATATAGAAACTCTTGCTAAAAAAGGTGCATATATTCAAAGATATAAAGGTTTAGGGGAAATGAATCCTGAACAATTATGGGAAACAACTATGATTCCTGATAATAGAAGACTTTTAAGAGTAAAAATTGAAGATGCAGAAATTGCTTCAGATACATTTACTTTATTTATGGGTGATGAAGTAGAACCAAGAAGAAATTATATTGAAGAACACGCAAAAGACGTTGAACACTTAGACGTTTAATTTTTTTAAAGCATAGTTTTTGCTATGCTTTTTTTATTTTGAAAAATTTTCTGTAAAAGAAAAAATCTCCCCTCTTTTTCTCAAAATGTTATTTACAATATGATAACCATGATTTAAAGCAATAGCAATTGAACCACCACTTGCAAATGCAATATCTCCAGCCACATATATATCTTTTGCAGTTGTTTCTTGATGTTTATCAAATATAGGTTTTAAATCTTCATCTACTTCAATTCCACAGGCTTTTAAGAAATCAATAGGTGTTGTTCCTCCAATTGCATATATTATTCTGTCATAAAGAACAGTAAAGCCATCTGTAAAAAGAACTTTTACTTTTCCTTCTTCATTTTCCAGTGATTCAATATCAGTATTCATTCTAAGTCTAAGTTTTTCTTCACCATTATATTTATTTAAAAGCTCTTCATTTAGGTCATTTAATCTTGTAAAAGTAGGTTTTCTATATACTAAAGTCACATTGTTATTTTGATCAGCAAGATGATAAGCATATTCAGCTGCACTATTTCCTCCACCAACAACTAATATTTTTTCATTTGATGAACATCTATCTAAGTTAAAACCAACTTGTGATTTAATAGATGGAGGAATTTTATAATCAGGTTTATTTGGTTTTCCCATTTTGCCAATAGCTACTATTGCATTTTTTGTTTGAATTAAACCTTTTGATGTATGAACTTCTAATAAATCTGTTTCTTGATTTCTTGTAATTTTTTCAACTTCAGTGTTGAATATTGAATCTATTTTTTCATTATCTAACAAATCATTAAAATAATCCAATGTTGTCTCTTTTGTACCATCAAAAAAATCAACATTTCCTTGTAAAGTTATAACTTGACCTTTATAATCTTTATCAACTCTTTTATTGTCTTTATAAAATTTTCTTATTGTGTTTGAGTGATTTTCTGTTTTTTCAATTAATAGAATATTACCTATTTTATGAGCAGATGCTTCAATCGCACAACCAATTCCTCCTGGTCCTCCACCGATAATTACTATATCATAAATTTTATTTTTCATATAATTCTCTCTTATATTATTGGAATAGTTAAAAATTATACTTTAAATAATTAGTTTTTTCAATAAGTAACACTTATAAGGCAATTTTGGATAAAATTGGCAAAAATTTTATATTTATAAAGGTTAGTAAAGATATGGAAATCAAATATGGTGAAAAAGAGATTTTAGAATTTGATATTAATAAAGATGAAAATTTTTGGCCAAATGAACATGATAAAAATTATATAATTGATATTGAATTACCTGAATTTATGGCAAAATGTCCAAGAAGTGGTTATCCAGATTTTGCAACAATTAAAATACAATATACTCCAAACAAAAAAGTTATTGAATTAAAAGCTTTAAAAATTTATATTAATTCTTTTATGAATAGATATATTTCGCATGAAAATTCAGCAAATGAAATTTTTGATACTTTAAATAGTAAATTAGAGCCAAAATGGCTTAAAGTTATTGCTGACTTTAAACCAAGAGGAAATGTACACACTGTTATTGAAATAGATAGCTCAAAATTATAGGAATTAAACCTTGGAAAGATTAGTAACAACTTCACAAGCTGCTGAAATATTGGGCTTATCTTTACAAGGAATACATTATCGTATTAAAAAAAATCAATTAAAATCAATCAAAAAAGATGGAAAAATTTTTGTTTATGTTGATGACAGCCAAAAAAATTATAACTCACAAGAAAAAATCGAACCAATAACTTCTAATAATTCTAATAGTTTTGAAGCAATTATTGAAGTAAAAAATGAACAAATTGAACTTTTAAAGAAATCTATGAAATGGATGAAAAAACAGTATATCTCAGAAATTTTTAGACTTGAAAAAAATCAAAAAAGAATAATAGAGGTTTTCAATTCAGAGATAAAATTGCTTCAAAGTGCATTTAATGAAATGCGTTCAATATATAAACCTCAAATTGCAAATAAAGTTGATGAGAAACAAAAACAATCAAGTGGTTTTTTATCTTTGAAAGATTTTTTTATTTTAATGAAACGTGAAAATAAAACAGAATTAGAAATTAAACATATAATTTTTAATGCAATAAAAAAAGGTGATAGAAGATTTATTTATAATAAAATTGAAAAAAAATTGTTAATTTTAGATGCTAATTTTGAAGATTTGATTTGATTTTTTACAAAAAAAAAGAGTACATAAAGTACTTTCTCCAGACTCCTAATAAATAGCTATAAATCCCTTAATATAGGATTTTTTATAAATAACAATTTCTTAGAGTAACACTTAGAGTAACAAAATTTATATGTTCTATTTTTATTCCTTAAATGTATTTTTTTTTTAATTTGTAAGCGTGTATCGTTGTAATTATTTATTTTAGTTTAATTCTTTATTACAATAACGACAAATTTGTGCTTCTTCTTTTACAAATTCTGCACAATAAGGACATTTTTTCATACCGTCTCTTATTTTTTTTCTATCTAATTCTTCTTTATCAGCTGATATAAGTAAAGAGTGTATTAATGCAAATATAAATAGCATTGCGCCATATATCCACCAAAGAATAAACGAATGACCTTTTGATTGTGCTATTAAAGCAGGTATAAGTCCTAATATTGCACCCCAAATTAGTATTTCTATCATTTTATATATTCCTTTCCATTAGTTGAAATCTTATATAAAAATTCATTATATGGTAGACTAAAAAGTATTTTAGTTTTTTGTGTAACCGCATTTAACATCATACCTCTACATAATAGATTTAAACTACCCATTTCTCTTAAACACATTGCATCTGCACTATCAATAAAATTTGTTTTATTTAGTCTCAAAATAACAAGTGTTTTACCTTCTGGTATCGCACCAATAGGTTGGATACTAAATAAAGTTATTTGTGTGTATGTTACAAATAGTATTATTCCTATAATTAATGAAATGATTGTTTTTTTCATATATTTTCTTTGTATTTTATTTAGATATATACCAACTATTAATCCAAATTTCTGCAGGTCTTTTGTTTTCAGGATAAATACGAATTTTTGTTCGATATTGATTTGAATCATCTATAATACTAATTTCTTGCCCTTTTTCAAGTATAAAACAATAACCATAGTCTATTAAATAATTCATTGCTTTTTCATCTTTATTACCTATTGCATTATTCATTTCGGTTTCTTTATTTTCTGTAATACAACCCCAAGTATTATTTGTATTTATTGTACTTGATGCAAATAGAATTCCTGTAGAGAATAAGATAAACAATATTTTTTTCATTTAAGCTCCTATTTTATATATGCAGTTAATACATAATAGTAAGTATCACCATATCTTATTTTTGAAATATGTTGCCCCTCATGTACTACAGTAAAACCATATAAAATTTTACATTTATCATCACGAATTAAATCTTCCATAACAAAAATCCTAGAATTTTTATCTGTATCTGCAATTAAATAAAGAGAACTTTCACTTTTACAAGCAAACACATTAGCAAAACTAAAACTTACAAAGATAGATAAAAAAAATATTTTTTTCATTTAAACTCCTTTTTTAAATATTAACATAAGAAATAACTAATTTTAAATTATCTAGAAACTTATAATATTTTAGTTATTTAGATTTTAGGAAACCTTTGAATTTTTTTACTCATTCTAAGGTTTCTTAATAACTTTTTTAAATGTAATAAAATTTATTCACTTAAAACAATTTTTTTTGTAGTACCATTTTTTAGTTCAACCTCTTGAAGCATATTACCTCCTTGGTCAGAACCACCATATTTACCAGGTACAGTCCAAGTTACTACGGTAAGGACATAATAAGTTCCATCTATTAAATTTTGGAATTCAAAATTTCCTTGAGAATCACAAACAGTTATTTTACTGTCTTTTGGATAAGGATTTTTCAGATAATTCCAAGATTTCTTGTAGCCTTTACCATTACTAAAATATCCATAAGAATAGTACTCATTTTCAAACTCATATTGTAAATATTCTTTCGAATAATTTGTTTTTGGAAATAAAGCAACTTCATTTCCTGCACAAGTAACAATTCCTCCACCTTGTTGTTTTATTAATGCATTTCCACTAAGATTATTATTTCCAACTGAATTTAAAACCATTTTTATTGCTTCTTTATCATTAGGATTTTTATATACTTTTGGAGGTGGAGGAGGAGGTGGTGTGAAACATCCACTTAAAGTAAATACAAACGACAAGCTTATAGTTGCAGATAATATTTTATTTTTCATTGAGATTCCTTTTTTCGAAAATAATCAATAATTTGATTTTTCAGTATAGTACAAAAATAATAAATAAAAATAACAAATTTTAAATTATTCTGAAATTATAATATCTTTTGTTACATATTTACTCTACATTTGTAACTTGATAAGATTTTTTTACATAACTATACTTGCACTACATTTGTAATGTAGGAAAATATGAATAAAAAGTTTGATGATTTAAGTACAGAAGAACTATATAAACTTATTGGTAAAAATGTTGCTGAATTTAGAAAAAAAGCAAAAATGAGTCAATTAGAACTTTCTTTAGAGATGGGTAATAAATCTACTAGTTTGGTATCATCAGCTGAAATATATAAAAATAATCGTAAATTTAATATTGCTCAATTACACAAAATTTCTAAAATTTTAAATATAGAATTTTGTGAATTCTTTAAAATACAAAAAGACTAAATCCTAAAATCTAATATATCAGAAAAAATATCCAATTTAGCCATAATTATTCTACAATAGTAGAATCATAAAATAGGATAAACGCTTTAAACAGTTAAATTCATAATAAATTAAAACTAAATTATTTCTGTAGAGTATGGTAATTATCGATATTTAAAAGCCTTTATAAAATTTTTGTTATATATTTTTAGGTAAGCGTTGGTGTTTATTCTTTTGAAAAATAAATGGAATGTAGAGTAAAAAAGGGGCTATGGACACCCCTTTATATATGAAATATTTATAGGTAGTACCTATGGATTTATATAATTTATTTTTAAAGACTATCAAAATAGCGTCTTTTATAACCATTTAATAAGATTTCTATCTGTTTTTGATAAATATATTGAGTACAAAACTTTATATCTCCAAAACATTTTTTAGCTATATTAGATATATCATATATGTAATCAGCTATGTTTATATCTTTTAGTTTATATCTACTAATATTTATTGTTACTTCTAAGCGTTTCCAGTCAATCAATTTTTTAGATAATTTTTTGTTATTTTGATTTATTTCTTTTTGGTATTTATCATAATAAAGTATTTTTACAAAAATATCTGTATCATCTTCATTAGCTATTGGATTATTTATATAAAAGCTACTTTTGTAAAGATTTATATTTTTTTTATTATTGATATATTCTTTAAATAGATTTTGGTAAAAAAATTTGTTGGATTTAGATATCTCTTTTTTATTTAAACCATCTACACAAATATCCATAGTAGATATTTTAAATCTATTAATAAACATAGCTAAAATATCATAAGTGTCTTTTTTGATGGTTTTAGTTGGTTGTCTAAGTCCTGCAAATACTACCTCAGCAAACCAAGATTTTCTTTTTTTATTTGATTTTGATAAGTTTATAGTAGTGTCATTTAGTTTGATTATTGCATATCCACTAAGATTATTTACACTTGATATTTTTATAGCTTTTATTTGAAAATCCATTTTACTTTTTAACTCTTTTTGATAAAAACTGTTTATGACTGTATTGCTTATTTTATCTTCTACTTTTAAACCATTTTTATCTAACCATTTGTAAAGAGTATCACATGATATTATAAACCTTATAGTATCTATTCCTAAGGTGTTAATAAATATAATATTGTTACTGTTCAAAAACTAAATTTGCACTATATTAAGAGATAGTACAAAATAAAGTTTATATTAGTCTCATTTCCCTTGCCTATTTATAGGGAATTTGAGACTTTTTTATATCATATGATTTTACCCTTACCAAATCCCATTTTTTGTCGGGAAATAGATTAGATAAAATGACTTAAAAAATATTCTATTCAATTTCTGGTAAATTAATTTTTTTGAAATACTCATTTTGTTTATCCTGAGCTATTTGCATTAATTTATCAAGCACTTTATTATATATATGTTCTTTAGGATAATTTTCCATTACAAGATGTAAACTATTTTGAAATAATACTATTGAATCATAAGCATCAACTGCTTCATTGTAATCAATAGAAATTAAATTTTCTAATAACTCATTGAGTTTATGTAGTTTTACATTTTGCATATTAACTCCTTATTCTCTATGGGGTCTATAAACTCTATCTTTGTATCACTAAATAAACTATTTATTTCATCCAAATTAAAAACTGTTACACGATTTGATAATTTCTTTGGAGTTAATTTCCCTTGTTTTGCATATAACCATACTGTACTAAGTCCGATACTAAGATATTCAGCAACTTCTAAAGCTCTTAAGTATTGTTTCATTTTATGTCCTTTGGACACAATTAGCTAACTGTGTGTTTGTTGTATTTGATTAATCTAAGTGAATTGTATGAAATTTTAGAAAGAAAAAAAGGTAAAAAATATAGTTAAAAATTTACCTATCTGGACTATATCCTATTAGAAGTTCTTTATATCCATATTCTTCAATAAAAAATTTCATATTTTTTAAAATGGTTTTTTTATAGGTATCAACTGAATAAATATTTGTTTCTGAATTAATGTTTGTTTCTGAATCATAATATTTCCATAGTAAGTTATCTATTTCTCCAAATATTTTCTCATCAGATTTATTAGTTGAAGTTTTTAAAATTTTATAACAATCATAAATATAAAACCAATCTGCATATTTTTTTAATTCTGATTTTTTAAATTCCTTTGATAAGCTTTTAGAAGTACGTAATTCCATTATTATTTCAGATTTATTTTTTCCTACTTTTAACTTTGATTTATAAATCAATTTAATGTAATTTTCAATTTCTTTTATTGGTTTGTTAAAATTTATATTCAATTCAACATCATTTCTAAATTCTAAAGGAATATATAAAGTAGGTCGTGATGTACTCATAAATAATTTTCTTTTTGTTTCAGTATTTTCTGAAAAAGCTATTTCTTTTTTTATAATATCCCCATTTTTATTTTTTTTCTTTTCAGTTATATATGTAGATTTAGTTTTCTCAAAATTTGATGGACAATTTTTAAAGTGATTATATTTCTCTTTGTGTATATGATGTATATCTTCTTTCATCAACCAACATTTTTTTTCAATTTCATTTTCAATATTATAAAGTTTTAGTAAATCTAAATTATTTCCATCTTTTTTTAATTCTATATATTCTCTTACTAAAGGTGTTCTAATAGCCATTTCATATGCAATACAATCAGTTATTTCATAATTATCAAAGTTTTCTATATCTGTATATAAATTATTACTTCTAGTAGGCAAATTATTCACTTCTTAGTCCTTTTAAAAAATTACTCCACCACTTAACTAATGGCTTCATTTGCTCAAAAAATTCTGCTCTATGGTTATAGGCTAATTCTACTTTGTTATTATCGTGATGGTCTAAAAATCTTTTTTTCACATCATAATCTATATTGTGTTCTTTTTGATGTGTATCTATCAAACTTCTATATGTTCCTCTGAAGCCATGAAGCGTGTGTTTGTTCTTGTAACCCATTCTTTGAAGTGCTACATTTGGAGTATTTGAATTTAAGACTTTATTGTTTACAGATAGAAAAACATATTCTTGATGTGAGGTAAACTCATATTGATTTTTTAATATGCTTACTACCTCATCAGATAGTGGAACTTTAAAATCAGGTAGGTTTTTATTTTTTACTTTCATTAAGTTTCTTGGAATAGTTAAACTTCTTTTATCAAAGTCTATATATTCCCATTTCAAGTTTGTAAGATTAGATGCTCTTAAAGGTAAATGAATACCTAATTTTAAAGAATTTATAGTGCTAAAGTGTCCGTTATAGTTATATATATCATTGATTAAATTTCTTAGTTCATCTGTTTCTGTAATTTTTGCATAGTGTGTTGTATCTGCTTTTGGTATTATTAAGTCTTTTAATATGTTATCAAAAGGATTTTTTTCTGCATAGCCTAAAGTAATTGCATATTTGAATATTGTATTAAGATGGTTATATAGTTTATTTGCTGTTTCAATCCCATCAGGTGGATTTTCATTATCTTTAGCTGAATGAATCTTTTTATTTAATCTATCTTTTAAAACTTTGATAATATCTTGATGTGTAATATCTTCAATAGATTTATTTTGTAAATATGGATAAGCATCATTTACAACAATTGATTTTTTTCTTTTAAATGCTCTTGGAGTCATCCTTTTTTCTTCAAATTCTAACCATTGTTCAGTAATATTTTTAAAGTTGTTATTTTCTTTTTTAATTAGTTGTTGTTTTTCTTGATGTTTATTATCTATTGGATCTATACCTTTACTGATGAGGTCTAAACATTCGTTGGCTCTATCTCTTGCAGTTGCTAATGAAGTATTAGGATAATATCCAAATGTAGTTTTTCTTCTTTTCCTTTTTCCCTCACTTGTATATTGAGTAGGACTTGAAAAGATAAATTCCCATTTTTTACTTTTATCAGGTTTTATTAATATTTGTAACCCACTACCATCAGACAATGCATAATCTTTTTCTTTTGGTTTCAAACTCTTAATTTTTGTATCTGTAAGCTTACCCATAATATAGCCTTTAGATAAGTTAGTGTTACTTTGAGTATTACTCTAAATTGTTACTTTACATTAGAGGTAACAATTAAGGTAACAAATATGCAAAGATTTTGTTACTCTAACTTAGATTTAGTTAGATTATTGTATCATAAAAAAGTTATAAGATGATTGGTTTTGTGGACTTTGTTAGATTTGATTAGAGTACTTAAAGTACTCTTCTCCAGATACCCAAACACAACACTAAAAAAGGTGCCTTGCTATGTTCCCATCCTGGGGCGTTGTCTTTAGAAATGCTTGAAAAGGTCTAAAGAAGAGCATTCAAAATACCAAAGTATTTTCAATGTTCTTCTCTAAGAAGTGGAATTATATCTTAGCAATCTTTAATTTATAATAAAAGAGATGTATGGTTTATTTAATACTATTTTTTTCTGCTTTAATATCTGCAACTTTATTTCCTTTAGGAAGTGAAGCATTATTTATTTATGATATTAAAGAAGGATATAATATATATTTATTACTGTTTTTTGCCACTTTAGGAAATAGTTTAGGTTCAATAATAAATTATTTTTTAGGTTTAAAAGGTGAAGAATATCTAATAGAAAAAAAGCTTTTAAATGAAAAATATATAAATATTTCAAAAAAATATTTTGATAAATATGGTTTTATTACAATTTTATTTTCATGGTTACCAATAATTGGTGATCCAATAACTTTTGTAGCAGGTATTTTAAAATATGATTTTAAGAAGTTTATGATTTTAGTAGTTATTTCGAAGTTTTTTAGATATTTATTTATTGCTTTAGTAGTTTAAAACAAAGGAAAAACCTTTGTTTTAATATTAAAAATCAGATACGTTAGCGTGAGCTTCTCTTGTAGCCATTGTTATATCAGCTCTAAATTTTTGCTCTTTAACTTCTGGAAGCATTAAACCTTTTGTTTTATGTTCTCTAATTTTATATTCACCTTTTTCATTTCCAGTTAAATAATAAGAATTGAAGTCAACTGTGTAAGGCATATCCCAAACAATTGCACCTTCAGTTGGACATGCTTCAGCACATCTTGGAGAATCAGCATGGTCAACACACTCAACACATGATTCAGGTTTTACATATAAAATCCCATCTTTTGGATTTTTTTCATTTCCATCTGGTAATATAGCTGCAACTGGACATTCAGAAGCACAGGCCTCACAGCTTATACATTCTTCTGTAATTTTAACTGCCATTTTCTATCCTTTTTTATAAAAATATAAATATGACGTTGCAAAAGCTATTCCATTCTAAAATTAGTTAACTATTTTTTTGAATAAAATCTCTTTTGTTGATTCTTGAATATCATTATTTTCTTTATAAACTAACTCAATATCTTTTTCTTTGTTTATATATTCTTTTGTAATAATACATTTTTCCAAATTATCTTCAGAAGGAATAATATATTGTAAAGGAAGCATTATATTTTCTATAATACCTCTTAATCCTCTTGCTCCAACATCTTTTTCATAAGCAATCTCAGCAATTCTTTCAAGTGCATCATCAGTGAAAACAAGTTCAACACCATCTAATTCAAATAAGATTTCATACTGTTTTGTGATTGCATTTTTAGGCTCTTTTAAAACACGTATTAAATCTTCTTTTGAAAGTTTATTAAGTTCTGCAATAACAGGTATTCTTCCAATAAATTCAGGAATTAAACCAAAAGATATTAACTCTTTTGCTTCAATTGCTTTTCTATTTTCTTGGATATCTTCTTTTTTCAAAAATCCCATTTTAGGGGCTTTTTTAGTTTTTTTTGGGCTATCATCTTCTCTTAAACCAACAAATGCTCCACCACAAATAAATAGTACGTGAGTGGTGTCAAAAAGAATTGTTTCAGCACTAGAATTTTTTCTACTTCCTTTTACAGGAACATAAACTTCAGCACCTTCAAGAATTTTTAAAAGTCCTTGTTGAACTCCTTCTCCTGAAACGTCTCTTCCACTTGTTGAACTTTCACTTTTATTTGCAATTTTGTCTATTTCATCGATATAAACAATACCTCTTTTTGCTTTTTCTACATCAAAATCAGCAGCTGCAAGAAGTCTTGAAAGTATTGATTCAACATCTTCTCCAACATAACCAGCTTCAGTTAAAGCTGTTGCATCTGCAACGGCAAATGGAACATCCATAATTCTTGCTAAGCTTTTTGCAAGCAGAGTTTTTCCAGAACCAGTAGGTCCTATTAGCATAATATTTGATTTTTCAATCTCAACATTTTTAACTATTGGTTTATCAATTCTTTTATAGTGGTTATATAAAGCAACTGCTAGAACTTTTTTTGCTTCAACTTGCCCAATTACATAATCATCTAAATGTTCTTTTATTTTAACTGGAACACTAAGTCCTTTTTGGAACTCTTTTTTGTTATCTTTTATAAGTTCTTTTTCTAAAACTTTTGCACACATAGTTACACATTCATCACAAATGTGAGCCTCTTCACTAGAGAATATTTTTTTTACTTCTGTTATCTCTTTTCCACAGAAGTCGCAATTATGTATTTCACTCATGGCTTTTTATAAACTCATTAATACTCATATTTAACGCTGTCAAATTATGAGTTTTAATAAATTTATCCTCTTTTTTAGTTAATTCATCTTTGTTAAATAAAACAATTCCACTTTCTAGACCAATAGTAACTTCATTAGTAACCATTCTAAAAGTATCTCTTGAAAAATCCACACCTAAAAATAGATACTCTTTATTTTTTCTATACTCTTTTAAAATTTCAGGCATTGCATACCCACCCATAGCTTCAGTTAACCAATCAACAAAATCAGCATCAGAGATGATGAAGTTCATTTCAGGTTTTGTAGAACCCATTGGTTTAAATAAAATAGGTAAATCTAAAGTTAATTTATCTTTTTCTACTCTTGTATAAGCTTTTGTATCAACATCATAAAAATAAATAAGATATCTATCCCAATCAGCAGTTATTCTTGATACACCTGTAATTAAGAAGTGATTACAGTCACTATAGATTTTTTGTAAGCTATCATCCATATTTGTATCGATTACATATTTTGGTTTTAAAGTTGCTAACCATTTGTAAGTATCTGGAATTTCATACTCTTTTGAAGAGTAGATATGATTTGTCATTTGAATAATGAACTCTCTACCTTTTCTTTGTTCTAAACTCATAGCAGCTCGGCTATACTCATACATAAGTCTTGGACTCATGGCTCTACCATTATTCAAAGCTAAAATCATTGAATCGCTATCATAAGGAAGAGTTGACCCATCCTTACATTTTGTATCTTCAAATATTCCCATTCCTAAGAACGGAATAAGTTCCCCACTTTTTATCTTTTCAACTATACTATCCATGACAACCTGCTCCTGTGTATGACTGATAGACTTTGTTTAGTTCAACCCTAATTCTTTCTATATCTAAAGGTTTTTCTAAATCACTAGGCATATCAATATGATAAATGGCACCATCTTTACCGATTAAAAAAAGTGCTTTTGTTAATTTATTATCTAATGTACCACTTACAATTTTTGTTCCGTACATAGAAGCGAACTCTTCATTTATATCAAATATTGGAATTAGTTTTTTAAATTTATAAGGAATTTCAAACTCTTTATTAAAAATTATATAAGTAAAAATATCAACTTTTGCATTATTCATAAATTCATCAAAATTTACAATTTCATTTAAAAATTCATCAAATGAAGGAAAAGACATAAATATTTGTATATTTCTATTTGGACTAGCTCTTTTTATTTCAATCACATTTTTATTAATATCTATTGCTTCAAAATTTTCAGCCATATAACCAATATCAATAAAATCATCAGTTAATTCCATCTCTTCACTTTTATATATTATTTTAGATTTCATATTTTTTTATTTTGTACCCTATTTGTCTAAGAGTTATACCTAACTCAGCTGCTGCATTTGAATGATTATAGTCATTATTCTCAAGTGCCTCAATAATTGCTTCTTTTTCCATTTCATCTAAAGTTAAAGTTCTTTTTGAAATAGGTTTATAATCACTTTTTAACTTTTGATCATTTAGTGCTGGAAGTAGTAATAACATATCATATTTACTAATTCCTTCTTCATTTCCCATAAGAACAATTCTTTCAATTGTATTTTCAAGTTCCCTAACATTTCCAGGCCATGGATAGTTGCATAAAGCTTCCATTGCTTCATCTGTTATGGTTACCATTTTTTTATGATTTTTCATTGAACGTTCTAAAAAGAAATTTACAAGTTGTTTTATATCTTCACCACGTTCTCTAAGTGGAGGTAAATCAATAGGAATTACATTTAATCTATAATATAAATCTTCTCTAAATTTACCATCTTTTACCATCTCTTCTAAATTTCTATTTGTTGCTGCAACAAGTCTAACATTTACTTTTATTGTTTTACTTCCACCTACTCTTTCAAACTCTCTTTCTTGTAAAACTCTTAGCAGTTTTACTTGTGCAGAAGCTGATATATCTCCAATCTCATCTAAAAACAAAGTTCCACCATCAGCAAGTTCAAATCTTCCTTTTCTTGTCTCTCTTGCATCTGTAAATGCACCTTTTTCATGACCAAAAAGTTCACTTTCAAGTAAAGTATCTGTAATTGCTGCACAGTTTAATTTAATAAATGGTTCATCTTTTCTATTACTTCTTTTGTGAATTGCTGCTGCAACTAACTCTTTTCCTGTTCCCGTTTCACCTCTAACAAGTACAGTAACATCAGATTGAGCGATTCTTTGAATAACTTTGAACACTTGTTGCATTTTTGGACTATCACCTATAATATCTCCAAAGTTATGTACTTTTGAATCCCACTCCATTTTATAGTAAAGCTTTAACTCTTGAAGTCTATCTTTCTCTTTTTTGTTTAATTGATAAGAGTGAATAGTCTGTGCAAAAATTGAACTTACAATTGTCAAAATTCTAACTGTATCGTCTAGTTCAATTTCAGCTGTTTTTGTTATAACAGTTCCTAAAACACCAATAGCCTCATTGTCAATCATTAATGGAACTGCAACATAAGATTTACCATTAAAATCTCTTTTTCCTGATTTATTCAAAAAAAGAGAATTATTATGAATATTTTCAACTACTACTGGTTCTTTTGATTCTATTACCATTCCAGTAACACCTTCACCTACTTTATAACTTGATAAAGTTTTTTGGAATTTTGACAATTCAATAGAAGCAAAAACATTTAAAACATCATCTTCTAAAATATGTACAACACAATTGTCTAAATTTAGACTATGTTTTAATATCCTCATAGACTTTTCTAAAGAAGTCTGTAAATCATAATGATTAGAAATAATTGATGATATTTCATATAGTGTTGTTAGCTCTCTTATGGTAAGACAGCCCATACAGGCAGATTTATCAAACATCTATGCCTCCTCAATATTTTTAGTTTAATTATAGTTAGTTAATATGACTAAATGAACAGCCATTTGTATAATAAGTAACCAGTATTAATCTGAAATTTTTTTACAAACTTCTTCTTTTGGTAATTTTTTAGCTCCTGGTTGAATCCACCATGTTTCACCATTTGATAAAACAGCATTTCCACCCCAGTTTTCTTCTGTATCAAACTCTATTTCTTCAATAGTTTCTTCCATATCTTTTTTTGGAAAATAAAACGATACAATTCCATCCACTTCTCTTAACATTACTTTTGCCATTTTTTACTCCTTATTTATAAATAAATTTTTGATAATTTTTAAAATATCATTCTCCTTGAATGAAATTTTAAAGAAACCTTTTTTTAGCTCTTTTACTACAAAACTTCTATCATATTCTTTAGAAGTTGTAGGAAAATCTTCTCTAAAATGAGCTCCTCGGCTCTCTTTTCTTTTTAAAGCACTTAGAATTATTGCTTCAGAAATTTCTAGAGCATTTCTTAATTCTAAAATAGCTGTAAGTTCGACATTATTGTTTTTTTCTTTATTTATACAGTGAAGGGTATAAGAAATTTGCCTTAAATATTTAATATAATCAAAAGCCAATGTAAGACTTAGTTCATTTTTGATAATTCCAACTTTTTCAAAAAGTGTTTTTCCTAAATTTATTCTAATTGCATTGAAGTTTTTTGTTGTATCACTAGAAAAAATAAAATCTATCATTTCTATATCTTTTATTACAGTGTTATAATCTATTGGTGAGTATTCATTTTCTTGTGAAAACTTTAGTGCTTCTATTCCAGCTAATTCACCAAATACACAACCTTCAAGTAAAGAGTTTCCTCCAAGTCTATTTGCTCCATGAACTCCATTTGATGCCATTTCTCCACAAACATATAAACCTTTTAGTTCACATTTTGTCATATTTACATCAACTCCACCCATTGTATAGTGAGCTACGGGTTTTATTTCAAGTAGTTCTTCTGCTAGATTAATTCCCGTTTGATTTAATGCTGCATTGTATAAAGATGGTAGTTTTTGTTGAATTTTTTCAACTCCAAGATGTCTTAAATCCATAAAAACTTTTTTACCTTCAAGTTGCTCTTTTAAAATGGCCCTTGCAACTTTATCTCTAGTATCAAGTTCATTTACAAATCTATTTCCATCACTATTAACTAAGTAACCACCCTCACCTCTTGCAGCTTCAGTTACTAAATAGTTTGTTTTTACAAAACCAGTTGGATGAAATTGAACAAATTCCATATCCTTTAAATACAATCCAGCTCTTAATGCAACAGCTAATAAATCTCCCGTATAATCAGGAGCATTTGTAGAAAAACCTCTATAAATACCAGCATATCCACCACCTGCTAAAATAACAGCTTTTGATGAATATATCATTACTTGTGAATTATCTTTATTTAAAGATACTACTCCACTTACTCTATCTTGATATTTTGCAAGATTTAAAATATAGTTATTTGGTAAAAAAGTTATGCCTTTAGCTTTAGCCTTTTTTATAAGTGCCATCGTAATTGCACTTCCTGTTTTATCTCCAACATAACAAGTTCTATTTGAACTTCCTCCACCAAAAGGTCGTTGAGCTATTGTTCCATCTTCGTTTCTATCAAATTCTACACCATATTCAACTAATTTATTTACTATTTTAGAAGCTTGTTTACACATGTAAGTGATAGCTTTTTTATTTCCTAAACCTTTTCCTGAAATCAAAGTATCATTTATATGTTGGTTTATCTCTTTTGTATTATTTGGGTCAAGTACTGCATTTATTCCACCACTTGCCATTGAAGAGTTAGATTTAAAAACATTTCCTTTTGTGATTAGGGCAACTTTGTTATTCTCATTTTTAGCTTCAATTGCTGCCATTAATCCTGCAATTCCACCTCCAACTACTATTACATCATAAATCATTTATACTCGATACATTAAATCATATTTAGCTCTTGATGTTGCAGGAACTTTTGTGATTTCTAAATTCTTTTTTATATGTACTGGTACTTTTGAAGCGAACAAAGATGAAATTAATCCAGGAGTTGAACGAACAAATTGAAGTGCTAGTTGGATGTCATTTTCTAAAACCATTTTAGAATCAAGCAAGTAACCAACTTGGGCATTAAATGATTTTTTAAATAGATTCATTTGTAAAAGAGAAGAACTTGAAATTACTCCTATTTTTAGTCGGTGCGCTGCTTGAAGTAAAGTACACTCTTCATCTTTTACAGTTTGTGTTGGCATCGTATAAATTGAAGTTTTTGCCATGTTAAAAGGTGTTTGAATATATTTAAAGTTGTGATTCTCTCCACCTACTTTTATAGCTATTTCAACTAAATCTTCTAAATTGATATGTTCATTTGTACTTTTATCAATAAAACCATTCCAAACGGCAACACCATAAGATTTTATCATTCCTTTAGTTACCATTTTTTCAAATCTTTTAAATATTGTTTCGATTTTTTTTAACCAGTTTTTATATCCAAGTTTACTTATTTGTATTTCTGGATTATGTAAAAAATAGATATCAAGTGTTTTTACACCAAGATTTTCTAAAGATTTTTGACATGACCATTCTAAATAATCAGGTGTCATACAATGTTGGTCTAGTTCTATATCTTCAAGTTTTGCCAATGAAGTATTAATAATATTTTCTTCAATCCAAGCATAAGGATTTTCGGGAAATGGATAATCAAGTTGAATAAATCCACCTTTTGAACATATTATTAACTCTTCTCTTTTTGTATCACCTTCTTCAAATAGTTCTTTTAAGGCAATACCAATCTCTTTTTCACTTTGTCCATATCTATAGTTACTTGCTGTATCTATAAGATTAATACCACTTTTAATAGCTTCTTTTACACCAGCTATATAGTGAAATAGATAGTTTTCTTCTTTATAAGGTTCTTTATTAAAAGTACCTAGTCCTAGTTTTGAAAATATCAAATTATTGTGTTTTACATAGAAATCTTTATAATGAGCAAATTTTTTTGCAAAATTGTAAGTATCATCAAATGTAGCAATCATAATCTTAACTCTTTTTATTTATAAAATACACTTATTTTAAGAACTTCTTGCAAATAAAAAGAACAAAAATTGTTCTTTTTATTTCTAAGCTTAAAGGGTGTATTAATTATATGCAATAAGTGTTCCATAGTATAAAAGTACTATAAAAATAATTTTTATTTACTAACTTAAATTTATTTTACTAAAGTATTAAATTATCGTTGTTTAGGCATATATATAAGCAACGATGTCTAATTAATATACAATATATTCATAAATAAATAACTAAATTAAGCTTGAATTTATAATTTAAAGTTTAGAATTTTCTTATAATTTATAGTAAAAGGATTGAGATGAAAACAAGTGCAAGAAATGAGTTAAGTGGAAAAATTACAAATATTATCAATGGTGCTGTAATGAGTGAAGTTAAAATCACAGTTTCTCCTGAGGTAACAATAAGTGCAACAGTTACAAAAGATGGAATAGAATCTTTAGGAGCAAAATTAAATGATAATATAACTGCAATTATTAAAGCATCTTCAATTATAATCACAAAAGATGCTGTAAAAACAACAGCTAGAAATGTATTAAAAGGTAAAGTTGTAGAAGTTATAAAAGGTGCTGTTAATAGTGAAGTAAAACTTTCTTTAGGAACAAGTGTAATTTCTGCAATTGTGACAAATGATGCTATTGAAGATTTATCTATCAAAGCTTCTGAAGAAGCTTATGCAATATTTAAAGCTTCAAGTGTAATCTTAATAGCTTAATAATATGGGGAATTTCCCTATATTATTTTTAATTTACTGCTAATATTTGCCATTCCACAATTATAAACAGAACTTGTAACCACTCCATCTATTTTAAATGAAGCATATTTTTCAATATTTGATAGATTTATTCCACCAGCAACTAAAATTTTAACATTTGGGAAATTTTCATTTTTGTAATTTATGATTTTCTCAAGTTCTTCAAAATCTATTTTATCAAGTTGAAGAACATCAACACCAATTTTCATTAGATTTATACAATCTTGTAGATTATCACTTTCAACATTTAGTTTTTTTTCTGGTATTTTTGTTTTTATTCTTTTTAAATCTTCATAAAACTCTTCGTTGTTTTTATATAAAATTCTATGACCTTCAAAAAATAGTACACTTTCAGATAAATTTAATCTATGAGGCATCGCTCCTCCACAAATAGCTGCTTTTATACAAAATCTTTTTGAAAAAGGAAAAGTTTTTCTTGTAGTTAGAAGTTCACAAGTTGGATTTGTTTTTTCTATTTTTTCTTTCATTTGATAGGAATATGTACTTATTTTGCAACTATATTCTAAAAGAATTTGAGTTAATCTCCAAGCTTTATGTATATCTTCATAATCACCAGAAAATCTTAGAATTGTATTTCCTTTTTGGATTTTAGTTTTACTTTTTTCAAAAAATTCTACTTTACAATTCAAAAGTTCAGCGATTTTTGCTGCTTCTTCACTACATGATACGATAATATCTTCTCTTGTATAAACTTCAATTTGAGCTTTTTTATTATTTATATTTTGTAAACTTGTAGTTAAATCAAAATATGGTAAATCATCTTGAATATATTTTTCCAATTCACTAATTGATAAATTAAACATTTTTTCTCTTTTCAAAAAAATTTAGTGCAATAAAAAAAAGCACTGATATAAAAACCAATATACCACTTAAAATCATAGCTAAATTATAGTTTCCATCAAATACAGCATTATAAATAGCAAGGGAAATAGTATCGGTTTTTCCTATGATATTTCCACCTAACATCAAAGTAATTCCAACTTCTCCTAAAGCTCTTGCAGTTGAGATTAAAAGTGCAACAATCAAACTATTTTTTATATTTGGCAATACAATAAATATAAAAGTTTTTAATTCACTTTTTCCACTTATATATGAAGCTTCTTTTATATCTTTTGGAAAAAGTTCAATACTAGCTTGTAAAGGTTTTACCATAAGTGGAAGACCTGCAATAAATGCAGCAATTACAATTCCACTGAAACTAAAAATCAAACTAATATCAAATTTATAAAAAAAACTTCCAATAAAACCGTTTCTTCCTAAAATCAAAAGAAGAAAAAAACCAACAGCAATTGGTGGAAAGATTAAAGGAAGAGTTACTATTGTATTTAGTAACCATTTGAATTTTAGATTTTCTTTTGCAAGTAAATAAGCTATTGGAATACCAATAACTATAAATAAAAATGCACTTACACTGATAGTTTTCAGACTTAATAAAAATGGCTCAAATATAAGTGCAAAATCAAAATTCATTATAAACCGTATTTTTTAAATATCTCTTTTGCTGTTTTTGTAGTTAAGAAATTTGCAAATTCTTCGCAACTTTCATTACAGCTATCAAGTTTTCCAGCAACGATTTCTATTGGAGTGTAGTATTTCTTATCAACTTTAATAAAACCACCAATATTTTCTTTATTTGCAATTGCTTCTGAAAGATTTACAAATCCAGCATCAACTTCATTTGTAAGTATATAAGTCATAGCTTGTGGTACAGTTGCAACAATTATAAGTTTATTATTTAGTTTTTCTTCTAAATTTGCATTTTTTAAAAACTCTTTTCCTGCTATTCCATATATTGCTTTTGATGGATCAGGAATAGTGATTTTTTTTATATTTTCACTTGTTAAATCTTCAACTGATGATAGTTTTTTATCTTTTGGATAAACAACAACAAGTTCACCTTCACCTAAAAGTAGATAATCTTTAAATTTTAGTCCACTTTTAGTTTCCAAAAATTTTTTATCTCCAATAATCAAAGGTATATTTGTTTGTGTTGCTTGTGTTGTCACTTGTTTTAAGTGTCCAAAAACACCATCAACTTTACCACCAACTTTTTCATACTCTTTAAAAATCTCCATCAAAGGTTTTTTATAACCTGCACCTGCTGCTACTTTCAAATCTGCTGCATTAAGAGCTAAAATCGAAGTTATAACAATCAATAAAACTTTTTTAAACATCATTTCTCCTTTTAATCAATTTTATTTACTATAATTTTTTCGAGCCATTTTATATGTCTTGGATTTTCATTTATATCTTCAACACTAATAAGTGCTAATTTTCCTTCATTTTTATCAAGTGACTTTCCATTCTTTTTTAAAAATATAAGAACATTGTCACCAATTTTAGAGTTAAATAGTTCATTCCAAGAAAATAATACTTTGTAGTTATCACTAGCAATAGCCATAATATAGACTTTGTTTAAATCTTTTCTACTTTTTATATTTATTTTTGCTTGGTCGATTATCTCTTTTAGTAAAACACCTTCATAAGTTGTGTCATTTTTTGTAAGAGTTATGGTTTTTGAACCTGTTCGCAAATCGTTTATCTCTTGTAGTTTATCCATATTTAGAACCAATTTTTTTTCTACTAAACCTTCGATTTTTAACTCATTTGTTTCATATGAAACATCTTTTGAAAATAAAGAGGTAAGAAAAAGTAAAATAAGTAGTAGTTTTTTCATTTTTTACTCTCCCATGAAATCATTGCCCAGTTTATATAATCGGCTGTTTTTTTATATTTATATGTTGAATTAAAATACTCTTTTAAAACATTTTTTTCTTCAACATCTAATTCACCTAAACTCCAACCAACTTTTTCTACAAACTCTTCAGATGTTGAACTTTCAAACTTATTGTTTTCACTTTTTATAAAATCAACTTTTGCAAATATTCCCATACTATGTAAAACATTAACTAAATAAATATAATCAGGTCTTGGAATAATCTCTCTTTTTAATTGAGCTAGAATCTCAGTATCAATAAAACTGCCACCAACTTTTGTAGTTAAATAAACTCTTTTATTTGCTTTTGTGTTTAGTTTTATTAAAGCATCTTTTATATCTTTTACTTCCATTGAACGGCTTGCAACTACAATATCCGCATTTGGAACATCTTCCCAATCGTCATACCAAGATTTATGAATTGTTTTTAAATTTTCTATATTTTTTTCTTTGCAATTTTCTTTTACACAATCTAACATTCCTAAAGAGTAATCTAATGCATAAATCTCTTTTAGTTTTGAAGCCATTGCCAAAGAAATAGTTCCAGGACCACAACCAATATCAAGTAAAGAATCACAATCCGTTGTTTCAATTTTATCTACAAAAGTTTTTGTATAGATACTTTTATGAACATTTATATTCATACTATTTGCTCTTTTATCCCATTCTTGGCTACTTTTACCTTTGAAAGTTGAGAGTTCCATCTGTTTAGCATATAAATTTGCAAAATCTAAACTATCTAAATTTGTTTTTATAAGTGGCATATTTTCTCCTTTTTAAATACTTGGTATACAAAATTTGTAACCATTTTCTTTTGAAATAATTTCAACATCTACATCATAAAGTTTTTTAATATTTGTAGAAGTTAGTTTTTCATTTATATTTCCAACATCTAAAATTTGACCATTTTTTAGCATCATTACTTTGTTTGAAGCATATAAAGCATGGTCTGGATAGTGAGTTGTTTTTACAAAAGTGTAACCTTCATTTGAGAGTTCTTTTAAAAATTTTAAAAGTTTTAGTTGATTTCCATAATCAAGCCCAGTAACTGGTTCATCCATAAAGATGATTTTTGATTCTTGGGTTAAAGCTCGAGCAATAAAGGCTAGTTGTCGCTCTCCTCCACTTATTTTTGAGTAGATATTATCTTTTAGGTGACCAATCCCTACTTTTTCTAAAGCTTTAAGTGCAATTTCTTTATCTTTTAATGAATAGTTTGAAAATAGTCTAATATGTGCTAATCTTCCCATTAAAACTACATCAAATACAGTATAATCAAAAGGAATCTGATGAGTTTGTGGAAGATAAGAAATTAGTTTTGCTAGTTCTTTATTTTTGTATTCATTTATATTTTTTGAGAGAATTTTTATTTCACCATTTGATTTAAATATTCCCAAAAGTATTTTTAATAAAGTAGTTTTTCCACAGCCGTTTTGTCCAACTAAAGATAAAACATCTCCTTGATATAATTGGAAATCTATATTAGTTAATATTTGTTTATTTCCATAAGAAAAAGAGATATTTTTAGCATCAATTAATAACATCAAAATCCCTTTTTTGCATTTTTTAAAACCATTATAAAAATAGGTATTCCAATTATTGCTGTAACTATCCCAATAGGAATTTCAAAGCTAAAAATAATTCTTGAAAAATTATCAACAATTAGTAAAAAAATAGCCCCTAAAATTGCACTTATTGGCAATATTATCTTATTATCAGCTCCAAAAAGAAGTCTTGCTATATGAGGAATAATTAATCCAATCCAACCAATTATTCCTGCAAGAATTACACTTAATGCACTAATAAAAGTAGCACTTATGATTACAATTAATTTGATTTTTTTTGTATCAACTCCTAATGCTTTAGCTTCTTCATCACCTAAACTTAATGCATTTAAATATTTTGATACAAAAAGTAAAATAATCATTCCTAAAAACATAGGAATGGAAAGATTCCATACAATGTTTGGTGTACTAAAAGATAAACTTCCCATTAACCAATAAGTAATTGCAGGAAGTGCATCATATGGATCAGCTGCATATTTTACTATTGATAAAAATGCAGAAAAAAGTGAACTACTTATTATTCCACCTAAAACTAAAATAATCATATTTTTTGCATTTGAGTAAATAAATGAAATAGTAAGTGCAAATAAAACAGCAATTAAGCCAAATAAAAAAGTAGAAAGGTTTATAAAAAACCAATTCCATCCAAGAACCATACCAAGAGCAGCTCCAAAGGAAGCTCCACTTAGAACTCCAAGAATCCCAGGAGAAACAAGTGGATTTACAAACATAGCTTGAAATGCAGCTCCTGAAATAGCTAGTGAGCTTCCTATTAAAACAGCAGCTATAATCCTTGGTAGCCTTATATCAAAAATCACACTTTGAAGCATTTCATATTTTTCTAAAGAAATATTTGAGTTAAACCCAATAAAACTTTTAAAAAAGTTTATATATTCATCTAAAGTTATTTGATAATTTCCAATAAAAAGGGAACTATTCATTAAAATAAATAAAAAGATAATTAGTATAAAAAATCCTAGTTTATTCAAGATTTTTACCTATTATTTCATTCAATTGTTCATCACTTAAATCTATACCTAAAAATAAAGAGTAAAACTCTTTTGCTTCTTTATTTATATCTAATTTATAAACTTCAGGATGAAAAACAGAAAGTAACCATCTTAAACCTAATAATTTCATAAATGATGGAGGTCTATCAAACCAACTAAAAGGACCAAAAGGTAAAAAATATACTCTTCTATTTTTCACTGCATCTATATGTTTCCAATTGGAATCTTTATAGATTTTTTGATAAAACTCTTTATCGTAAACCAAAATAATTTCAGGATTGTATGCTAAAACTTGTTCAAAATTTATAGCTTGTTTTCCAAAAAGGTTTGTTGTTTCACATTGATGAACATTCTTTCCACCAGCTAAATTTATAAGTTCAGAATGAATTGAAGTGTTACATTCTGTTTCAAGTCCATTTTTCCCCTCAGCATAATAAACTTTAGGTTTTTTAGAAGCTTTTTGTGAAACTTCTTTTGCTAAATTTAAACTATCTTTCCCATAATTTTCTAACTCTTTGGCTCTTTTCTCATTATTTGTTAATTTTCCAATATATGAAAAAGAATCTACTAATTCCTCTAAACTATTTGATTTTAGATAAATTAGAGGGATATTTTTAGCTCCACCTAAAGAGGCTTTTATTTTTTCATCTCCTAGTTTTTTTGTATTATCTGTCAATAAAATTACATCAGGATTTATTTGTAAAATCATTTCACTATTTGGAGTTTTTCCTTGCCCAAACCAACCACCAAGAACTGGAAGATTTTTCGTTTTTTCATCTAAAAATTTAGCTTCATTTTCATTAAATGGAAAATTTAATCCAGCAATTTTACTTTTATCCACAGCATACAAAGAGTATAAAAGTACAGGATTTGAAGCATAAATCTTTTTTATATCATCTTTTATTTCACTTTTTTCTTTAAACATATCTTCAAAAATAACGGCATTACTATATAGATAAAAACTAAATATTAAAAGTAAGATTTTAAACATAAGGTTTTACCTCCTTTGTATATAAATTTAATATCTCTTTTGCTTTTTCTGTTGAAGTTGTAAGTGGTTTTAGTAATAATGCTTCTATATCAAACTCTTCTTTTAGAGCTTTGATTTGTTCAATACACTCTTTTGGTGTGCCACAAATTGCATTTTCAAAAAGTTTATTACTATCAAAAAGTTTATTTCGTATGTCTATATATTCATTTGTTAAAAGTTTTACTAAAGTTGGGCTTGTATCTTTTGAAGCTCTCATTGATTTTAAAAATAAATCTGCACAATATTGGGACTCTTTTATAATCTCTTCTTTGTTAACGCCAATATTTATACCTCTTGCAACTCTAAAAGATAAAGGTTTTGTTGGATTAAATGTTTTATATGTATCAAATATAAATTTTATTTTTTCTTTACTTATTCCAATACTTCCAATCAATCCATAACCTTTTGTAGCAGCTTCTTTTATTGCTTCAAAAGATTCAGAAGCGATATATGTATTTATTGGTTCATTTAATTTTGGTCTTATTGAAATGTTTTCACAAGTAAAGAAGTTACCTTTAAAAGTTACAAGTTCTTCATTTAATAGTTTGTGAATTAATTCATTTGCTTCAAACATAACTTCTCTATTTGTGAAAGCATCTGCTTTAAAAGTTTTATCATAAATAGGAAATGCTCCTTTTGCAATTCCATATAAAAATCTATTTTCATCAAATGCTTTTATCATAGCAATTTCTTCTGCAAGTTTTATAGGATTGTATAAAGGGAGTAAAATAGCGGCTGTTCCTATTTTTATACTTTTAGTTTTTCCTAAAAGATAAGAAACAGCAGTAAGTGGAGAAGGAATGACACTAAAATTATTGAAGTGATGTTCTGTTATCCAAGCTTCATCAAAACCTAAATCTTCACAGTAACAAATTAAATCAAGTTGTTCAGTGATTGCTTTTTGATAATTATTTTCCCAATTTTCAAATAGGCAAAATAATGCAGTTTTCATTATAAAGTTTGCATCATCGGTGTAAATGCTTTTGTACTAACACTTACACTTTGCCCTATTTTTAAATTTGCTGCTTCTTCATTTCCTACAACAACTTCTACTAATTGTTGACCTATTGATACAATTGCAACGTGAATTACATCTATTTTTACAATATCAAGTAGTTCACCTTCAAATGAGAATTTTTGGCTACCTTTTGTTTTAAGAAGAATATCTTTAGGAAAACCATCATTTATGATTTTCCCAAGATTTAAAACAACAACTCTTGATGCCAAACGATACATTTCACTTGGGTCATGACTTACCATAATAGTTGTGGTATTAAACTCTTTATGTAAAGTTAATATTTCATTTTGTAATTTTGTTCTCATTTCTGGATCAAGTGCAGATAAAGGTTCATCCATCAATAAAAGTTTTGGTTTATTCATTAAAGCTCTACATAAACTAATTCTTTGTTTTTGTCCTCCACTTAATGTATTTGGATATCTATTTTTTAATTCCGTCATTTCTGTCATTTCAAGCAATTTATTTGCTAAGTCTATATCTTTTTTTACATATAAAAGATTATCAATTACTGAAAAGTTAGGAAAAAGTGCATAATCTTGGAATACAAAACCAATATCTCTTTTTTGTGGAGCTAAACTAAACTTATCATCAAGCCAAAGTTCATTATCAATTTTTAAAGTACCTTTAGCCTCTTCAAGTCCTGCAAGTATTCGTAAAAGTGTAGTTTTCCCACTACCACTAAAACCAGAAAGAGCAATAAATTCACCCTTATTTATTTTTAGATTTACATCTAAATTCATTTCACCATTTGAACCATGAAGTAATTTATTTATATTAATTTCTATCATTTATGTAAACCTGTTAACTTTTTTTGTTTTCCATTAAATATATAAACTCCAAGAAGAGTTAAGAAACTTAGAATTACCATAATTAAACTGTAAATATGTGCATTTGTATAATCCATAATTTCAACAAATTCATATATTGCAACTGATGCAACTTTTGTTTCTCCTGGAATACTTCCTCCAACCATTAACACAACTCCAAACTCTCCAACTGTATGTGCAAAAGTTACTATAATAGCAGTCATTAATGAAGGTTTTATATTTGGAATAGCAATTCTAAAAAGAGTTTGAAATTTACTTTTCCCACTTATATAACTTGCTTCTAATAAATTTTTATTGATACTTTCTAAGCCACTTTGCATAGGTTGAACCATAAATGGTAAGCTATAAAAACAACTAGCAATAATTAAACCATAAAAATTGAAAACAAGTTTTATTCCAAAATGTTCTTCAAAAAAAGCTCCAATTGGTGAATTATATGATAAAGCCCAAAGTATATAAAATCCTAAAACTGAAGGTGGTAAAACCAAAGGTAAGGCAGTAACAGCTTCTAGGTAAGGTTTTAATTTTGATTTTGTTTGAGATAAGTACCATGCAATTGGAAGACTTATAAAAAACAAAATCAAAGTAGTGATACCAGCTAATTTAAAAGATATTAAAAAAGGTTCAAACTCTATATTTTTTAACAATTCAATCATCTAAAACATCCTGAATAGATAAATCACTTGCTTTAATTAAAACTAAAACATCTTCATCTTTTTGTAGATTCATCTTTTTAGATGAATCTACAGTTATAATACTTTCAAGATAAGTATCATTGATTTTTAATATTATGTTAGATAGAAGGTGACCATTTTCTATCTTTTGAATAGTTGCAACAAATTGGTTTGATAAACTAATCTCTCCAAATAAATTTTTTGCAATAATTATATTTGTTGGTTTAACACTAAGAGTTACCTTTTTGTCAATTTGTATATTTTTGCCTAAATCTAAACTCATCATTTTTAGATTTTTCCCAAAAAAATCGAACTCAACAATATTTAAACTATCAATAGAATTTATTTTTTTTATTGTTGCAACTAATTTATTCATTTTACAATGTATCCATAATCAACAAATATTTTTTTAGCTTTTTCACCTAAAATAAAGTCATAAAATGCTTTAACTTCTGCATTATCAACTGCATTATTAATGATTACAATACCTTGTTTAATCGGTGTATATAAAGTTGGATCAACACTTGCCCAATTTACATTTTCTTTATATTTTGATAATTTTTCATCATATAAAGATGATTTTGCAATAAAGCCTATATCAGCAGCAGTTGTTGCATAAGTAACTGTTTGTGAAATTGATTCTGCATAAACAAATTTATCTTTAGTTGCTTCTTCTAAATTTGCATTTTTAATTGCTTCAACAGCTGCTGTTCCATAAGGAGCAGTTTTAGGATTAGCAATTGCAATTTTAGAAATTGAATCTTCTTTAATTAAATTTATACCTTTTGAATAATCAAGTTCTTTTGAACTTAACATAGCTAAAGCACCTTGTGCATAAACAACAGGTTTTGTAATTGCAATTTTATCTTCATATAAAGACTCAGGAAATTTCATATTTGCAGCCATAAAAATATTAAATGGAGCACCATTTTTAATTTGAGCAGTTAATTTTCCACTACTTCCTAATGTAACTTGAATTTTTGTATCAGGGTTTGTTTTATTAAATTCTGCAATAAGTTCATTTATTGCATAACTAACATTTGCAGCAACAGCTATATTTACTTGACCAGCAAATATACTTGAACATAAAAATACTAATCCTAAAATTATCTTTTTCATTTTTTTTCCTTATTTTCCTATCATAATATCCGAGGCTTTTATAATTGCACTCACATTAGAACCTGGTTTAAGATTTAATCTATTTACAGAACTTGTTGTTATAACTGAAGCAATTTTATCTGCATTGCCTATATCGATTACTACTTCAGAATTTATTTCACCTTGATTTATGTTGTCTACTACACCTTGGAATTTGTTTCTTGCACTAATATTTAAAGTAATATCTGTTGTTAATAAAACAGTACTTGATTTAAAAATTGCAACAACTTCATCTTTAGCTTTTAAGTCTAGATTTTTAACAGCAGAATTTGTAATAACAGAAACAAGTGTATAACCACTTTTTAGTCTTATAAATACTTCTGCATTTACTTTTCCATGCTCTATTAATTCTACAATTCCACTTATTTGATTTCTTGCACTTAATTGCATTGATAATCTCCTTATAGCTTTTAATGTACCTGTGTTAATATCAGTCATTCTATTTAGATTTTCAAGAAACTTTTTTTGTTCTTCTTTTAGTAAATGATAAGTTTTTAGTAGATTCTCTCCATATGTTGTAAGAGTAGTTCCTCCACCACCAACTCCACCTGTTTCTCTTTGTACTATCGGACTAATTGATAAATTATTCATGGCTTCAACTGCTTCCCAAGCAGATTTATAGCTCATGGGAACTTCTTTTGCCGCTTTACTGATAGAACCAGTTTTTTGTATTGCCATTAATAATTCAATTCTTTTTTCCAATAAAAAGGGTTGATTTAAAATTTCTAATGTCAAGTTTGATGATATTTCCACAAAAATCCTTTTTGGCTATATTTAATAGTATATAACGATAAACAAAAAAATAGTATCATTATATAACTGAATATATAATGATACCTAAAAAAAACTAGAAGTTATAAAAACTTCTAGTATAAAAATTATCTAACTGAATCGAAGAAATAATCTGTTTCAGCAATATTTTTTGTTTGTTCATCAAGATTATCTAAAATACTATTAGTAATCCATGTTAATAGATTAATACCACCTTCATATCCACTAATAGAATATCTATGTAAATGATGTCTATCAAAAATTGGGAATCCAATTCTGATTAATGGAGTTTTAGTATCTCTATATAACTCTTTTCCGTAAACATTTCCAATCATAAAATCAACAGGCTCAGTAAATAGTAAGCTTCTTAAATGCCATAAATCTTTTCCTGCCCAAATATTACATTCAGCAGCTCTTGGAGATTTAGATAAAATTTCTTTCATATCTTCTTCCCAACCTTTTCTTGGCGCATTGTGGCAAAGAACGTGAGTTGGAATTGCTCCCATTTCAACTAAAAATGAAACCATTCCTAATAAGAAGTCAGGATCTCCCCAGATAGCAAATTTTTTGCTGTGCATATATGGATAAGAATCTTGCATTGCATCTACTAATCTTGCTCTTTGTTGTTTTAACTCTTCAGGTACTTCTTTTCCAGTTAATTCAGCAAGTTTCATAACGAATCCATCAGTTCCACTTAAACCAATTGGGTTACAAGTTTCATATTTTTGTTTCCATTTATTTTTAATAGTTTTAGCTGTTAAAACAGTTGAATATTTTTGTAAACTGATAGTTGCACTTGCATTGATAGCTGTTTTAGCATCAGCTATTTTTGTTCCACCAGCATATAATTTATATTCTCCTGCTCCTGTATCCCATTGTTCTTCATGGTCACCAATCATAATGATTTTGTCACCGAACATTTTAGAGATTTTTTTGATCTCTTTTAATGATCCTAAATATGGTTCAAATCCAGGAATGATGTTAATTCTTTCTGCATCTACTTCTTTAGTTACACCTTCACTTAATTGCTCTAAAGTTGATTTCATCATATTATCATAACCAGTAATATGAGATCCAACAAATGAAGGAGTGTGTGCATGAGGAATTAAGATATTATCTAATTCACCTTCAGCTTCTTCTCTAGCACCTATGATAAATGCATTTAAGTCATCTCCAATAACCTCTGCCATACAAGTAGTAGATACAGCAATCATTTCAGGTTTATATAAAGCATTACAGTTTCTTAAACCATCTTTCATATTTGCTAATCCCCCAAATACCGCTGCTGATTCAGACATAGAATCTGAAACACAAGGAGTTGGTTCTTTAAAGTGTCTTGTAAAATATGTTCTAAAATACGCAACACAACCATGAGATCCATGAACGTAAGGCATAGTATTTTCAAATCCTAAAGCTACCATTACAGCACCTAAAGGTTGACAAGCTTTAGCAGGATTAACAGTGATTGCTTCTCTAGCTAAATTTTTTTCCCTATAATCCCAAGATTCAGTCCATTTTTGAATTTCTGCAACTTTTTCAGGTGATGTAGCACCAGCTGCACTTTCAAATTGTTTTTTATTTTTTAAAACTTCTTGATATTCAGGTTTTAAAAATAGTTTTTGTCCATTTACAATGTTTTCAACGTCTTGCATAGCCTTCTCCTTACGCTTCTTTTTCCCATGGAGCTTTTGTGTGGTTCCATACTGGTGAGTTAATTGCTAAATCCATGTCTCTAGCGAAAATTGCGAATGCATCATAACCATGGTATGGTCCTGAATAATCCCAAGAGTGCATTTGTCTAAATGGTAATCCCATTTTTTGGAATACATATTTCTCTTTTACTCCTGCTGCAACTAAATCAGGTCTTAATTTTTTAACGAAAGCTTCTAATTCATACTCATTTGCATCATCATAAATTAGAGTTGATCTTTCAATCTCATCTTTAGTTCTTTTATAATCATCACCGTGAGCGAACTCATAACCAGTTCCAATTACTTCCATTCCTAAATCTTCATAAGCTCCAATAACGTGTCTTGGTCTTAATCCTCCAACATAAAGCATAACTTTTTTACCTTCTAACATTGGTCTGTATTTTGCAATAACAGCGTCAGTCATAGCAGTATATTTAGCGATAACAGCTTCAGTTTTTTCTTGAATTGATTCATCAAAGAATGAAGCAATTTTTCTTAAAGACTCAGTTGTTTTTGAAGGTCCAAAGAAGTTATATTCCATCCAAGGAATGTTAAATTCTTGTTCCATATGTCTTGCAATATAGTTCATAGATCTATAGCAATGTAATAAATTTAGTTTTGCTTTTGGTGCAATTGCTAACTCTTTATAAGTAGCATCTCCTGACCATTGAGCAATAACTCTTAATCCCATTTCTTCTAAGATAATTCTTGTTGACCAAGCATCTCCACCGATGTTATAATCTCCAATAATTGATACATCATAAGGAGTTGATTCGAAATCTTTTTTATAAGAGTTATCAGGCATAATATAATCTCTAATCATATCGTTTGCAATGTGGTGACCAAGTGATTGAGAAACCCCTCTAAATCCTTCACATGAAACAGCTATAGTTTGAGTTCCTGACTCTTTTTTATAAACTTTTGCAACTGCATGAATATCATCTCCAATTAATCCAATTGGACACTCAGATTGAATAGAAATACCATTATTTAATGGGAATAATTCATCAATTTCTGCTAGTGCTTTTTTAAGTTTTTTATCTCCACCAAATACGATATCTTTCTCATTAAAATCTGTAGAGAAGTTCATAGTAACAAATGTATCAATACCAGTTGTTCCAATGTAATAATTTCTTCTACCACCTCTTGAATATTGTCCACATCCAATTGGTCCGTGAGAGATATGAATCATATCTTTAATTGGTCCCCAAACAACCCCTTTAGAACCTGCATAAGCACATCCTCTTTGAGACATAACTCCTGGAACTGTTTGTTTATTACTTTTTGTTGTATCACAAGAACCTTTTGAAGTTTCTGGTGAATCAATACCTAAATGTTTTGCTCTACTTTTTTTTACTTTCTCAGGATATGATTCAAGTACTTCAGCAAGAGCTTCTTTTTGTAGACTTTCTAATGTTTCTGGTCCCATAGTTTTCTCCTCTTTATATAAGAGTTAAGTAGCTTACGCTACTTTAACTCTGTATAGATTCATGTCATCTAATTTTTTACAAATATCTTTAGTTGAATCACCATCTACGTTTTTTGAAATTTCAGAAATTTGATATTTATTTGTGTAATAAATCATTTTGAAATCGTCTTTAGGTGCACATTCTGTGTTTGTATAATAATCAACTAAAGCTGTATGTAAAAAAGTACCAGCTGGCACAGAAAGTTCTTCTAATTTAACACCTTCTCTTGTTTCACTTGTCAAAGTTACAGTTTTCCCAGTTGCATCTATACCTTCTTGAACTTTTTCAATAACTTTGTCAAAACTTACATCATTTCCTTCACTTGCTGGGAAGTGGTATCCACATATAAACATGATTTTCTCCTTACTACTATTTATTTTTGAATTTTAATTATTAAGCTTCTTCAGCTTTTTTACCGATGTTATCTAAATCTGCTTCTTCTTCTAAACCGAATTCCATTAATAGGTTTTCTAAATCATCCATTTCTAATGGAGTTGGGATAACTTTTAAGTCATTAGCAATGATTTTTCTTGCTAATTCTTTGTATTCCATAGCTTGGTCAGATGTTGGAGCAAACTCAACAACTGTCATTCTTCTTAACTCAGCTCTTTGAACGTGGTTAGATCTTGGAACGAAGTGAATCATTTGAGTACCAATTTGCATTGCTAAGTGTTTTGCAAGGTCATACTCTTTATCTGTCATCCTAGCGTTACAAATTAATCCAGCAAGTCTTACCCCACCAGTATTTGCATATTTTAAAATACCTTTAGAAATGTTGTTAGCTGCATACATAGCCATCATTTCTCCAGACATTACGATGTAGATTTCTTGAGCTTTCCCTTCTCTAATTGGCATAGCAAATCCACCACATACAACGTCTCCAAGAACGTCATAAGAAACGAAATCTAATTCATCATCATAAGCACCTTCTTCTTCTAAGAAGTTAATAGCTGTAATAACTCCTCTTCCTGCACATCCAACACCTGGCTCTGGACCTCCAGACTCAGTACAATTGATGTAACCTTCAGTTATTTCATTGTTATCGTAGTGGAATTCACCAGCACCTGGTTTACATACATCTTCTAATTCTAAATCTTCAACTGTTCCAGCTTCAGAAGCTAATTGCATAATTGTAGATTGTGCTTTTTCATGTAAGATTAATCTTGTTGAATCTGCTTTTGGGTCACATCCAACGATTAATATTTTTTGACCATAATAATGACACATAGCTGCTAATGTGTTTTGAGATGTAGTAGATTTACCAATCCCACCTTTTCCGTAAAACGCGATTTGTCTTAATGCTGACATTTTATCTCCTTTGATTTTTATGTTTACGAAATTGGTAATTGCACTTTGTGTTCCACAGAAAGTTTTTTTTTGAAATTTTTTTTGAAATTTTTAGAAAGCCCTAAAATAGGAACTTCTTAAGAAAAATATTTTCTGAATATTCTTTTTTGGAGTTTTTTTATCCTATTTTATTAGAACAAAATTTGTAAATAATTTTGTAAATTTAAAAATAAAGAATAGATTTTTTGGCAAAAAAATAATAAAGTCTTTAATATTTAAATGTAATTCAAATAGATTAAATGTATACTATTTTTTAAATCTCATTACAAAAAGAGTTTAAAATGAAAATAAAAGAATATAAAAAAGAGTTATATGATTTACAAGTTGAGCTTGTAAAGTTTCAAAAAGAGGTAATTGAGAAAAAATTACAAGTGTGTATTATCTTTGAAGGAAGAGATACAGCAGGTAAAGATGGAATTATAAAAAGATTTTTACAACATTTAAGTCCAAGAGAAGTAAGAACTGTAGCACTTAATAAACCTAGTGATAAAGATCATATGTCTTGGTATTTTCAAAGATATGTTCATTTTTTACCTTCAAAGCAAGAGATTATTTTATTTAATAGAAGTTGGTATAATCGTGCAGGAGTTGAAAAAGTTATGAACTTTTGTACTCAAAAGGAGTTAAAATCTTTTTTTGAAGAGGTTGGAAGTTTCGAACAAATGCTAACTCATTCAGGTGTGATATTTTTTAAATATTATCTTGATATATCAAAAGATGAACAAAAAGAAAGATTAAAAGATAGAAAAACAAATCCACTAAAACAGTGGAAAGTAAGTCCTATAGATAATAAAGCTCAAGAGTATTGGGATGAATATTCAAAAGCAAGGGATGAGATGTTTATTAGAACTTCTTTTAGTTTTGCTCCTTGGTATGTAGTTAATGCAGATAATAAGAAAAAAGCTAGATTAAATGTGATAAAACATTTTTTGTCAAATATGGATTATGATAAAAAGAATGAAAAACTTTTAGCTTTTAGTGGTGATATTGTTTGTAAGTTCGATCCTATTTGTTATGAAAAAGGATTAATTAAAAAATGATAATAGATTCACTTTTTACACATTTAATTTTTACAATTTTGTTTAGTTTTTTGATAGGTTTAGAAATAAGAGCTTATAAATTAAAATTCCATCCCACAGATAAGGAGTTTTTTGGAACAGCAAGAACTTACACTTTTGTAGGAATATTAGGTTTTATTTTTTATAAAATAGAACCCGTTAATTTTTCAATTTATATCGCTGGATTTATTGGAATTACTCTTTTATTTTCACTTTTTTATAATAGATTATTGGATGAAAGAAAACATAGTATTGTTTTATATTTAGTTTTATTGATAGTTTATAGTTTTGGTCCTTTGTCAAATCTTTTCCCTTTATGGCTAACTTCTTTAGTTTTTGTATTAACTATATTTTTATTAAATGCAAAGAATAAAATATTAAGTTTTAATATGAATATAAATATTTATGAATTTGAAACTTTAGGTAAAATGATTTTGCTTTCAGCAGTTGTTCTTCCTTTACTTCCAGAAGACAAACTAATTCCTTATTTGGGAATTTCACTTTATAAAATTTGGTTAACTGTAGTTGTAATTTCTGGAATTTCTTATACTGGATATTTAGTTCAAAAATATCTTTTCCCTTCAAAAGGAATTTTTCTTACAGGTTTGATAGGTGGAAGTTATTCTTCAACAGCAACAACTGTTGTATTATCAAAAAAAGCACAAACTTTAGATAAAAATCATATTATTACAGCTTCAATAATAGCTGCAACATCTATGATGTATATTAGAATACTTATAATTTCATATATTTTCAATTTTGAAGTTGCAAAAACAATTTTGTTACCTTTTTTATGTTTCATAGTTTTAACTGCTGTAATTACATTCATTTATTACAAAAGAGCATCAAAATCAATTAATAATATTGAAATGAAAGACTCAAATCCTTTAGAATTAGGAACAGCATTTATTTTTGCATTTTTATTTATTATTACTATGTTAATTACAAATTTTGTTGTTGAAAATTATGGAACAAGTGGATTACAATTTTTATCTACAATTATTGGATTTACTGATATTGATCCATTTATTTTGTCTTTATTAACTGGAAAATATACAATTGAGTCATCTCATATTGCATCAGCAATAATCATATCTTCTGGTAGCAATAATATTTTAAAAGCAATTTATACTTTTTGGTTTGGAAAAGATAAAACATATACAAGTTTTATTTTGCTACTAATTTTAGGAATTTTAACAATAGCAGTAGGATTTCTTTTATAGAACTCCTACTTTAAAAAGTTATAGAAACAATAAAACCTTTATATTCTTCATTATCAAATTTTATATGACAATTATCAAAAGAGAATAAATATTTATGCATTTCTACTATTATTTTATAACTATTTGTTAATCCCAATCCTGTACCTTGACTTTGATGTTTAGTTGTAAAATATGGTTCAAGTATTTTAGGAAGTATATCTTCATCAACTCCTCCTGCATTATCTTGGATTTTTAGAGTAATATGGTTATCTATATTTTCAGTTTTTATTAGAATAATTCTATTATCAATATTTTTTTCAATAAAAGCTTCAATTGAATTATTTAAAATGTTTTTTATTGCTTCAGAGAATCTAAATTTATCTATATATACTTTATTATCAATTTTATAATCAGTAATAATTTTTATATGATTTTTGTTCAAAAGATTTTTCATATCATGCAAGATTTCGTTCATTAATTGGCAAAGGCTATAAGATTTTTCAAGATTCTCAAAAGCCATATCATCAAAATTATTAATTATATTTGATAAATAATTTGTAATTTCTACAATTTTGCTCATATCATTATCTAAATTTGAAACATCATATAATTTTAATTCATTTTGTAGTTTTATTCCACTTGCAATAATTGAAATTGTACTTAATGGCTGTTTCCATTGATGTGAAATATTTTGAATTAATTCATTTAAAGATTTAAATTTTTTCTCCAAATCAATAAGTTTTAAAAGAGTGAAATCTTTAATAATTAATAAAATCTCTTTTTGATTTGGCATCAAATTCATTGTAATATAAGTAATCATTGATTTTTCATATTTTGTAATAAAGGTAGTTTCAAAGTTTTCTATATATTTTTTTTTAATTACTTGCGGTAGTAGTTCTTTTATTTTTTCTTTGTTTTCTTGATGGAATAAATCAAAAACCGGAATATTAATAAGTTCATTGTAACTATATTCACTCAATTGTTTAAATGAATCATTAAATCTTATAAACTTTCCATCTAAATCAATAGTTGCAATTCCATCTTTTGAGCTATAGAATATTGTCTCAAACTCTTGTTCAATTTTTTGTTCTTTTCCTAAATTAATAACTGTTATATATAACAAAATAGATTCTACATTTAATTCAATTCTTTTACTTTTGATTAAAACATCTAATGCTTTTCCATCTTTTGTTTTATGTTTTGTTTTAAATCTATCCCAACCTTTTTCCAAAATATTTTTTTGTCTTTTCTTCATTTCTTCAGGTGTCAGAAATTCTAAAGTTAAATCTTTTGGAGTGATTTCTTTGAACTCTTCTTTTGTATAGTTATATAATTCTAAAGCTTTTTGGTTAAATAAAATAAATTTTTGTGTTTTTAAATCAAGAACTAAAATGGCATCAAGAGATTCATTAAATAAAGTTGATAACAAAGTTTGTTGTTGAATGTTCATAGAAGTCCTTTCTATATAATCGTCATTATATAGAAATAAAATAGCAATAATCTTACAAATTCTCAACTTTGTAGAGTTTTTTTCTCTCTTTAGATGAAGGTATATCTAATATTTTTCTATATTTTGTGATAGTTCGTCTTACCATTTTTAGAGAAAATTTTTCTTCAATATACTCCAAAATAGCTTCGTCAGTCAAAGGTTCGTCTTTATTCTCATAATCAACTAAACTTTTTATATAGCTTTTTATTTGTGAAGATGATAAATCTTTATCAACAGCATTTGTAAAGAAATATTTTAATGGGAAAATTCCTAAGTTACACTCTATATATTTATTTGAAACAGCTCTACTTATAGTTGATTCTGCAAATCCTAATTCTGCGGCTATTTCTTGCATAGAAAATGGTTTAAGTTCTCCTCCAACAAAAAATGAGATTTGTTTTTCTACAATAATTAAAACGATTTTATATAAAGTTGCTTTTCTAAGGTTTAATAAATTTACTAAATCTTTTGCTTCTTTTAGTTTCTCTTTTATATTTTCGTTTTTTGTATTAAAAGGATTTTTTACTTTTATATCTGGATAATAAGAGTTGTTTATTTTTATCTCAATATCTTCATTAATCTCAACAAAAAAATCAGGTATAACTTGAACATTGTCATTTATATAATCAATAGCTGGAGGGTTGTTGAAATATTTAATAATATCTTTTGCATCATTAAATCTGTGATGTGCAGCATATTTATCAATATGTGTTATATCTTTTATAATTTTTTTAGTGAAATTATATAATTCATCATCAATACTTCTATCAATTGAATCAAGCTGAAATAAAAATGATTCTTCAAGATTAAGTGCCCCAACTCCACTTGGTTCTAGCCTTGAAAATCTTTGTCTAATTGATTCAACATACTCTTTATAAACATTACAAGTTATAGCAATTTTTTCTATATCTCCATCAAAATAACCATTTTCATCTATATCACACAAAATTTCAAGTGCAACTTTTTTTGAATTTGGTGTAGGGAAAAGCGTATCATCTTCTATTTGTTCACTTAATTTATCATTTAAAGATTTTGCATAAAAAGCAAGTGATTCAATAAATTCACCACTTGTTCCATTTGATGTAAAATTATTATAAAACTCTTTTGGTTTTTTAACTTCCAAAAATGGATTTTCATAAGATAAATTAGTAAGATATGATTCTAAATCTTGTATTGATGTTTGTAGCATTGGTAGCCACAATTTCAATGATAAATTTAAATTCTGTTTTTGAGAAGTTGATATAGATAATGTTTGTGCCATAATTTTATTATGCCCAAATTCAAAAAGAATTTGGACTTTCCTTCGTATATTTTTTAATACTTAATTCTAACTACACCGTTTGGTTTAATTATTTTCATTTGACAAGATAATCTAGCTTTTTCAGTGTTTGTTCCAGCACCTGCTTCTGCGATTACTTTTTTCTCTTTTTCATTTATTTCAGAAATAAATTCCATACCTTGTTCAATTGAAACTAAACATGTACCACATTGTCCATCTCTACAACCAAATGGTAAAGCTGAACCTGATGCTTCTACTACATCTTGAATTGTACTTCCAGGTTTTACGTTGATTGCTAAAAAGTCATTTACGATTTCTACTCTTGTTGTCATTTTATATTCCTTATTTTAATTTGAATGGTTTTACTAAAATATCACCTTTGATTAACATCATTGGTGCAATTCTGATTTTTGGGCTTATTGTGAATTGTTGACATTGATCAGCTTCTTTTTGACTGATTGCTCCAAGTTTAACTAAGATGTCTAACTCTTCATCTTCCATGTAGCTAGTTGGCTCTTCATTACTTAAATTTTCAACACAAATTAAACAATTAGAATAATCACCATCAACTGCAAATGGAATTGGAATATTCTTTTCCTTTGCTAACCTAACAATAGGCTCTCCTATTTTTCCCTCATACACTCCGTCAGTTTCCATGTCAAAATGCATAAAAATTACTTTTGCCATATTTTCCTCCTACTTTTTTTAGACTTGTATAAAATTTACCAAGCCAAGTGATAAGATTCATTAAATCCTTTCATTTGACTTGAGTAAAAATACTATTTTGAATAGTATTTTTCTCTATGTTTTTTCATAAACTCTAATTCTTCTTGAACTTCATCCCTATAATCTTCCATTGCAAGTAGTTCATGTTCCCTACAACCTACAACTTCAATAAGTGCATTTACATCTAAAAAATGAACTTCATAAACTCTAATTACTTGTAAAAATTCTCCAATAGATTTGATGTAACCAATAGCACCTTTTTGAACCATTATGGCTCCAATTGGTGCATGTGGATATGTTCCATCATTTTTTATATCTTCAAGAAGTTGCACTTTTTGCCCTATTCCAAATTTTGCAACTTCTTCATCTCTTCCTGAACGGTTAGCCGTTACACTATCGTGCAAAAAAGTGTTTGCATCAACGATTTGTTTATGATCAACAGCCACAACTTCCTCCTGTAGATGATGAACTTGAACCACAAGAAGAACAACCTTCTAGTTTTCCAGTTTCATACATATTCCAAACTTCAGCTGCACTTGGTGCATGACCATTTTTATAGTCACCATATACTCTTAGTAAAGAAAATTTTAGAAATTCTAAAAGTTTATTTTCTTCTGCAATTGACTCTAAACCTTTTTTTATTAGACTTCCATACTCTTTCATCATATGAAATCTTTTTATATTTATTAACTTTTGATCAAATTCAATACCAAAAAAGTTAAAAAAATCTTCCGTATCTCTTAATTTATAAAATTCTTCTACAGTTCCCATAATTCATCCTTTTATAGGTCTAATTCACCTTTTAATTGTTCTATCCAATTTTTGATTCTTTCTTTAGTTTTACCTTTTTCATTGTGGTCATCAATAGCCAAACCACATAATTTTCCATCCATTTCAGCCAAAGAAAACTCATATTTATAATCATCTTTATCCACAAATCCAACAGCTGTTGCTCCTAAATCTGTAAAAGTTTTATATAACTTCCCTAATGCTGAACAGAATTGTTCACCATGTTTTACACTATCACCTGCTCCAAAGAAAGCAACTGTTTTTCCAGAAAGGTCTGGTTTTTCATCTTCTAGTTCTAATTGAACATCAACCCATGAGAAATGTACATCTCCTTGTCCCCATGTAGAACTTCCTATGAATAAGATATCGTAGTCTTCAAATTGTTCGATGCTATCAAAATCTTCTTCCATATTTATTACGTCATCTTCATCTATATCAAACTCTTTAGCTAAAGCTTTAGCTACTTTCATAGATGTACCACCTGCAGTTCCACAAAATATTCCCATTTTCGACATTTCTCAATCCTTATACGTTTTTATATTTATTGTAAGTTTCTTGCGCATTTGTAAGGTATTTTTCACCCTCTTTTTCTAAATCCTCATAAGCTCTAAATGAGAATCTATGTGCATCTTTAAAGAACTTTTCACAAATAACGATTTTATCTGTGAAAACAACAACTCTTCCAAAACCTTCGTGACTCATTTCCATAACAACAGAACACATAATTCCTGTTAGTTTTTCAAAAGCAAGTGCAACAGCTTGATAGATAAGTCTTATATCTTTGATTTGCATTTCATCAATATCAGCAATAATAGGGATATTTTTCAAATCCTCTTTTGTTTTGATATATTTCTCTTCTATTAAGTCTTTATCACTTTTATTTGCCCAAGTTCCAAACTGGTCTAAGGCTCTGATTTGACCGATTAATGTATCAATAAATAGTTTTTTAGCGTCCATTATGCAGCCTTTTTTTCAATGATTTTTTTAATAAACGGAGGTGGATTTGTATTTAGCATAGTTGTTAGTTTTTTTATTTCTTCTTCAATTGAAACACTCTCCTTATATTTGATAGGAAAGATTCCACTATTAATAATCTTTGCAGCAGCAATTGCTCCAATATTTGTAAAATAAACAATATCAATATCTTTTAAAAGTTCAACAGTTTTATCTGTATCTTTATCTTCAATTTTTATGATTTCGCAAACGTTAGTAAGGTCTTTCCCTATTTCATAAACAGCGAATTGCTTAGCACTTCCAAAATGTGAATCAATATTTTCTAAATCGCTAGTTGCAAATGCAACTTTTAGATTACCAGTTGACGGTTCATTTGATTTTATTTTTATGCTTTTCATGTTATATCCTAAAAGTTATATATAAAGACCTATATGCAATTAGTGTTCCACAACTTTTTTTGTTTTATTTTCCTATTGCAAAAAGATAAAATATATTATTTTCAGTTTCAAGAAATTCTTTAGAAATATCGTCAAAATAGGCACCTAAGCCACTACATGAAATATTTAAGTGTGTTGAGCGTAGATATAAAATTTGTGAAATAAATCCTGTTAAGATATATAAATAAAAATATTCTTCACTATTTTTTGCTGTAAAAAATAGAGTTATTGCACTATCACCTGAAAGTTTTTGATTTAAAGCTAATTTAGTTGCAATTTCTTTAAAATCGCCCTCTTTTTGTAAATTCACATTTTTGTAAAGACCTTTTTTCATATCTTTTACATTGTTATTTATAAAATAAATCTCTATTTCATATTTTTGTGCAAATTCAAAAATATTTTTTGTAATAAATAAAAAATCATCTTTAGAAATTTCTTCTTTTTTAAAAGCTCTAATTGAACGGCGATTATTTATAGCTTCTTGTAAATCTTCTTTTTTTAAATCATTTAATAAATTTATATTTGAAACAATAGGAAAAAAGTCTTTTTGTGCTTCTATATAAAACTCTTCAATAAAATTTTCTTTTAACTGATAATCACAAGCACTTACATTTACTATTGGAGTTCTTAACTTTTTACACTCAAGTTCTTTATGAATTTGAGTAAATACAGAAGTATAAAATGATTCAAATTTATCAAATGAAAAATCCTCATTTAAAGAGTTTTTATCAAAATTAAAATCTATGTTAAAAGGTATTTTTTCAAGCTCTAAAGCAGCATAAATAGAACCCAAAAGATGACCAGTATCAAGTAAAATATATCTTATGGCTCTTTTTTCATACTTCCAATCAGACCTAAAATAGGCATTACTTATTAAGAATATGATTTTTTTTTGAAATTTATCTTCAAAATAGTATTCAACTCCATCATTACTTAATTCATGGATTAAAGTGATTTTGTTTTCTATTGCTTCATAGTGATAAATTCCATTTACTAAAGATTTTATTCCTCGAAGTTGGATATAAATTTCACTTGGATATAAACCTCCAGCACTTGGATTTGCTCTTAAATCAACTTTTACATTTCCATAGGTTTTAGATGCTGTAATTTTTCCAATATTTTTAATAAATTTTAATTCTTCAAAATCATCTAGATTAAAAGATAAAAAAAATGAAGGATAAGATTTATAGGCTCTTGGTTGAGTCCTATAATCTATAAAATTTGAGCCAGTTAAATACTTTTTAGCATTAATATCAGTTTTATCATGAAACTTTTGCATTTTTTAATAGTTTCACAATTTTTGGAGTAACCGCTAAATCAATAGCTTTAAATCCATCTAAACTTTCAAATTCTGTTTTTGCACCATGTTTTAAAAGAAGTTCAACAAAATCATCTTTTCCTGCACTTGCACAATACATTAATGCAGTTACATTATTTACATTTTGTGAATCTATATCAATCCCTGCTTTGATAACAGCTTCAAAACATTCATAAGAGTTTGCAAAACATGAGTTCCAAAGTGCAGAATTTCCATCTACATTTTTCATGTTTAATTCAACATCCATAGATAAAAGTTCATTTACTAAATCAATTTTTCCTTCACGACATGCTTTCATAAGTGCAGAGTTTCCATACTTTCCAGCACTATTTAGGTTAGTTAAATCATAATCATTTTCTTCTAACCAATTTTTTAATTTAGTTGTCATTTAAACACCCATCCAATTTTCGTGAGTGTGACCTTTTGGTTTAAAGTTAACAACTTCATTTAGTGTGATTGAAAAATCTTCCATTTTAAATTCATCTTCTAAATCTGTTGGAATCTCTTTATATTTTATAACACCCTCTTTATCAATTACGAAAATCGAGTTCGCAACCATAGAATCATCTATATTTACTCCAAATTTATTTGAAAAATCAACAAAGTCATTTGAAATAAACTCTCTATCTAAAGCATACTTTTCTGCAATGTCTTCAATTATTTCTTGACTACTTGAAGTGATGATATAAGGAAAAACTTTTCTTTTTGTTGTATTAATTATTTGATGTAAATCAGAGTTATATTTACTTACATCATTTAAAGTTATCATAACTTGAACAGAAGGTGCCATCAAACCAATAACTTTAACTTCATCATTTAGCATTTTTACTCTAACAGCAGGTGCTTCACCTTCAACTTTTCTCTCTTTTTTACCTAATGTATATTTATTATTTTTAAATGTAATTTCCATATTATAAAATTTCCTTGTGTATTATTTGACAATCTTTATTTATCATTATTAATGATTTTATTAAATTGTTTTTTTCATCATTTAGATTAAACTGTTTTGCAAATGATTTAAAGTCATTTGAAATAAATGATTCATTTAATTCATATTTCTCTATAAGCTCTTTTATTTCATTTTGTGAACTTGAAGTTATAATAAAACACTCAATTTTGTCTTTTGAAAAGTTTATGCTCTCTTTTAATTTATCGTTAAACTCCAATATATTTGGAAGAATAACAATCACTTGAGCCTGTAATTTTGGAAGACCAAGTAGCTTTGTACTCTCATTTAACATTTTTATTGATGTAAATGGAACTATTGGAAGATTTGGATTAATGCTCATGACTCTCTCCTAGTTTATAGTGATTTATCAAATTTGCTAATTCAAAAAGTACATAAGTACTTCCTTCATATAAAACATCATTTTTTAGTTGATTTCCTAATCCTTCAAAATCTGGGAAACCTCTTAGCATCAAGGCTTTTTTATGTTTTATAGTAAGTCTTTCTCCATGAAAGTTTGAAATTAATACATCACTTTCTTGCAAAAATGATTCCACATCTTCAAAATCTCCAATTAAAAGATTTTCACATGGGATTTCATCTAATAGGTCATTTCTGTGAGTAGTTACAATCGCTTTTATTGTAGCTCCTGCTTCTATTATTGTATTTGCAACACTGATTGCTTGGTCTGGTTCAAGAGCAATTACTACTTTTGAACTACCTATTGCAAAGTGTGTATCTAAAAGGGCATCTTGTAATCTTTTTCTCCATCTAACAATTGATGGATGTGGTTGAGAGATATTTTTTAAGTTGCATAAAGCTTTATAAAAATTATCACTTTGTTCTAATCCACCTAAACTATCAAAATGAAATAGATTTAGATTTGTATTTTTTTCAAGCATTTTTTGTCCACATTTTTGAACGCTTTGTCCAATAGTAATTACTAAATGTGAAGTTGCCAATTTTTTAATATCTTCAACACTTATTCCTCCACTACTTAAAGCTCCTTGTTTTAAACCTAAGTGACCATCAAGTGATTCACTCAAATCTGGAAGTGCAAAAACTTCATATCCAAAAAGAGAAATAGTATCTTTGATTTTTTCTATTTCTATTGGTTTTAGATTTACATTTGGGATAATTAGTGCTTTATTTGTATCTATTTCAGAATCTTTTTCAACAAGTTGCTCAATAGTTGCTTCAACTGCTTTTGCAAAACCACTCTCAATTGAGCCTTCAAAATCAGGTGTATTTACGTAAACCATTAGTTGTTGGTCTTTTACAAGTAAAGTTGCACCTTTTATATCATCACCTTTTGTTTCAGTAAGTCCAGTTGTAAAAAGACCAACTAAATCAGGTTTTACTTTTTTAGTAATATTTTTAATACTTTCACTAATAGCATAATCTCCACCATCAATAACAGCAGTTATATCATTTACAGCTGTTGTTTGAACAGCAATTGGGTCATTAAAGTGTCTAGTGAAAAATACTTTTGTAAATGAAGCACAACCCTGAGCTCCATGCATCAAAGGCATACAGTTTTTAATTCCTAAAAAGAAGAGCATCGCTCCCATTGGCTGCGATAGTTTAATAGGGTTTAGTTGTAAAGGTTTTTTACTAATAGCTTCCATGGAATTTCCTAGGTTTTTTTTAAAAACTTGCAAGAAGTGTTCCTTGATAATACATAATTATTTTATGAATAAACGAAGTGAAATCTAATACAATTATGTTCTTATTTGATTATATTTATAATTTATAAATTTCTAGGATATTGATTAATAAGTAATAAATTGAGTCATTTGAGAGTTATTTTTTAGTTATAATCTTGAAAATTAAAATTCATAAAGGTATTTATTATGATTAATAAAATTGGATTTAAAAATTATAAAGCATTTAAAGAAGCTGATATTGAATTAAAACCAATAACAATACTCCTTGGTTCAAATAGTGTAGGTAAAAGTAGTATTATAAAATTACTTTTAATGATTTCTCAAAATATAAATTCTAATATAGTTCCAAAGAATATACTATCTATTAATGGAGAAGTAGTTCAATTTGGTTCATTTGAAAACTTATTGCATAAAAGAAATTTACAACATTCTTTAGAAATAAGTTTTGATTTAGAGAATATAAATTTTGATATTTATTTTAATGATTTGAAAAATAAAATAAATGTTATAGTCAGAAATTTAAAAAAAACATATTTTTTGTGTACAAAAGGACTTAATAATTATCAAGAATATTTTAATGAAATAGATAGAGAAGAAAGAGAAGAAAATATTAATAATTTATTAAATACTTTAAATAGTTATAAATTAAGAATTAATAATATTAGTAAAAGAGAAACGAAAGTAGAAAATCAAAATAATTTAATAGCAAAATTCATATCAATATATTTTGATCAAAATGAAGAAAATATTTATTCTTTTTTCCAAAAAAAAGATGGTTTATTATATTTTGATACAAAAGTTTTAAGACATACTTATGATTTTTTGTCAAATTTATCTAAACATCAATCAAAAAATATAAAACTTATTTATAGTTTTAAATTATCAAAAAATAAAAAAGATATTAAAATTGTAAATTTTGAATTAAAATCTGAAGAAGATATATTATTTAAATATGAAAAAGATTCTTTAAAGAATAAAATTTCAAGTATATATATTGAAGATAATATTGCTAAATTATATGCTAGTAAATTTAATAAATTAGTAAGTCTGAATCAATTCCAAGTATTTAAGATTTTAAGAACAGAAGATAATTTTTTTATTGATACTCTAATTAAAATTTTCCAAAATATTTCAAAACAAATTCATTCAAGTTTTAGTTATGAGAATATAAATTATGTTGACCCTCTTAGAGCCTATCCAAGAAGATATTATTTTTTAGATGAAATAAATAATACTTCTGCATTAAATAAAATTGATGGCGAAAGTATGGCTAAAATTTTGAAAGAAAACGCACCATTAAAAAGAAGTGTAAATAAGTGGATTCAGAAATTTAATTTAAGAGTTAATATAGAACAATTAAAAGATACTATTCATAATATTAAAATTAATCAAAATAGTTTAAGTTTAGATATTACAGATGTTGGTTTTGGTATATCTCAAATACTTCCAATTATTACACAAGGATTTTTTGCGAAAAATGGTTCTACTACAATAATTGAACAACCAGAAATACATCTTCATCCTAAAATGCAAGCTGATTTAGCTGATTTATTTATCGAAATGACAAACGATAAAAATAAAAAAAAGTTTTTAATTGAAACTCATAGCGAATATATGTTGAAAAGATTACGAAGAAGAATTGCTGAAGGAAAAATATCAAATGATGATGTAGCAATATATTCTCTATCTTACGATAATGATAATAGTAGAGCAGAAATAGAAAAGATTGGAATTTCTGAATCAGGAGCTTTTAATTGGCCTAAAGATTTTCTTGATACAGAGTTAGAAGATACTATAGAATTTATGAAACTTCAAGGTTAAAAATGGATATTACTATTTGTAAAAGTTTTATTGAGAATTCTCATTATAATAGAAATACTGCTGTGTTATTTAGTTTCGCAGGACAAAATAATAATCGAGTTGTTATCAATAATAAAATATTAGAAATATATAAAGGAATAGATATTTCAATTATTAAAGAATGGATACTACTAATGGATGCAGTTGGTTTTTGGAAAAAAATTGATGTAGAAGAAACATGTATTGAAAATATTTTTCCTAATACTTGTAAAGCATCTAAGCATAAAATACTTTTTGTTTCAGATTATGAAGAATATGATGATAATTTATGTTTAGATATAAGTGTTTTAAATTCTTTAGATGCGGAACATCTTTTATCTTCTCGTAATCAAACAATTAATGTACTAGGAGAGAGAGCACAAGTTACAACGGGTGATGGTTCAGATATTAATTCAAGGAGTTTATTATGAGAGAACAAGATATTAAAATAACAGGAGAGAACGCACAAGTTACAACGGGTGATGGTTCTCATATCTATAATAATTTAAATAAGACTCAAATAAATTGGTTTTTTTTATCTTTTTTAATTGCTTTAATAGTATGTTTAACGAGTATATATTTTTTTAATTCTTTAAAAATAGGATTAGTAATTGGAATATTCTCATTCATATTTATATTTTTTTTAAATCCTAAGAGAAGATTCTTTAGGATGGGCTGGTTGACTATCGGAATATCATCTTCTTTATTTTCTTTGAATTTTATTAGTTTAGAGATACCTAGAAATGAATATATTTTTGGTAAACTCCAAATTGGTTCTAGTGAATATAGTACAAATTTAGCAATTTTATTGTTATTTTTGAGTGCTTGGTTATTTTATTTAGATAGTAAAGAAAAGAATTAACTATATTTTTATAGTTAATTCCCCCAAGGTTCAGGGTTACCAACTATTTGGAATACTTTATTATTAACAGCATTACAAACATCAATAGCAAGGTTTACTAAACCACTATAAGCTCCATAACTCACTTTTTTCTCTTGGTTTACATCAACAAAAGCTACTTTTTTCTTAATTGCTGTATATAAACTTCTTCCACCTGCAAGTAAGATATCAATATTGTGTTCATCAATTAATTTTGATTGTTCACTTGGGTCTTCCATCAAAATTTTTACATATTGAGCACAAATTTCTCTATCTTCTAATGTAGCTTTTTTTACACTTGTTGCAACTACATCAATTCCTATATCTTGTAAAGCACTAGCAATTGACCAAGTTTTATTTCCACCTGTATTTAAAATTGCTTTTTTGCCCTCTAAAACTTTTCTATATGGAATAAGTGCAACTTCAAGTTTTGCTTCTTCTTCAGCAATAACAGCTTCAGCTCTTTTTGATAACTCTTCATCTCCAAAAGCATTTACGATACTTCTAATTGCATTTGTTGTATCTCGTTTTCCATAAAATGAAATAGAAATATATGGAATTTCATATTTTTCTTGCATTTTTCTTGTTAGACTTATAAGTGATTTTGCACAAACAATTACGTTTAATTTTGCAGTGTGAGCCATTTGAATATTTTCAATTCTTCCATCACCTGCAAGTGTTGAAACAACTTTTATCCCAATTTTTTCAAGTAGTGGTGTATATTGCCACATATCACCAGTTACATTATATTCTCCAATCAGATTAATTCCAAAAGGATGAATCTCTTCTGGTTCTCGTGTTCCAATTAATTGATGTAAAACAGATTCCCCACCAAGTCGTGAGCCTAGATTTTTACCACCAACAAAACCTGGAGAGTGAATAACAACTACTGGAATACCATGTTTTTTTTCCATTCTATCACATGTATTATCCATATCATCACCAATCATTGCAGTTACACAAGTTTCATATACGAAAATACCTTTTGGATTTTTATGTTCAACAATATAATCTATGGCTTCTTCAAGTTTTTTATCACCACCAAAGATTACATCATTTGTATTAACATCTGTTGTAAATCCTGTTACTGTGTTATTCTCACCATGATGAGAAGTTAAAGTTTGTCTTGTCTCCCAAGATGCTCCAATACAAGTTGCAGGAGAGTGAACTAAGTGAACAACATCAGCAAAAGGAAAAAGTGCGATTTGAGCTCCCTCAAATGCACAACCTCCGCTTGTTGCTCCTGGTTTTGGTTTATCACATGATGATTTTTTTGTTTTATTATGAGAACATGCACTTTCGCTTAATAATTCTTTGATTAATTTTTTATTTACCATAACGTCCTCTTTTGTTTTGGATTTTTTTATGATTTATGCAAATTCTATTCCCATAAGAGATAAGTTCTAAATGTCTGTTTAGACATTTAGAATTAAAAGAATTATTTAGATAGTTGATTTATATATTTTATATAATCTTCTGTGTATTTATTTAATACTTCTTCTGGTAGTTTATATTCTGTTCCATAAATAATAAAAGGTTTTTTGTAATCCATTTTTATGTAGTTTGACGTACCTAAAAACGGAAAAAGAAATTCTTCAACACTTTTCTTATCTTTTCCAGTTTCACTAAACGCTTTTTCATCTCCTCCACAACTAACAACAACAGCAAAAGGTTTATTTTCTAATTTATAATTAGCACCATAAGCAAAATCATATTCAAGTACAAGATCAAACCACTCTTTTAAAAGTGCAGGTGAACTAAACCAATACATTGGAAACTGAAAAACAATAACATCATGTTTTAACAATAACTCTTGCTCTTTTTTTACATCTATTTTAAAGTCTGGATAGTTTGTATATAAATTGTTTATAGTTACATTTTCTAAGTTACTAATTGCATTTGTAAGTTTTTTATTTACAACTGAATTTTCAATATTTGGATGAACTAAATTTACCAATATTTTTTTCATAATTAAAGCCTTTTTTATAAATTTAATTGGATTATATATAATTATAAAATAAAATGTAAGTATGTACTTTTATGTAATATACTATCAATTAGGAAAGTGTCTATGAAAAAAAATGAAGAGAATAATATCACGGAAACGCCATTTGGTTATACTTTATCTCTAATTTCTGGAAAATGGAAAATGATAATTTTATATTTATTAGCTGAATATGAAGTTATAAGATACAATGAACTACAAAGAAAAATAGGTGCAATTACTTATAAAATGCTCAGTTCACAATTAAAAGAGTTAGAAGCGGATAAATTAATCACAAGAAAAGAATACCCAATGATTCCACCAAAAGTTGAATACAGTTTAACACAAAGAGGGAAATCTCTTATTCCTATTTTAGATGCAATGTGTGAATGGGGTTATAAAGAAAGACCTGACATAAATTGTATTATTTAAAATAAAAAATCACTCTTTCATTATTAAGGAATAGTATTTGCATTACTCTTTTTGTTAAACAAAAGGAGTCTTACAATGATTGCTATACCATTAGACAAAAAAGATTCAACAACAATATCCGAATTGTTTGGAAATTCAGCTTATTTTGCTTTTTTAAATGAAGAAACAGGACATTTTAAAGTAGTTAAAAATCAAGCTTGTGGAGATGGATTAGAAACAGCTAAGTTTCTTTCAAAACAAAATATTGACAGTACAATTTTTTATCATATGGGAGAAGGAATTTTCAACTTTTTTCAAGAAAAGAAATTGAAAGTTTATAGTTGCGTAAAAAACTATCTAAGTATAGATGAAATTTACAGACAGATATTATCTGACAAATGTAAACTTGTAACAAAATCAAATTGTTCTACTCTTTTGGATTCAGGAATGCCAAGTGGTAGTTGTGCTTGTAGTTCAGCAAAATAGGAATAATTTATGAAAAAGGATTTGGAATATTATCTTAATTTAGAGTATCCCTTTGAAAGTTATTTTGGTGAAAATGAGATAGGTGATGCTTATTTAGTTCAATATTTAGATTTTGATATAAAAGCTGCAAGTGAAGATTATGAAGAAGCAGTAGAACTTGCAAAATCCTATCTAAAAGAATATATAAAAAAACAATTGGAATTAAACAAAGAGATACCAAATCCAAATGAAGGAATGAGATTTATGGAACATAGAACAGCATTAGAAGCATATAAGAATCAAGATTTTAAAAAGGCTTTTGAAATTTGGAGCCAAGAGGTTAATCATAAAAATGATCAAGCAATGGCAAATTTAGGTTTAATGTATCTAAAAGGTGAAGGTGTAGAAAAAGATTTCTCAAAAGCAAAAGAGTGGTTTGAAAAAGCAAGTATTTATGATAATGATTCAGCAAATTTCAATTTAGCTTTAATGTATCAAACAAAAATTGGTGTTGAAGAAGATATTGAAAAAGCAATAGAATATTTTAGAAAAGCTGTTAGAAAAAATCACATTCAAGCAGCGTTTAGATTAGCTTTAATTTTATTAAAAGATAGACAAAACCTTGAGCGATTAAAAGAAGGTTTTGACTGTATGATAAAAGCTGCATTAAATGGGCATGTTATGGCAAAAGTTCAACTAACAGGTTCAGACAAAAATATAACTGATATAAATGAATTAAACCAATTTTTTAGAGCACAAGATTTAGAAACACAACTAATTACAGTAAATGATGCTCTTGAAAGATATATAAGACCAATATTGAAAAAAGATGGTGGAGATATAGTTTTAATTGATTATAAAAATGAGCCTGAAATTGAGTTAAGACTTGCATATCAAGGGGCTTGTGTTGGCTGTTCAATAGCTTCAACTGGAACATATGAGATGATTAAAAATACTATTGAACAAATAATAGATAAAAGGGTTAGGATTTTTATATTATGAAAATTGCGTTTGCTTCACAAGACAATATTCATGTTAATCAACATTTTGGTTGGTGTAAAGAGTTTTTTATTTATGAAATAATTGGTGAAGATTATACTTTTTTAAAATCTGTTGATTCTTCACTTGAAATTGATGATGAAATAGAAAAACTTTCATATAAAATAGAGTGTCTTGAAGATAGTGATATTTTATATGTACAGCAAATTGGACCAAAGGCTTCAATGATGGTTAAATCATGTAAAATTTTTCCAATGCAATCAAGTAGAGAAAATGAAAAAATTATTGATATTTTGGAGCAATTTATAAAAATGCAAAAAAATCCTCCTCTTTGGATGAGAAGGTTATTACAAAATGAATCATAAAAAACCAATACAAATAGTTGAAAATATTTATTTTATAGGTGCTTTTGATCCTGATATTAGAACATTTGATATTATTATGAAAACAGCAAATGGTTCTTCATATAATGCTTATTTGATAAAAACTTCTGAAGGTGTAATAATAGTTGATACTGTAAAACTAGAGTTTCAACAAGAGTTTTTTTCAAAAATAGAACAACTTTGTTCTTATGATGAAATTAAGTATGTTTTATGTCACCACTTAGAACCTGACCACGCAGGTGCAATTCCAGAACTTATAAAAAGAGCTCCTCAAGCAAAAGTTTTGATTTCTCCTCAAGCAACACCTATGTTAAAAGCAATAACAAATAATGAAAATATTGATTTTGAAACCGTTTGGACAAATAAAGAGTTGAAATTAGGAGAAAAAACAATTAAGTTTTTAACTACTCCATATTTACATTGGCCAGAAACAATGAGTTCTTATGTTGTTGAAGACTCTCTTCTTTTTAGTGGAGATGTTTTTGGTAGCCATTTTTATGATAATAGATTATTTGATGATTTAGTTGGAGATTTTTCTTATGCTTTCAAATATTATTATGACCATATTATGAGACCTTTTAAAACATATGTTTTAAATGCTCTAAAGTTATATGATAAACTGGAGATTAATATTATTGCAACTTTACATGGACCAATAATTAGAGAAAAACCATATAAATATATTGAACTTTATAGAAAATGGAGTTTAGATAGACCTGAAAATATTAGTTCTTCAAATAAAATAATCTCTATATTTTATTTAACAAGTTATAAAAATACAAGGGATATGGCAGAAGCTATCTTTGATGGAGCAGAAAGTATAAAAACTATAAGGGCTAGTTTATATGATTTAGCTTCAATAGAAGAGCAAAATATGATAAATATTCTTGAAGAGAGTGATGGAATACTTATTGGAACACCAACAATAAACGCTGATGCTCCAAAACCTGTTTGGGATTTATTATCTTGTATGATGTATTTAGAAAAAAGAGGAAAAACAGGACAGGCTTTTGGAAGTTATGGTTGGAGTGGTGAAGCTGTAAATATGATTTTAGATAGAATGAAATCACTTCATTTTAGAGTTCCTCCAATAGAGCCAATGAAAATAAGACTTATTCCTAATGATGAAGAATTAGAAAATTGTTTTAATTTTGGAAAGGAGTTTGCTCAAATTGTAAATGGCAAAATGATTGAAATAGATATGAATTAAAAAATTAATTACCGATGAGTATAAAACTTTACAGGGGTTTAACTAAAACGATACTCATCGCTTATTAATTTTACAACTCCATATCTTTTAAATATTCACTAATTTTGGGAATATAATCTTTTCTACAAACTAAACAAGTTGGGATATTTGCCTCTTTTTTTGGTAAAACAGTGATTTTAATATCTTTATCATAACCCATTTTTTTTACAATACTTGTAGGAAGTAAACTTTTTCCCATTCCCACTTTTATACAAGAAAGAATAGTTTCTAAACTTCCAAAGCATAGAGATTTTTCTACAAAAATATCTTTTTGTTTATAATAATCTCTTAAAAATTCATCATAAACACAACCCTCTTTGAAAGTTAGAGTTACATTTGGAGTGTTGTTTTCTTGTGGTTCTAAAATGGCTATCTCTTCTTCATATTTTTTTAAAATCATTAGAGAATCATTTTTAGGTTCACCACTAATAAAAGCAATATCAATTTTATAATCTAATATCAATTGCATAATATCTTTAGTTGTTCCCGTAAAAAGTTCTAGTTGCATTTTTGGAAAATCTTTGTGAAGTTGTATTAAAAAAGGAGAGATTCTAACAACAGCATTACACTCAGTTGAGCCAACTTTTAAATGACTCATTTGTTCATCTTGATTTAAACTTGATATTGCATTTTCCATCTTACTTATTATTTCTAAAGCTTGTGGATAAAATTTTTCACCTGAAGGTGTTAAAATCACACCTTTTGGAACTCTATAAAATAGTTCAAGTCCTAAAATCTTTTCAAGTTGTTTTATTCTTGAAGTTACGTTTGATTGGGCACATTTTAGTTCATTTGAAGCAAGAGAAATACTTTTTTTATTTGCAACACTAACAAAAACTTTTAATAAATTCATATCCATATCATTTTCCCTTATATCACCTATCATTATTGATTATTTGACACTAGATAACCTTTAGTGATATGATACCGTAACTTAACAGACGAAGGCTTTAAACATGAATAGACTTTTAAACAAAGATGATAATTTATCCATCTTAATCGCTGGTATATTCGCAATTATTGTTGGTATTGGAGTTGCAAGATTTGCCTTTACTTCTTTAATACCTTCAATGTTGCAGGATTATTTAGATATTACTTTTGCAGGAATTTTAGCTTCACTAAATTTTGCAGGGTATTTAACAGGTTCAATTTTATCTGTATTTATAAAAGATATAAATCAAAAAGTAGTATTGTTTAGAATTGGGTTAGTTTTAGCAATACTTACAACTTTTGTTTTAGGATTTAGTACAAATGAAACATATTGGATAATTGCAAGAATAATAGCTGGATTTGCAGGTGCTATGGCTTTGGTAGTTGGTTCTGCTATTGTTATGACAAAATTGAAAATAGAGAGTAAAACTAAAGCGATGGGGATACACTTTAGTGGTATTGGATTTTCTATTTTAACTACAGATTTAATAAATAGATATATTTTAAGTAGTGGTGGAACTTGGCAAGAATCTTGGAAGGTTTTGGCTATTTTTGGAGCAATTTTATCAATTTATTCGATTTATATCTTATCATTTGATAAAGAAGTAAAACAAAATGTGGTAAAACACAAATTTGATATCTCAATATTTACAATATTTGTTATTTTATTGATTATGGCATACTTTACAGAAGGTGTTGGTTTTGTTGTTCAAGGAACATTTTTGCCTGATATTATAAATAATCTTCCAGGACTTGCAGGTTATGGAAATTTAACTTGGACTTTAGTAGGACTTGCTGGAATTCCTTCTTGTATTATTTGGATGAGATTAGCTCACAAATATGGAAGTATAAATATAATTATTATTGCTTTATTGATTCAAATGGTAGGTATCTTAATACCAACATTTACAAATAATATCTATTTGAATCTTTTAAGTGGTATTTTTTATGGTGGAACTTTTATTGGTTTAGTTGCCCTTTTTATGAATCTTGGTGGGCAACTTGCAAAACATAATCCAGTTGTTTTAATGGGAGCTTTAACTACTTCTTATGGAATTGGACAAGTTATTGCTCCACTTTATAGTGTATATTTGATTGAAAAATTTGGTAATTATGATTATGCTTTATATCTAACTGCTTTTATAGTTTTTGGAGGAGTATTATTACTTTTTATTGCCAAAAAATTTGAAACGGAAAAAATTTAGGAATTTTATTGGAACAGTATTTAAACGAATTTGTATTTTTAGCTAGTGCAATTTTTTTGGCTCTTATGAGTCCAGGACCTGATTTTATGGTTACTTTAAAACAAAGTATAAATCATGAAAGAAAATATGCAATTATTAGTAGTTTTGGTATAAGTATAGGAATAGTTTTCCACTTAGCTTATACGATTTTAGGTTTTTCTTTTATAATAAAAGTTTTTCCAATGTTCTTAGATATTATAAGATACATTGGAGCTACTTATTTAATATACATAGGATATAAAAGTTTTAAATCTTCTCACATAAAAATTGAAAAAGATAATCAAAAAAAGATGACTATCAAAAAAGCTTTTATGTTAGGATTTTTTTGTAATGTTTTTAATCCCAAAGCAACAATGTTTTTTTTATCTATATTTTCAATCATTGTAAATGAATCAACACCTATGTATGTTCAACTTTTATTTGGTCTTTTTTGTGTTATAGCAAATTTCGTTTGGTATTCTTTAATTGCTCTTTTTCTTACTAGAAAAAAAAGTATTGAACTTTTTGATAAATATTCAAATATTATAAATAAAGTTATAGGAGCTATTTTAATATTTTTTGGTCTTTATTTTATTATCTCATCATGATAAGTCACTTAAATTAGAAACTTTGTAAATTATATCTTTTAACTCATTTAATTTTTTTATTACTGCATCATTACAAGGTTTGTCTAATTTGTATCTTGCTTCTATAAAATCATAAATATTATCTATATTTCCATATATCTCTTTTAATAACTCTTTTTTTATCTCTTCTTGAACTCTCATAATATCTTCCTTATTTGATATGGATTTTATATGCATTTTTTATTCCTATTTTTTGTATGGAACATTAAATGCATTGTGTTGATAAATCAAATAAGGAGTTATCTATGAGTTGTTCGTGTACTTCAAGTAGTTCTCAAGAATCAATCCAAGAAGATATAATGGCAAAAATTAATAATCATCCATGTTATAGTGAAGGTGCTCACCAACACTATGCAAGGATACATGTTGCTGTTGCACCTGCTTGTAATATTCAATGTAACTACTGTAATAGAAAATATGATTGTTCAAATGAGAGTAGACCAGGTGTTACTAGTAGTAAATTATCACCAGAAGAAGCAGTTAAGAAGATTTTATACGTTGGTGGTGAAATTCAACAACTTTCAGTTGTAGGAATTGCAGGACCTGGTGATGCATTAGCAAACCCTGAAAAAACTTTTAAAACTTTTAAAATGTTATATGAAAAAGCACCAGATTTAAAAATGTGTTTATCAACAAATGGACTTATGTTACCAGATTATATTGATCAAATCCAAAAATATAATGTTGACCATGTAACTGTGACTATCAATTCTGTTGATGAAACTGGTGAAGTTGGTTCAAAAATCTATCCATGGATTTTATGGAATCACAAAAAAGTATTTGGAAAAGAAGCAGCAAAAATCCTTTTACAAAGACAACTTGAGGGAATCAAGATGTTAACTGAAAGAGGAATTTTAGTAAAAGCTAACTCGGTTTTAATTCCAGGTGTTAATGACCAAGAATTACCAAATGTTGCTAAAAAATTAAAAGAGTTAGGTGTATTCTTACATAATATCATGCCTTTATTATCAAAACCTGAATTTGGTACATATTATGGACTAAATGGGCAAGCAAGCGCAACTGACCAAGAAGTTATGGCTGCTCAAGAAGCTTGTGGAATGGATATGAAATTAATGTCACACTGTAGACAATGCAGGGCTGATGCAGTTGGATTAATTGGTGAAGATAGAGGTGAAGAGTTCACTAAAGATTCATTTGTAAAAATGGATTGGGAAGAATTAACTAAAAAATATGATATCAATGCACGAGCTGCAAAACATCAAGTTATAGAAAACTGGAGAGCTGCACTAGAAATTGCAAATGAAAAAATCAAAATTGCACAAGCTAGCAAAGAGCAATTAAGTTCAACAGGTGAGACTAAACTTGTAGCTGTTACAACTGCTGGTGAGGGAACTATCAACTTACACTTTGGTAATGCTAAAGAGTTCCTAATCTATGAAGCTGGAGACAAAGCTATCAAATTTGTAATGCATAGAAAAGTAGAAAATCCATATTGTAAAGGACCTGAAGATTGTGATGGTTCTTATCCAATTGAAGAGATTAAAAACACACTAAAAGATGTTGATATTTTATTAACAGAAAAAATTGGTGGTTGTCCAATGGATGAATTAAAATCAATTAACTTGATTTGTGATGATTCTTATGCACTTCAACCGATTGAGAAATCAGTATTTGCAGCAGTTCAAAAATATTTCTATTCAGATACTGCAAAATCTGAAAAAGAGTTAGGGTAAAACCTAACTTTTTATGTCAATGAAGAACAAACCTACAGTCATACTTTTAAAAGGAAATGGTCCAGTTTCTATAAATAATGAATTAATGGAATTAATCACAATAACTACCTCTCATGGATTTATTGGTTTTCCTCTAAAACAACTTCGTGCACAAAAAGTTGTTGTTTTAAATGATTATGACAAATTCTTAACAATTGAAAAAGAAATCACAACAAAACCTTGCTGTTTCATATTTTCTTACGACGAATTACAATCAAAAGATTTTGACCTTATTAAATCAGAAAAGTTAGAAATTTTAAAATAATTTTTAACTCTTCTAGTTTTGGAATAGATTTTGCATGTATATTAGTATCGAAATTAAAGGTTAGTATATGTCAATAATTAATGATACAACTTTAAGAGATGGTGAACAAACGCCATACGTAGCATTTAACACAAAAGAAAAGTTACAAATAGCACAACTTCTTTATGAAGCTGGAGCTGATGAACTAGAAGTTGGGATTCCTGCTATGGGTAAAAAAGAACAAGATGATTTAAAAGAGATTCTGGCACTTAATTTACCTATTCAAATAATGAGCTGGAATAGAGCTACATTGAGCGATTTGGATGAATCATTGAAGTGTGGACTTAAAGCTGTGGATTTATCAATCCCTGTATCAGATATATTAATTGACGTGAAATTTAATGGCGATAAAAACAGGTTGTTAAAACAACTTGAAAAAGTAGTTGTACAAGCTAAAAAAGAGAATCTATTTGTTTGTATTGGTGGAGAAGATTCAAGTAGAGCAAATCTAGATTTCCTAAAAGAGATTATGACTTTAGGAAAAGAGCTAGGGGCAAATCGATTTAGATATTGCGATACTGTTGGTATTTTAACACCAAACACGACATACGAAAACATAAAAAATTTAAGTTCTGCTAATTTATTAGACATCGAAATGCATACACATAATGACTTTGGGATGGGGACTGCAAATGCCATAGCTGGTTATGAAGCAGGAGCTATCAGCGCGAATACCACTGTTATTGGCATAGGCGAAAGAGCTGGTAATGCGTCATTTGAACAAGTTTTAATGTCACTTGTTCGATTACTTGGAGTGAAAAAAGAGATTAATTCAAACGCTCTAAAATCTTTGATAAAAACAGTAAGTAGCGCATCAAATAGAAGAGTTGATGCTAATTTACCAATTATCGGAAAAAATATATTCTGTCATGAATCTGGAATTCATGTAAATGGTATGATGAAATCAAAAGCTGCATATGAACCTTTTAATCCAGATGAAGTTGGATTAAAAAGAGAGTTTCCTATAGGAAAACACTCAGGAAGTTCTACTTTGGTTTATCATCTACAATCATTAGGCATTGAGCCTAATATGGAAATCGTACAAAAAATACTTCCAAAAGTTCGAGAAATTGTAACTAATAGAAAAAAAGTATTAAGTACAAAAGAATTAAAAGAGTTATACCTATGTTCATTGGATATTTGAAAAGTGATTTTGAAGAGAATTTAGAAGAGTTATTTACTCAAAATCCTCTTTTAGACATATCGTTGTTAAAACAAACATATACAGTTTTTCCTGAATACTGCTTTGCTGCTTATGAAAAAGCAGAAATTGTTGGGATATTAAGTGCTTATGTTTTTGAAAAGTATGTTTATGTAAATGTATTTGAAGTTCTAGAAAAATATGAAGATGTATTTACTAGATTGATTTCACTTTTATTAAAAAATATACCAAATGAAAATGTTGTTCTCTTAGTTGAAAATAAAAAATGTATAAAATTAATTGAATTAGGTTTTAAAGAGTTTTGTAATTTCTCAAGAATGACTCATTCTGGTGAGGCAGTTGCTTTTAATTTTTCAAATTCAACTGCAAAACAAGTAAGTGGTGAGTTTTATGACGAAGTTTCAAAAAGAATTGATAAAAAAGTTTTTCATCAAAATAGAGAAGATTACATAAAAAAAGATTGTCTTTTCTCAAATTCTTTAAAACTTTCTACAATGCATGGATTTTTACACTCTTATGTTGTAAATAAAAGATTTATCAAAATCTCTCCATGGCTTATGGATAGTGAAGCTTTTATTGATGCAGAAAAACTTCTTCGAGGAGTTTTATATTATAGAGGATTAAAAAAAATTTATGCCTATGCACCATCAAATGAAAAAGAGATTATTGAACTTTATCAAAGCTATAAGTTTAAAATCGATGGAGATTTTAAACTTATGTATTTGACTGAATTGCCAGATATAAAACTTGAAAACCTATATGGATTATAAGGAGATAAAATGGAACCAACTCACGAAGAGCAAAAAGAACTAAAGAAAGAGTTAGCAAAATACAAAAGAAAAGTGGTTGAACTTGCTGGTGAAGTACATGATATTGTTGAAGATAGAATCTGGACAGATTATGTGAATTTACCTAAATTAAGTGAAGAGATAAACCTTGCTATGAAAGAGGTCCTTGATTTTCAAGAACTACATCCATATTTAAAATAAGTAGTATACCATGGAAAAATTAGAAGATAAAGTCATTTGTGAGTGCGGTGAAAAAACTGTTGCCCAAGCTATAGAAATCTTCAAACATACTGATTTGCCATATAAAAAAGCAAAAAAACTCGTAACAGGTTGTAATCAAACCTGTTGTAGAAGACCTTTAATGGCATTGTTTAATATGGTTGAATTTGGTGAAATCGACTATGAAGAGATAGCTTTTTTAATTGATGCAAAAAATGATAGGTTAAAGGATTAAGCTATGGGAAGTGATATTGAAAACTTCGTTAAATGGATTAGAGCAAATGATTTAACTCCAATAATGTCAACGCATAGTGATGATTTGGAGTTTTTAACACATCTTGATTTATCAAAAAGAAATCTTAAAGATTTACCTGAATCTATAGGCGTTTTAAAAAATCTTAATGTTTTAAAACTATCAAATAATAGAATCAGAAAACTTCCAAAAGCAATTGGAGAGTTAAAAAAACTTAGAAATTTACAATGTGAAAATAATTTGATTGAAGAACTTCCTGAAACTATAGGTGATTTAGAAAATCTAATGATTTTAAATCTAAATGTAAACAGAATAAAAGTTTTACCAAAAGGATTTTATAAACTAGATTCACTCACAAGATTGACTCTTGCTTCAAACAGAATTGAAAGATTAGATTCAGAGTTTAAAAACTTATCAAAGCTTTTATATTTATCTTTAGAAACAAATGAATTAGAAGAGTTGCCTGTTGATATCTTTGAATTGATGAAACAACTTTATTATTTAGATTTATCTTTTAATCATCTTAATTATTTACCATCTTCTTTATCAAAAATTAAAGAGTTAGAAACTTTACTTTTAGAAGGGAACACTATAAAAGAATTGCCATCTTTAGAGAGTCATGATATGCTTTTGAAACTTGATTTAAGTGATAATAATTTAGAAAGTTTAGATTTTGATATTAGTAAATTAGAAGATTTGAAAATTCTTAGACTTGATAATAATCTTTTAACATCAATTCCTAATGAAATTTGTAATTTACAAAATCTTATGAGTTTAAGTGTTAGTTCAAATAAACTAAAAATTCTTCCTGAAAATATAGGAAATATCAATACTCTTCATGAGCTGGATGTGGAAGATAATGAGCTTGAAACTTTACCAAAATCAATAGAAGAGTTAGAAAATCTAAAAGAGTTGTATATAGATAATAACAAAAATCTTAAGAAACCAGAAAAATTAGAATTAGAATTTTGTGATGTCAAGTAGGAGAAGAAGATGAGAGATTTAGTATTAATGGAAAAACAAATTTTACAATTGTTACAATTTCATGCAAATGATGATTATGCAAAAGATGAACTAGCTCCATTAATTGCTAAAACATCTTTAGAATTAGGACATTTGTATTCAGATTTGGGATTAGCAAGCAGAAAAGAGATGGGAGAACTTATGTCAAAAAATTTCACATCTTTAGCAAATTTAAAACCAGAAGATATTAGATGGAAAAAATATTTATATGATTGTATTGGTAAAACAGCACCTGCATGTGCCACTTGTGGAGATATTTCAAACTGTTTTAACTGCACTTTAAATCCAGAAAAAAAAGAGAATAAAGAAATCCTTTTACCTCAGAGATTTGTCTCGGGTAATAAGGATTTAGTTATTTTAGTCTCTTTTGAGGTAACTATTATCTTAATGTCTTTTTTTCTAATTTATGAGTGAAATTATAAGTTATCTTTAGGATGTACAGAATCTTTCCCAACAAATGCTTTTTCATTTGCATTTGCAACAATTAATTTTGATATTTTATCTGTAACAAGAGTTGCTTCATAAGATTCATTTGCAATTGTTGCATTTAATTGAGTTTGTCTATCTAAAAGATTTATTGAATCATTTATTTGCTCAATTCCTAATAATTGTTCTTTTGATGCATTCTGAATATCATTAATTATACTTGTTGTTGAAGAAATATTTTCACTTAATTCTTTATAACCTTCTATCATATTATTAGCAATATTTTTTCCATTATTAGCTTTTAGTGTAGCATTTTCAACTATTTTTTTAATCTCTTTAGCTGCATCAGCGCTTCTATTTGCCAAATTTCTTACTTCTTGTGCAACAACTGCAAATCCTTTTCCTGCTTCACCTGCTGTTGCTGCTTCAACAGCAGCATTTAGTGAAAGAATATTTGTTTGAAAAGCTATTTGATCAATTACAGTTATTGCTTCATTTATTGAATTAACTTCAGTATTTATCTCTTCCATAGCAATTGTCGTTTTATTTGCTAATGCTTCACCATTATTTGAAACAAGAATTAACTCTTTTGATAATTCTGTCATTTTAGATATTTTATCAGTTGTATTTCTTATATTGCTTGTAATCTCTTCTAATGCAGCAGCAGATTCTTCTAATGATGCTGCTGTTTGATTTGAGCTTTTATTTAGCTTATCAATATTTTCAAGTAAGATTTCTGATTTTATATCTAAAGTTAAACCATTAGATTTATTTTCAATTAACATAGTAGTAATTGTTTTTCTTAAATCATTTACTCCATCAACAAGCATTTTAAATTCACCTTGAAGATGTGGCATTTCGATTTTTTTTACGTAATTATGATTTGAGTAATCTTTTAGTGTTTGAAGAATAGTTTCTATTATAACTCGTAGATTTTCTACTAAAGTGTTATATGTGTTTGATATATAGTTTAATTTTTCATTTGATGTTTCTACATGATGAATTTCATCATCAATGTTTCCATCTGCTAATTTCTCAGATATCAGCATTATTTCGCCAAATACTTTTAACTCTTCTTCATTTTTTAATTTTAAAGAGTTATTTATTTTTTCTATTTTATTCTTTATTTGTTCGTTAAATCCTGTACAAGTACCAGTTATTTCAGGTAGAGAGTTGATTTTATTATTTATAAATAAATCAATGTTATCAAGAGCTTCTAATATGTCAATATTGCCTTTATTTGAAAAAATCATAAAGCTCCTTATTTCATTGTTCTATAAAGCATTTCGGCTTTTTGTATTTCTTCTTTTGTAGGTTTTACTCTAACAGAAATGTAACGAATCTCCCCATTTCTAGTTTTTGATGGATACGCAGTTGCATTTACCCAATAATATCCACCATTTTTTGTACTATTTTTAACTATTCCATTCCAAATCTTACCTGCTTTTACTGTTTTCCATAAATCTTCAAAAGCAGCTTTTGGCATATCTTGATGTCTTACCATACTATGAGGATTTCCAATTAATTCTTCTTTTGTGTAGCCTGCAATTATGCAAAAGTCACTGTTTGCATAAGTTATTATCCCTTTTTCATTTGTTTCAGAAACAATCATCGTTTTTTTATTTAGTTCAATTTCTCTATTTTTCAAATGCATCTCTCTTTTTTAACAGTTAAATTTTATTAGTGATTTTAATATTTTTCCCTTAAAAAATGATAAATATTTATTTTTAATAATATTTGATAAAAATTATTAATATATATAAAATCAATGAATGAAGGTTCATATAGGTGATTATATCTATGATGTGTATTTTTCTTAAATAATAAAATAATCTTTTTGTGTAAAGCTAATTTATAATAAAAATTTATATCACTAAAATAGAAATTCTTTATATAAATCTTTATTTTTTGAGAAGATTTTATAAGTAACATTTTTATATTCAAATTCTAAATAATTTGCATGAAGCCATAAACGATTTGATTTTGTTACAGTAAATCTATCTTCTTCACTCAAAGTTTTATTTAGATAGTTTTCTGCATTTTCATCATCAACTCCATAAATTGGGTCACCTAAAATCGTATGACCAATTGAGTGAAGATGAACTCTAATTTGATGTTGTCTTCCAGTTAGTGGTAAAGCTTCAATTAGTGTTAAATCTTTTTCTTTATTATATTTGATAGGTTTTATAATTGTTATTGATTCTTTGCCTTTATCACAAACCATCATTCTAACCCCAATAGCTTTTCCTTCTCTATCAAGTCCTTTATTAATTGTTATCTCTTCTTTTAATTCACCTTGAACAATTGCTAAATAAGATTTATGATATTTTTTCTCTTGAAACATCTCTTTTAAATCAATCTCACTTTGTTTATTTTTTCCTACAATTACAAGCCCAGATGTTTCTGCATCAATTCTATGTATTAAATTTGCATTTTCTCCAAAATGGTAACGAATTTCATCAAGTAAAGAGTAAGGAGTATTTTTTGAAATAGGATGAACCATAAGATTTGTAGGTTTATCAAATATGGCAAAATCTTTGAACTCTAAAAGAGGCTTTAATCCTTTTGTCATTCCCTCAAAAACAGCAATATAGATATAATCAGTAGGTATAACGTCTCCTGTATTTATTGTATTCATATTTTCATCAAAAATTCTTCCTTTTGATGTTAGTCTTTGCCCTACTTTTGGGTCTAATCCTAAATTCTGAATTAAAAATATTTGTATTTTTTTATCTTTAATTGCTTTATGTTTTCTTAATGTAAATGGCAAATTTTTTTCCTATGTTTTTTTTCAAATTCTATTATTTTTTATTAGATTTTTTAATTTTAGATTTTGTCTTTTTAGATACAATATCATACTAAAATTAATGAAAATTTTTAATAAAATTTATAGAAAATATGATTACAAGGGACATTAGATGGTTGAAAGATACGCAAGAGAAGAAATGGCAAAGAATTGGACGCAACATGCAAGATATGCAGCATGGCTTGAAGTTGAAAAGGCTGCTGTAAAAGCTTGGAATAAATTAGGACTTATTCCAGATTCTGATTGTGAGAAAATTGTAAAAAATGCAACTTTTTCAGTTGAAAGAATCGAAGAAATCGAAGCTATTACAAAACATGATTTAATTGCTTTTAATACAAGTGTATCTGAATCATTAGGAGATGAATCAAGATGGTTCCATTATGGTATGACTTCATCAGATGCTGTTGATACAGGTGTTGCACTTCAAATGAGAGACTCTTTAAAAATTATTATTGAAGATGTAAAAATGTTGATGGAATCTATCAAAAAAAGAGCATTTGAACACAAAATGACTCTAATGGTAGGTAGAAGCCATGGTATTCATGGTGAGCCAATTACTTTTGGTTTAACATTAGCTGTTTGGTATGATGAAGTTGCAAGGCACTTAAAAAATTTAGAAGAAACTATGGATGTTATTGCAGTTGGACAAATTTCAGGAGCTATGGGTAACTTTGCTCACGCACCACTTGAACTTGAAGAGTATGCGATGGCAGAACTTGGTCTTAAACCAGAACCTTGTTCAAATCAAGTTATTCACAGAGATAGATATGCTAGACTTGCTACGGCTTTAGCACTTTTAGCATCTTCTGTTGAAAAATTTGCAGTTCAAGTAAGACATTTACAAAGAACAGAAGTTTACGAAGCTGAAGAATATTTTGCAAAAGGGCAAAAAGGGTCTTCTGCAATGCCACATAAAAGAAACCCAATATTAACTGAAAATATTACAGGACTTGCAAGAATGATAAGAGCTTATGCAATTCCTGCTATGGAAAATGTTGCACTTTGGCATGAAAGAGATATTTCTCACTCATCAACTGAAAGATTTTGGTTACCAGATGCTTTTATCACAACTGATTTTATGTTACATAGAATGAATAGCGTTATTGCAAATCTTACAGTTATGCCTGAAAATATGATGAAAAACTTAAACTTAACTGGTGGATTAGTATTCTCTCAAAGAGTTTTATTAGAACTTCCACTTGCTGGTGTAAGTAGAGAAGATGCTTATAGAATTGTTCAAAGAAATGCTATGAAAGTTTGGGAAGAGATTCAAAAAGGAAAACCAACTACAAATGAAAAAGGTGAATCTTTATATCTTCAATATCTATTAGGTGATGAAGAGTTAAGAGCATCATTAAGTGAAGAGCAAATTAGAGAGTGTTTTAACTTTGATTATTACACAAAAAATGTAGACGCTATTTTTAATAGAGTTTTTAAATAATAAGGTAGTATTTTATGGGAATTATGATTCAAAAAAGAAATGGTCGTAAAGAAGTTTTAGATATTACTAAAATTCAAAAAATGACTGTAGAGGCAACAGCTGATTTAGATGGTGTTAGTCAAAGTGAGTTAGAGCTTGATGCTCAAATCAAATTTATTGATGGTATGAGTAGTTCAGATATTCAAGATGCTTTAATAAAAACAGCAGTTGAAAAAATAGATATAGATGTTCCAAACTGGACATTTGTAGCTGCTAGATTATTTGTATTTGATTTATACCATAGGGTTGGAAAAGTAACTCATGGTATTAAAGGTGAGCCATATTGCCATTTAAGAGATTATCTAAGATATGGTAAAGAAGCTGGAAGATTAATTCCAAGTTTGGGTGAAGGTTATGATTTAGAAGACTTAAATGCATATATTAAACCTGAAAGAGACTTTTTATTTAACTACCTAGGTATTAAAACTTTATACGATAGATATTTAATCAAAAATAGAAATGCAGAGCCAATAGAACTTCCTCAACAAATGTTTATGGCAATTGCAATGTTCTTAGCTCAAGATGAAAAAAATAAACAACAATGTGCAAAACAATTTTATGATGTTATTTCTAAATTTGAAGTAATGCTTGCAACTCCAACATTATCAAATGCTAGAACAAATAGACATCAATTATCATCTTGTTATATTGGGTCAAGTCCTGATAACATAGAAGGTATTTTTGATGGATACAAAGAGATGGCACTTTTATCTAAATATGGTGGAGGAATTGGTTGGGATTGGAACCAAATCAGAGCTTTAGGTGGAGTTATTGATGACCACAAAAGTGCTGCTGGTGGAACTGTACCATTCTTAAAAATCACAAATGATATTGCAATTGCTGTTGACCAATTAGGTACAAGAAAAGGTGCAATTGCTGTTTATATGGAACCATGGCATATGGATATTGTAGATTTTGTTGATTTAAAGAAAAACTCTGGTGAAGAAAGAAGACGTGCTCACGATTTATTTCCTGCACTTTGGATTACAGATTTATTCATGGAAAGAGTTTTAGAAGATTCTCATTGGACTTTGTTTGATCCTTATGAAGTTAAAGATTTAAGTGAATGTTATGGTGATGAGTTCAAAGCAAAATATATTGCTTATGAAAATGATGAATCTATCACAAAAGATAGAATGAAAGCTAAAGATTTATGGAAAAAAATCTTAACTTCATATTTTGAAGTTGGAAGTCCATTTTTATGTTTCAAAGACAATGCAAATAGAGCAAATCCAAATTCACACGTGGGACACATCAGAAGCTCAAATCTTTGTACAGAGATTTTCCAAAATACAAATCCAAATTACTACAAAATTAGACTTGAGTTTGTAGATGGATCAGTATCAACTTATGATGAAGAAGATTTAGTATTAGTTGATGGTGGAATTACTAAAAAAGCAAACAAAGTTTCTGCACTTGATAGTATTAATGGAAAAAGAGTATTTATAGTTGAGAAAGAAAAAATTGATGGAGATACAGCTGTTTGTAACCTAGCTTCTGTAAATCTTTCAAGAATAAATACAAAAGAGGACATCGAAAGAGTAGTTCCAATTGCTATTAGAATGCTTGATAATGTAATAGATTTAAACTTCTATCCACTTAAAAAAGTAAAAGTAACAAACCTAAAATCAAGAAGTATTGGTCTTGGTGTTATGGGTGAAGCTGAAATGTTGGCTGAATATAAACTAGCTTGGGGTTCAAATGAACACTTCAAAAAAATTGACCAAGTTATGGAATCAATTTCATATAACGCAATTAAATCAAGTTCAGATTTAGCAATTGAAAAAGGTATTTATCCAACATTTGAAGGTTCAAAATGGTCTTTAGGAATTATGCCTCATGACCATGCACCACAAGCTGTAAATGCACTTGTAGATAAAGACTTATTTGATACTTCTTATGATTGGGATGTATTAAGAGAAAAAGTTAAAAAAGATGGTATGAGAAATGGTTACTTAATGGCTGTTGCTCCTACTTCATCTATTTCGATTTTAGTTGGAACTACACAAGCAATTGAGCCAGTTTACAAAAGAAAATGGTTTGAAGAGAATTTATCAGGATTAATCCCTGTTGTTGTACCAAAATTATCACCTGAAACTTGGGCATATTATACACCTGCATTTGAAATTGATCAATTACAAGTTATTAAAGCAGCTGCAATTAGACAAAAATGGATAGACCAAGGGCAATCAACAAATATTTTTATGAGTTTAGATAAAGCAAGTGGGAAATATTTACATGAAATCTATACATTAGCCTGGAAGCTTGGACTTAAATCAACATATTATTTAAGAAGCCAAAGTCCAGAAGCAAAAAATGATGTAGAAGATAGAAGTATGGAGTGTGCAGGTTGTCAATAAGATAACCTCATTTCATAAAATAGATTTGAATAAAATATTGAAAATATAGAGGACTACTAATGGAAAGAAAAACTAATTATAACCCTGATTCTAAAGAGAGCTTAAATGATAGAAGAGTTTTTGGTGGAAATAGTGATGGAATGATCAATTTCACAAAAATGAAATATCAATGGGCATTGAATCTTTGGGATACAATGGAAGCAAATACTTGGTTTCCAAGAGAAGTTCAGATGACAGGTGATGCAAAGGATTATAAGTTTTTAACACCAGCTGAAAAAAGAATGTATGATTTAGTTTTAAGTCAGCTTATTTTTATGGATTCATTACAAACAAATAATTTGATGGATAATATAAATCCATATATAACTGCACCTGAAATAAATGCTTGTTTAGCAAGACAATCTTATGAAGAAGCGAATCATAGTAAATCTTATGCGGTTATGGTTGAGTCTATTTCAGATAATACAGATTTGATTTATGATATGTGGAAAAATGATGCAAAATTGAGAGAAAAAAACAAGTATATTGCAGATGTTTATAAAAATCTTTCAGGTGAAATCACTGATGAAAAGATTGTTTTAGCACTTTTTGCAAATCAGATTTTAGAAGGTTTATATTTTTATGCAGGATTTGCAGCTATTTATGCCCTTGGAAAATCAGGAAAAATGCTTGGGTCTTCACAAATGATTAGATTTATCCAAAGAGATGAAGTAACTCACCTTTTACTTTTCCAAAATATGATAAATAGTGTTAGAAAAGAAAGACCTGACTTATTCACACAAGAGTTAGAAGAAACTGTAAGAGCAATGTTCAGAAAAGCGGTAGAGCTTGAAGCATCTTGGGGAGCGTATATCACTCAAGGTCAAATTCTTGGATTTACAGATGGAATAATCAAACAATATATTCAATATTTAGCAGATAGAAGACTTGAAGCTGTTGGATATAAACCAGAATACAATGTAAAACATCCTATTCCATGGGTTGATGGTTATGCATCTTTCAATGACCAAAGAACGAATTTCTTCGAAGGGAATGTTGTGAATTATTCTAAGGGTTCTATTGATTTTGATGATTTTTAGAGTATATGAGGAAAACTTATGGGCTCTAAAAATAGAATTTTATTAGGACATATAACAAATAGAATTACACATTATTTTAGGAATACATTTGAAAATGATATTTATATTACTAAGGTTACAGCTGAAAAAATTAAGATTAAACATTCACCTTTAGATAAAGAATTTATTTATAATAATAATTTTCAAATAATTGTTGATAATACAATTTATATAAATTATGATGTGGAAGATAATTCTTGGGAGTGTTTATCTAAAATTGAAGATAAGTATTACTTTTATGTACTAATTGTAAATAATAAGTCTACTCATGTTAAAAGTTTATATATTCCTAAACTTAAGAAAATTGAAGTGAAGTTTTTTAAAAATGAAAAAGCAAAAAAGATACTCTAGAAGAAGAAAAATTACAACAAACTAAGAGGCGGGAGGGAAGCTCCCCGCATCTTTCCTGAACTGGTTACGCCCCGCAAAATGCTAAAAGTTCAAGGCACATGGAATCCCGTGTTTCCACCTCTCTCAATTTATTTTAAGTATTCTTACATAAAAATAGTAAAAATATGCTTATTCTGAATAAATCTTAAACTCTAACTAAACCAAATTTGTTAAACTATCCTCCTTTTAAATTGGAGAAAATAAAATGTTCACAGAAATAATAAAACCAAGATTTTTAGAAACAGATGCACTTGGGCATATTAATAACAATACTTACGGTGTGTGGTTTGAAGCTGCACGAGATGAGATATTTCGTATCTTTATGCCAAAAGCAAATATCAAAGAGTGGAATCTTATCATGGCTCACAGCTCTTTTGATTTCCTAAAAGAAGTATTTTGGGGTAAGGAAGTTATAGTAAAAACTGGAGTTACAAAACTTGGTAATTCATCTATTGAATTAAGCCATGCAGTTTATCAAGATGGAAAACTTTGTACAACAGGAAAATGTATATTAATACACTTTAATTTTGTTACAAAAACATCTGTAAAAATTCCTGATGATATAAGAGAAACATTAGAAGAACACCTATTTACAAATCATTGGCCAAAAACTTTAGATGAATTGGAACACTTATAATAGGAAATATTATGATAAAAATAAATAGATTAGACCACTTAGTTTTAACTGTAAAAAATATAGATAAAACAGTAGAGTTTTATACAAATGTTTTGGGTATGGAAAAAGAGATTTTCAAAGGTACAAGAGTTGCTTTAAAATTTGGCAATCAGAAAATTAATCTACATCTATTAGGAAGCGAATTTGAGCCAAAAGCATTTAATGTTAAAGCTGGTAGTGCTGATTTGTGTTTCATAATAGAAACACCTTTACGTGAAGCAAAAAATCATATAGAGAGTTTAGGTATAGAAATTGAAGAAGGAATTGTAAGTAGAACAGGAGCTAATGGCGAAATAAAATCTATTTATGTAAGAGATCCAGATAAGAATTTAATAGAATTATCAAACTATAAAAGCAAGTAAAACTTGCTTTTATTTTAAAGTTTCTTCTAAAACTTCTGTAAATCTTTTCCAAGATTTTTTATCTGCATCTTCCCTATAACTTTTTGCTCCAAATACTGTAAAGGCATGAGGTGCTCCACTATAAGTTATCATTTCATGGTTAAGTCCAGTTTTTTCTAGTTCTACTGCTAAATCAGCAAATTCACTAAAAGGCACAACCATATCTGCACTTCCATGGAAAACTACAATTTTTCCTTTAGTATTTTTATAGTCTTCTCCTACTGGTGTTGCTAAATTTCCATGAAAAGGAACAAATGCTTTTAAATCAGCTCCACTTCTTGCCATCTCTAAAATAGAACTTCCACCAAAACAATAACCCATTCCTAATGAATTCGTTGTATTAAGACCTAGTTTTTTCGCCTCTTCAAATCCAGCATTTAGTCTTTTTCTCATCTCTTCTCTATTATCATATAAAGATTTTGTCATTGCTTTTTTATCTGCAAGTTCAGTTGGACGAATACCTTTTCCATATAAATCAACTGCAAAAACTGAATAACCTAAATCTTTTAACATAGAAGCTCTTTTTATTTCATAATCAGTAATTCCATCCCAATCATGAACCATATAAACTAATGGTGCATTTTTTGATGCACTTACATAGTAGCCTTCATAATCTTTTCCATCAATTTTATAAGTAATATTTCCATCTGCAAAAGCAAGTGAAACTAAAGTAACCATAGATAAAACAAATTTTTTCATATATTTTCCTTATTTGAATTCTAATTCTTCTTTGTGGAAGAAGCTATTAATTCCATTGAATCCTTCTAAAAAGTATAAGTAGTGATTTACTTGATAGATTTCTTCTTCACTAACTTTTCCTTTAAGGCTTGGCATAGTTTTAAAGTGTCTTATTACACCTTCTAAACAGATAGTTTTTGCTCTATCTGGATTAAATAGATAATCTTTCATAAACTCTTCTGTTTGATGGAGTTGGAACTCTATATCATCTCTATGACCGATTTGTTGTTTTAATCTAAAAGAGATTTCATTTCCAGTTGGAGCTTTTAGATTTAACAGTTTATTATTTTCTTCTATAAAATTTTTCATTAAAAGTGGAATATCCATATATTTTTCATGGCATTCCATACATTTTTTTTCAAAAACTTTTTCACCTTTTTCGTAAAGAAGTTTATCAAATTCTTCAGGAACATCTGAAGCAAAAACAGCACTTAAAAACACCAATAAACTTACTATTGTTTTCATTGTAACTCCTTTTTTTAATTCTATCACAAAAAAATAGTTTCAAATAAATTTTTTCGATAAAATTACAAAAACAAAAAAGAGGATATATGGCCTTAGAAATAGAAAGAAAATACCTTGTAGATTTTGAAAAACTTGGAACTTTAGAAAATGGAAATAGAATAAAACAAGGTTATTTATCAACAAATAAAGATGCAGTTGTTCGAGTGCGAGTAAAAAATGATAAAGCATATTTAACTATAAAAGGTTCAAATATTGGAGCAACTAGATTGGAGTTTGAATATGAAATACCAGTAGATGAAGCAAATGAGATGCTTGATAAACTTTGTCAAAAGCCAGTTATTGATAAAACAAGATATTTGATAGATTATGAAAATCATACTTTTGAACTTGATATTTTTTATGGTGACAATGATGGTTTAGTTGTTGCAGAAGTTGAGCTTTTAGATGAAAATGAAACTATCAAACTTCCTTCTTGGATAAAAGAAGAAGTTACATCGGATGAAAGATATTACAACTCAAATTTGATGAAAAATCCATATAAAAACTGGAAGAAATAAAGAGAATAAATTCTCTTTATTTTTATGCAATAAGAAGTTTTTTCAAATCATCTTTTACATTTGTTGTAAGTGTAAGGTTGAAATTTTCAGCTAAAAAGTTAAAAATATCTTCATTTACAAATTGTGGAGGTTTTGGTCCAAGATAGATATTTTTTACACCTAAAGAGAATAGTGCAAGTAAAATAATTACAGCTTTTTGTTCCATCCATGATAAAACGATTGATACTGGTAAATCATTGATTGGAGTTTTAAGTGCATCACTTAAAGCTTTAGCAATTTCTACTGCACCATAAGAGTCATTACATTGTCCTAAGTCTAAATATCTTGGAATTCCAGTTCCTTCAATCTCTCCAAAATCAATATCGTTAAATCTAAATTTCCCACAAGATGAAGTTAAAATCACAGTATCTTTTGGTAAGTTTTGAGTTAATTCTCTATAATATTCTCCTGGTTTCCCTGGCGCATCACAACCTGCAACTACAAAAAATTGTTTGATTTTTCTCTCTTCTATCGCTTTTAAAATTTGAGGAGCTAGTGTTAGAACAGTTTTATAGTTGTGACCTGTTACAAGTGTTGTTTCTTCATTTAAATCAATTCCATTCGCATCAGGACAAGCTAAAGTTCTTTCGATTAACCCAGTAAAATCATAATTTTCAATAGGAGTTGAACCTTCAATTCCAACAATTTTATGTGTAAATACTCTATCAATATAAGAACAATTCTTTTTAGGAGGAACAATACAATTTGTATTTACTACAAATGTTCCTGTAAATTTCTCCATTAGTTTTGCTTGGTCAAACCATGCTTTTCCTACATTTCCTTTTAGGTGTTTGAACTTTCTTAGTTCTGGATAACCGTGAGCTGGTAACATTTCAGAATGTGTATATACATTTATACCTTTATCTTTAGTTGCAATTAATAGTTTTTCAAAAAACTCTAAATCATGTCCAGAAACTAAAATAGCTTTTCCTTCAACTTTATTTTGAGGAACTCTAACAGGTGTTGGAATACCAAATCTATTTGTATGTGCTTCACCTAATAAATTCATAACTTTAACTCCAGCACTTCCAACTTTCATTAGTTGATTTATATGGTCATTAAAATTGAAATTTACATTTGTAAGAGTAAAGTATAAAGTTTCACTCATAACATCATCTATCTCTTTTGTAAGTTCTGGTTTAAAAGTGTTTAGATGTTCTCTATATGCACTAAGACCTTTTAAACCAAAAATCATAATATCTTGAAGCCTTGAAAGATTTTCATCTTTTCCACAAGTTCCAACTGTTGCTCCTGTACTTCCACAACCACCTTTTTGACTCATTTCACATTGATAACAAAACATACTCATATTTATAATCCTTTAAAATTTTTCAGAAATTATAGGTGTTTAGATTTTGTCATTCATTGATTGTAATCAATAGTATATAAATTATATAGATACAAGTATTAAAACTATACAATACGCGCTTTCATTACAAAAAGGATAATTATGTCAAAAGATAGAATCAAAGATTTTTTAGATAAACAATTAGAAAATTTAGATAATTTTAATTACAAAATTGATGAAGATGAAAATCATGTTTATGCAATTTTTTCAGAAATTTTAGGAAAATATACAAATAAAGAATTAACTTTTAAATTATTAGATGATGTTTTATATTTACATTCTATAACTTATGGTTGGAAGCCAGTAGAAAAAGGTGTAGCAAATAAATATTTTTGGTTAGAAATCCTAAATAGAGCCTAATAAGGCTTCATTTTAGGTGGAAAAGTATTTATATACTCTTCAATTGAAACTGCAACTGCTTCTACAACTGTTCGTGCACCTGTTACCACATCACCAGATGCAAAAACTTTACGTCTAGTTGTAACTCCATTTTCATCACTTTGTAATAAACCATTTTCTCCAAGACTTAATTCAGTATTGTTTTTTACGATTAAATCCCTTGCTGTTTGACTAATTGCAATTAAAATTGAAACAGCTTTTTCAAATCCAAATCCGTACATTTTATCTTGATTTGTATGTTTAAATTTTGTACCCTCTTCTGTAAATTCTATATTTAATTTATTTTACTAAGTAAAACTTCTACATATTTCTTTTTCTTTTGTGTATAATGTAAAACCAATTTAACTTATAGTTAGTATACTAAAGATATAATAAAGCAAATTATATTATAAAAAGGGTTTGGATGTCTCTTCTGCGAAAAATATTTTTTTTACTTGTGTGTTTTCTTCTTTTGAATGTTTTCTCAATTTATGGTTTTGATTACAATGATTATTTTAGTAAAAAAACAAATTCAACTTCTATAAAAGAGGATACTTTTACAGATGATTTAATATCTTTTAAAGATAAAATCTTCAATTTATTCGGTGAAAAAGAAGAGGATAAACCAGCAAATTTTGTACTTGAAAAAAAATCTGGTGTTATTGAAATGAGTGGTTTGTTTGCAAATCAAGAAGATGCATCAAAAGTAGCTGATTTTTTAAATGTAAATAGAGAAGGTGATTATAAATTTGAAGATAATAGAGTTTTAGATGAAAATGTATTAGAAAGTGTTTCACCATTAATAATACCATTTAAAGATTTTTTCTCGGATAATTCAAAAATTACTGTAGTTGATAATGAAATTACTTTATCTGGTGAGTTGAAAGATTCAAATTATAAAGACTTATTAGAAACTCTTATTTCAAGATTAAATATAGATTTAAAAACAGATATTAGACTTCCAAATGCAATTGTTCAAAATGATACTCCTAAAAAAGAAGAAATAATTTCAGAAAACACTACAAATACTGTACAAAATGAAACAAATAATGAAATTAAAGTACAAAATGAACAGACTTCTAATCAAGTTTCAACAAAAGAAGATGTACAATTATTAATAAATAATCTTTTACAAACTAGAAAGATTACTTTTGAAAGAAGAAGTACAACTTTAACAGAAGATTCTAAATTGGTAATTCAAGATATCTCAAAAATATTAATTGATAATCCAACTTTAAAAGTTGAAGTAGCAGGTCATACGGATTCAAGAGGAAAAGATGAACTTAATAAACAAATTTCTCAAGATAGAGCAAATAGTGTAAAAGAATTTCTTGTTTCTTTAGGTGTTTCAAAAGACAAAATTACTGCTATTGGATATGGTGAAGAATTTCCTATTGCAAAAGATGATGAAAATGGTTTGTCAGAGATAAATAGAAGAGTTGAATTTAATATTTTAGGAGATTAATATAATGTTAGAGATTGCTCCACTTATAGTGACAAACTTAGTTATAGCTTTAATTATAGGTTTTTTTATAGGATATATTGTTGCAAAAGCGTCTAATCCAAATATAAAACCTATTAAAAGTGATAGTTCGTCAGAAACAAAAGATGAAGGTGGAACAAGAACCTCAATTAATCCTATTTTTAAGAGAAGTTCTCCTTTAGATTATAAACCTTTAGTTTTAAGTTCTCCAAAACCGACAGGTAAAGATAATCTAAAAAAAATAAAAGGTATTGACTCAAAAGTTGAAAATGATTTAAATAATTTAGGAATTTATCACTTTGAACAAATTGCAAGATGGTCAAATAAAAATGCAGAATGGATTGAGAATTTTCTACTTCTTCCTGGTTATGCAAAAAATCTTCAATGGATTGACCAAGCAAAAATTTTACAATTAGGGAAAGAAACTATATATAGTCAAAAAGTTGAAACAGGCGAAATAAAAGTAGATTAAAATTAATCTACTCTTTTATTTTTACTACATATCTTCCTACTGCTTTTCCTGACAATAAATGTTCATAAGCCTCTTTTATTTCGTTTAATGTTATTTCATTTGTTATATTACTTAAAGTATTTATTTTCCATCTACTTGCAAGTTTTTCCCAAGCAGCTTGTTTTTTCTCTAATTTACACTCAACTGAATCAATACCAATTAATCTAACACCTCTTAAAATAAATGGAAATACATTTGTATTTAGCTCATGAGAAGATGTTAATCCACAACAAGTTGCTACTCCATCATATTTTATTTGTTTTAATGCTTGTGCTAAAATTTCACCACCAACAGTATCAATTACACCTGCATATTTTTCGCTTAATAATGGTTTATTAGATGAATCAAGAAATTCTTCTCTTGATATAACTTCATTTGCTCCAATTCTTTTTAAGTATTCAGCTTTCTCTTTTTTCCCAGAAAGTGCTGTTACGTTATAACCTAATTTACTTAATATAGAAACAGTAATTGAACCAACTCCACCTGTTGCGCCAGTTACTAAAATATCTCCAGATTCAGCTTTTACACCATTTGAAATAAGTTCATTAATACTTAATGCTGCTGTTAATCCAGCTGTTCCAAAAGTCATTATCTCTTTATCAGTGATGGAATCAGGAATTCTAGCAACCCAAGAAGCTGGAACTTTTACATATTCAGCATGTCCACCATCTGTATTCATTCCCATATCATAACCAGTTACTAAAACTCTTTCACCAACTTTAAATATTGTAGATGTTGATTCATATACAGTTCCTGCAACATCAATTCCTGTTATGTGAGGAAACTTTCTTGTAACTCCTGGATTTCCAACTGAACTTAATGCATCTTTATAATTTAGTGAAGAGTAACTTACTTTTATAACAATTTCATTTTCTTTACATTTAGGAATAGGTAACTCTTTAATTTCTGTTGTAAATTCTTTATCTGCAATCTTTTCAACTACAAAAGCTTTCATTAATTTTCTCCTTAATTTATTTACTTCAACTGTAACTTTAGCTAAAATATAACAAAAGAACAAGAACTGACTTTAAAGTAAGGTACTATCTAAAAAGATACTTTTGGAGAAAAGATGAATAAAAAAATTGAAAATGAAAATTTTGATAAAGATTTTAAATGTCCCGTAGAAACAGCTATTGACGTGTTAGCAGGAAAGTGGAAGATATTAATTATTTGGTATTTAAGGGATGAAAAAAAACGATTTAGTGAACTTCAAAAATTATTACCAAATGCAACTCAAAAGATGTTAATACAAAAATTAAGAGAGTTAGAAATGGATGGTTTAGTTCATAGAGAAGTTTATCCGGTTGTTCCTCCCAAAGTTGAATACTCTTTAACTGAATATGGAAAAACATTAAAACCAATTATAAAACAGCTTTACCTTTGGGGCGATACTCATAAAAAATTAAATAGTTAATTCTTTTTAAGTGCAAAATATATCATCATTGATAAACCTGCACTTGAAAGTATAGTACTCATTATCATTATTTGATATCTAACTGCAATTAATGGGTCAATTCCTGATAGTATTTGTCCTGTCATCATTCCTGGAAGTGTAACTAATCCAACTGCTAAAAAAGAGTTTATTTGAGGAATCATCGCTGATTTAAAAGCTATTGCTTTTGACTTCTCAAATGAATCATTTCTTATTAGTTCTTTTTCAAATCTTTCTATGCACAGTGACAAAACATTCATAGAATTTGCAAATATCATCCCTGCAATTGGAATAACATATCTTGGTTCATAAAATGTATCAAAATCTAGAATAAAATAAATTATTAGAATTAGATGAAAAACTCCTGATAGTAATATAGAAAGAAAAATATTTATAAAGTGAGTTGATGTTTTATTTGACGTATTTCTGATACTAATAAATGTTGAAATCAATATCATAAATAGAAGTATAAAACTTCCTATAACAATATTTTTTTCTTCAAATATATAAATTAGTAAATAACCAACACCTAAAAGTTGAATAACCATTCTAAATGTTGCATAAATTATTTCTGTTTTGTTGTTTGTTAATCTAACATAGTAAATATATACTAAACTCAAAGGTATTAGTGCATATAAAAGATTTAAAAGTGATATTGTTTTCATAGATTAAATCTTATCATTTTTTAGAGTTAATTTAGTACGAACTCCAAAGGTAAATTGTATTCAATAAACTCTTTTTTTATTCTATTGTCATAGGGCAAATATTTTTTTGTGTCATATAAAGCATTTAAAGCTGCATTATCAAGTCTTTCTTTATTACTTGATATCAAAATACTAATATCATCAAATAATCCATTTTTGAGCACTCTAAAACGCACTATTACTTTACCTTGTTCTTTTAACTTTTTTGAAATAGTTGGATAGTTTTTATTTTTATTTATTTCATCTCTGAGTTTTTTTCCATAATCATCAATTAATGCTTCAATCTCTTTATTTACATTTTCATTAATTTCATCTATTGTTGAATCTTTTTTAGTGATGTTTTCTTGTGTTATATTTTTTTCTTCAGTTTTTGTTGTAACTGTTTCTTCTTTTATTGTTTCTTGTTTTTCAATAACCTTTTGTTTTTCAATATTTTTAACATTTTCACTTTTTTTCAATGGTTCTTTTTGAGGAATTTTTGGTATCTCTTTTTTAACTATTGTTTGTTCTTGTTGGGGTTGTTGTTTTTCTTGTTCTTTTTCAACTTTTGATATTTTAGTTAGTTGAATTTGTACACTAGAATTTTCTTTTGTATATGGTTTTAGAATTTGAGAATTTTTGTAAAAATATAGGAGTAAAAGGTGGATAACTAATACAAAAGAAAAAGATATTAGAATTATTATTCTATTCATAACTCTAATTTTTCAATAAATCTTTTAGACTATCTTTTGGATTTTTACCATCTAATATTAGTTTTACTTCGTTTGCAATTGGAGTATAAATAGAGTATTTTTTTGATAAATTATGAATTGCATCAGCTGTTTTAACACCTTCTGCAACTTCTCCTAACTCTTTTAATATATCTTCTAATTTTTTATTTTGAGATAATCCAAGTCCAACTCTAAAATTCCTACTCATAGTAGAATTTGCAGTAAGAAATAAATCTCCCGCTCCACTTAATCCTAAAAATGAAGATTTTTTTGCACCAAAATATTTTCCAAATCTTTGCATCTCTACAAGTCCTCTAGCAATTAGTGAAGCTTGTGCATTTTTGCCTAGTTGTAAACCTTCACAAATTCCACTAGCTATTGCTAAAACATTTTTGTAAGCTCCTGCTATTTCTGCTCCAATTACATCTGCACTAAAATAAGTTTTTATAAAATTTGGGAAAAATGGTTGAAAGGATTTATAAAGTTTTTTTGATTTTGAGTTTATTACTAAAGCACAAGGTAAACCTTTTATAACTTCTGCTGCAAATGAAGGACCTGAAATAAATCCAATGTTTTTATCAGGAACAAAATTTGAATAAATTTCATTTAAAAATTCGCCAGTTTTTGCTTCTATTCCTTTTGAAGCTACTAAAATTTTTTGTCCTTTAAAAACAAAATTCTCTTTTAACCAACCTCTAATCTCTTGAGCAGGAATGGCGATTACTAAATATTCGCAATCCATTGCAGTTTCTAAATCAACAAAATTTTCTATTTCTCTTTTACTTCTTGAAGATATTAGGCATTTTTGTTTTTGGCTTAGTGCAAAATGAAGAGCTTGTCCCCACTTACCTGCACCAATTACTGCAATAGACCCTTGATTCATTAAGCTAATCTTTCTTTTAATAAATCATTGATTTTATTTGGATTAGCACTTCCTTTACTAGCTTTCATAGCTTGTCCAACGAAGAATCCAAACATTTTTTCTTTACCAGCTTTATATTCAGCTACTTTATCTTGATTTGCATTTAAAATCTCATCAATAATAGCTAATAAAGCTCCATCATCACTTACTTGTTTTAGTCCTAGTTTTTCAATAACTGAGTCAACATCACTATCATTTTCCATTAAATAATCAAGAACTTCTTTAGCTGCTTTTCCAGAAATTGTATTGTCTTCAATTCTTTTTACAAGTGTTGCCAAAGTTTTTGATGTTATTGAAGATTCTTCAATTGTAACACCTTCTTTTAATCTTCCTTGTAATTCAACAGTTAACCAAGTAGTCGCATTTTTAGCACTAATTCCTTCTTTCATCATTTCATCAAAGAAGTTAGCCATTTCAAGTGAAGCTGTGATAACTGAAGCATCATACTCTTTTAATCCATACTCTTTTACAAATCTTTCCTTTTTCTCATCTGGAAGCTCAGGAATATTTGAGTATTCACTTATCATTTCATCTGTAATAATTAAAGGTAAAAGGTCTGGATCTGGAAAATATCTATAATCAGCAGCATCTTCTTTTCCTCTCATACTTCTAGTTTCACCAGTGCTTGGGTCAAAAAGTCTTGTTTCTTGAACGATTTCAGTTGAATGAACTCCATCTTCCCAAGCTTCAATATGTCTATTTACTTCATAATGAATTGCTTTTTCAATGAATCTAAAAGAGTTCATATTTTTGATTTCACATCTAGTATATAGGTTTGTATCACCTTTTGGTCTAATTGAAACATTAACATCACATCTAAAACTTCCTTCTTGCATATTAGCATCAGAAATTCCAAGATATCTAACAATTGAGTGAAGTTTTTTAAGATATAAGATTGCTTCTTCTGCACTTCTCATATCAGGTTCACTTACGATTTCAAGTAGAGGTGTTCCAGCTCTATTTAAATCTACATGAGAAACAGTTCCTGCATGGATATTTTTACCTGCATCATTTTCTAAGTGAGCTCTTGTTACACCAATTGTTTTTTGTCTTCCATCTGGAAAATCAATAGTTAATTCACCAAGTCCAACAACTGGAACTTCAAATTGAGAGATTTGATAACCACTTGGTAAATCTGGATAGAAGTAGTTTTTTCTATTAAATACTGATTTTTGATTAATTTTTGATTTAAGTGCAGTACCTAGCATAATAGCTTTATGAACTGCTTCTTTATTTAAAACAGGAAGTGCTCCAGGTAATCCTAAACAAGTAGGACATACATTTGTATTTGGCTCTTCTCCAAAACTTGTTGCACAAGAACAAAATAGTTTACTTTTTGTATTTAATTGTGCATGAACTTCTAGTCCAATTATTACTTCAAACATACTCGACATCTAATTTCCCTTTATCTAACTATTTTTATATCTGCTGTTAATTTTTGTTTTTCAAAATAATCTTTAAGATATTTCTTTTCTCTTGTACTCATAATATCATTGAAAATTCTAGCTTTTACACTTTCAAATGAAAGAGCTGTTGAGCCATTTTTTCTTGTAATAAATAGTGAAACAAACTGTTTATTTGCTGTAAATATTGGAGTGAAAGAGTTTATTTTTGTTTCATTTAATAAATATTGCATTTGAGCTTGTAAACTTTGAGTCTCTAAAGTCAAAGGTGCTTTTTGAACTTCTGAAGAGATGATTAAAGGATTTTTTAAAGTTTCTAATAATGCATTTTTATTTTTTGAAGCATATTGAATTACATCAAAACTTTTTGCAGTCATAAATTGATTTTGATTTTTTTCATAATATAATTGCATATCTTCTTCAGTTGCAATTGCCAATTGACCTTTTACAATTTTTTGAACAAGTTTTTGTCTAATTACCGCATTTTTGGCTTCATTTTCAAAAACAGAATAATCAGGATATTTTTGTTTTACAATTGATTTAAATGAATAAACATCCATCCCATTTGCATTTGCAAGTTTTTCAATATAATCATTTACATCAAAAACATCAGCAGTTATATTGTTTTCTTGAACTACTTGATCATATAAAATTTTGTCAATCAAGTAACTAACAGCCTCATTTTTACTAACTTTGTTAACAGCCATTGTTCTATCAATGTCATAAAGAGTGATTGGTTCGTCATTTACAGTCAATGCAATACCGTTTACCATTGCTGCATAAGTAATACTTGAACCAATAATTAGAGATAAAAAAAGTTTGTACATTATAATTCCTTCTTTCGTAAAGCAGATATTTTACCAAAAAAATGGTAAATATCTGTTTTTATGGAAAAAAGATTATAAATTTTTTGCTTTTGTTACTTTATTTATTAGATAAAAAATAGAGTTATAATCAAGCCCAGATTTTTCGCTCAATCCTATTTCACAAGTTTTACTTGTAGAAAATGCCATTTTAGCACCATTTGTTTGCTTTTTTAAATATCTTAGTGCAGAATCATTTAATTCAGGGAAATTAAACCCTCTATCTCCTGCAAATCCACAACATTTTACATCTGCTGGAATTATTACATTTGTTGAACATAAAAGTGCTAATTTTTTGAATTTATCTTCAAGCCCCATTTTTCTTGAACTACAAGTTGTGTGAATAGTTATTGGTTCATCTATTGGAGTAAATTCTAAATCTTTTGTTAAAAAAGTTAATGCAAACTCTATTGGTTCATAAATAGATAATTTATGTGAAAAACTTTCCATCATTTTTTTAGTACAAGGACTTGTATCACATAAAATTGGATACTCTCCAAATTCACTTGCATTTAAAAGTGCTTCTTCTAACTCACTTGATTTTGTATGGGCTGCTTCATTAAATCCTTTTGAACTAAATGGCATTCCACAACATAAATTTGGTAAATTTTCGGGAAAAATGATTTGATAATTAGCTTTTTGTAATAGTTCAACTGTAACATCAAATAGTTCTTTTTCTTCTTTTGAAACATCATTTAATCCCATTGTTCTACTAATACATGATGGAAAATATACTACTTTTTTATCTTTTACTTGTTGCTCAAAGTTTAAGTTTATATTTGTACCTTTTGGCATTGTTATAGACCATTTTGGTAAAGAATTTCTACTTAAATCTCTCATAGTTTTAGTGAATGTTTCCATACTTGGTGTTCCTAAAACTTTATGCATAAAGTTTGCACTATGAAGACCAAATCTTATACCTTTTAATGTACCACTAAAATTATTTGCTACAAAATTTGCAATTGATTTTGCCCCAGGAGTTAGTTGTTCAGCTCTTAAATGTTTAGTTAAACTTCCTGTATCAATTTTAACCGGACATGCAGTTGAACATAAACTACAAGTTGCACATGTTTCTATTCCATCATATTGATAAAGTTTTTTATACTCTTTTGCCTCTTTATGATTTCCAATACTTTCAAGTCTTGATATTTCTCTATTTATTACAATTCTTTGTCTTGGAGTTAATGTTAATTCATTTGATGGACAAGTTGGTTCACAGAAACCACACTCAATACATTTATCAACAATTTCATTTGTAGCTGGAAGTGTTTTTAGATTTTTTAAGTGAGCTTCTTTATCATCATTTATTATAACACCTGGGTTTAATAAACCTTTTGGATCAAATAGAGATTTAATTTTTTTCATCATGATATATGCATCATGTCCCCACTCTACTTCAATAAATGCAGCCATGTTTCGTCCAGTTCCATGTTCTGCTTTTAAGCTTCCTTGGTATTTAACTGCAACTGAATTAACAACTTCATTCATCAAATTATCATATCTTTTTACTTCTTTAGCATCAGAGAAATCTTGTGTAAATACAAAGTGGAAATTCCCTTCTAGTGCATGCCCAAAAATTAAAGCTTCACTATAACCATATTTTTGGAATAATTCTTGAAGTTCAAGTGTAGCTTGAGCTAACACTTCAATAGGATAAGCAACATCTTCAATAATAACTGTTGTTCCTGTTATTCTTACAGCTCCAACAGCTGGGAATAATCCTTTTCTAATTTTCCAATATAGTGTGTATTCTTGTTCATCTTTTGTAAAATAAATTTCTCTTTTTACACTAAATTCTTTTAATAAATCTTCTATTTGTGCTATTTGGATATTTAGTTTTTCATCACTAATTGCTCTTGTTTCAATTAAAAGTGCAGTTACTTCATCATCAAAATCTTTTATAAATTTTGGCATTGCTGGGTCTTGTTCAATACTTCTTAAAGCTGCTCTATCCATAAGTTCAACAGCATCAACTATAATTTGTTTAGAATCCCTTGCAAGTTTTAGTTTTGTAACTGCATGACAGGCTTCATTCATATCTTTAAAATAAATCAAGGCACTTGCTTTATCTTTTAAATCTTCAACTGTGTAATAAGTTACTTCTTCAATAAATGCTAAAGTTCCTTCACTTCCTATTATTAAATGTTGAAGTATTTCAAACTCATCATCAAAGTCAATTAATGCATTTAAAGAGTAACCACATGTATTTTTGATTTTAAATTTTTTCTCAATTTTTGCTCTTAATTCTTCATTTGATTTTGTATCATCTGAAAAGCTTTTTAAATCTTTTAGGAAATCTGCATGAGTTTTTCTAAATTCATTTTTACTCTCTTCACAAGCTGTATCAAGTTTAGTTCCATCTGCAAAGATTAATTTCATTGATTTTAAAGTTTTATAAGAATTTTGAGAAATTCCACAACACATTCCTGATGCATTATTTGCAGCAATTCCACCAATCATAGCAGCATTTATACTTGCTGGATCTGGTCCAATTTTTTTAGAATATCTTGCTAATAATCCATTTACTTGAGCACCTGTAAGTGCTGGTTCAAGTGAGATAAAACTTGCATCAGTTGCTATTTTAAAGTTTGAAAAATTTCTAGAAGTTATAACTAAAATAGAATCACTAATTGCTTGACCTGAAAGTGAAGTTCCACCTGCTCTGAATGTAATGCTTAAATTCATAGAATTAGATAATTCAATAATATCTTGAACCTCTTTTGCGTTATCAGTTTTAATTACAATCTTTGGAATCAATCTATAAAAAGAGGCATCCGTTCCATATGCTAAAGTGTGTAGTTTATCTGTGAAGATTTTATCTTTTGAGATTTTCAATGAAATCTCATCAAAAAATTTTTGGTATTTGCTATCTAACATTTTTTTCCTTTTTTTAATTGTTGTTTTGTTTTGAAAAAAAGATTTAATTATTCAAGCCTTGGTACAGTATAAATTCTTTGTTGAGGGTCATTTATAAAAGAGAACATTTTATCTTTTGTTTTAAAGATTAGATTTAAAATAAGTATAAAAAAATTTTTAGTTTTCATATCTCTTCTTGATTAAAGGTAAGAGGAAAAACCTCTTACAATATTACTGTGTTATTCCAAAAAATTCTGGGAAAAATACAAGGGTTAGTAAAACAGCCACTTGTATAAAAATAAATGGTAACACACCTTTATAAATATCTATTGTTCTTACATTTGGTGGAACTACTCCTTTTAGATAGAAAAGGGAGAATCCAAATGGCGGTGTTAAAAATGATGTTTGTAAATTCATCGCAATTAAAATCGCAAACCAAACAGGACTTATTCCTAAAGCATCAGCTATTGGTACTAAAATTGGAACAATAATATATGAAATTTCAACAAAATCAATAAAGAATCCTAAAATAAAAATAGCTAACATAGTAAATAAAATAAAGGCAATTTTTTCATCACCAGGTAAATTTGTCATAAAATGTTCAACAATCTCATCTCCACCAGTATAAGTAAATACCATTGAGAAAGCTGTTGCACCAATTAAGATACCAAATACCATTGAAGTTACTTTTACTGATTCAAAAGCTGCTTCTTTTACCATATTAATTGAAAAACTTTTATATAAAACTGCAAGTAAAATAGCTCCAATACATCCAACAGCTGAAGATTCAGTTGGTGTTGCAACTCCTGCAAAAATAGAACCTAAAACTAAAATAATTAAAGTTAAAGAAGGAATAATTGCAATTAAAGCACTTATTACTTGTTTTGATTTAGAACCTCTTGATGGATCTTTTGGAATTGATGGTGCCATATCTTTTTTAAAGTATGAAACAATCAAAATAAATAAAATATAAGCTCCTACTAAAAAAAGTCCAGGCCAAACAGCAGCAGCAAATAAATCACCAACTGGAACTTGGAAAACATCTCCTAATATGATTAAAACAATTGAAGGTGGAATAATTTGTCCTAAAGTTCCAGAAGCACAGATAGTTCCAGTTGCAAGGGGTAAATTATATTTGTATTTCATCATAACTGGAAGTGAAATAACTCCCATAGCTACAACTGATGCTCCAACAACTCCTGTAGAAGCAGCAAGTAAAGTTCCTACAAGTACAGTCGAAATAGCAACTCCACCTCTTACTTCACCAAATAAAAAACCCATAGATTCTAAAAGTTTTTCAGCAAGTCCAGTTTTTTGTAGAATAATCCCCATAAAAATAAACATAGGAACAGCCATCAAAATAGTATTTTGCATAATTGACATAATTCTATATGGCATAAAATCAAACAGCCCAAGACCTTCATCAAGTCCATCAACTAAGCCTTGCCATACTCCATCATCAAAACCAACCTCAACAATTCCTGCAATTACACCAAATAGTAAAGAGACAGCTGCAAAAGTAAATGCTACAGGAAAACCATATAGTAACATTGCTAATGAAGCAAAAAACATAATTATACCAATCATTTGTTTTCCTCTTTTCCATCAATATCAACTACATGATGTGTATGTTTATTTAATTCATTTTTTAAATTTTCTATTTCACCTTTTAGATTATATCCATCCATATCATGCAAACCTATGTAAACATTTAGATTTTTTATAAAAAATCCAATTGATGTAATAATCAATAAGAAAAATGATAAGGGAATTAATGATTTTACAATCCATCTAAAAGGAAGCCCACCTGGATCTCCACTTTGTTCATGTGATGTGAAAGATTCAATAACAAATGGAATAGATTCAACTGCAATTAGTAAAGCGACAGGAATTATAAATAAAACAACTCCAACCATATTAATTTTTGCTTTCTTTTTATTTGTCAATCTATCATAGATTAAATCAACTCTTACATGCCCATCTTCTTTTAATGTATAAGATATTCCTAATAAAATAATAACTGAGAATAGATGCCATTCCATCTCTTGCATAGCGATACTTCCTGTATGAAAAAAGTATCTCATGACTACGTCATAAGTTACATTTAAAATCATAAGTACCATTATAAAAGCAGTAAAATAGCCTATAATATCAGCAAATTTATCAAAACCTCGTTCTAGTTTTAACAACATAAAAATCCTTTTGAAATTATAAATAAGTCAAATAAATATAAATAGTTTATATATTTATCAAATTTATTATATCTATTTTAAGTTAAGTAACTAACCCTTTTTAAGGGTTAGTGTTTTTTATAAATTGTCTTTTAGGTATAAATAGTCTGACATTTCTGTCCATTTTCTAGATTTTTTTTGGTAAGCTTCTTGAGATTCTAAAGTCTCTTTTAATAATGGTGATTGAGCTTTTAATTCTGTTAATAACTCATCATTAGCTTTTTTCATAGCATCCATAACTGGTTTTGGGAAAGTTTTAACTTTTATATTTGGATACTCTTTTAACATTGTATCCCAAGCTTCACTACTCATATGATAGTTTTGAATATACATATCATAAGCACTTACTCTCATAGCCGTTAATAAAATTTGTTGTAAATCTTTTGGTAATTTTGCATAAGATTTTTCATTTATCAAAAATTGTAATTCAGTAGCTGGTTCATGCCAACCTGTATAATAATATGGTGCAATTTTGTGGAACCCCATATTTATATCCATACCTGGGCCAACCCATTCTAATGCATCAATAGTTCCTCGTTCTAGTGAAGTATAAAGTTCACCTGGAGCAATGTTTGTAACTGTTAGTCCTAGTTTTGCCATAACTTCTCCAGCAAATCCTGGAATTCTCATTTTTAGACCTTTTAAGTCATCAAGTGAGTTAATTTCTTTTCTAAACCAACCACCCATTTGGTTACCAGTATTTCCACCTGGAAAAGATAAAACACCATGTTTTTTATAGGCTTTCTGCATTAACTCCATTCCTCCACCATAGTAAAACCAAGCGTATTGTTCAGGTGCAGTCATACCAAAAGGCATAGTTGTAAAAGGTAATAATTCAACATCTTTACCTTTCCAATAGTATGATGCTGAGTGTCCCATATCATATTGACCACCTTTTACCATATCTAAAATACCAAGTGGTGATTTGTGTTTATTAGCTGCATCAATTCTTATTTTAAATCTTCCATCTGACATTTCTTCTACAAGTTTTGCCATATTTACTGGTGCATCAATAAATGGATTAAGAGTTGAACCCCAAGTTGTTGCTAGTGTCCATTTTACTTTTTCTGCTGCATTTGCAACTGTAGCTAACCCTGCAATAAGTGCAGATGTAACAAGTAGTTTTGTAGTTTTTTTTAACATTTCATTTCTCCTTAGATTTGTTATTTTTTAATTCTAACTGCTAGAAATGAAAATGATATGATATTTTTACTTTAAAAAGAAATTTTATTTAACTAAAGCTTGACATATTTTTATCATTATTTTTAATTAATATTCAGAAATTATATAATTAAGGCTTAAAATGAAAAGAGTGATTATTATTGGAGCTAGTTATGCGGGGCTTTATGCAGTTAAAAAATTTTCAAAGTATAAAAATGTAGAGGTTTTATTATTTGATAAAAATGATTATCACTATATACAAGTTGAATCCTATGGTTTTGTGTCAACTACTTATGATATTTCAGATGTTACTATAGATATAAACAAATGGTTTTTCATGTTTTCTTCTTGATATACATGTTCCTAATATTGATGGTATAAAAATACTTAAAAAGATTAGAGAATTTTACGATAATGTTCCAGTTATAATTATTTCATCAACTGTTGAGCTTGATATTATAAAAAAATCATATAGTTTTGGTTGTAATGACTATCTAAAAAAACCTTTTTTTATAGATGAATTAGAAATTAAAGTTGATAAGTTTTGTAATATTCCTAATAATGAAGTTATTTTTAATGATAATTGTTCATTTAATTTTAATGAAAGTTTTATTTCAATTGCTGGTAGTAAAAAAAATCTTACTGAAAAAGAAAATTTACTTGTAAATTTATTTTTATTAAATAAAAATAAATTAGTGAGTTATGAAAGCATACAAAATTATGTTTGGAAAGGTGAATATGCTTCAATAGATGCTATAAGAACACTTATTCGAAGATTGAGAAAAAAAATGGATAATTCAACAATAAAATCATCTTCAAATAGAGGCTATATTATGATGGTTAACTCCTATTAAGATTAAGAACATTTAAATATATAACCAGTATCAACTATTGTTTGGATATATTCATTGTTAAAAATTTTTCTAAGGCGTCTTACTAAACTTCTTATTGATTCAAGTGAAGCAAAATTTCCTTCCCAAACGTAATTTTCTATAGATTCATAAGAAATAACTTGATTTTTTTTAGTTAAAAAAAGATTTATCAAGAGTTTTTCTTTTTTTGTTAATCTTATTTCAACATCATTTATTACAATTAAAGCTGATTTAAAATCAAAATAAGAGTTTTCATCAAAATAGATTTTCTCATTTTGTATCTTACAAAGTTTTTCTATTTTTATCTCTAATTCATCTATAAAAAATGGTTTTTTTAGAAAATCATTACAACCAAAATCGTAAGCTTCTTTTATAACATCAAGTTCAACGCTTGCACTTATTATAATAACAGGAAGTGAACTATAAAATTCTCTAATCTTTTTAAGTATTTTTATACCATCAATATTTGGTACATTTATATCTAAAATAAAACATGAAAATCCTTCAGTTATCTTCTCAAAAGCTTCTTTTCCATCAATAAAAGATAATACATTGTAACCTTTTAATTTCAATCTTTTTGTTATCGTTTCATTTAGTTTTTTATTATCTTCTAAAAGTAAAATCTTCATTTTTAAACCTTTTTATGAGGAAGTTTTATAGTGAAAATTACATTTTCACCATCATTTTTTACGTTTATTGTTCCTCTCATTTTATCTTCAACAATAACCTTTGCCATATAAAGTCCAAGTCCTGTTCCATTTTCTTTTGTTGTGAAATATGGTTCAAATATAGATTTTATGATTTTTTCTTCTATTCTTCCACCATCATCTATAATTTCAATTGTATTATAATTTGTACATCTTTGAATATTTATATCAATTTTTGTTTTTTTATCATTATCTTTATATTTTTCTACAATTTTATTTTTTGCATTATTTATTAAATTTAATAAGACTTGTTTAAATTCATTTTCATAACCATAGATTAGTAGTTCTTCATTTTCATTTTTGTAATTAAAACTCATTTTTATATTAGAATAAAATATTTGTTTTCCAATAATTTCATTTATTTCATTTAAAGCTTTTGAGATGGAAAATAGTTTTTTCTTTGTTGAAGGTTTTAAAAAATTTCTAAAATCACTTAGTGTTTTTGACATATATTTTATTTGAACCATAGAATCATTTACAAAATCTTTTACATCAACATCTTTTAATTCATTTAATAAATATGAAGTTTGAATATCTTGTACAAGTGCGGATAATTCAACTAATGGTTCATTCCATTGATGAGCAATGGCAGCAATCATATCTCCCATTTCTGCTAATTTGCTTTGTTGAATTAAAAATTGTTTTTGTTGAACACGTTCACTTATATCATCCATAATACAAACAATTCCACCTATACTTCCATCTATATTTTTATAAACAGCTTTATTTAAAATAATATGTTTCATCTCATTAGAATTTGTATAAAAAGTAAATTCTGATGTTCCAGTTGAAAAAGTTTTTAATAACTCTTTATCCATTTGTGTATTTGCATATGCGACTTTATATGGAAAAAAATCAAAAGCAGTTTTTCCTATAATTTCATCTCTTGTGCTATTTACTAAAGTTTCAAAACTTGTATTGCATCCTAAAAATTTGCCATCAATATTTTTATAATAAATTGGATTTGGAATAGTATCAAGTAAGACTTTATCAAATTCAAGTCTATTAGAGAGTTCTAATTCTACTTTTTCTCTTCTTTGAATATTCGCTTTTAATATAATTACTATAATACTTAATATTAAAATTGTAAGAATTGATATTATAAAAAATTTATAATGTTCTTTATATATAGAACTTGGTTCATTTATAATTATTGGGTCATTTACAAAATCTGAAATATTTATACTAAATTTTTTTAATTCATTATAATCAAACATATAAAGATTTGGTGATTTTTCTAAAATAGGTATATCTTTTGGTTTTTCCCCATTTAATATTTTTAATGCCATTTTTGAAACTGCTTCACCTTGTGCTACAGCTGATGTTAAAAGACCTCCAACTATTCCATCATTTAGATAAAAATCCCAAAGTCCATAAATTGGTACTTGACTTACTTTTTTTACCTCCTGAAAACTTTGTTTGTAGGTAAAATATTTTCCTGTTGTATCTTTGAATAAAAGTACAAATAAAATTGCACTATTTGTTTTATCCAAATTAGATACTTTTTCTTTTAGATTATTTATTTCAAGATTATCTGTATATTCAATATTGAATTTTTTTGAATATTTTTCAATTATTGGATTTAAATCTCTTTTTACAGCAAAACCAGTTGTTGATTTATCATTTATTATTAGAAGATTTTTTAGATTTGGATGAAGTTTTGAAATAAGTTCTATATTTTTTGCAACATCAACTTCTTCTGCAACTCCTGTCATATAGTTTTTCATATCATTTTCATGAAGTAAAACTTTATCAAAGTTGTTTATTCCACAAAAAACTACAGGAATATTTTTAAAAAGGTATTCATGATATTTAATCATAAAATCAAAAGCATTATTATCACTAACAATAATCAAATCGAACTTTCTATGTTCGAATTGCTGTTTATATAATTTTACTAGATTAGATATATATTCTGGTGTATCAATTCTTTTTGTATCCATATAAACAGTTGTTAATTCAATATCTTTTATTGGTTTGAAGTTTTTTTCTATCGTTTTTGAAATATCATCACTCCAAATATAACCTTTATGATAAGAGTGAATTAGAAGAACCTCTTTGCTAGAAGCAAAGAGATAATTAAAAAAAAGAATGCTAAATAGTAAAATAAACCTCATCATAAATCCCCTATTTAGCTATTATATCAAGATTTCACAAAAATCACATATCCAGATTTTGGACCATGTGCTCCAATAACAAGTGATTGTTCAATATCTGCAGTTTTAGATGGACCTGAAATAAATACACCATAACCTTGGTTTTCAAAAGAGATTTTCTCATATGCTTCATGCATATTATTTAAAATATCATTTTCATCTATAACAATTACGATATTTTGTGCGATAAAATATAAAGCTCTATGTCTATTTGATGGATTTTTCATCCAAATTGCACCATTTTCTGCAACTGCAAAATTTCCTTTTACAACAGCTAAATCAATATCTTTTAAATCATGAGCATCTTCAAAGCTATTTGCATAAAAATTTCCTAAATTACAAAAATCTACATTAGAAGCTATTTGTTTTTCTTCTGGATATAAATCTTTTATAGTTTGGTCTAAATCTTTTTTATCAATAATTAAAGCTTTCCCACCAACACTTTCAATCATTGTAGAAAATGTTTGAAATTTATCTTCAAATTTTATTCCAAAATTATCATATGAAGGAAGTTTTACATCTTTTACGACATTGTTTTCTCTAATTGCATTTAAGATTTTTTCTTTACTAGTCATCTAATTCTCCTTCTTTAAACATCTCTTTAAAGCTTTTTTCTGGGAATTTTGGTAAATCTCTTTGTTTTCCCCATACATTTGCTTTATTGTAAAGTATGAAATTTGGTAGTTTTGGAACTATTACTCTTGCCATTTTTCCAGCAATTTCAAATAAAGCTGGTTTACTCATAAGCCAAGTGGTTACTTTCATAGCCATTTTCTTTTTACTATCAATTAAATCCATATTTCCTAAATCTTGTCTTAGGCTATAAAGTTGTGAATCTAAATCAATTTTAACTGGACATACATTTGAACATGAACCACATAATGTACATGCAAACGGTAAAGAGTTATGAAGTTCTGGATGTCTTGCACTTCCTAAAATAGAACCAATTGGTCCAGGAATTACATACTCATACGAGTGACCACCACTTCTTCTATAAACAGGACATGTATTCATACAAGCACCACATCTAATACAATTTAATGCTCTTTTATTTTTTGTTGAACTTAAAAATTGAGTTCTTTTATTATCAACTATAATTATGTGCATTTTTCCACCCTCGATACTTCCGTGAAAATGTGAAGTATATGAAGTAATTGGTTGTCCTGTTGCACTACGTGCAAGTAATCTTGTAAATACGCCTAAATCTTCAAGTCTTGGAATAATTTTTTCAATACCCATTGAAGCAATATGAAGTTTAGGAACACTTGCTCCCATATCAGCATTTCCTTCATTTGTACAAACTACAACACCACCAGTGTTTGCAATTGCGAAATTAACTCCTGTTAATCCTGCATCTGCTGTTAGAAAATCTTCTCTAAGCGCGGCCCTTGCAGCTCGTGTAAGATAAGTTGGGTCATAGTTTCCTTTTTGGGTTCCTAGTTTTTCATGGAAAGTATCAGAAACATCTGATTTCTTTAAGTGAATTGCTGGAAGAACTATATGTGAAGGTGGTTCATTTCTTAGTTGAACGATTCTTTCACCTAAATCTGTATCAATTACTTCAATTCCTCTACTTTCTAAGTAAGGATTTAAGTGACACTCTTCTGTTAGCATTGATTTTGATTTAACGATTTTTTTTACATTGTTTTCACTTAAAATTTTGTGAACGATTTCATTGTGCTCTTGTGCATCACATGCAAAGTGAACTGTAATTCCTTTTTCTGTAGCATTTTTCTCAAATTCTAATAGATATTTATCTAAATTAGCCATTGTATGAGTTTTTATTTGATTTGCATATTCTCTTAATTGTTCCCATTCAGGAATAGATTTACTAGCTTTGTCTCTTTTTTCTCTTACAAACCATAATGCTTGGTCATGCCAATGCATTCTTTCATCATTAGCTACAAACTTTGTTGCATTATCTGAGTGGTTGTGATTTGTACTCATGGTCGAACTCCTGCAAGAATTTCAACTATATGCATAACTTTTATAGGATTTTTATCTCTATTTATAATTCCATCCATATGCATAAGACATGACATATCAGCACCTGTAATAATTGCTGCAGATGAATCTAAGTGATCTTTTATTCTATCTTTTCCCATTGCTACTGAAATGGCTTCTTCTGCAACACTAAATGTCCCACCAAATCCACAACATTCATCTTCTCTTCTTAATGTAACTAATTCAATATCATTTACTTTATTTAATAGGTTTTTTAATTTTGAATTATAAGGAATATTAAGTTCACTTGCAGTTGCAAGTTTTAAAACTCTATGTCCATGACAAGAGTTGTGAACTCCTACTTTATAAGGGAAAGAGTGGTCAAATTTTATATTTTCAAGTTTAATTACATCATGTAAAAATTCACAAACTTCATAAATTGAAGTTTTTACTTTATTAAAATCTTTATCGTCATTAAAAAATTCTGCATAATGCTCTTTTACCATTGAAACACATGAACCACTTGGTGCTACAATGTAATCATAATCTTTAAATGTTTTCACAAAATTTATAGCTAAAGTCTTTACATCTTTTGAACAGCCAGAGTTTGCCATAGGTTGTCCGCAGCAAGTTTGACTTAGAGGATATTCTATGTTTAATCCCTGATTTTTTAGTAGTTTGTATGTAGCTTTACAAATGTCTGGATACAATTCATTCATAAAACATGGAATAAATAAACCAATTTTCATACTTTCTCCTTATATTTAATAAAGTAATTTTATATTTAAAGTATGAAATAAATATGATATTTTATTTTTTTAATAATATAGATATATCATTTTCTAAATAATATTCTTTTATTTCTATGTTATTAGTTAGAGTTTTACAAAAAGATAAAATCTCATTTATTTGGATGGTTGTAAGGGAATCATTTTTCAAAAAATTAAAAGCATAAGCTTTATTTGAAGCTTCAAAGCATTTTTTTATAAATAAAAATACTTCTTCTTTATCTAAGATATTCATAGCTCCACTACAAACATAATAATCAGATATTTTTAGATTATCTATTAAAATATTTTGTTTTTTAAATATTATATTTTCAAATCTTTTTGATGCTATATTTATCATTATATCTTCACAATCAATACCTATATAACTTTTTGGTTCTTTGTTATTTTTTATTAAATAATTATAATATTCTCCAAAACCACAGCCTGCATCTATAAGAGTTGATTTTTTTATATCTTTTATAAAAGTTGTTAATATTTCAAACCTTTTATATTGAGTATATTTAGAGTTCCAATGTACACCTTCTGCACTAACTCCATATTCTTTTATAGCTTTTTGATAAAATAGAGTGTTATCTTTTTTTGACATTAAAAAAACTATAAAGAAATTTGTTCGATAATTACACCATTATCTTTTATGAATTTTGAAATAATTTCAGAATTTGTATGTTCATAAGCTTTTTCATAAACAATTCTTTTTATTCCACTTGCAATTAAATTTTTTGAACATTCACTACAAGGCTCTAAAGTTACATAAATTGTTCCACCTTCAATTGAAATTCCTTTTCTTGCTGCCCAAATTATTGCATTCATTTCTGCATGAATTTCATAAGTTTTTGACCATTCATGATGATCTTTTGTATATTCATCATTCCAATGTTCACTGCAATTTATATAACCAGCAGGTGTACCATTGTAACCAGTTGAAAGGATTCTTCCATCTTTTACAATCACTGCTCCTACTTGTTTTGATACGCATTTTGAAGCAAGTGCAATCTCTCTTGCTATGTTTATAAAACTTTGATCGTTTAACATAATATTCCTAAAATTTATTTTTTTAATTATATCTAAAAGATATTTTAAGATATTTTATTTTAAAACTTAAATAAAGCTTATTTAAATAGTTAAAAATATATTTATCAGAAAAATTGTGCTATTATCAGAAAAAATTTTACTAAATAAAAAGGCTAAGTATGGATTTTAAAGACATCAAAGAATTAATAAGAGTTTTCGATAAAAGCGAACTTAACAAATTAAAAGTTAAAGAGGGTGAATTCGAAATTTCTATGCAAAGAGGTTTTGAAGGTGTTGTAACTACTGTGTCAGCAACTCCTGCAGTTGCAGCTCCTGTTGCAGCAATTAGTGCACCAGTTTCAACTACAAGTGTTGTTTCAACTGATACGGCAACTACAACTAAAAGTGGAGATTTTATCAATTCACCAATGGTTGGTACATTTTATTCATCACCATCTCCTGAATCTCCAGCATTTGTAAATGTAGGTGATACTATTAAAAAAGGTCAAACACTTTGTATTTTAGAAGCAATGAAAATTATGAATGAAGTTGAAGCTGAATTTAATTGTAAAATTTTAGAGATTTTAGTAAAAGATGGTTCTCCTGTTGAGTATGATATGCCAATTTTTGTTGTTGAAAAATTATAAGAGTTAAATATGGCAGAAATTAAAAAAATTTTAATAGCTAACAGAGGAGAAATCGTTCAAAGAGCTGTTAGAACAATAAGAGAAATGGGAAAAAAATCAGTTGCCATTTATAGTGCTGGTGATAAAAATGCATCATATTTAAAACATGCAGATGAAGCTGTATGTATTGGTGGTGCAAAATCAAGTGAGTCATACTTAAATATACCAGCAATTATTACAGCTGCAGAAATGACAGGTTGTGATGCTATTTTCCCAGGATATGGATTTTTATCTGAAAATCAAGATTTTGTTGAAATATGTAGATTACATAATATTAAATTTATTGGTCCATCTGTTGAAGTAATGGAAAAAATGGCAGATAAATCAAAAGCAAAAGAAGAGATGATTAAAGCTGGAGTTCCAGTAGTTCCAGGAAGTAAAGGTTCTGTTCATTCTGTAACTGAAGGTAAAAAAGTTGCTGCTGAAATTGGTTATCCAATTATGGCAAAAGCTGCTGCTGGTGGTGGAGGAAGAGGAATGAGACTTATTAAAGAAGAATCAGAATTTGAACAACTGTTTATGGCAGCATCAAGTGAAGCACTTGCAGCATTTGGTGATGGAACAATGTATCTTGAAAGATTTATTAATAATCCAAGACACATTGAGGTTCAAGTTGTTGGTGATTCTCATGGTAATGCTATTCATATTGGGGAAAGAGATTGTTCATTACAAAGAAGACATCAAAAAGTTATCGAAGAATCACCTGCAATTTTATTAAATGATGAAACTAGATCAAAACTTCATGATGTTGCTGTAAAAGCTACTAAATATTTAAAATATGAAGGTGCTGGAACTTTTGAATTTTTAGCTGATGACAAACAAAATATTTATTTTATGGAAATGAATACAAGACTTCAAGTTGAGCATCCAGTTTCTGAAATGGTTTCAGGTATTGATATTGTTGAACTTATGATTAAAGTTGCTGAAGGTGAAAAAGTTCCTCCTCAAGAATCAATTAAATTTAGAGGTCATGCTATTGAGTGTAGAATTACTGCAGAAGATCCAAATACATTTTTACCATGTCCAGGTAAAATAACACAATGGATGGTTCCAGGGGGAAGAAATGTAAGAGTTGATTCTCATATCTATACAAACTATGTAGTTCCTCCTTATTATGATTCAATGATTGGAAAATTAATTGTTTGGGGAAGAGATAGAAATAAAGCTATAAATATTATGAAAAGAGCTTTAAATGAGTTTGAAGTAGAAGGAATTAAAACAACTATTCCATTCCATCAAAAAATGATGCAAAATGAAGATTTTATTTCAAATAATTATGACACTAAATATCTAGAAAATTATAAAGGTCTAGATGAATTATAAGAATTAGAGCTTAGCTCTTTTTCTTAAAGCTTAAATTTATATAAAACTAGCTATAATCCGCAAAATTATACACATTTATATACCCATTTTACTTTGATAGATTTTCAAAGATTCATTTTCATTAAACTGACTTACTTGCAAGACTCAAATTGCGTTTTAATTGTACATTTATGGGAGATTTAAATCTAACTTATATAACCGTGTGTATTTTTTAACAAATATATACTAAGGTAAAAAATGACTTTTAAAGATTTCAATTTTAAAGAACAATTGCAAAAAGCAATTGAAGAAGCAGGTTTTAAAGAACCAAGTCCTATCCAAGAACAAGCAATGCCATTTATTTTAAATGGAAAAGATATTGTTGGACAAGCACATACAGGAACAGGTAAAACAGCAGCATTTGGACTTCCAATTTTAAACAGATTAAAAGGTAAATCAGGTGTTGAAGCAGTAGTTATCGTTCCAACTAGAGAACTTGCAATGCAAGTTTCTGATGAATTATATAGATTTGGAAAATTCTTAGGAATAAATACTGCAACAGTTTATGGTGGTCAAGCATATGCTAGACAAATTAAACTTATTGAAAATGCAAGTATTATTGTAGCAACTCCTGGAAGATTTCTAGATTTATTAAGAGGTGAAAAAATAGATATTAAGCCTGACTTTGTAATTTTAGATGAAGCAGATGAAATGCTTGATATGGGATTTTTAGATGATATAAAAGAAATTTTCACTTTTTTACCAAAAGAGAGACAAACTTTATTATTTTCTGCAACTATGCCAGTTGCTATTAAAAATCTTGCAAAAACAATTTTAAATGAGCCAGAATTTGTTACTTTAACTAAAAGTGATGTAACAAATGCAAAAATTACTCAAACTTTCTATGTTGTTGATGAAAGAGAAAGAGATGATGCATTAATTAGACTTTATGATTTTAAAAATCCAAAAAAATCAATTATATTCTGTCGCACTAAAAAGGAAGTTGATAGATTATCAACTTTCTTAGTTTCTCAAGGATTCATGGCTAAAGGTCTTCATGGAGATATGGAGCAAAGACAAAGAGAAGAAGCAATTAGAGCGTTTAAAACTTCTAAACTTGAAATTTTAATTGCAACAGATGTAGCTGCTCGTGGTTTAGATGTAAATGATGTTACTCATGTATTTAATTACCATTTACCATTTGATTCAGAGTCTTATGTACATAGAATTGGTAGAACTGGAAGAGCAGGAAAAGAAGGTGTTGCAATTTCTATTGTTACTCCACATGAATTTAGAATGTTACAAAAAATTGAAAAAAATATTGGAACAAAATTAGAAGCTAAAATTGTTCCAAATATTAGTTCTGTAAAAACTAAAAAAATTGCAGATTTAAAACAACAAATTATTGATCAAGAGATTAAAGATTATGCTTTAGAATTAGTAGAAGAATTAAAAGAAGAATTTGATATTTCTACAATTGCTTTTAAACTTGCTTCTATGATTTCAGCATCAACTTATGTTCAAGGAAATAATAATATTGGAAAATCAGAATCTGATATTAAAAGATTGATTGAAAACTCTTTAAGAGGTGGAGATGAAAGTTCTGGAAGAAACTCTAGAGGTAGAGGAGGAAGATTTTCATCAAGAGGTTCAGATAGGGACAGAGATAGAAGAAAAGATACAAGAAGTGGGAGTGGGGATAGAAATAGCAGACCTTCTTCTGATAGAAGTAAATTTCCTAAAAGTGATAAACCTTCAAAACCTAGAACAGAAAGAAGTAGAAAAAGAGATTAATTCTCTTTTTTTACAAACTAACTAAAAAACTCTATATTTTATATACAATCTATTAAAAAAATAACTTTTCTCTATAAAATTATTAAGCTATTTTAAAGCTTTGATAAGAATAAACCCACTATAATTATATGTTATTTAAATTACAAAATAATTACAAAAGGTTTACTTTGGATATTAAAACAATAAACAGCTTGGAAAAAGCTACTGCAAAGACCCTGCCAGATTTTGCGAAGTTGTCGCTAGCATTGCTATTTATAGTAGTAGTGTTTTTGTGGTCGTATGCCTCACATGGGAACTTGCCAAATAATACGTTTCTAATAATAGGAGCAGTGTTTGGTGCTTATATGGCAATGAATATTGGAGCGAATGATGTAGCTAATAATGTAGGACCAGCAGTTGGCTCTAAAGCCTTGACTCTTACAGGTGCTATTTTTATCGCTGCTATCTTTGAATCACTTGGAGCTTTTATAGCTGGTGGAGATGTAGTAAAAACAATTAAAGATGGTATTATTAATCCTGATTTGATAAAAAATCCTGAAATATTTATCTGGGCAATGACAGCAGCCTTGCTTTCTGCTGCACTTTGGTTGAATTTTGCAACTTCTATTGGAGCACCTGTTTCGACAACACATTCTATTGTAGGTGGTGTGATGGGTTCAGGAATAGCAGCAGCTGGTTTTGCAATAGTTTCTTGGGATACTGTTGGTAAAATTGTAGCCTCTTGGGTTGTTTCTCCTTTGCTTGGTGGAATAATAGCAGCAGGATTTCTTTACTTTATAAAAAAACAAATAATCTATAAAGAAAATATGATAGAAGCCTCAAAAAAATTTGTTCCAATTTTGATTTCAGTAATGACTTGGACTTTTAGTACTTATATCATCTTGAAAGGCTTGAAACACCTTGTTGATTTGAATTTCTTTGTAGCTTCTGTAATTGCATTTTTTATAACTGTTGGTGTTTATCTTCTTGTTAAACCATTAATAGCTAAATCTTCAAATAAATTGGCAAATACAAGAGCTTCTGTAAATAGCTTGTTTAATATTCCTTTGGTGTTTGCAGCAGCCTTGCTTTCTTTTGCACATGGAGCAAATGATGTGGCAAATGCAATTGGACCACTTGCAGCAATAAATGATGCAATAGTAAATGTAGAAATAGCATCAAAAGTAAGTATTCCTTTTTGGGTAATGGCAGTAGGAGCATTTGGTATAGTAATAGGATTGACTCTATATGGACCAAAACTGATAAAAACAGTAGGCTCAGAGATAACAGAACTTGATCAAATGAGAGCATACTCAATAGCAATGGCAGCAGCATTCACAGTAATAGTAGCAAGCCAATTGGGACTTCCAGTATCTTCAACACATATAGCAGTAGGTGGAGTGTTTGGAGTAGGATTTTTAAGAGAGTTTTTGGATAATAATGAGAAGAGATTTTTGCAAGAAACAAGAAAAAGGTTTAAAAGACATAAACGAGAATTGGACTTGATGCAAGAAGAGTTGAATAGATTAGAGATAATAAAAGATAAATCAAAAACACATTATGTAAAAATAGTAGAGTTGTATAAAAAGATAGATGATAAAGAGAATTTGGTAAAACAAGAGAGAAAAGATGTAAAAGATGCAAAAAGTACAAAATATGTAAAAAGGGATGCTATTAAGAAGATAATAGCAGCTTGGATTATAACTGTACCTGCTGCGGCTATTCTTTCTGCGGCTATCTTTTTTATGATTAAAGGTATTATGGTTATTGCATAGGAAATTTTCCTATGCAAACTCTTTTTATTTATCTCATTAATGCTAAAATTTCTAAAACTTTTTAGGAATCTACAATCGAAGCTATATTTTCTGTTTTACCTGTTTATTTTTTTATTTTATTAGGTTTTGTTGCTAAAAAAAAATTTACTACTCAAATTGATGAAAAAACTTTAGTTCTTTTATCTTTATATTTTTTTCAACCAATTCTAATAGTTTGGGGATTAACTAAAACTCCTATAAACTATGAATTTATAATGTCACCAATTTTTTATCTAATAATTGTTTTAATAACTTTATCTGTATTAATCTTTATTTCTAAGATTGTATTTACTTCAAGAACAGATGAATCTATTTATTTAGGGAGTGCACTTGTTGGAAATACAGGTAATTTAGGAATTCCACTTGGAATTGCACTTTTTGGCGTTGAATCAGTACCTTATACAAGTATCATAAATATTGCAAATATTTTTTTCATGTATACAATATCTGTGTATTTCTTTGCACGTGAACAATTTTCTTTAAAAGGTGCATTATTTTCTATTTTAAAAATACCAGCAATTTGGTTTGCATTATTTGCACTTTTTTTAAACTATTATCAAATCCCAATAAGTGAACATATTCAAGTTGCTTTAGATATGGGAGCTTATACCTCTTTGACAATTCAACTTTTTATTTTTGGTGTATATCTTTATAGTGTTAAAATAAAAACTATCCCTTGGAAATTGTCTTTACATGTTTCTTTTGCAAAACATATATTATTACCATTGATTGGAATTTTTATTGTTATTTCTTTTACAAATTTTAACTCTTTTGTTGCTTCAATTTTGATTATGGAACTTATGGTTCCTCTTGCTGTTAATAATGTTAATTTTTCAGTTTTATATAACTGTAAACCTTTTGAGGTTGCATCTACGATTTTAGTCTCTAGTACAATTTTTGTAGCAATATTATATTTTTATATTGAAATTATAAATTATTTTATAAAGTAGGTTTTTATGTGTGGAATTATTGGAACAAATTTTTTATCACCTAGATTTGATAAATCTTTAGAACTTTTACATCATAGAGGTCCAGACTTTCAAAATTCAATTAAAATTGATGATAAACAATTTGGTCATACAAGACTTGCAATAATTGATTTAGATGAAGAAGCAAATCAGCCAATGATATTTGATGATATCTTACTTGTTTTTAATGGTGAAATTTATAATTACAAAGAATTGATTCACGTGGAACATTTAGAGTGTAAAACAAAAAGTGATAGTGAAGTATTAATAAGACTTTATCAAAAGTATGGATTTGATTTTTTAAATAAATTAAATGGAATGTTTTCTTTTTGTATTTATGATATGAAAAAAGATTTATATTTCTGTGCACGTGATAGATATGGTAAAAAACCATTTTTCTACTATTTTAAAGATAATAAGTTTATTTTCTCATCAAGTGTAAAATCAATTTTAAATCTACTTGATTATAAACCAAATCTAAATAAAGTAGCACTTTCTAAATATGTGCAATATTTTGTATCTTTTGGTGAAGATTCTTTTTATCAAGATATTTATAAACTTGAAGCTTCTACATTGTTGATTTATGAGCCAAATAAAAGCCCTGAGCTTCAAAAGAAGAAATATTACAAGATAAATACCTATAAAGCTATAAAGGACGAAAAACGAGCTTTAAATGACATTGAAGAGCTATTATTTAAAAGTGTTGAAAATAGACTTAATAGTGACGTTGAAGTTGCTTCACTTTTAAGTGGTGGAATTGATAGTTCATTAATCTCTGCACTTTATACAAAAATTTCTGGAAAGAAAATTAATACCTTTAGTATTGGTTATGATGAATATAAAAATTATTGTGAACTAGATTTTGCACAAATTACAGCAAGTCATATAAACTCAAATCATCATCCAGTAGAAATAAATCAAAAAGAGTATATTAATCATTTTGAGCAAACACTTGATATGCTTGAAGAACCCCATGGAGATAGTGCAGCAATTCCCTTGAATATCTTAACAAAACAGATACATCAAGCTGGAATAAAAACTGTATTATCTGGTGAAGGAAGTGATGAGATATTTTTAGGTTATGATAATTATGCAAAGTTTTTAAAATATTATGAATTTGAAAAAAGTTTATCAAATGAACAAAATCTTTTTTTAAATGATATCATTGGAGCTTTACAAAATAATACTAAAGAGAGTGAATATTTAAGACGAATTGTAAAAAAACAAAATCTTTATAACTCTTTTGGAGAAATTTATACTGATATTCAAAGGAAAAGATTATTCAAAAAAGTTCCAACATTTAAAAGTGAAACTGCAAAACAAGATCCAGTTGATTGGATGAGTTATATTGATTTAAAAATATGGCTAGGAGAATCACTTTTATCAAAAGTTGATAGAATATCTATGGGAAATTCTTTAGAAGTGCGAACTCCATTTTTAGATTTTAATTTAGTAAATTATATGTTTAGTGTAGAATCATCTATCAAAGTTGGCGATACAAATAAATATCTCTTAAAGAAAATTGCTTCAAAATATATTCCTGATACAATAATAAATAGAACAAAAAAAGGATTTAATTCACCTTTTAACGAGTGGTTAAATAAAGAGTATAAAGATAAAATACTTGATGTAATTGTTGAAGTAAATAATCAAACAAATTTATTTAATCATGAGTATATTTTGTATATTTACGAGCTTTCAAAATCAAATAAATTTAAACAGCATTTATATTCACTTTTTGTTTTTTCTTTATGGTATAAAAAAGAATTTCTTTCTTAAGATAAAAGATTGTAAAATCAAGAAATTTTAGATTATAAGGGAAAAAAAGAAATTATGACTATATTAATTCCTGTAAATTCAAAAGATAGACATCAATGTGTAATATCATCAATAGAAGAAAACAAAGCTTGGGCATTTATAACTTTGGAAGAAGGTAAAATTTCAAAAGTAGAATTTTTTGATAGACGAGAAGATATTACTTGTTGGATTGATGCAGTTGTTGTTATTAACAATTTAGAATATGTTTGGCCTTTTATGGACGAAGGTATTATTGCACTTATTGCGCCAACTCAAAAAAGTATAGATGAAATTGTGGAAGCTTTTTTATTTAAAGATTTACACGATTTTTCAATCTAATGAAATTTAATAAAAAAGATTTAGAAACACTTACAAACATTATTGCCTCTAGACGTGATGTAAGAGGCAATAACTTTATAAATAAAAAAATATCAAACAAAGATTTATATACTATTTTAAACTCTGCCTTACACGCTCCATCTGTTGGTTATTCTCAACCTTGGAGATTTATAATTGTTGATGAAGAAAAACGAGCTTTTGTTTATAAACACTTTAGTAAATCATATGAAAAGAGTAAAGATAAATTTAAAGATAGACCTTTATATAACAATTTAAAATTAGAAGGTATAAAAGAATCAAATATAAATATTGCTGTATATTATAAAAAGAACAAAAAGAATATTCTTGGTCAAACATATATGAAAAGAACTGGTGAATACTCTGTTGTTTGTGCAATACTTAATATGTGGCTTACTTCTCGTGCTTTAAATATTGGTATGGGTTGGGTTTCTATTTTAAAACCTAAAAAAATTAATAAAATATTTGATATGGATAAAAATGAGTATAAATTTATTGCGTATTTATGCTTTGGTTATACAAAAGAGTTTTATGATGAACCAGAACTTAAAAAACTAAATTGGAATAAAGAGAAAAAACTCAAAGATTGCATACTTAATTAAGCCTTTTAATATTCACCTACTATTATAATGCTTCTCTATTTTTTAAGGAGAACAAATGAAAAAAATCTTTGTCAAATTATCTTTTTTATTTGTTTGTTTAAGTTTAATTACTTCTTTACAAGCAGATGATAAAGTATACAAATTAACAATGGCAACAACATGGACAGATACTACATCTCCATTAATTGACGCAGCAAAAAATATGGCTAAATTAGCTAATGATATGTCAAATGGAAGATTAGTTATAAAAGTTGATGCAGCAAATAAACATAAATCACCATTTGGTGTTTTAGATATGGTTAAAGCTGGACAATATGATATGGGTCACACAGCATCATATTATTGGAAAGGAAAAGATATAAATACTTTGCCTTTTACATCTATGCCTTTTGGTCTAACAAGTCCTGAACAATATGCGTGGTTTTATTATGGTGGTGGTTTGGATTTAATGCAAAAAGTTTATGCTAAACATGGTATTTTATCTTTTCCAGGTGGAAGCACAGGTGTTCAGATGGGTGGATGGTTTAGAAAAGAAATTAACTCACTTGATGATTTAAAAGGACTTAAAATGAGAATACCAGGTTTTGCTGGTGAAATTATGGCAAAACTAGGTGTTCAAGTTACAAATAATGCTCCAGGTGAACTTTATATGTCTTTAGAAAGAGGAACAATTGATGCACTTGAATGGGTTGGACCTTCAATGGATATAAGTATGGGATTTCATAAAATTGCGCCATTTTATTATACAGGTTGGCATGAACCTGCTTCAGAAATGCAATTTATTATAAATACTAAAAAGTTTGAAAAGTTACCAGCTGATTTAAAAGAGATTTTACTTGTTGCAATAAGAGTTAGTGCATACGATATGTATATTCAAAATTATGATATGAATGCAACAGCATGGCAAAAAATGAAAGCTGATTACCCAGATATTAAAGTGAAAACTTTTCCTAAACCTGTAATGGATGCAATGAAAAAAGCAAATCAGGAATTAAGAGTTCAGATGTCTAAAGAAAGTCCATTATTAAAAGAAGTTTTAGATTCACAAGATGCTTATATGAAGAAAGTTAGAGAGTGGACTAAAATGTCAGATTATTTATATTTAAAAGATAATCTAGAATAGAGAACCCTTCTCTATTCTAAAATCCATTTGGATTAAATCCTCCTGCAAAATCATCATTAAAATCTAAAGAAAAATTCTGAAAGTTAGGATTAGAAAATCCTTTTTGTACTGATATATTTTGAAGTTGTATTATATCTGCTTTTGGATCAATACTTTGAGGACAAACTAATGTACAGCTACTGCATAATGTACAATCCCAAATACCATTTATTTGTATATTAGCTAGAATTTTATCATTTGATTCAAGTTTAGCCTCATTTACATATCTTAATGCTCTTGTTAATGCAAAAGGACCTATAAAGTTTCTATTTACTTCATAAACTGGACAAGAACTAAAACATGAATTGCACAATATACAATTGCTTTGTAAATCAATTTGCTTTATATTATCTTGATTTATTTGTTTATTGGATTTTATATCTATATAACTTGAAGTTGATTTTATTAGGGATGTTTCATGTGAAACATCTATAATCAAGTCTTTTATCACTTTAGAATTTCTTAATGGTTCAATTAAATCATTTTCATTTATAAATGTCTTACAAGCTAATTTTTCAATGCCATTTACTCTTACAGCACACGAACCACAAACACCACTTTTACATCCACATCTAAAACTTAATGAATTATCAATTTTAGTTTTTATATAAATCAATGATTTGAGAAGATTTGAGTCTAATATTTCATATTCATTTTGTGAATCAACATTTAATTCTTTATTAAATCTTTTTATTCTTATTTTCATTGTATATCCTCAAAACCTATTTCTAATTTAGAATTTTTAAAATAAGTATATGAAAATTTTTCATATGATTTTAAACTCTCTTTATAATCCAATCGATTATGGCTTCCCCTACTTTCTTTTCTATTTTTAGCATTTAATGCAATAACTTTTGATATTTGTAGTATGTTTATAAATTCTAAAAATTCAACTAAATTTGTATTATAATATTTTGATTTATCACCTATTCCCATTTGATTTAAAATTGATAATTGTTCATCTAAAATTTCAATAAAATCGTTGATAGATTTTTCTGTTTTAAAGATACCCAACTTAGAGAATATTTCGTTAGAAAAAATCTCTTTATTCTCATAAAAATCGATTTTATTTGGATAATTGAAAATATCATTTATTAATTTAGTATTTATTTCTAAATGAGTTTGATTTGTATTAAAAGATTTGATTTCTTTTGCCTTTTTTGAAGCATTTAAACCTGCTAATTTGCCAAAAGTAATAATCTCTAATAGAGAATTTCCTCCTAATCTATTTGCACCGTGTATAGACGCTTGAGAGCATTCTCCACAAGCATATAAATTATCTATGTTAGTTTTTGTATGTAAATCAGTTTTTATTCCTCCCATACTGTAATGAGCTGCTGGAATAATGGGTAATAATTCATTTTCAATTCTAATATTTGAAAAATGATAAGCCAAATTTCGTTCTTGAGGGATTAATTCTTTTATTTTATTTAATCCTAAATGTCTTAAGTCTAAAAAAACTTTATCACCTTTTTGTATTTTTTTATATATTGCATTTGTTACTTCATCTCTTGATCCTAATTCATTAACAAATCTAATTTTATTTTGATCAACTAAATATCCACCCTCGCCCCTTGCACTTTCACTTATTAGTATATTTGTATCTAATAAAGTTGTTGGATGAAATTGTATAAATTCCATATTAGATAGTTTTACTCCTGCTCTTAATGCCACAGCAATTCCATCTCCACTATTTGAGTATGAATTTGTTGTATTGTTTTTATATATACCAGCATAACCACCTGTAGCTAAAATTGTTGTTTTTGAAAGAATTTCTTTTACTTCACCAGAAGAAATATCTAAAAATATTCCTCCTTTGCAAATATTATCTTCAATAATCAAATCAAGTAAAAAATAATCACATAAAAAATCTATATCATTTTTTATGCATTGATCGTATAATGTATGAATAATTTTTAAGCCAGTATAGTCACTTGAGTAACAAGTTCTAATATTTTTTGTTCCACCAAATTTTCTTTGTGAAAAGTTGTCATTGCTATCTCTATTAAATGGCACACCTATGGAATCTAACCATAAAATAGAATTTTTTGCTTCTTTACAGATATATTCAATATTATCTTTTATAGAGAGTTTATAAGAGCCTTGATAAGTGTCTTCAATATGTTTTGAAATGCTATCATTATTCTCATATAAGACTGCGTTTATACCACCTTGCGCTTGAACTGTTTGTGAGTATGTTGGATGAGTTTTTGAAATAATTAATACGTTAGAATTTGATTCTTTAGCATTAATAGCTGCCGTTAAACCTGCTCCACCTGCTCCTATAACTAAAACATCTATCATGTTAATCCCAAAATTCTTTTAGAGGTTCTTCTTTTTCTTTTATACTGTCTGAATCAAAATTAAAATCAATTTCTTCTATTTTATCTTTATTTTTAATTCGAATTTTATCTTCTTTTATTTGAGATGAATAGTCTTTTTTTTCAATAGGAAATTCTTGTTTATTTTTTAATTTTAGATAATCAGCAATGATTCTTTCATATTCATTGAAATCAAGTATAATTACACCTGGTTTACCATCTCTAAGTATAATTGCTTTTTCTATCTCTTTTTTATTTAATTTGTCAAAAATATATTTACTTTTTCTTACTAATTCAGTTGAAGAATACATTTCATTTGATGTATATTGTAGTAGTGACATTAAATTCCTTTACATATTATAATATGTATTATAACACATTATTAAATTCTTTTTATTTAAAAAAATAAAAGATGATTAACAAATCATTATAAATTGTATTATGCAAATTTTATACCATATAATGGCTGTTTATAAGAAATTTTCTAAATATTTAATAATAAGTATTTTTTTATGATTAACATTAATATTTGTAATATAATTAAAATTAGTAATAAAATATAATTTATGATTTAAAATTTAAATTAAATTCTATAAAATAAAAAATCATATTTAAGTATAAAGAATAATAAGTTTTTATATGAGATGTTTAATTATCTAAGAAAATTGATTTCTTTAGATAATTATTTAGAAAAGATTTGTTCAGCCCACTCTGTTATAGGACCTCTAAGAACTTTTTGTAATTTTATTGCAAAAATATTTACAAGATTATCTTCGTTTTTTGTTGATTTTAAAAGAGTTGTTAAAGCATTTGTATATTTATTTACATAAAAGTTGTCAATTTGCTTATTTGAACCAAGAATTACAACTTTACAACTACTATCTATTCTTGATAAAACCATTTGCATAGTTTTATTTGACATATTTTGAGCTTCATCAATGATAATAAATGAGTTAGAAAGAGTTCTTCCTCTCATTTCCCCTACCCACATTGTTTCTATGCCATAATTACTTATCATTTGTTCAATTCTAGCAGTTACTTCACTATCATCTAATTCAGAAATTGTAATATCTGGATTCTTTTTATTTCTTTTTCTTTTGTGTTCAGTTCTAATTATATAATCTAAACTATCCATTAATGGATGATTGTATATTTTAAACTTTTCTTCTAAACCTGGAAGATAACCTACATCTTCACCTTTATCTAGAGATTCAATAGAGTTTCTTATATAAATAATCTTTTGAAAGAATTTTTGACGCACAAGTTTTAATGCCCCACTTAGAGCTAAAAGAGTTTTCCCTGAACCTGCTTTTGCTTCAACAACTAAAACGTTAAAATAATGATTTAATATCGCATCACTAAAGAATAATTGCTCTTTATTTAATGGAGTAATAACTTGATCTCTAATCTCTACTTCATCAAGTAATTTAATTTTTCTATTTTGTATATTTGCTAATAAAACTTGATCAGATGATTTAACTTTAAAACAGTAAGAAAAATTATATGGCTTGTAATCTATATCAAATTTATTTATTTCTTGATTATCAATATATGCTAAATCTTCAAAGTTTATTTCTATTTCTTTGATAAAATTAAAATCAAATACATCTTTATCTTTACCAACTAATGCATCAGTTTTTATATCAAGAGATATAGCTCTTGTTCTTGCCATTATATCAAGAGATAAAAATTCTACTTGATTCTTATAATAGTTATTTGCAAAAGTTGCAATTTCTAATATTTTTCTATCATTTATGATATTCAGTGATACATTTTTTATATTAACTTCATACTCTTCTTTAGAAATTATATCAATAATTGTATTTTTATCATTTTCTATTTTTATTCTAATAATTTTATATGTATCTTTTTTTATAGAATTAACAATAGTGGAATTTTCAAGTATTCTTGCAAATTCTCTAGCCTGAAAGTTTATCTCATCAAATCCACTTTTTTTTGTATCAATTTCATCTAAAACAGTTTCTGCAAGGATTATTAAATTTTTACCATCTTGAGACAATTTATAAATATTTGTTGCATCTTCAAGTAAAATATTTGTGTCAAGAATATAGTATTTATCAAAACTCATTATATTTCCTTTTTAGGTTTCATTATTACATAAGAGATATATGCAAATAAAAGTATGATAATTGATGTAAATAAAAGTGAAAAAGATTTAGTGATTACATATCCAACAATTAAAATTGCCAACATTGTTGGCATTTCATTATACATCCTAAAAAATTTACCAGTTTTTTTACATATATCTTTTTCTAACTCTTTTCTATATTTTTCTAATGAAAAAGAGTAGATAATTAATAGAATTAATGAAATTAATTTTGCATACATCCAAGGATTAATATTTATATCTAATAAAATTGGATTAAGAATAATCATTGTGATTCCACTTGCAATTGTAGCCCACATTGCTGGAGCACCTATATACTTATAAATTTTATATTCTTGTATTTTTACAACTTCAATAAACTCTTTTTTATCTATATTCTCAACATGATAAACAAAAAGTCTAGGAAGATAAAATAGCATTGCCATCCATGACATAACTGCAACAACATGAAAAGTTAAAATCCAAGTATAATATTCCATTTTAATCCTTATTCTTTATTTTTATAAGCCAATCATTTAATGTTTTTTCAAAACCTATATTTGAATTATCATAAAGTGATAAATTTTCTTTTAAATATTCTTGTTCAACATATCCACCAAAATCATGGGGGTATAAATAGCCTATATGCTGTGAATCTAAATGTTTAGGTATATCAAGTATCTTACCATCTTTTATCAATTGTAGGGCTTTATTTACAGCTTTATAAGCACTATTTGATTTTGGACTTGATGCAAGATATATTGCACATTGAGAAAGAATAATTCTTGATTCCGGATATCCAATTTTATTACAAGCTATCATAGTATTAACTGCAAGATTTAAAGCATTTGGATTTGCATTTCCAATATCTTCACTTGCAAAAATTACTAATCTTCTTGTTATAAAATCTACACTTTCTCCACCATTTATTAATCTACTCATATAATAAAGTGCTGCATCAATATTTGAACCTCTTAAAGATTTTATCATAGCACTTGCTAAATCATAGTGAGTATCTGATGAAGATACTCCATCTCCTATTACATTTTCTCTTAATTCTTTTAATAAATTTATATCTATATTTTTTGATATTTTATATGAAAAATTCAATAACGTAAGCATTGCTCTTGCATCACCAGAACTAGAGATAATTAGATATTCTTTAGCTTCATTTGTTAGAGTTATATCAACATCTTTTAATGCAATTTGAAGAATTTTTATCATTTCTTCTTTTGTGAAAGCTTTAAATTCATATAAGAAAGATCGAGAACGAATAGCAGAAGTTAAAGTAAAAAAAGGATTTTCTGTACTTGCTCCAATAATTAATGCATCATAATTTTCCATAATAGGAAGAAGAACTTCTTGCTGGTTTTTTGAAAGACGATGAACTTCATCAATGAATATTAACGGCTTGATTAAACTATTTTTATATTTATCAAATACTTTTCTTAAATCTTCTATTTTTATGCTTGTTGCATTAAAATAAAAGTAGTCAGTATTAATTTCTCTTGCAATAATTTTTGCTAAAGTTGTTTTACCAGTTCCAGGTTTACCATAAAAAAATAGATGAGGAATATCTTTTTGTTTGATTAATTTATAAAGTGCTTTTTCTTTACCAATTATATGAGATTGACCAACAAAAGTATCTAAACTTGTTGGTCTTAATTTATTAGATAGATCTATCATCTTCGTTCATAAAGATTCTAAGATTTTTGTATTCTTCTTTTGATAAAAATCTAGTTTTTCCTGTAGGTAGATTATTTAAAGAAATTCCACCATATTCTAATCTTTTTAAATCTAAAACATCAAGTCCAAAGTGAGCAAAAAATCTTCTTAATTCTCTATTTTTACCTTCATTTATTACAACTTTTATTTTTGAAAATTTCTCGCCATTTGTTTGTATATCATATGCTAAAAAAGGTGCAAAAGTCATAGCTGTAATCTTACTATTTTTATGTGCACCTATTCTTGCATCTTCAATTGTAATACCATTTTGCATTGCTTCTTCAACAGATTTAGTAATTACACCATTTACTTTGATTTTATATACTCTTTCTAAGTCAGAATGCATTAATGAATTAACTACATCAACATTATCTGATAGTAATAGCAATCCTTCACTTGAATAATCAAGTCTTCCAACACATAAAAAATGTTTGTATTTTTTTTCAAGTGAATCATAAATTGTACGTCTTCCTTGAGGATCGTTTTTTGATACAATTTCACCTTTTGGTTTATTATAAACTATTACTGTATAAATTTTATTTTTATCTTCTTTAATATTCTTTTTACCAATTTGTACATCGTCTTTTGATGATACTTTTGTTGCAAGATTAGTTACAACTTTTCCATTGATTTTTACTCTTCCCTCTTCTATTAATTTATCTGCTTCTCTTCTTGAGTAGTTACTATTATGAGATAAGAATTTGTTTAATCTTATTAGTTCTTCTTTTATTTCTTCTTTTTTATTTTTAGAAGATGTATTATTTGGTTTCATTTATTTTATTCCAGCTTCAATTAAATCGTGAATATGTAATACTCCAACCAACTTATCATTTGCATCTGTTACTATTAATAGTTGAATTTTATAGTTTTCAATAATTTGTAAAGCATCACTTGCTAATAATTCTTTATTTTTTAAAGTTTTAGGATGAATTGTAGCTATATCTTCTACTTTACAGTCCATAGAAAAATTATCATTCATTAATGCTCTTCTTAAATCTCCATCACTCAAAAGTGCAAATACTTTATTATCTTTATCTGTTATTATTACGCTTCCAAGTCTTCCTTCACTCATTACTAAAATGGCATCTTTAAGTTTAGTTTCACGTGAAACTACGGGTAAATCGTGCTTTCTTAATAAATCATCAACTTTTACAAAAAGTTTTTTTCCTAAACTTCCACCTGGATGAAATGAAGCAAAATCTTCTTTTTTGAAATCTCTTTTTTTCATTAGACAAACAGCAAGTGCATCACCCATTGCCATAGTTAAAGTTGTAGATGATGTAGGAGCAGTATCAAGAGGGCAAGCCTCTTTATCAACTGCTATATTTATAAAAACATCAGCATATTTAGCTAAAGTTGAGTTTTCACTTTTTGCCATTGCTATCAATGGTATATTTAATCTTTTTAAGTGAGGTAAAATTTGAACAAGCTCTTCACTTTCACCACTATATGAAATTCCAAGAACAATATCTTCTTTACCAATCATCCCTAAATCTCCATGCATAGCTTCTGTAGGATGTAAGAAGAAAGAACTTGTACCTGTACTTGCTAATGTTGCTGCAATTTTTGCACCTACAAGTCCTGATTTTCCAACACCTGAAACGATAAGCTTTCCTTTAGAATTAATGATTAAATCAATTGCTTTTTCAATATCAAAAGAGATTTTTTGCGCAGCTTTTTCTAATTCATTTGCTTCTGTTAATAAAACATCTTTAACAATTTGTTTAAAATCCATAATTAATAGTTCCTTATTGTACAAATATAGTTGGGATTATCATAGGATATTTTTTGTATTTTCTAGTACAGTGCTTTCTTACAACTTTTCTTAGTTCATCTTCTAAAATTTTATTATTTTTAAGAATACCAGGTTTTACATTTTCTAAGAAGATATTTAATAAATCTTCAATTTCTTTTGAAAAGAATTTATCTTGTTTATCTGAAACTAATCCAAATGAAGAAACTTTTGGTTTTTGTGCCAGTGTTCGATCACTTTCGTTAATTTGTGCAACAATCATAACGACACCCTCTTTTGCCATTGTTTGTCTATCTAAAATTACATCATCAGAAATTTTGTGATTTAGTTGATTATCAATATAAACTTTTCCAGATTTTACTGTTCTTACTTTTTTAAGATATTTAGGTGTAACTTCAATTTGTTCACCATCACTCATAATATAAACATTTCTTTCTAAAACACCACAATCAATTCCAGTTTGACCATGTTTTAAAGCATGATTATATTCACCATGAACTGGCAAGAAGAATTTAGGTTTTACAAGTCTAAGCATTAATTTTTGCTCTTCTTGTGCTGCATGTCCTGACACATGAATATCTGGATAATCTTGATATGCAACTTTTGCACCTGCTTTTAAAAGATGATTAATTATTCCAGAAACACTTCCTTCATTACCTGGAATTGCTTTTGCAGAAAGGATTATTTGATCATCAGGTTTAATTTTAATATGTCTATGTTCATGAATTGCCATTCTGTATAATGCTGACATTGATTCACCTTGACTTCCTGTTGTTACAATTAAAACTTCTTTATCATTATACTTGTTTACTTCATGTGCTTCAATAAATTGATCTTTTGGGAATTTAATATACCCTAAATTCATTGCAATTTCTAAATTCTTTTCCATAGATCTTCCAATAACACAGATTTTTCTATTATAAAAAAGAGCTTTTTCTATAGCTTGTGAAACTCTATGAATATTTGATGAAAAAGTAGACATAATTACTCTACCTTTTGCATTTTGGAATATTCTATCAAATGTAGGACCAACAGTTTTTTCAGTTCGTGTAAAACCTGGAGAATGAGAATTTGTTGAATCAGATGTTAAAAGTAAAACACCCTCTTCCCCATAATGCGCAATTCTATGTAAATCTGTTGGAAAACCATCTATTGGAGTATGGTCAATTTTAAAATCACCAGTATGAATCATTGTTCCAGCTGCTGTTTTAACAGCAATACATGATGAATCAATAATAGAGTGAGTTACATGCATCCATTCAACTTCAAAATCATTTCCAATTTTTATAGGTGTTCTTTTTTGAATAGCTCTAAATAAAGATCGATACTCTCTCATTTTATGTTCATCAAATTTAGAACCTATCATTTCTAAAGGTAATGATGTACCATAAATTGGGAATTGCATCTCTTTGAATAAATATGGCATTGCACCAATATGATCTTCATGTCCATGAGTGATAATTACAGCAACAATTTTATCTTTGATTTCTCTAATATAAGTAAAATCAGGAATTAAAATATCAACACCATGCATATCTCCATCAGGGAAACTCATACCAACATCAACGATTATCGCTTCATTCTCAGTTTCAATAACCATCATGTTACCACCAATTTCACCTAATCCTCCAAGAGGAGTAACTCTAAGTTTAGCAGCTGTGTTTAAGTTAAGTTTATAGTGTGGATTAAGTCTATCTCTATGAATTTTTTCATTTATGATATGTGCTTTTTTAAGATCACTTACCCATCCTTCACCTCTAGTTTGTTGTGTAGTTTGTGTATCTCTTGCAACTTTTGGTTTAGGTTTTCTTTTCTTGTAAGGAGGTTTTTTGCCTTCTACTTGATCAATAGTTTTTGTAACTTCTTCTTGATTAGTCTCATTTTGAGTACTAACAACAGTTTGTTCTTCTTTGTTAATTTCTTCCATTTTTTACCTTTGTATACATTTGGCTATACAAAGATGAACTTACTTCATGAGGTCTTACATTATCATTAATATTTAGTTCCTTATAAATATCAGAAATCGTCTCTTTAGTAAGAAGTGATGTTAAGTTTTTAGAAAGCTTTTTTCTAGGCTGTATAAAACAGGCTTTTAAAAACTTATTAAACTCTTTATCAAAACTTTTAGACATATCTTTTTTAATATAAAGAATTGAAGACATTACTTTTGGTGGAGGATCAAATGATTCAGGGGGAACATCAAAAAGTATTTTTGCATCAACTGAAAGTAATTCAGTAATAATACCTAATGATGAGTATTCTTTATCATTTGCCTTTGCTGTAAATTTTTCAGCAACCTCTCTTTGAATCATAACTATAATATGTTCACAAGCAACGTCTTCTAACGCTCTTAATATAATGTTTGTTGCAATATAGTATGGTAAGTTTGCTATTAAATCATATTTACCATCATGAAGGCTTTTTTGCTTATCCCAAGCCTCTAAAACATCAGTGTGGATCAGTTTTAGTTTACCTTCTTCTATCTCTATTACAAATTTAGACTTTAAAATACCAATTAAATCAGTATCAACTTCATAAGCAGTTAAATCTTTGTACTTGACTAAATTTTTGGTCAAATCACCTAATCCAGGCCCAATTTCAACCACGTAATTATTATTCATGGGCATCGATTGGATGATTTTATCCAAAATAGTCGTATCTTTTAAAAAGTTTTGTCCGTATTGTTTTTTTGCTTTTACTTTTTCCATAATTGGAAAGAGTATATCTGCTTTTAACTTATAATTAGATAAGATAATTTTTAGTTATTACGAAGGATTTTATTTGAGTAGTTTTGCAAAAAGAATAATACCATGTTTAGATGTTGACAATGGAAGAGTTGTAAAAGGCGTAAATTTTGTGGGTTTAAGAGATGCTGGCGATCCTGTAGAAGTTGCAAAAAGATACAACGCAGAAGGTGCAGATGAAATAACATTTTTAGATATTACTGCAAGTCATCAAAATAGAGGAACTATTGTTGATATAGTAAAACAAGTTGCAAAAGAAGTTTTTATTCCTTTAACTGTTGGTGGAGGAATTAGAAAACTTGAAGATATTTATGCACTTTTAAATGTTGGTTGTGACAAAGTTTCAATTAACTCTTCAGCAGTTTCAAATCCAGATTTAATAAATGAAAGTTCAAAAAGATTTGGAAGTCAATGTATTGTTGTTGCAATTGATGTAAAAAGAGTTGCTGATGGTTCATACCATGTTTTTGTAAAAGGAGGACGTGAAGATACAGGTCTTGATGCACTTGCTTGGGCAAAAGAAGTTTATGATAGAGGTGCTGGTGAAATACTTCTTACTTCTATGGACACTGATGGTGCAAAAACTGGATTTGAGTTAAATATTACAGAACAAATTTCAAAATTAGTTGATATTCCAGTAATTGCAAGTGGTGGAGCTGGAACTATGGAACATATAAAAGAGGCATTTGAACATGGTGCTAGTGCTGCACTTGCTGCTTCGATTTTTCACTTTAAAGAAATAGATATTATGGATTTAAAAAGATATTTAAGAGCAAATAATATACCAGTAAGGATATAAGATGAAGAAAAGGATATTTTTAGCATTGATTTTACCCATTTTGGGATTTTCTTATGAATTAAATTTTAATAAAAGTTTTGCAAAAATTGTTAACCCTGATTTATTAAGTACAAATATAAATATCAATGTAGAAAAAAAAGATGAAACTAAAGTAAATACTGAAATAGATAAGTTTAATGATTTTATTAAAAATAATAAAGATGTTAATATTAAAAATGGAAGTTATACTTTAAGCCCAAAATATAAATATTACGATAATAAACAAGAATTTATTGGATATGTAGGAAGTTTAAGATATACAGCAGAATCAAAAGATGCAAAAGAACTAAATAAATTTATGAATGAATTGATTTTGATTAAAGATAAAATAAAAACTGATGATGTAAAACTTAATATATCAAATGTTTCTTGGCAAATAAGTGATGATTTACAAAATAAAAGTTATGATGATTTACGATTTGAAGCAATTAATTGGATTGAAAATTATGCAAAAACTTTATCTTCAAAATTAAATAAAAAATGTGAAGTAAAGCAGATAAATATAAATGAATTTAATAATGGAAATATTGTATATGCTAGAAGTGAAATAGCATTATCAAGTATGTCAAAATCAGTTGCAGATGTAGCTCCAATTAGTAGTGAACAAAATATTACAGTAAATCCAAATTTTATTTTGGAGTGCAGATGATTGTATGTGCGGGAAGAAATGAAACTTTTCCATTTGCTCATCAAATTGGTGTTGGTCTAATAGAATCATCAATAAATCTTACAAGAATATGTTTATTTGATAAGCCAGAATATCTGCTTTTTGTTGGAAGTGCAGGAAGTTATGGAAATCACAAAATTTTTGATATAGTTGAATCAAAAAGAGCTTCAAACATCGAACTTGGATTTTTAACTGGAAGTGCATATACACCTTTAGATAATGTTTTAGAATCTGAAAATAAATTTGCAAGAAATGATACTATTGTAAATTCATCAAATTATATATCAACAAATGAAAAATTATGTAAAGAGTTTTTGGAATATGGTGTTGGAATTGAAAATATGGAGTTTTTTTCAGTTCTTAGTGTTGCAAAAGAGTTTGAAATTCCAGTTGCTGGAATATTTGTAATAACAAATTATACAAATGAAAATGCCCATGAAGATTTTATAAAAAATCACAAAGAGGCAATGGAAAAATTAACAAATTATTTAATAGAAAAAAATATAATAAAATAGAAAATTGGAATAAATTATAATGGCAAAAGAAGAATTACCATCTATATATGATTACACATTAGATGAATTAAAAGAAAAATTAAAACCATCATTTAGAGCAAAGCAAGTCTATAATTGGCTTTATAAAAAATATGCAAGTTCGTATGATGATATGAAAAACTTACCAAATGAATTAAAAGAAGATTTAAAAGCAAACTATCCAATAGATATTATGCAAATTGTAAAAAAAGAGCAAAGCAGGGATGGAAGTATAAAATATCTTTTTAAATTAAGAGATAACCATACAGTTGAGGCTGTACTTCTTTTAATGAAAGATAAAAAGATAGATGAAGATGGACAAATTGTAAGAAGTGAAAAATATACAGTTTGTATTTCTTCTCAAGTTGGTTGTAAAGTTGGCTGTAGTTTTTGTTTAACTGCAAAAGGTGGATTTGTAAGAAATCTTACAGTTGGAGAGTATATCGCTCAAATTGTAAATATAAAAAGAGATAATCAAATAGCTGAAAATAAAGCTTTAAATATTGTTTACATGGGAATGGGCGAACCTCTTGATAACTTTGACAATTTCACAAAAGCTGTTGAGATTTTCTCTGAACTTGATGGTTTAGCAATAAGTAGAAGAAGACAAACAGTTTCAACTTCAGGAATTGCAAGTAAAATCAAAAAACTTGGCGAAAAAGATTTAGGTATGCAATTAGCTATTTCTCTTCATGCAGTTGATGATGAGTTAAGAAGTGAATTAATACCTATGAATAAAGCTTATAATATTGCATCTATTATCGAAGCTGTTAAAGGCTTTCCTGTTGACACAAGAAAAAAAGTTATGTTTGAATATCTTGTAATAAAAGATAAAAATGATTCAATAGATGCTGCTAGAAAATTGGTTACTTTATTAAATGGAATTCAAGCAAAAGTAAATTTAATTTACTTTAATCCATACCCTGGAACTTCATATCAGCGACCTGTTGAAGAAGATATGTTAAGATTCAAAGATTTTTTAAACCAAAAAGGTGTAATCTGTACAATCAGAGAATCAAAAGGACTTGATATATCTGCTGCTTGTGGGCAATTAAAAGAAAAGGAAGCAAATGGGAATTCTTGAAATTTCTTTATTGATGTTTATAGCAATAGTGGTGATTGTAACGGGTGTAGGATTTTATATACAAAATAAAAAAGAGGAGAAATAATTTAAATGGCAGTAACAAGATTTGCTCCAAGTCCAACTGGATATTTACATATTGGGGGATTAAGAACTTCATTATATAGTTATTTATGGGCTAGAAAAACTGGTGGAGAATTTAGATTAAGAATCGAAGATACAGATTTAGCAAGAAATAGTGAAGATGCAATGAAAGCAATTATAAACGCTTTTGAATGGGTTGGACTTAATTATGATGGTGAAGTTTTTTATCAATCAAAAAGAACAGATATTTATAAACAATATATTGATAAATTATTAGAAAATGGAAATGCTTATAAATGTTATATGAGTAAAGATGAACTGGATAGCTTAAGAGCAGCTCAAGAAGCAGCAAAACAAACACCAAGATATGATGGAACTTGGAGACCTGAAGAGGGAAAAGTTTTACCACAAATTCCAGCAGGTGTTGAACCAGTTATAAGAATAAAAGCTCCAACAACTGGAACAATTGAGTTTGATGATGGTGTAAAAGGACGTATAAAATTTGATGCTAATCAAGTTGATGATTATGTAATTGCAAGATCAAATGGAATGCCAACTTATAACTTTGTCGTTGCTATTGATGATGCGTTAATGGGGATGACAGATGTTATTAGAGGTGATGACCATTTATCAAATACACCAAAACAAATTGTTGTTTATAATGCTTTAGGATTTAAAGTTCCAAAATTCTATCATGTACCAATGATTAATAATCCATCTGGTAAAAAACTATCTAAAAGAGATGGTGCAATGGATGTTATGGATTATAAAAATCAAGGATATTTACCGGAAGCATTATTAAACTTTTTAGTAAGACTTGGTTGGTCAAATGGTGACCAAGAAATATTCTCTATGGAAGAGATGTTAGAATTATTTGACCCATCAAATATCAATAAATCAGCATCATCTTATAATGCTGAAAAACTTTTATGGTTAAATAGTGAGTATATAAAAGCTGTATCAAATGATAGATTAATTGAAGAGTTAAAATTTTTTGATTTAGATTTATCTGAGCATCCAAAAAGAACTGAATTATTAGATTTATCTAAACAAAGAGCACAAACTTTAGTTGATTTAAAAAAATCAATTACTGATATTATTGATATTCCAACTTCATATGAAGAAGCAGGAATTAAAAAATTTGTTAAAGAAGATACAAAAGAATTTTTAGAAAAATATCTTTTATTATTAGAAAAAAATAAAGAAAATCTTTATAGTGCTGAAAAAGTAGAAGAGTTTACAAAACCATTTATAAATGATAATGGATTAAAATTTCCACAATTATTTCAACCAATTAGGATTGCATTAACAGGTGGAACACAAGCACCTTCTGTTTATGACATAATCTCAATACTCGGTTTTGACGAAGTTTTGAGAAGATTAAACGAGGCTTTAAAAAGAAATTTTCAAAACTCTTGATTATTTGAAAATAATCAGGCATAATGTTCAAACTTTTATAAAGGATAGAATAGATGAACATTTACGTAGGTAATTTATCATACAGAATGAATGATAAAGATTTAGAAGAAATCTTCTCAAAATTTGGTGCAGTAAAAAGTGCAAAAGTTATTATGGATAAAGAAACAGGAAAATCAAAAGGATTTGGTTTTGTTGAAATGGTAGAATCAGCAGCTGGTAGCCAAGCTATTGAATCTTTAAATGGTAATGATTGCGAAGGTAGAACTTTAAGAGTTAACGAAGCAAAACCAAGAGAAGAAAGACCAAGAAGACAATTTTAATTAAGTTTTTGTAGTGCTTATCTAGCACTACTAGCTTAAAACTAAAATTACTTTTACAAAAAATTATAATTTATAATAACAATTGTAAAAGTTTTTAATATCCCTATTTCTCAATTTAATAAAAAATTTTATAATACAGTTCAAATAAGGAATTTGTATGAAAATTTTATTGCTAGAAGATGATTTAATTTTAAATGAAATTATAGAAGAATACCTGATTTCACAAAATAACGAAGTTATAAGTACCTTTGATGGAAATGAAGCAGAAGATTATTTGTACTCACAAACTTTTGATTTATTACTCTTAGATGTAAATGTTCCTGAATTAAATGGCTTTGAATTATTACGCAATTTACGAGCCCAAAATATAAAAACTCCTGCAATATTTATTACATCGTTAAATATGGCAGATGATATGCAAAAGGGTTTTGATAGTGGTTGTGATGACTACATCAAAAAACCTTTTGAGCTTAAAGAACTTGATATAAGAATTAATAATATAAAAAGACTTTTTAATATTACTCCTACAAATATAATAATTCTTGAAAAAGATTTATTATTAGATACTCAAAATCTCTACATTTTAAAAGAAGATAAAAAAATTCATATTGCAAAAAAAGAGAGCGAAGTTTTACAATATTTAATAAATAATTCAAGAAAAACAGTAAGTATTGAGGAACTTAGTCTAAATCTTTGGGCATATGAAGAGAATCCAAACGCATCAACAGTTAGAACCTATATAAAAAATTTACGTAAAATTTTAGGAGAAGAACAAATCTTAAATATACGAGGAGTTGGATATAGATTTAACAAAAAGTGAAAAAATCACACTATTTAGATTTCTATTTTTGTATTTAGGCTCGTCGTTAATTTTGATGTTAATAACTATATTTTTTTATTATCAAAATGAAAAGACTTTATTTATTGATTTGATAAAATCAAATATGCAAAATATTACTTCAAAAATTTCAAATGAAGTAATTGTTTCTCATATGATGGGCACAAAGTTTGATAAAGATAAATACTTAAATTCAAAAGAGTACAAAATATCTTTTTATAATAAGAATAAAGAGCTAATTTATGGCAATTTTGATGAAAAAGTAGATTTTAGTCAGAAATATATCTTTGATGAAAAATCATTAATTTTAGTAGATAATTCAACAGTAGGACATTTAGGTATTGAATATATTGTTTTAAAAGATATTAGTTTAGAAGTGAAGATTTATGAGTTGAAAATATCTATAATTTTAATTTTTTTAGCTTTTTATTCTTTAGTTACAATAATTGGTTTTTATCTTGCTAAGTTATTTTTAAAACCAATAAAAGATGAAAGAATAAAGTTAAATAATTTTATAAAAGATACAACCCATGAACTAAATACTCCAATAAGTGCAATTATGATGTCAACAGAAGGGGAGAATTTATCTTTAAAACAAATAGAAAGAATAAAACTAAGTGCTAAAAGAATAAGTGAAATATATAAAGATTTAACTTATATATTTTTAGAGAATAAAGAGATAAAAAAAGATAAAAAAGAGTTAGATTTATCTTTACTTATTAAAGAACAAATTGATAATTTTGAACCTTTATTTTTAAAAAAGAAGATAGAAGTTTTAACACAATTAGAATCGACTTCTTATAAGATTGATAAAGATGATTTTATTAGATTGTTTAACAATCTTTTTTCAAATGCAATAAAATATAATAAAATCAATGGGAAAATAGAAATATCATTAAAAAATAGAGTTTTAAGTATTAAAGATAGTGGAATAGGAATAAAAAAAAATAAATTAAAAGATATTTACAAAAGATATTATAGAGCAACAACACAAAGTGGTGGTTTTGGTTTAGGATTAAATATAGTAAATATGATATGTAAAAGTTATAATATTAATATTGAAGTTGAATCTATAGAAAATGAAGGAACAATTTTTAAGTTATATTTTTAACTCCACACAAACTGCACAAAGTATTTGATAAAATTTTTTCATAAATATTTCAAGGAGAAATTATGAAAAACCTTTTCAAAATAATTCTAACTTTAGTTCTTGCATTAAACTTTTTAAATGCAGAACCAATAAATCAAAATGGTGAAAAAGATGGTTACAATGTTACATTAATGAGTGAAAAATCACTTGTTGTTGGAGATAATGAATTTGTAATCAAGTTAGCTAAAGATGAAAAAAATGTAACAACAGCAAAAGTAAAAATAAAATTCTTTATGCCTGAAATGCCAGGAATGCCATATATGGAACATGAAGAAAAAGCTGAATTAGTTGATGGCGTTTATAAAACAAAAGTTAATTTCTCAATGGCTGGAACATGGCAATATCAACTTAAATTCAAAACAGATGATGATGTTGTTCATACAATTAGAGGAAGCGTAAATATCTAATGTTAAAAATAGTTTTAGCTTCATCATTAACTTTATCACTTTTAAGTGCAATATCAATTGATGAATTAGTTAATTCTACATTTGAAAATAGTTATGATTTAAAAAGTGTAGAAAAATCTATTGAAGTTGCAAATCAACAAATATCAATAGCAAAAAAGTGGCAAAATCCAGTATTATCTATGGGAATAAATGATGTATGGATAAATGATTTTAGTTCACGAAATAAAGAGGCGATGCAAGCCTCTTTTATAGGAATTTCACAAGTAATCCCAACTGGAAATAAACTTGATATAAAAGAAAAAATTGCTTTTAAAGAGAAAAATATAAAGCTTTATGATTTTGAAGATAAGAAGTTAGAACTTACATCAAAAATAAATGAGTTGGTTTATAATATCTTATTATCAGAGGAAAAATATAAACTTTTAGAAGAGTATGAAAAAAACTTGGAAAAATTAGAGAGTTTATATGGTTCTTTATATAAATATCAAAAAGCAACTCAAAATGAGATAATAAATTCTCAAATCTCAACAGTTGAATTAAAAATACAAAAACAAAATCTAAAGAATTTAATAGATAATTCGTACTTAAAATTAGAACAAATAACATATACAAAAATAGACAAAATTGATGAAAAAATAGATATAAAAAAAGTTGATTTATTGATTGAAAATTCTTCTCATCCAAAATTTAAAAGTTTAGAAGAGAGTTCATCAAAACAACAAAGTATAGCTGAATTAGAAAGAGCAAAAAAGATTCCAGATGTTCAAGTAAGTTTGGCATATTTTCAAAGGGATGATAAATTTAATGATTATGTAAATATGGCTGTTTCTATCCCTCTTCCAATTTATGATACAGAAAATGTTACAAGAGTTCAAGCAAAAATGAGTGCAAATGAGACTAATGATAAATTGGAACAACTAAAACATAACTTTGAGATTCAATCAAAAATATTAAAGAATAATCTAAATAATGCTTATGAAAATTATAATTTAATAGGTCAAAAGATAATTCCATTAAAAGAAAAAATACAAAAAAATATTGAAACATATAATAGTTTTGATGATGTTAAACCACAAGAAAGTATTAAAAATCTAAATGATTTAATCACTTATCAAATGAAAGCAATTGATGAGCAACAAAAATATTATGAAGCCTATTCAGGATTAATTTACTATGCAAATAAAGGTATCAAATGATTAAAAAACTACTTATAATCACCCTATTTTTAACAGTTGGATTAAATGCAGAGATTATAGATGCAAAACAACTGTTTAATAAAAAAATAGTAAAAGTAAAAAAAGAAGAAGTTATTGAGAATAAAAGTTTTTATGGAGTAACAAAGATTGATGAATCATCTATTGTTGATATTGTAAGTAGATTTGATGGTTATATAACAAATTTAAATGCAAATAAGATTTATATGAATATCAAAAAAGGTGAAGCTTTATATTCTATTTATTCTGATGATATTTTATCTATTCAAAATGAACTTCAAATTGCAAAAGATATAAATAAAAATATCTATTCTTCAACATTTTTAAAACTTGAAAATTTTGATATATCAAAAGAAAATCAACAAAAAATCAAAGATGGAAAATTAAATAATAGTGGTCTAGTGGTTACTTCAAATTTTAATGGTATTTTACTTCAAAAAAATATCAATAATAAAAGTGCAGTTAAAAAAGGAACTACCCTACTTCAATTAGGAAATCTAGATAAAATGTGGTTTATTGCTTCAATTTATCAAGATGATTTATCTTTTGTTAAAAAAGATAAAGAAGCTATGATTCATATTGATGGATTAAACAAAATGATTAGCTCAAAAGTTGATTTTATCTACCCTATTTTTGATGAAAAAAGTAAAACAGTAAATGTTAGATTTATTATTGATAATGAAAATAGTGAATTAATACCAAGTATGTTTGGTAAGGTCGATATAAATATCAAAAAAGAGACACTTTTAACTCTTCCAAAAACAGCTGTGTTAAAAAAAGCAAATAGTTTTTATGTATTTAAACCAACTTCAAATGATGAGTTTGAAGCTGTAAAAATAAACGCAAAAAGAGTTGCTTCAAATAAATATCAAATAGTAAGTGGGCTTGGAGAAAATGATGAAGTTATTAATAATGCCCTATTCTTATTGGATTCAGATGCAGTTACAAATAATTTATATGAATCAGACAATGAAGATTGGTAAAAAATCATGGTAGAAAATATAATTTCATATAGTGTAAGAAATAAATTTTTAATTTTATTTTTTATTTTTATATTAACACTTGGTTCTTTTTGGGCTGTAAAAAATACAAGTTTAGATGCTTTACCTGATTTATCACCTCCTCAAGTAATAGTTCAAGTTGAATGGAGTGGACAAAGTCCAAAAACAATTGAAGAACAAATTTCATATCCATTAATTTCAAGTTTGATGAGTTTACCAAATATTCAAACTGTTCGTGCAATGAGTTCATTTTCAAATGCAATGATATATATTATTTTTAAAGATGGAACAGATTTATATGATTCAAGAAGTAGAATATTAGAACAACTTTCAACTCTTCAAGGAACATTTCCTGAGGGTTCATCTGTTCAAATAGGTCCAGATGCAACAGGAGTTGGTTGGGCTTATGAATATGCGTTAAAATCTAAAACAAAAAGTTTAGAAGAACTTAGAACATTACAAGATTATTATTATAAATTCGCCCTACTTGGAGTTGATGGAGTTAGTGAAATTGCATCAATTGGTGGTTATATAAAAAACTATGAAATAACTCTAAATCAAGACAAATTAGTTCAATATGATTTGAGTATTGATGAAATTAAAAAAGTATTAGTAGCAAATAATAGCGATACTGGTGGAAGAATAATTTTAGAAAATGGATATGAACATATTATAACTGCTCGTGGTTACTTAAAATCTATTGTGGATATTGAAAATATAACAATCAAAACTTTAAATAATACACCACTAAAAATAAAAGATATAGCAACAGTAAATATCACTTCATCAAATAGAAGAGGAATGGCTGATTTAGATGGTGAAGGTGAAACAGTTGGGGGAATAGTTGTAGTTAGATTTGGTGAAAATCCATATAAAGTAATAAATGCAGTTAAAGAAAAACTAAAAACTCTAAATATTCCAGATGTAGAGGTTGTTGAAGTTTACGATAGAAGTTCATTGATTGATAAAGCAATAGATACATTAAAAAGAACATTAGTAGAAGAATCTATTATTGTTATGATAATAGCTGGATTATTTTTATTTCATTTTAGAAGTGCATTAATTATTATCATAACTCTTCCAATTACTGTATTAATTAGTTTTTTACTAATGAAAGCATTTAATATAGGTTCAAATATTATGAGTTTAGGTGGAATTGCTATTGCAATTGGAGCAATGGTTGATGCAACGATTGTAATGGTTGAAAATGCACATAAGCATCTTCAAGGAAAAGAAAATATTACAAAAGAAGAAAGAGTAAGTATTATAATTGAATCAGCAAAACAAGTTGGTCGTCCAATATTTTTTGCATTAATACTTGTTGTAGCCTCTTTTTTACCAATCTTTGCTTTAAGTGGTCAAGAAGGAAGGCTATTTTCTCCTTTAGCATTTACAAAATCATTTGCAATGATGACAGGTGCAATTTTATCAATAACATTAGTACCTATTTTGATGATATTTTTGATAAAAGGGAAAATATTAAAAGAGGAAGAAAATATATTAAATAGATTTTTTATAAAACTTTATTCACCGCTTTTACATCTTTCTCTAAAATTGAAATATCTAATAGTAGCAATATTTATAGGAACTTTAGTTTTTGCTGTAACAGTTTATGAAAAGCAAAAATGGGAATTTATGCCTATGATGAATGAACAAACTTTTATGTATATGCCTGTAACTCCTTATGGAATTGGGATTGATTTAGCAAAAGAGTTAGCACAAAAAACAAATATGGTAATCAAATCATTTCCTGAAGTTGAAAGTTCATTTGCAAAAGTAGGGCGTGCTCAAACTGCAACAGATCCAGCACCACTTGCGATGATAGAAACTATAATTACTTTTAAACCACAAAATGAGTGGAGAGAAGGTATGACATATAAAAAATTAATGGAGGAGATGGATAAAAATCTTCAAGTTAATGGACTTATAAATTCATGGACATATCCAATTCGTGGACGTATAGATATGCTTTTAACAGGAATTAGAACGCCATTAGGTATAAAACTATATGGAAATAATCACGAATTACTTGAAACTACAGCATCAAAGATAGAACAAGCTTTAAAAAAATATGAAGGGACTTTATCTGTTTCAGCAGATAAAATGAATTCAGGATATTATTTGAATATTGAAATTAATGATGAAATGATTTCAAGATATGGAATAAGCAAAAAAGATGTGTTAGAAGTAGTTTCATTAGGAGTAGGGGGAAGTCAAATCTCTACATATTTAGATAAATTAGAACGATATCCTATAAGTCTAAGATTTGAAACAACTCAAAGAGAAGATATAAAAGCTTTAGAAAATTTACAAATAAAAACAAAATTAGGTTATCAGCCACTAAGACTTTTTGCAGATTTAAAATATGAAGAAGGACCATCAGTTATAAAATCAGAAAAAGCATTAAATGTTAATTTTATTTATATAACACCAAAAGATGGCTTTTCAGCAAAACAATATAAAGATGAAGCAAATAAAATTTTAAAAGAGATGAAGTTACCAGATGGTTACTATTTTGAATGGGCAGGACAAAGTGAATATTTAGAATCAGCGATGAAAAAATTATCATATATCATACCAATTACATTTATGATTATATTTATTTTAATCTATTTAGCTTTGAAAAATTTAACTTATACTTTTGTAATATTTTTCACACTTCCTTTTGCGTTGACTGGTGGAATATTTTATTTAGAATATCTAAATTTTAATATCTCAATTGCAGTTATCGTAGGATTTTTAGCATTATTAGGAGTTGCTGCCGAAACTTCTATTGTGATGTTAGTATATTTAGATGAAGCTATGAAAGAATTTTATAAAAATAAAGAAGAGTTTACAAATAAAAATATTGTTGAAACTATTTATAAAGGGGCAGTTTTAAGACTTCGTCCAAAACTTATGACTCTATTTAGTATTTTAGGAGGTTTAATTCCAATTATGTATATAAATGGCGTAGGAAGTGAAGTTATGCAAAGAATTGCAGCACCAATGATTGGAGGAATGGTAAGTTCAACATTTTTGACACTTATAATAATTCCATCAATTTTTTATATTATAACTTTAAGAAAAAATAATGTTTCTACACATTAACTAAACAATAATTATATAGAATTTATAGACAAAAAAATAAGGAGATTAATATGAATTTCGTAACAAAAATGACAAGTGCATTACTTTTAACAATTGGATTAGTAAATGCAAGTGAGTATGATTTAGATAAAGCTCATACAAATGTTGGTTTTACAGTAAAACATATGATGATTACAAATGTAAACGGTAATTTCAAAACATATGATGCAAATATAGATTTTGATGCAAAATCAAAAACATTTAAAGCATTTAAAGCAACTGTTGACACGACATCAATTGATACAGGAATTGAAAAAAGAGATAATCATTTAAGAAGTGAAGATTTCTTTTCATCAGAAAAATTTCCTAAAATGACTTTTGAAATGACATCTTACAAAGCTGATGGTGATGAAGGTGAAATGAAAGGTAATTTAACAATTAGAGGAATTTCAAAACCAGTTACATTTAAAGTTGAAGATTTAGGAACTATTTCAGATAAAGGTAAAAGTAAAGTTGGATTTTCTATCGAAGGAAAAATTAATAGAATGGATTATGATTTAAAATGGAACAAAGCTTTAGAACTAGGTGGAGTTGCAGTAGCAGAAGATGTTAAAATAAAAGTTGATGTTGAAGCTGTTGAAAAGTAATTTAGTTTATAGTATGCTAATAAAATTTTAATAAAAAGGGAAGAAATGAATTTAAAAAGTAAATTCGCTGGAATATTTTTAGGATTATTCCTTGCATCTACATCTGCATTTGCTGCAAATGGTTCTTGTGGAGCTGGAAAATGTGGTGGAGATATGAAAAAAGAGATGGAAATGAAAAAAAGTTCATCTTGTGGAACAGGAAAATGTGGTGCAAATATGAATGAAGCTAAAACACCTTCTTGCGGAGCTGGAAAATGTGGTGGAGCTATGAAAAATGATATGTCAAAAATGCCAGATGAAATGAAAGACACAAAAGCTTCTTGCGGTTCAGGGAAATGCGGATCAAAATAAGTTTTTAACTATAGGTAGTTTTTACCTATAGTGTTTTGTTACAAACTCTTTTTAGCAAAGAATTTGTGTAAAAATATGCAAAAATAGCAGCGCTATAAATCATAACTAAAACTCCAAACCAAAGATAAATAAAATCTAATTCAAAAACTTTTACAATTAAATAAGCAATTATCAATTTAGCAACGATTTGTCTATATAAAGCAATATATAAAATCATTTTTGGTTTCTTTATAGCTTGAAGAGTTGATACGCAAATAAATAAAACAACATAAGCATAAAATATCCAAATTTCAACTAACAAATAATGTATTCCAAAATCAATAACTGTAGGATTTGAATCAAATAAAGAGATTAAGAATTTCCCAAAAATTGTAAGGGTTATGATTCCGATAGTTGAAAAAATAAAACCGTATTTTATTGCTATTTTTAGAGTTTCTATCACCCTATCATATTTTTTTGCACCAAAGTTATTTGATACAATTGTTAATACAGCTGTGCTAAGCCCAAGAGTTGGTAGAAGCATAAGTTGTTCAACTCTAAAAGCAATACCATATCCTGCTACAGCCATAAGACCATATTGAGCTACAAAGTATGTAAGAATAACAGAACCTATAGACATAATTAGCATATTTAAACTAGCTGGAATCCCTTGAGAGAAAAATAGTTTATAAACTCTTAAATCTGGTAAAAAATATGAAGGCTTTTCAAAGTGAATAACTTTTGTTTGTAAGACTTTATAAAACATATAAAACATATTTATTACTTGAATTAAAACAGTAGCAATTGCAATTCCTGAAAGACCCATCGCTGGAATAAATAAAAAACCAAACATAAATAATGGATTTAAAACTAAATTTGCAAAAAAACCAAATATGAGAGTATTTCTATATGTTTTTGTATCTCCTAAAGCAACCAATATTGAATTTAGTGAGAAATTAAACATAAAAAATATTGTTCCAAATAATATAGGATTTATATAGGTTATTGCATCTTGCAAATACTCATCTTTTGCACCAAGTAATATAAACATATCAGAAGCAAAAATATATCCAAGAATAGTTAGGATTATTCCAATAAAAGGAATAAATAGTAAACCTTTGTGTGCATGAATAGATGCTAATTTATTTCTTCTTTTTCCAAAAGAGTTTCCTAAAATAGCTGTAATTGCTGAACTAAAACCATAACCCAAACCAATGATAAGAAAAAATACCATAAATGATATAGTTAAAGCTGAAACAGCTTGAGTTGAGATAAATCCTGCGTAATATGTATCTACAACATTATATAAAGTATTAAAAAGCATTCCTGTACTTGCTGGAATTGCTAATTGTTTTATTAAAGTTGGAATATCTTTTGAGAGTAATTCTTTATTTTTATTCACTATGATTTTGCTTTTCTTGTAATTTGTTAAATGCTAATTGAAGTTTTTCTATTCTTTCTTCAACTTTTTTTACAGATGATTCTAAAGTATAGCCTTCATCAAGTAATTCTTTTATTAAAAGTATTTTTTTTATATTTATATAATCAAATTTTCTTGTACTTCCATCTTTTTGTCCAGAAGATTGAATTATGCCTTTATCTTCCCAATATCTTAATTTTCTCTGAGGGATTCCAGTAACCTCTGATACATCACCAATGGTTACTAAAAGTTTTGAAACTAATTTTGGATCAAATAACTTTTCAAACATATAACTCCTTTATTTGTTAAGCATTGTACATATTTTGTAATTAATCTACAATTAAGGATGATTATTTGATAATTACGGGCAATAATTGTAACTAATCTACAAAATAAGTAGAGAATATAACAATAATAATATTTTAGTTAGTTGAGGTTAATTTATATATAAAGGGAATGAAAATGAAAGAAATTGATGTAAAAGATTCAGCTTTAGTGCTTATTGAGTATCAAAATGAATGGTTAGATGAAAATTCTAAACTTTATAAATTGATGAAAGATAAAAAACAATTTTTAGATTCGATTAACAATTCAAAAAAAGTCTTAGAATATGCAAGAAAAATAGGAATGAAAGTAATTCATGTACCATTTATAGTAAGTAATGATTATAAAGAGTTTGGAAATAATGCAAAATATGGATTAAGAGCAGTTATTCCAAATGTAAAAACTTGGCAAGGGAAAAATAAAGATTTTCATAGTGATTTTATCCCAAAAGAAGATGAATTTATTGTAAGTGGTAGAATTGGAGCAAGTGCATTTTCCAGCTCAAATTTAGATGTAATTCTAAGAAATAATGATATAAAAACTCTATTCTTTATAGGTTATGCAACAAATGTTTGTGTTGAATCATCTTTTAGAGAAGCTCATGATAAAGGATATAATGCAATAGTTATAGATGATGCAACAAGTAGTTTTACACAAGAAGAAAAAGAGTACTTCTTAAAATATATAGTTCACCATTTTGGTGCAACAATATCTACAAAAGAGTTCTTGACTTTGAAAGAATAGAAAAATAAAAAAGAATTAGAAGCTTATTTATTAAGCTTCTATTCTTATCATAGATGGTTTACTTAAAACTACACCAGAATTTTCTAGTTCTTTTATAGCTTTTAATATATCTCTTTCAATACAAGTATGAGTTGTAAGTAGAAGATTTGCATTTTGCGATTTTAAAGGTTTTTGCATCATAGCTTCAATTGAAATAGAATTATCTCCTAAAATTGTTGCAACTTTTGCTAAAGTTCCTGATTTATCAGATACTTCAAGTCTTAGATAATATTTTGTTCTGATATTCTCTTTTGGCATTAAAGAGATTTGTTCTCCTGGTTGGTTTTCAAAACCAAGCATTGGTGAACCTTTTCCTTTTCTGGCAATATCAATAATATTGGCAACAACAGCTGAAGCAGTTGCATCACCACCGGCTCCTGCTCCATAGAACATAGTTTCACCTACTTTATCTCCAACAACAGAGATACCATTCATAACACCATCAACTTTTGCTATCATTTTATCTTCTGATATTAGTACAGGGTGAACTCTTAGTTCTATTTCATTTCCAACTTTTTTTGCAATACCAAGAAGTTTTATAGAATATTCAAACTCTTTTGCAAATTCAATATCTGCATTTGAAATATTTTCGATACCTTCAATTAAAATATCTTCAGGTTTTACATCTATTCCATATGCTATAGATCCAAGAATTAAAAGTTTATGTGCAGCATCAAATCCTCCAACATCAAAAGTTGGATCAGCTTCTGCATAACCTAATTCTTGAGCTTCTTTTAATATTTCATTATAACTAACACCGTCATTAATCATTCTTGTTAACATATAGTTACAAGTTCCATTCATAATACCTTGGATAGATTTAATATGATTTGCACTTAAACCATCTCTTAAAGCATTAATAATTGGAATTCCTCCTGCAACGGCTGCTTCAAATTCAAATGGAATATCACCAGCTAACTCTTGTAATTCATATCTATGATATGCCAATAAAGCTTTATTAGCAGTAACTACAGCTTTACCTTTTAATAAAGCTTTTTTTACGATTTCATAAGGTTTTTCTATTCCACCCATTAATTCAACAACAATGTCAATTGAATCATCTTCTAATATTTCATCTACATTAGTTGTTAACTTTATACTAACATCTCTTTTTTTTCCTAAGTTTGAAACTACTCCAATGGTTGGTACAATTTCTTTACCAGCACGCGCGGTGATAATATTTTTATTATCTATTAATATATTTGCAACGCTAGTTCCAACTGTACCAACTCCAATAATTCCAACTTTTAACATCTATAATTCCTATTTTTCTAATGATTTTAAATATTTCTTTATATTTTTTGCAGCTTGTCTAATTCTTTTTTCATTTTCAATTAAAGCAATTCTTACATATTGGTCACCATAGTGTCCAAATCCAATTCCTGGACTTACTGCAACTTGAGCCTCTGTTAATAATTGTTTTGAGAACTCCATACTTCCTAAATGAGCAGCACATTCTGGAATTTTTGCCCAGATAAACATTGAAGCATCTGGTTTGTTCATTTTCCACCCAGCATCAGCAAATGTTTCAATCATTAAGTCTCTTCTTTTTCTATATTTCTCAACGTGTTCAGCAACACAATCTTGTGGACCATCAAGTGCTACAGTTGCTGCAATTTGAATTGGTGTAAACATTCCATAATCAAGCCAAGATTTAATTCTTTTTAATGCACCAATTAGTTTTTCATTTCCAACGATACAACCAACTCTCCATCCAGCCATATTATACGATTTACTAAAAGTGAAACACTCAACAGCAACATCTAAAGCACCTTCTGCTTGGAAAATTGAAGGAGTTTTATATCCATCAAAAGTAATATCTGCATATGCAATATCAGAGATAATATAAAATCTTTCTCTTTTTGCCATTGCTACTAATTTTGTATAAAATTCAGGTGTTACTGTAGCACAAGTTGGATTATGTGGAAAATTTACAACTACAAATTTTACTTTTGGAATTGACTCATCAATTGTTTTTTGTAATCTTTCAAAAAATAAATCTTCATCAACTTTAAAAGCATCATCAAATGCTAATTCAAATTTATGCACAGCTGCACCATTTAACATAAATGCATAAGAGTGAATAGGATAAGTTGGATCTGGAACAACAGCCACATCACCAACATTTACAATTGCTTGTACAAGATGAACATATCCTTCTTTCGAACCCATTGTTGCACAAATATGTTTGTTAGGGTCTAAGAAATCAACATCAAATTTTCTTTTGTACCAGTTTGAAATAGCTAATCTTAATTTGAAAATACCAGCACTTACACTATAACCATGGTTTTTAGGTTTTGCAGAAGCTTCTATTAGTTTATCTGTAATATGTTGTGGTGCAGGACCATCAGGATTTCCCATAGAAAAATCTATTACATCTTCACCAGCACGTCTAGCTTCCATTTTAATATTATTAACTTCAGCAAACACATAGTTTGGTAATCTTTTCATTCTTTCAAATTCAATTTCTGGAAACATTTTAATTACTCCTTAGTAATATTTAGCCCACGTTTTAAATTAGTAAGGCTATAAAAATCATCAATTTTGATATATTTTGTGTTATTAGGCACATCAAGTTTTAAACTTTTATGCAAACTATCTTTTTCAACAACTTCAATAATATTAAAGTCATTATCGTAGAAGATTACACTTGGATACCAATTATTACCAACATTTGAATCAATTGTAATGCTTGAAGCATTTTGCACTTGAATTATATACGGTTTAAGTGGTTTTTTTAATGACAATTGGTTTGTATTCGTTAAATCTTCTGCTTTATAAATTGTAGAGTTACTTGAATCAATTGAATAACTCCATTTATAATTTCCCTCTCTTCTAATATCTACAATTTGGCAATTTATGCTCTGTAATTCTTGAGATAATCTGAGAGGGCTTATGGCGGCTGCAGTTTTTAGTTTAATTGTCCATTTAAGTTGATTATTTATTACAACTTCACCCTGTGTAATAAAGTTTTGATAGCCTATTACTTTTAAAATATCATTAATATTTTTCATTGATTTTTTTGGATTAGAATTAAAATTAAATGTAACTTCAATATCTTGAGTTGAGCCTAAATTTAATTTTAATATTCCATTATTTGATAACTCTTGTGTTACCCGAGTATAATCAACTTGACCATTTTTATAAAAATTACTTGTATTTCTAAATATATGATTTATTAAATTTCTATGAGTATTATAATCAGCATTACCAATCATATTTAGTACAGTTTCATTTAAACCAGCATATGAAGCTACATATAAAGTAATAATTAAAATTAATTTTTTCATCAAGGTATTCTTCTTTTTTTTATCTTTTTAGATTATAAATTAAAATCCCAGCAGCAACAGAAACGTTTAAAGAATCAAATTCATGTTCCATAGCAATAGAAACTTTTAAGTCTAGTTTTTTAGCAACTTTTGGAGAAATTCCTTCCCCTTCACTTCCTAAAAAAAGCGCAACTTTATCAGTTTTTTCTATTTTTCCATATTTTTTTAAATCTACTCCATCCATTGTTGCACCAATTAATGTAAAGCCACAATCGATTAACTCACTAGCTAAATCAGCTGATCTTGGATGAACTAAAAATGGTAAATCAAGTAAAGCCCCAGAACTAGTTCGTAAAACTCCTGAATCATTTACAGTTTTTATGTTTGAAGCAATTAACCCTTCAATTCCTAAAGAATATGCAGTTCTTGCAATTGCTCCAATGTTTCCAACATCTGTAACACCATCTAATACTAAAATAAAATTCATTTTTTTGAATTCTTTAATATCTGTATAACCAACTGGTGTAAGTTTTAAAAAGAAACCTTGATGGTTTCCACCTTTTGCTAATGCTTGAGCTTTTTGATTATCCAATTTATGAATTTTTTTATCAAGTTTTGCAAACCTTGTAAAAAGTTTTTTATCAATTTCTTTTGAAAGAAAAACTTCTTCTATTAGATGCGGGTGATTGTCAAGTACATAAAGTACGATTTGTTTTCCATATATTATCATGACGGCATATTATCCAAAATTTGTTGATAAACCTCTTTGATTGATTGCCCAGTTATTTTAGCAATAAGTTTTGCTTTAACTTTTGGAGCTAAATCTAAAGGTAGTATGTCATTTAGTTCAAGATTTAAACCAATTTTTTCTTTTGGTTCAATTACTACAACCCATTCACCTTTTATATTTATATTTTTAAACTCTTTAAAAATATTTGAAGCTGAATCTTTATAAGTGGTTTGGTGAAGTTTTGTTATCTCTTTTGCTAAAAATATTGTCCTATTTGGTTCTTTTTCATTTAATTCTTCAAGAAGTTTTAAAAGCCTATGAGGTGATTCGTAAAGGATTGATAATTTATCATCATTTAAAATTTCATCAAGTTTTGAAGCACGACTAGCTCCTTTATGGTCTAAAAATCCATAAAAAGAAAAAGTTGTATGTGTAAATCCACTCATTGCATAGGCAGTTAAAATTGCATTTGCACCAGGAAGTACATCATAAGGAATTTGATTTTTTATACAAAAATCTACAAGTGTAGCACCAGGGTCACTAACACAAGGCATTCCAGCATCACTTACGTAAACAACATTTTTAGTAAAAGTCTCTTTATCTAAAGTTTTTAAAATTTGATTTTCATTATGAGAGTGAAAAGATTTATATTCTTTATTTGAAAAGTCTAGGTTATATTTTTCACCTAAAAGACTTAGCAGTTTTTTTGTTACTCTTGTATCTTCACAAAAAATTAGTTCAGACTCCTCAAGGACTTTTAAAGACCTGTTTGAGATATCTTCCAAATTTCCTATTGGAGTCGGAACTAAGCACAACATAGTATTGTACTATTTAGCCATGTTATATTTAGCTTTGAATTTCTCAACTCTACCAGCAGCATCAACAAGTTTTTGCTCACCAGTGAAGAATGGGTGACAAGATGAACAAATATCGATTCTTAAAGACTCAACATTTGATTTTGTTTCAAAAGTGTTACCACAAGCACAAGAAATTGTACAAACTTTGTAATCTGGATGAATATCTTTTTTCATTCCATATTCCTTAATTTAATTAATGTAAGATAAAAGGTCAAGTCTTTGCAAGCCCTTTATCAAACTCTTTAGAAGCGGGATTATAACGAAAAATACTTAATAATATCTGAATTTAAGTTTTCTATTATATTTGAAGTCTTATCTAAGAATTGAGATTTATTAAAAGTATTTTGTCTTTTTGCAAGTTTTGCTGTATTTAATGAAATTTTTTCTTCAAGTTCTATTTTTGATAATTTACCATCCAAATATTCTAATGTTTCAATTATACCAATAGATGACATACAATTAGGTGCTCTTGTATATTTTTTTTCTAAATAAATAATTTCATCAATTAGTCCTGATTTCATCATAATATTTGTTCGTAAAGTTATTCTTTTTTTTAACTCTTCCTTATCCCATAATATTTCAAATATTTTTAAATTTTTAGCAAGTGGAACTTTAGGATTTTTTTCAAAATATTTGGTTGGTGTAAATCCTGTTTCTTTATAAATAGCATAAGCTTTTTCAATCCTATATCTATCATTTTTTACAATTTTTTGCATATATTCTTTATCTATTGAATATAAAAGTTCATATGCTTCATATTGAGATATATCAAGTTTAATTTTTGTTTCTACACCTAAAGACAAACCATCTATCAAAGCTTTTAGATAAAAACCTGTTCCTCCAACGATGATTAAATTTTTATCATTTTCTAAAGCATAATTTTTTGCAGTTTTATAAAGTTCCATAAATTTTATAACATCAAAATCAACGTTTGGATAAACTTCATCAATCCCAAAATGAACAATATTTCCTCTTTCTTCAAGTGTTGGTTTTGCTGAAACAATGTCTATTTCTTTATAAACACAAAGTGAATCTAATGATAGAATTATAGAGTTCGTTTTTGAAGCAATTTCTAAAGATAGGGCAGTTTTTCCTGAGGCTGTTGAGCCTATAATTGCAATTTCTTTCATTGTATAGTTTTTGATTGACTACAATCTTCTAATTTTTTATTAAGTTCATTTATCTCTTTTTCTTTTTGAATAAGTGTTCTTAATAATTCTGAAACATCTTTAGTACTTGAATCAGAAACATCATTTTCAGCTTTTGTAGCACAAGCAGTAAAATTAAATAAAAACAATAAACTTAAAATTAATAACAAATATTTTTTCATAAAACTCTTTTGTGTGTAAAATATAGTAGATTATAACTAGAAAAAGTTTAATTTTTATTTTTTTAATCATATCTTCGATAAAATCCCAAACATGAATAAACTAATAAAAAAACTTAATGATTTCAATGAACTTGTAATGTTCAAACACTCAATTTTTTCATTGCCTTTTATTTTTATTGCAATGGTTGTATCAGCAAATGGTTGGTTTGGTTTTAAACTTTTAGTTTTAGGTATTTTAGCAGCCTTAACAGCAAGAAATTTTGCAATGGGATTTAATAGATTTTTAGATAGAGATATAGATGCTTTAAATCCAAGAACTATAAATAGACCAAATGTAGATGGTAGAATTAGCCCTACTTCTATGTTTATATTTGTTTCTTTAAATGCCTTAGGATTCGTAGTGGTTGCTTATTTTGTAAATGATTTAGCTTTATATTTATCAGTACCAATTTTAATAATAATTGGTTCATACTCATACTTTAAAAGATTTTCATATTTTGCTCATATTATTTTAGGAATATCTTTAGGTCTTGCTCCAATTGCTGGTGTTGTTGCAGTTAGTGAAACTATCCCTCTTTGGTCAATTGTTTTAAGTATTGGAGTTATGTTTTGGGTTGCTGGATTTGATTTACTCTATTCCTTACAAGATATAGAAGTTGATAAAAAACTAAAACTTCATTCTATTCCATCAAAGTTTGGTGTTGAAAAAACAATGCTCATTTCAAAAGTTTTTCATATCTTAACAGTTGTTTTTTGGCTTTTATTTGTAATCTTTTCTGATAGCTCTTATTTTGCTTATCTTGCAGTAATCTTAAGTGCAATTATGCTTAGTTATGAACACTATTTAGTAAATAAAGATTTTAGAAAGATTGACAAAGCATTTTTTACTGTAAATGGTTACTTAGGAATAATATTTTTTATACTTATAGTAATGGATAATATTTTCTTTTAAGTAAGATTACAAAAATTTAAGTATTGCTATGATAATATTCCAGTCCAATTTTGCATTGCGTCTATAGTTCAACTGGATAGAATGACCGGTTTCGACCCGGTAGGTTGAGGGTTCGAATCCTTCTAGGCGTACCACTTATTATTAAAGCCTGATATAAAAATTTGAGAATAGAAGTTTTTATATCAGGCTTTTTTTGTCTTAAATTAGTAAATTTAGTTATTTATTAACTAATCTAATTATTTTATTATTTAATTTTTATTAATAACCAAAATATAGGTAAAATAGGCATATATTTAAGTTTATCTTTAGTATATCTTGTGTTAGAATATCTTTCAAGTTAGAAAATCTCTAATTCAAGGATAATTTTTTGCCATATTTTGTCTCTTCTATAATTGCGATAGTTTCTGCAATGATTATTTTATTTACAAGATATGAAGCTGATGATAGTGCAATTACAGGTGAACTTGAAAAAATGAAATCAATGTTTATTACAATTGATGGATTTGTAAATACTTATATCCAATCTGGTGGAGATTTATCTAGTATAAATTTTGAAGAACTGTATAACAACGGTATTTTACTTGGAAATATAGAAAAAGGTACAGGTAAAGAAGTTGAGGGTACAAATTATACTTCTACTTTAACTTTTCCTAAAAGTGGAGTTAAATGGCAGTTAATTCCGGTTAGAGACATTAATTCTAATGATGCTAATGCTGATTTTGGTGATTCAGCAGGTAGTGCATATAAACTTTTGGTTGATATGCATAATAATTCTACTTTAATGAGTAAAGCAATATTTTCAGAGAGTTTTTCAGGTAGAGAATTTTGTGAAAAGATGCTTTTAGGGACTTTACAAAGAAATGCAAAAACTTATGTTCCAATTGAAAATAAAGAGACTTTTTCTTTTGATGGAACAGATAGTGATGGGTATTTTGTTTGTATAGTTTTTAAGTGATTTTTGGTGCAACTAAAATAATAGTTGTTGTATAATATGGGTGGTTGGTAGGTAAACTTAAATTTAAAAAAAGGGGAAGAATATGCCACAGTTGATAGCGATGATTATCGTAGTAGTTGGAGCAATGATTTATATGTTCCAAACATTTGGGGGAACTGGAGATAAAATCGAAGGTATTGCACAAAAAACGAGTGTTATTACAGAGATTAATAATATTAAGAATGGTTTAAAATTAGCTGCAAGAAGTGGAAGTATTGCAACGGCTGATAATGCTACTAATGATGAATATAATAAACTTGCAGGTATAGCTAAGTTAAAATACTTTGCTGAGCAAATTAATGAACAAATATCTAAAGATAAAGATGGTGTTTCAAGAACAACAACTGATTTTAATACTTATGCTGCTATTTCTTTTGGTGGAAATAGTGATAATGCAACTTCTGCAACTGCTGATATGATAATTCGTTTGGTAGCAAACACAAAAGGACAAATTCCTGGAATATTTGTAGATTTATCAAGAGGTGGATTAAAAGATGGAGCAGGTTTCCTTGAATCTCAAATTGCTAATGATTTAAAATCTGTAGCGACGATAGATAGAAAAGCAAATGTAGCGACTGCTACTGATACACCAGCTGCAGGTGCATTAAGAACAACAGGTACAGATGTTGAAAAAAGAATTCCTGTTGAAACAACAGGTGCAGATACATTGTTAAATGATGGTATGTTTACAATTTATTTCCAAGATTTTGGTTCAAATGAAGTTGTAATTGATAATAATTAATACATTTAGGCATTTGCCTAAATGTTATTAAGACAAAAAATAAGTACTAAGTTTTAGCATTTATTTTTTGTTTTTATTCTTAAAAAAGGTTTTTTCTAATGTTTGGAAATATATGGCTATCATCGGCACTCATTGTTACAGCTATATTCTCAGCAAGTGCTATGTATAAATCTTATAGTGATATTCAAGAAGCCAAACAAATCCAAGAACATTATGAAATAATTTCTGAAATCAAAACTCTAATAGCCAAGCAATATAATAAAAATCCACAAGATATAACAAGAGATGAAATAATCGCCAATTTACCAAAAGGTGAAAATTGGGAAAAAGTTTTACTTTTGGATAGAGATAAATCTAGTAATTTATCAAATAAAGAGTTAGTAAATAATGATGGAGATATTGTTATAAATGAGAGCGAAAAACTAAAACTACTTGCCTTAAAAGCGAAATTAAAAGATATTATAGATGTAAATTCTATTTCTGCAACAAATAATAAATATACTTTTGAAGTAGGGCAACAAAATAAAAATAGTGTTATAAAAGATATTGATATTGAAGATAGTATTACTAAAGCAATTGATGCATTAGCAAAAGATATTTTATATTCAACTACAACAAATAAAGAAACTGTAGTAAATGATGTCGTTGATGAATTTATTCCTAATGATAAACTCTATTTTTTAGAAGATTCAACAGAAGTTGAGAAAAAAAATTATTTTAAATCAAAAATAAAAGAGAGACTTTATAAAAACGAAAACTCACTAGAAACAAGACTTTATAAAGAATTGAAAGATGTGTTATGAAAAAGATTGTAATTATATTTTTTATTTTTATTAATATCTCTTATTCATTGGATTTAGATAATTTTGAAGAGAGACAAAAAGCCTTACAAGATGTAAAAACAATTATTTTATATGAAGAATCAATTGCAAAAGCTTATGAAGAGTATATTTTGACAAATTATGCAATTGCTGATTTAACTCAAATTAAAAGTTTGATTGGTGATATTACAACAACAATTTCAGGTATTACTACTACACTTAATTTAGATGGAACTTTGATGAAAGTTTCTTATGGTTTAAATAATGATTTAAAAGCAGATAGTTCAATAAAAGCACTATATGAAAGTAATACTTATAGAAAAAGAACTTATGTTAGAAATGATGAAGTAAATTTTATTCTTGAAGATGAATTTGCAAAACATTTATATGATTTGATAAAACAAAATGGCGGAGCGATTGAAGATTGTCCAATGACAGCATTTACAACAGCCGTAAATTGTAAAGAGAATAATCATATTTATATTCAACTGACAAAAAAACTTGATGGTTTAGAAGTTGTTCCAGATACTTATTTGATAGCATATCATGTTGATAATTTTAAAACTGGACCAATAATTATTACAAACGATACTTCAAAACATATCACAGAAAGTGCTTTTGATTCTATACCAAAAGGTGCTTTGTTATATGACACTGATGGTGTAAAATATGTAAAAACTTTAGATGGAATAGAGATTTTAAAATGATTAGACAATTTATACTTTTGATTACAATTTTAATATCATCTTTTTCTCAAGATACATTAACAGCGCAAAAACAAAATACTTTATATATTCAAGATTTGATTCAAATAGAAGAGAATATCGCAAAAAATTTTGAAAAATATATTTTAAGTGAATATAAAATTCCAACAATAACAGATTTAATAGATGATAACTATTTAGGAAGTAATTTTTCTGTACTAAATAGAATGGGTGAAAATATTGATTTTAAAGATAGTTCAAAATTACAACTAAAATATGCAATTACAAAAGATGAATACAGAAAAACAAAAGATGAAAATCTAGGAATTGAAAATTTTTTAGTTCAACTTTATAATAGAGATTTATATAGAGATTACACAACTGTTTTTAGTGATGATACTGATGTAAATAATATGTACGTTGAGTTTGAGCTAAAGTCCGATGAAGCAAAAAATATATTTGATTTATTAAAAAATGGAAACAGTATTGCAAAAACTTGTGTTGCTTCACTAAAAAGCACTTATTGCAACAATAATGATAGAACAATTAGATGGTATAACGCTAGTTCAAATTGGATTGAATATGATAAAAAAGATTTTAATAAAGGAAATATAACAGTTAGCAGTGAAAGTATTCTAACTTCAGAAACAACAAAACTTTCTAGTTTAAAAGTTGGTAGTTATATTTTTATAAAAGATAAAACAAAAAATGTAAAAATGATAGATGATTCTTCTGGAAATTTACAAATTCTAAAGGTGGATTAAATCAAAACTCTAATTTTTATAATTATATTTTTTAATTTTGTTTTTGCGTCAAGTGAAAATATATCATTGATGAATAATGTAAAATCTCTTATTCAAAAAGAGGAATATATATCATTAGCATTAAATAAATATATTTTACAAACAGGAAAAATTCCTAAAAAAAGTGATGATACAATAGATTGGGATAAATTAGAAGTTGAAGACTATTTAGGAACAAATTTTAATAAAACAAATCCTATTACTTTAAAAGATATTGTAATAACTTTTGATGATAAAAATAGTGCATTTATTAAAGGTGCTATCGAAAAAGAGACAGATTATAAGGAAGAGTATAACTATTTATATAATTTTTATACAAATAAGGTATTTAGAGTAAATACAATTTCACCCAAAAGTATTTTGCCGGCAGATTTAGAAAAAGGTACTCAAGTTTTATATAATAATATTCAAAAAGAGATAGCTTCCGTTATAACAAAAAATAAGAATTCTATAGTTTTACCTTCTCAAAATTGTAATACAGGAGAATATTTTTATGAATTAAAAAATGAAAAGTTAACATATAAATATTGTAAGGCGATTGGTAATTCTATTGAAATATATCAAAAAACACCAGTCTATTTAGATAATTTAGATGATTTATCTTATATAAAAGTTGGAATAGGTGAAAAGGCTTATGTAAAAGATGGAAATTCTTGGTATGAGTATTATTATGAAGGAAATAATACATGGATACCATCAGGAACAGGAAGAACAACTTCACAAGTAAATGATGAGATTACTATGCAAGAAAGAATATTATCTTATATCCCTGATTCAAAAGATTTAGTTATAAGAAATAATGGTGGGTGTATGCTTGCTAATGGAGATATATTTTGTTGGGGGAACAATAAATACAAAAAATCAGGTATAGAAACTTATGGGCAAATAGATTACAAATTAACTCCTAATTATGTAAATACTCCTGTGATGTTAAAAGTTGACATTGAAAATATTAAAGTTGAAGATGAAACTTTAAATTTAATATCTAAAAGATGGTATAACAATCCATATAGAGTAAAATTTGAAAAAATGGCGATGAATGATAAAAATGTTTGTGGTATTTCTCCTATATTTGATTATTATGAATCAGGGATTAGATATAAAATAGGTGGAGATTTATATTGTAATGGATACCTACATTCTGATTATTTTTATGTTGAGAATATAGGACAAACTCAAACTTCTATTTTAAGAAAAAATAAAATAATATCAAATGGAAAAGATGGTGGTATTTATAGTTCATCAGTAATTTATCTAAAAGATATTGTAATGATAGATGGAACTTTTATTTTATTATCTGATACAGGAAAAATTTATAGTTTTGGATCAAATCTAAAAGGATCGTTAGGAATAAATAATACTGATGAAAATTTTTCAACATATATTCCCCAAACACTTGAAAGTGAAGTAACTTTTAAAAAGATTTATGCATTAAGAGATATAAAAGGTTTTGGAGCTTTAGATGAAAATAATAATTTTTGGATTTGGGGAGAAAGAGCTAATGGAAAAATATACTATAAGCCTACTATATTATCTAATTCAAAAAAATTCAACGAAGATGGGATATTTGTAAATAGTAAAGAGTTTATACTAAAAGGGGTTGATAATAAATTTTATAGAACTTATGATGATATAAGTATTAAAGATTTGGGAATAGATGGTGGAACATTGAGTGCTTCTGTTTATGATTATGGAACAAAACAGTTACTAGTTTATGTGGATAAAAATATGCAATTACAAGGTTCAAATGAATTATTAACTTGTATGGATAAAGATTTTAATAGTTGTTCAACAGCAGATAAAACTATATTTTCAACAGCATTAACTGAATTAAATAGTTTAACAAATACTATAAATAATAGCTTATATGCAAACTTTTCAAATGTTTCAATTTTTGAGGGTAAAATTAATAAAACAGTTGTTGATTATGGAACAGATTATACAGAAGATTTTGAAAATAGTTCAACAACAGGTTGGAATGTAAACTATATACATGATGGAGAGAGTGTTACAGGGAAGTTTTTAGGAAGATTAGGAAATGGTAGAATTGATACTACAAGTGGTAGTCAAACAGTATATAAAACTTTTAGTTTAGGAAGTTCTTGGGCAAATAAAAATATAAAAATAGCATTTGATATGTATGAAATAGGTTATTGGGATGGAAACAATGGAAATGGATTGGAAGATGCTTTTTATGTTTATATAAATAATGTTTTAGTTAGTAAAGATACTTATACAAGAGATGATTCAAAAGATACAAAAGTAGGAACAGATTTAGGAATTCTACCAAATTCAGGCAACAATTATATTCAAAAACATCAATATTCATACAGTATTACTCTTGATTCAACAGGAAGTTTTAAATTAGGTTTTGGAGCAGCCTTGGGTGGATGGCATAATGTAGCAGGTAAAAATGCAGATTATACAGTAGAATCTTTTGGTATAAATAATATAGATATCTCAAAACAGATTGATAATGTAACTTTTTCAAGTAATGTATATTTAGAAACTTTTGAAGATGAAAATCATGACTATTGGGTTGTTCCCCCAGGTCCAGTACCTTATACGGCTTCAACAAGTGAATTTTATAAATATCCTATTTATGTAGATAGTGGAACAGCAACTAAATTTTTAGGAAGATTTAATAAAAAATCTTCAAGTGGAACAATTTATCATGGTAATAGTGATGGAAGTGAAGAAGTTTATAAAGTATTTAGCTTTGGAGCAGAAAATGCAAATAAACAAGTTACTATAAGTTATGATTTTTATAGAATTGGAACTTGGAGACATGATATATGGTATACAATAGATAAATTTTATACTTTTATAAATGGAAATAGAACGGAAACATATTCAACACCAATTTTAGATTATTATAGCTTTCGAAAATTTACATTTACTAGAACAGAGTATTTAGATGCATATGGAAATATAAGACTTGGGTTTGGGGCTTATATAAAAGATAATGATATTACTCAAACATCTTGGGGAATTGATAATGTAAAATTCACTTTAACAGGAAATACAAATACCTCAGGTGGAAGTTCAAGTACTTCTACAAAAGAGGTAAGTGTACCAACTATTTGTACAATGACAGGAATAGGTAGTTCTTCTCAAATGTATTGCTGGGGTAATGTAGGGCGTAGTATCCCTATTTTAAGTACATCTTTATATGATGTTGATAAAATATCTACTATTAATAAATTATTTGTTACGCAAGAAAGTGATGTTCATACACAAATGGCTTTTGATAATTTTAATAATAGTGGAAATCTGTTTTTAAAATATCCAACTTACATCGGGGGCTTTGATTATGCATTTTATTTTAAATAAGGAAACATATTTTGAAAAATTATAAAAATTTATTATTTTTAGGCACACTCTTTTTTCTACTTGGTGGTTGTAGTTCAAAAAGTTATCATGATGAAATGATAGATAAAACTAAACAATCTTTTGATAAGAAAGATTATAATGAACTAAAAGAGTCATATTCAGCTTCTTTGGTAGATGAAAAAAATAAATCAAAAGAGTTTATTTCCATTTTAGAAGATAAATCTTTAGGTGATATACTAAAAGAGATGGAAGTAATAGATGGTAATTTTTATTATTTAAAAAGTAGTGATGTATTAATTCCAAAAAGTAGAATAAAAATTCATAATATAACAGAGTTAAATCAGTATTTAAATGCAGTTTTAGATAAAGAACTTTTCATCAAAAAGAATGGTTCAATTTATTTAGTAAAACTATTAAGTACAAGTGAAACAAAAAAACAATCAATAGAACACATTCCATTTAAACTTGATGGTCAAATCTCAGTAGAAGAGCTAATTAAACTAATAACTGCTGAATCAGGTTATGAAGTGACTATTGGAAATTATATAGATAATAGAGATGATTTTCAAAATAGTATAGTAAGTATTAGTTCAAAAAACTTGAAAGATGCTTTAAACTCTTTAGGACATGCAAAAGATGTATTTGTTGATATAGATTATGATAAAGAAGTTATAAATATAACTAGATATAAAGATTCTGTAATAGAGTTAAATATCCCTCTTTTAGATATAAAATCATCAAGTCAAACTTCAAATCAAGAAACAACAGGTGAGAGTAAAGTAGAAAATAATGCACAAATTGTTTTATATGATGAACTAGACAAAATGTTAAAAAATATAATTTCAAATGATAAAATATCAACTTATCATATAGATAAAGCAAGTGGTTTGGTATTTTTAAAATCAACAAAATCAATAGAAAATACAGTAAGAGCAGTAGCAAAAGCTTATGAATCAACATTTTCAAAAGAAGCTGTTATAGAGTTTGAAAGAATAGAGTTACTATTAAATAAAAATAGAGAATATGGAATAGGAAGTATAACTGATGATAGACAAACAAATGCAGGAGCAGGAGTTGTTAGAGAAATAGGAACAGGTGGAGCAATTAATTTTACAAGTGATAATCTAACAAGACTTTTAAAAATCACTGCAACTGCAAATAATGAAATAGGAAAAATATTAAATTACAGTAAAAATATGTTGGTATTAAAAAATAATATCCCAACAGTACAATCAATTACAGATAATACAGATTATGTTGAAAAAATAGAAACAACAATCGATTCTGACACAAATACAAGAACTTCTGATGTTACAGTTAATACTTTAAAAGAAGGTACTTCAATAACTGCAATGGCAAAGATATCAAGAGATAAGATATTTTTAAATATTACTCCTACAATAAAAAAACTTATTGAATTTGGAGAAGTTAGTGTTGATGGAACAATGATAAAATTACCACAATACAACGACCAAAGTTATAATATTTCAAGAGAGATAAGATTAGGTGAAACATCAATTGTTGGATCAATTATTGTTCATGATGACACAAAAAATTATCAAGGAATTTTGCCAGTTGAAGGTTTTGCAATAGGTGGAAGTGATTCAAAATCTTATGTAAGACGTGAAATAGTTTATGTAGTTACTCTTAAAAATATAAAAGGCTTTTAATAATGAGTATGTTTGCTGATCCATATGAACAATTTTTACTTGATTATCTTGTAACAAAACTTGAAAATGGTTCTAATACAAGAAGAGCATTATTGTTGTATAGTGAACAAATTACAAGAGAAACAAACTTCAAAAAAAGATTAATGGCTGCTATAAAAGATATGGAATTAGGAAAACATAAACTAGAAGCAATTTTGCATAAACATAAGTTTTTAAATAGTTTCCAATTTAGTTTAGTTGTTAATAGTACAAATACAATTGATGGATTAAAACTGGTATTATCTTTTAAAAAGGCAAATTCAAATTTGATAATGAAGATGATTAACCCAATTTTTGTTCCTTTATCTATCATTATTGGAACTTTCTATGGTTTGATTTTATATCTTGATATTCTACAAAAAGATTTACTTCAATTAAGAAAATTAAATCCTGATGTTGAGCAATTTTTAGGAATACCAAAATATTTTACATATGATGTTGCTTATATAGGATTAGGTATTTCCATATTTGTTACTGCATTTATATTTTTTGGATATTTATACACTGAAAAATATAAGCCAGCTTGGTTATATAAAGTATTTAAAACACAAGCATTTTCAGATGGAAGATTTATGTTTAGAATTTTAAATGGAATGCTTAGTGCTGGTATTTCTTTTCATAAAACTTCATTGATTTTATCAAAAGATTATTTCAAAGATGGATTTAGACCATTTTTCAAAGATTTAGCTGAAATGATAAATAAAAATAAGAAATTGTTTATTATGTTTGAAAGATATAATTTTCCTGCAATTATCACAGCAGATATAAAACTATCAGAACTTAGTAAAACAAGTTTTTCAGAAGTGACAAAAGCTTTATATCAAACTTGCGACACAATGTATGAAAAAAATATCAATTATATGGTTTTGCAATGGAAATTTCTATTTTGGATGATTGCAATGTTAGTTACAGTAATAATAGGTTCTGATGTTATAAATTTAGTAATTAGTACCTTTACATTTAAAACTTTATATCAATAAAAGACAGAAGATATGATAAAAAAAATAGTAACTACTTTAAAAAATGTACCAAACTTTAGTTTTATGAAAAAAGATAAAAAGAAAAAAGCTAATAAAAAAGATTTTCTAAACGAGATAAATTTTAAAAGTTTTTTTGAAAAACAAAAAAAATCAATTTATGATTTTATAGGTAAAAGTGACGACCCAGATACTCACTTATCAAATGTAATTGAAGATATGATAAAAGATAAATTTCACCTAAAAGGTGGATATGGAGATTTAATTGCAAATGAAGAAAAATATGAACAATTTGTAAGAACTTTGGGTTATGAGTATTATGCAACTTATAATGAGTTATCAAAATATTATCAAGATACTTCTTTTCAATTAGATGAAAAAAAACTTGAATTTTGTACAACAATGTATATTATTACATTGGAAGATAAAAAGAATAAAAATAAAGTTTTAGGTATTAGAGATGTTGTAAATCTTGATTTTGAAATTTTAAGTAAGTTTTATTTTACAAAAATCGTAGTTTTAGGTGAGGGCGTTTTATCTTCAGTATTTGGAGAAGATAGAGAGATTATTTTTAGTTCAAATAGTGATACTGAAAATGACGAAGAGATAAATAAATATTTTGACAAAATGATGGGGCAAGCTATTTTACTTGGAGCTTCTGATATTCACATACAAAAAACAAGTAGATATGCATCTTTATGGTTTAGAATAGATGGTATAAAAGTTGATATGGGAACAATGCCAATTACTATTGCAAAAACAGTAAAAAGAAGATTGGTAACCATGGCAGATCAAGAAGATTCTGATTATGAATCAATTAATGGTGTTATAAATTATGAATATGGTAAAAAAAATATCAAATTTAGACTTGGGCTTATAAACTCAAAATTAAATTTTTCTTTAGTTATGAGGATGATTGGTGGACGTGGAGTTGTTTCTCATAATCTAAGAGGATTAAATTATCCACAAGAAACAGTTGATATTTTATCAAACTTAACAAAATATGCAAATGGAATGATATTAATCACAGGACAAGTTGGTTCAGGAAAAACTCACTTGATGTATGCACTTTTACAACAATTAGCAAAACAACAACAATATGTTATAACTATTGAAGATCCAGTTGAGTATGTGGATGAATCATTTTTCCAAATTGATTTATCTGAGTTTGCAAGTGCAAGTGAAGAGTTCAAATATGGTTATCCAGAAGCCGTAGTTGATATTTTAAGACAAGATTCAAATATTATACTTATTGGAGAAACAAGAGAACCTCAAACGGCATCTCAACTTGTTAATGCTTCTAACTTAGGTCAGTTGGTATTCTCAACTATGCATACTAACTCTGCTCCTGCAACAGTTTCAAGGATGACAAGTTCTCTTGGAATTAATGAAGGGGATATTATAGATAACTTAAGAGGAATAGTGTCTCAAAGATTAGTTAGAAAACTTTGTAGTTATTGTAAAGAACCAGATGGTGAAGGTGGTTATAAAAAAGTTGGTTGTGATGAGTGTAATAATACTGGATTTAAAGATAGGGTACCAATTGCTGAGGTTATTAGATTTAAACTTGGACATGGTGGAGATTTTGATAATCCAGCAGAATATATGACAGTAGAAAAAGCTGCAATGGCTCAATATAATGAGGGACTAATAACAAAAGAGGATGCAGTAGCTATCATCAGAGGAGAAGAAGTATGGTACGATTAGTAATTACTGATTTTGCAACAAAAGAAGATAGTGAATTTTTTTATATAAATGATGAATTTGATATTTCTCAAAATATGTTCACATATCAATCTTTTAAGAAATATAGTGTTTATTTATCTAAATATACTAATGATGAAATATACTCTTTAAATCTATTATCAAGAAAATATTTAGGGAAAAATCAATTTCTAATCCATATTGCTGATGGAGAATATGTAATTTTATTTAATCATAAAACAGTTTATTCTGCAAAAATAAACCAAAATTTTATTACAGATGATATGATTAAATCGATTTTGATTACAAAACATATTGCAATGCTTTCAAGTGGTGGAGCAATAGAAAATATCTATTATGTAATTAATTCAAAATATAAATGTGCAATAGAAAATATTTTGAAACAAAATACAAAAAATGAAAAACAAGAAGTTGTTGCAAAATCATTGGGAGAGATGGAAGAGCTAGTAAAACCTTTAAAAGAGTTAGATACTACAAAATCACATATAACAAAATTGGTTTATATGTCTTTATTGTTAGGTGCTAGCTTTTGGATAATATTTTTTGGATTAAAAACAATAACAGATAAAGTATTTTATATTGAGCCTTTAGAAAATTTAAATCGAGAGTTGAAAATAGAAACACAGTTAGCAAAAAGGCAACAAATATTATTGAATGATAATCAAAAAAAATATAAAGATTTAACTGATTGTATAAGTAAAAATGAGGTAGTTAAATGATTAGTCTTAGTAATAAACTTATATTAAATATTAGTAAAATAGTTATATCAACATTAGTTATATACTCAGCTTTATACATAACTTTTAGAGCAATGAATTATTATAAAAGCTATTATGAAAAAGAAAAACTAACAAACGAACTTCAAGTTAAAAGAGAAGAAACAAACTCTTTGAAAACAAAAGTAAATGAAGCAAAAAAAAGAATTCAAAATTTAGAAAAGAGTTATATAACAAAAGAGGAATTAGAACCAAAAGTAAAAGAGATATTTAAGAGAATGTCTTTAGTTGATTATCAATTAAATTATATAGATGCCAAAAAAATGTGTATTGATAGATATATAATAGTAGCAAGAATACATACTGAAAGTGAAAATGGATTAAAAGCAGCGGAGGGAATTTTATCATATTTAGGAGAGATTAAAAAAAGTGATAAAGATGACTCTTTATATTTTGTAAATTATATTTCAAAAGCGAAGGAAATAAAATGAGATTTAATTTAAAATCATTTTTCCTTTTATTCCTTTTTATAAGTGTATTAAATGCAGATAATAATGTAGATACTTTGACTTTAACAAAAATTAAAAAACTTGTGCAAAAAGAAGAAGAAATTGCAATTGCCTATAAAAAATATATTTTAGAAAAAGGTGAAAATCCAACTAATATATCTAGTTTATTAATAGATAATTATTTACCAAAGGGATTTAGTACAATAAATCCATTTGGTAAAATAATTAGTTTAATAGAAGATAATAAAATAGAAAGTTCATTGCCAGAGGATATGAATTTAAAATCAAATTTATATGATTATTACTATTCAAATAAGTATAGAACCTATACAAAAGCTCCATTAAAAATAAAAAAAGATGATAAAGATAATAATGATGAAGTTGGAATCTTATTATCATCTAAAGAGAAATTTATTTATTCAAATAAATCAAAAATTACTACAACTAAAGAAGATGCAAAAGATAAATATTTTTTAGATTCAAAAGGTGTTTTACATTGGTATGATGCTTCAGGAAAATATAAATTTTCATTTGATAATGAATTACTTCTTGATGAAAGTGTGACTTTATTAAATGATGATGGAACAGTTAATACAGAGTATAAAAATTTGGTAAGTGATGTCTCTTTTGCTGGAATGACAGTATTACATAAAAATGCAACTTCAAATACAGCAGATGAATATATTATGATAGGTTCATCAAATGCAGTAAAAGTTAAACAGATAACAAGAGATATAGGAAAAACAATAATTCAATTTACAAGACGTGCAGGTGGAATGATAATAAATGGAGATATCTATACGTGGGGAAATAATGCAAATAAAATTACAGGTATAGATATAGAAAAATTTACACAAGGTAATGGATTAGCAGGTTCCTATAAAAATTTCCCTGTAATTACAGGACTTGTAAGAGCAAAAGTAAAGACATATAATACAAGTTTAGATAATCAGAATTATTTTTCTTCACCACTAAGACCTAAATTTATAGATTTTTTTAGCACAGTTTATCATGGAACTTGTGGTATTTCTACAAAAGGTGAATTGTATTGTGGTGGAGTGACTGCAGATAGCACAACTTCAATGTACACACAACTAGACACAAATAATCAAAGTAATCCCAAAGAGATGTTTTATAGAAGTAAATATTTTGATGGAACAGCTGATAAAAAAGCAACAAAAATATTTGCAAATAATCAAATTTGGTTGATTTTAGCTAATACTGATGTTGATGCAAATGGAAATTATCAAAATGGAAGAATTTATCGATGGGGTTATGATTTTGCAGGTTTTGCAGGTGATGGAGGAAAATCATATAATAATAAAAATAATCCTACAGAAATAAGTGTAACAGAAAATAATACAAAAGTATTATTTAAAGATATAACTTATTTATTGACAATTGGATATAGAAAAATGGCTGCATTATCTAATAATGGAAATGTATATCTTTGGGGATTAGATAATTATTATAATTACAGTTGTAAGCAAAAAATAAATAATACGACAGTAAATCTATGTAGTCCTTTAAAAGTTGATTCAGATATTGTATTTGCTTCTATTCAAGGAGGCTTAAATGCTTTTGTTGCAAAAGGTGAAGATGAAAAGTATTATAAAATAAGTCAAGCATGGGGAAAAGAGGTAAAAGTTGAATCAGTTGAAGAACTAATAAAAACAAATTATGATAGTCAATACGATAAAGATAATGATAGTGAACTTATATCAGTTGATTTTACTTCTAACGGAATAGTATGGATAAATAGTAAGAATAAATTAAAGGGAGACTATTATACAAGTGAAAATGAATCAAATCCTATATTTAAGGATTCAATATCAAAAATTCAATGGAAAAAAATAAAAGTAATTGAAGATGATAATGGAATGTGTGGAATAGATATATATAATCAAATGTATTGTTGGGGAATACAATCTTTTTATCGTTCTGGCTATGCAGATGGTAATACTTTTATGATACCTGTATTTAATACAAATTTGTATGATTTAGATAGAGATTTTTTAGTAGCAGAAGGTGGAGATAATTATCTTACAAACATGACATCAGATGAATGGACAACAAATGATTCAAAAAAACCATTTTTTATAAAATATCCTACATATATAGGTGGATTTAATTATGAGTTTATATTTAAATAAAAATTTAAAAGGGAAAATATGAAGAGAATAAGTATAATTTTATTGGGGTTATTTACAGCATTTAGTCTTTATGCAGAAGAACAAAATATGCAAAATATTGATAAGTTGGATGTTTTAGATCAACAATCTAAAGAGTTTTTTAAAGCAATTACAGGACTTGAAAAAGATTATTTAGAAGAACAGGTTAATACAATCAAAAATAAAGAAAATATGCCAAATCAAAATCCAGTAAATCAACCTCAAACTATTATAAAAGAGGAACCAAAATTATCCCAAGAAGATTATGAAAAAAATGTATTTACTCATCAAAATGAAATGGCAAGACTAACAACAGATTTTACAAGAACTAAAAAATTAAAAGATTTGAGAATTAAAAGTATGTACTCTTTTAATGGAAAAGATTATGTTGTTTTAGAGTTGAGTGACGAAGCAAATTCAAATAAACAAAACAATCAAAAATCAGAATTAAGTGCAAATATAGAAGGAAGATATGTAGAAGGTGATAATATTTTAGGGCATAAAATAATCGATATTAATACAAGAACAAAAAGTGTAGAGTTGTATAAAAAACTTGATGAAGAGTATGGATACACTATTTATTTAAGTAATTATGGTATATCAGTAAGTGATTTAAAGAAAACAGAAAAAAAAGAAGAAAATAAAACTACTGAGAATAATAAAAATAAAAAAATAGAAAATGAACAAGAAAAACCTACTATAAAAAAAGCTTTTGAAAATGTGCAAACAGAGACTAAATTAACAAAAGAAGAACTTTCAAATTGTTTATACACAGTAAAAAAATATAACTTAAATGTAAGAAATGAAAATGATTTAAATGCTAAAATCTTAAGAGTTTTAAAAATAAATGATCAATTTACGATTAATAAAAAAGATAAAGATTGGGTACAAATAAATACAATTTATAAAAAAATCTCAGGTGATGTGATGGATGTATCAAAAGAGAGTAACTGGGTGCAAGTAAGTGATGGAACTGTAAGTGCTACAAGTAATTGTAAATAGGAAATAAAATTGGAAAATCTATACGATTATAAATCAGAAATTTCAAAAAACATTGAAAAAATATCAAATGAAGTTTTTATATTAAAAGCAAAATATAACAAGTTTTTTAATATAGAAGAGATATTTTCTAGTGAAAATGGTGGAAAAACTAGATTAAATAGACAAATATTCAATGAAAATCATGAAAATATTCAAACATCTATTTTGGAAATAAGTTTATGTATAGATGAAATTATTGGCATTTTAAAAGAAGAAATGAAAAAGTTATTGGCAAAATATCATCAATTCGATAAAGTTGAGTTAGTAAATTTTATTTTTGATGATAAAAATTTTTTAGAAATATTAGCTTTGGATTTAGAAACTTTTGGAATAAAAGGTGAAAATAAGAAAAAATGTCTAAATGAGATAAAAGAGCTGATAAATTTAAAAAATAAAATATTCAATCTAAAATATTTTATTGATATGTTTGATACAAATATATTTGATAAATATATCAATAGATTAGGTGTTGAAGATTTAATTAATAGTACTATTATTTTTGAAATTATTGATTCTTATGCTTTACAATTTGAAGAAGTAAAAAAATTTGCAGAACAAATAACTACGTTAGGGATGTTGAATGAAAAAGTAATAAATCTAAATAGTTTTAATAATTTACTTGAACTACATAAAAGACGAGTTGATAATTATGTTTATGCAGGAATAAAATATAAGATTTTTGTTGAGTATAGTTGTGAAACAAATTTAAATAAATCAATTTATCTTAATAAAGCTTATTTGGAAAATATATTATCAGCTTTAATTGAACAATCTTCTATGGATGTTGTAAAAAAAGAGTTAAAAAAAGGAAAGATACAAAAACAAATAGATGTAAATATAACTTTAAATAAAAATACTTTCCAAATAGTAGTAAAAAATAATGGTTTTGAAGTAAGAAATATTTATAATTTGTTTCTATCAGATGTTGATAATAAATATATTTTAGAAGCTAAAAATCTTTCAAATCTAATAAATGCAAAATTTGATATTACAGTAATTGACAACGAAGGTATGCAATATACTGTAACTCAAGTTTTAAAAAATACAGTACGATAACAAAAGGATTATCCCTTTTAGTTATCTTTGAAATTTCCAATAATCTCTTTTGCTTTTTGTAAAGCTTTGTCACTGCTGTCTTTGTCAAAAGTTAAAGCAACAGCCATTCTTCTTCCTACATGACTTTGTGGTTTTCCAAATACTCTAATAATAGAATCTTTTGTAAATGAAGAATCGAAAATATCAATTTGAGGATTGAAGCTATCACCACTTGCTTTATAAGCAGCACTTGCTCCACAACCATAATTTATAAAATCAACTGGTAAACCTAAAACTGCTCTTACATGAAGTGCAAATTCGCTAGCACTTTGAGTAATCATAGTAACCATTCCAGTATCATGTGGTCTTGGACTTACTTCAGAAAAATAAACATCATCACCTTTTACAAATAGTTCAACTCCAAAAATTCCTCTTCCCCCAAGACCATCAGTAATTGTTTTTGCAATTTCTTGTGATTTTTTAACTGCAATTTCACTCATATTCATTGGTTGCCATGAGAAGATATAATCTCCATCTTTTTGAATATGTCCAATTGGTTCACAAAATACTGTATCTTTACCATTTCTAACTGTTAACATTGTAATTTCATAATCAAAAGTGATAAACTCTTCAACGATTAATTCACTAGCATCACCTCTTGCTTCTTTTGCCATTTCCCATGACTTTTCTAAATCATTTTCACTTCTTGCAACACTTTGACCATGACCTGAAGAACTCATAACAGGTTTAATAACACAAGGAAATCCAATAACATTTGCAGCTTCTTTTAAAGCTTCAAAAGTTGTTACAAATTTATATTTACTTGTTGGAAGTTTTAGTTGCTCTGCTGCAAATTCTCTGATGTTTTTTCTATTCATAGTTTTATTAACTGCATCAGCATTTGGAATTACATGAAATCCCTCTTTTTCAGCATCAAATAAAGCTTGAATATTTATAGCTTCAACCTCTGGCAAGATATAAGTTGGTTTTTCTCTTCTTATAATATCAAGAAGTTGATTTTTATCTTTCATATTGATTGTATATGATTTGTTTGCCACAAGTTGAGCTGGAGCATTGTTGTAACTATCAATAGCAATTGTTTCTATTCCTAATCTTTGAGCTTCAATAACAACTTCTTTTCCAAGTTCTCCACTTCCAAGAAGCATAATTTTTATAGAGTCAGATTTTAATGGTGCTGGAAATTTCATTTTTGTCCTTAATTTAGATTATGATTGATAAAATTGTTTATCAAAGTTTTGTAAATTGTTAACGAGGATTATATCCTTTAATATTTTTAAATACTCTTGTGCAATACCAGAATAATTTAACATTGTTTGTGAAAGTAATAGCCCATCTGGACGTTTTTTATTTTTTCTTTGTTCAAATCTTTTTTCTTGAAAGGCTTTATATGCAAAATTTCTATTTAGATTTAGCATATAAGCACTTACAGACTCTTGTAAACTTTCAAAAACTCTTACAAAATGAGAAGCTCCTAATTTTCTTTGTTTAGGAATCATTCCAAATCTAGGGTCGTAAGTCCAATGTCCAAAAATATTATTTGCTTCTTTTATAAATCTACTTTTACCCCAACCACTCTCTATTACAGCTTGTGATAAAGCAAGAGAAGGTGGAATCACATCTACTTTTTTTAGATACTCTTGTAGAGTGAAAATATTTTTTATTTTATATTTTTGTTTAATTTCAAGAAGTTTTGAGAAAGTTGAAGAATCAAAATCAATGTGTAAAATATTTGATGTTAAAACGTTTTTTATAAATTCTCTATCTTGTAAAATAATCTCATTTTCTTTCTTGACCAATTGATATAAATGTTCGAAGAAATACTCTTTTGCTTTATTGACATCGTCAATTTCATAATACTCTTTTGGTAAACCTTTCGCTAAACAATGACTTTGCATAGAAGCAACTAAACAAAATGTTAGTAAAAGTTTCTTTGAGTTATTGATTAAAAATTTTAATAAATACATAGGCCTCTTGTTAAATATTAGTTGTGAAAACTTTTTTTACAGCACCTTTAAAATAAATAGTACCATCTTTAATTGAAAGAGTTAATTGTTCATTGCTTTTTGGATAAACAAAAGCAGTATCATTTACTAATTTAAGAGTGTTTGCTCTCAAAAAACATGCAGCCATTCCTGTTCCACATGCTAAAGTTTCTCCTTCAACACCACGTTCATAGGTTCTAACTTTTATAATTCCATCTTCAATTTTTGCAAAATTTACATTTGCATTATGTTTATATCTCATTTTTGCGCATAAATTGTGTTCATATAAATTTAAATCATCAACAATAGTTACTAAATGAGGAACTCCCGTATCAACTAAATACCAAGTAAAACCTTCTTCAATAAATTCTTCATTGATAACTTTTGGAGCAGTAAGTTGTGTTTCAACTATCTCATTTTCAATAGTTGATTTTATTAAACCAGCTCCTGTTAAAAATTTTGTTTCATTAGAATTGATTAATCCATTTGTAAAAGCATAATGTGCACAAGCTCTTGTTGCATTTCCACACATAGCTGCATCACTTCCATCACTATTATAAAATAGCCATTTAAAATCTGCTTCATTAGTTGGAACTAATACAACAAATCCATCTGCACCAATTCCTTCTGTTCGATTACATAATCTAATCGCATCAGTTGAATAATCTTTTTCAACAAATGAGTGACAAATGATAAAATCATTTCCACTCGCACTATATTTTGTATATGTCATATAATTTCTCCGATGATTCGTTCTACTTCATCTTGTAAATGTTTTAAATCTTTTGAATTATCAATTACCATATCAGCAAGTCTTTTTTTCTCTTCAATATCCATTTGATTTGAGATTTTTAGTTTTGCTTCATTTTCATCTATATTATCTCGTTTCATAAGTCTTTGGATTTGTAGCTCTTTTGGAGTGTAAATAACTAAAGATTTAGAAATTGGATAATGCATTTTTTCAAAAAATAGCGGAATATCTACAAAATATGGTTTATTTTGCTCTTCAAAAATTTTTGATTCTTTGATTATCTCTTTTTTAATCAAAGGATGAAGTAGAGCTTCAAGTTTTAATTTGTTTTTTTCATTTGAAAAAATGATTTTTCCAAGTTCTTTTCTTAAAACTTTTCCATTTTCTACATACTGTTTTCCAAACATCTCAATAATCTTATCAGAGTTCTCATCTAAGAGTTTATGAGCTATTTTATCAGCATCAATAGTTAGAAAACCATGAAGCTTAAATAGGTTGCAAACAGTACTTTTACCAGTTGAAATTCCGCCTGTTAAAGCGATAGCGTTTTTAAATAAATCATTACTCATAGTATTAATTATACTATAAAAATGATTTATTTATATTAAATAGGAGAATTTTTATCTTTTAGCAATACCAGTTAAAGCTCTAAACTCATGTGCTGGAAATACAAATGAAGCATTGTGAATCTCTGCTGAATAGTAATCTAAATCATCAAGTAAATCTGCTCTTTGAAGATTTAAATCAGCAGTTGGATGATATTTTTTTGAAGCAATTATTGAAGTATTGTGTCCAAATCTAAATGGCATAGCAATCCAGAATTTTGATCCAACTAATTTCAAATCATCAAACAGTTGTTCTTCATCTTTTGAAAATGCTTTTGAAGCAAAAGCAATTAAACCATCATCTTTTAAAATTCTTTCAATATTTGCTAGCAATAATTCATCAATTTTTACATCTGTTAAAATTATTACATCAATGTTTTTTTCATTTTTTGATGTTAAAAAAGAGGCATCGCCAAATTCAATATTTGAAGTTTTACTATGTTTAGCAGCTTGTGCTTTCATATCTTCATTAGTTGTTCCAATAATTAGAACATTTGAAGCTTCTTTATGAGTACATAATGGTATATGTACCATCATTTCATTAAATGCATTATTATCTTTCATTATATATAGTCCTTAATATTTATAAACATTTTGCTATAATACCAAAAATTTTTTAAAGTAATCGTAGATTAGAAAATAGAATAAGAAAAAAGGTGAATAATGGCAACAGTTAGTTACAAAGATGCTGGAGTTGATATTGATGCTGGAAATCAGTTTGTAGAAAATATCAAACCTTATGTAAAATCAACAATGATTCCAGGAGTTCTTGGTGGAATAGGTTCTTTTGCAGGTGCATTTGAATTACCAAGTGGATATAAAAAACCCGTATTACTTTCAGGAACTGATGGGGTTGGAACAAAGTTAAAACTTGCAATTGACTCAAAAAAATTTGATACAGTAGGTATTGACTTAGTTGCTATGTGTACAAATGATTTATTATGTAACTTTGGAGAACCATTATTTTTCCTAGATTATTATGCAACTGCAAAACTTGAAGTTGAAGAAGCAACACAAGTTGTAAAAGGAATTGCAGAAGGTTGTATTAGAAGTGAGTGTGCATTAGTTGGTGGTGAAACTGCTGAAATGCCAGGAATGTATAAAGAAGGTGATTTCGATTTAGCTGGTTTTTGTGTTGGAATTGCTGAAAAAGATGAATTAAATAGAATTGATAAAATCGCAGTTGGAGATACTTTAATTGCTTTACCATCTTCTGGTGTTCATTCAAATGGATTCTCACTTGTTAGAAAACTTCTTTTAGAAAAATTAGGAATGTCTTTAAATGATGATTTCCAAGGTAAACTACTAAAAGATGTTTTATTAGAACCAACAAGAATTTATGTGAAAGAGTTCAAAGCTAATAAAGATAAAATCAATGCTTTAGCTCATATTACTGGTGGTGGAATTACTGAAAACTTACCAAGAGTTTTACCAGATAATTTTAAAGCTGTAGTTGATAGAAGTAAAATCAAAGTTTTACCAATCTTTGAATTTATGGGACAACATGTAGAACTAGAAGAGATGTATAGAACATTTAATATGGGTGTAGGAATGGTTTTAGTTGTAAACCCAGCAAATGTTGATGCAATTTTAGCTAACACTGATGGATATGTTATTGGACATATTGCTGAGGGTGCAAAAGGTGTAGAGTTTATCTAATTAAGTAAATTTAGATAAATAAAAAAGGTGAGTATAAAAACTCACCCTTTTTTTATTTTTGTATAATATTTCAGAATTTCAACTACTTTTGAAGCATAACCCCACTCATTGTCATACCAAAGTAGAAGTTTTATCATATTATTTTTTACTTCTAAATATCTAAAATCAACAATAGTTGTAAATTTTTCTTTTTTAAAATCACTTGAAACTAAAGGTTCAATATTGTTTAAAACTATTGGAAATTTTTGAGCTTTTTCATAATTTTTAAATAGTTCAATTATTTCATCTTTAGTTGAGGTTTGTTTTGTAAATAAAGTTACATTTATTGCTCCAACTGTATCTGTTGGAACTCTCAGAGAGTTAGATGAGATGAGGTCTTGATTGAATTTTTCTAAAACATAAGAACAAGCTGTTATTGTTGTTGTTTTATTAGGAATAATATTTTGAGTAGAAGAACGACCAAACTCAAAATTACACTCAACATCTCTTGTCGCACTTCCAACAAAACTTCCATCAAGAACTCTTTGATGATTAAGCAGTGGATGAATTGTTACAATATCTCCACAGATAATTTCTTTTGTTTCATCAATCAGTTTAAGTGCTGGAAGTAGGGCTGTTGCATTACATGAACTTGTTGATATGATTTTATGAATTGATGGATTAAGTTTTTTTTCATTTGCACCTAAAATCACATTTATATCAGCTTGTTTATTTGGATGAGTTAAAAATACAGCACTTACTGGAAGTTGATTTAGAAGATTAATATCTTCTTTTTTACCACTTGAATCAATAATAATATCAATATTTGTTAAATCACTTTTATCTAAAGAGTTAAAGTGTGTGATTTTTATTTTAGATTGTGAATTTTGAATATAATTATTTTCAACTATTTCAAATTTATTATCAAGTTTTCCATATGTTGAATCGTAGTTTATTGAATAAACTATATTTTCAATATATGGATTTATATCATTTATTATAACTATTTCAAAATCTTTATAATCTAGTAACTGTTTTAAAACAGCTTTACCAATTCTTCCTGCACCATTTAAAAGTACTTTTATTGCCATAATTTCTTAACCTATACAAATTTTATAATTGGTAGTATAGTTTAATTTTATTTATATAATTATTTCTTTTGCATATCTATAAATAAAATATGGCTTTTTGAAAGAGGTTTAATATTTAATTTATCAATATCTACAATTTCCATTGCATCACCATTTTCTAAAGTAACACCATTTATATTTGAACTTCCTTCAATTTGTACAAAATAGACTTGTCTATCTTTTTTTATATCAAAATCAAACTCTTTATCAAATTCACTTACATAAATATTTATATCTTGATAGATTTTAATTTTACTATCACCTTTTTGTGATGATACGATATTTAATAACTTATTAGTTCTTTCATCTTCTTTAAATCTATGTGAACCATAAAGTCTAGGTAATCCAGCTTTGGGAGGAATAATCCAAATTTGTAAAAGTCTTAAATCTTGGCTTTCATGAAGATTGTGTTCACTATGATAAATACCATCTCCTGCACTTAGATATTGAACTTCACCTCTTTTTAAAGTTTCACTATTTCCCATAGAATCTTTGTGAGTTATCTCACCATTTATAACATAAGAAATAATTTCCATATTAGAATGAGGATGCGTGTCAAATCCACTTTTTGGATGAACTATATCATCATTTAAAACTCTTAAAACTCCAAAGTTTATATTGTTCGGATTTCTATATTCTGCAAAACTAAAATGAAAACGGCTTTCTAACCAACCAAGATTTGATGTTCCCATCTTTTCTTTTGGTAATTTTCTTAACATAATTTACTCCTTAATTAGAGTTTCAAATTGTTCTAAGATTCTTTCTAAACTATCTTCTTGACATTTTCTTTCATAAGTTGTAATTATTTCTCTTGGCATTACAATAGCACCAAGTCTTGTAAATTGACTTCTTAAATCATTTAATAAATCTTGTCCATTACTTCCAGAATGAGTTGCAAGTTGAATCTTTTTCATACTGAATAGCGCCCTAAAATTATCTCCGATTCTTGAAATCCAAGCAATCATATTTACTAAAACAGGTGGTACTCCATAGTTATATTCTGGTGAAACAAAAACATAAGCAGTTGCTTTTTCCATTTGTTTTGCTAAATCAAGTGCAACTTTTGGAATACCATCATTTTGTTCTTTAAAAGTATCATACATTGGTAGATTTAAATCAACTAAGTTTATTATTTTTGAATTTATATTTTTATTTTCAAATTTATCTTTTATCATATTCGCAAGATTCATATTTTCATTTAAACTTGCTACAAAAATTAATACCATCTTAAATCCTTTAAATTTTCTTTATTTTCATCAAAAATGAAACTTTCCATTGAAATGTTTGAATATTGCATTTCACTATTTACTGATTTACCTTTTTTATTATTTGCATTTCCAAAAGCTATAAAAAGGGGTAAAAAATGCTCATTTGAAGGATGGTTTTTACGAAAATTTATGTCAGAAGTAATATTTAATAATCCATCTTCATTGCCATTTTCTATAATATTTTTAATTTTATCACTAAATTCTTTCGCATAGTTTTTAGAAGTTAAATTATAACTCATATCTCCAAGATTATGTGTAACTCCACCACTACAAATAATCATCGCTTCATCTTTAAAAGCTTTTAGTTTTTCACCTAAATTTATTAACTGTGATGGTGAATAAGAATAAGGAATACTTAATTGAAGTACAGGAATATTTAGTTTTTCATATAATAAAGCTAAAACATTCCAAACTCCATGGTCATAACTAATTCTACTCTCATCAATTGAAATATCAATATTCTCTTTTTTTAAAGTGTTGATGAGATTATTAGTTAAATTTTTATCACTATTTATTTCATAAACTACTTTATATAATTCATCTTCAAATCCATAAAAATCATACATAATTTTATTTGCTTCAGGACTTATAATTCTTAAATCATTTGTAACATAGTGAGCTGAAATGATTATTATATATTTTGGTACTTTTAAATTCTTTCCTAATTTCTGAAAATTCTTTTTTGATTTTGAGTCACTTAAAATTATATTTGGTGCTCCGTGTGAAATAAATAGTGTAGGATACATAATTTTATAATTTTAGCTAAATTATTTAGCTAAAATTCCCTCTAATTGAATATCAAGTTTTACAATTTCATCAACTGCAACACCACCAGCTTCTAATACAGTATTGTATTTTAAACCATAATCCATTCTATTAATTTTACCACTTAATCCTAAACCAACTCTTGTATTCCCCCATGGATCTTTTACTGTTCCATTATTTTCTAAATCTAATGTAACATCTTTTGTAACACCTCTCATAGTTAATTTACCATAAGCTTTATCACCATCAACTTTTGATAAAACAAATTTGATGTTATTAAATTCATTTGCAGAAAAGAATTCAGCACTTTTTAAATGAGCATCTCTTTTTTCATTTTCAGTATTGATTGAATTTACATCAATTTCACCAACAAGTGATTTTAATGTTTTTGTTTTTTCATCATATTCGAATGTTCCATTAAATTTATTAAATTTACCAATAACATTTGAAATCATCATATGTTTTACTTTAAATCCAACATTTGAATGACTTACATCAACATTATATGTACCTGCAAAAAGAGCACTTGAAGCGATAACAGAGGCTAATCCTAATTTTAAAAATTTCATTTTTTTATTCCTTATTTTTTTATAATATATTACTAATTAGTACTTTTAAAGCAAAAAAATATTTAATTTGCTTTGTAAACCTTATTTAATAAATCATATAAAGTATCTAATTCCTCATCACTTAAAACTTCTAAAGCTTTATTTAAATTTTTTGCGTGATTTGGGAAAACTTCTTCAATAATATCTTTACCTTTTTGAGTAATTGATAAAATTGATGCTCTACTATCATTTGGGTCTTTTATTGAAGTAATCCATCCATCTCTTTTTAGATTTCTTACAACAACAGTGATATTTCCTGGTGTACTCATTGTTAATTTTGTGATTGAGCCAATATTTAAATCACCTAGATGATATAAAGCTTCTAATACTTTAAATTGATTAAACGTTAGATTATGTTTTGATAAATAATTTACAGTTAAATTGTTGATTTTTAAACTTGTTCTTTCTAATCTAACAACAGTTTTCATAGATTTATCAGTTCTATAACCATAAGATTTTAAACTTTTATTATTCATTTACATACTCCTTGCAGAATTATATTACTAATTAGTAGTAAATGTCAATAGTAAAATGAAAATTTTTAAATTTTTTTGAAAAATATTGCTTAACCAATTAATAAACTATATTTAGATAAAATGCTTCGTTTTGCTATAAAGAATGAAAAAATAAGGATAATAAAATGCTATTAACACCAGGTCCAACTCCTGTACCAGAATTTGTTAGAAAAGCAATGTCAGATGTAACAATACATCATAGAACTGAAGAGTTTGAAGCAATTTTTAAAAATACTAGAGAATTATTATTAGAATTATATGGAATGCCTGAAGTTGTAATGTTAGCTTCAAGTGGAACAGGTGCTATGGAGGCATGTGTAACAAATCTTACACATAAAAAAGCACTTACTATTAACTCTGGAAAATTTGGTGAAAGATTCGGAAAAATTTGTTCAGCTTTTGGAATAGAATATACTGAAATTAAAAATGAATGGAATACACCCGTATCAGTTGAAGCCGTAGTTGAAGCTGTAAAAGCTGATTCTTCTATTGATGCTATTTTTATTCAGATTTGTGAAAGTGCTGGAGGATTAAGACATCCTGTTGAGCAAATTGCAACTGAAGTTAAAAAAATTAATAAAGATATTATGATTATTGCTGATGGAATCACTGCTGTTGGTGTTGAAAAAATTGATACTACAAATCTTGATGCTGTTGTAACAGGGAGTCAAAAAGCTTTAATGTTACCTCCAGGTCTTGCAATGATTGGTTTATCAAATGAGGCAATTAAAAAAATTGATTCAAAACCAAGAGGTTATTACTTTAATCTTTCAATTGAAATTAAAAAACAAAGAACAAATACAACAGCTTGGACAGCAGCAACTACACTTATTATTGGTTTAGGTGCAATTTTAGAAAAATTAAAAGAAGATGGATTTGATAATTTATATAAACAAACAGCTTTAAGAGCAAATGCAACAAGAGAAGCATTAAAAGCTATTGGTTTTGAAATTTATCCAAAAGTTCCAGCAGATGCAATGACAACAGTTTATACTGAACAATCAAGTGCAATTAGAAAGATATTAAAAAATAAATATAATGTAAATATCGCAGGTGGACAAGATCATTTAGCTGGTAAGATTTTTAGAATTAATCATATGGGATTAGTTGAAGATTATGAAGCTTCATGGGCTGTAAATGCTGTTGAATTGGCACTTGATGATTTAGGTATTAGAACATTTGATGGAACTGCAAATAAAGTTTTTGCATCAAATATGTTTAAAGGGAACTAATAAGAATGATTTTTGAACACGAAATTCCAAAAGGGAGTCGATTATACTTTGGTTCAACGGCGAAAAAGAAGCGGGTATTAGAAAATAAAGTTTGTGAAATTTTAGATAGTGCAGGATTTGAAGAGATTTTAACACCAAATTTTTCTTATTCTCAACATCAAGCAATTGCAAATGAAAGAAAACTAATAAAATTTTCTGATGAACAAAATGAACAAGTATCTTTACGAGCTGATTCTACTTTAGATGTGGTAAGAATAATTACAAAAAGATTAGGAAGAACAACAGCTCACAAAAAATGGTTTTATGTTCAACCTATATTTACTTATCCATCAAAAGAAGAGTACCAAATTGGATGTGAGTGGATAGATCATGATAATATTTCTGATATTATGAATTTAACAGCAAATATTTTAAAAGCACTACAAATAGAACCGATTTTACAAATATCAAATATAAATATTCCAAAATTAATTGCTAGTGAATTAAATATTGATATAGATTTATTAAAAAATGGTGAAATAGCATCACTATTTAAATTAAATTGCGATTGGTTAAACAGATTAATTAAAGTAAAAGATATAAAAAGTTTGGAAAGTGTTATAGAAATGGTTCCAAATAGTATAAAAAAAGAGTTAGAAAAGTTAGTTCAAAAAGCGAAAGAAGTAGATTATTCTAATATAATCATTGCACCACTTTATTATGGAACTCTAAGATACTATAATGGGATTTACTATAGAGTGATACATGAAAATTTAACTTTATGCAAAGGTGGAATGTACTCAAGTGAAGGAATGAGTTCATTAGGTTTTGCACTATATACAGATAATTTATTAAAAATTTTAGAGGATTAAGAATGAGCGCAGATGTAATAGTTGGTATTCAATGGGGAGATGAGGGAAAAGGTAAAATAGTTGACATGTTAGCACAAAAGTATGACATGGTTTGCAGAAGCCAAGGTGGTCACAATGCTGGTCATACAATTTGGGTTGATGGTGTTAAGTATGCTTTACATTTAATTCCTTCAGGAGTATTAAATCCAAATGCAATAAATGTAATTGGAAATGGTGTAGTTTTATCACCTGAAAATATTATTGAAGAAATGAGTCAATTTAAAAATTTAGAAGGAAGATTATTTATCTCAGATAAAGCACATTTAAATCTACCATATCACGCTTTAATTGATCAAGCTAAAGAAAAATTAAGAGGGGCAAAAGCTATTGGAACAACTGGAAAAGGAATAGGTCCAGCGTATTCAGATAAAATCAATAGGGTAGGGCATAGAGTTGGAGAACTTTTAAATCCTACTAAATTAGCTAAATCAATTTTAGAATATTTCGAACAAAATAGAGCAATATTTGATGTATTAGAAATTGCAACTCCTAAAGAAAAAGAATTAATAGAAGAGTTGACTTCTTATAAAGAAAAAATAGCACCATTTATTACAAATACAACAAATATGGTTTGGAAAGCTTTAGATGAAGGTAAAAAAATATTACTAGAAGGTGCCCAAGGAACAATGTTAGACATTGACCATGGAACATATCCTTATGTTACATCATCTTCAACTGTTAGTGCTGGTTCTTGTGCAGGTCTTGGAGTAAATCCAAAAGATGTTGGAGTAGTTACAGGAATAGTAAAAGCTTATTGTACAAGAGTTGGAAATGGACCTTTCCCAAGTGAAGACTTTGGTGATGAAGGTGAAACTATGGCTCAAGTTGGAAAAGAGTTTGGAACAACTACAGGAAGAAAAAGAAGATGTGGTTGGTTTGATGCAGTTGCAGTTAAATATGCTGCAAGATTAAATGGTTGTGATCAATTAGCTTTAATGAAACTTGATGTTTTAGATGGATTTGAAAAAATTAAAATTTGTGTAGCTTATGAATTGAATGGTGAAAAAATTGATTATGTTCCAACTTGTTTAGAAAATGTAAAAGCTATTTATGAAGAGATTGAAGGTTGGGAAAGTGTTGTTGGGATCAGAGATTTTGATCTACTTCCAATTAATGCAAAAAAATATATAGAAAAAATCGAAGAGGTTACTTCTGTTAAAGTTGGAATAGTTTCAACTTCTCCAGAAAGAGTTGATACAATTATAAGGGGGTAGAAAATATGAGGTTAAAATTACATCATACGCCGTATGTCTCGAGAAGAATAACAAGAGATTTAGCTAGTTGTGACTTTGTAGAAATAAGAAAAGACAAACAAAGTATAGAATCTGAAATTGAAAAAATACTTGATGAAGATATTGAAAAAGAGTTTTCTTTAGATGAAAAAGTGCAAGAAATTTTAGATGCACAAGAAGAAGAAATCGAGTATTTGAATGCAGATAGAAGACAGCTTTTTTGGATGACAAAAAAAAGATTAGCAAATGATTATGGTGTTATTTTAAATAATGAAGATAGATTTTCAGATATTGCTCATAAAATATTAGATTATTTATGGGAAGAAGATTTTATTCATTATACTTGTTCAGATAATCAAATAAAAAACGTTATATTTGCTTCTTTAGATGATTTTATAAAAGGTTTTGAGAAAGCGGATAGTGAAGTAATAAATAAATTAAAGAATTATAAAAGAAAACTAATCCCCGGTACAGAAGATTATGATTTAGTTTATCATAGATTATATGAAGAAGAATTAGTAAAAAGAGGATTAATATAAATGCAAAAAGTATGGATATATTTAGAAAATGGAATTTTTTTAGAAGCAAAATCTTTTGGTGCAACGGGTACAGCTGTTGGAGAAATAGTTTTTAATACTTCATTAACTGGTTATCAAGAAATAATTTCTGATCCTTCTTATGCTGGTCAATTTATTACTTTTACAATGCCAGAAATTGGAAATGTAGGAGTAAATGATGATGATATGGAAAGTAAAGTTTGTCACTGTAAAGGTGTGTTAGTTAGAAATTATCATAATGATTACTCAAACTATAGAGCTCAAAATAACTTAGATTCTTTACTAAAAGAGCATGGTGTTTTAGGAATTTGTGATATTGACACAAGATATTTAACTAAAATGATTAGAGATGAAGGAGCTATGATGATGATAGCTTCAACAGAAATTTCTTCTAAAGAGGAACTAGCGAAACAATTAAAAGCAAGTCCTAGAATAGAAGATATAAATTATATTGAATTAGTTTCTACAAAAGAATCATTTATTCATAAATCAGGAGCTTGGAATCACGCAATTAAAGCTTATGATAAAGCTGTAATGAGTGATAAAAAAGTTGTTGTTATCGATTTTGGTGTTAAAAGAAATATTTTAAATGAATTAGTTCAAGCAGGACTTGAAGTTGAAGTTGTACCTTCAAACTTTAAAGGTGAAGATTTAATTGCAAGATTTGAATCAAAAGAGATAGGTGGAGTATTCTTATCAAATGGGCCAGGAGATCCACTTACTCTTGTAAATGAGAAAAAAGAAGTTCAAAAACTTATAAATGCAAATATTCCTATGTTTGCTATTTGTTTAGGTCATCAAATGCTTTCTATTGCTCATGGATATGATACTTATAAACTAAAATTCGGTCAACACGGTGGTAACCATCCAGTTGCAAATAATGGTGTAGTTGAAATTACTGCTCAAAATCATAACTATAATGTTCCTGATAATATTGTTGAGATTGCTGATATTACACATATCAATTTATTTGATAATACAATTGAAGGTGTTAAATATAAAAATAAAGAGATTTTTTCAGTTCAACATCACCCAGAAGCAAGTCCTGGACCACATGAGTCAAAATATATCTTCAAACAATTTGCAGATATTGTAAAATAATTGAAATAAAAAAAGGGGAAGGTTTAAAAACTTCCCCTTTTTTTGATTAGTTAAGTTTATTATAAAACAAACTTCTCAATCAACTGATAAACTCCAGCTGTAGCAATTCCAGCAGCAATTCCAGCAACAATATCATCCCCCATTACACCTAGACCACCCTTTACATCTCTGTCGATTTTACCTATAATTGAAGGCTTCCAAATATCAAATAATCTAAAAAATATAAAAGCAAGTGGAGCCATATAAATTAAGTTTTCATTATTAATTCCACAGATTGATAAAGCTATCCACATTCCTACAAGTTCATCAATCACAATTTCACTATTATCATGAATTCCTGATTCTTTTTCATATGCATCAATTTGTTTTATTGCAATAACCGTTATTAATAAAGATAATAAAAAAAGTGTAGAAACATGTAAAATTTGTAGTAAAAATAATCCTAAAATCAAAGAAACAAAAGAACCCACAGTTCCTGGAGCTTTAGGGCTTAATCCACTAAAACCTACTGTTAAAAAGAATCTTCTTAAATTCATATATTATCCTTTATTTTTTCTTTTCAATATCAAGTTTTTTTCTTTTTTCCCAAAGAGATTTTCTTGATATTCCTAATTTTTTTGATAATTCAGTGTCAGGATATTTATTTTGGTATGAAATAACCATCATTTTAACATAGTCATTAATAGTCATAATATTTGAATTACCTAATAAAATCTTTTCGTTATTAAACTCTATTTTTCTATGTGGAAATTCTTCTTCAGGCTCTAGTGTTGACACAATACAATTTTTATCTTCAATTAATTTATTGATTTGTTCTTTCATATTCTTTTTTAAAGTATGATAATCTGTTAAATAAATGATAGTTTTACCTTGAATAGCATTCATTTGTTTTTGCCAATTTGAAGAAGTTAAGGAAATAAAACAAATAGGTAAATCCATTTTTCTAGCTAATTCAAAAACAAGCTTATCCGCACATTTTTGAGAATTTGTTTCTATTAAAGTTGGAAATGATGGTGGAAGTAAAATTTCACTTGTATCAATATCTGACATTGTAAAATTAAAATAATCTCTTAAAGTTTGTAACTCTCTTCTAATACTTCTACACTCTTTATAATGATAAATTTTTCTTACTAATTCATCCATAATAAACGGTTTCATAATATAATCTTTAGCCCCATCTTTAATAGGATTTGTTACTGTTTCATCAGAAATATAAGATACAAGAAGAAGAATTATAGAAGTTTCACTATATCGTTTGATTATATTTTTACATAAACTAGATGGAAGAGAAGTTGAAAGTAAAATAGTATCGTAATCTTTTGTTAGATTATCAATATTCGGTGATTCAATATAATCACAACTATGTCCATCATCAAGTAATCTTGAAACAACTTTTTGTGCTAGATAGATTTCATTTTCGATAATTAATATATTCATTTTTGTTTCCAATTATAATATTTCAATGTAGCAATACTTTGTACAGCAACTCCTTCAGCTCTACCAATAAATCCAAGCTTTTCCGCAGTTGTAGCTTTGATATTGATAAACTGTTTTTCAAGTCCTAAAAGTTTTACCATTGAATTTTTTATATCATTTTTAAAAGGATTGATTTTTGGTTTTTGTGCAATAATGGTTAAATCAATATTTACTATTTCATAACCAACATTATTGACAAAAGTTACAATCTCATCTAATAGAATTTTTGAATCTATTCCTTTATACTTTTCATCAGTATCAGGAAAAAATTCACCAATGTCTCCAGCTCCACATGCTCCTAATAATGCATCGATAACTGAATGTATTAAAACATCACCATCACTATGTGCTTTAAAACCATAATCATAAGGAAGTTTAATTCCACCAAGATACATATCTTTATTTTCTTCAAAAGCATGAATATCAAAACCAGTACCAGTAAAAAAATTATTTGATGGTTCTTTTAGACATGGTAAATCATCTAATTCATCACCTAAAGTTAATTTTTTACTATCAATACTTCCTTGAACATATTTTATTGTTCCATTTATATTTTTAATTGCAGAACTTTCATCAGTAAATTCTATTTTTGTATTTAGTGCAGATTTTAATATTTGTGTATTTGAAAGTTGAGGAGTTTGAATTAATTTTACATTATCTCTGTTAATTGTATCATTTTCATAAATTACAGTATCTGTAACATTTAGAATGGGAACTATACAATTGGCATTTTCTTTTTCAATTAAAAGAGTTTCTATCACATATTTGGGAATGCAAGCTCTTGCTACATCACTTATCATTACATATTTTGTTGTTACAAATTTTAGACAGTTTAGTATTGATTGTTGTCTTGTTGTTCCACCTTTGACAAAAGTAAATTCATCAGTGAAGTTTTTCATATAATCTAATTCAGTTTCATGAGAAGCAATGATAATTTTATTAAATTGTGAAAAAGAAGCTAATCTTTTTGTCACATGTAACCATAAAGGTTCATTACCTATTCTAATCCACTGCTTTTTAGTTTTGTGTTCAAATCTTGAAGAATTGCCTGCACATAGAACTATAAGTGTAACATCTAACAACAAAAACCCCTTTGTGTAAAAAAGTTACAAATTATAATATATACTAACTTAGCATAAGTTAAGAATTTTGACCAATAACCTCTTTTATAACATCAATTGAGTTAATAAAATGCTCAACATCAAAGTCGTAAAGTACAACTTTTTCTAAAGCTTTTTCAATGTTTTTATCACTTAATGGGTATCTTACATCACACAAGATTTTAACAATTTGTAAAATTTGAGCTTTTTTCTTAAAAGATTCTGGACAATTTTCTATATCTTCTGTAAATGCTATAGGAAAAATTATGTTGTGACTTAAATTCCAATGTTTAAAGATATTTGCAGTAATTCTTGCACAGGTAAAACCTGTAAATTTTTCTTCGCACAAACTTGTATCTTTAGTTTCTTCTAACTCTTTTAAAAATTCTTCAGTCTTTTTTTCATTTTGAATTACTTGTGAAATTACGAATTTACCAACTTCTTGAAGAAAAGCAGGAAGTAATAGTTCATTTTTTAGGTCAAAATTTATAGTAGAAACCCAAGTATTAACGATATTACTAGCAAGTGAACTTGAAAAAATAAAATCATCATTAGTTACAGCATAAGCTAGTAAATTTGATTTGATAGTGTTGCTAATTGAAGAACCAATAGCAATTGAAATAGCAAATTTTATACCTAAAAGGTTTATTGCACGACTTAAAGTATCAACTTTACTTCTAAAACCAAACATACTTGAATTTGCAATTTTTAAAATATTTGCGACAATTAATGGGTCTTTATTTAATATTTCTACTAATTTATTTGTATCTGTACTATCTAATTTTCTAAAATTATCAAGTTCTATGATATTGTTTGGAAGAGGAGGCAAAGATGTAATTTCTTTAATTAATTTCTTTCTCATAAATATCCTAAATTTTTTAATAAGTTAATTCAAAATCATCGTCACTAAGATAAAATTTTATATCTTTTTGATCAAAGCTTTTAAAAATAATACTAAATTCATCTTTTATAAATTTTGTATATCGTTCTAAAATTAGATTAAAAATCTTTTCATTTATTTTTGAATAAAGTAATTTAATCAAGTATTTATGATTTATTTTAATAACATATTTTTCAAATTCATAATCAAAAGTATCAATTTGTTCTACTTCTGAAATAAAAATTTTACATAAACCATAAAAAATTTTTGTTGTTAGAAAGTCGACTAAAATATTTATAGTTTCATCTATACTCAAAGAATTAATCTCTATTCTTTTTTTGATAATTTCTATTTCTTGATATAATTCAAAATCTTTTAGTATAAAAAAATCGTCTAAAAAATTTTCTCTTACATAATCTTTTGTAAATTGAAGGTTTTCTAATATTTTTGCATTTATTTTTTCATAATTTATTTCTAAAATATCAAAATCATTTAATAAAATAAATAAAGCATATAATTTTTTTGCTTCTTCTATTTTTTCTTCATGTGTAGAATAAATAAGTGAAATATTAAGAAAAATTTTTGAACAAATAGAAATAAGATGAAAATCAAAAGTATTTTGAAGAATATATTTAGAAATTTTTTCTAATATTTCATTTAGTTCATTATCAAATTTAGAATTTTTGAATTTTGTTATAAATAAATCAAATATTGCTAATTTAAAAAATTCATGATAATCGTTTTTTATTACTTTTGAATTTACTAAAATTTGGGTGATATGACTATATTTAAAATCTTCAATATCCGATATGAAAAATAAAATTCTATAAATAGTTTCTAAATTTCTATTATCAAAATCTTTATCTGAAAGAATAAAATCTTCAATAACCCAATGATAATCCAATTTTTTGTCAAAATTTAAATCTGAATTATAATTGTACAACAAAGAACTAAGTAATGTTTTTTCAAATTCTTCAATATTTTTTGCAATTTTAATTTCATTTTCTATAGAAAACTTTTTATAATAAACTTTCAAGATTTTTTGAAAATAAGGATTATCAAAAAATCTTGGAGAGTTAGGTATATTTCTTAATTTTTTTAATAATTTAAGTAATAAAATTGAAGAATAATTTTTGAAAATCAAAAACTCTGCATCTTCTGAAATATCATTTTCATAGCCGAAATTGTTGTTTTTTGATAACATAAAACCATCTTCTTGTCTTTCAAGACATAGAAGGTATTTTTCAAAACTTTTACTTAAATCATCTTCTTCCACAGGTATTTCATCTAAATGAGAAAAATAATATAAATATTTTCCTTGAATATTATTTATTTTACTTAATTCTCTATCATTTAAAGAAATAGTAAATTTTATAATATTTATTGTTTCTGTCATTAAATCGATGATTTGATTAACGCTTTTTTTTCTAATTAAATCAATAGAATTAATAGTACATAATTGAATTAATGTTTTTAATAAAATTATATAAGAATCAAAAGTTAACGAAAATAAAACTTTATTTTCTAAAAATAGTGTTCTTAAATGTTCTTCATAAAATCTAAAAACTTTTGAAATAGCTTCTAAATCATAATTATAATAAGAATTTAGAATATTATCATCTGAACCAATAGTTGAAATGTATGCAAGTACATTTATATCTTTTATAAAATGAATATTGTCATCTTTTGTAAGATTTTTTAACTTCTTTTCTAAAAAAATATTTATTTGCTCTTTTAAAAAAATATTATTCAAAAAAATATTTTTCAAATCATTTGGTAAACTTTTTTTATTTTTATGTAATTCTAAAATAAAATTTATCAGATATAAATAACTTTTTTCAGTTGAAGCAATTAATTGATTTTCATTTTCTAAAATATTGTATTTTTCGATAACTAATTCAATTTCATTAATATACTTTTGTTGCTCTAACTCTTTTTGAGTATACAACGAAAAATTAGGAGAGTTATCTAATTGTTTATCATCTAACAAAATAACCTCCTAATATATATTTCTTAATTATTATATAGAAAAGAAACTTATATGAATAATAATTTCAAAATATCTAAAGCACTTAAGCTTATATAAATATATTTGGCTATAATCTAGCTACAAATATAAATAAATACTATAGGATTTTAAAATGAGAAATTGGTTAGACAATCATAAAAATGACAAAATTAGAACTCAAATGTATTATGCAAAAAAAGGAATTATTACTCCAGATATGGAATATGTAGCAAAAATCGAAAAGCTAGAACCAGAACTTGTAAGAAGTGAAATAGCTAGAGGAAGATTAATAATTCCTGCAAATGTAAATCATAAACATTTAGTTCCAATGTCAATTGGTATTGCATCTTCATGCAAAATCAATGCAAATATCGGTTCATCTGCACTAGCATCTAATGTTGAAGGTGAAATAGAAAAAGTTGACGTATGTTTAAAATATGGTGCAGATACAATTATGGATCTAAGTACAGGTGGTGATTTAGACATGATAAGAACTGCTGTTATTCAGCACTCAACAGTGCCAATTGGAACAGTACCAATTTATCAAATTTTACACGATTGTAAGGATAAAATAGAAGATTTATCTATTGATGTAATGTTAAAAGTTCTAGAAAAACAAGCTCAACAAGGTGTTTCTTACTTTACAATTCACGCTGGATTCTTACTTGAATTTATGCCTCACGTTGCAAAAAGAAAAATGGGAATAGTTTCAAGAGGTGGTTCTTTAATGGCTGCTTGGATGATGCATTATCATAAAGAAAATCCTTTTTATGAAGCATTTGATGATATTTTAGAAATTTGTAGAAAATATGATGTTTCTTTATCTTTAGGAGATTCTTTAAGACCTGGATGTTTAGCTGATGCCTCAGATGAAGCACAATTAAGAGAGTTAAAAGTTCTTGGTGAATTAACTTTAAGAGCTTGGGAAAAAGATGTTCAAGTTATGATTGAAGGTCCAGGTCACGTTCCTTTAAATCAAATTGAAAGAAATATGAAATTAGAAAAAGAGTATTGTCATGAAGCACCGTTTTATATATTAGGACCACTTACAACTGATATTGCTGCTGGATATGATCATATTTCATCTGCTATTGGTGCAGCTGTTGGTGGATGGCATGGTGCATCTATGTTATGTTATGTAACTCCAAAAGAACACTTAGGTTTACCAAATGCAGAAGATGTTAGAAACGGAATTATTGCATATAAAATTGCTGCTCACTCAGCTGATATTGCAAGAGGTAGAAAAGGTGCAAGAGATATTGATGATGAAATGTCAGATGCAAGATATGGATTTGATTGGAATAAACAGTTTGAATTGTGTTTAGATCCGGAGCGAGCAAAAGAGTATCATGATGAAACTTTACCTCAGGATGTATTTAAAGAAGCAGAATTCTGCTCAATGTGTGGACCAAAATTCTGCTCATACAAAATTACTCAAAAAATTGTAAAAGAGCATGGTCAAGCAATGATTGATATTGCTGGATAATTAAGATAAAAATTATCCTATTTAAAATATAATGTCAGACTTTTAAATATTATAAGGAATATTATATGACTAATGTAGAAATTATTAAAAAAGAATTAGAAAATATTAAATATCCAGGCTTTGCAAAATCAATTGTAGAGTTTGGATTTGTGAAAGAAGTACAGTTAGATGGTAATAATTGTTTTATCAATTTAGATATTACTTCAACAGCACCAGAAGTTGAAGCTCAACTAAGAAAAGAAATTACAGCACTTAAGTCATTAAGTGGAATAAATGTAACGCTTAATTTTAATAAACCAAAAGAACAAGTTCAACAAAGCAATAGTGTAAGTGGTAAAAATATTGCTCCTCAAATTAAAAAAGTTGTTATGGTTAGTTCTGGAAAAGGTGGAGTTGGGAAATCAACTACAACAGTAAATCTTGCAATTGCAACAGCAATGCAAGGTAAAAGAGTTGGTATTTTAGATGCTGACATTTATGGACCAAATATTCCTAGAATGATGGGATTAAATGGAAAAGAAGTAGAAATAGTTGGAGATAAAGCGAAACCATTAAATGCATATGGAGTTGACGTAATGTCAATGGGAATATTAATGGAAGAAGGACAAGCTCTTATTTGGAGAGGTGCTATGATTATGAAAGCTATCCAACAACTTTTAAGAGATATTTTATGGGAAGAATTAGATATTTTATTTATTGATATGCCTCCAGGAACTGGTGATGCTCAATTAACTTTAGCTCAAAGTGTTCCTGTTAGTGCAGGAATCAATGTAACAACACCACAACATGTAGCTCTTGATGATTCAAGAAGAAGTTTAGATATGTTCAAAAAACTTCATATACCAGTTGCTGGAATTGTTGAAAATATGAGTGGATTTATTTGTCCTTCATGTAAAACTGAGTCTGATATTTTTGGAATGGGAACTTGTGAAGAGTTAGCAAAACAATATAATACTCAAGTACTGGGAAATCTTCCAATTGAGCCTGCTATTAGGGAAGGTGGAGATAGTGGTAAGCCAATAGTTTATTTTAATCCAGAATCAATCTCAGCAAAAAGATATATGATTGCAGCTGATAAATTAATTTCATTTTTAAATTCACAAGATGAAGTTTCTAATGCAGCAATCCAGCCAATAATGCCTGCTGGTGTAAGTGCTTGTTCTCCTGAAGGACAAAAAATAAAAGAAGAACATGAAAAAGCTCAAAAATCAAGTGGTAGTTGTGGGACAGGATGTGGTTGTCATTAATTAAATAAAAAAAGAGTTATAACTCTTTTTTTATCCACATTTATAATATTCTTCGAATAGCTCTTCAACTTTTTCTGTTACAAGCTTTTCATGCCAATTATGTCTTTTGGCAAATAGTTTTATTTCAAAATCTCTTTGTTCTTTAGAACAGAAAAAATATAGTTTTTTTACAAATGGTTTAGGTATTGAAATTACTATTTTTTGGAAAAAGCTCTCTTTACATTCAGCTGAACAAAAAACCTTCGAGATAGGTATTTTTTTAGAGCAGTATTGACAACAATTTGTCATAATAACTCCTTTAATATTTTTTAAAATTTACATTATAACAAGGCATAATTAAACGCAACTTAGTTGCATTTAATTATGCAAAAAAATTATGATTCTTTTCTTGAATTTTTCTCTTCAATTCCAGACATACCAAATCTTCTTGCTAGCTCTTGTTTTACTCTATCGGGACTAATATTTTTACTTGCAAGTGCTACTAATACATGGTAAGCAATATCGGCTGCTTCGTAAATGATTTCTTCTTCATTATTGTCTTTTATTGCAAAAGTAAATTCTCCTGCTTCTTCAACAACTTTTTTAAGCATAGAATTTTGTTTACCTTGTAAAAGTTTTGCAGTATATGATTTTGTAGAATTTTCATTTTTTCTTTCACAAATTGTATGATACAAAGTATCAATTACACCATATGCAGCAGTAGTATTAACTTCAACATCACTAATTATTTCATTTGTTTTTAAATTTGTATAAAAACATGATTTTCTTCCTGTATGACAGGCAACACCTTCTTGATTTACTTTTAGTAATAAAGTATCATTATCGCAGTCAACTAAAATTTCAACAATTTCTTGAAGATGATTTGAACTTTCACCTTTTTTCCAGATTCGTTGACGGCTTCTACTAAAGTAGTGTGCATAATTAGTTTTTATTGTTAATTCAAGAGCTTCTTTATTCATATAAGCTAACATTAAAACTTCGTTTGTATTAGCATCTTGAGTAATTACAGGAATTAGATTGCCCATTTTTTCCCAATCTATTTTATCCAATTGTTCCATTTTAATTTCCTTTAAAATTTCGTGCCAACATCAATTCTTTATTTATATAAATATTAATTCCAAAATCATAGTTAGATTTAATATCATTATTTTTTTCTCTTTGTATTTATTTATCTCTTTATATTTTAAATTTTCATCATATTTTACTTCGGGTTTAATCTTTAAAATAGATTTGATTTCCTTCTCATAAATCGAAGGAATTAAGAGAAAATGGAGAGTAAAAATAAGTTTTAAATATTTTTTTCCCATGATGTTAAAGAAGCAGTAATAACTGCTTCTTTAATTATTGATTTACTGATGTATCTCTTATTTTATCTTTTGAGTCAATCCAAATATTTGGAGTTGATCCACCTGGTGTTAAGAAAATTTTAGCATCTTTGTTTTCTCTAAGTGCTTCATTAAATTTTCCTTGAACTTCTATTTGTTGCATTTGTAATAAATTTTGTGTTAAAGATAATGCAATTTCTTTGTTTGCTGCTGCTTGAGCTTTTGCTTCAATAGTTACAGCATCAGCTCTACCTTGCGCTTCAATTCTTTTTGCTTCAGCTTCTCCATTTGCAAGAGCTGCTCTTTTTTCAGCTTCTTGTTTTGCTCTTAAAACTTCGTATCTAACTCTTTCAGATTCTTGATTTGCAATTTGAACTCTTTCGATTTGTTCTTTTATTTTTGCTGGAAGTACAATCTCTCTTAATTGAACTGATTCAATTGAAACTGGTTTCCCTTCAAGTGATTCAATTTGTGATCTAATACCATTTTCAATCATAGTAGCAATTTCATTTCTTTTTGTTGGTAACTCTTCTGCATTAAATCCACCAACAACATTTCTCACAATATTTCTTACCACTGGATTTACAATTTTATCTTCCCATGCTGATCCCCAAGTTGCAATAGTTGCAGGAGCTCCAGGTGCAGTCAATCTATATTGAACAGTAAGTTCAATAGAAACAGGTAAACCTCTTGCATCTAAAATATTAATTGCAGGATTACTTCTAATACTTTGGTCAAAACCAGTACTAGTTTCAATAGTAGCAAAATTCATAAGTCTAACTTTTGTATCAACAACTGTAACTTTTTGGTATCCAGGAAGAATAAAGTGAAAACCTGGATTTAATGGTTGATCATCATATTTACCTAATGTTTGTTTGATTCCTACATTACCTGATTCGATAGTCATAAATGGTTTAAATAAAAATAAAGCTCCAATAATAATAATTACTAAATAGAGCATTCCAGCTTTTTTTCCAAAATTCTTGAAAAATTCTGGTGTTTCAAATGGTGGTTGATAATTTCCCCCTCCATTTGAACCTCCAGAATTATTTTGTTGTCTGTTTTTAAAATAGTCGTTGTCTATTGGCATATTTTTCCTTATATTAAGTATTTAATGGGTTATATTAATTAAGTTTAGTTAACGTATGTTAAATACTTTAAATATTTTTCATTTTTCCCAGCTACCACATCAAAGTAAGCAGATTGAATTTTTTCAGTAATTGGTCCTCTTGAACCACAACCTATAATTCTTGCATCTACATCTCTAATTGGTGTAATTTCAGCAGCAGTTCCTGTAAAGAAAGCTTCATCTGCAATATAAACTTCTTCTCTACTGATTCTTCTTCTTACAACTTCAATTCCCATATCAGCAGCTAATTCAATAACTGTTGCTTGAGTGATTGATTCAAGTGAATTATCATTTGGAGGAGTAATTAGTTTTCCATCTCTAACGATAAAAAAGCAAGCACCAGAAGCCTCTGCAATATAACCTTGGTCATCTCTTAATAATGCTTCATCATATCCAGCTTCAACTGCTTCATATTTTGCCATTTGAGAATTTAAATAATTTGCAACTGCTTTTGCTTTACCCATTCCTGAAGTATTTGGAGTTCTTGTAAAAGATGAAATTTTAACTCTTACACCTTTTTTTAAACCTTCTTCTCCTAAATAAGCTCCCCATTCCCAAGCTGCAACACTTACTTTTACGGGAGCTTCTTTATGATAAAGTCCCATTACACCGTAACCTAAATATACTAAAGGTCGAATATAAGCACCTTCAAATAATTCATTCTTTTGTAATAATTGAATTTGTGCTTTATTTAATTCTTCTAAAGAAAAAGGTACATGCATAAGTGTCATTTTTGAAGAATTTAGTAATCTTTGTGTATGTTCATTAAGTTTAAAAATAGCACATCTTCCATCCACAGTTTTATATGCTTTTGTACCTTCAATAGCACCATTACCATAATGAAGTGTATGACTTAAAACATGTACATTTGCTTCATGCCAATTTACAAAATCTCCATCCATCCATATATATTTTGCTTCAGTCATTTCCTAAAATCCTAATGGTTAAATTTTTTGATTATATTTTATCTAAGATAATTAAAATTAACTCTTAAATGACTTTTTACTCAGAAATTTAAGAGTATTAAATGTACTATTAAAAAAATAAAATAAATAAGGTATAAAAATTATGATTAAAAATATTTTAACTATATTTCTTTTGTTAATTCTTTTTACTGCTTGTTCAACAAATCAATTAAGTTTAAATATAGAAAAAAAAATTGAAAGAGAAAAAGTCTCAGTTGAACTTTTAAATGAGATAAGTTTTATCCTTGTATTATTAAAACAAAATAATTTAGAAGTAATTAACAGTAAATTAATAAATCCCAAATTTGGTGTGTATAAAGTCTATAAAGATGATAATACTAATAAAATAACTTTTACACATTCTTTACAAATAGATGAAATTAGTAATGAAGTTGATTCTTTTGAAATAAAACAAGAGGTGGTTACTTTCAATTGTAGTCCTGATAATGATGCATTTTATGGTTGGAGTAAAGAAGGCACTTTTTTAACACCATATATTAAACCTTATTTATCAAAAATAATGAATGAAGAAAATAAAATAAACATAAATAAATATAAAGAAGATGAGTTAAAAAGAGTTGAATTAATAGAAAAAACAAGTTATGAACTTATAGTAACTTATAATAAAATATTTTATTTAACAAAGATAGATAATAATTGGTATATTACATTAATTGATGAAGTGAAAACTAACTGCAGTAAATAAATGCAACTAAGTTGCAAATAAGAATTCTCTGTTATAATTAAAACTAAAAAAAGAGAATAAAATATGAATACAATACAATCAAATATAGCAAATTTACCTACAAGATATGGAAAATTCAAAATAAAAGCTTATAAACAAGGAACTCAAGAACATTTAGCAATTATGAGTCAAGATTTTGAGACACTTGAATCACCTTATGTAAGGATTCACTCAGAATGTTTAACCGGAGATACTTTAGGAAGTTTAAAGTGTGATTGCCAAAATCAACTTGATTTATCATTAAAATTTATAGCTCAAAATGGTGGATTAGTGATTTATCACAGACAAGAAGGAAGAAATATAGGTTTGGTTAATAAAGTAAATGCTTATGCACTTCAAGACCAAGGAAGAAATACAATAGAAGCAAATTTAGAATTAGGCTTCAAAGAAGATGAAAGAGATTACTCTATTGTAGGACATATCTTTAGAGATTTAGATATAAAAAAATTAAAGTTAATTACAAATAATCCTGAAAAAATGCAGTATGTCGATAGTTTAGGTGTAGAAATAATAGAAAGAATTCCTGCAATTACTAAATCAAACAAATATAATGAAGGTTATTTATCTACTAAAAAAAATAAAATGGGGCATTTACTATAATTTTAATTTAATATAAAAAATAGTAAAAAACTCTTATTTAAAAAATAAAGGTAATAAAAATGAGTCAAAAAGAGTTTTGGAATAGTAAATTTTCAACTGAAGAATTTTTTTATGGACTACATCCAAATGAATTTTTAGCTTCACATTTAGAAACTTTTAAAGAACATAAAAAAATGTTATGTTTAGGTGAAGGTGAAGGAAGAAATGCAATCTTTTTTGCAAAAAAAGGATTTGAAATTACAGCGATAGATGCTTCTGATATAGGTTTATCTAAGTTAGCTAAAAGAGCAGAAGAAGAAAAATTAAATATAAAAACAGTATGTTTAGATTTAAACCACTGGGAAGTAACTGAAAAATATGATGTGATTATGGCTTCGTATTTACATATGTACAAAAATGAAAGAGAGATCTTATTTAAAAAAATTGAAGATTCTTTAAATAAAAATGGTTACTTTGTAGGAGAGTTTTTTTCTACAAAACAGCTTACATATAATAGTGGTGGACCTAAAGATTTAGATTTATTGTATACCGTTGAAGATTTTTTAAATCATTTTGATTCTTGTAAAAAAGAGGTTGTTGAAGAACTTATTGTTTTAGATGAAGGAAAAGGTCATCAAGGCGAGGCTTGCGTTATAAGAGTTGTTATTCAAAAAATTTGATTTAACAACTTTTAACCACTCTTTATATATACTATCTAATAAATATTATCAAATATAATTATAATTAACAAAAGAGAATTAATGAAAGAATTAATAGAAAATTTAATTAGTAAAAAGGTACTAATTATTGATGGAGCTATGGGAACACAGCTTCAAATTGCAGATATAAAAAAGGAAGAATGGCTTTTTGAGGATTTAGATTTAGAAGGATGTAATGAACTTTTAAATTTAACTGCTCCACATATTTTGGAAACTATTCATGATAATTATGCAAAAGCTGGTGCTGATTTAATTTGTACAAATACTTTTGGTTCTATGCCTTGGGTTTTAGATGAATATAATATCGGACATATGTCTTATGAATTATCAAAATTAGGTGCAAGTTTAGTAAAAAAATCTTGTGAAAAATATAGCACACCTGAAAAACCTAGATTTGCTGTAGCATCAATTGGACCTGGAACAAAACTTCCATCACTTGGTCATATAAAATATGATGAGATGTATGAAGGTTATAAAATCATGGCTAAAGGTTTAGTTGATGGTGGAACTGATATCTTTTTACTTGAAACATGCCAAGATCCACTTCAAATAAAAGCAGCACTTCATGCACTAAATGATGTGGCACCACAAATTCCAATAATGGTTTCTGTTACGATTGAGTTAAGTGGAACTATGCTTATTGGAACAGATGCAATGACAATTGCTGCTATTATGGCACCATTTAATATTTTATCTTTAGGATTTAACTGTGGAACTGGACCTGTTCAAGTTCATAAACATATTAAAACATTAAGCCAAGTTTGTAAGTTTCCAATATCAGTTCACTCAAATGCAGGACTTCCTCAAAATAGAGGTGGAAAAACTTATTATCCAATGCAACCGGAAGAGTTTACAGCACATCAAAAAGAGTTTTTAAAAATAAATGGAGTTTCATTTTTAGGTGGTTGTTGTGGTACCACTCCTGAACATATTGAAGCTTTGGCAATTGCAGTTGATGGAATGGTACCACTTAAACCTTGTGGATTTTTAAAAGCTTCATTAGCAAGTTTATTTAATACAGTTCCTTTAAAACAAGAACCAGCACCACTTTTAATTGGTGAGAGAAGTAATGCAACTGGAAGTAAAGCATTTAGAGAACTCTTAAAAGAGAATGATTATGAAGGAACATTAAGTGTTGGTCAACAGCAAGTAAGAGCTGGTGCTCATGTAATTGACGTTTCTGTTGGGTTTGCTGGACGTGATGAGAGATTTGATATGGATGAGGTTGTATCACTTTATTCACAAAAAATTTCACTACCACTAATGCCTGATTCAACTCAAATATTGGCACTTGAAGCTGCTTTAAAACAAATTGGTGGAAGATGTATCATCAACTCAGTAAATCTTGAAGATGGAGAAGAAAAGTTTGATGCTGTTTGTAAATTAGCTAAAAAATTTGGAGCAGCACTTGTTTGTCTAGTAATTGATGAAATTGGAATGGCGAAATCAGTAGAAAGAAAGCTTGAAGTTGCAGAAAGAATCTATGATTTATGTGTAAATAGACATGGATTTGACTCTGCTGATTTAGTATTTGATATGCTTACATTTACAATTGGTTCAGGTGATGATGAATATAGAAATGCAGGTATTGATACTCTTGAAGCAATTAGAGAGTTCCAAATCAGACATCCAGAAGTTGGAACTACTTTAGGATTATCAAATATCTCTTTTGGTTTAGCAGCAAATGCTAGAATTTATCTAAATTCTATCTATCTTGACCATTGTGTAAAAGCTGGATTAACAAGTGCCATTGTAAATGTAAAACATATTTTACCTCTAAATAAAATTAGTGATGAAGATAGAAAAGCTTGTGATGATTTAATTTTTAATAATCAAGAGAATGGTGACCCACTGTTTAAATTTATCGAACATTTTTCAAACGTTGGAGCACAAGAAGAACAAAGTGATGAAGAGTATCAAAAACTAGAACCAATTGAGAAAGTTAAAAAACTATTACTTGATGGAGATAAAGATAGATTATTACCACTTGTTGAAGAGTTAAGACATACAGTTCAACCAGAAATCATTGTAAACGAGTGGTTGATAGATGGTATGAAAATTATTGGAGAGTTATTTGGTAGTGGGCAAATGCAGTTACCATTTGTACTTCAAAGTGCTGAAACTATGAAAGCAACTGTAGATGCACTTAATCCTTATTTACCAAAACAAGAAAAAGCTAGTGAAACAACATTAATTCTTGGAACTGTAAAAGGTGATGTTCATGATGTTGGTAAAAACTTAGTTGATATTATTCTTTCAAATAATGGATTTAAAGTTGTAAATATTGGTATAAAAGCTGGTTTAGATACTTTTGTTGAAAAGCTTCAAGAGCATAATGCTCATGCTATTGGAATGAGTGGATTACTTGTTAAATCAACAGCAGTTATGAAAGAGAATCTTGAAGAGTTACAAAAAATGGGAATTAAAGTTCCTGTTTTACTTGGTGGGGCAGCACTTACTAAAAACTTTATTGATGAGTATTGTAGACCTTATTATGATGGACCAATTTTTTATTGTAGAGATGCTTTTGATGGTGTTGTTTCTATGCAAAGAATTGAAAAAGGTGATGAAAATAATACTGCACTTGCTGCTGATTTAATCCAAATTCATGATACAAGCAATAGAGTTGAAGAAGAAGTTGTAGAAATTCCACCTTATGAAGAGATTCCAATGCCCCAACGTGGAAAATTTGTATTTCCTCCAATTTGGGAGAGAATAACAAAAACTGGAAAAGAACTAGATAAAGAGTTGATTTTTAAATGGATAAATCACAGGGTTTTATTTAGACAAAGATGGGGATATAAAAGAGGTAAACAAGATTCTGAAACTTTCTTAAAATATGAAAGAGAAGTTGTTGAGCCAACTTATGAAGCTTTAAAAGCTGAATTAGTTGATAAAGATATTTTTGATCCAATTGCTATTTATGCTTATTATCCTTGTATTTCACACGATAATAAACTTTATATTTTTGATAGAAAATATCTGTTTAACTCTTTAGAAGAGTCTAAAAATGTACCGCCACTAGATGAAGCAATAAAAGTTTTAGAGTTTCCAAGACAAAAAAGAAAACCATTTAGATGTATTGCAGATTTCTTTGCAAATGATAGACTTGATGTTGTTGCCTTTACACTTGCTAGTGCTGGACTTAAAATCTCTGATTATGAAAGAAGTTTATACGATAAAGGTGAATTTAGTAAATATTATCAAGTTCATGGTCTTGGAGTTGAACTTGCTGAAGCTTTAGCTGAGGTTTTACACAAGCAAATAAGACTTGATTTGGATATTGTGCCAAAAGAGGGACATACTTTAAATGACGTTCAAATGAAACAATATGTAGGTTGTAGATATTCTCCAGGATATGCAGCTTGTCCAGATTTAGCTATGAATAGAGATATTTTTGATTTACTAAATCCAGAAGAGTTTGGAATAGAATTATCTGAAACATTCCAAATGCATCCAGAACAAACAACTTGTGCAATAGTTGTAACAAACCCAGAAGCTAACTACTATAATATCTAGGAGTTTTTCTCTTAGATTATTTTTATTATATCAATCAATTAGGAATTAAAATTGTCAAATAGTGCAAAAGGATTACTCCTTACATCTTTAGGTGTATTTATAATGAGTTTAGAATCATTATTTATAAAATTTACGAACATATCATCTTTTCTTTTTTCATTTTATATTGGAATATTTATGTTCGCGTCAATGGCTTCAACATTTTTATTTAAAGATTTTGATTATTTAAAAAAGGCTTTGAAAACTTCATTTCCTTTTTTAATTATTTGTTCAACTTTTATGGCTGTTTCAAATATATTTTTTATAACAGCAGTAAAAACAACAACAGTTGCAAATGTGGTGATTATATTTAGTACATCAGCACTTTTTTCTGCTTTAATTGGATATGTAATCTATAAAGAAAAAGTAAATAAAAATATCTTTTATGCCTCTTTTTTTATGTTTATTGGATTATTTATAATATTCAATGATAAGTTAGAAATAGGAAGTGTAAAAGGTAATATATTTGCTTTATTGTGTACCTTATTATTTTCTGTATCTTTTGTTTTATTATCAAAATATAAAGATATGAATAGGGTTGTTTTAACTGCATTTAGTGGAGCTATTTTAAGTATCATTGCATATTTTTTCTGTGATGAATTAGCAATTGATTTTAAAACATTGATGATAGTAATGATTATGGGATTGTTAATAAGTCCAATTTCAAGGGTATTATTAGGAAATGGAGCAAAATATATAAATGCTAGCGAAGTATCACTTTTGATGTTAATAGAAACAATAATGGCACCAATTTGGGTTTGGATATTTTTAGATGAAGTTCCAAGTTCTTATACTTTTATAGGTGGTTCTATAATTGTAATTACACTTATAATAAACTCTTTATATACTTTAAAAAGAGAGAATAAACTTCCTAATTAAGGAAGTTTATTACATTTCGTACATTTCGCATCAAGACTATATTTACCAGCACCAATAAACATAATAGAAATAGAAGCTAAAAGATAAATCAAAGGAAGTTCAATAACTGGACCACCAGTTTTTCCTAAAGTGAAAATATCTGCGCTATGAGCTAAAAATATTGCAAAAACCATAGTTAAAGCAAAAAACAGAGATGAAATTCTCGTAAATAAACCAAAAATTATAAAAATAGGAAAAACTATCTCTCCAAAATAAACTCCATATGCAATAAATTCAGGTAAACCAGCATTTGTAACTAAAAACTTTATTCCATCAATTCCATTAAATAGTTTTGTAAATCCATGAAATAACATAAGACCAGCAATACTTAATCTTAAGATTAATTTACCAATATCTTCGTTTAAAGAACAAGCTAATTTATTCTCACAACTTATCATAATAATTCCTTTTATTTTTAATTTTTGGATTTATATCTTTTTAATATTAAGTAACTGTTTAGTATGATGATTAAATAACAAAAAATTTAAATTTTCTAAAAAGGATTTCGCATGACATATACATATTTTAATCCAACAGTTATAGAGTTTGGTGAGGGAAAAATAAAATCAATAACAAAATATATTGATAAAGATTTAAAAGTATTAGTTGTTTATGGTGGAGGAAGTATCAAAAAAAATGGAGTTTTTGAGCAAGTTTCAAAAGCTTTAGAAGGTTATACTTGGTTTGAATTTGGTGGAGTAGAACCAAATCCCTCTGTTGAAACTTTAAATAAAGCAGTTGCTTTAATCAAAGAAAAAAATATAGATTTTGTTTTAGCTGTTGGTGGTGGTTCAGTTATTGATGGAAGTAAATATTTAGTATCTAGTGCACTTTATGATGGAGATGGATGGGACTTTTTAGAGGGTAAAGATGTAAAAAATGCTTTACCTTTAGGTGCCATCTTAACAATTCCTGCTACAGGAAGTGAATCAAATGGAACAGCTGTTATTTCAAAAAAATCAACAAATGAAAAAAGATATTTTGCATCATCTTTAACTTATCCTAAATTTGCAATTTTAGACCCAAGTATAATGAGTAGTTTAGATGATAGACAACTTGCAAATGGTTTAGTTGATGCTTTTGTTCATACTTGTGAACAATATTTAACTTATCCAAATAGTTCACTTTTACACGATGGCTATGCTCAGACTATTTTAAGAGGTTTATATACTTTATCTTTAAATTGGCAAAATAGAAGAACTATATTATGGCAAGAGAACCTAATGCTATTAGCTAATCAGGCTTTAAATGGATTTATAGGTTCAGGAGTTCCACAAGATTGGGCAACACATATGATTGGACATGAAATTACAGCATTTTATGGACTTGATCATGCAAGAAGTTTAGCAGTTGTTCAACCACATCTTTTAAGAGTAATGATTGAAGATAAAAAAGAAAAATTAACTCAAATGGGAAAAGAAGTTTTTGATATGCCACATAATTATGAAATGGTAGTTGAAGCAATAGAATATATGTATCATAGTATAGGAGTTTCTACAAAACTAAAAGATTATGATATTGATAATAAAGTTATTGAAAATATAACAGGAGCACTAAGAAAACATGGGATGAATGCAATAGGTGAAAAAGGAAATTTAACTTTAGATAAAGTTGCAGTTATTTTAGAAAATTCTATTAAATAAGTTGAAGTAGCTAAATGGCTACTTTAATGTTTTTTGTAATACTTTATCGTGATATTTACTAAGTGATAATAAAGCTATAATTGAACCAACTAAAGCCCAAGTCATATCACTTTGAGTATCCCAAATATAACCTTGTGTTCCTAAAAAATCATTTGCAGCATCATTTGTAGTAATTGCAACTAACCATTCAACAATTTCATATAAAGCTGAAAGTGCTAAACAAAAGCAGATTATAAAAAAATTTCTCCAAACATTTGTATTTATGATATTTTTTCTAATAATTAGTTCTCTTGCAATCATTGCAGGAACAAATCCTTGTGCTAGATGTCCGATTTTATCATAGTTATTTCTATCTTGATTTAAAAATTCTTTCACATAATCAAAAAAAGGAACTTCTGCATAAGTATAGTGACCACCAATCATCAAAATAATACAATGCATTAAAATCAGAAAATAGATTAAATTTGTAAATTGAAATTTTTTATATGTAATAAAAAGAACAATAAAACCAATGATTGCGGGAAATACTTCTAAAAACCAAGTAAATAAATCTTTTGGATTTATAAGTGACCAAATGAAAAAAGAAAAATAGATAAAAATCCAGATTTTAATCATTATTAATTTCTAGTGGTAAAGTTATAGTAAATTCTGCTCCTAAATACTCTTTATCATTGTAAAAAAATGTATTATTTGATACTTCAATTTTGCCTTTTAAATGTTTATCAATTAATAATTTACTCATATAAAGTCCAATTCCTGTACCATTAAATTTATGTTTTGTAGTAAAATATGGTTCGAATACTTTATCAATAATTTTTTCATCAATACCTTTTGCATTATCTTTGATTTTGATGATTAGATTATTTTCTTCTGTATAAATATAGATAAAAATATATCTTTTTTCTTTTATATCAATTTTTTCTTTTAATGCATCTTTTGCATTTACTAAAATATTCATAAGTACTTGAATAAGTTCATTTTCTAATGATAAAAATTTTGTTTCTTGAGTATTTTTTATTACTACAACTTTGTGTGTATTTAGAGTTGGAGACATTAAATCAAGAGCTTTATTTATAACTTGGGTTATACTTATTTCTGAAATAATTTTTTCATTACTAAAAAAATTTCTAAAATCATCAATAGTATTTGAAAGGTAAGTAGTGGCTTGTTTTATATGATTTATTGATTGAAAAAATTCTTCATCATCTAAAGAATTAAATCTTTTTTTTAGTTCAATTCCTGATGCACAAACACTTATTGTAGAAAGTGGTTGTCTCCACTGATGGGCAATATTTTCAAGCATTTCTCCCATTGAAGCCATTCTTGATTGTTGGATTAAAATTCTATTTTTTTCTTCATTTTTTTTGATTTCTAAACTTATTTTTTTTGATAATTTTTTATTTAATTTTTTCAATAAATATTGTCTATAAATCACCACTAAAGCTAAAATAAAAATAATTATAGAGATTAAAAGTTTATAATTTATATCTTTTTGATAATTGATTGAAATCCATTTATTTAAAATTTCTTGTTTTTGAGCAGATGAAATATCTTCAATTGCTTTATTTAAAATAGAATTTAAAATAGGTTCATCATTTCTTGAGCCAATTCCCAAATTCCAAGTATCATCAAATTTTCCAGTGATTTTTAATTGACCTATATAATTATTTTGTATTTGGTATCCAACTGTTGCTAAACTTCCAATGAATCCAAATATTTCACCTTTTTCTACAAGTTTTAATCCTTCATTGATATTTGGAACATCAATAAAATGAATATTTGGATGTTTTATTTTCAATATTTCAGCATAAGCATAATTACTAACAATTGCAAGTTTCTGGTCTTTTATTTGTTCTAAATTATCAATAAATGGAGCATTGATATTTGCAGCAATTACCAAAGGAGTTGTCAAATAAGGAATAGTAAAATTTAGATATTTTTCTCGTTCAGGAGTTGACATAACAAGTGAAAAAATATCACACTTCTTTTCTTTTCCTTTTTTCATAGATTCATTCCAAGTTTTTGTAGGAACTAAAACAATTGGAGTTTGAATTTTATTTTCAATAATTTTTATATAATCAGCAGCAATTCCAATATGTTTATTATTCTCAATTTTCTCAAAAGGCATCCAATTGGGATCAACACACATCGTAATTTTAGCTTTCTTTTTTAAATATCTTTTTTCTTCATTTGTTAGAAAAATGTTATTCTCTAGGTGTTTTGCATAAATTAAATCATCAACATCTATTTTATTATTTAATAATCCCATAACTCTATATGTATTTATAATAAGATTTATTTTTTCAGTTGTTATTGTTCCTATTTTTCCATTTTTGTCATAAACTAATTTTTTCATTTCATTTGCTTCGAAAAGTAAACTAGCTAAACTTTTATTTTGACTATTATATTTATTTAAAATAAGATTTACTGTTTCCTCTATATTTTCAAAAGCATATTCCCAACCTTTGATAGTTGCTTTATAAAAATCTTTTACTATTTCTGGATTATTTTGTGCAAACTCATTAGTTGTAAATATAAGCTCTTCATAAAAATCAAAACCATAATCTTTTGGGTTAAAAATAGTACTTTCATAACCTTTTTCTCTAAGAATAAAAGGTTCATTTGTTGTATATGCAAGCATTAAATCAGTTTTTTTATTTATCAAATCATCAACATTAAAAGAGTGATTTATCAAGTTTAAATCCGATAAATTTACACCTTTACTTGTAAGCATAGATGAAAAAGTAGCAAATCTTTCTTGTTCATTTGTAATCATTAAGGTTTTATTTTTTATATCATTTAAATATTTTAATTTGGAGTCTTTTAAAGCTAATAAAATTAAAGGAGATGATTGGAAAATTGAACCTAATAATACAATATTTTTTCCATTAGATTTGTCAACAATCAAAGAACTAGAATTTGTACCAAAATCAGCTTTTTTATTTATAACTTCATCTAATACACTTATAGAAGAGTTATACTTTTTCAGTTCAACATCAAGACCAACATCTTTATAAAAACCTTTCTCTTTTGCTACATAAAAACCTGCAAATTGGAATTGGTCAAGCCACATTAATTGAACAGAAGTTTTTTTCAATGTTGAAGCTTTCAAAAATGAAAAAGAGATAAAAAGTAATATAAAGATATAAATTAGTTTTTTTATTGGAAAACCTTTTTTACAATTTTTAACACAATATTATAACAAACTAAGATAAAATAACGAATTATTAAAATTAGGAAAATAAATGTCTAAAGAAAAAACAATAAAAAATAAAATCTTAGAGTATATCTATGTGGTTTCTAAGCAACCAATTTTATTAAAAGATTTATTAGTTGCCAATAGACAGTACAATGAAGGAATGCATGTAGACCCAATAAAATTAGGATTTAGATTGATTCTAATGAGAGCATATGTAGTATATATAGGAATAGTTTTAGCTATTTTAGTACCTATTTCTTTTTTAACTCATAAAGCTTTGGCAAAAATTGATCCACATATTTCTATTTTAGGAGCTATGGTAATAACTGCTGCAATATTTATGGGTTTTAATTTTTTTAGAGATAAAATGAGAGATATAATGACAAAAGAACTGATACAAAAGTCTTGGAAATTACACTTCCCATTTTTTTCTTATGAAGAGTATTCTATGAAAATTGATGAAATTTTTGATAATTCTATAAAAGATGAAGTTTCAAAAAGAGATTTAGAAAAATATATATTAGATAAACTAACTACTCTTTAGTAGCTAGTTTATTTTTTTTCTAAAATTGTATTTAAAGCTAGTTTTGTATTTTCCCATCTATTTTGAGCATTTAACATAACAAGTAAAATATCTTTTTTATCTTTTTTCGCTCTTGCAATCAAACAAGGTCCAGCTTGATTTGTATATCCAGTTTTTACACCAATTACATATTTATCTCTATCTAACATTTTATTACTTGTATGAACTTTATAAAGTCTTTTTGTATTTGTTGCTTTGAACGCATAAGAGTTTAATTTTACAATAGAGTTAAATGTTTTATTTCTGATTGCATATTCTGTTAATTTTAATAAATCATTTGCAGTTGTTTTATGAGCTTTTGCATCAAATCCACATGGATTTACAAAGTTTGTATTTTTCATTCCAAGTTTTTTTGCTTTTGCATTCATCATATTTACAAATTTTTGTTTATTTCCATTTCCTAAATAAATTGCAATTGCAGTTGCAGCGTCATTTGCTGATTTTATAAGTGCTGCGTGAACTAAATCTTTTAGATAAAATTTTTCACCAACTTTAAAATTTAAAATAGTTGGTTCTACTTTTTTCATTTCAGCAGTGATTGTAACTATATTATTCATCTTTTTACTTTCAATTGCAAGCATCGCAGTCATTATTTTTGTAAGACTAGCTGGACTTACCAATTGATTTGCATCTTTTGAAAAGATAGTTTTTTTTGTATTTAAATCCTTAACAATAATAGAATCTAAATCTTTTTGAATCTTCTGAAAAACTTTTGTATCATTATATGAAAATGCCATTGTTGGAACTAAAACTAGAAAAAGAATAGAGAAAAAAAACTTCATTTAAACACCTATTTGGAAATTTGATTTAAGACAGAGACAAATCTTTAGTGAAATTATATACAAATTTGCTTTTTTTTTAGTAAAAAAATTGGTTTATTTATCATACAAAGCAAAAGCTTCTGTATTTCTTTGTTTTTTGAGTTCCATATCAATAAATTTTCCAATCAAATTTTGCTCTTGTTTTGTGGCTAATGTTATTTTTCTTTTAACTGGACGATGTTCATATATGAAAAAATTTGCTTCATACATAGAAAGTCTTATAGGTGTTGCAATCGCATAAGAACTCATAATAAAATTATCTTTACAAAGATTGGAAATATCATCAAAATACTCTTTTGTCCAAAGTTCAAAGTTTACATCACTAGAAAAGGCATCTTGGTAAACAATGTCAAAAGAGTTTTTTTCTAAATTTTTTATATACTCTCTTGCATTTCCTATAAAAACTTCTATTTTGATTTTTTCATCTTCATATTTAGAAGTTTGTGAAATAGAATCTATGATATGTTTAATATTTTCAAACTCTTTTGGAAATGGAAAATCTTTTAAAGATTTAATCAAATTCCCATCAAGCTCAGGTGAATAAAAATTTAGTTTAACATCAAGATTATTTTGTAAAACATAATAAATAGTAGAAAAAGTGTTATATCCAATTCCAAAACAAATATCTAAAATAGTTAGCTCTTTTTTATCTTGATGAAATGTAAAAGTAGGGATTATGTGTTTTGTTAAAGCTTCATTTATAGCACCATCATCAGGATTATGATAGTGTTGCTTATAAAATTGAGAGAAAAGTGTATTTGAGCCATCTTTTGTAGAAACTATTGAGTTTATATTATCTTGCAAATTTAATTTTCCAATTTATAAGCCATTGTCCCAATGGTGCATCTTTTTAGCAGTAAAAATATAAACATCATCAAAAAGGTCAATACAATTTGGTGCTTGAAAACCTATACTTTCTAATAAATCTAAAATTTCATATCTATTATCATTTGATATTTTTTCTAAGATGATTATATTTCCTGAGTTTTCCAAAGCTTTATACATAAGTTTTAAAATCTCTTCTTGATTTTTACAATATGAAAGAATATCACCTAAGATTACGTATTCAAACTCTCTTGCTGTTGCTTTTAATTTGGCACTTGAATCATCTAAAAAAGGAATATATTTTATCTGACCTTGATTTTTTTCTTTGATTTCTTCTAATGTAGAATCAACCAAACCTAAAGAGTTATCTATATGTAAAATAGCAATATTTGTATAATCACTAAATAACTCTTTAAAAAGATTTAGTTTTTCTTGCACTTTTTAGTTTCCTAAAGATTTTAATTTATCATCTGATAAATATAATTTTTCATTTGACATAACACCAATATCTGCTTTTAAAATATCTCTTGCTATATCTTTTGCTTCATCAAGTGAGTGCATTGCACATGTTCCACATTGGAAAATATTTAATTCTGGAATATCACTTTGTTTTTCAACTTTTAAAACATCTTCCATTGCTTTTTTCCAAGCAACGGCAACTTCTTTTTCACTTGGAGTTCCAATTAAACTCATATAAAAACCAGTTCTACAACCCATAGGAGAAACGTCGATGATTTCAACTGTTGGAGAGTTTAGATGATTTCTAATAAATCCAGCAAAAAGATGCTCTAATGTGTGAATACCTTTTTCACTCATCATTGATTGATTTGGTACACAAAATCTTAAATCAAAAACTGTAATATTATCACCTTTTGGAGTTTTCATCGTTTTTGCAACTCTAACAGCAGGTGCCGGCATAATCGTATGGTCAACTCTAAAACTATCTAATAATGGCATAAAAAATCCTTCAAATTTAAAATCTATAAAAATATTGAAGGATTATATCCAAAGAAATGTAAAGGGGTATTAAATCGTAGATTTGTAGTTTGTAAGCATATTTTTTAGATATTTTGTTGCTTGAACTTTTTGGTAATAAGTAAATATGATAATAAAAATAATTCCAATTCCATAGGTAAAAGGAATAGCAAGTATTACTAAAATGGCTAAAATAAGTGTATCGTGAAGTTCTGCATTTACCAAAACTTGTGAAGATTTATCTTTTTTGTTTGTTGAAGTTGTGATTTTTAGGTTGTATTTTAGATATGTATTTATATTGCATTTTGCTATAGATAAACTCTCTTTTTCTATCTTTGTATCATAATCTTTATCTTTTAGAAACTGCTTTTTTACGAACTCAAATAAAGATTTGTTTCCTTCTTTTAGATTTATCTCTTCTTGAAACTCTACATCAAACATACCCATAAATAGCCTTTTTTATTTTGAGTATAACAAAAAAATGAAAATGAATAAAATGTTATTTGTATATAAAATAATCTATTGTATAAAAAAGATGAATATAAGAAAAAGAGAAAATAAATAATATTTTAACTAAGATTAGTAATAAAAATAATAACAAAAGAGTTTTTTATGGAATTGGTTTATTTGTGGGTAAAGAATTATAAGAATATAGTAGAACAAGGATTTAATTTTTCACCTAGATTTAGGTGTGAGTATGATGAAGATACTAAAGAATTAAAAATTATCGATAAAGATGAAACGGGTGAATTTTATCCTAAAAACTTTTTTGGTGATAATATAAATGTAACTGCTATTGTCGGAGAAAATGGAAGTGGGAAAAGCAGTTTATTATTAGGAATTACTAATAGCAAAATAATTATTAGAAGAGATAATCAATTCTATACGAATGATTTTACTAGTGAAATTCATAAGTTTACTAATATAAACAGAGAAAAAGACTATGATATTATTTATATGGATTTTGATTTAATAAAAATTAATCCTATAACAGATTTTTGGGATTTTAGTCAACAGAATATTTATGATAAAAATTTATATAAAAGAATTGAAAATAACTTCTCAGGAAATGTAAATTTTAATATAATTAAATACAAAGAAAATTTTTACAATTTAATTATCAAATATAATGATTCTTTTTTATCTGAATTATTTTTTTACAATCCAATTGAAATAAGATTATCTGATTTTATAAAAACTATTCCTTTTCAGGATAGTCAATCCAAATATATCAATGATAAAATAAAATCTGTACAAAGTAAAAAATACTCAAAAATTAAATTTCTGACTTTTTTATATTCAAAAATTAAAAATAATCCAGAACTATCTAAATTAAAACATTTCGATGATGACATAAGTATTTTAGAAAAAGAACAAGATATTTTAAATTATAGTAGATTTAGTAATCAAGAAGAAATAGATAATATTTATAAGCTATTGCAAGTATTAGAAAATAAAAAAATTCATAAATTCTCAATTGAAGATTTTTATAAGCAAATATATAATGAAAATCGGGAGGCTTTTTTTAAACTAACAGAGCTTGGTTATTTAGAAGTGAATTTGAAAGATAAAACAGGTAGAGAATATTTTGATTTAAGCCAAGGAGAAAGAAAACTTTTTGCAGAATTTTTAATGCTTTTTAATAGTATAAGTAAAAGTGATAAAAGCGAAATCTTTCTTGTTCTTGATGAGCCTGATTTAACACTTCATCCTCAATGGCAAAAAAATTATATAAAAGAATTAATAAAACTACTTTTTAACTTTCCTAAAAAAAAGTTTCATATTATAATAACTTCACATTCTCCTTTTTTATTATCAGACCTACCAAAAGAAAATATAATATTTTTAGAAAAAGGAAAACAAGTTTATCCTTTTGAAGATGGAAAACAAACTTTTGGAGCAAATATTCACACTTTACTTTCTCATGGCTTTTTTATGAAAGATGGTCTTATGGGAGAGTTTGCCAAAGATAAAATAAAATCAATTATAAATTATCATGAAGAACTTTTGAAAAAAAAATTAACTAAAAACGAAAATAAAAAGCAAAGAGATGAAGAAAAAGTAATTTACGAAAAAGAGTATAAAACTAAGTTTAGGCAAATCCAATCAATTATCGGAGATGATTATTTAAAGCAAGTGATTAAAAATCATTTAGTAGAAATAGAAAAGATTTTATACGATGAATATTTGATTGATAAAGAGATAAAAAAACTTGAAGATGAAATTGAAAGATTAAAAAGGTTAAGAAAATAATGATTTTAGTTAAATACAAAGAATTTGAGAAAAAAGATTATTATGAAAAAATTGCAAATTCAAAAATGCAAAAGCAAAATAATTGTAATTTTGAAGAATATTATAATACTAATATAAAAGCCATTTTAAATAACTATTCTCTAGCAGATATTTTAATTGGTGATTTTGATAAGTTATTGGAGATAAAAGAATCTATTAATTTATCAGATACAGATTTTGAAATGATTAAAACTTTTTTTAATTATGATAAAGCAAATTCAAAAGATTTTATTCCATTACTTTCAAAATTACAACCAAAAATATCAAACTTTTTTCAAGAAAATATAGAAGTTCATACTTGTTATTACTGTAATATTGATTTTATAAATACTTTTAGAAAAAACAATGAAACAAAAAATGCTTTTACTTTAGACCATGTTTTAGAAAAAGCAGATTATCCATTTTTAGCATTGAGTTTATACAATCTAGTACCTAGTTGTTATGTATGTAATAGTAAGGTCAAAGATTCAAAAATACCATTTGATAATTTCTCTCCAACAAATAAAGATTTTGATTTTGATAAAAGAGTAAAGTTTAAATCATTTATTTCAAATGTTAATCTTCAAATAGAAAAAGAACAAGATTTTTATATAAAATTGATTGAAAATTATTCAAACAAATATGATAAATATATAGAAAGTTTAAATTTAAACGATAGATATGATTATCACAAATATAAAGTTTTAGAGATGATTCAAAAAAGAAGAGAATATCCAGATAGTAGAATAAAAGAGTTATCAGACTTGACTAAAAAAACGCAAGAAGAGATAAAACAAGATTTATTTGGTATTTACATATCTGAAGATTTACACAAACGTCCACTATCAAAACTAATCAAAGATATAAGCGAAGAGTTAGATTTGATATAAAATCAACTCTAAGCTATCCAATTTTTAAAGACCAAAAGTTACCAAAAGTTCTGAATCTTCGATTTTTACATCTTTTACAAAAGAGCCTTTGAAAGATGATTTATCTATTTTATAAACGGGAATTGTGTTGAAAATATTATCAACGATAGGTTTTGTATTTGCTACAACAGTATCTAAAATAGTTTTATCGATATTTAGATTTGTCATTTTTAACTCATCTAGTTCTATATCTTTTAGGTAGATTGCTGATTTTCCTTTATCAAAATAAGGCTCTCCACTAAAAGTTAGAGTTCCATTTGAATTTGGTATAAAAATTGCAGAGATATTTAGATTTATATTTGCACTAATTCTATTTGTTCCATCTTTTATAAATAGATGAGGTTTTTGAAGTTCCATATTTGCAACTACAAAATCTTGTCTTATTGGAAATTCTTGTGAAAAGTTGTTTAGTTCACTCTCTTGAACTTTTAAAGTCAATCCATCACCATCAAATTTTTTTATACAACCTACAAAAAATAGAAGAGAAAATAAAACCAATAATATTTGAAGCTTTTTTTGAAGATACATTTTTTACCTTTTATTTAAAATTGTGAAATTTTACAAATATAAATAAAAAGTTAGCTTTGATATGAACTTAGTTCATACCAAGATTTTTTCTAACCATTGCTTTATATGCTTTCATATCATCACGTATCATTGTTGGAATAATCTCTTCTTTACAAGCATGAACAATATTTGCAAATTCTGGTTTTGAATAAATTGTATTTCTATCTCTTGCTAAGATAATCAGTCTATTTACATCATCATCCAAAGATATATCACTTCTATCACAAATAGCATCATAAACATTAAAAAAAACTTCTCTATCATGTGAACTCATTTGACAACTGTCATCTAACATTTTAAGAGCTAGTTTTGAAGCGTATTCTATTTGTATTGGTTGAAAATCAAAAGTTGTTGCCCACTCATAAGCTTTTTTAAAATAATCCATTTTTTCTCCTCGTATAATTAATTTTATGAATATATCATCTAGTTTTTAACTAAAAAATATATTCTTCTAAGATTGAAGTACTAACTTCAAATCTTTTACTTTTTACAGTCTATGACTTTAGATATAACAACATTTTTCTCCTTGTAGCAATGATGAATTAAATTAATATTTCTTCTAACCAAACTACATCATTTAAGCCTGTTGATATCTTTAGTTGTTAATCATTTATTAAAAGCTGTAGAGGTAGCTGTATAGCACTTACTACTTATAGATTAACGAGGCTGTGAATCTAGCTTAGGCTAGAACAACTAAAGATTATTATAAACTGAGGTATAAAAAGATGTATTATGTTGGAATTGATATTGCTAAAAATTTTCATGTTGTTACTATCATTGATGATAGTGAGAAAAAAATTACTACTAAACCTATAAGGGTTACAAATTGTATTGATGGATTTTCAAAGTTTATTGTTAAACTTGAAGCTATCTCATCAAATCCAAACGATTTTATAATTGGTCTTGAAGCAACTGGAATTTATGGTGAAAATCTTTTAGAGTTTTTAAATGCTCATGGGTTTAATGTTAAACTATTAAATCCATTTCAAACAACCAGATATAGAGAACAACACACAATGAAAAAAGTAAAAAATGACAATATTGATTCTTGGATTATTGCACTCTTCCTAAAAGATGGCAAATTTAGTTCAGGTTATGTAACTGATGATGAATATCAAAGTTTAAGAACTTTGTATCGTAATCGTGCTTCTATTCAATCAGATATGAAAGAGGTAAAAAAACGAATTATTACTCAAGTAACAGTTACATTTCCCGAACTTGAAAATTTTATTGATATATTTAGTATCACAGGACTTGCACTTTTGGATAAATATCCAACTGCACATCATTATAAACATAGTAGTGTTGATAGAATACTTAAGATATTTAGACATATTCAAGGAAATAGCTTTAATAGTGAAAAAGCCCTAAAAGTTTTAGAACTTGCAAAAAATTCTATCTATTCTGGTAAAGCCAAAGATGCAAGAGCCATAGCTATTAAAAGTTCTATTAGACTTCTTAAAATCTATCAAGATGAGTTATCTATTTTAGAAGATGAAATATTAGCTTTACTTGAAAACAATGGTATTAAAGAAGAAAAAGATGTTCCAACTAATTCATTGATTGAGAACTTAAAAACTATTCCAGGTGTTTCATCTAAAACTATTGCTGCAGTTATTAGTGAATGTGGTGATTTATCAAGATTTACAACACCTATTAAATTTATAGGGTATCTTGGACTATTTCCAACAGAAAATAGTTCAGGTAATTCTAAATCAACAGGTCATTTAAGTCGTAGAGGTTCATCACTAGCAAAACATGCTCTTTATATGGCAAGTGTAAGTTGTATGATACACAATAAAGAGCTCAAGCAATATTATGATACTAAAAAATCTCAAGGAAAATCTAAACAAGAAGGACTTATTGCTGTTTCAAGAAAACTAGCAACTATTATCTATTCCATTTTTAGATACAACACCCCTTATGATCCAGCTCGTGTTTTTTCTAAGTCATAAACAGTAAATTATAAAAGATCACAAGTTAGTACTAAAATCTAAAGATAGCATTCAAAAAAGCTATCACTATACTAATTGCCAACCAAACATTTAAACTTGTTTGATCATAGAAACACTACTAGCAAAATTCTAGATAATTGCATAAAAATAGTGCTTCCAAAATCAAACATCAGCAAGTTTTTTAAACTTGCAATGTTCTTAAAAAATACATTGTTAAAAAACTATTGTCTTTTTAAAATTTTCCTTTAATTTAAGTTATTCTTTATAAAAAGGCTTTAGTCCATATATGGTATATCTAAGTTTGCATCTCTATCACTTGCACTAAAATCAAAGTCACTATTTATAAGAAGTTTTTGAAGATTTTTTTCCAAAACTTTTACTTGAAGTTTGTGATAGTTGTTTGTGTTTATATTTCTTTCTATTTCATTTTTATAAAAACTAAGAATTATCGAGTGAATTTGTTCTTGTTTCTCTAGTAATTCATTTAAAAAAGAGTTTAGTTTTGAAATATCAAAATCAGAAATTTTTGGCAATTTTCTTATTAGATTTCTAACAAACTGTTTTTGATGGTAACCTTCACTCATAGTTAAAAGTTTTGAAGCAGCATACATATCAGCTTCATTCCCTCCATAGTTATATGAGTATCTAAAATGGTCACAAACAATCTCTATATATTTTGGATAATGTTTTAAAACAAAAACTAACTCCTTCAAATCTCCATCAATTAAAACTTGAAATAAAGTTGCTGTTCGTTTTTCTATTTTATCCCAGTGATTACCTTGTTCTTTAAATTCACCAAGAAATCGTTCATAATTCTTTAGTTTCTCTTTTTCTTCCATAGGTTTTTTATATGCAAAAAATATACCTTTATTCTTAAATACTATATTTGATTATTTTTATTTGACTTAGTATAAATTTTGAGCTAAAATCTAACCTTAAATAGTTGATGAAAGGATAAGTTGTTGCTATGTTAAATAGTTATTTTAAAATAGAAAATTTAGATAACAACATTTTTCAACTTTTATTGATGGAGTCTTGGAATAAAGATAATCTTCCAAAAATAATTCAAGATTTAGAAAAAACAAATATAAATAAAAATACAAAGATAATCATAAATTTTGAAAATCTACAAGAATGTGATAGTTCAGCAATTATTTATCTAATATCTTTTTTAAATAAATTTCCAAAAGAAAATATCACTTTAAAAAATTTAAATTCTCACGAAAAGATTTATACTTTTTATGAAAAACATTATCAAGATAAAGTATATGAAGAAGGGAAAAGAAATCCATTTTTTGATAATTTAGGAAAAAAAACTTATGAGTTATATATATCTTCAATTCATTTCTTAACTTTTGTTGGAAAAGTTTTTTATTATTTTATCTATTCTCTTTTTAATCCTAAAATGATTAGATTTAGAGCAATGTTAAAGTATATAGATACTTCAGCTGTAAATGCACTTTTGATTGTAGCAGTTACTTCTTTTTTGGTTGGCGTAGTTATTGCTTATCAAGGAGCAGTTCAACTTGAAAAATTTGGAGCAAATATTTTTGTAGTTGAGATGATAAGTATAACAATGTTTAGAGAAATTGCCCCACTTGTAACTGCTATTGTAATAGCTGGACGAAGTGCAAGTTCATATACAGCAGAAATTGGAGCTATGAAAATAACTGAAGAGATAGATGCTATGAGAACTATGAATTTTGAACCAACTTTGTTTTTAACACTTCCTAGAATTTTTGCTTTATGTATATCGTTGCCTTTGTTGGTTTTTTTCGCTGATGTTATAGGTGTTTTGGGTGGAATGGTGATAGCTTATACAAGTTTAGATGTTTCTTTTGTAGAATTTATAAATAGATTACAAAATGAAGTTCCAGTAAAACACTTTATTATGGGAATTTTTAAAGCAATATTTTTTGGATTTGCGATAGCTATTATTGGATGTTATAGAGGTTTTCAAGTACAAAACAATACAACAAGTATAGGAAAATATACAACAATTAGTGTTGTAAATGCTATCTTTGTTGTGATTTTAATTGATGCAGTTTTCTCTGTAATTTTCACACAAATGGGAATTTAAATGAAAATTATAAAAGTAGAAAATCTAACAACAGCTTTTGGTGATAATCTAGTTCATAATAATATTTCATTTCATGTAAATGAAGGTGAGATATTTGGGGTTTTAGGTGGAAGTGGTTCAGGGAAAAGTGTTCTTGTAAAACAAATCGTTATGCTAAATCAAATCCAAAAAGGAACTATAAAAATCTTTGATAAAGATATCTCAAAATTGGATATTAACGAAATTAAAGATATGAAATTAAAATTTTCATATCTATTTCAGTTTGGAGCCTTGTACTCTTTTTTAAATGTGATAGAAAATATTTCAGTGATGCTAAAAGAGTATACGAATTTACCAGAAAATTTGATAGAAAAAATTGCATATACAAACTTGGATATTGTAGGGCTTCCAAAAAGTACAGCAAAACTTTATCCCAGTGAACTTAGTGGCGGAATGAAAAAAAGAGTAGCACTTGCAAGAAGTTTAGCAATGCAACCAAAGATTTTATTTTTAGATGAACCTACAAGTGGATTAGACCCAGCAAGTACACAAAAAATAAATGAATTATTGCTCTATTTAAAAAATAGTTTAAATATCACCATAGTTATAATAACCCATGATTTAGAGACTATAAAAACTGTACTAGATAGATTTATCATCATCAAAAAAGATATAATCTTTGATGGAAATATATCTGAAGCAATGAAATCAGATGATGAATTTATCAAAGATTTTTTAACAAATAAAAAGGCTACTTAATGGATACTAAAATTAATTTTTTTAAAATAGGGGTGTTTGTAAGCTCATTATTTATTTTACTTGTTATTGCTATTTTTTGGTTAGGAAAGTATGGAATACAAGATAAAAAATATGATGAATATTCAATATTCTTTATGGAATCTGTTTCTGGTCTTAGTATAGGTTCAGCTATAAAATATATGGGATTTGAAGTTGGAAATGTAAGTGAAATAAAAATAAACCCAACAAATTCAGAAGAGATACAAATAGATATACAAATCCAAAAAGGTACTCCTATAAAAGAAGATAATTATGCAATCTTAGGAAATCTTGGAATTACAGGACTTAAATATATTGAGTTAAAAGGTGGAAGTAATAGCTCAAAACTTTTAAGTGCAAATGAAGATGGCATAAAAGTTATAAAATCAAAAACATCAGCTTTGACAAGTTTTGTTGACTCAACTGAAGATATAACAAAAGAGGTGATGATACTTTTAACTCAAATGAAAAAAGTTTTAAATGATGAAAATGTTTCAAATCTTTCATCACTTTTATCAAAGAGTGAAAAAAGTATGGAAAATTTACAACAATTTAGTTCTTATTTGGTTAAAAATGAGAAAAAGATTGATGAGGTAATGAGAAGTATAAATGAAATGACATCAAAAGGTGGAAAGTCTTTTGATTCAATGAAAACAACAGCAAATAATTTTACAAATTTATCAAAAGAGTTACAAACACAAATAAATAGTGGTGCATACAATATAAAAGATATAACACAAGAGAGTTTTGATAATCTTAATAGTGTTTTATATAGTTTAGAAAATAGTTTAGTTCAAATACAAAATTTAATAAATACAATTAGTGAAAGCCCAAGCGATTTAATACTAAAACAAAAAAATATAAAATACGGACCAGGGGAAAAAGATGAAAAATAGTGTTTTAATATTAACAATTTTTTTATTGTTTGCAGGATGTAATCTAAAACAAAATAGTATAGATATAAATCATTATTCTATAGGTTTTAAATCTATACAGATAGTAAAAAATAATAAATTAGATTCAATTTATATTGAAGAACCAAATGTAAATAAGAGTTTTAATCTTACTTCAATTTTTTATAATACAAAACCATATTTATTTGAAGAATATGCAAAAAATAGATGGATAAATCTTCCAAGTGATATGATATATAATCAACTAATAGACTCTTTTAATACAAGTAAAATTTTCAAAAATGTTATATCTAAAGATTCTAAAATAGAACATGAATATACTTTAAAAACAGATATTATAAAACTTTATCATAGTTTTGAAAATGATAACTCTTATGCTATTTTAAATATAAAATTTGATTTAGTAAAAGATAAAAAGATTTTAAAATCTATTACTTATGATAAAAAAATTCTATGTAAAACAAATAACGCATATGGTTTTGTAGAAGCATTAAATAAAGGTTTAGATGAAGTTGTAAATAATTTACTAAGTAGTTTCTCTTCTATCTAATCTTTTGGCTATTAATGGTGCAATATTCATAACTATTAAAAGCCTTACTATATGATGTAAGGTTATAAAAGGAAGATTTGCTCCTACTAAAATAGCTATTAGATTTATCTCAGATTGTCCACCTGGCCCATAAGCAAGAAGAATTGAAAGAATAGGAAAATGAAAAAGATTATATGTTATTGAGATAAATACTGCACAAAGAATTACTAAAATTAAAAAATGTCCTAAGGTTGAGATAAAAGTTTTTACAATAGTTTGAAGACTTACTCCTTTAAATGTAAAACCAATAATTGTTCCAAATACAACTTGAATAAATTTTAAAAATTCATCAGGAACTGGCGTGTGAATAAAACCTGTTGAGTGAACAGCGATACTTATAAGCATTGGTCCCATTAAATATGCAGCAGTTATTTTCACTTTTTTAGCAATAATTGCTCCAATATATCCTAAAATAATTAAGATAGTTAACTCAAATAAATCAATATTTTTTATTGGAATTGTAATAAGTTTATTTCCACTAATATCTATGTGAAAAATATATTGAATTATAAAAGGCAAGGTAACAACAACAAAAAAAAGTCTAGAGCTTTGCATCAAAGTTATCTTTGAAATATTTGCTTTTATCTCTTCTCCAATAATTACCATTTCAATTACACCACCTGGCATAGAACCAAGATATGAAGTTTTTATATCATAGTTTAGAAACTTATGATAATAATATGTCCCACAAATGATAGTTAAAATAGTAAAAGGAATTACAAGTAATAAAGAAAAGAAATAAACATCAATATAATCTAATATTTCTGGTGTAAAGGCACTTCCAATAGTAAGACCAATCAAAATTCGTGCAGGTGGTGAAAATGTTTTTGGACTTTGAATAGGAAGGTTATCAAATCTTATAGCAATAGATGATGCAAAAATAGCTCCTAGAAGCCAAGGAAGTGGTAAATGTAAATATATAAATAAAATTGAACCACAAACACCTATAAAAAGTGCAAGCAACATTTTCAAGATGATTTGCATATTTATCATTAAAAGCCTAAGATTTTTTTTGTTTGTAGTATATTATGATTGGTTTAAAGTTTCAACTTTTATGAGGAAAATTGAAATTTTTAAAAGTTAATTGTCCTAGAAAGTATCTAGGACAACTATTTTTACATTCTGATTTCTTCTCTTTTTTGTAAGAAAGCCCATCTTTCATCAATTCTTTTTTGCCACTCATCAATCAAATATTCATATTCAGGTTTGAATAAGTGTTTAAATCTAGGTTGAGCACCTAAATAATCTCTTACAGGAATTATATTTTTTGGTCTATAAGTGATGTTTAATTCTCTTCCATCAATGATTTCATATAATGGGAAAACAAGTGAATCAACAGCTAAATCAGAAACTTCAATAGTTTGATTTGGAGCAAATTTCCATTCAGTTGTACATGCACTCATTGCATTTATAAATACAGGACCGTGAGTATCAAAACCTCTTTGGATTTTTTTAACCATATCTTTCCATTTATTTGGAGCAACTTGAGCAACATAAGGTGCACCATGAGCTGCCATAATTGAAACAATATCTTTTTTCTGTCTTTTTTCACCATAAGAATGGCTTCCTGCTGGTGCTGTTGTTGTACTTGAACCAATTGGTGTTGAAGATGATCTTTGACCTCCTGTATTTGCATAAACTTCATTGTCTAAACAAACATACATAAAGTCGTGTCCTCTTTCAAAACATCCAGAAATCCATTGGAATCCAATATCATAAGTTGAACCATCTCCACCAAATGTTACAAATTTTGGTTGAGGAGTATCAGCACTTATTCTTCCTTTATTTCTTAAAGCTTTGTTCATTGTCTCAACACCTGCCATTGCAGTTGAAGAGTTTTCAAATCCAATATGAATCCAAGAACAATCCCAAGAAGTGTGAGGATAAATAGCTGTACAAACTTCTAAACAACCAGTTGAAGCTGATACAACTAAGTTGTCATTTGTTGCATTTAAAACTTCTCTAACAATAATTGAGTGGGCACAACCTGGACATAAAAGGTGTGAACCCTCAAATCTCTCAGCTGCTGTTGAGAAAGTTTTTAAGTTTTTAATCTCTTTTTGAGTATTTACTAATGTACTCATTTTTGTGCTCCTTGCGCATTATAGAAGCTCAATTCTGGACCTCTTACTCCAACAAATCTTTGGATTTTTCCAGATAATTTACCTTCTTTTGCTTCTTTGTCTAAAGTTCTATAAATATCTTTTAATGCTGCAACAGTCATATCTCTTCCACCTAACCCATAGATTAAGTTAGACATTAATGGTCTGTTTTGAGTATTTATTAATGCTCCAGAAACTTCGTTGAATAATGCTCCAACAGTTCCTCCTGGTGCACTTCTATCCATACAAGCCACTGCTTTTACACCTTGTAAAGCTTCAGCCATTTCTTCAAGAGGGAATGGTCTAAATACTCTTGGTGCTACAATACCTGCATTTATACCTTCTTCTTTTAGTTGTTCAACTGCAAGAATAGCAGTTTCATAAGTTGTACCTAAACAAACTATTGCAATATCAGCATTTTCAATATTATAAGTTTCAACAAGTTTATATTCTCTACCTGTTAATTCTTTGAACTCTTTAAATACATCTAAAATAACTTTTTTAGAACCCATTAAAGCGGCATGTTGTTTTGCTTTGTGTTCAAAATGCCAATCTTGTTCAGTTTGAACACCATGAGTTACAGGTTTATCAAAATTTAATAAAGCATTTACTTGTAAATAATTACCTATAAAATCACATGCAACTTTATCTTCTAAGGGTGTAACATTTTGTGCAGTGTGAGATGTCATAAATCCATCTTGGTTAGAAATTACTGGCAATCTAACATCTGGATGTTCTGATATTTTAAATGACATTAAAGTCATATCATAAGCTTGTTGAGGGTTAAATGCATCAAGTGATATCCAACCTGAATCTCTTGTAAGATATAAATCTGAGTGGTCTCCATTTACATTTAAAGGTGCTGCTAATGCTCTATTTACTAAACATAAAACAACAGGTATTCTCATTCCAGATGCTTGATATAAAACTTCTATCATAAGTGCTAAACCTTGAGATGATGTTGCAGTTGCAACTCTTCCTCCAGCAGCTCCTGCTCCAACACAAGCAGACATGGCAGCATGTTCAGATTCAACCATAATTACTTCACCATCGATGTAACCATTTGCATGAAACATTGCATAGTTTTCAACTGTTGCAGTTGAAGGTGTAATTGGGTAAGCTGCGACAACATCAACATCAGCTTGTCTTAAAGCTTGGGCATTTGCCATATTTCCATCCCAAACTTCAACTTTTTTTAATTCCATTACTCTTTTATTCATTATTCACCCTTTTTTTGTTTCGCTGGCCATTGAGATAAAGCTTCTTCAGCTGTAACATATTCATTAAACATTAATAGTGATTTTGGATTTGTAGGACAAACACTTACACATAATCCACAACCTTTACAGTGTTCATAATCCACACCTTTCATCTCTTTATTTCTTGCAATAATTGATGAATCTGGGCAGAAAATCCAACAGTTTTGACAGTCAATACATGTTTCAGAATTCCAAACAGGTTTAATAACTCTCCAGTCTCCAACAGACATACTTTTTGAACTTGTTTCAGAATAAAGTCTATCTTCTGGTTGAATTTCAGCAATATTATAATCTACACTTCCATCGAATGTATAAAGAGCAGCACCTGGTACTAACTCATCCCATCCCATTTCTCTAATTGGTTTACTCATTTTATATCCTTCTAATGAACTTCGTCATAAGCTCTTTGGATTGCTACCATATTTGCTTCAACTAGATTTGGTGGCAATTTTTTTAGTACACTTTTCATTTTATCTTTAAAGTATTCTAAGTCATACATTCCACTAACTTTCATAAATGCACCAAGCATTGGAGTGTTAGGAATCGCTTTTCCAATTGTATCTCTTGCAATTTGGAAACAGTCAAGTATAAATACTCTATCTTTAATTTCTTGAAGTTCAGGAACTAATGAAATTAACTCATCTTTACTAAGGTGAGTTGTAATAATATATTTAGTTGTATCTTTGCCATTAGCAGTAAAATCGTCAGTTATAGCAAGACCTGGATCTAATATAAATACAAAATCAGGACTCATATATTTTTCGTGGTTTAAAATTGTATTATCATCAATTCTATTGTAAGCAGTCATAGACGCACCTCTTTTTGCAGATCCATAAAATGCAAATGCTTGAACTTGTTTTCCAGATTCAGCAACAATTGAACCAAGACCTTTTGCCCCAGTAACAGCACCTTGACCTGCACGGCTATGCCATCTAATTTCTAACATAGTGGCTCCTTATTTAAAATATTAAATTTGACTTAAAAAATTTAATTAGTCTGTTGTATTATAGAAAATTTTAACTTAAATCAACTTTTATTTTATAAATTTGTAAGAAAAGTGAGATAAAAATTCACACTTTAGAGTAGTAAAAAGAACATAAATCTAAAAAAAACAAAAAAAATATGAATTGTTTATGAGCCTAAAAAGCCCTTAATATAGTGTATTAATCTAATAATTTAATAAAAAATAAAATATCCTATTTATTATAGAATTAAAAACTTGTTTTTATATATTTAAATAAAAGTAATATTTAAATTTAAGCAATATTTAATATTAAATATTGCTAGAGAGAAATTTAATTGCTTCAAAAGAATCTTTTTTTATGTGATTAGTGTATTTTTTAAGTTCATTTTCTTCTCCATATCCACATAAAACACCAATTGAATTTATATTTGCTTCATTTGCAGCAATTAAATCAAGTTTTGTATCACCTATCATCCATACTGAATCTTTTTTTCTATCATAATTCATTTGTGTTAATGTAACTAAGATTGGTTCAGGATGTGGTTTAGGATTTTGTACGTTTTCTCTTCCTGTTACTATTTCAAAAAATTGTGAAATATTAAAATGATCTAATAAAGGAATAGTATACATTCTAGTTTTTGTAGTAACTACACTAACTCTTGCAATTTTAGATGCAAGTTCAACTGCTTCATAAGCATTTTCTAAAAGAGTTGTTTGTTCTTTTGAAATAATTCTATATCTGTTTTTATATGAATCAACAAAATCCCAAACTTTTGACTCATCAACACCTAAATTTTTATACATTATATCAAGAGGATAACCAATCAAATTTTTTATATCTTTATCTGTTCCATTAAAATTAAAATTTAATTCATTAAATGAGTGTTTAAAAGTTGAAACTATAGCATCAGTTGAGTCTATTAATGTTCCATCTAAATCAAAAAGTATTATTTTATTCTTATTAATCAAATTTTATTCCTTTTATATTATTCTTCAATTTCCCAATCTTTTTGATTGTGCATGATACCTATAAACGCAGGTTCAATATTTTTTATATTTTTATTTATTACAGTTATTCCATCTGGAATATATAAAAATAAATATGGTAAATCATCACTGATAAGTTTAAAGATTTTTTTATAAATAATAGAGAGTTCATCTCTGTTTATCGTTCCCATACCTTTTTCAATTAATCTGTCTACTTCTTCATTTTTATAAGAAACTAAATTAAACCCACCTAATTTTGCACTTGAGCTATGCCAAAGAGGATAAGCATCAGGCATAAGAGCAAGTGCCCAACCTAAAAGTATTGCTTCGAAATTTCTTGGATGAACAACTGTATTTAAGAATGCTTGCCATTCCATAACTCGAATTTTCATTATAACACCAGCTTTTTGTAATTGATACTGCATAATTTGAGCTGCATTTATTCTTGTATCATTTCCTGTATTAGTTACTACTTCAAATATTAAGGGATTATTTTCATCATAACCTGCTTCTTTTAATAATTTTTTTGCTTTATTTATATCTTGAGATATTGGTTTTATATCATCATTATATGCAAAAGAACCAGGTAAGAAAGGACCATTACAAACTTTTCCATAACCAAAGAAAAGAATATCTACTAATTCTTGTCTATTTATAGCTAATGATAAAGCTTCTCTTACTTTTTTATTTTTAAATTTCTCATTATTTAGATTAAATCCTAAATAAGCAAATGTAAAACTTTGTTTTTGCAAAATTGTATATGTATTTTTAAAATCAGAATCTATTTGTCTATCTGCTTGAATTGGATCAAGTCCACCAATATCAAGTTTTTTTTGTTTCAAATATAAAAATGAAGTATTTGGGTCTGGTAAAAATTTATATAAAATTTTTTCAATTTTTGGTTTACCTTCGAAATAATTCTCATTTGCAATAAGTTCTATATCTTCTCCCGTTTTAAACTCTTTTAACTTATATGAACCTGTTCCTATAGGATTTTTATTAAATGAACTTGTCATTAAATCTTTTTCATCTTTTAAAAGATGATAAGGTAAAATCCCAACAAACCAAGTTTCAATAGCTTTAAAATAAGGTTCTTTATAAATTATTTCAAGTGTGAAATCATCTAAAGCTTTTACACTTTGAACTTCAGTGAAATTTGATTTTATAGAATTAAAAACTTTGGGATTAATAATTTGTTCATAAGTAAAAATTACATCTTTTGCAGTAAACCTAACATTATCATGCCAAAGAACATTATTTCGAAGTTTTACAATTAGTTTTGTAGGTGTTTCAAAATAGTATGATGATGCTAAATCAACTGTTGGATTCCCATTTTTATCATATTTAAATAATCCATTAAATAGCCAATCAGATATTTCACTACTTGCAGTATCATTGGATAATATTGGATTTAATCTACTTGGACTTGATGTCATTGACAAATTTAATGTACTCGCAGTTAAATAAGTAAAAAATAATAGATTATAAATAAAAATTTTCATGGTGCTATTGTATTGTTTTTTTATAAAAAAAGGCATAAAAAAAGGAGCAACTTTTGTCGCTCCTTCTTGAAAATAGTAAAGAAATATACTCTTTGAAAATACCAATTATCTTTTTGAGAATTGAGAAGATTTTCTTGCTTTTTTCTTTCCGTATTTTTTTCTTTCAACAGATCTAGCATCTCTTGTTAACAATCCATAAGGTTTTAAAACTGTTCTGAATTGCTCATCAAAAGCAACTAATGCTCTTGAAATACCGTGTCTAGCAGCATCAGCTTGAGCTGAATAACCACCACCAAGAGTTTTTACAACGATATTAACAGAAGTTTCTTGTTTAGAAACGTTTAATGGTTGCATAACTCTTTTTTTAATTGATTCATGACCACCTAACCACGCATCTAAAGTTTGACCGTTGATTGTTAATTGTCCATTACCAGACTCTAACCATACTTTTGCTACAGATGTTTTTCTTCTTCCAGTTGCATAAACTTTTGCCATTACAATTATCCTTTAATTTGCGCAGTATGAGGGTGTTCACTTCCTGCATATACTTTTAATTTTTTTAACATAGCTTTACCAAGAGTTGTTTTTGGAAGCATACCTCTAGTAGCTAGTTTATATAATTTTTCTGGATTTTTTTCAAACATTTCAGACATTTTGTGAGTTTTTGTACTACCAAAATAACCTGAGTGAGTAAAGTAATTTTTACTTTCTAATTTTTTACCAGAAAATTTTGCTTTTGATGCATTTATAATTACAACAAAATCTCCGCAGTCTACATTTGGTGTGAAGCAAGGTTTATTTTTACCTCTTAAGATAGTAGCTACTTCTGTAATGATTCTTCCGAATACTTTATCAGTTGCATCAACTACTATCCAATCTCTTTCGATTTCGTTAGCATGTGCCATTTGAGTAAATTTCATTTATTTTCTCCGCTTTTTTAATGAGGTGCAATAATAGTGTACTAATACTTAAAATATACTTAAATTAAGTATATTTTAATAATTTATATAAAATTGAGAACCTTTTTTTATTTCAGACTTGATTTCAAGCCTAAAATTATGTAAATTTAAAATAGATTGAACAATAAAAAGACCTAAACCTAAAGAGTTATTCCAGCCATTATTTGAAATTCGGTAGAATTTTTGATTGATATTTTCCAACTCTTTTTCTTCTATACCTATTCCTTTATCCACAATACAAATTGAAGTTTCAGAAATATTTACAATAACTTCATTTTCAGAATATTTCAAAGCATTCTCTATTAGATTAGAAATAGCCATAGAAATAAGTGTTTCATCAACTTTTAAACTTATATCGTCTCCTATAATTAAGATTTCTCTATTTTTATATTTATCTTTTAAATCACTAATACAATTTTCAATCAATTTTTTCATAGAGCAAGGAATTAAAAGTAGTTCTTGTTTTCCTTCTTCAAGTTTTAATGTTAGTCTTAATTTATCAATAATTTGAGACATTTTATTTGCATTTGTATGAATTTTTGTTAAAAATTTATTTTTCATAATTTGAGGTATTTGTTCATCATTTAATATGGTTTCACTATAACCTGAGATTATTGCGATTGGATTTTTAAATTCATGGGAAATTGCAGATATTATTTCATCTTTTTGTCTATTTGAAAGTTTTAGTTTTGCTGTTTGTTTTGCTTTTTGTTTCTCTTTTTTTGATAATTTCATTGCAACTTTATTTAAAAGTTTTGTAATTTTATAAAATTCATAAGTATATGTTGATTTTAGTGGAAAAGAAGTTTTTTTATTTGTTAATTGAGTTAAAAAATATAAAACATTATCAGTCTCTTTTTTTATTCGTAAACTAATAAAGTAAGTAGCTAAAAAAGCAATGATTAGAAAAAATGTTATATACATAAAAATTTCAAGAGTTAATTTCATAAAATTATCAGTGATTTTATTTGTATAATCTGCCATTCTTATATAATATATAGAAGTGTCTATATTGATTTTTTTTGCAATATACAATAACTGTTTTTGTACAGTTTCAGAATTTCTTGTATCTTTTCCAATTCCTACATTTTTTGCTTGAATTATTTCAACTCTATTTGCATGATTATTTATATGAGCTAAATCTTTATCACTTTCTGCTATAACATTACCACTTTCATCAATTATTGTAATTCTTAAATTTAATTTTGTATGTAAATCTCTTACGATACTTCTAATATTATTCATATTATTTGAATTTTTTAGAACAATAGATAATGTATCAATATTTTGTATAAGATTTTTTTCTATCTGATTTAAATATAAGTTTTTTGCCCAAAAGTAAGTAACTAAAGTGAGAGTAATTAAAATAGCAGCAAAAATTGTTATATAAGTTCTTAAAAAAAGTTGATGTATTTTTAACAAAAAATATAACCTTCACCCCTAATTGATCTGATATAATCTTTTGTTCCTTTAGGGTCAATTTTAGCTTTTAATCTTTTTATTGCAACATTTACTGTTTTTTCCTTTTTATCAAAAGAGTCTTCCCAAACTTTATTTAATAAATGTTCTCTTGTCATTAAAATATCTTTGTTTTTAATAAATTCTAATAATAAATCATGCTCAAGATGTGTTAATTCAACTTCTTTATCATTTATAAAAAATTTTTTATTTGAAGATTTGTAAACAATATCTTTTACTTTTAAAATATCTACTTCTTTTGAACTTCTTTTGATAACAGCTTTTATTCTTGCGCAAAGTTCTTTAATATTAAAAGGTTTTGTTATGTAATCATCTGCATGAGAATCAAAACCTTCAATAATATCTTCATCATTATCTTTTGCACTTACATAAATAACAGGATTAGAATAACCTTGTTGTTTTATTTCATTGATAAAGCTTGTTCCTTCAATTCCTGGAAGATTTCTATCCATTAAAATCAAATCAATTTGTTCCTCATCTAAAATCTTTCTAACATTTTTATCAATTGTTAAAAAACCAATAGTTTCATAACCTTCTTTTTGTAAGGTATATTCAAGAAGTTCTAAAATATCTTCTTCATCTTCAACAATTAAAATAAGTTTATTATTCATCAGGATTTAACTCTTTTTTAGGGAGAACTTTTTTATTTGGTCTTTCATCATCATATTCAATAACGGTATCTCTTGAAATTTTTATAACACCTGGTGAAAATTTAATAGCAAGTATTCTAAACATAAAAAAAACAAAGATTACAAATAATAGAAAACTAATATCAAAGTAATCTCTACCTTTATTTGTTGTTAATATAATAACATCTCGGATTAAAAATATGATGAAAATATCAATAATATATCGAAGTCGTAAAGTCTCTTTTTTGATAAAATCAGAGACCATTTTTACAACTTCCATGATTACAATAAATTCTAACATTAAAATAATTGCTTTGTAAAACTCTTTACCTGAAGCAATTATTCCAATAAATATAATAGAAGCTGCAAGAACTTCAAAATTTGTACTAAAGTATGCTTTAATTTTATTAATAGCTTTTTTCATAAGAGAAAGTATACCATAAAGATTATGATTGTACTATATCTCCTCCTATCTGTGCAAATTGTAATAGATTTGCTATAGAAACAGCTCTATCTGCAATTTTCTCTAATCTTCTTAATGCACTTAAAGTATCAAAATACTCTTTAGATAAATCAAGTTTTTTTGTGATTAGTTTTAAAATATTTTTTTCAATCATTAAATATAAATCATCCGTTTTACTCTCTTCAACAATAACTCTATGATATTTTTCTTCAATATGAGCAGCATTTGTTTCATCAATAATTGAAATTGATGTTTTAAGTGATAAAAGAGCTGATTTTAATAATGGAACGGCATATTCTAAAATCATACTTGTATTTAAATCTTCAGAATATGATTTTTTGAACATTTTTGCAAAATCTTTTGCATTTGCTCCTGTTCTTACTAATTCATTTGTAATTTTTAGAAATGAAACTAATTGTCTTAAATCTTTTGCTTCAGGTGAATACAAAGCTAGAGTTGTAACAATGATATTATCAATTTCATTTGATTTAATTAGAAGTTTTTTTTCTGTAACACTTACATTTGCTAAATCTTCTATTTTTCTCTCTTCTAATGCATTCAAACATATTTCTAATGCTTCAACAACATCAACACCAATTTTTAAAATTTCGTCTTTAATATTTTGTAATTTTGATTCATAAGGCTTTAACATTATCCAAATCTCCCTGTAATATAATCTTCTGTTTTTTTATTATGTGGATTAACAAAAATAGTTTCTGTTTCATCATATTCAATCAATTTTCCTAAATGGAAAAATGCTGTATAATCTGCAACTCTTGCTGCTTGTTGCATATTGTGAGTAACAGTGATAATTGTGTAATCTTGTTTTAATTCAAGCATTAAAGCTTCAATTTTTTCTGTACTTATTGGATCAAGTGCAGATGTTGGTTCATCCATTAAAATAACTTCTGGTCTAACGGCAATTGTTCTAGCAATACAAAGTCTTTGTTGTTGACCTCCACTAAGTGAAGTTCCAGGTTGAGTTAATTTATCTTTTACTTCATTCCATAAACCAGATTTTATTAAAGAAGTTTCAACTAACTCATCACACTCTTTACCTTTTTTAATAATCCCATGTTTTAGTGGAGCGTAAGCTACATTGTCATAAATTGATTTTGGAAAAGGATTTGGTTGTTGAAATACCATTCCAATTTTTTTTCTAACACTTACTTCATCAACATCTTTATCATAAATATTTTTGTTATCAATTATAATTGAACCATCAATTCTTACTATTGGAATCAAATCATTCATTCTGTTTATACATCTTAAAAATGTTGATTTTCCACAACCAGAAGGTCCAATTAGTGCTGTTATTTTATTTTCATATAAATCTGCTGTAATATCAAATAATGCTTGATTTGAACCATAAAATAAGTTCAAGTTCCTAACATCAATTTTACTTTTATTATCATTTGTAATCATTTTTTATTTTCCTTCTTACCATTTAACTTCTAATTTTTTTCTCAAATAAATTGCAATAGCATTTAATGAAATTAAGATTGTTAATAACACCATAATTCCAGCAGCAGTTTTTTCAACATACATACCTTCTGGCATTCCAGCCCAAGTAAACAATTGTGCTGGCATAACAGTTGATGCTTGTGTAACCATTGAAGGAGCATCAGGAATAAATGCAATCATTCCTATAATAATCAATGGTGCAGTCTCTCCCATAGCTTGTGCTAACCCAATAATAGAACCAGTTAAAACTCCTGGAAATGCTAAAGGTAAAACATGGTCTTTTGTAACTTGAATTTTATTTAATCCTAATCCATAACCCGCTTGTCTTATACTATCAGGAACAGCTCTTAGTGCTGCACGTGAACTTACAATAATAATTGGCAATGTCATAAGCGCAAGAGTTAAACCTCCAACAAGTGGCGAACTTCTAGGCATTCCAAAAAGATTGATAAATATTGCAAGACCTAAAAGACCAAATAGTATTGAAGGAATAGCTGCAAGGTTATTGATGTTTATTTCAATAAATCTTGTAAATTTATTATCTCCTGCAAACTCTTCTAGATAAATTGCAGTCATAACTCCAATTGGGAATGCAACAAGCATTGTAATAATTAATGTTAAAACAGAACCAATAATTGCTGAATAAAGTCCTGCATATTCTGGAATTTTTGAATCACCATTAGTAAAGAAAATAGTATTAAATTTTTTTTCTATTAATCCTTGTGCATATAATTCATCAACAATTGCAATCTCTTTGTCTTTTAATTTGTGGTTATGTCCTTTTAAATATTGATCAACTTGATCATCTGCTAAAACCCAAAGATGTTGAGTTGAATCCATGTATTCAGGATGTTGTTTTATCAAAACAGGAATATCTCTAAGCCAAGCTCTTGAAACAATATCTCTGAATTTTTTTTCAACGGCAAATCTTGAATCATCTATTGATTTAGCATTAAAAGTAACATCAACTTTTACATAGGCAATTTTAAATGCAGGTACACCTTTTCCTACAATATCAAAAAGGAAAAATACTAAAAAAGCAACAGAAAAAATTAGTGAAGTTAATGTAAACTTTTTAAATCTTGCTGCACTTGCATGTCTACTTTTTAAAGTAGGGTCATAAAATGGATTAGTTTGTTTGTTTTTCTTTTTTCTTTTTATCATAATGTATTCACTTTATATTTTTCTTTGAATTTTCTAATTAGGGACAACGAAATCATATTTAGAATTAGAGTTACTATGAATAGTATTAATCCTAAGGCAAATGCTGATAGAGTTTCAGGTGAATTAAACTCAAAATCTCCAACCAGTGAATTTACAATAGTTACGGTAACTGTTGTCATATCTTCAAGAGGATTCCAAGAAAGATTTGGTCTAAGTCCTGCTGCCATAACAACAATCATTGTTTCACCTAAAGCTTTTGATAAAGCTAAAAGAGATGCAGAAATAATTCCTGGCATTGCAGAAGGTAAAACAATATTTTTTATTGTTTCTCCATGAGTCATTCCTAATCCAAATGCTGCTTTTCTTTGACTATCTGGAACAGCACGAATAACATCATCAGATAAAGATGAAATTACTGGAATAATCATAATTCCCATAACAATACCAGAAGCTAAAGCACTATTAAATGTAGCTTCTAATCCTACTGATTCTGCTACTTTAACAACAAGAGGTGCAACAGTAATTGCAGCAAAAAATCCATAAACAACTGTTGGAATACCTGCTAAAACTTCAAGTAAAGGTTTTAAATAATCCCTTAATTTTGGACTTGCATATTCACTCATATAAATAGCACTACCAAGCCCAATAGGAATAGAAACAGCTAATGCAATTAAAGTAATTACAAATGTTCCAGCAAAAATTGGAAGTGCTCCAAATTGGCTACCAACAACTCCTGGACTCCAAACTGTACCAGTTATAAAATACCAAAAACTTCTTAATTTGAAAAATTCGATGGCTTCGAATAAAATTGAGAATAAAATACCAAAAGTAGTTAAAATTGAGATTGCTGCTGCACAAATAAGCCCAATTTTGATTAATTTTTCAATAAGTTCTCTCTGTTTTTTTCTCGATTCAAAAGTGCTCAATACTTTTGCCTTTATATTAAATTTTGTAAAATTTTAATTAAAGTTGATTACATAATGGTTACATTATAAGATGCTAGAAATTGGTTTGTCTGAACCTTTAGATGCTTTTTTTAAGATATTTAAGGAGTTGTCAAAATTATTTATATTTGATTCACCATTTATTTCCATAATTGCAGAAGATACAGATAATAAATCAAATTTTCTTTCCATATTAAATCTATCTTTTGAAATAATATATCCATTCTTTTTGTCTTCTTTTGAATAGATATTTTTAGCACTATTTTTAAACTCTTCTTGAATTTCTGCTGTTAAATCATAAACTTCTTTATATTCATAATTTTTCAATCCTACAAAAAAATCATCTCCTCCAATATGTGCAATAAAAGCATCTTTTGGATAACGTTTTTGTAATAGTTCTGAAAAAATTAGAATTGCACGATCTCCTTGCCTAAAGCCATAAATATCATTGAAAGGTTTAAAATCATTAAAATCAAAATAGATTATATGAGTTATAACTTTTTGATTCTTTTTTAAACTTTTTTCTATAAATTTCTCAATTTGATTATTCCCTGGAAGTTTAGTAAGAGGATTTTGATTTGTTGCTATTTCAATATTTCTTTTATAAGATAAAGTTAAAAGAGAATTTAAATTTATAAAACCTTTATACTTGTCTGAATCAGTTATAAATATACCTAAAGAATCATTTGCTTTTAAATTATACATTTCAAGTATTTTATCTATGCCCCAAGAAATTTCTACAGATAAAGCAGGTTTTATATATTTTATTAATGTTGAAGAAACAGTTTGATTTTGTGCAAGTGATAATCCATATTGAGAATAAGAGATTTTTTTTATATCGCTTTCATAGATAATTCCTAAAAAGTTTTCAAATTCATCAATAATTGGAACAAAATGTATTTTAGTATTTTCTTTAAAGTGAACAAATAAATCATACAAAGAAGTGTTTACGCTCAAAGGTGTAATTTCTTCTATAAATTCATCATTAATAATATTAGTTGCATTTAATCTTTTATCATCATTTATTAATGTGATAATATTTAAATATGTACTTGTAATATCATTTATTTGTAAAGTTGGTCTTTGAACTAAATAACCTTGAATAAAATCCGCACCAATATCTTTACAAGTATAAAACTCTTTTGCTGTTTCAATTCCTTCTGCCACAACTTGCATTCCCATAATATGCGCCATTTCAATAATAGAAGAACAAAAAAGTTTTTTCTTTGAATCTTGGTCAATATTTGTAATAAAAAATCTATCTAATTTTATAACGTTTGCTTCACTAAAATATAAAAGTTTTAATCCTGAAACACCAATCCCAAAATCATCAATTGCAATTGTATAGCTACTTTGTTTATATTTTTGAATCATAGTAGAAAGGGCATTTTGTTCTATTGCTGTTCCTTTTTCACTTAATTCAAAACAGATTCTATCTTTATTTAAACCATATTTTTTTAAAATTTTTGCAGTATTTCCTTGAGAATATTTTTTGTTATAAATTATTCTATTGTCAAGATTATAAAAAAGTTTTATATTATCTATTTTAATTTTTGAAAATTTACTTATAGCCTTTTCTCTTAATTGTAAATCAAGTTCATATAAATAATCATCATTAAAAGCTAGGTTAAATAAATCATCAATTGATGTTAATTCTGGAATTAAATTAGTATTTCGTAATAATGCTTCAACTGCATATATTTTGCCACTATGAGAATAGATTATAGGCTGAAAAGCATAATCAAGTTTTTCTATTATTTCAGTCCAATTTGGCATAGTTTTCCTAAAAATTACATTATTAAGTTTTTATCTCTTTGTTCGCGTTAACAGATAAAAACTTAATAATGTAATTTGCATGTTAAGATAAAGAAAGAGAAAAACTCTTTCTTTTTTTATAATTAATGTTTTAAAGATTCTAAAGTTACTTTTTCGTTATTCATAACTTTTGTTCTTGCAGCTGCTCTTACATCATCAGTTAATGATACAAGACCAAGTTCAGTTAAGATACCATCACTTCCAATCATTTTTTCAGACATAAATAAGTTCGTATAATCTTTTAATGCTGGAACATCTTTTGCGTGTTGATTTTTAATATAGAAATACATAGATCTAGCAATTGGGTATTTACCAGATGAAATTGTTTCAACAGTTGGCATAGTATTTTCGATACTTAATCCAACAACTTTATCTTTGTTTTCTTCTAAAAATGAATATCCAAAAATACCAATTGCAGCTTCATTTTTAGTTAATTTTTGAACGATTAAGTTGTCATTTTCACCAGACTCAACATAAACACCATCTGTTCTTAAAACAGAATAAGCTTTATATTTTTTATTTGCTTTTTCATCAGCTTTATATAAATCAGTATAAACTGGCATTTTTTCAAATACATGTTGTAATACTAATTCTTCAATAGAGTCTCTTGTCCCAGATGATTTAGGTGGTCCGTAAACAATAATTTCTCTATTTGGTAAAGATGCATCAATATCTGACCATTTTTTATATGGATTTGCAATTAATGTTTTACCATCTTTTGATGGAACTTCTTGAGCTACTGCTAATGCTAATTGTTCTTTTGTTACATTGAACCCTTTAACTTTTGCAGATTGAGCAATTGCAATACCATCAAATCCAATTAATGCTTCAGTGATATCTGTTACACCATTTTCTTCACACATTTTAAATTCTTTGTCTTTCATTCTTCTTGAAGCATTTGTGATATCTGGAGTATTTAAATCAACACCAGCACAAAATAGTTTCATTCCTCCACCAGTACCAGTTGATTCAACTACAGGAGTAGGAAATTTTGTAGTAGCTCCAAATTCTTCAGCTACTGATGATGAAAAAGGATATACAGTAGAAGAACCAACAATTTTAATTTGGTCTCTTGCACTTAACGTAGTTGCTAATAAAGCACTTGCAATTAAAGCCATAGATGTTTTTTTGAAAGTCATTTTTATCTCCGATAATTTTTTTTACCGTGAAAGTTTAATGTTAGTTGGTTACATTTTGGTTACTATAAGGAATAGTTAGTTTTGTTGTTTAATAAATTTTTCTTGAAATTCTTGGTAAGTTCTTACGAAAAGTTCTTCGTTATCTTCAGGTTTATAAATAACTGCTTTTACCCAAATGTCATTTTCTTGTATCTTACAGAAATTTAGAGGAATATAAAATTTTTTATTTTTGTAGTGAATATAAGTTGTATTTAGTTCTATCATAGATAAAAAAAGCTAATGGATTATAATCCATTAGCTTCGATAAGTTTAGATTGATGATCAGCAATAAGAGGATCAATTACTTCATCAAATAAACCATCATTCATGATGTAGTCAAGTCTATAAAGAGTTAAGTTGATTCTATGATCACTGATTCTATTTTGTGGATAGTTATAAGTTCTAATTCTTCCACTTCTATCACCAGTGCCTACTTGCTCTTTTCTAGTAGCACCTTCTGTTTCCATTTTCTTTTGCATCTCAATTTCATAAAGTTTTGCTTTTAAAACTTTCATAGCTCTGTCTTTATTTTTATGTTGAGATTTTTGATCTTGGTTTGTTACTACTATACCAGATGGAATATGAGTGATTCTAACAGCCGAGTCTGTAGTATTTACAGATTGACCACCATTTCCACTGGCTCTCATAACATCAATTTTTAAATCATTAGGATCAATTTCAACTTCAACATCATCAACTTCAGGCATAACTGCAACAGTAATTGCTGATGTGTGAACTCGTCCTTGAGATTCAGTTGCGGGAACCCTTTGAACTCTATGAGTACCACCCTCAAATTTTAGTTTTGAATAAACGTGGTCACCTTTAACAAGAATAACTATTTCCTTGTATCCTCCAGATTCACTCTCACTTGAACTCATAATTTCAACTTTCCAACCATTGTTTTCTGCATATCTTAAATAACCTCTAAATAAGTCACCTACAAATATTGCAGCTTCATCTCCACCTGTACCAGCTCTTAATTCTAAATAGATATTTTTATCATCATTAGGATCTTTAGGAATCATTAAAAATTTAATATCTTCTTCAAGCTTTGGTTTTTTTATTTCTAATTCTTTTAACTCTTCTTTTGCTAAGTCTCCAAGTTCAGAATCATCTAGCATAAGTTTATTTTCTTCAATATTATCTATTAATTTAATATATTCTCTAGCTTTAGAAACAATAGGTTGAATACTTGACTGTTCTTTTGAAAGATCAGTCATTCTTTTTATATCAGCAGTAATATCTGGAGACATTAATAATTCATTAATTTCCTCAAATCTGTTGATAAATGGTTGTAGTTTATCTTTTAACATAAATTATATAGCGTTAACTTTTACTTGTAATCTACTAACTCTTCTTGCAGCAGTACCTTGTTTTAAAATACCTTTTGATACACAATGATGTAGGTATTTGTTTGCTGCTTTCATAGCTTCTACAGCTTTTTCTTTATCAGCTATTTCAATTGCAGATAATACATTTTTAGTTACGTTTTTGATTCTAGTTTTATAAAATCTATTTCTCTCAGTCTTAATCTTTGTTTGTCTAGCTCTTTTTTCGCAAGATTTATGATTTGCCATTTTTTTTAACCTCTTTGTAAAAATTTTAAGGGTAGAATATTACCCAAAGTAACTTAAAGAGAGTTTAATTTTAGGAAGGTTTAATGAAACTATTCGGAACAGATGGCGTTAGAGGTAAGGCAGGTGATTTCTTAGATGCAATTACAGTATTGAAATTAGCAAAAGCTGCTGGAATCTATTTTAGAAAGCATTCAACAACTAAAAAAATTCTTGTAGGAAAAGATACAAGAAGAAGTGGTTATATGATAGAAAATGCACTTGTAAGTGGATTGACTGCTGTTGGATATGATGTAATTCAAATTGGACCAATGCCAACACCTGCAATTGCATACTTAACTGAAAGTATGAGATGTGATGCAGGAATTATGATAAGTGCATCTCACAATCCTTTTGAAGATAATGGTATTAAATTTTTTGACAATCATGGTGATAAGTTAAGTATTGCTGCTGAAGAAGAGATTGAAAAAATATTTAGTGATGTTGAATTAATGACAAATGAGCAAGTAACTGGTAAAGAAATTGGTTCATCAAAAAGAATTGATGATGTTATTGGAAGATACATTGTTTCAATTAAAAGTTCTTTTCCTAAAGATTTAACTCTAAAAGGTCTTAGAATTGTTCTTGATTGTGCAAACGGAGCAGCATACAAAGTAGGACCAACAATTTTAGAAGAGTTAGGTGCTGATGTAATAACAATTAATAATAAACCAAATGGATTTAATATAAATGATAATTGTGGAGCAATGCATCCAGAAACTGTGGCAAAATTAGTAAAAGAGTATAGAGCTGATATTGGATTAGCTTTAGATGGTGATGCGGATAGATTGGTTGTTGTTGATGAAAACGGTGAAATTGTCGATGGTGATAAATTAATAGGTGCACTTTGTGCTTATTTAAAAAACGAAAATCTTTTAGAAGGCAATGGTTGTGTAGCAACTGTTATGTCAAATAAAGCTTTAGAAGATTATTTAGGTAGTCATAAAATAAAACTATTTAGATCTAATGTTGGAGATAAATATGTTTTAGAAGTTATGAAAGAAAAAAGCATAAACTTTGGTGGTGAACAAAGTGGACATATTATTTTTTCAGATGTAGCAAAAACAGGAGATGGATTAGCATCTGCTTTACAAGTTTTAGCATTGATTATTAAATCTGGAAAAAAAGCAAGTGAAGTTTTAAATCCATTTGAATTGTATCCTCAAATTTTACATAATATGAAAGTTAGTGAAAAAATACCATTAAATGAAATTAAAGGTTTAGACGAACTTTTAAAACCTTTAAGAAATAAAGGTTTAAGAGATTTGATTAGATATTCAGGAACTGAAAATAAAATAAGACTTCTTTTAGAAGGTAAAAATAAAAAAGATGTTGAAGATGGAATGCAAACTTTAATATCATTTTTTAAAAAAGCATTATGAAAAAAGAGTTAAAAATTGCAGCAACTATATTTGTAGTTGTATTTATAATAGACCAAGTTGTTAAATATGGTTTTGCAAATTTAGGTTGGGATGTTGATGGTCCTTATATGTCTTTAAAATTGGCATATAACTATGGAGTAGCATTTTCAATGTTCTCTTTTTTAGAGCATTATTTGAAATATATTCAATTATCAATAGTTTTAATAGCAATGATTTATTTATTTATGAATAAAGATATTTTTAAAGAGTATTATGTGCCAATAGCATTACTTTTTGCAGGTGGATTATCAAATATACTTGATAGATTTACTTATGGTGGAGTAGTTGATTATTTTTATTGGCATCATTGGTTTGAATTTGCAATTTTTAACTTTGCAGATGTTATTATAGATTTAGGTGTGGTTATAATAATTTACAAGCAAATTAAGCAATCAAGAGAAGAAAAGAAGAAAAACGAGATTTAATACTAGATTTGTAGCTTAAAATAAATTTAGATATAATCCAACAAATTTTAGAAAATGACAGGAATATTTTATGGGTCAAACAATAACAGAAAAAATTTTTAGTGAACATGTAGGAAAAGTTGTATATGCAGGTGAAATCGTAAGAAGTCCAATTGATATGGTAATTGGAAATGATATTACAACTCCTATTTCAATTAGAGCTTTTGAAGATGGTGGTTTTGAAAAACTTGCTAATCCAGATGGTTTTGCAATTGTTTTAGACCACTTTATCCCAGCAAAAGATATAGCTTCTGCTAACCAAGCAAAAATCTCAAGAGATTTTGCAATGAAACACAATTTAAAAAATTTCTTTGATGAAAAAGATATGGGAATTGAGCATGCATTATTACCAGAAAAAGGTTTAGTAATCCCTGGTGATGTTATTATTGGAGCAGATTCACATACATGTACTCATGGTGCATTAGGTGCTTTCTCAACAGGTATGGGAAGTACAGATATCTCTTTTGGAATGATTACAGGTGGTAACTGGTTTAAAGTTCCAGAATCAATTAAAGTAGTATTCAAAGGTAAACCAGCACCATTTGTTACAGGAAAAGATTTAATTTTAGAAATTATTAGAATTTTAGGTGTTGATGGAGCTTTATACAAAGCTTTAGAATTTACTGGTGATACAATTCAATATTTATCAATGGATGATAGATTCTCTTTATGTAACATGGCTATTGAAGCAGGTGCAAAAAATGGTATTGTTGCATATGATGAAATTACAAAAGAATTCTTAGATAAAGTAAGTGCTGCAAATGGTGGATTAAGAGCTGAACCAAAAATTCACTATTCTGATGATGATGCAAACTATTGTCAAGTTATTGAAATAGATGTAGCAAAATTAGAACCAGTTATTGCATATCCTTTCTTACCATCAAATGGTCACTCAGTTTCTCAAGCAGTTAGTGATAATATTAGAGTTGATCAAGTATTTATTGGATCATGTACAAATGGAAGATTAAGTGACTTTAAAATGGCTGCTGAAATTTTAGCAGGTAAAAAAGTAGCACGTCATGTAAGACTTATCTTAACTCCTGGAACTCAAAAAATTCTTAGAGAAGCAACAAAACTTGGTTACATTGACACTTTAGTTGATGCTGGAGCAGTTGTTTCAAATCCCACATGTGGAGCATGTTTAGGTGGATATATGGGGATTTTAGGAGATGGAGAAGTTTGTATCTCTACAACTAACAGAAACTTTGTTGGAAGAATGGGTTCAAGAAGTTCAAAAATTTATTTAGCAAATAGTGCAGTTGCTGCAGCATCTGCAATTTCAGGATATATAACAGATCCAAGAAGCTTATAATGGATATACTTCCATTTGAAATACCTTGTGTAATTTTAAGTGGAGGTAAAAGCTCACGAATGGGAGAAGATAAATCTCTTCTCCCTTTTCTTCATAATAATTCTATAATTGAATATCAATACCAAAGATTAAAACCTTATTTTAAAGATATTTATATCTCTTCAAAAACGAATAAATTTGATTTTATTGATGAAACAACACTTATTTTAGATGAAAATAAAGATATATATTCTCCAATACTTGCATTAGATACAATTTTTGAGAAATTAAATAATCAAAAAATTTTTATAATAACTGTTGATACTCCATTTGTAACTATAGATTCAATAAAAAGAATTATTGATGAATCAATTGATGTAGATATATGTGTAGCTGAAACTGAAAAAATACATAATTTATGTGGTGTATTTTCATCAAATATAAGTTTAACTATTAAAACAATGCTAAAAAAAGATATACATAAAATTTTTTATTTGATAAAAAATAATTTACATAAAATTATAAATTTTTCTAATGATGATGAATTTATGAACATAAATAATAAAAATGAATATGAAAAATCATTATCTTATATAAATAAAAATAATAATTCTTATAAATTTTAACAACTAATATATAAGTGGCTTATTATATCTTTTTTGTTATTCTATAGACATAGTTTTTATAAAAAAAAGGAAATTAAAATGGCAAAAAATGAACTAGAAGAAGCACTAGAACTAGTTGATTCAGAGATAAAAAAAGCTGGAATTTCAAGAAGAGAAGCTTTTAAGTTAGCAGGATTAGGTTCAGCAGCTTATTTATTTTCAGGAACTAATGCAGAAGCAAATACAGAGGCAAAAGCAAGTGAAGCAACAGGGAAAATTGTGATTATTGGAGGGGGATTGGCTGGTATTTCAACTGCAGCAAGATTAGTTAATCATTTATCAAATCCTGATATTACAATTGTTGAACCAAATCCAAAATCAGTAACATATCAACCAGGGACTACATTAGTTGCATCAGGAATTTACAAAAAAGAAGATATTGATTACAATACAAAAGATTTTTTACCAAAAGGTGTAACTCTTTTAAAAGATAAAGCAATTGATTTTAATCCAGAAGCAAATAAAGTTGCATTAGAATCAGGGGAAACACTAACTTATGACTTTTTAATTGTAACTGCTGGAATAGCATTAGACTATGGTGCGATTAAAGGACTAGAAGAGATAGGAGATGCTTATACAGCAGGAGATGCTTCTAAAATACTAAAAGTATTTGGCGATTCTGGTGTTACATCTGTTTATAATGTTGATTCTGCTGTTGCTATGTGGGAACAAATGCAAAAATTTGTACAAAAAGCAAAAGATGGACAAAAAGTAAAAGGTGTGTTCACTGACCCAAATACTGCAATAAAATGCGGTGGAGCACCAAAGAAAGTTATGTATTTAACAAATGCTAGATTAAATGAAGCAAAAGCAAGAGCGAATGCCGAATTAACATTTTATGCAGATAGTGGAAAATTATTTGGTGTAAAAGAGTATGCAGATGCAATTGAAAAACAATTTATAGCAAGAGATATGAAATGGAATTTTAATCACAATTTAATTGCAGTTGATATAAATAAAAAAATTGCAACTTTTGACAAACACTGGCAAGAAAAAGGTGCATATGATAAAGATCTAGAAGAGTATGAAATGGTAACTAAACATCAAAACATTGAAGTACCATTTGATTTCTTACATATTACACCTCCACAAAAAGCTCCAGATGAAATAGGAAAATCTGCAATTGGTTCAGCTAAAGGGTGGGTACCTGTTAATAAAGAAACATTGCAACATGTAAAATATAAAAATATTTTTTCATTAGGTGATATTGCCGCTGTTCCTATGGGTAAAACAGGCGGAAGTGTAAGAAAACAATATAAAGTATTGGTTGATAATTTAATTGCCGTAATGGAAGGGAAAGAGCCAACAGCAAAATATGCTGGTTATACAGTTTGTCCTTTAATAACTGATATAGGAAAAGTAATGTTAGCTGAGTTTGATTGGACAGCAAAACCAACTCCATCTTTCCCTCTTGATCCAACACAAGAAAGATATATTTGGTGGTTATTAAAAGTTTATTTATTAAAACCTATGACACAGTATGGTATGTTAAGTGGCAAAGCATAAGGTTAATTCTTGAAAAATGAATTAACAATTTTTTTATGTGTTCTTATACTCTTAAGTATAGGAATGCATTACAAAGAGTTTTTAAATTATCCTCTTGAACATTTTTTTGCATTGCCCAATTCATCTGTATATGGATTTGGATTTTTACATCCTTTATTTTTTTCAATTATTATTTATATATTGTTATTAATACCGAGGTTTGTTTTTAGATTAATTTTGAGAAAAAAGTAAAAAAATATTTTAAATAAAAAAAAGGGTAGAAAGTTTCTTTCTACCCTTTTTTATGTTTTTGCAAATTTATTTTAGTGCAGCTTTAGCAGTAACTACTAATGATGCAAATGCAGCAGAATCATTCATAGCCATATCAGCTAAAATTTTTCTATCTAATTCTAAACCAGATAATTTTAATCCGTTCATGAATCTTGAGTAGTTAATATCATTTAATCTACAAGCTGCATTGATTCTTATAATCCATAATTTTCTAATATCTCTTTTTTTCTGTCTTCTATCTCTAAAAGCATAAACTAAAGATCTTTCTAATTGTTCCTTAGCTTTTCTAAAGTGTTTTCTTCTACCACTGAAGAATCCTCTAGCAGCTTTTAATACTTTCTTATGTCTTCTTCTTCTAACAACACCAGTTTTAACTCTAGGCATATATATTTCCTTTCTTAACCATTATTTCTAATAAGGTGTCAGCAATAAGCTGAACTTTTCCATCTTTGATGGAGGGACAAAAATTACTTAAATTTTAAGTAATTACGCTTTACATAATGCTACAAGTATTCTTCCAGCATCTGTACTATGTACAGTTTTTGGTCCTCGTAGGTTTCTTTTTCTTTTTTGAGTCATTTTAGTTAAGATATGGCTTCTAAAAGCTGAACCTCTTTTAATTGACCCATTTTTCTTCACTTTAAATCTTTTTAAAGCGCCACTAACAGTTTTCATTTTTGGCATTGAAGAATCCTCCTTATAAATTTGCATTTTCATAATATTAATGAAAAAGTTTTGGATTTTACTGAAATTTTGTTTAGTTTAAGTTTAAATGTAAAAATTTAAGGGGAGAAAAGAAGAGTTTTACTTCTTCTTTTATTGTGAGTTTAGTCTTTTTTAGGAAGAACCATAAGATTTACGTATCTTCCTTCAAGTTTAGGTTCTTTATCCATAATAGCAATGTCTTCTAGCATAGGCCAAATTCTGTTTAGTACATCAATTCCTGATTGAGGATTAGCCATTTCTCTACCTTTTAAGAAAACTCTAAATTTAACATGATTTCCTTCATCCAAAAATTCTCTTGCATGTTTAACTTTGTAATTGATATCATTTTCAGCAATTTTTACTGAAAGTTTAATCTCTTTTATTACAATAACTTTTTGATTCTTTTTAGCTTCTTTTTTCTTTTTTTCTTGTTGGTATCTAAATTTACCATAATCCATAATTTTCGCAACAGGTGGTTTTGCATCAGGTGCAACTAAAACTAAATCTAAGCCCATTTCATCTGCAAGATTTAATGCATCAGAAGTTGAAATAATTCCATAATTCGTCCCCTCATCACTTGTACACCTAACTTCTTTTGATGTAATCATTTCATTCATGATTACATCATCTTTTCTTTTGTCTTTACTCAAATTTTGCTCCCGTTTTTGATTTCATTTAGCATTGAAATAAATTCTTCTTTGCTCATGTTTGATTGTTCTCTAGTTCTTCTATTTCTTAATGCAACAGATTTATTAGCAACTTCTTCATCTCCAATAACAACTATCATTGGAACTCTTTGCTTTTCTGCCATTCTAATTCTTTTATTTAAACTTTCATTCATGTTGTAAATTTCAGAATCCATATCATCTTCTAATAAACATTTTTGTAATTCTTTTGCATATTCAATATGAGAATCAGCAATTGGCACAAAAATAACTTGTGTTGGAGCAATTATAAATGGAAATTCTCCCGCACAGTGTTCAGTTAAAATACCAATAAATCTTTCAAAAGAACCAAGTATCGCTCTATGAATCATAACAGGTTGTTCTTTTTCACCTTTTTCATTTATATATTCAACTTCAAATCTTGAAGGTAAATTCATATCAACTTGAACTGTACCACATTGCCATTTTCTTCCAATAGCATCAAGAATTTTAATATCAATTTTTGGACCATAGAAAGCTCCACCACCTTCATCAATTCCATAAGAGATATTATTTTCATCTAAAGCATCCATAATACCTTTTGTAGTTTTTTCCCAAAAAATATCATCACCAATAGCTTTTTCAGGTTTTGTAGAAACTTCAATTTCATATTTAAAATCAAAAACTTTTAATAAAGTATCAACAAACTCTAATACTTCAAAAATAACTTGTTTTATTTGATCTTGTGTACAAAATATATGTGAATCATCTTGAGTAAATTCTCTTACTCTAAATAATCCATGCATAGCTCCACTCATTTCATGTCTATGAACAACACCATATTCAAAAAGTTTTTTTGGTAGTTCTTTATATGAAACAAGATTATTTTTAAATATTTGAATATGTCCAACACAATTCATTGGTTTTATTCCATACTCTTGATCATCAATAGTAGTAAAATACATATTTTCTTTATAGTTTGCATAGTGACCAGATATTTTCCACATTTCTGCTTTTAAAATTTCAGGTCCTCGAACAGGTTCATAACCTCTAATTCTGTGCGCTTTATAAAGTAGGTGTTCTAATTTACTTCTTAATCTTGCACCTTTTGGTAACCACATAGGCAGACCAGCACCAACATCATCATTAAATGTAAATAGTTCTAATTCTGTTCCTAATTTTCTATGGTCTCTTTTTTTAGCTTCTTCAAGCATTCTTGTATAATCAAAAAGTGCTTGTTTATCAAAGAACGCAATTCCATAGATTCTCGTAATCATTTCATTCTTTTCATCACCGCCAAGATAAGCTCCAGCTACTCTTGTTAATTTGAAACTTCTAATCATTCTTGTATTTGGTAAGTGAGGACCTCTACATAAATCTTCAAAATCACCTTGCTTATAGATTGTTAAAGTTTCATCTTTGATATTTTTTAGAACGGCTTGCTTTAATTCATCATTTTTAAACTTTTCAAAGAATTCTTCTTTTGAGGTTTCATGTCTTGTGATAGGAAGTTTTCTATCCGCAATTTCTTTCATTTTCTTTTCAATAGTAGGTAAATCGTCATCTGAAATTTTACTTTCTACTTTGAAATCATAGTAAAAGCCTTCTTTTACAACTGGTCCAACGAAGAATTTTGCCTCAGGATAAAGTTCTTTGATAGCCTGAGCCATTAAGTGTGCACATGAGTGTCTTAAAATATCTAAAGATTCTTTTGAATCATCAGCTTTTATCTCTTCTCCTTGGATATTTAGCGCGTCTGCAGTTTGAAGGTCATAAATTTGACCATCTTTTAATATTCCAATAGGTTCCAATAATTTCCTTTTTTTCTTAATTATTTATTAAATTATGTTTATTTTACCTCAAAATGACTTAAACTTAATGAGATATGATTTAATTTAGTGAAATTTTGTTACAATTGGCTATGATTTTAAATGTATCAAAAATAAAAACAGAAAGTTTATTGTTATTTTGTAAAGATTTAATTTTATCATATAAAGATAAGATTGATACTAATAATTATGGTATTGATAAAGAGATTATTGACAATTTTAATGATATTGGAAATGATATGTTAAAACAAATTTTGAACGTAACATTTCCTGAAAATTATTATATACAAAATAGAAAACATTATAGAATTAAAGCTATTTTAGATGGATACAATTTTATAAATAAAGAAATATCAAAAAACTTGAAAGAAAATGAATCTTTTAATCCTTCAATGCTTTATTTTTCACTTCTTGCTCTTTGGTTTAAAGAATTAAATAAAGAATCTCGTTCTAAAGAATATATATATTTTATTTTATATCCTTATTCACATATTTACGATGATTTATTAGTTAAAATGAAAAATAAAGAGTTTAAAAATTTAAATATAAAAATGATTGAATTAGCTGAAAAAATTATTTATAAATTTGATAAATATGATTTAAAATAAAAGAGGAAACCTCTTTTATTTTATAAAATTAGAATTTATATCTCATATAAGCTCTAACATCTTGTGCTTCAGATACTGCACTTCCTGCCGCTTCAGAAATAGCTACAGGTGTTCCATCAGCTCCAAAGAATGAGTTTGAACCTGTGTAGTCATAATCCATAAATACATAACTAACACCAAAACTTAAAGCTTTAGTTAATTTTTGAGTTCTATAAACTTCCCAAGCTTGACCTCTTGTTGCAATTTTACTTCCAGCATATGTGTCTTCGCCATAAGTCATTGATCTCCAGTATTTACTTCCTTTATTCCATTCAAATCCTATTTTTGCATTGTCTGGATCGATTGGACAAGGTGCATTTACTCCTAACCAAACAGAATATCCATTTTCAGAATCAGTTGAACCTAACATTCCACCTGGAATATCATTTGGATTTGTTTTACTCATTGCAAATGAAGCAAAAGCAATAGTATTATCTAAATAATCAGAAATACCATTTCCAATTCCTTCAGTTTTAAATAAAACCGTTGCTAAATCAATATCACCAACATCTTTAAATGAAGGTGTTGCCATTTGTAAAGCATAAGCATTATTTACATCTGTTGGATTCATAGAATAATTATAGTAGGCTGTATTAAAATTATTTAATGATTGTCCATCAAATCCAATTAAATTCCAAGCATGTGAATATTGCATATGAACAGAATATTGACCATCATCATATGGTACGGCAATAAATCCTAACATATCAACATCAACATTTTTATCATCATCAGATGCATAAGCAGTACCTGACATATCAAATCTAGGTTTAGCATTAGTTAAACCTCTTCCTCCACAGATTTTAAACCAAGAACCTGTAAGTCCAGTTAAACTTTGTGTATCAAATTTAAGTGAGAAACCATCAAATTCAACATCAACTGTATGTGATAGCGGAGAGTTTGGTTGTTGATCATTTCTAATATTGATTGGTAAACCATCTGTTGAAGGTCGTCTTCCAACTGATGCTGCCCATGGAATATCAGCTCCAAATAATTTTTCTTTTTGATATAACCAATAAGCTTCTTTTAATTTTATACTATTATCTGTTGCATTTTCATTTGTAACCCAGTCAAAGTTTGCATAACCTGGATTTGTATTTGATTGGCTATGATCAGCTGTATCTCCAAAAGCTTTGTTATAAGATAATTTACCATGGAATGATGAATTATCATCTGCCTTGTATCCCATACCTAACCATAATCTATTTGTTAGAAGTGCGTTATTTTTAGATTTTGAACCATCAACATGTTTATATTGGATATTATCAACTTGTGTTCTAAAATCAACATCCCATTTTAAATTATCATTTCCACTTTGAATTTTTGCAGCTGTTGCAGTTTTTGAAACTGTATCAAGTTTTTTTTCAATTTTCTCAATTCTTTTTTCATCAACTATTGTAACTGCTGGTGTTTGAGTTTTTTGTTTAGCTTCTTGTTCAGCCATTTTTTTCTCTAATGCATCAAGTTTAGCTTTCAATGCTTGTATTTGATTGTACATTTCTTTATTTAAGTCATTTGCAAATGATGTTGTAGTTAAAGCAGCAACCACAGACATTGCAATTAAATTTTTTTTCATATGATTCCTTTTATATTTGACTTCTGAATTTTACGACAATGCATTAAAAAAGGGTAAGTTCACTCACCCTTTAAAATAATTTCTTGAAAAAACATATTATTAACAAGAAGGAACATTTCCTGAATCACTTGCAAATTCAACTGTAAAGTCAAAAATATGTTCCATTGCAGATTCTTTAACATCTCCTGCTTTTACATTTGGACAAATAGTAATAACTTCTTTTTCAAAGTTTCCAGATTCTTTGATTTGTTTCCACTCTTCTTGTGTATGTTTTGCAGCAAATTTTGCTCCTGTCATTCCACAAGGTTCTTTTAGTAATTTACTAAAAAGTTTTTGTCCTTTAACTGCATCAGCTGATAAAGATGTTGATGCAACACCAAGTGCTAATGTACCCGCAATAATTATATTTAATAATTTCATATTATACTCCCTAATGAAAAATTAGGTACAATTATATCTAATGTATATAAAAATGCTCTTAGAAAATTAAATAAAAAGTGAACTAAAATGAAATATTTTTTATTAAAGGAAATAGTACAATATTTATCTTTAAATGCCCAAAATATCAAGTCAATAAGGAGAATAGACAATAATTTAATTATAATTGAATTTAATAATAGAAATATAGTCTATTTTGATGTTTCTAAAGGAAATGCAAGAATATTTAAGCATAAAAAGATTTTATCTTCTAAAAAAGATTTTAATGCGCCATTTGATGTAAGTTTACAAAAAAGATTTAACAACTCGAAAATAGAGAATTTTGAGCTTTATAACGAAGATAAAATTATAAATATTAAAGTAAATTCTTCATCTTCTTATAAAAAATTAACAACAATATTACAATTAGAGTTTACAGGAAAACACACAAATATAATCATTTTAGATGAAAATAGAGTAGTAATTGAAGCCTTAAGACATATTGATGAATTCTCTTCAAGTAGAGTTGTTAAAGTGGGACATAAGTTAGATGAAGTTCCAAAACAAAATTTTATTCCAAAGATGGAAGAGATTACTAATATTGAAGATTATTTGTATGAAATTTATGAAAAAAGTGAACTTGAAAATTTAGAAAATATAAAAAAACAAAAAATTTCACAAATTGAAAAAAAAGTGACAAAACTAAAAAAGACTATTGAATCTTTACCAAAAAAAGAAGAACTAGAATTTGAATCAAATAGTTTATATGAAAAAGCAAACTTAATTTTGTCAAATTTACATAATATTAAACCTTATCAAAAAAGTTTTAAAGTTTATAATTATGAAGGCGTTGAAATTGAAATTGATTTAGAAGGAAAAGCAAGTGCTTCAAAATATTCAAATGATTTATTTAAAAAAGCAAAAAGAGCGAAACAAAAAGCATCAAATATCTCTTTAGAAAAAGATAATTTAACTGAAAAGTTAGATTATTTATTAAGATTGATAAATAATCTTAAAAATGCAACTTCAATTGAAGAGTGTGAATTTTTATTGCCTAAAAAAGAAAGAAATCAAACTAAAACAAAAAAAGCACAATCTTTTGAAAGTTTCTTTTTTGAAGGTTATAAAATAATGTTGGGTTCTAGTGAAAGGGAAAATATTTATTTACTAGAAAATTCAAAAGCAAGTGATTTTTGGTTTCATTTAAAAGATAGACCATCTTGTCATGTAATTGTACAAAATACAAAAAAAGAAATTCCTCAAAGTGTGATAAACCAAGCAGCAACTTTATGCGTAAAATTTTCAGTTGATTATTCAGGAACTTATGAAGTAGATTTTACACAAAGAAGAAATGTTAAAATTCAAGTAGGAGCAAATGTTTTATACAATCCTTATACAACAGCAGTTGTAAGAATTTAAAGAGAATTAAATATAACATTAAAAGAATGAAATTTTACAAAATATTTTAAGTTTAAAAAAAAGAGTCATATAAGAGATATTTTGATAATATAATTTTGTTATTAATTATAAGGAGAAGGAATGAATAAAATTAAAACATTGGGATTGAGTATTGCTGTATCTGCATTATTTTTTTCAGGTTGTGCTACAACGGAACTACAAACAAGTTCAAAAATGACACAAAGTGTATTTATAAATCCTGTAGCAAAAAGTAAAAGATTAATTTTTGTTTCAAGTAAAAACACAAGTGGGCAAAAAATAAATCTTGAAAATAGTATTTTAACTGAGCTACAGGCAAAAGGATACACTATTGTAGAAGATCCAGAACAAGCAACTTATGTTTTAATGATGAATGTTTTATATTGTGATAAAAAACAAGAAAATAACGCAGCAGGTGGAGCAGTTGCAGCTGGTGCAGCTGGTGCTGGAATTTCTGCTTATAATAATGGTGGAGCAGGACAAGCAATTGGTGTTGGTTTAGGAGCTGCATTAGTTGGAGGTTTATTAGCAAAAGCTACAGAAGACACAATTTATCAAATGCAAGTTGATATTTTAATTAGAGAAAAAGCAAATGGAAAAGTTTATACTTCAAGTGCAACAGCAAATGGACAATCAAGTGTAAGTGATTCTGGTAAAGCTGGATTTATGAATACTTTCTCAGGAAATATTAAAAATACAGATGCATCTGGTAAATTAAATTCAAATATGGCTAATGCTACAGCTCAACAATATGAGACAAATTATATAGAACATAAAACTATGTTATTTGCAGAAGCTACAAAAATGAATTTAACATTACAAGAAGCTACACCAATTTTAGAAAAACAAATAGCAAATCAAATTGCTGGATTATTCTAATATCTTTTTAATTTAACATCCTATTTTTTAATAGGATGTTTCTTATTTAAACTAACATTAATTAAAACAAACAAAACAAAGTAACCAAAAGCCAAAATTTAGTATAATTAAAAACTTTTAACTTTAAGGTTTGATAAATGTCTGAGATAATAAACGAGAGTTCAACTCGTATAAAAACAGGAATTGTTTTAATTTTAGCTATGTTAATACTTGGCTATATTGATTCATATTTTTTATTTTGGTTAGTATTTGGAATTATGTTAATGATTTCAATTTCTGAATCAAAAAAATTATATAGTTTAAAAAGTGATAGTATTTACGTTTACACTGCTTTATTGTGGTTTGCAGCATTTTTTTATCCAATGCCTATTGATTTGATTTTTATTGTAGCAATTGGTTATGCTTCACAATTAGCTTATAAAAGAACATTGAATCAAAAACTGTTTTTGCCTCTTTTGTATCCCACAGCATCATTTTTATTTTTATTGACGCTTTATAGTGAGTATGGAGTAATGACTCTTTTATGGTTATTGGTAATTGTTGCAAGTACTGATATTGGAGCTTATTTTGTTGGTAGAACATTTGGAAAAACAAAATTTTGTGAAACAAGTCCAAATAAAACAGTTGAAGGTGTAATTGGCGGAATTGCATTTGCTGTTGTTTTAGGAACATTATCTTCTATTAATGAAATAAGTATCATTGGCGCAATAATTGTTTCAGCTATTGTATCTTTTGCTTCAGTATTTGGTGATTTATTTGAAAGTTACTTAAAAAGAGAAGCAGGATTAAAAGATAGTGGTTCTATTTTACCAGGTCATGGTGGAATTTTAGATAGAACAGATGGCTATTTATTTGGTGCAATTGCGATGCTTGTAATTTTAAGGATAATCATTTGATACTTCTTGGAAGTACAGGTTCAATAGGCGTAAATACTTTAAATATTGCACGAAAATTTGATTTGAATGTTGAAGTTTTAGTTGCAGGAAGAAATATAAAACTGCTAAATGAACAAATAAGAGAGTTTAAACCTAAAAAAGTTGTTATTGATAGAAAAGAAGATATATCTTTAGTTTGTCATGATAATGTTTCTTTTGGAGAAACTGCTATTTTAGAAGCAATTGAAAATAGTAGTTCTAAAACAGTTGTAAATGCACTGGTTGGATTTTTAGGATTAAAACCAACATTAAAAGCTATAGAATGTGGTAAAAAAATTGCTTTAGCAAATAAAGAATCACTTGTTGTTGCTGGAAAATTTATAGACCAAAAAAATTTAAGTCCAATAGATAGTGAACATTTTGGGCTTTGGTATTTACTTCAAGATAAAAAAATTGATTCGATGATGATAACTGCAAGTGGTGGATCTTTTAGGGATTATCCACTTGATAAGCTTTCAAATGTTTCAATTAAAGAAGCTCTTGCCCATCCTAATTGGTCAATGGGAAATAAAATTACAATTGATAGTGCAACTATGACAAATAAAATGTTTGAATTAATGGAAGCTGCTTGGCTTTTTGACATTAGAAAACTAGATGCAATAATAGAAACAAAATCACTCATTCATGCTTTTATAAATTTTGTTGATGGAAGTACAACTGCACATATTGCTAATACTTCAATGCAACTTCCAATAGCTTATGCAATACTTGGTCGTTGTGATGAACAGATATTAAAACCTGTAAATTTAATTGATATTGGAAATCTTGAGTTTAAAAAAATAGAAGTTTCAAGATATCCAATTTGGGAAATAAAAGATGAAATATTAAATAATCTTGATTTGGGTGTAGTTTTAAATGCTGCTAACGAAGTTGCAGTATCAAAATTTTTAAATTCTCAAATAGGATTTTTAGATATTTCAAAAATTACAATGAATGCAATAAAAAAATTTAATAACGTTAATCCAACTTCAATAGATGAAATTTTTCAAATAGATAAAGAAGTGAGAAAATATTGTGAATTATGATTTGATTATACCTTTTGCTATTTTGCTTATTTTAGTTATTTATTTGATTTATACAAGAAATAATTTTGAAAAGAATATTACAAATTTATATGAGAAAAAATTTGAAGAGTGGAAAAAACATAGTACAATAGAAGATAATAAAACTTCACAAAAAGAATTAGTTGGTTTTGTTTTCAAAAAAGACTATAAAATAACAATTGAGTTTTTAGATGAAAATGTGGAGTCACAATTAAATAGAGGAAAATTTGAGATAACTAAATATAAAGGATAGATAATGAAATATCTATTTGTAATTTTGATAATTTTTTCATTTTTAGATGCAAAAATTAATAGAGATAGTCAAAAAGAAGTGGTTATTGATGATGTTGCAAAACTTATGTGGCTTGATAATATTTCAGTTATTAAAACTTTAAAAAATCATGAAAATGCAGCAAAATATTGTAAAGAAATAACACATTTAGGATTTAATAATTGGCGATTGCCAAAAGTTGAAGAGTATGAGTTAATAGTTGATAAAACTAATACAAAGACATATATAAATAGAGCATTTAAATATAATGTTCCTGACGGTTATTGGGCAGCAAAAGCTCATTGGAGAACACTTTGGTATTATGCTGATTATATGCATTTTATAAGTGGGACACCGTATTATGATAATCGTATTAAGAAAAAATATGTTAGATGTGTAAGAGATTATTAAAGGATAGAATTTGAGTAAAAGAGTATTAATACTTCATGGACTTGGAGGAAGTGATTATCCTCATTGGCAATCACAACTTGCAATGGATTTAATTAAAGAAAATTATGTAGTTTCATTTCCTATATTTCCAAGTAGAAATAACCCAAAGTTAGAAGAATGGAAAGAGTTCTTAAAAAATGAAATAAAACATTTTAAACCTGATATTGTAGTTTGTCACTCTTTGGCAAATATATTATGGTTTCATACATGTGATGAGTTTGATATAAAACTTGATAAATTGATGCTTGTTGCACCTGTTCGAAATGAAGTTTTAGAAGATGCAAAAACATTTTTTCCATATCCAATAGTAAAAGATTTAAAAGCTTGTGAAATTATAATGGCATCATCAACAAATGATCCTTATATGAGTTTAGAAGAAGCAATTGAACTTCAATCAAAACTAAATATCGGTATGAAGATTATGGAAAATGCAGGACATATAAATGCTGCTTCTGGATTTGGTAAACTTGATTGTGCACTTGATTGGATAAAACGAGTTGATGAATGTGAAATTAATAAAGAGCAAAAATGATTTTAAGTATAGAAAGTAGTTGTGATGATAGTTCTATTTCAATTACAAAAATAGAAACAAATGAATTAATCTATCATAAAAAAATATCTCAAGAATTACAGCATAGTGTTTATGGAGGAGTAGTTCCAGAGCTTGCAGCTAGGCTTCATATTGAAGCACTTCCTAAAATACTTGAAGAGTGTAAAGAGTATTTTCCTAAACTTAAAGCAATAGCTGTTACAAATGCTCCTGGTCTTTCTGTTACACTTATGGAAGGTGTAACAATGGCAAAAGCTTTAAGTATTTCTTTAAATCTTCCTTTAATTGCAGTAAATCATTTAAAAGGTCATATTTATTCACTTTTTATAGAAAAAGAAGCTGTTCTTCCTATTACTGTTTTATTAGTTTCAGGGGGACATACACAAATTATTGAAGCAAATAGTTTAACTGATATGAAAGTTATTGCAACTACGATTGATGATAGTTTTGGTGAGAGTTTTGATAAAGTTGCTAAGATGTTAGGACTTGGTTATCCAGGTGGTCCCGTTGTTCAAGAGTATTCTTTAAAAGGTGATGCAAATAGATTTGAGTTACCAATTCCACTTAGTCAAAGTCCAAAAATAGAGTTTAGTTATAGTGGACTTAAAAATGCAGTTAGACTTCATATTGAAAAACTTGAAAATAGAGAATTTGGAATTATCGAACAAGATAAATATGATATCTGCGCAAGTTTTCAAAAAACAGCAGTTGACCATATTTTGCAAAAACTAAAAAAACAATTTAAACAAGAAGTTCCAAAAAACTTTGCAATTGTTGGAGGCGCTAGTGCAAATATTTATTTAAGAGCACAAATAGATGAACTTTGCAAAAAGCACAATATGAACTTATATCTTAGTGAACTTAAATATTGTAGTGATAATGCAGCAATGATTGGACGAGTTGCAGTTGAACAGTACAAAGTAAAAGATTTTATAAGTATAGAAGAAATTGATATACAAACAAGAATAAAGGAGTTTTGATGAGTTTAGCAGATATGTTATCAAAAGGATTAGGTTCAAAACTTGAAGGAAACAGTCACGATACAGTAAAAGAGGATAAAAAAAATCCCAAAAAATCTTCAAATGAATTAATACCAAAAAATCAACATCAACTGGTTTTTACATTTGAGAAAAGAAATGGAAAACCTGTAACTTTAATTGGAAGATTTTATATTGAAGAGAGTGAGAAAAAAGAGGTTTTAAAACTTCTAAAGAAAAAGCTTGCTTGTGGTGGAGCGATAAATAATGAGTGGCTTGAAATTCAGGGTGATTTTAAAGATAAAATCAAAGAGATATTAATAAAAGAGAACTGGAAATTTAAAAACTAAATCATTTAAGGAGCTGTTATGCAAAAAATATTTGATGAGGTAAATTCTTTAGATAAAAGATGCTACGAAGGGTTTTTCTTGAATGAAGATATTTTAATGGAGCATGCAGCTTTTAGTATGTACTCTTACATAGAAAATATCTTTGAAGAAAATAAATCAGTATTGATTGTTTGCGGAACTGGAAATAATGGAGCTGATGGTTTAGCTCTTGCTAGACTTTTACATAAAAAATTTGATGTAAGTTTATATCTTGCAAGTGAACCAAAATCTTCTATGGCAAAACTTCAATACAAAAGAGTTAAAACTTTAAATATAAAAGAAGTAAATGAACTATTTGAAGCTGATATTGTAGTAGATTGTTTGTTTGGAACAGGTTTAAACAAACCACTTAGTGAAAAATATTTAAATCTAATTGATACTTTAAATTCTTATAACTCTTTTAAAATAGCTTGTGATATTCCAAGTGGAATAAATCATTTTGGACAAATAAACAATTCAACTTTTGAAGCAGATGTTACTATTACTATGGGAGCATTAAAAACTTCGCTTTTTAGTGATTTTGCAAAAGATTATATTGGTGAAATAATCGTGTCAAATCTTGGTGTTCAAAGAGAGATTTACGAAACACAAACTAATAAATTTTTATTAGATGAAAGTGATATGAACTTGCCTTTTAGAAATAAAAAAAATTCTCATAAAGGTTCATATGGACATTTAAATGTAGTTGCAGGTTGTAAAAAAGGTGCGGGAATAATTGCAGCAAAAGCAGCTTTTGGATTTGGAGCTGGACTTGTAAGTGTAGTTTGTCATGAAAATCTTGATTTACCTTATCATATTATGCAAACTCATTTTATTAGTGAAAACTGTACAGCAATTGCAATTGGTATGGGTTTAGGAAAATATGAAACAGATGAAATAAGAAAAATTTTAAATAAAGATGTATCAAAAATAATTGATGCTGATTTATTTTATGATAAATTAATTTGTGAAGTTTTAGACCAAGAAATAGTTTTAACTCCTCATCCAAAAGAGTTTATATCTTTATTAAAACTTTGTGAAATAGCTGATATATCTGTACAAGAGTTACAAAATAATAGATTTTTATATGTTGAAAAGTTTTGTAAAAAATATCCAAATGTGGTTTTACTATTAAAAGGTGCAAATGTAATTATTGCTCAAAGTGAAAAACTTTATGTAAATAGTTTTGGAAGTGCAGTTTTAAGTAAAGGTGGAAGTGGTGATGTTTTAAGTGGTCTTATAGGTTCTTTATTAGCTCAAGGTTATAAGCCACTTGAAGCAGCAATAAGTGCAAGTTTAGCACATGCTTTTGGTGCTAGAAATTATAAAAAGAACAATTACTCTTTAATACCTTCTGATTTAATTGAAGAGATTAAAAAATTATGAAAGCAATTATAGTTCAAACAACTTGTTCTTCTAAAGAAGAGGCTAAAAATATAGCAAAGATTTTGATAGAAGAAAAACTTGCAGCTTGTGTACAGTTGAGTGAAATAGAATCCTTATATAATTGGAAAGAAAAATTCTGTAGTGATAATGAAACACTTTTAAATATAAAAACAAGAAAAGATAATTTTGACAAAATTAAAAGCAAAATATTAGAATTACATAGTTATGATTTGCCTGAAATTATTCAACTCGATATTGCAAATGCAAGTGAAGAATATTTAAAATTTATAGGAGAAAATACAATATGAGTGATATTTTAAAAATAGGTAAATATGAATTTAATAGTAGATTAATCGTTGGAAGTGGTAAATATAAAGATTTTCAAACAACTAAAGATGCAACATTAGCTTCAGGAAGTGAGCTAATTACAGTTGCAATTAGAAGAGTAAATATAACTAATCCAAATGAAGAGAATTTACTAGATTATTTTAAAGATACAAATGTAAAATTATTACCAAATAGTGCAGGGTGTTTCACAGCAGAAGAAGCAATTACAACTTTTAGACTGATGAGAGAAGCAACAGGAATAGATATTATTAAACTTGAAGTTATTGGTGATGCTCAAAAAACTTTGTATCCAGATGTAATTGAAACAATCAAAGCTTGTGAAATCTTAAAAAAAGATGGCTTTACAATCATGGCTTATACAAGTGATGATCCAATTATTGCAAAAAGATTAGAAGATGCAGGTGCAGATGCTATTATGCCATTAGCTGCACCAATTGGTTCAGGACTTGGAATCCAAAATAGATATAATATTGCCTTTATTAGAGAAGCTGTAAAAGTTCCTGTTATTGTTGATGCTGGTGTTGGGTGTGCTTCAGATGCTACAATCGCAATGGAATTAGGTGCAGAAGCTGTTTTAACTAACACAGCGATAGCTTGTGCCCAAAATCCAATTGCTATGGCAGAAGCAATGAAATATGCAGTAATTGCAGGAAGACTTGGTTATAAAGCAGGAAGAATCCCTAAAAAGCCTTATGCAACAGCTAGTTCTCCAGTTGATGGGTTGATTCAATTTTAGTTATTTTGGAGAAATTTTGAAGAATTTTAGAATTTCTCCTAAAAACCCTTGACAAAGTTAAATATATTTAATATAATTCCGTCCACTTTTTGTGAAACTTCAAAAACATTTTTGTCGGGGCGTAGCGCAGTCTGGTTAGCGCACCTGGTTTGGGACCAGGGGGCCGGAGGTTCGAATCCTCTCGCCCCGACCATTTAATTAATTTAAATCTTGTGGTAGGTATAGCTCAGTCGGTTAGAGCATCGGGTTGTGGTTCCGAGGGTCGTGGGTTCGAGCCCCATTACCTACCCCATTTATTTTTTATTGCTTCCATAGCTCAGCTGGATAGAGCAACGCCCTTCTAAGGCGTAGGCCGTACGTTCGAATCGTACTGGGAGTACCACTTTTTGGTTTAGGTTTACCATCTAAATCTTTTTTTGAAAAATTATGCGGATGTGGTGAAATTGGTAGACACGCCAGACTTAGGATCTGGTGCCTCACGGTGTGGAAGTTCGAGTCTTCTCATCCGCACCACCTTTTAAAAATCCCCCTTTTTTCGGTATCTTCAAAGACTTTTAAAAATCTTGGTGTCATTTGAGTGTCAATCAGTGTCAAAAACTTTCATTAAATATTTTTCCAAAGTTCCTATTTTTATTAGGAATATATTTTGAATAAACTTCAAGTGTCATTTTAGTTGAAGAATGTCCAGCAATTTTACTAACATAATTTACATCTTCCCCACTTGAAATCATTGTTGAACAAAATGTGTGTCTTGTATTATGTATCTTTCTATATGGAATATCTGATTTTTCTAAATCTTTTTTCCAGTAATTTCCTCTAATTTTTGAAATATCCCAAAAATGAGTTCCCTCATTATTTATAAATACATAAGAATTTTGTTTTCCAGTTATTTTAAATTGACTTTTTAGAAAAGGTATTAAACTATCAATAATTGGAATAGTTCTAAATGAATCCCATTTTGGAGAACCAATTACACCTCTTCCAACTTGTGATTTAATTTCAATAGTTTTATTAAAAAAATCTACATTTTTCCATTCTAAACCTATTGCTTCTCCACCTCTTACTCCTGTTGTAAATAAAAACATATAAAAGTTTTTCATTTGTTGATTTTCACAATTAGAAATTAACTTTTGAATTTGTTCCATAGTAAAAGGTTCAATATCTTCAACATCTTTAACTCTATTTCTAGTTGATAATTGACTTGCTAGTCTAATTGGATTTTTTGAAACAATTTCATCTCTCATTGCGTCTTCATACATTGTTGAAAGTATTCCTCTAACCCCTTTTATGGTTTTAATAGCATACCCTTGTTCAATCATTTTATTCTGCCATAAAGTTATGTCAGTTCCTTTTATAGTATCAATTTTTTTATTCCCAAAAATAGGTTTTAAATGTTTCTCATATTTACTTTTATAATCATTTTGTGTAAATGTTTTTCTGTTTGAACTTTGAAGTTCAAAAGATTTTTTCATACATTCATCAACTGTTGGCATTATATTTTTAAAGAACTCCCCACTTATAATTTTATAGTGTAATTTGGGTATTATTGATTTTTCTGCTAATTTTTTATTAGCAGGTGTATTGTCAAGGTTTAAAGGTTTTCTATATCTAATTCCATTATGAGTGAAATCAACCCATAGAGTTTCTTTAAAACCATCTTTATTTTTTGATTTTTTCACATATAGTTTCATTGTGTGTTTCCCTTTTTTTGTTTAACCACAAATCAACCATAAATACTTTGTAATTATAATTGAAATTAGGCTAAATTAGACTTAGTTAAGCGGCTATAGAAGAAATTATTTCTTCTATAGTAGTATCAATTTGGTTTTTCATATAATCATTGTTAGAAGTAATTCCCATAACCCATTTATCAAGGGATTCTTTGTCAAACATTCTTTTTCTTTCAACTTGGTAATAATGAATATTTACAATGAACTCACCTTTTTTAACCATAAAATCAATAGAATCTTTTGAATAACCTAAATAGTGAGCAGTTTCAGTTGTTGATAACCATCTTTTCTCAACTCTATTTTCTATTTTTTCATTTAATTGTAAAAGTAGTTTATAAATATTAGGAATTTGCTCTAATGCTTCTAAATTTATATTCATAATATTTCTCTTGTATTGATTACTGAACCAGTCATAAATACTTCATATTTTGTATCTATTGTTCCACCTTTTTCATTTTTTGAATTTGTTGATTTTCTCCCAAGAGCTTTAACTTTTAAGCCATAATCTAAACAATACTTACCTATAAGAGGATGAGAATAATTAAAATATGAAATATCTCCTTTTACTAGGGCTAAATCTTTTAATAATTCCTCATGGTTAAAGTTATCTCCATATTTTCCATAGTTTGCAACACAACCACCTAAAATTTTATTCATTTTAGAAGCAATTTTATTTTTTTCTTTTTCAGTAGATACTTCAAGAAATTGCTTGTTTAATTCAGCTCTTTGTTTTTCAAATTCTGAAATAGTCAAATGACATTCATTAAAATATGGAGGGTCAAAAGTTGTATGAGTATCTTCTTTTTTACTGTTTTTTTTCAGTATTTCTTTATAATCTTTATTTTCAATTCTAACATTTACAGAATTGTATAAAAAGTTATATAATTCAACTTTTCCCACAAAATTAAAATATCTATCAAATTTGTTTAAATCTTTTGGAACGCTAAAAGTTGTTGAACCATCTTCTTTTGTTTTATAATTTCCTCCAAAATTATTGTTTAATAAAAAAAGTAGAATTGAAGAAGTTAATGTGCTTCTGTTTTTTCCCTCTTTATTTACTCTGTAATTAAAAATCTTTTCAAGTCTTTTAATGAATAAATTTGTATCTTTATATGTTGCTTCAAACATATTAGTTTTTTGAAATAGTTTTTGAATGAAGAAAGAAATATTTTTTAAAATATTTTTATTCTCACTTTTAGATTTAACATGATTATTTAAACAAGCAATAGCAGGATTTAAATCATTTAAAATAACTTTGATATCATTTTCTTTTATTACACTATATGAAGAATAAAAACTTCCAACCCCTCCCATAAATGGGTCTACAAATTTTGTGATAGTTTTTGAAGTAGTAAGTTCTTTTAAATGTAAATTTATAAATGAGTAAAATTTCTTTTTCCCTCCACATAAAGCATATAAAGTATGTAATGACATTTTATTGAAACTAAAAAATTTAGAATTCTTTTTAGCATAATCAATAAGGGCATTATTTGATAAGTTATTTATTCTAAAAATTACATTTTTATCATTTGTATAAGATAAAAGTGAAAATATATAAAATAGATTAAAGAATAAATCTACTGCTGAATTTCTATGTTCAAATAATATTTCTTTTAACCTTATTTCATTAATTTTTTTATCATTTATAACTTCTTTTCTAATAATATCATTCTTAGGTTTTAAGATATTTTCTAATTTAGCATTAAGTAAATTGATATATAATCTCAACTCTTTTAAGTTTTCAGTTTTTTTCATATCTTCAATAATAGGATATATAAAATCTAATTTTGTATTTGGATTTATTTCATTCAAATTTTTAAATAAGGTAGATAATGGTTTTTGAATAGAATCATTATCAATATTAGAAAATGGATTTAGTTCCTTTTCTATATATTCAGTTATTTTTGTTTTTTTATGCTTTGTTTCTGCATACACATTAATTGGTTTTTTGTTTTGAATTGTTTTCACTTTCAGTCCTTTGTATTTTTGATTTGACTGAAAGTCTAGTTATTGTAAAATCTCACAAGTATCAACTAAAAATTAAAATGGAAAACAATGAAAGATTTAAAACCCTTAAAACCGAACTTAGAAAAAGAAATTGATAAAATAAGAAAGAAAAAACATACATCAATAAATTGGTATGATTTAGAAAGTGAAATTGATAGAATTAAAGATTTTGATACTTTTGAAGAAAAAGAAGTGTTATTGTATGAATTCCAAAAACTATTTTCTAATCAAAATAAATCAATAATAAATGCCTATGATAAAGATTTAGTTATTTATAAAATATTAGAAACAATAATTTTGAATAACCCTATTCAAGTAAGTGCTACAGAATTGAAAGAAAAAGAATATTTTATTGATAGTGGTATAAAAAATGCAGTTGATAAATCTTTAAAGGTATTGAATCTTTATGAGATAATAGATAAAAATAAAATTACTCTTCAACAAAATAGGAAAGAATATACATTAAATTTAAATAAGTGGTATAAAAAATCTAAATATAGAATAAATGATAATGAAGTGTTGGCTATTTTAGCTCCACTTATAACTTCATATATAAATATTGGTTTTATAAATGAATTTAATATTGAAATCTTTTTTGAAAAAATATCTAATATTATTGAATATACTATTCAACCCTCTGCTGAACACAATAAATATTTTGAATTAGAATATGAAATTACTTTTGCTATTGAAATGAAAGATAAATTATATCTCTTGATAAAAAATAGAAATACTTATGAAGAAATAGAAATTGCACCTATATCAATTATTTTTAATAATGGTAAAAAATATTTGAGATATAAAAATAATGAAACAAATAAATATGAAACAAAAGAGTTAAATGATTTAAAACTTAAATTAGAAGAGGATATAGAAGATACAAATATTTTCAATGCTAATATATCAATGCTAAAAGCAGAAGATATAAAAATAAAACAACCACCTAAAAAAGCAGAACCAAAACAAATAAAACTTCTTTTAGAGTGTGATAGTGTTATATATGAATACTTTAATATGCTTCCTTTATCAAATATGATTATCTATGATGAAGAAAAAAAATTAAAAGAGTTTTCTAAAAAATATAACTGTGATTTTATGCCAAATAAGTTTTATATTGAAGCAACAGATTATAAAGAAAAATGTATTTCTGTAATTTTTCATTGTTTAGAAAATGTAAAAATTATAGAACCAACTGAACTTAAAAATGACATTATAGAAAGAGTAAAAATATTTACTAAAAAAAATAATATTGATATTTGTAAGGAAGATAATACACCACCAACCCAACCTATAAAACCTGATAATAATCAAACTTCAAAAAATGAAACACCAATTGAAAATATTGAAATTGATAAAAATGGATTGGTGGAAAAAATAAAAAACTCTAAGGGTGGTAATTTGAATTTATAAGGGGTTTTGAAAGGGGTTTAACCCATTCACAAGAGAGAGAAAAAACTTTTTAAAGTTTATTTCCTATCTTGAAAAGGGTGATGATTTTTAGTCCAATTTCCCATTTAACAAAAAGGGAAAATGGTGCTATATAATTTTTGTAAATTTACAAAGGTTATATATGAGAAGACTAAAAAACTGGACTGTCATAATGAAGAGTATAAGTCAAAAAAATAAAGACAATGTAAAGTCTTTTTTGAATTTATATGAATACATTTATGACTTAAAAAATCAACACCCTAACCATAACTTAAAAGAGTTCCACAAGGTTGTGGGATTTGAGGATAGACACCCTCAAATATCTAAAAACTTTTTAAACCTGCAAATGAAAATTGACATAGAGAAGAATTTTCTAATAAGTGGTAAAAAAGCAAGTGGAAGAAAATCAAGTTATGGGAAAAGCATTCTTTTATCTTTGCCTTCTTCTATACAATTAGAAGAAAAAGATTATAAAAGAATAAGAGATTTAATACTTATAAGATTAGTTAATTTTATAAGTTCTGAATACAAATTAAATTATGATAAATCTCAAAGAGATAGATTTATCAATAATTATATTCTCTCAACTGCTCATTTACAAAATAGCAACAATCATATAAATATTTTAGTTCCTAATGTTTTTATAGATTACAAAAATGAAAATAAACTGTTAAGAATTGACTTAGGCAAAAGAAGATTTTCTTACTTTATAAAACAAAGTTTCAACTATATAATGCTTCAATATTTTAATAATAACTATTTAGATTATGAAATCCAAGCCCATAATAAAATCAGTAAGAAAACAAATTCACAATATTACTATAAACTAAAACAAGTGGAAGAACAAAAACAAGACTTAACCCATCAAATCTCTAATATGAAGAACTTATTTAACTTAACTAATGAAAACTTTACTAAATTGCAAAAAAGAGTAGATATCTACCTAAATAGAATGGATACAGCAATACAAGAGCAGAACAAAGAAAAATTTGAGAAAAATAAAGAACTTATTGAAAGAAATTTAGAAAAAATAAAAGAAGAACTTCAAAAAGATTATTCAAAAACACCATCTAAACCTGACTTGTTGTCAATATTTGACAAGATAAAAATAGAACTTGAAAATAAATCTTATACTAATACAAAATCAGGATTAACAAGGTAAAAAATGGACTCACTTCACACAATATCAAATAGACAAAAAAAACAAATTGAAAAATTTGAAGAACATAAACCAAAATTAGATTTAGTAATTAACTGCCTATATAGAAGTGAATTGCTAACAGAGGAAGAAAAAGAGCATTTAGAAGTTTCATTAAAATATATTATTCATATTATGGATAAATATAAATTATCTGAAGGGTTGGACTTCTAAAATGTTTTTACTTTTACAATTCTTAATGGACACAACAGATATTTTAGAAATATTTTCACAATTTGAAAAAAAGAAAGGTGCAAGTTCTAATTCTATTTCTTTAAAACCTAAACCCCCTAAGGGATTTTTTGATAAAAGAAAATAAAATTTCTTCTATCTTCAATCATAAATTAGCAGTCATGAAGCAAGAAAAATAAATTTTTTTATTAAAAATATAATGCTCTAATTTTTTTAATTGCTTTATGTTTAAATAGTTAATATTATTTAGGAAAGTTCTTCTTAATTAATAAAACCATCTCAATGGGTTCTAATGGTTCGCTAATTTATTTCTTATAGAAAAAAGCAAAACATTAAAGGAGTAAAATTTTATTTCAAAAATTTATTCATAAAATCTTTATAGCAAGAGCGAATTCATCAAGGCTATATATCTTACTGAATTATATGTTTTTAAAAAAATGAAATAAACTCCTATAAAATAGGCTCTGTGTTAGGTTCTATAATTCTTAAAATAGAGTAATTAGGGCTTTTTTACAATTTATTGTGCTTTCCTTAGTTTTAATTTGATTTATTGTTTTTATTGCTATAAACTGAAAATAAAGAAAGGTTTTATAGTAAATGGAAGAAGAATTTGTAATATATAAACCCAAACCTTTAATTTATATCAGCAATTTAACACAAAGAGAAAGGTTAATAGTTAATTTTTTAATAAAATTGGTTAATACCCAAAATAAAGAAGAAAACCCTAAATATGTGTTTAGAGTAGGAAACATAAAAAATATTTGTAATATTAGGGATTTTGAAGCAATTAGAGCTATTTTATATAATCTATTTGAAACAAATTTAGAAATTGATTTATTAAAAAATAAAAGAAAATTAAAAATAATGAAAAACATATCAATGAAGAAATCAGAAGTGAGCATTACTTTTTCAAATGAATTTATGGAATTATTTAAAATAAATTCCTATGCTAATATTGATATAAAAGAACAAACAAAACTAAAATCAAAATATTCAATTATTGTATATGAAATGATAAAAGATTATTATAGAACAAATAATTCATTTGTTCAAATTCCTCATATTGAAATTGATACATTTAAAAATCTAATGGGATTTAAAAATATTTCTAATTATGATTTGAAAAAAATTGTATTAGAAAAAATTATTGTAGATATAAATAAAAACACTAATTTTAATTTTACCTATAAATTTTTAAATAAAATTGGAAGTAAAAAACCTACTCATATAGAATTGAAATTTTCCAAAGAAAAATCAATTATTCCTAAAATTGAAAATAAAAAATCTGATGCTGAAACTTTGAAAGAAATTGAAAAAAAAATGGAATGCCTAAGGCTTAAAGATATTGAGAATGAAAAAAAAATGGAATGGTTAAAACTTGAAGATATTAAAATTGCTAAAAGAAGAGACGCATTAACCAAACAAGAAATATATTGTGAAGAAACCACAAGCAGGTATGAAAGATATATGAATGACTATGAGAAAAGGATTGATGAAAAGAGGGGTGAGGAAGAGTAATATTGAAACAATAAAGCCTTATAAGTATTTATTTTACTTATAAGTATATATTAAGTGAATTAAGTTTATTATTTCAAATATAAGGAGTTAAATTATGACTGAAATAATAAACAAAATATTAGAAAATTCTAAGAGAGCTTATAAAAAAAGTATTTTAATTAATAATGAAGAGTTAGAAGAGTTACTTTTTTCAATAATTACAGATACAAAAAGAGTTTTGGATGAAGTTACTAGTGAAGAAAAAAACATAAATAATGTATCTTCTCAAAATAGAACAGAAGAAGAAGAAATTAAAAGAGTAAGAAAAAAAATTCCTTCATGGTTTTCTAAACCAAATCAATATAACCATAAAATTTTAGTGGCTTATATGAAATTATCTAACAAAAATAAAAATACAATAACTATAGAAGAATTGGAAAAAGAAGCAGGATTAAAAAATAGTCAAGTTTTTATTTCAAATTTTAATCAAATGAAAATTATATCTTATAAAAATCATGGAAAAGTTTTTACTGAAGAAAACGGGATTGTTACTTTGTGGTTTCCAATTGCTGATTATATTGTAGAAGAATATGAGAAAATGAAATAAGGTGGATAATGTGAGAAAGAACTATAATAAAGGGGGAATTTAAATGAGTGGTAATCATCAATATACATCTGACTATGAAAAAGATTTTTTGTTAAATGAGTTGAAGTTAAAACAAATTAGAAATACTACTATTTTTATTAAAAATGATATTTTTTGTTTATCTCCCTCTTTATCGTTAAATAAAAGTAAATTTTATTGGTTTGATTTAAGAGAAATTAATATAAGTAAATTTAATGGAATGAAATATTTAAAATTTTTAATTTTAATAAGAGTTGTAGATAAAGGTTTTATATTATTAAATTTTGAAGAAATAGAAAAGATAATGCAATCGCACACAAAAGAAGAAAAAAATCTATTGAAAGTATGGGGCTTTAAAATTGAGATAAAAGATAAGTCTGTAAAAATAATAAATAAAAAAGATAAATCTATTTTGTTATCTTCTTTTTTCAACAAGGAAGAGATTAAAATAAATTTTTTTGAGGGAATAAATAATGATTAAAATACTAACAATTATTTTTATCTTTAATACTCTTTTATTTGCAAATAAAGAAGTCTATAATAATATAATCAAAAATTATGAGCCAAAAAAAATGAGTAATATTGAACTATCAGAAGAACAATTAAATCAACTTTGTGGAGAAAAACATTTTTCAACTGAATGTGAGATAATAAGTTTATCTATAGATAATGAAACTACAAAAAAAAGAATAGTCTATATATTAGAAGAAATAACAAAAAAATATAAACTTGATGAAAAATTAGCAATTAATCTAAATACTAAATTTATGAACTATATTGAAGAAAATCAAAAAATTGATAATATAGTTTCTTTTTGTAATTCTTCACTTTGTTCTTTGAAATCTATTCAATCAGGTTTGGAATCTTTTGAAAGTGCTTTAAAATTTGTCTTAAATAATAAAATTATTAAATCTGATAATAAAGAATTATCAAGTTATTTCAGTTTGAATGATATAGACAATCTTTATTTAGATAATTATAATTTTATTGTAAATACAAAAAAGGGTGCAGAAATAGAAAAACCTCTTATTTTTAAAAATGATTTTTTACAGATAGAAAAACTTTGGAATCAATATGAACTAAGTTTAAAAAAATTTTTAGAAAAAACAAGCAAATTTGACTTGGAATGGATACGAGTATTTTATGAAATTAAATATAATTATTCAATTAGACTAAAGGAATATTTTCAAGAGATAAATTCTCAAAATAAGTCAAATGAAATATATGAAAGATATGCCATTTTAGAGTTAGAAAAATATTCTAAAAATAATAAATTTTTTGACAATATTGATAATAATGACTTAAACCATAATTTAGAAAAAAAATATAACCTTAGTGAGAATGAAGTTTTATTATTATATTCATCATATAATAAATTTAACTGCCATATTTGTGTTCCAAAAATGAGTTGGTTTTATCTAAAAAATGAAAATAATAAATGGAAAATCAAAAAATCTATTATAAATAAAGAGACACAACTTGGAACATGGGGAAGTTTTGTAGTGCCAAGATTAATTAAGCCTAAAAAAGATTTATTCGTTTTTAAATATGATTTTACTTATGTTAATCAAGGTTTTAGTGAAGATTTTGTTACACTTGAATTATTTAATAATGGAAAATTTGAAGAAATATTTCATAATGAATTCGGTTTGAATGATGCTGGTGCATATGATACTATTAAGAATGATTGGGGAAGCAGAATTGATTTTGTAAATAGTAAAAATGAAATACCAAATTTATTAATAGAAAAAATAGGTTTAAAGAATTCAAGAATTTTTTATGATAAAAAAATTTATATTTTCAATAAGGGTAAATACAAATTAATAAAAGAAAAAGGGAAGATATAATAATGATAGATAAAATGTTTGATTCTGGAATCACTGGTGGAATAGTTGCTTTAATTGCATTTTTAATAACATTTTTAATATTTAAGATTATAAAAAAAACTCTAAAAGAAAAAAGTTTTTTTATAGTTTTTGGTATATTAATGACTATTCTTTGGATAGGTTTAAAGACTTTTCCTATTGATTTAAATTCTGGTGATAATGCAAAACTGATTTCTAATAATATAGAATATAACATCATTATTAAAAATGATTATATCGACATTAATGGGTATAAATTGTCTTCTAATGATTTTAAATTAATAAGTGAGTTATTTAAAATAGATATGAATAAGTTATCAACATATGATTTTTATGGAATGATGGAATATAATCCAATCACTCCAATTCCAATTATGAAGAGTTCAATTTTAAAAAGTGATAGTCCTCTTTATCATAGTATTTTTATAAACTTTGAAAAATATTTTCAACCAATTTTAATTGATAATATAAAAATAGAAAGAAATATGTCATCAGAATTTGTAAGAAAATATTTAGGTGAGCAATACTTCAAACCTGTAGTGAATAAAGATAAATATAGTAATTATAAATATGAGACTGAAACACGCAAAATAATTTTTGGTTTTACAGATAATAAGTTAATAGATATGGAAATCTTTTTAATAAAAAATGTAATGAATATTTAAAGCAATAATATTAAAAAAATAGCCAAATTTAATTGGCTATTTTTTCTTTTACAAAGATATTTAATCATACATAAATATGAATAAGTGATTTTACAGTGATACTATAACCTGATTTTCTTCCACTTGTTTTACATAATCAACTTTTGATAAAAACTTTTGGAATTCAGCCCATCTAATGGCTACTAAACTTTCATTTTGTGAGAAACTTTTTAATACTGAACTTTGAAACATTGACATAAAAATAAAACCTTTTAATAATAATTAAATAGGTTTTATTTTATCTAAAAGTAGCAAAAAGTTATGAGTTTGATTTTCTTTTCTATTGATTAATTATTCAAATATACACCCCATTTTTTCCAACATACCTTTAATATCAGGTTCAACTAAATAAGTTCTATTTTCTGAAACATTTCTTAAATAAGCCTCACAATAGTCTTCAATAAGACTTTTTATATATTTCACATTATGTGATGCTTCTTCTTCTGAACAATAAACACTTGTTTGACTGTTCCAAACCATACCTTTTAAACAATATACAATTGAATTTTCAATATCTGATAACTCTGGTGATACTAAATCATAATTTGTTATACTCATTTTCATTTCCTTTAATTTTTTTGTTTTTTGTATAGTAATTTTATAGCAATAAAAAAACCTTGCCAAATTAAAATGATAGGTTTAAAAAGAAATTTATAAATTTATAAAAAAGATAGGGAAAGCCTATCTTTTAAAATATTTAATATGTTAATTTTCCTTTTTCTTTTGTCTTTACAGTTTCAAAACCATATTTACTTTTAATGTCTTCCATAGATTTTTCATTTGGGTTTCTTCCTTTCATTTCACCATAAAACCATAGCTTTTTTTTTGAAGCCCATTTAAAATTTAGTTCTTTTAGTTTTTCTTTGATTTCTCTTGTGTCACCTGAAACCCATACCCAAGAACCAACAACTTCAATTAAAATATTTTCATAGTGTAAAATTTGAGAAATGATTTTTTCTATTTCTAAATCAAATTTAAACTCATTTGAAAAGTAAATCCCATTTTCTAAAATATTTGTATAAATACTATTTAACATTTTAAAAAGTTCATCACTTCCTCCAACATCAGGGTGTAATTTTTTTGCTAATTGTTTATAAATCTTTTTAGCCTCATTAATACCATCTATACCTTTAAATTGTTCTTCTATTTGTGAATGTGTCATTTTGTCTTTCCTTTAAAAAAATTACCTTTTTTGAAGATTTTTGAGGGGATTGTCTTTTATCTTCTTTTTTTAATTTTAGAAAATAAAAACAACTATCAAAAAACTTTTTTAGGTTTTACCTCTCTCGTTAGTTTCATCGGGTTTTGTAGGAATGTAAGGAATGAATTTTTATTTATAATAAAATATAAAATAGCAATAGTTTTATTTTTAGTATCATTAAAATAATTTGTTAGAGTGAAATGAGAAAAAAACTTGAAACTAACAAGTGAGTAAAATGCAAAAAGAAAAGTTTTCTGTTTGGTTTTATTTTAGGTGTGATAACAAAAATTAAAAAAGTTAGAAGATTTATTTTGTGAGGTATTTGTAGTTATATTTTTGGTGATTTATATTTTTAATTAATTCTGGTGTCATTATGGTGCCATTCTTAACCATTTTTTAAGATTAAGGTGCTATAATTTCACCATCATAAAGCGTGTATTTATGGTAATGAGTGGTATTAAGTAGTTAATTTTAGATTTTCTTCTCATCCGCACCACTATATGAAGCGGGAGTAGCTCAGTTGGCTAGAGCTTCTGCCTTCCAAGCAGACTGTCGCGAGTTCGAGTCTCGTCTCCCGCTCCATTTAAAAGCCTTATATAAGAAGTAAAGTAACTTTTTGTGTAAGGCTTTTTTTAACCTTATTTTTTAATGCTTCCATAGCTCAGCTGGATAGAGCAACGCCCTTCTAAGGCGTAGGCCGTACGTTCGAATCGTACTGGGAGTACCACTTTAAGCGGGAGTAGCTCAGTTGGCTAGAGCTTCTGCCTTCCAAGCAGACTGTCGCGAGTTCGAGTCTCGTCTCCCGCTCCATTTAAGAGGCTTTATATAAGAAGTTATACTTTTTATATCGCCAATTCAAGAGATAAATGCATAAATTCACCAAACTAAGCTGTTAAAACTTTTGCAACTTTAGCATAAAAAACCTCAGATGGAGTTTTGTAACCAAGAGATTTTCTAGGTCTGTTATTTAACCTGTTTTGTATTTCTCTAATTTCTCTTCTTTTGACTTTAGTGAAATCTGTTTGTTTTGGTAAATACTGACGTATTAAACCATTTGTATGTTCATTTAATCCTCTTTCCCATGAATGATATGGATTTGCAAAGTAAAACTTTGTATCTAAAGCTTTTGATACTTCTTCATGATAAGCAAACTCTTTACCATTATCAGAAGTAATTGTATGAGTAATTGCTTTTATTGGATAAAGCATATCAATTAAAGCTTGTGTAACCACATCAGCTTTCTTAGAATCAACTTTTTTGATGAGAGTAAACTTTGTTGCTCTATCAACTATTGTAACTAATGCTCCAATATGGTTTTTACCAATGACTGTATCAATTTCAAAATCACCAACTCTTTTTTTGTATTCAACAACTTTTGGTCTTTTCTCAATTGATACTCTATTTTTAATAATTCCTCTAGAGTTATAGTCATTTCCTCTCTTGTGATACTTTTTGTTTTTATGACGTAGCATTAAATATAACTTTCCACCATGGCATTTATTTTTGTAGATATATTGATAAATAGTTTCATGTGATACATAAGAAAGCTTTTGTAATTTCATTACTCCTGATATTTGTTCAGGAGACCAATCTAATTTTAATTTATCTTTGATGTAATTCATTACTTTTCTAGTAAGCTTTAAATGCTTTGATTTATATTTGTGTCTATAGAAACTAAACTGTTCAGCAAGTTCTGGTTTATAAATACCTTCAGAACTATTTCTCTTTATCTCTCTACTAACAGTGGATTGTGAAATACCTAAAGTATTTGCTATTTGAATTTGAGTGTATCCAACTTTAGTGTAAGCAGATATTTGATATCTTACTTTTAGGGTTAACTGTGTGAATTTTCGCATAAATATTTTTCCTGTTTTTGGCGAAATAAGGATAACAAAATATTTGTTAACCCCACTTACACCTTTTCTTCAGAAATTATGCATTTATGATTTGAACTTAGGTATAAAGCCTTTTTTTATTTATATATACCTAATAATTCTTTTACTTTTTTATAAATCTATAGTTAATTTTGGATATAAAAAAAGCCCTTGTAGTAATCCTACAAGGGCTTAATATAAGATATTTAGAATAAACTATTTAAATATCGATAAAAGAACACCAGCAGCAACTGCTGAACCAATAACACCAGCTACATTAGGACCCATCGCATGCATTAATAAAATGTTCGATTTGTCATAAAGTTGACCTTCTTTACTAACAACCCTTGCTGCCATTGGCACAGCAGATACTCCAGCTGCTCCAATTAAAGGATTTATCTGACTCTCTTTTGAACTTACTAAATTCATTATTTTAGCCATTATTACACCCATCGCAGTCCCTGCAGAAAATGCTAAAAGACCTATTGCCATAATTCCTAAAGTCTCTGCTACTAAGAATTGCTCTGATGCTAGTTTTGAACCAACACCTAATCCTAAAAATATTGTTACTATATTAATTAATGCGTTTTGCATTGTATCAGAAAGTCTATCAACAACTCCTGATTCTCTTGCAAAATTACCAAAGCATAATGCTCCAATTAATGGTGCAGCATCTGGAAGAATTAATAATGTTAAAGATAATACTACTAATGGAAAAACAATTTTCTCTAACTTAGAAACTTTTCTAAGTGTAGACATTTTTATTTTTCTCTCTTTTTCTGTAGTTAATGCTCTCATAATTGGTGGCTGAATTAGTGGTACTAATGCCATATATGAATATGCTGCAACTGCAATAGCTCCAAGTAATTCAGGTGCTAGTTTTGAAGCAACGAAAATAGATGTTGGTCCATCAGCTCCACCAATGATTGAAATAGCAGCAGCTTGTTCTAATGAAAAGTTAATCCCTGGAACAAATTGAGATAATAAAACTGCACCAACAAGTGATCCAAAGATTCCAAATTGTGCAGCACCACCTAGAAGGGCAGTTTTTGGATTAGCTAATAATGGACCAAAGTCTGTCATAGCTCCAACACCCATAAAGATTAATAATGGGAAAAATTGATTTGTAATACCCATACTATAAATAATTCCTAGCATTCCATCATGTCCTGCCATATTTGCAATTGGTATATTTGCTAATAATCCACCAAATCCAATTGGAATTAATAGTAATGGTTCAAACCCTTTTTTAATTGCTAAATAGAACAATAAGAAACAGATGAAAATCATGATGATTCTTCCATACCCTTGAGCAAAGAATGTCATCTCTTTTCCATGTGAATCTAGTACACCAGCTTGCGGTTCAAACAAAGCTTTAATACCAGTTGTTGCATAAAATGAATCAACTAATTCACTCATCGTTTTTGAATGATAAGGTTGTTTCTCTTCAGTTGGTGTTTCAACACTAGGTGTTGAAGCAAAACTATTTAGTGCAAATGCACTAAACAGAAGAAAAAAAGCTATAAGTATATTTTTTCTCATCAAATTATTCCTCATTAACCAATAATGGCTAATGTTTGACCTTCATCAACAGCTTGCGTATTTTCAACTAAAATTTTAGTAATAACTCCAGAAACTGGTGCAGTTATATCTATTTCCATTTTCATAGCTTCAAGAATCATGATTTGTTGATCTTTTTCAACTCTATCACCTTCTTTTACTAAAATTTTCCATACTGCTCCATTTACTGCGGCTGGTACTTCTGTTCCACCATTTGAAGAAACTGGTGCAGGTGCTGAACTTACTGTATTTGAAACAGGAGTTACTTGAATATCTGCATTACCTTCAGCAATTGTTACATTAAACTTTTGACCATCAACTACAACTGTATAGTTTCCATTTGCATTTGCCATTTTATTCTCTCCTAATTTACAATCTTTATTATCTTCACAAACTGTATCAATTTTTCTTACATTTAAAGGTGATTCACCTTTTAAGAATGCAATTCCTTTTTCATCACAAGCAGCAGCAATAAAGATATTTTCTTCAGTTGCTTCAATTCCTTCAATTTCTAATCTTTGTTTCCAAACAGAGATTTTTTTCTTTTCATCTCTATCTGCTATATCTAAAGGATTTTCTTTTGTTGGTTCAAGTTTTAGTTTTTCAGCTGCAAGTTTTACAACTTCTGCATCTGGTTCAACAGGAGTTTTACCAAAGTAACCTAAAACCATTTTTCCATATCCAGGAGCAATTTGTTTCCATGGACCAAACATTACATTTGCGTATGCTTGTTGCCAATAAAACTGAGAAACAGGAGTTACAGATGTACCATATCCACCTTTTTCAACAACTTCTCTCATAGCTTTAATAACTTCTGGGAATTTATCTAAAGTACCATTATCTCTCATCATTTGAGTATTTGCAGTTAATGCACCACCTGGCATTGGAGAGAATGGGATTAAAGGAGAAACTTGAGTAGCTTCAGGAGGAATAAAGTAGTCTTTTAAGCAATTAGCCAATACATCTTGGTATTTTAGAATTTTATCAATTTCTAAACCACCTAAATCATAATTCTTGCCTTTTACTGCATGAAGCATTGTAAGAATATCAGGTTGGCTTGTTCCACCACTTACTGGACTTGCAGCTAAATCAATACCATCAGCTCCAGCTTCAAGTGCAGCAAGATAACAGGCAACTGAAACACCTGCTGTTTCATGAGTATGAAGTCTAATATGAGTATCATTACCCACTAATCTTCTTGCCATTTGGATTGTTTCATAAATTTTTTGAGGTGAGCTTGTCCCTGATGCATCTTTAAAGCATAAAGAATCAAATGGCAAGCTACTATTTAGAATTTGTCTTAAAGTTTTTTCATAAAAAGCTACATCATGAGCACCAGTACAACCTGGAGGTAAATCCATAAGTGTAACAACTACTTCATGATTTAATCCATATTTTTTAATACATTCAGCACTATATTCAAGGTTTTGAACATCATTTAATGCATCAAAGTTTCTGATTGTTGTTGTTCCATGTTTTGCGAACATTTTTGCATGTAAGTCGATTAATTCTCTAGAACCTGTATCTAGCATTACTGTGTTGATACCTCTTGCTAAAGTTTGTAAGTTTGCATATGGTCCAACGATTTCTCTAAATTTATCCATCATTTCAAATGCGTTTTCTTGTAGATAGAAGAATAAAGATTGGAACCTTGCTCCTCCACCAAACTCAAAGTGAGTTATACCTGCTTCTTTTGCAGCTTCTACAGCCGGAAAGAAATCATTCATTAGGACTCTTCCTCCAAAGACAGATTGAAATCCATCTCTAAAAGTTGTATCCATGATATCTATATATTTTTTAGACATATATTTTAACCCTTTAGATTTTTATGATGTTGTACAGCTGCTACTATTGCAGCTATTTTTGCAGTCTCTGTATTTGTACTATTTTTTATTGGTGTTGTATTTACAACTTTCTTCTCTTCTTGTGGAAAAAATCTTGTTAATATTATCCCTTGTGCTTTTAGTACTAATATCATGATTATTAGGAATGCAAATACTACTCCCATCCCTAAAAACATAAACTTTACTGATTCTGCGATTAAGTTTACTTCTTCCATAAGGAAATCCTTTAGTTCTGATTAATCAATAAATGATTTAAACGGGTGTAATTTTAGGGAAATTTAACAAAATGTTCTTCTTTTTAAGTGCTAAATAAATTGTTTTTTAGTGCTTATTTTATAGTTATTATGTGTTATAATGATACTATGAAAAAAGAAACGTTACAAAAAAGAACAAAAATAGCAAATGACATAATGTACTATATTTATACTCATATAGAAACAAATATAGACATAGAAGAATTAAGTATTGATTTAGGCGTGAGTAAATTTCATATGCATAGAATTTTCAAAGAAGCATTTGGAAAAAATATTTATGAAAGCATTAAATCAATTAGACTTCAAAAAGCATCAAATCTACTTTTAACAAATAAATATTCGACAATTTCTAATATAGTAAATCAGTGTGGATACTCTTCCCAATCATCATTTATAAAAATCTTTAAAGATAGATTTGATATGAGTCCTAAAGAGTGGAAAAATGGAGGATATAAAGAGTATTCAAAAAAGATACTTCAACAATCTCAAAAAGCTATGCAATCTACAGCAGATTTTAGGAATATAGTTCCTTCTATTGTAAAAATGCCAGCAATTGAGAGTTTTTATATTAGAAATAAGGGATATAATGTAAATATTAAAGAGACATGGCAGAAGCTTCAAACTTGGGTATTAACAAATAATATTAATTCCTATAAAAGAATTGCTCTTTTTCATGATAATCCAACCATTACTCCTTTAAATGAGTGCCAATATATTGGTTGTATAGTAGTTAATGACAAAGATGATGTAAAAAGTGATAGATTGCCAAAATTTAAAATAGCAGAAGGTGTATATGCGAAATTTGATTTAAAAGGAAAAACAGGAGATGTACTTCCATTTATTCACTGGGTATATCATGAGTGGTTACCAAAAAGTGAATATGAAACGACTACAAAGCCTTCTTATGCTGTTTATAATAAATTAGATTTTTTTGATGAACATGATGAGTTTGAATTAAGCTTTTATGTATCGATAAACTTTTGATTAATAATATTTAACTATAATTGCGCAAATTTTTTTATAAAAAAAGGTAAAAAATGATTTTCTATTTACTCTCAATTGTTGTTGGCTTTGTAATTTTAGTTTGGAGTGCAGACAAGTTTGTTGAAGGGGCTGCAAGTACAGCAAAACATCTTGGAATGCCAAGTTTATTAATTGGTATTTTAATAGTTGGATTTGGTACAAGTGCACCTGAAATGGTTGTATCAGCAATCGCTGCAATGGAAGGTAATCCTGGTCTTGCTCTTGGAAATGCAATTGGTTCAAATATAGTGAATGTAGCACTTATTTTAGGAATTACAGCTTTAGTTACTCCAATAGTTGTAAACTCAAAAATTATCAAAAAAGAAATACCTCTATTGTTAGTTATTGTTTTAATAACTGGATATTTATTATTAGATAATTCATTAACATTTTTTGAAGGAGTAATCCTTTTAGCTGGATTTTTTAGTTTAATTATTTGGTCTATTTATACAGCTTTAAAAAGTAGAGGCGATACTTTTGGAACAGAAATGGATGCAGAATTAATAGAAAATGAATTAAGTTTAAAAGCTGGAATTATTTGGCTTATTGTAGGAATAGTTTTACTAATTGCAAGCTCAAGATTATTAGTTTGGGGAGCTGTTGGTGTTGCTCAAGAATTTGGTGTTAGTGATTTAATTATTGGATTAACAATAGTTGCACTTGGAACTTCACTTCCAGAGCTTGCAGCATCTGTAGTTGCTGCAAGAAAAGGTGAACATGATATTGCAATTGGTAATGTTGTTGGATCAAATATGTTTAATTTATTGGCTGTAATTGGTATCGCAACGGTTATATCTCCTATGAATAATATTCCAATTGAAGTATTACAAAGAGATTGGATAATTATGTTTTTATTAACAATCATTCTTTTAGTTATGGCATATAGTTTCAAAAATAAAGAAGGTGTGATTACTAGAGTTGAAGGGTTAATTTTAGTTGCTTGTTATATAGCCTATAATACATACTTAGGGATTAATTTAGCAAGTGGGTTATAAGTAGGAATTATTTTGAAAAAGTATGATTTTATTTTTTGGTTTATATTAGGATTAATTGCATTATTTTATATTTTTAAAGGTAATGATATTTATAAAGAAAAATATGAAACAATAAAACAAAAAAGTGAGATAAATAAAAAAGATTAATTAGAAATTAGCGGTAACCATCTTTTTAGAAATTCTTTTCTTGAGTAGCTTACCGCTCCTAAATCAAATTTATATTGCATATAAGGATGACCTAAATTCCAAAAAGAAAACTTTTCTTCTTTTAAATAATTTGCTAATAAAACTAATTGAAGTTTTCCCCAATTATTGTATTTTTTATCACTTGAAGAAAATCCTGTAAGTGAAGTATAAATTGAATTTATTTTATAACCAATTTCTCCTGCGATTAACTCTTGCGAGTTTTTATCATAGAGTTCTATGCTCATTATTTCAAAATTTATATTTGAATGTTTATAATTGATTAAAGATAAAATTAAGTTTTTATATTTATCTCTCAACCAATTTGTTTTATGATAAATTTCCAATTTTTCTAAAACTAAATTGATATTTTTGTTGATATGAAATTCATAGCTATCTTTATTTAAAAGAGATTTTACTTTTTTACTAATATGTAAATTTTCAAAATCAAGTATTGCATAATCAAATTGTATTTCAGGAAGAAGATAAAATTTATCATTTAATGTTATAGAAGTAGTTATAAAACCAAATGAAGCTAATTCTATATAAAAATCCTTTGAAAAGTCTTCACTTAAATAGTAATTAGACTTTTCATTCGAATATATAAAATTAAATAAGATATCTTTATTATTTAATTCTTCTTGAGAAATTAAATAAATTATATTTTTTTTATTCAATATCAAACTTTACAATTTATCTATGAGGTCCTCTATCATCTTTAAATTGTCTTTGTTCTTTATAATATGGTTTATCATTATTATAATGCTTTTTCATATTGTGATTTTGTTTACTATACTCTTTGTCATAGTAAGGTCCATATATTGGCTGTCTATTATCTCTAAACTGATGAGTTCTATTCCAATCATTATTTTTATGGTAAACATATTTTCTATAATGCGGATGAGAAGGTCTGAAATTACCTCTTCTATGTAATCTATCATAATAACTATATCTACTATCATAAAGGAAGAAAATATTGTTATAAAAATAACCAGTTCTATCAAAGTATCCAAAATAGTAACCAAAATTATCGTAGTAACCATATCTGTTATAATCAAAACTTCTATATCTGTTATCATATCTATGATCATCTGATCTAAAACCAATATCTAATATGGCATTATTACCTATTGGAGTTTGGATTCTCACACCTATATCAGCTGAAAAAAGTGCGGGTGATATACTTAAAAGTGAAATTAAAATCAATTTTTTCATAATTTATCCTTTTGGTTATTTTTAAAATTATGAAGTACAAGTGTGAATGAATTGTGATTTATAATCTTTTACGTTTGCTTTGATTATAATCAATTTTTAATTTTAAGGTTTTTTTTGAATAGTTTAATAACCAATAATCAAATAACAAATTTTTATAATAATATCACAGAATTACTACAAGAGTGCGATAGTTTTTATTTTAATGTAGCATTTATAAATTTTTCAGGAATACAACTACTTTTAGATAGTTTTAAAGAGTTAGAAGAAAAAAATATAAAAGGTAAAATATTAACTTCGACATATCTAAATTTTACGCAAATAAAAGCATTAGAAAAAATTAAAGAGTTTGAAAATATAGAGTTAAAAATCTATGATTGTAATAGTTCAAATATAGGTTTTCATAGTAAATCTTATATATTTGAATTTAAAGATGAATATAAAATTTTAATTGGTTCTTCAAATATAACTGCAAGCGCTTTTAAATCAAATATTGAGTGGAATGTAAAAACAATAACAAAAAAAGATGATGTTTTTTTAAGAGATATTTTAAATGAGTTTGAATCTCTTTGGAAAGGTTCAATTGAAGTAAATGACAAATTTTTAACTTCATATTCTAACTTTCTAAATTCTCAAAATAAAGAGTTTCAATCTTTTAGTTTAAATCAAATAAAAACAAATTTTATGCAAGAAAAAGCTTTACAAAAATTACAAAATTTACGAACTAAAGGTGAAAATAAAGCTTTAATTATTGTTGCAACTGGATCAGGAAAAACTTATCTAAGCGCCTTTGATGTGAAAAAATTCAAAGCAAAAACAATGCTTTTTTTAGTTCATAGGGAAAATATTTTAATAAAAGCAAAAGAGAATTTTGAAAATATTTTGCCAGAAATCAATTCATTTGGGTTATATACAGGAAATAAGAAAGAGCAAAATAAAAACTATCTATTTTCAACTATTCAAACTATGAGTTTAAATTTTTTAGAGTTTTCACAAGATTTTTTCGAATATATAATTATTGATGAAGCTCATCATGTAACAAGTTCTAGTTATAAAAAAATCTTAGATTATTTTAAACCAAAGTTTTTATTAGGACTTACTGCTACATCAAATCGAATGGATGGAAATTCAATTTATGAAGTTTTTGACGAAAATATAGCACTTGATTTAAGGCTAAATGACGCACTAGAACATGATTTAATAGTTCCTTTTCATTATTATGGAATTACAGATATAAAAAGTATAGATTATGAAAATGTGGATTTAACAAAGATTGATGTTTTAGCCAAACTTTTAAGTGTGAATAAAAGGGTCGATTTTATTGTTGAAAAAATAAATTTTTACTCAAATAGCGGAAATAAAAGAAAAATTCTAGGTTTTTGTGTTTCAAAAGAACATTGTAATTTTATGGCAAATGAATTTAATAAAAAAGGTATAAACTCTATAACTCTTACAAGTGATGATTCAATTTCTAAAAGAGAAGAGAGTATCAAAAGACTTGAAAATGAAAATGACAGTTTAGAAGTAATTTTCACAGTTGATATTTTCAATGAAGGTATTGATATTCCATCAATAAATATGGTTTTGTTTTTACGTCCAACTAATTCACCGATAGTTTTTATTCAACAATTAGGAAGAGGTCTTAGAAAATATGAAAATAAAGAGTTTTTAACGGTTCTTGACTTTATTGGAAATCATAAAAAAGCTTATTTAATCGCATTAGCTTTGGTTGGAAATAAAATGATTGATAAAGAGAGTATTAAGCTCTCACTTCAAAATAATTTTGCAGATTTTAAAAATGCTTTTATAAGTATGGATGAAATTTCAAAAAATAGAATCCTTGAACAAATAAACAAAGAAAATTTCAATCAATTAAAATATCTAAAAGAGCAATATTTTGAGTTTAAAAATATCTTAGGGAAAATTCCATCATTGGTAGATTTTTTGCAATTTGAAGATGTGATAAATCCTTTAAAATTTATAAATGAAAGTAAATCTTACATTGAATTTTTAGCAAAAGTTGAAGATGATAAAAAGTTAAAAGCGTTAGTTTTAAATGAAAACTTTACAAAAGCTATAAGATTTATAGAAAATGAATTTCCTATAAAAAGAATTTATGAATTTGTGATTTTAAAATATCTTTTAAACAATGATTTTTGTGATATTGACATTGCTTTTAAAATTTTGAATAAGTATTTAGATAGAGTTGATGATCAAACGATAATTCATAGTTTCTTATATTTAAATCAAGACTTTTTAGATTCAGCTCAAGTTGGTAGATATTTAAAACTTTTGAAATTTGATGGAAAAGTTGCAAAAAAAACAAAAGAGTTTGAAGAACTTTTGAAAAATGAGAATTATAAAAAAATCTTTGAAGATAGTTTGAATTTTGGAATTTATAATTATGAAGAGGAGTTTAGCTCAACTGATTTTGGAAAACCATTTCTAAAACTTTATTCTAAATACAATATGTTAAATATTGCAAAACTTTGTAATTTCCCAAAAATTCATAGTTCATTTAGAGGAAGTGGATTTTTAAAATATGAAAATGATTTCTTTTTATTTATAAATCTAGAAAAAGAGAAATTCTCAAAATCTGCAAATTATCATAATACTTTTTTATCAAAAAATATTTTTACTTATCAAAGTAAACCAAGTCATTCTTCTGATAAAGGTGATGGTGAAAGATTGTGTGAAAATAAAAAGTTTAGTGTAAAGCTTCATATATTTGTGCGGAAATTTGCGCAAGTTGATAAAAAAACACAAGATTTTATATATCTTGGAATTGCAAATAGCATAAAATATTGGGATAATAAACCAATAAATTTAGAATTAAAACTTGAAATTCCACTTTCAAATAAGCTATTTGAAGAGTTTACAAAAATAGGTTAATAATTTATCTTCTTTTTATGAAACTTTGATACCATTGCGAAAAATAAATCATAAGTTGTAAAATAATGAAAGAAGAAGAGAAAAAGAGTCTTATTGAAAAAGTTTTTATAAAAGTAAATAAAATTGATAAAGTTCTAGAAAATAGAGTTGATGTTATTTTATTGAAAATGATAAATATGCTTAAATATTTTTTTATTTTAGCGATGATTTTGTATTTAGCAATTTGTATTATGAGTTTATCTCATAAAATTGTCTCTTTTACTCTTGCTCAAGGTGCTTTAGATTTTGCATCAAGTAAAAATATTTTGACAGATGGTTTATTTACCTTAATTGTTATTGCAATTGTAAAAACATTATTTATAAAAAATGGTTTTGATTACGCTTTAACCTTTTTAGAAATTGCTTTCGTTGTAATTATTAGAAAGTTAATTTTATTAGAAACAATTCCTAGTGAAACTGATTTATTAATTGCTTTAGGATTTACATCTTGTGCATTTTTTATATTGATAGTGTATATACATAATCTAAAAAGAAAATGGAAAAAAGAAGATCATCATCATAAATAAAACTATTCATTAATTGGAAGTTTTATTTTAAATTCTGCTCCTTTGCATTTTATATTGTTATATATATATTCTTTATTAGAAACAAAAATTTCACCATTCATATGTTTTTTTATAATTTCAATAGACATATAAAGTCCAATTCCTGTTCCCTGACTTCGATGTTTTGTCGTAAAGTATGGTTCAAATATTCTATCAATAATTTCTTCTTTTATTCCACCTGCATTGTCTTTGATTGTTAAAATAACATTTGAATTTTCTTTATAGATATTAATAAAAATATATTTTTCTATATCATTTTTATCTTCAAAAGCATCAATTGAATTATTTATAATATTTAGAATTACTTGTATAAATTCATTTTCAAGTCCTAAAATATTAATTTCTAAGCTACTTTTTATAACTTGAATATTTCTATTTTTTAATTTACTATTAATAAGATAAATAACTTTATCTATTGGAGTGTTAATATTAAAAGAAGAAACCTCTTTATCATTACTAAAAAAGTTTCTAAAATCATCAATAGTATTTGAAAGGTGCTGTGAAGAGTTATTTATAATATCCATTGTTTCATAAAATTCTTTATCATCAAGCATTTTTAAATCTTTTTTCAATTTAGCAGCAGTTGCGACAGTAGAAATTACTGAAAGAGGTTGTCTCCACTGATGAGCAATATTTTCTATCATTTCTCCCATAGCAGCCATTTTTGATTGATGATTTAAAATATTCTCTTTTTGTATTAATTCCCTACTTTTTTTCTCTACAAGCAATTCTAGATTTTTATTTATTTCATTTAATTGTTTTGTTTTTTCTTCAACTTTTGTTTTTAAAGTTCTATTTATATTTTTAAGAGTTAAATTTCTGTAAATAAAAGCCAATGAAATCAATAAAATAACTAGTACCATCTTCCAAAAAATATCATAGTTAAAACTTGTTTGAAACTGTACATTGTTCCATTTATTTATAATTGAATTTAATTCATTTATAGAAATTGAAGATATGGCTTTATTTAAAATGGATTCTAGAATGGGATAATCATCTCTAATCATAAATTTTAAACTAAAATTTAAGCCTGTATTACCAGAAATCTTTAAATTGTCAAAATTGTATTTTGCAATATTATAAAAAAGTACAGGTTGAATATCTATAAAAGCATAAGCTTTACCCTTAGAAACTAAAGTCAATCCTTCTTTTATACTATTTACAAGTATAAAGTTCATATTTGGGAATTTATTTTTTAATATATTATGCGCCGTGAAATTATTTCCAATTGCAATTTTTTTGTTTTTTATTATAGAAATATTTTCGATAAAGTTTTCATCTTTTTTTGTAACAATGGATATTGGAAAACTTGCATATTCTTTTGAAAAAGTTGCATATTCTTTTCTTTGAGGAGTTTCTCCCACACTGAAAATCAAATCACTCTTTTTATCTTTTATGCTATTTAATTGTTGAGAAAATGTTTCATAAAATTCATTTTTTGTTTTTAAATTAAGTTTATTTAAAATTAATTTCCAATATTCCGAAGAGATACCAATTGGGTCACTATTTTTCGATTTGAAAGTGAAAGGTTCCCAAGAATTAGAAATAGAAACTTTTATAATATTATTTTTTATAAAGTTTAACTCTTCATCTGTTAGTTTAAGTGGTTGTTTAAAGTTTTGATAATATTGCTCATTTTCATTTAGAATCCATTTTTTTTCTAAATTTAATAGTTCTATAGTTGGAATTTTAATAAAACCTTTATTGAAAATTTCTGCTTTTTCTTTATTTGTTGTTATTGCTTGAGTTTTAACTTTTGTTATTAAATTATCTAAAGGTTTTATCAAATGGAATAAATTATTTTGAACAGAGAAATATTCTATTGCTAATTTATCATCATAAATTAAATCAATTTGGTTATTTCTTAAAGCATTGATTGATTCTACATAGTCATTATAAATTATAATATTTGAATCTGGAAATTTATTTAAAATAATATCTTTATAATCATTTCCAATTAATCCTATTTTTAAATGTTCTTTCATTTCTATAAGAAAATTATTTTTTGTTAAAGTAAAAAATGTACTTTTTGTTTCATAGAAAAAATCTGAAGAAACCATCCAATCTTCAAATGAATTTGTACCTATAAAAAAATCAACTTTTCCTTCTTTTACTAAATTTATTGCATTTTCCCATAAATTCCCATCAACAAATTCTATTGTATAATTATTATATTTTGCCCATAATTTCCAAATATCTATATATAAACCAGCTTCTTTACCATCTTGATTATATGAAAATGGAGCATAGTTTGGGTCATAAGAAATTTTAAAATCTACATCTTTTGAATAAATATTTAAAAATAATAAAAAAATTATTAGTAGTATTTTCATTTTTACCTAGAATAAATGAAGTATAGATATATTTAATAATATATTGAAGAAGATTATAACAAACTATTGTTAAAAATATAAAATTTCATCAGTAATTCAATCTGTATCCAACACCTGATAAGTTTATTATAGATTCTTTACCTACTTTTTTCCGAAGTTTATTTAATAGATTTTTTAAAGCCGAATCTGTAGCTTCATATTCATCTTCCCATATATGAGCTTTTAATTCATCTGTTGAAATAACTCTATTACTATTTTGTATTAATAAATCTAATAAATTTAGTTCTTTAGATGTAAGTGAAATTTCTTCGTTATTTATATTATTAATTAATTTTTTTTGCAAAACATTATATGTTATGTTATTCTTAAATGAGATAATGTATCTTGAATTATCTAAAATCTCATCTACACAATTATATAAAGCAGTATTTAAACTTTTGAAATCTACAGGTTTTGTAAGATAGTCAATAAGTTTTAATTTTGTAGCTTCTAATAAATATTTTTTATCTGTATATGCACTTAATATAATAATTGGAATAGTTTTATCAATTTTTCTTAGTTCTTTTATAAAATCTATACCTGAAATATCAGGTAAATTTATATCAGAAATAATAATATCAATTCTACTATTTTGTAATAATTCTTTTGCTTCTTTTATGTTCTGTGCATCAAGTACATTTTCACAAAATAATTGTAAAGTTTTTTTTACATTTTCTTTAATAGTCTCTTCATCCTCAATATAGAGAATATTTAAGGTTTTTAGAATTTTATTGTAGTGATTACTGATAGTCATTTTTAAGCTCTCTGTTTATAATTGTTTATGTTATAATATTAAAACTTAGAAATAATTAATAATTTTAGAATTACATTTGTTAATATTTGATTAATATTAAATTAAGTTTTAACCTAGTAAAGTAACATAAAAAATTATTTAAGAGATCTCTTAAAAATACATAATTGGAGTTAAAATGTTTAAAACAAAAATATTAAAATTTGCTTGTATTTCATTTTTTGCAAGTTCTTTTTTACACGCTGCAAGTTTAAAAGAGAGTGTAGAAAGAGTTCTTTCAACAAATCCTGAGGTAATAGCTGAAAGAAATAATCAAGAAGCTTTTAAAAAATATATTGATGAAAGAAAAGCTAATTATTTACCAAGAATCGATATAGATGGAAGATTAGAAAAAAGTAATTCTGACAAAAGATATGATCAACCAAATTCAAATAAGTATGTAAATGGTTCAGATCAAGAAGATGGATATAATGTTGGAATAGCATTAAATCAAATGCTTTATGATGGTGATTTAACTCCTAGCCAAGTAAGAGAAGCAAAACATAATGATTTAGCAAATAAATACAGAAGTGATAATAATATAGAAAATGTTGTTTATGAAACAATTACAGCTTATACAGGTTTAGTTCAATATGACGAAATGTTAGGATTAACTAAAGATATGATCACAACAAATGAAGAGAATCTTCAAATTGCAAAAGAAAAAGAAGCAATTAGTGGTGAAATTTTAGAAACATACGAAGTTGATTCAAAACTAAGTTTTGTGAAAGAAAAATATTTAGAAGAAAATGATTTAAAAAGTTCAAGAATTAGTACATTTAAAAGATATGTAGGAATTGACCCAACAGGAAATGAATGTAGACCTAAAATGGATTTATCAAAGATTCCAAATAGTTTACAACAAATAGTTGAACTAGCTGTTTTAAGGAATAATGAAATTCTAGAACAAATAGAAAGAGTAAAAGCTCAAAGAGAAAAAATTGCACAAGCAGATGCAAAATTTTTACCAAATTTTAGTTTAGAATTAAAAGCATTAACAGATAATGATTTATCATTAAATGAAGAAGGAATTGAAAACCAAGTATATGGTCGAATAAATTTGGCTTGGAATTTATACAATGGTGGTGGAGATCATGCCGTATCTAAACAAGAAGAACTATTTTTAGCGGAACAGAAAGAGAGACTTGATGCAGTTACAAATAAAGTAGTTGAATCGTTAAAAGTTAATTATCAAAGATTTTTAAAAAATAAAGATAGAATATCTGTGCTAAAAGATTATGTTGTTGCAAATGAAAATATAGTTGAAGTATATAAAAGTGAATTTGAATCAGGAACTAGAACATTTGTTGATATTTTAGATGCTCAAACAGTTCTTTATGAAGCTAAAAAAAGTTTAGTAAATAGAGAATATGAATTATACAAAAATTATTATGATATTTTGTTCTCTTTATCTATGGTAACTGATACTGTTCTAGATCCAAAAAATGATGTTTGTTCTGATGAAAAAGCTTTAAATAATATCGTTTCAGAACAAAAGCTAGCTGCACAAAATAATAATGAATCAAGTGATTTAAAAGCACTATTAGGTGATGAACCTACAGAAATAAAAAAAGCTGAACCATTAGTTGCTCCTACAAAAATGCCAATTGAAAATAAATCTGAATATGCAACTTTTTTAGAAGCTCCAGCAGAGTACTATACGATAAATATTACAACGACTGAAGGATTAGAAAATGCAAAAGAGTATGTTAGTGCAAATGGCTTAGATAAAAATAGTTCGTATACTTATCCTTTTGGTCCAGAAATGAAGAGTGCTAAGGTTATTTATGGTATATTTAAATCAGTAAAAGATGCTAATATTGCAATGGAAAATTTACCTACTTCTATAAGAGTAAATAAACCATATATTGATAATATCTCAAAACATCAAAAATTATATTCAAAATATAATAATTAGGATTTCTAATAAAAAGGTAAATATTGGAAAATAATGACTCTAATTTAATAGAAAATGAAACATTAGGAAATTTAAAAGATAGAAGAAAAGTAGATGACTTGTTAGGTTGTCTACTTTTTTTATCTAAATATCACAACAGAGAAACATCTGCTGAATCTCTAACTTTCGGTTTACCAATACATAAAAAATCAATGAACATTTCTATGTTCCATCAAGCAGCTTCTCGAATAGGCTTAGTTACTAAAACAGTAAAAAGAGAAAAAGTAAAAGATATTACTAAACTTGCATTGCCTTCTGTTTTAATCTTAGATAAAAATAGAGCTTGTGTTTTAGTTGATTATAATTTGAAAGAAGGTGTAGCTCAAGTTATTTTACCTGGATTAATCGCAGGTGAAACTCAAATGACTATTCAAAAAATTGAAAGTGAATATACTGGTGAAGTAATAATTATTAAACCTGAATATAATTTTAATAATAGAATTGAAAAAGAAGTTGTTGTAGATAATCCTAAAAATTGGTTTTGGGGTACTTTAAAGAGAAATAAAGGAATATATCAACAAGTAGTTGCTGTATCATTATTTATTAATATTTTTATATTAGCAACTCCTTTATTTACGATGAATGTATATGATAGAGTTCTTCCAAATAATGCAATAGAAACATTGTGGGCTTTATTTATAGGAATTTCTCTTGTTATGATTTTTGATTTATTATTAAAGGTATTACGTTCTTATTTTTTAGGACTTGCAAGTAAGCGAGCAGATACAATTATGGCAAATAAAATATTTAATCATTTATTAAATATTAAACTTGAGTCAAAACCTGCATCAACAGGTCAATTTGTGAGTAGGTTACAATCTTTTGAAAGTGTAAGAGAATTTTTTACAAGTGCAACAATTGCAGCAATTGTTGATTTACCTTTTGTTTTAATTTTTATTTTAGTTATATTTTTTATTGCGGGACCCTTAGCATATATTACAATTACGACTGTTATTATATCTTTATTGTTATCTTGGTATTTACAAAGACCATTAAAAACAATAATTGAAAAATCTGTAAAAGAAGAACAAATAAAACAAACTACACTTATTGAAACTGTTTCTGGATTAGAAATTATAAAAAGTGTAAAAGCTCAAAATAGAATGAAAACACATTGGGATAACTCAATAAATAAAACAGTATATTTTGCTGATAAAGGTCACTTTTTATCTCAAACAATTAGTTATTTTACAGCCTTTATTTCACAATTTTCAAATATTGCAATAGTAGCTGCAGGAGTTTATTTAGCGCAAGATGGTGAAATCACGATGGGAGCAATAATTGCTGCAATGATATTAAATGGTAGAGTAATTGCACCAATTTCCCAACTTGTTGGTATGATTATAAAATTTGATAGAACAATGCTTTCTTTAAATAATCTTGATGAAGTAATGAGAATGCCTGTTGAGAAAGAGAATAAGTCATATATAAGTCGTCCTAATTTAAGAGGAGATATTGAGTTAAAAGATGTTCAATTTTCATATAAAGATCAAAATCACCAAACATTAAAAGATATTAATTTAAAAATAAAACAAGGTGAAAAAGTTGCAATTCTTGGAAAAATTGGTTCAGGTAAATCAACATTATTAAAACTTATTATGAATTTGTATGAACCAACAAAAGGTTCAGTTTTAATTGATGGATTAGACACAAGACAAATAGATCCTACAGATTTAAGGCATTCTATTGGAAGTGTTCCTCAAGAGCCATTTTTATTTATGGGTACAATAAAAGACAATTTAACTATTGGTGAACAGTATGTTTCGGATGAAGAGTTATTAAGGGTTTCAAAAGTTGCAGGTTTAGATGAATTTTTAGGTAAACATGAAGCTGGATATGATTTATTAGTGGGAGAACGAGGCGATGGGCTTTCAGGAGGAGAACGACAATCTGTAACATTAGCTCGTGCTTTAATTTCTGACCCAAATATTATAATGTTAGATGAACCAACAAACTCAATGGATAGACAATCTGAAAAATCTTTTATTAATAGATTACAAAATATTGTAAGTGAAAAAACTTTGATAGTTGTAACTCACAAAACATCTTTACTTCAATTAGTTGATAGAATTATAATAGTTGAAAATGGTAAAATCATTGTTGATGGACCAAAAGATGAAGTATTTACTACAAAAGTAGGTTAAATTATGAATACTATTGACAAAAAAGATATTCCAATGAAAAATGCTGAACATTTACAGATGTCAGGAGAAACGTTAAAAGTTAATGAAGATAATAAAAAAGTAGAAAGAAAGATCAAAAAACAAAAAGGTTTTTTTTCAAAAATATTAAATGATTTTAAAAATTTATATGGTTTAGGAGACAAAAAAGAAGAAGATTTAGAGTTTATTTATACTTCTTATTCAAACTCAAATGAAAAACCAAGCTCAGTAAGTAGAGTAATTTTTATGCTTATTACTGGAATATTTTTGATTTTCTTACTTTGGGCAAGTTTAGCTGAAATAGATGAATTAGCAAGAGGAAATGGTAAAGTAATTCCAACAGATAAAATTCAGACTGTACAATCTTTAGATGGTGGAATTATTTCTGAAATTTTTGTTAAAGAAGGGGATATTGTAAAGTTTGATGATCCTTTGATGAAAATAGATACAACAAGATTTCAAGCAACTTTAGAAGAAAGTAGACAAGAATATTTATCTTTATTAGCTCTAAAAGCAAGATTAGAAATAGAATCAACAATAAATATAGAAAAGGATTTACCAGAATTAAAATTTGATGAAAAAGTTTTAGGTGATTCCTCTCGATATGATATTAATGAAAAATTGTTATTAGAAAATAGATTTAGAGAATTAAAATCTTCTATAAATGTACTTCAAAATCAAGAAAGTCAAAAAATACAAGAGTTAAAAGAAATAGAAAGTACAATAAAAAAATTAACGGATAGTTTAGGTTTTATAGAACAGCAAAGAAAAACTATTAGAAAATTGGTTGAAAGAGGAATTAAATCTAATTATGATTTACTTGATATAGAAAAAGAGTACAATCAGACAAAGGGTGATCTACAAACTGCTAAGCTTTCAATTTCTAGATCAAATTATGCAATTTCAGAGGCACAAAATAGAATACAAGAAAAAATAAATACTTTTAAATCTGAAGCTTCAACTGAGTTACAAAAAACGGTAAGTCAAATAAATAGATTTGAAGCAAAATTGATAGGTGATAGGGATAAAGTAGCTAAAACTACAATTACATCTCCAGTTGATGGAATTATAAAACAATTGAATTTCAATACAATAGGTGGAGTTGTTCAATCAGGAATGGATTTAATAGAAATAGTTCCTTTGAGTGATGCTTTAGTTGTTGAAGCAAAAATTGATCCTAAAGATATAGCTTTTATTAATCCAAGTCAAAAAGCAATTATTAAAATTACAGCATACGATTTTTCAATTTATGGTGGATTAGAAGGGAAAATTGTAGAAATTTCAGCTGATACAATTGTTGATAAAGATTCAAAAGAAGGAAAAAGTTATTATCGTGTATTAGTAAAAACTGATAAAAATTATTTAGAAAGAAAAGGTAAAAAACTACCAATTATTCCAGGAATGATAGCTACAGTAGATATTGTTACAGGGAAAAAGACAATTTTAGATTTTATTTTGAAACCTATACTTAAAGTTAAACAAGAATCCTTACATGAAAGATAATTGAGTACAATTATCTTTTTCTTCATTAAATAATAAATTAAAAAACTTTTTAGAGACTTTATTTTTGTAAGATTATTCAATAGAGTAGTGCATAAAAAATTATTTAAAATATAAATGGAGTAATCAAATGAAGTTAACTATAAAGTCTGAAGGTCAAGATAAAGTTGTAGATTTAAATAAAGATTTACAGTTTAATGTTAATAAAGGTGAACAATATATATTTTCTAATGGTTTTAGTAGTTATGTTTTAAATTTTAAAGATAATCAGCAATCAGTAGAATTAACGTTTAAAATTGATGGTAAAACTATTAAAGTTGACTTAAAAGGAATAGTTCCTCTTCTTCAAGAAAATGTTGAAGGTATGGAAAATCCTACTTTAGTAATAATTAATAAAACAGTTAATGAGAAAGATGTTGATAATATAGTTGATAATGATGCATTTAATGGCAGTGAAATAATAGATAGATTAGAAGCTTTATTATCTAAACCAGTTGAATTAGGATCAGGAAATGGGAATGATAAATTAGCAATAATTTCTGATTTTCAATCATTAGTTGAAACACTTGATGCCGCTGCAGCTGGTGGAGAACAAGGAGGAGCAACATCTAATGGTTCTACATTCAATTCAATATTTGGTTCTATTTCAGATTCTTTAAATGGAATTGCAGATAGTGCAATATGGGAAAATTTGAGTGAATCTATTTCAACTATTCCTGTTGAAACAGGAAATACAGCGGCTATAGCTGCTAATCAAGCAGACCAAATTGTGAATATCTTAGTAAGTGATGCAGGAAGTGTAAAAGAAGCAGATGGAGCAACTTTAACATATGAAGTAAAACTATCAAACGCAGTTGGATCAGATGTAGAAGTAGATTTAACAACAGGTGGAACAGCAACAAGAGGTAGTGATTATGAAAATACATTACAATACTCAACAGATGGTGGAACAACTTGGTTAGATGTACCAGCTACAGGAAAAGTAACTCTTCCAGCAGATGGATCTTCAATTCTTGTAAAAGTAACAGTAATAGATGATGCAATAACAGAGCCTGATGAAACAGTACTGTTAACAGCAACAACAATAAATACACAAATTACAACAAAAACAGCAACAGGAACAGGAACAATCCTTGATGATAGAGGAAGTGATAATCCAGATGTAGATGAAGATATAAAAGCAAATATCTTAGTAAGTGATGCAGGAAGTGTAAAAGAAGCAGATGGAGCAACTTTAACATATGAAGTAAAACTATCAAACGCAGTTGGATCAGATGTAGAAGTAGATTTAACAACAGGTGGAACAGCAACAAGAGGTAGTGATTATGAAAATACATTACAATACTCAACAGATGGTGGAACAACTTGGTTAGATGTACCAGCTACAGGAAAAGTAACTCTTCCAGCAGATGGATCTTCAATTCTTGTAAAAGTAACAGTAATAGATGATGCAATAACAGAGCCTGATGAAACAGTACTGTTAACAGCAACAACAATAAATACACAAATTACAACAAAAACAGCAACAGGAACAGGAACAATCCTTGATGATAGAGGAAGTGATAATCCAGATGTAGATGAAGATATAAAAGCAAATATCTTAGTAAGTGATGCAGGAAGTGTAAAAGAAGCAGATGGAGCAACTTTAACATATGAAGTAAAACTATCAAACGCAGTTGGATCAGATGTAGAAGTAGATTTAACAACAGGTGGAACAGCAACAAGAGGTAGTGATTATGAAAATACATTACAATACTCAACAGATGGTGGAACAACTTGGTTAGATGTACCAGCTACAGGAAAAGTAACTCTTCCAGCAGATGGATCTTCAATTCTTGTAAAAGTAACAGTAATAGATGATGCAATAACAGAGCCTGATGAAACAGTACTGTTAACAGCAACAACAATAAATACACAAATTACAACAAAAACAGCAACAGGAACAGGAACAATCCTTGATGATAGAGGAAGTGATAATCCAGATGTAGATGAAGATATAAAAGCAAATATCTTAGTAAGTGATGCAGGAAGTGTAAAAGAAGCAGATGGAGCAACTTTAACATATGAAGTAAAACTATCAAACGCAGTTGGATCAGATGTAGAAGTAGATTTAACAACAGGTGGAACAGCAACAAGAGGTAGTGATTATGAAAATACATTACAATACTCAACAGATGGTGGAACAACTTGGTTAGATGTACCAGCTACAGGAAAAGTAACTCTTCCAGCAGATGGATCTTCAATTCTTGTAAAAGTAACAGTAATAGATGATGCAATAACAGAGCCTGATGAAACAGTACTGTTAACAGCAACAACAATAAATACACAAATTACAACAAAAACAGCAACAGGAACAGGAACAATCCTTGATGATAGAGGAAGTGATAATCCAGATGTAGATGAAGATATAAAAGCAAATATCTTAGTAAGTGATGCAGGAAGTGTAAAAGAAGCAGATGGAGCAACTTTAACATATGAAGTAAAACTATCAAACGCAGTTGGATCAGATGTAGAAGTAGATTTAACAACAGGTGGAACAGCAACAAGAGGTAGTGATTATGAAAATACATTACAATACTCAACAGATGGTGGAACAACTTGGTTAGATGTACCAGCTACAGGAAAAGTAACTCTTCCAGCAGATGGATCTTCAATTCTTGTAAAAGTAACAGTAATAGATGATGCAATAACAGAGCCTGATGAAACAGTACTGTTAACAGCAACAACAATAAATACACAAATTACAACAAAAACAGCAACAGGAACAGGAACAATCCTTGATGATAGAGGAAGTGATAATCCAGATGTAGATGAAGATATAAAAGCAAATATCTTAGTAAGTGATGCAGGAAGTGTAAAAGAAGCAGATGGAGCAACTTTAACATATGAAGTAAAACTATCAAACGCAGTTGGATCAGATGTAGAAGTAGATTTAACAACAGGTGGAACAGCAACAAGAGGTAGTGATTATGAAAATACATTACAATACTCAACAGATGGTGGAACAACTTGGTTAGATGTACCAGCTACAGGAAAAGTAACTCTTCCAGCAGATGGATCTTCAATTCTTGTAAAAGTAACAGTAATAGATGATGCAATAACAGAGCCTGATGAAACAGTACTGTTAACAGCAACAACAATAAATACACAAATTACAACAAAAACAGCAACAGGAACAGGAACAATCCTTGATGATAGAGGAAGTGATAATCCAGATGTAGATGAAGATATAAAAGCAAATATCTTAGTAAGTGATGCAGGAAGTGTAAAAGAAGCAGATGGAGCAACTTTAACATATGAAGTAAAACTATCAAACGCAGTTGGATCAGATGTAGAAGTAGATTTAACAACAGGTGGAACAGCAACAAGAGGTAGTGATTATGAAAATACATTACAATACTCAACAGATGGTGGAACAACTTGGTTAGATGTACCAGCTACAGGAAAAGTAACTCTTCCAGCAGATGGATCTTCAATTCTTGTAAAAGTAACAGTAATAGATGATGCAATAACAGAGCCTGATGAAACAGTACTGTTAACAGCAACAACAATAAATACACAAATTACAACAAAAACAGCAACAGGAACAGGAACAATCCTTGATGATAGAGGAAGTGATAATCCAGATGTAGATGAAGATATAAAAGCAAATATCTTAGTAAGTGATGCAGGAAGTGTAAAAGAAGCAGATGGAGCAACTTTAACATATGAAGTAAAACTATCAAACGCAGTTGGATCAGATGTAGAAGTAGATTTAACAACAGGTGGAACAGCAACAAGAGGTAGTGATTATGAAAATACATTACAATACTCAACAGATGGTGGAACAACTTGGTTAGATGTACCAGCTACAGGAAAAGTAACTCTTCCAGCAGATGGATCTTCAATTCTTGTAAAAGTAACAGTAATAGATGATGCAATAACAGAGCCTGATGAAACAGTACTGTTAACAGCAACAACAATAAATACACAAATTACAACAAAAACAGCAACAGGAACAGGAACAATCCTTGATGATAGAGGAAGTGATAATCCAGATGTAGATGAAGATATAAAAGCAAATATCTTAGTAAGTGATGCAGGAAGTGTAAAAGAAGCAGATGGAGCAACTTTAACATATGAAGTAAAACTATCAAACGCAGTTGGATCAGATGTAGAAGTAGATTTAACAACAGGTGGAACAGCAACAAGAGGTAGTGATTATGAAAATACATTACAATACTCAACAGATGGTGGAACAACTTGGTTAGATGTACCAGCTACAGGAAAAGTAACTCTTCCAGCAGATGGATCTTCAATTCTTGTAAAAGTAACAGTAATAGATGATGCAATAACAGAGCCTGATGAAACAGTACTGTTAACAGCAACAACAATAAATACACAAATTACAACAAAAACAGCAACAGGAACAGGAACAATCCTTGATGATAGAGGAAGTGATAATCCAGATGTAGATGAAGATATAAAAGCAAATATCTTAGTAAGTGATGCAGGAAGTGTAAAAGAAGCAGATGGAGCAACTTTAACATATGAAGTAAAACTATCAAACGCAGTTGGATCAGATGTAGAAGTAGATTTAACAACAGGTGGAACAGCAACAAGAGGTAGTGATTATGAAAATACATTACAATACTCAACAGATGGTGGAACAACTTGGTTAGATGTACCAGCTACAGGAAAAGTAACTCTTCCAGCAGATGGATCTTCAATTCTTGTAAAAGTAACAGTAATAGATGATGCAATAACAGAGCCTGATGAAACAGTACTGTTAACAGCAACAACAATAAATACACAAATTACAACAAAAACAGCAACAGGAACAGGAACAATCCTTGATGATAGAGGAAGTGATAATCCAGATGTAGATGAAGATATAAAAGCAAATATCTTAGTAAGTGATGCAGGAAGTGTAAAAGAAGCAGATGGAGCAACTTTAACATATGAAGTAAAACTATCAAACGCAGTTGGATCAGATGTAGAAGTAGATTTAACAACAGGTGGAACAGCAACAAGAGGTAGTGATTATGAAAATACATTACAATACTCAACAGATGGTGGAACAACTTGGTTAGATGTACCAGCTACAGGAAAAGTAACTCTTCCAGCAGATGGATCTTCAATTCTTGTAAAAGTAACAGTAATAGATGATGCAATAACAGAGCCTGATGAAACAGTACTGTTAACAGCAACAACAATAAATACACAAATTACAACAAAAACAGCAACAGGAACAGGAACAATCCTTGATGATAGAGGAAGTGATAATCCAGATGTAGATGAAGATATAAAAGCAAATATCTTAGTAAGTGATGCAGGAAGTGTAAAAGAAGCAGATGGAGCAACTTTAACATATGAAGTAAAACTATCAAACGCAGTTGGATCAGATGTAGAAGTAGATTTAACAACAGGTGGAACAGCAACAAGAGGTAGTGATTATGAAAATACATTACAATACTCAACAGATGGTGGAACAACTTGGTTAGATGTACCAGCTACAGGAAAAGTAACTCTTCCAGCAGATGGATCTTCAATTCTTGTAAAAGTAACAGTAATAGATGATGCAATAACAGAGCCTGATGAAACAGTACTGTTAACAGCAACAACAATAAATACACAAATTACAACAAAAACAGCAACAGGAACAGGAACAATCCTTGATGATAGAGGAAGTGATAATCCAGATGTAGATGAAGATATAAAAGCAAATATCTTAGTAAGTGATGCAGGAAGTGTAAAAGAAGCAGATGGAGCAACTTTAACATATGAAGTAAAACTATCAAACGCAGTTGGATCAGATGTAGAAGTAGATTTAACAACAGGTGGAACAGCAACAAGAGGTAGTGATTATGAAAATACATTACAATACTCAACAGATGGTGGAACAACTTGGTTAGATGTACCAGCTACAGGAAAAGTAACTCTTCCAGCAGATGGATCTTCAATTCTTGTAAAAGTAACAGTAATAGATGATGCAATAACAGAGCCTGATGAAACAGTACTGTTAACAGCAACAACAATAAATACACAAATTACAACAAAAACAGCAACAGGAACAGGAACAATCCTTGATGATAGAGGAAGTGATAATCCAGATGTAGATGAAGATATAAAAGCAAATATCTTAGTAAGTGATGCAGGAAGTGTAAAAGAAGCAGATGGAGCAACTTTAACATATGAAGTAAAACTATCAAACGCAGTTGGATCAGATGTAGAAGTAGATTTAACAACAGGTGGAACAGCAACAAGAGGTAGTGATTATGAAAATACATTACAATACTCAACAGATGGTGGAACAACTTGGTTAGATGTACCAGCTACAGGAAAAGTAACTCTTCCAGCAGATGGATCTTCAATTCTTGTAAAAGTAACAGTAATAGATGATGCAATAACAGAGCCTGATGAAACAGTACTGTTAACAGCAACAACAATAAATACACAAATTACAACAAAAACAGCAACAGGAACAGGAACAATCCTTGATGATAGAGGAAGTGATAATCCAGATGTAGATGAAGATATAAAAGCAAATATCTTAGTAAGTGATGCAGGAAGTGTAAAAGAAGCAGATGGAGCAACTTTAACATATGAAGTAAAACTATCAAACGCAGTTGGATCAGATGTAGAAGTAGATTTAACAACAGGTGGAACAGCAACAAGAGGTAGTGATTATGAAAATACATTACAATACTCAACAGATGGTGGAACAACTTGGTTAGATGTACCAGCTACAGGAAAAGTAACTCTTCCAGCAGATGGATCTTCAATTCTTGTAAAAGTAACAGTAATAGATGATGCAATAACAGAGCCTGATGAAACAGTACTGTTAACAGCAACAACAATAAATACACAAATTACAACAAAAACAGCAACAGGAACAGGAACAATCCTTGATGATAGAGGAAGTGATAATCCAGATGTAGATGAAGATATAAAAGCAAATATCTTAGTAAGTGATGCAGGAAGTGTAAAAGAAGCAGATGGAGCAACTTTAACATATGAAGTAAAACTATCAAACGCAGTTGGATCAGATGTAGAAGTAGATTTAACAACAGGTGGAACAGCAACAAGAGGTAGTGATTATGAAAATACATTACAATACTCAACAGATGGTGGAACAACTTGGTTAGATGTACCAGCTACAGGAAAAGTAACTCTTCCAGCAGATGGATCTTCAATTCTTGTAAAAGTAACAGTAATAGATGATGCAATAACAGAGCCTGATGAAACAGTACTGTTAACAGCAACAACAATAAATACACAAATTACAACAAAAACAGCAACAGGAACAGGAACAATCCTTGATGATAGAGGAAGTGATAATCCAGATGTAGATGAAGATATAAAAGCAAATATCTTAGTAAGTGATGCAGGAAGTGTAAAAGAAGCAGATGGAGCAACTTTAACATATGAAGTAAAACTATCAAACGCAGTTGGATCAGATGTAGAAGTAGATTTAACAACAGGTGGAACAGCAACAAGAGGTAGTGATTATGAAAATACATTACAATACTCAACAGATGGTGGAACAACTTGGTTAGATGTACCAGCTACAGGAAAAGTAACTCTTCCAGCAGATGGATCTTCAATTCTTGTAAAAGTAACAGTAATAGATGATGCAATAACAGAGCCTGATGAAACAGTACTGTTAACAGCAACAACAATAAATACACAAATTACAACAAAAACAGCAACAGGAACAGGAACAATCCTTGATGATAGAGGAAGTGATAATCCAGATGTAGATGAAGATATAAAAGCAAATATCTTAGTAAGTGATGCAGGAAGTGTAAAAGAAGCAGATGGAGCAACTTTAACATATGAAGTAAAACTATCAAACGCAGTTGGATCAGATGTAGAAGTAGATTTAACAACAGGTGGAACAGCAACAAGAGGTAGTGATTATGAAAATACATTACAATACTCAACAGATGGTGGAACAACTTGGTTAGATGTACCAGCTACAGGAAAAGTAACTCTTCCAGCAGATGGATCTTCAATTCTTGTAAAAGTAACAGTAATAGATGATGCAATAACAGAGCCTGATGAAACAGTACTGTTAACAGCAACAACAATAAATACACAAATTACAACAAAAACAGCAACAGGAACAGGAACAATCCTTGATGATAGAGGAAGTGATAATCCAGATGTAGATGAAGATATAAAAGCAAATATCTTAGTAAGTGATGCAGGAAGTGTAAAAGAAGCAGATGGAGCAACTTTAACATATGAAGTAAAACTATCAAACGCAGTTGGATCAGATGTAGAAGTAGATTTAACAACAGGTGGAACAGCAACAAGAGGTAGTGATTATGAAAATACATTACAATACTCAACAGATGGTGGAACAACTTGGTTAGATGTACCAGCTACAGGAAAAGTAACTCTTCCAGCAGATGGATCTTCAATTCTTGTAAAAGTAACAGTAATAGATGATGCAATAACAGAGCCTGATGAAACAGTACTGTTAACAGCAACAACAATAAATACACAAATTACAACAAAAACAGCAACAGGAACAGGAACAATCCTTGATGATAGAGGAAGTGATAATCCAGATGTAGATGAAGATATAAAAGCAAATATCTTAGTAAGTGATGCAGGAAGTGTAAAAGAAGCAGATGGAGCAACTTTAACATATGAAGTAAAACTATCAAACGCAGTTGGATCAGATGTAGAAGTAGATTTAACAACAGGTGGAACAGCAACAAGAGGTAGTGATTATGAAAATACATTACAATACTCAACAGATGGTGGAACAACTTGGTTAGATGTACCAGCTACAGGAAAAGTAACTCTTCCAGCAGATGGATCTTCAATTCTTGTAAAAGTAACAGTAATAGATGATGCAATAACAGAGCCTGATGAAACAGTACTGTTAACAGCAACAACAATAAATACACAAATTACAACAAAAACAGCAACAGGAACAGGAACAATCCTTGATGATAGAGGAAGTGATAATCCAGATGTAGATGAAGATATAAAAGCAAATATCTTAGTAAGTGATGCAGGAAGTGTAAAAGAAGCAGATGGAGCAACTTTAACATATGAAGTAAAACTATCAAACGCAGTTGGATCAGATGTAGAAGTAGATTTAACAACAGGTGGAACAGCAACAAGAGGTAGTGATTATGAAAATACATTACAATACTCAACAGATGGTGGAACAACTTGGTTAGATGTACCAGCTACAGGAAAAGTAACTCTTCCAGCAGATGGATCTTCAATTCTTGTAAAAGTAACAGTAATAGATGATGCAATAACAGAGCCTGATGAAACAGTACTGTTAACAGCAACAACAATAAATACACAAATTACAACAAAAACAGCAACAGGAACAGGAACAATCCTTGATGATAGAGGAAGTGATAATCCAGATGTAGATGAAGATATAAAAGCAAATATCTTAGTAAGTGATGCAGGAAGTGTAAAAGAAGCAGATGGAGCAACTTTAACATATGAAGTAAAACTATCAAACGCAGTTGGATCAGATGTAGAAGTAGATTTAACAACAGGTGGAACAGCAACAAGAGGTAGTGATTATGAAAATACATTACAATACTCAACAGATGGTGGAACAACTTGGTTAGATGTACCAGCTACAGGAAAAGTAACTCTTCCAGCAGATGGATCTTCAATTCTTGTAAAAGTAACAGTAATAGATGATGCAATAACAGAGCCTGATGAAACAGTACTGTTAACAGCAACAACAATAAATACACAAATTACAACAAAAACAGCAACAGGAACAGGAACAATCCTTGATGATAGAGGAAGTGATAATCCAGATGTAGATGAAGATGTTCCAGTAATTACAATAACAGGTAGCATCGTATCTGAAAAAGAAAGTGGAATTGCAACAGGAGATAAAGTAATAGGAACGGTATCTATTAGTATTGATAAAGTATTTAATGAAGACATAAAAATAACATTAAGTGATGGGCAACAAGTTACTATTTATGCAGGTGAATATACTCCAAGAAATACAATATATATTGAAACAGATAGAATAGATGACTATTATAAACAAGGAACAACAACTTTTGAAGTATCTATAACAGATATATCAAATTCTGAAATAGATATAAGTGATAAAAAAACAGAAATTACAATTAATGATGATGTTGATCCTATTGGTATGACTGTAACTGCAACTGCAACTTCACCTAAAATAATAGATGTAGATACTGAATTTGATGATTTAACAGGAGTATCAATTTATGCAACAGATACAAAAGGAAATAATAAAGAAATTTCTGTTGTAAAAGGTACAAATCATGATGGATTTGGTGTATATGGAAAAACTACTGGAAGTGGTGCATCAACTGAGTTAGGTAATCTTGGAAATGGAGAAAGTGAAAAGATTGTTCTTACTTTTGATAAAGATGTAAATTCATTAGATGTTGCTTTTGCTTGGAGACATAATGGTGAAACAGCTAGAGTTACTTTTATAAAAGATGGTCAAATTCTAGGTTATGCAGAAGTTACAGGTGGAGGAGATAATACAAAAGCAAAAGTAAATTATTATTCAGTTGATGGTGAATTAATAAAATCTGTAGAAGCGCAGGGTGGAACAGATAGAGTTGATTTATCTTATACATTTGAATTAACTGATACAAATGGAAATTTAGTAGCATTTGATCAAGTTGAATTTACTGCACCTAATTATGATGATGATTATTTGATTAACAAAATTTCATATAAAGAAGTTGTTGATACAAGTTTAACTGATATTATTACTGATGGAGGAGAAGTTACATTTAGTATTCAATTAGATGAAAAATATCCACCTCAAGGAACAGCAACTGCAACAATTGAAATAAATGGCATAACATATGAAAATGTGGCTATAAATGCAACAGGAAGAGCTACATTAACTGTTGATAGCAAAGATTTAGGTGATTTATCAAATGTTGTTGTAAAAGTAATTTCAATTAATGGTGGAAATTATGAAAAAGTTGAACAAGTTGAAGAAACTTTTGATTTTTCACCAGTTCTAGAATCTTCTGATGATAGTATAACTACAAATGAAGATACATCATATATTTTTAAAGTAAGTGATTTTGGAAATATTTCAGTTAATACAACAGAGTTTAAAATTACAGAGTTGCCAAGTTTACAAAGCGGTAAACTTTATTTATTAGTTACAGAAGGTGAAACAATTATTGATAAAGAAGGCAATCTAATCACAGTAACTCAAGATACAAAAATTGAAGTTTATGAAGGTCAAATTATTTCTTTAGCAGATGTTGGTACTGGAAAATTAATATTTGAACCTACTTCTAATAGTGATATTGATGGAGAACTTAAATTTGAAGTAGGTGATGGAAATGGAAATTATAGTGATGAATATACAACATCTATTGAAATAATTGCAGTTGCAGATGCTCCAATAGCAAGTATTGACGTTGTTAAAATTGAAACACTTTCTACAACAAATGAAATTATTGTTAAAGTGGGGAATAAAACATATAATATATCTGAAATAATCGCAAATAAAGATTCATATACAGAGTTAAGTGGAATAACAAATAGCACTTCAACTAATAGTTCAAGTGTAGTTATAAATGAAAATATGGATAGCAATGATTATCTTAAAACAACAAACTCTGATGATATTATAGTGTTAAATGGAGATTTTGGTGGACAATGGGGTAATGCAAAATTTGAAGGAATGTCTGGAAATGATGTATATGTAATATTAGGAGATATTAGAGGATCAAATAATGCAATAAATGATAGTGCTGGTGATGCAGATATCATATATTTAAGTAAAGCTAGAGAATATTATGTAATTACTGATTCAAGTAATCATATAGTTAATAATTCAGGAACAGGAGTTGATTTTACTATAACACAATATGATGATAATGGTAATTTCGTAGGAAGTATGAGAATTAATAATATTGAAGGTATTGTCTTTGGTGATGGCTCTACTTTTGGAAGTATAGAAAAAGTTGAAACGACTACTACAACAATAAATTATGAAGTTGATATAACTGCAGCTTTAGTAGATACAGATGGAAGTGAAACTTTAACTGTACAAATAAGTGGAGTACCAGAAGGGGCAACATTTGATTTAGCAAATATGACAAATCTTGGAAATGGAATTTGGGAAGTAATTGTACCTCAAGGTGGAACATCAATAAATTATAGTAATATTAAAATGACTGTTCCATCTGAAGTAAAATATGTAGATTTACAAATCACAGCGAAATCGACAGAGGTAAGTAATAATTCTTCTGCTAAAACAACTGATTCGGATGCAACAATTTATGCTGTTAATGAATCAGAGCAAGTTAATATGCAAGAATTTAAATATAATCTAGTCTTAACAATAGATAATTCAGGAAGTATGAAAGGTGATAAAATTGCTTTAGCAAAAGCTGCAATGGTTAATTTGATAAACAAATATGATGATTTAGGTGAAGTTAAAGTATTATTAAATGTGTTTAATGCTTATGGTGATATTAAAGGTGTATGGGTAGATCCTTCTAAAGCTATTAGTTTAATTAATGCAATTAGTGCTGGTGGTGGAACAAATTATGATGATGCGTTATTAAAAAATATTACTGCATTAGAAAATAATCCAGCACCATTAGATGGGAAAACAATTTCATATTTTGTATCAGATGGAGTACCAACTTATGGAATGTATGAAAAAACTGAATGGTCATGGTCTCAACTTAAAAAAATAACAACTTGGGAAAGAGATGGAGATGGGAAAAACACAACAGATGTAAATGATAAAATAGTTAATGATTGGAAAAAATTAGATATTGATAAAACATATTCTATAGGCATAGGAACAAATGAATTAAATACTTATATGAGAGAAATATCACAAAATCCAGATGAAGATGTAATTATTATTAGTAATGCAAATGACTTAAGTAGCACTCTTGAAGATACAGTACAAGAGTTATTAGTTGATGGAAATGTAATTAATAATGTTGTTGGAGGAGATGGCGAAATTTCTATAGATAGTATAGAAGTAGATGGAAAAGAATATACAAAAGATGACTTCCCTGAAGATGGATTATTATTAGGTGATAATAATATTAAGTTTACATTTGATTTTGAAACAGGTGATTATCAATATTATGCAAAATCATCAAATTTTGTAGAAGAAGTGGAAACATTTAAAGTAAATGCTTCAGATTCAGATGGAGATAAAACATCATTTGATGTTAGTGCAAGTGTAAAAATTGTTCAAGAAGAAACATCAAATATTCAAAACTTAATGGGTGAAGATATTGATTTAACAACTGTTATCACAAAAAATACAGATGTAATTAATTTAGAAAATTCTACTAACGATAAGATAACTATTGAGTTAGAAGATATGTTAGTTCAAGAAGATAAACAATTAATAATCAAAGGTGATGATGGAGATATGATTGAACTTGATAATCCAAGTGATTGGTCAAATGCAGGAACAGAACAATTAGATGGTATAAACTACAATGTTTATACAGGAACAGGAGAAAATTCAACAGTTAAATTATTAATTGAAGATGATATAGATATTACACCTGATATATAAATACAAATAGGAAAAATTCCTATTTGTATAGCTTTTAATTTTTTATAAAGTTGGATTTTTTTAAATATGAGACAAACGAGAATTGATGAATTCCTAGAATTAGAACATCACAATAAAGAACTTGAAAAAAGAATAAAAGAAGAAGTTGCAAAGAATAGAGAAAAAGACAAATTGATGTTTCAACAAGCAAAACTTGCTTCTTTAGGTGAAATGTTAGGAAATATTTCTCATCAATGGCGACAACCTTTGATGGAAATCAATTCTTTATTTCTACCAATTGAAGCAAAAATTGCATTAGGTGAAACTTTAAATAAGGAAGAAATTTTGGAATCAATAGATAAATTAAATCATATAACAAAATATATGTCTAATACAATAGATGATTTTAAAGATTTTTTTGCAACAGATAAAGAAAAAATAAGATTCAAATTAATAGAACAAATAAATTCAACAATAAATATTATAAGTGGTGGATTAAAAGCAAATAGTATTAAACTTGATATTATAATCAAAAAAAATCCTGAATTAATTGGATATAAAAATGATTATTCTCAAGTTTTAATTAATATTATTAGCAATGCAAAAGATGTATTAGTTCAACGAAATATAAAAGAGCCATACATAAAAATAACTATTTATGAAGAAAATAATAATATTGTTACAACAATAGAAGATAATGCAGAAGGAATAAAAGTAGAACCTATTGAAAAAATATTTGAACCTTTTTTTACATATGAAAAAATTAATGGTTCAGGAATTGGTCTTTTTATGTCAAAATTAATAATAGAAAAAAATATGAATGGAAAATTAACTGCAAAAAATTCTTCAACAGGTGCATTTTTTAAAATAATTATTCCAAAAAACTAAACTAAATCAATTCATTTTTTATTCAATCAATTTTAGATATAATCCTAAAAATTTAGAAAACTTCACTCATTATTAGGATAATCATGTCAAAACAATTATTACAAAAACAAGCAGATACTATCAGATTTTTAGCAGCTGATATGGTGCAACAAGCAAACTCAGGACATCCTGGTGCTCCTATGGGATTAGCTGATATTGCAACAGTATTAAGTAAACATTTAAATGTAAATCCAGCTGATGAAAAATGGCTAAATAGAGATAGATTAGTATTTAGTGGTGGTCATGCTACAGGTTTAGTATACTCTTTATTACACCTTTGGGGATTTGATGTATCAGTAAATGATATGAAAAATTTTAGACAAACTCATTCTAAAACTCCAGGACATCCAGAATATGGGCATACTCATGGAATTGAAATAACAACAGGACCTTTAGGACAAGGAATTGCAAATTCAGTTGGATTTGCAATGGCAGGAAAATATGCACAAAATCTTCTTGGACGTGATGTAATTAACCATAAAGTTTATTGTTTATGTGGTGATGGAGATTTACAAGAAGGTATCTCTTATGAAGCAACTTCAACAGCAGGGCATCTAAAACTTGATAATCTTGTAATAATCTATGATTCAAACTCTATTACAATAGAAGGCGATACAAGTATAGCTTGGAGTGAAAATGTTAAAAAAAGATTCCAAGCTATTGATTTTGAAGTAATTGAAATTGATGGACATAATTTTGAGCAAATTGATAAAGCGTTAGTTACAGCTAAAGATGCAACTCAACCTGTACTTATTATCGCAAAAACTGCAATTGCAAAAGGTGCAGTTACTATGGAAGGAAGTCATCATTCTCATGGTGCACCTTTAGGTGAAGATGAAATTGCTAAATCAAAAGAAAAAGCCGGATTTGATCCAAAAGAAAAATTCTTTGTACCAGCAGATGTGAAAGGTGCTTTTGATAAGTTAATCGTGGGTTCTACCGCACAAAATGCTTGGACTGAATCACTTTCAGCTGAAACAAAAGCGAAAATTGAAGAGTTAAAAAATCCAAATTTTGATTCTATTGTTTATCCAACTTTTGAAGTTGATTCAAGTGTTGCAACAAGAGATTCAAATCACAAAATCTTAAATGCAATAGCACTTGCAATTCCAGGATTTTTAGGTGGAAGTGCTGACTTAGCTCCATCAAATAAAACTGAATTAAAAGATATGGGTGATTTCCCAAATGGAAGAAATATTCACTTTGGTATCAAAGAACATGCAATGGCAGCAATTACAAATGCAATGAATTTATACGGATTATTTAGAGTTTATTCTGCAACATTCTTTGTATTTAGTGATTATTTAAAACCAGCTGCAAGAATAGCTGCACTTGCAGGAATCCCTCAACACTTTATTTGGACACATGACTCTATTGGTGTTGGAGAAGATGGACCAACACACCAACCAATTGAGCATTTATCACAATTTAGAGCATTACCAAACTTTTATACATTTAGACCTGCAGATGCAAGTGAAAATGTTGAAGCTTGGAAAGTAGCACTTAAAATGAAAGCACCAACTGCTTTTGTTTGCTCAAGACAAGGTTTAAAAGTATTAAAAGATGAAAGAGCTTATGGAAATGTTTCAAATGGAGCTTATTTATTAAAACAAAGAGAAAATGCAAATATTACTATCATGGCAAGTGGAAGTGAATTAATGCTTGCTCTTCAAACAGCTTGTTCTTTAGAAGAAGAAGGAATTATTGCAAACGTAGTTTCTGTTCCTTGTTTTGATTTATTAATGGAACAAAGTAAAGAGTATGTAGAAAAAATCATTAACCCAAAAACTAAAGTATATGCAGTAGAAGCAGCGCGTGGTTTAGAATACTACAAGTATGCTGATGTTGTATTTGGTATGGAAACATTTGGAGCATCTGGACCTGCAAATGATTTATTCAAAGAATTTGGATTTACAATTGATACTTTAAAGGCTAAAATTGTTGCAGATTTTAAAAAATAGATAAGAGTTTTTCTCTTATCTATTTATCTTGAGATAAAATATTTATAATCTCAAAAGGTGAAGTTTTATTTATTGAAGCAAGTTCTTTTAAAGAGTTTGCTTTTTCAAGTTTTATTCCTGCTTTTTCAAGTTTCTCTTTAGCATTTTCAATATTTTTACTAAAAATCAGAAATGAAGTTTCAATGGGTGCTTCTAATGTTTTATTTATCAATATTGCTTTTGGATTTTCACCTGTTTTTGCATTTAAAATAAATGTTAAAGCCACGATGGAAATTATTATTCCAGCACTTAAAAAAACTTTTTTGCTAAAATAACTTTTCATTGCTTTCCAATTAAAAAAAACATGAAAGAAGATTACTAAAACAAAAACTAAACCTAATATTTCATGCATTTCTTTTGTATAATTATCCAAAATGTGAAAATACATTAAAACACCAGTTATTCCCATAACTAAAAATAAAAATGTTGTAAAAGATGTTGCAATATCTCTTTTTAAAAATTTATTCATTTTTTCCCCTTTTAAAAAGGTAATTATACAAAAGTAATCTTAATGAATTTTTAATATAATCATATATAAAGATAAGAGGGAGATATAAATGAAAATAGGATTTATTGGACTTGGAAATTTAGGTCAAGCAATTTGTAAAAGATTAAGTGATGTTGGTGAGACATTAATTGTTTATAATAGAAATAAAGAAAAAATAGAAAATTTACCTTATGAAAAAGTTGATACACCAAGAGAACTACTTTTAAAGAGTGATGTGATTTTTATGTGTTTATTTGATAGTGATGCAGTAAGTCATATTTTGTCAAGAGAAAATGGGCTTTTATGTGATGAAATAAAAGGAAAAACAATTATAGATTTGACAACAAATGATTATAAAGATGTTTTAGAATTTCATGACGCAATTAATAGTATGGGTGGAAATTATTTAGAAAATCCAGTTTTTGGTTCCGTTGCACCTGCACTTAAAGGTGAATTAACTGTTGTTAGTTCTGGAAAAGAAGAAATATTTAAAAATGTTAAACCAATTTTAGAAAAGATTGCAAAAGAGATTTTTTATCTTCCTGTACCTTCAAGTGCTACAAAAATGAAACTTATAAATAACCTTTGTTTAGGTTCATTTATGGTCACAATTGCGGAATGTACAGCAATGGCTGAAAGTTGTGATATAAATAAATCTAAAGCTTTAGAAATACTTGGAGTTGGTGGTGGTCAATCACTTGTACTTAAAGCTAAAACACAAAAATTGATAGATGAAGATTTTTCTGCACATTTTTCAAATAATGCAATAAATAAAGATTTACATTTATTACAAAATTTAGCTTATGAATTAAAAAAGCCACTTTTTAGTGCAGCAATTCCAAAAGAGTTATTCTCTAAAATGAAAATGTTAGGAAAAGGTGACGAAGATTTTTCTTCAATTTATCAATTATTTAAAAACTAAAAGGATAAAAAATGCCTCATTTACAGTTTGAATTGAATAAAAAAGTATCAAATGAAACTAAAGAAGAGTTTGTAAAAGAGATAAGAAATAGTTTTGCTCAAATCATGGATACAAAAACAGATCATATTGCTATTAGTTTAAGAGAGTATGATAAATATAGTTTAACTATTGGAAGAGCAAATGTTACTGATGATATTTGTTTGATGAATCTTGATATAAGAGAAGGTAGAACAATTGAAAAAAGAAGAGAATTAGCTTTAAAATTTATGGATGTAATTAAAGATAACTTTGGAATAAATCCAAAAAATCAGTATATAACATTTACTGAACATAAAGGTGAAGATTTTCATTTAATTGAAAAATATTTAGCCACATGGCAAAGTGGAGAAGATCCACTTAATTAAAAGATAAATTCAAGGAAATAGATTTGTTAAAAGGTATTATAGTTTTATTAGTATTTCAATTTTTAGGGGAGTGTATAGCTAAATTCTTTGAGTTATTAGTTCCTGGACCTGTAATTGGAATGGTTTTATTGTTATTTTTTTTATTGATTAGAAAAGGAAGTTTTATAAGTCTTGATAATGCAGTTGCACTTCATTTAAGATATCTTCCATTACTTTTTATTCCTGCTGCAATGGGAATAATTACTCAAATAGATATTATTACAAAAGAGTTTTGGGCTATATTTATAGCTCTGTTTTTTGGAACTTTAATAGCTTTAGTTTTTGCAGCTAAATTTATGGATTTTCTAACTTCAAGGGTGAATAAAGATGAATTATGAAGCATTGACAAACTATATTAGTTCTACACCACTTACTTGGTTAATTATAACTTTAGCAGCATTTAAATTAGGAATAATAATTTATGAAAAGTTTAATAAACATACTTTATTACAACCAATTATTATAGCTTATGTGATTATTTTATCTTTGATTGTTTATACAAATACATCATTTGAAAAGTATTTTAAAAGTGTTGAAATAATTCATTTTTTCTTAGGCCCTGCAACAGTTGCACTTGCTCTTCCACTTTATAAAAATTTGAAATATATAAAATCACTTTTTTTACCAATAGTTTTAACTCTATTTATAGCTGGTGTTTTTTCAATAGTGATTGCAATTAGTTTACTTTATATTTTTGGAGCACATCTTCCAACTATTTTATCAATGACTACAAAATCTATAACTGCTCCAATAGCAATTATAACTTCAGAACAAATTGGAGCTATTCCTTCACTTGCTGTTGGTTTTGTTTTAATTACAGGAATTGTTGGAGCTTTATTTGGAACAATAGTGTTTAAAATTTTTAAAGTAAAATATGAAACTTCAAAAGGTTTTGCTCTTGGACTTGTATCACATGGAATTGGAACTGCAAGGGCAATAGAAATAAGTGAAAAAGCAGCAGCTTTTGCAGCACTTGCAATGGGTTTAAGTGGAATATTTACTGCAATTTTTCTTCCAATGGTAATTACTTTTTTTAAGTAATTACTATTTTTATAATTAATATATCAAGATATGTTGATATATTAATATTTTTATGTTAAACTTTCAAAAATCATCAAGGAGCAAGTATGGATATATTTTTAAAAACAGTTAGTGCTTTAAATGATGAGACAAGAGTAAAGATAATTAAGTTCATAAATATTTATGGAAAATGTTGTGTTTGTGATTTGGAAAACTCATTTGAAATGATTCAATCAAGACTTTCACGTCATCTAAAGATTTTAAAAGAAGCTGGATTTTTAAAACTAGAACGTGATGGAAGATGGGCTTATTATAGTATTCGTTCACCTTTAGATGAGTTTAGACAAAGTTGTATAAAAGAGATAATGACACTTCAAATAGAGTTGCCAACTCTAAAAAAAGTTTGTGAGATTAAGGAATAAAATTGAAAGAGACACTTTTTGTATATGGAACACTAATGCCAAATTGTCCAAATGCTTATGTATTAGAAAATATAGTTGGGAAATTTGTTCCTGCAACTGTAAATGGAAAATTAATAGATGCTGGTTGGAGTGCAAGTATGGGTTATCCTGGGATTAGGCTTGATGCTGGAAAGGATACTATTCATGGATTTTTATTTTATTCAGATAACCTTATAAATCATTGGGATAGTTTAGATGAGTTTGAAGGTGCCGAGTTTGAAAGAACAGCTGTAACAGTAGAAAGATTTGATGAAATTGAAGTTGATTCTTATATTTATACTTTAAAATCAGAGATTTTAGAAATGCATGAAGAAAAATAGATGTTAATTGCAAGTTTAATTTTTTTGATTACTTTGATATTTGTAATTTGGCAACCACGAGGTTTACAAATTGGAACAACTGCAATTTTAGGTGCAATTGTTGCTTTGATTTTTCAAGTTGTAAATTTTGATGATGTACTTGCTGTAACAAATATAGTTTGGGATGCAACTTTAGCATTTATTGGAATCATAATCTTATCTATGATTTTAGACGAAATAGGATTTTTTGAGTGGGCTGCACTTAAAATGGCAAAGTTTTCAAATGGAAATGGAATATTGATGTTTATCTATTCTATTTTACTTGGGGCTTTTGTTTCTGCACTTTTTGCAAATGATGGAGCAGCGTTAATTTTAACTCCAATTTTGTTAGCAAAAATGAGAATACTAAAACTAAATACAAAAACAATAGTTGCTTTTTTACTTGCAGGTGGATTTATAAGTGATAGTGCTTCTTTACCATTCGTATTTTCAAATCTAACAAATATAGTAACAGCGAACTATTTTAGTATTGGATTTGTGGAATACTTTTTTAATATGATAATTCCATTTATTGTAAGTGTAATCACTTCAATAGTTTTTTTATGGTTACTTTTACGAAAAGATATTCCCAAAACTGTGGATATAACTTTGTTAAAAGAGCCAAAAAGTGTAATCAAAAATATGAAACTTTTTTATTTTTCTTGGTTCTTTTTAGGTTTTTTATTATGTGCATATTTTTTAGGAGATGCTTACGATTTACCTATTTCTATTTTTGCTTTAGGTGGAGCAGTTATATTTTTAATAATTGCAACTATTTCAAAAACTGTAAAAGCAAAACATATTATAAAAGAAGCACCATGGCAAGTTGTATGGTTTAGTATTGGACTTTATATTGTTGTTTATGGTTTAAAAAATGCAGGATTGACAGATGAATTAAGTCAAATTTTACAATATCTTGCAACAAAAGGTGATATGGTTGCTGTTGTTGGAACAGGATTTATAGCTGCATTTTTAAGTGCAATTATGAATAATATGCCAACAGTAATGATTATGGATATAGCTTTAACTGATATTTCAAATCAAGCATTGATTTATGCAAATGTTATTGGGTGTAACCTTGGACCAAAAATGACTCCATTTGGTAGTTTAGCTACTCTTCTTTGGCTTCATGTTTTAGCAAAAAAAGGTGTAAAAATTAGCTTTTGGGAATATAGTAGATTTGGACTTATTATAACTCCTCCAGTTTTATTAATAGTTTTATTATCAATTTAAAAGGAAAAATAATGAATAAAAAAGTTTTAATTTTATGTACAGGAAATTCTTGTCGAAGTATTATAGCTGAAGCTTTGATTAATGCTAAATTAGATGGAATTAGTGCAGATAGTAGTGGAGTGCGAGCAAGTGGAAAAGTAAATCCAAATGCAAAAAAACTTCTTGAAGAAAAAGGAATTTGGAAGGAAGAGTATCACTCTAAAACACTTGATGCAGTAATTGACAATGATTATGATTTAATCGTAACAGTTTGTGACCATGCAAATGAAACTTGTCCAATGTTTCCAAAACCAATCAAAAAAATTCATGTGGGATTTGAAGATCCAGATGGAAAAGGTTTTGAAGCATTTGAAGAGACATATAAAGAGATAGAAGAAATTTTACTTCCAAGAATTATAGAGGCTTTGAAATAGATGTTTGATTGGCTTGCAAATTTAACTTCAATTTTTGTATTTAATATTTTAGGTCTTGTAAAAAATAGTCATTTAGGTGAATCATTAAATTTCTTTATTTACGACACAATTAAAATTTTTATATTATTAATCTCTATTATTTATATAGTTACACTTTTAAGAAGTTATTTTCCTATTGAAAAAGCAAGGGATTATATAAGTGGTAAGCATAAAATCGTAGGACATATACTTGCAGCAATTTTTGGAGTAATAACTCCATTTTGCTCATGTAGTGCAATACCTCTTTTTTTAGGATTTTTACAAGCAAGAATTCCTTTAGGAGTTACATTTTCATATTTGATTTCTGCACCACTAAGTGATGCAGTTGTAATTGCAATGTTGTTTTCACTCTTTGGTTGGAAAATTGCTTTATTATATGTGGGAATAGGTCTGCTAATTGCAATAATCTCAGGTCTTGTAATAGGAAGTATGAATCTAGAAAAAGAGGTTTTAATAGAAGTTAAACCTATGAATAACTGTTGCAATAGCTCAAATAGTGATGAAACTTTATTTAAGCAAAGATTGAAAGAATCTTGGGAAAATACAATTGATATATTTAAAAAGATTTATCTTTATGTAATTATTGGTGTTGGAATAGGAGCATTTATTCATGGCTATATTCCAGCAGATTTTATAAGTACTTACGCAGGTGGAGATATTTGGTATGCTCCAATAGTTGCAGTTATTATGGGAATTCCAATGTATTCAAATGCTGCAGGAATTTTACCACTTGTTGAGGTTTTAACACAAAAAGGAATGTTATTAGGAACAGCGTTATCATTTATGATGGCTGTTGTTGCTCTTAGTCTTCCTGAAGCTATGATTTTAAAAAGAGTTTTAAGTATAAAACTTATTTCAATATTTTTTGGAATAGTTGGAGTTTCTATTTTAATAACAGGTTATTTATTTAATACTATTTTATAGGAGAAAAAATGAAAATAGAAGTTTTAGGAACAGGATGTTCAAAATGTAAAGCTTTAGAAGAAGCTGTGAAACAAGCAGTTGCAAAAATTGGTGGTTTCCATGAAGTTAAAAAAGTTGAAGATATAGTTGAAATAATGAATTATGGTGTAATGAGTACACCAGCACTCGTTGTTGATGGAGTTGTGAGAAGTAGTGGAAAACAGCTAAATGTTGAGGATATTGTAAAAATATTATCAAATAATAATTAAGTTTTGAAGGATATTCTTGATAAAAGAGTTTAGTTTATATTTTTTAGCAGCTTTTTTTGAGATACTTGGTTGTTATAGTTTTTGGGTTTATTTTAAACTTGGCAAAAGTTATTGGTTTTTAATTCTTGGAGTTTTTTCTTTGATTGCTTTTGCTTATGCTTTAACACGAGTAAATTTAGAGTTTGCTGGACGAGCTTATGCTATTTATGGTGGAATTTATATTGTTTCATCTTTACTTTGGTTATATTTTGTGGAAAAACAAGAGTTTAATAGATGGGATTTATTAGGTTCTTTTGTCGTTTTAATTGGAGTTTGTATTATACTTTTGGGAAATCAAAAATAGAGAAAAATTTCTCTATTTTAATGACCACCCATAACTTTTTCTATCTCTTCTGGTTTATCATGAATTCCAAATCTATCAATGATAGTTTTACTTGCTTCATTTTGTCCTATAACTTCAACTTCTTTACCTTCTTTTCGCAGTTTAATTACTGATTTGTCTAAAGCATAAACAGCTGAAATATCCCAAAAGTGAGCTTTTGAAACATCAATGATAACTTTTTTAATATCTTCTTTGAAATCAATCATTTCATAAAACTTATCAGCACTATTAAAAAATACCTGCCCTACAAATTTATAAGTTTTTATTGTTTTATTTTCATTATAAAAAGTTTCATTGTACATAAAGTGTGAAATCTTATTTGCAAAAAATAAAGAAGCAAGTAAAACTCCTGTGATTACTCCCATAGCAAGATTGTGTGTATAAACTGTAACAAAAACTGTTGATAACATTACAAGATTTGTTGAAATTGGAAGTGTTTTTAACTTTTTTACTGAAGCCCAATTAAATGTACTAATAGATACCATTATCATAACAGCAACTAATGCAGCCATAGGAATAATAGAAATTATATCACTTAAAAATACAACCATTATCAAAAGTAAAAAACCGGCAATAAAAGTAGATAATCTTCCTCGACCTCCTGATTTGAAGTTGATAATAGATTGTCCAATCATAGCACAACCTGCCATTCCACCAATACAACCTGTTGCTATATTTGCGATTCCTTGACCTCTGGCTTCTGTTTGTTTATTACTTTTAGTATCTGTTAAATCATCAATAATGGTTGCCGTCATAAATGACTCTAAAAGTCCAACGATTGCTAAAGCAAAAGAGTATGGGAAAATGATTTGTAAAGTTTCAAAATTTAGAGGAATTTCTGGAAATAAAAATATTGGTAAAGTGTTTGGTAATTCACCCATATCTCCAACATTTCTCACATCCCAACCAACAAAATATACAAATATAGTAAGAACTACAATTGTTACAAGAGGAGAGGGTAAAAGTTTTCCAATTTTTGGAACATAAGGAAATAGATAAATAATACCAAGACCAACAGCAGTTAAAGCATAAACATGCCATGTTACATTAGTTAGTTCAGGTAATTGAGCCATAAAAATTAAGATTGCTAGCGCATTTACAAATCCAACAACAACAGCACGTGCAACAAAACTCATAAGTTTATGAATACCAATATATGATAAAAATATTTGAATTACACCAGTTAAAAGTGTAGCAGCTAGAAGATATTGTAATCCATGTTCTTTTACTAATGTCACCATCACAAGAGCCATAGCACCAGTAGCTGCACTAATCATCGCAGGTCGTCCTCCCACAAATGCAATAACAACTGCCATAGAAAATGAAGCATAAAGTCCAACTTTTGGGTCAACTCCTGCAATAATAGAAAAAGCAATTGCTTCAGGGATAAGTGCAAGTGCAACTACAAGACCTGATAAAAAATCAGCTCTAATATTTGAAAACCACTCTTTTTTCATGGTTTGGTACATATAATTCCTTAATAATGATTATTTTTTATTTTGATAGATAATCAGATTTTATCTAATAAGTGGTTAATAGTTGATAAATAAAAAGTAAAGAGTTAAACTCTTGACTTTTTAAATTAATTTTTATAAACTTTCAAAAGTAAAGAGTTTAACTTTATACTTTAAAGGAAAAATTATGAAAATAATAGAGAATAAAAACTATTATAAAATGTCAGAATTGGTTGATTTAACAGCTTTAAGTAATCATACGATTTCATTTTATGATAAAAAAGGTTTATTACCAAACACTTTAAGTACATCAAAAAATATGAAATATTATCCTGAAATCACAATAACAGTTTTAAATCTAATTAAATACTTCAAAGATAACCTAAATTTTTCAATTGATTACATAAAAGAACTTTTTGATTATTACAAAATAAATTTTGATGACAGATCAGATTTAATTTTACAATCAATTCAAATGTTAAGTAATGAGATTAAAAACCCAGTTTTAAAAAAAGATTTAATAAATCAAAATATAGAAGAAGCTATAAAACTTGATTTATTAGATGATAAAGAAGTATATTTTAAAACAGAAATAGAAGTTTTAAACACTTTCAATGAGTTAAGAAAATATGACATCTCAACGGAACTTATAAGTGAATATGTAAATACAAGTAAAAAACTTGCATTACTTGAAAAAGAGTTAACAAGTAAAGTTTTAGAAAAAAATGGATATTTACCTGAGGTTTTAGTTCTTGATATACTTAATTCATTTAAACCTTATATTTTCAATCGACATACTATTATTGAATTTAAAAAGGCTAGATAATGAAAAAAGAGAAATATATATCAGCAATTTTTGCTTTTATTTTATGGGGAACTTGGTCGTATTTTATAAATATAAAAGATGAAAATAGATTTGTTTCATCTTTTTTTCAAGGAATAGCTAGTTTTTTAATAACAATTTTTATGGTTCATTTAATAGTTTTTTTTAACAGATTATTTATAAATAGTTCAGCTTATGTTGTTGCAATATTAACTGTAATGATTACTTCAAGTATAGTTTTTATAGGACATTTATTGATAAATACACAAAATATTTTTTATACTATTGCACCAACAGTTATAGTTTCCTTACTATTTTCTGTTTTTATGGCAAAAAAAGTATCAAAAGTAAATTAAGAAAGGGAAAATATGGAAAATAATAACAGAAGACCACTAAAAGTTAGAGGAAGTGTTTGGAGTCAAAAGTTCGCAAGTTATTTAAGCAAAAAGGATATTACTCCAAATCAAATATCAATAGGTAGTATTGTAGCTTCTTTTATAGCTTCAATTTTTATATTGTCAATTTCAAATGATAATTTTTTTACTATTTGGATTTCACCAATATTAGCTGCATTATTTATACAAATGAGGTTATTATGTAATTTATTTGATGGAATGGTTGCACTTGAAGGTGGTAAGAGTACAAAATCAGGGGAGTTATTTAATGATATTCCAGATAGAGTTTCTGATAGTTTACTTTTTATAGCTTTAGGATATTCAATAGCAAATATTTCTTTTGGAATAGAACTTGGATATTTAGCAGCACTTTTTGCAGCTTTAACAGCTTATGTAAGAGTTTTAGGAGCAAGTATGCAAGCTGGAAGTTGCTTTAAAGGACCAATGGCAAAACAACATAGAATGGCTATTTTGACAACAGCTTTAATATTAACTCCATTTGAATTTTCATATTTAAATTCAGATTATATTTTAACTGTTACTTTATTTATCATAACAATTGGTTCATTTTTAACAATAATCAATAGAACAAAAACTATTTACAACACTTTAGAAGGAAAATAATGTTTGATATTGCACAAAATTCATTGTATGCAATGGCTTTTACCATTGTTGTTTTAGTTATATCAACTTTGATATATCAATACAAAAAAGTTAAAAATCCAAATAAGGATTTTAATGAATTAGGATTAAGAATAAAATCTTGGTGGTGGATGATTGCTATTGTTTTTTTAGCATTAAGTATTAGTCTAAAATCTGCTTTAATATTTTTTGCTTTTTTATCATTTCTAGCTCTAAAAGAGTTTTTATCAATTGTTTCTGTTAGATATGTAGATAGAAGAGCAATCTTCTGGGCTTATTTATCTATTCCTTTGCAATATTATTGGATTAGTATTGGTTGGTATGGAATGTTTATAATTTTCATTCCTGTTTATCTGTTTTTATTTATACCTATAAGATTGGTTTTAATTGGAGAAACAAATGGTTTTATAAAATCAGCAAGTATAATCCAATGGGCAACAATGTTAACAGTTTTTAGTATAAGTCATATAGCTTATCTTATGGCATTGCCAGTTCATAATAGTTTAGCTGGAAATATCGGTCCAGTTTTATTTTTATTGATAATGACACAGTTTAATGATGTATCACAATATGTTTTTGGAAAATTATTTGGAAAACATAAGATTATTCCAAAAGTTAGTCCAAATAAAACATGGGAAGGATTTTTAGGAGGAGTTTTTAGTGTTACATTAATTTCTGGAATAATTGCACCTTATTTAACACCTTTAGATATGTATTATGGATTTATTGCAGGATTTATTATCTCTTGTATCGGATTTTTTGGAGATGTTGTAATCTCAAGTGTAAAAAGAGATATCGGAATAAAAGATACAGGTACATTTATCCCTGGTCATGGTGGGATTTTAGATAGAATTGATAGTTTAATGTATACAGCACCAGCATTTTTCCATTTTTTATATTATGTGAGTTATTAATATGAAAAGAGTTATTAAAATTTTATTTTTTGCTTTTATAGTAAAACCTATTGTATTTGTTATTTTAGGATTAAATATTAGAGGAAGAGAAAATCTACCTTTAAAGGGTGGAGCTGTTATTGCTCCTAATCATAATAGTCATTTAGATACTTTAGTAATTATGAGTCTATATCCTTTGTCTATGATAGATAAAATTCGTCCAGTTGCAGCAGCAGATTATTTTATGAGAAATAAATTTATATCTTGGATTTCAACTTATTGTATAGGAATAATTCCTTTAGATAGAACGGGTGCGAGTTCCCAAGAAGAGTTATTTAAAAAGCCACATGAAGCTTTAGATAATGGAGATATTTTAATATTATTTCCAGAAGGAAGTAGGGGAAAACCAGAACAAATGACAAGATTAAAAAAAGGGTTATATTATTTATTAAAAGATAAAAAAGATATACCTATTACTCCTATAGCAATGCAAGGTTTAGGTAATTCTTTACCAAAAGGAGAAGCTTTATTTGTTCCTTTTAATTGTCAAGTATTTATAGGTGAGCAAATCAGTATTCCAGAAAATTCTCAAATATTAAATGAAAATTTAAAAGAATTTTTTGAAACAAATTTAAATCAATTTAATTAAATAGGATAACTAATGACAAAAATAAATAATCTTTTATCAATAAAAATTGCATTTTTATTTGTGGTTTTTTGTAATGCTGTCGTTGATGTTGCTCATAAAGTATTACTACAAAATATTGCTTTCAAAGTTTTTGATGGAACAACACAAGTAATTTGGATTTCAGTAATCAATGCAATGATTATAATCCCATTTTTACTTCTATTTACTCTAAGTGGATATTTATCTGATAAATATAATAAAAAAAATATTATGGTTTATGGGGCTTTATCCTCTTTTTTATTATCAGTTTTGATGATAATTTCATATATGAGTGAAAATTTTTATTTTGCAATGTTCTCTTTAGTTTTATTGGCTGTTCAAAGTGCCATTTATTCTCCAGCTAAATTTGGTCTTATTCTTGATATTTATGGTAAAAAAAATCTTTCACGTGGAAATGCTGCTTTACAAGCAATTTCAATAATTGCTATATTATTTTCAATTGGTGTTGCATCTTTTGTTTTTGAAAATTTTTACAATGTAAATAATCTTCAAAATTTAACTTCAAAAGAAGAACTATTAACTGCAATTTTGCCATTGACTTACTATATATTACCAGTTGCTTTTTTAGAAATGGTTGTTTCATTTTTATTTTTAAGAAGAATAAATACAGTTTATGTAAAAGATGAAAATTTGACTTTAGACAAAGATGAATTTTTTAAAGGTAAGTTATTAGTTAAAAATATAAGAACGATTTTTTCACATGATGTGATTTTTTTATCAGTTATAGGCTTATCTGTATTTTGGGGAGTTTCTCAAGCTACAATGGCTGTTTTCCCATCTTTTGTAAAACAATATTTAAATATTACAGATGTGTTTTTAATAAATGGAGTAATTGCAGCTTCTGGAATTGGAATAGCTATAGGTTCAGTATTATATTCAAGAATATCAAAACATTATATTGAAGTAGGAACTATTCCTTTAGCATCTTTTGGTATGGCTTTTTCTTTATATGTTTCAACAGTTGTTCAAACTCCATTTTTATTGGCAATTTCATTTTTGATGTTTGGAGTTTTTGGTGGAATGTTTGTTGTTCCATTAAATGCTTTAATTCAATTTAATGCAAAGAAAAAGGTTTTAGGAACAATATTAGCAGGAAATAATTGGTTTCATTCTTTATCTATGTTTTTAATGCTTTGTATGACAACAATCGTATCTTATTTTGATTTAGATCCATTAAAAACTATATATTTAATATTACTAATAATTGTAATAGGAACAGCATATACAATTTATAAATTACCTCAATCTTTGATTTTACTATTCTTAAAAAGTATTGTGGGATTAAAATATAAATTAGAAGTTGATGGAATAAAAAATATACCTTCATCAGGAGGAGTTTTACTTTTAGGAAATCATATTTCTTGGCTTGATTGGGCAATAATTTTAATGGCAGTTCCAAGAGAAGTTAAGTTTGTTATGGATAAAACAATTTATAGCAAATGGTATATAACTTGGATACTAAAAATGTTTAAAGCAATTCCTATATCAAATGCTTCAAGTAAATCAACTATTCAACTTATTGCAAATGAGTTGGACAATGGTAGTGTTGTTGTACTTTTCCCTGAAGGAAGTATTACAAGAAACGGACATTTAGGGGAGTTTAAAAAAGGTTTTGAAAAAGCATTAGAGTTGACACAAACAGAGATAAAAGTTATTCCTTTTTATATTAGAGGACTTTGGGAATCTATGTTTAGTAGAGCTAATAAAAAGTTCAAAAAATCAAAGAAAACTAATAGTGTTACGGTATCTTTTGCAAGAAGTATGACGAAAGAAAGAGCAAATATTGTTAGTGTAAAAAAAGAGGTTTTTGAATTATCTTCAAAATCTTGGAAAGAGCATATAAGAAATCTAAAACCTTTAAATGAAACTATATTTGATAGATTAAAAGAAGTTTCTTCAGAGATTGTTTTTGCTGATTCAACAGGTTTAGAGATGACAGGAAGTAAGTTTTTAACTGCATCAATACTTTTTAAAGATTTATTGAAAAAAGAGATAAAAGGTCAAAATATAGGTCTGTTAGTTCCCTCAACTGCCAGCGGTGCATTTATAAATTACACAGTATTAATGATGGGAAAAACAGCAATAAATCTAAACTATACAAGTGAGATAAACTCTTTAAAATCTTCTATTGAATTAGCAGAAATAAAAACAATAATAGCTTCAAAAAAATTTGTTGAAAAACTTGAATCAAAAGGTATAAATATAAAAGAGATTTTAGAATTGGTTGAGGTAATTTATTTAGAGGAATTAAAAACTAAGATTTCTAAAAATAAAGGCTTATTTACATATTTAAGTGTTAAATTTTTACCTGCTTGTATTTTAAAATCGATACATTTAACAAAAACAAATAAAGATGACACGGTAATGATATTGTTCTCTTCTGGAAGTGAAGGAAAACCAAAAGGTGTAGAACTAAGTGGTGATAACATTTTAGGAAATGCACAACAAATAGCAAATATTATAAATGTAAGTAATGAAGATACAATAGTAGGTTCTTTACCATTATTTCATGCTTTTGGAATAGTAGTTACAACATATTTACCATTAATTGAAGGTATAAAATGTGTTGCTCATCCAGATCCAACAGATGGATTAGGAATTGCAAAATTAGTAAGTTCTTATAAAGCAACAATAATGTGTGGAACTTCAACTTTCTTTAGATTATATGCAAAAAATCAAAAAATTCATCCTTTGATGTTTGAGAGTTTACGACTAGTTGTTGCAGGTGCTGAAAAATTACGAGAAGATGTAAAGTTTGAGTTCAAAAAAAGATTTGGAAAAGATATTCTTGAAGGTTTTGGTGCAACTGAAACTTCACCAGTTGCAAGTTGTAATCTTCCTGATGTTTTAGCTTCTGATTTTACTGTTCAAGTTGGGCAGAAAACAGGAACAGTTGGTATGGCAATTCCAGGAACAACAATTAAAATTGTAAATCCAGAAACATATAAAGAATTAGAACCAAATGAAGAAGGAATGATTTTAATCTCAGGTATTCAAGTAATGAAGGGATACTTAAAAAATGAAGAAAAAACAAAAGAAGTTTTAAAAACTATAAAAGGAAAAACTTATTATATAACTGGAGATAAGGGAAAAATTGATGAAGATGGTTTTTTAACTATAGTTGATAGATATTCACGATTCGCTAAACTTGGAGGAGAAATGATAAGTCTTGGTGCAGTTGAAGAGAAAATATCAAAATTATTAGATTTAAAAGATGATAGTTTAGTAGATTTTATTGTTACAAGTATTGAAGATGAAAAAAAAGGTGAAAAAATAGTATTGTTAATCTCCCATGTAAGTGAAGATTATATTTTAATATTAAAAGATAAAATATTAAAGAATTTTGAAAATAAATTAATGATTCCTACTGATATAAAAATTGTTGATGAGATACCAAAACTTGGTAGTGGGAAGAAAGATTTTAATGCTTGTAAGTTAAAAGCAAAAGAGTGGTGATTTTCAATTTCTAAAAAAGAGTCATTTGTGAGTCATTTGTTTGTTACAATTTTTTATTAACAGAAGAGATTGAAACAAAGAGTTTTAAATGAAAATATTTGAACTAAAATGCGAAGCATACTTAAAAAATTTTATTGAATTAAAAGAGAGCTTTGATGTATTGTCAAAATATATAAATTTTACGATATATCAAAGTAAAAGATTAGATCTTGAGAATAAAGATAAATCAATAAATAACTATTGTTTTAGTAATTTTTATCCAACAGAAAGTGATAGAATTTATAAAAAAGACAAAATATATAAATTTGTAATTAGAAGTATTGATAGAGAATTGATTAATGAATTAGAGATTTTACTTTGTAAAAATACAAATAATATCTTTCTTAAAGTTTTAAATGTACAAAAAAAAGTAATTGATCAATTTTTTATTCATGAATTATATAGTGCAACACCAGTTATCGTTTCTGATAAAAGAGATGAAAAGGGAAAACAACTTTTCTGGTCTTTACATTATAATGGAGATATATTGTCTTTACAAAAAAGACTTCATAATAATTTGGAAAAAAAATTAAAACAGTTTTATCAAGAAGATGTGAGTGAATCAACAAGTTTTATTCAAGAGATTGAATTAAAAAATCAAAAACCTCAATCTATTTATTTTAAAACTACAAAAGATAAAAAAGAGAAGATTGTAAGATTAATTGGTAATAAATTAAGAATTGTACCAAATAAAGATGTAATATCTCAAAAATTAGCTTTTTTATCTTTAGCAGTTGGTTTAGGTGAAAAAAGTAGTTTAGGTGGTGGATTTTGTTTGAGTAGAGGAATTTAATAAAACAGAATTATTCTGTTTTATCGCCTTTACATATTAAATCTATAATTTCATCTTGATTTGAACAGAAATTCCCATTTTTTTCAATTAAAATTAAATCTTTTGCATAACCTTTTAGAGTATGAAGTTTAGCACTTTCAATTTCAACATTAAAATCATCAAAGATTTTAGCTATATATGCAAATAAACCTTTTTGGTCTTTTGCAACTATATGCATAGATGCTAGATAAATAGTATGATTACAATCTATTTTTACATTTTCTTTTTTTATAATTGGAGTAATTAAATTTGTTGTTTTATTCATATCAAAAGAGTCTTTGATAATCTCTTCAATAAAATAAATGTCTTCATTATCAACTTTTTCAGAAAAAGAGATCTCAAAAGCTTTTTTATTATCATAAAGTTTAAAAATATTCATCGATGCAATATTTAAAAACTCTAATTTACCTAGTAAATATCCAAGATTAAGTGGAGATTTTCTGATAATTCTAATAGTAAGTTGTGCTTCATTTGTTATTTTATAAATATAGCTATCTACATCTTTTGCTTTTATTGCAATATCTAAAATATCTTCAGCTTTTAATCTTAAGAAGATTTGATTTGAAGCTATGTACATTATTTTCTTTTGTAAAATAGTTGGAAGTTCTTTATATCTTGGCAAATTTTTTATTGCATTTTGTTTTACGATTCTTCTTTTACTTTCATTTAAAAATTCTTCATCTTCAAATGCTGGTAATGATTGATAATATAACTGTTTTAATAAAGATGCTGTTGAACTATTGAAAATATTTTTCCCAACAGCTGAAATATCACAATAAGTAATTACGTACAACATTTTTAATGCATCTTTTGTTTTAATCAATCCAGTAAAGTTTAAAATAGTTTTTTCAGAATATATATCTTCATGAGTTGCCATATAAGACATCATATTATGATATCTAACTAATCTTGAACCTAATTTTATAAATTCATCATCAAAATCAAAAGATTTCATCATACTTTTAAATAATTTTTCTCCAACAATATGATGATCTTCTTTTCTTCCTTTTCCAATATCATGTAAGAAAGCAACCAATCTTACTATTATTTTTTGTTCATTTGTAAGTTCATCAAATATAGATTTAATAAAATCATTTTCTATATATTGAGCAAATTTTAGAGTTTTAATAGAATGAATATCAACAGGATGCGCATGATAACCGTCAAATTGTGGTAAATCAATCATCGTTTTTGTACTAGGTAGAACAGCTCTGAATAATCCAGCATTATAAATAAGTTTTATTATAGGATATAAATTTGTTTTACATAAAAGAGCTTTAACAGTTTTTTTTAACTCTTTTGTTTGAACCTTTGGAAGTTTCGCTTTACTTAAATAGTAAATATATGACCTATCAAATTTTTCTACATTTGCTGGTAATTCAATAAGTTCTTTAAGCATATAATTTAAAGATTGAGATTTTGCACTAAATGAACAATAAAGTTCATTGTCAATTATATAAAGATTTTTTTTATATCTTTGAGTTTTTAGTTTTGCTATATTTGATGCTTCAAAAAAAGCAACTCTTGTAAATTTTTTTACCATTGTTGCTGTGAAACTATGAATTATATGTAAACAAGAGATGATTTTTGACATACAAAGTCTATCTTTTGTATATCTTGATGTATTTTTAAATCCGAGTTTAGAACTTAAATCAGGTAATATATCAAAAGTTACTTGGTCTAATTTTTTTCTAGCAATATTATGTAAAGCATTTCTAACTTGAAAAATAAATTCTAAAGCTTGTCTATATTTTTTATATTCATCTTCTGTGAATTGAGTTCCAATTAAATCTTTTGTATTAGTAACTCCATATAAAATATTAGCCATCCAATACATCATATTTGCTTCTCTTATTCCACCATATCCATCTTTGATATTTGGTTCCATCTTTAGTGGATATTTTAGTAATCTTTGTTTATGTTCTTCAAGTTTGTCTAAAATGAACTCTTTTTGATTTGTTTTTCTAATGATTTTTAGAACATTTTCATAACTAAACCATAAAATCTTTGAACCATAAATCATCCTTGATTCTAAAATAGAACTTTTTATTGTTATATCTTCTTTTACTGCTTCTTTTATCTCTTTTAATTCATGAACTCTTGAACCGAGTTTTAATCCGCAATCCCAAGCTAAAGTTATAAATTCTTCCATAATATCTTTAAGATTATAGCCTTTGATATTTTCATATAAAATCATAATATCAATATCAGAGTAAATACATAATTGTTCTCTTCCATAAGAACCAAGGGCAATTAAAGAAATTGGAATTGATGTACTCATTGGTTGATGAGAACCAAAGTTTTTTCTTAAGATATATTTGTATAAAAGGATTAAAAATTTATCTGTATGTTTTGTGTGTTTTATGAAAAAATCTTTTCCACCCGTTGTTTCAACTGTTGTATCAATTGATTCTAAATAGTTTTTATAATATGTCTTAAAAACTTTTGAGATTTGAAAATCTGTAGCATTATTTGAAATTAACTCTTCAATTTGTAAATTAAGCTCTGTCATAATAAATCTTTATAAATTTCCAATTTTTTTCTTAAAGTAATTCTATTTAATCCCAAGTGTTTTGCCACTTGAACTTGTGATTTATATTTTTTTGTTGCAGCTTTAAGTAAAGGAACTTCAAAAATATATGATAAATCTTTATAAGAATTTTCTCCGTATAGATTTTCACTTATATATTTTTCTAAAAACATTAAAATCTCATGCTCACCAATTGTTTCAAAAAGATATGAAAAATAGATAGATTTTCTTAAACTATGAGTATTGTTTGAAATATTAATAATAAGTTTAGATTGTGGAATTAAAGGCATATCTAAAATAGAACTTGCCTCTTGTGAGAATTTATTTACTAAAGCTTTTGTATCTTCTTCTCTTTTTGCTAAAATAGGAATTTCTAAGTTAATCGAAAAAATATCTTTTAATTTTTGATTTAAATTCTCAGTTGGCGATATAGCAATAATTCTAATTGCATTTTCTTCAATCCATTTTAAAAATAAATCAATATTTGTAATTTCATTTATTTTATCTATAATTATTGCATCATTTTGCAAAGTTAAAACATCATCTGCAATATCTTTTTGTAAATTTTTTGCTTCATAAACTTCTGATTGGGGTAAAATATATTTAGCTAAAGATTTTTTTCCTACACCACTTTCTCCTAAGATTAAAGCATTTACTTCTACTGCTTGTAAAAGTTTTGCTGAATTTAAAATCTCTTTGGAAATACTATCTTTTGCTATATATTCTTGCATATTATATTACCTCTTTTAACTCTAAAAATTTGTAGATGATTTACCATTTATAAAATATTATACTGTATAAAAATGAAAAAAAAGTAAAAAAATGTATAAAAAATAAACAATTGTAATGATAATTTAAACAAATTATTATTTAATAAAGAATATGTAATACTCTAAATAATATAATAATAAATAAAAAGGTTCTATTTGAAGAAGAAAAGTAAATATATTTTAATAAATTTTTTTGTATTGATTTTTCTTTGTTTTATTACAGCTTTTGGTGGAATAGAATTTATACTTAAAAAAGAAAAAGAACTCTTAGAAGAAAAATATAATAGTTTAACAATTAATATAAAAGATAAAATTAATTCTTTAATTCTTTCAAAAAAGAATGCAACTTTAGCTATAACTCTTACTTTATCTGAAAATGAAAATATTAAAAAAATTATTCTAAATAAAAAAGAAACTAATTTTTATGATTTAAATAATTTAAGTAAAAAATTAAAAGATTATACAGATTTTAAAAATGTTTGGTTTCAAATTATCAATAAAGATGGAATTTCTGTTTATAGAAGTTGGACAGAAAATAAGAATGATGAAATAAAATTATATAGATTAGATTTGCAAAAAATATTGGAAGAACCAAAAATAAAAAATACAATAAGTGTTGGAATTTATGATATGACATTTAAATCAATTGTTCCTATTTATAAAAATAACGATTTTATTGGAACATTAGAAGGAATAACACATTTTAATTCTATAACAAAAGATTTAAAGGATATTGATAAAGTAGAACCAATAATTTTAGTTGATAAACTTTTTACAGAACAATTAAAACAAAATAGTTTTAGTAAAATATTTTTTAAAGATTATTATATTCCAAATGTTGATGTTTCAAAAGAATTACTAACTTATTTGGAAAATGAAGATATAAAAAAATTTTTGGAAATAAATAATTATGTAATAAAAGATGGAAAAATAATTACAACTTTCAAAATTTATCAAGACGATATAAAATTAGCAGATATTTTAATATTTAAAGATTTGAATTTAATTGATATATCAGAAATAACAAAATTTAAACAACATGCTTTTTTATATTTGATTTTATTTTTGATTCTTCTATGTTTGACAGTTTTGATTATAAGTTATTATATTTATTCTAAAAGGCTAAAAGAGTTAAATGAATATTTACAACAAACAGTTAACAATGAAATAATAAAAAATGATGAAAAAAACAAACTTTTATTTCAACAAAATAAAATGGCAGCAATGGGTGAAATGATAGAAAATATTGCCCATCAATGGAGACAACCTCTTTCTATTATAACAACTTCTGCTTCTTCAATAAAGCTAAAAAAAGAGTATGGAATTTTAGAAGAAAAAGAGTGTGAAGAATCTCTTAATTATATAATTGATACAGCAAATTATTTATCAAATACAATAGATGATTTCAGATATTATTTTTCACCTGAAAGAAGTGAGAATTTATTTAAAAGTAAAGATTTGATAGATAAAGCACTAAATATTGTAAAAATTTCATTTAATACTAATGAAATAAAGATTATAAAAGAGATAGAAGATTGTGAAGTTTTAACTTTTGAAAATGAGTTATTACAAGTGATAATAAATATATTAAACAATGCAGAAGATGAATTAATAAAAAAAGATAAGAATTTTGAAAAATATATATTTATAAAATTATTTAAAGAAAAGAATAATTTGAAAATTTCTATAAAAGATAATGCAAATGGAATAAATGAAGAGATAATAGATAGAATTTTTGAACCATATTTTACAACAAAACATAAAAGTAAAGGTACTGGAATAGGACTTTATATGTGTGAAGAAATAATCAAAAAGCATATGAAGGGGACTATTAGTGTTTCAAATGAAAGATATATTTATAATAACAAAGAGTATATTGGTGCAATGTTTGAAATAAATATTCCTCTATCATAATTTAAAGGAGTTACAAATGAAATGGAAAAAGAATTATGCAGCAATATATAGAGCTAAAAAAGAGTTATTAAAACCTGTAAAACATCTTGATAAAATAAAATTAGATGAGTTAGTGGGAATAGATACTCAAAAAGATGCAATTATTGAAAATACAAAAAGATTTCTAAAAGGATTGCCCTCAAATAATGTTTTACTTTGGGGAGCAAGAGGAACAGGAAAATCATCATTAATTAAAGCAATTTTAAACAAGTTTAAAAAAGATGGCTTACGACTTATTGAAATTGATAGAGATGATTTGGATGACTTGATTGAAATATCAGATTTGATAAGAGAAAAACCATATAAATTTATAATTTTTTGTGATGATTTATCTTTTGAAGAGGGCGAAAAAGGATATAAAGGTTTAAAAAGAATTTTAGAAGGTTCTATTGAAGCTCCAGCTTCAAACATAAAAATATATGCAACATCAAATAGAAGACATTTAATAACAGAATATCAAAAAGATAATGAAGGTACAAAAATTGGAAATAATGGTGAAATTCATTATTCAGATAGTGTTGAAGAAAAAATTTCATTAAGTGATAGATTTGGATTATGGTTATCTTTTTATCATGGAACGCAAGATGATTATTTAAAAGTTGTAGATTTTTATTTTAAAGATTGTGAGATAGATAAAGAAGAACTATATAAAGAAGCATTAAGATTTGCTCAATTAAGAGCAAGTAAAAGTGCAAGAACTGCAAAACAGTTTTATAACACTTATTTTAATAAAGAGATGAAATAATTTTAAAGTTAAGAAATTTATTTAAAAATAAATTTCTTAATTTTGTGAATCAGAAGATTGTTTATATTTTTTTGATGAAAAATATATAAATACAGTTAAAGAGATAAGAATTAAAGCAATTCCTGCAATTAAATAAAAAGCATTAATCATCTTATCATAATCATTAATCGCAATTTTAAATACGACAATTAAAGCTTCAATAGATAAAGCAATAATAATCGTAGTTAAAAATTTTGTTAATAATTTTGTTTCAACTCTTGAATTTTTTGAATATGATTTAAAAAATACTTCTTGTTCTAAAATAGTTTTAGCTAAATCAAAAATAGCTATACTTAAAGTTAACGCAATTATAGGTTTAAATATCATTTCTAATGCAATATCATGTTTAGAAAAAATATAAAGAATAAAATCGTATAAAGAAAATAAAATTGTTGCAAGAGCTAAAATCATCATTGAAAATCCTGCAAGTATATAGAAACCTTTAGTAACACTATGAAAAGGTTTATTTAATTCAATTAGATTTAATTTTTGTAATAATACATCAATTTGAAAATCTAAAAAAAAGATTTCATCTCCTTCTTTTATTGTAACCGTTACACAAGTACTTTTTGTTGCACTACTTATATATGGTTTTGAAAAAGCCATATTTGATTCTTTAAAATGTAATTTAGAAATTAGATGTGAACGGTCTTTATTTTTTGCACTTTCATCGACTTTATATCGATAAAAATTATTTGAAGTTTGGATTTTTGTCTCTTTATCTATAATATAAACAAGTTCAAGAGAAGGAAATATTTTATAAAGTTGTTTAAAATCATTTTTTTTGTGGATTGATAGATTTCCAATATTTTTTAAACTCTCTTGCAAAAAATATTCTATATCTTCTTGATGTTGCGTATAAGTTTCAAAAAATTCTTTCATAGTAATCCTGTATATTTTTTATTATATTATATAAAAGAATTTGATTAGTAAGTTAAAAACCATTGTATACTAACTAATCAGATGTTGATTTTATTGTGTAATGTTAAATTCTTTTATCATATTATTTGCAAGTAAATTTAGATTTGCTTTATCTAACTCTTTTTCTACACCTTTTGATAAATCAATAATATTTTGGTGAAATTTTTCTAAAAATTTTAATATTTTAGGATCTTTTTTAGATGGATTATTAACAGATACACCTTCATCTAACATTTCAATAACTAAATCTTTTTTTCCCATAAAAGCTGCATAATTTATAGGTTTAACTCCAAATATATCAGGAATATCAACAATATCTTTATTATAGTGATGAATTAATTTGAAATATTTTGTAGTATTTTTTAAAATACAATTATTAATGATACTTCTTCCTTTTGAATCAGTGATAAAACAATCAGCTCGTAATTCTAATAATAATCTAATTGTATATTCACATTTTTCAGTAACTGCAACATGTAAAGCTGTAAGACCTTCATTATTTTTTGCATTTATATCTACACCAGAATTAATAAGACTTTTTAAAGTGTTTAAATATAGTTTTTTATCTTTTATTTTACCTTGATAGTTATATTGCATTAGTTTAAATACAATGTTATTACCATCTTTATCTTTTTGATTTAGATTAATATTTTTTATTCTTAGAATTTTAAACAATTTGAAGTTAAAATATAAGATAGATTGAAAGAAAATTGGTTCACTTTTTGAATTTAGTTTATTTAAATCTATTTTGCAATTTCTTAGAAGATTTTCTAAAACAGTTGGATATTCAGCATCTTCATTTAAAAGTATCTCATATTCAAAATCTAACTCTTTTCTATTTTGAACATGTAAAATTATATCTATTAAGATTTCTATAATTGATTTGCCAAATTTATTTTCAAGTGTTGGATTAGCTCCTTTTTCCAAATAAAGTTTTATTAAATCACTATTTCTTATACCATTTAATACTAAAATTGATAAAACTGTTTCTCCATCAATATTTTCATGATTTAAATTAACATTAGAATTTTCAAGAAATAAATTTATTAATTCTCTATCTTCACTTTTTGTCGCTAAAAAGAAAGCATTTTCTCCTTTATTGTCTAATGTTTCGACATTAACTCCTAAATTTATAAGTTCTTTAATCATTTCAAAATGGCTAATTTTTTCATTTTCATCTTTTGCATTTAAAAAATAATTGATTGATTCCATTAATAAAGTAGTGTTTTGTGAACTTTTACTATTTATATTACAACCCAATTCAACTGCTTTTTGAATAATACTAATGTTTTCTATACCTTTAGTAATGGCATAAAATAAGAAGTTTTTTCCATTTTTATCTAATATTGTAGGATTTGCACCTAAATCTAATAATAATAAAGCAAGATTATTGTTTTTTAGAACTGTCTCTTTTTGTAAGATAGTATTTCCTTCTTCATTTATTTGATTAATATTTATTTCTTGTAAGGAAGCGACTTTTTTGATAATTTCTAAGTTTCCATTTGCTATCGCATCAAAAATCAAATTATTTCCGTGAATATCACAATTTCCCAAATTTGTAGTTACTTCAATTAAAAAATTTACTATTCTATTGCTTGCACTAATTACAGCATCTTGTAATGCAGTTCTTCTATAAATATTTAAATGATTTATGTTTGCATTATGTTCGATTAGAAGTTGCATAATAGCACTACTTTTTGAGTGAATAGCATAAAATATAGCTGTTTCTTTTTGATTATTTTCAATTTCAGGACTTACTCCTTGATTTAATAACCATAGTACTGATTCATATAAATCTTTTTTACAACAATAATGTAAGATATGTTCATCTTTATAATAATATGAATTTAAATCAATATCTAATTGATTGTATATTTTAGTTATTTTTTCTAAATCTAATGAAGAGGATATTAACTCTTTTATAAATTCTTCTTCCGTAAATTTAGTCTTTTTAAGAAGTTTGCTAAACATTATTTTTGCCCATTTTTTTATGATAATTTATTTGTGATTATATAATAAAAAATTTAAATTTTTTGTTTTATGTCAGAATAAAATTAGAAAACAACTATATTGTATAAAAAATATACAAATATATATTTACATATTGTTTAGAAATTCCTATAATTTGTTTAGATAAATTGACAAAGGAGTCTTATGGAAAATTTTACTGATGTAAAATATATTTTAGATGGTTTTCTGTTTGTATTTGCAGGAATCCTTGTAATGTGGATGGCAGCAGGTTTTGCAATGCTAGAATCAGGTTTAACAAGAACTAAAAATACAGCAACAGTATTAACAAAAAATGTTGCTTTATTTGCTATTTCTTGTATCATGTTCTATTTTGTAGGATATAACTTTATGTATGGTGATGGAAGTGCATTTATTGGAAGTGGAGCAATGTTATCTGGAAAAACAAATGAAGAAATGGGTTATCCAGTAATGGCTGACTTCTTCTTCCAAGTTGTTTTCGTAGCAACAGCTGCATCAGTTATTTCAGGAACAATTGCTGAAAGAATGAAATTATGGCCATTCTTAATATTTACAGTGTTTTTATCTGGATTAATTTACCCAATTCAAGGTCACTGGACATGGGGAGGAAGTGAATTAGGTGGTTTAATTGCTGGATTCTCTGACTTTGCTGGATCAACAATTGTTCACTCTGTTGGTGGATGGGCTGCATTAGCTGGTGTATTAATCTTAGGAGCTAGAAAAGGTAAATATACTAAAGATGGTCAAGTAAAACCAATGCCAGGTTCAAATTTACCATTGGCTACTTTAGGTACATTTATTTTATGGATGGGATGGTTTGGATTTAATGGTGGTTCTCAATTAGCTTTAGGTTCAAAAGAAGATATTGATGGTATTGCTTCAGTAGTTGCAAGTACAAATATGGCAGCTTGTGCTGGTGCTATAATGGCTGCAATTTTAACTCAACTAATTTATAAAAAAGTTGATTTAACTATGGTTTTAAATGGTGCATTAGCAGGGTTAGTTTCTTGTACTGCAGGTCCAGATTTAGGTATGAACATTGCCTTTATTGAAGGATTAATTGGTGGTGCATTAGTTGTATTTGCTGTACCATTCTTTGATAAAATAAGAGTTGATGATCCAGTTGGAGCATTATCTGTTCACTTAGTTGCAGGTATTTGGGGAACATTAGCTGTAGGTATTTTCAATCCTGAAGTTGCTTTATTAGCTCAAGTTAAAGGTATAGTTGTAATTGGAGCATTTGTATTCATATCATCATTCATTGTATGGAAAATCTTAGATTTAATCATGGGATTAAGAGTTGATGAAGAAACAGAAGTTAATGGTCTTGACATTCATGAAACTGGATTAGAAGCTTATCCAGAATTTAAAAGAGCGTAATTAAGGATAAATGATGAAAAAAATTGAAGTAATAATTAAACCTTTTAAATTAGAAGATGTAAAGGATGCTTTAGTTGAAGCAGGTATTACAGGTATGAGTGTTTATGATGTGAAAGGTTATGGAAGACAACAAGGACATAGTGAACTTTATAGAGGTGCAGAATATGTAGTTGATTTTTTACCAAAAATCAAAATAGATGTTGTTGTAAAAGATGAAATGGTTGAAACTGTGATTAATGCAATCGTTAATTCAGCAAAAACAGGAAAAATTGGAGATGGAAAAATATTTGTTTCATCTTTAGATGAAGTTGTAAGAATTAGAACTGAAGAACGAGGAAGTGAAGCAGTTTAGTTTTTCTACTTGTAGTAAGGAAATAACCTTTCCTTACTATGTTGTATAAAATATATACATTAAGTTCTTAAAATATAAAATATATACTGTTATAATATTCAAAAAAGAATAAGGAATATTATGAGTATAGAATCATTATCTTACATAATTGATACTTTGTATGCAATCTTTGCAATGACGTTGATTATTTTTATGGTTCCCGGTTTTGCTATGTTAGAAGCAGGAATTGTAAGAACAAAAAATGTTACAGCAGTATTAACTATAAATACACTTATTTATGCAATAGCATCATTATCTTTTTTATTATTTGGTTATTCATTGGCTTTTGGTGATTTAGGAAGCGATACGATGAGTAAGTATGCAGCATTTTTATTTCAAATGGCTTTTGTAGGAAAAGTTATAAATATTATGAGTGGTGGAGTTAGTGAACGAGCAAAAATAATACCACTTGCGATATTTACAATAATTATGGCTGCAATTTTATATCCAATTGTTGTAAATGTAACTTGGGGAGCAAATTTTCTTGAAGGAACAATATTAGAATTATCAATGTATGATTTAGCTGGTTCAACTGTGATTCATAGTACAGGAGGTTGGGCATTATTAGCTGCAATATTAATTATTGGTGCTAGAAAAGGAAGATACACTCCTGAAGGAGGAATTAGAGTAATTCCTGCTTCGAATATTCCTTTAGTAACATTAGGTGCATTTTTATTATGGATTGGTTGGTTTGGATTTAATGGTGGAAGTGTAGGCTCAATAGCATCAAAAGAAAATGCAGATTTAGTTGCATTGACAATAATGAATACAAATACAGCAGGATTAAGTGGTGCAATAATAGTTGCGATAGTTATGCAAATAATTTATAAAAAACTTGATTTAACAATGATTTTAAATGGAGCATTAGGTGGTTTAGTTGCAATTACAGCTGGTCCAGATTTATATGATATTTATACACCAATTTTAATTGGTTCAATAGGTGGAATTTTAGTTGTAGTTGCAGTTCCAATGTTTGATAGATTGAGAATTGATGATCCAGTTGGAGCATTATCTGTTCACTTAGTAAATGGAATTTGGGGTACATTAGCTGTTGGTATCTTTGCCTCAAATGGAAATGATATAACACTGTTAGGACAATTAAAGGGAATTTTAATTGTTGCAATTTTTGCATTTGTTAGTTCATATATTGTTTTATTTTTAATTAATAAAATAATTCCACTACGTGCAGGAAATGATGATGAAATGCAAGGATTAGATGTTGGAGAATGTGGACTTGAAGCTTATCCTGAGTTTAAGCGAGCATTCTAATATTAATTTAAAAAAATTTTGTTAAAATATAAGAACTAAAAAAAGGATTAATAGTGAAAAAAATTGAAGCTGTAATTAAACCATTTAAACTAGAAGATGTGAAAGATGCATTAGCACAAGCTGGTGTAACAGGAATGACTGTATCAGACGTAAAAGGTTATGGAAGACAACAAGGTCATAGTGAACTTTATAGAGGTGCAGAATATGTAGTCGATTTTTTGCCAAAAATTAAATTAGAATTAATTGTTGCAGACGAAAGTGTTGATGCAATTATTTCAGTAATTATAGAATCTGCAAAAACAGGAAAAATTGGAGATGGAAAAATCTTTGTATCACCAGTTGAAAAAATTGTAAGAATTAGAACAGGTGAGCAAGACGAGGAAGCTATTTAATGGCTGAATTGACATTTGAAATTAATGAACCATTAGATATGCATCTGCATTTAAGAGATGCAGATATGTTAAAACTTGTTGGTCCATTAACTTCTAAAACATTTAGTGGTGCACTAATTATGCCAAATTTAGTACCACCAATTACTACAAAAGAAGCATTATTATCATATAAACAAAGAATTAAAGAAGCTTGTAAAGATGATAAATTTGAACCATATGTAACACTGTTTTTTAAAAATGATTATTCATATGAATTTTTATCAGATGTAAAAAATGATATTATTGGAATTAAACTTTATCCTGCTGGAATTACTACTAATTCAGAAACAGGTGTTGCTTCAATGGATGTTGAAGTTTTAAGACCAGCTTTAGAATCTATGAGTAAGTTAGGTATTCCATTATGTATTCATGGTGAAACAAATGGATTTGTAATGGATAGAGAAAAAGAATTTATGCCAATTTATGAATCTATTGCAAAATCTTTTCCTGATTTAAAAATCATAATGGAACATATTACAACAAAAGATGCAATAGAATTATTGGATAAATACGACAATCTATTTGCAACAGTTACTCTTCATCATTTAATAATCACACTAGATGATGTTGCAGGAGGAATGTTAAATCCGCATCTATTCTGTAAACCAATTGCAAAAAGACCAGAAGATAGAAGTGCATTATTAAATGCAGCACTAAAAGCTCATCCAAAACTTATGTTTGGTAGTGATTCTGCTCCTCATCCAAAACATAAAAAAGAGTGTTGCGGCTGTGCAGCTGGTGTATTTACATCACCAATTGCATTACAGGTTTTGACTGAACTTTTTGAGAAACATAATGCACTTGACAAACTAAATGCTTTCGTATCATTAAATGCACAAAGAATTTATAATTTATCTTTAGAGAAAAAAACTATCAAATTAGTAAAAAAAGATTTTGTAGTTCCAGCAATTTATGAATATAAAAATGAAAATGTAGTTCCTATGTATGCTGGAGAAACAATTTCTTGGAGTATTGAAAGTATCAATTAAAAAAGGAAATAGTTAGATTAACTATTTCTTTGATTTAAAAGTTTTCTAATATTTTCTGCAGTCTCTTTTGCTTTTATTTCTCTTTCTTCTCTCATAGCTCTTAGATTTTCTAGAGTTTCTTGTTTTTCTTTATCTAAATTTGATTTAATTTGTATAGCTTTTCTATTATTTGATATTCCAGATATTGCAGAAAATTTTTCTTTTTTATTTATGTAAATAGTAGCTGATGAAGAAGTTGCATTTTTATTGAAAACTATAACATCATTTTCTTTTAAATTTAAAATTTCTTGAGTTGTTAATTCAGTTTCTGCCATAATAGATTCGATTTTCATTCTAGCACCAGAGATTAAAGTTTTTATATCTCTTTTTCTACTTGATTTTCTATTTTTACCTTCACTAAATATTTTTTCAACAATTTTATTTAAAAGAGGTTCAAAATATGAAATAGGGTAGCAAATAGAGAGAAAACCTGATTCTTCATCAATTGTTATTTCTAAAACAACAAGTAAAACAATTTCATGATCAGAAACTATTTGTATTGCATTTGCATTTGTATCTCTTGATTCTATTTTAAAATTCAGACTTGAAATATCACTCCAAGTTTTATATAATATTTTAATAAACATTTTGTAGAAATGTTCAAGAATTTCAACTTCAATTTCTGTTAATTCTCTATCAATATTATCTGTTGTATTAACAGCACCTGAACCTAATAAATCAGCAATTATTTTATGTGAAATTGCAGGATTACATTCAACAACAATTCTTCCATCAAGTGGTTTTATAGAAAGAGTATTTAAAGATGTTATTTGGGGAATTGATAAAATAAATTCTCCATATGTCATTTGTTCAATAGAATATAACTTTATATCAACAAGTTTTCTAAGCATAGAAGATAAGTCATTAATAAAATCTCTTAGCATCTTATCATGCATAGTAGAAAAAGCTTTTAATTGGTCAACAGTAATTCTATTTGGTTTTTTAAAGTCATAAATAGAGTAATTTTTTTCTTTTGATACAACTTTATCAAGAGGATTAGTACCATCAATATCCTCTCCTTGTTCAGCAATGTCTAAAAGAGCATCAATTTCATCTTGACTTAAAAATTCAGCCATATTATCCTCTTACCTCAATATCTACATCAATTGCACCCATTTCTTTTATCATTTTTATCGTATCAATAATTTCTGTCATTGGTAATTTCATAACTTTCATAGAACGAACTAAATCAGATATTGTAGGTGTTCCTTTAGTATTTATCATTGCATTATCAATATTTATTATAGGTTTATCTGCAATTTTAACATTGTCTCCAATATCAACACCTGGATTCTTTTTTGAATCATTCCAATCATTATCATTTAAAGGTGATTTATCTATTCTAATTGTAAATTTATCTCTTGCAATTGTAACAGGATCAATTGGAATATCTCCTCCTGTAATTATAGATTCTCTACTTAGGTCAATAATAACTTTCTTTTTAAATGTAGAATCTAATTCTATATTTTGGACAATAGATAAAAACTTAACCATAGAAATATTTTCTGGTTTCATAATTTCAATAGTTCTTGTATCAAGAGCTGTTGCTAATTTTTTATTAAATCTTTCATTTACTTTTGTTTCAATTAAATCAGCATTTCTTGCAGAATTTTTTAATAAACTCAATTGAATAGAATTTTCATCTTTTAAATTATAATCAATCTCATTTTCAACTGTTGCCCCATCATAAATAAATCCAGTAGTTTTGTTATTTTCATTTGAAACAATCGTTCCTTGAGCTAATGCATAAACATTACCATCTACACCTTTTAATTGTGTTATTAATAGTTCTCCATTATCTACAGATTTAGCATCACCAATAGTTGAAACTTTTACTTTTATTTTATCACCTTGTCTAGAAAATGGTGGTAAATCTGCTGTTACCATAACAGCAGCAATATTCTTTGAATTTATTGATCCAGCAGGAATTTTTATGTAAGAATTTCTAAGAAGATTTTGTAAAGATTGCATTGTAAATTTTGATTTATCACCAGTTCCAGGAAGTCCAACAATCAAACCATAACCAATTAATTGATTTTCACGTATTCCAATTACATTTGAAATATCTTTGATAGTCTGCGAATACAAAGATGATAAAAATAGTGTAAGTATAAAAAAATATTTCAATATCATCCTCCATTATTAAGTAAGAAATATTTTATCGAAAATTTAATAAAAAAAGGTATAATCTATCATAATAAAATCATCACATAGGGTTCTAGTATTGAATATTTATATATATGGTAATCAAAGTTTTAAAAAAGAGATTCTTGAAACATTAGAACATTCAAATATTAAATTTAAACTCGATACAGATACTTCAATTAAAGAAATAAATAAATTATCTGAATTAAAACAAACTATTAGAACTTATCCAAAAGAAATATATTTAATTGATGATGAAAAAATAATTAAAAAAAACTCATTAAATAAAAAATTAAAATTTTTTATACCAAAAGATGGGATAGAAGAAGAATTTTTACTTGATAATGGAATTGCTGATTTATCAATAGATTCTTTAAAAGAGATACCTAAATATATAATTAGAAAATATGAAGAACAAAAAGATTTAGAAGAAAATGATAAAAACGTATCTTTAGAAAATGAAGATGGAATAGAAGGGAAAAATAAAAGTATTGAACTTGATGAAGAATTAGCCCAACTTTTAGTCAAAGAACCAATTCCTGAAGAAAAAAATATTATAGAGTCAAAAGAAGAAAATTTAGATGATTTGTTTGATACAATGGGTTCAGGTGTAAATTTAGATGAATTAGAGAATTTAATTGGAAAAAATGAAGAAAATAATGTAAATATTTTTGATAATGAATCTGATAAAAATTTAGATTTTAATGATAATTTTGGACTAAATAATATATCATTTGACTATGATGATAAAGATATTTTAAGTGAGCAAGAAGAACCTTTAAATGATGAAGATATACTTGCTAACTTATTAGATGAAAATATTGAAGATGAAGAAGATTCAATAGAAGAAGTATTTGAAGATGTTGATTTTTTAGAAGAAATTTTTGCTAAGAAAGATAAAGATGAAAATGAAAAAGCTGATGATTTTGAGAATTTTGTAGAAGAAAAAGATGAAGATCTTGATGATATAAATTTTTTTGAAGAGAAAAAAACAGAGTTAAAAGATATTGAACCTTTAAAAGGAGAAAAAATGAGTGATGATGAATTTTTTGAGTTAGATTCATTGAATGAAAAAGATTTATTAGAAGCATTAAATTGTACAGATACAAATGAGTCGAAGAGTGAAAAAATAGAATTTAAACAAGAAATTGTGAAAAATAATAGCGAAACTCTAAATATTAGTAGTTCAAATGTTGATGATCTTTCATTATTAATTTCTAAATTATTAAATAACAAAACATTAGAAATAACAATAAAAATTAAAGATTAGGTATGGATTTAATAGCTATTTCTGAAAATACTGTGAAAATAATTTTGATTCTTGGTTTACCATCACTAATAGTTAGTATGATTATAGGACTTATAATATCTATTTTTCAGGCTGTAACACAAGTAAGTGATGCATCTTTATCTTTTGTTCCTAAAATGATTTTTGTATCTGCTTTTATTTTAATTTCTCTTCCTTGGATTGGGGATCACATTGAAACATATACTAAAGATTTATGGAATCTAATTTTAGTATTTGGTAATTAATTTGATTGAAAAATTATATAATTTAAAAAAAAATCAAACAGATCAAAAATTAATGCAAAAGGCATTAATTGAAACAAAAATAGAAAAAATAGATTTAGAAATATCTTTTACTCAAAACAAAATTGATACAGCAACAGTTGAAAAACATGGTGCTATATCAGATTTTATGATTTTAACAATGCATAAAAACACAATGAAAATGTATATTCAAAATCTTAAAAATGAAAAGACAAGTTTAAATAAACAACTTGAGGTTCTTGTAAAAGAGATAATTGAATTACAAAAAGAGGCTGAACAATTTAAATATATTTTAGATGAAGAAAAGAAAGAAGCATTTAAAAAGGTATTATTAGCCGAAGAGGAAGCATCTAGTGAATATATGCAAAGTAAATATATAAAAGATAAAGGAGAAAATAAATTTGTTCAATAAAATATTAATAATAGTTTTTTTAGGACTTTATCTAAATGCTGAGGAAACAAGTAGTTCTTTGACTAGACAGAAAATTGAGGTTATGGAATTAAAAAAAGAGTTAAATAATTTTTATAATGAAAAAGAAAAAGAGTATCAAGATAGAAAAAAAGAGTTAGAAAATATTCTTACTCAAATAGAAAAAGAGAAAAATGAAATAAAAAAATTACATGATGATAATCTTGAAATTTTGAAGGATATAAAAGGAGAAGTTGAAAGTAAAACTTCTAAAATATACAATGCAATGAAAGCAAAAAATGCTGCTGAAATTTTTAATCAAATGATCAGTGAAGGCAAAATTGATGATGTTTTTGATATAATTTTAAAATTAAAAGAGAATAATGTAACTCAAATAATGAAATTTTTAAGTGTACCAAATGCTTCTATACTTACTCAAAAACTTGAGAATTACAATATAGAAAATGAGAAAAAGGATTAATATGGCAGAAGAAAATAATCAAGAAAAAAGTTCATCTGGAGGAGGAAAAGGATTAATTATTGTATTAATCGCTTTAGTTGTAATTTTATTAGTAGCTGTTGTAGGAGGAGGTTATTTTTTATATTCACAAGGTGTTTTAAGTGGTAATAATCAGACTACACAAGAAGAAGTTAAAGCTGAAGCTTCAGATAAAGGAGATTCTTTTAAAGCTGACATAAATGATTTGGTACTTAATTTAACTGATTCAAGAGGAAAAGAAAAATTAATGAAATTGTCTTTTTCTATAAAAAGTACAGAACCAACAATTGCTGCAATTGTAGAAGAGTACAAAGCAGAGATAATTGATGTTGTAATTTCTCAAATAAGCGCAAGAAGTTCAGAAGAATTATTGACAGTGGGTGGAAAAAATTTATTAAAAGATGAATTGATTCAAGATATAAATAATGTAATAAATAATGTTACACAATCAAATAGTAAAATAGCTCGGAATAGTGTTCAAACGATATTATTTACTACTTTTGTAATTAAATAATGATAGTTGCAGTAAAAAGAAATCGAAAACAAAAATTTATTAAACTAATATCATTAGTTGTATTAATCGCTATGTTTGGTGGCTATTACTATTATATGAATAAAACTTTTGAAGAAAAACAAAAACAAGAGTTACAAGAAAAACAAGCTTTAAAAATTGAAGAAGAAAAAAAAGAAAAAGCTAAAAAAAATTTGGAAAGAGCAATTCTTTCTGAAGTAGAAAAAGCTGTTGACTTAGTTGGTCAAGAACATATTAAACATGTAAAATTAATTGAAAACAAAGTTGTAATAGTTTGTGAGCCAGATACAAATTTAGATGCCTTGATTGTTAGATATGGAGTTATGGCTTTGATAAAAAGAACTTTGACTGAAGTAATTGTGGCTGTTGATATAAATTTTATTTTAAAAAGTAAATCAAATGAAAAAAAATAATCTTCTACTAATATTTTTTTTAGGTTTTTTTGTTGGATGTAGTACATCAGAACCGGAATTAGAATTTAAAAAACCCGAAATACAAATTCCTAAAAAAGCTCCTGAAGCAAGAAAAAATAAAGGTTCTTTATACTCAATGCAAGGAACATCTTTATTTGCTGACAAGAAAGATTTACAAGTTGGTGATATTATTCAAATTGTAATTAGCGAAGATCTAACTTCAAAAAGTAATAATAAAAGAGAACTGACAAATACTAGAGATAATAGTTTAGGTGGAGGCTTATTCTCTGCAACTGGTACAAATGCTTTAAGTGGCGTAGCAGGAAATGTAACAAAAAACTTAAATGCAAATCTTGGTGTTAATTTTGGAACAAATAGTTCAACTTCTGATAAAGGAAAAGTTAAAACAGAATTAGATGAAACTTTTGATACAACAATCTCTGCAATTATTGAAGAAACTTATCAAAATGGTAACTATTATGTTAAGGGAAAAAAAGAGATGTTAATTGAAGGTCAAAAACAAGAAATTGTTATAAGTGGTGTTATTAGACCTTATGATATAACATCAGATAATTCAATTAATTCATCACAAATCGCAAATCTAAAACTTATGTATAATAAAGATGGTGTTGAATCAGATATTTTAGATACCCCTTGGGGATTAAAATTTGTAAGAGCAATTTGGCCATTTTAATCTAATTTTAAGAAATGTAATGCGATAATTTTATAAATTATAAAGGAGTCACTATGTTAAGTACATTGAACGTGTCATATACTGGGCTTAGTGCTGCAAAAACTGCAGTTGAGAATGTATCTAATAACATAGCTAATGAGAATACTCCTGGATATAAAAAAAGAGTGGTTGGACTTAGTGAAATAGGTCAAATAGATTCTTTATTTGCAGCTCGTGGTGTAAACGTTGATGGTGTTTATAGAGTAACATCCCAATATGTATATGATAAGCTTATGAGTGAAAATTCAAAGTCAAGTTATTATAGTAAGTTATCAAATATGCTTGGAAATGTAGAAGCAACATTTAAAGAGACAGAAGATAGTGGTTTTTCTGTTGATTTAAATAGATATTTTCAAGCAGTAGAAAATTTAAGAACAAATCCAAATTCAGAAGTTTATCAAAGTGCATTAAAGAGTCAAGGTTCTATTTTAGTAGATTCTTTGCAAAATCTTTATTCGAGTGTTGAGAAACAACAAGAATTTGAAAAAACAGAATTAAATGCAAATGTTGAAAAGATAAATTCTTTATTAAAAGAAATAGGCGATGTTAATGATAAAATACAAAAGTATGCAACCGCGACAAATGATTTATTTGATAAAAGGGATCAATTAGAATTAGAGTTATCTAGTTATGTTGATATAAGTGTGAGTAGAGAAGACAACTTTTATGAACTAAAAATTGGTGATACAGTTGCAATTAGTAATAATACTATTGTAAGAACAATAAGTGTTTTAGAAAATGATACACCTCAAGTGGATAAATTTAATTATGTAAAATATAATAGTAATAATACATTTGAAGTTTATGATTCTTTAAAATATAATGAAGATTTTACATCAAAAAATCTTGATTTAAATGATGTTGTAACTTATAAATTAAATAATGAATTTGAAGTTTCAGTTACTATTGGTGAATCAATCACAATGGATTGGAATGGAGATGGAAGTGAGACAACAGAAGTTGTATCAGAATCAAATCTTACAAGAGCAATGGTACATAAAATTAATTCTGATCCAGATTTAAAAAATTATGTTACTGCATATAATGGTGATTATTCAATTGATGACAATGGTAATAAAATCATAAATAATAATCAAGATAATTTTTTAAGAATAGAATCAAATTTACCTGGAATATCAAATGAATTTGAAGCAAGAGTAAGTATAGAAAAAAGAGATAATAGTGATTCTACAATAGTTGATAGTAGAGAATCAGTTTATAAAAATGAGAGTGAGAGTAAAGAACCTAAATCAGAAGTTTCAATAGCAACTTATGATAGAGAAATTACATTAAAAAATGGAATGGTAAAAGCTCAACTTGATAATTTATCTTCAACATCACCTAATAATAAATATCAAGTTTACCTTGATAAATTAGATGAATTTGCTCAAACTTTAGCTGATATAACAGATAAATATATAAAATCAGGACCAAATGATTATATTTATGGAGAGGCTGCAAGTGATGAATCTTTAGGGATAATAAATTCTCTAGGATTATTTAGCGGAGCAAGTGTTAAAACATTGAAATTTAGTAAAAATGCAGTGAATGATTTAAAACAAGAAGAATTAGATTATTTAGCAACTATACAATGGAAAAGTAACTTATCTTATGATGGAAAAGCTCAAAATATTACTTCTTCTAAAACTACATCTTTATTGGAGTTTTATAGAGATTTAAGAGTAAGTATTTCCGCAGATAAAGAAAATACAAAATTTTTACAAGAAACACAAAATGATATAAAACAATCAGTACAAAGTTCTTATGATAAGCTTGTAAAAGTTGATAAAGATGAAGAAATGTTAGATTTAATGAAATTCCAAGCAGCATATACAGCAAATGCAAAAATTGTAACTGCAATAGATGAAATGTTACAAACTTTACTTGGATTAAAAAGATAAAAGGATAAATCATGGCTAGTGGAATATTAGGATTAGGTTCAGGACAAGCAGCTTCTTTAAATAGTGATTTAATTGAAAAATTAAAAACAGCAGAAAGAAAAGCTACTGTTGAACCATATGATACAAAAATAGAGAATATTACAAAAGAAAAAGAAGTTTTTTCAAGTATTGAAACAAAAGTTTCTGAGTTACTAAATGCAATAAAACCTTTTGATTTATTTGTATCTGGTGGAGTAAGTGCATTTGAACAAAAATCGGCAACAACTTCTGGTGATTCAGTTACTTTTGATGCTGCAGATGTTAAATCCTTAAAAAAAGGATTTACAAGTGTTGAAGTAACACAATTAGCTCAAAAAGATGTTTACCAATCAAATAGTTTTAATTCAACAATAAAAGATGGAACTGTTGATCAAGGCGACTTAATAATTAATGGCGAAACATTTAATACAAATGGAAAAACTTATCAACAGTTAGCTGATGAAATAAGTACAAAATCTGGAATGAATGCTTCAATAGAGCAAGTAGGTACAGATTCTTTTAGATTAGTTATTAAAAGTGAAGATACTGGACTTGACAATGCTTTATCTATTAGTGGTCAAGCAAGTCAAGCTTTAGGATATACAACAGATCAAATTACAGTTAATACCTCAAATCACATATTAGAAGCTAAAAATATGATTGCAAAAGTTGATGGAGTTACATATGATGTTTCTTCAAATACAATAACTGTTGATGGATTAAAAATAACAGCTAATAAAGAAGGTACATCTTCAATAAATATAGTAGAAGATAATACTCAAGTTGAGACACAAATGCAAAATTTCATTACAAAATACAATGAATTAGTAGCTTTAGTTGATGGAGAAGTATATAATGCAGATTCTAAACTAGGAGATAAATCTTCAATAAGAGATATAATAGATCAAGTAAAAAGTAAATTATTTGATTCATATGGTTCTTCTAGCGATAAATCAGTATTTAACTATGGAATAGAACTTGATAGATATGGTTCTTTATCTTTAGATTCAACAAAATTTAATGATGCAGTTCAAAATGATATGACAGGATTAAAAGATTTATTTTTAGGAACAGCAGAAAAAAAAGGTTTAGGAACAGTATTAAAAGAAACTATTGATCAAATGACTTTTACTGGTGGAACTTTAGATTTGTATGCAAAATCAATGACAACAAGGGAAACAACTTTAAATACTGAAAAAAATAAAGCAGAAGAAGCTTTAAATGCAAAATATGAGCTTTTATCTTTACAATTTAGTTCATATGGAACAATAATTAATCAGATGGAGTCTTCATTTTCTGGATTAAAGATGTTGATACAACAGTCAACAGTAAGTAATTAGTATTAAAATAAGAAGTTGAAAATAGTTATTTTCTCTTCTTATTTAAGTAAATCTATTATATACTGATAAAAGAAAAATGATTAATTTGGAGTAATGATTAATGGGAATAGAAGTATACAATCAACAAAATGCAATATCTGATGATCCATATGTTTTAGTACTAAAACTTTATGAAGGGATTATTAAATATCTTTCTTTTGTAAAAAATGCAATGCAAGATGGTGATGTTGAGCAAAAATTTACTTATATAAACAAAACAATTGCAATTTTTGATGAATTAAGAAATGTGTTAGATTTTGATGGTGGAGAAGTTGCATATTATTTAGATGGTTTATACTTATATCAAATTGAAACTCTATTTGCTGCTGGAATTGATGATAATATTAATTCAGTTAATCAAGTTATGAAAGTTACTCAAGGATTGATTGACGCATGGAAAGAAGAAACAGGTCTATAAAAGCACTAAGTGAATTAACATATATTGATTCGCTTGATTCATTTGAAAAAGCAGATGCTTTAGTTAGATGGTACAAAGATTACTTAACTGATGATTCAATTGAAAACTTTGATTTAGAGTTAAGTGATTTAAAAAAACTTGAAGAACTTTTTTTTAAAAATATAAATTTCCTGAAAAAACATAAAGAAGATACTCGACAGGAATTAATAAAAATACAAAAAATGAAAAGATTTTTAAAAAATTAATTCATTTAAATTTATATTAGAAGTACAAATATAACTTCTAATATTTTTAGGTATATTATTTACTCTACACAATTCTTTAAATTTTTTATCCATGCTTTTTTCAATTTTTGGTGCTATCCAGATAAACTTTTCAGTAATAGAAATATTTATTTTGTGAGAAATAGTTATCTCTTTTTGCTTAAGTATTTCTTCTCTTTGTGCAAAACTTAATAAAATTCCTCTTTTTTTCAAACTATTATCTATGATTCTAATATTTAAATTATCGCTATTTTGATTATAAAAGATTTCTAGTTCATGTATTTTTTTTATAGGATTTAAGTTGATATTTAAAGAATTTAAATCATTTTGTAAATATACAAAAGAATTTTTTATTCCATTTTTAAATTCGTTTAAAAGTTTATCAGAAAAATTATGTCGAAAATAGTTTCTTTTATATTTTTCATCAAAATTAGATTTATCAATAAAATATTTTATATTTTCTAGTTTCAAAAAGTTTTCTAACTCATCTTTTGTAATTTCTAATAAAGGTTTATAGACTTTGTAGTTTTCTTTTTCTTCAAATTCATTAAATCCAATTAGTTCAATTAATCCTGCACCTTTTGTAAATTGCATCAAAAACCACTCTAATTTATCATTTAATTGATGAGCTGTGATTAAAGTAACATAAGAATTTTGAGTTATAATCTCATCAAAAAAAGAGTATCTTATATCTCTTGCAGTTTTTTCAAAGTTTGAAGTTGCTTCTAATTTTACTTCTTTTATAAAGATTTTTTTATTGTATTTTAAAGCTAACTCTTTTGCATAAGAGACTTCATCTTTTGATTGAACTCTTACATTATAATTAACAATTGCAATATCAAAAGGAATATTTTGTTTTAAAAGTAAAAAAAATAGTGCAGTAGAGTCAACACCAGCAGAAAATGCTAGAAGATTTTTTGACTCTTTTACAGCACTAAAATCTAAATTCATAACTATTTAATTACAGTTGCAAGTAATTTATCACCAACAAGTTCTGTAACTTTTACAGTGTAAATTTGTCCAAATTTGATTTGTTCACCCTCAGCTAATTCATTATCATTGATATAAATTTCCCCATCAATATTTGGTGCCCAAATAGTTTTTCTAGCACTTAATAGATACTCATGTTCATCACTTTCTCCATCAATATAAACTTCAAAAATTTTTCCAACTTCATTTTCAAGTGATTCTTGTGTAGTTTGCGAGATGATTTCTCCTAAAACTTCAGCTCTTTCATCAATCAGTTCTTGTTCAACTTTATCATTTCTTGTTGCTGCTGTTGTTCCTTCTTCATCAGAGTATGAGAATACATTTGCTCTATCAAATTTAAAGTTTTCTACATAATTACAAAGTGTTTCGAAATCTTCTTGCGTTTCTCCTGGATGTCCAGCAATAAATGTTGTTCTTACAAAAGAGTTTTGTTTTGATTTCATATGATTCATTAATTCATTTAATTGCTCAACACCTTTTCCTCTTTTCATGATTTTTAACATTGAAGGAGTTATATGTTGTAAAGGCATATCAAAATAATTTACAAATACTTTTGAATCAGCAATTTTGTCAATTAAACTTAATGTTGTAGTTGATGGATAAAGATATAAAATTCTTGCTGTTTTGATACCTTCTATTTTTTCAACTTCTTCTATTAGAAGTTCAAGACCATTTTTCGTGTCTAGGTCTCTTAAAAATGATGAAGAATCTTGAGATACAAAAGAAAAATCAACATATCCTTTTGCTACAAGTGATTTTACTTCTTTTACAAGTGATTCTAAAGTTCTTGAGTGAAGTTTTCCTTTAAATGAAGGAATTGCACAAAATGAACAGGCTTGATTGCATCCTTCACTTAATTTTACATAAGCATGATATGAAGAACCTGTTATTACTCTTTCATTGTTTTCGCTTGCTAGAAATACTTCTGTTGTAAAATTACTTCTTTTTTCATTTACTAGTTCATCGATTTTGTCATAATCACCAACTCCCGTAAAAACATCAATTTCTGGAAGTTCTTTTTGCAATTCTTCTTTATATCTTTCACTTAAACATCCAGCCATTACTAGAACAGATTCTTTTTTTCTGTCATCATGTAGATTTAAAATTGTATTAATACTTTCTTGTTTTGCACTGTCAATAAATCCACAAGTATTTACTATAATAACATCTGCATTTTGTGCATCATCTGTTAGTTGATATTCATTTAATCGTCCAAGCATAACTTCACTATCTACTAAGTTCTTAGTACAACCAAGACTTACCATATGCAAAGTTTTTTTAGGTTTTTGTATTGAAAATTTCATATATATTATTATTTACCTTAAATTTTTTTGTGATTTTAACATAATCTTTTTTTAAAGCCAAATATTATCAAGTAATCTAGTATTTCCAAATCTAGCAACTACCAAGATAATTGTATTTTTAGGTTCAATAATCTCAATTTCATTAAATTCTCTATCAACTATTGCTACATACTCAATATCCAATGTTTGCATAACTTCATAAATTTTATCTTTTACAACTTTAACACTTCTTTCACCTTTTGAAATAACTGAACCTGCCATATAAAGTGATTTTGAAATTAAAAGTGCATCTTGTCTTTGTGTTGGATTTAGATAAATATTTCTTGAACTAAGTGCTAAGCCATCTTCTTCTCTTACAATATCACATGGAACAATATTTATTGGTAAAAAGAAATTTCTTACCATTTGTTGAATAAGTGTTAGTTGTTGCGCATCTTTTTTCCCAAAGTAAGCATTTGTTGGTTGTGTTAAATTAAATAGTTTTAAAACAACTTGTAATACTCCATCAAAATGTCCTGGACGTGTTTTACCTTCTAAAATATAACTTTTATTTGGAGCTTTTACTAAAACTTCTTCTTTTGTATACATAGTTGAGATTTCAGGCATAAAAACATAATCAACTTTACACATTTGACAAATCTTTTTATCTGCTTCATCTTTTCGTGGATATGCATCTAAATCTTCACCCGGTAAGAATTGAGTTGGATTTACAAATATAGATACAATAAGAACATCATTTTCATTTCTTGCTTGTTTGATAAGTGAAATATGTCCATTATGTAAAGCTCCCATTGTTGGAACAAAACCAACACTACTAGTTAAATTTTTTCTAACTTCTTGCAATTCTTCAATAGTTTTTAAAACTTGCAATATTTATCCTTTAATAAATTTATTTTTCTTCATAATTTGGGTTTAGTTTTAGTAAAACTAAATCAGCAATCATATTACCAATTAGTGTCAAAAAGGCTCCAATTATTAAAATCCCCATAATTACAGGATAGTCATGACTTAATGCACTTTGATAAAAAAGTAATCCCATCCCATCTATTGAAAATATAGTTTCAAGTATTACAGAACCTCCAATTATTCCAGGAAGTGAAAGCCCAAGTAAAGTTATAACAGGTGGATATAAATTGGGCAAAATATAAAATCTAAGTATTTGTTTTTGAGTTAAACCACGTGATTTTGCAAAAAAGATATAATCAGATTTAAGTATCTCGATGGTTAAACCTCTTATATATAAAATTAAACTACCAATTCCCCCAAAAACAATAATAAAAATTGGAAGTATTAGATGCCAAGCAAAATCTAAGTAGTAATTAAAACTCCCGTCATTAGGAACACTATGTAATCCTGCTATTGGAAAAATCTCAAAATTTATAGCAAAAACTAAAACTAAAATAAGTGCCAAATAAAATGAAGGCATTGAAAAACTTAGAAGTGATAATTGACCTGTAAATTTATCAAAAAAAGAGTTTTTATTTAAAGCTGATTTTATACCAAAATATAGTGAAATTATAAAAATTAGTACCATTGAAACAATATTTATAGTTAAAGTAATAGGAATTCTACTTAATATCTCATTTTTTACCATTTCTCCACTTGAAAAAGAGATTCCAAAGTCAAGTTGTAAAATAGAAATAATCCAAGAAAAGAATTGGACATATAAAGGTTTATCAAGTCCGTAAATTGCTTTTAATTGTTCAATTGATTCAGGTGTGATATTTGGATTTAGTTCTCCACTTGCAAAAAAAGAGTTTGGTGCAGCATTTATTGCAATAAAAGATATTAGACTGATTATAAATAGCATAATTACTAAATAGAAAAATTTTCGGATAAACAGTTTCATATTGTTTATAAAATTCCTTTTATATTCATAAAATTATGAGAAAAAGAATAATATCCAAATTAAAGTAAGAGTTATTCATAAATATTACTTTTAAGTTTATTTAATTCATCTTTTTTATTTTTTAAAAGTTTTTTACACTCTTTTTTAGAACATTTTTTAATTTTTGATTTCTTTAAATAACCAATTTGATTTCTAATATCTTGAATTTCTCCAAAATTATTTTGAACTTTTTTACATATTTTTATTTTATTTTTTTCATTACTTATATGACAATTTTCTAAAAACTCTAAGGAATATCTTGATTTTTTAAAATGTATTCTGATTTTATGGAGTTTTTTATTACTATATTTTGCATCTATTTTTTTTGCTAAATCTATACTTTCTTCAAAATGATTATGTGTTATTTTTATTAATTCTTGGTTTGAATAAGAATATTTTATTTTAGAAATTTTATTTTTGATTCTTTTTAATTTTTTTAAATATTTTTTTGTTGATTTTTTATTCCAATATTTTTTTAAATATTTTTTTCTTTCAAGAATTATTTTTTTATGAAGATTTGGATATTTGTCTTTTGAAAGTGTTTTGATAAAAATATCAAATTCTCGTAAAGAGTTGGTTTTTAGAAATATTTTTTTTAATTTTAAATTTATAGATTTTTTATCTTTAAAAAAAAGATTTAATAAAGAACGAATTTTTCTAATATTAAGACGAAAATTATGTAAATCTTCAATATTTTGTTCTTTTTTATCTAATTTTTTGAGTAATTTAATACTATTTTTTATAGTTAATAAAAGATAATTGTTTAAAATAGATAATTGTTTCATTATGTTGGTTTACCTTTGACATAATCATATGCTTTTAATTGTGTAATACCTAAAAATTTTCCCGATAATTAATTTTACTCTTATTAAGTTTATTTGGACTTATAAAAGCTAAATAAATATGAGATATAATATTAATTTGAAAGTTTTAATAATTTAAATATAGGTTTAAAATGATAGGAATAGATGTTACATCTTTAGATAGAATAAAAAAAATGTATGAAAGATTTGGAATAAAAGCATATAAAAAGTTTTTAAATCCCAATGAAATTGAACTAATTAAAAGAATAGAAACAGCAGCTGGATTTTGGGCAGCAAAAGAAGCAGCTAGTAAAGCTTTAGGAACAGGAATTGGTGCTAATTGTTCTTTTCATGATATAAAAATAAAAAAAGATAAATTTGGAGCACCTAAAATAAAGTATAAAAAAGAGATTAGAAAAAAATTTGGTATAAAAAAATCTCATTTATCAATAACACATGATGCAGGTTTTGCAATAGCTGTTGTTGTAAATGTTTTAAAATAATTACTTTTTAGCTAAATAACGTTCAAGTATTATTTTAGCTGCGAGAGAATCAACTCTTCCATCTCTTTTATATTTTATTTCACCTTTAATTAACTCTTCAGCTTCAATTGAACTCATATTTTCTTCTTGGAATTCATAAGGAATTTGAAGCTTTAAAAGAGAAACAAAGTGTTTTATTCTTTTTTGCATATCTTCGCTTGCACTTGGAAATCCAACTATTAGTTTTTCAATTTCCCACTCTTTTAAAAAAGAGTTTACATCATGTGCAGCTTGGTCTCTATTTTTTCTCAAAATGGCAGTTTGAGGAGTTACGATATTTGAAGTTAAACAAATAGCAACTCCTATTCTTTTTAGTCCTACATCAATTGAAGCTAATTTCAAGAGATAATCTCATTTGCAACATCAAATCTATTTGCTGTCATTAGATGGATTTTTGGATGAAGTTTATTTAAATCTCTGAATAAATCTTGACTTAATTGCATTCCAACTTTGTACTCTTCCTCTTCTGAAATATTATGTGCAGTTTCAAGGGCATCAATCCAAAATTGTGGTACATGAATACCTGGAACTTGTGCTGATAAAAATAGAGCTGTCCTAAGTTTTGTTACTGGAAAAACTCCAAAAATAAGTTGAGCTTTTTTCTTGTCTCCTTCAACTCCTTCTTTTGCTATATTAAATGATTCTAAAAGTTTTTTAGCATTTTCAATATCAAAAACAGGTTGAGAAATAATTCCAACAGCACCATTTTGGATTTTTAAATTCATTTTTTTCTCTAAAGTTGAAAAATTTTTTGCATAAGAGTTTGTAACAGCAAAAGGAAAAATTTGTTTAGGTTCTATTTTAAAAGGATGACCTGACATATCCATTCCATAATTAAATGATTTAATAATTTTTAAAAGCATTAAAGAGTTTGCTTCAAAAACTCCTTTTGCATGAGGTTGGTCACTCATTTTTGCAGGATCACCAGTAAGTGCTAAAATAGCTCTCACATCAAAATCATTTGCTCCCATTAAATCTGATTGTAATGCAATTTTGTTTCTATCTCTCATACTCATAGTTGCAATTACAGGTTTATTAAATTCTGTTTGTAATTTTAATGAGGCAAATAAAGCATTGTATTTTAATTTGGCAAGAGGATTATCTGTACACGAAAAACCATCAACTCTATCTTGTAATTTAAATTTTTTAATTCTTTCAATAATATTATGCATAGAAGGTTCATGTTGAGGTGTTGTTTCAAGTGTTAAAAATCTATCTTCTTGAAGTTTTTGTATAAGTGTTTCAAACATTTAAAAATATGTTCCTTTTAGATATTTAGTTAAATTTAGCTAATATTATACCTTTTAAAGACTAAAACTAGGGAAAATTGATGAAATTAGCTGTTTTTGATTTTGATTCAACTTTAATGGATGGGGAAACTATTGATTTTTTAGCAGTTGAATTAGGAATAGGTGAGCAAGTAAAAAAGATTACAGAAGAAGCAATGAGTGGAAGACTTGATTTTTTTGAATCTTTAACAACAAGAGTTGCTTTATTAAAAGGAATGGATTATAAAAAAGTTGTAGATATTTGTGCAAATCTTCCTTTAATGCCAGGCTCATATGAACTTGTACCAGAACTTCAAAAAATGGGATACAAAGTAGTGTGTTTTTCTGGTGGATTTAGACTTGGTACATCTCCAGCACGTGAAAAATTAGGTTTAGATGCAGATTTTTCAAATGTTTTACACGAAAAAAATGGCATTTTGACTGGACTTGTTGGTGGAGATATGATGTTTGGTTATTCAAAAGGTGATATGTTACAAAGAATCCAATCTTTAATGGGAATAACAAGAGCTGAAACTTTAGTTTGTGGTGATGGTGCAAATGATTTAAGTATGTTTGCACATGCGGATACAAGAGTTGCTTTTTGTGCAAGAGAGATACTTAAAAAAGAAGCAAATGTTATTGTAGATACAAAAGATTTAACAAAAATTCTAGATTATATAAAATAGGTTTTATTCTTACAAGGAGAAAAGATGAGTTTAAAAGAAGATATTAATTACTCTTTATGGTGTGATTTTATTGAAAGAGATTTTTTAGAAAATAGATTTAAAGAGATTATTAAAAAAGGGATTATTCAAGGTGCTACTTCAAATCCAGCTATTTTTGAATCATCAATCACAAACTCTGTTGCATACAAACAACAACTTGATATGTTACAAGCAAATAATGCAAAAACAATTTATGAAGAGCTTGCTTTAACTGATATTAAAAGAGCAGCTTTTTTACTTGATGAATTACACAAAAAAGATGCAGATGATGGATTTATTTCTATAGAAGTTGACCCACTTTTATGTGATGATGCTGCTGGTACTATTGAAGAAGGAGTAAGATTATATACTTCAATTAATGCAGATAATGTAATGATAAAAGTTCCTGCAACAGAAGCTGGATATATAGCAATGAGGGAATTAACTTCAAGAGGAATAAATGTAAATGCAACATTGATTTTTTCACCTGAACAAGCAATTAAATGTGCACAAGCTTTAGATGAAGGAATAAAAGATTCAAATAAAGATATAAAAGCTGTTATTTCAGTATTTGTTTCAAGATTTGACAGAATGATGGATGCTGATTTGATTTTAAAAGGTTTACAAGCTTCGAAATTAGGGATTATCAATGCAACAAAATGTTACTATGAAGTAAATAAATTTGGAAACTCAAATATTAGAACATTATTTGCAAGTACAGGTGTAAAAGGGAATGAATTAAGTCCTAGTTATTATATTGATAATTTAATTTATCCAAACTCAGTAAATACAGCACCACTAGCAACAATAGAAGATTGGTTAACTGATGGTTCAAAAGAACCAACACCAATTATGAGTGAAGTTGATTGTGATAAATATTTTGAACTTTTAAAATCAAAAGGAATCAAAATGCAATCAATTTATGATAAGCTATTAAATGATGGTTTAGAAGCATTTAAAGTTTCATTTAGAGATTTGCTTTCAAAATTAATAAATTAAAAAATTGTTTAAGAAATTATTGGATAAAATTTTTCCAATAATAAAATATAATAAAAAGGTAGAATAAATGAATATTTGGACTCCAAATAGCTGGAGAGATTTTCCTATAAAACAGCAACCAACATATAATGATTTAGAAAAACTTGCAAAAGTAGAATCAGAACTTGCATCTTATCCTCCTTTAATTTTTGCAGGAGAAGCACTGAATTTAAAAAAACAATTAGCTGATGTTGTAAATGGTAAAGCTTTTTTACTTCAAGGTGGAGATTGTGCAGAATCATTTACATCATTTAATGCTGCAAATATAAAAGATTTATTTAAAGTAATGATGCAAATGGCAGTTGTTTTAACTTTTTCTGGTGGTTGTCCAGTTGTAAAAGTAGGACGAGTTGCAGGTCAATTTGCAAAACCAAGAAGTGCTGATTTTGAAGAAATAGAAGGGGTAAGCTTACCTTCATATAGAGGTGATATTGTAAATGATATTGCATTTACTGAAAAAGCAAGAAATCCAAGAGCTAAAAAATTATTAAAAGCATATAATCAAAGTGCAGCAACAATGAACCTTTTAAGAGCATTTTCAAGAGGTGGAATGGCTGATTTAAATCAAGTTCATATATGGAATTTAGATTTTGTAAAAGATAATTATTTAGGTGCAAAGTATGAAGAACTTGCAAATAAAATTAGTGAAAGTTTAACATTTATGAAAGCTTGTGGAATTACAAGTGAAAATACACCTCAATTAAATCAAACAACACTATTTACTTCACATGAAGCACTATTGTTAAATTATGAGCAAGCACTAACTAGAAAAGATTCAATCACTGGTGATTGGTTTAACTGTGCTGCTCATATGTTATGGATTGGTGATAGAACAAGAGATTTAAAAGATGCTCATATTGAATATTTTAGAGGAATTAAAAATCCAATCGGATGTAAAGTAGGTCCTTCTATGAAAGAGGATGAATTAATTCAATTAATTGATACTTTAAATCCTACTAATGAAGCTGGAAGATTAAATCTTATTGTTAGAATGGGTGCAAATAAAGTTGGTGATTTCTTCCCAAAACTTTTACAAAGAGTAAAAGCAGAAGGTAAAAATGTATTATGGTCAAGTGATCCAATGCATGGAAATACAATAAAAGCTGACAATGGATATAAAACTAGAGATTTTGAAGCAATTTTAAGTGAAGTAAAACAATTTTTTCAAATCCATAAAGCAGAAGGTACTTATGCAGGTGGAATTCATCTTGAAATGACAGGACAAAATGTAACGGAATGTACAGGAAGTGCATCTTCTGCTGTAACTCAAGAGAGTCTATCAAGTAGATATCATACTCAATGTGACCCAAGATTAAATGCTGATCAGGCTTTAGAGTTATCATTTATGATTGCTGATACTTTAAAAGAAGCAAGAAAAGATTTAGCGTAATTGTATAAATTATTGAAATAATCAAAAGGAGAGAGTTTTTACTTTCTCCTTTTTTTATGAATTTAAATAGGTGTTAATAATGAAAAATCTCATAGTAAGAGTTACTTTAGTTGTATTTCTTTTTGTAATAAATGTTTTTCCAAAAGATATTAATAATATTACTAATTCACATTGGGAAACTTTACATCTTTACCATGGGGAAAATCAAAAAGCAGGTCCTTTTGCATTTGATGATAATTATGTAGAGTTTGAATTTGGTGGAAGATATGAATGGTTAGATTTATATGGATATATAGATTTTATAGATGCTTTAAACAGTTCAACAAGTGATAAGCATGGACAAAATAACTTCTTTGCAGATATTGAACCAAGGATTTCAATAGACTATTTAACAAATACTGATTTATCTTATGGTGCTTTACAAGAGTTATTTATCGCTTTTGATATCTATTATGCAGATGAGCCAAATGGAGATGGATTAAAGATAGTTTGGATGGGATTAGGAAGTGATATAGATATTCCATGGCTTGGAATTAGTGGTGTGAATTTTTATACTAGATATGTAGAAGAAAATTATGGTGCAAGTAATGAAAATAGTTTTGATGGATATGTTGCTCATATAAATTGGTTTAAACCTTTATATAATTTTACGGATTCAAGATTTTTATCTTTTCAAGGTTATTTAGATTATGAGTTTGGAAGTGATTTAGATAATAACAGTTTTGAAAGACAATATAGAACAAGTGATTCATTACAATCTTATTTAGGACTTTGGGTACATGATAAAAAATGGACTATTGGATATGGACTAAAAGTTTATAAAAATATGACTCAATGGAAAGATGGTGAAGTTTTAAATGGTAAAGAGACAAAAACTTCTGGATATGCTCACTATTTTAATATAGGATATAAATTTTAATTAATTTCATAAAAATTATTTTAAAATAAAAAAATGAGTCATTTATGAGTAATTCTTTGTGTATTATTTTTCTTCATTAATACGCAAGGAGAAAATATGGCAGCAGTAGGAGCTGGATTATTTGTTTTTTTATTTATTTTTCTAGTTTGGTTAGGATTTTTATTAAGCCTTAATAAATTAGTCAATGTAATGAGAGTTGATGGTTTACCTCAAACTTTTATAAGTAAAATTTGGGTTTGGAGTCAAGTGATTCCTTTTTGGGGCTTTATTGCTTTAATTGTATTTAATATTAAAGCAGACACTGCATCAAGAGCATTGGAATCAGAATTTAAATTACCTTTTAAAGAAATAAAATATCCTGCAACAATTGGTTGGATAGTTATTTTAGGTTTACTTTATACATGGATTCCTATTTTAGGAGCACTAGTATTATTAGTTTGTATGATTTTATTTTGGATTAAAGTTTCTTCAACTTCAAAACAAATAGAAGATTTAAAATTAAACACAAAGACTACAATTGAGTCTTGATAGATAGAAAGTAGGTTACTACTTTCTATAAAAAAGTTTTTTTATAAAGCTCTTCATCCCAAGCTACAACTAATTTATCATCAAATTCAATAACTGGTCTTTTAAAAAGTAATGGTTCTTTACAAAGCCATTCATATTTTCCATTATCATCAAGATTTAACTCTTTTAGATTTAATGTTTTATATTTTGTACCTTTGTTATTAAAAAGAACATTTATATCAGCTTTTGTAGTCCAAATCTTTATTTTATCTGCACTTGGAGTCTCTTTTTTGAAATCAAAAAATTCAACTTCGATATTATTGTCTTTGAAAAATTTTAAAGCATTTCTTACACTTCCACAAGTTTTTATACCGTAAACTGTAATCATAAAATTGTCCTATTCAATGATTTTTGGAACTATAAAGTATCCATCTTCAGATTTTGGAGCATTTTTTAAAATTTGATTTGATAATTCTAAATTTTGAACTGAAACATCTTCTCTTAAAGGTGTTCCACCTTCAATTGTAGTAAATGTAGCTTCGATATGACTTACATCTATATCATTTAAATTTTCAACGAAGTTAATAATATCAGCCAATTCTGATTTTAATTTTTCTTTTTTCGAATCATCAACCTCTAAACTTGATAATTTTTCTAATTTTGCAATTAATTTATCATCAACAGTCATAAGTATCCTTATTTTTAATATATTTTATTTTATCAAAAAAGAGTTTATTTGCTTCTTTTAGCGTAAAACTCTTTTTTAAATTCAGTCCAATTATTTGCTAAAATTGCTTCTCTTGCATCTTTCATTAATTGTAAATAGTAATGAATATTATGAATTGAAGCAAGTCTAAAATATGTTATTTCAGAAGCTCTAAATAAATGATTTAAATAAGCTCTTGAAAAGTTTTTACAAGTATAACATTCACATGCGTTATCTATTGGATTAGTATCTTCTTTAAATTCAGCTTTTTTGATGTTTAATCTTCCAAAAGTTGTAAATAAAGTTCCATTTCTTGCATTTCTTGTAGGCATTACACAGTCAAACATATCAACACCACGCTCGATATTTTCTATTAAATCTTCAGGCGTTCCAACACCCATAAGATATCGTGGTTTATCTTTTGGCATAAATTGAGTTGTCCATTCAACAGTTTCATACATATCTTGGTTTGGTTCACCAACACTTAATCCACCAATTGCATAACCATCATAATCTGTCATTGCACAAAGTTGTTCAGCACTCATTTTTCTAAACTCTTTGTCTGTTCCACCTTGAATAATAGCAAAGATATTTTGATTTACTCCAATACCTTTTTCTTTTTGAGACATATGATATTCAATTGCTTCTTTAGCCCATTTAGTAGTTCTTTCTATTGATTTTTGGATTCTCTCTTTAGTATTTGGTAAGGCTACTAAATCATCCAAAATCATCATAATATCACTGCCCAAATCATATTGAGTATTAAGAACACTTTGTGGAGTAAAGTAATGTTTACTCCCATCAATATGTGATTTAAAAGTAATTCCATTTTCATCTGGTTTACTATTATCACTTAGTGAAAATGCTTGAAATCCTCCACTATCTGTTAAAAATGAGTTTGGAAATTTTGAAAATCCATGAAGTCCACCAAATTTTTTGATTAGTTTACTTCCTGGTCTTAAATATAAGTGATAAGTATTTCCAAGTATAATTTTTGCTCCAAGTTCTAGCATATCATTTGCATCCAGAGCTTTTACTGTTCCTTGTGTTCCCACTGGCATGAAAACAGGAGTTAAAATAGTACTATGAGCAGTTTTTATTGTACAAGCTCTAGCACCATTTGATGTTGCGTCTATTTTAAATTCCATAAATCTTAAAAACCTTTTTTTAGATAATTATAATTGTACCTAAACTAAGATTTATATCTTGTGATAGTAAAATATAAAGCTAAAAATTAGCTATAAATAAAAATCTACTATTAATTTTTTTAGGATATAATTTTAGTCATGAAAAAAATATTAATTATATTAGATGGTATTGTTGCAAAAAAATTAATGCAAAGAATTATTGAAGCTAATACAGGTGACAATAGTTATGATGTAATATATATGAGTGATGTAATTTTACCAGTACAAAAGCCTTCTAACTTTACATTTTATAAGTTTGATCCAACTTCAAAATCAAAACTTTCAATGGTTTTAGATAAAAATATTCATACAGAAGTTTTAATTGCACTTAACTCTAAAGATGAGACTTTAAATGTAATTAAAAATATTAGAGAACACACAAAAAATCTTCAAATGACAGTTTTGGATTATTGGGGAATAAAAGTAAATGATTCTTTAGTAAATATTTATAGAGGAATTGAAGTTTTAGCAAATGGAATGGTTGAAAAACTCCCAAATGTTCCTGTACTAGCGCAAAATATTGGATTAAAACAAGGTGAAATTATGGAGATAAGAATTCCATTTGGAAGTTCTTATGCTTATAGATATATTGGTTCAATTGAGCAAAAAGAGTGGAGAATTTTTGGGCTTTACAGAAATCAAAAGATGATAAATATAAAACCTTCTTTAGTTTTAAAACCAAATGATGTAATTTTAGTTATTGGAAAACCTGATGTTTTAATGCAAGTTTATAATGTAATTGGAAAAACTCAAGGGCAATTTCCTATGCCATTTGGAAGTAATATTTATCTATATTTAGATTTATATCTTGAAGATGAAAATAGTGTAAAAAAAGCTATTGATGAAGCAAAATATTTAAATCAAAAATTGAAAAATAATTTATTAATAGTTAGAGTTACAAGACCTACAACAGTTGAAATTATGGATTTAATTAAAAATGAGTTAAGACATTTTCCTACTATTATTTTACAAATTGATTATGCAAATAAAGGTTTTTCAAAAATTGTAAAAGAAGATTATAGAAAATATAATATTGGTATGATTATGTTGACACATGAAATGTTCAAAGATAAAGAGAGAACAAAAAGTGTTATGGAACTTAAAATTCCAGTATTTAAATTTGGAAAAGAAAAGTTAAAATCTGTAAAAAGAACAGTAATTATATTAAATGATACAAATTCTTATGAGCAAATTTCACCAATAGTATTTGATATCTCAAGTCAATTAAAAATAAAAACAAAAATATTTGATTTAGACCCAATTGGTGAAAAAGAAGGAAAATCTAATCTTTTAGATCATTTTGAAAACTTAGCAAAAATATTTAATGAAAAATTAGAAATAGTAACAAGTGGTGAAAATCCAATCAGAGAGTTAAAAAAACAAAGAAATATGCTACAAATCTTACCTTTAAAACAAGATATGTTTAAAAAAAGATTTTCATTTAAATTTTTCTATACAAATAGTGATTTTATTGCATTTGATATGAATAAATTTAATCAATTACTAATCCCAATATCTGAAGAATAAAAATAAGGAAATAAAATTTATGAATTTTGAAAAATATCCATTTGAAAAATTGAATGAGTTATTAAAAGATGTGGTTCCAAATGATAAATTTGAACTATCAGCTTTGACAATAGGTGAACCAAAATTTGAAACACCACAATTCATCCAAGATAAATTAAAAGAAACAACACCTCTTTTGAGAAAATATCCCTCAACAGTAGGTGAAGTATTTTTAAGAGAATCTATGATTAATTTTGTAAAAAATAGATTCAATGTATCTTTAGAAATAAATCAAATTGTTCCAACTTTTGGAACAAGAGAAGTTTTATTTAACTTCCCTCAATTTGCTTTATTTGATAAAAAAAATCCAGTAATTGCTTTTACAAATCCTTTTTATCAAATCTATGAAGGTGCAGCAATTGCTAGTCGTGCCGAGGTTATTCATATAAATTTAACAAAAGAGAATAATTTTAAAGCAATGCTTAGTGATGAAGAGTTAAAAAAATGTGATTTAGTAGTTCTAAATTTCCCAAATAATCCAACATCAGCTTCAATGGATATTGATGAGTTAGGAATTTGGGTTAAAAAAGCATTAGAATTTGATTTTATACTTATAAATGATGAATGTTATAGTGAAATATATTTTGAAGAAGAGACAAAACCAGCTTCACTTTTAGAAGCTAGTATAAAAGTTGGAAATACTGAATTTAAAAATGTATTAGTAATGAACTCAATTTCAAAAAGAAGTAGTGCACCAGGACTTAGAAGTGGATTTATAGCAGGTGATGCAACTATTTTAAAAGATTATTTACAATATAGAACTTATGTTGGTTGTGCTTCTCCTGTTCCACTTCAAGAAGCAGCGGCTGTTGCTTGGAATGATCAGAATCATGTGGCTGAATTTAGAAAAATCTATAAAAAGAATTTTGAAATTGCAAAAGAGATTTTAGGAACAGATATCCCAAAAGCAACTTTTTATATTTGGTTAGAAGTAAAAGATGAACTTGAATTTACAAAAAATTTATATAAAGAAAAAAATATCAAAGTACTACCTGGAAGTTTTTTAGGAAGAAATGGTTTAGGTAAAGGTTATGTAAGAATAGCACTTGTTGAAAATGAAGAAAAAACAAGAGAAACTTTAAAAAGATTAAAGGATTTTATAGATGGATAAAGAAGCTTTATTTCAAGCAAGAACAAATCCAGATTTTTTAAAATATTTAGAAGAGACAAGAGTTAATTCTATGAAAGCTGAAGATATAGGATTGATGTATGAAACTTTAGATTCTATGTTAGTTTTAGGACTTGATGAAGAAGATATAAACAAACTTTATGAACAGATTTTAAAAACATCTTTTTCAAATGTTGAAAAGATTTTACAAAATCATGAAAAACTAAAACTTGAAGCTGATAATCTTTTATATGTTCGAGCTTTATATGAACATGCTATTGAAAAATGGTCAAATGGAAATTTTAAAGGTGCAAAAGAATTGATTTTTGTAATTGCAAATATCATTGAAGATGAGGTTTTAGAAAAAGCTTTAAATGTATTGATTGTTTTTTTAGCTTCAAATATAGAACTTGATGATTTTTATGATACAAGAGTTGATTTAGAAGCTGATATTGATGATGAAAAATATGGATATTTTATTATAAAATTTAAGTTTGATAATCAAGAATTTTTAAATGAGAATAGAAATGTTTTAGAAAAAGAGTATGAAAATTTAAAATATTTATTAGGAAATTAATTGAAAGTACATTTTATAGGAATCGGTGGGATAGGGCTTTCTGCCTTAGCTAGATTTTTAAATTTTGATGGTCATGAAGTATCTGGTTCAGATATGAAAAGCTCACCAATTACAAGAGCTTTAGAAGAAGAGGGAATAAAAGTATTTTGTCCCCAAGATGCAACTAATATAAAAGATGATGTAGATTTAGTTATCTATTCAGCAGCTGTTACAGATGAGAATCCTGAATTAATTGAGGCAAGACTTAAACAAATAAGAACTCTTTCACGTAAAGAAGCATTACCTATTATTTTAGGTGATAAGAAAAATTATTGTGTTGCCGGAGCTCATGGAAAATCAACAACAACAGCAATGTTAGCTTCAATTTTAAATAGTACAGCTCTAATTGGTGCAATTTCAAAAGATTTTGGTTCAAATTTTAGATATGTAAATGATTTAGTCGCTTTTGAAGCAGATGAATCTGATGCCTCTTTTTTACTTTCAAGCCCTTATTGTGCAATAGTTACAAATGCAGAACCTGAACATATGGAATATTATCACTATGATTATGATAAGTTTTATGAGTCTTATGAAAAATTTTTAAGTCTTGCAAAAAAAAGAGTTGTAAATGGTGAAGATAAAGATGTTCAAAAACTAAAAATAGAAGATGCAACTTACCTTTATCCATCAAAAGATATTAAAAATCTTTGTTATACACTAAAAGATAATCAACCTTGCACTAAATTTGATTTAAAAGATTTAGGAACTTTTGAAGTTTGGGGATTTGGTTTCCATATGGCTACAAATGCCTCTTTAGCAATACTTGCAGCTTTAAATGAGCTAGATGTTGAAACAATTAGAAAAAATCTTTTAAACTATAAAGGGATTAAAAAAAGATTTGATATTGTTCAATCAAATGAAAAATTTGTGGTAATTGATGATTATGCACATCATCCAACTGAGATTGAAGCAACTATGAAATCAATAGAGTTATATGATAATCTTACAAATTTAAATAAAAGAATAGTTCTTTGGCAACCACATAAATACTCTAGAACAAGTGATAATCTTGAAGGTTTTAAAAAATGTTTTAGAAGATGTGATGAACTTGTAATTCTTCCTTTATGGACAATTCCTGGTGAGAAAAAAATAGATATAGATTTTGAAAAAGAGTTCGCCTCTTATAATCCAATTTTTGCAGATAAAATAATAGCAACTAATGGAAAAATTGAACTAATAAAAGATGAAAAAATTATCAAAAGTTATGATGAGGGAATCTTCCTTGGTGTCGGAGCTGGAGATATAACTTACCAATTAAGATATAAATAAATTTAACAATAACTAAAGATTTCTTTACTAAAATATACTCATAAAGGAAAATTTATGAAAACATTAGTAGGGAAATTTTTAGAGAATGAATCATCTTCTGGAATAATCTTAATATTTGTTACAATAATAGCTTTAATTTTTAGTAATAGCTTTTTATCCCCTTTTTATACAGAATTTTTACATACAAAAATTGAATTAAAAGTTGGAACAATTCTTGAAATATCTAAACCTTTAATACTTTGGGTAAACGATGGACTAATGGCGATTTTCTTTTTAATGATAGGTTTAGAAATAAAAAGAGAATTAATTTTAGGACATTTATCAAGTTTTTCAAATATAACTTTACCTTTAATTGGTGCACTAGGAGGAATGATAGCTCCTGCATTAATCTTTTTTATTTTAAATATAAATGATAATTTTGCACTTCGTGGTTGGGCAATACCAACAGCAACTGATATAGCTTTTGCTTTAGGAATTTTATCACTTCTTGGAAAAAGAGTTCCAACTTCACTTAAAATCTTTTTAATGGCATTAGCAATATTTGATGATTTAGGTGCAATATTAATAATTGCATTTTTTTATACTGCAGAATTATCTTTAAGTTCTTTAATTCTAGCAACAATATGTATATTAATACTTTTTATATTTAATCGCTTGAAAATATCATATCTAAGTCTTTATATGTTAGTTGGATTTATTTTATGGATTTGTGTTCTAAAAACAGGAGTTCATGCAACTTTAACAGGAATAATTTTAGCTTTTACAATACCTCTTAGTTTAATTAATGAAAAAAGAAAACATATTTCTCCTGTGAGGACTTTAGAACATTATATTCATAGTTGGGTTGCTTTTTTTATTTTACCTCTATTTGCATTTGTAAATGCTGGAATAGATTTAAGAAATATTTCCTTAGCGCAGATTGATAATAATGTATTTTTAGGGATATTTTTTGGGCTATTTATTGGTAAACAAATAGGAGTATTTTTATTTGTTTTTATATCTGTAAAATTAAAATTTACAAAATTACCAACTGGTGTGAATTGGATTCAGTTTTATGGAGTTACAATTCTAACAGGAGTTGGATTTACAATGAGTTTATTTATAAATTCATTAGCATATGAAGATTCAAATATATTTTTTTATACAGATAAATTAGCAATTTTACTAGCTTCATTAATATCAGCAGTAATTGGATATTTTATTTTATTAAAAGTTTCTAACAAAAAAAGTATTTAAGTGAAAGTTTAATTAGAAAAGAATATATCAGTTTAAATAAACTCTTCCATTTTTTATACTGATTTTTCCCTCTAATTCATATTCAAATATTTTGCTTGAGAATTTTTCTATTGTACTTTCATAAGTGGGATTATTTCTACAAAAAAGTAAAACTTCATCTTCTATAATTTTTGTTTTCTTAAAAGTGATTTTTTCAATAAATTCATCAATATCATATATTACTTTTATTAGATTCTTTTTTACAAGTTCTTGGGTTCCTAGACTTTCATTTAATCTATGAGGTAATGTATAAATTTCTTTTTTCATCTTTAATGCAAACTCAACAGAACTTAAACTACCAGAGTTTTTATCAGCTTCTGTCACAATCAAAATATCTCCAAGTGCTACTACAAGCTCATTTCTCAATATAAAAGTATAATTTTTAGCTTTTTCTTTCTCTTTATAAGTTGAAAGGATTAATCCATTATTTTCAATATCTTGAATTAGATTTTTATTTATACTTGGATATCTTATATCTAAGCCATTTGCAACAACAGCAATTGTATTATTCGATTTTGCACCTTGGTGTGCGATAGCATCAACTCCCATTGCAGCACCACTTACAATACAAATATTGTTTGAAGATAGTTTAGATGATAATTTATATGTAAATTCTTTTGTATAAGAAGAAGGTCTACGGGTTCCTATTATCGCAATTTTTTTTCTTTTTAAAAGATCCAAGTTCCCTATATAAAAGATTTCATTGGGATATTTTTTCATTGAAGATAACTCTTCAATTTTAAAGTTTATTTGTTTAATCATATAAATCCAGTTATAATAAATAAAATTATTATAACTGATTTTTTACAAATAAGGAAGTTTATTTACAAGTATTGGTTCAACATCTTTAAGTAGATGTTTTGAATCTTTTAAAACTTTTAGTGTTATATCGTGAGGATGACCAATTGCTATGGCATAACCTTGTTTTTTAGCTATTTCAATTGCTTTTTTTAATTGATTTTGAATAGCAGTAAAATTTCTATCATTATCGATGAAAGTATTTCTTACAATATATGCCATTTCATACTTTTTTGCATATTTTTTTGCCACAGATTTTGCACTAGTTCTACTATCAACAAAAATAAAATTATATTTTTTTAAAGCACGAAATAATTTATCCATTGCTTCTTCATTTTCAGTAAAAACAGAACCTGTGTGATTATTTGTATATATAGCATTTGGGTACCAAGCTCTTAATTGTTTTACTCTATTTTCAATAACTTCATAAGAATCTGTTATTTTTAAAGTATTTATTTCTTCCCCTTTAAATGCACTTGATGCTTGCATAGGAAAATGTATCATATAAAATTTTAGATTTTGTGCAATTTTTGCAGATTCTTTATGAGATGGAGTCGGAGGTAAAAAAGCCATAGTTATAGGATAACCTATATTTTGTATTTTTTCTTTTTGTGTATTTGTACTAACATCATCAATAATAATTACTAATTTGGGTTTATCACTTTTATTAAAGATATAAGTATCTTTTTTTGTGATTATAGCTTTATCATCAACTTTACTTGTTTGTTTTTCATTTTCCTTTTTTGTTTCTTTTATTTTTTCTTCTTTTTGTTTCTCTTTTCTCTTATCTTCTTTTAATTCTTCAATTCTTTTTACAATTTTTTCATTTATTTGTTGTTCATCTTCAAGAGTTTTTTCTAAAAAATCTTTTTCTAAGGCTTGTGTATACTCTTCAAATTTATCATAGGAGTCATCTTTTGGGATAACTTCATCAAAATATTGTTCAGGTTTTTTTGTTTCAAATAGTTTTAATTCATCAAAAGTTTTATTTTTTTTTGTTTCATTTTTTGTTTCTAAAATATTATCAGTTTTTTCTAAAGTATTATCTTTTTTATTAGACATTAAAAAATAGCTGCTAATTGAAGCTAATGAAGTAAATAAGAATATGAAAATAAAGATTTTAACTAATCTTTTTTGAGAAATTTTATTTGTACGCTTGCTTTTTGATTTTGTCTTTTTTGGGTTCATTAATGATAGTTTCAATTAAGGAAGAAAAATCTTCCCTAATGTAATTTTTAGTTAGTTTCTTGGTTAACGATTTTTTTAGATGCAATCCAAGGCATCATTTGTCTTAATTTAACACCAGTTTGCTCTAATAATGAAGCTTTAGTATAAGCTCTTTCAGCATTCATTCTTGGATATCCTGATTGACCTTCTAAGATGAAATCTTTTGCAAATACACCATTTTGGATCTCTTTTAAGATTTGTTTCATAGCTGCTCTTGACTCATCATTGATAACTCTTGGACCAGATACATAATCTCCATACTCAGCAGTATTAGAAATAGAATATCTCATATCTGCAATTCCACCTTCATACATTAAGTCAACGATTAATTTTAATTCGTGTAAACACTCAAAGTATGCCATTTCTGGTTCATATCCAGCTTCAACTAAAGTTTCGAAACCAGCTTGCACTAAAGCTGTTGCTCCACCACAAAGTACTGCTTGCTCACCAAATAAGTCAGTTTCAGTTTCATCTTTAAAAGTAGTTTCAATAATTCCTGTTCTTCCTCCACCAATTGCAGATGCATAAGCTAATGCAACATCTTTAGTGTTTCCAGATGGATCAGAATAAACAGCAATTAAGTCAGGAATCCCTCCACCTTTTGTGAATTCTGATCTAACAGTATGACCTGGAGCTTTTGGAGCAACCATCATAACGTTAGTGTTTGCATCAGGCATAATTCTTTTATAGTGAATGTTAAATCCATGACCAAATGCTAAATAAGCACCAGCTTTTAAATTTGGTTTGATTTCTTTTGCATAAATATCAGCTTGATTTTCATCAGGTAATAAAATCATTACAACATCAGCTTCTTTAGTTGCTTCTGCTACAGTTTTTACAGCAAAACCTTTAGCTTCTGCTTTTTTCCAAGATGAACCATCTTTTCTTAATCCAACGATAACTTCTACACCTGAATCTCTTAAGTTTTCAGCGTGAGCGTGCCCTTGAGAACCAAATCCAATCATTGCAACTTTTTTAGATTTAATTAATTCGATATTACAATCTTTATCATAGTAAACGTTTAATGCCATTACTCTTTCCTCTAATTAAAAAATTTTTTGCAGATTATACAAAAAACTATCTAAATATTAGATAACTTGAAAATTAAAGGCAAGTGTAGAGATAGTTTAGATACTATTATGTGATTATTTAAAAAGGATTTATTTTGCTAAGAGAACTATTTATAAAAATTCAAACAGAATGTAAAAATTATTCGAATGATGAATTAAATGAAATAGAAAAATTTTTAAAAGATGAAATCATAATAAAAAATCAAAATGGCAATTTTGAGTTAAATTCTAAATATAAAATTGCAATTGTAAATATCGGAAAAAATTTTGTAATTTTAGAAGATTTAGTAAGTGAATTAAAAAATATAAAAATTGAATTAGAAGATTTAAATGGCGCTTATAATGGTGATTTGGTATTAGCAAAAAGAGTTTTTAACCCAAGAAGTAAAACTAAAGCAAAAATTGTAAAAATACTTGAAAGTAAAAAAGCTGAACTTTTAGTTTATGTAAAAGATAAAGCTTTTTATACATTAAAAGAAAATATTAGACTTGATAATAAAAATGCTTTAAAATATAAAGAATTAGATGTTTTAATTGTTGATAATAAATCATTTGATTTGATTAAAAATGTTGGAAATTTAAATGATTCAAAAATAGATGAATTTATCTCTTTATATTTATATGAAGAACTTTATAGATTAGAAAAACATTTAGATGTAAAAGCTTTAATGGATGATAAAAAACAAAGAGTTGATTTAAGAGATTTAGCATTTTGTACGATTGACCCAAATAGTGCAAAAGACCACGATGATGCAATTTATTTTGATAAAAATGAAAATATTTTATATGTAGCGATTGCAGATGTTTCATATTTTGTAAAAGAGGGTAGTGAACTTGATATTTTAGCATTTAAAAAATCTACTTCTATTTATCTTCCTACAAAAGTTTTACCAATGCTTCCTCCAATTTTGAGTGAAGAGATGTGTTCATTAAAAGAAGGAGTTGATAGATACTCTTATGTTTTTAAAATGTATTTAGATTTAGAAAATTTTAGTGTGAAAAAAGCTGAGCTTTTTGAAGCAGTTATAAATTCCCACAAAAATTTCTCTTATGGAAGAATTGATAGGGTTATTGAAGGACATCTTGACCAATATTCAAAAGTTGAAAAAGAGATATTTGACTATTTAATTCCTTTATATGAAATTAGTAAAAAATTTAGAAAAAGAAGATTATTAAAAGGTTATGATTTTAGAACAACTGAAAATAGATTAAAGTTAAGAAATGATGAACTTGAATCTATTGATGTTGAAACATCAACAGCATCTCATCAGTTAGTTGAAGAGTGTATGTTAATGGCAAATATAGAAGCAAGTAAAAAAGTAAATACAGTTGGAATATATAGGATTCATGAAGAACCACCTTTTAAAGCAATTTCAAAACTTGTAGATGATGTAAATATTTTGGGAGTTAATGTAAAACTTCAAAGTGATGTTCATGAAACAATAACACACATTCAAGAAAAAGCAAAAAATTCAATGATGAGTGCAGAAATTGATGAACTAATTATCCAAGCTCAAACACAAGCTAAATATAGTTCAAAAAATCTAGGACATTTTGGTTTAGGATTCTCTTTTTATTCTCATTTTACATCACCAATTAGAAGATATTCAGATTTAGTCTTACATAGAATTTTAAAGACAAAACAAACTCCAAAAAATATAGATGATATTTGTGAACATATCTCTTTAAATGAAAGAAAAGTTGATCAACTTGTTTGGGATTTTGAAGATAGAAAATATGCAAGATGGGCAGCTTCTCATTTAGGTGAAGAACTAAAAGTAAAAGTTGTTGATACAGAAAAAGCAAAAGCTGTTTGTTATGAAAAAATTATTGGAATGAAAGTAATTTTAGAAAATTATAGAGGACAGAAATTATTTTCAAAAATGAGAGTGAAAATAAAATCTGCCGATATTGCTACAAAAGTTATAGTTGTAACTATAATGTAGCACACTTATCAATAGAAGCTAAATATGGTTCTACTTTTTCAGTAGTTACATATTGACCAATAAGTTTCTCTTTTTCATTTATAAATATAGGAGAAACAAGATTTATAATTGAGTGTTCTATAGGATTCTGAGAAACAACAGCAAAATAAGTTGAAAAATCTTCTTTAGATTTAATTTTTAATTTTTCTAAAACATTTGAATCAATTTGAAAATCAAATGAAACTTTTGTCAAAACATTGATATTTACAACTGTTATTTTTGTATTTTCATCAAAAACTAAAAAAGAGAAAAATTCATCAATTTTTTCAATTGATAAACTGTCGAAACTTTCAAAACCTAATATTGGAAGTACAATCTTATACATGGCTTAACCCCTTTTAATATGAATAAATAAATTGTATTAAAAGTAAACTTAGGTTATTATTTTATTATGTATAAAAACGAATTTGATAACTATTTAAAACAAAATAAAAAATTTAAAGCTTATATGTTTTATGGACAATCTATCTTTTTAATTGAACAGTATTCTTTAGTAATTGCTCAAATGTTTGGTGAAAGTGATGAAATTGAAAAACTATATTTTGATGATTATAATTTTAAATATGCAAAAGATAAATTATTACAATCATCACTTTTTTCTTCAAACAATATTTTATTAATAAAAGTTGAAAAAAAAATACCTAAAAAAGAAGTTGATGCACTAATTGAAGCTTGTAATGTAAATCCTGATAGTACACTTATATTTGCATGTATGGGTGATGGAGATTTTAAAACAATGGAAAATAGTTTTTCTTTAAAAACAAATTCTGTTGCTGTTAGATTTTTTCAGCCAACAGATTTGGAAGCAACAAAATTTTTAGAATATGAAGCAAAAATGCTTCAAATGCAATATGAAGTGAGTGCTTTAAATCATCTTTATTTTATGCATAAAAATGATTTAGCATTATGTGTTAATGATTTAAAAAAGTTAGCTATCTTAAACCAATTAATAACAATAAATGTTGTTGATAATAATTGCTTTGGAATAGGTACAGTTAATTTTGAAGATTTTTTATATGATTTAATAAATGGTAAAGATATTAGTGATGATTTAACTTTGATTTTAGAAGAGGGAATGAATGAGATATTTTTATTAAATCAAGTTACTTCTTTTGTTCAACAATTATTTATGATTAGCTCATATGCGAGAACAATGGGACAACCAAACCCAAAAGAAATTTTAGGATTTGTTCCACCAAAAAATATTTGGGAAAAAAAATCAAAATTAGCAATAAATATAAAACCTGAAACTTTTCAAAATATTTTAGAATATTTATTAGATATAGAACTTGATTTTAAATCTTCAAAAATTGATAATCAAAGTTTATATCTTCAGTCTGCTCTAAGAAAGTTTACAGTTTTATTTAGATAAAATCACAAACTTTACAAAAAAGAAATCCTTGCTGATATTAGGAAATGTAAAGAATACCGGCACAATCTATAAGGAGAATTAATGTCAAAAATCAAACATTATGAAACAATGTTTATCTTAAAACCTACATTAACTGAAGAAGAAACTGTAGCACAAATTGATGGACTTAAAGCAATCATCGAAAAAAATGGTGGAGAAATTGCAGCTGTTGAAAACGTAGGAATTAGAGAATTAGCTTACGAAATCGAAAAATGTAAAAGAGGTTACTACTATGTAGTTTACTTCAGAGGTAACCCAGCTGGAATTGCTGAAATCGAAAGAAATTATAGAATCAACGAAAATGTTATCAGATTTATTTTCATTAAATATGAAAGCAAAAAAGAAGTTGTTTCTTGGACAAAAATGAGTGATGAGGCTGCTAAAAAAGCTGCTAAATAAATATAATTAGGAACCTTACATGTATAATAAAGTAATAATGGTAGGAAATTTAACAAGAGATATTGAATTAAGATATTTGCCTTCAGGTTCTGCTATTGCAAAATCTGCAATTGCAACATCTTATAAATACAAATCTTCAACTGGAGAACAAAAAGATGAAGTTTGTTTTTTAGATTTTAATATCTTTGGAAGATCTGCAGAAGTTGCTAACCAATACTTAAAAAAAGGTTCTAAAGTATTATTAGAAGGAAGACTTGTTTTTGAACAATGGACAGCTCAAGATGGATCAACAAGAAGTAGACACTCTTTAAGAGTTGATACTATGAAAATGTTAGATACAAAAGGTGATTCAGGAAATACTGAAAACCAAGGTTATAATCCTCAGGGATACACTCAACCAGCACCAATTCAATATGACGAGCCAACTTCTCATGACAGTTATGGTGGTATGAATCAATCAAAACCAAAGATTGAACAAAGAATACCTGAAATTGATATAGACGAAGACGAAATACCGTTTTAGAAAAGGAAAATCAAATGGCTGAAAGAAGAAAATACGGAAAAAAATATTGTAAATATACTGAAATGAAAGTTGATTTCATCGATTATAAAAATACAGATTTATTAAAATTATCTATGAGTGAAAGAGGTAAAATTATGCCTAGAAGACTTACAGGTAACTCTAAAAATGCACAAGAAATGGTAGAAAAAGCAATCAAAAGAGCTAGACATATGGCATTAGTTCCTTATATTGTTGATACTAAAAATATCACTGATTCTGCATATGCAAGATCATTCTACTAAGAATTATTTTTAGTAAATAAAAAGGGAAGAAGTTGAACTTCTTCCCTTTTTTTATTTTTTTAATAAAAATAAAATTTATAGTTTTTCCCAAACTGTTCCATTAGCAGTATCCATAAGTGAAATATCAAGTTTTGATAATTCATCTCTAATTTTATCTGCAGTTTGAAAATCTTTACTGATTTTTGCTTCATTTCTTTTATTAATTAAATCTTCAATTTTTTCTTTTGTCGATTTATCAATTCCAAATTGGAAATAAGAATAAGCGTCATTTCCTCCAACTCCAAGAATTTCTTCAATAAATAAAATATTTGAAATTAACTCTTTTTTTAGATTTTTATCTTTTGGATTTGCATCTAATTTATCATTTGAAGTATTAATCATCTCATCAATAATTGATAAAGCAATTGAAGTATTCATATCATCATTTAAAGCATTTAAAATAGCTTCTTTAAATGTTTTATTAACCATTGAACCTTCTAATCCATAAACTCTTTTTTTAAGTCTGTAAAGTTTATCAAGTCTTTTTTTTGATGAGATTAAATCTTCTTCATTGAAATTAAAATTTGCTCTATAATGTGTTGACATAAGATAGAATCTTACAACTTCTCCACTATAAGATTTTAAAACATCTTTTAAAAAAAATGAGTTTCCCAATGATTTACTCATTTTTTCTCCATTTATATTTACAAAACCGTTATGCATCCAATATTTTGCTAATTGTTGATTTGATGAACATCTTGTTTGCGCAGCTTCATTTTCATGATGTGGAAAAAGTAAATCTGCACCTCCACCATGGATGTCAATTTGATAAGGAGTATTTTTATAAGCTAAATGTTTTTCAATCATCGCAGAACATTCTATATGCCACCCTGGTCTTCCTTTTCCAAAAGGAGCATCAAAACTTACGTCATTTGCTTTTTCAAATTTCCATAAAGCAAAATCAGCACTATTTCTTTTTTCTTTATTTTCTTCAACTCTTGCAATTGAATTTTCATCATTAGTTTTATGTGAAAGTGTTCCATAAAGTGAATCTTTTGAAGTATCAAAATATACACTATCAGATGTTTTATATGCAATGTCTTTTGAAATAAGGTTTGAAATCATATCTTTCATAACATCAAGATTTTCAGTAGCTTTAGGTTCTATAGAATTATCTAAGATATTTAAAGCCTTCATATCAGCTTTATAAGCTGTTATATATTGTTTTGTAATATCTTCAAGTGTTCTATTTGAATCATACATTTTTTTTATGATTTTATCATCAATATCAGTGAAGTTTTTAGTCATAATTACTTCATAGCCATTTATTTTTAAAACTCTATGCAGTAAATCAAAAGATATTGCACTTCTTGCATGACCTAAATGAGAATCATCATAAACAGTTGGTCCACAAATATAAATTTTTGCTACATTTGGAAAAATAGAGTTAAACTCTAATTTTTCCTTTTTAACTGAATCATAGATAAATATTTTATTCATTTTTTTACTTAAATAGAGCTTCTAAAGATGCAGTATCAGTTGTTTTTTCTTCATTAGATGAAGTTGCTTCATTATTTGATGAATTTGAATTTATTGAAGCAATTTCAACTAATTCAATATCATATTTTGTAAGCATTGAAGCAAGTCTAATATTTAAACCAGCTTTTCCTATTGCTTTTGATTTTTGATCACTTGGAATTGTAACAATAGCTTTTCCTTTTTCTCCATTGATTGGAGCTTTTTCAATTTTAACGCTATTTACCATTGCAGGAGATAATGCTCTTGAAATGAACATTTCAGGGATTGTTGAATATTCAACACAATCAATATTTTCTCCATGAAGTTGCTTTGAAACAGAACTAATTCTTACACCTTTTACTCCAACTACTGCACCTATTGGGTCAATTTGTGGTTCGATTGTAGAAAGTGCTATTTTAGATCTAGTTCCTGGAATTCTTGCACTTGCTTCAATGATAACTTTTTTATCTTTTAATTCCGGAACTTCTAAAGTTAAAAGATTTTCTAAAAATTTAGGAGAAGTTCTTGAAATATCAATTAATAATCCATTTGTTTTATCAATATTAACACCTTTTACAACGGCTTTTAATACATCACCAACTTTAAAAGTTTCACCTTTAATTCTACTTTTTCGTTGTAGGATACCTTTTACTTCACCTATTTCAATAAATGTATTATCTGATTTATCAACTCTTGTAACAGTTCCTGAAACTGTTTTTCCTATTTTTTCTTTATATTTATTAACAATATTTTCTTCAATAAATCTTTGAAGTCTAAATTCAAAATTACTATGTAAAATAGTGGCTGCATTTCTTCCCATATTTTCAAATTCTAAATCATAATTCATAAAATCACCGATTTCTAAATCTGGGTCGATTTCTTTTGCTTCTTCTAAAGTGATGAAATTTTCATAGTTTACAGGTAAACCTTGTTTATTAATTGCATTTGCAAGTAATCTTTCATCATCTTCATCCACAACTTCAATTTTTTGAAATAATTCAAGTCTCTTGTTTGCTCTATCAATATTTGCATCAAAAACTAAAGTAGCATCTACCATTTTTTGTGCAGTTTTAATTAAAGCTTCTTTTAGTGCATTTTCAACATCATCAATTTTGAGACCTTTCTCATATGCGATTGAATCTAAAATATCTATTATTTTATCCATTAAATAACCTCTTGTTTGTTGACATTGAAATGATTAGGATGATTTTCAATGTAGTATAGATGTATAGTATATCTAAAATAGCCTTTTATAGAAATTAAAGTAATTTTGAGCTAAAATGTACAATTAATAAACAAAGAAAAAGGCTTAATAAATGGAATTATTATTTGCAAGAAATGAGTTAAATGAAAAACCAAAAAAAGTGCAATTAGATAAAATAAAAGAAGAGTTGAACAAAGATGGACAAAAAATATTTTATTTTGATAGAGATAACTCACATAAAGATATGATGGCATTAGTAGATGCTTTAGAAGCTGATGGAAATAACGTGTATTTTAGAGAAGTAAAATATGGTTTAGCGGATGATGAATATATGTATGAGGTTCATGCACTTTAATCTATTAATAGTGTTATAAAAATTATGAGTTCAAACAAAAAATTATTTATACAAACTCTAGGGTGTCAAATGAATGACACTGATAGTCAACATATTCAAGCTGAACTAGAGAAACACAAAGGTTATATACCAACACAAAATATTGAAGATGCTGATTTAATTATTATAAATACTTGTTCAGTTAGAGAAAAACCTGTTCAAAAACTTTTTTCAGAAATAGGTCAATTTAATAAAAAGAAAAAAGATGGTGCAAAAATTGGTGTTTGTGGATGTACAGCATCACATTTAGGGCATGATATTATAAAAAGAGCACCTTATGTAGATTTTGTTGTTGGGGCAAGAAATATATCAAAAATAAAAGATGTAGTTGATGTAAAAGGTGCAGTTGAAGTAGCAATTGACAATGATGAATCAACTTATGAATTTTCAACAGCTAAAACAAATAAATACAGAGCAAGTGTAAATATTTCTATTGGTTGTGATAAAAAATGTACTTATTGCATTGTTCCTAGTACTCGTGGTGAAGAAATTTCTATTCCACCTGAAATGATTGTTGAGCAGGTGCGAAAATCAGTTGAACTAGGTGCAGTTGAAGTTATGCTTCTTGGACAAAATGTTAACTCTTATGGTAGAAGATTTAGTGATAAAAGAGAAAAATATACATTTACAAAACTTTTACAAGATATTTCTAAAGTTGAGGGATTAAAAAGAATTAGATTTACTTCTCCTCATCCTTTGCATATGGATGATGATTTTATTGAAGAATTTGCAAGAAATGAGAAAATTTCAAAGTGTATTCATATGCCTTTACAAAGCGGTTCAACTGAAGTTTTAAAAGCTATGAAAAGAGGATATACAAAAGAGTGGTTTTTAAATAGAGCAGCAAAAATGAGAGAATTAATTCCTAATTTAAGAATTACAACAGATATAATTGTTGCATTTCCAGGAGAAAGACAAGAAGATTTTGAAGATACATTAGATGTTGTAAATCAAGTTAAATTTGATCAAATTTTTAACTTTAAATATTCTCCAAGACCCGGAACAGAAGCATTAAATTTGGCTGATAAAGAGATTCCAGATGAAATTGGAAGCGCAAGATTAATTGAATTAATTGAACTTCATAAAAGACATCTTGAAGACACAATGCCTACTTATGTTGGAAAAACTTTAAATGTATTGGTTGAGAGTTTAAAACCAAATGGTGAAGTTTGTGGATTTACAGATAGTTATTTACAAGTGTTTACAAAAGGTAGTGATGAATTACTAGGTAAATTTGTAGATGTAAAAATTGTTGAAGCAACAAGAACATCTTTAAAGGGTGAAATAATAAGCTAATGTTAAAATATTTTAAATTAAATATACTTCCTTATTTGTTGTATTATTTAGTTAAAATGATATATGCAACAAATAAAAAAGTTTATCATCATCCAAAAGATGATGGAAAACCAATTATTATATGTATGTGGCATGGAGATTTGATATCTCAAATATACAACTATTTTGGATTTAGAAAAAATGGAATTGTAAAAGCAATGATAAGTCACAATAAAGATGGAGAAATCATAACAAAATTAGCTTCAAATTTTAAAATTGGAGCAGTTCGTGGATCTTCATCAAAAGGTGCAGCAAAAGTTTTAATAAGTGCAATAAAAGAGTTAAAATTAGGAAATGATTTGGCTATTACACCTGATGGTCCAAGAGGTCCACGATACTCAATTGCAGATGGAGTAATAGCTTTAGCTCAAAAGAGTGAATCTAAAATTGTATGTTTTAATACTATACCAACAAAATATTGGCAATTTAACTCATGGGATAAATTTGTTTTACCAAAACCTTTTGGTAGAATAGATTTTTATATCAGTGAACCATTTGATATTAAAAATATGGAATTTGAGCAAGCAAGGGAATTTATCAAAGAAAAAATGTTGATACACTCAATGCCTTGAAATTAAGTAAGTAGGGATAAATGTTTACTAAAGAATCTTTATATATCAATGCAATTAAATATGATACTCAATTAAAGCTTGATTTCAAAAAACTCAATAATGAAGAGATAATCGATGCGAATAATTCAGTTTTTCTAGTAGATGATGAAATTTTACCTTTAGATATTGCGCAAAAAATAAATACTTCACAAGAAGAGATAGATTTTACATATATCTCAACTCTTCTAATAAGTGATACTACTAAACTTGTTCCTAAGTCATTATCATCAAAATTAAAAGATTGTGAGATTGGAAAGTTTAATGATGAATTTGATATTGCTGTATTAAAAACAACTCTTTTTGAAACAAAGAATTATTTTGTTAAAACAGGGATAGATTATATTTATTCAGCTTTTCATATAATGAGTTTACATATAGAAAAAAATGTTTGTAGAAATGAACTCTTACTTCTTTTATATAATAATAAAGCATTTATTTTAATACTTAATCAATCTGGAATTATTGTATATCATGAAACAGTAGATTTACCAACATTTGAATCAGTTAAAAAAACTCATTTTTATGAAGATGATTTAGAGGGGCAAAAACTTTTTGATGAAATTTATTATTTAGAATTAAATGAAATTATACATAATACTTTGAATGATTTTTATAGTAAAAAGAATGGGGTTTTTGTAGAAAAAATTACAATTCTTTATGTATTGAAACAATTAAGCTCTGAAGAGATAGAACAACTTTCTCAAGAACTAATGCTAAAAGTTGACTATCATCCAATAAATATTGATGAAGAAGTTTTTGAATTGTCAAGAGATAAACATTTAAAAAAAAGTTTTATAAAGCCTAGAAAGAAGAAAAAGAAAAGAGATTTTAAATATCTTTATTTGATTTTATTATTAGCTGTTTTATCTTTAGGGTTATATAAAATATATACGATGATAGATTTTGAAAAACTTTTCAAGAAAGAAAGAATTGAAAAAGTTAAGATAGAAGAAAAATTAACAACATTACCTAATCATATTAATTTAAATGATAAAATTGAACAAAGAATAAGAGTTATTTTTAATACAATACCAGTAGGTGTTATGATTAAAGAAATGAAAATCGTTCCAAATAATTTAGAATTAAAAGTATTTTCTTTAAAAGAAGAAAATTTAGTATTATTAAAACCTGCTTTAGACAAATTGTATAAAAATACTCAGTTTGAACTTGTTGATCCAGAGAAAAAAATAGATTTTGATACAACAATTATAGCAAAAGATGAAAATGAATTAAATATTAGTTATAAAAATTTCGATAAAGCATATATAACAGATGAAACAATGTCTGTTGAAAGAGTTACTGAACAATTAAAGATTTTAATGCCTGAAAATGCAATAATAAAATATATATCGACAATAAATCAAGGAATAAATAAATTTGATTATACAATTAATATTTTAGTAAAAGAACCAAAAGAATTTTTTGATTTAATATCAACTCTAAATAGTGAGTTATATTCTATAAATATTTCATATCCAATAAGTATGATAAAAATGGAAGCGGGAATAGAAATAGAGTTTAATTTAGAATTTAATCAATTAAAATAACTAAAAACTTGTTTTACCAAGTTTTTAGTTCGTTATAAACAGAATCTCTTTCAACTGGAATAAATCCAGAATTTTTTATCAAATCAACAAATTCCATTTGAGCAATACCATTTGCACTTCCAGCACCTGCAGCACTTTGGATAGATTCTTTTTCAATTGTTCCATCAACATCATTTGCACCAAATTCTTGAGCAATTAATGCTAATTTTACAGTTGAAGTTGCCCAATAAGCTTTTATATTTGGAATATTATCAAGTAAAATTCTTGCAATTGCGTAAGTTTTTAATATCTCTTGCCCAGTTAATGCTTCTTTTACTTTTAAATAATTGTTTTCAGTTTGATAAACTAAAGGAATAAATGCATTAAATCCACCAGTTTCATCTTGTAATTTTCTCAATCTTAACATATGATCAATTCTATGATTCCTATCTTCGACGTGACCGAAAAGCATAGTTGCATTACTTTTTCTTCCTTTTTGATGCCAAAGTTTATGAATTTCTAACCATTGGACAGAACTAACTTTCCCTCCACAGATTCTTTTTCTAACAGTTTCATCAAAAATCTCTGCTCCACCACCTGGCATTGAATCAATTCCATGTGCAATCATCATATTTATAATTTCTTCGTATGATAGATTATATTCTGTACTTAAAAAATGAATTTCTGCAGCTGTTAAAGCTTTTACATGAATTGATGGGAAATTCTCTTTAATCTTTTTAAATACATCCATATACCATTGTAATCCAGTATGTGGATTATGAGCTGAAACAATATGAACTTCTTTAATATTGTTTTTCGAAGAGTTTTTTACAATTTCTAATATCTCTTCATGGCTCATTGTATATTGGTGAGGATTTTTTCTACTTGCGCTATAGGCACAAAACTGACAAACATCTTTACAAATATTTGTTGGATTTATATGTCTATTTATATTAAAATATGTCTTTTTAGCATGTCTTTCAGTTCTAATTTTATTTGCAAATGAAGCTAATGTAAACAAATCTAAATCATATAATTTAATTGCATCTTCATATTCTAATCTTTCATTTTTTTCTAATTTTTCAATAATACTCATTTTTCCCTACTTACAATCAATATCTTTTGTATAGTGCGCATCTTTTTCTCTATGAATAAAACCTATACAAGTTTGTTTTAAATTATTGTCATAAAACATAACTTTATAAACAGTACTTTTATATCTTGTTTGAGTGTCTTCTACACTCATTTTATTTATAACTTTTAAATCTTTTATATTTTCATGACCAATTGTATTAAGAACTTCTGTAAGTTTTTGTTCTTTTAAACTTTTTAGAAATAAAAAGAAAGCAAGACCAATTACAATTAATAATCCTATTATAAAAATAGTTTTCTTCGGTAATCTTCTTATTTCATTATTGTTCATTTGTATTCTCAATTAGTGGTTTAAAAGAACATTCATTTCCATCATAATACTCAATTGTTCCATCTTCAATTTTGTAATACCAACCATGAATTTGGATTTCACCATTTTTTATTTTTTTCTCAATGTAAGGAAAAGTCAAAAGATTTTCCATTTGATGGACAATAGAAATTTTTTCTGTAGTTCTATAAATATTCTCTTTATCAGTTTTATCTTGAATTGCCAATAGTGTATATTCTTTTGCTTTTTTACCTAAATCTAACCATTTTTTAATATTAATTAAATCAGGAGAATTTCCAAAGTCTTGGTATAAGCTTTTACAAGCCCCACAGTGTGAATGTCCACAAACAATGATATGTTTTACTCCCAGAATATTTACAGCATACTCAATAACAGCTGAACTTCCGTGGTAATCATTATCTGGATTATATGGTGGAACAAAATTTCCTACATTTCTTAAAATAAACATATCACCTGGTTTTGTATCTAGCATTAAATCAGGAGTTACCCTACTATCACTACACCCAATAAATAGTACTTCAGGTCTTTGCCCTGTTTCAACTAATTGTTTTAAATCAGCTTCATATTTAGAAAAACTTGCTTCTCTAAATTTTTTATTACCTTTAATTAAATCATTTATTAGCATTTCAAATCCTTTAATAAATTACAGACACTAATTAAATCGTTAGTATTTATATCAATTTTTGCAATTAATCTAATAATTGCACTTTTTACGGTTGGTTGTCTAATTGCTCCAACTATAAAACCATTTTGTTTTAAAATTTCTTGAATTTTTTTCACTTTTTTATTATCACCAATTTCAATTGGAATAATTAAACTTTGAGATTTTATTTTTAAAATCTCGTAAATAATATTTAAATTTGTATTTATTTTTTCCTTTAAATCTTTTTTATTATTTATAATATAATTTAAAGATTCAAGTGCAAGGGCGGTATCAAATAATGAAGGAGCAGTAGAATAAATAATAGGTTTTGCTCTATTTGTTAAAAAATCTATAATCTCTTTAGAAGCTAAAATATAAGCTCCATAAGAACCATAAGCTTTTCCTAATGTTCCCATTTTTATATGATATTTATTTGGTTTTATTTTATAATAGTCAAAAATACCTAAAAGATTTTCTCCAATTACTCCAGAACTATGAGCTTCATCTACAATAAGAAGAGTTTTATATGTTTCAGCTAAATTAAATATTTCAATTGGTGCAATATCTCCACCCATTGAATAAACACCTTCAATAGCTATAATATTTCTTCCAACTCTTTTATTTTCTAAAATTTTTTTTTCTAAATCTTTATAATCATTATGTTTAAAAACAATTACTTGTTCAGGTTTTAATAACTTTGTAGCAAGTATTCCACTTGCGTGATACTCTTCATCAATAAATAATGTATCATTTTTTCTAACAAGTGCTTCAATCATTGAGATATTTGCTAAGAAACCAGAACCAACAGTGATTCCTGCTTCAAATTTATTTACCTCACACAATTTATCTTCAAAATCTTTATGGATTTTATTGTAGCCATTTACTAACATTGAAGCACGAGGAGAGTGGAAATTTTGATTTAAAACGTTTTCGTAAGCTTTTTGAAAAAGATTTTTATTTGTAGAAAGACCTAAATAATCGTTTGAGGCAAGATCAATAAGATTATCATCGAATATATCTCTTGTTCTAAAACGGTTAGACTTTTTAATAGATTCAAGTTCTTTTGAGTACAAAAAATTCTCCGTAAGTATTTTTGAATAGTATCTAATAATTTCTAAGAAAAAGTTAAATTTTACAATTATCAACTTTTGCTAGTTTATTGCTACTTTGAATTGTTATAATTCTTTTCTACTAATTTTAGATACAGTTTAGAACAGTAAGGGGTGTTTTTGCGACCTTCACCCCTTGCTTAATCATATAGTTATATTTTCAATTAATTCAATATTTTCATCTGTGATTATAATAGCATCAACTGAATAAGAAATATCCAATTTTTTTATTTGTAAATAGTAATTTATACTTCTTTTTATTTTTGAAAGTTTAGAAGGGGTTATATTATTAATAGCAGTTTCATAATCAGGTGCAGATTTTACTTCACAAAAGTGATAAATATTTTCTTTCTTAGCAATAATATCTATTTCACCAAGTTTTTTAGCATAAAAATTTTTTTCAATGATTTTAAAATTTAAATCTTCTAAAAAAGAGATTGCTTTTTTTTCAGCAAATTCTCCTTTTTCTCTACTCATAAAATCAACCACCACCAACAAATTGAAGTAATTCGATTTTATCATTTTCTTTTGGAATAAAATTCTTCCAATCATCTTTTTTTACAATATTCATATTAATAGCAGCTGCCATTACTTTGTTTTCAATTTGTAAATTTGTTATTATGTCTTGAAGTGTTAATGAGTTATCAAACTCTTTTGTTTCACCATTTATAATTAGTATCATAATTTAAACCTTTTTATATTTTTTATAAAGTTTGATTATACAAACACTTAACTTATTTTCTTATATTCAAGGTTTTAAATCTATCACCCATTCCAGTTGGCTCTAGTAAAACTTTTATTTTTTGAGTCTCTTTTAAATAAGTGTTTTCATTTACATTTGCTTTTAAAATTTCTAATAATTCTAAAATACCAAATTCAACTAAAGATTTTAATTGAGTATTAAAAACTATATCTTTTATTCCATTTTCTTTGAAACAATCACTTAAATAATTAAAGTGAACATCATAGGTAATATCAGAATTTTTAAAGAGTTTTTCTAAATTTAGATTTTCTTCAAAAATTGGATAAACTGCATGTTTTTCATAAACTCTTGTACTAAAATCATTTCTTGGAAATTTATCTCCATAATCAAAAGTTAGAAATTCAAAATGAGTTATATTTTTACAAATCGTATTTACAAAATCTTTGTAAGACAATGCAACTTCACCTTTTGTGATACTGTATTTTTTACAATGATTTAAAATTTTTTCATCAATACAATCAATAAACTCTATTTTATGATTTTCTACCATTGCAATTTGTAAAATATTTTTATCATTTGTATAAACTAAATCACAAGAAAAAGCATCAAAAATCTCATTTGCAATAATATAGGCATTTTCAAGTTTAACCTCTGAAATATCATTAAAATGTTTTAGTTTGATAATATTTCCAAAAGATTCTTGTAAATATTTTTTTTGTTGATTTTGAAGATTTTCAAATCTTTCAACTATTGCAAAATTTAAAGTATCAAGAAGTTTGGGTTTTAATGTATATATAAATTGGATTATATCTGCAAGTAAATATCCATGATGAGCACCAATTTCTAAAATTGTTGTATTGTTTGGTAGAAATCCATCTTCAATCGAGCTAATAATTTTTTTTGCAATTGTGCCACCAAAAAAAGAAGAAGTAGAAACTGAAGTGAAAAAATCACCATCTTTTCCTATTTCTTTGTAGTTTGAATAATATCCATTTTTACCATAAAGCCAATCATTAAAATATGTACTAAATTTAATCATATACGATTGTATCAAAAAAGCTGTAAATAAAAGGTTTTACCTTTTATTTACAAACATCTATAACAGATTGTTGATTTGGATATAAATAAACTTCAACTCTTCTATTTAGAGCCATATTTGCATCACTATTATTTAATGCAACTGGTTTGTCAAAAGAACAACCTCTTGAAAAAATTTGATTTGAAACACCAGAATTATATATAATATTTCCTACATTTGAAGCTCTTTGTTCAGATAGAGTTTGATTATAAGCATGAGTTCCACGGCTATCTGTGTGACCTACAACTTGAACTAATGTATTTGGATATTTTTGTAAAACAGAGTTTATTTTAGATATTTTTGTTTGGGCACTATATGTTGGATTTGCAGAATTAGTTTCAAACATCATGTCATCTCTGAACATAACTTTTACGTAGTTATCAGTATTTGAAACGATTAAATCTTGATTTGGGTCTAAAACGGCATTTGGATTATTATTTACATTTGTATTTAAACTTTGAGCAACTTCTTGAGCTTGTTTATCCATACTATAACCAATTGCTCCACCAATTGCTGCACCTGCAACTGCACCAATTACTTTATTTCGTCCTTTGTTCCCACCACCAATATTATTTCCTAAAACAATACCTGCAATTGCTCCAAGAGTTGTTCCAATAATTGCATTTTGATTATTGTCATAAGTTTCGTTTCCGGTTCTTTGAGCACAACCAGTTAATAAACTTGCAATTACGGTAGTCGATAATAAAAATTTAAAATTTAGATATTTCATAATAACCTCTTTTTATATGTAATAAGCGATTTTAACATAAAAATTATGTAAGAATAGTGAAACAATATAGTTACTCTATTGTAACAATATTATGTTATAATAAAAATAACTTTTTGAAGGAGAATCTATGGAAAAAAGAACAAAAATATTAGCAACTTTAGGCCCAGCAAGCCATAGTTTAGAAATGATTGAAGGATTGATTAAAGCTGGTGCAAACATGTTTAGATTAAACTTTTCGCATGGAAGCCATGAATATCATTTAGAAACATTAAATAATATTAGAACAGCTATGAAAAATACAGGGAAAACGGTTGGAATTTTACAAGATATTTCAGGTCCAAAAGTAAGAATTGGAGATTTAAAAGAGCCTTTTTCACTTTATAGAGATGATGTAATTACTTTTTTAAAAGATGAAATGGTTGGATATAAAAAAGCAGATAAAGAGTATGTTGTATCTATTAATTATCCAGATATTTTAGATAAAGTAAAAATTGATGAATATATTTATTTATATGATGGAACAATTAGAGCAAAAGTTATTGAAACAGGAAAAGAAGTAAAAGCTAGAATTGAAAATCATGGAACTTTATCTTCACGAAAAGGTGTAAATTTCCCAAATACTGTGATTGATATTGATGTAATTACAAAAAAAGATGAAAAAGATATAGCTTGGGGTGTTGAGCATGAAGTTGATTATTTTGCAATTTCATTTGTTCAAAATGCAAGAGATATGCGAAAAGCTAGAAATCTTTTAAATGGATATAAAGGTAAATTAATAGCAAAAATTGAAAAATTTGATGCAGTTGAAAATATTGATGAAATTATAGAAGCTAGTGATGGATTGATGGTTGCAAGGGGAGATTTAGGAATAGAAGTTCCTTATTATGATGTTCCAACTATTCAAAAAATGCTTATTAAAAAAGCAAATTTAAAAGGAATCCCAGTAATCACTGCAACTCAAATGCTTTTATCAATGACTCAAAATGAAAGAGCAACAAGAGCTGAAATTTCTGACGTTGCAAATGCAGTTTTAGATGGAACAGATGTTGTTATGCTTAGTGAAGAGAGTGCAGTTGGAGAAGATCCAATAAATGTAGTTGATACAATGCATAATATCATTGCAAAAACTGAAGGTATTTATAATTATGAAAAACAATATAAGTTCCCTTATTTGGATGAATTTGATGTTATTCAAGCAACAGTAACAAAACTTGCAGATGATTTAAAAGCAGATGGTATTTTAGCACTTACAAGTTCTGGAAAATCAGCAACAAAAATGTCAAGATATAGACCAAAAACTCCTATTTATACTTTTACACATAAGAAAAAAATATTAAATTCTCTAACAGCTGTTTGGGGAGTTGAACCAGTTGGAATTATCAAAGAAGCTCAAGCTTCAAAAATGTTTCAAAAAATGTTGAAATCTTTAGATGAAAAAGGTTTATTAAATAAAAAAGGTTTATATGTAGCAACAGTAGGTTATCCAGTTGGAATGCCAGGAAGTACAAATACAATAAAAATCTTAACTCCATCAGAAATGGAATATTACTTAAATTATAAAGAAAGTAAAGAAAAAGATAAAAAATCTAAATAATATATTTGTATGCAAAAACTTCTAATGAAGTTTTGCATACAGTTCTAAAAGTTCTAGTTGTTTTTCAACTTCAAATATTTTTAAATCTAAAGATTTGATTTTCTGTGAGTTTTGTAAAGTATCAACATCACTTTGTGTTTTAATTTGTGCTTGTTTTTCTTCATTTATGATCTTTAAAATAGAGTCATAAACTTCTAAATCTTCTCTTGTTATTTGTAGTCTCTCATCAAGCATAGATATTTTTTCAAGTTTTGTTTTGAAAAAAGTTTTTTCATCATCTTCACTATTTTCTAAATTTAATTTTGATTTTAAGTAATCGATTTTTGTACTTTGAATATCATTGAATGTTCTACTATCAAATGGTATGTTTAAAGTCAATCCAAATGTTTGGTCATTTTCTTTTGTATATTTTATACTATTATCTGTATCATGATATTTTGAGTAAGTATAATAAGCATTTACACTTGGTAAATATTTTGCCATAGTCATATAAGAATAATTACCTTTTTTTTCAATATCAGCTTGAGCTTTTTTTAGTTCGATATTATTTTCTAAAAACTCTTTTTGGCTAAATATTTTAAATATAGGAAGTTCAAATTTTGTGTAATCTTGTGATGAAATATTATTGAAACTATTGATTAAATCTTGTTTTTGATACTTTAAATCAACTAAATTATGTTTTGAACTATTTAGTGTAAGAAGTGCATCATCTAAATAAGAAGTATCTAAAAAACCATTTAGAACTTGTTCTTTTTTTCTATTTACATCTATTTTTGCATTTTCTAAAGTATATTTTGCTTTTTGAATATTTAAATTTGTTTTTTCAATATTATAAAGATATTGTAAAGCTTGTTTTACAAGGTCTTTTTGTTGTTGGTCCAATTCAAGTGCTGCATAATCATAAGTTGAATCTGCATATTTTATGGCTTTATAAATTCCACCACTTTGAAAAATTGGCTGATTTATAGAAATAAGTGAACGCTCAGTTTTTTCATCTTCACCTAAATTTTTAGTATATTGATAAGTTATTGGATTTATCCAATCTTTTCTTAGTTTAGAGCTGTCTTCTTTTATTTGTTCTTTTGATAACTCAATATTTTTTAATCTTTTTTCTGAAATTATTTTTGTATCAAAAGCATCTTTTGTATCATCTGATGCAAAAAGACTTAAAGAGATTAAACTACAAAATAGTAGTTTAACCTTGCTTGATTTTATCAAGTGCATTTTGCAGCCTTTTGAAACCTTCATCAATTTCTGCTTTTGAGATTGTAAGTGCTGGAAGAAGTCTTAGAGTATTTTTTCCTGCTTTTAAAACTAAAACTCCACATTCAAAAGCTGTTTTAATCACAAGTGCCAAAGTTTCCGCATCTTTAACTCTTAATCCTCTCATAAGTCCAAGACCTACATTTTCAGTAAATATTTCTCTATTGTTTTCAAAAAATTCATTTAATTTAGAATTATAATAAATGATAGTTTCATCTAATGTTCCAGTATCTTTTAACTCTTCTAAAATATCTAAAACTTCTAAAGCAGCAGTTGTAACTAAATAATTTCCTCCAAAAGTTGAACCATGATCACCTGGAGAAAAAATATCTTTATGTTTTGTTAAAACAGCCCCAATAGGAACTCCACCACCAAGACCTTTTGCAAGAGTGATAATATCAGGTTCAATTTCATAAAGATTAGAAGCTAAAAATTCACCTGTTCTAAAAACACCTGTTTGAACTTCATCTATGATTAATAAAATATTATTCTCTTTTAAAAATTTTGCTAATTCTTGAATATCTTTTTTATTAAAAGGTTGAACTCCACCTTCTCCTTGTACAAGTTCTATCATAACAGCAACTGTCTCATTATCAATTGCATTATAAATATCATCTATTTTATTATGATATGAAAATCCTTCTGGATAAGGAGCAAAATTTGGTGTATGCATAGATTCTTGACCAGTTGCTTTTACAGTTGTAATTGTTCTTCCATGGAAAGAGTGTTCTAATGTGATAACTTTATATCTTTTATTTTCAAATTTTGTTTCACCATATTTTCTAGCAATTTTTATAGCACCTTCATTTGCTTCAGCACCACTATTTGAGAAAAATGTTCTTATATCATAACCACTTAATTCTCTTATTTTTTTTGCAAGTTTTGCTTGTGGTTCAATTGCATATAAGTTTGAAATATGAGTTATATTTGATATTTGTTGATATATTTTATCTGCAACTCTTTTATTTCCATGTCCAACACTAACTACAGCTATTCCAGATGTAAAGTCTATATAATCTTTATCATTTTCATCAAATAGCGTGGCATTGATACCTTTTTTGAAATTTACATAATTTCTTGCATAAGTATGAAGTACATACTCTTTGTCCATTTGTTCTAATTGTTCATTCATTTCTTTTCCTAAAAAAATTTAGATATATTTTGGCAAGATTATATCCAAAATATATTTATACTTATTGATTAATTGCTTTACTATAATATCGATTTAAATCAAATAATCCATATTGTAAAGAATCTTGTTTTTTAAACTCATTATTAAACCAATCAAAATTTTCCCAAAAATTTGAATCTGCCCGATTTATAACAAATTTAGATATTCTTTTATCATCATTTGGAGTATCTTTATAGTTTTGTAAAAGATTGAAAAATTCATTTAAATCATTTTGATTTACAACTACAAAAAGATTTGGATAAGAACCTATAAATCCTTTTACAAAATTTATTCTATCTTTTGATGGCTCTAACCTTGATTCTTCATCAAAAAGTAAAGCAACATTTTTATGCCATCTATTTATAACTAAAGTATATACAAAATTCTCTCCTGAGTTCATTTTGATTCTAATATAAGCTAAATTTGATTCTCCATCTGTAAAATGTTTTATAATTTTTGAACTATTAGGTAAAGTTAAAGTTTTAAATGTCTTTTCAATTTCTTCTTTAGTATTATAAACTTTTTTAATTTCATTTTGTTTATAACCATCTTCTATAAAATTTATAGAATCTCTTTTGGTATTTGTATAGTCTAAAACTTTATTTGCAAACTCTTTTTTGAAATCTTTAGTTTGATATTTTATATCAACATTGTTATCTGAAGGAATATAAACAGATAAATATTGAGCTAACCAACCTTCATACCAAGAATTAAAATATTCTTGTCTTGACTCTTTTGGTAAAAATTCTAAGAAATTACTCTCTCCTTCAATTCTAAGTCTATCCATATGAGTTCGTACTAATAATTGGTGTGCTGTATTTCCAAATACATCGAAACCTGCAACTAAAGAGTAGTAAATACGTTCTAATAAAGGAAAATCAATAACCCATAAAGTTTTAGGAATATCTCCAAAAGCACCTTTATGAACAGAAGCAGAATTAAAATGTCTATAAATAGTTAATATTGAATCATTTTCTTGAGTTTGATTTCCTTTCCAAATTGCATTAAAATTTAACCCATTTGGATAATATTGTTTATATACAGAAGCTTTATTTGTTTCATATTTTTTTGCTAATTCATAATTATCTAAAGCTTTGAATGTTTTAAATAAGCTAGGATCTTCTCCATACTCATTTGGTATAGATAAATTTGGAATATTATCATGTAAAAAATATTTATCTTGTAGACTTAAATCGTATTTTGGATCCATAAACATTACCCAAAAATGGTCATTTATTACATTTAAGGCAATTTGCCCTTTACAAACAGGACCTCTAATAAATGTCATAATAATATAATGAATATCATCAAGTAAAAATTGATATCTACTACTTGCTGGAATTTGTTCGAAAATTTTTAAAGCATTTGCAGAAATTTTACTATCATAAGGTGGTAAATATGGTTTTTGTTCCCAAGTTGGTTTTATAAAAAGTTCATTATATCTTTCAAGTTTTTTATCATTTAATTCATAAACCATATGTGTTTTATGAACAATAGTTGATTCAATTTTTCTAAATCTATAATAAAATGGTTCTTTTACTTCGTCATAAGGAAATCTTGTAGCAATAATTTTTGGTTTAAAACCAGTTGGCGTAGTTGAACGTATTAATTCAAAAAAATTGCCACTTTTTTCATCAAAACTTATATGAGCTAAAAATAGATGTTCATAAATATATCTTGAAGTTACTTGATATTTTGTCTCTTTATTATTTAAAAACGCTTCAAACTTTTTGATTTGTTCTTTTTCAAAATTATTAATATCATCTTTTTTTGTATCATCAATTGCACCATCTTTTAACCAAGTCATTAGAAGATTGTATTCTTCTTTTTTAAGTGCTGGAAATCCATAAGGCATTCCTTTATGTGGGTTATCTTCAAAAAATAAAGCTAATTCATCTTTATCTTTTGTACAACTAAGTTCATCTTCTTCTGGAGAATAATTTCCTAAATTTAAAGGATTTTTATCTTTTTGAAAAAGATATTGCATCATTATTGATTCATTAGAGTTTTCTAAATAATCAACAACAGAAAAAAAGCCTTTCCCTCTCCATTCTTTTTGATTTATAGCATCAATAAATAATCTTGTTGGACTATCTGCATTCATTCTATTTGCATAAACATCAGCTTTAGAACCACCTCTTTCAAGTCCTTCATAAGAAGAGAGTTTTAATTGACAAGGAGAGTTGTAACATGAGTGACAAGATACACATCTATTATCTAAAATGGGTTTAATATCATTTGTGAAAGATATTTCTTTATTTACAGTTTCAAAACTTACAGGCTCAAGAGGTTTTACTGAACACGCTGTAAATAAAAGAGTAAATAAAGAAATAATTATTAATTGTAATTTCATAAAAATGTCCTAAAAAATAAAGTTTTGTATTATACAAAAAGTTTTATTTTTTAAACTCCTTTTTGCTAAAATCCAAACTAAAATTAAAGGAAAAAAATGCAGCATTTGATTAGAACTTCGGATTTTTCAAAAGAAGAGATAATGGGCATCTTTGATGATGCAAGAGAGTTTTTAAAATTTGAACCAAATGAAATTTTAAAAGGTAAAATTATAGTTACTTTGTTTTTTGAAAATTCTACAAGGACTAGAAGTTCATTTGAAATTGCAGCTAAGAGATTAGGAGCTGAGGTTGTATCACTTGATGTAGGAACATCTTCTACAAATAAAGGTGAAACAATTTTTGATACAGTTGCAAATATAAATGCTATGAAACCAGATGCAATTATTATTAGACATAGTGAATGTGGATTACCAGAAAGTTTAACAGGTTTTGTAGATTGTCCTATAATAAATGCAGGTGATGGAAAACATTCACATCCAACTCAAGCTCTTTTAGATTTATTTACAATTTATGAGCATTTTGAAGGAAAAACTGAAGGTAAAAAAATAGCAATAGTTGGAGATGTAAAAAGTTCAAGAGTTGCAGGTTCAAATAGAAGGTTACTACCAAGATTTGGAATTGATGTAAATTTAGTTGCTCCTGATTGTTTTAAATATGAAGGAGATGAATTTAAACAATATAATAATATCAATGAAATAATAGATGAACTTGATATTATTATGAGTTTAAGAACACAACTTGAAAGACACAATCAAATATATTTTGAATCTTTACAAGAATATGCAAAAGATTATTGTATTACAAATGAAGTTGTAGGAGATAGAGATATTATCCTTTTACACCCAGGACCAGTTAATAGAAATGTTGATATTAGCGATGAAATGTTAAAAGATCCAAGATCAAAAGTTTTAAAACAAGTAACTCATGGTGTTGCTATAAGAGCTGCTGTTCTTAAAAAACTTATTTTAAAGTAAAAATTGAATAAAAAACTAATAAAAGATAAATTAAATAAATTTGGTTCTTTAAAAGAACCATTTTTATTTGTAATATCATACGATTTTACTAAATCTTACATAGAAAAATTATCAAATCTTCCTGCATCTATCAAATTCCAATTAAATCAAAAAGAAGATTTTTCTAAAAGAACTCTTAAAACAAAACTAGAAAAATTTCCTATCTCATTTGAAGAGTATAAAAAGAAGTTTGAAATAATACAAGAAGAGATAAAAAAAGGGAATAGTTATCTTTTGAATTTAACTGCAAAAACTAAAATAGATACAACTTTCTCTTTAGATGAAATTTATGAAAATACTAAAAGTAAATATAAATTAAGATTTAAAAATAAAAAAGAAGATTTTGTATGTTTTTCACCTGAAAAATTTGTGGAAATTAAAGAAAATAGAATCTTTACATATCCTATGAAAGGAACAATTGATTCAAAAGTTCAAAATGCAAAAGAGAAGATTTTAGCAAATCAAAAAGAGATGGCAGAACATACAATGGTTGTTGATTTACTTAGGAATGATTTGGGAATGGTTGGCTTAAATGTAAAAGTTGAAGAGTTTAGATATATTGAAACAATAAATGCAGGAGATAAAGAGTTATTACAAGTAAGTTCAAAAATTTCTGCAACTTTGCAAGAAAATTGGTACGAAAATATTGGAGATATCATAACTTCTATATTACCAGCAGGTTCAATAACAGGAACACCAAAGAAAAAAACAGTTGAAATACTAAAAAAAGTTGAAGATTATGATAGAGATTTTTATACAGGAATTTTTGGAATATTTGATGGAAAAAGTTTTGATTCTTTTGTTTTAATAAGATTTATTGAAGCTGATGAAAAAGGAAATTTATTTTATAAAAGTGGTGGAGGGATTACTTGTGATAGTGATGTTTTAGCTGAATATGAAGAACTTATAGACAAAATTTATTTAGCTTTTTAAAAAGGAAAAATGTGGAAACAATAAAATATTTTGAAACAATTAAATGTGAAGATTTTGAAATCTTTAATTTAGAATATCATAATAAAAGAATATCAAATACAATAGGATTAAATATAAATTTGCAAGAGTATATTTATCCAATATCTGATGAACTTTTAAGATGTAAAGTTGTTTATGATAAAGATGAAATAATTGATGTTTTATATTTCCCGTATAAAAAAAGAGAGATAAAAAGCTTTAAGATAATTATTGATGATGAGATAGATTATTCAAAAAAATATTTAGACAGAACTAAGCTAGATAAGTTGTTTGAAAAAAGAAATGGTTGTGATGAAATTATTATTGTAAAAAATGATATTGTAACTGATACTACTATTGCAAATGTTGCAATCTTTTATGATGGCTGTTGGATAACTTCAAAAAATTGTTTATTAATAGGAACAACTAGAACTAGATTACTCGAAGAAAAAAAGTTAATAGAAAAAGATATTACATTAGATATGTTATATAATGCATCAAAAATTGCACTAATGAATGCAATGATAGATTTTAATATTATTGAAAATTATTCTTTTAAATTATAAACTCGATTAAGAAGTTTTTCCCATTTATTATCTTTCCCCCAATTTATTGTTGCTTTTTTTGTAAATCCTGTTGGGGTAAATACATAAGAATCTATTTCATTAAAAGCCACTTTTGGAATTAATTTAGGTCTTTTTGTAAATGGAATCACTTTAAAACTAAGATTATCTAAAACTAATGGAGAGGAATTTTTGTCTTCTATATATAGTAAAACCATATGAGCATCTTTTTGACCTTTTATATTTACAATTGCAAAATATAATTTTTCTTTTGGAATACCTATTTCTAAAAGTGTAAAATATTTTGCAATAACATAATCTTCACAATCCCCATGACCTTGAAGTAAAAATTCTTTTGGTGTTGCCCAATAATCAATAGATGAAGCAGTTGAAATATCACGAGCTGGAAGTATTTTATTTATAAAAGAATTAACATAAGAGAGCTTTTTTATAAGCTCATAATCTTTTACTTTTTCTTTTAATGTTTGATATTTTTCAATTCGATTTAATATAAATGATTTTTTAGGAGATTTATTTATATAATCAATATCATTTTTGTTTAATTTAAATTCATAAGCCCACAAAGGTGATGTGATTAGAAAGATAAGGAAAATTAGTTGTTTCATAAGTTATAATAACATCAAATTTTTAAAATAGGAATTAATTATGATTCAAAATATAATAGAAAGTGAAGATTATAAAAATTTAGTCGAAAAACAAATATGTGAGAATATTCTTTTTTTATTAGAAAAAAATCAGGAATTTTCAATAACAGCAAATATAGAACCAATTACTTTCACTCCCGAATTACCAAAAGTTATAAAAGAGCAAATGCATAAATTTTCATTATTTATTTTGAGTAATTATACTTATAGTACAATTCAGGTTGATGATGAATTCTTGAGTTTTGAAGCAGGATTTGGAAATGAAAATTTTGGAAGTGTGGTGAAAATACCTCTTCATGCAGTTTTTCAAATAATTGTAGATGAATCAATTTTATATTTAAATTCAGTTGCGACAGTTGAAAAATTTAATAAGAATTTGAAAAAAAATTCATTTGATGTATTTAAAAATAATCCAAATAATAAAAAATTTAACTAAAGATAAAAAATATTGAAATATAAAAATGAATTAAAAAAAGCATTTCATATTTCAATCCCAATTATGATGGGATATATTGTTTTAGGTTTTGCTTTTGGCTTATTGTTAGTCTCTTTTGATTACTCTTGGTATTTGGCTCCAATTATGTCTTTTTTTATTTATACAGGTGCACTACAATTTGTTGCTATAAATTTTTTTAATATAAAAGCAGGATATGTTGATATAGCAATTGCTTCTTGGTTTATAAATATAAGACAAGCTTTTTATGGATTGTCTTTAATAAAAAGATTTAATAAAACAGGTAAATTAAAACCTTATTTGATTTTTGCATTGACTGATGAAACTTATGCACTTTTAACTTCAATTAAAGATGATGAAAATCTAAATAAAAAATGGTATTACTTTTTTTTACTCTTTTTTAGTCAATCTTATTGGTTATTAGGTTCAACATTGGGAGCAATTTTTGGAAGTAATATTAAGTTTAATACACAAGGTTTAGAGTTTTCATTAACTGCATTATTTGTTGTTCTTTGTATTGAACAATATAAAAGTCTTAAAAATATTTTTCCATTTTTTATTGGTTTTATTTCATCAATTTTTTCTTTGATTTTTATTCCTAGTGATAAAATGTTGCTTGTATCAATTGTTTTTGCTTTGATTTTATTATTTACATTTGAAAGAAAAATTGAAAATGAATAATTCTGAAATATTTATAGCAATAGCAATTATGTCAATAATTAGTTATTTTACAAGAGCTTTACCATTTATTTTTTTTAGGAATAAAGAAGAATTACCTCATTATTTCTTATTTATTGGTAAGTATTTTCCTTCAATTATTATAACTATATTGATTGTATTCACTTTAAAAGATGTTGATTTTTCTATAGTACCTTATGGTTTAAAAGAAATAGTTGGAGTTTTTGTAACAGCAATTTTACATTTATTATTTAAAAATTATTTAATTTCAATTTTTTTAGGGACAGTCTTTTATATGAGTTTAGTTCAGTTGATATAAAATAGGTTAAAACCTATTTTATTTTTTAGGAGCAAATTTAAATAGAGCAGAACCCCAAGTTAATCCACCACCAAAGGCATCAAAAAGTACTGTATCACCAGCTTTTATTCTACCTTCTTCATATGCATAGTTCATTGCCATAGGAATAGAAGCAGCAGAAGTATTACCATATTTATCAACAGTAACTACAGTTTGCTCTTCACTTAATCCTAAAGCTTCACCTACAGCTTTTATAATTCTATAATTTGCTTGATGAGGAATAAAGTGAGTTATATCCTCATTTGAAAGATTATGTTTTTCCATCATGATTTTTACATCTGAAGTTAATGTTTTTACAGCAAGTTTGAAAGTTTCGTTTCCTTTCATTTTTATACAAGCCATTTTATTTTCTAAAACTTCTTGTGAGCAAGGATGTTTGCTTCCTCCACCAGGAGTTTTGATTAAATCTTCATAATTCCCATCACTTGAACAATTTATATCGATAATTGCTTCATCTTTATTTGTTGTTGCACTAATAATAGCAGCTCCTGCTCCATCACCAAAGATAAAACAAGTTCCTCTATCAGTATAATCTAATATTGAGCTATAAGTTTCTGCACCAATAATAAGTACATTCTTTTTCATTCCTGATTCAACAAAAGCTTTAGCTATACTAAGTGCATATACAAAACCAGTACATGCTGCACTTACATCAAAAGCCATAACAGGAGGAAGATTTAATTTTGAAGCAATTAAGCATGCAGTTGATGGCATACATAAATAATCAGGTGTAACAGTTGCACAAATAACTAAGTCAATTTCATCTTTTGAAATTCCAGCTCTTTGAATTGCAACTTCAGCTGCACGTGAACCTAAATCAGATGAAGCTTCACCAACTTCAGAAATTCTTCTTTCCTTAATACCAGTTCTTTTTGTAATCCATTCGTCACTAGTATCAATAATTTTTTCAAAATCTGCATTTGTCATAATCTTAGGAGGAATATAAGCTCCTATAGATCTAAAAGCTGCATATGTCATTTACATATCCTTAAATTTATATAGTAGTTAGTTTTCTTGAGTACTACCATATTTTGCTAATCTTTGTTCAATTATATTATCTAAATTTGAACTTGCGGCATTAATTGCTTGAAATATTGCATTTTGAATTGCTTTTGGATTTGATTTTCCATGAGCAATAATGACAGGTGCTTTTACCCCAAGAAGTGGTGCACCACCATATTCTGCATAATCAACTCTTACTTTTAAGTTTTTAAATACTTTTCTCATAAGAACTGCACCCGCAATAGAAATTAGCGATCTTTTTAAATTCTTTTTAATTATTTTTCCAATTGTGTCTGCAACACCTTCGGCTGTTTTAAGTAATATATTACCAACAAAACCATCACAAACAACAACATCAACTGTACCTTTGAAAATATCACTACCTTCAACGTTACCTGCAAAATTAGGAATTTTAGATATAAGTTTATAAGCTTCTTTAGTTACTTCATTTCCTTTACTATCTTCTTCTCCATTACTTAATAATCCAACAATAGGTTCATCAAGTCTTAATGCATATTGTGCATAGACTTGTCCCATTACTGCAAATTCAAATAAATTTTTTGCATCACTATCTACATTTGCTCCAACATCTAATACTAAAGTATTTTGATTTTCACTCGTTGGCATTAATGTTGCAATTGCTGGTCTACTTACACCTTTTATTCTTCCTATTCTCAAAGTTGCAAGAGACATAGTAGCGCCAGAATGTCCAGCAGAAACTACTGCATCTGCATTTCCTTCACGTACAAGTTCTATGGCTTTAAAAATTGTTGAATCTTTTCTTTTTAGTGCATCAGTTGCAGAATCACTCATACTAATTACATCATTTGTATCTAATATTTCGACTCTTGATAAAAAGTTTTGTGGGATAAGTTGTAAAAGTTGTGTTTTATTTCCAACCGCAATTGCTGAAAAGTTGTTGTTTTTTTTAAGAGCCGTTATCAAGCCCTCTATAATAGGTTCAGGACCGAAGTCCCCACCCATAGCATCTATTGCAATTCTTAGCATTAGTTTTTATATTCACCAGTATTTGGATTAACCATATGAGGCATTTTCCAAGAACCATCACTATCTTTAACTGGTTTTTTTAACGTTATTTTGTAGTGAGTTCTTCTTTTTGCTGATCTAGTATGAGATACTCTTCTCTTAGGTACTGCCATTTTAATTCTCCTTAAAATTCTTTTTCAAAATTATCACCATATTTTATACATTCTTTACAAATATGGTAGTCACTTTTTATACTGTTTAATTCACTATTAATAATTTCATCAAAGTCAATCAAACTGTTTTCTACTTCAATTACTAAATATTCCTCTTCATTACCTTTATAGATACCATCACTTAACAGTAAATTAAGTTCTTCATCAACTTCTTTAATTTCTGTTATTCCGCATCTACAACAATCAATTTCAGTAGTACCTTTTAGTACTGCTTCAACTTTCACTAATGATGGCGATATTTTACAAAAAGTACCTTCAATTTTAACTGAATTAAATTCAACAACCAATTCCTTGGTAGTTTGAGGTACTTTTTTAAATTCAATTTTCATTATAAAATCAATAAATTAATAGATAATTAACAAATTTCTTTTTGTGCAAAGAAGAAAGCTATTTCATTTTTTGCATTTTCTAATGAATCAGAACCATGAACTGCATTTGCATCAATTGATTCTGCAAAATCTGCTCTAATTGTTCCAGCAGCAGCTTCTTTAGGATTTGTTGCACCCATTAATTCTCTATTTTTTGCCATTGCATTTTCACCTTCTAAAACTGAAACTACTACTGGACCTGAAATCATAAATTCAACTAAATCTTTAAAGAAAGGTCTTGCTGAATGTACTGCATAAAAAGCTTCAGCATCTGCTTTACTTAATTGCATTTTTTTTGTTGCTGCAATTTTTAATCCAGCTGATTCAAATCTATCTAAGATTTTTCCAACTACATTTTTAGCTACAGCATCTGGTTTAATGATTGATAATGTTTGTTCCATTGCTTATATTCCTCGATTTTTTTTAAGTCGCGGATTATATCTAAAAAAACAAAAAAAGGCAAGTAGTAAAACTACTTGCCTTTTTAATATATGTTAAATTTAATAAAATTTATTATTCAACTACAGGAGTACCCGGAGTTCCTCTATCTTCTTTTTCAATTGAACCAGAACCAGCTTCATCCCATACAATACATCCTTCAGTTGGACATGCATCAGCACATGCAGGGCTATCATTATGACCTACACATTCAACACATTTATCAGCATATACGTAATATGTATCTTCACCTGTTGGATTTTCGTCATTATCTACGATTGCTTCTACTGGACACTCATCTAAACAAGCATCACAACTAATACAGATATCAGTAATTTTTACTGCCATTGTATATCTCCTTATTAAATTTTAACAAACTTTAACACAGTAAATATAAAATTATCTTTAAAATATTTGATTTATGATTAAGTGATTAATATAATTGTAACAGAAATATAAATATATAGTAGAAAGGATAAATATTATCATAAAATAATATTTCTTATAAATTTAGAAATTTAAGCTTATTTACAGTTTGTTTTACAAAATATTGTTATATAATTCTATCACATTAAAAAATATTTAAAGGATATAAAATATGTTAGTAACAAAAAAAGCTCCAGATTTTACAGCAAAAGCTGTACTTGCAGATGGTCAAATAGTAGAAAATTTCAACTTATATGAAAACATTGGTGAAAAAGGTGCAGTATTATTCTTTTACCCACTAGATTTTACATTTGTATGTCCATCAGAAATTATTGCTTTCTCAAAAAGAATTGACGAATTTTCTTCAAGAGGAATTTCTGTAATTGGTTGTTCAGTTGATTCTCAATTCTCTCACTTCGCATGGAGAGAAACACCAGTTGAAAATGGTGGAATTGGTAGAGTTAAATTTCCATTAGTAGCAGATTTATCTAAATCAATTTCTAGAGATTATGATGTATTATTTGGTGAGTCAGTGGCATTAAGAGGTTCATTTTTAATTGATGCTGATGGAACAGTAAGACATGCAGTAATTAATGATTTACCATTAGGAAGAAATATTGATGAAATGATAAGAATGGTAGATGCAATGTTATTTACAAATGAGCATGGTGAAGTTTGTCCTGCTGGTTGGGCAAAAGGTGATGAAGGTATGAAAGCTAACACTGCTGGTGTTGCTGAATATTTAGCTAAAAATGAAGGTAAATTATAATATATAAATTTAATTTATATTTATAATAAAAAGGTATCAATTAAGATACCTTTTTTTATGTATTTTATAATTTATTGACAATTTTTGAAATAAACACTACAATAACAAAAATACTTTAAAAACTACAAAAAACTACACTACATACTTAATTATGTAAAATCAAAGGCAAACATACTCATGGAAGAGTCTAAAGAAGAAACGAAAGTAAAAACAACAAATTCAAAAAAAACAAGAACTCATATCCCTGTTGAAGGTTATAAAATAGAACAACTAAGGGAACTTCCTTTAGAAGAATTAATTAATATAGCAAATGAACTAGATGTTGAAAATCCTCAAGAATTAAAACGACAAGATTTAATGTTTACGATTTTAAAATCTCAAATAGATGCAGGCGGATTTATTTTATTTACAGGTATCTTAGAGATTAAAGAGGGCGGATTTGGTTTTTTAAGAGCAATTGATGGAAATTTTTCAGATACTTCAAATGATTCTTATGTAAGTGCAACTCAAATTAGAAAATTTGCATTAAGAACTGGAGATATCGTCTCAGGGCAAGTTAGACCTCCAAATAAGGAGAGTGAAAAATATAATGCTTTATTAAAAATAGAAGCTATAAATTACTTACCCGTAAAAGAGTCTAAAAATAGACCTTTATTTGATAACTTAACTCCACTTTATTCTACATCACGATTTAATTTTGAATATGATTCACAAAAAATGACAGGAAGAATGCTTGACCTTTTTGCACCAATGGGAAAAGGACAAAGAGGACTTATTGTAGCTCCTCCAAAAACAGGTAAAACTGAACTTTTAAAAGAATTAGCACATGCAATAAGTAGAAATCATCCAGAAGTTACTTTGATGGTTCTTTTAATTGATGAAAGACCTGAAGAAGTTACTGATATGCAAAGAAGTGTAAGAGGTGAAGTTTATTCTTCAACTTTTGATTTACCTGCTCAAAATCATGTAAGAGTTGCAGAAATTGTTATTGAAAAAGCAAAAAGACTTGTTGAAATGAAAAAGGATGTTGTAATTTTACTTGATTCTATTACTCGACTTGCTCGTGCTTATAATACTGTAACACCAAGTTCTGGGAAAGTTCTTTCTGGTGGAGTTGATGCTAATGCTTTACATAAACCAAAAAGATTTTTTGGAGCTGCAAGAAATATAGAAGAGGGTGGTAGTTTAACTATTATTTCTACTGCACTTATTGAAACAGGTTCAAAAATGGATGAAGTTATTTTTGAAGAGTTTAAAGGTACAGGAAATAGTGAAGTTGTTCTTAGTAGAAATGCTGCAAATAAAAGAGTTTATCCTGCTCTTGATATTATTAAATCTGGAACAAGAAAAGAAGAACTGCTTTTAAGTCCAGATGTTTTACAAAAAACTTGGATTTTAAGAAATGCGATTTCTCAAATGGATGAAGTTGAAGCACTTAAATTTTTATATTCAAAAATGCTGAAAACAAAAAATAATGAAGAGTTTTTTAACTCAATGAATGAATAAAAAAGATTTTTCTTTTTTATTCAAAATTTCTAAATACTTTTTTATACTGCTCAACTCTAAAATCAAAAGTTGTATATTTGTCATCTTTCTCTTTTTTTTGTTTATAATGATTATTTGAACCTATGCTTTTATTGGCGCTATTGGATGGAGAAGTTAAAGATATAGTTGTAAAAGATCTATTATCAAAAGTGAATTTATTAATTTTTGGTGTATCTTTATCTATAATTTCTATTTTTATATTATTTTGTTTTAAAATTTTCCTGAAAAAATACTCTGGGCTATTTTTTGAATTTCCGCCCGTAAATATGATTTTATATATATTTTTATAATTTTTTAAATAATATAATATATCTCTCAGTACAATATCTTGCATAGTTAAATCACTTGCATCATATTTAATTCTTTTACAATTTTCTACAATATCACAAATTCCAATTTTATTTTTTATTAAAAAGTTTTTTCTTTGATTTATTGCCTCTAATGAATTATTATATATAAGATTTAGTTTAAAAATTTTATCAAGAATTTGCCAAAAAAGATTGTCTTTTGAGCCATATGGGAAATCTACATCTTTTATCTTTAATTCTTTAGAGCAAAATCTTGGAGGAGGAAGAGTACCAATAATTAATATTTTTGTATCATCATTTAAAATTGGTAAATATGGATGATAGTGAAAAATCATAAAAATCCTTTAACGTATATAGAATAATTTTTATATATATGATTAAAATTTATAGATATTGTATAAAATATAATCATTTTTTGATAAAATATTTTTTCAATTTAGAATGAAGGAAGAAGTATGCCATATTTAGAAGAAGTTTTTAACTATCTTAAAAGAACAAGTCCAGCCCAAACAGAATTTTATCAAGCAGCAGAAGAAGTATTATATTCATTGCAACCATTGTTAGATAAATATCCTCAATATAGAAAGCACAAAATTATAGAAAGAATAGTTGAGCCGGAAAGACAAATAATGTTTAGAGTAAATTGGCTTGATGATAATGGTGAGATTCAAGTAAATAAAGGTTTTAGAATAGAGTTTAATTCAGCATTAGGACCATATAAAGGTGGTCTTAGATTTCATCCAAGTGTAAATGCAGGAGTGATTAAATTTTTAGGATTTGAACAAATATTTAAAAATGCACTAACAGGTCTTCAAATTGGTGGAGGAAAAGGTGGAAGTGATTTTAATCCAAAAGGAAAATCAGACAATGAAATCATGAGATTTTGTCAAGCATTTATGAGTGAATTATATAGACATATTGGTGCAAATACTGATGTTCCAGCTGGTGATATTGGAGTTGGTGCTAGAGAAATAGGTTATATGTTTGGGATGTATAAAAAACTTGCAAATAGATATGAAGGCGTATTTACTGGAAAATCATTAAAATGGGGTGGTTCTTTAGCTAGAACAGAAGCTACAGGTTATGGATGTGTATATTTTGCAAAAAATATGCTTGCAGCACGAGGAGAGAGTCTAGAAGGACAAAGATGTGTAGTTTCTGGTTCAGGAAATGTTGCTATTTATACTATAGAAAAATTATATCATCTTGGTGCATTACCTATTACTTGTAGTGATTCAAAAGGTATGATTTTAGATGAAGAAGGAATAGATTTACTTTTATTAAAAGATTTAAAAGAGAATAAAAGAGTAAGATTAACTGAATATGTAAAATATAGACCAAATGCTAAATATATTCCTATTGAAGAGTATCCAGAAGGAAAAAATATGGTTTGGTCAATACCATGTTTTGCAGCATTTCCAAGCGCGACACAAAATGAATTAAATTTAGAAGATGCAAAAACATTATTAGCAAATGGCTGTAAATGTGTAAGTGAAGGTGCTAATATGCCATCAACTCCTCAAGCTGTTGATTTATTTGTAGAAGCAAAGATTGCTTATGGACCAGGAAAAGCAGCGAATGCAGGTGGAGTTGCAACAAGTCAATTAGAAATGGCACAAAATGCTTCAATGTTATCTTGGACATTTGAAGAAGTTGATGCAAAACTAGAACAAATTATGAAAAATATTTTTGAATCAGCAAGTTCAACTGCAGCTGAATTTGGACAACCAACAAACTTAGTTTTAGGAGCAAACATCGCAGGATTTAGAAAAGTAGCTGATGCTATGATAGAGCAAGGTTTAGTATAATTCTTTTTTAACAATACTCTAATAAAGAGTATTGTTACTTCTTATTTCTTTCTAATAATTTTATTTAAAAACTTATGTTAAAATAATCGCTTATTACTAATAAAGGTATAACTTGAAAGTTGGTGTATTTGATTCTGGGCTTGGAGGATTAACAGTTCTAAAAGCTATTTTAAAAGTTTTTAGAAATGCAGAGATTTTCTATATTGCTGATACAGCGTATGCTCCTTATGGAGAAAAAAGTTCGCAAGAGATTTTAGATAGATGTGATAAAATCACAACTTATTTACTTGAAAATTATGGAATAGAAGCTTTAATTGTTGCATGTAACACTGCAACAAGTGCTGCAATTAAACACTTAAGAGAAAAATATCCTTTTCTTATAGTAATTGGAACAGAACCAGGAATTAAGCCAGCTATTTTAAATACAAAAACATCAAATATAGGAATTCTTGCAACAAAAGCTACATTAAAAGGTGATAAATATCAACTCTTAGTAGATAAACTATCTTCTATAAAAGAGGTAAAACTTTATGAACAAGCTTGTGTTGGTTTGGTTGAACAGATAGAAAAAGGTGAAATAAATAGTTTAAAAACTTATGATATGTTAGAAAATTGGTTAAAACCAATGAAACATAACAATGTAGATACAATAGTTCTTGGATGTACTCATTATCCTTTAGTTGATAAACTAATAAAAGAAATTATGGGTGAAGATGTTACTTTAATTGAAACAGGTGATGCAATTGCGAAAAGACTTTTATGTTTAAGTGATGAAAAAGCTCATCATATAAATCAAGGTGATTTAAAAATTTTGATTTTACATACAGGAAATATAAATATAAATATGATACAAATTGTTTTAGAAAATAAAAATATTGAAATTAGGAAATGTGAAATATGAATAATGAAAACTTAGAAGATAAAGTTTTAGCTTTAAAATATAGACCTCGAAGATTTGAGGATTTAGTTGGACAAAGTACAGTTTCGCAAACTTTATCTTTAGCATTAGATTTGAATAGATTATCACATGCTTACCTTTTTTCAGGTTTAAGAGGAAGTGGTAAAACAAGTACTGCAAGAATTATGGCAAAAGCTTTATTATGTTCAAATGGTCCTACTTCAAAACCTTGTGAAGTTTGTCCTAATTGTATTAGTGCAAATTCAAATAGACATCTTGATATTATTGAAATGGATGCTGCAAGTAATCGCGGAATTGATGATATTAAAGATTTAATTGAACATACAAAATATAAACCAAGTAGTGCTAGATTTAAAGTATTTATCATCGATGAAGTTCATATGCTTACAACTCAAGCTTTTAATGCTTTATTAAAAACTTTAGAAGAACCTCCTGGATTTGTAAAATTTATTTTAGCAACAACAGATCCACTAAAACTTCCTGCAACAATTCTTTCTAGAACTCAACATTTTAGATTTAATAAAATAGCACAAAGTGATGTTATTCATCATTTATCACATATCTTAAATGAAGAAAATATTGATTTTGAAAAAGATGCATTAGAAATACTTGCAAGAAGTGGACAAGGAAGTTTAAGAGATACATTAACACTTCTTGACCAAGCTATAATTTTTTCAAAAGGAAAAGTAAATACAACAAGTGTTGTTGATATGTTAGGACTTATTGATCCAAAACTAATGGATAATATTTTTTCAATCATTTTAAATAAAGGTGATGTAAATGAAATTATCAAAGAGTTAGAAATATATGAAGTTTCTCAAATTTGTGATGAAATGACAATTTATCTAAAAGATAAAATGATTTCAAAAGATAGAAGATTTGATTTACTTTTATTTGATAGATTCTTTAGAATTTTAAGTGATGCTAAACATTTATTAGCAATAAATAGTGATGGAACTTTTGTATTAATTTTAACATTTATGAAAATGATGGAAGCTACGAATTTAAAATCTATTGATGATATTATCAATCAAGTAGAAAAAATAGAAGCAAAAAAAGATTTAATTGTAGAAAAACCAATTATTGAAAAAATAGTGGAAAAACCAATTTTAGAAAAAATTGGAATAGTTGAAGAGATAAAAGTTGAAGAAAAAACATTAGTTATTGAAGAAGAGACAAAAATAGAGGAAGTTACTCCTTTTGATGAGGTTATGATAGAAACTAATAATATTATAGATTTAGGTATTATGGATTCTATTGAGACTGTAGATTATTCAACTCCTTTTGATGAATTACCTATTCAAAAACCTGAAGAAATTGAAATAAAGAATAAACAAATAGAAGAAATAAAAGAGATAGAAATAGAAGAAATTCCTTTTGAAAAAGAGGTTTCTGTTAATGTAATGCAAGAGATTGAAGTAGTTCCCTTTGAAGATGAAGTTGAAGAAGAAATTTCTTTAAAAAATGAGTTATATGAACAGTTAACATCAAAAGTTTATGATAGAGATTATGCTTTAGGAGAATGTTTTGAAAAGAATTTTATTTTCAATGGATTTGAAAATAATAAACTTTTTATAATCTCTTATGCACAAGATGAAGATAGAAAGCTTTTATATAAACATTTTGGGATTATAAAAACTTTTGCTCAAGATATTTTTGGAAATGATGTTGAACTAGATTTTAAAAAGGAAGAACCCTCCGTACTAGAAACAAAAGAAGAAATTAATTTAGTTAAAGAAGAAACTGAAAAGAATAAAGAAAATTTTGATGAAGATGAAACGAATCAAACAGCTACAGAAGAAACAAGTTCTATGTTAGAAGCTATTGAGATGGGTGCAGGTTGTGTAGCAGATATGACTAAAAGTTCTGTTGTAACACCTTCTCAAAAAGAGTTAGAATTAAATGATATTTTAAATTCTAAAATGCTTGATAAAGCAAAAGAATTATTTGATATCAGAAAAATTACAGTAAAAGCAAGAAGTTAGAATATTAACTTTTTATTAATGTAAAAAAGATAGACTAATCCCTAATTTTTAAAAAGGAAAAATTATATGAATAAGCTTTCAAAGATATTATCGTTAAGTGTGCTATTATCAGCAACTTTATATGCAAATAGTGGTGATGATGTTGTTGTAAATTTTGAAAAAACAAGAGTAGCTCAAAATCCAAATGTAAAAGTAAATGATGTAAAAGTAAACACAAAAAAAGAGTTACCTCTTAGTGGATGGAATGGATATATTTTGGATGTTCAAGCAAATGTTCAAGGTAAAGAAATTAATGTAAAAGATATTTTATTCAGTGATGGTAAATATATCGCTTTAGATTTAATTGATTCTAAAACAGGAAAATCATTGAAAGATGTAGTTACTCCGAATTTAACAGCTAAATATTATGATAAATCAAAATTAATAGCAGGAAATCACAATGCAAAAGACAAAATTGTAATTTTTTCTGACCCACTTTGTCCATTTTGTATAGATTATGTTCCTGATGTTATAAATTATGTAAATAAAAATAGTGATAATGTAGCTTTATATTATTATCATTTCCCATTAATTGGATTACATCCAGCAGCTGCACCTCTAGCAAAAATAATAGAAGTTGCAAAAAGTAAAGGTTTAAAAGATGTTGAGTTAAAAACATATCAAATAAATTGGGAACCATATTTTACAGCAAAATCAACTGATGAGAAAAAAATCTTAGAAGCATTTAATAAAGAGTTTAAAACAGATATTAAACTTGAAGAGATTAATACAAAAGAAGTAAATGAAAATCTTCAAAAAGATATGTCAATGGGCGAAGAAGTTATGGTTCAAGGAACACCAACTATATTTGTAAATGGAGTAAAAGATTCTTCAAGACAAAAATATGAAACTTTAGGGAAAAAATAAATTTTATAAGAAGGTAATATGGAAAAATTAGTAATAGCAACAAGAAGAAGTCAATTAGCTCTTTGGCAAAGTGAATATGTAAAATCACTACTTTTAGAACACTATCCTGATATGCAAATAGAATTACAAGAATTTGTAACAAAGGGTGATAAAATATTAGATGTTCCTCTAGCTAAAATAGGTGGAAAAGGGCTTTTTACAAAAGAACTTGAAGTTGCAATGTTAGAAGGAAGTGCACATCTTGCAGTTCATTCATTAAAAGATGTACCAACTCAATTTGAAGATGGATTAACTCTTGCTGCTGTTACTAAAAGATTTGACCCAAGAGATGCAATTTTAAGTAATAAATATAGTTCTATTGAAGAATTACCTCAAGGTGCAGTTGTAGGAACTACAAGTTTAAGAAGAAGAATGGCTTTAAAAATTTTAAGACCAGATATTGTACTTAAAGATTTAAGAGGTAATATAAATACTAGAATTGCTAAATTAAATGCAGGTGAATATGATGCAATTATACTTGCAGCTACTGGTATTCAAAAACTAAAAATTGAAAATGAAGTTAAATACTTCAATCCAATTTCAACTGATGTTATGATTCCATCAATGGGACAAGCTACACTTGGAATTGAAACTACAAATAATCCAGAAGTATTAGAAATAGTAAAAGTATTAAATGATGAAAATGCTCATATCGAATCAACAATTGAGCGAAGTTTTGTAGATACATTACAAGGTGGTTGTCAAGTTCCAATAGGTGTAAAAGCAACAATTATTGATAAAAATTCTATAAGAGTTCAAGCAATTGTAGGAATGCCAGATGGCAGTGAATATCTAAGTGAAGATATAACTGCTGATATTAAAGATTATGAAAAAATTGGACAAAATTTAGCTCAAACTTTTATAGACCAAGGTGCAAAAGATTTATTAGAAAGAGCAGAAAAAACAGCTTTTAAATAAAAGAATTGTAAAATATTTTTTACCATTTTAAGGAGAGAGAAAATGAGAATAAATATTGATGATGCACTTTTTTGTTTGGTTGATGTTCAAGAAAAATTATTTCCACACATTGCAAATAAAGAAGAACTAGAAAAGAATTTATTGATTTTAGTAAAAGGTTTGAAAGTTTTAAATGTTCCATTTATTGTAAATGAACAATATAAAAAAGGAATAGGTGAAACAATTCCTTCTTTAAAAGAATTAGTTGATACTTACCCATCATTTGAAAAAACTACTTTTTCATGTTGTCAAAATAAACCAACAATGGATGCGATTAAAGCTACTAATAAAAAAGTAGTTATTGTTGCAGGAATTGAAACACATGTTTGTGTTTTACAAACTTGTATTGATTTAATAGAAGCTGGATTCGAAGTTGTTTTAGTAACTGATTGTTGTAGCTCTAGAAAACAAAAAGATACTGATATTGCTTTACAAAGATTGATTCAATCAGGAGTTATTCCAACTACTTATGAATCTTTATTATTTGAATTAACTTTAAATGCAAAAAACCCTTGTTTTAAAGAAATCTCAAGCTTAGTAAAATAGAATTTTCTATTTTACTATAGAATTTTTTCCCTCTTTTTTTGCTTTATACATTTTTTTATCTGCAAGATTTAATATTTCGTCATATGAATTAAAATCTTTATTAAATTCAACTAATCCAATACTTAGCGTAATCTTACCAAATTTTGTTGTTAAGAATTTTCTTGATGTTAGATTCATAATTCTTTCCATATATTCATAAGCATAATTTAATGGTGTATTTAAACTAATAATACAAAATTCTTCTCCACCAAGCCTAAAAATATAGTCTATTCCTTTTCTTGATTCTTCTTTCAAAATATCTGCAAAATATTTTAATACAAAATCTCCACCATCATGACCAAATTTATCATTTATACTTTTAAAATTATCTATATCTATGTAAGCTAAAGTTGCTTGTGTAGATGCTCTTTTTACTTGAGCAAAAATATCTGAGCAAATTTTTACAAAATATCTTCTATTGTATAAAGTTGTTAATGTATCAGTAATTGTCAACTCTTCTAATTGTTTTCTTATAAGAAGATTTTCTTTTTCTAAAGCAATTCTTCTTGTTTCTCTTTCAATTTTTCTTGAATAAATTAATGCAATATCATTTAATTCTTCAGGTAAATCTCTTACTTTTTTTGAATAAATTGCGATATGTCCTATACAATTATTTTTACCATCGGTTATTGGAATACCATAAAAACTTTCATATTTTTCATTTATTACATCCAGAAAGTTGTATTGTACATGCTCTTTTATTTTTATAATTTTATTGTCAAAAACAAATTTACCAGGAACACCATTTAGGTCTATTATTTTAGGAATTTTTGTATTTGTAGAGTAAATAACTTCAACTTTTGTAGTTGGTGAATAATCAATAGCTTTTGTAATATAAACTAAATCAGCTTGAAATAATTTTTTTATTTCAATTGCAGTTTTAGCTATAAATTCATCACCTGTATGATAAGATGTTATTTCTAAGATCGATTTTAAAGCTTCATATGGATTGAATTTGAATTTATTATCCAAAATTTTTGCTCCATTAAATTTTTGGATTATATTAGCATAAAATTTTTAATTAGAAATAAAAAAAGGTCTAGATATAACCTAGACCTTTTTTCAAATAAGGAAATTAGAATTATTCCATTGTACCAGCTGGAACGAATACATTTCCTTCCATAATTATTCTAGCACTTCTACTCATAGTTGCTTTATCAACAACATATTTTCCATTTTCTTGTTTGATAACTGCACCAACTTTTAAAGTTCCAGATGGGTGACCAAATTCAACAGCAGTTTTTTCTCCACCACCAGCAGCTAAGTTAACTAAAGTTCCAGGAATACAAGCAGCAACACCAATAGCAACCGAAGCAGTTCCCATCATAGCGTGGTGTAATTTTTGCATAGATAACGCACGTACATGTAAATCAATTTCATCTGCTTTAACCTCTTTACCACTAGAAGTTGTAAAATCAGATTTAGGTGCAACAAATGCAATTTTTGGAGTATGTTGTCTTGTTTCTGCTTCTTTTAAATCAGAGATTAATCCCATTTTTAAAGCAGCATAAGATCTGATTACTTCAAATCTTGCAAGTGCTTCGGCATCATTGTTTATATCAACTTGTAATTCAGTTCCTTTATATCCAATATCAGCTGCATTAACAAAACAAGTAGGAATACCAGCAGTAATCATAGTTGCTTTAAATGTACCAATTCCTGGAACTTCTAAATCATCAACTAAATTTCCAGTAGGGAATAACTCTTCAGAAGGGTCAACAGGTTCAGCAAATTCTAAAACGATTTCTTCTGCTGGGAAGGCAACACCATCAATGTAGTAATCACCCATTTCTTTAACCATACCATCAACCATAGTTACATAACACAAAATAGTTTTTTTGATATTTGCTTGCCAAATTCTTACACAACAAACACCATTTTCAGGTACATTATCAACTAATCCTTCTTTAATAGCAAATGGACCAACTGCACTTGATAAGTTCCCACAGTTTCCACTCATGTCTACAAAATCTTTATCAATTGCAACTTGACAGAAATAGTAATCTACATCATGATTTGGAACAGTTGATCTACCTACTAAAATTGCTTTTGAAGTAGAAGAAGTAGCTCCTCCCATACCATCCATTTGTTGTTTATAAACATCAGGACTTCCTACAATTCTTTGAAGTAGTCTATCTCTTTTTTTTGGGTCTTCTTGAGCTTCTTTTGGTAAGTCTGCAATATTGAAGAAAGTACCTTTTGATGTACCACCTCTCATATATGTAGCTTTAACTTTAAATTGTGGTTTATAATTACTCATATTTTAGTTCCTTAAAAATTAGTTTTTTGATTTTAAAAACTGTTAAAAAAAATCTTTTGATTTCTTTTAACAGTTTTATATTCTAAAAAGCATCAATGATGCTTTTTAGATATTTAATTATTTTGAAGATGCAATAACATCTTTAGCGAATTTTTGTAAAATACCACCATTTTTGTAAACTTCAACTTCAGCAGAAGTATCTAATCTACATAAAACTTTGAATTTAACAACTTCACCATTTGCTCTTGTCATTACAACAGTTAAATCACATCTTGGAGTAATCTCACCTTCAATATCAAATGTTTCAGAACCATCAATATTATAAGTATGTCTTGTTTCTCCATCTTTGAATTGTAATGGTAATACACCCATTCCAACTAAATTAGTTCTGTGAATTCTTTCAATTGATTCAGCAATTAATACTTCAACACCTGCAAGTCTTACACCTTTAGCTGCCCAGTCTCTTGATGAACCTTGTCCATAGTTAGTTCCAGCAATAATAATTAAAGGTTGTTTTCTATTTGTGTAAGTTTCAATTGCTTCCCACATTCTAGATTCTTTACCTTCTGGCATAATCATTGTTAATGAACCTTGTTTAACTGTTCCATCTGGATTTTTAACCATTTCGTTAAAAAGTTTTGGATTTGCTAATGTAGCTCTTGATGCTGTATGATGATCTCCTCTATGCGTAGCGTAAGAGTTTAAGTCTTCAACAGGTAATCCCATTTTTAAACAATATTCACCAGATGCTGATGTTGGTAAAATTGCATTTGATGGAGATAAGTGATCCGTTGTAATATTATCTGGGAATACACCTAATGGTCTCATACCTTTTAGTGCTGGCATTTGCATATATTCATCTTCCCAATAAGGAGGTTTATTTATATATGTAGATTTTGTATTCCATTTATAGAATGGATCAACTTTAATACCTGCTAATCCATTTCTTGCGAACATTGGATCATAAATTTTTGCAAACATTTCTGGTTTTACAGCAGAATTAACAACTGCATCAACTTCAGCATCAGTTGGCCATAAATCTTTTAGTTTAATATCATTTCCATTTTTATCTTTACCTAAAACACCATTTTCAATATCAAATCTAATAGTTCCTGCTAATGCATATGCAATAACAAGTGCAGGAGATGCTAAAAATGCTTCTTTTACATAAGGGTGAATTCTTCCATCAAAGTTTCTATTTCCTGATAATACAGCTGTTGTATAAATATTGTTATCAACTGCCTCTTTTTGGATTTTAGGATCTAATGCACCTGACATACCATTACAAGTAGTACATGCAAATCCAACAATACCAAATCCTAATTTTTCTAATTCAGGTAATAATCCAGCCTCTTTTAAATAAAGTTCTGCAACTTTTGAACCTGGTGCTAAAGAAGATTTAACCCATGGTTTTCTAGTTAATCCAAGCTCATTTGCTTTTTTTGCAAGTAAACCAGCAGCAACAACATTTCTAGGATTTGAAGTATTTGTACAAGATGTAATTGCAGCAATTAAAATAGCACCATCTGGCATTTTATCACCATCAATTTTGAAATCTTTGATAATTCCTTCAGCTTTTAATGTTGAAGTTGGAACTAATTTATGTGGTTTAGAAGGACCAGCTAAACTTCTTGTAACAGATGTTAAATCAAATTTTAAAGTTCTTGCATATGTAGCTTGCTCAAATGCATCTGCCCATAAACCATTTGCTTTAGCATAAGTTTCAACTAATTTAATTTGTTCAGGACTTCTACCAGTTACTCTTAAGTAATCAATAGTTTGTTCATCAATTGCAAACATTCCCGCACTAGCACCGTATTCAGGAGTCATATTAGCAATAGTAGCTCTATCACCTAAATTAAGGTATTTAATACCAGGTCCAAAGAATTCTAAGTAAGCAGAAATTACGTTGTTTTCTCTTAAAAAAGAAGTTAAAGATAATGCAATATCTGTTGCTGTAATACCTTCAGCTCTTGTTCCAACAATTTCAACACCGATAATTTCAGGAACTCTCATATAAGAAGGATTTCCTAACATTACATTTTCAGCTTCTAATCCACCAACACCAACAGCGATAACTCCAAGTGCATCAACGTGAGGAGTATGTGAATCTGTTCCTACTAATGTATCTGGACTTGCTATACCATTAATGTTGTGAATAACTGGAGACATTTTTTCAAGGTTGATTTGGTGCATAATTCCATTACCTGGAGGAATAACGTCAACATTATTAAATGCTTCTTTAGTCCAGTTAATAAAGTGGAATCTATCTGCATTTCTTCTATCTTCAATATCTCTATTTTTTTGGAATGCATCTGGATCATATCCACCACACTCAACTGCTAATGAGTGGTCAACAATTAATTGAGTAGGAACAACAGGATTAACTTTATCAGGATTTCCACCTTTTGATGCTACTGCTTCTCTAAGACCTGCTAAGTCAACAAATGCTGTTAATCCTAGAATATCATGACAGATTACTCTTGATGGATACCAAGGGAAATCTTTATCAGTTCTTTTTTCAATTAATTGAATAAGTGAATCTTTTAAATCTTCACTTGGACATTTTCTTATTAAGTTTTCAGCTAAAACTCTTGATGTATAGTTAAGTTTTGCAAAAGAACCTGGAGTAATGTCTTCAACAGCACTTTTTACATCATAATATTTAACATCTAAACCATCTAGTTGTTTAAGATATTTTTCGTTTGTCATTGTTTTTATATCCATATTTTGAAGTTTATTATTGAGAATTTGGAATATTTAATATTCACCAGTTTTTTAAGTTAGCAAAAAGCTAACTTAAATTTGAAAATAAAATTATTTTCTATCTTCTAAAGAAACAAATGCTCTTGGCTCAGGTCCAGTATATTCAGAACTTGGTCTGATAATTCTGTTATTTGCTCTTTGTTCAAATGCATGAGCTGCCCATCCAGCTGCTCTTGACATAATGAATAAAGGTGTATAGTATAATCTTTCGATTTCCATATAGTGGTAAATTAATCCACCAAAGAAGTCGATATTATCTGGTAAACCTTTATCAGCTTTTACTTTGTCTCTAATTGCTTTTGCAATATCAAATAGTTTTGGATCAGAAGTTTCTAATTCTCTTAATTCTGAAGCTAATTCAAAACCTACTGGAGATCTTGGGTCTAAGTTTCTATAAACTCTATGTCCAAATCCCATGATTTTTTCTTTTTTTGCAAATAATTCATCAACTGATTTTAATGCGTGTTCAACATTATCAAATTGTAATACAAATTTGATAGCAACTTCGTTAGCTCCACCATGTAAGTGACCTTTTAAAGTTCCAATTCCAGTTGTCATACAAGAATAAATATCTGATAATGTAGAAGCTGTAATTCTATTTGCAAATGTAGAAGCATTAAATTCATGCTCTGCATATAAAGTTAACATTGCATTCATAGCTTTAACTTCAACTGCTTTTGGTTTAGTTTCTTTTAATCTTTCTAAGATATAACCAGCAATTGTAGTTTCTTCAGAAATTAAATCAATTTCTTTACCATGTTTATGCCAGTGATGCCAGTAAACTAAAAATGATGGGAATGCACCTAATAATCTAATGATTTTTGCCATTTGATCAGAAAAATCTTCTGCTTCTGGTTCAACACAACCTAAAGCAGAAGTTGCAGTTTTCATAACATCCATTGGATGAGAAGAAGCTGGAATTGATTTTAATACGTTTTTAACGCTAATTGGTAATTCTCTTCCTGCAATAATTTTTCTTCTGAAGTCTTTTAATTGTGCTTTATTTGGTAATTCACCAACTAATAATAAGTATGCAACTTCTTCAAAATCTGCTTTTAAAGCTAAATCTGCAATATCATATCCTCTATAATTAAGTCCATTTCCTAATCCACAAGTACAAATTGCTGAAGTTCCAGCTGTAACACCTGCTAATCCACCCATATTTTCTCCTTAGTTTTATTTATTCAAATTTTATTTTAAGTAAAGCTAATTATTTAGCTTTACCTTTTGAAAATAATTCATCCATTTTTTGCTCATAAGCATGGTAATTTAACATATCGTATAATTCCATTCTTGTTTGCATTGTTCCTAGAACACCTTCTTGTGTACCTTTTTCTTTTAATTCTTGATATACAGTTAAAGCAGCTTTATTCATCGCTCTGAATGCTGATAATGGATATAGAACCATTGAAATACCAACTGAAGCTAATTCTTCTGTTGTAAACATTGGAGTTGCACCAAATTCAGTAATATTTGCTAATACTGGAACTTTGATTACATCTGTAAATTCTTTATATTCTTTTAAAGTGTGAATTGCTTCAGCAAAAATCATATCTGCACCAGCTTCAACATAAGCTTTTGCTCTATCAATTGCAGCTTGTTGACCTTCACTTGCGTGAGCATCTGTTCTAGCAATAATTACAAACTCAGGGTCAAGTTGCATTTTAGCATCTACAGCAGCTCTAATTCTATCGCACATTTCTTCTGTTGAAACTAATTCTTTATTTGGTCTGTGACCACATCTTTTAGCAGCAACTTGATCTTCAATATGAAGTCCAGCAGCACCATATCTGATGAATTCTTTAACAGTTCTTGCAATATTAAATGCATGTCCCCAACCAGTATCAGCATCCACGATTAATGGTGTATCACAAATAGAAGTAATTCTTCTAATATCAATACATACATCTTCTAACATTGTCATACCTAAGTCTGGTAAACCATAAGAAGCGTTTGCAATACCTCCACCTGATAAATAGATAGCTTTGTGTCCAGCTCTTGTAGCTTGTAATGCTTGATAAGCATTAATTGTTCCTACGATTTGTAAAGGAGACTCTTCTTTTAAGGCTTCTCTAAATTTTTTTCCTGCGCTCATACACATCCTTTAAATTTAAGTTGACTGTCATTATACATAATTTAGACATTCAAGTAGTGTATTATTTTTGAAACAGAAAATACAATTTCTTTTAAAAATATAGTCAAATGTACAAAAGTTGCTTTTTTTATAAAAAATGGTACAATAATACAAATATTAAATATAAGGTTTACTATGAATTATAAAAATTCAATTGAAAAATTTATAGAAATTTTTAAAAGATCAAACTTAAGTATTTCTAAATTTGCTTCTATGATAAATAAAGATAGAAGGACTGTAACATCGTGGATTGATAATGTTACAGATATAGAACCAAATAAAGATATAAAAGAAAAAATTTGTCAAATTTTTAGGTATCCTGATTATATTTGGGAAGAGGGGTGTAATGGTGAAGAGTTCTTAAAATCAATTACACAAATACCACAAAAAGAAGTAAGAATTATAGATGAAGATTATTATGGAAGATTAAAATACATTATGGAAATGGAAAAAAATAGAAGATTTGTTATTCAAGCACAATTTCCAGGACCAATGTACAGAGATTCTGCTGTACAAAAAGTGTACAAATCAACAACTAGCACAGAGATTGAAGAGTTAAAACAAGCAAGAATTGATCAAATGTTAAGATATGATTATGACACAACTGAATGGTATTCTATTAAATCAATATTATCTTTTTGTTTTGCAATTATTGGAAATTTTTATACTAAAGAAGAAAAGATAAAAATTTTAGAATTGATTTATGAACTTTTTAATAATAACTATAATAAAAAACTTTTTTTATTTGATTCTTACTCAAGAAAAATTTATGGAATGGAAACAACATATATTTCAATAAATGTAAAACAAAAAGTATTATTCTTTAAATCACCAATTGAATCAGTTTTTATTGAAATTAGAAATAAATCTTTAGTTGAAAGAATGCATAAGTATTATAGTTCTCCTATTGAGGCTCCTTCTCACGTAAATTTTTTAGAATCAGTTAAAATTATAAAAATATTACAAGATGCTTTGAAATATGGTAATGACATAAAACAAGCATATGAAACAATAAATCGTGAAACAAATTATGGTGAACTTTTTTATAATAATCTTAGTGTTGATTTACAAAAAGAAGTAACTCCACCAAAAGCAGGTCAAAGAAGAAATTAAAGGATAAATATGAAAATAGTAATTTTAGATAGAGCAACTTTAGGATTTGATATTGATGTATCAATTTTTGAAAAATATGGAGAAGTTACTTCTTATGATGTAACAAAAAACGAAAAAACGAAAGAAAGAATAAAAGATGCAGATATTGTTCTTACTAATAAAGTTGTTATTGGTAAAGATGAAATGGATGATTCAAATGTAAAACTTATTTGTATAACTGCAACAGGAACAAATAATGTAGATTTAGTTTATGCAAAAGAAAAAGGAATAGAAGTGAAAAATGTGGCTGGATATTCAACTTCAAGTGTTGTTCAAGTTGCTTTTTCTATGATTTTTTATTTTGTTCAAAAATTAAATTATTACAAAACTTATGTAGATGAGGGAAAATGGCAAAAATCAAAAATTTTTACTCATATAGATAAACCATTTTATGAACTTGATAAAAAAAGAGTTGGAGTTATAGGACTTGGTGAAATAGGACGAAATTTAGCAAAAAAATCACGAGCTTTTGATTGTGAAGTAGTTTATTATTCAACAAGTGGAAAAAACGCTAATAGTGAATATAAACAAGTAAGTCTTGATGAGTTACTAAAAACAAGTGATATTATCTCTATTCATGCACCATTAAATGAAAATACAAAAGATTTATTAAATTATGAAAATATGAAAAATATGAAAAAAGGTGCAATTTTACTAAATCTTGGTCGTGGTGGAATTATCAATGAAAATGATTTGGCAAAACTTATAGATGAAAAAGAGATTTATTGTGGGATTGATGTTGTAAATAAAGAACCAATTGAAGAGTCAAATCCACTTTTAAAAGTTAAAAATAAAGATAGACTTTTATTAACTCCACATATTGGTTGGGCAAGTATTGAAGCTAGAACAAGACTTGTAGAAATGGTTGCTCAAAATATAGAAGAGTTTATTTTCTAAAGAAAAATCTGAAAAGTTTTTGAAAAAAAGATAATCTCTTTTTTTCAATCTTTTCTTTTACTTCTTTTGATAACTCTTCTAAATTTCTTGGTTCATAAAGGTGTTTTTTTGATATTTCCATTATTTCTTCTCACCTAAATAGTTTTGAATTTCTCTTATAGCTTCTTCATTTTTTATTGTAAATTTAATCTCTATTCTTCTTGAGGCATCTTTATCTTCAACACCATTTTTATCTAAAATTAAATCAGATGATGAACGCCCACTAGAATTTACATAAGTTGATAAAAGATTTTTATCTATGATATTAGAATCATATAAAAACTGCATAACTGCATGTGCTCTTTGTTGAGATAATGAAAGATTTGAAAGATATGTTCCATCACTATTAGTATGTCCTTCAATAGTGATACTTTCAATATATTTTTTCATCTCTTTATCACCAAGTAAAGTATTCAAATATTTTTTCAAAGTATTACTTAACTCTTTTTTTGCATTTTCTTTTAAAATATAAGAGTTTTGGTCAAATAAAATATTTGAAGAGAATTTTATAGCTCCACTTTTTTCATCAATATTTATTGATTTTCCTAGTTTCTCTTTTAGTTTTGCAATAACTGTTAATTTTATACCTGTTAAGTTTTTGATTTTTAATTTTGCTATATCAAACTCTTCAACCATTTTTTGATGAATTTGTGTTTGAACTAATAACTTATCAGCAAGCATAGTTAATTCTTCATCTTTTAAACTTATCATATTTGTTTTTTCAGTTAATTCTGCTGATAATTTTTCATTTTTATCTTTTTCATCTTTTACATTTAATTCATACTCTAAAAGTAAAGCTTTTAATTTTTCTATTTCTGCAAGATTTAAAGAGATTTTATTATCTTTATCTTTTAGTTCAGATGCTGCTTTATCTAAATCACTTTTTGTTGTTTCATATAGATTTTTTGCTTTTGCCAATTCATAAAAAAGTTTAGATTTTGCCTCTTCACTTGAGTTTAAAGCTGCTTTTTCTTTTTCTAAATTACTTTGTGTATAAACATATTTTATTACAATAGCTCCAATTACTAAGATGAATACAAAAAGTAATCCAGCCATCAAATCAGCATAAGATATCCAAAAGTTTTCATCATTTTTTTGCTCTTTATTGTACATTTTTTACTACTTTGATATTTCTTTAAATTCTTTAAAATCTTTTATGATTTTTGTAGTTTCTTCATCAATCAATTCAAGAGAGTTTTTTAATCTATTTTCAATATTTTCATCATACTCTTCTAAACCTTTTTTGAATTTCCATTCAACTTTTTCCATATCAGCTTTCATAGTTTCAATACTTTTTACAATATTTGTATAGATTGCTTTTAGATTATCAGAACTTAAATTACCCATATGAGAATTTAGTTTTTCTATATTTGCATTTAATAATTCTGCATTTAAAGCATATAAATCTTTTTGTTTTTCAAAACTTTTTATTGTTGTTTGCATATTTAAAGTCATATCTTTTAACATAATTGATAATTTCTCATTATTATCAATATTTTCTGCAATTTTAGAAGATAAAATCAACTCTTTTTTCAAAATTTCTTCTAAAACTTCAAATCTGTGTTCAATTGAAGAATTAATATTATCTAAAATATCACTTGATGTTAATTGATTAAATACTTCACTCATTTTTGTAAAATTATCTAAATTACTTTTTATATGGATTGATTCGATATCAACTTTTGTCCAGAAAAAATGTTTAGTATTTTCTTTAATTACAAATGTATCATGATCAAATCTACTCATCCCAATTTTTTCAAAGAATATCCACCAAATTGATAAAAAAATACCATAAATAGAAACATAAAATGCAGTACCAACTCCACCTAAAAGCTTTGAAATTTCACCTTCTAATGCACTTGTTGTTCCAGATGTAAAATCAGGCATACTAAGAGCAATAGAGATAAAAGTTCCTAAAATCCCTAATGTTGGGAAAATTCCTGATGCAATTGAAGAAAAGTTTGTATTTCTTATGTTACTTGTGTAATCTTTTAAAAAGTCATCTACACTTCCATTTGCTTTTGTTGTTTCACCAATAGTTAATAAATTTTTATTGATATACTCTTTTAAATTAAAAGCTAACTCATAATATTGTGTTCTAAACTTACAAGAAACATAATATGCATTATGTTTTACAAAAAATAGATAAATAAAAAATATAAAACCAATTAAAACAACACTATGAATCTCTACTTTCAAAGGAAAATATCCCAAAAAACACAATAAAATAATTGCAAATAAAGCAGCAGGCACAGTAAGTAGTGTAAAAATCCTAGATTGAGGTTTACAAGTCGTGTAAAATTTTGAATTTAGTTCAATAAAATCATCATCTGTGAACATGAACATTCCTTATAATGTTAATTAATATAAAACTGGAAGTTTAGCATATTATTATATTAAAAGGTAAATTTTTTATAACTAAAAATAACATTATAAATAAATTTACAACAATTAAAAGGTAAAATACTAAAAAACAAAGAAAGAATAAAAAGTAATATTATGCTAAAAAATATTTTAACTCTATTATTTATCACATCATATATTTATGCTTCAGAAGAAAAATATACTATTTCAGTTTGTGTAACTTCTAATCTTGAAAATGCACTTGTATGTAAAAAAAGAATTTTTGACAAAATGCAAGGAGATGTTTTTATCGTAAAAGATAAAAAAGAAAAATTTCATACATATTTAAATATTTATAATAATAAAGAAGAAGCACTTATTGCTATTAAATCAACTTCATCTTATGTAAAAAAACAAAAACCTTATGTGAAATTATTAGAAAATGAAGTTTTGTTTTCTAAATCAAAAAACAAAATATTTATTGATTTAAATAATCCAATTAAACCTATTGTTGAAACAATTGTTGTAAAAAAAGAGAATATTGCTGATATAAAAGAAGAAAAAAAAGAAGAGAAAAAATTTAAAGAAGAATTTCCCTTAGTTTCAGTTGTTCCAAATATGGAAGAGTTAAAACTTGTAGGTTCTTATCCTTTTCCTGAAGGAAAAAAATTTGTAGATGATGATGTGATTATAGAAGAAAAACCTGAGATAAAAGAAGAACCAATTCAAAAAGAAGTTGTTTTAGAAGAAAAAAATGATGTTTCAGATGAAACACCATATGAAGAAGAAATAAGACAAATTAGTATGGATGAATTTGATAAAGCTTATGAAGAGGAAGAAAATAAAGTTCAAAAAATAACAAAAAGTTATGAGAAAATAAAACCAGTAAAAAAAGAGATAAAAAAAGTTAGTTTACCAAAAGAGAAAAAAGAAAAGGTAGATTATAGTTCAAATGTTTTAGATTATCAACAGCTGATAATTGAGGTTGATTCTGTAACAAATTATATGACAGTAAAAGCTCAAATAAATGACCATTTACAAAAAATAAAAACATATAGAGTTTCAACTGGGAAAAAAGATGTAAAAAAACCATTTGGGGTTGGAAAAATTTCTCAGATTTCTTTAAATCCAGTTTGGTATCCAACCGCTGATACAATAAAAAGTTTTAGAAAAAGAGGAATTTATCTTCCTTCTGTTGTACCTCCTGGAGATAAATACAACTATATGGGAGCTGCAAAAATAAATCTTACACATATTGTTGATGGGAAAAATACTTTTAGAATACATGGTACTTTAAATGAAAAAACAATAGGAACTAATGAATCAGCAGGATGTATAAGAATGAAAAATAGTGATGTTTTACAACTTGCAAATTTAATAAATGATTTTGCAAGTATGAAAAGTATGGATAAAGTAAAAGTTGTTTTGAAGTGATAATTTGAGTTATGAAGATTATATTAAATAAAGAGTAGAATCAAATATCAAAATATAAAGGATAAGATTATGCAAAATATGTCAAAAATGATTAGATTAGGTTTAGTAGTTGCTGGTACTTTATCAGTTATAACAAGTAGTGTTATTGCCGAAGATTTACCAAATCGAGGTCCAATAGAATTTTCAACTTATGATATAAATAACGATGGATTTGTAAGTGAAAAAGAGTTTAATGAAATAAGAGAAAAAAGAATGGAGCAAAAAGCATCAGCTGGAATGCCTATGAAAAATGCAATCAATGCTCCTGATTTTACTTCTTTAGATACAAATAAAGATGGAAAATTAACTGAACTTGAGTTATTAAAAGGTCAAAATAAACAAATGCAACTTAACCAAGGAAATAGGGGAATGGGGCAAGGAATAAATGGTAAAGGTATGGGAAAAGGTTACAATATGCCAGCATTTGAAAGTTTTGATTTAAATAATGATGGAAAAATCAGTGAAAAAGAGATGGAAGAAGTTAGAGAAAAAAGAATGGAACAAAAAGCATCTGAAGGAAAAATGATGAGAAATATTGGTAATCAACCAATGTTTTCAGACATAGATACAAATAATGATGGAAATATAACTAAAGAAGAGTTCTTAAATCATCAAATGAAACAAAGACAATAATTTTATATTGAGGGTGTTTTTTTATGCCCTCAATATTTTTTATTCTTATATAAATACTAACTCAACCTATGCTAATATCCCAACCAAAATTATAAACTCAAATATAAAAAAGAATATATGAAAAAAATAACAGAAGAATTTATAGCAAAACATCAGCCTTATTTATATAATTTGGCTTTACGATTAGTTTATTATAAAGAAGATGCTTTAGATTTAACAAACGATGTTTGGATTAAAATTATTGAAAGTATTGATACTTTTGAAGAAAAATCTGAGTTTAAAACTTGGGCTTATCGTATTATGATTAATTGCTTTTTAAATCAAAAAAGAAAATATAGAGACCTTACTTTTGAGAATTTTGCTAATACAATGGATAATTTAAAAAACTCTATGTTATCAGATGAATATGATGAACCTTTCAAACAACTTTTGATTGAAGAGGCAAAAATTGGATGTATGAGAGGAATGCTTTTGTGTTTAAATCCTGAACAAAGAGCAATTCTAATTATTGGAGATATTTTTGAAATAAATAGTGATATTTCAAGTGAAATATTTTCTATTTCTAAAGAAAATTTTAGAAAAAAATTATCTCGTGCAAGAAGTGATTTGTATAATTTTATGAACAATCATTGCTCACTTATAAATAAACAAAATTCTTGTAAATGTGAACAAAAAACAAAAGCATTGATTGAAAAAGGTTATGTAAATCCTAAGAACATAGAGTTTTTTGCAAGTTTCCAAAATACAATTAAAAATACTATAAAAACAAAATCAAATAATCTTGATTTAACTATGGAAAAACTATATAAAGATTTATATCAAGAACATCCTTTTTACGAAAGTGATATAAAAATATTTGCAATAAATATACTAAAAAATGAAGAAATTAAAGAAATATTTGAATTATAGTGTCACACAATATTTTTTAATGTGTCTAAATATAAAGAGATAGAAATATCTTAATATATTAAAAGGAGTCACTTATGACACAATTAAAAAACATTAGTAATTTTGTAGGAATGGAGTTTGCTACATTCAAACTAAAAGAGGGAATTACAGAAGAAACTATGCTTCAAATAATAAACGAAGTTGATAAAAATTTTTTACAAAAAGAAGAAGGTTTTCTAGGTCATTGCACATTAAAAGGAAATGATGGTGTTTATGCAGATGTTGCTTTTGCAACGACACAAGAAAAAGCACAAGAAATTTGTGCTAAATGGATGGAAAATGACTTGGCTTTGAAATATATAGAACTTATTGATGAATCAAGTGTAAATATGACATTTTGGAATAGAATTAAGTAATACTATATAATATAGCAATAGTGGAGTAGTTTTAATTTTTAAATCTTAATACAATTTCTATACAAAAGAGTTTGAAAGAGAGCATATGAGTAAGATGGTAAAAGATGATTATATTCAAAGTGTGTGTAGAGTCATTTTGTATATTGAGCAAAATTATAATAGTGCTTTAAATCTTGAGGAATTATCGAAGGTTGCTAGTTTTTCTAAATACCATTTTCATAGAATTTTTAAATCAGTTGTAGGTGAAAGTATAGGTAATTATATTAGAAGAGTTAGGTTATCAAATAGTACTTTACAGTTTAAAACAAATCAAAAAATTACTCAAATTGCAATGAACTGTGGATATGAAACCAATGCTTCTTTTTCAAAAGCTTTTAAAAAGCATTTTGGAATAACTCCTAAAGTATTTGCCAAAAATGCAAAATTAAAAAGAGGAAATAAAATGTTAGAGCCAAAAATAGTAAAGCTAGAAGATATAGAGATTTTGTATGTAAGAAAAACAGGTGAATATACAAAATGTAGTATTAAAGCATGGGAAACTCTTATAAATTTTGTGAGCAAAGAATATTTTATAAGAGATGATGTCATGATGTTTGGAATAGGGCATGATAATCCACATGTTACTGATGCAGATAAACTAAGATATGATGCTTGTGTTTCTTGGGTTGATAAAACAATTCAAACAAAAGGTGAAATTCAAAGTAAAATAATAGATGGTGGCAAATATGCTGTATTCTTACATAAGGGCGATTATATAAAGTTGATTAATACATATGATGGTGTATCAAATTGGATTGTTGAAAGTGGAGTTAGATTAAGAGATTTGCCTATTTTTGAAAAATATTTGAATAAGAATCCAATTACTTGTAATAAAGATGATTTAAGAACGGAGATTTATATTCCAATTATTTGATAATTGGAATATAAATCACTTTATCCTAATATTCTGAAAAGCATCTTTTTAGAAGTATTTATATTAGATTTTATATCAAAACCATTTAATATATAAGCTCTAATTTTTTTAATATTGATGACTGTGATATACCCTTAATTCAAACTATGTTACCATCCTAAATGAATAAAAAATACCAAATACTAAAAGATATTTTCGGACACGAGCAGTTTAGAAGCTTTCAAGAAGAGGTTGTTGATTGCATTATTAACAAACAAGATGTTTTGACGATTTTACCAACTGGTGGTGGAAAATCACTTTGTTATCAACTTCCTACACTTCTTATGGATGGAACTACTGTTGTAATTTCTCCTCTTATTGCACTTATGCAAGACCAGATAAAAGCTTTGAATGATTTGAATATTAGTGCCGAAATGATAAGTTCAGCAACTTCAAATGATGAAAATAGTTTCACTCTTCAAAAGCTTTTAAATGGCGAGTTAAAATTTATTTATGTGGCACCTGAAAGGTTCACTTCAAATGAGTTTGTAGCAGTTTTACAGCGAATAAATATAAACTATTTTGTAATAGATGAAGCCCATTGTGTTTCTGCTTGGGGTCATGAGTTTAGGGCTGAGTATAGAAATCTCGATAGATTAAAAAGATTTTTTCCAAATACTGCAATTTGCGCATTTACTGCAACTGCTACAAAAAAAGTTGAAGCTGATATTGCTTCCTCTTTGAACTTGCAAAATCCTAGACATTTTAGAGCAAAAACTGTAAGAGATAATCTTGATATAAAAGTAGAACCACGAATTGCAAATGGGAAAACTCAAATATTAAATTTCCTAAAAACCCACAAAGGTTTATGTGGGATTATTTATACTTTCACAAGAAAAGAAGCTGAATCAACAGCTGAGTTTTTAAGTGAAAGTGGATATAGCGCAAAAGCTTATCATGCAGGACTTAGTAATGATAGAAAAAATGAAGTTTTTAATGATTTTGTATATGAAAAAATAGATATTGTGGTAGCAACAATCGCTTTTGGTATGGGAATTGATAAATCAAATATCCGTTTTGTAATACATACTTCATTGCCTAAAACCCTTGAAAATTATTATCAAGAAATAGGAAGAGCTGGTCGTGATGGTGAAATGTCTTATGTTTATATGCTTTATTCAAAATCTGATGAGGTAAAAAGAAAAATCCAAATTGAAGAAGCTATAGATAATGCTTACAAACAAACTGGACTTGATAAGTTAGAGTTTATGTATAGATATTGTGTGAGTAATAATTGCCGTCATAAGATGATTGCAGGTTATTTTGAAGATGAGATAGAAGCTTGTAAAACTCTATGTGATAACTGCACAAAAGGTGAAGTGGATCAGGTTGATGTGAGTGTGGATGCTCAAAAACTTCTAAGTGCCATTTATAGAAGTGAACAAAGATTTGGATTAAATCATATTATTGATATTTTACGTGGTTCAAAAAATCAAAAGTTATTAGATTTTGGACATGATAAACTAAGCGTTTATAATCTAGGAATTGATAAAAGCAAAAATGAGTGGATAGCAATTGCAGATAAATTAATAGATATTCAAGCACTTACTTTAGGGGAATTTCGAGCCTTGAAAATAAGTTCTTTAGGTTTAGAGATTTTAAAAGGTAAAGAAAAACTTTTTATTGATAGTGATAAACTAGGAATTGCTTCAAAAATCCAAGAAGAAGAGACTGAGTTAAGTTTTGATGAGCTAATTTATGAAAGATTCAGAACCTTACGAAGAGAGATAGCATTAGAACATGAAATTCCAGCTTATGTGATATTTGGAGATAAAACTTTAAAAGAGTTTGCCCTAAAGTTGCCAATTACAAAAGATGAAATGTTAAATATAAATGGCGTTGGTCTTGTAAAATATGAAAAATATGGAGAGACTTTTTTAAATTTATGCAAAGAGATAAAAGATGAATTTAAAGAAAAACTTGAACAAAAAGAGCCTTTAAAGAAACTAACAAAAACATATCTTGAAACTTATGAACTTTTAAATGAAGGAAAAAGTGTAGAAGAGATAGCCCAAATTAGAGATTTAGGATTAACTTCTGTTCTAGGTCATATTTCAGTTTTGACTGAACATGAAAAAATCTCAAAAGAGAAAAAAGAAGAGTTATTAAAACCCCTTGAAATTCCTTTAAATATAAAAGCTTGGATAGAAGAGGGAACAAAACTTGAAAGTTTAAAAGAGTTAAGACAATATTTGTATTTGTATGAATATTTATCAAAATAATTCATAAATTAGACTTGACAATAAATATATCATATGATAATATCTTCATATGATAAAATTAACATATAAAATGGAGTAATTATGAAAAAAACATTTAAAGCAAAAAATATCTCTTGCATGAAATGTGCAAACTTGATAAAAGGTTCTTTAGAAGATGATTTTGGAGCAATTGAAGTTAACTTAGAATCAAGTCCAAAAGAAGTTACTGTTAATATAGAAAATGAAGAACAAGAAGCAAATTTTAAAGCAGAAATGAGTTCAATCGGATTTGAAATTATAGAAGAGTAATATGAGTAATTCGAAACAACTTATTCGTTCTTGTTGTGAAGATGTAAGTTATATTTGTGATATAGAAAAAAAATTACCAAATGAGGGTGAACTTACCCAATTAAGCAATATTTTTAAAGCACTAAACGATCCCATTCGTGTAAAAATTTTATTTGCTCTTTTAGAATATGAAATTTGTGTGGGAGAGATGGTGAATTTATTGCAAATCCCTCAATCTCATGTTTCCCATCAACTCAGAATTTTAAGAAAATATGGAATTGTTGAGTTTACAAAAGATAAAAAAATGTCTTTTTATTATATAAAAAATGAGTATATAAAAACATTATTGATACTTGCGCAAAAGGGCATAAAGGAATAAAAATGTCTAAAGAAAAAATCAATCTAAATATTTCAGGAATGACTTGTGTAAACTGTTCAAATGGAATAGAGAAGGTTGTTGGAAAAATGAAAGGTTTAGAGTCTTCAAAAGTGAGTTTCGCTTCAAATGAGGGTGAGTTTTATATAAATACAGAATTTTTAGATAAACAAAGCCTAATCAATAAAATAGAAAAGTTAGGTTATGGAGTTGAAGAAAATTTAGAAGCTTTAGAAAAAAGTAAACTAAAAGCATACAATGAACTAAAAAGAGTATTTATACTTAGTGCTAGTATTGCTGTGATTATGTTTTATTTTATGTTTTTCCCACTTGAAAATGTGCAAGTAAATCAATATGTAATGTTTGCACTAGCTACAGTTGTGCAGTTTTATGCGGGAGCTAGATTTTATAATTTGGCGTTTAAGGCTTTGAAAAACAAAAATTACGATATGAATGTTTTAGTTGCTCTTGGGACAAGTGCTGCTTATTTTTATTCTGTTTTTGTAGTTTTATTTCCCTCTTTATTTCCTGAACATTTAAGATTTATCTATTTTGATGGAGCGGTTGTAATTATCACTTTTATACTTTTAGGGCGATTACTTGAAGAGCGTTCAAAAGCAAAAGCAACAGATTTTCTGAAAAAACTTATGGATTTAGCTCCTTTAAATGCAACTTTGATTTGTGAAGATGGAAGTTATAAAACTATTTTAGCAACACAATTAAAAGTGGGAGATAAAGTTCTTATAAAATCAGGAGAAAAAATATCAACAGATGCAATAATAAAAAAAGGAAGTGCAGATATTGATACTTCGATGCTTACTGGTGAATCAATGCCTGTATATAAAACAATAGGTGATGAGGTAATAGCAGGAACTTTAAATACCTCAGGTGTTATTGAAGTTGAAGTTTTAAAAGAGTCAAAAGATACAACCCTTTCTAAAATTGTTGCTCTTTTAAGTACAGCTCAAAGTAAAAAACTTCCTATTAGTAGATTTGCAGATAAGGTTGCAAATATTTTTGTACCAACTGTTATAGTTATTTCAATTGCTACTTTTTTGATTTGGTTTTTTATCATAGGCGATGCAATGGACGCAATATTAGCTTCTATTTCTGTTTTGATTATCTCTTGTCCTTGTGCTTTAGGTTTAGCAACTCCAATTGCAATAGTTAGTTCAGTTGGAAAAGGTGCACGTGAGGGAATTTTGATAAAAAATCCAGAAATACTTGAACTTATAAAAGATATAAAATATGCAGTTTTTGATAAAACAGGAACTTTAACAACAGGAATTATAAGTGTTAAAGATGCTTTGTATGAAGAGTCATTTTTAGATATCTTAGCTTCACTTGAAACACAAAGTGAACATCCTATTTCAAAAGCTGTGGTAAATTTTGCTAAGGCAAAAAATCTAGCTTGTGACAAAATATTTACAGATATTCAAATCATCGCAGGACAAGGAATAAGTGCAAATTTTGAAGATAAAAAAGTATTGATTGGAAATCTTGATTTTTTAGAAAAAAATGAAGTTTTATTAGAAAATAAATATTTAGAGTTTTACAATAAATCACTAGAGGAAGGAAGTGGAGTTATTCTAGCTTCATTTGATAAAAAATGCGTTGCAGTTTTTGCCTTGGCAGATACGATAAAAGAGGGTGCTAAAGAGTTAATAGAAAATTTAAAAGCAAAAGATATAACACCTATTTTATTAACAGGTGATAATAAAACTACAGCAAATAGTGTAGCTCAAAAATTAGGAATAGAAAAAGTATATGCACAAGTCCTTCCTGATGAAAAATATAAAGTAATCATGGAACTTCAAAAAGAAGCAAAAGTTATGTTTGTAGGTGATGGAATAAATGATTCCCCTTCAATCAAACAAGCAGATATTGGAATCACACTAAATTCAGGTTCTGATATAACTAAAGATGCAGGAGATATAATACTTATTAACAATGAGTTAAGTGCTGTTTTAAAAAGTATAAATTTATCAATTGAGTCAATGAAAATCATAAAACAAAACCTATTTTGGGCATTTATTTATAATGCTGCTGGTATTCCCTTAGCAGCTGGATTATTTTATCCCATACTTGGTGTAATGCTAAGTCCAATGTATGCTGGAATTGCTATGAGTTTTTCTTCTGTAACAGTTGTATTAAACTCTTTGAGATTAAAATTTAAAAAGATTTAAAGATAAATTTTAATCTTCACTAAACCATTTTTTACTAAAGTCTTTTAAAGATTCAGGATAATATCTATGTTTTGGGATATTGTTTACAACAAGAGCAATAATTAATAAAAGAAATGCTCCTGTTGTAACAGGATATAAAACATATAAAAATCCTAAACTATGAATCTTCTCACTTCCAATAACTGCAATTAAAGCAGTTGCACCTCCTGGTGGATGTAAAGTTAGAGTTAATTGCATAATCAAAATAGAAGTTGCAACAGCAAATGCAGAAGCTAATAGTAGATTTTGAGAAAAAAGTTTAAATGATATTACTCCAATAATTGCTGATAAAATATGTCCACCTATTAAATTCCTTGGTTGTGCTAAAGGTGAATTAACAGCTCCATAAACTAAAACAGCACTTGCTCCAAAAGAGCCAATAACTAAACTTAAATCTTTATCATCTAAAACGTCACGATGAAAAAAAGAGATAGCTAAAATCCCAATAAATGAACCAATCCATGACCAAATAAGGTTTGATTTTTCCATAGGTTCTGAGTTTATTTTTTTGAATTGTTTAAAAAATTTTTGCATTTACAAACTTTATAAATAAAATAAAAGTGATGTTATCAAAAAGTTTAAAGTATATAAATGATTTGAATCAAGATAGATTTATAAGAAGAAAATCTTCTTATAAAATATTTAATTGGTGGGCTAAATCAGCTGCAATTCTTTCATAATTTCTAACTGATAAAAGGCGATTTTGTCCATTTTGACCTACTTTGGCAACTTCGTCTTTTGATAAATTTATGATTTGTTCAAGTTTTTTTCTAATTGAATCTTCATCAAAATTTGTGAACCAAGCACTTATGTTGTCTTCAAAAATTGAAGTATTATTTTCATTATTACTCATAATACAAGGAATTGCACTTGAATAATAATCTAAAACTTTCATTGGTGTTGAAGAGTTAAATAAAGCAATATCAGGTAATGTTGCTATCCCAACATCAGCTTTTGCAATCAGTTCAAGAAGTTCATCTCTATTTGTTGCATTATAAACTTCAATATTATTAGATAAATTTTCAAAATCTTCTAGTAATTTTTCTAAATATTCAGGGTCTTTTGTCGAAATCATAAGTTTATAATTTGAACTATTTATATTGCTAAACGCTTCTAAAATAATTTCAAATTCTCTTAATTTATCCAAAGTTCCTGCATAAAAAAATCTTTTTTCACTACTTTCATGCTGAATATTTTCGTGTAAATTATCAGGATCAATTGCTGATGGAATTACAAAACTTCTTGTTTTTACATCTTTAAAATAGTCATCTTTCATTTGAAATGATGTTGGTAAAAATATATCACATTTATTAATCAAACTTATTTCTGTAAATGTTTTGATTTTATTGCTTATTACATCAAATAGTGTTTTTTTATTGTTAGCTTCATCTGTTTGCAGTTTTGCTATTCGTTTTGGAAAAGAGAGTCTAAATCCAACTTTGAAGTTGTAGTTTTGTTTTTTATCCAAAACTTCTTTTAGTAAATCTGTATTGTTTCTTATGACAACAAATTCAAACTTTTCAAGATTTATTCCAGCTTTTTGTAACTCTTCTAAAATATTATTTTGGAATTTTTTAGGAATAATTATTCTTCCATTTTCTTCAAATTCAATATTTTCTTTTGTATTTGAAAAAAAAGTTGTATTTATATCAAAATGTTTTGTTAAATATTTTTGAAATAAAGGACCAATAAAACTATGATCAGAGTATTCATCTTGATCCGTAATGTATAAAAAATTGCTCATTTTAACTCCTTTAAATTTTCATAAAATTTTAGCAGTTAAAAATCGCAAGAAAAAAGCATTTAATAAATTTTTCCAAATAAATCAATATGAGTTAAATAAACTCTTAGATCAAATTCAACTTGATGATAAGAAGGCATGACAAATGTACAAAGATTATAAAAAGCTTTATCATGCTCTCTTTCTTTAAAGTGTGCAAGTTCATGTACAACTATCATTTCTAAAAACTCTTCAGGCATATTTTTAAAAATAGTTGCAACTCTTATCTCATTTTTTGATTTTAGTTTTGAACCTTGGACTCTTGAAACTATTGAGTGCATGCCTAGTGCATTATTTATAACATTTATTTTTCCATCATACATTACTTTTGAAACTTGATATTTTTTGAAATAATCATTTTTGAAATTCATTACATAATCATATAAAGCTTTATCGTTTGTATAAGTGTGAGTATTTGGATATTTTGTTTTTATATAAGAAGTAAGTTTATCTTTTTCTATTAAAGTTTGTACTTGTTCTTGTAAGTGTTTTGGATAATGATTTAAATATTTCATAAAGGATTATACCAAAGAGAAACAAATAAAGAGGATTAAATTCCCTCTTTAATATTTTCTAAATCTTTGATTTTATCTAGATATTGCTCTTTTTTTGATGTTACAAATTTGATTCTATCTTCATTTATTTCAAGATATTGTTCTTTAGAATATTTGATAATTTTAAATAAATAGTTTCTTTTTGAAGTTAAAAAGTCTTCAATTTTTTCAAATCCAAAATTCGCTTTTAATTTTGCCACAATTTCATCTTCTCTTGGATGTGAAATTGCAAATCTTGAAGGTTCTTTTTTATATAACTCCTCTGATTCAAATATTTGTTGTTCAAAGTGAGCGATAGTTGCTTGAGTTGTTTGAATGTAAGAATAAGATAAAGCACCATTAAAGTATGCGAATTTTTTTCTTAAAGCTGAAATATTTTCTAAAATTGCAGTATGATATGCTCTTAACACATTTTCATAAACTTTAGCTGCAAAGTGTCTTGTATTTGAGAACTCAAAATCAGAAGCAATTTCTCTATGTTTTCTTATTAATTCATAAGGTTCTTGCCATTTTGAAACTTCATTTTTTATGATATTGTAACCTTCTCTAAATGCATCATCTGTATTTAATTCTATGTTTTTAAGAAGTTTTATTGATCTTTTGAACATTTTATCTACAGTTTGGTCATCATAAAATAGTGATTTATAAACAGCATCTGAATCAATCCAAAAAGTTTCATAAGAGAATTTTTCTATTTTTTCACCTAAAAAACCTTTTGATTCTTCAAATCTAAAAGCTTTTCTACGTTTGATATTTTTATATGTTTCGTGGGCAATTTTTTCCATAATTGATTCTAAAGAATTATAAATATTAAATAATTCTTTAGAGTATCTTTTATGAATATTTTCAAAGTGTTCAATTACTTTTGGTTCACAAGATTTTAACACTTCAAGTAGAGCATCATAAACTTTTGTAATTGTTTCATACTCTTTTACTAAAATTTCACAAATACCTTTTAAATCTTTTTTAATAGCAAACTCTTTAGCTTCTGCTGCTTGTGGTCTAATAGTGTTATTTATAAATTCTAATACATCTTGAATATTTGAATCTTCTAAAAGTTTTGTATTTGTTGTTGCATCTGAGTTTTGAATTGAGTGAATTTTATTTTTATAATCTTTAAAACTATTTTCAAAAAAATCTAAATCATCAACATTTTTTTCAAGTAAATCTTTTTTGAATTGAGTAACTATTTTTGTATATTCATCTTCAATCAAAATATCTTTTTGTTGAGCTCTTGATTCAAGTGCCATCCTTGCAGAAATTGGTACAACTTTCGCAAAGAATTTTGAAAACTTATCACTTACATATTTTGTTGTAGTTTCAACTTGTTCAGGAGTTAATTTATCTTTTTGATTTAAAACACATAAAGATTTATTTTTGAAGTGTTGCATATACTCTTCTAAAACTTCAGCTTCTGATAGTTTTCCTGCATTATCAATAAGTGTTAACCAAATAATTCCACCAACATCTCTTAAAACTTTTCTAGTTGTTTCTGTATCACTTTGAGATTGAGAGTTTAATCCTGGCGTATCAACAAATGAAATATCTTTTAAAATATCCATAGGAGCATAAAGAGTTAGATATTTTATGTCTTTCATCTCATGTTGTCTTTGATCTGTAAAATCAGCAATACTTTCAATTGGTGCAAATTCTTGAGCACCTGAATAATAAGTGATTTTTAGTTTATACTCTTCGCCATAGTTTATAAAGTTTACTTTTGAAGTTACAGGTGTAATTCCTGTCGGTAAGATATTTCTTGAAAGTAGGGCATTTAAAAATGTTGATTTACCAGCACTAAATTGCCCAGTAATTGCAACTTCCATAGGATAACGTGCACGTCTAATTTGTTTATTTAAAATATTTTTCAGCTGATTTGATGGGAAAAACTTTTCATCAAGAAGTTTATTTTGAACCTTTTTTATATCACCAACTAAACCTTCTTCATAAATAACTTCTTCAATAGAATAAGTTTCTTTATATTCGTTAATAAAACTTTTTAGGATATTTAAATTTGCACTCATTAGTATAATCCTTTTATAGTTGTTGAAATATTTTCAAGTTTTTTAATATTTTTATGTATATCAATTGATAATTGAGCTCTATTTTTATCATTTTCTTCAAATGAATTAATTTGATTTTGAAGTGTTTCTTCATCATTTTTTAGTTTTTGTTCAAATGATTTTAATGGAGCATTTAAAGTAGTAAAAAATGATTCAATTAATAAATTACTTACTTTTTTTGCCTTAGCTTTTATATCTTGGTCTATTGATGAAAATTGATTTGATATTAATACTTCGATTTCTCTATCAAGTTCATTTATTTTTGATTCTTTTGATTTTGAAACAGCTTCAGTTATTTGAGAAACTAGAATTTCATTATTTGAAGTTAAAAATCCTGATTTAAAATCATCTTGGAAAAAACCTCTTGCATCAAAATTTTCATTTTTATGTCCTATTGTAAATCCCATATCATGGTATTTTTGTTCACATTGTTCTCCAATAGTTTGAGATTTTTTGATAAATTTATACCTATAATCTCTAATCACATCAATAATTCCATCTTTAATAGCAGTTTCAACAATAACTTTGATTCTACTATTTTCAGGTCTTTTTTTCGTTTTTTCAAATGAGTATCTAACATCACTTACAACTCTTTGTTTTATAACTGTTTGTAAGTCAATTAGCTCACTTTGTAAAAATGTTTCAAGTGAATCAATATATGATTTTGCATCGTTTTTATAAAAATTAATATCTTCACTCATTGCTTGGAAAATTCTAGTATTTACAGCTTTTTTCTTATTAAATTCTTCTAATTCTTTTTCTAATTCATCTTTTGATTTTGATAAAAGTTTTAATTCATAGTTATAAAATGATGTTTGTTTTTCAACAATTTTTTGTAATTGATTTTTGCAAGATTGAATTACAAGTTCACCTTTTTGTGAGTTTGTTCCAAAAAGTGTTTCTGTTAGATATTTTTCAATCTCTAAAATACCAGTATCTTCAAGTCTAAATCCAGCATCTAATGCTTCTTGAGCTCGTCCTGTTCTATGTAATAAAGCCATTCTTCCAGAAATAGGAATAAATTTGATAGTTTTTAAAATATAATCAAGTTGAGAGTCTTTATTTTGTGCTTTTAATTGTCGCTCAATTGAAGATTTTGTATATTTTATAACTTCATTAAGTTGGTCTTTTGTAACTGTATCAGCTCTTGTTATTACTATTAAAAGTTTAGAAATATTTTGATATAAAACAGCATCAATAATAAAATCAACATCTTTCAACGTAGCACTTTGAGAAACGTTCATAAGATGTAACATCATATCACAAGCAGATATATACTCTTTTGTAATTTCTTCCCTTTGAATAACAGGGTCATCAAGTCCTGGTGTATCAACTATTTCTATACCATCACTTAAAAAATCAAGTTTTGAACCTAATTCTACATATTTTACAAGATTACATTTTTTCCCACTTGCTTCTGCTGATGTATAAGAAGATAAATCTTTTATATCAATTTCATCAAATCTTGAAACAGGTCTTATATAGTTTTTTAGATTATCTCCAAATATTTTATTTGTTTCATCAACAAAATCTTTCATAGATTCAAGTTGAGAAGCTGATTTTATTATTCTTTCCCATTCTTGTTCATTCCAATAATAAACTTTTGCAGTATCAGTTGGATTATGCTTTACAATAGTTAAGTTTGCAGTTTCAGGAACAACAGCACTTCCTAGAATCTCTTTTCCCATTAGTGCATTTAGCATTGTAGATTTACCTGCATTCATAACGCCAGTAATTCCTATAGAGAATTTTTGATTATCTAAATAGTTTTTTGTATTTTCTACTTCTTTTAATATTTCTTCATTTGATATGTTATTTTTAAGTTCAGCAATTAAACTTTCTAAAGTTATTTTTAAATCTTTAAATGAAGATTTGTTTTCTTCATCTATCTCTTCTAATAAATTATGAATTGGATCTTCAGTAATATTAAACTCTTTATCTTCAAATAAAGATAATAATTTATTATAGTGTTCATTATTTATAATATTTTCATTTTTTAAGTATTCAAATGATGAATGTAAAACAGATATATTTTGTTTAGATCTATTTTTTGCAATAGTTTCAATTACATTATGTTGCAAATGATTTAATTCATTAATATTTGAAGGACTTTTTACTTTTATTTGCTGACATAATGTTTTAAAAGATGTAAGTGGTAAAAATTTATCATAATTTTTTCTTGTAGCACTTATAATTAAAGCAAAAATTGTGAATGTTTCATCATTTATTGTTGTTTCAATTGGTTCAACATCTAAATTCTGCTCAAAAGTTATACCGTGATATAATAAAAAGTAGTCATTTACTAAACTCATTTTAAATCCCCCAAAAATATAAAAAGTTAAATATCACTAATGATATTTAACTTTTTATATTTTCTTATTTACGAAGGAGTAAATCCTTCGCAATAATTATCTAAGTGCTACTAATTTTCTTCTTAAGTAAGCGATTTTGTTTTGTAATGGTAAGTGTTTTGGACAATGGTCTTCACAAGCCATTAAAGACATACAACCAAAAATTCCATCATCATCACCGATTAATTCATAGAAATCTTCCGCTGTTCTTTTATCATGTGGGTCAACTTCAAATCTTGCAACTCTGTTTAATCCAACAGGTCCAACAAAGTTTGGTCTCATAAGCATTGTTCCACAAGAAGCAACACAAATACCACACTCAATACATCTATCTAATTCGAATGTTTCATTTGCAACATCTGGATCAATTCTATCTTCTAATTTAGAAATATCTACTTCGTGGTCATTATGAATCCATGACTCAACTCTTTTAGACATTCCATCCATCCATTTACCTGTGTTTACAGATAAATCTTTAATTAATTCAAATGCAGGCATAGGCATTAATTGTAGTTTTCCAGTTGGATAATTTGCAATTAATGTTCTACAAGCTAATGATGGTTTTCCATTTACAACCATACCACAAGAACCACAAATACCTGCTCTACAAACGAAGTCAAAAGATAAATCTGGATCCATTGTTTCTCTAATTTTCATTAAAGCAATGAAAAGAGTCATACCTGGAGTTTCTTCTAATTTATATTCAACAAAGTGAGGTTTTGAAACCTTACTTCTTGGATTAAATTTAAGAACTGATATAGTTATTTCTCTACCTTTTTCGATACTCATTATAAATCTCCTGCTCTTTCGTTTTTCTCTTTATAATTCATTGGTAAGTCAAATGGCATCAATGCATGTTGAATTTCATGTCTATCTTTACCTTCTGCTTGCATTTTTTCAGTAACTTCATCAACTTCTGCTTGTCTTTTTGCAGATAATTCATTTTCAATAATCATACCTTTTGCACCATAACCTCTAAATGCAGGTGGTAATTCCATTGACATAATATCTAATGGTTCGTATGAAATAGTTGGAAGAGTTTGATTTTCATCAGGCCAAGAAGTTAATGTTCTGTTTAACCAGTTAGCATCATCTCTTTTTAAATAATCTTCTCTATAGTGTGCACCTCTAGATTCAGTTCTTTCTAATGCACCTTTAGCAACACAAAGAGCAACTTTTAACATTCTTGGTACTCTATATGCTTCTTCTAATTCTGGATTTCCAACTCTTTCTTTAGATTTAACATTAATATGTTTTGTTTTTTTCAATAAATCTTCAAGCTCATTAACAGCTTCTTCTAAGTGTGGACCATCTCTAAAGATACCAACTTTTTCATCCATTAAGTTTTGCATTCTATTTTTGATTTTGAAAATATCTTCATTTCCATTATAAGATAAAATTTCATCAATGTATTTATTTTGTTTATCTAAGAATTTTTGAACCGTTGCTGTTGGAATATTAACATCATTAGATAAACAATAATCAGCAAAATAGTTACCAATAATCATACCTGCAACAACTGTTTCAGAAACAGAGTTCCCTCCAAGTCTATTAAATCCATGCATATCCCAACAAGAAGCTTCACCACAAGCAAATAATCCTGCTAATTTTTGTGATTCACCAGTTGGTTTAGTTCTAATTCCACCCATTGAGTAGTGTTGCATAGGAAGAACTGGTGCCCATCCTTTTTTACCTTCATCAGCTGGATCTATACCGTTGAAAATCATACAAATTTCTTGTACGTCTCTTAAATTTTTCTCAATATGCTCTCTTCCTAGAATAGAAATATCTAACCATACGTGGTATCCATAAGGAGAAGGAACACCTTTTCCATTTCTAATATGCTCAATCATTCTTCTTGAAACAACGTCTCTTGAAGCTAGTTCTTTTTTCTCTGGTTCATAATCTGGCATAAATCTGTGACCATCAACATCTCTTAAGATACCACCATCTCCTCTACAACCTTCAGTTAATAAGATACCTGATGGTACGATTGGTGTTGGGTGAAATTGAACAGCTTCCATATTTCCTAAAGTTGCAATTCCAGTCTCAAGTGCAATTGCAGCTCCAATACCTTCACAAATTACAGCATTTGTAGTTTGTTTAAATACTCTTCCATATCCACCTGTTGCAATACATGTACCTTTTGCAACATAAGCTTCTAATTCACCAGTAATTAAATCTCTAACAACAGCTCCATAACATCTTCCATCTTCATGAATGATTGATAAAGCTTCTTTTCTATCTCTAATGTCAACATTATTTCTTAATGCTTCATTTGCAACACCAAATAACATTGTATGTCCAGTTGCATCTGCTGTATAACAAGTTCTCCATTTTTTAGTTCCACCAAAGTCTCTTGATGTAATTAAACCATGTCTATCTTCTTCTTCTGTAATAGTCGTTTTTTTAGCATTAATAACTGCTTCTCTTGAACCAGCTTTTACTCTTGACCAAGGAACCCCCCAAGATGCTAATTCTCTAATAGCTTTTGGTGCAGTGTGAACGAACATTCTAGCAACTTCTTGATCACATCCCCAGTCAGAACCTTTAACAGTATCAGCAAAGTGTAAATCTTCATTATCACCATCAGACATTTTTGAGTTACCTAATGAAGCTTGCATACCACCTTGAGCAGCAGCAGAGTGTGATCTTTTAACAGGTACTAAAGATAAAACTATTGTACTTAAACCTTTTTTTTGTGCAGCAACAGCAGCTCTTAACCCTGCTAATCCACCACCAATTACTAACGCATCACAGTAATTAATTTTCATTATGCAATTCTCCCAACACTTTTATTTGTTATATTAAATTCTATCACTTTAGCAGTTGGTTGATATCTTTCTCCAACTGTTCCATTTTTAGCATTTTCCATACCAATTTTCATATAAGCTGCAAGTGAAGCGAATCCTAATACTAAGAAGAATACTGTTAAAGCCCATTTAACTTTTTTAAGTGCTTTTCTTGTTGCTTTTGGATTTTCACCATCAAACCATCCCCATTTAACACATAATCTATAAAGACCAATTGTTCCATGGAATTCAACAGCTAATAATAATAAGATATATAAAGGCCACATATATTCAGACCATACTCTATCTGAACTAGCCATTGGTCCAATTTTATCAGAATGCGTTAAGATTACATAAATATGTACAGATCCTAAGAAGAACATAGCAAAACCAGTGAAGGCTTGTGTAAACCAAAGTTTTGTATCATCATGTCCCATACTTTTTGCATGAGCTTTCATTACTTGAAATTGTTTGAAATTACCAGGTAATTTTCTCATACCAAGAGCAGCATGTACTATAAAAATTACAAATATTACTGCTGCAACTAAAGAAACTAATAAAGGATTTCCTCCCTCAAAAATAAAACTTCCTTCCAAAAGTTTTGTTACAGTGTACATAAAATCTTTCGATACTAATATCGAAGCAACTAACAACATATGTGCCCACATAAATAAAGCTAAGAAACCACCAGTAAAACTTTGAATAAAATCAAGTTTAGCTGGTAATCTACTTTTCTTTCCTTCAACTGTTTTCCCTAAATAACCTTCTATTAGGTCACTCATTTGCTATCCTTTCTGCGATTTTTGATTTTTTTGAATAATAGCAAAATAATAGCTTAAATCTACTTCAATGATAATTATATTTTTGAAGTTTTTTTATAGAAAAGGGCATTTAATATAGAGTGAGTTACCCCTGAAAAGGGGATTTTATTTAGTTGTTTTTTTGTTTGAAAAATAGATTAATTATAAGTAGCCATGTTACATATTAACACAGTCTATTTTATAAATAAAGATTGAACAGATAATTGAGTTAAATTAATAATAGTGTCTATATTCATCACAGGTATAAAAAATACAATTGCTGAACCAATACCACCTAAAATAGTCAAGATTGCAACAAAAGCAATTGCATAAGTTGAAACTCTTTTATCATTAAATTCAATAGACACACACTCTTCTTTTGCTGGATAAAAATACATCATTGCAACAAGTTTGAAATAATAATATACAGAAACAATAGTTGCAATAATTGCAACTATTGTAAGCGTAGTATAACCTGCACTTATTGCTTCAGTGAATACATAAAACTTTCCAATAAATCCTATTGTTGAAGGAATTCCTGCAAGAGAAAATAAGAATATAGTCATCATAGCTGCTAAAAATGGTCTTTGTTTTGCTAAACCTTTAAAATCATCATAGGTAACTTTTACATTTGTTTCTGAAATAATATGCGAAGCTAATCCAAATGCTCCAAGAGCTGATAATAAATATGCAATTAAATAAAACATTATTGCATAAGCAGAAGCAAGATTTATTATATGCCCATCTTTATAACTTAAAGCAATAAAAGCAAGAAGTAAATAACCTGTATGAACAATAGAAGATGCAGCTAACATTCTTTTTACAATTTGTTGAGTAATTGCTAACCAAGTTCCAAATACAAGAGTTAAAATTATTATAACTGAAATTATGCCATCCCAGAAATCAACAATTGGTGCTATATATTCTAAAATCACTCTTAAGAAAAAAGAAAAAATTGCAATTTTAAATGTAGATGCCATATATGCAGTAATAATCATTGGTGCACCTCTATAAACATCTAATAACCAAGATTGGAAAGGAAACGCTGCAATTTTGAATAAAAAAGTAAATAAAATTAAAGTAAATCCAATATAAATTAAAACCATATCTTGAGAATTTGCATTTGTAATAAATGTTAAAATATCTGCTAAATTTGTGCTTGTTGTCGCTCCATAAATTAGAACTACTCCCAAGAGATAAAAAGCTCCAATAAATGAACCTAAAACTAAATATTTAAAAATTGCTTCAACTCTTTTTGCATCATCTGAATTGTATCCAACCATGATATAAACAGAAAAAGATGCAATTTCAAGTGCAATATATGCAGTAACTAATTCATTTGAGTGAGCTAATATCATCATTCCAAATAGTGCAAAAAGTAGAAGAGAAAAAAATTCCCCTTTAAAATAACTTCTATGTTGAAAATAATGCTCACCAATTAGTAAAGTTAATAATGTTCCCGCAATCAACATGATATTAAAAAAGTTTGAAAAACTATCAAAAGTTAAAACATTATTTAAAAAATGAGGATAAGGTTGAACTGAATATGAAGTAGTTATATTTACTAGCGTGAATCCTAATGCTATTATCAAGAAAAATGATGAAACAACAATAAAGTTTTTAACATTGAATCTTTTATACATACTCATAAACATAAGTACAATTGCCCCAACTAAAATAATAAGAGTTGGAATTAAATACAAAAATTGATTCATTTTGTTGCTCCAATATGTAAGATGTCATTTAAATAATGTGTTACTGTTGGTTCAAATTTATTTATAAAAATTTCTGGATAAAGACCCATTAAGAAAACTAAAATAACCCATGGAATTAAACCTATGATCTCTTTAATTTTTAAATCTCTCATAATAAGTTCTTTTGAACCTTCAGGTCTATCTTGTAAAATTGCTCTTTGAAACATCCATAACATATATGAAGCTCCAATAATAACCGTAAGTGCAGCAATATAACCTAATGAATGATTAAAATCGTAAATTCCAAAAATTATTAATAATTCAGAAACAAAACCATTTGTTCCAGGAAGTCCTATATTTGCAAATAACATTACAGCAAAAATAAAAGTAAAAATAGGAGCTTTTTTTGCAATTCCACCTAAATCTTTGATTGTTTTAAATCCAGTTTGTTCTTGTAATAATCCTACAAGTAAAAATAGAGCTCCTGTTGCAATTGCATGAGCAATTATTAAATATAAAGCTCCATTTATACCATAAGAATTTAGTGAAAAAATACCTGCTGATATAAAACTTAAGTGTGAAGCAGATGAGTATGCAAACATTCTTTTTATATCATCTTGCATTAGTGCAGCAATTCCAAAGTAAATAAGTCCAAATAATCCAATTGCTACAAACCAAGTTGAAAACTCAACATAAATATCTGGAAAAATTGGAATCATAAATCTAACTATTGCATAAACTCCAAGTTTAGCCATAATAGAAGATAGTAAGAAAACTGCACCAGTTGGAGCATTTTTATATGTTTCCATAATCCAAGTATGTAATGGAAAAATTGGGATTTTTATAGCAAATGCAGCTAAAAATGCTAAAAATAACCATACTTTAGTATTATAATCAATAGTTGTAATAGTCATCAACTTATCATAAGCAAAAGACCACGAACCAAACTCATTATGATATGAAACACCAAGATACAATATTGCAATAAACATAAGTAGTGATCCTACCATAGTATAAACAGTTACTTTTATTGTAGTAAATACTTTATTCCCAAATCCATATTGACCAATAAGTAAAAATACTGGTAAAAGCATAACTTCCCAAAAGAAATAAAATAAAACAACATCTAATGCTAGAACTGCTCCAGTTACTCCTGTTTGAACTAAAAGCATATTTATCCAATACCCCTTAGTCTTTCCTTCCCATAAAAGTAAATAAGATGTAGGAATAAGTATTGCAATCATCATTAAAATAGTAAGTGAAAAACCATCTAATCCTACATAATAATTTATCCCATAAGTTTCTATCCAAGGAACATTTGTTACAAATTGCATCCCTGAACTTGGTTCAAACTCTATATAAATTTTTAATACAAGGGCTAATATAACAGTTGTAGTTAAAAAAGCTATATTTCTAATTGTATTTATATCTCTTGTTGTTAGCATTAATCCAACAGCAACAACAGCAGGTAAAAATATAATAAATGAAAGTATATCTGCACTCATATTATAATCCTAAAGTAATATATAAATATACAAAAATGCAAGTCATTCCAACTAACATAAATGCTGCATAAAATCTAACATTTGCATTTTGTATCATGGCAACTTTTTTCCCTATGTTTATAAAAGTGATTGATGAATACATGATAAAAGCATCTATTATTTTTGTATCAACTATCTTATCAATAAAAGTAGATATAGCTTTTGTTGGCTGAACAAATAATGAGTCATAAATTTCATCAATATAAAATTTATTTCCTATAAATCCAGTTTCATTTTCAGGTTTAAATACGTCAAAATTTGAATATTTTGAATATGCTAGCATAATTCCTGTCATTGCAACTATCACAGAAATAGCCATCAAAACATATTCTGTCATATGATCTAGATGAATATGTTTTGAATTTAAATTTCCAAGCCAAGTATCAATAAAATGATTTCCACCTAAAACAGAAGGAAGGTTTAAAAAACCTGCACCAATTGCACCAATTGCTAAAATAAACAAAGGAAGAGTAATTGTTTTTGAAGTATAAATATAGTCACTACTATGATGATTTGGAGCAACAAAAACTATAAAATACATTCTAAACATATAAAATGCAGTTAAAAAGGCAGTAAACAGTGCAATAGCCCAAATTAAATATTGTCCTTCTTGAAAAGCTGCTGCTAAAATTGCATCTTTTGAGAAAAATCCAGAAAATGGAGGAATCCCTGAAATTGCAATGACACCAATCAAAAAAGTCATCCCAATAATTGGAAGATTTGCTCTATGTTGTGCAATTTTAAAAATATTTTGTTCATGATGAAGTGCTATTATAATTCCACCAGCTCCCATGAATAACATAGCTTTAAAGAAAGCATGTGTAAATACATGAAAAAGTCCTGTTGAATAAAATCCAAGTCCAACAGCAATAAACATATAACCTAATTGACTCATTGTTGAATATGCAAGAATTTTTTTAATATCAGTTTGTCTTGTTGCTATTATAGCTGCAAACAGTGCTGAAAATGCACCAATATAAGCTATAAATAAACCTATTTCTTCAATTCCTGAATATAAAAAATGGAATCTCGCAACCATATATACACCAGCAGTTACCATTGTTGCAGCATGGATTAAAGCTGAAATAGGAGTTGGTCCTGCCATTGCATCAGGAAGCCAAACATAAAGTGGAATTTGTGCTGATTTTCCCATTGCTCCAACAAAAAGTAAAAAACCTGAGATAATTAAAAGTTCTTTAGATACATTTTCTATATTCGCTTCAATTGTTCCAAATGATAAATCAATTTGACCTAAAGCAAAAAACAGAGTTACAACACCAAGTAAAAAACCAAAATCACCAATTCTATTTACTATAAATGCTTTATTTGCAGCAAGTACATTTTCTTTATTACCATAATAAAATTTAATTAATAGATATGAACAAACTCCAACGCCTTCCCAACCAATAAATAAAATTATTGGATTATCTGCAAGAACCAATATTAACATTGAAGCTAAAAATAGATTGAAATATGCAAAAAATTTACCAAACCCATCATCATTTTTCATATAACCTATTGCATAAATATGTATTAACCATCCAACAAAAGTTACAAACATAGACATAAATATAGAAAGATTGTCCCCTAAAAAACTCATTTCTATATTTAATTTATCAACACTAAGCCATGTAAAAATATGTTGTTTAAATATGATTTTTTCTTCTAACATTTGAAGAAATAGATTTAATGTTATTAGAAATGATATCAATGGTGTAATTGTCCCAATTAAGGCAAAATATATCTCAGATACTTTATGCTTTTTTATATGATAAAAATATAAAAAAGTATTTGCTAAAGCCCCCAACAATGGAGCTAAAATTATCCAAACTAATAAAGAGGTACTCATGATTTTTCCCCTTGTGACAGAGTTGTGAAAATATCTGTATCAAGAGATTTTCTTGATCTATATAATAAAATTATTACAGACAAAAATATAGCAGCTTCAGCAGCAGCAATAGATATAACCATAATTGTAATAATTTGAGGATCTAGATTAAAGTGATATCTTGCAAATGTAACTAAAAATAAGTTTATTCCATTTAACATCATTTCAATTGACATATAAATAACAAAAATATTTTTTCTTGAAATAACTCCAATTGCACCAATAGAAAACAACATCATTGATACAAATGCGTAAGAAGTTAGTGAAATCATACTTAATCCTCCTTGCTATTTAATTTAGATTTTCTTTTTTTAGCAAGAACTACTGAACCAATTAATGCAATTAAAAGTAAAATAGAGATTAATTCAAAAGAGATAATCCAATTATTATAAAGTTCTAATCCAACAGGTTTTATAGCTCCAAAATCACTATCACTAATTGATAAATCTTTTGAAGGAAGATTTGAAATTGCTTTTAAAACAAGAATGTTTAGAGGTATCATTATAGCAGTACCTAAAGCAATTAATTTATATTTATTTGGTTCATTTGGTAAATCTTCATCTTTAATATTTAAAAACATTAAAATAAAAAGAATTAGTGTCATAATAGCTCCTGCATAAACTATTATTTGAACTAAAAATAAAAAAGTTGCATTTAAAAGGGCAAACATCCCAGCAACACTAAGCATTGTAACTAATACACCAAGTGCACTGTACATTGGACTTTTATAAACTATCATAGCAATAGCGCCTGTTATTGCAAAAAATGCTAAGGCAATAAAAATTAAATCAGCCATTATTTCAAATCCTTTGCTCTTTCATTAGCCATTAAAGCTTTTTTATCTAAAACAAAATCTTCTCTTTTAGAACCTGTAAATGAAAAAATTCCTGTATCCATTCTAATTGCATCGCAAGGACAAGCTTCAACACAATATCCACAAAATACACACTCTAATAAATCAATTTTAAACTCTTTTGGTCTTTTTTCATTGTGTTCATCAAATCTCTCTTCTGCTTCAATAAAAATACATTCAGCAGGACATGCAGTTGCACACATATAACAAGCAACACATTTTTCTGTTCCATCATCAAATTTTGTGAGTCTATGAACACCTCTATATCTTTCGTTTAAATCAGTTGGTTGAACTTCTGGATATTGCATAGTTTTTAAATTATCAATATCACTTAAATTTTTTATGAAATGTTTGAAAGTTGTTTTCATCCCTCCTGCAATAGCAGGTAAGTATAATTTATCTTTAAATGATTTTCCATATCTTGGTACTACTTTTATTGCCATCTTATTTTCCTACCACAACTATAATCGCAGTAACTACGATATTTAAAAGAGCTAATGGAATTAAAACTTTCCACCCTAACATCTGTAATTGGTCATATCTGAATCTTAAAACTGTCCATCTTACCCAAATATAAACAAATGCCATCATAAAAAACTTGATTAAAAATGTTCCTACTTGAATTACAGCAGTTGTAATATTTACACCATTTGTTCCAAGTCCTGTAATTAAAAAAGAGATTAAAAGAGCGATTAAAACAAAACAAATAGACCAAAATGCAACCGTTAAAATTTTTGTCTCTTTTTCTCTACTTTTATTTTCACCTATTGCTTTATTGTTTTTTTTCATCCATCTTGTGAAGAAGAATATTTTTAATGGAAGAATTATTATGATTGCTAGGATAACATAATTTATATTACTTTGAATAGCTTGTGTATCTAACCAAGGGATTTGATATCCTCCAAAAAATAGAGTTACAATTAAAGCACTTGATGCACTCATTGCTGCATATTCACCAACTTGAAAAAGACCAAATTTCATTGCACTATATTCAGTATGATATCCTGCAACTAATTCTGATTCTCCTTCTGCTAAGTCAAAAGGCGCTCTATTTGTTTCTGCAAAAGAACAAACAATAAAAATTATTGCAGCAAGTGGTTGTACAAAAATTCCCCACATTGGAATAAAACCAAGATAAGTTCCACTTTGAGCATTTACCATATCAGTTAGATGAATTGAACCATAAGAAATAATCATAGAAATAATTGCAAGTCCCATAGCTGCTTCATATGAAATAACTTGAGCACTGGCTCTAATTGAACCTAAAAGTCCATATTTATTTCCTGATGAGTAACCTCCAAGAATTATTCCATAAACACTAAGTCCTGCAAATGCAATAAACCACATAATTCCAAGTTGATTTGGAATTGCTTGCATGATATTTTCTTTTCCATCTATAACTAAAACATCAGCAAAAGGAATAACTGCAAAAGTTAAAAAAGAACATAAAAATACAATTACAGGAGCAACTGTAAAGAAAAACTTGTATCTAATATGTGAAGGGGTAAAATCCTCTTTAAAAACAAGTTTTAGCATATCTGCAAAACTTTGAATTAATCCACCTAATCTAAAAGGTCCAATATTACATCTATTTGGACCACTTCTATCTTGCATAAGTCCTGAGACTCTTCTCTCCCACCAAACAAATAAAGGAGTTAATCCAACAGCTAATAATACAGCTATTACAATGTTTACTATAATTATAATTGTGCTACTCATAGAGTTCCTTTTTCAATCATAGATTTTAAATTTTCTATTATTGTTGTTATAGTTTTCATTGGATTATTTTTATTCATTTTTGAAATAACTTTTTGTTTAATTCCATCACAATTTGTATAAGTTCCAGATTTTTCATAAAAAGAAGCTACAGGAACAGCAATATTTGAATAACCAATAGTAAGACATAAATGACTAAAAAAAGAGATAATTTTTTTATTTTCTAATAATTTTATATTATTCTCAAAATAATCATTTTCAATTATAAACACTAAAGAAGCATTTTTTAAACTATCTTCAAAAAATTCTTTTGTTTCATCAATTTCAAGTTCTTTAAAAGAAGCTCTATTTGAAGTTTTATCATTTTGTCTTAGATAATTATCAGCAAAATTTTCATCAAATGTATTTGGTGAATATCCTGATAAATTTATATTTAATTTTCTTGCTAAATTTTTTACATTTAACATCTCTTCATAAGAAAGATTTGGACTTAATACCATTAGGATATTTTTATTTGTAGTTAATTCTTTAAAAATATTTGCAATTGTATTATTTATATCTGTTTCATTTTTATTTACTAAAGGAATCTCAAATCTATTATCATTCTCTTTTGAGTAAGATAATCTTCCTTCATCACACATAAACCAACCATTTATTGCTCTATTTACTCTTGGTCTAAATCTAAAAATTTGGTCATCTTTGTATTTTTCTTTTCTATGATCAACAAAAATATTACAACCCTTTGAACAACCATTACAAATGGCATCAAAAGTTTCTAAAAACCAAACTCTTTGTTTAAATCTAAAATCTTTATTCGTTAAAGCACCAACAGGGCATAAATCAATAACATTCATGGCATAAGGATTATTTAAAGGTCGCCCAGGAAAAATTCCAATAACTGAATGATCAGCTCGACTTATAACACCTAATTCATTAGTTTTTGTAATATCTGAACAAAATCTAACACATCTTGTACAAAGTACACATCTTTCTTGGTCTAGCATTACATTAGAACCAATATCAACTCTTTTTCTTGCATGATTTTTAGAATTTACATTTATTCTTGATTCATAAAATCCAGATTCCATGTAATAATCTTGTAATTTACATTCTCCAGCTTGGTCGCAAGTTGGACAATCAATAGGATGATTGATAAGTTCAAGTTCAAGAATTTCTCGTCTTACTTTCTCGATATTCTCACCTTTTGTTCTTATAATCATCCCATCTTTTATAGGAGTATCACAAGCAATTTGAGGTCTTTTTTGACCTTCAATTTCAACCATACACATTCTACAATTTCCATCTTTGCCCAATGCTTGATGATAACAAAAGTGAGGGATATGAACATTTTCATCCAGTAATTTATCAATCAACAAGCTACCTTTTGTAGCTTGCATTTCTACGCCATTGATTGTAATATTAACTATCTCTGCCATATATATCCCTTTCACCTTAAGTTTATTTTTTCTTAGTTACCTGTATATAACTGTCTTGGTCTTGCAATTTTATGTTTTGGATCTTGTTTCAATTCAGACCATTGTGATAACCATCCTGGAGTTCTTCCAATAACGAAGATTGGAGTAAACATTTCAACAGGAATTTTAAGAGCAGTTAAAATTACACCTGAATAGAAGTCAATATTTGGATATAATCCTCTTTCTTTGAAGTAATCATCTTTTAATGCAGCTTCTTCAACAGCAGCAGCAACATCTAATAATTTAGAATCAAGATTTAATTCTTCTCTTAATTTATCTTGTAATCCTTTTAATGTTTCAGCTCTTGGATCTCTATTTTTATAAACTCTATGTCCGAATCCCATTAATCTAAATGGATCATTTTTATCTTTAGCTTTTGCAATATATGTTGGAACATTTTTAACATCACCGATTAATTTTAACTGATCCATAACTTTTTCATTTGCTCCACCATGAGCACTTCCCCATAATGCAGAAATACCAGAAGCAATAGCAACATAAGGGTGAGCTTCAGTTGAACCAACATTTCTAACTGTTGTTGTAGAAGCATTTTGTTCGTGGTCAGCATGTAAAGTAAAGATTGCATCAAGTGCATCAATTTCAACTTGTCTGATTTCTTGATTTTTACCATCACCTAAATATTTCATTCTTCCACCTGGATATGCTCTTAACATATATAAGAAGTTTTCAGTAAAATATTTATTTACATCTGGATAAATTAATGGAGTACCAATAGAATTTCTATATGCCATTGCTGCAATTGTAGGCATTTTAGCTAAGATTCTTCTTCTCATCATTTTAAATTGTTCTTCATCTTCTAAATGTAAGTGATCTTTATAAAATGCTGCTAATGCCATAGTAGCTGCTCCCATCGTTGCCATTGGGTGAGCACCATCTGGTAAAGCATCGAATAATCTTATAATTCCTTCATTTAAAAATGATCTATGTCTGATTTCTAAATCAAAGTTTTTAGAAGCTTCAGGAGTTGGAAGTTTTCCTCTCATTAATAAATAAGAAACATCTAAGAAAGAGTGTTTTCCTGCTAAATCAGCAATATCATATCCTCTATATCTTAACTCAGAGTTTTCACCATCAATAAATGTGATTTTTGATTCACAAGAAGCAGTTGAAGTATAACCAGGGTCATAAGTAAACATTCCCGAATCTTTATAAAATGTAGAAATATCTACAACACTTGGTCCTCTTGTACCATCAATAATATTATACTCATATGACTTACCATTTCTATTGTCTGTTAATGTCATTGTGTTTTTTGCCATAATTACTTTTCTCCTATAATAAATTAAATTTAGTTTTTTAAATATGTTTTAAATTCTTCTGGGAATTTTTTAACAATACTTGAAATAATATCTTTTACTGCTGGTGCAAAAACACAAATCGTTTTTCCATTCATAGTATTACATACATCAAGTATAGTTTCTAAATCCCCAGTTGAACCATCACCACTTAAGATTTTTTTTAAAATCTTATCAATCCAACCTGTCCCTTCTCTACAAGGGGTACACTGACCGCAAGACTCATGGTGATAAAATTCAATAATATTTTTCGCTACATCAACCATTGATGTATCTTCATCAATAACTATCATTCCTCCTGTACCTAAAGTTGAACCAATATCCCACATTGACTCATAGTCCAATACTGCCTTTTCTACTTCAGAAGCGGTTAGTATTGGACAAGATGAACCTCCAGGAATAATTGCTTTTAATTTTTTCCCTTCTTTCATTCCACCACCAAGAATGTTAAAAAAATCTATCATTTTATTTCCATATGCCATTTCATAAACGCCTGGATTATTTACAGGTCCTGAGATTGCAAATAGCATTGTTCCTGGTGATTTTTCTGTTCCATATTTTGTATAACCTTCAAAGCCATTTTCTACAATATTTGGAACACTTGCAATTGTTTCTACATTATTAACAGTTGCAGGATTATCAAAGAACCATTCACACTCTTTTCCATGTGGTTTAAGTCTTGGATGTCCTCGTTTTCCCTCAAGTGATTCAATAAGCGCAGATTTTTCACCACAAATATATGCACCACCACCTCTATGAACTGTAATATCAAGTTTAAAATCATATTTATTCATGATTTTATCTCCAATTATTCCAGCTTCATAAGCTTCTTTTATAGCTTCATTTACTCTATCTATAAAAAATTTATATTCACCTCTTATATAAATATAAGCATTATGTGCACTTATTGCATAACAACTACAAATAATCCCCTCAATTAATAGATGTGGATCATATTGGAAAATTTGTCTATCTTTAAAAGTTCCAGGTTCACTCTCATCACCATTAACTATTAAATATCTAGGACGTTCATCAACTGGCGGCATTAGCTCCCATTTAGGTCCACAAGCAGCTCCACCACCACCTTTTCCTCTAAGTCCTGATTTTACAACTTCTTGTGTAACATCATTTGGGCTCATTGAAAATAATTTATCAATTGATGTATATCTTCCATTCACAAGAGCAACTTCTAATTTATGAGAATTCGGAATATCGAAATTTTTACTTACAATTTTAGTTATCATTTCTACACTCCTTTATAAGTTCATCAACTTTCTCTTTAGTTAATTTTTCGTGATACTCTCCATTTAATGCAAACATAGGTGCTCCACCACAAGCTCCTAGACATTCAACTTCAGTTAGTGTGAATAATCCATCGTCACTTGTTTGACCAGCATCTATTCCTATAGTTTCTTTTATATGTTTTTTTAATTCACGGCTACCACATAACATACAAGAGACAGTTTTGCAAAGTTCAATATGATATTTTCCTACTGGTTTTAAGTTAAACATTGTATAAAAAGTTGCAACTTCATATACTTGAATAGGAGTTTTACCAATTTTTTCTGCCACATAAATCATAGCTTCAGGACTTACCCATCCAATTTGTTCTTGAACTAACCAAAGTGCTGGTAACATACATGAATCAATTTTTGGATATCTTGATACATATTCTTGAAATTTTATTTCATTTTCAGGTGTGTATTCAAATGTATTCATTATCTATCAAACTCTCCTGCAATAAAATTCATACTTGCCATTGTTACAACTGCATCTGCAAGCATCCCACCTTCAACTATTTTAGAATAACTTGCAAGTGAATAAAAACATGGTGGTCTACATTTAACTTTATAAGGTCTTCCACTTCCATCACTAACTATAAAAAATCCTAATTCTCCATTTGCAGCTTCAGTTGAAGAATAGTATTCACCTTTTGGTACATGAATTCCTTCAAATGTAAGTTTAAATTGATTCATTAAACCTTCAATATTTCCATAAACATCTTTTTTTGAAGGAAGTAATACTCCTGGAGCATAAATATTTATATCTCCATCTGGAAGATTTTTCATAGCTTGTCTTATGATTCTCATTGATTGTATCATCTCTTCAAATCTACACATCATTCTGTCATAAACATCCCCATGGCTTCCAATTACCATATCAAAATCAAAGTTTTCATAACCATAATATGGTTTGTCTTTTCTTAAATCATATGCAACACCAGCTGCTCTTAAATTAGGACCAGTTATTCCATTTTTTAAAGCAAAATTACCTTTTATAACACCCACATCTTGTGTTCTATCATGGAAAATTTTATTGTGTGCTATCAAAGATAAAGCATCATCAATTGCTGTTTCAACTGATTTTAAAACTTCTTGCAAATCAGAGCTAAATCCATCATATAAATCAAATTCTAATCCACCAATTCTTGTATAAGTATTAGTTAGTCTTGCTCCTGTTAATTTTGATAGCAGATCATAAGCTTTATCTCTTGGAGTAAATAAATACCAAAAGTTTGTAAGTCCACCTAAATCAACCATATTTGCAGCATTACAAACAAGATGATCGATAATTCTACTTAATTCTCCAATAATAACTCTTATCATTTTTGCTCTTGGAGTTATTTCTATATTTAACATCTCTTCAACAGCTTTTGCATAACCAATATTATTTAAAATAGCACTACAGTAATTTAATCTATCTGTATATGGAATAATTTGAGAATAAGTGTGATTTTCACAAGATTTTTCAAATCCTCTATGTAAATATCCAATTTCTGTAACACAAGTTGTAATAGTTTCACCTTCAAGTGCTACAAAGTTTCTAATTGTTCCGTGACTTGCAGGGTGAGATGGTCCAACATTTAAAAGCATTAAATCTTTTATCTCTTCGTCACTATAACCTTTAGATTTTAGTTTAGGAAGCATTTCATCCATCAAATCTTCAGTTTGTGTACAAATTTGTCCTTTTGTAGTTTCATAATCTTTTCTTAAAGGATGCCCAACAAATTGATGATGATTTAAAACTCTTTTTAAATTAGGATGACCAACAAATTTTATTCCATATTGGTCATATGTTTCTCTTTCTGCCCAATTTGCAGATTCATATAAATCACAAATTGAATCTATCTCTAAAGTATTATCATCAACAAAAGATTTAATAGAAATTTGTTTTTTAAAAGTTGAATCTCTTAATATATAAACTACAGCAAATCTAGAAGGTGTAATATCTGGATATTTTGAATAATCTACAGCAGTAATATCGAGTAAAATAGTGTAGTTTTCATCATTTTTAAGTTTAGAAATAGTCGATTTTAAATCTTTAGAATCGATTAACATATCACAATTAAACATCTAAAAATCCTTTATAATCTTTGACTCTATCTTTTAAAATTGATTCATCTTTTGCTTTTTCTTGAATTCTCATAATCGCATCAAGAACTGCTTCAGGACGCGGTGGACAGCCTGCAATGTACTCATCAACTGGAATTATTTGATCAATTCCTTGAACTGTTGTATAGTTGTCATAAAATCCACCACTACAAGCACATGCACCCATAGAAATAACCCATTTTGGTTCGCACATTTGTTCATAGATTTTTTTTAAAATAGGGGCTTGTTTATATGAAATTGTTCCTGCAACTATCAGTAAATCTGCTTGTCTTGGAGAAAATCTTACAACTTCAGCTCCAAATCTTGATAAGTCATATTTAGCTCCTGCAACTGCCATGAATTCAATTCCACAACAAGCAGTTCCAAATGCCATAGGCCATAAAGAATACGATCTTCCCCAATTTATTGCGTGATCAAGTCTAGTCGTAACTATGCTATCACCTAGTTTTGATTCAACTCCTAATCCCATAATAAAGCCTTTTTCTTATAAATATAAATTAATCCAGCGAACAACAATCCCATAAATATAAACATCTTAATTAAGCCATAATAACCTAATTCAACGACATTTACAGCCCAAGGAAACATAAATACTATTTCAACATCAAATAATAAAAAGGAAATAGCAACTAAATAAAACTTCACAGAAAATCTGATATTTGTATTTCCAATAGGATTAGAAATACCACTTTCATAAACAGAGTTTTTTAATTGTGAATTTTCATTCTTTGGTCCAATAAATTTAGTCAAAACAAAAACTAAAGATAAAATAACACCAATAGCAACAAAAATTACAGAAGCTAATATTAATTGTGTTGACATATTATTTTCCTAATTATTAATATTATGAAATGATTGTACACTTTTTTTTCATACATAATAAAGTTTTTACCCTAATTCTAAATTATTATAAAATATAGTGAGAAAAAAGGTAATACTTTATTTAACTAAAATTTTTAGAACTCATAAGAAAGCTGTTTTAGGGCTATCTCTAGAGTTTTTTTACTTAATGCAGTATTAAGTCTAAAATATTTGCTACCATTGCTACCAAAAGAAACACCATCATTTAGGGCAATTTTGCATTTTGTGAGTAAAATATCTTTTATTTCATCGTGAGAAAGTCCTGTTTTAGAAAAATCTAACCATAAAAGATATGTTGCTTCAGGAATAAAAAAATCAATTTTTGAATTTATATTTTTTAAATAATCTTTTGTAAATAAAATATTATTCATGATATATTTTTTTAATTCTTTAACAAATACTGAACCATTTTCATAGGCTGCTTTTGTTGAAACATAACCAAAAAAGTTTATTGAATTTATCTCTCTTTTAATTGCGATTTTTTTAAATTTATTTAAAATTTCTTCATTTTTACTTATTGCATATGCACAATTTAAACCTGCGATATTAAAAGTTTTTCCAGGACTATTAAGTGTAATTGTTTGATTTGCTATCTCTTTTGAAATAGATGCAATAGGAGTAAACTTTTTAAAAGTGATATCACTATGAATCTCATCTGAAACTATAATGATGTTATGTTTTATACAAATGTTTGCTAATTTTTCGAGTTCTTCTTTACTCCAAACACGACCAACTGGATTATGAGGAGAACAAAGTGCTAAAATTTTTGTTTTAGAAGTTATTTTCTTTTCTAAATCTTCTAAATCCATAGTGTAATAGTTATTTTCATCTTTTTTTAGTTCATTTACAACTACAATTCTACCATTTACTGTAACGCATTTAAAAAGTGGTGGATAAATTGGAGTTTGAACTATAACTTCATCACCAATTTCACTAAATGCTTCAATACAAGCACTATAAGCTGGAACTACTCCATTTATCATAAAAATATCTTTTTGTTCAATTTGCCAATCATGTTCATTTTTTTGCCAATTGATAATTGAAGCATAAAGTTCAGATGTATCAACACTATAACCATATAAAGAGTTAGAAGCTGCTTTTATAATTGCATCATTTATAAATGATGGAGTTTTAAAATCCATATCAGCTACCCAAAGTGGATTTAAATCCTCATAACCAAAATATTTTTTTAAACCATCATATTTCGCACAATTTGTATTTTTTCTATTTATCTCTTCATCAAAATTATATTCAATATTATTAAGCATACTTAAAACCTCTATTATAAACTATATTTTATGGATAAAATGATATAAGATTTCAACTTAATTAACTGATGAATTAGATTTGAGGGAAAAATGAAAGAAGCTATTGAACTATTAAAAAAAAATAATTTGCTAAGAGTTATCGATGATGAATTAGATATATATTTAGAAATTCCACATATTGCTTATATTGAAGTAAAAAAAGAGGATTCTAAAGCTTTATTATTTACAAATGTTGTAGATAAAAAAAATAATAAAAAATTTGATATACCAGTTTTGATGAATGTTTTTTGTAATGAAAAAGCTGTAAGACTTTTTATTGGAGATGGAGATAAAATTGGAGCTGAAATAGAAGGGCTTTTAAAAATGAAGCCACCAACAACTTTTAGCGAAAAATTATCTACTTTTGGAAAATTATTTGCACTTAAAAACACAATTCCTAAAAAATTAAAAGGGAAAGGTGAGTGTCAACAAGTAATAAAACTTGGAAGTGATGCAAAACTTTCTGATTTACCAATTCTTACAACTTGGGAACAAGACGGAGGTCCTTTTATTACAATGGGGCAAGTGTACACGACTTCTTTAAATGGTGAATTAAAAAACCTTGGAATGTATAGACTTCAAGTTTATGATGACCAAACTTTAGGAATGCATTGGCAAATTCATAAAGACTCAAATCATTTCTTCCATGAGTATAAAAAAGCTGGTAAAAAAATGCCAGTATCAATTGGAATAGGAGGTGATCCTATGTATATTTGGTGCGGGCAAGCTCCGCTTCCAATAGGAATTTTTGAACTTATGCTTTATGGTTTTGTAAAAAATAAAAATGCCCAACTTGTAAAATCAATTACAAATGATATTTATGTTCCAAAAGATAATGATTTTATTATCGAAGGTTTTGTTGATCCTTCAAAAATGAGAATTGAAGGACCATTTGGAGACCATACTGGATATTATACACTTGAAGAAGAGTATCCATTTATGCAAGTTTCGGCAATTACAAGTAAGAAAAATCCTACATATTTAGCAACTGTTGTTGGTAAACCACCACTTGAAGATAAATATATGGGATTTGCAACTGAAAGAATCTTCTTACCATTATTAAAAACAACGGCTCCTGATTTAATAGATTATTATATGCCTGAAAATGGTGTTTTCCATAATCTAATTGTTGCAAAAATTAAAACACTTTATCCTGGACATGCTTCTCAAATGATGCATGCATTTTGGGGAGTAGGGCAAATGAGTTTTGTTAAACATGCGATTTTTGTAAATGAAGATGCACCTGAACTGACTTCACATGAAGAGATTTCAAAATATATTTTAAATAGAATAAATGTTGAAGATATGTTAGTTTCAAAAGGTGTAGTTGATGCACTTGACCATTCATCTCCAAAATTTGCAGTTGGTGGAAAATTAGGACTTGATTGTACTGGTGATGAAGTTGCTGAACTTGGAATTACACTTTTAGAAGATGATGAATTACTTCAAAAAATGCAAAATATTTCAAATGAAGTAAAAGCTTTAAAACAATATTTCAAAGATACAAAAAATCCAATTTGCGTAATTAGTGTAGAAAAAACTAGAAATCAAAAATATCTTTTTGAAGAGTTAAAACCACTTTTTGAACATATTAAAATTTTAATAATAGTTGATAGTGCAAAAAATGATGTAACTAATTCTTATATGTTAGTTTGGAGAGTTTGTAATAATATCGATTCAAATAGAGATTTATTTATTGATGGTCATACAATGTGTTTAGATGCAACTGACAAAAATGCTCATGATAATTTTAAACGAAGATGGCCTGATGATGTTGATTGTACAAAAGAGGTTATTGAGTCATTAAGAGAGAGAAAGATTATTGATATAAGTGATGAGTTTATAAAAAAATTCTATTTATAAAAAGGTAAAGAGAGATTTTCTCTTTACTAAATAATTGGTCTATTTAATCTCATAAAATATAAAGATGGTAATGCTAAACCAAAACTAATAGCTCCTAAAATAGAAACTGCTTTTAACCCATTATTAATAAAAATATCTATTAATTCAGTTGTAACTCCATGACTATTCATATCAACTAAACTAATCATCGCTGCAAATGCATAAGTTCCAGGAATCATGGGAATAATTGAAGCAACAGTATAAACAGGTCTTGGTATTAGATATTTTCTTGACCATCTAAGAGCAACAATTCCTATAAAAGTTGAAGCTAAAAAAGTTGATATTTCAATTCCTAAACCTAAGTGTAAAAACATTGTTCTTGCTATATAAGTAATTGCTCCACCAAATGCACAATAAACCAAAGTATGTTTTGGTACATTAAAAACCATGGCAAAACCAACAGCAGCAACACTTGCAAATATAGATTCAATGAGCATTTTTACTATTATTTCTGTCATTTTACCAACCTTTCATATTTAAAATAGCCATAGCAATGATTATTCCAATTGAAGTTGCAATTGTAAGCAGTACTCCATCCATCCAACGTCCCCAACCCATCATCAAATAACCTTTTAAAGAGTCTAAAAATGAGTTAACAAAGGCAAATCCAGGAGCAAGCAATAATACACTTGATGCTAGTGCTATATTAGGAGTTGCACTAACTCCACTTATTTGGGAAAGACTTGCAATCATAGTTGCTACAAAGGCTGTAACTCCAAAAGTGATAATTAAAACAAATTTTCTTTTTGCTAATTCTTGTCTTACAAACATCGCTGTACTTGAAGCCAAAAATGTTATAAAAAAAGCACTTGTATCACTACCTTGTAAATATGCAAATGAAGCACAAGCACATCCTACCATAAAAACTACGAGCCATCTATTATAATATTTAGGTTTGAAATTTTTCAAAATTTCATCAAGATATTCTACATCATGTTCATATTTTTCTATATCAATTATAATTTTTTGAATTTCACAAACTATTGACATATTTATTGGTTTATGATGAACTCTTCTTGTTGTTGTAACTGATTGATTATTATGTAAAGTTGTTAATACGATGGCTGAAGGAATTAATGAAATTTCAACAGAATCAACTCCCAAAGCTTTACCTAATCTTTGAGCTCCTTGTTCTATCAAAATAGATTCTGCTCCAAATTCGCTCATTAAAACAGCAGCTTTTATGATACCTCTTGTGATAATTGTTTGTTCTTGATAACTTAAGTTGTTCATTTTCTCTTTGATGTTTATAAATTTGTTATTATTATAGCTAATTCATATGTCAAAATTGTGATAATTTAAAAGAGTTTATTGGATATAATCTATACGATAAAGGAAAGATATTGAAAGAACTAACAACATACTATACAAATAAAAATATACTTTTTAAAGAGATTAAACAAATTTTTCCAAAAGAATTAGATTCAAGAAAAAAAATAGATATTTATAGTGCAACTACTATTGATTCTAAATTTTATGCTATTTTTATAGTAGATTCAAAAAGTAGATTTATTAGAAAAAATGCTGATGATTTAATGGAATTATGTGAGAAATTAGCAACTTTTTTAGGACATAATTTTAAGAAAAGAGAGTTACTAATAAGTAGTCCACTTTGTTCAAAAGCAAAAGAGTATTTAAAACAAAATGATTGGAGTGTTAGAGTTGATTATTAATTAAAATTAGAATGAGAGGAATAATTTATGAAATATAATGATTTAGATTTAAAAAACTGGCAAGAGTTAGAAATAAACACAGATTCTCTTTGGATAATAAATCAAAGAGATAAAAGTGGAAAACATAAAAATGTATATCACGGAAATTTTATTCCTCAAATTCCAAATCAATTAATCAATCGTTGTACAAAAAAAAATGATGTGATACTTGAACCTTTTATGGGAAGTGGAACTACACTTTTTGAATGTGAAAAATTAAATCGTAAATATATAGGATAAGAATGGAGAAAAATATTGTGTATAAAGATTTGACATATTCAGAAGCTATTGAAAAAGTTATATTTGATAATGGTGGTTACGCATCATTAAAATATATTTATGAAAATATTGAAAAATACCGTAAAAAAACTGGATTAACTCCTGATAATACAATTCAAGAAAGAGTTCAAAGAGATAATAGATTCACAAGAATTGCAAAAGGTGTTTATGCTTTGACTGATTTTGTAAATACATTAGAAAATAATAATGATAAATATATCGAATTTAGTGAAAATGAAGTTGTTCTAAAACCAATTAAAAAAATAGAAACAGAAAAAACTATTAGTCAAAAAATTAGAATTGGTCAAAATGATTTTAGACAGGCTTTGTTAAAAAGTTTGAAAAAATGTCCGATTACCCATTTAGATGAAAAAAGATTATTAATTGCAAGTCATATTAAACCTTGGGTTTATTGTGATAATAATGAGAGACTTGATATAAATAATGGATTTTTACTATCACCTTTATTTGACAAACTTTTTGATAAAAGTGTTGGTCTTATCACTTTTACATCAGAAAAAGAAATTTTAATATCAAATAAATTGAGTAAAGAGAATATTAAAAGATTAGGTATTAAACATAGACAAATTATAAATGATTTACCACTTAATGGTAGAGAAGAGTTTTTAGAATATCATAGAAAATATATTTTTCAAGGCTAAGAAAATGAAAACATTTAAGTATTTACTAGAAGTTGAAATTGCTATTGATGAAAAAAATATTAATGAAAAATACCCAAATTATAAATGGAATTTTGATTCAATAGAACAATTTGCTGATTCATTAGTTCTAGAGGAAAGTTATGAAGGCGATACTGATATGTCAAAAGATGGTTTAGCGCGATGGGGATATAGTATTACAAAAAAAAGAACTAAAATATTATGAAACAATATTATATAAATTGAGAGGATAACACAAATGAGCACTCCTTATAGAATAGAATATAATAGAAAAAGATTAAAGGTAAAGCATTGATTTTATGTGATATAGGAAATACAACTTTCCACTTTTTGATAAATGGAAAACATAAAAAATATTTTTTAGATGAAAAAGTTCCAAAGTTTGATGATAAAATCTATTTTATATCTGTAAATGAAAAAGCTACAAAAAAATTACTTAAAAAAAATTCAAAAGCAAAAGATATAAAAGAACTTTTGAAATTTGATACTTCTTATCAAGGTTTAGGAATAGATAGGGCGGTTGCTTGTAGTTTTCAAGATAATTGTGTGATTGTTGATGCAGGAAGTGCAATAACAGTTGATATTATAGAAAATGGTCAACATCAGGGTGGATTTATAATGTTAGGTTTACAAAGATTTATAAAAACTTATCCAAAAATATCAAAAAAATTAAAGTTTGATTTTGAAAAAAATGTAAATTTAGATAAAATACCGCTTCGCACGATTGATGCTATACAATATGCTATGCTAAAATCTATCATTTTACCAATCAAAGAAGTAAGTTTAAATAAAAATATAATATTTACTGGTGGTGATGGAGAGTTTTTAAGTAAATATTTTGAGAATAGTACATATAAAAAAGATTTAATATTTGAGAATATGAAAAGGATAATTGATGCTAACAATTGCATTGCCTAAAGGAAGAATTGCTGAGGAGACTCTTGATAAATTTGAAAAAGCTTTTGGTGAAAAGTTTGTTTTTGAAGATAGAAAACTAATACTAAAAAAAACAGGTTTTACTTTTTTAAATGTAAGAAATCAAGATGTACCAACTTATGTAATGCATGGAGCAGCTGATTTAGGCGTTGTTGGACTTGATGTTTTAGAAGAAAAAGAGTATGACCTAATCAAACTTTTGGATTTGGAACTTGGAAAGTGTAAAGTTGCTTTTGGACTTAGACGTGGTGAAAAACTAAATTTTGACAAAAGTAAAATTACAATTGCTACAAAACATGAAAAAATTGCTAAAAAATATTTTGAACAAAAAGCTATGGCAGTTGAGATTATCAAACTTTATGGTTCTATTGAACTTGCACCTTTAGTTGGACTTTGTGATTGTATTGTTGATATTGTTGAAACTGGTGAAACAATGAAACAAAATGGGCTTGAAGTAGGACCAACAATCATGGAAAGTAGCGCACATTTAATTGCAAATAAAAACTCATTTTATGCAAAAAAAGATTTAATCTTAGATTTAAAAGAAAGAATAGAAGTACACTTATAATGGGATTGGATTTATACGCAAAAATTGAACCTTTTTTAGATTTTGAAGAAGAGGTTTATACTTTACACAAAGAGTTTTTACGATTTGTGATGACTAATGATTTAGACAATATTATTGATATTGGTTGTGGTCAAGGATATTTCCTAGAAAACCTAAGAGTAAATAAAAAAAAGTATTTTGGAATTGATTTAAGTGTTGAGCAAATCAAAGTTTGCCAATCTAAAGGCTTAAATGCACAAGCAGTTGCTTTAAAAGATGTAAAAGAAAAATTTGATTGTGCAACAGCTATATTTGATGTCTTAAATTATATTCCAAAAGAAGAGTTGAAAACTTTTTTAAAAGAAACAAATGAAGTTTTAAATCAAGGTGCTTATTTTATCTTTGATGTAAATTCATATTTTGGTTTTGATGAGGTTGCTCAAGGAACTATAACTATTGACTTTGAAGATAAATTTATTGCAATTGATGCAAATTTTGAAGATGAAAAACTTCAAACTGATATTACACTTTTTGAAGAACAAGAAAATGGACTTTTTACAAAAGAACAAGATTCAATAATCCAAGAATATCACTCTAAAGAATTATTAACAAATGTTCTTGAAGAAATTGATTTTGAAGTAGTAGAGATAAAAGAGTTCAATCTTCACACAGATGAAATCGCTGATAAATTGATTTTTATTTGTAGAAAAAAGTAATTTAATATAAATTTTTGACAAAAATAGAGTTATAAAAAAATCTTTTATAACTCTTATCCTATTTCGACTCTATTTCTACCTGCATTTTTGGCTTTATATAAAGCAGTGTCAACTCTTTTAAATAAAGTATCTTTATCCTCATTTTTTTGGAATTGTGTAACACCAATAGAACAAGTTATATGTTTAACTTCATCAAATTTGTGTTTTTCAATTGTTGCTCTTAATTTTTGTGCAACCAAAAAAGCTTGTTCAACATTTGTTTGTGGAAGCATAAGTATAAACTCTTCTCCTCCCCAACGAGCAACAATATCTGTATCTCTTGAACAAATTGTCAATATTTTACTAACTTCTTGTAAAATATTATCTCCAACTAAATGACCATAATAATCATTTACATTTTTAAAGTAATCAATATCCACAAGTAATAATGACAAATATTCTTCTTTATATCTATTTGCTTTTGAAATTTCATACTCTAAAAAAGTATTAAATTTTCTTCTATTATAAAGTTTTGTTAAAAAATCAAATGAAGCTTTTTCTTCTAACATTGAAGCTTTTGAAAGTAATTCTTCATTCATTTTAGAAATTCTATTACCTTCTTCTTTTATAAAATCTATCCATTTATTATAAATTATTCTCAATAACTCTTTTTGAGTTAAAATACCTGTTATCTCTTCTTCCTCATTTGTAACAACAATTCTTTTAAAATGTTTATCTCTAATAAAATCAATTGCTTCTGCAATTGTAGAATTTTCACTTAATGTATAAACAGGTTTACTCATATATAAATTTATAGGTTTATGTAAATTAGAGTTTTTATGAATCAAATTTATAAAATCTTTAGTAGTAAAAATTCCAATAGGTTTATGGTCATCATCAATTATGATAATAGAATCACTATTATTATCTTTCATCATTTTTATTGCTTGAATTGTTGATGTATTCTCATAGGTTGTTGTTGCTTTGTATTGTAAAATCAAAGTTGCAATAGTCTGTTTTTTCATCAAAATTTTAGGGTCGATATTATTTATAATATCAGTGTATGATAGTATTCCAATTAACTCATCATTTTCAACTATAACCATATATTTATCAGTTGTTTCAACTTCATTTAAAACATTTAAAATATTTAAATCTTTTTTTAAAATTTTTGCTTTTGTAAGTTTTAAGTCTTTTAATAAAATTTCTTCATCAATATTATCAAGTTTATAATTTATTAAATCAGAAATAGTAAGTAAATAAAAGTTTTTATGGTTAACAGGAGTATTTTCAATAACAACTATATTTCTAAGATTTGAAGAAGCCATTTTATTTATGGCTTCTTTGAGAGGTTTTGTTATTTCTATTGATAAAATAGATTTAACAGCAATTTCTTCAATAGTTGGCATCATAGCTGCAACTTTTAGATTAAACCAACTGCATCTCTAATAATTTCCATTTTAGCAGATGCAATTTTTTTAGCTTTACTTGCTCCAAAATCTAGTATTTCTCTAACTTCTTTTTTATTGTTTAAGTAATATTCTCTTTTTTCTTCATAAGGTGCGAAATATTCATTTATTTTTTCAAGTAATGTCATTTTAAAATGTCCATAACCTTCCCCAGGTGTTGCATATCTTTGTCTTAAACTTGCTAATTCATCTTCATTCATAAACAGTTTAGATAAAGCGTAAATATTGCAGTTTTCCCACTCTTTTGGTTCATCAAGTTCTTTTGAGTCAGTTACTATTCCCATAACTTGTTTTTTTCTTTGTTTTGGTGTAGTAAACATATCAATTGTGTTGTTGTATGATTTAGACATTTTAGCTCCATCAGTTCCAGGAACTGTTGCAACAATTTCATCAACTCTAGCTTCAGGTAAGATAAAAATTTCTTTTCCATAAGCGTGATTAAATGAAGTTGCAATATCTCTTGTCATTTCAACGTGTTGAATTTGGTCTTTCCCAACTGGTACAATATTTGAATCAAATAGTAAAATATCAGCAGCCATTAGAACTGGATATGAAAATAATCCATGATTTGCTTGAATCCCTCTCGCTGTTTTATCTTTATATGAGTGAGCTCGTTCTAATAATCCCATTGAAGTATGATTTGAAAGTATCCAATATAGTTCTAAAACCTCTTTTACATCGTGTTGAATCCAGAATGTTGATTTTTCTGGGTCCATTCCTAAAGCTAAAAAGTTAATAGCTGCTTCATAAGAGTTTTTCTCTAAAGCCTCTTTTTCTTTTACCGATGTTAAAGCATGGTATGATGCTAAAAATGCAAAAAGTTCACCTTCATTTTGTGACTCTATCATCTTTTTTATCATACCAAAGTAGTTTCCTATATGTATTGTTCCTGATGGTTGAATACCTGATAAAATTCTCAAATCATAATCCTTCTTTTTTTGTTTTGATTATATCAAAAGTTACTAAAATTAATTTTTATGAGTTGTTTATTTTGGGGAATAAATATAGCATATTCATTGTAATATAACAAAAAAATTATAGAATTATTGGAAATAAAATGGAAAATTGTAAATTTGGTCTAAATGACCATAAACCTTTTTTTAAAGAAGAGAGTCATCACCATCACCATGATGAAGAAAATTGTTCACATCATCATGAACACGAACATGGACATTCACACGACCATAGAGGAACAGATAAAAAAGTTTTAAAATGGGCTTTGAGTATTACTTTGCTTACAATGTTTTTAGAGTTTTTTTATGGATTTTTATCAAATTCATTAGCTTTGATTTCAGATGCAATTCATATGTTTACTCACTCATTTGCTTTAATTATTTCATTAATAGCAATAATACTTGCAAGTAAAAAAGCACCACTATCTAAAACTTTTGGTTTTTATAGAACAGAAGTATTAGCTGCTTTTATAAATGGAATAACAATAGTTTTATCAATTATTTGGATTTTATATGAAGCTGTTGAAAGATTCTTGAATCCTCAAACAATAGATATTAAAACAGCAATGATAGTAGCTATTATCGGACTTGTTATAAATATTATAACTGGTGTTATTTTGATGCAAGGTGACAAAAATAATATCAATTTAAAATCAGCTTTTGTTCATATGTTAAGTGATGCTTTATCTTCTGTTGCAATTATTATTGGATATATTATTATTTATTTTACATCTTGGTATTTTATAGATGTTATTTTAGCTGTTATTGTAGCAATTGTTATTGGGAAATGGGCAATTGATATTTTGAAAAATTCAACAAATACTTTACTTGAAAGTTCACCTTTAGATATAACAATAGTTAAAGAGTTCATAGAAAGAAATGAAAAAGTGATTGAACTTCATGATATTCATATTTGGGAAATCACACAAGATATGTATAATATGACAGCTCATGTAAAAATAGATAAAAAAGATTTAGAAGAATATGAAAATATTTTACATGAAATAAATCATGATTTAAAAGAGAAGTTTAAAATAGTTCATACGACTTTTCAGTTTGAGTGGTAATAAAATAGTAAAAGATAGTTCTAATCTCTTTATGATAAAATTGCAAAAAATTTTATAAGTGATTGAACTTCATGATATTCATATTTGGGAAATCACACAAGATATGTATAATATGACAGCTCATGTAAAAATAGATAAAAAAGATTTAGAAGAATATGAAAATATTTTACATGAAATAAATCATGATTTAAAAGAGAAGTTTAAAATAGTTCATACGACTTTTCAGTTTGAGTGGTAATAAAATAGTAAAAGATAGTTCTAATCTCTTTATGATAAAATTGCAAAAAATTTTATAAAGGATTAAAAAATATGGCATCAGTTATAGTTGAAAAAGCATGTGGTTGTTTTAGAAATTCTGATTTCGAACAAGAAACACATTTTAATACAGTTGAAGAAGCATTAGAAAAAGCAAATGAAATGTGTGTAATTATGAATGAAGATTTCTGTCACAAACATAAATTTAGAAGTGAATACGTTGATGGAAATGTTATCATTAAAATGGAAATGAACGGATAAATTTAAAATATCATCTAATCTCTTTGTAGTTTTTTTTAGCTATAATTCCCTCAAAAATAATACAAAGAGTAAAGATGATAGATATAAAATTACTACAAAAAGATTTTGAATATGTTGCAACAGCCCTACAAAGAAAAGGTGTTGATAACGAACTTTTAAACAATCTAAAAACTTTAGCATCTCAAGCAAAACAAAAAAGACAAGAGATGGAAGATGTTACAGCTGAACAAAATGTACTTTCAAAAGATTTTGGAAGATACAAAAAAGAAGGCTTAGACGTAGCTTCTTTACAAGAAAGTATTAACAATCTAAAAATCAAAAAACAAGAACTTGAAGAAAAAGTAAAAGATTTAGAAGAACAATTAACTTCTATTATTTTAGGTGTTCCAAATATTCCAGATGAATCTGTTCCCTATGGTGCTGATGAAAATGAAAATGTGATTTTAGAAGTAGTTGGGCAAAAACCAACTTTTGATTTTGAACCAAAAGAACATTGGGATTTAAATAATGGTTGGTTAGATTTTGAAAGAGGTGTAAAACTAGCAAAATCAAGATTTTCTGCAATCAAAGGTGATGGAGCAAGATTAGAGCGAGCTTTAATCAACTATATGCTTGATTTTAATAGACAAAGAGGATTTAATGAATGGTATGTTCCATTTATGGCAAACTCAAATACTCTTCAAGGAACAGGGCAACTTCCAAAATTTGCTGATGATTTATTTAAAATTGAAGGTGAAGATTTATATTTAATTCCAACTGCTGAGGTTAGTTTAACAAATCTTTATAATGACGAGATTATTGATGTATCTGAATTACCACTACTTCTTACTTCTTATACTCCTTGTTTTAGAAAAGAAGCTGGAAGTGCAGGACGAGATACAAGAGGATTAATCAGACAACATCAATTTGATAAAGTTGAAATGGTTGCTATTACTTCACAAGAACAATCAGATGAAATTTTTCAAAAAATGGTAAGTTGTGCAAGTGATTTATTAACTTCACTTGGACTTGCTCACCAAAAAGTACAATTATGTACGGGAGATTTAGGATTTAGTGCAGCAGTTACAATTGACTTAGAAGTTTGGTTGCCTGGACAAAATAAATATAGAGAAATTTCATCTATTTCAAATACAAGAGATTTCCAAGCAAGAAGGGCAAAAATCAGATATAAAGAAGATAAGAAAAATATCTTAGCTCATACTTTAAATGGTTCAAGTTTAGCTGTTGGAAGAACACTTGTTGCTATTATGGAAAATTATCAAAATGAAGATGGAAGCGTAAGTATTCCAGAAGTATTAAAACCTTATATGAAATAAAAAATGTAAAATAGAGAAATCTATTTTACATTACTAACCTAAAAAATAAATCCGTTACTTTCTTGTAATTTTTCTTTTATACAATCCTCAAAAAAATTGAGGTGAAAAATGAGATTTTCAAGAAGAGATTTTATAAAAATGTCTGCATTAAGTTTTTGTTCATTAGTTGTTTCAACTGGAATAAGTGGTTGTGGAAATGATTCTAATCCTACAAAAATTGAGTTTTTACATGGTGTCGCAAGTGGAGATCCAACACAAAATAGTGTAATAATTTGGACTAGATTAACTCCTGATTCTCAATTAAATAGTTTAAACTTTTCATATGAAGTTTCAAAATATAAAGATTTTTCAACTTTAGTTCATTCAGGTGATGCAAAAACTAAAAAAGAACAAGATTATACAGTAAAAATAGATTTACAAAATTTGGAAGCTGGAACAGTTTATTATTATAGATTTAAAGCTAATGGAAAAATATCAGTTGTTGGAAGAACAAAAACAATTTCATCAAATCCAAATAGTGTAAAAATAGCTGTATTCTCATGTTCAAATTATCCAAATGGTTATTTTAATTCTTATATGGAAGCTTCAAAAATTGAAGATTTAGATATTGCTGTTCATTTAGGAGATTACATATATGAATATGGAATGTACGAAAGTGATGGAATTACACCTGCTTATGCAACAAAAAATGCAATTGCAATAGGAAGAGCTTTACCATCAGATAATAATACAGAGCTTTTAACCTTAGATGATTATAGAAAGAGATATGCCTTATATAGAACAGATGAAGGCTTATTTGCTTTACATAAAAATGTGCCATTTATTACAATCTGGGATGACCATGAAATTGCAAATGATACATATAAAGATGGTGCTGAAAATCATGATTCTCTTACAGAAGGTGATTTTAATACAAGAAAATTAGCTGCTTTACAAGCATATTTTGAATGGTTGCCAATTCGTCCTTATGCAGAAGGGAATAATGAAGTTATTTATAGAAGTTTTGAATTTGGTGATTTATTAACTCTTCATATGTTAGATACAAGAGTTATTGGTAGAGATAAACAGTTGAGTTATTCAGATTATTTTGATTCATATGGAAACTTTGATTCTGCAACTTTTAGTGCAGATTTAACAAATACAAGTAGAACAATGATGGGAGCTGAACAATTATCTTGGTTACAAGGGAAATTAGCTTCATCAACTTCAAATTGGCAAGTTTTAGGACAACAAGTATTGATGGGAAAAATGTTTTTACCTGCTGAATTATTAACTTCAATTTCTCAATTAGAAGGAGAGTTAACAACTGAACAAAAAAATAGTTTATTAATTCAATTAAATCAACAAGTTACGGAATTAGTTACAATAAAAACAAGAATTTTATCAGGTGATACAACACTTACAAATGAAGAAAAAGCAAGAGTAAATACAACTTTACCATATAACTTAGATGCTTGGGATGGATATTTTTATGAAAGAGAAGTTCTTTTTGGAACAGTTCTATCTTTAAATAAAAATCTTGTTGTTTTAGCAGGAGATACACATAATTCTTGGGCAAATGAATTAAAAGATTCAAATGGAAATGCTGTTGGTGTTGAGTTTGCAGTAACTTCTGTTACTTCTCCTGGAATGGAAGATTATGCAGGATTATCAACATTAGAAACAGCAGTGGCATTTGAAAATGCTATTACGCTTTTAATTGATGATTTAAAATATACAAATTTAAACCAAAGAGGTTTTATGACTTTAACTTTTACAAGCAGCGAAGTAAATACTACTTGGTATTATATAGATAATTATGATTCAACAACATATTCTTTAGATACAACAAGACAAAAAGAGTTGAAAAATATATTGGGAAATAAGACTTTAGAAATTTTATAGGCATAAAAAAAGGGAAGTTGGTAAATCTTCCCTTCTTTTTTAAGTTTTATTAAAAAAATATAAATTAAGTACAAAATAAAACTTAATTACTTAAACAGAACGACTTTTATTGGTTAAACCCAAAATTAAAATAAGAAGAATTATCCTAAAAAATTGTTACATTATCACAATTTTTTAACTAAGGAGAGATTAAGTGTAGATAAAACTTCTTAATTTGAGAAATTATACTCCCTCTAAACTTAAAAAATGCTATTTTATTGCTACGTTTATAAAATTTTTTTTAAATTTTATAATTAATATATAAAATTAAATAAATTACCTTACAAAAACTTTGCTATCATAAAGTTTATTATCAATTTTAACTTGGAATAATCCTTTTTTTATAGTGTAATGTTTAAATGTTAGTTCATATCCAATTTGAATATTTCTATCATTGAAAACGGGAATTTTATTTATAAAATGACCTATTGAATCACCTATTTTTACTTCTATAATTGAATTATTATTATAATTTCCAAATATAACAATCTTTGAAAAACAAATTCCATTATAATCTTGATCAGTAATTTTTTTATGTTGAATATTTTCACCTTTTCCATTTTCATGAAAAATACCTATTGCATAAGAAGCTTGAATATTAGAATCAAATGCAAATAACGACGATATAGCTAGAAAAAGAATTAATAATGATTTTTTCATGGGTAAATAATACAACTTTTTAGTGTAATTTTCGTATAAGCAAATCTTTTTATTGATAATTGTCAATGAAATTATTTTATAGATAAATTAAAATATCAAAATATTAAATAAGGAAAAAATATGTATATTCCAAAAGATGCAAAAGAAATAATAGTAAAAGATTCAACGGTTCCATTTTTTAAATTAGAAAATATTTATTATTTTGATACAAGTTCAACAGCGGTTCCTGAACCTATGATAAATGCAGTTGCAGGGCTTAAAATATTAGATAAAAATTCAAAATTAGTTATGATAAATCACAAAATTCCTCTTGGATTATTTCCTAAAATTGAAGCTTATTTTGATTTTGATGTTGAAGAGTTTGAGAATTGTGTAAAAATTACATTTGTTAAAAAAAGAGGTTTTGAAGTAAATTTAAATGTAAATACAAACTGTCAAGGATAAACCTTGAAGTTTATTGATAAATAACTTTTCTAATTGATTCGTTATTTTCTTTTTTTAATTGGTCATAATATAATTGATATTTAACTTTTTCTTCAAAAGAAATGGGTGCTCTTAATGATTTATATTCCACTAAATTTCCATCTTTATAAACTCCAGAAATTTCTGCATAAACCCAATAAAATCCTTCATCTTTTCGTAAATTTTTAATATAACCACTCCAAGAACCTTTTGTTTGAAGATTCTTCCATAAATCATAAAATATTACTTTTGGCATATCAGGATGTCTTACAAGATTATGAGGTTTTCCTACTAACTCTTTTATACTATATCCAGAAATCTCTGCAAAAGTTTCATTTGCATAAGTGATATTACCTTTTAAATCAGTTCTTGACACTATTAGTTCACCTTTTGGAACAATAGTTTCACACAAAAAATTTCCGCTTAAGAATTCCATTTTATTTTCCTGTATTATCAAATGTTCTTGCAAAACCTTCTAAATCTTTTTTCTTTAAATCCCCATTATAAACCATATCTGCTACATTAACTGTATTATCATTTAAAACTTTTGGCACAGCATCAGCATTTTCTAAAACTTCTATATGAGAACTTAACTCCTCTTCACTATATGCCATTTGCATCTCTGCACTAATTACATGGGGAATTGCTTCAATTACTTTTAATTTTTTTAGCTCTTCTTGAACACCATTTCCTTCAATCGTAATAATAATTCTTCCTTTTTCATCGTGCATATGATAATCACACACCTCTGACTTTTTTAGTGAGTCTATTACTTCATCTAGATATTTTGGAAGAGTTTGTACAACAATACTTGAAATATTCATTTTTAATCCTTTTAGTTTAATTTATAGAAATTAATTTTTTTGTCATCACTTGAAACAATAATTTCATTTTCATTTATAAATAAAATATTTGTTAAAGTGCTTCTATTTTGAGTTAAATTACAAATGTTCTCTTTTGAGTTTACATTAAAAACCGTCACATTATTCTCTTCATCACTTGCAACTGCTGCTAAAGTTCCACTTGGACTTAATCCTGCACTATAAATCAAAAAACTGAACTCTTTATAATAAGAAATTCTTCCATCAAGGCTATAAACAGCACTTCTTCTATCTTGTCCAGCAGTTAAAATAATTTTATTTTTAAAATCTACTTGAAATACATTGTCTAAATTTTGATTTTTAAAAGTTTTGATTATGTTAAAAGTATTTGAATCAAGCATAGTTAAAACACCACTTTCATCACAAACTACAACTTTTGTTTTATCACTTGAGAGTTTAAAATTTGAAAATTTTGATTGTGAAATTTGAATCTCTTTTGTAATAGTTTTATTTTTTATATCATATAAATAAATTTGATTTGATAAAAGTGCATAAATTATATGATTTTCATCCAAAAATTTTGCTCTAGCAATAAACAATCTTTGTTTATCTTCTATTATATGAGTTAATTTACCATCTTTATATAAAGAGATATTTCTTCCTCCATTTTCACCTTGAGAAAGAATCAAAATTTTATCATCAAATACATCCACACTATAAATTTTTGAATCAATTGTATCACCAATAAAATCTTTTATTTTAGGAAGATTTATGGAATCTATTTTTTCTTTTGTAGTTATGTCAAAAATATCTACACTAGAAGCTGTTGTTGCAGCAAAAAGTCTGTTTTTATCGATGATTAAATCAGTTACTCCACCACTTGTACTTAAAAAAGAGTTTGGTTCTAACTCTTTTGCATTAAGATTTAAAAGTAGTATTATAATAGTGAAAAAACTTTTTAAAATATTCATTAAATCTCCATTTTATTACTAATTTTTATGGCATTTGTTGGGCAAGTTTTTATACATAATCCACAAGAAACACAATTGTCATTTATATTTGGTCTAAACATTGCTAAAAAATCTATTGCTTCATAAAAACAAGGGTCTTTACATGAAAAACACATTGTTTGATTCCATGATAAACAAGATAATATATCAATTTCTATTTTAACATCAATATTTCTTTTATTTTCGATTTTTAAAACATTAGTTGGGCAAATTTCTGCACATTTATCACAGTATGTACAACCACTATTTGAGAAATCAAGTTTGGGTGTTAAATCTTCTTGAATAACAATAATATTTTCTTCACAAACTGTACTACATAAGCCTTCGCATTCTATACAATTTGTAAAAAAAAGAGATTCATCACTTTGTAAAAAGTAGGGTGGTCTTACTACTTTCTCTTGTTTCTCTTTTTTTGAAAAAGAAGAAGCAAGAGAACTAAAGAGTTCTCTTCTTTTCATCTTTATTTTACACCTTCTTCAATATTATCAATTAAATTTGATTTACTATTTAATCCAACACCTCTAAATTCAGGTGTGAAGTTGTTTTTTGGTGCTTCTGTTGTCATTGATTGTGGAGCATGACATTGAGAACAGTTAAATCTAGCTCCTGCGAGCGTTTCAAGAGGTTTTTCAACAACTTTAATATCACTTGTATTTGTAATTATTTTCCCATCTTTTTCAATTTTCCCATCTTTATCTAATTTTGTTTCTGGTCTAAAATTTGTAAGATGTGATTTTGGATATGGTACTGCACCCATTGATTGTGCAACAGCTGGTTCATGACACATAATACATTGATTATTATCAATTGTAATAGGTAGCATTCCTTCTACATCATGTGGAATCATCGGTGGAGCATTTTCAAAAGCTCTTTCTATTTTTTTACTTGTTCCTGGAGCATCACTACCATATTGTGTTTTATCCACAGTTACTTTATCTTCTGAATAAATAGAAGTATTTCTCAAACCTAGAGATTCTTCTTTTACTGTATTTGTTACAGCAAAAGTACTAACAGTAAAAAGTACTGTTGAAGTTATTATTCCTAAAGCTAATCTATCTAACTTCATTTTCTTTTTCCTTTTTTAAATTTTTTATTGAAAAATTAAGAGCATCATCTTCACATACTTCTACACATCTTCCGCAGTTTGTACATTCACCACTTAATACAGGCATAGAAGTTTTTGTAACCATGTGTAAAACTTGATTTTCAGGACAAACTTCTTTACATTTCATACATGCTGTACAATTAGGTGCATTATGATGAACTCTAATAAAACTAAATCTTCCAATTAGTGAATAAAATCCACCAAGAGGGCAAATGTGTCCACACCAACCATTTTTTAAAACAAACAAATCAAAAAGAAAAATTACAACCATAGTTGCCCAACCAAAACCTAAACCAAAAATAATTCCTCTATGAACCATCGAAACTGGAGAAATCAGTTCAAATGCTGCAATTCCCATTATAAATGATAGAACAAAACTTATTGCAATTACCCAATATCTTATGTTTCTTGATGCTGGTTGTTTTTTTTGAATTTGGTTAAATCCAAATTTTCGTCTTAAATAATTTGCCAAATCTGTAATCATATTAACTGGACAAATCCAAGAACAAAATGCGCGACCACCAACAATCATATAAAACATTGTTATAAAAAAAGCACCCAAAAGAATATCAAATGATAACACTGCACCTGCAAATGCCATTTGTAAAACAGCATAAGGATCACTTAATGGAATAGTATTTAAAAGCAATGATGAACTTAAATTCCCCATCAAAATATTTATTCCATATACATTTGCAATAACATACAAAACCATAATAGCGATTTGTGTAACTCTTCTTGCGATTAAGAATCTATATTTTTTTATCATTTTAATAAATCCTCCATATCTTTAGAGCTATTCAAGGAATCAACTGCACTATCTTTACTAAGTTTTGTTTTTGTTGTACTGCTTGTAGCATTTTGTACTCTTTTTTCGTCTTCTTTATTCCAACCTTGAACATAATGATCACCTGCAACTCCTAAAGCTACATTTCTTGGCAGAACAAAAATTGCTGCTTTTTGAGTAACACAGGCTTTTTCGCATAAACCACAACCTGTACAAACATCTGTATGTACAACTGGTTTTAAAAATGCGTGTTTTCCTGTTCTTTCATTTTTTGAATATTCAATACTAATTGCTTCTCCTAAAAGAGGGCAAGCTCTATAACAAGCATCACATTGAATCCCCCAAAAAGCTATACAAGAACTATCATCAATAACTGCAACACCCATTTTTGCTTTTGAAATATCAAGTTTCCCATTTTCATTTTGTACTGATTTGATATTTAGTGCATCTGTTGGACAAACAGGAACACATGGAATATCTGTACACATATAACAAGGAACTTTTCTTGGCTCAAAAAAAGGTGTTCCAAGAGGTTTATTATCACCTGGTTTTGCTAATTTTAATGTATCAAATGGACAGGCTTCAACGCATATCCCACATTTAATACAAGTTGCTAAAAAATCATTTTCATCAAGAGCCCCTGGTGGTCTTAAAATCAACGATGTAGCTTTTACTTCACTAACATAAGCACTCCAAGTTAATCCCCCAAGCACTGCAAGACCCGCAGCTCTTGCAATACTTAAAAAGAATTTTCTTCTTTCATTAATTGGTTGGTTTCTTGATGTATCCATCTATTTTTCTCTTTTTATTACGCTTGATAAATTTTTACTGCACACTTTTTATAATCTGTTTGCCCTGATTGTGGACAAGTTGCATCTAAACAAACTTTGTTGATAAATACTTTTTCGTCAAACCAAGGAACAAATACTAAACCTCGAGATGGTCTATTTCTACCTCTTGTTTCAACCCTTGCTTTTACTTTTCCACGTCTACTTTCAACCCAACAAAGTGAACCTTGTTTTACACCATAAGTTTTTGCATCTTCTGGGTGCATATAACAAAGTGCTTCAGGAACTGCACGATATAGTTCAGGAACCCTCATAGTCATAGTTCCACTATGCCAATGCTCTAAAACTCTCCCTGTACTTAGCCAAACTGGATACTCTTCATTTGGTATTTCAGGTGGATCCATATAAGGACGTGCAAAGATTTTTGCTTTGTTTTTTAATGATTTTTTAGTTTGGTCTTTAACTCCAAGTAAATCACCTTGCGCTAACTCTTTTGCAATTGTTCCATAGAATGCAAAATCACTATCAGGATTTGCTTTTTTAGCATAAGGGTCATATTTAGTATTAAATCTCCATTGAGTCTCTTTACCATCAACAACTGGCCATTTAAGTCCTCTTACTCTATGGTAAGTATCAAAGTCAGCTAAATCGTGTCCATGGCCTCTACCAAAATCAGCATACTCTTCAAATAGATATTTTTGGATAAAGAATCCATATCCTTTCCAAGGTTTTCCATCACTACCAATAACATTTCTTGAATCTCCAGATCCATCAGTGTTATCATAACCAGCTTGAACAGGGTCTTTTGGATCTATTTTATAAGATTTTGCTTTTTTATTTGCAAATAAGATTTCATACATAGTTGTATTTTCATCATATCCCATAGCTTTAGCTGCTGCAATTACATCTGGAAGTTTAGTTTCACCTTTTGTACTATTAAGTGATTGTTCACCCCATAAATCTTTTACTGTAAATCTTTTTGAAAGTTCAACCCATTGCCATGTATCAGACATTGCATCTCCAACTGGAACTACTTGTTGTCTCCAAAGTTGAGTTCTTCTTTCAGCATTTCCATATCCACCCCATTTTTCATAAATCATAGCAGATGGTAAAATTAAGTCAGATACTTTTGCCGAAATTCCAGGATATCCATCACTTGTTACGATGAAATTATCCATTTCCCTTGCTGCTTTTACCCAGTGTGTTGCACTTGCTGTATCTTGATATGGATTACAAACATTTACCCAAGCAAATTTGATATTTCCATCTTCGATATCTCTGTGGATTTTCATAATATGTTGGTCACCTTTTGGATTTAAAGTTCCAGCAGGAATATTCCACGCTTTTTCAGTAACTGCTCTATCTTTTGGATTTGCAACCATCATATCAGCTGGAAGTCTATGAGTAAATGTTCCAACTTCTCTTGCTGTTCCACAAGCACTAGGTTGACCTGTTAGTGAGAATGCACCACTTCCTGGTTTTGCTTGTTTATTTAATAAGAAGTGAACATTATATGAAAGTGTATTTACCCATGTTCCTCTTGTATGTTGATTCATTCCCATTGTCCAGAAAGATACAACTTTTCTATTTTTTTCAATATATAAATCAGCTAAAGTTTGAAGTTTTTTCTTAAACTCTTCAATATCTTCATCAGGATTTCCTTTTGAAATTTTTGCCACATAATCAAGTGTATAAGGCTCTAAAGATTTTTTATAATCTTCAAAAGAGATTTCCCAGTGTGCTAAACCAGTATTTTTGTTTACAAGTTTATCTCCTGCTTTATATCCATATGGAGCAAGTGCTGGAGCTTCAGTTTCAGAAACAATTTTTTCCATCTCTTTAGAAATAGTTTGCATCTCTAAATCTGTATATTTTCCATCTTTGATAGATTTTTCATCACTTCTTCTCATACCATAACCAATATTAACTGGACTTGCTGCAAATACGATATGTTCTTTTACGAAATCCCAATCAATTGATTCTGGGTGATTATATACGATTTCTCTTGCAATATAATTCCATAATGCTAAGTCAGTATTTGGAGTAAAAATAATTTCAATATCAGCTAAATCAGAAGTTCTATGTCTATATGTTGAAATATTTATAACTTTTACTTTATCCGGAGCACTTAATTTTCTATCTGTTACCCTTGACCATAAAATAGGGTGCATCTCTGCCATATTTGAACCCCAAGCTACAACAGTATCAGTTAGTTCAATATCATCATAACAGCCACTAGGTTCATCTATTCCAAAAGTTTGATAAAACCCAGTTACTGCTGATGCCATACAATGTCTTGCATTTGGGTCAAAAGCATTTGATCTAAATCCTGCTTTCATCATTTTTAATGCAGCATAACCTTCCATAATTGTATATTGACCTGAAGCAAAAATTCCAATCCCTTCTGGACCTTTTTCTTTTAGTGCAACTCTTATGTGTTTTTCCATCTCATCAAAAGCTCTTTGCCAAGAAACAGGTGCAAAATCACCTTTTTTGTCAAATTCACCTTTTGAATTAACTCTTAATAAAGGTTGTTTTAATCTATCTGCTCCATACATAATTTTTGCATTGAAGTAACCTTTGATACAATTAAGTCCTCTATTAACTGGTGCTGCTGGATCACCTTTTACTGCAACGATTTTTCCCTCTTTAGTAGCTAGCATAATCCCACAACCAGTTCCACAGAATCGGCAAGCTGCCTTATCCCATCTCCATCCACCTTCAGCTGCATTTGCTTGTGCTTGTAAATCAGCAGGTACTGTCATACCAATTGCTGCTGCTGCACTTGCTGCTGCTGAGCTTTTTAGGAAGTCTCTTCTTGAAAGCGACATAATTTCTCCTTTTATGAAATAAATTCTTTAACACTGAATTGTAACGATTAAAAGGAGAAAAAATATTGACTTGTGTCAAGTAGATTAAGTTTTAATTAAGATAAAAAGTATCCTATTTAGATAGAACTTGAAGGTTTTCCTGTGTAATAACCTTGTGAAAAATTAACACCAATTTTTTTTACAATGTTAAATATATTCTCATCAAAAACAAATTCTGCAACAGTTTTTGCTTCTACTTTTTTAGCAAAATCTACAATTGTTTCTACAATAATTCGATGTTTTTCATTTTTATCAATATTTTTTATTAATGAACCATCAATTTTTATATAGTCAACATTTAGTTTTAAGATATGTTCAAAATTTGAATACCCTGTTCCAAAATCATCAATAGCAATTTTTGCACCAATAGATTTTATTTGAGTTATAAAATTAACAACTTCATCATAATTTTCGATACCTTCTGATTCTAAAATTTCAAAAATTATGCGATTTGATGTTTTTGTTTTTATTATTGTTTTTATTATCTCTTGAACTGTGCTTGAATCTTTTATATCATCAATTGACAAATTTATAGAAAAACTTTTATCACTATTTTTAAAAGTATTACACGCTTGATGTATAACTTCTTTTGTAATATGAGAATAAAGTTTTGTTTTTTTTGCAATATTTAGAAAATCTAAAGGAGGAATAATTTCATTATTTTTATCAATCATTCTAACAAGAGTTTCATATTTATCAATTTTTAGAGTTTCTAAATTCATAATAGGTTGGTAATAACAAACAATTCTATTATCAATCAAAGCTTCTCTAATTGAAGTTGCAATTGCAATATTTTGTTTATATTTCTTTTCAATATTTGCATTTTCTTCATAAACTGCAATTTTTATTTTGTTTTCTTTTGCATAATGAACAGCGATATCTGTTTTTGTTAATAAATTTTCTTTTTCTTTTGCAATTCCAACAGAAAATCGAATATGAATATGCTCTTCTTCTATATGAAACATCTCTTCTTCAAAAAGTGATAAAATATTTTCAATATTATGTCTTATTTTATCAATAGGAATATCTTCATAATATAAAATTGCAAATTCATCTCCATCAATTCTATACGTTGTAAAGTCAAGTTTTAAGAACCAGTCAGCAATTTCTTGAAGAATTTTGTCAGCATTTGTAGTTCCAAAAAAATCATTTACTTCTTTAAATTCATCTATATTAAAAATTGCACAAGCAGTTGGAGTTTTTTCTAAAATATCAGAAAGAATTTTTTGTCTATTTGGTAAAGAAGTTAATTGATCATAATATACAAGTTTTTTATTTTTCTTTTTTAACATAACTTGAGCTGTAATATCTCTTCCACTTCCAATTGTACCTATTAATTTTCCAGTTTCATCATGAAGAGGAGCTTTATGAACTTCTAAATAAACAAGTTCACCTTTTATATTTCCAAATTCTTCAAAAATCATAGGCTTCATCTCATCTAAAACTATTAAATCAGAATTAGAACAAAGTTCACCAAATGTATGCCATTGTTTATTTTCAGGATGTTTTTCTCTTTCTCTTTTTGCAAAAAAAACATCATTTTTTCCAATAACTTCTTTTGGATCGGCCATTAACAAATTTTTACAAATACAATCATTTGCATATAAATAATTTCCATCTAAATCTTTTGCCCACAACATATCAGGTAAATATTTTGAAATTAATTTTAAAAAATTTTCAGGTTGAAGAGACTCATTCATAAAATTTCCTTATGTTCAAAAACAAAAATTACTATTTAATTATATTTTATCTAAGATTCATAAGTAATGCCTTAAAAACGTTATTTAATAAACATTATATAAATTAAATTAATATTATTTTGGAATTGTTTAGTTAAACCATTGAATTTTTTCTTTTAAATTTACAACTTCTCCTATAACAATCATTGCAGGAGTTGGTAAATTTTTAGATTTTTCTACAATATTTTCTAATGTTCCAACTATGACTTTTTGTTCTTTTGTTGTACCTTTTGAAATAACTGCACAGGGATAATCTTTTCTTTTTCCTAAAGAGATAAGTTTTGAAGAGATTAATTCAATATTATGATAACCCATTAAAAACACAATAGTTTCATCATTTAAAAAAGTTTCCCATTCAATTTGAGATATTTTCTTTTTAGGATTTTCATGACCTGTTACAACTCTAAAAGATGTTGTTAATCCTCTGTGAGTTACAGGAATCCCAGCATATGCAGGAACAGCAATAGCAGAACTAATACCAGGAATAATTTCAAATTTTATATCTCTTTCTTGTAAATAAAGAGCTTCTTCTCCACCCCTACCAAAAACAAAAGGATCTCCACCTTTTAGTCTTACAACATTTTCATATTTTAATGAAGCTTGATAAATAAGTTCATTTATCTCTTCTTGAGGAAGAGTATGTTTTTTATCTTCTTTTCCAACATAAATTAAATCGCAAGATTTTTTTACCATTTTTAGAATTTCTGGGTTAACTAATCTATCATAAATTAATACATCAGCATTTTCTATAACTTTTAGCGCTTTTAAAGTAAGTAATTCAACATCTCCAGGACCCGCTCCTGTTAGATAAACTTTGGGCATAATAATTAATATTCCTTATATATATTATTTAAATGAATTATATCTAAAATAGATTAAAGCTTTTAAGATGAAATTTTAGTATCACAAGATTTTAGAATTTTACCCAATTCATTTTTTAATTCTTGCAATCTTTTTGTTGAATTTATCAGATATTCTTGCGATTGAATAACAATATCTTCACTTCTATTTAACTGTTTTGAAATATCAGCTGAATTAGTTAATTCATAAATTATATTATCAAACTCATCTGTCAATTCATCAAGTTTTAAGGAAGCATTTTTTGATTGTTCAATTGCATTTGTGGAATAACTCATAACAGAATTAATTTTATCAATAAAGTGATTTATTGTTTGAGTTGCTTCAATAATTTCATTTTCTGCCTCAATTTTTATTGGAGTTAAAGGTTTAGTAGGATTTTGTTCAACTATTTTTTTAGACTCTTCTAAAAATTTTTTTACATTATCTTCCATCGCTTTTAACTGCAAAAAACTATAAATAATTAATAAAACAATAAGTGAAGCAAAGAAATATTGAACATATTTTAAATAATTGCTTTTTTCTTCACTATAATTTGTATACATTGAAACTAAAGTATCCACTTCTTTTAATAAAATAGTGTTTGTTGTATAAATTGAATTTACAATATTTTTTAATAAAATTTCAGAAGATTCATCTTTTTTGTTGATTAAATCTTTAAATTTGATTATGTTTTGAAAAAAACTTTTCCATAAAATCTCAACTTTTGATAATTGACTTGCTATCTCTTCTGTTGGAGCTTTTTTTATACCTAAAAGATTATTTCCATCTTTTAGAGAATTTAAATTATAGATAAATTCTGTTGTTGAATTTTCTAATTCTATAAAAGAACTCTCTTTATGTTGATACAAATAAAAAATATTTTTTGAAATATTTTGAGTTAACATTCTTTGTTTTCCAGCAATATTTATAATTAAAGCATCTTTTTTACTTTTGTCGTTTAAATAAATTGTTGTAGCAATTATACTTGCCATTAAAATAAAAAATAAAATGCCCAGAGATTTTATTTTCGTACTTATTTTATTGTTTTTCATACTCCAACTCCTTTGAAGATACAGATTAGTTCATTTTGATTTTCTATTATAACTTCACCATTATCAATACTTATTATCTCATCTCTTGATAATCTTTTTAAAACTCTTGACAACGTTTCAGGTTGAATATGTAACATAAATGAAACTTCTTGTCTTTTTAATTTATTAAACATTTCCAAATCTTGATTTAACATAAATGCAACTTTTGCTGTTGCGTCAAATACTAATTCTCTATTTACAATACATTGTAATTGATGTGTTTTATCAAGTAAAATTTCCATTAATTCTGTTGTTAAAATATTTTTCGATAAAAAATATTCTTGTAATTTCTCAAAATTTACTGATAAAATAGTTGAGTTTTCAACAAATTCAGCATTTGAAAAACAGTAAATATCATTTGATTTCATAGAGGATAATTCACTAATCATTGAATTTTTATAAATATGATATAAAAATATCTCATTTCCAAATTTATCAACTTTATATATTTTTATTAATCCATCAACTAAAAAAAGTAGATGATTTTTAATATCACTTTCATAAAACAAAATTGATTTACTTTCATATTTTGAAACATTAGAAAAAGATGCAATTATATTTAATTGTTCTTCATTTAAAGTATTAAAAAAGTCTATTTTTTTTATTGTTTCTATTAAAATCAAATCAAGCCTTACAATTGGTTTTATTTAAGCTATTGTATATTATGCTTGTAAAAATATTAATAAAAGTGCTATATAATAAGGTATATAATGAATTTTAAGAAATACATAAAAGCTGTTGGAACAGGTGTAAAAGGAAATAGAAATTTATCAAAAGATGAAATTTTTGATGCAATAGAATCTATATTAGAAAATAGAGTAACTCCTGCTCAAATTGGAGCATTTCTAATTGGTTGGAGAACTAAACTTGAAACAAATGAAGAGCTAAGTGGAGCAGTAGAAGCTTTAAGAAAATTTATGAAATTTAAAAGAGTTGAAAATTCAATAGAACTTGGATATTCATTTGACGGAAGATGTGAAAATCCTTTTTTATTTCCTCTATTTGAAAATATTTTAGATGAGTTTTATAAAAAAAATAGTGATGTGAAAAGATTAGATTTGGTAATTTCAGGGGATTATTTACAACCAGCAAAAGTGGGAATTACAACAAAAGAAATTTTTCAAAATATTGACAAAGGTCAATACATACATTTTTTTGATAGGGTAGAATACTTAAAAGAGTTAAGTGATATTACTCCTTTACGACACGAATTGGGTTTAAGAACAGCATTTAATACAGTTGAAAAACTTTTGAATCCAGCTTTTAGTGAATATGGAGTAACAACAGCTTTTCATAAACCTTATGTACAAAAATATTTAGAAATTTTTGCTCCATATTTTGAAGAAGTTGTTGTTGTTAAAGCAAGTGAAGGAAGTCCAGAAGTATTTAAAGATGGAAAATTTTGGAAACTAAAAAATAATCAAATAATTGAAGAGAGTTTTTCTTTAAAAGATTTTGGAGTTAATTACTCTAAAGAGTTTGAGAATATAACTCTTGAAGAATCTTTAAATATTGTAAAAAATCCGGATGATGAAATTTTAAAACTTGCTAAATTTAATGTTGCTTTATATCTTTTATTTTCAAATAGAGTTGCTTCTTTAAAAGAAGCATGGCAAAGATTAAACTAGGTTTAATAAAAGGTAAAAAATGTTAATAGATGGATTTGGAAGAACGGTTGATTATCTAAGAGTTTCTGTAACTGAAAGATGTAATTTTAGATGTCAATATTGTATGCCAGAAAAACCTTTTTCTTGGGTTCCTAAAGAGAATCTTTTATCTTATGAAGATTTATTTAAATTTATAAAAGTTTCAATTGATGAAGGAATAAAAAAAGTTAGAATTACAGGTGGTGAACCACTTTTACGAGAAGGTCTTGATATTTTTATAAAAATGGTTTTTGATTATAAAAATGATATTGATTTAGCTTTAACAACAAATGGTTTTTTATTAGCAAAAGCAGCACAAAAATTAAAAGATGCTGGATTAAAAAGAATTAATATTTCTCTTGATTCTTTAGATTCATCAACTGTTGCTAAAATGGCACAAAAAGATGTCTTATCTAATGTTTTAGAGGGAATTAAAGCTGCTGATGAAGTAGGTTTAAAAATAAAAATAAATTGTGTTCCTTTAAAAGGGATAAATGATAAAGATATTATTGAAGTTTTAGAGTTTTGTAGAGCTAAAGGTTATGTAGTTAGATTTATTGAATTTATGGAAAATCATCATGCAAAAGATGGAGTAAAAGGATTAAATTCTGATGAACTAAAAGCAATTATTTCAAAAAAATATCCAAATTTTAAGATGATACCAAGAGATACAAGTTCTCCTGCTCAATACTACGAATTTGAAGATGGTTATCAATTTGGAATAATTGAACCTCATAAAGATGATTTTTGTGCAGCATGTAATAGAATTAGATTAACTTCTGAGGGGTATTTAATACCATGTTTGTATTTTGAAGATGCAATGAGTATAAAAGATGCTGTTCAAAATAATAGAATTGATGAAGCAGTTGAGATATTAAAAAAAGTTTTACAAAACAAACCTGAAAAAAATAAATGGTCGACAACAGGTGATAATGAGACATCAAGTAGAGCATTTTATCAAACTGGTGGATAAAATAAATTTTTTTTTAAGAATAAAGTAAAAATAAAGTATTTTTTTTATAAAATTGCGACTCATTTTATTGTAAATGAATAATTTAAATATACCTATTAGGAGGTCAACATGGCTTTAGATCAGGAAGTAAAAGCAGCTATTATTGCAAAATATGGAAAAAAAGATGGAGATACAGGTTCTTCAGAAGTTCAAATTGCATTATTAACAGAGCAAATTAAAATTTTAACAGAACACTTAAAAGTTTTCAAAAAAGATCACTCTTCAAGATTAGGTCTTTTAAAAATGGTTGGAAAAAGAAAAAGATTATTAGCATACTTAAAAAGAAATGATTATGCTAGATTTACTGAATTAGTAGCTTCTTTAGGAATCAGAGCTAAATAAATTATCTCTAATTTCTTAAAAAGGGTTGTAGTCGTTGCTACAACCCTTTTTTTTTGATTAAATAAACCAATTAATTGATTATAATAACGAATCTTAATAATAGTTCAAGTAAAATATACATAAATTATAAAAAAATTGGAAAATTATAATATGTTATTAACAAAAAAAAGTGAATATGCACTACTTTCTTTAATCGCAATTGCAAAAAGTGATGAACCAAAGAATGTAGATGTATTATCAAAAGATTTAAATATATCAAAATCATTTTTAGCAAAAATTATGCAAAATTTAGCAAAATATGAATTAGTAGTTTCTCAACGGGGAGTAAATGGTGGTTTTACACTGAAAAAATCTTGGGAAAGTATAACAATACTTGAAATAGTTGAAGCAGCAGAAGAAAAAATGCCAACGGTGTTTGAATGTGCTCCATCTTTACAAAGTTGTCCAAATCAAAAAGCAATGTCTTGTACAATTTGGCCTTTATTAAATAATTTGCAATTTAAAGTAAATGATTTTTTAAGTAAATTAACCTTAAAAGATATTGCTTAATGAAACTATTTCATATTTCACATACGGATTTAGATGGATATGGATGCCAATTAATAACAAAAGAATTTTTTAAAGAAGGATTCTTTTATAATGCAAATTATGGATTAGAAGTAAAATTAACAATAAAAAAAGCTTTGGAAGAAATAAAGAATTATAAAGATGAAAATATTCTTCTTCTAATAAGTGATTTGAATTTAACTTTTCAAGAATCAACAGATTTGGATTTAGAGATAAATAAACTTACAACAGAAGGTTATCAAATCAAACTTCAACTTTTAGATCATCATGTAAGTGGCAAAAAAAGTGCAGAAAATTTTTATTGGTATTATTTAGATGATAAAAGATGTGCAACAAAAATAGTATATGATTACATGTTTGAAGAGTATGAAGGTTTTGACTGTTTGACAAGTGCTTGGCTAAAACCTTTAGTTGATTCAATAAATGCAGTTGATATTTGGCTTGAACATGAAACTAAAAATTTTGAATTTGGCAAAGTTTTGATGTCAATGATTACAAAAGTTAAAGAAATAAATAATATTTTATTTTCAGATTTAAATAGAGAATTTAAATTTTATCTTTTAAAAGAAGCTTCAAAATTTTTAGATGAATTTGATGGTCATATAAAACTTGATAATGAAGTTCATTTTATGAAAAAAAAGTTTTTAAAACTAACTGATAAAGATGATACCTTAGATAATTTAAGTGCAGCATATTTAGTAAAAACTTTAGATGATGTAAAAGAGAATTTAACAGTTGTTTATAAAGAACAAAAAGGATTATTAACATATTGTTTAGGATCTATTTCTATTCCAGCAAATGCTTTTCTAAAAGCAAATCCAGATTATGATTTTTTTATTGATATAAATAAAAAAGGAAATGCTTCTTTTAGAGCAGATGGAAAAATTGATGTAGCATTACTTGCAGCAAAACTTGCAAATGGTGGTGGTCATGTAAATGCAAGTGGTGGAAAATTTGATGATTTTAAAGAAACAATAGATTATTCAGAAGTTAAAACTTATATACAAAAAAAACTGGATAAACTTTAGTTTACACTTTTTTAGCATTCTTTTATATATTTTACTTATAATAGAACAATTTATTATAAAGGATATAAAATGGAGTGTGAATTCCCAACAGTAAATTCAAAAAATGAAGAAATTTTAGATATTTTTAAAAATACAAAAACTATTGCAATAGCAGGACTTTCTCCTGATTCTGATAAAGCATCAAATATGGTAGCAGTTTATTTACAGAATGCTGGATTTAAAATAGTGCCTGTTTATCCTAAAGAAGAAACAATTTTAGGTGAAAAAGTTTATAGAACAATAAGTGAAATACCTTTTAAAATAGATATGGTTGATATTTTTAGAAAACCTGATGCAATATCTTCAATCGTTGATGAAGCAATACAAAGAGGTGATGTTGATACAGTTTGGTTTCAACTTGGACTTGTAAATAATGAAGCAGCTTTAAAAGCTAAAGAAGCTGGATTAAAAGTTGTGCAAAATAAATGTACAAAGATAGAACATAGAAATTTATTTTAGATACTATTTTTAGGTAATGTGTTGTTAAGTACTAATTTAGCAACACAACCACTTTTCCCATCTTCTCTATTTTTTAATGTTATTTCAGCTCTTAATGCATCGGCCGCATTTTTTGCTAAGAATAGTCCAAGTCCTACGCCACTTTGGTTTCCAATTCTTTTAAATGGAGCAAAAAAATCTATATTTTCATCGATTCCAATACCTTCGTCAGTTACAGTTAAAATAATTTTCTCTTTTGTTTTACGAAGTCTAATTGCAATAGTTTTTTCATTTGGAGTAAATTTGATTGCATTTTGTACAAAATTTTGTAATATTTGATTAAATAGAGTCAATTGTATAGATGTACTTAAGTGATTTATATTAGAGAAAAATGTAATAATAATATTTTTTTGTGCACTTAACATTCTATAATCATTTGCTTTTTTCTTAATATATTCTACTAAATCAATATCTGTTGTTTGCTCAAATTGTGCTCCTTCTGTTCGTCCAATATCTAAAATTGAAGAAATCATTTTATTCATCTCATCTATTTGTTTAATAGATAAATTTAAAACTTCTTCATATTGTTCAACTTCCCTTTTTTTCTTTAAAGTTACTTCATTTTTTAATTTCATAACTGCAAGTGGAGTTTTAAGCTCATGCGCTGCACCAATAAATAACTCTTTTTTGAATTTTACATAAGTTCCTATTCTATTTGTTAAAGAGTTTATAGAGTTTGCTAATGAGTGAAATTCTATTGGTAAATCTTTTGTATCAATTTGAGATAAAGAGTGTTCATCCATATTAGATAGTTTTTTATTAATTTGCATTATTGGTTTTAATAGAGATTTTGAAACTACTAAAGAGTATAAAAGCATCAAAATAAATCCAGGTATGGCCAAGATAAAAAGATTTTTAAAAATTACAGAATATAAAAGTTCTCTCTCTAAACTAATATTTTTTATAATTTGTAAAAATAGACCATTTTTTAGATCAAATGGATAAAGAAGTTTTATATAATATTTCCCACCTAATTGATAATTTGAAAATCTAAGTTTCTCTAATTCAGAATTTTTTACTAAATCAATAGATTGAAATTGTGTTTTTACAGGTTGAAATTTATCAGGTGAAATATAATTTTTTTGAATTTGTTTTGCTTGATTAAGCATATTTTCTTGAATATCAACATAAACTGTACTTCTTGCATATTCATAAAAAATAAAAGAAAGTGTAATAATAAAAAGAGAAGTAGCTATAATCAATTTATTATAAAATTGTCTATAAATACTTCTGCTTTCCATCTTAAAATACCGAAATTATTTTTGTTTTACATCTTCTGCTACATTTGGATAACAAAATCTATAACCTCTTCTTCTAATAGTTTCAATTGTAGAGATGTTTAATGGTTTATCCATTTTTTGTCTAATTTGATTAATTGCAACTTCGATTACATTTGGAGTAACAAGTTCTGGTTCTTCCCAGATTGCATCTAATAATTGTTCTTTTGAAACGATTTGATCTCTATGACGTGCAAGGTGAGTTAAAACTTCAAATGGTTTACCTTTTAACTCTATTTCTTCACCTGCATATTCAATTTTTTCTTCATCAGGATTAATTACTAAATCATCAATTTCGATTACATTTGTTCCACCAAATCTTAATCTTGCTTCAATTCTTGCAAGTAAAATATCAAAATCAAATGGTTTTTTAATAAAATCATCAGCACCAGATTTTAATGCTTCAATTTCAGATTCTTTATCATCTCTTGCTGAGATTATAACAACAGCAGTTCTTGAACTTCTATTTTTAACTATTTTACATAGTTCAATTCCGTCACCATCTGGTAACATCCAATCAGTTAATACTAAATCATAATTTCTAATATCAATAAAATATTCTGCATCTTTATAGTTTTCAGCAGTATCCACTTGATAACCAAAGTCAGTTAGACCTTCTTGTAATGTTCTGTTTAGTGTAATTTCGTCTTCAATAATCAAAATTCTCATAATATTCCTTAAATTTAAGTTAAATTTAAATTTGGACGGAATTGTATCATAAATATTTGAAAATTTAAAGCCTTTTTAAGCTAAATTTTAAAATTTACAAAATACAGTAAAAATTTTTAAAATTTGTTTAATAAACTTATCATTTATTTATAAAAAATCAACTATTTATTAACTATGAAAAGATAAAATGTCGCAAATATAATTTCAAGGAATAAAATGAAAAAAATAGTATCAAGTTTCGTTGCTTCAATTGCATTAGTTTCTGCTTTAAATGCAGCTGATTTTTATGCTACAGTTGATGGTGAACAAATCACTAAACAAGATATCTCAATGGCTTTACAAGATCCAAGAATAGATTTTGATAAATTACCAGATAATGCTAAAAAACAAGTATTAGAGCAAATTATCAATAGAAAATTATTAGCTAAAAAAGCTATTAAAGATGGAATTGAAAAAGATCCACAATATGTTGAAACAATAAATAAAATAAAAGAAGATTTAGCTTTCCAAGTTTGGCAAAAAAATCAAATTGATAAAATCAAATTCACAGAAGATGAGAAAAAAGATTTTTATGAAAAAAATAAAGCAAAATTTGTAATGCCTGAAACTTTAGAAGCAAGTCATATTTTAGTTAAAACTGAAAAAGAGGCTTTTGATATAATCAAACAATTAGACAAAGCTTCAAATAAAGAAGAAAAATTTAAAGAATTAGCAAAAACTAAATCACAAGATCCAGCTGGCAAAAATGGTGGGTATTTAGGAAAATTCCCAGCAGATCAAATGGTTCCAGAATTTTCAAGTGCAGCAAAAGCAATGTCAAAAGGTACATATTCTAAAGTTCCAACAAAAACACAATTTGGTTATCATGTAATTTATTTAAAAGACAAAATTCCTTCAAAAGCTTTAGCTTATAATGAAGTTGAAGGTAACATCTCTCAAATTTTATTAGGAAATAGTTATAATAAAAAAGTAAAAGAGTTAACAGACGAATTAAGAAAAGACGCAAAAATAGTAATTAAATAAGGAGATTAAATTGGGTGTATTAAATGTTGTAAAACCTGGTGTTTTAACAGGTAGTGAAGCAAAAAAACTTTTTGCTTATGCAAAAGAGAATAATTTTGCGATTCCAGCTGTAAATGTGGTAGGAACTGATTCAGTAAATGCAGTTTTAGAAGCAGCAGCAAAAGTTAATTCACCAGTTATTATCCAATTCTCAAATGGTGGTGCTGGTTTTTATGCGGGAAAAGGTTTAAAAACTTCAGATGCAGCAGTTCTTGGTGGAATTAGTGGCGCAAACCATGTTCATACTATGGCAAAAGCTTATGGAATACCTGTAATTTTACATACAGACCATGCAGCAAAAAAACTTTTACCTTGGATTGATGGGTTAATTGAAGCTGGCTGTGAGCATTTTGAGAAAACAGGAAGACCATTGTTTACTTCTCATATGCTTGATTTAAGTGAAGAAAGTTTAGAAGAAAATATTGAAATTTGTGTTGAGTATTTCAAAAAAATGAATGCAATTGATATGATGTTAGAGATTGAACTTGGAATTACTGGTGGTGAAGAAGATGGTGTTGATAACAGTGATGTTGATAATGCTTTACTTTATACACAACCAGAAGAAGTTTGTTATGCTTATGAAAAATTAAAAGAAGTTGGAGATAATTTTACAATTGCTGCATCTTTTGGAAATGTTCATGGTGTATATAAACCAGGAAATGTTGTTTTAAGTCCAAAAATCTTAGATAATTCACAAAAATATATTCAAGATAAATTAAAAACTTCAGATAAACCAGTTGACTTTGTTTTCCATGGTGGTTCAGGTTCACTTTTAAGTGAAATTAGAGAAGCTATCTCTTATGGTGTTATTAAAATGAACATTGATACTGATACTCAATGGGCAATGTGGGATGGTGTAAGAGCTTATGAAGCTAAATACCATGATTATTTACAAGGGCAAATTGGTAACCCAGAAGGTGAAGATAAACCAAATAAAAACTATTATGACCCAAGAAAATTTTTAAGAGCTGGTCAAGAAACAATGATAGCTAGACTTGAAGTTGCTTTCTCTGATCTTTGTGCTTTAAATAAAAACTAATATTTTAGAGGAATTTCCTCTAAAATAATTTTAATTAGGTCTTTCTATTATATATCCACTTCCTCTTATATTTTTTATAAAATCTTCTTTTAATACAGTTTTTACTCTATTAACTTCTGCTCTTATTGTTGCATTATCAATATAATCATCATTCCAAACATAAGTTCTAAACATATCATAATTTACAACTAAACTTCTATTTTGTGCAAGAAGTTCAATAATTTGAAGTTGTCGTTTAGGTAGGATATGTGGTTCATTATTAAAATATAAAGTCATAGTTTCTGCATCAAAACTATATTGATTAGATAATCTTTTATGTTTTTGAGGGACGATTCTAGTTTTTAAAATTTTGTTTATTCTTAAAGTTAATTCTTTTAGATGAAAAGGTTTTTTTAAATAATCAAAACAGCCCAAATCAAAAGCTCTTGATATATCTTCAATATCAATTAACGCAGAAATGTAAATAGTTGGAATATTTAATTTTTGCTCATGTAATCTTTCTAATATTGTAAATCCATCTATATCAGGAAGAGAAATATCTAAAATTAGTAAATCAAATTTTTCAGAATTTAATATTTCTAATGCTTCTACTCCATTTTTTGCACTTATTATTGCATGACCAGTTGAACTTAAATATTCAGTAATCATTTCATTTAACATAAAATCATCTTCAACTAATAAAATTTTCATAATACTCCTTTAAAAGTATAAGTAAATGATGCCCAATCTTTACCTGATTCAAGTTTTATACCTACGTTTTCTTCATTACAAATTCTTTTTACTAAATTTAATCCTAATCCAAATCCCTCTTGTGAAACTTGTTCTCTATAATATTCTTCAAAAATTTCTTGCGGATTTAATATTTGTTTTGAATTGCTTTCTATTGTAAAATTACACTCTTTATTAAAAATAGAAAGTTTTACAAATATTGTTTCATTTGGCAAAGTATATTTTATAGCATTTGTTAAATTATTATCAACAATTCGTTGAAGTTTTATTTCATTAAAATTTATATTTATTTCATCTTTTAATGCTTGAAATTTAAAATTTGATTTAAACTTTAAAGCCGAAGATGTGAAAAAATCAATTCTACTTCTTACAAAATCAACTATATTTATTTTATGAATTGCAGAATTTACTTGATCTTTTTTTATTAGATAACTTAAATCATCATATATACTAAAGATATTTTTCATAGCAACTTCAATATTTGAAAGATATTTGTTTTTCCCAAATTCCATCTCAAACATCTCTATATTTCCCATAATAACTGATAGTGGTGTATTTGTTTCATGTACTGCATGTTTTAAAAATCTTTTTTGTGCAGTTATTAAATTTTGAGAATAAATATTTCCTTCTTCTAGTTTTTTTGATTGTTTATTGTAATCATTTGAAGATTGTTGAATTAAATGTGTTAATGCTTCAAGACTTCTTGCATGTTCACTCAAAGGAGTTTGCGATATTTTTATCTGTTTTTTTGAATTTTTTTTGGAACAATTCTCACTCAATGCAACTAATGTTAAAGATTGATTTAAAAGCTGATTATTCTCTTGATAATGAAAAAATTCTCCATATGTAAAAAAGCCACAAGTTGGAGCTATTTGAGAAAAAGGTTTTATTTCAATATCAATCATATTAGGCATATAACGTCTTCTTGCCATACATGAATATATGAAAATTGATTCAATATTTTCCAAAGGTTGGTCTTTAAATAGTGATTCTATAGGATTATTCATAATAAGTTCAATATTCCCAAATCCAAGTTTTACAATATCTCCTTTTTCCAAATTTCCAGCAAAGCTTAAACTCCCATCGATATGTTTTGAAATAACAGCTCTTGCTAAAGGAAGATTGTTTTTTTGTACAATTAAAGGAAATTCAATTCCTGTTGCAGGAAGTGAAGAAGCAACATAAGAACCTAAATATTTTTTATAAAAATCTAGAGGTGTTAAACCTGAAATTTTATAAACTCTATTTTTATCAACTTCATCAATTGTATGAACTATACCTATTTCTGACCAGTTAAAGTTATAAGAATTTCTCACTTGTAAAACGTCTGAGTCTAATACAACTCCAACACAACCATAAGTGAATACTTTATCTTGATAAGAGATAAAAGTTTGATTGAAATTTGCATTATCTCCTGCCATTCCTCCACAAACAATGATTTTATTATTTATAGAATTTATACCTTTTAAAAACTCTTCTCCATTTGTTTTTTTCCCATCTGTAAATGTAATAAGAAGTTTAGTCTTCTCAGAAAATAGTTCTTTTGCAATTTCAACTCCATTTATAAAAGAGTTTTCATTTTTTACATAAATTGCTTTTAATGTAGTTTTTTCAAAAACAGATATAGATATGACAGTATTTAATGTTGTAATGTTTTCTTCATTTATTTCTCCATCTGTTGAAGAACCTATACAAATAGCTTGAGGTAAATTTTTTGTTATTATTTTTACTATATTTTCTAAATAGTGTTTTTTATTTCCACAAAATATTTGAATTAATAAATTTTTTTTATTTTTAAAAGAAGGAAAATCAATCAACATTTCCAAAGAAGAGTCATTTAACGTATAGTTGTATGTTTTCATAGGAAAATTTTAGCAAATTTTTAAAAAGTATTAAATAAATAAAATAATAAACAAACCATAAAATCGTAATTTGTCACGATTATTATCAATGCTATGCTAATGCTATGCTATCGCTATAATTAGGCTATAAACATAAGATAGAATTTTACCATCTGAAGAGAAAAAATGTTTCTTCAATATTTGAATTAAAAGGAATAAAAATGATTTATACAAAACCAACATATAAACCTCAATACGAAAATTTCATTGGTGGAGAATGGGTAGCTCCAATTAGTGGTGAATATTTTGATAATATTTCTCCTGTAGATGGTGAAGTTTTAACAAAAATTCCAAGATCAAATGAAAAAGATTGTGAAGCTGCTATTTTAGCTGCAAATAAAGCATTTCAATCATTTAAACATACATCAGTTATTGAAAGAAGCACTTTATTAAATAAAATTGCAGATGCAATAGAAGCAAATTTGGAAAATATAGCAATAGCTGAAACTTTAGATAATGGAAAAGCAATTAGAGAAACTTTAAATGCTGACGTTCCTTTAGTAGTTGATCATTTTAGATATTTTGCTTCTGTAATTAGAGCAGAGTCAGGAACAGTTTCTGATTTAGATGAAAATACAATTTCTCAAGAAATTCATGAACCATATGGTGTTGTTGCACAAATTATTCCTTGGAATTTCCCATTATTAATGGCAGCATGGAAATTAGCTCCTGCAATTGCTGCTGGAAATTGTGTTGTTATGAAACCAGCAAGTGCAACACCAATGTCAATTTTATTATTAATGGAAACAATTCAAGACGTATTACCAAAAGGTGTTATTAATATTATTAATGGTGCAGGTGGAAAAATTGGTAAATATTTATCTACTCATGAATTAGTTAAAAAAGTTGGATTTACAGGTGAAACTACAACTGGTCAATTAATTATGCAATATGCAACTGAAAATATTATTCCTTCAACTTTAGAGTTAGGTGGAAAATCACCAAATATTTTCTTAGAATCAATCATGGATGCCGATGATGAATTTTTTGATAAAGCAATCGAAGGTTTAGTATTATTTGCATTTAATAGTGGAGAAGTTTGTACTTGTCCTTCACGTGCTTTAATTCAAGAATCAATTTATGAACCATTTATGGCAAGAGTACTTGAAAGAGTAAAAGCTATAAAATTAGGAAACCCTTTAGATACTGAGTGTATGATGGGTGCTCAATGTTCACTTAACCAAAAAGAAAAAATTATGGAATATATTAAAATTGGTAAAGAAGAAGGAGCAGAATTATTAATCGGTGGTGATGTTTACAAATCAGAAACTAATCCAAATGGTTTCTATATTCAACCAACATTATTTAAAGGTCATAATAAAATGAGAATCTTCCAAGAAGAGATTTTTGGACCAGTTCTTGCTGTTACTACTTTTAAAGATGAAGAAGAAGCACTTGCAATTGCAAATGATACAATTTATGGATTAGGTTCAGGTGTTTGGTCAAGAGATGCACATCAATTACATAAATTCAGTCGTGGAATAGAAGCTGGAAGAGTTTGGGTAAATTGTTATCATATTTATCCATCACATGCTTCATTTGGTGGATATAAAAAATCAGGAATCGGAAGAGAAACACATATGATGATGTTAAATTCTTATAGACATACAAAAAATATTTTAACTTCATACAACAAAAATAAATTAGGATTCTTCTAGGATTTTAGCTTTACAATAAAATTATTAAGCCCATAGAAGTTCTTTCTATGGGCTTTTTTGCTTTAAAAAGGACAAAAAATGAAAAGACTAGATGTAACACCAGCTGCTGCTGAGGTAATAGAAAGATTAAAAAAAGAACATGGAGAATTGGTTTTTAATCAAAGTGGTGGATGTTGTGATGGAACAGCTCCTATGTGTTATGAAAAAGGTGATTTTTATGTTCCTAGTCGTAATGTAAAATTAGGTGAAATATGTGGTTGTGAGTTTTTTATAGATAAAGACCAATTTGAATATTTCAAACACTCTTTTATTACAATTGATGTAAGAGAAGAAAAAGCTGCTTTTGGAAATTCTTTTTCCCTAGAGATAGATCTGGGTTATCAGTTTATTACAAAATCAAGAATTTTTACAGATGAAGAGTATAAACAACTTTTAGAAGAAGAGAAATAATTACTTCTTCCCTTCTTCATTTGTAACTAAAGCTAGATTTGTTAAATCATATTTTTGAAGTAAATCTAAAACTTTTACTACCCTTTGATATTCAACTTTTTTATCAATTCTTACAATAACTGGTTTATTTTTATTTTTTATTGCTTTTAAGTTATCTTCAAGTGATTCAAAAGATACTTCAATTCCTTTTATTGCTAACTTATTTTGATTAAGTTCTATAAAAACTTGTTCTTCTTTTATTTCCATCTCTTTTGCAGTTGATGTTGGTAAATCTAAAATTAAAGCTAATTCTTCTTTTTTAAATACAGATGTAACTATAAAAAAGATAAGTAAAATAAAAACAACATCAATAACAGGAGTTAAATCTAAGCCTAAAGCTTCACGTCTTTTCATTATTCGCTCGCTAGCTCTTTTTTAGCTTTTAACTCAATTGAATCAATCAAAGAGATAAAATGATTATAAGCTATTTGATGAGGAATTGCTACAATTAAACCTGCGATTGTCGTAATCAACGCAATCCCGATTCCATTTGAAAAGATTGTTGGGTCACCTAAACCATTTTGAGTAATTGCTTCAAAAGATTTATAAACTCCAATAACAGTTCCTAAAAGTCCTAAAAGTGGGGCAACTGTTGCTATGTTTTTTATAATAGTAAGTCCAGATTCAAGTTTTTTAACTTCATATTCTATTTGAGATGTAAGAGAAGAATCTTTTGTAACTCTATGTTTAATTTGACTAATAATTGCATTTTTTCTTGGAAGTGTAAAAAATTTCCATAAAATAATAGTAAATCCAATCACATTTAAAGCAATTAAAATATAAACAATAATTCCACCTTTATCAATGTATCCCATTAAATCCATAACGACCTCAATAATTTTTTGTGACATTGTACAGAAATTTTGCTAATAGATGGTACAATTTTTTATGAACTATACAAATTCTTTAATTGAACAAATAAGCTTTAATAATCAAAAATATTTTGTAAAAAGAGATGATTTATTACACAAAGATTTTTCAGGAAATAAGGCTAGAAAGTTTTACTATTTTTTGAAAAATGATTTTCCTAAAATTAAAAAAGTTATATCTTTTGGTTCTGCCCAATCAAATGCAATGTATTCACTCTCTGTATTGTGTAAAATCAAAGGTTGGAAGTTTGATTATTATGTTGATCATATTGCTTCATATTTAAAAGAAAATCCAATTGGAAATTATAAATTTGCAAAAGAATTTGGAATGAATATTATAGAAGCTGAAGTTCCAAAAACTTTTAAAAATGATGAACTTTTTATTAGTGAAGGTGGAGCTGTAAGTGCAGCTTCTTTTGGAATAGAGATTTTAGCTAATGAGATAAGAACTTGGGCAAAAGAAAATCAAATAAAAAATCTAAAAGTTTTTTTGCCAAGTGGTACAGGAACAACATCCCTTTATCTACAAAAATTTCTTCCATTTGAAGTTTTGACTTGTTCTTGTGTTGGTGATGATGAATATTTAGAAAAACAGTTTTTAGCTCTTGAAAAAACTAATTTTCCAACAATTTTAAAAAAAGAGAAAAAATATCATTTTGGGAAACTTTATAAAGAGTTATATGAAATCCATAATGAGTTGCTAAATCAAACAAATATTGAGTTTGATTTACTTTATGATAGTTTAGGTTGGCTTTGTTTTGAAAAATATGTAGAAAATTTTGATAAAAAAGATGAGTTCAACTTCTTATATATTCATCAAGGTGGACTACTTGGAAATATCTCTATGAAAGAGAGATATACCTATAAATATAACTCTTAAATAAATTTTTTTATATTAAAGAAAAAAAAGATAATATATCTTTTATGTTAACAAAAAAAGAAAAAAAACTTATAAAATTAATAAAATATACACCAATTTTTATAGTCGCATTAGTTTGTATGATAATCATATCTTTATTGTATATTGATAAAAATATTACATTAAAATCTGATTTAAAAGCTTTAGAAAATGACTATTTAAAAAGAAATCAAAATATTATAAAAGATGAAGTAAATAAAATTTATGACTATATTATTCATAAAAAATTGAATAGTGAAAAAGAGTTAAAACACGATATAAAAAGTAGGGTTTTAGCTATTCATAATATGATGACATATATTTATGAAAAATATAAAGATAAAGAATCAGCTGAACAAATACAAACAAGAATAAAAGATGCTTTAAAAGCTTTAAGGTTTAATGACAATCGAGGCTATTTTTATATAAATACAATGGAAGGAAAGTCAATTTTACATCCTTTATATCCTCAGTTTGAAAATAAAAGTATTTTAGATTTTGAGGATAATTATGGTTCTAAATTTATTGAAAATGTAATCAATGATTTAAAAATAAAAAAAGAATCTTATAATGAATATTATTGGAAGAAACCAGAAGCTTTTAATAAATTAAAACAGTATAAGAAAATTACTTTCAATAAAGTTTTTGAACCATACAATTGGTATATAGGAACAGGAGAGTATTTAGAAGATTTTGAAGAAAAAATAAAAAAAGAGATTTTGGAATATATAAGCAGTATAAAATACTCTAAAAATGGATATATTTTTGTAATAGATGAAAAAGGAGTTTATTTAACTCATATTGAAAAATCATATATTGGAGTTAATAGAATAACTCTAAAAGACGCAAATGGATTTATGATTACAAAAGAGATTATGAATTTGGCAAATAAAGGTGAAGGTTTTTTAAAATATGTAGGAACAATAAAGCCTGATACAAAGCTTCCTTCTGAAAAAATCACTTTTGTTAAAGGATTTAAAGATTGGGATTGGGCAATTGCAACTGGTTTTTATACTGATGAATTAGCAGAACAAATAAAAACTAAACAATATGAATATAAACAAAATTATTTACATAATCTGTTAAGTCTTTTTACTGTTAGTGGATTGATAACTATAGTATTTCTATTTTTATCTTTTTATATATCAAAAAGATTAGAAAGAAGATTTTATAAATATAAACAACAAGTATTAAGTTATATTAAAAAAAGTAGAGAAAAAGATAATTTATTAGCTCAACAATCGAAAATGGCTGCAATGGGAGAAATGTTAGAAAATATTGCTCATCAATGGAGACAACCTTTAAGTTCTATTTCGACTCTTTCAACTGGAATAAAACTTCAATACCAATATGGAGAAATAAATAAAGAAGAGATTCTTCGTTCAATGGATGCTATTACAACTACCACAAAATATTTGTCTCAAACAATAGATGATTTTAGAGATTATTTTAATCCAAACAAAGAAGCTTATTATTTTAATCTCAAAAAGGTTTTCCAAAAAGCTTTTGATTTGTTAGAAATACAATTTAATTTAAGAAATATAATCTTTATAAAAAATTTAGATGATGTTTATATTTATGGTTTTGAAAATGAATTTTTACAAGTAATAATAAATATTTTAAATAATGCAAAAGATGAATTTGAAAAAAAAGAGTTAGATCAAAAATATATTTTTGTTGATATTAGAAAAGAAGAAAATAGGGTAAAAATTTTTATAAAAGATAATGCAGGTGGAATAGCAGAAAATATTTTAGAAAAAGTTTTCGAGCCATATTTTACAACAAAATTCAAATCTCAAGGTACAGGAATAGGGCTTTATATGTCAAAAGAGATTATTGAAAAACATATGAAAGGAAGAATATCAGTATATAATGAAGATTATATTTATGAGAATAGTGGGCATAAAGGCGCAGTTTTTGAGATAATCTTTTTAGCAGAAGAGGCAAAAAAAGTTATTTAAACTCTTTTATAAACTTTATAAAATCCTCTTCTCTTAAAGCTTTTGAATATAACCAACCTTGAATTTCATCGCAACCTGCATTTTGTAAGAACTCTTTTTGTTCATTCTTCTCTACACCTTCTGCAATTGTTTTTATTTCAAGTCCATTTCCTAAAGCTAAAATAGTTTTTGCAATAGCAACATCTTTTTTATTAAAAGGAAGACCATTTGCAAATGATTTATCAATTTTTAATTTATCAATTGGAAATTGTTTTAAATAATTCAAAGAAGAATATCCTGTTCCAAAATCATCAATTGCAAGTTTAATTCCTAGATTTTTTAAATTTTCAAGAATAGTTAAAGATTCTTCAATATCTTCCATGATATAACTTTCAGTTAATTCTATTTCTAAATTTGCAGGATTTAACTTCGTTTCTTCTAATTCTTTTATTATTGATTTTTGAATATCGCTATATTTTATTTGAATATTTGAGATATTAACTGCAACAATTCCATCTTCTAATAATTTTGTATCATTTAGATATTTCATAAAAGTACAAGCTTTTTTTAGAACAAATTCCCCAATTGGAATAATTAATTTTGTTTCTTCTGCATGTGAAATAAAATCATTTGGAAAAACAACTCCTAAAGTTTTATGATTCCATCTAATAAGAGCTTCTGCTCCTACTATTTTATTCATTTTTATATCAATTTGTGGTTGATAATATACTTCAAATTCATTGTTTTTTAAAGCATCAGTTAATTCTTGTTTCATTATGATTTTCTCAAAAATTTCACTTGTCATTTCATTTTTATAAAATTGATATTGATTTCTTCCTGCATTTTTTGCACTATACATAGCTGTATCAGCATGTTTTATTAAATCTTCTGCATTTAAACCATTATTTGGAAAAATAGAGATACCAACACTAACTGTTGTATCAAAAAGATACTCTTCCATTTTTATTGGTTCTTTAAAATCACTTACAATTTTTTTTGCTAATTTTTCTATATCTTTATTATCAACATCTTCAATTACAATTATAAATTCATCTCCACCAATTCTAGAAATTGTGTCGTTTTTTCTTATATTTTTTTGTAATCTATTTGCTACAAGTGAAATAATATTATCACCAATTGAGTGACCATAAGTATCATTTATCAATTTAAAGTTATCAATATCAATAAAAAAGATTGCTAATCTATATTTTAATTCATTTGCTTTTTCTATTGATTTTATAAGTCTCGCTTTTAATAATAAACGATTTGGAAGATTTGTTAGTGGATCATGATGTGCTAAAAACTCTATTTTTGCATTTGAATTTTTTATTTTTGTAATATCAGAAAATAAAGCTACATAATTTAAAATATTTCCTTCAGAATCTTTTACTAAGCTTAAATTTAGCCATTCAGGATAAATCTCACCACTTTTTTTACGATTCCAAATTTCACCTTTCCAAGCACCTTTTTTTATTAACTCTTCCCAAAGGATTTGATAAAATTCTATATTATGTTTTCCAGATTTTAGAATTTTAGGATTTTGTCCCTTTATCTCTTCAAAACTATAACCTGTAATTTTACTAAACGCACTATTTACTGAAATTATTTCACCTCTTTCATTTGTGATAATAATACCTTCAGTTGTATTTTCAAATACTATATCAGAAAGTTGTAATTTCTTTTGGATTTTTTCTTCTTCAGTTATATCTTTGAAAATACAGTGAGTTCTAATTTCACCATTTATATTTGAAATATTTCCTGTAAAACTCGCAAGTATAATTTCGTTATTTTTCTTTTTTATTCTTAGAATAATATTTTCAATATGTTTATGTTGCATAAACTTTGAAAATAAATTTTGTAGAATCTCAGGTTTTTCAACTGTAAAAGATGCAAACTTTTGTCCTATTACATCATTTTTATCATAACCTGTAATTTCTAGCCATTTTTTATTTACATTAGTGATTAAACCTTTCGCATCTAGTGACTGATAAGGATAAGGTACTTCTTCATATAGATATTTAAAGTTAGTTTCTATTTTTTTATTTGCATCTGTAATTTCTGAAATATTTGTAAAAAGAAGTTTTATTATAGAGTTTTCTAAAATTTTGCTATATATTATAGTTAATTGGAAGGTATTTTTATCAATTTCAATAATCTCTTTTTCATTAAAATTATTTGTTTTTATTTTTTCATAAATTAAATTCCATCTTGCTTTTGGAATTAAAGTTGTAATATCTTCATCAATTTTTATATCAAATAATTTATTTGCTTTTTGATTAAACCAATATATTATTTGTTCATCATCATTATCAAAAACTTCAATAACTGCTTCATTAAGTGAATTAAAAGTATTTTTAACATCTTTTAGTTTTGATTCTAAAAATAAATTGTAGTTTCCTTTTATATTATTCAAAATCTCTTTTGAAGTAATTACATAATAAGAAGAACTATTCTTATCAAAAATTATAGCTCTTCTTATGTCTTTTTTTCTCATTGTATTTACAATACTAAATAAAGACTCTTCACTATCAAAAGTTATTAAATTTTTGTAACTAAAGTTTTCTACATTTAAAGTTGTATCAATATGTTTTTGTGCAAGATTAATAACATCACTTTCTGTTAATATTCCAATTGGAGTAAGATTATCAAATACTAAAGCTGAACCTATATTCTTTTCGCTCATTAAGTCTAAAGTAGTTTGAATAGTGGCATCTTTTTGTACAAAAAAAGCTTTTGATTTGTCTTTTATTAAATCTTTTGCTTTTATATTTGTTTTAAATATATCTTGTTCAAATTCAAAAATAAGATTTTCTTGTAAAATAGAACCTAAATAGTTATTTTCTTTATCTAAAACAATGATTCTTCTTATTTTATTATTTAGCATTAATCCTAAAACATAGTTTATTTTTCTATTTGACTTCGTTGTAATTAGTTCTTTATTTGCAAAATCAATTGCTTTTGAATTTAAATCAATATGTTTTGCATATGAAAATAAAATATCTCTTTCAGTTATAATTCCAACAGCTTTTTGCCCATCAAGTAAAACAAAATGTTTCGTACGATTTTTTATCATTGAATCTAAAATTTCTTGTAAAGAAACATCTTTACTTATAGAATCTTTTATTTCAGAAATTAGTTTAGTTAAACCCATTGTTTTCCTATTTTACATCGTTTTTAAAAATAGATTTTATCAAAAAAATACCTAATTAAAACTAATATCCTTTTTTGTACTATATAAATTTACTATAAATTAGATATAATCCACCACTATGAAAAAGAATAATATTATACTAATTGGTTTTATGGGTGTTGGTAAAGGTACAGTTGCAAGGGCTTTAGTTGAAAAATCTGATATGTTTGCAATTGATACTGATGATTTAATCGAAAGTATGGAAAACAGAAAAATCAAAAAAATTTTTGAAGTTGAAGGTGAACCATATTTTAGAGCTTTAGAGAAAAAAACTGCTTTATGGTTAGAAAAAAGTGTAGATAACACAATCATTTCCACAGGTGGTGGGTTTTATAAACAAGAAAACATAAATAAAATAGGAAAAGTTGTTTATTTAAAATCATCATTTCAAGGTATCTTAGATAGAATAAATAATGCTCCAAATGCTGCAAATAAATTGAAAAAAAGACCACTTTTACAAAATATGGAAGAAGCTTTAAAACTTTATAATTCAAGAGTTAGTGATTATGAAAATGTTGCAAAAATAGTGGTTGATGTTGAGAAAAAAGATTTAAATGATATTGTAAAAGAGATTTTAGGAAAAATATAAATGAAAATAATAAATACAAAAGATACGAACTTTCAAAGTGAATTTGATTCTATTTTAGCAAGAGCTAAAAGTGATATAAAAGGCGTTTCATCAATTGTTATGAATATTATTGACGAAATAGTAGCAGAAGGAAATGTTGCTTTAAAAAGACATATTGAAAAGTTTGATAAATGGGAAGTTAAATCAGATGATGATTTATTGATTTCTCAAGAAGATATGAAAAAAGCATATGAAAATATTGATGAGAAACTAAGACTTGCTCTTCATACAGCATATGATAGAATCAAAACATATCATGAAAAACAACTTCCAAAATCTTGGCTTGATTTTGAATCAAATGGAACAATTTTAGGACAAAAAGTTACTCCTGTCGATAAAGCTGGGCTTTATATTCCTGGTGGAAAAGCTGCATATCCTAGTTCACTTTTGATGAATGCAGTTCCAGCAATTGTTGCTGGAGTTAAAGAAATAGTTGTATGTACACCGACTCCAAATAATGAAGTAAATGAACTTTTACTTGCTGCTTGCCACTTATGTAAAGTTTCAAAAGTTTATAAAGTTGGAGGAGCAAGTGCAATTGCTGCTATGGCTTATGGAACACAAACTATTCCTAAAGTTGATGTAATAACTGGTCCTGGAAATATTTTTGTTGCAACTGCTAAAAAACTTGTATTTGGTGAAGTTAATATTGATATGATAGCAGGTCCTTCTGAAATTGGAATTTTAGCTGATGCAACAGCAAAACCTCACTATTTAGCAATTGATTTATTATCTCAAGCTGAACATGATGAAATGGCAAGTTCTATTATGATTACAACTTGTGATGAAGTTGCTAGTTTAACAAGTAAAGAAGTTGAAGAGTATTTAAAAACTCTAAGTAGAGAAGCAATTGCTAGAAAATCAATAGATGAAAGAGGAGCAATAATTGTTGCTTCAAATATGGAAGAAGCAATCTCTTTAATGAATGAAATAGCACCTGAACACTTAGAAGTTATGACACAAAATCCTTTTGAATTGTTACCTTATATCAAACATGCAGGTGCAATTTTCTTAGGTGAAAATACTCCTGAACCAATTGGAGATTATATAGCAGGTCCTAATCATACTCTTCCAACAGGAAGTACAGCTAAGTTTTATAGTCCATTAAATGTAGAAAATTTTATGAAAAAAAGTTCAATTATAAATTTCTCAAAAAATGCTATAAATGAATTAGGTGAAGCTTGTGCATTATTAGCGGATACAGAAGGTCTTACAGCTCATGCTAAATCTGTAAGAGTTAGATTAGAAAAATAGATATGTATAGGCTTTATTCTTAAAGCCCTTTAGGTTTTTGTTACTTTTTAAGGATTTTTTATAAATCCTGCTAAAAAAGTAGAAATTAAACAAAATAGGTTCCCTTTTAAAGAGGAACGATTTGAAAGGAAATATAGATGTCGATGTTTAGTGATTGGTTTACTGAAGACGAAGATGATATTTTTATGGGAAGTCCAAAATCTAAGTTTTTTGACGTTACAAGAGAAGCTTCAAAAGAAGTTGTAGAAGATGAAATAGATAAAATTATAGAAAAATTGGCTGTACTTGAAATGATAATAAGTGAAAATAAAGATGAAAATTTTGATATTAATGAATTTATTAAAGAGTATACTTTAGAAAACGCAGAAAAAGTTAAAGCTATGAAAAAAGGTCTTTATGTTGAATTTACTGGTGAAATTATCTGTAGATTAGATTCATAAAGGTTTAGACGTGGAAGAATTAGAACAAGTTAAAAATCAGATAAAAGAGTTTGTAAAAGTTTGTAATCATCAAAAAAGTTTAGAACTTTTAGATAAATTAGCAACAGGTAAGATGTTGCGTTCTAAACTTATACTTAAAATTGCAGGAGTAAGTGAAGAAAGTGTTAGACTTTGTGCAATTGTAGAAATGATTCATGCAGCATCACTTTTACATGATGATGTTATTGATGAAGCAGATACTAGACGTGGAAAACCAAGTGTAAATGCACTTTATGATAATAAAACTTCTATAATGTTTGGAGATATTTTATACTCACGTGCATTTACTGAACTTTCACAAATGGATAAAAGAATCGCATATACAATCTCAAATGCTGTAACACTTTTAAGTATTGGTGAGATGATGGATGTAGATTTAACTGAAAACTTCAATACTTCTTATGATTTATATCTTGATATGATTTATAAAAAAACAGCTTCTTTAATAGAAGCAAGTGCGAAAGCAGCTGCAATATTAGCTGGACTTGATGAAAATAAATATGCACTTTATGGTAAAAATCTTGGACTTGCATTTCAAATGGTAGATGATATTTTAGATATTACACAAGATAGTGCAACTTTAGGAAAACCAGCAATGCTTGATTTTGTTGAAGGGAAAGTAACTATTCCATATTTATTTTTATATGAAAGAGTTGAAGATAAAACTAAACTTGCTTCATTATATAAAAAAGAGTTAAGTGCAGAAGAGAGTGCTTGGATTAAAGAACAAATGAAAATAACAAAAGCTTTAGAAGATTCTATCTTACAAGCTAAAGAGATTGGAAATGAAGCAATTAGTGCTGTAATAGATGAAAAAGATAGCCAAACTCTTGTTATGATAATGAAAGCAATGATTGAAAGAGAGTTTTAATGAGTTACTTAATAATTAGTTTTTCTCATAAAAATATAGATATTAAAATGAGAGAAAAACTGGCTTTTAATAGTGATGAAGATAAAGATAGATTTATAAAACAACTTATAGAAAATGAAGCTACAAAAGAGGTAGTTTTATTATCAACTTGTAATAGAGTTGAAATAATCACTAGATCTTCAAATGTAAAACAAAGTGCTAGAAATATTATAGAAAAATTAGCAAGTTATTCTGGGCTTGATTTTGAACTTTTATATGATAGAGCTGATATTTATGATAATGACGGAGCAGTTCATCATCTATTTTCAGTGGCTTCTGCACTTGATTCACTTGTAATTGGTGAGACACAAATTGTTGGACAATTAAAAGATGCTTTTAGATTTTCTCAAGCAAAAGGTTATTGTGGCTCAAATATAACAAGAGTTATGCACTATGCTTTTAAATGTGCTGCACAAGTAAGAAATGCAACAAGTTTAGGAACAGGTTCTGTTTCTGTTGCTTCAACAGCAGTTGCAAAAGCAAAAGATATTATTGGAAATACAAAAGGTATTAAAGCTTTAGTAATTGGTGCAGGTGAGATGAGTGAGCTTACAGTTAAACATCTTATTTCATCAGGTTTTGATGTAACAATAATAAGTAGAGATACAAAAAAAGCTCAAAATTTAGCAACCACATTTGAAGTTCATGTAAATGTTGAACCTTATAATGAATTATCAAACCTACTTGAAAAAATACCAGTTATGATAACAGCAACTTCTGCACCTTATCCAATAATTACAAAAGATAATGCTCCAAATTCAAGTATAAATAGATATTGGTTTGATATTGCAGTTCCTAGAGATATAGATGAAGATATATCTATGCCAAATTTAGAAATTTATTCGGTTGATGATTTACAAGATATTGTAAATGAAAATATGAGTTTAAGAGCAGAACAAGCAAAAACAGCTTATGGAATAGTAAGTCGTATGTCGTTAGAGTTTTTTGAATGGCTTAAATCACTTGAAATTGAGCCAATAGTAAAAAATCTTTATGTAAAAGGTAATGATATTATCGATAAAAAAATAAAAAAAGCAATAAAAAAAGGCTTTATAAATTCTAGTGATGAAGAAAATATTAGAAAACTTTGTCAAACTGTAATAACTGAATATTTACATCAACCATCAAAACAACTAAAAGATATTTCAAAAAATATGGAATGTGATTTAGTTGTAGGAACAGTTCAAAATATGTTTGGATTTAATAATGATTCAAATATTGCAACTAAATATAAATGCGACCATTTAGCAAAAAATTAGAAATAAATTAAATACAGGAAAATAATCAATGAAATTTAGTAAAATGTTTATTCCAACAACAAAAGAGACACCAAATGATGCAACATTACCATCTCATCAATATTTAGTAAGAGGTGGATTTATTGCTCAAACTGGAGCTGGAATTTATGATTTTATGCCTTTAGGAAAAATTGTTTTAGAAAAAATCAGAGCAATTGTAAAAGAAGAGATGGATGAAGCTGGTGCAAACGAAGTTCAATTTGGTTTTGTAACACCTTTATCATTATGGCAAGAATCAGGGCGAGCTACAACTATGGGAGCAGAAATGCTTCGATTTAAAGATAGAAAAAATGGTGAGTTTGTGTTAAGTCCAACAAATGAAGAAGCTGTTGTAAATATGGTAAAAAATAGAATCACTTCATACAAAGATTTACCAGTTCATCTTTATCAAATAAATACAAAATTTAGAGATGAAGCAAGACCTAGATTTGGGCTTATGAGAGGAAGAGAGTTCTTGATGAAAGATGGATACTCTTTCCATTCAAGTGAAGAGGATTTGGTTCGAGAATTTAATCTTATGGAAGCAACTTATAAAAAAATTTATACAAAATTAGGTTTAGATTTTAGAGTAGTTGCAGCTGATTCAGGAGCAATTGGTGGAAGTGGTTCAAAAGAGTTTCACGTAATTGCAGATTCAGGTGAAGATACGATTGTTATTTGTGATTCTTGTGATTATGGTGCAAATATTGAAGCAGCGAATCGAAAACCAAGACATTTTACAGCTTGGTTTGAAAATACAAACACACCAGCTTCAATGGAAAAAGTTTTAACACAAGATTTAAAAACTATTGAAGAAGTTTCAAATTTCTTAAGTATCTCAAAAGCTCAAACAATCAAAGCAGTTATTAAAAGAGCAATTTTTGAAGAAAAAACTCAAATAGTTGTATTTTTTGTAAGAGGTGATGATGAGCTTGAGGAAACAAAAGCTTGTAATGCAGTTAACGCTTTAGAATTAACTGACGCAACAGAAGATGATATAAAAGAAGCTGGATTAGTTGTTGGTTATTGTGGACCATTTAATCTTCCATCAAATATAAATTTCTTTGTTGATTTAGAAATAAAAGATGAGATAGGACTTGCATGTGGAGCTAATGAGGAGCACTATCACTTAATAAATACAGATTTATCAACTTTAAAAGATGTAAAATATTTTGATTTAGTAGCTGTTCAAGAAGGTGACATATGTGCTTGTTGTGGTGGAAAACTTTCATACACTAAAGGAATTGAAGCAGGGCATATTTTCCAACTTGGAACTAAATATTCAGCTGCTATGAATGCAAACTTTTTAGATGAAAATGGAAAAGCAAAACCATTTGTTATGGGATGTTATGGAATTGGAGTTTCAAGATTAGTTGCAGCTGTAATTGAACAAAATCATGATGAAAAAGGTTGTATTTGGACAAAAGCTACAACTCCATTTATGGTAGATATTATTGTTTCAAACTCTAAAAAAGAGGATGAAGCGCAAGTTGGTGAAGAACTTTATGCTAAATTAAAACACGCTGGAATTAGCACAATTTTAGATGATAGAATAAATGCCAGATTTGGTTTTAAAATGAGTGATTTTGAACTTTTAGGTTTCCCATATGCAGTTGTAATTGGTAAAAAATTAGCTGAAGGTTTTGTAGAAATCGTAGATAGAAAAACATTAGAAAAAATCGATGTTAAAGTTGAAGATGTTTTAGGAAAAATAGTAGAACTAACTAAATAATTAAGTATTAAGGAGTTATTTTGGAAAAAGAATTAGAAAAGAATATTGAAACTATTACAAAAGATATTAGTTCATATATTCCAGATAATATAGTAGAAATTATTGGTGGATATGCATTTTCTTTATTAATGGCATTATTAATTTTTGTTATAGGAAAATGGTTTGTAAATAAAATAGTATCTTTACTTGGAAAAGTTCTAAGAAAAGTTAATGGTATGGATGAAACTTTAGTTAGATTTCTAGAAAATATTGTTTATTATGTACTTTTAATCGTTGTAATTCTTACAGCACTTGGAAAATTGGGAGTTGAAACAACTTCATTCTTAGCTATTTTAGGAGCTGCTGGTTTAGCTGTTGGTTTAGCATTAAAAGATTCTCTTGGAAATTTTGCTTCAGGGGTTATGATAATTTTATTTAAACCTTTTAAAGTTGGTGATTTAGTTACAGCAGCTGGAGTTACAGGAAGTGTAAGTGAAGTTGGAATTTTTAATTCAGTTTTTATAACTGCTGATAATCAAAAAATTATAGTTCCAAATGGTGCAATAACAAGTGGAACAATCACAAATGTAAATGCTTTTGATACAAGAAGAGTTGATTTGATTGTTGGAATTTCATATGATGATGATATTAAAAAAGCAAAAGATATTTTAACTTCTATTATCTCTTCAAATGAAAAAGTAATACTAGATAAAGGAATTACAGTTGCAGTTTCAGAATTAGCTGATTCTTCAGTTAATTTTGTAGTTCGAGCTTGGACAAAAACACCTGATTATTGGGATGTAAAATTTGGATTAACTGAAACTATTAAAACAACATTTGATAAAGAAGGAATTTCTATTCCTTATCCGCAACAAGATGTTCACCACTACAACAAAGATTAATATACCTAAAATCTTAAGTGATATATTAGTAAGTTTACAAGAATTAGGAGCTAGACCAATTCTTGTAGGTGGTTGTGTACGTGATTATTTTTTAAATAAAGAAGTTAAAGATTTTGATATAGAAATCTTTGATTTTAACTCACTTGAAGAAATTGAAAAATCTTTAAAAAAATTTGGAAATGTTAAACTTGTTGGAAAATCTTTTGGTGTTTTAACATTAAAAGTTGATGGATATGATTTTGATTTTGCACTTCCAAGAATTGAAAAAAAAGTTGGAAACTCTCATACTGATTTTGAAGTTATTACAAATTCAAATTTGAGTTTTGAAGAAGCAGCAATACGAAGAGATTTTACAATAAATGCAATTGGTTATGATTATTTTAAAGATGAATTTATTGACCCTTTTAATGGAATCGATGATTTAAAAAACAAAATTTTAAAACATATAAATGAAAAAACTTTTGTTGAAGATAGTTTAAGGGTTTATCGAGCAGTTCAGTTCGCAGCAAGATTTGAATTTAATCTTGATAAAAAAACAAAAAAATTATGCAAAAAAATAGTTTTAAGTGATGAACTTTTGTATTTACCAAAAGAGAGAGTTTATGAAGAGTTCAAAAAATTATTTTTAAAATCTTCTAAACCATCAATTGGATTTGAACTTCTCCATGAATTAGGTATTCTAAAATATTTTCCTGAATTAGAAGTTTTGATAGGCTGTGAACAAGATCCAATTTATCATCCTGAAGGTGATGTTTGGATTCATACTTTAATGTGTTTAGATGAATTAGTAGAAATTATAGAAGAGAAAAAAGTAACTAATGAGTATAAAAAACTATGTCTTTTTTATGCTATTTTGTGTCATGATTTAGGAAAACCTTTTTCTACAAAAGAGATAAATGGAAAAATAACTTCATATAAACATGAATCTTTAGGAATCAAACCAACTATATCTTTATTATCTAGATTAACAAATGAAAAAAAATTTGTAGATATTGTTTGTTCTTTAGTCAAAAATCATTTAGCTCCATTTCAATTATATTTAGCAGAGAGCTCATTAAAAGCTATAAAAAGGCTATCTTTGAAAGTTAATATTGAAGATTTATGTTTAGTTTGTCTTGCTGATTGTTTGGGAAGAGATATAGAAAATAAAAATAAATGTTTTGAAGCTACAAATTGGCTATTGGCTCAAGCAAAAGAGTTAGATATAGAAAATAAAGCTATTGTTCCATTAATTCTTGGAAGAGATTTAATAGCTTTAGGTTTTAAACCATCAAAAAAATTTAAAGAGATTTTGGAGTTTGCCTTTGATTTACAACTTGATTTTCATTTATCAAAAGAAGAAATTATAAATAAAATAATGCTAAAGTATTAAAATAGTTATTTTTTTAAGTCCATATTTACTATAAACATAATAAAATCAAGCAAATTTTTAAGGAGATGAAATGAAAAAAATTATTGGTTTAATAGCTGCACTTGGTTTAACAGCTTCAGTTTATGCAAATGAAAATACAGGATGTGGACTTGGTTCTTTAGTTATTAAAAATCAAAACACAGTAGTATTACAGGTATTAGCTGCAACTACAAATGGAACTTCAGGTAACCAAACTTTTGGTATTACAAGTGGTACTTCAAATTGTGATAAACCTTCAAACTTTGTATCAAATGATAAATTAAATAAATTTGTTGCTGAAAATATGGACGAATTAGCTTTAGATATTTCAGCTGGTCATGGTGAAACTTTACAAACAGTTGCAAAATTAATGAATGTAGAAAATACAGATGCATTTTCTGCTAAATTACAAGCAAACTTTTCAAATATTTATTCAAACCAAGATGTAACTTCAGCAAACGTTATTGACTCAATTGCTAAATATATGTAATCTTTTTAATAGAAAGTTTAAGTATTTAATACTTAGCTTTCTATTTTGCACTTATTCTTATTCTTCTGAATTAAATGCTTTTGTTGAACAAACAAAACTTTATGAAAATCCTTATTGGGCAAAATTATTACATTATCGAAATGGTGAAAGTGAAATAGATTCAACTAACTTTTTTATATCAAAAAATGGAAAATATGATTTAAAAGAAGAGTTATTTGAGACTATTACTTCCTTAAAAAATGGAACAAATAATGTTTTATGTAGATTTCCATTAAGAGTAAAATGGTTAAAACAAAATCTTCCTGATTTAAAGATTGCAGAGTATTCTTGTGAAGAGTTAGATAAATTTATAACTTCAATAGATGCAAAATCTATAACAATGGTTTTCCCAACTGCTCATATAAATTCACCTGCTTCTATGTATGGACATACTTTTATAAGAATTAGTTCTGATGAAAAAACTCCACTTATTTCAAATGCAGTAAATTATGCTGCTGCAACAACAGATACAAATGGTTTGATTTTTGCTTATAAAGGTTTGTTTGGTGAATATGAAGGAAGATATTCAATTTTGCCTTATTATGAAAAAATCAAAGAATATAACAACCTTGAACAAAGAGATATTTGGGAATATGATTTAGATTTAAATCAAGAAGAAATAGATAGATTAGTTTTACATACTTATGAGTTGAAAGATTCATATTCTGATTATTTTTTCTTTAAAGAAAATTGTTCATATAATGTTTTATGGCTTTTAGAAGTAGCAAGGCCAAGTTTGGATTTAGTTAGTCAATTTGATTTTAAAACAGTTCCTCTTGATTCTATTAAAGTTTTACAAAAATATGATTTGATTAAAAACACAAACTTTAGATACTCATCAATGAGAAAAATGAAATTTATTTTAAATGAAAAGATACAAAATAAAGAGTATTTAAAAGATTTTGTTTATAAAAATGAAGCTTTAGATGACTCATTAAGCACTGAAGATAAAATCTCTTATTTGGATTTTAAAATTTCTTATTTACAGTATCAAAGAGCAAATAATGAGTATGAAAAGGATGAATATTTAAAAAAATATTTAAAACTTTTAAAACAAAGAAGTTCTTACAAACAAGCTTCAACTTATGATATAAAAACTCCTTTTGACCCACTTTATTCACATGATTCAGCAAGATTCTCTTTTTTTTATAATAGTAATGATAGTTTTGAACTTTCTGCAAAACCAGTTTACAATGACATCTATGACATAAGTGATGGTTATTTACAAGGTGCATATATTGATTTCTTTGATTTAAATATTAAAAAAGAGAAAAATGAAAATGCAAGATTAGATAGATTCACTCTTTTAAAAATAAAATCACTTGCTCCTCAAGATTTATTTTTTAAACCAATATCATGGGGAATAGATGTTGGTTATGAGCAATTTAAACAAAGAAGTGATTATTTAAAAGTAAAACCAGAAGTTGGTGTTACTTTTGGCGAGAACAAAGATTTTATATATTTGATGTTAGGTTCAAATTTATATTATAAAAATAGTGAGCAATTATATTCTATTGGTTCAACTATTGGTGCTGTTACAAATAGATTTGATAATATAAAGCTAGGGATAAATTATAGTTATGATAAATATAATAAAGATTTAGAAAATAATCTATTTGAAGTTTTTTCAACATATAAACTTGATAGAAATTTAGCTTTAAATATTAGATATATAAATGATGATTTAAATGAAAAAGAGGATATTTTAAAAGTAGGAGTTTCCTACTACTTTTAAGGTCTATAAATTCTATTAGGACTTCCATTTACTTCATGGAATATTGTAATTCCATATTTTTTAGAATAATATTTAAAAAGTAAATGTTGAAGGGTCGGTTCAATTGATGGCGTAAACCAAGCATTGTTTGATATAACTATCATATATCTTGTATCTTTTATATCTTCAAATATTTTATCTGTTGTTCCTTCATAGCAAATAGCATTTCTAAATTTTTCACCTTTTATTATAAAATCAGTAGGTTTTGATGCTTTTGAGTAATCTTGTGCACCATTGTAGAATACTTTATTTATAAAATCAACTAAAAATTTAGGAAAAGGTATCTCCTCACCAAAAGGAACTAATACGACTTTTTTAGCAATTTGAATTTCACCTTTACTGAAAAAATATGAAGCATTAAATATTTGGTCATCTTCAACATATAAAGCGCCAGTTATAATATCTATATCATTAGAAAAATCTTTTAATCTTTCTAATATCTCAGCATTTCTATTTAAAACTGTTGTGAAAGCTGTTTCTGGTAAAAGTATTAAATCTTTTTTCATTTCAACAGCTTTTGCAATTTCCTCAAAATTCTTTTCATGTAAAGTAGTTCTATACTCTTTTTGCCATTTTAGGTTTTGTTCTACATTCATTTGAGGCATATAAATTTTTGCAATAGGATTATCAATATACTCACCTTTTTCAAAAGATAATGTAAATAGTAAAGGTATTAATGCAATAATTTTGTGTTTCTTTAGTTTAATTATTAGATAAAAAGAAAAAAGTATTAAAGCAAAATCAGTTTTTGAAATTCCAATATATGAATCAATAAATAAAAGTTCGAATTTCATCCAATTGAAACCTAAAGGAGCAAAAAAAGTAAATGCAAATATCATTGCAATTCTAATAGTTAATCTATCATAAAAAGCAAAAAGATAAAAAATTATTGCATAAACTAAACCAATTCCAATTAATAAAATAGGTGCAATATAAGTTAAGTCGTAGTATTGCAAGCTAACAGCCATCCAATTACACCATAATATTCCAGTTAAAAATCCTGTAATTAATAAAGAACGTTTTGGAATTATCAATAAAAAATAAATAGCAAATAATCCTAAAAAGGTGTTCAGAATTTTATATTCAATATTAAAATAACTTAAGTAAATGAAAGAACTCAATAAAATAGAAGTAATCAAGCCTTTTATTATAAAGTTTTTGTTAGAATAATCGCGTTTTAGTAAAAACATAATAAACTACTTTTAAAAAGGAAATTTGATGGAAGGTTCAAGTACAGATTTAATAAGCTCATTGTTACCCTTAGTTGCATTATTTGCAATTTTCTACTTTTTAATTATCAGACCACAACAAAAACAAGCGAAAGCTCATAAAGAGATGGTTTCTAATTTAAAAAAAGGTGATAAGATTGTAACAAATGGTGGCTTAATCGTAGAAGTTGTTAAAGTAGAAGATACATATTTTCTAGTAAAAAATAACGATGGAACTGAAATGAAGCTTGTTAGAGAGTTTGTTGCAAAACTTTTAGAAGACTAAAATTTTTCAAATATTTAAGATATGTATTTTTACATATCTTATTCTCAAAATTTCTAAAACCCTAATTTAAGGAAAAGAATTGAAAATCTTTAATTATAGACTCGTAATATTTATACTTAGTATTATTTTTGGTATTGTTTTTTCAATTCCATCATTATTACAAACAGATACAGGAAAAAAAATCTCTTTAGGACTTGACCTTCAAGGTGGATTACACATGCTTTTGGGTGTAAATACACATGAAGCTGTAACTTCAAAAATAAAAACAGTTGCAACTTCTATTAAATATTTTTCTGATGATGAAGAACTTTTAATTGATGGTTTATCAATTGAAAATGATAGTGTTGTTTTTACTGTTTTAGATGCAGATGAAATGCCTAAAATGGATGAAATGTTAAAACAGATAAAAGGTTTAGATATTTCAAAAGAAGATTTAAAATATACATTAAAACTAACTGCTGAAGATATTGCAAAAACAAAAGATTTATCAGTTGCTCAAGCAGTCGAAACTATAAGAAATAGACTTGATCAATTTGGTTTATCTGAACCAACAGTTGTAAGACAAGGTCAAACTGATATAGTAGTTGAACTTCCTGGAATAAAAACACAAGAAGATGAAAAAGCAGCACGTGAACTTATTTCAAAACCTGCAAATTTAGAATTAATGGCAGTTGACGAAGAAAGGGCTGATCAAGTTTATACTATGACTTCATCTCAAGCAGCAGCTTATGGTGACGTGATTTTAGAAGATACAAATAATGATAAAGTTAAATATCTTGTAAAAGAGATTCCTATTTTAAATGGAAGTCAAGTAGTTGATGCACAAGTAGGATTTGATCAATCAAATCAACCAATTATTAATTTTACATTAAACTCAACTGGAGCTAGAATTTTTGGTGAATTTACAGGTAAAAATGTAGGAAAAAGATTAGCTGTAGTTTTAGATGGTAAAGTTTATTCTGCTCCAAATATAAGAGAAAGAATTGGTGGTGGAAGTGGACAAATTTCTGGTGGATTTACAATGATTGAAGCTGGAAATATTGCAATTGCACTAAGAAGTGGAGCTCTTCCTGCAACTGTAACATTACTTGAAAAAAGAAGTGTAGGACCATCTTTAGGAGCTGATTCAATTCAAGCATCAATGATTGCACTTATTTCTGGGTTCTCTTTAGTATTTATTTTTATGGTTATTTATTATAGACGTGCAGGTGTTATTGCAAATATTGCTTTAATTACAAATGTTTTTATAATAATTGCAGTAATGGCAATGTTTGGAGCAACTTTAACGCTTCCAGGAATGGCAGGTATTGTTCTTACAGTTGGTATGGCAGTTGATGCAAATGTTATTATTACTGAAAGAATTAGAGAATTAATAAGAGAAGGTAGTTCAATACCAAAAGCAATAGAAGATGGTTATTCAAACGCAATGAGAGCAATTTTAGATGCAAATATAACTACACTTTTAGTTGCAGTTCTTTTATATGCTTATGGTACAGGACCAATAAAAGGATTTGCTATTACTATTTCTATTGGTATTTTAGCTTCAATGTTAACAGCAATTTTAGGAACACATGGTATTTATGAAGCTTTAATGTCAAGAATATCAAGAGATAAAGATAGTAAAAAATGGTTTGGAGTTAAATAATGGAAATTTTTAAAACAAATGTAATATATGATTTTATGGGTAAAAGATTACCTTTTTTAGGTTTGTCTTCTATTTTATTTATTGCTTCAATAGTTTTACTTTTAACAAAAGGCTTAAATTTTGGTATTGATTTTGCAGGTGGTACAATAGTTCAAGTAAAATATGAACAAGCAGCACCAATTGATAAAATTAGAGAGACTTTAAAAACTACAAAATATGGCAATTCGGTAATTACAAAATTTGGAAGTGATGAAGAAGTTATCATTAGAATAACAGGAAGTAGTTCAGATCTAACAAATGATATTGGTGATGAAATGCATAAAATTTTAGTACCAACTGGAAATTTTGAAATTAGAAGAATAGATATGGTTGGAGCTAAAGTCGGTGGTGAATTAAGAGAAAAAGGTTTAATGGCATTATCTTTATCTTTACTTGTAATGTTAATTTATTTATCTGTAAGATTTGAATGGAGATTTGCACTTGCCTCAGTTTTTGCATTGGTACATGATATTACTATTGCAATGGGTGCAATATCTTTATTTAGTGTAGAAGTTAACTTAGATATTTTAGCGGCAATTCTTACTCTTTTAGGATATTCTTTAAATGATACAATTATTGTATTTGATAGAATTAGAGAAGGAATACAAAGTTCTAAAGGTACAGATTTAAAAGGGATAATAAATGAATCTGTTAGTAAAACTTTATCAAGAACAACATTAACTTCTTTAACTACTTTATTTGTTGTTGCAACATTGTATTTCTTTGGTGGAGAAATAATAAGTGGGTTTTCATTTACTTTACTTGTAGGAATTATTGTAGGAACGTATTCTTCAATATTTATTGCTGCATCATTTTTAGTACAATTAAAATTCTCAGTTGATGATTTTAAAACAAAAGAAGCAGAAAAAGTAAAAAGACAAAAAGAAAAAGAAAAATTAAGAGCTATGTATGAACAAGGTACAGTTTGATAAGTAAGTAGTTTTTAATAAATTATGTTTTTATAAAAGGGGAAGAGTTTTTACTCTTCTCCTTTTTTTTATTAAGTAAAAAATAAAAAATAATTTATAAAAGCTTCTATTCAAGCCTTATTTAAGAAGTAGTTTTGATATAATAAGAATTAAATTAATTAAAAATACTTATAAAGAAGAGATAATGGAAGAAGATATTAAAAATAATTCTATATATAAAAATTTAAAATATAAATTTGATTTGATTACATCGAATGGTGGAAAAAGTTGGCTTTTAGCTTTAAATTGGATTTTAGTTTTAGAGTTTTTATCTTCGATTATTGAATATGAATTTTTGGATATATCGAAAAAATATATTGAGTATGTTCCTGATGGATTATTAAAAGAATTATTAGTTGCTCTTATGATAGTTCTTTTTATTTGGTATAGTATATATAACTTTATTTTTATGAAAAAAGAACAATTCTTCGTTTTTACACTTTATTTATCAGTATGTTTTTATCTTTTAGTTACACATGATTTATCTTTTAACCTCCTATTTCATAATTTAAATATTTTAGAAATTTTAAAAGATGGTTTTGGTTTTTATGTAATTATTCAAATATTATTGAAAGTTATAATATTTTATCTTATATATAAAATGATAATTGCTTTAAAAAATAGAAATAAGATTCTTTAACAAAGTTACTATAACAGCATTTTTTTATCATTTTTTAGCTAATATATTTGCCTTAATAAAAAGCAAAAAGGATAAAAATGGATTGGGGTAAAGTAACCTATATTTTCTTTTCACTAATGTCTTTAACTACAACAGCAGGGTTTTTATACGAACCAAATGCTATAGCATTATTTATTGCAGCTGGTGTAAATGTTATTTCAACAATACTTAAACTTGGTGTTAAAAATTTACTTGCAGCAGAATTGCTAGCTAGTTCATTGGTTGCTGATTTACACCTAATTCCAGCCTTTATGGTATTAACATTTACAGATAATTTAGCACTAACAATTTCACTTGCAATTGGTGCAATAGTTGCGAATATTTTTTCAATTGCTTTAGCTTTAATTGAAAGTGCAAAAAGTCAAGACAAGGAAGATTTTTAATGGAATATAATTCAAAAGATATTGAAAAAAAATGGCAAAATTTTTGGAGTGAGAATCAATCTTTTGAGCCAAGTGATGATTTAACAAAAGAAAAAAAATATATTTTAAGTATGTTTCCTTATCCAAGTGGAAGAATACATATGGGACATGTTAGAAATTATTGTTTAGGTGATGCTTTTGCTAGACATTTTAGAAAAAATAATTTCAATGTTTTACACCCAATTGGATGGGATAGTTTTGGAATGCCTGCTGAAAATGCAGCTATAAAACATAAACTTCATCCAAAAAAATGGACTTATGAAAATATAGATTATATGAGAGATGAATTGAAATCTTTAGGATTATCTTTTTCTGAAACTAGAGAATTTGCAACAAGTGATGAACTTTATACAAGATGGGAACAAGAATTTATCATCAAAATGTACGAAGCAGGAATAATCTATAGAAAATCAGCAACAGTAAACTGGTGTCCACATGATTTAACAGTTCTAGCAAATGAACAGCTTGAAGATGGATGCTGTTGGAGATGTGGAACTGAAGTTGTGCAAAAAGAGATGCCTGGATATTATATAGCTATTACAAAATATGCACAAGAATTACTTGATGATTTACAATTATTAAAAAATGATTGGCCTTCTCAAGTTTTAACAATGCAAGAAAATTGGATAGGAAGAAGTGAAGGTTTAGAGTTTAAGTTTGAATTATCAAACGAATCAAAAGCAAAATTAGAAAGATCATTTAGCAAATATTTTGTATTTACAACAAGACCTGATACGATTTATGGAGTTTCTTATTCAGCACTTGCACCAGAACATCCAATTGTAAAATATATAGTTGAAAAAAATCTTTTACCAGAAAATAAAATAAAAGCTATAAAAGATATGCAAAAAATTCCAGAAAGGGATAGAGCAACTCAAGAAAAAGAGGGAGTTTCTTTAGAAATTGATGTTATGCATCCATTAACAGGAGAAAGAATACCTGTTTGGGTTGCAAATTTTGTATTAAGCTCTTATGGTGGTGGTGCTGTTATGGCAGTTCCAGCTCATGATCAAAGAGATTTTGAATTTGCAAAAAAATATAATTTACCAATTAAACAAGTAATAGTTGGAAGTGAAGGAATTATTGAAAATTTAACTGAAGCATTTACAGGTGAAGGTACACTAATTGATAGTGAAAGTTTTACAGGACTTCCTAATACAAAAGCTAAAAAAGCAATAATTTATCATTTTGAACAGAATTCTTCAGGAATTAAACAAATTAACTATAAATTAAGAGATTGGGGAGTTTCAAGACAAAGATATTGGGGAGCTCCAATTCCATTTGTTCATTGTCCTGATTGTGGATTAGTTCCTGAAAAATCTGAAAATCTTCCTATTGCATTACCTGAAGATGTAGAAATTACAGGAGAAGGAAATCCACTTGATTCTCATCCAACATGGAAACATTGTTCTTGTCCAAAATGTGGGAAACCAGCAGTTAGAGAAACAGATACTTTAGATACATTTGTTCAATCATCTTGGTACTTCTTAAGATATGCAACTAATCCAAAAGTTTGGAATGAAGTTGGTATTTCTAAATCTGATAGTGATTATTGGATGGATGTTGACCAATATATTGGTGGAATTGAACATGCAATTTTACATCTTTTATATGCAAGATTTTTTACAAAAGTATTAAATGATTTAGGATATACAAATTCAAGAGAACCTTTTAAAAGATTACTTACTCAAGGAATGGTTCTTAAAGATGGTGCAAAAATGTCTAAATCAAAAGGAAATGTTGTAGATCCTGATTCAATTATTGATAAATATGGTGCTGATACAGCAAGATTATTTATGATGTTTGCAGCTCCTCCAACAAAAGAGTTAGAATGGAATGATAGTGCTGTTGATGGTGCTTATAGATTTATTAAAAAGTTCTTTGAAAGAGCAGAAAATGTAACTGAAAATGGATTGAAAAACTTTAAATCAATAAATCATTCTTCATTAAACAAAGAAGAAAAAGAAGCTAGAAAAAAAGTTTATGAAGCTTTAGTAAAATCAAATGAAGTATTTACAAAAACTTATACATTTAATACTTTAATTGCTTCTTCAATGGAAGCTTTAAATGCACTTCAAGCACAAAAAAATGAAGCTGTTTGGACAGAAGGATATTATATTTTAACAAATATTTTAGAACCAGTTATTCCACATACTTCTTGGGAATTATCAAACGAGTTATTTAAACTTGAGAATTTTGATGGAAAACTTGAAGTTAAAGAAGAAGTATTTAAATTAGAATCTATTGTTTTAGCAGTTACAATTAATGGTAAAAAAAGATGTGAAATCGAAGTTACACCTGATGCTTCAAAAGAAGAGATTTTAGCTCAAGCAAAAATTGCCTCTGCTAAATGGTTAGGTGATTCTGAATTAATTAAAGAAATAGTTGTTCCAAATAAATTGGTTAACTTTGTAATAAAAGGATAATAACAATCATGTATATTTCTAAAAATTTGCTATTTTTTGTTTTTACAATTAGTTTAGCTTTTTTATTTAATGCTTGTGGATACAAACCATCAAGTTATTATGCAAAAAAAGAGATGGATGGAAATGTTTTTGTAAAATTGGATGTTAGTTTAGAAGATCCTAAAAACTCTGTATTAGTAAAAGATGCTGTAAATAAAATTTTAATTCAAAAACTTGATTCAAAATTAGTAAATGATGAAAAAGATGCAGATGTTATTATGAATTTAGGTATTAATTCTGTAAGAATATCTACACTTCAATATGATAAAGAGGGGTATAATAAATTATATAAAGCTGAAGTGGTTATAAAAATAAATTATTATAGAAAAGATGATGGAAAAAGAAAATCATTTACTGTTGATGGAGAGTATGATTTCGCTATTGATAAAGATACAACGATAACAGATACTAATAGATTTGAAGCAATTACAAATGCTTCAAGTAAAGCAGTTGATGAAATATTATCAAAAATAGCAGTTTCATCTTTTAGATAAAATGATGGTTGATTTAAAAAAAGCAAATTTAGAAGAGTTTTTAAAATATAAAACTCTTTATTATGACAAGATAGATTTTACAGTTGTAAAATCTTCTTGGGATAAACTTTCAACTAAAATAAAACTTCCTTTTGTTATTCATATTGTTGGAACAAATGGAAAAGGAAGCACTGGAAGATTCTTATCACATTATTTATATAAAAAAGATTACAAAGTTTTACACTACAGTTCGCCTCATATTTTAAAATTCAATGAAAGAATTTGGATAAATGGAAGTGATGTTAGTGATGAAAATTTGGAACTTGCCCATAAATTTTTACAAGAACTATTTGATATAGAGCTTTTACAAAAATTAACTTATTTTGAATATACAACACTATTGGCTTTTTATTTATCAAAAGATTTTGATTATTTAGTTTTAGAAGCTGGACTTGGTGGAGAATTTGATGCAACAAATGTTGTTCCAAATGATATTTCACTTATAACAACAATAGGACTTGACCATCAAAGTTTTTTAGGAAATACAGTTGAAGAAATTGCAGCTACAAAAATGCGTTCAGTTGATAATAAAATGATTGTAGGTTATCAAGTTTTTGATGAAGTTTCTAAAACTGCTTATAAAGTTAAAGAGCAAATAAAACAACAAAGAAATAGAGATATTGAAATCATTGAAGTTAAAGAGTTTGATAAATACTCTTTAAATGATAAGTTTGCTTCATATTTAAAAAGAAATTTACATTTAGTGATAGCTTGTTTGAATGAGTTGAAAATACCGCTTGACTTAAAACTTTTTGATGATACACCACTTTTTGGAAGATGTCAAAAAATTTTGCCAAATATAACTATTGATGTTGGGCATAATCCACTAGCAGCACAAGTTATCGTAAATGAATTTAAAGATAAAAAAGTAAATCTTATTTATAACTCTTATGGTGATAAAGATTATGAAACAGTTTTAAAAATATTAAAACCTATAATAAAAAAAATAACAATCATAGAACTTAATGATAAAAGAATAGTAAAAAAAGAAGAGTTAGAAAAAGTTATTAAACAATTAAATTTGATGAAAGAAGAAACTATTAAAATAGAAGAAAATGAAGAGTATTTAGTTTTTGGTTCATTTTTAGTTGTTGAAAAATTTTTATCTTTGATTGGTTATGATGGAAACGCTTGAAAAAAGATTAGAAGAACTTTATATTCAAAAAAATAAAATTGAAGAAGAAATTGAACTTTTAAAAGAACAAATTAAAGAAAAAGAAATATTCAAAAATAGAAAAAGAACATTTTCAAAAGATGAAAAAATAGAACTTTTTAAATCTTTATTTGTTTCAAGATTTGATATTTATGCAAAAAAATGGATAAGTAAAGATGGTCTAAAGCAAGGATTTTTCCCTGTTACAAAAACTTTTCAAGGTGAAGATTATCTACCTTTAACTAATTATGAAATTGAAGAGCATTTAAGAGGAAATATTTTTTTAGCTACATATGCAATAAATCAAAAAAATATGTCAAAGTTTGTCGTTTTTGAAATAGCTGATGAAGATAAATTTAAACTTCAAATAACACTAAATTCTTTAAATATAAAAGCTTATTATGAGTTGAGTTCGTATAACTCTTTACTTGTATGGATATTTTTAGAAGAAGAAATTTCTTCTAAAATAGTTTTTAACTTTTCTTTATATATTTTAAAAAAAGCAAATATTAGTGCAAAAACTTATCCAAATAAAGAGTTTGCGACAAAAGAAAATTTAGGAAATTCTCTTGAACTTCCACTCCATTTAAAGCATAGAGATAAAAATAGAACAATTTTTATTGATATGAATACAAATAAAATCTATGAAGATCAATGGAATATTTTAGCAAATGTCTCTAAAGTTTCAAAACAAGTAATAGCTAATTTTGCAGATGTTCCAAGTTCTTCAAGTGTAGAAAAGAACTTAAAGAAGATTGATTTCCCACTTCAAAATATTGAGATGATTTTAGAAGATTATATTTATATTCCAACTTATAATCTATCAAAATCTTTAATTAGTAAATTAAAATCTTTTGCAACTTTTGAAAATCCACAAATAAAAGTGTTATTGAGTTTAAGAAAACCACTTTATAATACTCCAAAATATATAAAATCTTATGAAGAAAATGAAAAATATTTACTTCTTCCTCGAGGATTAAAAGAACAAATTATTGATTTTTTTAATGAAAATGCAGTTTCATTTTCATTTACAGATAAAAGAGTTCTAAATAAAATTGAAACAAAAAAAGTAACTTTTAATTTAAGACCAGAACAAAATGATGCAATAAAAGAGATAAAAAAATCTGATTATTCTATTTGTGTTGCACCTCCTGGCTTTGGAAAAACTTTACTTGGAGCAAAAATATTTGAATTAAGAGCTTGCTCAACGCTTATTATTGTAAACAAAAATATGCTTTTAAATCAGTGGATTGAAAGATTTGTGGATTATTTTGGATACTCTAAAAAGGATATAGGATACTTAGGAAAAGGTCATAATAAATTAAATGGTCAAATTGATGTTGCAACAATGCAAAGTTTAAAGAATGATCCAAAAATTATAGAAAATTACTCTTTTGTGATTGTTGATGAATGTCATCATATTCCAGCACTTACTTTTGAACAAATAATAAAAGCATTTAAAGGTAGATATATTTTAGGACTTAGTGCAACTCCTAATAGAAAAGATGAATTACAACCAATTTTATATCAACAATTAGGTGAAATATCTTATGAATATAAAAAGAAAAGAACTCACACTAATAAACTACAAATAATCAGAACAGAGTTTGTAAGTAATGCTGATAACTATGGAACTATAATAAATGAACTATGTTTGGATGAAAATAGAAATAATTTAATAATTGATGCAATAAAAACTAATATTGAAAGAAAAATTTTAGTTTTAACTGATAGAATAGAACATATAAATATTTTAGAAAATTTATTGCAAAAAAATAATATTGACTATATTTGTGTTCATGGAAGCCAAAATAAAAAAGAACAAGTTGAAAATATGAATTTAGTAAAATCCAAATCTTTGATACTTGCAACCACATCATATTTTGGTGAAGGAATAGATTTTCCACATTTAAATACTATTATGTTTGCCACACCAATCTCTTATTATGGAAGATTAATACAATATTTAGGACGAATTGGACGTGGAAATCAAGAGTGTATAGCAATAGATTTTTTAGATTCAAAAAATGCGATGTTAAATTCAGCCTATAAAAAAAGATTAGAAGGCTATAAACAAATGCATTATAAATAGATTATAAAAGGAGTTCTATGTTAGGGATTATTGTTACAGCAACATCAATTGCACTTATATTAAATTTGATATTAAAAAAAGTTCATTTACCAACAATTATAGGTTATATATTAACAGGAACAATTATTGCTTATACTTTTAATCTTCATGAAGCTGTAAATAATCATGATTTAAGAGAAATAGCTGAGTTTGGTGTAGTATTTTTGATGTTTACAATAGGTTTAGAGTTCTCTTTAAGTCATTTAAAAAAGATGAAAAGAGAAGTATTTTTTACAGGAAGTTTACAAATAATAATAACAGCGTTTTTCGTTTTTTTAATTGCAAAGTATATTCTTGGATTTGAAACACAAACTTCTTTGATAATAGGTACAGCACTTTCTTTATCTTCAACAGCAATAGTTTTAAAAACATTTAATGAAACAAAAGAGATAACAAAACCTTATGGACGAAGAGTTTTAGGTATTTTAATTATGCAAGATATTGCAGTAATTCCTATTTTACTTATGATTTCATTTTTTTCTATGACAGATGAAGGTTCTTTAGTTTTTGCTATCAGTAAAACAGTAATTGCAGCAGCAGTTTTATTAGCTTTATTATATTTTAGTGGTAAATATTTACTTGAACCATTTTTAAGATATGTATCTGCAACTAGATCAGATGAATTATTTGTAGCTTCAGTTTTATTATTAGCTGTTGGTTCTGCTTATTTAGCTTATTATTTTGGCTTTTCATATTCACTTGGAGCATTTATAGCAGGTATGATGATAGCTGAAACGAAATTTAAACATCAAGTTGAAGCGGATTTGATTCCATTTAGAAATATTCTTTTAGGAGTTTTCTTTATTACTGTTGGTATGCAAATAAACTTTAAAATAATTTCAGATTACATCTTAATAATTTTAGTTTTATTACCTCTTGTTATGGCTTTAAAATTTGCAGTTATTTATGTGTTAGTACGATATGAAGATAATAAAAGAGTTGCTTTTAAAACAGCACTATCTTTGATTCAAATAGGAGAATTTTCACTTGCAATCTTAGAATTAGCAAGAAGTCAAAGTTTGATTGACCCAACATATTCTCAAATATTGATTGTTACAATTGTAATATCTATGATTTTAACACCAATTATTTTGAAGAATTTATCAAAAGCTGCAGCAAAATTAATTCCTGAAGATGTTATGATGATAACAAATACTTATAACGTTTCAGAAGATACAGAAAATCACGTAATTGTTTTAGGATACGGAAGATTTGGACAAGCAATAGTTGATGAATTAAAAGCATTCGGACAAAAATATGTTATTTTAGAACACAATGTAAAATTTTATCAAGTAGGAAAAGACAAAGGTGAACCAATAGTTTTTGGAAATGCTGCACAAAAACATATTTTAAATTCTTTAAATATTACAAAAGCATCGGCTGTAATTGTTGCAGTTAATAATCCTGAGATTTTACATTTAATATGTGAAGCAGTTGGTGAGTTAACACATAATAGTAAAACTATAGTAAACGTTACAACACAAGATGAAAAAGAATCTTTAGAAAATCTAAATTTAGAACATATAATAGTAGCTACAAATCAGATAGCAAAAGCTGTTGTTGATGAAGTTATGTATTGTAGATTGGACAATAGTAAAGATTACTATTAAAAAAATGTATAATTTGTATTAATAAAATTAATATAAGTATTTATTATAATTTAAACTAAGTTCATATAGACTCTATTTAACTAATTACTGAAATCAGTAAGAGGTTTTTATATAAGGAGAGAGATATGAAATTAGGAAAAGTTTTATTAACAGCTGGATTTTTAGCATCAACTATGTTTGCTGCTGATTTTGTTAATTATCATAATTTAACAACAAAATTAAAAGAAGAAGCAAAAAAAGATGGACTTTATGCAACTACTCAAGAAGTAAAAGATGCATTAACAAAAAGTGATTGGGCTGTTGTTGATGTAAGAACTATGGAAGAGTGGTCAGCAGCTGCTATTAAAGGTTCTCAAAGAGTAGGACGTGAAGCACCTGAAAAAGCTTTAGAAAATATTGTTTTAGATGACAATGAAAAGTTTGTAAAAACAAATTTAATAGTTGTTTGTAATACAGCGGCAAGAGCATCGCTTGAAGCTCAAGCTTTTAGACAAATGGGATTTAACACTGTAAAAATTTATGGAATTAATAAATGGATAGATGAGTGTAATCCTGTAGTTACAAAATATACATCAGGTGAAGATAAAGAAGGAACAAAAACTAAGTTTGGTAATTATTACGCTGAACACTGTAAAAAATAGTTAGAAGAGTAGAAAAAGAGTGAAAATATTACTCTTTTTCTATATATCTTTGTTTTGCACTCTCTTTTATTTTCTCAACTTCAACTAAAATAAATCCATCAACACAATCTGCAAAATTTGTATCAATATTAAAATCTAAAAATTTAACGCCATTATCTTCTGCTATTTCACTATATTGTTTATATAAAGTTGGAATAGATACGCCAATATTTGATAAGGCTGATTTTAAAAATTTAAAATCTTTTCTTTTATCATTTAAATCAAAAAGCTCTTTTATATCATTTATATTATTTGAATATTGATATGGAGTTTTAGCTTCAACTAATTTTTCATTTGTTCCATAATAATGATTATAATAAAAAATTAACATATCTTTAGCAACAGCTGGGAAAGTTGCACTAAGAGAAACTGGACCAAACATATATTTTATATTTGGATTATTTTTTAAATAAGCACCAATTCCAAACCAAAGATAATCTAAAGCTCTCGTTCCCCAATATTTAGGTTGAACAAAACTTCTTCCTAATTCAATAGAATCATGTAAATAAGGAATAAATTCTTCTGTGTATCTAAAAAGAACATTAGAATAAAAACCTTTTACGCCAATATTTTTAAAAATAAAATTTGAATTTCCAATTCTATAAGAACCCACAATTTCTAGCTCATTTTCATCCCATAAAATAATATGTTGATAATAAATATCATATTTATCGGTATCTCTTTTTTTATTTACACCTTCACCAACTTTTCTAAAAGATAATTCTCTTAATCTTCCTAATTCTTTTAAAACTATTGAATCTTCTGTGTAATCATATAAATAAATCTTTTTTCCATCGTTTGTTTGTCCAATAAGTTTTGATTTTTTTAATTCATTTAACAAATCAATTCTACTAACAGGATGTGCAATAGCACTTTGGGTTTCAAAAAAAGATTTTTTTCCTTTTTTTAGACTATACAGATGTTTTCTATATAAATTTAGTAAAAACTTTTTATCTATTCCTTTTGGAGTGATATTTTCATTTGGAATAATTTGTCCAACTTTTATATTTATTCTTTTTGATTTCTTTTTGAACATTTCATGAGATAATAAAAGTGTTGAAAATGTTTTGTTAATTATAGATATTGTGTAAAATGTTTTCGAATTTTTAGCATCTAAATAAATTGGTAAAATAGGTGAATTTGTATTTTGTGCAAATTTTAAAAAACCTCTATTCCAAATAGGGTCTTTTATCCCCTTTGTTGTAGCTCGGCTAACTTCTCCTGCTGGAAAAATAATAACTGCTTCTTCATTGTTTAAAGCTTCGTAAATTTTTTTTATATCAGTTTTTGATTGTCTTATTTTATAGTTGTCTATTGGAATAAGTAAAGAATTTAAAGCTTCAAAACCAGCTAAAAAATCATTTGCTACTATTTTTACATCTTTTCTAATTTGTGAAATAAGTCTTAATAAACATAAAGCATCAAGTCCACCAAGAGGATGGTTTGCAATAATTACAACTTTTCCACTTGTTGGGATATTTTGCAAATCATTACTTGAAGTTGTATAGTCAAAATCAAAATAGTCTAAAACAGCATCAACAAATTCAAATCCTTTTAAATGCGAATTTTGTGATAAAAATTGATTTATTGAATCTTCATGAACTATTTTTTTTGCAATTTTAAATAAAGATTTTTTTAGAAAATTCTCTTTTTCTTTTATTTTTGGGAATTTTTTTTCTATCTCTTTTTGAATGTCTATCATTTATACTCCTAATTTATAAAATTATAAAAAGGTTTGATTACAAAAAGGTGACAGAAAAAAATAAAAAATGTAAAAATAGTTATTGAATTGTAATAGATATTTTTTATAATAATGCAAATTCTAAACTTTTTTAAATATTTTAAAGTAGGAGAAAAAATGTTTAAGAAAGTCTTATTAAGTACAATTGCTGCGTATTTTTTAGTTGGATGTGGAGGAGGAAGTTCTTCAAATTCTTCCGATACATCAACAACAATTATTGTTGAAAGGGGAGCTGTTTTAAATGCAACAGTAAAAGATGCTTTAAATCAAATAGCTATTTGGAATAAGGGAACAAATAGTTATGTTTTTAAAAATAGTATAACTTATCCAATTAGTGTAATTGGTGGTTTTGTTGATATTAATAACGATGGAATAAAAAATGATTCAGATTTTGATTTAGATATTGAATTAAAATCTAGTAGTGGAAAAAATGTTACATTAATTTCAACTATTATTTATAATCAAGATAAAATAAGAGAAAAAAATAATCTAAATATTTTAAGTAAAGAGTTTTCTTTAAGTGAAGAAGAGTTATTAAACTTGCCATCTTCAAAAAAAGAGTTAGCACTTTTATCAAATGTTATTTATAAAAATTTAGAGTTAAACTCTGCTATAACTTTAGAAAATATTGTTGAATTAATCTCTTTAAATAAAATAGATTTAAAACAAGAATATGAAAAAATAGATTTACAAAACTATACAAATTTAAGTTCAAAAGAGTTTTTAGAAAAAAATGAATTAGAAACAATAGATGAAATAAAAGATATTAAAATTCTAAGAGAAAAACTACCAAGTTATATAGGAACAGATTTGACTTCAACTGAAGTTTTAAATGAAAAATCAGCTTATATTTCACCTCAATGTTATACCAAAACACAAGATGAAAATCTAAATGTTTATAATCCTTGTTATTCTTGTCATATAAATTCTGATGAACCAAATTATATAGATGATTGGGATTTACAAGAGAGTTATGCTTTTAGTGAAAATAGTTATAAAAATCCTTTTACAAATAGTTTTAAAGATAGAACAACTTTAGTAAATGCAATAAATGATAATCAAATTCTTGAATATATAAATCAAGATAACTATAAAGATGAAAATGGAAATATTATTTTAAATACAAAACTAAAATATGATTTACCAAAAGAGTGGGATTTTGCATATGATGGTGTAAAAGATAGTGTTTGGAGTGGATATGTACCTGATTGTTATTTTAACTTTGATGATGAAGGTTTTGATAAAGATAAAAAAGGTGAGTTTACAGGTTGGAGAGTTTTTGCATATAGTCCATTTTTAGGAACTTTTTGGCCAACAAATGGAAGTACAGATGATGTATTAATTAGACTTCCAAAATCTATGATGTTAGATGAAAATGGTGATTTTTCAAAAGAGATTTATAAAATCAATTTAGCAATTGTTGAATCTATGATTAAAAGAAAAGATATAGATTTGGGTTTTGAAGTTGATGAGAGTAAATATGGAGTTGATTTAAATCATAATAATATTTTAGATAAAACTTCAACAATAGTTTATAAATGGATTACTCCTGATGCAATTAGTAATTATCCAAAGATAATATATTATAACTATTATGTTGGTCTTGCAAAAAGTAAACTTGAAACAAATGAACTTAATATTGCTCCAGGACTTTATCCAAATGGAACAGAGTTTTTACACTCAGTTAGATATATTGGAATTAAAGATGATAAAAGTGGAATAAAATTAGCCAATAGGATGAAAGAGTTAAGATACGCAAAAAAAACAACTTGGAATACCTATGCTCAACTTAGTAATGCAGCATTAAGTGAGATAAAGGAAAAAGATACTTTTCCTGATAGATTAAGAACTATTAAGGGAAATATTGAAACAGGATTGACAACTGGTTTAGGTTGGAATTATCAAGGATTTATAGAAGATATAAATGGAAATTTAAGACCACAAAGTTATGAAGAAACTCTTTCTTGTATAGGTTGTCATTCAGGAATTGGTGCAATTACAGATTCAACTTTTGCTTTCCCTAGAAAATTTGATAGTGCAGATAGTTGGTATCATTGGAGTAAGAAAGATTTAACTGGAACAAAAGATAGAACTCTTTCAAACTCAAAAGGTGAATTTGCTTTTTATTTAGAACAAAATAAAGCTGGAGATGAGTTTAGAGCAAATGATGAAATAAAAAATTTATTTTTTGATGCAAATGGAAATTTAATTCAAAGTGAAGTGGATAAAGTTGCAAATGACATCACATATTTAATCTATCCTAGTGTACAAAGAGCAATACAACTTAATAAAGCATATAAAATAATAGTAAATGAACAAAGTTATATTTATGGTAAAGATGCACATATTAAACCTTTAAATGCAACAGTTTATGATGAGGTAGAAATAGATAAAAAAACAGGAATAAGTGCTATTAAATTTTAAGATTAAAAGAGAATTATATTTTATCAATATGGATAACTGTTATCAATTTGTAATAAAGCCAAAGTAAAATTGTGAAAATAAAAAAGGTTACTATTTATGATAAAAAGAAGTTTTTTACTAGGAAATATGATTTTATTTTCTTCAATATTTGCAAATGAATTGGATTTAAAATCTACAAATGCACTAAATACAACGGCATATATTCCTAGTCAATGTTATACAAAAACAGTGGATGAAAAAAATGAAAATATTCTTTATAATCCCTGTTTTTCCTGTCATACTTTAAATAAAGAACCAAATTTCACTCTAAGCGATGCTGATTTACAAGAAGGTTATGATTTTCCAAAAGATGCTTTAAAAAATCCTTGGACAAATCTTTTTAAAGATAGAACAAATGAAGTAGCTAAGATTAGTGATGAAGAGATTTTAAAATATATTAAAGTTGATAATTATAAAAATCAAAATGGTGAAATTATATTAAAATCAAAACTTGAAGATTTAAATGAAACTTGGGATGCTAATAACAATAAAAAATGGGATGGTTATATTCCTGATATTTATTTTAATTTTAATGAAGAGGGTTTTGATTTAGATAACAGTGGAAAATTCACAGGTTGGAGAGTTTTTGCTTATCAGCCATTTTTAGGAACATTTTGGCCAACAAATGGAAGTACTGATGATGTGATGATTAGACTTTCAAAGCCATTTCAAAGTAATGAAAAAGGTGATTTTGATTTAGAAACTTATAAATTAAATCTTTCAATTATTGAAGCTTTAATCAAACAAAAAACTATAAATATAGATGAAATAGATGAAAAAAAATTTGGAGTAGATTTAAATCAAAATGGAATTTTAGATAAAACAACACAAATAGTTTTCAAATGGCTTAAACCTAAATACGATTTTGATTCAAAGAAATTTAAAAATTTTTCTATGAGTTATGTAGGTTTGGCAAAAGAATTACTTGAAAAAAATGAACTTTTAATTGCACCTGGTTTATATCCAATTGGAACAGAATTTACTCATACCGTTAGATATCTTGATATTGACAAAAATGATGAAATTAAAATGTCAAGTAGATTAAAAGAATTTAGATATGCAAAAAAAACATCTTGGAATACATATTCTCAACTTAGTAATCTAGGCTTAGCTGATATAAAAGAAAAACATGATTTTCCCGATAGATTAGATGTTTATAAAGGAAATTTAGAAACAGGATTAAATAATAAAAGAGGATGGTTTTATCAAGGTTTTATAGAAGATTCTAATGGAGATTTAAGGCCTCAAAGTTATGAAGAAACACTTTCTTGTATGGGCTGTCATAGTAATATTGGCTCAACTGCTGATTCAACTTTTGTATATCAAAGAAAATTTGAAAAAGATAGTTTTAATTCTGGTTGGTATCATTGGAGTAAAAAGGGATTTAAAAATATTCCAGATAAAAAACTAGAAAATGGTCAAACTGAGTATGTAAGATATTTAAAAGAAAATAGTGCAGGAGATGAATTTAGAGCAAATGATGAAATTATGGATAAATTCTTCAAAAAAGATTGGCAAAAAGATACAAAAAATATAGAAAAAGATTTGATTTTTAAACTTGAAAATCCACAACTTGAACTAACTCAAGAATGGAAATTTAAACTAGAAGAATTAGAAAAAATCAAAAATGATATTTCATATTTGATTCTTCCTTCAAAACAAAGAGCTTTAGAATTAAATAAAGCATATAAAATAATAGTAAATGAACAAAGTTATATTTATGGAAAAGATATTCATATAAAACCTACACAAAATGTTCATAAAGAGATAAAAAAAGGAACAATGACTAATCTTCAAAAGGTTTTAAAATGATAGAACTATATAATACTTTTTTAAACTTTGTTATAGGAACTCAACAAAAAATAAATCTTCAAATAAGCGATTATTTTGATAGATTAGAAACAGGTGATGAAAGTATGTTTATTTATATTTTAGCTGTTTCTTTTCTTTATGGATTAATTCATGCTTTAGGACCAGGTCATGGGAAAATGGTAATCGCAAGTTATTTTTTAACAAAAAATACAAAAATAAAAGAGGCTTTTAAAGCAGGATTTTTAACTTCTATTATTCATACAATTTCTGCTTTATTAATAACTTTTACTTTATATATCTTTTTTGAAAATACAATCACAAAATATTTTTCAGATATAAATACAAATATGTATAAAGTTTCAGCTATTTTTATAATTTTAATCGCCTTATTTTTATTCTATGAAACTTATAAAGATAGAAATGAAGAAGAAAAAATACAAAAAATTGGAAATAAAAGTTTATTGGCTGTGACTTTGTCAATAGGAATAGTTCCTTGTCCTGGAGTTATGTCAATAGTTTTGTTTTCTATAATTTTAGGATATATAAATCTTGGAATTTTAAGTGCAATTTTTATGAGTATTGGAATGGGATTGACAATCTCACTTGCTGCAATTATCTCTTCTCAACTAAAATCTTCAGAAAATAAAAACTTGCAAGCAATAATAAATAAGATTAGCTATTTAGGAATTTTATTGTTATTTAGTATGGGAATTATTTTATTGGTATGAAAAAGAAAGTAGCTCTATTTTTTTGTGGTTTAAATTTATATGCCCATCCTCACTATTTTTTAGATTCAAGTTTACAAATAGATGAAAATATAGTTAAAAATTTTTGGAAATTTGATGCTTTAAATTCGAAGATTTTAATGTTTGATTTTGATAAAAATAAAAATAAAATTTTGGATAAAGATGAAAAAGAAGAATTTCTAAAAGCAAATTTTTATAAGTTAAAAGCAAATAATTACAATATTTTTTTACAAAACGAAGAAAAAGAGTTTGAAATTATTCCTCAAAATGTAGAGGTACTTTATGAAAATAGAAAATTAACTATATATTTTGATTTCCCTTATGAATTAAAAGGTGAAACTACTTTTTGTACTATGGATGAAAAAATTTATTTAGCTTATAAATTAGAAGATTTAAAAACCAATTTAAAAACAGATATTCAAAAAAGTGAATATGATTATTGTATAGGAGTTACAAAATGAAAAAAGGATTAATATTGATTGGACTAATGAGTTATAATTTAGTTGCTCATCCTGTAAATTATACAATTGAATTAGAAGTTTCTTATAATGAAAATACAAAAGAAGCAAAGGTAATTTGCCAAAGTAATAGTAAAAATAAATGTGGTTTATATAATGTAAATTTATTAAATGAGAAAGATGAAACTTTAGTAGATGTAAAATTTCCCTTTTTAAAAGATTTTATTTTAATAAAAACTGATATAAAACCCACAAAATTGGACTTTTATTTAAGACAAACTCCTGAACATAAGTATAGTAAAGTCTTTTAATCAAGATACCACTTCTAGTTTTTAATATATTTATTTTTTTCTAAGAAGTCCTTTGTAAAGGTCTTTCTAATAAGTTAATTTTTTTTCTTTGGATACCACTTTGATAAATGTTATCAATTTGTAATTTGTTGTTTTTATAATTATCCGGTTTTAAAAACTCTAAAAGGAAATATAAATGAAGAAAAAATACTTAAGTTTGAGTGCATGTTCTTTATTGGCTGCATTTACATTTATTGGTTGTGGAAGTTCATCTTCTTCTGATAATAATACTCCTACCACTACAACAAGTACAGGGACTTTACAATTAAATCCATATTTAGCAAATATTGATTATACATGTGGTTCTATTGTTGGGACAACTACATCAGAAGGTAAATTTACTTACGAAGATAATGGAACTTGTACATTTGTTATTGGGGGAAAATCTTTAACTGCAACACCTAGTTCAAATCTTACAATTGCTCAATTAGCAAATCAAAATGAAGGCGTATCAAGTGAAGTGCTTTCAGCTTATATTATTGCTAAAATGTCACAAAAAACTGGAATTACTTATGATATAAATAATTTACCAGAAACTTTTGAATTACCAGATGATATAGAAGGAAGTACAACAAATCCTTTAGTATTTGATACATTTGATAATTTAAAAGCAAAATTAGGTACAGATTCAATAGTTTCAAAAATTGATAATATTAAATTTGATGTAGCAAATAGATTTGCAAAAAAAGTATCTTTATCATTTCAAGAGTTAGCAACTCCTATTACAAATGAAGAACAATTAACTCAACAAGTTTCAAGTAAAGCTTATGTAAATGGTGAAGCTCAAAATATTTCATATACAGAAATTATGAAAACTACAATGACTGGAAATAGTGAAATCTTAGGTCAATCAAAAGATTATTTAGATAATCCAATCACATTTGGTGATGGAAGTCCTTATATTTGTAATGGAACAAATGCAGGTGAAGGTTCAGGTATGGACTTTACATCTTTACACAATGTTGATGGAAAACTTTTTGCTATTTCTCAATTTGAATGTGCATTGGGTTCTATGTATATGGTTGAATTAAATCAAGATACATCAACAGGTAAATTAACACCTAAAACAGATACTTTAAAATATATTTCACAAAAAGCAGGATTTGGAGGATTTGTACACTGCGCTGGTCAAAAAACTCCTTGGAATTCTCATTTAAGTTCAGAAGAGTATGAGCCAGATGCAAAATCTCCAGATGGAAACTCTTATTATACAGAATTAGCAAAATATTGGGGTGAAAAATCATATAGTGCATATTATTATGGATGGACACCTGAAGTTAAAATTGAAAATAATGAACCAGTATATTCAAAACATTATGCTATGGGAAGATTTTCTCATGAGTTAGCTTATGTAATGCCAGATAATAAAACTGTATATCTTTCTGATGATGGAACAAATGTAGGACTATTTATGTTTGTTGCAGATGTTGAAAAAGATTTAAGTTCAGGAACTTTATACGCAGCAAAATGGAATCAAACATCAGAAGCTGGTGTTGGAACAGGAAGTGCTGATTTAACTTGGATTAACTTAGGACATGCAACAAATGATGAAATTAAAAATATCTTAGACCCAGATGGAGATTTGACAACAAATGATGCTCCAACTTTTGCTGATATTTTTGATTCAGTATCTGCAACAAATGGAACTTGTGATTCAGGATTTACTTCAATCAACACAAGTGCTGGACAAGAGTGTTTAAAAATTAAATCAGGAATGGAAAAAGCTGCTTCTAGATTAGAAGTAAGAAGATATGCTGCATTAAAAGGTGCAACAACTGAGTTTAATAAAGAAGAAGGTATTACTTTTGATAAAAATGCAGGAAAACTATATGTTTCTATAAGTGATGCTAGAAAAGGTATGGAAGATAATAGTTCATACGATGTAGGTGGAAGTAACGATATTAAAATTGCTGCAAACAAATGTGGTGCAGTTTATTCTTTAGATGTTTCAACTTCAGAAGTTAAAGATACTTCAAATACAGCAATTGCATCAACTTATGTTGTTAAAAATATGCAAGGTATAGTTGCAGGTATCCCAACATCATATGACAGCTCATCTGCTTATGCAGGAAATTCTTGTGATGTAAATGCAATAGCAAGTCCAGATAATTTATCTTTCTTAGAAAATTCAAATACTTTAGTTATTGGAGAAGATACTTCTTATCACAAAAACAACGTAGTTTGGACTTATAATACAAAAACAACTGAATTAACAAAAACATTTACTACACCACTTGGTGCAGAAACAACATCAGCATTCTGGTTCCCAAATCTTGCAAATGGATTTAGTTATTTAGGAGTTGTAACTCAACATCCAGATTTAAATACAACTGATGGTGGAGAATCTGCTTATGGATATGTTGGACCATTTAAAAACTTAACTGATTTAAAAGATAGTACACCACAAGTATTTAAAAATGGAGCGTCATTACCTTATACAGTATTAAGAAATGATTTAACAGATGGTTTAGGAAATAGTTTTGAAATAAGAAATGGTGGTTATGGTTCAGCTATGTCAGCAGATCCTGCTGATGCAAATAGTTTCTATGCAATAACAGATAGAGGACCAAATGCAGATTTTACAGGAGCAGAAGGAAAAGGTAAAAAATTCCCATTACCTGATTATACTCCAAGAATTGGACATTTTAAAGTAACTTCAACTGGGGAAGTAGTTAAAACAAAAGAGATTTTACTAAAAGATAGAGATGGAAATAACATCACAGGTTTACCAAATACAAGTGCTTTAGGTGGAACTGGTGAAATTCCTTATGATATAAATGGAAATGTAATTGTTGATTCAAAAGGAAATATGAGATTAGATGATTATGGTTTAGATAGTGAAGGATTAGCTGTATTGAAAGATGGAACTTTCTGGATTAGTGATGAATATGGACCACATATTGTTCATTATGATGCAACAGGAAAAGAGATAGAAAGAATCAATCCATTTGCAAGTGATTCAAGAAACAAATATACTTTACCAGCAGAATTTGCAAATAGAAGAGCAAATAGAGGAATGGAAGGTTTAGCAATAACACCTGATCAAAAAACTTTAGTTGGAATTATGCAATCAACAATGTATAATCCATCAAGTTCAGTTAAAAATCTTGATATTACAAGAATTGTAGCTATTAACTTAGAAGATGGAACAGTAAAACAATATTTATACAAACAAGAGAAAAAACAAAATGCAAACTCTGAATTAGTAGCAATTGATAATGATACTTTCTTAGTATTAGAAAGAGATGAAAATTTCTTACAAGATTCAGGTGTTGAAAATACTCAAAAAAATGTATATAAAATCAAATTAAGTTCAGGTACTGAACTTGAAAATGTTACATTAGGTACAAATATGGTTCAAGATGCAACTTTAGGATTAACAATTGATGGAAGTACATTAGAAGAGTATGTATTAGCAAATGGTTGGTCTGGATTAGAATCAAAAGGAATCAAACCAGTTGAAAAAACTTTAGTGTTAGATATGGTTGCAAAAACAAACTATCCTCATGATAAAATGGAAGGTTTATGGCTTATTAATAACTCAACACTTGGTGTTTTAAATGATGATGATTTTGCTGTAACAGCAACAGATGGTATTTTAGAACAAAAATATCTTGATACAAATAAATTAGTAATTGATAGTAATGTTTTATATATTATTAATGGTTTGGATTTAAGTGCAAATTAAATAATTATTGATATTTAGTTTATGAAACACTTCATAAACTTATGATAAAATCTTCCTTATTTACATAAGGAAGATTTATCATGAACAGAACTGACATAACGAATATAATCACCGTTTTAATCATGGCTTATGGTTATTCAAATGACAACAATGTGATTTATATGATTGGGATTTTTGCTTTAAGTGGAGCAGTGACAAATACACTTGCAATTCATATGTTGTTTGAAAAAGTTCCTTTTTTATATGGAAGTGGAGTAATAGAAAGTAAATTTTCTACTTTTAAACAATCAATTCATAATCTTTTGATGAACCAATTTTTTACACCTGAAAACCTTACAAAATTTTTTCAAGAAGAAGTATCTAGTGCAAAAAAAACAATAGACTTTGAAAAAATCTTAAATAAAACAGATTTTTCACCAGCATATGAATCTTTAAAAGAATCTGTTATGCAGTCATCTTTTGGTGGAATGTTAGGTATGTTTGGAGGTGAAGCAGCTTTAGAACCTCTTAGAGAACCTTTTACAAAAAAACTTCAAGCTTCAATAATCTCAATAACTGCTAGTGATACTTTTCAAGAAGTAGTAAATGAAGCTTTAAAATCAGAAGATTTAAGTGCTGATATATATGAAAAACTAAGCAAAATAGTAAATGCAAGACTTGAAGAGCTTACTCCTAAAATGGTAAAAGAGTTAGTTCAAAATTTAATCAAAGAACATTTAGGTTGGTTAGTTATTTGGGGAGCTGTTTTTGGTGGATTAATTGGATTGGTTAGTGCCTTAGTTGCTTAAAATGTGAGGATTTATTTTAATCCTCACGAATAGTAAGTAAAATGTTCTTTTTGCTTTTCTTCTTTAAATTCTAAAGCATTTTTATATGCTTCTATATCTTTTTCTAAACTTTGTTTCTCTTCTTCAAGTTTTTTTATTTTTAAATTAAGAGTTTCAATCTCATTGTGTAATATTTCATTTCTTTTTTTTAAGATTAGAGCTTCATTTTTATATTTTTCTGCTTCTTCCATAGAAAGTTTACTCAATAATTCATAGTTCATTTTAAATCCTTTGAAATGAAATTAATAATATATATCTTATTATAAAGAATATTATTTAAATATAATTTTACATTAAATTTATAATTTTTGCTAATGTTTATTACAATCAATAACAAAACTTTTATATGTTAGAATTATCCAAAAATTTTTTGGGGATATTTATGGATGGAATAGAAGTATTAGTTTTACTTGATGTTGGTGGATTGGAAGATAAAGAAAAGTTTGAAAAACATGTAAAAAAAGAGGGCTTTAAACCAGTTGAAGGTGAAGATTTTGTTTATACAGCTCACTCTAAAACTACAACATTTTCTACAAAAGCATATATTTTAGAAATTTTTAAAAAAGGGCTTCAAAAAAATAAATTTAATGATGCAAATTTGATTTTTTTATTAAATGAAACACCTTATCCTACATATTATTATGATAAAGAAACAAATGATTTTGAGTTAGTACAAGTAGAAAAATAGTGAAAAATATTTATGAATTTTTAAAAAATTTAAAAGATGAAAAACGACTAAAAGAGTGCCAACTTTTAATTGTAAATGATGATAGACAAGCTCAAATAGCTTCTGATATAGTTTCTTACTTAGGATTTAAACCTTTTTTATTAGCTGATTTTAGAGCAAATTTTGGAGATGATTTACTCTCTTTTAGTGAAGAATTACATGAAATAACTAAAACTTTAGGTGATTATTATTCATATAAAAAACAAGATAAAATATTAATTTCTCCAATACGAACTATCTCTTATCCTCTTCCAAAAGAAAAATGTTTTGAAAGTTTTACAATAAATTTTGTAGATACTTTACATTTAGAAGAATTAAAATCAAAACTTTACAATTGGGGATATTATTTTGTAGATATTGTAACAAGTGAAGCAGAAGTATCAATTCGTGGTGATATTATTGATATTTGTCCACTTGGAAGTGATTTTGGATATCGGGTGAGTTTATTTGATGATGAAGTTGAAAGTATTAGAAAATTCGATATTGAAGACCAAAAGTCTTCTAAAGAAGAGATTGAAAGTTTTTCTATAAATCCTGCATTTTTAGCACTTGATGAAGCATCTTTTGAAGAGATAAATGAACAAGTTCAAACAGTATCAAGTGATGCTTTTATAAAAGATATTCACTCTTTAGGATTTTGGTATTTAAATGATTTAGGTGAATATTTACCTCAAAATTTAAGTTCATTTATCACTCAAGAAGCTTTAGAAGAGTTAGATGAAGTTTATGTTTTTGAAGAAAAAAGAATAAATAAAGATAAATTTTTATTAACTCCACAAATTTATAATAGTAAAAAGTATCAAGAGATAAATCCAGCAAATGTAAAAGAGTTTATCTCTTTTCATAAAGATAAAAAAATCACTATTATTTCAGGAACTGAAGCCAAAGTAAAAGGTTATGATTTAGATTTAAATGATAAAAATATCAAATATGTTTTTGATAATCAAATCATAAATCTTGTAAGTGATGAAGAAGTCATAATCTCTTTAAATAAAGAGATAAAAAAACGAAGAAAGAAAAAAGTAAAACTTGTACTTGATGAACTTCAATACAATGATTTTGTAGTACATGAAAAACATGGTATTGGTCAATACAAAGGAATTGAACCTGTTACTGTTATGGGGGCTAAAAGAGATTTTGTTATTGTTCAATATCAAGGTGAAGATAAACTTTTAATTCCTGTTGAAAATATCGATTTAATAGATAGATATGTTGCTGATGGAAACTCTTATGCAGTTGTTGATAAACTTGGTAAGGGAAGCTTTGCAAAACTAAAAGAAAAAGTCAAAGATAGACTTTTTGCAATTGCAAATGATATTATAAAACTTGCAGCTGCAAGAGAACTTGTAAATGGTATAAAAATCAATACAGATAAAAAAATTCTTGAAGATTTTCCAAAAAGTGCTGGATTTGAATATACAAAAGACCAAAAAAGAAGTATCAAAGAGATATTTAATGATTTAAGTAGTGGTCGAGTTATGGATAGACTTCTTTCAGGTGATGTTGGTTTTGGAAAAACAGAAGTTGCTATGAATGCATTATTAGCAGTTATTTTAGATGGTTATCAAGCAATATTTGTATGCCCTACAACACTTCTTGCAACGCAACACTATCATAGTATTCAAAAAAGACTTGATAGTTTTGGAATAAGAGTTGCTAAACTTGATGGAAAAACAACAGCCAAAGAGAAAACAAGTATTAAAAAAGGTTTAGAAAACGGTGATATAAAACTTGTTATTGGAACTCACTCTTTACTTGATATAAAAACTTCTAATTTAGCTTTAGTTATCATCGATGAAGAGCATAAATTTGGTGTAAAACAAAAAGAAAAATTAAAACATTTAAGAGAAGATGTACATATTTTTTCTATGAGTGCAACTCCAATCCCAAGAACTCTAAATCTAGCTTTATCAAAACTAAAAGGTATGAGTTCACTTCTAACACCTCCAAGTGAAAGACTAGGTGTTAGAACTTATGTAAAAGAGTATAGTGAAAAACTAATCAAAGAGATAATCTTAAGAGAAAAAAGAAGAGGTGGACAACTATTTTATGTTCACAATAATATAGCTTCAATTGAAGCAAAAAAAGCTGATATTGAAGCTATTGCTCCAAATATCAAAATAGATATTATTCACTCTCAAATAAAACCTGAAAATGCTGAAAAAATTATCGAAGCCTTTGAAAATAAAGAGTTCGATATTTTACTTGCAACTTCAATAGTTGAATCAGGAATCCATTTGCCAAATGCAAATTCAATCATAATTGATGGTGCAGATAGATTTGGAATTGCAGATTTACATCAGCTTCGAGGAAGAGTTGGACGAAGTAATAAAGAAGGATATTGTTACTACATAGTTGATGATAAAAAATCAATAACTGATGATGCTGTAAAAAGACTTGTTGCCCTTGAATCAAACTCATACTTAGGAAGTGGAACAGCCTTAGCTCACCAAGATTTAGAAATCAGAGGTGGTGGAAATATCATAGGCGAAGCCCAAAGTGGACATATAAAACAAATAGGATATGGTTTATATTTAAAAATGTTAGAAGATGCACTTGCTAGTCTTAGTGGAGATGATAAACCAGAGAAAAAATCAGTTGATATTAAGTTAGCAATTTCTGCTTATATTAGTGATGATTATATCCATGAAGATAGAGTAAGACTTGAACTTTATAGAAGATTGAGTAAGGCAACTGATATTCAAGAGGTTTATAGTATCGAAGAAGAGATGGAAGATAGATTTGGAAAACCTGATGTTGTAACAAAACAGTTTATAGAGTTAATTATCATAAAAATTTTAGCTTTAAAACTTGGAATTCAAACAATTAGTTCATATGAAATGAATATTACATTCACAAAAGCTGATGATACAAAAGAGAGTATAAAATCACCAAGTAAAGATGATGACGATATTATAAATACAACTTTGAAGTATTTGAGAAAGTAAAAAGGAAATCATTGAATTTAGAGTTTAAAGAACTACAAAAAGAAGATATAAAAGAAGTTATTGTTTTAATAAATCAAGCTTATAGAGCAGAAAAAAAAGATAATGCTTGGACTACTGAATCTCATTTACTAAGTGGAATTAGAGTAAATGAGAATATGATGAAAGAAATTTTAGAAGAAAAAGATACAAAAACATATATTGCAAAAATTGATAATAAAATAGTTGGAACTATTCAAGCCAAACTTGAAGGTGAAAATATTCACATTGGACTATTTGCAGTTGATACTAAATCTCAAGCAAGTGGAATAGGAAAAAAACTTTTAGAATTTGCAGAAAATAGCTCATCTAAACTTTGGAAAAAATCTACTTTTATAATGGAAGTAATATCTACAAGAACAGAACTAATGCAATATTATATTAGAAGAGGATATTTAAATACAAATAGTTTCATAGAGTTCCCAAAATCAGAGTATTGGAAAGAAAATACAAATGAAGAACTTAAACTTTTAGTATTGAAAAAAATTATTCAGAAGTAATTTATATAAAGTTAGAGATTTTAATAAATTTTATTTAAATCTCTAATTTTAACTATTTAACAACACTCCAACTCACAAACACTCAAAGCTTTCATTCCCTTTTCGTCATTTGCTTTTTCAAAAAGTTCATCAAGATAAAAAGAATTTGAACATACAAGATATAAAACAGCCTCTTTTTCATCATCTTTTGGGTCTCTTGTATAATATGCTTTTGGAATCATTGGAACTATTTTTTTCCAATAGATATTCATATTCTTTGGCTTTTCTAATACCCTAAGCATATTATCAATCACACAACAAGCATTTTCAAAACAATTTATATTTTTAAAGCTTATATACCTTTCATCTATTCTAATATCATTATTTGACATAAAAAATCCCCCTACAATTATTTTATATACAATTTTACTTTTATTAAAAAAATTCCCTATGTTATAATGTGAAGAATTAGTGACATTTTACGAAAATAAAGGTAAATATGACAGAATTATCAACTGTTACATTTCATTATGTATTAAAAGCTTTAGAAAAAATAACAAATATTTCAATAGAAAATATGTTAGAACAAGTTAATTTACCAATAAATGATTTAACTAAAATAGATGGAAAAATAGATAGTAAAAATTTATCTTGCATATTTAAATATTGTATGAAAAAATCAAATAATAAAGCATTAGCTTTACATATTGGACAAGCTGTTTCTTATCAATCTTTGGGATTATTAGGTTATTTACTTTTAAATACAAATAATTTAAAAGAGATGATTGAAAAATTTAATGCTTATCAAAAACTGATTAGTGGATATTTTAAATTTCATTTTTTTGAAGATGAGGTTTATTATAAATTAGCAATTTATATAAATGAAAATCCAATGATTCCAGTTCCTAGTTTTCATGCACAAGTTCATTTATCTTCGATAGTTTCAATTTTAACTCAGATTTTAGGAGAAAAGGTATTTCCAGAATTTACATATTTTTCACAAAGTATTGATGAAAATGTAAATGAATATAAAGAAATCTTTGGAGAAAATATATTTTTTAGTAAAGATGAAAATGCAATATTTTTTAAAAAAAATAATTTGGATATTCCTGTTAAAAATTCAAACTCTTCAATGCTTGAATATTTTGAAAATGAAGCAAAAAAGATTTTAGATGAGCAAGAGTTAAAATCTTGGTATTCAAAAGTTGAAAAAGAGATTTTTAAGAATATTGGAGAAAAAGAGATAACTATAAATTTAATCTCATCAAATTTGGGAACAACTCCAAGAACTTTACAAAACTATCTAAAAGCTGAAAATAAAACTTTTAGAGATGCATTAAATAAAATCAGACAAAAATTAGCTGAACATTACATACATAATACAAAAATGGATTTATCAAATATCTCTTTTATGTTGGGGTATAGTGAACCTAGCTCATTTTTTAGAGCATACAAAAAATGGAATAAAAAAACACCAAAAGAAAAAAAATAAAAAAAGAGAAAGAAAGCACACTTTCTCTTTTTTTAATTAGGAAGAGCTTGAACGAGTTAAAGTAGTTTATATCTATAAAAATGCCCTTAATAATAAACTATTAAAAATTTATTATTTGGAATTATACTAAATAGAAGTGTATAAAAAGTGTCTATTATTGATTTATTTCAATTTCACATACAATTTGTGCATGATCACTTTTTAAAAGTGAGCCATTTTGATTTTTTTGTAAATGTTCATCAAAAATTTCATAAGATGTAACTTTTCCTATATGAAATTTATTGTTTTTATCAAAATGCTTAGAAACAAATACATAATCTAAAACATTTCCTTTTCCAGCAAAATAACTTGTTGGAGTTCTTTTTACACCTTTAAACTCAGGATGGGGATTTATTACTTTTATTTTATGTAGATGATAAGCATCTAAAAGTAAAAAATCATCTTTTTTTAGATTTTCCTCATGATATCTTTTATTTGTTAAAGCATCAATTGTTAAAGAAAATTCTTTATCATTTAAATCACATACTAAAATAGAAGGATTTCTATTTGTTTTTATATCTGAGTATAAAGAACTTGCTTCACAAAGTCTTTGTTTTAAAGATAAAGAGTAGTTATTTTTTAAAGCAACTTCAACTTTTTTTAGTTTATCTTCTAATTTATCAGTTTTTGTAAAAATATATTCAAATTCATTTTCTCTATTTGATTTTAAATGACAAACGTAAAAATTTATCTCTTTTTGATTTGGTAAAATAATAGTAGCTTTTATTGGTTCTCTTGCAAATCTGAAAAAGCCTTCAATATTATGTTTTTTTAATGTTGAAAAATCTGTTTCAACTTTTTTTAAATTTTTAATAGGAAATTTTGAAGCAAGAGCAACAGTTGTACTTATATAAATTAAGTCGTTCTTTTTATCAATTTTTGCTTTATCAATAGTTTTAAAGTATTTAAAACCTAATTCTAATAATAACTCTTTTAAAGCATTTTTGGAAAAAACTTCTTGAAAACCAATAATATCACAGTTCATAACTTGAATTTGTTTTTTTATCCAAGCTGTTTTTTCTTCCCACTCTTTATCTGTAAATTTCTCTTTTTTTGTATACCAAGAAAAAGGAGGTTCAACAAACTGAAAAAGATTAAATGTTCCTATTCTTATTTTCATTTATCTTCATTATAGTGAATTGAATTTCTACCTTGTTTTTTTGCTATATAAAGGTTATCATCAGCTTCTTTATAAAGTTTATCACTATTTTCTATATCTATTGCATATTTTGAAACTAATCCAATAGAAATAGTTAAGTGTTTTGAGATAGTACTTGATTTGTGTTCAATTTTAAGCTCTTCAATATCATTTCTTATAACTTCAGCAAATTCAATAGCTTTTTCTTTTTCTAAAGTAGTTATTATTGCAAACTCTTCTCCACCTAATCTAAATGCAAAATCACTTGCTCTATTTGTTCTATTTTTTAAAACTGATGCAACTTTTTCTAATATAACATCTCCTTGTTGATGACCATAAGTATCATTATATTGTTTGAAATAATCAACATCAATGATGAGTAAAGATAGATAATTCTTTTCTCTTTTTGCTCTATTCATCTCTTCAAGGATTTTAGTATTAAAAAATCTTCTATTATAAAGATGAGTTAATTCATCAGTAATAGAGAGTTGTTCGATATATTTTTTGTTTGTAATATTTGATCTAATTGCTGTAAAACCACGAATTTCTTTGTTTTTTATAACAGGTTTTATAATTGCATAAACCCAATAATCATTTCCAGATTTATTTTTATTTTTTATTTCACCGTTCCAACTCTTTCCACTTAATAAAGTATTCCACATCTCTTCATAAAATTCATTTGGTGTATCTGGATGTCTTACTATATTATGGCTTTTCCCAATTAACTCTTTTCTTGAAAAACCTGAAATATCACAAAAAGCTTCACTTACATCTGTAATAATTCCTTCTTTTGTTGTTGAAGAAATAATTACATTTTGATTTACAATTTGGATGTAATCTTGAAGTCTTTTTTCTACTTTATTTTTATTCTCTAAAATACTATTTAAATTATTCGCAAGAAGTATAAACTCTTTGTATGTTAAATCATTTGTATTTATTTTTTCATTGTTTTTTGAAGCTTTTTTGAAAGAATAAATAAGCGTATCTATATTGTTATTAATATATTTTGATATTTTTTCTGAAATAAAATAGATAGAAATTAGAATTAAAATAAAAATTACTAGAATAGATTTTATTTGATAATTAATTGTTTGATTAAATACTTCTTCTTTTCTATTTAATTCTTTTTGAACTTCATCTAAATAAACTCCACAGCCAATAATCCAATCATATTTTTCATATTTTTTTACAAATGATACTTTATCAAATTCTTCAACTGTATTTAACTTTTTAAATTTATATGAAAAAAAACCTTCATTATGATTTATTGCTTCAATTTGTTGTTTGAAAAGATTAGGATAAGGATGCGCTTTTGGATTATCTACTTTTTTACCTTCAAAAACTAAAGTTTTACCATCTGTTGAATTTACAAAAATATAACCACTATTTTCAAATCTTAGTGAAGCTATCCAATCAAGAAGTTCATCCTGATTTTTTTTTCTTAATTCTTCAAACTCTTCTGCTGATAATTTTTCTTTTGATTTATTTAATAAACTCTCTCTATATTCAATTAGTTTATAAACAGTTAATACTTCTTGTTTTATTTCTCTTTTTTTTAATTCAGTTAATTCATTTTTGATATGTAGGCTGTCATTCTCAAAATTATTGTATTGATAAAGAATTGATATTAAAAAAGCTAATAAAGCTGATGTAAAGGCAGTAATAAAGATAAATCTTCTTATAAATTTTGATAATTTCACGTACTATTATTCTTTTATTTTTTTTATGTGTATTCTATCTAAAGTTACATTATTTTCTGATATTAGAATTTTTTATTATTCATTAAAAAATCGTTAAGATAAAATTTAAAAATGGTTAAATTCACTCTGTCATAATTTCATATATCAAATATAAAGGATTTAAAATGAAAATTAAAAATAAGATAGTTTCAGGATTAGTGATAGCTTCACTTTTTACAGGTGGATTATATGCAGCAAATGGTGAAATGAGTAAAAAAGATGATATGAGAAAAGGTGATTTTAAATGTATGATGGGAAAAGGTAAATTTTCTAAAAATGGACTAAGAGGTGAAAATCATATTTTTGGAATATTTAAAGAGCTAAACTTAACAGCAGATCAAGAAAATCAAATCAAAAAAATCATTGAAAATAGCAGAAAAAATGATAAAACTTTTGACGAAGCATTTACAAAAGAAGGTTTTGATAAAGCTAAATATATTCAGATTATGAGTGAAAAAAGAGATAATATGTTAAAATCTCAAGCAGATGTAATTGAAAAATCATATGCTGTATTAACTTCTAAACAAAAAGAACAATTAAAAGTTCTAATGGATTTAAGAAAAGAAAAAATGGAACAAAGATTCCAAGATAGAATTAAAGGGTAAATTTTGATAAAAATTGCAATGATAGAGGATGATTTAGAATTAGCAGAAGTTCTATGCCAGTATTTAAAGCAATTTAATATGGAAGTTACTAATTTCGAAGAGCCATATTTGGCTCTTTCGGCTTTAAAAATAAACAAATATGATTTGATTATTTTAGATTTAACACTTCCTGGAATGGATGGATTAGATGTTTGTAAAGCAATAGTAAAAGATTTTGATATCCCAATTATCATTTCAAGTGCAAGAAGTGATATCACTGATAAAGTAACGGCACTTAAAATGGGAGCAGATGATTATTTACCAAAACCTTATGATCCAAGAGAATTGGAAGTTAGAATAAAAACTATTTTACGAAGATTTAATCACTCAAATATTCAAGAAGATGAATCGAAAAATAAAATATTTGTACTTAATGAAGAAAAAAAAGAGATTACAAAAAATGGTAAATATATAAAACTAACAGCTGGTGAGTTTGAAGTATTATCACTTTTATTAAAAAGAGAAGGTTTTGTAATAAGTAGAGAAGATATTTTTGAAAATTCAGATATATTAAATCAAGATTATGAAAGTTCTGGTTCTTTGGCAGTAATAATAAATAGAATTAGACATAAAATAGAAGAGAATCCAAAAGAACCACAATATTTACATACAATTAGAGGAATGGGATATAAATTTATACAATGAATAGACAATCAATATTTTTTACAATAGCAGTAAGTTTTATAATATCGATACTTTTAGTAGGTATCAGTTTTTTAATACTTTTAACTCATGATTTTAGGATGAAAGAGGGACGTCTTTTAGATAAATATATGCCTGTTTCAAAAATGGTAAATAGACAAGATTTTAAATTTGATGATATTTTTATAAAAAATTTAACTGAAATGAATTATAGCCTTTTGACAGAAATGTCAGATATAAATAGTATTACATATAATCATAAAACAAAAGTTTTATTTGAAAGAATCCATCCAAAAAGTAATGATGTTTTTAGAATCTTAAATCTAAATGATACGAATTATGTTTATATGAAAAGAAAAGGTGATACAGTTTTAATAAAAGATGAAAATACTATAAACAGCAACAGTCATATCTATATTATTTTAGTATTTACGATTTTATTGATAACTATTATTTTAATTTATTTAATCACTTTACGAAAACTGATGCCTTTGAAAATATTAAAAGACAAAGTAAAAACTTTAGGTGATGAGAACTTTGATTTTGAGTGCTGTAATCTTAAAGGTAAAGATGAAGTTTCTCTTTTGGCCAATGAATTTAAAAAGTCAGCAGAAAAATTAAAAAGTCTAAAAGAAGCTAGAAATATCTTTATTAGAAATATTATGCATGAATTAAAAACTCCAATAACAAAAGGTAAATTTTTAACTTCATTAGAACAAAATGAACAAAATAATGAAAAATTAAAATCTGTATTTAATCGATTGGAATCATTGATCAATGAATTTGCTTCCATAGAAGAATTGATTTCAAGTTCAAAAAACATAGAGAAAAAATTTTATTTTTTAGATGATATTGTAGATAATGCAAAAGATATTTTAATGATTGAAGATGAGCATATTATTTCAAAATATGAAAATAAAAAATTAGAGGTTAATTTTAAATTATTCTCAATTGCAATTAAGAATTTAATAGATAATGCCGTTAAATATTCACCAAATAAAGAAGTTATTATAAAAAATGAAGATGAAAATATAATCTTTGAAAATGAAGGAAAAGCTTTAGACGAACCATTTGAAAGATACTTTGAACCATTTTTCTCAAATGAAGATAAATCAAAAGACTCTTTTGGTTTAGGATTATATATAGTTCATAATATTTTAAAAGCAAATGGATATATTTTAGAATATGAATATGTTGATGGAATAAATAGATTTATTTGTAAAAAGGATAAATCATCTACGATATAGCAATTATTGGAGCAGGAGCAAGTGCTTTGATGCTTGCTTCAAATTTAAATAAAAAAAAATATAAAAATATCTGTTTAATTGATACAAGTCTAAAACTTGCTCCTAAAGTAAAAGTAAGTGGTGGAGCAAAATGTAATATCACAAATGAGCTAGTAACATATAAAAACTATTTAGGTGATGAAGAGTTTGTAAAAGAGTTACTAAAAAAATTCTCAAAAGATGATTTATTAGCTTTTTTAAATAAAAATCAAGTCTTTCCCAAAATTAATCCAAAAATTGTAAAAGGAACATATTTTTGTAATTCTAGTCAAGATGTTATTGATATGTTTACAAAACTCACTACCCATGTAAAAAAATATTTAGGAACAACAGTTTTAGATGTAGATTTTGATGAAGTTTATAAAATAAAAACAGATTCAAAAATAATAGAAGCAAAAAAACTTGTAGTTGCAAGTGGAGGTTTGTCTTATCCAGTTTTAGGAGCTAGTTCTATTGGTTTTGATATTGCAAAAAAATTTGGACACTCTATTATAAAACTTGAACCTGCACTTGTGGGATTTACTGTACAAAAAGAGCAGTTTTGGTTTAAAAATCTAGCAGGTATTTCTACAAATGTTATAACTTCTGTTGAAGGAAAATATTTTGAAGGTTCACTTTTATTTGCACATAAAGGTTGTTCAGGTCCTGTTATTTTGACTACTTCTTTGTATTGGAAAAAAGGAAAAATAGTTATAGATTTTTTACCTAAAAAAAGATTAGAGAGTTTTTTAGTTGGAAATAAAAATATCTCTTCAGCTTTACCTCTTCCAAAAAGATTTATCCAAGAATTTTTAAACTCTATTGAACTTGAAGATAAAGCAACTTCAAAATTAACAAGTTTAGAATTAGAAAAATTAAAGTTATTAAAAAATTATGAATTTTCACCTGCTGGTAATTTTGGTTATTCAAAGGCTGAGGTTACAAAAGGTGGAATAAATACAGATGAAATAAATCATAACACTTTTGAAAGCTTAAAACAAAAAAATCTTTATTTTATTGGTGAATGTTTAAATATAACTGGTGAATTAGGTGGCTTTAATTTTCAAATAGCTTTTAGTGAAGCGATTGTTTGTGTAAAACAACTAAATAGTATTTAACGTTATTTTTAGTATATATTTATAGAATTTTAGTTATTATATTTATTAAATCACTGTGTATTGAGGTTTGGTATGTTTTTTGGTAATAAGAATTTGGAAGATAAAATTATTCGTTTAGAAAAAGAGGTTGAAGAATTAAAAAATCAACTAGAAAAAAAAGATTCAGAAATTGCAAAAATTTCAGATATTGAACAAAGTAATTCTGAAAGAATAAAAGATTTAACAAACAATAATGAAAAATCTATTCAATTATTCAAAGAAATAGCTTCTTTTTCACAAGAAGAAGGTTTAGTTGTTTTTGATGAAAAAAATGAACTATTTTTTGCAAACAAATTAGCAAGTTCAAATATCAAAGATTATTCAATTGTTTTAGAAGCAGTTCTAAATGGAAGTAATCGTTTGATTATGGAAGATTGTGAAGCAAATATTGAAGTAAAAAATTATGAGAATTATAAAATAGTTTCATTACGAAAAACTTCTATTCATGATAATAAAGATGGTGGTTTATTATCAAGACACAATAAAAATATGACAAAATCATTAGATACAACTCAACAAACTTATTTAAGTTTATTGGATGAATTACAAGAAATGTCAAAAGAATCTAAAGAAACAGCAAATGGTTCAACTGAAGGTTTAAATTTAATTAACGAAATAGTTGTTGATACAAATAATTTACATAAAGAAATAGAAGTTGAAAATGATGTTGTTACATCATTAGTTACAAAAAGTAAAGATATTGCGCAAGTTATTAATATAATTCAAGAAATTGCATTTCAAACAAATATTCTATCTTTAAATGCAGCAGTTGAAGCAGCAACAGCAGGAGAAGCAGGAAAAGGATTTGCTGTAGTTGCTGCTGAAGTACGAAATCTTGCAACAAGAAGTGCCGATGCTGCAAAACAAATAAAAGATGTAGTTACTTCAATTCAAAATGAAACTGAAAAGATAAAAAGTAGTTCTGAAACTGTATCTGATGTTGTAAATGTTACTAAATCAAGAATTGATATTTTAAGTAAACTAATGAATACTTTCCAAAAAAATTCAAATAGATCAGTTTATGAAGTAGAAAGTATTTCAAATAAAATATTTATAAACCTTGCAAAATTAGACCACGTTATTTATAAAAATAATTTATACCAATTGATTTTTGGTGGAGAACATAACTTTAAACCAGTTGACCATCATAGTTGTAGATTAGGAAAATGGTATGATACAGGTTTAGGAAAAGAACAATTTAGTTATGTTCCATCATATAAAGGATTAGAAAAACATCATCATATTGTTCATCATGAAGCAAATCTTTTAGCAAAAGAGTGTTCAGGACATAGTGTTTCTTGTTCAAAACAATTAATTGAAGATAAAATAGAATTGGTAGAACAAGGAAGTGAACAAGTATTTATCTATTTAGATAAGATTTTAGAAGAAAAAAATGACTTGGTTATGAAAGAAGCCGCAAAAAAATTATTTGAAGGAAAATAAGATGAGTAAAAGATATTCAATAGCAATTATTGATGATGAAACAGAAATTTTAAATGTGCTAAGTAGATTTCTGGCAAGAAATCCAAATTTTTCTGTATCAACATATTCAAATCCTGTTTCAGCTTTGGGCTCTATTGAAACAAATAATTTTGATGTAATCCTTTTGGATATTATGATGCCTCAAATGAATGGATTGGAAGTATTAGAAAAAATCAAAGCAAAAGATGATTCTCAAAAAGTTATCATGATGACGGCATATTCAACATTAGATAAAGTTCTAAAATCTCATAAAGAAGGTGCTACAAACTATGTAATGAAACCTTTTGATTCTTTACAACTTTTAGAAAAAAAGATAATAGAAGTTTTAGAGTCATAATAAATGAATAATAAAAACCTAAAAATTAGGTATTTTTTTTATTTTATACTCTCTTTTTTTTTACTTATATTAACTTTAAATAATTTTGAGGAAAAGAAGTTTGAAGACTCTTTGGAAAATTATAAAAAGTTTGTAAGTAAAGAATATTCAATATATTTTAATAATTATAAAAATAATTCTGAATTAATTTATTTCAATGAATTTATCAAAGAGAAAAAACTTATTGAAATTTTAAAGAATAAAAATAATTTGGATTTAACCCTTTTATCAAATGAAATTTATAAGAATTTTGAAAATAGTTTCATATTTTATAAAACTTTAGGTTTAGAAGAAGCTAGTTTTTACTCTACTAATAATGATTTAATTTTAAGTATGAAAGAAAATTCAAAAGATAATTTTACTTCAAAAACTGTGGAAAATGTAATAAAAAATAAAAAAGAATTATCAAATTATAAATTACAAAATAACAAAATTTTTTTACAATTTTCTAAACCAATTTTTGATGAAAAATTAGAATTTATTGGAGTAATAAATTTAGAGTTTAATTTTGATTTATTGATTAAAGAATTGGAAAAAGAGACAAATCTAAACTATAGAGAAGTAATCTCTGATAATTTTCATTTAAACGAAGATTTTTTCTTTAATATTTCAAAAAATAAAAAAGAAAAATTGTTTTTAGATTTAAATAATAAAAAAGAAATTCTATTTTTTTTAAAAGAGAATCAAACTAAAATACCAATTATTTTTATACCATTATACAGTTCAGATTTTTATAAAAATAATATCTATTTATTAGCATATGACAAAGATAAAAATAATGAATTAGCACAAATAGATGAATATGTTAATAACTTATTGTTAATCCTAATTTTGGTACTTCTATTCATATTTTTTCTTCTTTTTAGAGCAAATTATTTAAAAATGCAAAGAAATATTTCAAACAAAAAATATCAAGAATTATTTAATCAAATAGATAATTATATTATCAAAGTTGAAACTGATTTAGATGGAAATATAATTTTTGCAACAAAACCTTTCTACAAATTATCAGGTTATTCAAAAGAAGAAGTTATAGGAAAAAATATAAATATTTTAAAACACTCAGATGTCTCAAAAATATTTTTTGAAAATTTATGGAAAGATTTAAAAATAAGTAAAATTTGGGAAGGTGAAATAAAAAACCAAGATAAGTTTGGAAATTCTTATTGGGTAAAAGCAGTAATTTTTCCAAGATATGATAACAATAATGAAATTGAAGGTTATAGTTCAATTAGAGTTAATATTACAGATACAAAACAACTTGAAAAAATAAATAGATTGTTAAAAGAAGATTTATCAAATAAATTAAATGATATAAAAATTAAAGATAAATCTTTAGTTGATACAACAAAAGTTCAATTAATGTCAAAAATTTTAGATTCTCTTGCTCATCAATGGAAAATCCCAATTTCTAAAATATCTTTTGAGATTCAAAAATTAAATAAAATAAAAAATATTAATTTAGATAAAAATTCATTATTTAATATTGAAAAAAATGTTGAAACTGAATTAAAAAATTTATCAGATATGTTAAATGAAATCAAATATCTTTTTAGTACAAGAAATAGAGAAAAAACAAATCTTTTATCAGTTGTAAGTGAATCAATTTTTAGTTTGAAAGAAGAATTGAAAAATCAAAATATTAAAGTTAAATTTGATATTAAACCAGAAATAAATATGAATATTTCTTTTAATGAATTAAAAAATATCATAATGAATATAATAAAAAATACAATTGAATATTCAAAGTTAAACAGTGAAGATAATGTAACAATATATATAACAGCAATTTTTGAAAATACAGATAAACAAAACGATGTTATAATAAAAATTGAAGATAATATAAAAGGGATAAATAAAAAAAATATTATAAATGAAATTTTAAATTCTGAAGAAAAATATTTTGATACACCTTTATATTTATCAAAACTTTTTATAGAAAAAAACAAAGGTTTATTTTGGTGTAATAACAATGAATATTACACAATTTATTACATAAAATTAGATAAAGAAGAAAATTAAAATGAAAATCTCTTTTTATATAAAACTTTTTTTAGCCTTCATTGTTTTTGCAGTTTTATTACTGGGATTTTCGAGTTTTGCATTTAATAACTTTTATAAATATCATAATGAAAAAAAAGATAAAAAAGAAACAATTGATATATTAAATCAAGAAGAGAAATTTTTCAATTATTATTTAGAAAGTTATGACGAAAAAATAGCTTTGATGCAAAGTAATATTGCTAAAGCAAAAAATAAAGAAGAAATAATAGAGTTTGTTGAAAATAGTGTTTTTAACGATGAAAATATTTACACTTTTAAAATAATAGGATTAGATTCAAAAGAAAAATTTCGAATTGAAAAGATTTCTGATGGCATCAAAGTTATAAATGAAGAGAAATTAAAAAGTATTTTTACAAAAAAATATTTTAAAGATATGAGAGTTTTAAAACCAAAAGAGATTCTTCATTACAACTCAAATTTAGAAAATATTTCACAAATAGATTTTATTCTAAGAAATGAGAATAATTTTTATGTTTTTAAAATAAATTTTGCCCAAGTTTTTAATAAAATCGAAAATGATTTTTTGAAAAAAACATCAATAATAAATCCTAGTGATTCTTCAATAAATAAAAATCTAAATTTAAGAAATAATATCATTTCAAAAAAAATTTATCTCAATGATAATCAATATTTTGAGTTTATAATTAAAAATGAAGATTTTACTAACGATTATATTAAAGATTATTATAAATCAATAATTATAGTTGGATTTTGTATAGCTTTATTTTTATCTTTATTATTTTCAGGTCCAATTGCAAAGTTAAATACAGAAGTTGAAGAAAAAAATAAAAAATTAGATTTAAGTATCAAAAAGAATTTTTTAGAATTAAATGAAAATCAAAAAGTAATAGATAAACATATTATGTTTGTACGACTTACAAAAGATAATATTATAATTGATGCAAGTTATGCATTTTGTTATTTTTTAGGCTATTCAAAAGGCGAATTAATAGGTTATAACTACAATATCTTAATTCATAAAGATATGAAAAAAAAGGAACAAAAAAGAATTTGGAAACAGATAAAAAGTGGTCAATCTTATGTCGGAGAAATAAAAGGAAGTAAAAAAGATTCTGAAGCATTTTGGATTGATTTATTTGTTGAAGGAATATTTGAAAATAAAAAACTTGTAGGATATACAGTAATTTGTACGGATATTACAAATAAAAAGAAAATTGAAGAATTGTATGTAGATTTAAATAAGCAAGTTGAACAATATAATGCAATTTTTGAGAATGTAAATAGTGGAATCTCTTTAATTGATTCAACTGGAAATTTTGTGAAGTTAAATGGTAATTTTAGTAAATTTTTAGGATATAACAGTAAAGAACTTTTGAGTATGAACTGTACAGATATTATAACTGAAGATTCGAGAAAGATTTTACAGAAGATTTTACAAGAAGTAAGAGAAATAGGAAATATTTCCAATTTAGAAAAAATTTTTGTAAGAAAAAATGGTACATTTATTCATCTTGAGTTGTCTTTGAGTATTTTGTCTTCTGATAAAGAACATCTAGTTTTTGTGGTAAATTCTTTGGAAGATAAAAGAAAGTTACAAGAATTGAATCAAAATCTAGAACAAAGAATAAATCAAGAAGTTGAAAAAAATATCCAAAAAGATAAACTTCATCAACAAGAACAAATAAAAAATGCAAAATTAACTTCAATTGGTTCACTAGCAGCTGGAATAGCTCACGAAATAAATACTCCTTTAACATATATAAAAGGAAATCTTGAACTTATGTATTATGATATTTTAGATTTACCTGAAGATGAAATTAGAAATAGAATGAAATATGATAGTGAGAAAATGAAAGAAGGAATAAATCGAATTGCAAATATAGTTGAATCAATGAGAGAAATGTCACAAAGTAGCAAAGAGATAAAAGAACGTACTAATATTTATGGTACATTGATTACTTCATTAACAATGGCATATAATCGTTCAAGACAAGTTTGTAAAATATATTTAAATGAAAAACTTTTTGATATAGATTCTATAAATAAAAATGAATTTGTATTTTGTAGTAAAGTTCAAAAACAAAGAATTGAACAAGTTTGGATAATAGTTATTAATAATGCGTTAGATGAATTAATAAAAGTCGAAGATTATGAAAAAAGAGTCTTAAATATCTTACTATTTGAGGAAAAAGAACAAATAATTATAAAGTTCAAAGATAGTGCAGGTGGAATAAAAGAAGAAATTATAAATGATATTTTTGAACCATTTGTTTCTTCAAAAGAACATAGTGGAATGGGTGTTGGATTAAATATAGCAAAAAAAATAATTGATGAACAAGAAGGAATTATAAAAGCTTATAATGAAGAAAATGGTGCTGTATTTGAAATAAGATTAAAAAAATGTGAAGAAGAATAAAAGTTTATTTTTATACAATAAGAAAAATTTTTTATAAAGAAGATAGATGAGAATAGGATTTATAGGAGATATTGTAGGTCGTCCTGGAAGAAAAATTATAAAAGAGAATTTATCAAAAATCAAAGAAGAATATAATATTGATTTTGTTATTGCAAATGCAGAAAATGCAAGCCATGGTTTTGGATTAACTGTTGAAAGTGCAAAAGAGCTTTTTAAAGCAGGAATTGATTTAATTACGGGTGGAAACCATAGTTTTGATAAGAAAAAAGATATGATGGCTTTACTTGAAACAACAAATGTTTTAAGACCCGATAATTATCCCGAAGGTTTAGTTGGAAGTGGAGTTAAAATTTGTGAAGTAAATACCTCAAATGGTATAGAAAAATTAGCTGTTATAAATCTAATGGGACAATTTGGAATGCCAATAGTAGAAAATCCTTTTAATTGGGCTACAAAATTAATTACCAAACTTCATGAAGATGAAATTAAAAATATATTTATTGACTTTCATGCAGAAGTTACAAGTGAAAAAAGAATTATGCTAATGATGTTTAAAAACCAAGTAAGTGCAATTTGTGGAACACATACTCATGTGGGAACAGATGATTTACAAATTTTTGAAAATACTGCATATTTAACTGATATTGGATTAACAGGTTGTAGAGATAATGTAATTGGAATGGATTCAAAAGTACCTATTCAAAAAGTGACAACAGGAATTGGTGGACATTTTGAAGTTCCAAATTCTTGTAAATCAATTTTACAAATTATGGTTACAGATATTGAAGATGGAAAAGCTACGAATAGTTTTAAAATAAAAAAATATTGTAATAATCAAAAGCTAATAATAACAGAAGCTTTTACTGAATAATGGTATGTGGAATTAATGAAAATTTCGATAAAATAAAATCACTTTATGACTATGAAACGAAATCCAAAGGTTTAATTGATGATTATAATTCCACAAACAAAAGGTGGCGTAGGAAAATCTACTGTTGCTATGCAAGTTATAGCTCCTTATTTATATAAAAAACATGGCAAAAAAGTTACTTATATCGAAATTGATGATGAAAATAATGATTCAAAATCATTTACAAGAACAGAAATCGTAAACAAAAAAATGTTAGGAACGAACAAATTAAATGAACTTGATGAATTGATTTTGATGGATGATAATCATGAAGTTATAGTTGATGTTGGCGGAAATAAAACATCATCTTTAGTTCTTGATGAAATTAAAAAAGTAGGTTCTTTTGGAAATGTAAAATGGATTATTCCATTAGGTGATGGTGAACTTGATGGGAAAAATGCAATTGCAACTATGAAAAAAATTAGGAAGATTGAAAAGAATCCAGAAGAAAATATAATCTTTGCTTTAAATAGAGCAATTTCAATGGATGAAGATTATTATAGTGAACAATTTATAAACTTTTTTGGACATAAATATCTTGATTCAAACTCTGTAATTTGTGATTTTGTAAAAGATCCAAAATATTTTCCCGTAAAAAATGATAAAGTAATTACTATGAGTAGATACTTAGGAAGTACAGTTTGGGAAATGGCTTATAATAACACTGATTTTGCAGCAAAAGCTATGAAAGCAAAAGAAGTTGGAGATATTGAAAGTGCAAGAAAATATCTTTTCTTTAGAAGAATACAAACAGAAGCAAAAGATTATGTTTTAAATACTCTAAATAAAATATTTTGTGATTTAGATAGATGGATTGAAATCAAAAAATGAGTGATATGAGTTTTAAACAAGCTAAAGAGCTTGTTGAAAAAATGGAATTTTCAGAAATTGCTTTAAAAAAAGCTGTTGTTAATCTTGAAAAATCATCTCAAAATTTTGAAACAACTTTAAAACATCAAGAAGATATTATAAATAAACTTCCATATGCTGATAAAAAACTTTCATATATGTATATTGCAGTTGCAGCTAATATTGGATTGATAGTTGGTTTATTAATTGGAAAATATCTTTTATAAAAAATAAGAATTAGGAAAATAACTAAAATGGGAAAACAAGAAAAAATTGTATCAATGTTTAACGACATTGCAGGAACTTATGATGTAGCAAATAGAATTTTGTCAATGGGAATAGATAAATCATGGAGAAATAAAGCTTGTAATAAAACTTTTGAACTTTATGGAAAAAATAATATTGATAAAATTGTAGATGTTGCTTGTGGAACAGGAGATATGATTTTATTTTGGAAACAAGTTGCAAGTGAAAATAAAATTGATTTAAAAAATATTATTGGAATTGACCCAAGTGTTGGAATGATGGAAGTAGGAAAGAAAAAACTTCCAGATGTTGAATTTATAGAAGCTTTTGCAACACAAATGCCTCTTGAAAGTGAAAATGCAGATATAGTTTCTATTTCATATGGAATTAGAAATGTTGTAGAAAGACAAGAAGCTTTTCATGAGTTTGCAAGAGTTCTTAAAAAAGATGGTTTAGTTGTAATAAATGAATTTACAAAAAATAAAAAAGAGAAATTATTAGATCATGTAACAGATTTTTATATGAATAAAATCCTTCCAACTTTAGGTGGATTAATTTCAAAAAATAAAGAAGCTTATACATATTTACCAAACTCAATTGATGAGTTTTTAACAACAGAAAATTTATGTAAAGAGTTAAAAGTTGCAGGACTTGAACCAATTCATGTTAAAGCTTTCTCTATGAATATTTCTACTTTAATTATTGCAAAAAAACTTTGATTTTTTTGCAATAAGGTAAACTTTTGAATCCACCAATTTCTGTATCAACTTTAAATGTTCAAATAAAATCTTTACTTGAAACAACATTTATTCAAATTTATGTTGAAGGAGAGATTTCTAATCTTACTTATCATAATTCAGGACATATTTACTTTTCAATTAAAGATGAAAGCTCAACAATTTCTTGTGTAATGTTCAAAGGAAATACAAAATATTTAAAATTTCAGCTTGAAAATGGTCTAAAAATTGTAATAACTGGAAGTTTAACTGTTTATGCGCCAAGGGGAAATTATCAAATTTTATGTAATAAAATTGAACCATCAGGGAAAGGTGCTTTAGCTTTTGCTTTTGAGCAATTAAAAAATAAACTTGAAGCAAAAGGTTATTTTGAATCAACTCATAAAAAGATTTTACCTAAGTATCCAAAAAGAATTGCCCTTGTTACAAGTCCAACGGGAGCTGCTATTGAAGATATGAAAAAAGTAGCATCACATAGATGGCCTTTAACAAAGTTTATTTTAGTCCCAACTTTAGTTCAAGGTGAAGGTTCAGCTTTTGATATAGTAAATTCAATAAAATTTGCAGATAGTTTAAATTGTGATATTATGATTGTTGGTCGTGGTGGTGGAAGTGTAGAAGATTTATGGGCATTTAACGAAGAAATAGTTGCAAATGCTATTTACACTGCTCGTACTCCAATTATTTCAGCTGTAGGTCATGAAATTGATTATATGATAAGTGATTTTGTTGCAGATATAAGAGCTGCAACTCCATCAAATGCAATAGAAATTGCACTTCCAGATATAAATGAACATAGAATTTATTTAGATTCTTTGGCAAGTGAATATAATAATAGATTTAAAAATATTATATTTAATAAACAACAAGAACTTCTAAATATGAAACGATTATTAGAACAAAATTCAATAGAAACAAAATTTACATTTATTCAAACAGAAATCAATCTTTTAAAATCTTCTTTTAAAACTGATTTATCTCAAAAAATCTTAAGTTCACAAAATGAGTTGAATTTGTTAGTTAGTAGTTTGAAAAATTCTTTTTCTTCAATTTTAGTGAAATCTCAAAATCAAATAGATTTATTAAAATCAAATTTTGAATTAAATCATCCAGATAAAAAAGATAAAAATGGCTTTGTTCAAATTTCTAAAAACAATAAAATAATTTCTTTAGATAATGTAAAAATAGGTGATGAAATAGAGTTACAAACGCCAAAATATATTGCAAGCTGTATATTGAATAAAATTGAAAAACAATAGAATTTAAGTTTAGTGTAGGTAAAATAATAAGAAACAAGTTTTAAATACTTGTCTTATATTAAAAGGAATATTTATGGAAAGTAATGACAAAAAAGTTGTAAATTACGCAAATACAAGTGAATTTATGACATTTGAATTGGGTGCAATGAAGTATGCGATAGAATTACCAAAAATTAGAGAAATCTTAACATATCCTGATAATATTACTCCTTTACCAAACACTTCAAAATGGGTCAAAGGTCTTATTAATTTAAGAGGAGAAGTTGTTCCTATTTTAGATATTAGAATAAAATTTAATACAGGTCCTGGTACTTATGATGAAAATACTTCTGTTATTGCCGTTATTACTGAAGATAAAAGAATGATAGGAATAATCGTTGATTTAGTTGATGATGTTCAAAAATTAGATACAAGTATGTTAGCTCCTGTTTCAGAAATGGGTTCAGCAATTCCATCTAAATATTTAAAAGGTTATGTTAGACTTGATAATAACCAAATGCTTGTAGTTATGGATATTGAAAGAGTTGTAGCTAAAGACGAATTAAAAGATTAAGATAAAATGAGTGTTGACAAAAGTTTACTAAAAAGATTCATTTTATTATATGTTGAAGATGATGATGTAATAAGATTAGAGTTATCTCAACTGTTAAGTAATTTTTTTGCGAAAGTATTAGTAGCAAAAGATGGGAAAGAAGGACTTAGAACTTTTTTAGAAAATGAAGATGAAATTGATATTGTTTTAACTGATATTAATATGCCATACCTAAATGGAATAGAAATGGTAAAAAAAATTAGAGGTATAAATAGTAAAGTTTCAGTAATTTTTGCAACAGCTCACTCCGATACTGAATTTTTAGCAGAAGCTATAAAATTAAGAGTTCAAGAATATATTGTTAAACCTATAGATGTAAGAAATCTATTGAGTTTAATGAATGATATTGCTTCAAATTTATATCAAGAGTTATTATTAAAACAACAACAAGAAGAATTATCAAGATATAAAGAAATTTTAGATTCAAACAACATTGTAATAAAAACTGATATACATTTAAATATAACATATGTAAATGATTTATTCTGTCAAATCTCAGGATTTGATTCTCATGAATTAATAGGAAAAGAGCTTAAATCTTTAAAATTTCCTGATGTAGCTAGTGAAGTTTATACAAACTTATATGCAAAAGTTTTAAACCATAAACCGTGGCAGGGAAAATTAAAAAATTTAAAAAAAGATGGAACTTTTTACAATACAGACGCTTATGTTATACCAACTCTTGATGAGACAGGAGAGATGAATGGTGCAATTTCAATTCAAAAAGATATAACAGAAGAGTTAAATAAAAAAAGAGAAATACAACTTGCTTTAATGAAAGATAAAAGTGATATCTATATAAAAAGTAAAGAGGGTAGTTTAGAGCAAAATAGTATTATAAATGAATTAAAATACAAACTTGAAACTACACAACTTGAACTTGAGCATGCAATAAAAAATATTGATAAATATATTTATAGTAATGAAAAATATAGACTAGAAAATAAAAATCTTAAAACAGAGATTGGATTATATAAAAAGAATTCAACTTCAAATATTGCTTTTAAAATGTCAAAAGAAAATAGTGATTTAAGACTAGAAATTAAAAAATTAAAAGATAAATTATCACAAGTTGAACAAAATGATGAAAAAAGTATTTCCCAATTAAAAGTTAATTATGATGAAAAAATCACAGAACTTGAAGATAAAATAAGTGAATTAACTGAACAACTAGATTCGGTTCAATCAGATGAAGTTTTATTACAAAAACTTGAATATTGGAAAGAAAAAGCTAAGATGGAAACACAAAGAGTTGAAAATCTTGAAAAACAGATAATCGCTCACGCTGATAAAAGTTTATTAAGTAAAATATTTGGTTAAATAAATCAAGAAAATCTTGATTTATTCTTTTATTGAAATAGATATGATTTTTATATCTTCAAAAGGTTTATCACCTTCATATTTATTTGTTGGTGTAGCTTCAATTTTTTGTATTACGTCAAAACCATTTTTTACATATCCAAAAATTGTATGTCTTCCATTCAACCAATAAGTTGGAACAGTTGTTATAAAAAATTGACTACCATTTGTATTTGGTCCTTTATTTGCCATAGCTAAAATGCCAGCTTTATCAAAAACTGCATTTGGTGCAAATTCATCTTCAAATGGCTTATCCCAAATTGACTCACCGCCCATTCCTGTTCCTGTTGGATCACCACCTTGAATCATAAAGTTTTTTATAATTCTGTGAAAAATTTGATTATTGTAATAACCATTTTTTGCATGAGTAACAAAATTCTCAACTGCTTTAGGAGCTAAATCAGGTCTTAACTCAATTTCTATGTTACCTTTTGATGTTTCAAAAATAGCCGTTGGATTTGCTGCCTCTAAAAGTAACACTAAAGAACATAGAATGAATAAAATTTTTTTCATATAAACCCTTTATTTATAGATTTTGGGAAATTAGTATATTATATTAGATTTAAAAAAAAATAAAAAAGCTGTTTTAGTAGAATTTAAAAAAAAAGTGTTAAAATTCTCGAAATTGTTATAATATGTTTTTAATTAAGAAAGGAAAAACTATGGAAATGCCATCTATCCCTCAACCAACATTTTATATATTTAAATGCGAGCAAAGTTCACCTCCTGGAATGCCAAAACCATCATGTGTTAATGAAAATACAAGAGATTTATTTAATCATGCTGCACAAAGTTTAATGAAAAGTGGTTTAATGGGACCTGTTCAAATAGTTAGAACTTCTTGCTTAGGAAGATGTCAGATGGGACCTTTGATGTTAGTTGAGCCAGGGCATTTTATGTACTCTTCCCTATCTAAGGAAAAAATAGATAAAATAATTGAAGAACATATATTAGGTGGTAAACCAGTAGAAGAGTATTTAATACCTTCTTCATTTTGGGGTGAACCAATTAATTTAGTAAAATAAAGAGGGATTGTTATATGACATTTGATATGCTATATAGTAAAATTCATAGAGCGACTGTAACAGATGCTAATTTGAATTATGTTGGATCAATTACAATTGATGAAGAATTAATGAATGCTTCAAATTTAAGAGTTGGTCAAAAAGTTGATATAGTAAATATTAATAATGGTGAAAGATTCCAAACATATGTAATAAAAGGAAAAGCTGGTTCTAAAGATATGTGTCTAAATGGAGCAGCAGCAAGAAAAGTAGAAATAGGTGATAAAATCATTGTTATCTCTTATGCTTCATATTCAGAATCTGAACTAAAAAATTATAAACCAACTGTAGTATTAGTTGATGAAAAAAATAATATTGAATTAATAACCAATGAATTAGTAGGAAGTGACCATGTTTGATGGGATTGATTTAAAAAATTTAAACTTAGGTGAAATGTTAAATCAATTTCAAGATATGGCAAAAAATGCAAAAGATGAAAATTCTTCAAAAATTTTTACATCAAAAGCTGGTGGAGGAATGGTAGAAATTTCTATTAATGGAAATTCAGAAGTTATTGATTTAAAAATAGATGATTCTCTACTTGAAGATAAAGATTCTTTACAAATTTTATTAATTTCATGTATGAATGATGTAATAAAACAAAGTGATGAAAATAAAAAAATGATGGCAATGAACCTAATGGGTGGTTTAGGTTCTTTTGGACAAAAATAATTATATGAAAAATTTATTAGACTCTTTTGAAGATTATTTATTAAATAATCTTCCTTCTTCAAAAACTTTTCATCCATATTTTGAAGATGCTTTATGTGATATGTTAAAAGCTGGTGGAAAAAGATTCCGTCCAATGCTTTTACTTTCAGTTGTAAAATCAAATAAATCTTTACTTCTTCCTAATGCAATGAGTGTTGCTCTTGGATTAGAATATTTACATACTTATTCTTTAATTCATGATGATTTACCAGCTATGGATAATGCAGATTTAAGAAGAGGTTTTCAAACTTTACATAAAAAATATGATGAAGTAACAGCTATTTTAGTTGGAGATGCATTAAATACTGAAGCTTTTGGTTTAATATCTAATGCTTCATTACACAATGATGTAAAAGTTGAGCTTATAAAATGTTTAGCTCAAAATGGTGGAATTAATGGAATGATAATTGGTCAAGCAATAGATTGTTTTTTTGAAAATCAAAAATTAGAACTTAGTCAATTAGAATATTTACATATTCATAAAACTGCAAAATTAATTGCTGCAAGTCTTAAGATGGGAGCAATTATAAGTGAATATAATTTTGAAATACAAGATAAACTTTATAATTTTGGAATTGATTTAGGACTGTTATTTCAAATCCAAGATGATATTATTGATGAAACTTGTAGTTCAGAAGATGCAGGAAAAACAACTCAAAATGATGGTGCTAAAAACTCTTTTGTAAATCTTTTAGGATTAGAAGGAGCTATAAAAAGTGCTGATGAATTAGCATTAAAATGTATTAATATACTTAATACTTTTGATTCAAATTTAAAAGATTCTTTAGAAGAGTTACTTTTAAAATTCATAAATAGACACAAGTAAATTTAAGACTCTTAGTCAATTTAACTCAAATATCTTGACAAATTATCTAAAATCTATTAAAATTTAGCACTTAGAAATTTAGAGTGCTAAATACTAAGTTTTAAAAGAAAATAAAAATATAATAAAAGGAAATAGTATGAATTTTAAACCACTAGGTGAAAGAGTTCTTGTTAAAAGAACAGAAGTTGAGAATAAAACTGCAAGTGGAATCTATATTCCAGATAATGCAAAAGAAAAACCACAAACAGCAGAAGTTGTTGCAGTTGGAAATAAAGTAGAAGATGTTAAAGTAGGTGATACAATTGTATTTGAACAATATAGAGGAACTGAATTCAAACTTGATGGTCAAGAATATCTAATTTTAAATATTGAAAATGTTATAGGAGTAATGTAATGGCAAAAGAAGTTTTATTTAGTGATAGTGCAAGAAATAGATTATATGCAGGTGTTGAAAAATTAGCTGATGCAGTTAAAGTAACAATGGGACCAAGAGGAAGAAATGTACTTTTACAAAAATCTTTTGGAGCACCAACAATTACAAAAGATGGTGTATCAGTTGCAAGAGAAATTGAATTAAAAGATACTTTAGAAAATATGGGAGCACAACTTGTAAAAGAAGTAGCTTCAAAAACTGCTGATGAAGCAGGAGATGGAACAACTACAGCTACAGTTTTAGCTCATTCAATCTTTAAAGAGGGATTAAGAAATGTAACAGCAGGAGCTAATCCAATCATTTTAAAAAGAGGTATGGATAAAGCTTGTGAAGCTATTTTAGCTGAATTAAAAAAAGCTTCTAGAGTTGTTGCAAATAAAACTGAAATAGAGCAAGTAGCAACAATTTCAGCAAATTCAGATCATGCAATTGGTTCAATGATTGCAGAAGCTATGGATAAAGTTGGAAAAGATGGTGTAATTACTGTTGAAGAAGCAAAAGGTATTTCTGATGAGTTAGAAGTAGTTGAGGGAATGCAATTTGATAGAGGTTATTTATCTCCATATTTTGTAACAAATGCTGAAAAAATGACAGTTGAGTTTAACAATCCATTTATTTTATTATATGAGAAAAAAATATCTTCTTTAAAAGAGATGTTACCAATTTTAGAAGCTGTTAATCAAGCTGGACGTCCTTTAGTAATTATTGCTGAAGATGTTGATGGAGAAGCATTAGCAACTCTAGTTGTAAATAGATTAAGAGGTTCTTTACATATTGCTGCTGTTAAAGCACCAGGATTTGGTGATAGAAGAAAAGCAATGTTACAAGATATTGCAGTTCTTACAAAAGGAACAGTAGTATCTGAAGAGATGGGAATGAAACTTGATACTTGTGGTATTGAAGTTTTAGGAACAGCTTCAAAAGTTGTAATAGATAAAGATAATACAACTATTGTTGATGGAAGTGGTGATGCTGAGTCTGTAAAAGCAAGAGTAAATCAAATCAAAGCAGAAATATCAAATACAACTTCTGAGTATGATAAAGAAAAATTACAAGAAAGACTTGCAAAACTTTCAGGTGGAGTTGCGGTTATTAAAGTTGGAGCAGCAACAGAGACTGAAATGAAAGAGAAAAAAGACAGAGTTGATGATGCTTTAAGCGCAACAAGAGCTGCTGTTGAAGAAGGAATTGTAATTGGTGGAGGTGCAGCCTTAATTAGAGCTGCTGCAAAAGTAAAATTACATGATTTAGAAGGTGATGAAGCAATTGGAGCTGCAATTGTTTTAAGAGCTATTAAAGCACCATTAAAACAAATTGCAATTAATGCTGGATTTGATGCTGGTGTTGTTGCAAATGAAGTTGAAAAATCTTCTAATGACAATTTAGGATTTAATGCTGCAACTGGTGAGTATGTAGATATGTTTGAAGCTGGAATTGTTGACCCAGCTAAAGTTGAAAGAGTTGCTATGCAAAATGCAGTTTCAGTTGCATCTTTACTTTTAACTACAGAAGCTACAGTAACTGATATTAAAGAAGATAAACCATCAATGCCTGCAATGCCAGATATGGGTGGAATGGGTGGAATGCCTGGAATGATGTAAAAAATCATTTAAAACTTTTTTAAAACCGTACTCTTATGAGTGCGGTTTTTTTTTACTTAAAATACAAAATAATAAATAAGATAAGATTAGTCTAAATATTATAAAATAATTTTCAAAAATTTCTTTTTTTTGTTATAATGAGAGCAATTTTCAAGAAGAGGGATTTCTTATGACTTTAAGCCTTAATAAATTTCTATTTTCCATATCCTTTGCTTTGGATTTGGCAGAAAGTGAAATAAAGTGTACTTCATTAAAACATAGTAAAAGAGTTGCTTATATTTGTTTACAAATGGCTGATATTATGGGTTTAAGTGATGAAGAAAAATTTGATTTATGTTCTTATTCATTATTACATGATAATGGTTTGATAGAGAGTTTTTGTAATTTTACAAGTGAATATAAACTAAATAATGTAGAAGAATATTTTGATATGGTTAATTTTGCAGAACATTGTACAATTGGAGAAAATAATATTAAAGATTTTCCTTTTTTGACATCTCAAAAAAATATTATTCTTTATCATCATGAAAATTTTGATGGTTCAGGATTATTTGGTAAGAAAGAAAGTGAAATACCTATTTTTGCCCAATTAATTTCATTTGCAGATACTTTAGATACAAATTTTGATCTATCAAATATTTGTTATGATAAAAAAGAGTTAATTTTAAACTTTGTAAAAGAAAATGAAAAAAAACTTTTTTCTAAAAAAATAGTTGATGCTTATACTATATTAAGTGAATCTTTTTTATTTTGGGGAGATTTAGAGTATTTTGATGAAGTAAATCCTTTAGAAAAAATTTTACCAAATTTTACTATTGAAGTGCCTCTTGAAAGTTTTTTATCTATTACAAAGATATTCTCAAAAATCATAGATGGTAAATCTAAATTTACAGCTAAACATTCAGTTGATTTAGAAGAAAAATCTTTAAAACTTGTAGAATATTTTAATCTAGATGATGAAACTAAATTAAAAATACAAATTGCTTCAAATCTTCATGATATTGGAAAACTTGGTACTCCAAATGCTATTTTAGATAAAGAAGGAAGTCTTACAAATCAAGAACTTTTTGAAATAAAAAAACATGCGTATTTAACCCATACAATTTTAAGTAAAATAGATAATTTTAGTGAAATTACAAAATGGGCATCAGCACATCATGAAAAACTTGATGGTTCAGGTTATCCTTTTGGTTTAACTTCAAATGAATTAGGACTAGAAGAGAGAATAGTTTCTTGTTTGGATTTTTATCAAGCATTAGTAGAAGATAGACCATATAGAAAATCTATGACTCATAAAGAGGCTGTTTTGATATTAAAAAAGAATCTAAGTGATTATGAAATAGATAAAAATATCGTAAATGCAATAGATATTGTTTTTGATGAAAAATAAAAAAAGGTTCTATTTTAATAGAACCTTTTAAAAAATTATTTATTAAGTAAATAAAACTTTTTATTTACCAAATTTACTCATAAGTAAATTTATTTTAATTTAAAGTTTAACAACCATAAAAAGTGAAATCCTCGACATTTAACCTCCTATATTGTTTGAGATAATGTAATTATAACATCTTTTTAAATTAAAATAAACTGAATCATGAAAAAATTATTTTAAATAAAAAGTAAAAGTTATAGTAGTCCCACTATTTTCGATACTTTTTATTGTAATATCACCTTTATGAATATCAACAATTTTCTTTAATATTGACATTCCAAGACCTGTTCCACCTGAGTTTTTATTTCTACTTTTATCAGTTCTATAAAATTTTTCAAATATTTTTGTTTGTTCATTTTTAGCAATTCCTATTCCAAAATCTTGAATAGAAATATTTAAAGAATCATCTTTTTTAAATATTTTTACAATAACTTTTGTATTTTCAAAACTAAATTGAATAGCATTTTTTATAGCATTTTTTATAGCAATTTTTAATAAGTTTGGAAAACCTTTCAATTCTAAGCTATCTTCAACTACAAAAGAAACCTCTATTTTATGAAGTTTGGCAAAATTCTTAAGTTCATTTATTGCTTCATCTGCTATTTCATCAAGATAAAAATTTTCTTGTTTATCTATAATTAAATCTTTTTCATTTTTTGCTAAGAAAAGTAGATCATTTATCGTTTGTTCAATTAGACAAATTTCATCTAAAGAGGTTTTTAATGCCTCTTTATATTCATCAATTGATCTATCTTTTCTTAATGTAACTTCCATTTCACCTTTTATTATTGTAAGAGGAGTTTTCAATTCATGAGAAGCATCAGAACTAAATTGTGAGATTCTTTCAAAAGAGTTTTCAAGACGAGACAAAAGATTATTAACTTCATTTATTAATTGGCATATTTCATCTTTTGTTTTTCTTGTTTTTAATCTTGCTGACAAATCATTTGCATTTATTTGTTTTAATTCATCTAAAATATTTTCGATTGGTAAAAATGATTTATAAATTACAAAATTACCACCAATTACAGCAAATATAAGAATTATAGGTAGAATAAAACCAAAAATATAAAGTAAATTTTCTAATGTTGATGTAATCATATCTTTGGTTGTAACTGCTTCTATAATTACGAGTTGTTCACCATGAAAGTCTATTTTTATTCTACTTACTAAATAACTATTTTGTTTTTCAAATGTAACAATATTTTCTTTTAAATTGTTTAAATAATCATCATTATGTTCGATATTACTTGGGAAATTTTCTGTTTGAATTATTTTTTGATGAGTTTTATTATCCAATATTCTAATATATAAAGGTTCGTATTTATACTCTTTTTCTTCATCAAGTAAAGTTTGAGTAATCTTTTCATTTTCTAATAAATCATCAGTTACATCAAGAATAATTACTTTTAAAGTTGCTTCAAGTTTATCTAAAGTTGAAATTTCTAATGCTTTATATAAAGAAAATGAAAAAATCACTAAAACAATTGTTTGTATAAAAAAATGGTAAATTAAAAGTTTTCTTTTGATTGATAAATTAATCTTCACTTATTTTAAATCCTATTCCTCTAACTGTTTTTATAAGTTTTTTTTCAAAATTTTTATCAATTTTATTTCTTAATCTATAAATATAAACATTTACAATATTACTAATATTAGAATCTTCAAAAGAAGAAAGTGCTTCATTGATTGTTGTTTCGCTTAAAACTCTATTTTTGTTTTTTATTAGATATTCAAGAAGTGTAAACTCTTTAGCTGTCAAATTTATATTTTCTTTTGCTCTTGTGGCTGTTTTGTTTAATAAATCAAGTTCTAAATCTGCAATTTGTAGTTTAGTTTGAGTAGTTGTTGTCATTCTTAATTGAACTCTAATTCGTGCAAGTAATTCGGCAAAGGAAAAAGGTTTTGCTAAATAATCATTTGCTCCAATATCTAATCCTTTGATTTTATCTTCAATAGAATCTTTTGCTGTAAGCATTATTATTGGGGTTTGAATATTTGAACTTCTTAAACTTTTGCATACTTCAATTCCATCTTTTATTGGAAGCATAATATCAAGTAAGATTAAGTCATAAGAGTTAACACTAGCTAAATATAATCCCTCATCACCATTTGTTGAGAAATCAACTATGTAACACTCTTCTTCTAAACCTTTTTTCAAAAAGTTTATGATTTTTATATCGTCTTCAATTATTAATATTTTCATAAAAATTATTTTACACTTTTTGTTATTAATTTCAATATAGTAATTTCTGCATCAGCTTTATACCTAAAATTTACACCCCAATATCCCAAACCTTTATTTACATAAATTGCAGTATTTTTTCTATAAAATAATCCAGCTAAAAAAGGTTGAACTAATCTTACTAAATAATGAAATGGGAAAATTTGACCACCGTGGGTATGTCCACATAAAAATAGATTTGAGTCAGAATTTGTAGCAATTTTGTAATCTTTTGGTTGGTGCGAAATAAAAATAGAAGGAGAATTTTTTAAATAACTTTCTATTTTTTTTTCATCTCTTTTTATTTTAAAGAATTTTGAAAATCTATCAGGTAATCCTGCTAAATGTATAATCTCATTTTTATAGTTAATTTTAAAAGTTTCATTATCCATAAAAATGAAATTAGTTAGCTCTTTTTTTAAATCTTCTAAACCATAAAATAAATCATGGTTTCCACTTATATAAAAAACTTCACTATTTAAAGTATTTAGAATCTTAAGTTGCTCAGTTATGAATTTAACTTTTGTATCAATTATATCTCCTGTAATCACACAAAAGTCAAATTCAAGATTATTGCAATGATTTACTAAATCTAAAATCTCTTTTTTAGAAGTTTTTTTATTTATGTGTAAATCACTTAAATGAAGAATTTTTAAATCATTTAATTTTTCATTTTCTACAATTATTTCTACAATTTTAGTATTTGGAATAGAATTCATTTTAAAACTCTGTCTAATTCATCTATTGAAGATATAAAATTTATATTTTTGATAAAGCCATTTTCTAAAGAATAAGTTGTAATTTTGTCACTTTGTTTTTCAAATTTTGTATTACTTTCATCATAAATAAGTAATATAGTATATTTATAATCTCTTAGTTTTGGTAATGTAAACATTTTTGTGATTATAGTTGGACTAGATGAAATATTATTTATGAAAATTGCATGATGATCTTCTAAAAAGTTTTCACTCTTTGATGATAAATAATCATTTACCATCATAAGAGTCTTTTTTTGAAAAGTTACAATTATAGTTGAAATGTCACATGTAATTGTATGAATTTTATCAAACTGATCAGTTAATGAAAAATTACTTATTTTATCGTCTATTTTTAGAGTTCCCGCGCTTAAACAATTTATAAATATTACTGATAATATAAGTTTTTTTAACATAATTTATCTTTTTAAATCAATTTTATAAGAGATATCTATTTGATTTCTTACTGTTAAAAAAAACATTGTTGGTGGTTCTAAATTAAAATCTGTTAGATTAAATGAAAATCCACCATCAAATAAAATTTGATTATTTTGTTCTGTGATATTACTTTTTACTGTAATATCTTTTGAAACACCATTTAATGTTACAACACCATTAATATCGTAATTTGTATCATTTTTTACAATATTTTTTATATCAAAAGATATAGTTTTAAATTTTGGCTCATTTAATAATTCATACATATGAGCATCTCTGTCTTTTTTCTGACTAACAAGACTTAATGTATCAAAATAGATTTTTCCTTTGATTGATTCAATTTTATCATCTATTGATAAATCTGCTTTTACATCTTTAGTTGCTGGATTGATTTCGCTATCTCCAAAAACTTCTGTATGTGCAGTTATTTCACCTTGAGTTATAGTTAAACTATTAGCAAAGGCACCTAAACTTAAAATTAGAATTAGAGCTAATTTATACATATTTTATTTCCTTACTATTTGGTAAATATTCTTTTGTCATTACTCTAAAAATCGCAAATAAAAGAGTAATTGGAACAAAAAGAATTAAATTTGCTAAGGCTATAAATAGCCCACCTCCTGAAGCCATCCATCCTATAAAAATCATATAAAATGAAATAGTTCTAAAATCTTTTTTTCTGATAGTTTGAAGAATTACTACATTGTAATATGATATTACGAATGGATAAATAATTGATAAAATAAATCCCTCCCTTAAAAAATAAAATAAATATGAAAGTGCAAATAATGTCAAAATCATAAGTTCTTTTTGATTTTTTTCAATTTTAAACGATAATGCACAAATAACTCCAATCACGTGAAATAGTGCAATTTCAAAACTAAATCCATCTCTCCAGATAGAAATAGTTAAATCTCTTGATAAAGATTCAAAAAGCGCAGAATCTAAAAATACCCATAAAATCATAATTAATAATGAATGATTTATTGTGTCAAATTCTTTTTCTTCATCTTTTGATGGTAAAAATCTTGAAGCTATAAGTGTAATAGTTGTTAAAATAATTGCAATAAATCCTCTTTGTGATACATCATAGTTAAAAAGCATAGTTCCTGTTACATATGATAAAGACAATGCCAATCCAAGTTCCAAAAATGTAGTTTTTTTCACTTCATTTATAATCAATGGAGCTAAACTTCCAACCGCAAATCCTAAAATAAATAGTGTTATAAAATTAAAATTTGGATATATAAAACTCATAATTAACTGAATAATTAAAAATAGAGATATTTTGTTTTTATTATCTATTTTTATATATGAAACTAATATTGAACCAATAATTCCTCCAATTGGAAGAGGAGCTATTAAAAATAAATTTGATGAAAAGTATTCAACAACACCCGTTTGTGCTATTAGTAAATAGTAACACAATTCACTTGCTATAAAAAATATTAAAATTAATCTTTGCATGTAGTCTCCTTTTCATAAAAAAAGATTAAATAAATGAAAACAAAAGTTAAATCAAAAAGGCAAATCATAAGTGCTTCCATCCCAAGTTTACCACTTGAATATAAGGCAAAAAACATTGAACTTGCAAATACTCTAATAATCACTGATAATTTAGTTAAAATCATTTGATAAGTTTCATTTTTTAAAGCTAAATAGTGAATAATTCCTGTCATACTAACAAACGTAAAAACAACATATTCATAAACTCCACTAAAACTAAATCCTAAAATAGGATATAAGAAACTTGCAAGTAAAATTAAAAAAACTCCACCTAATCCATCACTTAAAACTCCAATTAGATTATAAAATCCTAGTTTTGAGTATGAAGTTTGAAGTTTTATAAAAGCAAATATAAAACCAAATGCAACTAAACCAAACAGAGTTCTAAATATCCAAAGTGTATGAGTTGGAATTGAGTTAAATCCAGCTTGTGTAAATCCTGAGATACTTAAAGCTGTAAAAATTCCAATAATCCCAACTAAATAAATTTTTAAGAATATATCTTTATGAAGTTCTTTGATATGATTTATAAACATTGAAATAACCATAAAAAATACTCCAATTCCCATAGCAACATGAGCGTGAGCGATTATTAAATCATTTCTATGAAATACCCATCTAATTTGGGGAATAAAAATTATATTACCTTCAATATCAACAAACAAAAAAGCTAAAATAGAAACTAATAGAGCTTTTTTAGCAATATCACTTATATTGCTGTCTTTGTACCATCTATATAAAAGAGGAACATATAAAAGAGTTAAATATTGTAAAAACCACTCTTGGTTGTATGATAGATGACCAATAAAAATTCTATAAAGAACTGAACCAAAATAAAAAACTGTTGGAATAATCCATAAGATATTCCATCTAGCTTTAAATTCACCCTCATTTAATAGTTTGATTATTAAATAGTAGATTGGTATTAAAGCTAAACTCATTCCAAGTGTATTATCTCCATGTGGTCCAGATACTGTACTTTCAACTTGACCAATTGTTGGATTCATTAAAATCAATAGCGTAAATGGAGCAATTGTCACAACTCTTAAACATACTTTTATCCATAAAGGAAGAACAGTATAAAGTTTGATAAATTTGTATAAAGCTAAAATATAAAATAATCCAGCAAATGCTAATAAGAAATTTAATTCATAAGCAAAATCATAAAAAGCTAAACCTCTATTTTTCCCTAAAAGTAAAGATACAACCATAAATACTAAAAAGATATACCAAATAATAGTATAAAGATTTAAGTATCTAATCCCTTCACGTGAACTTCCAACTTCTTTATTTATTAGTAAAAAAGGAAGATATGAAAGCATTAAAGGAACAAAACCATAAAGCATAAGACTTATATGAATTGCTCTCATATTTACTGGATTTAATGTTTGTGAATCAATCACAAGTCCCAATAAATTTAATGAATAAATAATTCCAAAAAATAGCCCTAAAGCAAAAAAAGCAATAGAAATTTTAAAATGTTTATTTATAAAAAGTTCGAAATTAGTTGAGTTATTAATTGATTTTTCCATCTTTCACCTCATAAATTTTATTTGCAAATTTTGCTAGTTCTTTGTCGTGAGTTGCCACGATTATAGTTGTTCCATCAAGGCAAAGATTTTTAAATAGTTCAAAAACATTTAAAGAGTTTTTAGAATCTAAATTTCCTGTTGGTTCATCTGCAATAATTACTTTTGGTTTGTTTATCAAAGCCCTTGCAATTGCAACTCTTTGTTTTTGACCACCTGAAATTTCATTTGGATATTTATCTAATAAATTTTCAATTTTTAAAAGTTTTAATAGATTGTAAATCTCATCATTTGATACTTTTTCATTAGCAAGTTTTATATTTTCTTTAACAGTTAAATAGTTGATTAAATAATGAAACTGAAAAATAAAACCTATATTTGTTTTTCTAAAATTATCAATATCTTTTATATTTTTGTAATTTGTATTTTCAAAAAATATTTCACCACTTGTTGGTTTTAAAAGTGTTGATAAAAGTGATAAAAGTGTAGATTTTCCACTTCCACTTTCCCCGATAATTGAAACAAATTCACCTTTATTTATTTCTAAATTGATATTTTCTAAAGCTAAATCTTTGTTGTAATAATGTGTTAAATTTAAAGCTTTTATCATATTTTATTTCCTTGAATAAGCTCAACAGGGTCAGTTTTTGCAGCATTTAATGCAGGAATTATTGAGCCAATAATCGCCATTAAAATAGAAGTAACAAAGATATAAAAAGCTAGTTCAACAGATATTTCACCATTTACATAACCTTGTAAACTTTTTGCATTTTTTACAAAATATAGAGTTACATTTGAAATAATTAAAGCACTAATAAAACTAAAAACGCCAAGTAAAAAGCTTTCAACCATTATTGAATAAACAATTTTTGATGTTTTTATTCCTAAAGCTCTTTTAATACCAAACTCAGCTTTTCTTTGATTTATTGTAATACTCATAAGACTTACAATTCCAAGAAGCCCCATAGAAAATGCGATAAATGAAATAACATTTGATGAGGTTTTTATGATTTTAAATTGATTATAGTTATCTACAAAATTTTGTGTTGATTTAACATCAATTTCATCCGATAAATTTTTAATTTCTTTTATAATATTTTCAATATTTGCATTTAAAGTTGTATTTATCAAAATCATTGAAGCAGATTTATTAAAAATCTCTCCTGCTTCATCTATATTTAAAACAACTCCACCATTTTCAAAACCAATTTCACTTTTAAAAACTCCAGAAATTTTAAAAGTTTTATTTGCTATTTGAATTTCATTTTTGTTTGATAATTGTTCAAATATTGATTTCCCAATAATTACTTCATTTTTTGATGGATTTGAGCCTGCAATTAAAGTGTAATTTTTAAATCTATTTTTTGTTACTCCATAAACTGCAACAATTGGAAGTTTTTCAACAGGACTAGCTCCCACAGTCATTGCAGAAGTATCTTTTATATCTTTTAAATTATTTATTTTTTCAACTAAATTGATATTCACATTTGAAAAAAATGTATCAGATATTTTTGCTTGAGTAACTATGATATCTCCATCGCTTTTTAGCATTGAAGAGTACATAGAAATTACTCCATTTGAAATAGAACTAATTAAAAAGATAGATACTATTGAAAAAATTAAACTTAAAATTATTAAAAAAGTTTTTAGTTTATTTGCAAATAATGCTTTAAATGCATATGAAATCAAGATTATCCTTTCTTATTTTTTGAAAGTTTAATCTTCGAATATGAACTTATAATGAATTAAATATGAATTTTTATTCATAATTTAGATAAAATACAAAAAAAATTAGGAAAAAATAATGAAAAAAGAGTTGATAAAAATAATAAAAAAAGCAGGAAAGATTTTAAAAAAAGGTTATTATTCAAATAAAGATGTAACTTTTAAAGCAAAAAAAGATTTAGTAACAAAATATGATGTTGCGGTTGAAAATTATTTAAAAGAAAAATTTACAAAAAAATTTAAAGAGTTTAATATAATTGCAGAAGAATCAGACAATACAAATATAGAATTTAATAATTCAATTATAATTGATCCAATTGATGGGACAACAAACTTTGTAAATGGAGTTCCTCATACTGCAATTTCAGTTGGAGTATATAAAGATAAAAAACCATATTTAGCAATCGTTTATAATCCAATTTTAGATGAATTATATGAAGCTAAAATTGGTAAAGGTGCATATTTAAATGGTAAACAATTAAAAGTAAGTGATGAAACAGAGTTACAAAAAGCACTTCTTGCTACAGGATTTCCATATACAAGTGGTTCAAATGAAGATGATTTAAATGATGTTGTAAAAAAAATAAAAGATATTTTACCTCTTTGCCAAGACTTAAGAAGACTAGGAAGTGCTTCAATTGATTTATGTTTAGTAGCACGTGGAACTTTTGAAGGTTATTATGAAATGAATTTAAAACCTTGGGATGTAAGTGCAGGAGTTTTAATTTTAAGTGAAGCTGGTGGAAAGATTACAAATATAAATGGTGAGGAATATAATCTATTTGAAGATAAATATATAGTTGCAACAAATGGAAAAATTCATGATGAATTAATAAAAAATTTGAATTTACTATAGATATAAAAGTGTTCTAAAAAGGGCTTATTTAGTGATAATTAAATATAATAAATATAATAAATATTGGAAAAAGGTTTTTTAAATGTGTGGAATTGTTGGATATATTGGTAAAAAAGATACAACTAAAATATTATTAGATGGTTTAAAAGAGTTAGAGTATAGAGGTTATGATAGTGCTGGAATTGCGGTACTTAAAGATAATAAAATTGATGTTTTTAAAGCTTTAGGAAAACTAATCAATCTTGAAGAAAAAGTAAATATTTCTGCAGCTCATGATTATCATCTAGGAATTGGACATACAAGATGGGCAACACATGGAAAACCAACAGAATTAAATGCACATCCACATTTAGGTGAATACTCTTATGTTGTTCATAATGGAATTATTGAAAACTATAAAGAGTTAAAAGATGAATTAATACAAAAAGGTCATAAATTTGTATCTCAAACTGATACAGAGGTTATAGTTCATCTTTTTGAAAATTATAATAATAAATTAAATGATTCAACTTTAGCTTTCAAAAATACAATCACAAGACTTGAAGGTGCCTTTTCAATTCTTTTAATTACAAAAGCAGAGCCTTCAAAAATATTTTTCTTCAAAAATGGAAGTCCGTTAATTGTAGCACGAGGAAATGAAGAAGAAGTTTTATTTGCATCATCTGATGCTCCTTTGATAGGTTTAGCTTCAGATGTTGTGTATTTAGAAGATGGAGTTGGTGGAATTGCTAGTGCTTCATATATAGAATTTTTTTCAGATAATTATAGCTGGTCAACGCTTCCAACTTCAAAACAATTTGCTCAAAAAGATGGATATAGATTTTTTATGGAAAAAGAGATTTATGAGCAAAGTAGTGTTGTAAGTGATTGTATGTTAGGAAGAATCAAAGATAATGAAATTTTATTTGATGAGATAAATTCTTCTATACTTGAGGGTATTAATGAAATAAAAATATGTGCTTGTGGAACTTCTTATCATGCAGGACTTACATCTTCTTATTTATTTGAAAGATTATCAAAAATAAAATGTAATATAGAAGTTGCAAGTGAATTTAGATATAAAGAACCACTTTTAACAAAAGATACATTATTTATTGTTATTTCTCAAAGTGGAGAAACTGCTGATACACTTGAAGCTTTAAAAATGGCAAAAAATGCAGGTTTAAAAACTTTGGTTATTTGTAATGTTGATAATTCATCAATGACAAGAGTTGCAGATTTTACAATTTTAACTCGTGCTGGAATAGAAAAAGGAGTTGCTTCAACTAAAGCATTTTCTACTCAAACAGTAGTTCTTTGGATGTTGTCTTTATATTTTGGAAAAATCAAAAATACAATATCTATTGAAACAATGCAAAAAGAGTTACATACATTAAGAGAAGTTCCAAAAGCACTTTGTATTAGTGATAGAATACATGAAAAAACAAAAAGATTATCAAAAAGATATTTACATGGACATGGTTTTTTCTTTATAGGAAGAGATGTATTTTATCCATTAGCACTTGAAGGTGCTTTAAAATTAAAAGAGATTTCTTATTTACATGCAGAAGGTTATCCTTCTGGTGAAATGAAACATGGACCAATAGCATTAGCTGACCCTGAATTATTTACAATAGCATTAATGCCTCAAAATTTATTATATGACAAAATTAAATCAAATGTTGAAGAGTTAAGTGCACGTGATAGTACAATTTGTGCAATTTCACCACTAGATTTTGATTTAGCTGATGATTTTATAAAAATTAATAAACTTGAACATTATATGTTAGAATTTTTTGAAATGTTAGTTGTACTTCAACTTTTTTCAATGGAAATTTCAATAAGACTAGGAAATGATGTTGATATGCCAAGAAACTTGGCTAAATCTGTAACAGTAGAATAATGAAAAAATACCTATCATATATTCTTCTAGCACTTCTTTGCTATTTACTGTATGAAAATGCAGATTCTAAATTTATAGTTGCAGGTGTTGGAATATTTATAATAGGTATGCATTTTATGGAAGATGGGTTTAAGCTTTTTAGTGGAGGAATGCTAGAAAAGCTTATTTCTAAAAGTACAGATACTACTTATAAAGCTATAGGTTTAGGTGTAATTTCAACAGCAGTTCTTCAAAGTTCTTCTTTAATTGCAATAATCGTAATCTCTTTTTTATCTGCAAAACTTATTACTTTATCAGGTGCTATAGGAGTTGTTTTTGGCTCAAATGTTGGAACAACTGCAACAGCATGGATTGTTTCATATTTTGGAATGAAAATAAATATTGAAGCACTTGCGCTTCCTATGATTATTTTTGGTGTAATTTTTAGATTTTATAAAAATAAAACAGTTCAAGGAATTGGAAATATTCTTTTAGGTTTAGGTTTTGTTTTTCTTGGTATTGGATATATGAAAGATGGATTTGAAGATTTAAAACAAGGAATAGATTTATCTCAATTTGCTATTGAAGGTTATAAAGGAATATTTATTTATATCTTAGTTGGAATAGTTGCAACAATAATTATTCAATCAAGTAGTGCTACTTTAGCTTTAACTATCACTGCACTCGCGACAGGACAAATAATATATATAAATGCAATTGCAATTGCAATTGGTGCAAATATTGGAACAACAATTACAGCAGTTATGGGTGCAATGGTTTCAAATTCAAATAGTAAAAGAATGGCTTTAGCTTTACTTATATTTAATACAGTAACTGCTGTTATTGTGACATCAATTTTATTTTATTTTGTAGATTTTATTGATTATTTATCAAAAAATATTGGAATTGATGAAAAAGATTATGCGATGAAATTATCTCTATTTCATACAGTATTTAATATTTCTGGATTATTTATATTTTCTTTTTTTATTCCAAAACTTGTAAATTTTTTGAAAAAACTTTTTGTAGAAGACAAAGAAGTTTATATTCAAAATACAAAATTTTTAGATATGCAAGTTGTTGCTGTACCATTTGCAGCATTAAAAGCTACACGAAAAGAGACTGTTCATTTATATGAAAATGCAAGTGAAGTTTTAAGTCATGCTATTATGCTTCATCGACATAGATATTTAGGAAAAACAGATATCTCTTCTATTGTAAAAGAATCAACAGATATTATTGAAGTTAATATCGAAGAGTTTTATCAAACAAGAATAAAATCTTTATATAGTGACATAATTGATTATTCAACATATTTTATAAACGATTTAGAAGGTTCGGAAAGAGCCTATTTATATGAATTAAGAAGTGCTTGTCGAGATATAGCAGAAGCTGTAAAAAATACAGAAGAACTACAAGAAAATATCTCCAAATATTTATTAAGTAATAATGATTATATAAAAGATGAATATAACTCATTAAGAGAAGCAATAGCAAAAACAATAAATACAATAAATGAGATAAAAAGTAGTAAAGATGAACTAGATGTTTTAGCAAAATCAGAGTTATTAAAAGAATATTTAAAAAGCTTAGATGTTATTGCAACTGGAAGAATAGATGTGTTGATTAGAGAAAAAAGAATTGATAAAAAAATGGCAACAACTTTACTAAATGATAGTTCTCATGCATATAATATTATAAATAAATTGATAAATGTGGCTAAAATATTATGGATAGAAGATCTTACTATTAAACAATTAGGAGAAGATTATGAAGCTGGAAAAAATTTATGAAAAAATCAAAGAATATTTGTTGCTAATTGAAGAGGATAAAGATTTAGAAGAAAAAGAAGTAAAAAAACTTCAAGAAAAAATAGAGAATAAAATATCTAAACTAAAAGAAAAAACTAAATTTTCTAAAAATATTGAAGAAGAGAATAAATTAAAAGAAGAGATTTCAATTCTTAAAAAATTTAAAAAACAATTGAAAGAAAAAAAGTAAATAACAGCAATTTTTAGTTAAGATAACAAACTTTTTGTCTTTATGGCAAATTGAATTCTTTAAATTTTTATTTTAAAATTTCTTAAACATATTATAGAAAACTAAAAAATGGAAAACAAAAGATGGAAAACAACTCAAGATTATTCTTGTGGAAAACAAAGGATGGAAAACAAAAATGAAAAAACAAACTCAATACTTATTTACAAGTGAAGTAGTAAGTCCTGGACACCCAGATAAATGTGCAGATATTATTGCAGACTCAATAGTTGATAGATTAATTATAGAAGATAAAGATAGTCGAGTAGCATCTGAAGTTTTTGTGGCAGGAAAACATGTTGTAATTGGTGGTGAAGTAAAATCAAAAGCAACATTATCAGATAAAGATTATGAAAAAATTGTAAAAGATGCCTTAGCAAAAATTGGATACGATGGAAAATCTGCATTTTCAAAAGAACAATGCTTACATCCAGATGATGTAAAAGTACAAGTTTTATTAAATCAACAAAGTCCAGATATCTCTCAAGGAGTTGATCAAACAACTGGAGAAATTGGAGCAGGTGACCAAGGAATTATGTTTGGCTTTGCTTCAAGTGAAACAGCTGATTATATGCCTGCAGCTATTACTTATGCAAGAATTTTATGTGATAAAGTTTATAATTATGCTTTACATCATAATCAAAAACTTGGAGTTGATATTAAAACACAAGTTACGGTTGATTATGGTACAAAAGCTAATTTTGAAAATTGTAAACCTCAAAAAATTCATACAATAGTTGTAAGTGCACCTTCTGTTGAAGGAATGCCAATTGAAGAAGTTAGAAGTTTAATTCAAGGTCTGATAGATGATGCTGGACTTCCAACAAATATGTATGATAAAAATTCAACAATTATTCATATTAATCCAACAGGAAGATATGTAAACCACTCTTCTTTACATGATAGTGGATTAACTGGAAGAAAATTAATTGTTGATTCATTTGGTGGATATGCACCAATTGGTGGTGGAGCTCAAAGTTCAAAAGATTATACAAAGGTTGATAGAAGTGGACTTTACGCTGCACGTTGGATAGCTAAACATATTGTTGCTTCTGGACTTGCAAAAAAAGCAATAGTTCAAATATCTTATGCTATTGGAGTTGCACGTCCTACTTCAGTTGCAGTTGATACAATGGGAACTTACACAAAATTTGATGATGATACATTATCTCAATTTGTAATGGATACTTTCCCATTGACACCAAGATGGATTACAGAAAAATTTGCATTAGATAAACCAAGTGAAAAAACTTTTCTTTATGCAGATGTTGCTGCAAGGGGACAAGTAGGTCAAAGTGATTATCCATGGGAAAAATTGGATGAATTAGATAGATTTGAGAATATTCAAAAATAATAAAGGATTATTATGGATTTAAGAAACTTATTTAGCAAAATATCTTTTGACAGTAAATCAAAAGAACAACCAACAAAAAAAGATGCACCAAGTCATTGGGTTAAATGTCCAGAATGTAATGCATTAATGTTTTTTAAAGAGGTAGAAAATCAAGATAATATTTGCCCAAAGTGTAATTTTCATATGAGAATTGGAGCAAAAAGAAGAATTGAAATTTTAACAGATAAAGATAGTTTTGTTGAATATGATGCAAATCTAAAGCCAAATGATCCTTTAAAATTTGTTGATAAAACATCTTATAAAAAAAGAGTAGAAGAGGCTTTTAAAAATACTGGAAGAACATCATCTGTTGTTAGTGGTGAGTGTACAATTAATTCTATTCCTGTACAACTTGTAGTTTTTGATTTTGCTTTTATGGGTGGAAGTTTAGGTTCAGTTGAAGGTGAAAAAATTGTACGTGCTGTTGATAGAGCAATAGAAAAGAAACAAGGTTTAATTATCATCTCTGCTTCAGGAGGTGCTAGAATGCAAGAGTCAACTTTTGCATTAATGCAAATGGCAAAAACTTCTGCTGCACTTAAAAAATTAGATCATGCAAAACTTCCATATATATCAGTTTTAACAGATCCAACAATGGGTGGAGTATCTGCTTCTTTTGCCTTTTTAGGAGATATTATTATGGCAGAACCAGGTGCTTTAATTGGATTTGCAGGACAAAGAGTTATTAAACAAACAATTGGAGCTGATTTACCTGCAGGTTTCCAAAGAGCTGAATTTTTACTTGAAAAAGGCTCTATTGATATGGTTGTAAATAGATCAAAAATGAAACAAACTTTAGCAGATTTATTAGGTATGTTTCAAAAAGAAAAAATTAGTTAATAAATGATTTCAAATTTAGAAAAGGCTTTAGGTTTTGAACTTAAAGCCTTTAATTACTTATATGTTTTATGTGATTATGAAACATTACTTAAAAAAAATATCACTTTAGATAAATTTATTGATTTATGTAAAAAAAAAGATGTTAAGTTAGTTCAATATAGAGATAAAATCTCATCTTTAGAAGAACAAAAAACAAATCTTTTATATTTAAAATCAAAATTAAATATTCCAATAATTATAAATGATAAAATTGAATTAATAAAATATGCAGATGGTTTACATCTAGGACAAGAAGATTTTCTAGCAATTCATAGAGATAAAAAAATTGCAATAAAATTAGTTAGAGCAAAAATAAAAGATAAATTACTAGGACTTTCAACCCATAATGAAATAGAAATTTTAGAGGCAAATGAACTTCCTTTGGATATGATTGGTCTTGGAGCATATAAAAATACAACAACAAAAGATGTTAGTACAATTTTAGGAGATAAGATTTCTTATTTAGCAAAAATATCTAAACATCCAGTTTGTGCTATTGGTGGAGTTCAAATAAATGATAAAATCCCAAATATTAGATTTAATGTAATAGGAAGTGGCTTTTATTATGAGTAAAATAAATATATATTCAATATTAAAACCATCAAAAGATGATTTTGATTCTATAATACAAGAATTTGTAAAAATGTCTTCAAAATACGCAAAAGTTGAAGTTCATTATATATTTAATAAAAACATAGCAAAAGCCCAAACAATAGGTGAAAAAGAGGCACAACTTTCATATTCTGAAACTTATGAACCTTTATTAAAAGGGTTTAATATAGCACTTGACGTTTTAGGTAAAAAAGTTGATACATATGCTTTTTCTAATCTTATTGAAAATAAAAATGAAGTTAATTTTTTTATTGGTGGAGCATATGGATTTCAAAGGGAATTTTTACAAAAATGTGATAAAGTAATTTCACTAAGTGATTTAACAATGGCTCATAAAGTTGCTAATGTTGTACTAACAGAGCAGATATTTAGAAGCTTAAGTATTCAAAATAATCATCCATATCATAAGTAATTTATAAACATTTTTGTATAATGAAAATAGTAAAAGAAAGTTTTTAAAAAGGAAAGAAGATGGGTCTTAAAAAATATATCATCTCTTCAATAATTTTTATTATTGCGGTATTTGGATATGCATATAGCTTAGAATTAGGTGAATATGAAATTTCACTACTTGGATATTCTTTGAATTTACCTGCATCAGTGTGGATAGTATTTCCAGTAGTTGTTTTAGCATTAGTTACTTACTTACATATTATTTTTTATGGGTTAATTAACTATTTTAAACAAAAAGCAGTAATTAAAGATCATGAAACTATGATAGAGTTTATTAAATCAGGATTACTTGAAAAAACTAATGTTTTAAAGTTTAGAACAAAAGATTTTAAAAATTTATCTTCAATTTTATCACAATTGAAAATTGTAGTAACAGATGAAAGATTCACTTCTTCAAATGAAGAGTTAAACAAAATAGTTGGAAATATTCAAGATATAAATGACGGGAAATTTGTGAGTGAAAAATCTTTTAAAATAAATGAAACATCAAAATTAGCAAATTTAAATATGTTAAATAAAGTTAATGAGCAAATTGATTTTGCAGTGGATGTACTAAAAAAACCAGAAAATTATTCTTCAAATATCATTAGACAAGCTTTTGAAAATGTACTAGAAGAAAAAACTATGACAACAATTAAAAAACTTTATAAAAATATTAAACTTGATAAAGAGTTAGCATTTAAACTTTTTGAAAAAGATGCAGCAAATAATGAATTTGGATTTACTGCTGAAGAGATTTTAGCAATAGTTAAAGATTTAGATTTTAATAAAGATGATTATCTTGCTTTAGCAAAAAATTATGAAAAAATATTAAAACCTGATCAAATAATTTCAATTTTTGAAAAACTTTCAACTGAAGTTGAAGAGGCAACAACGGCATATTTACATGTATTATGTGAATACGAAATGATTGATAGAGTAAAAGAGATAGTATCTTTAACTCCTGATACAGAATATACAGCATTTAAAGCTCTTTTAGATTTAAAAGAATCTGGAAAATACTATAATTTAGAAACGATATCTTACAAATAATGAATAATAAAATTGATTTTAGCAGACCGCTAATGGTATTGGCACCATTAGCAGGTTATACAGATTTACCTTTTAGGTCAGTTGTAAAAAAATTTGGTGCAGATTTAACAATATCAGAAATGATTTCATCAAATGCTTTAGTTTATAAAAGTGCAAGAACACTTAAAATGATAGAAAAATCTCCTACAGAAGATCCTTATTTTGTTCAAATTGCTGGTAATAGTGTTGAATTAGTTCGTGATGCAGTTCAAATATTGAATGATGTTGAAGGAATTGATGGAATTGATTTAAATTGTGGATGTCCTGCTCCAAAAGTTTTTAATCATGGTTCAGGTTCAAATCTTTTAGGTGATTTAAAAAAACTTGAAGAGATTTTATCTACAGTAAAAAAATATTCTAAAAAACAATATACAAGTGCAAAAGTAAGACTTGGTGTAAATGAAAAAATTCCAGTTGATATAGGAAAAGCAGTTGAAGCTTGTGGAGTTGATTTTGTATCAGTTCATGGAAGAACCAGAGCTGGAAAATATAAAGCACCAGTTGATTATGATGCAATTAAACAAATGAAAGAAGCTATTTCAATACCTGTTATTGCAAATGGTGATATTAAAGATTATGATAAAGCAAAAGAAGTTTTAGCATATACTAATGCAAATGGTGTAATGATAGGTCGAGGTGCAATTGGAAAACCATGGGTATTTTATCAATTAAAACATGGAATAGAAGATATTTCAAATGAAAAGAAAAAAGAGATAATTTTAGAACATTATGATGCAATGCTAAAATTTCATGGACCTCACGGTGCTATTATGTTTCGAAAATTATTACACTCATATTCAAAAGGTTATACAGGAGCCAATGAATTTAGAGATATTGTGAATAAAATCTCAGATGTAGATGTTATGAGAGATTTAATCGAAAACTTTTTTTAAACTTTTTTAATTAGATTCAAAAGTTATTTAGATAGAATATTGCACTTTTTATAAGTAAAGAAATTATAAACAATTTTTTAATAAAGGAAATATTTGTCTAAATACTATTTTGAATTAGCTTTCAAACCAGATAATCATTATGAACTTTTTTTAGATTTATTAGAATCATTAACAGCAGATGCAATTGAAGAAAGTGAAGGTAGCTTAATTGTACGAAGTGAAGATGAACTTGAAGACTTGAAGTTTGGGATAGAAAAATTCTCAAAAGCTTTAAATATTAACTGTAATATTTCATATGAAAAAAAAGAGAATATAGATTGGATAAGAGAATATCAAAAATCAGTTAAATCTGTAGAAATTGGAAACTTTTTTATAAGACCATCATGGGAAGAAAAAAAAGAGAATAAAATTGATATTATTATAGATCCAGCTCTATCTTTTGGTTCAGGACACCATGAAACAACTTCTTCTTGTATTGAAGCAATTGATGAATTTGTAAAAGAAAAACAAACTGTTTTAGATGTAGGAACTGGAAGTGGTATTCTTGCGATTGCAGCAGCTAAAAAGAATTGTATAGTTGATATATGTGATACAGATGAAGTTTGTATAAATGACACGAAATCAAATTTTGATTTAAATAACGTTAGCTTTAATGATGCTTGGATTGGCTCAACAAATAAAACAACTAAAAAATACGATGTAGTTATTGCAAATATAGTTGCAGATGTTTTAGTAATGATAGCAAGTGATTTGAAAAAATGTTTGAATAATGATGGATTATTAATAATTTCAGGTATATTAGATAAACATATAAATAGAGTATTAAGTAAATTTAAAGATTTAGAAGAACTAAAACTTATTCATAAAAATGAATGGGTTACAGTTGTATTTAAAAATAGTAAGGAGTCTTAAATTATGGCTAAAAAACAACAAAATAATAGCAATAATAATAACAATAACAACGCTAATAATGGGAATAATAACAATTTTTTTAATAATAATCCATTATTGATATTTGTAATTTTTTCAATTGTTACAATATTTGCATTTAAAACAATTTTTCCAGAAGATCAAATATCTAGTGGAACAAATTCAAATATTCAAGCATTTGGACAAACAACAAATAAAACTATCGCATATTCTGATTTAAAGAAATTAATTAGTTCAGGAAAAATAGAGTATGTAGGAATTGGAAATACTCAAATTAGAGCAGTTTCAAAAAATGATGGTGGACAAGTAGTAACATATACTGCAAGAAGAGTAATACCTGATGAAACATTGATTACAACTTTAGAGCAAAATGGTATTGGGTATGGTGGTATTAATGAAGAGAATATTTTAGCTGATATTTTATTTGGATGGGTATTACCAATATTTATTTTCTTTGCCATTTGGATGTTTATTGCTAAACGAATGCAAAAATCAATGGGTGGTGGTTCAGGAGGAATTCTTGGAATTGGTTCATCTAAAAAAATGATTAATTCTGAAAAACCAAATGTTAAATTTGACGACATGGCTGGAAATAAAGAGGCTAAAGAAGAAGTTCAAGAAGTTGTTGACTTTTTAAAATCTCCAGATAGATATGTAAGACTTGGTGCTCAAATCCCAAAAGGTGTTTTATTAGTAGGACCTCCTGGTACAGGGAAAACACTTTTAGCAAAAGCAGTTGCTGGTGAAGCTGATGTTGAATTTTTATCAGTTTCTGGATCAGCTTTTATAGAGATGTTTGTTGGGGTTGGAGCTTCAAGAGTTAGAGATTTATTTGAACAAGCAAAAAAAGTAGCACCTGCAATTATTTTTATTGATGAAATTGATGCAATTGGTAAAAGTAGAGCAAGTGGTGGACCAATGGGTGGAAATGATGAGAGAGAACAAACATTAAATCAGCTTTTAGCTGAAATGGATGGATTCTCAACAGAACATGCTCCTGTTATTGTATTAGCAGCAACAAATAGACCTGAAGTTCTTGATCCTGCACTTTTAAGACCAGGACGATTTGACAGACAAGTTTTAGTTGATAAACCTGATTATGAAGGAAGAATTGAAATCTTAAAAGTACATATTAAAGATGTAAAATTAGGGAAAAATGTAGATTTAAAAGAAATTGCAAAAATGACAGCAGGACTTGCTGGAGCTGATTTAGCAAATATCATTAATGAAGCAGCATTACTTGCAGGGCGAGCTAATAAAGATGAAGTTGAACCAAGTGATTTTAAAGAAGCGGTAGAGAGACAAATTGCTGGACTTGAGAAAAAATCAAGAAGAATTTCTCCAAAAGAGAGAAAAATAGTTGCTTATCATGAATCTGGACACGCACTAATTGCTGAAATTACAAAAGGTGCAAATAAAGTAAATAAAGTATCAATTGTTCCAAGAGGACTTGCTGCACTTGGATATACTTTAAATACTCCAGAAGAAAATAAATACTTGATGCAAAAACATGAATTGTTAGCTGAAGTTGATGTTCTTTTAGGTGGACGTGCAGCAGAACAAGTATTTATTGGAGAAATTAGTACTGGTGCAGGAAATGATTTAGAAAGAGCAACTGGAATTATTAAATCAATGGCTACTATTTATGGTATGAGTGATATTGCTGGATTAATGGTTTTAGAAAAAAGAACAAATCAATTTTTAGGTGGACAAACTCAAAAAGATTATTCAGATGCTATGGCAAAAGAACTTGATAATCACGTAAAAACATTGTTAAATGAAAGATATGAAATTGTTTTAAATGCTCTAAAAGAAAATAGTGCAGCAATTGAACAAATGACAGCAGAATTACTTGATATTGAAGTAATTACAGGTGAAAGAGTAAGAGAAATTATCAAAGAAAATGGTGGAAAAGTTTTCGAAGATGAAGATTTGCATAGTGAGGCAATTACTCTTGAAGATGAAACTACAAAAACAGAAACTACTGAGTTATAAATTCTTATAGGAAGTCAGATAAATTTTTATTTGACTTCTTTTTCCTCTTTTATCAAAATTATTTTTTCTTGTGTTTAGTTATAATTGTTGTATAATTGATTTATATAATGATTCATAAAGGTTAAATATGAATAAAAATCAAGATTATTTTTTTTATTTAAAAAAGACAACAGTTTTATATGTTGAAGATGATGATAGTACAAGAGAAGAATTGGAATACTTTTTAGAAAAAAAAGTATATAAACTAATTGTTGCAAAAAATGGACAAGAAGGTTTAGAATTATATAATAAGCATAAACCAGATTTAATCGTAACTGATATCCAAATGCCTGTAATGAATGGTATAAAAATGATTAAATCACTAAAAGAAATCAATCCAAATTTACCTATTGTTATTATTACTGCTTTTAATGATACAGATTATTTATTTGAAGCAATAAAATTAAATGTTACTGGATACTTAACAAAACCTCTTAATTTATATGCACTTAGTGAAACTTTATTTACAATATCAAAAAATATTTTTCTAGATAAAGAGAATAAAGAAATATATAATACTTTAAAACAATATAAAGATATAGTTGATGAAAGAGCAATTATCTCAAAAATGACAATAGATGGAACAATAACATATGTAAATGAACCATTTGAAATAATATCTGGTTATAAAAAAGAAGAACTTTTAGGTGAATCGCATTATATAATTAATCCATTAATTAATAACAAAATATTAAAAGATATATTTAAAAGAATTAAAATTGAAAAAAAATCGTGGCATGGACATATAAAAAACATCTCAAAAGAAGGAAAAGAATATTTCTTAGATTTAATTATTAAACCAATTTTAGATTTAGATGGCAATATATTAGAATTTATTTCATTGGCAAATGATATAACAGATTTAGAAATATCAAAAAATTATTTTGAACTTTTAACTCAAAAAAACACTCTTGATTTAAATGAGTCAATAAGAGTAGTTAATGCTTATAAAGAAGCAATAGATGAAAGTAATATTATTCTAAGAATAGATTTAAATAAGAATATTGTTTATGCAAATAAAGCATTTTATGATTGTACGGATTATAAAAAAGATGAATTATTGGGAAAACCTTATTCCTCATTAAGACATTTTGGTTTAGATGAAAAAGAACAAGAAGAAAAAATCAATAATATGTTTTGTGGAGAAATTTGGAAAGGCAAAATATCAATTTATGGGAAAAATGAAAAAATATTTCATTTTGATGTAACTTTATTTCCATTAAAAAACAGTGATGGCAAAGTTAATGAATATATGGAAATAATACATGATATAACTGAAATAGAAAATTTACATGATGAATTAGAAGATACACAAAGAGAAATTATTTATAAGCTTGGTGAAATTGGTGAAACAAGAAGTAGTGAAACAGGTAATCATGTTAAAAGAGTTGCAGAATATTCGAAACTTTTAGCTCAAAAAATAAATTTAAATTATGAAGATACAAATAGACTTTTTATAGCTTCTCCAATGCACGATATAGGAAAAATTGGTATTCCTGATTCCATTTTAAATAAACCAGGTAAATTAACTCCAGAAGAATGGGAAATCATGAAAAATCATGCTCAAATTGGTTATGATATATTGAGAAATTCGAAAAGAGAAATACTAAAAGCAGCAGGAATAGTTTCATATACACATCATGAAAAATGGGATGGTAGTGGTTATCCTTTAGGATTAAAAGGAGAAGAAATACATATCTTTGGAAGAATTACAGCAATAGTAGATGTTTTTGATGCTTTAAGTAGTGAAAGAGTTTATAAAAAAGCTTGGGATATTGAAAAAATTTTAGAACTTTTAAAAGAAGAAAAAGGAAAACATTTTGATCCTAATTTAGTTGATGTTTTCATAGAAAATTTAAATGAGTTTTTAGAAATAAAAGATAAATATAAGGAAGTAGATGAAAAATCTGAGTATTAGAATTAAATTAATCATAATTTTTATTGTAATAAAAATTCTTCCTTTAATATTTATAGCTTACATAGCTTATATGGGTGTTATCAAACTAGATACTTATTTAAATAAAAGTACAACTTTTTTATTTAATCAAAGTAAAGAAATTATTATAAATACTGCAAATGCATCAATTGAAGATAGTATAAAAAATTTAGATAAAAAATCTCAAGATTCTTTAGAAAAAATCTCTTATGAAATTGCAAATAATATTGCAGAATTTTTATATGAAAGAGATAAAGATTTATTATTTTTATCAAGAGTAGATTTAAATCAGAAAGTTTTAGAAAATTTTTATGAAGCAAAAACAAAAAATATAATTGTTCATGATGAATACTTTTATGATGATGAAACAAATACTTATAAAACAAAAGAAGAGTTAAAAAAAATTGAAAGAGAACAAAAAACTGCGAATTTAAAAGAGAATGAAAAAGAGTTTAATTATATTGATCCAATAGAGTTTAAAACAAAAAATATACCAATTTACAAAGAGATAAGTTTTTTTGATTTAAATGGAAACGAAAAATATAAAATTTCTTCAATAAATCCAGAAAAATTAAATGTTTCAGATAGTAAAAATACTTATATAAAAGCAGAAAAATATTTTGATGAAATTTCAAAATTAAATAAAAATGAAATTTATGTTTCAGATGTTATTGGTGAATATATAGGAAGTAAAATAATAGGAACTTTTACAAAAGAAAAAGCAAAAAAAGCTGGAATTGAGTTTGAACCACAAAAATATGGATATGCAGGAATTGAAAATCCTTTAGGAAAAAGATTTGAAGGAATTATTAGATTTATTACACCAGTATTTAAAAATAATGAAAAAATAGGTTATATTTCTGCAGCGTTAGATCATAGACATATTCAAGAATTTACAGATACAGTAAATCCTACAAGTATAAATCTAAAACAAAATATTGCAGATGCAAGTTTAGGTAATTATGCTTTTATTTGGGATTATGAAGGAAAAAGTATTGCTCATCCAAGGGATTATTCGATTTTTGGATATGATAAAAATAGTGGTGAAAAAGTAATGCCATGGTTAAGTGCAGATGTTGCACAAAAATTTTATAGTTCAAATAAAAATATTAATGAATTTTTAAAAGATTATCCAAAATTTGAAGAACAAAGCTTGAATAAAAAACCAAATCTAAAACAGTTAAAAGAAGATGGAAATGTTGGACTGGATTGTAGATATTTAAATTTTGCTCCTCAATGTGAAGGTTGGATGCAATTAACCCAAAATGGAGGTTATGGTTCTTTTATTATAAATTGGAGTAATGTTTGGAAACTTACAACGGCTGCAACGATTCCTTATTACACTGGAAAATATGGTAATACAAAAAGAGGATTTGGTTTTGTTGCAATTGGAGCAAGTGTTGATGATTTTCATTCAGCTGCTAATAAAACAAGAGAAGATGTCCTAAAAATATTAAATAATCAAACAAATTCAATGTCTGAAATAATGAGTGAAAATCAGAGTGAAATTAAAACATTTATAGATGCTTTGATAAATGAATTGACAATTATTACTTTTGCAATGATAATTTTAATTATTATAATAGCTTTATTAATGTCAAGTTATTTAAGTAGAAAAATAGAACATATACTAATTGGAACAGAAAAATTTGCAAATAATGAATTGGATTATAGAATAAAAGTAACTTCAAAAGATGAAATTGGTCAATTAGAAAATTCGTTTAATGAAATGGCAGAAAAAATTGAGCAATTAATAAAAGAAGAAAAAATATTAAATAATACTTTAGAAGAAAAAATAATAGTTGAAACATCAAAACAAAAAGAACAAGAGCAACTTTTAATTCAGCAAACAAGACTTGCTGCAATGGGAGAAATGATAGGAAATATTGCTCATCAATGGAGACAACCTTTAAATGCATTAGGATTAGTTTTACAAAATTTGAAATTTTCTTATGATATAGGTGAATTAGATGAAAAAATGATGGATAAATCAATAAATAAAGCAAATATTCTTACGCAAAATATGTCAAAAACAATTGATGATTTTAGGAAATTTTTTAAACCAAATAAAGCAAAAGAGAAATTTGGAATAAATGAAAATGTAAATAAAGCTATTGAATTGGTTGAATCAACTTTTGAACATCATAATATAAAATTAAAAAAAGAATTCTCTTCAAATGAATTGGAATTTAATGGTTTCCCTAATGAATTTTCTCAAGTTATATTAAATATTTTAACAAATGCAAAAGATGCTTTACTTGAAAGAAATATTGAAAATCCCGAAGTTATTGTTCAAACAAAAATGGAAAATAATAATATTTTTATTTCAATAAAAGATAATGCAAAAGGAATAGATGTAGATATTATTAATAAAATTTTTGAACCATATTTTACAACAAAAGAAGAGGGAAAAGGAACAGGAATAGGATTATATATGTCAAAAATTATTATAGAAAATAATATGAATGGTAAAATAGAAGTTTCAAATGAAGAAAATGGTGCTAATTTTACTATAAAATTGCCAGTATAAATATAAGATTTTTAGGATTGGAATTTTTTAATTTTTATCCTAAAAAGAAAAAAACTATTGACAAAAAAAGATTTATTAAATATACTAAAAAATCAAAAAACAAAAAGGAGAGATATATGAAAATATTTGATTTTTATAAAAACCATTTCATTAAAAGTGTTAACTCTCTTCTGCTTCTCTCTTTTTCTCTCTAAAATTATAAACTTTTATAATTATAATTTATAACAAAATAATCAAAACTCAGTTTTTCTTTTTTTATTTAAAAAAAGATATAATTAATAACATTTTAAAAGGTTAATATGATGGATAAAAATAAAATTATTGTATTTGATACAACATTAAGAGATGGGGAACAAAGTCCTGGTTGTTCTATGAACACAGAAGAAAAAATAAAAGTGGCTTTGCAATTAGAGAAATTAGGTGTTGATGTAATAGAAGCTGGATTTGCAGCAGCAAGTCCTGGAGATTTTGATGCAGTTAGTAGAATAGCACAAATAATTAAAAATTCAAGTATTTGTTCTTTAGCAAGAGCAGTTGAAAATGATATAAAACAAGCTGGATTAGCAGTAAAAGAAGCTCCAAAACATAGAATCCATACATTTATTGCAACATCACCAATTCATATGAAATATAAATTAAAAATGAGCGAAGAAGAAGTTATTAAAAGAGCAATTCATGCAGTACAATATGCGAAAACATTTGTGGATGATGTTGAATTTTCTTTAGAAGATGCAGGAAGAAGTGAAATTTCTTTTATGAAAGAAGTAATGGATGCTGTCATTAGTGCAGGTGTAAGAACTATAAATTTACCTGATACGGTAGGATATAGATTACCTACAGAATTAGGCGCAATGGTTAAAGAATTAAGTGATTTTGCAGGCGATAGAGCAATAATTTCAGTTCATAATCATAATGATTTAGGATTAGCAACTGCAAATACTTTAGCCGCAGTTATGAATGGTGCAAGACAAATTGAAGTAACAATTAATGGATTAGGAGAAAGAGCTGGAAATTCAGCTTTAGAAGAAGCAGTTATGGCTATTAAAACTAGACGTGATGCTTTTGGAGATTTATATACAACTATTAATACTCCTGAAATTTATGCAACTTCAAGATTAGTTGCAACAATAACTGGTGTAGAACCACAACAAAACAAAGCTATAGTTGGTAAAAATGCATTTTCTCATGAAAGTGGAATCCATCAAGATGGTGTATTAAAACATCAAGAAACTTATGAAATTATGAGACCAGAAGATGTAGGTGTTATAAAAGATAGTACTTTAATTTTAGGTAAACATTCAGGTCGAGCTGCATTTAAAGATAAAATTGCACAATTAGGATTTGATAAAGTAAGTGATGAAGAGTTAAATTCTGTATTTGAAAGATTCAAAGCATTAGCTGATAAGAAAAAAGAGATTACAGATGATGATGTAAGAATGTTAATTACTGATGAATCATTAAATCATGATAAAACTTATGATTTAATTGGATTACAAATTAGTGACTGTACAACAGGTGTTCCAACAGCTGCAGTTGCAATAAAATATAAAGATGAAATTATAAAAGATGCAGCTATAGGTGATGGAACAATGGATGCAATATTTAAAACAATTGATAGAATAACAGGTTATGCAGGAGAGTTAAAAGATTATAAAGTTATCTCTGTAACTGAGGGGAAAGATGCTTTAGCAAAAGTTACAACAAGAGTATCTTTTGATTCAACAAGTCCAGCTTTTGTTGGTCATGGTTTGAGTATTGATACAATGTTAGCTACTGCAAAAGCGTATTTAGGAGCATTAAACTCATATCTTTCACAAAAAGAGAGACTTTCTAAAAAATCTGAACATCAAGTATAAAAAAAGATAGCTTTTAAAGCTATCTTTTTTTTATTCAAATCCATAAGGAATATTTCGTGCTCCAATTCTATTTTTTTCTTAGACTTTTAAAAGATTCATTTCGGGATTTAATACCAATAATTCTTGTAATTTTATTTTTCCAGTTAGCAATAATTCAAGCTGTTCCTGAAGGTTGGGTAAATACAGCTTTAGGATTAGGTATAGTTGCAATAGGTTTAGCGATATTTTTACAAGGATTAGAAATAGGAGTTTTTCCTATTGGTGAATCTTTAGCCAAAGATTTTGCAAAATCAGGTCATGTAATTTGGATTTTAATTTTTGGATTTCTTATAGGTTTTGGTACAACAATAGCTGAGCCTGCACTTGCTGTTATTGCTGATAAAGCAGCTTCAATTTCCAGTGGACGAATAGATTCTAATATATTAAGATTGGTTGTAGCTTTATCTGTTGGATTTGCCATTTTGTTGGGAGTTTATAGGATTATAAAAGGTCATCCTATTCATTATTACATAATAATAGGATATATATTAGTTGTTGGAATTACATTTTTTGCACCAAAAGAGATTATTGGATTAGCTTATGATTTAGGTGGAGTTACAACTTCTACTGTTACTGTACCTTTAGTTGCAGCTTTGGGAATAGGTTTAGCTTCTTCAATAAAAGAGAGAAACCCTGTTATTGATGGTTTTGGACTTATTGCTTTTGCTTCTTTAACACCTATGATTTTTGTACAAATCTATGGAATTTATGTATATAACTTTGGTGAAGTAAAAGAGGTAGCTCAAGTTGTAGTTCAAGCAACAGTTAGTTCAAATGCAACGATTAGTGTAAATTCAGTAGTATCTGGAATTTTAGCAGTTATTCGAGATGTTATTCCTATATTATTAATAATTTTATTTTTTCAATATATTGTTTTAAAGAAAAGTATAGAAAAACCAAAAACGGTATTTTTAGGTTTTGGTTTAGTAATAATTGGATTGTATACCTTTATTTTAGGTTTAGAGATGGGGTTATTTTCACTTGGTGAAACAATGGCTTATCAATTAACAAAAGGTAATTCTGTATTTATAATCTACGCTTTTGCTTTTGCAATTGGTTTTTCTACAACTATGGCAGAACCTGCTCTTATGGCAATTGCAAAAAAAGCAAAAGAGATAAGTGATGGAAAAATAAATGATTTTGTTCTAAGACTTTTTGTAGCTTTAGGAGTTGCGATTGGTATTGCTTTAGGTGCTTTTAGAATAGTTGATGGTGGACACATTCACTACTATATAATTTTTGGTTATATTGTTGTAATTATTCTTACATTTATTGCTCCTAAATATATAATTCCTATTGCATATGATAGTGGTGGAGTTACAACATCAACAGTTACAGTTCCTTTAGTTGCGGCTCTAGGAATTGGGCTTGCTTCAAATATTGAAGGAAGAAGTCCATTGATTGATGGATTTGGGCTTATTGCTTTTGCTTCACTTTTCCCCATGATTACAGTTATGCTTTATGGTGTAATTATTGAAAAAATAGGAGTAAAATCTGATACTCAAATAGAAAAAGAAGAACTATTAAAAGATGCTTTAGTTGATGCTGATAATATGGATTTAGCAACTGTAAATATTGATGGTTCAAAAATAAGACATTCTTTATTATTACAATTTAGTGCGGTTGTTATAATAGTTCCAGAAGATAGAAGAGATGATGCTATTGTTGCAGCTCAAAAAGCAGGAGCAAGTGGAGTTACTGTTTTAGATGCACATGGAATTGGACTAGAAGGAATGGCAAATTTCTATAGAACATCTTTTGAAGCTAAAGATGTTTTATTACTATTTTTGTTACCGCAACACTTAGTAAATGAAGTTATTAAATCTATAATACATTCTTTACATATTACAACAACAGGTAAAGGTGTAGCTTTTGCTTTTCCTTTATCTCATATGAAAGGTATCTCTTTGACAAAAGAAGATATCTTTAAAGAAAAAGCATATCAAATAAATATAAATGAAGATGAAGAATTAGGAGAAAAACATAGTGTTTGAGATAACAAATAGTGAACAAATAAAAGATGCAATAAATCAAAATCAAGTAAGCTTATTCTATTTTAGTGGAGAAAATTGTTCAGTTTGTAAAGTTTTAAAACCAAAAATTGAAGAGGAAGTAACTAAAAACTTTCCTAAAATTAAACTCTATGAGATAAAAACAGACATATATAAAGAACTTACAAGTCAATTTACTGTATTTTCTATACCAACTACTATCATATTTTTTGAAGGTAAAGAGTTCAAAAGATATGGAAGAACTATGAGTATTCCTCTTTTTTTAGAGGAAATAAAAAGACCTTATGATTTGATGGGTGAGTAAAATGAAAAGAACATTATTAATTTTTTTAATTATTTTTATAGTTATGCAGTTTATCCAAACAGATAAAACAAATCAAGTTGTTGATAAAAATATGGAGATAAAAGCTGAAGAAGGAATCATGGAAATCTTTAGAACAGCTTGTTATGATTGTCATTCAAATGAAACAAAATATCCTTGGTATTCAAATATTGCTCCTTTTTCTTGGGCTATTTCTAATCATATAAATGAAGGAAGAAAAGCTTTAAATTTTTCAATTTGGGAAACATATACAGATGAAGAAAAGAAAGAGCATTTAAAAGATATTTATAGAACAGTTTATGCTTCAATGCCACTAGAAACATATCTTTGGGTACATAAAGAGGCTGATATTAGCTCACAAGATAGAAAAACTATAAGAGATTGGACGGGAGTTAGATCTAAGTGAGAGAAGAAGTAGCCGAACTTTTATCAAGTAAAAAAGAGTTATTAACAATTACATATTTTAAATTACAAAAAATGTTTGAAAAAAAGTATGGACCAAATACGGTTGTACTTATGGAAATAGGGACTTTTTTTGAAGTTTATGAAGTTAATAATGATGAAGAACATATAGGAAAAGCAAAAGAAATAGCTGAACTTTTAAATATTCAATTAACAAGAAAAAATAAATCAATTTTAGAAAATTCAAAAGAAAATCCTATTATGGCAGGAGTTCCTGCTATCTCTTTTGAAAAACATCTTGCAAGAATAATAGCAGAGCAAAAATATACAGTTGCAATAATAAGACAAAAGGGACTTCCTCCAAGTGTAAGTAGATACTTAGATACAGTTGTAAGTCCTGGAACAAACTTTGATTTTGTAATCTCTCAAGATGAAAACAATATAACTTCACTTTTAATCGACCAAATAAGAGGAATTTATTTAGTTGGTTATAGTGCAATAGATGTTACAACTGGAAAGTGTTATTACAATGAGGTTCACGGAACAAGTGAAGATAAGTTTTTTGCACTTGATGAAGTATTTAATTATATGAATATGCATAAAACAAATGAGATTATTGTAAGTTTTGCAGATAAAAATATAAATCAAAAAGAGGTTATTGATTATTTAGAATTATCACTAAAAACTTTTCATATAGGACATTTTAGACCAAAAATCTCTTATCAAAATGAGTTATTTAAAAATGTGTTTAACATAGAATCTTTACTAACTTCTATTGAACATCTTGATATGGAAAGAGTTCCACTTAGTACAGAATCTCTTGCTGTGTTAATTGATTTTGTAATAGGGCATGATTCAAATATTATTCAAAAATTATCTTTCCCACAAAAACTTGATATTAGTAAATATATTTATCTTGGAAATAATGCTTTAGAACAATTAAATATAATTGAAACTTCTCATAATCCAAGTTTGATAAAACTAATAAACAATACTTCAACAGCTATGGGAAAAAGACTTTTAAAAGAAAGACTTACACATCCAGTTAAAGATAGTAAAGAGATTTTACGAAGACTTGCACTTTCTAAAGAGCTGTTTGATTATCATGCACCAATTGAAAATGAGTTGGCAAATATTTATGATATTGAAAGATTAACAAGAAGAATAAAACTAAATAGGCTTCATCCTTTTGAGTTAAATTATTTGTATGATTCACTTTTGAGTATAAAAGAAGTTGTAACTTTTATGGAAAATTATAAGTTTATAACTCCGCCTTGTAGTAGTGCTGATTTAACACTTTTTATTCAGTCAATTGATTCAACTTTTGATTTAAGTGTTAGTGGAAAATATATGCTAAAAGATGTTGATACAAATATGATTAGCTCTGGAATTAATACTCAAATTGATGAGTTAAATGTACAAAATGAGATTTTGTATTCAAAACTAGAACTTTTAAAAAATCATATTTTATCTTACATAAAATCAGATGATTCTAATTTTGTTGGAATTAATAGACTTGATAAAGAGGGATTTTTTATCACTTTAACAAAAAATAGATTTAACTCAATTAAAGAAGAGTTATTAAATTCTCATTTAATTGTAGATGATGAATTGTATTTGTTTAAGGATTTTACTATAAGAATTCAAACAAATTCTGTAAAGATTTTTTGTAAATTAACAGAAGATATTTCAGATAAATATGTACATAATCTACGAAAAATTGTTGAGTTGAATAAACTTGTATTTAAAGAAAAAATCCAAGAATTTGAGAAAAAATTTGCAACTTTACTTCAAGAGTTAGTCCAGTTTATAGCAGAAGTTGATTTAACAGTTTCAAATATAAAAACAGCAAAAAAATATAACTATACTTGTCCAAAAATTGTAAAAACAAAAGAAAATGAAAATTTTTTAGAGCTTATTGATTTAAGACATCCGATTATTGAAGCAAATGAAGAACAAGGAATTTATGTACCAAATGACATAATTTTAGGAGAATTATCTCTTGCATCAAAAGAGTACAAAGATAATGTAATTATCAAAAACTCAAATCCCGTGAACATTTATAACAACAAAATGCATGGAGTTTTACTTTATGGAATAAACTCTTCAGGAAAATCTTCACTTATGAAAGCTATTGGAATTTCAGTGATTCTTGCTCAAGCTGGATTTTACGTACCTTGCAAATCTATGAGATTTTCTATTTTTGATGCGGTTTATACTAGAATTAGTGGAGCTGATAATATTGCAAAAGGCTTATCTTCTTTTGCCGTTGAGATGTTAGAACTTAAAAATATTTTTAATCGAGCAACTAAAAATTCTTTAATTTTAGGAGATGAAATCTCACATAGCACTGAAACAATGAGTGGATTAAGTATAGTTGCAAGTTCTATTTTAAAGTTATCTAAACTTGAAGCTTTATTTGTTTTTGCAACACACTTACATCAACTTCCAGAAATTGAAGAGATATCAAAACTAAAAAATATCATTTCACTTCATCTATCAGTTATGTATAAAGATGAAGAAGATAAACTTATTTTTGATAGAAAACTAGCCTATGGAAGTGGTTCATCTATGTATGGCTTAGAGTATGCAAAATCACTTCATATGGATAGAGAGTTTTTAAGTGTTGCAAATGAAATAAGAAAAAAATTAACTGATGATTATAATCCTTTAGAGCGATTGAGTCAAAGAAAAACTTCTAAATACAATAACAATGTATTTGCTTCATCTTGCGTTATATGTGGACGAGCTTGTGATGATGTTCATCATATAAAAGAACAAGCAAGAGCAAATAAAGATGGTTTTATAGGTCATATAAATGCAAACCATAAATATAATCTTATTCCACTTTGTAAAGAACACCACAAAATGGTTCACGATGGAACGATTAATATAAATGGTTTTATTGCAACTTCTAAAGGTTTAGAATTACACTACACGATGGTTGAAGATTAACAAAAAATTGTACATCTATATTGCAAAAAATCCTCTGCATGTAAAAGAAATAGAGTTGGAGTAACTCCTGTGAAAAATTTGAATTCTTTAATAAAAGAGGATTGGTCATAGAAGTTATTTTCAACTGCAATTTCTTTAAAATCAACAACACTTTTATTAGATTTTATTAGTTTTAAGGTGCTATAAAATCTATTTATTCTCTCTATTGATTTTGGTGTCATATCTGTAAATTCTTTTACTTTTCTTTGTGTTTGTCTTATTGATAATCTATTTTGGTCATAAAAATTATCAAGATTATGATTCTTTGTAAGTTCAAATAAATTTGATAATAAAGTATCTTCTTGCATATCTCTAAAAATCTTAAATAAATAGTTATCTAAAAGATTTAAAGAAGCTAATGTATTAGCTTTTAATTCGTGCAAATGACTAATTATAGAGGAATCAAAATTTAAAGAGAGTTCATTTATTTCATACAATTTATCTTCAAGTTCTGATACAGGAATACCAAAGAGTTTAAAAAATACTCCAGGATATAAAGACACATCAATATAGTACAAATTTGAATCTAAATTTAATGTATGTCTATCTAAACTTGGAGGACAGATATAAATTCCACTTTTTAAAGATTTATTGGAATAAGTTATATCATCTTCCGAGTCAACAATAAATAGTAAACAAATATTATCATAAGGAAGAACGATTTTTTCCTCATTAGTTATCATATTTGTTTTATCATAATTTACAAACCAATAGGATTTTACCCATTGTTGTAGTTTTATATTTGGTTTAAAAGTTTTAAATTCGAACAATTTTTTTATCCTTATTTATAAAAAGAGATTTTAACATTTAGTTTTTTTAACTAAGATAATAAAAACACTGTTATACTGTATATTTTATATACAAAAATGTCGTTTTCTTACTATACAAAAAGGTTGATGCTTTCTATAATTCGACTAACGCTAAACAATTTGGTTTAGGGTTTAAAAATTCTCTTTAAGGAGTAAAAATTGAATTATAAAAAATTATCTAAATTAGGACTAGGTGCTTTAATAGCTTCTTTACCTTTATTCGCAGTAGATGCGCAAAAGGGTAAAGAGGTTATTAACAGTAAATGTATTGCATGTCATACTGGAAATACTGAAGATGGACTAAGTAGAATATCTGACCAAAGAAAAACACCTGAAGGTTGGTATATGACAGTAAAAAGAATGCAAAGAGAACATGGTTTAAAAATTACAAGAGATGAAGAAACAAATGTAATTAAATATCTTTCAGATAATCAAGGCTTAACACCAGATGAAATAAAACCTTATTCTTATGTTCTTGATAAAACTCCAAATGTTCAAGAAGAAGGGAAAAATGAGTTATTAACTGAAATGTGTGTTAGATGTCACTCAGAAGCTAGAATTGGACTTCAAAGAAGAACTTCTGATGAATGGAATAGTTTAGTAAATTACCATGTTGCACAGTTTCCTTCTTTTGAAGTACAAGCACTTGCACGGGATAAAGATTGGTTTGGTGTTGCTCAAAATGAAGTAGTACCATATTTAGCAGAAAATTTTGGAAAAGACAAAGCTAAATTTGACGAATATAAAAAGTCTATTAAAAACTATAAATTACCAACAAAATGGATTACATATGGATACACTCCAAGTATTGGTGATTTTACAGCAATTTTAACTTTAATTGAAAGTAGTGATGAGTCATATGCAATGCTTATGGATTATAAATATGCAAATGGACAAGAGTATAAAGCTAGAGGAATCGCTGTTGCTTATAACAAAACAGAAATTAGAGCTTCATTTGAGTTAAATGGAGTTGTTTATAGACAAATTTTACATCTAGATCCAAAAACTAATAGTTTTGAGGGAAGAATGTTTGAATCTTTACATACTGAACAAGGAAGTATCTTAACTGGAAAAGCTTTAAATTCTAAAGAGAGTTCAATAGTTGGTATTTATCCAAAAGCTATAAAAGCAGGAACAAAAGAGACTTTAACAATTGTTGGTACAAACTTAGCTGGTCAAGTTAAATTGCCAAGTGGTTTAAAAGTTTTAAAAACAGTTAAACATACAAAAAATGAGATAGTTTTAGAAGTTGAAGCATCAAAAAATGTAAAAACATCTTCAAATAATATTCAAATTGGAAGTAAGGTATTTAAAAATAGTATAGCAACTTACGATAAAGTTGATTATATTAAAATCACTCCTGATTATGCAATTTCAAGAATTGGAGCAGAAAAAGATGCAAAAATTTTAAAAGAGTATGCAACTTTTGAAGCTATTGCTTATGCAAATGGAAAAGATGGAGAAAAAGGTACAGCAGATGATATTAATTTAGGTGTTGTTCCTGCAACTTGGAGTATAGAAGCATTTGATGAGCAAGCAATTGAAGATAAAGATTTAGATTATGCTGGACAAATTGATGCAAAAACAGGGAAATTTACTCCTAGTGTTTCTGGACCAAATCCAAAAAGAAAATTAATGGCAAACAATGTTGGAAATCTAAGTGTAATTGGAACATATAAAGATGGTGATGTTGAGTTAAGTGAGAAATCACATTTGATTGTTACTGTTCCAAAATTTGTAAATCCACCAATTAATTAAGAATTTATCATGAGTATCAATAATTATAATTTAATAAAAACGAATTATCATATTTTAAAAGTAGATTCAAAAGAGTTTTTGTTTCATATTCCAACTTCTTCTGTTTTTGAACTATCAGCTGAAAGTGCAAATCTTTTAAGAAAGATGGAAAACAAAGAAGAAATAAATAAAGATGAAGAAGAAATAGTTGAAGAGTTTAAAGAGTTAAATATTGTCGGAAGTAGATTTTTTGTAAAAGAAGAAGCTACAAAAATAGAACATTTTCCTGCAAAGGCACTTGTTTTAAATGTAACTTCTGGATGTAATCTTAGTTGTACATACTGTTATAAAGAGGATTTAACATCTTTAAAAAACAGTGGTCAAATGACTTTTGAAATTGCAAAAAATGCTATTGATATGTTTTATAAAGAGTCACCACATTTAAAAGAGTATTCAATTACTTTTTTTGGTGGAGAACCTCTTTCAAATCTTCCATTAATCAAAGAGATTATTGCTTATGCAAATGATTTTTTTGGAAGTAAAGATTTGAAAATTGGTTATTCGATGACTTCAAATGCAACACTTTTAACTGAAGAGATTATTCACTATCTTCACGATAGTAAAGTGGATTTGACAATCAGTATTGATGGACCTGAATCACTTCATAATAAAACAAGAGTTTATGAAAATGGTAAAGGAAGTTATGAAAAAGTAGCTAAAAATGTAGCAAAACTATTGGCTATTTATAAAAACAGAACAGTTGGTGCTAGAGTTACGCTAACAAGAGGAATAACTGATATAAAAACAATTTGGAATCACCTAAGATATGATTTGAAATTCAAAGAAGTAGGGTTTGCTCCTGTTACTTCAGGGGATAATGACTTTTTTAATCTAAGTGATTTTGATTTGAAAAAGTATTTTCTGGATTTAGAGAACTTGGTGAAGATTATATAAATGAAGCAATTAAAGGTAATTTTAATGGTTTTTCAAATCTTCATAGAACAGTAATAGATATTCATGAAGGAAGAAAGAAAAAACTTCCTTGTGGGGCTGGAGTTGGATTACTATCAGTTTCATATAAAGGTGATATAGATTTATGTCATAGATTTACAGGTTCAGATTATCCATCATTTGGAAATATCACAAATGGTCTTGATAAAAAAGCATTAGGAACTTTTTTAGAAAAAAGAGCCAATGAAAAAGATACAAATTGTCAAACTTGTAGAATTAGAAATTTATGTGCAGGTGGTTGTTACCACGAAAGTTATATCAAATATGGAACACCTGAAAAATCAGTATTACATTATTGTGATGATATGAGAAGCTGGATTGATTTTGCTGTAGAAGCATATATAAGAATCAAAGCTGAAAATCCAGAATTTTTTACAAAATATTTTAAATAGGGGAATAAAAGAAATGAAACATTTAAAACCAATTACTCCAAAAGCTAAACTTTTAGATGAAGCTATAAAAGAGGGAAATGCGAACGAAGTTGTTGCAATGTCTAGTGTTGTTGGATGTGTAACAACGTTTGATCCAGGATGGGAAGTTGATAGTGATGGTGGAATAGCAAGTTTATGTCAACCACTAGAAGCAGATTTATATGGATGTTCTGATCCTTGTTGGTGCCCAACACAAGTTCCAGATACATCATCAAGTTATAAACATTGGGCAGATAAAGCACCTCAAAGTAAAGATGACTGGCGAGAATTAGACCACGTTTATCCAAAATTATAAGTAGAAGGTTAGAAATATGTTAAATAAAGAAATTATAAAAAAAGGTTTAGGATTATTGAGTTTATCAGTAGTTTTATCTTCAGGATTTAGTACAAATTTAAATGCTGCAAACGTTAAATTAGAATCAAATCATAATTATCTAGTTACAGAAACAAGACCAAATAATATAGTTTTGGCTGATTTAGAGACAAATAAAGTTATAAATGAGTGTAAAACAGATGAAACTTTCTCTCCTGGTGGGATTGTTTTATCTCCTGATTATAAAGTTGCTTATATCTTAGGTGGTTATGGTGAAGAAATTGCAGGTTATGAAATTGAGACTTGTAAAAAAGTATTTCATACTTCTTTAACACAAGGAAATATTAGAGCAAAATCTTTATTTGGACTAGCTGTAAATGAGGATGGAACAAAAGTTTATGCAATCTATAATAGAACAGAGATGTTAAATGACAGATATAAAGTTTTACCTCCACATTTCTCAGTTTATAATGTAGCTGATGGATTAGATGCAAAACCTGTTAAAAGCTTTGAAATGCCAAGACAAACAACAGTTGTTTCAACTGGCAAAGATGGTAAAGTTTATGTAGTTGGAACAGATTTATATGAAGTAAATCCAACTACTGGAGATATAAAAGTTGCTAAAAAAATAGTTAAATGGGGGAAAGAAGGTTATAGTGATTTAGACTCTGCTGCAAACTATATAATTGGACAACAAACAGGAGATTTAACAGCTTTATATGCAACTATAAAATATGATGACCCAAAAAATCCATCTGAAGATGCTGGAACTTGGTATTGGGGAATTACAAGTGTTGATTTAAATACAGGGGAAATAATCCAACAAAATATTTCAGAGTATGAAACTTTGATGTTTACAGCTATTAGAAGTCCAAAAGATTCAAATATCTTATATGGGGTTTTAAATGACTTAACAAAATTTGATTTAAAAGAACAAAAAGTGTTAAAAAGAGTTGTTACAGACCATACATATTATAGTGTTGTTCCATCAATGGATGGTGATAAACTATATCTTGGAAGTTGTTTAGATGACATTGCAGTTTATGATGCAAATACTTTAGAAAAAATTGGAAAAATCCAATTATCTGGAGATATGGGTTCTGCTGCACTTCAAGTATTTAAAACAAAATAGGTAAATATGTTTAAAAGTATCATTTATCCTCTCTTACGTAAAAATAAGAGAGGATTTTTTGTCATTTTCTTTTTTTCAATCTTTATATCAATAAGTGGTGCAATTCAACCATTTATTATGCAACATATTATTGATGATGCAATCTTAGCTTCAAACCTAAATCAACTATATATTTTAGTTGCTATTACTTTTTTCTTAACTATTTTTACTATGATAATTAGTGCAATAAATGAAATTTATTACACAAAAAACTCTATGAATATATTATTTGAATTTAGAAAAATTGTTTTTAATAAATTGTTTTTACATGATAAAACTTTTTTGAATAAATATCACTCTGCTGATTTGATGTCAAGACTTCAAGGTGACATAAGTGAGCTTCAAAGATTTTATACAGATACAGTTTTTTCTCTATTTTCAACTATCATTAGTCTTGTATTTATTTCAACTATTATTTATACATATAATATAAAACTAATGATACTTATACTTATATTTTTACCAATAGAGTTTTTTTGTTTAAAACCACTTTATCCTCATATGCACAATAGTACAAAAACTATGAGAGAATCAACTTCAAATATAGGAAAATTTTTTATTGAGAGTTTTAGATATTTGTTAGTTTTAAAAAATCTTGGAGCAAAAGAACAAACTTTAGAAAAGCTTGATTTTATTCAAGATGATTATAAAAAAGTTGTAATTAAAAATAAAAAAATAAATCTAATTTTTTCACAAATCCCTGCATTTATTTCACTTCTTGGAAAAACAATAATCATATCTTATGGTGGATATTTGACAATAAAAGGCGAGTTGAAAGTTGGTGAATTAGTCGCATTTTTGACATATTTTACGATGATTCTAGCACCAGTTCATACAATCTTAGGAGTTGTAAATAATCTTCCAAAAATGAAAGTTAGTCTAAATAGAGTTTTAGAAATATTGCCAAAAGATGAAAATATAGAGACTTTTAAAAGTTCAAATTTTGAGATAGTAGTAAAAGATTTAGATTTTTCTTATACAAATAATAAAATATTTGAAAATTTGAATCTTAATATAAAAGAGAAAAGTAAAATTGCAATTATTGGAAAAAATGGTGCAGGAAAAAGTACTTTTGGAGATTTACTTTGTGGTTTTTTAAAGGCTCAAGATGGAAATATATTTATTGGAAATGAAGAGATAGGAAAAAAGGATTTTATAAATTTTTCAAAATATTTAGTAAAACTTGAACAAACTCCAATTATATTTGATGATAGTTTAAGAGGAAATCTTCTTTTAGCAAATGATAAAGCAAGTGATGAAGAACTAATAAATTCTTTGAAAAAAACTGGTATGTTTGATTGGTACACTTCTCTTGAAAATGGTTTAGATACAAATATTTTTGAATCAGGAGCAAATCTTTCTGGTGGACAAAAACAAAGAATAGCTCTTTCAAGAATAATTTTATTAAATCCAAAAATTATTATTTTAGATGAATTTACCTCTTCTATTGATGAAAAAGACACACTTTGGTTTTATGAAAATATTTCAAAAATTTTTCCTGATTCAACAATTATTGCAATAACTCATCATCTAAATATGTTAAATAATTTTGATGAGGTTTATCTACTTGAAGATAAAAATTTAAAAGAGTATAAAAATGTCTAAAGAGATTTATGTAGCACTTATTGATAGTGGTTGTAGTTTTGAAACTTATGAAAAAATTGCTATTGATGTAGAAGATAATAAGATAAAAATAGAAAAACAAAAAGATATAAACTTTGAACATGGAAATGTTATAGGAAATATCATAAAAGATGAAAATATAAATATCTATGATATTCAGGTATTTGATAAAAATTTATCAACTACACCAAATCATATTTTTGGAGCATTGAATTATTTAAAAGATAAAAAAGTTGATGTGATTAGTATGAGTTTAGGTTTAAAAACAAACTATAAAGAAATAGAAGAGTTAATCAATGAATTTATAAAAAAAGGTGTAGTTATAGTTTCATCATTTCCAAGACGAGGAGAAGATTTAGTTTATCCGGCTTCCTATAAAGGAGTTATAAAAGTAACATCTGAGGGAATGTGTTTGGATGATAAAGTTGTAGCTTTAGATAAAGAAAAACTATTTTTTGGAGCAAATCCCTTTTCAAATGTAAAAAATGTTGCAGGTTCAAGTGTAGCTGTTGCAAAGTTTACAAAAGAGTTTTGTTTTTATTTAAAAAAAGGTTTTAAAAAAGAGGAAATTTTAGAAGAGTTTTCAAAAAGGATTGTAAATGAACCAAAATAAAAAAATATTGATTTTAGGTGCAGGAATTGCAGGTACTTCTACAGCTATTGGACTTAAAAAACTAGGATTTGATGTAACAGTTATTTATAAAAAAAGACCATTTACAGCTTATGAAGGATTTAGTGAAAAAACAAAAGAGGGACTTGTTTCACAAGGTTGTATAAATGCTTCAGAACTTTTAGAAAAACAATCTTTACGAAATTCAAATTGGGCAAGTAAAGCTGATAAAGTAAACTATGAATATGTTGTAAATAGAGTAAATTTAGATGAAAAATTACTAACTGATTTAAAGCAAAAAAATATAAAAATAATTGAAGCTAAAGTGGTTGGTTCAATTGATTGTTTAGATGAAAAACCAAAAATTGTTTATAAAATAGATGAAGAAAGATTTGAAATAAGTGCTGATTTTATAGTTGATGCAAGGGGAAGATTTACCCCTTATAAAGATGAATATATTTGTGGACCAAAAAGTTTTTCAATATTACAAGAGTTAGAATTAGAAAATATGAAAGAAAATAAAACTTCTATTGATTCAGTTAAAGATGGTTGGATTTGGCAAGCTTATGTAGGAGATAAAAAAGGTTATATTCAATTCTCTTGTGATGAAGAACTGGCAAATAAAATAAATGATTTTAGTGATTTACTAAAAGTTTTAGAAACACAAGATATAAAATTATGGAGTTTAAATAAATTCAAAGCAGTTGGAAAATTAGTTAAAAGAGATTCATTTTGTAAAATCCATAAAGAGATAATAAATAGTAAAATGATATTAATAGGTGATAGTGCTTCAAGTGTTGACCCACTGTCTGGAAATGGTGCTTTTCAAGCTATGAGTATGTCTAGTATTGCTCCATTTGTTATAAATACAATTTTAAATAAAGATGAAATTGAACAAAAAGTTGCAATTGATTTTTATAAAAGTAGGGTAGAGTTTATATTTGATAAGTTTACAAAAGTTGGAAAAGAATTTTATTTGTTAGAAAAAAGATTTGATAGTGAATTTTGGCAAAAAAGACAATCTTGGCCAGAAGAAAAAAATAATGATGCTTCTATAAATTTACCAAAAATAGAAAAAAGGGCAGTTGTAAAAGATGGATTTATAAATTCTAGTGAAGTAGTAATTACAAAGGATAATCCACTTGGAGCTTGTTATTTTGGGAATGTTGAGATAATTCAATTAGCTAAATATTGCCTAGAAAATAGTTTTGAAGAATCTCTAGATTATTTTGATATCTTTTGTAAAGAAAAAATGATTTCTATGAAATTATATAACTCTTTGAAAAGATGGTTTATCTCCCAAGAGATATTACTTTAATATCTCTTAGTTTTAATAACTATCTTTATCTCCATTTTTTAGAAGTTCTTTTTTAAATCTAATAACTCTATTTCTTCCTGTTGCTTTTGCTTCATATAAAGATAAATCAGCAAATTTAATACATTTCCAAATTTGATCAGTATCTTTTGGAAAGAAAGCATAACCAATACTAACAGTTTTACTAAACGATTCATTATTAAATGTAAATACAAGTTTCCCAAAATCTTGATTTATTTTATTTGCTAATTCTAAAGCTGTTTCTTCTGTTGGATTTTTCATTATGATTAAAAACTCTTCTCCACCAAATCTTATAATAAATTCATTTTCACTAATCGAATCTTTCATTGTTTGAGATAATTTTTGTAAAATTGCATCTCCTGCATCATGTCCATAAGTGTCATTTATCATTTTAAAATAATCAATATCCAAGAACATAATAGCAAATGTAGAACCTTCTCTTAGTTCATAAGGAAGTTTTCTATCTATAAATTCGTCTAAATATTTTCTATTATAAAGTCCAGTTAATCCATCGATTAGATTTCTTTCTCTTAATACATCCATTAAAAGTTTACTTTCTAAAATAGGTTTTGTTTCTTCTAAATATTTTTTGATTATACCAATTTGATATTTTACATGTTTCAGGCATTCTTCATTTTCACAAATTATATGTATAACAACATTTTTTTGTTCATTAATTAAAAATGGAATACAAATATGATTTGTATTCGCTGGACAAGTTGCAAGTCTACAAATTTCAGGGAAATTTTCAGAAGATACAATCGTATTTGTTCTTTCTGCTCTACATCTCTCTTTTATATTTTTTGAGATATTGCAACAAGGAATAGTCTCTTTTGTTGAGAAGATAATTTTTCTTTCATCTTTTATTAAGTCAGTTTCAAAAATAAAGAAATCTTGAATTTTTAATTTATCTTTTAAAACTTGAATTAATCTATAGTAAATATCATCTTTTGTTAAATCAGTTTCAATTGTTTTTTTATAATTATAAATCTCTGATATATCTTCAATTATATCTTGTGCAGTTAATAATTTATCATTATTTACATTTGTAGATCGATTATGCACAAAAGTAGTAAGATTTTTTTCAATTCCTGTTAAAACAGTCTCAAGTTTTTCGATAAGTTCATTTAACCAAACAGAAGCTTCCTTATCTTCTTTTAAAACACCAGCTTTTGCTCTTACACTATAATCACCTTCGTGAACTTGTTTTAATACTTCTGTAATAGAGTCAAAAGAACTTGTGTAAGGTTTAATTTTTCTACTTATATAAATTAGAATGAATATTAAAAATACAGATATTATTGCAATAATATTTAATAAAACAGCAATACTTGAAATTCTATCTTCTTGAATATCAAAAGTTAAAGAAATAGCTCCTAAAACTTCCCCTTCTTTTGCATTATGACATGATAAACAATTTGGTTTATCAAGTGAAGAAGCAGTATACGGAATAGTAATTCTTAAAGTTGCATTTGTTAAAGATTCATCTATTAAAACTTCTTCTTTCCCATTTTCTAATACTTTTTTATCAATATCATCTCTTGGAATTTCATTTGTTAGTTTAGATTTACCAAATTGATTACTAACACTTTTTGCTCTAATAATCCATAAATCTTTAACTTCTTTTAATTCACTAATTCCATTTAAAAAAGTATCTCTTTGATCCATGTTTCCATTAACCATATGTGAAGTTAATGATTTTTTTACAATATCTGCCGTTAAATAAGCTCTTTTTTTTGCACTAACATATCCACTTTGTCTGGAACCAAGCGCCACTAAAGCAACAATTACTATAGTAAGTAATGAAACCATAGAGAAAATAATAATAGTTATTTTTTTGTTAGAGTTCATTTACACGCCTTCACAAATCTTTTTATATTATAATATCATAATATTATTTCTAATAAAATACTTTTTCTAAATAATTTAATAATTTTATAAAATTTTGAATGCCTCTTCTAAATCAAGTCTTCCTTCGTAAAATGCTTTTCCAACTATTACACCTGAAATATTTCCATTGTTTTTGCAATTTATAATATCTTGAATATCTTTTACTCCACCACTTGCAATTGTATCAACTCCTGATGATAAAGCAATAGATTCAGTAAATTCAACATTAACTCCACAAAGCATTCCATCTTTTGAAATATCAGTACAAATAATAGCTTGAACACCTGCATTTGCAAATTCTTTAGCTAAATCAGTTGCTTTCATAGTTGAAACTTCAGCCCAACCTTCAACTGCAACCATTCCATTCATTGCATCAATTCCAACAGCAATTGGATATTTTGAAGCCATTTTTTTTACAAATATTGGATCTTTTACTGCAATTGAACCTAAGATTAATCTGTCAACACCAAGTTCTAAATACATTTTGATAGTTTCTTCATCTCTAATTCCACCACCAAGTTCAATTTTTAAGTTGCAATTTTCTCTAATTTTTTTGATTTGTTCTAAGTTTGCTGGTTTTCCAGCAAATGCTCCATTTAAATCAACGATATGAACCCATTTACTACCTAATTCTTCAAATCTTTTTGCTACTTGCCATGGCTCATCTGAATAGATTTTAGCACTATCCATAAGTCCTTTACTTAGTCTTACAGCTTTTCCATCTTTTAAATCAATCGCAGGTAAAATATCCATTAAATAAATCCTTAATTACATAAATTTTCTATTGTTTCTTCTATTGTTCTAAATTTGAATTCAAATCCTAAATCTAATAATTTCTTTGGTATTACACTTTGTCCATCAGTTAAAACACGTGCACCTTCACTAAAAATAAGTTTTAAAACAAATTCTGGTACTGGAAGTATAGTAGGTCTTTTTAGTGTTTTTCCTAAAGCAAGGGTAAGGCCTTTGTTTGTTGTTGGTTTTGGAGCAGTTAGATTAAAAATATCTTCATAAGAATTTTCAATCACAAATTTGTAAGCATTTAACAAATCGCTTATATGAATAAATGAAAATGCTTGATTTCCATTTCCTATTGTTCCTCCAAGTCCTAGTTTAAAAGGAGTTAACATTTTTTGTAAAGCTCCACCATCACGTCCAAGAACAATACCAAATCTAAAAATAGAAACTTTTGTTATTTCATTTTTTGCTTCTAAAGCTTTTTTCTCCCAATCTTGACAAAGATTTGATAAAAAATCATTTGCAAAATTTCCATTTTCATCATAAATAGTTCTATTATCATAAATACCAACAGCAGAAGTAGAAATTAGAAGTTTAGGTTTATTTTGAATATGGTTTATAGCATTTACAATTTTAGATGTAGTATCAATTCTACTTGAATAAAGAAGTCTTTTATAAGATTCACTCCATCTATTAATTATATTTGCCCCAGCCAAATTTATAACAATATCTGAAGAATTTAATACTTCTTCTAAATTACTTTTATTATTTAAAATTTCTCTTGATAAAGGAGTTATTTTATAACCTAAATTAGAAAAAAATTTTGTTAAACTACTACCAACAAACCCACTAGCACCTGTTATTGCAATAGTTTTCATGAGAATTCCTTTTTTATTTTAAATTCATAAAGTTTTTTAAAATTTTCAATCCATTATCATGTGATTTTTCAGGATGTGGTTGAAATCCATAAATGTTATCTTTATTTACGGCACTTGCAAATTCATATCCATAAGTTGTTTTACCTATTATATTTTCTTCTCTTGTAACAGCATGATAAGAGTGAACAAAATATAAATATGGATTATGCAAACCTTCAAATAATGGATGTTCTTTATTTACAATTGTATTCCAACCCATATGAGGAATTTTAAAATCTTCATGCATTTTTGTTTTATCAAATTTTACAACAACACCATCAATTAATCCTAACCCATCTGTATGACCAAACTCTTGAGAACTTTCAAATAAAAGTTGCATTCCAAGACAAATTCCAATCATTGGTTTACCACTTTTTGCAAATTCATAAACAGCTTCATTCATACCTGTTTTAATTAAATGTTCCATTGCATCTTTATATGCACCAACACCAGGTAATATAACTCTATTAAAATTTTTTAAATCTTCAGGATTTTTAACAATTGTTGCTTTTGCATCTAATAAATGACAAGCGTTATAAACACTCGCTAAATTTCCCATGTTATAATCAATAATTCCTATCACTTTGTTCCCTTTGTAAAAAATAAATTATACTAAAGTTTTGCATCAGCTAGGGTTAAAGAAAATAAAACCTGATTATTTCTTTTTTCTAAAACTTTTTTTGCTTGCTTAATTGTAGCACCTGTTGTAATTAAATCATCACATAAAATTGTCATTTGATTAGTAATATTTGTAACTTGAAATTTTCTTGGATTTTTTTGTCTAAATTCTAAATCTTTTCCAGCATATTTCACTATATTTGTAGCTTTTAATGAGTTGTATTTTGGAGTTATAAATTGTGATTTTAGATGTTTTGCTAAGATTGCAGTATGAGAAAAATCATGACGTGTATGGTCATCAATTGGGATTGCAAATACTTGGTTTGAAAAAGTAAAATTTTGAGCAAATTTGGCAAAAGATAGTTTGGCAAGAATATTAAAAACTCTATCTCCATGAAAATAGTATTTTGAAGAGATTAAATCTTCAAGTTCCGATAAAGAATAAAATGAATAGTTAAAAAATCCATCTTCTATTTCTCTTTTATGGAAAGAGGGTATTAAAAGATTTTTTTGACAATCTCTGCAGATAATTTCAAATGATAGGTTTTTACAGGTTAAGCATAACATGAAAATAATAATATCATAAATTATGTTTATTTCTTTAGGGTGATACTTTTTTCTTTTCTTTTTAGTAAAGAAAAGAAACAAAAGATGTAATCCTGCTTGCAGGCAAAAGCGTTCGCAGGGATTCAAAACAGCTAAAAAATATATCTAAATTCTAAAATTTGAAAACTTGACTTCGTACCTCAGTCTTCAGACAGTTCAAATTTCTTTACGAATTTAGATATATTTTTTTTAACGCTATTTTGAAAATGCTCACATTTTAAGAGCGTAGTTCAGATTTTGTTATAATGATTGAAATTATTTAAGGTTGTAATATGGAAATGGAAAAATTAGTATTACTTTTAGTAGGTGGTGTAATAGGTTTTATCGCATCTATTGCAAAAGATTATTTTGTTGAGAAAACAAAAAAGAAGATTAAAGAAAATTTGATTATGATTTAATAAAAATTGAAATGATAATAAGCATTTATTCAGAAACATTAATAAAAGACTATAATTAAATAATATCCCAGATGCATAAACTTGATAAATTAGAAGAAAATGATAAATATACAAATTTATATCATAATTTTTATAATTTGTCAGAAAACTTTAAAAAGAAAATTGTTCAGAAAATTAAAGATATTTAAAATCTAAGATTTTATGTAGATTCAAGGCGGAAGGTAAAATTTATTGAGGAGCTTAGTGTACTAAGTGAGTCAATAAATTTTTCATTCCAACGCAGAAGATGCGTGAAAGATTAGATTTTAAGAACTGCCATGAATGCTTCTTGCGGTACATTCACCTTTCCAATCGCTTTCATTCTTTTTTTACCTTCTTTTTGTTTTTCAAGAAGTTTTCTTTTTCTCGTGATATCTCCACCGTAACATTTTGCAGTTACGTTTTTCCCCATTGATTTTACAGTTTCTCTAGCAATTACTGTACTTCCAATACTTGCTTGCACTGCAACTTCAAAAAGTTGTCTTGGAATTAATTCTTTTAGAGCTTTTACAAATTCTCTTCCTTTTGAAACTGCTTTATCATCAGGAACGATGATTGAAAGTGCATCAACAACATCACCAGCAACTCGAATATCAAGTTTTTTAAGATTTCCAGGTCTAAATCCAACTGGTTCATAATCAAAAGATGCATAACCTTTTGTAGTTGATTTTAATTTATCATAAAAATCCATAACAATTTCATTCATCGGTAAATCATATTCAAGTAAAACTCTTTTTCCTAAGTAATCCATTTTTATTTGGATTCCTCTTTTATCATTAAGAAGTTTTATAACATTTCCTAAAAATTCATCAGGTACTAAAATAGTTGCTTTTACATATGGTTCAAAAATTGTTTTTATATAATTTGGTTCAGGAAGTTCACTTGGATTTTGTATCTCTATAACTTCTCCATTACTTTTTTCAACTCTATAAACAACTGTTGGTGCAGTTGCAATTAAATCTAAGTCAAATTCTCTCTCAAGTCTCTCTTTAATAACTTCCATATGAAGCATTCCTAAGAAACCAGTTCTAAATCCACTTCCTAAAGCTGCTGAACTTTCAGGTTCAAAAGAAATTGAAGAGTCATTTAATTTTAATTTATTTAATGCTTCTCTTAAATCTTCAAATTTATCAGTTTCAATTGGATAAATTCCTGCAAAAACAAAAGGTTTAGCTGGTTCAAATCCGTCAATTGCAACTGCTGTTGGAACTTTAGCATCGGTCATAGTATCACCAACGGCAATTCCATCTAAAGTTTTAAGACCCAATACAACAATTCCTATTTCACCTGTTTTTATTTCTAGTGTATCTTGCCTTTTAAGAGGATGTGGATACATTAAACTTAAAACTTGATGTTCAACTTTTGTGTTCATAAGTTTGATTTTTTGACCTTTTTTGATACTTCCATCATAAACTCTAACAAGTGCTAAAGCTCCAAGATAGTTATCAAACCATGAGTCATAAATAAGAGCTTTTGTTGGTGCATTTTCATCTCCGTTTGGAGCTGGTACTCTATCAACTATTGAATCAATTAAATCTTTAACTCCAAGACCAGTTTTTGCTGAAATTAGATTATGTAAAGTACAATCAAGTCCAATAGCTTCTTCAACTTCTTCTAAAACTCTAATTGGATCAGCACTTGGTAAATCTATCTTATTTACAACAGGTAATAATTCTAAATCATTATCCATAGCTATATAAACATTTGCTATAGTTTGTGCTTCAACACCTTGAGTTGAATCAACTATTAGTAAAGCACCTTCAGATGAAGCTAGTGAACGGCTTACTTCATATGAAAAGTCAACGTGACCTGGAGTGTCAATAAGATTTAAAACATATTTTTGTCCATCTTTTACATAATCAAGCCTAACACTTTGGGCTTTGATAGTGATACCTCTTTCTTTTTCGATATCCATCGTATCCATAACTTGAGAAGTCATTTCTCTATCAGTAATAGCTCCACATTCTTGAATAATTCTATCTGCAAGTGTTGATTTTCCATGATCAATATGTGCAATAATACTAAAGTTTCTAATATTTTTTTGCAAGGCTATTCCTATAATTTGTTTATTATTTATCGCGATTATATCTAAAGTTTAGTAAGTTTATAGTTAAATGATTTTTTATGATAGCTTAAAAGATTTAGAGTTAATCTAAATCTTTTGAAAATTATTGATTTACTAGTGCAGTAACTCTTCTATTTAGAGCTTTACCTTCTTCTGTTTCATTTGTTGCAATAGGTTGAGTCTCTCCATATCCTATAGCTTTTAATTTTGAAGATTTTACTCCATAAGCTTTTAATGCATTTACAACTGAAATAGCTCTTCTATCAGATAAATTTTGATTATATGCATCACTACCCTTAGAATCAGTATGTGCTTCAATTACTGCAGTCATTGTTTGATTAGCTTTTAGCATATTTGCAAATTGATGTAATTTTTCATCATAGATATTTTTTATTTCTGCTGAGTTGTTATCAAAATTAATATTTAAATTTACAGTTTCAACACAACCATCTTTATTTACTTTAACACCTGGTGAAGTATTTGGACATTTATCAAATTTATTTGATACTCCATCTTTATCATCATCTTGAATTGCTGGTAAAACTTCAGTAGGCTCTTCAATTATTGGAGCTTTAACTTCTTCTTCTATAATTGGAGCTTTTGCAGCAATGATATCATTTGTATATTTTTTTCCTAAAGGCATTCCTAAACCTAAAGTATACATCATATCATTTTGATTTTCTTTTGTTGCAATTAGATGTCTAACATCTCCTTTTATTGCAATTCCATAATAAGGAATATCATATCTTAGACCAATTCCATAGTTGAATACGGCAGAATCTTTATGTTTGTCTAATTCTTGTGAAACATTTTGATAACCAATTCCGGCTAATCCATAAGCTGCTAATCTATCTGTTAACTCAAATTTTTTAACTGCATTTAAAAATATTCTATCAATATTTGTATTTCCATTTGAATTCTCATACCCAACACTAGCACTTCTCATGTATGCTATTTCAACTTGATCAATAAAAGTTTCTTCAAAATTTTTACCAATAGAAATACCACCATTTATATAATTATCATCTTCTAATCCTGCTTTGCTATCAGTTAAGATTCCTGAAACAAAAGGTGTGATTTCATAACTATATGTTCTACTTGGATCACTTGCAGCAAAAAGAGCCGTTGCACATACCATAGATGTTATTAATATTTTTTTCATCATTTTTCCTTGATTGAAATAATTTTGTTCATTATAACTTAAAAAAAATATTATTTTTATTAAAAATATTAAAAATTATTAAATAAAAAAAAGGGGTTAAGTAAAACTTAACCCCTTTTAATTTATTTAAGTTAATAATTTAAAAATTATTTAACCATTACAGCTTCAACTCTTCTGTTTTCAGCTCTACCTTCAACAGTTGCATTTGTTGCAACAGGTCTTGTTTCACCATAACCAACAGCTTTGATTTTTGTGCTATCAACACCTAAATCAGTTAATGCTTTAACTGTAGAAGCAGCTCTTCTTTCAGATAATTTTTGGTTATATGCATTTGAACCAACAGAGTCTGTATGAGCTTCAATAGATGCTTTTAATTTTGGATTAGCTTTCATCATTTTTGCAAATTCTGCAACTCTTGAGTTATAAGAATCTTTAATTACTGATTTATCAGTATCAAAGTTAATATTTAAGTTGATTAAAGTCATACATCCAACTGCATCAACTTTAGCACCTTTCATTGTATCAGGACATTCATCTAAATTATCAATAACACCATCACCATCAGTATCTTTTGGTGCAGCAACTGGAGCTGGAGTTTCAACAACTGGAGCTGGAGTTTCAACAACTGGAGCTGCTTTTGCAACTTCACCAAATGGAACAGAGAATCCTAATGTATATAATAAGTTATTATCTCCATGATCAACTTCAATTAAATGTCTAACATCAAATTTTAAAGATAATTCATCAGCTATTTTATATTTAATCCCTGCACCATAGTTACCAAATAAACCATTTTCATTTCCTGCATTTTCATTATCAAAAATTTCTACACCTGCTCCAACTAATGTATATAATGAAGCATCAGCTGTTAAAGGATATTCTTTAACTAAGTTTGTAAATATTCTAGTAATTCCAGTATCAGATCTTGAACCATCTTTATAATCTACATCTTCAATAGATCTTAAAAAACCTAATTCAACTTGATCAATAAAAGAATCAAATTGATTAAATCCTAAACTTAAACCTGCGTTTGCATAATTTCTATCTAAATCTAAATTACCTTCAGTTACAACTCCACCAATTAATGGTGTAATTTCATATTTATAGTCACTATTTGCAGCTAATGCTAAAGTAGCACAAGCAATTGTTGATAATAATACTTTTTTCATGTTTTTTCCTTTTGGATAATAATTTCGCGAATTATATCATATTTTTTTTATTTTAATATTAACTATTAAAAATTGAATTAACAGATTCATTATTATGAATTCTTCTAATAGCTTCCCCAATCATAGCTGAAGCTGTTAAAACGGTTAACTTTTTAGCATCTTTTTGTGTAGGAATTGTGTCTGAAATAACAAGTTCATCAAGTTCACCTTTGTTAATTCTTTCATATGCCGGACCACTTAATACACCGTGAGTACAGCATGCCATAACTGAAGTTGCACCTTTTTTCTTTAAAACTTCTGCTGCTTTTACTAAAGTTCCTGCAGTATCAACCATGTCATCAACTAAAATTACATCTTTATCTTTAACATCTCCAATGATATTCATAACTTCAGCAACATTTGCTTTTTCTCTTTTTTTATCAACTATAACTAAGTCATATCCTAATTTATCAGCATAAGATCTAGCCCTTGCAACTCCACCAATATCTGGGCTTGCAATAATAGGATTTTTTAAATTTTTACTTTTTATATAATTAACAAATAATATAGAACCAAATAAGTTATCAGCTGGAATATTGAAAAAGCCTTGAATTTGAGCAGCATGTAAATCAATAGTTACTACTCTTGTAATTCCTGCTGCTTCAAGTAAATCAGCAACAAGTTTTGCAGTAATTGGAACTCTTGGAGCTGCTTTTCTATCTTGTCTTGCATATCCAAAATATGGAATAACAGCTGAAATTGATTTTGCACTTGAACGTTTAAGTGCATCTACCATTATTAATAATTCCATTAAATTATCATTAGTTGGTGCACAAGTTGGTTGAATTATAAATACATCTTGTCCTCTAACACTCTCTGTAATTTGAACAGATATTTCACCATCACTAAATTTATTTAATGTTGCGTCTGATACTGGCATACTTAAATATTCACCTACTTTTCTTGCAAATTCAGGATTAGCTGAACCACTAAAAAGTTTAAATGTTGACATAAAATTTCCTTACATTTGATTGAATCCGTATTCTAGCTAAAGTGTACTTAATGAATATTAAGTTAATTCATAATTAAGTAAATATTGTATAAAATAATAATCATTATCGTTAGTATAAAAACAATGGATAATAATTGTGTATATTTAATATACAATCAAAATTAAAACAACAGTTTATTTAATGTTATAATTTTGATGTTCTTCTAATACGAATAAATTACTTGCGCGAAAGTTTTTTATTCAAATATTTTATTTTACAAGGAAAAAATATGAAAAACCTTTTTAGAGGTCAAACAATAAGTTTAGTTACATGCGGATTAATTTTAAGTTCTACTATGTCATTTGGTGCAGATTCAATTGATGCAGCTTTTAAAGAAGGTAAAGCTTCAGGAAGTTTAGCATTATATGGTGAAAAGTATGACAATAAAGGTGGAGATAAAGATACTGGATTTGGAAATGGAAATGCAACTGTTGCTTTTGAAACAGGTTCTTTTTATGGTTTATCTGCAAAAGCTGAATTTAAAGGAAATTTAAAACTTGGTGAAGTTGAGCATAACGATCATGATAATGAATATCTTAATAATTCTTTAATGACAGAAGCTTATATAAAATATGCTACAGAAGGATTCTCTTTAACTGCTGGTAGACAAGCTATTGATCTTGAATGGTTAGGTGATTATAATGAGGCTGTTGTTGCTGCAATTACTGCTATTCCAGATACTACAATTGTTCTTGGGTTTGCAAATAGACAAGCTGAGTCAGGTATTGATTTAAGTGAAGATTTTGAAGATATCAATGACAATAAAGGAGCATATGTTCTTGATGTTAAATATGCAGGTTTTGATGGTGTAGAATTAAATCCTTATTTTTATACAGCTCCAGATGCACTTGATTGGTATGGGTTAAAAGCAACATTTACTACTGATTATTTTGGTGCAATTGCTCATTATGCTGCAAGTAGTGTAGATAATTCTGTTGGTGTAGAAGATGGTTCAATTGGGCATGTTGAATTAAATACTGAAGTTGCAGGACTTTCAGCTGGTGTTGGTTATATTAAAACTGATAAAGATGGTGGCGTTGAATTAATGGGTGTTGCAGGTGATAACATAAATCCATTTGATGATGGTAACTATGTATATGTAGCTGATGCAAGAACTGTATATGGTTTTTTAGGATATACAATTGCTGATGTTGAATTAGGTGCATTATATGGACAAACTACTTATGGTTCAAATGATGATAAAGAAAGTGAATTAAATTTAACAGCTGCATATCCAATTACTGAAACATTAACAGCATCAATTTTATATGGTGATGTAAATGCTGAAGTATCAGGAAATGATTATAACAAAGTATTAGCAAGCGTAGAATATACATTCTAATATAAATATAATTTAGGAGTTTTCTCCTAAATTATAGTTTTTAAAAAAACTATTTAGTACTTTCTATCCAAGCACTTCCAATTACTTTTTGGTCATCATAAAAAACTGCAAGTTGACCTGTTGCAACTCCATAAACAGCTTCTTTTAAAGTTATATAAACTTTTTCATCTTTTATTTCTACTTCACAAGGTGTTGATGTTGATCTATATCTTAGTTTTACACTACAAGAAAATTTTGTCTCATCAATAAACATATTTAGATTATTTCCAACTACTTCATTTACTTCTAAAGACTCTTTTTTACCTACGACAATAGTATTATCTTTAGGATTTAATTTTGTAACAAAATGTGGATCATGTGCTCCATGAACAGTAAATCCTCTTCTTTTCCCGATTGTATAGTGAGCATAACCTTTGTGTTCACCTACAACATTTCCTTGTTCATCTAAAACTTTTCCTGGAATATCAATATTTGCATGTCTTTTAACAACATCAGTGTAAACAGTTTCAACAAAACAAATTTCTTGAGATTCACTTTTTTCTGTGATTTTTTTGTAAGCTACATCTAAATCTGCACCAAACTTTACAATATCTTCTTTTTTGTAAGTACTTAAAGGAAACATCATATATGGTAATGCATCTTTATCAACTTGAGATAGGAAATAACTTTGGTCTTTTGTTTTATCATCAGCTTCATAAAAAAACTTTCCATCAGTTTTTGCATAATGTCCAGTTGCTAAAAAATTAGCTCCATGTTTTTTTGCAAAATTAAGCATTGCACCAAATTTTATTTGACGATTGCATTTTACACAAGGATTTGGAGTTGTGCCTTCTAAATAAGAATCAACAAAATAATCATAAACCTCTTTTGAAAACTCATCTGCTAAATCTAATATGTGATATTTTATATTTAAAAATTTAGCTACATCATCTATATAACCTAAATTTCTTTCATGATAGCCATCAGTTCTATTATGAAGTTTTAGATATATCCCTTCAACTTCGTAACCTTCTTTTTGTAGCATATAAGCAGTAACTGAAGAATCAATTCCACCGCTCATTCCAACCATAACTTTTTTTTGTTTTTCGTTCATTTTTCATCCTTTTTAAAGGAATAATCACTGACTCTCTATTTGCCCAATTTTTGTGAGGGATAATTAAATTTTCTGTATTTATTTTTTTATTATCAAAAAATATTATATCAATATCCAAGGTTCTAGGCGCATCTTGAAAGGATCGCTTTCTTCCGAATTTTTTTTCATATCTTTGCATTGCTTTTAAAAAAGCGTTAGGACAAAGATTTGTTTGGAGGCGAATTATACCATTTAAAAAGTCGCTTTGTTCCAAAAATCCAAAGGGTGGATTTTTTAAAAGAGGTGAAGTCATAAGTAAAGTAAATCTTGCGTCTTTTCTTAAACATAAGATTAATTTATCAAATATCTTTTTAGTATTTCCAATATTTCCCCCAATTCCTATAGTTACCTTGTATTTTTTTTGTGAGTAAGAATTGAATTTTTGAGGAAAATTAGAAGAATAAAAAAGTGTTAATTTATGTGATATTTTTTTTTTCAAATTTCTCTCTTTTTTGTTAAAAAATAAATCATGATTAAATTTATCAAGATTTATTTTTTCTATTTTTTTGATTTAAAGTATTACGGCTTTACCATTTTGCATTACAATTGTATCTTCAATTCTAACCCCAAATTCATCAGGAAGATAAATTCCAGGTTCAACTGTAAATACCATATTATCTTCAATTATTACATCTGATTTGGAATTTATTACAGGAAATTCATGAATATCAAGACCAACACCATGACCAGTACTATGAATAAAATATTTTCCAAATCCTGCTTTTTCTATTACATCTCTAGTTAATTTGTCAATTTCACTAGCTTTCATCCCAGTTTTTGCATTTTCAATAGCATTTAATTGAGCTTTTAAAACAATATCATAGATTTTTTGATGTTTTTCATTTTTGAATTTTTGTTCTCTTTTAAAACTGAAATTCTCAAAATCAACATGACTTGTGCAAGTTCTATCAGAACAATATCTTTTATATTTTATTCCCGCATCAACTAATAATAAATCATGTAGTTTTAATTTTTTTGAAGTTGGAAGAGCATGAGGTTTTGCTGCATTTTCATTTATCGCAACAATTGGTTCAAAACTTATATCAAGTTTACCTGTTTGGCTCATTTTTTCAAAAGCTTTAAAATATAAAAATTGTTCACTCTGATTGAAACCATTTTTTCTTATAAATTTTGCTAATTCTTTGAAACCTTCACGTCCAGCAACAGCTGCTTTTTTAAGTAAAGTTATCTCTTTATCACTTTTAATAATTCTTTTTAATTTTGAAAAGTTTTCTTTAGCAATAAATTCAGTTTTTAGATTTTCAGTTAATTTTGTATAAGAAGCAAAACTAAAATCGTTTGGGTCAAATGTAATTTTTTTGATTTTATTTTTTTTTAAAATCTCTTTTGCTGTTTCTATTAAATTTGAAGATTCTAGTACTTCACACTTTTTTGCATACTCTTTTGCTTCTGTAGTATATCTAGCATCAGTTATAAAAAATCTATCTTTTTCTAAATTCAAAAAAATAACATTATCGCAAGAGAATTTACATTCAAAATATATTGCATTTTCATTTTGTAATATAAAGTTTTTCATAAAAAGCCTTTGTTTGGGTATGGTTTAACAAAAATTTAATTATAATCTTACCCAAAATTTATAAAAGGAATATAATATGAAAATTGCCGTAATTCAAGGACCAAATTTAAATATGTTAGGAATTAGAGAACAACATATTTACGGTCCAATGAGTCTAGAACAAATTCATGAACAATTAAAAAGTGCAGCTGAACAAAATGGAATTGAATTAGAATTTTTTCAATCAAATTTAGAGGGTGAAATTGTAGATAGAATTCAAGAGTGTTTAGGAACTGTTGATGGAATAATGATAAATCCAGCTGCTTATTCTCACACTTCTATTGCAATCAAAGATGCTCTAAGCGCAGTTAATATGCCAGTAGTTGAAGTTCATATTTCAAATATTTATAAAAGAGAAGAATTTAGACAAAAATCTGTAACTGCAGGTGCTTCAACAGGTGTTATCTCTGGATTTGGACCATTTGGTTATCATATGGGATTAATTGCTTTAATGCAAATTATTGCTGAATTAAAAGCAGTATCACAAGCAAAAAATGCTTAATTAAATGAAAATTATAAGTGCTTCATGGGTTGTTTCTTGTGATGAAAATGACAGAATCATTAAAGATGGTGCTGTTGTTTTTGATGAAAAAATCATAGAACTTAATACCCTTTTAGAAATAGAAAAAAAATATCCTAATATTGAAATAAAAAAACTAGAAAAGAATTCTATTTTAATGCCAGGACTTATAAATTCTCATGTTCATTTAGAATTTAGTGGGAATTCAACTACTTTAAAATATGGAAATTTTTATGCATGGTTAAATTCTGTTATTAGATATAGAGAAGATTTAATAAATAAAGCAAATACAAAATTAATAACAGCAAAATTAGAAAAGATGAAAAAAACAGGAACTACTACTATTGGAGCAATTTCATCATATTCTTTTGATATAGAAGCTTGTATAAATGCACCTATAAATACGGTATTCTTTTGCGAAGTTATTGGTTCAAAAGCTGATATGATAGATACACTTTTTGCTGATTTTAAAAGTAGGCTAAATAATGCAAAAAAATTTGCTTCAAAAAATTTTATTCCAGCAATTGCTATACATTCTCCATATTCAGTTCATCCATTTTTAGTAAGAGAAACTTTAAATTTAGCAAGAAGTGAAAATTTAGCTGTTAGTTCTCATTTTTTAGAGTCACGTGAAGAGTTTGATTGGTTACATAAAGACGAAGGTTCTTTTTTAGAATTTTTTAAAAATTTTTTAAATCAGGAAAAAGCAGTTTCAAAACCAATGGAATTTTTAAATCTTTTTTCAAATATAAAAAATCTTTCATTTACACATTGTGTTGAAGCAAGTAATAATGATTTAGAAAAGATTAGAGATTTAGGTGCAAGTATTAATCATTGTGTTACTTCAAATAGACTTTTAAATAATACAAAACTAGATTTAGATAGATTAGGTGAAATTCCTTTTACAATAGGAACTGATGGTTTAAGCTCAAATAATTCGTTATCAATGTTTGATGAATTAAGAAATGCATTAATGGTTCATTATGATAAAAATGTAGTTGAGTTTTCTAAAAAATTAATAAAAGCTGCAACAGTAAATGGAAGTAGGGCTTTAGGATTAAATAAAGGTAAACTTGAAAAAGATTTTGATGCAGATATGATAACTTTTACTTTACCTGATAAAATTGAAGAAAAAGAGGACTTGTTTATGCAAATAATTTTACATACAAAATTTGTTGATAATGTGATAATAGGAGGTGAATATGTTTAATTTTTTTAAAACACTATTTTCGCCAGTTATAGCAATATTGGATTTCATAACTAAATATTTTAAAACTATAGTTTTTTTGACAATAATTTACTTTGTAGTATTTGATTCTAATGAAAATTTAGTTGATAATGATAAATTAGCAAACTTACAAAAAATAGAATTATCAGGAGCTATTTTAGATGTTAGTAAAGTATTAGAAAATATAGAAAAAGCAAAAAAAGATAATAATATTAAAGGTGTATTATTTGTTGTCGATTCTCCTGGTGGTGCAGTTGCTCCTTCTGTTGAATTAGCTTATGCAATAAAAGAGTTAAAAGAGTTAAAACCAGTTGTTGTTTATGCAAGTGGTGTGATTGCAAGTGGAAGTTACTATTCTTCTATTTGGGCAAATAAAATTATTGCTAATCCTGGAAGCATGGTAGGTTCAATTGGTGTTATTATGCAAGGCGTGAATGCTAGTGAACTTATGGAAAAAATTGGAGTTTCAACTCAAACTGTAAAAGCTGGAAAATATAAAGAAACAGGAACACCTAGTAGAAAGTGGTTTGATTATGAAGAAAAACAACTTCAAAGCGTAATAGATGATACATATAATATGTTTATAACAGATGTTGCAAATGCAAGAAATCTTGATGTAAAAAATCATAATGTTTTTGCTGATGCAAAAATTTTTACTTCAAAACAAGCAAAAGAAGTTGGACTTGTTGATGAAGTTGCAACTATTTCTTTTGCTCAAAATACACTTATTGAATTATCAAAAGTAAAAAATCCAATTTGGAAAAAAGAAGATAAATTTGAGAAGTTTATGGATAAATTTGTAAGTGAAGCTGTTTCTAAAATAAGTATGAATTTTGTAACTGGATTAAAAGCTTATTAAATTTTTATATCTAAAGAATAAAAAAGTGAAGTATAAACTTCACTTTTTTTATTTATTATTTTTCAATTTCAAGACCTGAAACAATTCTATAAGTATCATTAGCAATAACAAATTCTTCATTTGTTGGAATAACAAAAATTCTTGCAGCTGAACTATTTGTTGCAATATCTCTAGCTTTTGAACTTCTTTTATTATTTTTAGTTGGGTCAAGAATTAATCCCATTCCATCTAATCCAGCACAAACAATTTCTCTAATTAATGATGAATTTTCACCAATTCCACCTGTGAAACATAAAGCATCAATTCCATCAAGTGCAGCAACATAAGAACCTACATATTTTTTGATGTTATAAGCAACCATTTCTACGGCTAATCTACATCTATCATCACCATCTTGCATACCTTGTAAAACTTCTCTTAAATCAGAAGATTTTCCTGAAATTCCTAAGATACCTGATTTTTTATTCATGATGTCGATAATTTGATCAATATCTAAACCTTCTTGTTTCATCATATATGAAATAGCACCAGCTCCAACATCACCAGCTCTTGTTCCCATCATTAAACCTTGAACAGGAGTAAGACCCATAGATGTATCTATACATTTACCATTTAATACCGCACTTACAGATGAACCATTTCCTAAGTGACAAACAATAATTCTTGTATTTCTTTTTTTATCTAACATCCCTCTTGCTTCATTTGAAACATAATAGTGACTAGTTCCATGGAATCCATATTTTCTAATACCATGTTTTGTATATTGTTCATAAGGTAATGCATACATATAAGCATAATCAGGCATTGTTTGATGGAATGCAGTGTCAAATACAGCAACATTTGGTTTCCCTGGCATTAATTCTTGACAAATTTCCATTCCCATGATATTTGCAGGATTATGCAAAGGAGCTAAAGGAATTAATTTTTTCATAGTCTCAACAACTCTAGGTGTTACCATAACTGATGATGCAAATTCTTCTCCACCATGAACTGCTCTATGACCAATTGCATCAATATCATCAATTGAATTAATAACTTTTCCTTCACTTTCAACTAAAGTTTTTAATACTAACTCAATTGCTTCTTTATGCGTAGGCATAGGAACTTCTAATGTTAATTTTTGTCCTTCACCAAACTCATGCTTTAAAACACCATCAATTCCAATTCTTTCACAAAGACCAACAGCTAAAACTTCTTTTGAAACTGGATTCATTAATTGATATTTTAAAGATGAACTACCTGCATTTAAAATGAATACTAACATATATCTCTCCTTAGTTTAGTTATAAATTTTTATTTGATTTGTGTTGCTGTAATAGCAACTAAGTTTGCAATATCTTCAACTGAACAACCTCTTGAAAGGTCATTTACTGGTTGATTTAATCCTTGAACGATTGGACCGTGAGCTTCTGCTCCTGCAAATCTTTGAACAAGTTTATAACCAATATTTCCAGATTGTAAATCAGGGAAAACTAAAATATTAGCTTTTCCTGCAACTTTTGAACCTGGAGCTTTTTTAGCACCAATTGATTCAATAATAGCTGCATCAGCTTGTAATTCTCCATCGAATGCAAAATTTACATTTCTTTCAGTTAAAATATCACAAGCATATTGAACTTTATCAACTAATGGGTGTGATGCACTTCCTTTTGTAGAAAATGATAACATAGCAACTCTAGGTTCTAATCCTACAACAGAACTTGCAGTAGCAGCTGTTGCACAAGCAATATCAGCTAATTGTTCAGAATTTGGTTCAGGAATAACTGCACAATCTGCAAATAAAATTAAACCATTATCTCCAAATTTTCCATCAGCAGTTTCCATAATAAAAGCAGAAGAAACAGTATTGATTCCTGGTGCAGTTTTTATAACTTGAATAGCAGCTTTTAAAACATCAGCGGTTGGTGAATTTGAACCTGCAACTAATCCATCTGCATCTCCTAGTCTTACCATCATACAACCAAAAAATCTTGGTTCATTTAACATAATTTCAGTTGCTTCTTCTTTTGAAAGATTTTTACTTTTTCTTAATTGAACTAATTCATCAATATATTTTTCAATATTATCAAAATTTTTAGGATCAACTATTGCTGCTCCATCAATATTTGCTCCACACTTTGCAGCGTCAGCCTTGATAGTTTCAACATTTCCAATTAAAACAACTTTTGCAGTATTTTCTTCTAAAACTTGTTGAGCAGCTTTAAGAACTCTTTCATCCTCTGGCTCTGGTAGAACAATAGTTCTTAATTGTAGTTTCGCTTTTTCTTTGATACTTTCAATTAAACCCATTTGTAAGTTATCCTTTCTAGTTTAAACTTTGTGGAAAAATTATAATTAAGAAACATAGCATTAACATAGCAATGTCTTATAATCTCACTAAAGGTTATTTTATAGCATATTAAAAAAAAAGTACATAAAATATACATTATTATAAAAAAAAATAGGATTTGTGAGAAATAGTGATAAGTTATGAGGAATAAATGTTTTAATTGTGTAAAAAAAGCAAGTACTATGTACAATAATTATACATAATACTCAATTTTAAGATAAATTTCTAAATGTAACAGATTATTTCTTTTTTACTAGATCGAAAGTATCTTTTGCTATAACAAGTTCTTCATTTGTTGGAATAATATAAATCTTTGTTTTAGAAGTTTTTTTGCTAATTTCTCTAATTCCAGATTTTCTTATACTATTTTTTTCTGTATCAAGTTCAATTCCCATAAAATCTAATCCATTACAAACTTTTTCTCTTATTAAATCAGAATTCTCTCCTATTCCAGCTGTAAAACAAATGGCATCAACTCCATGCATTAATCCAGCATAAGAGCAAAGATATTTTTTAATTCTTGAACATAACATTTCAATAGTAATTTTTGATCTTTTATCGCCATCATTTGAAGCTTTTATAACTTCTCTTAAATCTGAACTAATACCTGAAACACCTAAAATGCCTGATTTTTTATTTAGATAGTTTATAATTTGATGAGTATCTAAACCTTTTTTTTCCATTAAATATGGAATAACACCTGCGTCAATATCTCCACATCTTGTACCCATTATTAATCCTTCAAGAGGAGTTAATCCCATAGATGTACTTATTGATTTTCCATCTCTTACTGCACAAACAGATGAACCATTTCCAAGATGACAAACAATTATTTTAGAATCTTTTTTATTTAAAATTTTTACAGCTTCATTTGAAACATAATAGTGACTTGTTCCATGAAAACCATATTTTCTTAGATGATGCTCTGTATAATCACCATATGGAACAGCATATAAAAAGTTTTCTTCAGGCATTGTTTGATGAAATGCTGTATCAAATGTTGCAACATTAGGAACATTTGGCATTAATTCTTGACAAATTTTTATTCCAAGAACATGTGCAGGATTGTGTAAAGGAGCAAGTGGAATTAAATTTTCAATCTTTTTAACTACATCATCATCAATTAAAACAGATTTTTTAAAATATTCTCCACCATGAACAACTCTGTGTCCAATTGCTTGAATCTCTTTTATAGAATCAATAACTTTTGTTTCATCATTTGTTAAAATTCTTAGTACTAATTCAATTGCTTCTTTATGTGTAGGAATTGGTAGTTCAAAAGTTAATTTTTTATTTTCTCCTACTTCATGTTTTAAAATTCCATCAATTCCAATTCTTTCTACTAATCCACTAGCTTTTAATTCAGAAGTTTCTGCGTTGATTAATTGGTATTTTAAAGACGATGAACCTGCATTTAATACAAATACTAACATAAATTATTCCTTTCTTCTTAAACAATATATTTTTTATAAAAATCATTAAATTGATAATCACGTTAATATAATAACATTTTTTCAAAATTTAAAAATCTCAAAATTTTTTGTAGATTATATTAAAACTTAAATCTATATTTGCTTTTAAAATTAATTTTATTTCATAAGAAAGATAGATTATAGATAAGAAAATCTAAATTAAATTTTTTTAACTGTTGAAAATCAAGTGATTTTGAGTAAGGATATGGAAAATTTAATTTTAAAATGTTTAAAAAATGCTATTTGAAAAGTATTATGTACATTGATTGTACATAATACTCAATTTTCTAAAAGTTTTCTAATTTGTAACATATTTTACTATTTTACAAGTTTATATGTATCTTGTGCTATTACTAATTCTTCATTTGTTGGAATAACAAAAATTTTTGTTTTTGAAGTATCTCTATTTATTTCTCTACTTATATTAGATTTTAATTGATTTTTCTGGTTATCAAGTTCAATCCCCATAAATTCTAAATTATGACAAATTTTATTTCTTATTAAATCAGAATTTTCTCCAATGCCAGCTGTAAAACAGATTGCATCAACTCCACCTAATAAACCTGCATATGAACAAATATATTTTTTTACTCTATTACACATCATATCTATTGTAACTTGCGCTCTTTGATCACCATCATTTGCTGCACTAATAATTTCTCTTAAATCTGAACTTATACCAGAAACACCTAGAATACCTGATTTTTTATTTAAATAATCAATAATTTGATGTGTATCCATACCTTTTCTATCCATTAAATATGGAATAACTCCTGCATCAATATCACCACTTCTAGTTCCCATCATCAAACCTCCTAATGGAGTTAGTCCCATTGTTGTATTTAAAGATTTTCCATCTTTGACTGCACAAACAGACGAACCATTACCTAAGTGACATACTATAATTCTTGATTCTTTTTTATTATCTAAAAGTTTGATTGCTTCTTGAGAAACGTAGAAGTGACTTGTTCCATGGAAACCATATTTTCTTAAATGATGTTCTGTATAATCTTCATGAGGAACAGGAAATAAAAAATGAACTTCTGGCATTGTTTGATGAAATGCTGTATCAAAAACAGCAACATTTGGAACATTTGGCATTAATTCTCTACAAATTTTCATTCCTAAAATATTTGCAGGATTATGTAAAGGTGCAAGAGGAATTAATTCTTCAATTTTTTTAATTACTTTATCTGTAACGATTGTTGATTCTTTGAAAAACTCTCCACCATGCGCAACTCTATGCCCAACAGCTTGAATTTCAGTTATTGAATCAATAATTTTTGTTTCACCTTGAGTAAGAGTCTCTAAAATAAGCTCAATAGCTTCTTTATGTGATTGAATAGATGCTTCTATAGTTAATTTTCTATTTTCGCCAACTACATGTTTTAATACACCATCAATTCCAATTCTTTCAACAATTCCACTAGCTTTTAACTCAGATGTCTCTGCATTGATTAATTGATATTTTAAAGATGATGAACCAGCATTTAATACAAATACTAACATTATAATTTTTTTCCTTTCTATAGTTTATTTTATTTTTATATTTGGTAAATTTTTAAGTTTTATGAAAATCATAGCAGTCATGATTGCATCATTATATGCATCATGCTTTCCTAAATTTGGTATATTTAGTTCTTCCATAATAGAATTAAATCTCAAATCAATATGTGATTGAGGGATAATTTCAATTTTATAATCATGATAAATTTCTGAAACTTCATAAGCTTTATTGGGAAGAGTAATCCCAAGTTTTGGTTTCAAATATTTATTTATCATTGCAATATCAAATTCTAAAAAATATCCAACCAATGGTCGATTTCCAATGAAATCAATAAATTCAGTGATAACTTCATCTATCTCTTCAGCATCATTTAAATCACACTCTCTTATATGATGTATTTTTATAGCTTCAGCTTGAAGTTTTGTTTTTGGTTTTATAAATTTTATAAATTTTTTACTAGATACAATCGTATTATCTTTTATAATAACTGCTCCAATTGAGATAATGTCATCTTTTTTTGGATTAAGTCCTGTTGTTTCACAATCAAAACATACATATTCATTATCAAAAGATTTATCAAACAAAAATAGATATTTTTGATCTTTTAAATTTTTTTTATTAAAATAATTTTTAATAGTTCTAAACATAGTTTAACTTAAAGTGAAATTCTAATTTTTTCTTTAATTTATTTACAATTTTAAAAGATTCTTTTAATAAATCTTTTTCCATAGTATTTAAATTATTAGGGTTGATATAGTTATCTATTTCAATATTCTTGTCAAGTTTTTCTAAATTTGATTTTAATTTCAAATTTGTTAAAAAATTGAAAGCCATTGTTAATTCTTTGGCAAATTCTTCTTCAATAATTCCTATTTCAACTAACTTTTTTATTCTTTTTGCGGTGTTTGTATTAAAAATCTTATTTTCTAAACTTAGAGATCTAATACCTTGAACGATGATAAAAATTCCACCTCTTTTTATATCTATTTCATTTTTATGTTTATTATCTTTACTATTAAAAACAAAACCATCAAAGAAACCTAATGGAACATCAAAACTTAATATCACTTTTGCAAAAAGTGCATAAAAAGTTTGACTATTAGAAGATATTTTAAATAGATATTCTTTTAATCCAGTGATTAAATCTTTATCACCTGAAACATATACCGCATCGTAAAAAATTGCTATGTTCATGAAGTTGTCACCAGTTGGTTCATTTATCCATGAATAAATTAAATCTTTAAAATCAGATTTTTTTCTACACCAATAAGGATTAGAAACCATTATGTTTCCTTCACATCTAGGAAACCCAAAATCAACAAGTGTCTCTGTAAATTTTGATGTAAATTTTTGTAATTCATTCTCCTCCATTGCACAATCATCTGATAAAATCAAAGCATTATCTTGGTCAGTTTTTAGAATTTGTTCTCCTCTTCCTTCACTTCCCATAACAACTAAACAAGATTTCTCATATAATTCTTTAGGTGCAAGAATTTTATATAATTTATCTAAAAGTTTTTTATTTAATTGATTTATTAGTTTAGAGATAAACTCAATTTTTACACCTTTTGCATTTAGAGATTTTATTATTTTAATAAAAGATAACGAAGCTTCTTTTAGTTCTTCAACTGTTTCAGCTTTTACTATTTGATTTGAAACAGAAAAAATGTTTGTAGCAAAAAAAGAAGATAAAGATATTTGATCTAAAATCCCAATAATTTCATCTTTATCATTTTTTACAACAACTCTTTTCACTCCATGTTTTGCCATTATTAATTGGGCATTAAATAAAAAATCTTCTTCATTTATATAAATAAGACCTTTTGTAGCAATTTTTATAACTTCATCATCAAAATTCATTCTATTTAAAATAACTTTTTGTCTAAAATCAGAATCAGTTACAATATACATTTCTCCTAATTCATCTTTTAATAAAATAGTTGGAATTTTTTCTTTTTTGATAATATTTGCTGCTTCAAAAATAGATTTTTTTGTATCTATAATCACAGCTTTATGAATTTTTGCATCTTTAACTTTTGCAATCATAATATTTGCCATTTCTTTGTTTTTCTCATGTAAAATATTATTGTTAAGTTTTTCTGAAATGGATTGGAAAAAATAGTTCTCTAACTCTTGATTTTCATGAAGTATATTTATAAAAATCTCTCTTGGAAGAGTATAACAAATGGTCTCTTCTGTAGTCACAAAACTATTTTTTGAATAATTTTCTATTAAAGATATTGAATCGAAAATTTCATTTTTTGAGTATATTGATAAAACTTCATCATCTTGTTTTTCTTGAATTACTCCTTTTAATATAAAAAAAAGTGTTTGAGGTAAACTTCCTTGAGCTTGTACTGTCTCATTCTCTTTAAAATACACAATATCCATATTTTCAACGAAAGTATCAATTTGATCTGTTGTTAAATTTTTAAATGGATGGATCGAAGAGATAAATGTTTTTTGTTCTAATATACTCATATTTTCCTCTTTTTTAAAAATAAAAGTAATGATTGAAATAAAATCAATCACCAATATACTTGAATATCAAAGGAAAATCCTTTGATATTTTTATTAGTGAGAAACAGCTCCTGCTGCACCAATTCCTGTATTTGCTCTTACATTTTGAGCTCTAAATAATACTTTTTCTTTTTGAGCTCTAGGCGAGTTGTCAAGTTTAGAAAAGAACCAAATAGAAACAAATGCAACAGTTACTGAGAATAGTGCAGGGTGTGCATAAGGAAAAATTGCTTTTTCATTTCCTAAAATTTGTACCCATACATTTGGTCCTAAAATTACAAGTGCAACAGCAGTTATAAGTCCCATAAATCCACCTATAAATGCACCTCTTGTAGTTAATCCACTCCAGTAAATAGATAAAAATAAAATAGGGAAGTTTGCACTCGCTGCAATTCCAAATGCTAATCCAACCATATATGCAATATTTTGAGATTCAAATGCAATACCTAAAGTTACTCCAATAATTCCAATTATAATAACTGTAATTTTTGAAATTTTTACAACTTTTTCATCACTTGCATTTGGATTAATTACATTTGCATAAATGTCATGTGATATAGCACTAGCACCTGCAAGTGTTAAACCTGAAACAACTGCTAAAATAGTAGCAAAAGCAACAGCAGAAATAAAACCTAAGAATGCATTTCCACCTAACATATGAGATAAATGAACAGAAGCCATATTGCTTCCTCCAAATAATTTCCCATCAACGAAATATTGTGCTCCATCAGCTGAATTTAAAAATGCAATAGCTCCAAATCCAACTATTGTAATAATTACCCAAAAATATGCAACAAATCCAGTTGCATAAACTACAGATTTTCTAGCTTCTTTTGCATTTCCAACTGTAAAAAATCTCATTAGAACGTGAGGAAGTCCAGCTGTTCCAAGCATTAAAGCCATACCTAATGAAATAGCTGAAATTGGGTCTGAAATAAATCCTCCAGGACTTAAAATAGACTCACCACTTGTATGGTTTTCAACTGCTTTTACAGCTAATTTTTCAAATGAAAAATCGAAACTGTATAAAACCATAATTGCCATAAATGAAACACCAGAAAGTAATAAACAAGCTTTAATAATTTGTACCCAAGTAGTTGCTAGCATTCCCCCAAATGTTACATAAATAATCATTAATGCTCCAACCATAAATACAGCATACTCATATTCCATACCGAATAATACTTGAATTAATTTTCCAGCTCCAACCATTTGTGCAATTAGATATAAAATAACAACTGATAATGAACCAAATGCGGCAAGAGTTCTAATCTCTTTTTGTCCTAATCGGTATGCTGCAATATCAGCAAAAGTAAATTTACCTAAATTTCTTAATTTTTCAGCCATGAAAAATAAAATAACAGGCCAACCAACAAGAAATGAAACAGCATAAATTACTCCATCATAACCTTTCATATAAATCAGACCAGAAACCCCTAAAAAAGCTGCAGCTGACATATAATCTCCAGCAATTGCTAAACCATTTTGAAATCCACTAATTCCACCACCTGCTGTATAAAAATCGCTTGCAGATTTTGTTTTTCTTGCTGCCCAATAAGTAATCCCTAATGTACCAACAATAAATACGAAAAACATAATAATTGCAGAAATATTAAGCTCTCTTTTAGTTGCTTCAAAAGTTGCATCACCTGCTGCAAATGCAGATATTGCAATAATTGAAATAAGTGCTAAAACTTTTAACATTATATTAAATCCTTTACATCTTTTTTTATTTCATTAGTTAATTTTTCAAACTCAGTGTTTGCTTTTCTTACATAAATTAATGTTGTAATAAAACTAATTACTAAAATTGCCAATGCAATAGGAAATGCAATAGTTGTTATACCATCTCCAACTTTTGCTGATAAAAGTTCTTTGTCAAATGCAATAACTAAAATATATGCATAAAACATAACTAATACAAAAATACCAAGCTTAATTCCTAAGCCATTTCTTTTTGAAACTAATTCTTTATATTTAGGATTAGATTCAATTCTCTCAACCAGTTCGTCGTTCATTCTGCTTCCTTTTTAATAAGATAATAAACAAAAGTTTATTACCTTTTTTCATTTAAACTAAATTAATAAATATATAAAATAGTTAATGAAAAAAAGTATCTGATTATACTTATAAATATAAATTTGTATTAGAAAATTTCATAAAATATGTAAAAATTGTGTAGTAATTTGTAGATTTGTAACATAAAATACAATTATAAATTATTAATTTTAATTATAATTGTTAAGCTATATTTAATAAATAAAGTTTATTTTACTAAAGAGAAGATTCTCTTTAGTAATTTTATTAATGAGCAACAGCTCCATCAGCACCAATACCAGTTTCAGCTCTAACATTTTGTGCTTCATAAGCTTCAATTTCTTGTTTAGCTTGTTCAGACTTATCTGTGATAGAAAAGAACCAAATAGATATGAATGCAATAGTTACAGAAAATAATGCAGGGTGTTTATATGGGAATATAGCTTCTGCATTACCTAAAATATCTTTCCATACAGTTGGACTTAAAATAACTAAAATTACAGCAGTTAATAGACCAATAAATCCACCAATAAATGCTCCTCTAGTTGTTAATTTTTTCCAATAAATTGATAAGAATAAAATAGGGAAGTTAGCTGATGCTGCAATAGCAAAAGCAAGACCAACCATGAATGCAATATTTTGTTTTTCAAATGCAATTCCTAAAATAACTCCAACAATACCAATAATAATAACTGATCTTTTTGAAACTTTGATTTCATCTGCTTCAGTTGCTTTTCCTTTTTTCACAACAATCGCATAAATATCATGTGAAATTGAAGATGCTCCTGCAAGTGTTAATCCTGATACAACAGCTAAAATAGTAGCAAATGCAACAGCTGAAATAAATCCTAAGAATATATCTCCACCAACAACATGAGATAAGTGAATAGCAGCCATATTTCCACCACCAAAAAGTTTACCATCAACATAATATTGAGCACCTTCTGGAGAATTTAAATATACAATAGCTCCCAATCCAATAACTGCAATAATTAAATAGAAATAACCAATAAATCCAGTTGCATAAACAACAGATTTTCTTGCTTCTTTTGCATTACCAACTGTAAAGAATCTCATTAAAATATGTGGTAATCCAGCAGTACCTAACATTAATGCCATACCTAATGAAATAGCAGAAATTGGATCTGAGATAAATCCACCTGGAGCCATAATAGCTTGACCTTTTGTGTGACTTTCTACAGCTTTTGTTGCAAGTGCTTCAAAAGAGAATCCAAAATGAGATAACACCATGAATCCCATAAACGTAACACCTGAAAGTAATAAAACAGCTTTAATAATTTGTACCCAAGTTGTTGCTAACATTCCACCAAATGTTACATAAATAATCATCATAACCCCAACAAGGATAACTGCATATTCATAATTCATACCAAATAGAACTTGAATTAGTTTTCCAGCTCCTACCATTTGAGCAATTAAATATAATGTAACAACTGATAATGAACCAAATGCTGCTAAAATTCTGATTTTTGTTTGATCTAATCTATATGCTGCAATATCAGTAAATGTAAATTTACCTAAGTTTCTTAATTTTTCAGCCATTAAAAATAAAATTACAGGCCAACCAACTAAAAATCCAACGGCATAAATTAAACCATCATATCCATTTAAATAAATCATACCTGAAATACCTAAAAAAGATGCAGCAGACATATAATCTCCAGCAATCGCCATACCATTTTGGAAACCTGAAATTCCTCCACCAGCTGTATAAAAATCACTTGCAGATTTAGTTTTGCTAGCTGCCCATTTTGTAATAGCTAATGTTCCAGCAATAAAAATAAAGAACATTATAATTGCTGAGATATTTAAATCTCTTTTTGGTCCATCAAATGTTGCATCCCCTGCTGCAAATAATGCAAATGCAAATAAGCTTAATATTGTAACAATTCTTAACATTATAATAAATCCTTAACATCATTTTTAATTTCATTAGTTAAATCTTCAAATTCACTATTTGCTCTTTTTACATAAATTAGTGTAGTAATAAAACTAATTAAAATAATTGCCGCGCCAATAGGAAATGCTAATGTCATAACCCCATCTCCAATTCTTGTTGCTAGTAATTCTTTATCAAAAGCGATAACTAGAACATAAGAATAAAACATCGCTAATACAAAAAGTGATAGTATTAAAGAAAATGAATTTCTTTTTGAAACTAACTCTTGATATTTAGGATTAGATTTAATTTTGTTAACTAAGTCTTTATCCATTTTTGCCTCCTGTAAATTGTGTTTAATTTAAAAATACTTTGGAATAATAAACTATGAAAGTTGCAATAACATAGCATTTAAAAATTATTTACAAAAAATCTTATATAAATAAAACTTAAAAAATGTACTAATTTATTTAATTATAAAAATATAATAAAATTGATTGTAAAAAGTAACTATAATATAATTAATTAGTGTAAAAAGTAGTTTTTGCTGGAGTTAAATCTTTTAATTTTAAAAACATCATAGATGTCATAATTGCATCATTTAATGCATCATGTTTACCTAAAGCAGGTATATTTAAATTTTTTAAAATAGTATCAAATTTTAAATCAATAAATTCATAATCACTTGTTCTTTTTCTTGTTCTGTAATACATAGTTGAAACTTCAATAGTATCATTTGGAAGTTTTATTCCAATATATTTTTTTGTATATTTTGAGATAATAGTTACGTCAAATTTTATATAATAACCTACTATTGGTCTTGATCCAATAAAATCTAATAGTTGATAAATTGCATCTTCTGGATCAAGTGCATTTTCTAAATCTACTGTCCTAATTTGATGAATTTTAATTGATTCTGCATTAATATTTTTTACAGGTTTTAAAAAAATATTAAATGTTTTTCTCATTAAGATTTTATTTCCTTTTATTAAAACTGCACCAATTGAAAGTATTTCGTCTTTTTTAGGATTTAATCCTGTAGTTTCGCAATCTAAAGATACATATTCATCTGCCAAAGGTTCATCAAATAAGAAATCATATTTCTTGTTTTTTAACTTTTTTCTGTTCCAGTTTTTAAAAAATTTTTCTAACATCATGAAATCTTATCAATTTTAAATACATAATTAATGAATTTTTTAAATTCAATAATAATTTTGAAAGAATCTTTTAATAAATCTCTTTCAATTTTCCCAAGAGCGTGAGTGTCTATTTCATTGTTGATTTTTTTTCCTGCTTGTATATCATCTAGTTGAGACTTTAATCTTAGAGTATTTACTACATCAAATGCTTCAATTAATTCTGCTGCTTTACTTTTTTCTAGAATTTTTTTCTCTTCTAAAATTTTAATTCTTTTTACAGTTGTAGTCTCTCTAATTCTTTCTCTTAATGCTAAACTTCTAATTCCTTGAACAATTGGAAACACAGCAGCTTTTTTTATATCAATAAAATGTGTTTTGGTCATAAAATTAGATATTGTTGTTGGTGTATCAAAAGCTAGAGTTGCTCTTGCAAAATATGCCATAAAAACATCTTTATCATGTAATTTATTAAATAAATTATCTTTTAAATTTATTAGTAATTCTTTGTCTCCTGCAACTGCGAAAGAATCAAAGAAAATTGCTAAATCCATATAGTTTTGCATATCAGGAGCTTCAATCCATCGAATAGTCTCTTTTTTATATTCACTAACAGTTTTACACCAAAATGGATTTGAAACCATAATATTTCCTTCACAAGGAGGATAACCAAAATCAATTAAGTGTTTTGTAATCTGTTCCATATATGGTCTATATTGTTCAACATTAACATCATCTTTTATAACAAGCGCATTATCTTGGTCTGTTTTAATAATCTGCTCATTTCTTCCTTCACTTCCCATAACAATAAAACAAGCATCTTTTTGTAACTCTTTTGGTAATACTAAACTATATAGTTTTTGATATACTTTTGTATTTAATTGACCAATCAAGTTTGATATATGATTTACTTTTACCCCTTTTGCATGTAGACTTTTTATAATATTTAATAAATCTTTACTAGCATCTTTTAAATCTTCTATTTTTTTAGCTTTTTTTATTTTTGAATCTACAACATATGTATGATTTGCAAAATGTGAAAGTACATCAATTTGTTCTAAAATTCCTATCATTTCACCTTTATTATTTGTTACACCAATTCTTTTAATATTTTTCTTGATTAATATAGTTAGTGCTTCAAATAAATAATCATCATTGTGAACTGTAAGAAGTGGAAATATTGCAATATCAACAACAGGAATTGTCAAATCTCTACCTTCAAGTAAAACTTTTACTTTTAATAAAGAATCAGTAATTATTCCATATTTCCCTGAATCTTTTTTTACTATTATTGTAGAAGTTTTATATTCCATTGATTTTTCTATTGCATCAATCAATCTTGTGTTCTCTTCAACTATACAAGCTTCATGGATCAATGTATCTTCAACTTTTGCAATCATAAAAGATGATAATTGAGATGTATATTCTTTATCTTTTAGAGTTTGGATTTTATTAACTAAATCTTTTAAGAAATAATCTTTAAATTGTTGATTTTTTTCAATTAATGAAAGGAAAGTATTTTTTTCGATTTCATAGCAAATTAACTCTTCATTTACTTTGAAAGTATTTGCACATTTTCCATATATTAAAGAATTAGAATCAAAAGAATCTTCGTGTTGATAATCCATAACAATTATATTGTCTACTGAATATTCATATACTGAACCTTTAATAATTATAAAAAAATGTTCAGGTATTTTTTCGGGGCTAATTAGTATTGAATCTTTTGGATAATATGCAATATCCATGTGTTGGATACACATGGACATTTGTCCTGGTGTTAAAACTTGAAATGGATGAATATTAGATAAAAAAGCCTCTTGGTCTTGTATACTCATATATTTCCTTTGTTTTTATTTAGTATTTTTTTAAACTAAAAAGATTTAATTTAAAAAAATACTAAAAGTATACCAAAAGGTATACTTTATAGTTTTTAGTGATCTAATGCTTGACCTGCACCTGAAGGAATTCTGATTCTTTCTACTAAATCTTGAATCTCTTGTGGAGGTGGAGGAGTCATTCTTGATACAACTATTGCTACAATTAAGTGTAATAATGTTCCGATTGTACCAATACCTGTTGGATTAATTCCAAATAAATAGTTTTCTGGTTTTCCACCCATAAATACAAAGTACACAATGTATCCAAATGTGAAGAATAAACCAACTAAAATACCTGCAATTGCACCTTCTTTATTCATTCTTTTATCAAATACTCCAAGAATAATTGTTGGGAAGAATGCTGCTGCTGCTAAACCAAATGCAAATGCAACAACTTGTGCAACAAAACCTGGAGGGTTAATTCCTAAATATCCTGCAATAACAATTGCAACGATAGCTGAAATTCTTGCCCACATTAATTCAGTTTTTTCATTTAATGTAGATTTACCAGTTATTTTATCTTTAAAAATAACTTGTCCCATTAAATCGTGTGAAATAGCTGAAGCAATTACAAGTAATAAACCTGCCGCTGTTGATAATGCTGCTGCTAAACCTCCAGCTGCAATTAGTGCAATAACCCAGTTTGGTAAGTTTGCAATTTCAGGATTCGCAAGAACCATAATATCATTATCAACATAAAGTTCATTTGCAATTCCATTTCCTTTTGCTAATTCAGCTTCATCAGGTGCACCTTTTGCATTAGTTGTTAATTTATGGCCATCTTCAGCTCTTTTATCACCATCAAATACAGGTTTTCCACCTTTACCATCAAATGCTGGACCTGAAGCATATTGGATTTTACCATCACCATTTCTATCATTCCATGCCAATAATCCACCTTGTTCCCAAGTTTGGAACCATTTCCCATGATTTGGTGTTCCATCTGCATGTTTTGCTTCACCATTTACAAATGCTGAATATTCAACATTTTGAACATTTTTAATTAAGTTAACTCTTGAGAATGCTGCAACTGCTGAAGCAGATGTATACATAATCGCAATAAATACTAAAGCCCATCCAGCAGATACTCTTGCATCTTTTACTGTAGGAACTGTAAAGAATCTAACAATAACGTGAGGAAGTCCAGCTGTACCTAGCATTAAAGCAGTTGTTAGCATAAACATATTCCATAAATTTGTTGGTTCAGTATAGTTACCAAAACCTAAATCACTAATTGCAGAGTCTAAAGCATGTAGTAAATATGTACCTTCTGGGATAATTTTTACTCCATCGTTAAATGCAACAGTTGTTTGTCCAAAAATACCTAATTGAGGTAAGAATGTATCAGTTACTTGTAATGATAAGAAAATTGCTGGAATTGTATAAGCAAAAATCATTACAACATATTGTGCTACTTGAGTATATGTAATACCTTTCATTCCTCCAAGAACAGAGTAAAAGAATACTATTGCCATACCAATCATAACACCTGTATTTACATCAACTTGTAAGAATCTTGAGAAAACAATTCCAACCCCTCTCATTTGACCTGCAACATATGTAAATGAAACAAATATAACACCAATAACTGCAACTAATCTAGCAACATCTGAATAATATCTATCTCCTACAAAATCAGGAACAGTAAATTTACCAAATTTTCTTAAGTAAGGAGCTAGTAACATAGCAAGAAGAACATATCCTCCTGTCCATCCCATTAAATAAGCACTTGCATCACTACCTTTAAAAGCAATAATACCTGCCATCGAAATAAACGATGCTGCACTCATCCAGTCATCTGCTGTTGCCATACCATTTGCAACAGGATGAACTCCACCACCAGCAACATAGAAATCTTTAGTTGAGCCAGCTTTTGCCCATAAAGCAATACCAATATAAATTGCGAAAGAAATACCTACGAATAGATAAATTAATGTTTGTAATTCCATTTTGCTACTCCCTATTCATGTACACCGTATTTCTCATCAATTCCTGACATTACTTTTACATAAACAAAAATTAAGATAACAAATACATATATCGCACCTTGTTGTGCAAACCAAAACCCTAACTTAACTCCACTTATTTCAATAGTGTTAAGCTCATTGATAAATAAAATCCCACAACCAAAAGAAACTAGAAACCAAACTACAAGTAATTTGATAATCATAGAAATATTTTCTTTCCAGTATGCTTGTGCTTTCTCTGGACTCATCTTGCTCTCCTTTTAGAATTTTTATTAAACAATTAAATTGTTAAATAAGTAACATTGAAATTATAATAACTGTGAATAGCAAAAAGGTAGCAATTGATATTTTTTTATAAATTTTGTTTAAATAGGAAAAAAAAGCAGTTTAATAAGGGCTTTTTATACAGAATAATATCTGTCTATTTTATATCCAAGTCCTCTAATATTTTTTATAAAATCTTCTTTTAATGCTTTTTTTAATCTTGAAATTTCTGCTCTTATTGTTGGATTATCTATATTTTCTCCATCCCAGATATCGATTCTAAATCTTTCAAAGTCAACAATCATATTTATATTAAGTGCAAGTATATGAATAATTTCTAATTGTTTTTTTGTAAGATTTTGTGGTTCACCATTGAAATACAGTGTTTGTTTCTCTTTAGAATAAGAATAATTTTCCGAAAATCTTATGTGAGAAGTGTTATTTTGTTCTTTTTTTAGTATTTGATTTATTTTTATACCTAACTCACCTAAATGAAAAGGTTTTTTTATATATTCTCTACATCCAAGATTATATGCTTTACTTATGTCTTCAATATCAATTAATGCAGAAATAAAGATTGTGGGAATATAAATTTTTTTACTATTTAATTCACTTAAGATTTGAAAACCATCTTTTGTAGGGACATTTATATCTAATACTAATAAATCATAAGAACTATTTATATTATCTAACACTTCTTGTCCATCTGAAAAACTTTCAACCATATGACCAATATTTCTCAAATATTCACTAATTGCATTATTTAGCATCAATTCATCTTCAAGTAGTAGTATCTTCATTTATTTTAAACCTATAAGTAAATTTTGTCTCTTTTTCCTTTGAATCGAGCCTGATTATAACTAAATTTTTATCACATATATCTTTTACAATTTTTAATCCTAATCCAAAACCACCACGAGCAGAATTCTCTCTATAAAAATCATCAAAGATTTTATTTGTATTCTCTATTTTTTGAGAATTTGTAGCTACTGAAAATTCAATTTCATCATCATTTAAATAGTATAATTTTACAAAAATTGGTGATTTTGCATATGAATATTTAATTGCATTTGAAAGATTATTATCTATAATTCTTTGAAGCTCAGTATTATTAAACTTTATGTATAAATCATCTTCTATGCTATTGATAAAGTATAATGAATTTGATTTAGCAATTTCATCAAAAAAATCCAATCTATTTTTAAGTATAGTTGTAAAATCTAAATATTCTTTTTCATAAATAACTCTATCTTTTTTTACAAGATAGGATAAATCATCATAGATATATTGAATAATTTTCGACCCAGATTCTATGTTTGTAATATACTTGTTATTTGGAATTTTCATTTTTAATAAATCTATGTTTGTTTGTATGATAGATAATGGAGTATTAATTTCATGTACAGAATTTTTAATAAATTGTTTTTGAGACTCAATAAGATTTGTAAGTTCTTTAGTTTTTTCATTTACTTTATATTCAAGGTTCTTATTTAAATCTTCAAGCATATGAGTTCTTAATTTTATATTATTCATTGCATCAGTTGCATAATTAGCAATAACTTTAAATTCACCAAATATGATTCTATTTTGATTTATAGGATTATCATTTTTTTGTGATTCTTTAAAATATTTACCAATTTCTTTTACATCATTTACAATCAATATAGTTGCATTTTTATAAATAAAAATTGAATAAAGTATCAACATTATAGTCAAAGAAGTAATTTGTAGAGTATAATTTGATATTTTTTCATTATATTCTTCTTCTTTTATATGAACAAGTTTATCAATCTCATCAAGATAAACACCTTTTCCAACAGTCCAATTCCATCTATTATAAGATTTAGCATAGGAAACTTTATTTGTTTCTTTGTTGATTTCAGGCTTAAACCAAACATAATCAACATAACCACCAAAAGGTTTTTTTGAAGTGTTTATTAATTCTTTTATTACTTCTTTCCCATTAGGATCAATAACATTTAAAAAGTTTTTTCCAATATTTTCTTTCGCAACTGAACTTTGTATTACTTTACCATTAAAATCATATATAAAAATATATTCATTACGATTATCCGTGATTCTTAATTTCTCAATTGCTTCAATTACTTCTTTTTGAATAGTTTCAACAGATTTTGTATCTTTATTTTGATTATAGTAATAATCTATAAAATTAATTATGTAATTGACATGATTTTTTATTAATGCCTTTTGATTATTTGTATAATCAATTTTTAGTGTATGTATTTTTTCTTGTAGTTCTTCATGAGCATTGTCTATAATAATAAATGTAAAAAAAGATATAAGAACAATAATAAATAATATACTATAAACGATCAGATGATAGAGACTTTTTGCTTTTAACATTTATAACAACCTTATAGAAAAGTAAGTTGTATAATATCTAGATTTTTATAATAGGAATCTTTTGAAAAATAATTTCTCAAGTGGCGCGGCTGACGAGACTCGAACTCGCGACCTCCTGCGTGACAGGCAGGCATTCTAACCAACTAAACTACAGCCGCACTTGGAAATATATATTGAGAAGTGGTGGTCGATATAAGACTCGAACTTATGACATCTACCTTGTAAGGGTAGCGCTCTACCAACTGAGCTAATCGACCGTTTGTCGCATATTTGGCTTGGTGACCCCTAGGGGATTCGAACCCCTGTGGCATGGATGAAAACCATGAATCCTAACCGTTAGATGAAGGGGCCAAGATTATGCAACAAAAAAAAGTGGTGACCCGTGATGGATTCGAACCATCGGCCCCCTCATTAAAAGTGAGATGCTCTACCAGCTGAGCTAACGGGTCACATAAAAAACAATTATAAGTGGCGCGGCTGACGAGACTCGAACTCGCGACCTCCTGCGTGACAGGCAGGCATTCTAACCAACTAAACTACAGCCGCACTTAAAATTAACGTCACAAATGATTAAAATAATCACTTCTTTAAAAATGGTGGTCGATATAAGACTCGAACTTATGACATCTACCTTGTAAGGGTAGCGCTCTACCAACTGAGCTAATCGACCGTTTGTCGCATATTTGGCTTGGTGACCCCTAGGGGATTCGAACCCCTGTGGCATGGATGAAAACCATGAATCCTAACCGTTAGATGAAGGGGCCAAGATTATGCAACAAAAAAATGGTGACCCGTGATGGATTCGAACCATCGGCCCCCTCATTAAAAGTGAGATGCTCTACCAGCTGAGCTAACGGGTCACATATTTGTCCTTTTTTAAGTTGTTCTACTTAAATTGGACTGGAATTATAGTGCAATTTATTTTATTTGTCAAGACTTTTTTTTATAAATTTTGAAATTTCTTTTAAAGATGTTTTTGCAGCTTGAAATTGTACTTCTTCTCTTGAACCAGTAAAATGATGTGTATGAACCATTTTATGGGATTTTGTATCACAAAAACCAATAACAACAGTTCCTGTAGGTTTCGATTCATTTCCACCAGTTGGTCCGGCAATTCCTGAGATAGCAATTGCAAAATCTGCATCAAATTTTTTAATTACACCATCTAACATTTCATTCACAACTTGATGACTTACTGCACCAAACTCTTCCAATGTTTTATATTTTACGTTTAATTCTTGATTTTTTATTTTATTTGAATAACTCACTATACTTCCATTAAAAATATCAGATGAACCAGAAATTCTTGTAATTAGACTTGCTACTAATCCTCCTGTACAAGATTCTGCAGCGGTTATAGTTTTATTATGTGTTCTTAAAAGCTCTTGTAACTTTATCATATCATTTTCATTAAATATATTTTCATACATAACTTTTCCTTGGAATAAAAGTAGTTTATATGTATTGTAATGATTATTGTATTAAATAGGGATAATTGTATGAATAAAAAGAGAGATTAATAGAAGAGAGTCTCTTCTATTAAATTAAGTTAATTATTTATCGTCTGTAAAATCTGCTAAGAATTTATCTTCGTAGAAAGTTTTACCTAAAGATTGACATACTTTTTTAATATCTCTTTCTGCATTTCCTAAACAAGAAGTTGCACCTGGAGATGGAGTCATATTAAAGATGATTCCTTCTAATTCTGTAATTGAAGCTTCACCAAGCATTAATTTTTTCTCTGTTTTGTTTAGAACTTGAGGTCTAACACCACCAAATCCTTTTGCATATTCAATATCATCTACACTTAAAGAAGGAACGATTTTTCTTGCATCTTTAACAAATAGACCTTTGTTGATTCCTGGAACTTCAAATAAGAAGTTTTTGAAGATATAGTTTCTGATATCTGAATCTTTTAATAAATCCCAGAAGATTTTTAAAATGCTTCCATCAAAGTTCATTGTTTTTAAACATTGGAAGAATGATTTTCCACCTTTATATCTTTCAAGAACTAATAATGCTAATGCAGTTGGTCCAAATCTTGTTTTACCTTCACATAAGATATCTGGATCTCCATGAAGAGCTGCAAATGGTAATTTGTCATTTTGTACCATATAAACTTTACCATTTAAGAAATGTCCACTTGTAATATAGAATGAACCAGCCATAGATAAAGAACCCATATGTTTTCCATAACCCATTTTATGTGCTAAGAATAAAGAGTGTGCACCAGCATCAACAACAACAAAATCTGCTGTATAAACTGTACCATTAATTGTTGTTAATTTAAATTTATTTCCAACTTTTTCAATCTCTTCAACTTCAGAATTGAAGAATACATCTGTTGTTTTTGATGAATCAGCATTTTGACCAGCTTTAACTAATTCTTTAGTCATAGCACCAAAATCAACAGTTGTATATTGATCAGCTGTACCCATTGCAACAATTGGTTCAGGTCTTTCTTTTGTTCTTTCTTTATCAGCCCATACTAATAAAGGTTCTTTTTCTTTTAAAGTTTCTTTATCCCATAATTCTAAGTAAGGGAAAATTTCTTTAAACTTATTATATCTATCAGTTATAAATTGAACTTCTTTTTCACCAACTCCAAGAGCCATTTTTTGGTGTTTAAACATGATTTTATCTTGAAGATCATACATAAGATTGAATTTTTCAATCATTTTTGCAGTTCTTTTTGTAATTTTTGCTTTTTCAAAAGTATAGTTTGTTTCAATATCACCTACGTGAATAGTTTGAGAGTTACTTGTACCTTTTGAGTTTAATGTAGCTAAGTCCTCATATTTTTCTAATAAACACATACTGTTTACATCAGAATATTTTGCTAACTCGAAAAATAGAGCTGCCCCAGAGATTCCTCCACCAACAATTACTACTTCATAGTGTTTTTCATTCATTTATCTTTCCTATGTTTTTTGTGAAATATTTGCAAATTCTATCATATAAATTTTTTATTTAACATAAATGCTACATAAAATTAGTCAATATATAAATAAATTATGGATTTTAGTAACAAAGTATAATTTAATTTTGTACTAAATATAGTTTTAAATTAAATTAGCTATAATCTACGATTTAATGAAAACAATAAATATTTGAAAAATGAAGGTGTTATAATGGATTATAAAGAGAGTTTATTGCTTCCAAAAACAGATTTTCCAATGAGAGGGAATCTCCCTCAAAATGAGCCTGTTAAATATAAGCAATGGGATGACAAAAAAGTTTACGAAAAAATGAAAAAAAATAGAGTGGAGTGTCCATCATTTACACTTCACGATGGACCTCCTTATGCAAATGGGAATATTCATATTGGTCATGCTTTAAATAAAATTCTAAAAGATATTATTAACAAATTTCATTATTTTGAAGGAAAATCAATAAGATACGTTCCAGGTTGGGATTGTCATGGTTTACCAATAGAACAAAAAGTAGAAGAAAAAATTGGTAGTGAAAAGAAAAAAGAGCTTCCAAAATCAAAATTAAGACAATTATGTAGAGACCATGCAACTAAATTTGTTGAAATTCAAAAAGATGAATTCAAAAAATTAGGAGTTATTGCTGATTGGGAAAATCCTTATTTAACAATGGATTTTAAATTTGAAGCAAATATTTATAGAGAGTTATGTGCAATTGCAAAACAAGGTTTATTAGTTCAAAGAAGTAAACCAGTTTATTGGTCTTGGGCTGCTCAAACAGCACTTGCTGAAGCAGAAGTTGAATATGAAGATAAAACATCTCCTTCAATATTTGTAGCGTTTAAACATGAAAATATTGATGCAAGTATAGTTATATGGACTACAACACCTTGGACACTTCCTGCAAATACAGGAATTTCATTAAATGGTGAAGAAGAATATGTAAAAACTTCTGATAAATTTATAGTAGCACGTAAACTATATAACTCATTAATAGAAAGTGGTGTAATTTCTGGAGAAATTGTTGAAACTATTAATCCAAAAGATTTAGAAAATACATTTGCAATTAATCCATTAAATGGAAGAACTTCTAAAATTGTTTTAGGTGATCATGTTATGATGGATTCAGGAACTGGAGCAGTTCACACAGCACCAGGACATGGAGAAGATGACTATAAAGTTGGTCTTGTTTATAATCTTGATGTTATTATGCCTGTTGATGCATATGGAAAATATGATGAAACAATAGTTAGAGAAAAATTATTTAAGGATACTGATAAATATTTAGGATTAAATGTATTCAAAGCAAATGAGTTAATTTTAGAAGAATTAGGAAGTGCTTTATTGAAAAGAGTAGATATTAGACACTCTTATCCACACTGTTGGAGAACACATACCCCAATTATTTTTAGAGCAACAAAACAATGGTTTATCTCTATTGATGATAAATATGGTAATAAAAATAATACATTAAGAGAAAATGCTTTAGAAGTAGTTGAAAATCTAAAATTTTATCCAGAATGGGGAAGAAATAGATTAAAAGCAATGTTAGAAGGAAGACCTGATTGGTGTATTTCAAGACAAAGAGATTGGGGAGTTCCAATTGCATTTTTTAGAAATAAAAAAACTGATGAAATCATTTTTGATGAAAAAGTTTTAAATTATACAGCAATGATTTTTGAACAAAAAGGTTGTGATGCTTGGTATGATTTAGAAATTTCTGAACTTTTATATCCAGGAAGTGGATTAAATCCTGATGATTTAGAAAAAACTTTAGATATTTTAGATGTTTGGTTTGATAGTGGTTCAACTCAAAATGCAGTTTTAAGAAGTAGAAATTACGATGCTGGAACTTTCCCTGCTGATATGTATCTTGAAGGAAGTGACCAACATAGAGGTTGGTTCCAATCTTCACTTTTAACTACACTTGCTTCAAGTGAAATTGCTCCTTATAAATCGATTTTAACACATGGATTCACTGTTGATGAAAAAGGTGAAAAAATGTCTAAATCAAAAGGGAATGTTGTAGCTCCTGATAAAGTTATAAAAGAGTATGGAAGTGAAATTTTAAGACTTTGGGTTGCAATGAGTGATTATCAATCTGATTTAAAAATCTCTGATAATATTCTAAAACAAAATGGCGAGTTATATAGAAAAATTAGAAATACAGCAAGATTTTTACTTGCAAATATTAGTGATTTAGAAGAGATAGTTGATGTTTCTAAAATGGGTCCATTAGATAAATGGATATTAAATAAAGCTAAAAAAGTATTTGATGAAATTGAAGCTGCATTTAGTGTTTATGAATTTTCAAAAGGTTTAAATAAATTAAATAACTTCTTAGTTGTTGATTTATCTGGAATTTATCTTGATGTTTGTAAAGATAGATTGTATTGCGATGATAAAAATGATATTCACAGACTTGCATCACAGAGTGCAATGGCACTAATTGCTAAAAAGTTAATTTCAACTTTAGCTTGTATTTTAACATATACAATGGATGAATTATTAGAGTTTGCTCCAAAATTTATAAAAGAAAATTGTGAAGATATTTTTGATTATAAAAAATTTGACTTGCCACAAGTTGAGTCTTCTATAAATGAAGAAATTTTGATAGAGGCGAAAGAAAAATTCTCTGAAATAAAAGATTCATTAAGTAAAGAAAAAGTTATCAAATCAACTTTAGAGTTGATGATTTATACAAATTGTGAAGAAATTTTAGCTTTAGATGAAGTAGAATCAAGTGATTGGTTCTTAGTAAGTTCTGTAACAAATAATAAACAAAACTCTGATATACTTGGAAGTTTCCAAATTGATGGAAAAGATTTTGAAGTTTACAAAGCAGTTGCACACAAATGTCCAAGATGTTGGAAGTTTACAGCAACAGCTGAAGAAACTCTTTGTAATAGATGTGAAGAAGTTTTAAAATAGGAAAATAATGTTTCAAGAAGAAGTAACACTCTCTTTTATATTTCAAACAATAGCAGTAATTTTAGTAATTACAGCTATTGGAATATATTTTGTAAAGAGAAAAGCAAAAGAGGTAAAAAATAAATGATACCATTTACAGATGAAGATTTACTTACACCTGTAAGTTCAATTATTGAGAATAAAATTGCACCTATGTTAGCAAGAGATGGTGGAGCAATTAAGTTATTAGATATAAAAAATGCAAGAATTTTTGTACAACTACAAGGTTCATGTGTTGGCTGTAGCGCTAGTGGAAGTACATTAAAATTTATTGTAGAAAAAGAATTAAAATCAGCAATACACCCAGATTTAGAAATAGTAAATGTACCATTAGGTATGGAAAATAAATTAGAGGAATTATAATAATGATAAATGAAAGTAGATTATTAGATGAGGCAAATTCACTTTTTGTACAAAAAAGATTTGATGAAGCTTTATTTTTATATTCTCAACTATCATCAAATTTCCCAAAAAATAAAGAGTATCCTATTTATGCCCTTTTTTGTGATGTTGCAAGTGAAGATGTTCAAAAAGCAATGTCATTATATGACTATTTCTCGATAATAAAAGATGAAAATTTAGAAGAAGCAATAAGATATGTAGAAGATGTTATAAATGCCTATGATGGTGATATAGATAAAATGATGGAGATATTAAAAGATTTAAGTACATCAACTGTTGAATCTCTAGATGCAATTAGATATGAAGATTTCAAAAAATTGATTGAATCAAGGGGCTCTTTTCGAATAGCTTTTGAAGATATAATGTTTTCAACAAAAGTTGCAATTGAAAATAGAGATGATTTTTATGATTTTGTAACAAAATTGATTGATAATGATTTTAACAGTACGGCTTATACATATCTTGATGGATTTAATGAATATTTTTCTTATGATAAAGAAATAGAAAAATTATATAAAAAATTGGAAGAGAAAAAACTTGCAACTAATCATAAATAATAGAATTTATACTGATAATTCAAATGAAGTAGATGAAAATTCTGTTTTTGTTGTTTCAAAACAGAATGAAAAATTTAAACAAAGTGCAATTGATAATGGATGCCATGAGATAATAACTGCAAGTGAATTAAAAAATCACTTAGATATGTCAAGCATCAAAGTTATTGGAATAACTGGAACAAATGGAAAAACAACAACAGCTGCAGCTATTTATTCAATTCTTTTAGATTTAGGTTATAAAGTTGCACTACAAGGTACACGAGGTTTTTTTATAAATGACGAAAGAGTTGAAGAATACTCTTTAACAACTCCTGTTCAACTTGGAAATTTTGCACATATTCAAAAAGCAATACAGAATGGTTGTAATTTTTTTGTTATGGAAGTTAGCTCTCATGCAATTGAACAAAAAAGAATTGAAGGTTTAGAGTTTGCTTTAAAAATCCATACAAATATAACAAGAGATCATTTGGATTATCATAAAACAATTGAAGAGTATATAAGAGTTAAAAATTCATTTTTTGAAGATGAATCACCAAAACTAATCAATAAAGATGATGATAAAGTAAGATACAACATAAAAAATGGATTTGCATACTCTTTAGAAAATCCATCAACATATAAAGTTGATGCATACTCTTTTAAAAATGGTATGCATGTAATGTTTAATCATTTTGGAAAACATTACTCTTTTTCATCTTATATGATGGGAATTTTTAATGTTTACAATCTAATGGCTGCAGTTGCAGCTGTTCACATAACTACAAAAAAACCTTTAGAAGAGATTTGTGAAGCTCTTGAAGGTTTTGGTGGAGTTAGTGGAAGAATGGAAACAATTAGTGTTAATCCTTTAGTTATAGTTGATTTTGCTCATACTCCTGATGGAATGGATGAAGTTCTAAAAAGCTTTAATGATAAAGATATTATTTGTGTATTTGGAGCAGGTGGAGATAGAGATAAACTTAAACGTCCATTGATGGGAACAGTTGCAGCAAAATATTCAAAACATATTATTGTAACAAGTGATAATCCAAGATTTGAAGATCCTGATATGATTATTGAAGATATATTAGCTGGAATAAAAAATCATCCAAGTGTTCAAGTTGAAATAAATAGAAAAGAAGCTATTAAAAAAGCAATTGATATGGCTGATGAGAATAGTGTTGTTTTACTTCTTGGAAAAGGCGATGAGTCAACACAAATTATTTATGATAAAAAATTTCCATTTTCTGATAAAGAGGAAGTTTTAAAGATTTTAAATAAAGAGTAAAACTCTTTATTTAATCAAACTGCTCCCATAAGAGCTTTTTTAGTATTTCCTATTAAAGCTAACATCTCATCATAAGTTTTATTAACTTCTTCTTTTTCTAAATTCGCTAACTCATCATAAATTGCAACTAATTTATCTTCATTTGAAAGTTTTTTCAAATCACCTTTTTCAAGTGATACAAAATCTAAAACTTCATTCCATACTGAGTTTTCATATAACATAATAGCATTAAATTTAATACCTTCGTATTCAAAAATACCATTTCCATCTAAATCTATAACATAAAGTACGATGATAGAATCTTTATCAAAGAAACTTTTATATTTTTCAAAGAATGCTTCAAAATAGTTAAATGTTTCTAACTCACAAGCAAAGAATTTAACTTTATCCTTTTCACTTATCATGATAACTTGTTTTGCTTGAGCTTTTGGAGGCATGATTTTAGTTTCAGAAAGTTTTTTACCTTCTTCAATAATTAATGCTCCCCTATAAGCATTTAGATTTGAAGAAATAGAACCATTAAAAGATGGTTGCCATTCAAGTTTATATTCTTTTATGTATTCATTTGGTGTCATATGAAATCCTTTTTTTTAGGATTTTTATATGCAATTTTTATTCCATTATAGTTTTTTTTATAGGTAAAATAATTTGAAATAGAGCACCTGTATAATGATTGTTTAAATATTCGAAATTTACTGTTGAGGCTGTAATTGTTCCATTTAGATGTTTACTTACAATTTCTTTTGACATATAAAGCCCAATACCAGTTCCTTGTTTTTCACCTTTTGTTGTAAAGTATGGTTCAAAAATTTTATCTATAATATTTTGTGGTATACCACCTGCATTATCTTTTATTTCAATAATTATTTTATCTTTTTCAAGTTTTGTATTTATAAAAATATATTTATTTGTTTTAATATTATCAAAAGCATCAATTGAATTGTTTATTATATTTATAAAAATTTGTATTAAATCACTTTCATAAGTTTCAAATTCAATTTCGGAATTATGTTGAATTATTTCAATATCTCTATTTTTTAATCTTGAATTTATAAGTTTTAAAGTTTTTTCAAAAACTGTTTTAGTATTTGAAGATATTTTTATAGTATCTTTTTTAAAAAAGTTTTTAAAATCATCAATTGTTTTAGATAAATATTGAGCATTTTCATTTATATTGTCTAACGACTCTTTTTCATACTCTTCATTTGAGATATTTAATTCTTTTTGTAATTTCATTCCTGTTGAAAGAGTTGAAATAATAGACAAAGGTTGTCTCCATTGATGAGCAATATTTCCTATCATTTCTCCCATAGATGCAAGTTTTGATTGTTGTATAATTAGTTCTTCTTGAGATTTAATTTGATTTTGTTTATTTATTTGGTCAGTGATATCTAACGAAACACCTAACACACCAATAATATTTTGTTTATCATCGACTAAAGGTACTTTAGAGGTATTTAAAAATCTTAAACTTTTATCTTTTGCTGTTACAGTTTCAATATAGTTCAATTTTGCATTTCTTGTAGTAATAACAATCATATCATCATTCATAAAGTTCTCTTTTTCACTAATATGAAAATCAGAATCTTTTTTCCCAAGTAAATCATTTTTAGTATTTAAATTCATTAATTCAAGAAACGCAGTATTACAACCAAGATAAACTCCTTTTTTATCTTTCCAAAATATTATTACAGGAGCATTTTCAATGATTTTTTCTAAAATTTCATTAGTTTTAAGTAGTTGAGATTTTTCATTTTGCAAAGTTTTGAAAAAATTTTTGATTAAGAAATATAGTAAAATTGAAGATAAACTAATAAAAATTAAACCTTTTATAGTTTGTAAAAATTGCGCATTATTTAAATCTTTAAAAAATAGATTAAGTGCTAAATCTGAGAAATAAATCCAAAAAAAACTAAATAAAAAATAAAGCAAAGAAATTTTCAATGCAGATTTATTTTTTGACATAACGAATCCTTCTTATTAAATAAAACAATTATTCTTTATTCCTTAAATAAATTAATAAAATTAAACATAAAATTGAAAAAAATAGTGGGTAAAAGAAAAGATAATCTTTTAAAATAATTTTATTTTGATCAATTTTAGATTTTTCAAGTTTATTTATATCTTCATAAATTAAATTTAAATCCTCTTTTGAATAAGCTACATAAGCTTTTGCATTTGATTCTTTTGCTAATGAATTTAAAATATTGTTATTAAAATTTCCAATACCAATTGTATAAACTTTTATATTATACTTTTTTAATAATTTTATTACAACTTCGATTGGAATGGAACTAGAATTATCTTCTCCATCACTTAATAAAATTATGATATTTGATTTTGCTTTTTTATCTTTTAAAATATTTATACTTGAAGCAACTGAATCAATCAATGCTGTATTTTTACCTGCCATTCCAACATCTAAATAATCAATAATTTCTTTTTGAGCCTCTTTATCAAAACTTAAAGGACTTGAAATAAGTACCGAATCTCCAAATAAAACTACTCCTATATTATCAGCAACTCTTTTTGTCATAAAATCTTTTATTATCTCTTTTACAACATCAAAACGACTTTTTATATGGTTTTCATCTAAATCTCTTTCATTCATAGAATAACTTGCATCTAAATCTAAAATAATATTTATTCCATCGTTTTTTAATAAAATAGTATCATTTATTTTTATAGGACTTGATAGAGCAATTGTTGAAAATATAATTATCAAATATTTTAAAATAGAGTTTATTAAATTTGATTTTTGATTTACTTTTTGAAAAATATTTAAATGTGGAATTAAATAAGAAGGTGATTTTGCTTTACAAAAAATAGAACAAAATATAAATAAAAAGATTAATAATAAAAAATATGGATATTCAAAAGTGAAATTATTAAACATCTAAAGCTTCCAAAAAAATTGAGTATTTATTTTTGATTTCATTATTTATAATTTCAACATTTTTTCTATATTTATATTTTTCAAGTTCATCTATTAACTCATTTGCCAATTTTTTTTCTCTTTCATTTGAAGCAACTAATCTTGCATATTTTGTTATAAGATAAGCTGATTTTTTTGCATCTTCAAAATCTATTTGCTTTAAAATTTCAAAATAGATTTTTCGTGGACTTTTTTTTCTATTTTTTAAAAATTTGATGATTAAAAAAACAATACTTAATAAAACTAAAATTCCTAAAAAAACTAATAATGCAAAGATAAAAATAGAGTTATCAGGTATTTTTTCTAACTCTTTTATGTCATTGAGTTTTGATAAAATATCTTCATTCATTTTAAAACTCCAATTAGTTTTTTTATTGGATCTTCATTTGTATATATTTTTGTAAATCTAATACTACAATTTTGTAGATGATTATATAGTTTATGATCGTTTTCTAAAACTTTTTTTTCATACTCTGAAACTGCACTTTTATTTAAAATTGATTCAAACATTTTATTATTGTTTGGGTCAATAAAACTTACATTACCAAGTTCTAAAGGATTTTCTTCAAATTTATCTCTAATTATAAGTGCAATAATTTCATGTTTTTGACAAAGTAGTTTTAAATCAAGTTTTTCAATATCAAAAAAATCTCCAATTAAAAAGATGAGTGATTTTTGATGAATGGCTTTAAAAAGTTCTTTAGTAATTTTTTCATAATCTATATTTTTACCAATTACATTATAATTATAAAGTTGTTCAGCCATAAAATTTACATTAAAAATCTGTTTTGATTTTTTTGTACAAACTTCAAGATTTTCATTTGCTATAAATGAAGAGAAAGGATTACCTTGTTTTATGCAAATAAATCCTAAACTTGAAGCAATATGAGTGATAATATCTTGCTTAAAAATATCAGTTCCAAAATATGTTGAACCATTTAATAAACAAACAATATTTACATTTAACTCTTTTTGTGCATAAAAAACTTTTACATATGGTTTTTGCATTTTTGCACTTATAACCCAATCAATATTTTTTACATCTTCACCATATTCATACTCTTTTAGTTCACAAAAATCATAGCCTTCACCTTTTAATTTTGTACTATTATTTCCAATGATTTCAGAAAAAACTTGTTTTTTTGTTTTTATGAGTATTTTTTTTAAAGCTTGATTCATATTTTATGGAATAACAATTTTCTCTAAAATTTTTTGAATAACATCATCTACATTTATCTCTTTTGCCATTGCTTCATAAGTTAAAATTATTCTATGTCTTAAAATATTTTTTACAACAAGTGCAATATCAATTGGAGAAACAAAATCATTTCCTCTTAAAAATGCACTAGCTTTTACAGCTTTAAACATATCAATAGTTGCCCTTGGACTTGCTCCAAAATGTATAGTATCAACTAATTCCTCTAATCCATAATCTTTTGGATTTCTACTTGCATCAATAATATCAATAATGTATTCTTCTAATTCTTTATCAATATGTATTTGTTTAACTGCTTGTTTTAGTTTTTCTAAAATATCTTTATCTAAAACTTTGTTTATCTCTTCAAAAGAGTTCATTGTAGCTTTTTTTGCTATTTCATACTCTTGTTCTTTTGTATTATATGAAACAACAATTTTAAACATAAATCTATCAAGTTGAGCTTCAGGTAAAGTATAAGCTCCTTCTTGTTCGATTGGATTTTGAGTTGCTAAAACTAAAAAAGGAGTATCTATTTTAAAGGTATCATCAGCTATTGTTACTTGTCTTTCTTGCATAACTTCAAGAAGTGCTGATTGCACTTTTGCAGGAGCTCTATTGATTTCATCTGCTAAAAGTAAATTTGTAAATATTGGACCTTTTTTGATTTTAAATTCATTAGTTTTCATATCAAAAATTTGAGCACCAATAATATCACTAGGAAGTAAATCAGGAGTAAATTGTATTCTTTTAAAATTAAGACTTAAAGCTTGTGATACACATTTTACAGTTGTAGTTTTTGCTAAACCTGGAACACCTTCTAGTAAAATATGACCATTTGTAAGAAGTCCAATTAAAATAGAGTTTACCATCTCTTCTTGACCAACAACGCCTTTTGCTATTTCAACTTTTAATTCATTTAGTTTTTCATGCAAATTCAAAATCTATCCTTTTATATTGAAATTTAATTTTATCTAATTACAAATTAAAAATATTGTTAAATTAAGATTAAAGTTAAATTAAATTTAATTTAGATAAAATCACGGTTCTAATTTTATTTAGAACCTCACATGTGTCAATCCTTGTATGGGTTGTGACAAGAGAAATCTTGACATTAAGGGGCACAGAGGCTAAACCCTTTACAAAAAATAAATACAAAATAATTCAAGGAGAATTACTCATGGTTACAATGAAAGACCTATTAGAGTGTGGTGTACACTTCGGACACCAAACAAGAAGATGGAATCCAAAAATGAAAAAATTCATTTTCGGTGTTAGAAAAAATATCTATATTATAGATTTACAAAAAACGTTAAGATACTTCAGATATACATATAACGTTGTTAGAGACAGAGCTGCTCAAGGTGAAACTATGATTTTCGTAGGTACTAAAAAACAAGCTAGCGAAACTATCAAAAAAGCTGCTATTTCTTGTGGAATGCCATATGTTAACCATAGATGGTTAGGTGGTATGTTAACTAACTTCGGAACAATTAAAAAATCAATTAGAAAATTAGAAATTATTAAAAAAATGAGAGAAGAAGGTCAATTAGATCTTTTAACTAAAAAAGAAGCTTTAATGCTTACTAGAAAAGAAGAAAAATTAGAATTATACCTTGGTGGTATCAAAGAAATGCACAAACTTCCAGATATGATGTTTGTTCTTGATGCTGTTAAAGAAAAAATTGCAATTCAAGAAGCTAGAAGATTAGGAATCACTGTTGTTGCTCCTTTAGATACAAACTGTGACCCTGATGTTGTAGATTTACCAATTCCAGGAAATGATGATGCTATTAGATCAATTCACTTATTCTGCAACGAAATGGCTGCAGCAATGAATGAAGGGAAAGCTGTATTATCAGATGAAACAGGTGTTGAATTAGAACCTGTTACTGTTGAAGAAACAGAAGAGTTAATCGCTGAAGCTGTTGCAGAAGGTGAGTCTGAAATTTCAGAAGTAGAGGAAGCATAATTATGGCAGGTGCAACTCCACAATTAATCAAAGAATTAAGAGAAATGACTGGTGCAGGAATGCTTGATTGTAAAAATGCACTAAATGAAACTGGTGGTGACTTAGAAAAAGCTGTTCAAGCTTTAAGAGAAGCTGGTTTAGGTAAAGCTGCTAAAAAAGCTGGAAATGTAGCTGCTGAAGGTTTAATTTCTGTTTTAGTTAATGATGACTTCACAAAAGCTGCTTTATTAGAATTAAATTCACAAACAGATTTCGTTGCAAAAAATGAAAATTTTGTTAATTTAACAAAAGAGATTACAAATCACGCTTTAAGTAATGAAATTGCTTCAGCTGAAGTTTTAACAACTTCTGTAATTAATGGACAAGAATTTAAAACTTATTTAAATGAAAAAATTGCAACAATCGGTGAAAATTTGGTAGCTAGAAAACTTGCTTTAGTTTCAGGACAAGTTGTAAATGGATATGTTCATGCAACAGGAAGAGTAGGAGTTGTTTTAGCTGCTACTTGTGATGAAGCTGTAAAAGATAAAGCAGCTGCATTATTAAGAAATATTGCAATGCACGCATCTGCTATGAAACCAACAGTAATTTCATATAAAGATTTAGATGCAGAGTTTGTTGAATCTGAAAATAAAGCGATTAGAGCAGAAATTGAAGCTGAAAATGATGAGTTAAAAAGATTAGGAAAACCATTAAAAAATATTCCTGATTTTGTTTCTAGATCTCAATTAACAGATGAAGCAATTGCTGCTGCAAAAACTAAATTTGAAGAAGAATTAAAAACTCAAGGTAAACCAGAAAAAATTTGGGCAAATATTATTCCAGGAAAAATTGAAAGATATATCACTGATAATACTCAATTAGATGGAAGATTTGCACTTTTATCTCAAGCTTATGTAATGGATGATAAAAAAACTGTTGAGCAAGCAATTGCAGAAGTTGATGCATCTATTAAAATCACTGAGTACATTAGATTTGAACTTGGTGAAGGTATTGAGAAAAAAGAAGAAGATTTTGCAGCAGAAGTTGCAAAACAAATGGGTAAATAATTAGTAGTTAATTAAAACTACAATGTAAAAAAATAAAAGGAAATATGTAATGAGTGAAGCTAATAATAAAGATACGCTCATTGCAGATGACCTTTTACTCCAAGCTAATAACTTATCTCATAAATTTGATTACGAACTTTTCAAAAATATAAATTTATCTCTTCACAAAAAAGAATCAATAGCTATAATTGGTACAAGTGGAAGTGGAAAATCAACACTTTTAAATATTTTATCTTCTCTTTTAAAACCATCTTTTGGAAATGTTGTTTTTAAAAGTAAAGATATGTATTCAATAAAACAAAATGATCTTTTAAAGATAAGAAGAGATGATTTTGGTATAATCTTTCAAGCACATTATCTTTTTCGAGGCTTTTCAGCAATTGAAAATTTAGAAATAGCCACATTATTAAGTGGTGAAAAAATAGATAATAATTTATTAAAAGAATTAAATATAGAATATGTTATCAATCAAGGTGTTGGTGAATTAAGTGGTGGACAGCAACAAAGATTATCGATTGCAAGAGTTATGACAAAAAAACCAGCGATTATTTTTGCAGATGAACCAACAGGAAACTTGGATAAAGATACAGCAAATGTTGTAATGAATACTCTATTTAATTATATTAAAAATAATGATGCAGGTCTTATTTTAGTAACACATGAAAATGAACTTGCAATGAGATGTGATAAAGTTTATAAGTTAGAACAATTGAAATTGCAGGAGATAAAGTGAATTTATTATTAATTTGTGAAACAGCAATTATTGAACATATTTTTACTTTAGTTTGTAAGAGATTAAATATAAATCTAACTATTCAAAAAACAAATAGTATAAATGAAAAATTTGATTTAATAGTTGTAGATCAAAATTTTATAGATGATAAATTTAATTCACTTAAGCAACTTTCAAAAAAATTAGGTGCTATTAGTTCTGAAGAATTACCTTTTGATAAATCAAGAGATTTTATTATTCCAAGACCATTTTTACCTACAAAGTTAGAATCACTTTTAGTTGAACAATTAGAAATTATTAAAGAAGAAGAGGAATATGAACATAATAGAAAAGTAACAACATTTACCTCTTATGATGATGAAGAAGATGAAGAAGTTACTGTTCCTATTGTAAATTATATAGATAATGATATGGAAGAAAAGATAGAAGAAGAATTTGATTTAGATGAAGATGAAAGTATAGTTAGCCTTGCTTCTTTAAATATGGGTGGAGTTTTAGATTCTCGAGAATTAGATAAAATAAATGATATTCTAAGAGAAGATAATATTCAAAATGAAATAAATCTTGAAAAAAATGATTGGAAAGATATTTCATCTATTATTGATGATGCTTTAGCCGAAGTTAAAGAATATGAATTTGATTTAACAAAAGAGCCTATTAAGCCTTATAATTTAGTTCTAAGTAATTTTAATATAAATGAATTAAGACCTTTACTTGAAAAATTTGATCAAACGGTAATTGATAAACTTTCAAGTGGTGAAACGGTTGATGTTAGAATTACTTTAAAGGAAAAATAAGATGATAAAAGAGAAAAAAGGTGCAATTTTAATCATCTCAGGTCCTAGCGGTTGTGGAAAATCAACTCTATTAAAAGAAGTATATAAAAATATTGATAATTACTATTTTTCAATTTCAACTACAACAAGAGCTCCAAGAGTTGGAGAAGTAAATGGTATTGATTACTTTTTTGTTTCTAAAGAAGAGTTTGAAGAAGATATAAAAAACAATGATTTTTTAGAATATGCAAAAGTACATGATAACTATTATGGAACATCATTAAAACCTATTAATAAAGCTTTAGAAGAGGGTAAATTGATAATTTTTGATATTGATGTTCAAGGTCATGAAATTGTTAGAAATAAGATAAATGCTTTAGTTACATCAGTATTTATTACAACGCCATCTTTAAATGTTTTAGAAGAGAGATTAAATAGTAGAAATACAGATAGTTTAGAAATTATTGAAAAAAGAATTAAAAATGCTAAAGCAGAAGTTGAATTTTTTCAAGATTACGATTATTTAATAATTAATGATGATTTACAAACAGCTGCAAAAGAATTAGTTTGTATTGCAAATATAACCAGAATAAAAACTAAACTTTTCAAGAAAGAAAATATAATATCAAATTGGCTAAGTAATTAACTACTTAATCTAATTGATACTATCATAACTCAAAGGTTTTTCAAAGTAATAACCTTGACAATAATCAATGTTTAACTCTTTTATTTTGTTATAAATATCTTCATTTGATACATATTCTGCAACAGTTTTTACTTTAAATTCTTTTGAAAAATTAGCAATTGTATTTACAATTATTTCTAAATCTTTTGAACTATTAATTCTTTCAATTAATGAACCATCAATCTTAACGAAATCAATATCAAGAAGAGTTAATAAGTTGAAGTTTGAATATCCAGCTCCAAAATCATCAACTCCCACAATACAATCAAACTTTTTAATTTCTGCAATGAATTTTGAAACTTCATTGAAATCTGAAATCTCTTCTGATTCTAAAATTTCAAATTCTAAAAATTGAGTATATTTTCTATTTTGTTCTAAAACTTCATAAATAAATGCAGTTGTTTCTTCATTTGCAATATCATCAAAAGAGATATTAACCGAAACTCTTTTGTTTTTGTTTTTTATTAGTTTAAAAGCATCTTGTATAACAATTTTTATGATGTTTGGATAAAGTTTTGTCTTTTTTGCAACATTTATAAAGTTATATGGAGCTATTTCAACACCTTCTTTTGTTACATAACGAATAAGTGCCTCATATTTATGAACTTCTTTTGTTTGGGTATCAACAATTGGCTGAAAATAGGCTTGAAATAAATTTTCTCTGAATCCAACTTTTAATTGTTTTACCCATTTTATATTTTCTTCAAAAGATTGTTGGATTTTAAATGATTCATTATAAATCATAATTCTTTGAAGTTTTGTTCTTGCATAATTTATAACTCTTTGTGAGTATTTATACGCTCTTGCTCCATCTCCTTGTGCTATTCCAATAGTTATATTTATATCAATTTCATCTTCATCAATAAGTAATGATTCTTTTTCAATTTTATCAGCGAATGTTTTACATATATCATAAAATTCATTTACATCTTTATTACTTTGCTTTGCAACAATTGCAAATTTATCAGCTTCAATTCTATATACAAAATACTCTTCATCACTAAAATAGCTTTTTAATTTATTAGCTAACTCATATAAAATTGTATCACCAATTTTTTCACCAAATAAATCATTTACTGTTGAAAATTCATCAATATCTAATAATGCCATTAAATCAATATTGTTTTCATCTAAATCTTTTTTTAGTTTATTTCTATTTGGAAGATTTGTTAGTTTATCTGTGTATAAATCTTTTAATTCATGATAAATCAAAGATTGTGACATTACTTGTAAAAGTTTTGCAATATCAATAGGTTTTAAAACATATTTATCAACACCAATATCGATAGCTTCAAGTAAATACTCTTTATTTGAAAATGCAGTTGCAACAATAATAGGAATATTCATATTGATTTTTTTTATCTCTTTTACCATGTCTAAACCATTTAAAATAGGCATATTAACATCAGTAATAATTAAATCAATTTCATTCTCATATTTTTTAAAAAGTTCTAGACCTTCTTGTCCATTTTGTGCAACATATTGCTTTTTGGTAAAGCCTTTTAAAATTTGATGTGTTACTTCTCTTAAGTCTTTTTCATCTTCTGCATATAAAATAGTTATATTTTTCAGTATTGAAATATTATTTATCATTATTAAGACTCTCTCCAAAATTATTAAGATATAATATCATAAATAAACATAATATCTAAGTAATAAAAAAATCAATAATTATATAGTTTTGGTCTATTAGGAGTCCATTTGTCGAAAATCAAGTGTAATCATTGTCATTTAGAATTTGATGAAAATGTAATGATAAAAGAAGAAGATTTAAATTTTTGCTGTAAAGGATGCCAAGGCGTATATCATATACTAAAAGATGATGGATTAGACTCTTTTTATGATAAATTAGGAAATAAAACAATTGCTCCTCCTATAAAATTAGATAATGATGATGTTACAAAATTTGATTCTGAAAATTTTTTAGATAATTATGTAAGTAAAACAAAAGATGGATTTTCTCAAATAGATTTGATAATTGAAGGAATTCATTGTGCTGCTTGTGTTTGGTTAAATGAAAAAATATTATATGACACAAAAGGAATAGTTGAAGCTAATATCAATTTTACAACAAATAAGGCACGGATTGTTTGGGATGATGAAAAACTAAAACTTTCAGAAATTATTTTAAAAATTAGATCAATTGGTTATAACGCATATGCTTATGATTCAAGTGTAGCAGATGCACAAGCTTCAAAAGCAAAAAGAGATTATTTTATTCGTATGATGGTTGCTGTTGTTTGTAGTATGAATATTATGATGTTAAGTGTTGCAAAATATACTGGATTTTTTACGGGTATATCAAAAGAAGTAAAAGATATGATTCATATAGGAGAATTTTTACTTTCAACTCCTGTTTTATTTTATAGTGGATGGATATTTTTCAAAGGTGCTTATTTTGGTTTAAAAAATGGTATTTTAAATATGGATTTTTTAGTAGCAACTGGTGCAACATCAACTTATATATATTCTTTATTTATTCTTTTTGGTGCAAAAGGTGAGAGTTATTTTGATTCAGTTTCAATGATTATTACTTTTGTATTAGTTGGAAAATATTTAGAAGTAATAGGAAAAAAATCTGCTGTTGATACTTTAGATAAAATAAAATCAAGTTTACCTTTAGAAGCTGTTGTTATAAAAAACAATGAGAGAAAAACTGTAGCTCTAAATAGTATAAATATTGGTGATATTATAGAAATAAAACCAGGAGAAAAAGTTCCTGTTGATGGAAAAATTATCCAAGGAAGTGGCTCTTTTGATGAATCAACTTTAACAGGAGAATCTCTTCCCATTTATAAAAAAACTCAGGATATTGTTTATAGTGGAACTATAAATTTAGATTCTTTAATACAATTTGAAGTTACTAAAAATTTTAAAAATTCAACTTTCTCTTCAATTGTTTCTTTATTGGAAGATTCTTTAAACTCTAAACCAACTATTCAAACAAAAGCAGCAGAAATCTCAAAAGGTTTTAGTGTTACTATTTTAAGTTTAGCAATTCTTACTTTTGTTGTTTGGTATTTTTTTGGAATAGATTTAGGTTTTGATTATGAAGGAACAAGTCAATTTGAAAAATCATTTATTGTTGCTGTTTCAGTTATAGTTATTGCATGTCCTTGCGCTTTAGCACTTGCTACTCCAATGGCAAGTTTAATAGGTATTTCAGAGCTTGCAAAAAAAGGTTTACTCTTCAAAGAAGCAAAATTTATTGAAACACTTGCTGTTGCTTCAAGTGTAGTTTTTGATAAAACAGGAACTTTAACTAAAGGTGAATTAAATGTATCAAAAGCTCGAATTTTAGATGATAATATTCATAAATTAAACCTTTTATACTCTTTACTTTCTGCTTCTAGTCATCCTGTTAGTATTTCAATAAAAAAATATTTAGAATCAAAGTACGATTTAAAAATTAAAGAACTTGAAACTGTAAAAAATATAGAAGCAAAAGGAATGAGTGCAATATATAAAAATATAGAAGAAAAAGAGTTTGAAATTATTGGTGGAAATATTGAGTTGTTAAGAGAATTTGGAATATATTATAAATTTGATTCAACAAAAACAGTTTATTTGTTTGCTATAAATAAAAAAGTAATTGCAACTTTTGAACTTGAAGATAAAATAAAAGATGATGCAAAAGAGATTATAGAATATCTTCAAAATAAGAATATTGATGTAATTATGCTAACAGGTGATAATGAACAAGTTGCTTCAAAAATTGCAAATGAATTAAATATTAAAAAATATTTTGCAAAGCAAACACCAGTTTCAAAAGCAAATTATATAAAAGAGTTAAAAAAAGAGAATAAGATAGTTGTGATGGTTGGAGATGGAGTAAATGATAGTGTTGCTTTATCAAATGCAGATGTTGCAATTGCAATGGGAAATTCAGCTGATATTTCACTTGCTGTTTCTGATATAGTTTTATTAAATTCAACGCTAAATTCTTTGAAGGATGCATTTGTTATTTCAAATAAAACATATAAATATATTAAACAAAATTTATCTTTATCAATAGTTTATAATATGATTACAATACCTTTAGCAATGGCTGGTCTAGTTATTCCTTTAGTGGCTGCTTTATCAATGAGTTTAAGTTCATTAATGGTTGTATTAAATTCACTTAGAATAAAGATGAAATAGGAGTTTTAAAATGATAAATGATACACTTTTTTTTATGTTGATTGTTGGAATTATAATCTCAGCAGGATTATTACTTCTTTTTGTTTGGGCTGCAAAAACAGGTCAATTTGATGATGCTAATAAGATGTTAAATGGTCTTTTATATGATAGTGTTGATGATTTAAACGATGCAATAAAAAAAGAGAAGAATTTAAAAGAAGCTAAAGAAGAAAAACTTCAAAGTGAAAAGAAAAAAGAGGAAAAGAAAGAAGAATAAAGAGTCTTTATTCTTCTAAAAAATTATTTACCGATATATTCAGCTAAAGCTTTGATGTCAGCGTCAGAAAGTTTCATTACTTGACCTTTCATGATACCTTTCATTGGTCCACCATAAGTTCCATCTTTATAACCATGTAATGCTTTTTCAACATCAGCTTTTGCTAAGTTTGCTGGAACATGACTTTTACTTTGAGTAGTAATGTTGATTTCACCTTTTGCTCCATGACATGCTTTACAAGTATTGTAAGCTGCAGGTGCATCTGCTAACGCTAAAGTAGCAACAGCTAATGTTGCAAGAACGATTTTTTTCATTTTATCTCCTTAAATTTAAGAAAAATATTTTAGCTTTTTTTTCTTTTTTTATGCTTAATATTTTCTTTTTTTATTAAATATTCAGTATAAGTTTTACCTATTATTGTATAAAAAAAGTGAAATGCACAAAAACTCTTTGTAGAGGGAAGATAAAGCTATTTTTTAATATAGTAATAAATTAAATTAAAAGGTAAAAAGTTGAATAAAGATTTAGTTTTAAATATAAATAATTTAATATTTTATTATAAAAAAGAAAACCCAATTTACAAAGATTTTTCATTGAAATTAAAAAAAGGTGAATTAGTTACAATTTTTGGAAAAAGTGGAACAGGAAAAACTACTCTTTTTGAATTAATTTACGGAAATTTAAAACCAATAAGTGGAACTATTGAAAAATCAAATATTGCAATGATTTTTCAAGATCCTTTTAACTCTTTTCATCCAACTTACTCAATTTTAGAGCAGATAAAAGATGTAGTAAAAAGAGATTTTTATAAAGAATTAGATGAACTTTTACCAAAGTTAAGTTTACAAAAAGAGTTGTTAGATAAAAAAACATATCAATTAAGTGGAGGTCAACTTCAAAGATGTTCAATTTTAAGAGCACTTTTGATGAAACCAGATTTACTTTTAGTTGATGAACCAACATCTGCACTTGATAATATAATAGCTTACGATGTGATGAAATTATTGATTACATTATTAGATAAATGTGCTATTTTGTTAATAACTCATGATTTAGATATGGCAAAATGGTGTAGTGATAAAATTATAAGGTTAGAAGAAAATGCAAAAAAATAAAAAGGCTTTAGTTCTATTAAATATGGGTGGAGCTAGAAATAAAGATGAATTAAAAATGTTTTTAACAAATATGTTTAATGATGAAAATATATTAACTATAAATATAGATTTTATAAGAAGTATTATTGCAAATTTTATAGTAAAAAAAAGACTTGATAGTGCTTGGGAAAATTATGAAAAAATTGGTAATGCTTCACCAATTAATCCATTAACTGAAAAATTAGTAGATAAATGTAATGAAAAAATAGAAGAGTTTAAAACATATCAAGCTATGCGTTATACTCCTCCATTTGCAAATGATGTTCTAGAGCAAATAAAAAAAGATGGAATAAATGAAATTTTATTATTTCCTTTATATGCACAATTTTCAACTACTACAACAAAATCGTCAGTTCAAGATTTTATAGGAAATATCCCATATGAGGGATTTACTGTAAAATATATAGAAGAATTTTATAAAAATGATAAATTTAATGATTGTATTGTAAATGAAGTAATTAGAAATATTGATGACAAAAAAGAGTATAATTTGATATTTTCTGCACATGGATTACCACAAAAAATTGTTAAAAAAGGTGATCCTTATGAAGAGCAGATGAATGAACATGTGGAAATTTTATCAAAAAAATTAGATGAAAAGGGAATAAAATTTAAATCAATTAATTTAGCATATCAATCAAAAGTTGGACCTTTAAAATGGCTTGAACCATCACTTGAAGATATGTTAAAAAATTTTAAAGATGAAAATGTAATTATTTATCCAATTTCATTTATTGTTGATAATTCTGAAACAGATTTTGAACTTGATATTGAATATAGAGAAATTGCTCATAAATTAGGAATTAGTGAATATAAAGTATGCCGTTGTGTAAATGATAGTGATGAATTTATTGAAGCAATAAAGGATATTATTAAAAACTAAGGAGTTAATATGGAAAATCAGGTTTTATTGGATATAACAAAAAAATCTATTGAAAAGAAGTTTGATTCAAATATAAAGATTGATAAAACAAAACTTTTAACTGATTTTCCAGAACTGAAAGAAAATGGTGCAACTTTTGTAACATTGACTTTGGATGGGCAACTTAGAGGTTGTATTGGTTCACTTCAAGCATATAGACCACTTTTAGATGATTTGATTTCAAATGCCTTAGCAGCTGCTTTTGAAGACCCAAGATTTTATGAATTAACGCCCTTAGAGTTTAAAAAAGTAAAAATTGAAATCTCTATATTATCAACGCCAGTTGAAGTGATTTATACAAATATAAAAGATTTAAAATCAAAAATCAAACCAAATATTCATGGTGTAATTTTACAAAAAGATGGAAGAAGAAGTACTTTCTTACCACAAGTTTGGGAACAACTCCCAACTTTTGAAGAGTTTTTCTCACATCTTTGTTATAAAGGAAGTTTTGAAATAAATTGTTTGGAGTTTCATCCTCAAATCTTTACTTATGAAGTTAAGAAGATAAAATGAAATTTTATAAACAAGAAAAAGAGCGATTAGTTTGCCTTTTATGCTCTTATTATTGTAAATTAAAAGTAGGGCAAACAGGAGTTTGTGGAGTAAATAAAAATATTGGTGAAAAAATAGAGTGTTTAGTTTATGGATATTTGAGTGCATTAAATATTGACCCAATAGAAAAAAAACCTCTTTATCATTTTTTACCTTCTTCAAAATCTCTTAGTTTGGGAACAGTTGGTTGTAATTTTAGATGTTCATTTTGTCAAAACTGGCAAATCTCGCAAACATCAAATATAAACAAAAACAATTATTTTAGTGTAGATGAAATAGTAAATATTGCAAGAGAAAAAAAATGTGAGTCAATTTCATATACTTATAATGAACCAACAATTTTTTATCCATTTGCTAAAGATATAGCTTTAAAGGCAAAAGAGTTTGGACTAAAATCTGTTTTTGTTTCAAATGGTTTTGAAAGTAGTGAAGTAATAGCTGATATGAAAGGTGTTATTGATGCTATGAATATTGATTTGAAATCCTTTGATAAAAACTATTATAAAAAATCTTTAGGTGGAGATTTAAAAGTTGTTTGTGATAATTTGATAAATATCAAAAAAAATGATATTCATTTAGAAATTACAACTTTAATAGTTCCAACAATTAATGACTCAAAACAAGAGTTAGAAAATATTGTTAAATTTATAAAAGAAAATCTTGGTGTTGATGTTCCTTGGCATATTAGCGCTTTTCATCCAGATTATAAAGAACAAAATTTAGAACGAACAAAAGATGAAACTCTACAAATGGCATTTGATATTGCAAAAAGTCATGGGTTAAACTATGTTTATAAAGGAAATAGCACTTTCGAAAATGATACAGTTTGCAAAAATTGTGGAGAAGTTTTAATAATAAGAGAATATTTTAATGTTTTAGAAAATAGACTTGTTGACGGATGTTGTCCTAAATGTAAAACAAAACTTGATGGAGTTTTCAAATGAGTATAAGAAAAGCAGTTGTAAGTGGAAGTTTTTATCCACAAAAAAAAGAAGAGATTTTAAAATACATAAATCATTTTAATAGTGTTAAAACAAATGATGAAAGTTTTGATGATATAAAAGCTATTATTGTTCCCCACGCTGGATATATTTATAGTGGTTATACTGCAAATATGGCTTACAAGTTAGTTTCAGCTTCAAAAAAGAATATAAAAAGAGTAGTTGTAATTGGTCCATCTCATAGAGTTTATTTAAAAGGAGCAAGTGTTGCTTTGTATGATGAATATGAAACACCACTTGGAAATTTAAAAATTGATAAAGAGTTTTCTCAAAACTTAATAGATAAATATGATTTTCTAGATTTTAATGTGGAGTGTGAATTTGAACACTCAACTGAAACCCAAACTCCATTTATAAAACACTATTTTGGAGATGTTCAATTAGTTGAGATAGTTTATGGGCAAATTGATTATAAAGATTTATCAAAAGTTATTGATGAGGTTTTAAAAGATAAGTCTAATTTTGTAGTAATTAGTACAGATTTAAGTCATTTTTATACTCTTGAAGAAGCGCAAAAACTTGATAATATCTGCTTAGAAGCAATAAATAAAAAAGATTTAAAACTTTTTGATTATTGTGAAGCTTGCGGAAAAATAGGAGTTAAAGCAATAATTAATTGGGCAATAAAAAATAATTATGAAACTAAAATATTAAATCATTGCACAAGTGCTGATGTAACAAAAGATAAAAGTAGGGTTGTTGGATATACTTCAGCTTTAATTGGAGTTTAGATGTTTGTATTTAAAAAAATCGTTTCAGCTTTTTTGTTGCCAATTCCTATTGGTCTTTTTTTACTTTTTTTATCTTTTATTTATTTGATGTTTAATTCATACAAAAAAGCTAAATTTTTTTTATTTCTAGCTTTTTTATGGTTTGCTCTTTTATCAAATCAAACTATTTCAAATGCAATTTTATATCCACTTGAAAATTCATATCCAGCTTTACTTCAAACACCAAAAGTAAATTATATTTTAGTTTTAGGAAGTGGACATAAAAATGATGATAGTTTAAGTATTACTTCTCAGGTTAAAATGACAGCAATAAATAGATTAGTTGAGGGAATAAGACATTATAAAAATCTAGAAAATGCAAAACTTATAGTTTCAGGTTATAGTATTAGTGGTGGAGATTCCCATGCTTTAATGCAAGAAAAATTAGCAATTTCATTAGGAGTTAAGAAAGAAGATATTATAAGACTTGATACTCCAAAAGATACAAAAGAAGAAGTTATTGAAACAAAAAAAATAGTTGGAACAGAACCTTTTATTTTAGTGACTTCAGCATCTCATATGAAACGTTCAATACTTTTATTTGAAAAAGAAGGATTAAATATCATTGCAAGTCCTACAAATAATTTGGCTTATTTGGATGATTCTTATAGTGCATATTTTAGTGCAAAGAATTTGCGAAAAGTTGAAATTGCAATTCATGAATATTTAGGATTAGTTTATTCTTGGATTAGAAATGAAATTTGAGATTAGATTTATCTAATCTTTGATAATATTGCAACAAAGTTGCAAATAAAGGTTTTTTAGTGGAATTAATAAATATAAGTAATTTATCTTATAGATACCATAAAACAGATGTATTAGAAAATATAAATTTATCAATAAATGAAAATGATTTTTTAGCAATAATTGGACCAAATGGTGGTGGAAAATCAACTTTATTAAAATTGATTTTAGGATTGTTAACTCCTCAATCTGGAACAATTAATAAAAAAATACCAAATAGTTTAATAGGATATGTTCCTCAAAATACAAATTTAAATATTGATTTTCCAATTACTGCTTTAGAAATAGTTCTGATGGGACATATTAGCTCTAAAAAGAAAATATTTGGTTATTCAAAAGATGATATTTCTTGTGCAATGAAATCATTGGAACAAGTAGGTATGGAAAAATTCGCAAATAGCAAAATTGGTGATTTAAGTGGAGGACAAAGACAAAGAGTTTTTATAGCACGTGCTCTTTGTTCAAACCCGAAAATTATGCTTTTAGATGAACCAACAGCAAGTATTGATGTAAAAGGTCAAAGAGAAATTTATGAATTATTAAAAGAGTTAAATAAATCTATTTGTATAGTTGTTGTTAGTCATGATATCTCTGTTTTATTAAATTATGCAAAAAATGTAGCACATATCAATAAAAATATTGTTTATCACTCTTTAGAAAATGTACAAAAAAATATAAATACACAAAATGAGCATTTATGCGAAGTTGAACTTCTATCAGCATTAGGAAAAACTCAAATTTGTTGTAATCACAACCATTAAAGGTAAGAAATGTTAGAAGTTTTACAATATAGTTTTATTCAAAATGCCTTAATTGCAGGAATTTTGATTTCAATTGCTGCTGGAATTATAGGTTCTTTAGTAGTTGTAAATAAAATTACTTTTTTAACTGGTGGAATAGCTCATAGTTCTTATGGTGGAATTGGACTTGCTATTTATTTGGGAATACCTGTTTTATTTGGTGCAACAATTTTTGCTGTATTAACAGCAATAATAATTGCGATAATAACATTAAAAAATAGAACAAGAATAGATGCAATTATCGGCATAATGTGGGCAAGTGGTATGGCAATAGGAATTATATTTGTTGATTTAACTCCTGGATATAATGTAGATTTGATGTCATATTTATTTGGTTCAATTATTGCTGTTTCTAATGAAGACTTAATATTTATGTCTTTATTAGATTTTTTCATTATTTTCATTATTTTATTTTTTTATAAACAGATATTAGCAGTTTCTTATGATAGTGAATTTGCAAGTTTAAGAGGTATAAATGTAAAGTTCTTTTATACGTTAATTTTGATTCTTGCAGCACTTTGTGTCGTTGCAGCAATTAAGGCAGTTGGATTGATTTTAGTTATTGCACTTTTAACAATTCCTACATATTTAGCTGAAACATTTGCAAATAAACTTTCTTCGATGATGCTAATTAGTTCAATTTTAGCCACAATATTTACAATCATTGGGTTAATTGTTTCTTATGTATATGATATTAGTTCAGGAGCTAGTATTATTATGGTATCAGTTATTATTTTAACAGTAGTGAAACTAATTGGATTAAAAAGATAGTATATTATAAAAAATTGAATGAATAAAAAAAATATTTTAAATAAAAATAAATCTTTTAGTTTTATAAAAATAGATATAGAAAGTAAAAAAGATTTTTTTACTTTTAGTCCTCAACAGCATGAATTATATGAAATCGTATATATAACCAAAAGTCAACTAAAATATAAAATTGATTTTCAAGAATTTATTTTAAAAAAAAATACTCTATCTTTAGTAAAACCTTGGCAAATACATCAGTTATTAAAAGATGATTTTTTTGAAAATTGTGAAGGATATATTTTCCATTTTTCGAAAGAATTTTTACCTCCAAATAGTATTATAAATGAATTATTTGAAGAAAATGCATTACCTATTATTAAAATTTCCAATGCTATTTCAAAAAATATAAGTAATTTAATTTTAATGATTGAAAAAGAAGAAGATATACATAATAGAATTTCTTCGCATCTTTTTTGTTCGATTTTAGAATATATATTAAAATTTAAAGAACCAGATGCAAACTTGTATTATAAAAATGAACGAATTTATACTTTAATAAGATTAATTGATGATAACTATAAAACTGAAAAAAATACACATTTTTATGCAAATTATTTTGGAATAACAACTAAAAGATTAAATGAATTAACAAAACAATACTTAAATAAAACTCTTTTATCTTTGATTATTGATAGAAATATTATTGAGATTAAAAGACAATTATCATATTCAAATTTATCTATAAAAGAGATATCTGAAAAAATGGGTTTTAATAGCACTTCACATTTCTCAAAATTTTTTAAAAAATATTCAAACTATACACCTTCAGAATTTAAAGCCTTAAAAACAAAATCTTAGATGTACAAAATTTACAATAAATTGTATTTTTTTTATCTTGAATTGACTTAGCATAAAACATATAATTACCAAAATTTCATTTTAGGAGTTATTTATATGAAAAAAATAGGTAAAGTTTCTTCTTTATTAAGATATCCAGTTAAATCTATGCAAGGAGAAAATTTAAAACAAACTATAATCACTGAAAAAGGTTTATTAGGTGATCGTTCTTACGCATTAATTGATATAAAAAGTAAAAAAGTAATAAGTGCTAAAAACCCTAGAAAATGGCCAAATATTTTTAAATACAGTTCAAGTTTTTTAGAAGAACCAACACTTAATAAAATTCCAAATATAGAGATTAAATTACCTGATAAATCAGTATTATCAAGTTCCCAAAATGATATTGATGAAATATTATCTAAAAACTTCAATTCAGATATTAGACTATCCTCAAATGTTCCAAATGATGCAAAACTTGAAGGTTTATTTGATGATTCTATACTTGATGTTATTATGCCTAAAGGTACATTTTTTGATATTGGAATAATACATTTATTAACAACTTCAACTATATCTAAACTAGAAGAATTATATAAAGAAGGAGATTTTAATATTAATAGATTTAGACCAAATATTATTATTCAATTAGATTCCAAAGAAAAAGATTTTGTTGAAAATAACTGGGTAGGTAAAAAAATATATATTGGAGAAGAAGTTATTTTAAAAATAAAACAATCAACAAGTAGATGTGTAATGACTACATTAGAACAAGAGAATTTACCAAAAGATATAAATATATTAAAAACCATTAAAAAAAGTAATGATGGAAAAGTTGGAATTTATGCAGATGTTATTAACACAGGAATAATAAAAATAGATGATTCTATTTTAATAGAAGAATAAATTTATTATTTAAACAATATTTGTAAGATTTCACTAAAAAGAATTATTTAGCTATAATCGACAATTAAACAAAAAAAGAAACGGAAAAACCAAAATGAATGAAAAAATAGAAGTAGGAAGATTAAATACTTTAAGAGTAAATAGGGTTAGTGAACCTGGAATTTATTTAATTAGTGCTGACGAAACAGAAGTACTACTGCCAAATGCCTATGTTACAAAGTCTATGGAAATTGATAGTTTACTTGAAGTATTTATTTATACAGACAGTGAAGATAGACTTGTATCAACAACATTAAAACCTTATGTTTATTTATATGAATTTGCATCTTTAGAAATAGTTGATAGTGCAAAGTTTGGAGCATTTGTAGATATTGGATTACCAAAAGATATTTTAGTTCCAAAAAATAAGCAAAAAGGAACTTATGACGTTGGAAAAAGAAAAGTTTTACAACTTCAATTAGACGAGAGAACAAATAGGTTAATAGCCTCTGAAAAATATGAGTTATTAAAAGAGATAAGAGATTTAGAAAAAAATGATGAGGTTGAAATAATACTTTATTCTAAAACTCCATTAGGATATAAAGTAATAGTTAATAATAGATATGAAGGAATGATTTATCACACAGAAATTTTTGAAAATTTAAAAATTGGTGATAAAAAAAGAGCTTATATAAAAAACATTAGAGCTGATAATAAAATTGATTTGTCTTTGCAAAAAATTGGTGAAAAAATATCAGGTGATAAAGTTTTTGATATTTTAGTTGAAAATGGTGGAAAATTAAATTTTACTTATAAGAGTGAGGCTTCTGATATAAATGAAGTATTTGGTCTTAGTAAAAAAGCTTTTAAAGCTTCATTGACAAAACTATTATCAGAGGATAAAATTGTTCTTGAAATAGATGCTATTAGAGTTAAATAGTAACAGATAAAATAATTACATCTTGATTGCAAATAATTAAGAGTAAATTTATCCTATTTGATTATAATTTCGTATATATTTTAAAAAAATTAAAGGAAAATAATAATGGCAACAACAAAATTAAAAGGAAATGAAGTAACTTTAAGTGGTACAGAAATTAATGTAGGAGATATTGCACCTGTTGTTACAGTTGTAGCAAGAGATTTATCAGATATTCAAATTGGTGGAGAAAAAGAAAAAGCTCAAATTATAGTAGTAGTTCCATCTTTAGATACAGCTGTTTGTGCAGCAGAAACAAGAAAATTTAATGTTGAAGCAGCGAAAATAGAAAATGCAGAAGTAATCGTAGTTTCTATGGATTTACCATTTGCAATGGGAAGATTCTGTACAACTGAAGGAATTGAAAATTTAAAAGTTGGTTCAGATTTTAGAGCAAAAGCTTTCGCAAAATCTTATGGTGTATTAATCTCTTCTGGACCATTAGCAGGTGTTGCTTGTAGAGCTGTATTTGTTATTAATGCTTCTGGAAAAGTGACTTATAAAGAAATTTGTCCAGAAATTACTGAAGAGCCAAACTATGAAGCAGCATTAGCAGCAGCTAAAGGTGTAACTGGTGGTTCTTGTGGAACAGGATGTGGTTGTCACTAATTTTTAAGAAAAATCCACTTTTATAGTGGATTTTTTATTCTATTCTCTCTTTTTTCTTCTCTCTTAATTTTAAAATCTTAAAACAATAGTATAATAGCAATTGAAATAATTTTATAATAAGGAGAAATTATGCTTAAAATATTAATCAAAATTTTGTTATTTTCAATTTTAAGTTTGCAAACTTTGAGTGCTTCTGTTGTAAATGATGGATTTACAGAATTAAAAAAAGGAAATGTTTTAGAAGCAGCAAATCTTTTTTTGAAAGCTTGTGATGAAGGTGCAACATCAGGATGTTATAATCTTGGACTTTTATATTACAAGGGAGATAAAATAGAGCAAAATTATCCTAAAGCAATAGAGTATTTTACAAAAGCTTGTAATGATGGACACACTACAGCTTGTTATAATCTTGCATATATGTATCAAAATGCTCAAGGAACTCTTCTTGACTCTTTGAAAGCTATTGAGTTATATGAAAAAACTTGTCAAGCTGGAATTAGTGCAGGTTGTTACAATATTGCAAATATGTATTCTGTTGGAGATGGTGTAGAAAAAGATGTTTTTAAAACAGTAGATTATCTAACACGTGCTTGTAATATGAATCATTCTAAAGCTTGCTATAATCTTGCAGTAAGATTTACAAATGAAGATGGTGTTGAAAAAAATCCTTTAAAAGCTGCAAACTTATATCAAAAATCTTGTGATTTAGGTTATGCTAATGCTTGTTATAATCTTGGAGTTATGTATTTTGAAGGTGAATTTTTTACAAAAAATGATGAATTAGCTTCTCAACTATTTAAAAAAGCTTGTGATATGAAACTTGATAGTGCTTGTGAAGCATATAAAAATTTGAATAAATAAAATACTTGTTTTAAATCAATGTTTTAATTTTTCTTAACAGCTAAAATCTTCTAAAATTTATAGGAGATTTTATGTTGTTTTCATGGTATAAAAGATTTTTTTCTCAACCACATCAACCATTCTTTACAAGTGGGATACTGTTTTTTACTCTATTTATGATACTTTTTATTTTGGTTTATTCAAATATTTTAGTTTTAGATACATCAATTTTGACTTATCATGCTTATAGTATGGTTTTTGTAGTTTTTTTACAGTTCTTTCTAGGTTTTTTATTTGTTGTTTTCCCTAAATTTCTTATGCAAGCTGAAATTTCAGAAAAAATATATAAAAGACATTTTTTTGCATATTTTTTTAATTCATTATGCATATTTTTAAGTTTAATTTTTTATTCAAAAATTACTTTCGTTTTTCAAATTTTTCTTTTGATTACACAAATATTTAGTTTTAAACTACTGTTAGATATTCATAAAAAAAGTTTAGTTCAAATTAAAAATGATACCAAATGGGTTTTAATAGCATTTTTTGCAGGACTTATTTCACATTTTTTATTTATAATTTCAAATTTAGATTTTAAATACTCTTTTTTTATTTCAAAAATAGCTATTAATATTGGATTTTATCTATTTTTATTTATGATATTTTTAACTATTTCTCAAAGAATGATACCTTTTTTTACAAGAGCTAAAGTGCCAAATCATGTAGCTTATAAAAGTTTAAAATTTTTAAAAATAGTTTTTATATTACTTATTTTAAAGATTGTAATTTTATCTTTTGATGATGTTAGATTCAATCTTATCAGTGATATACCTATATTTTTTATTATTACAAAAGAGTTGATAAAATGGAAACTTCCAATATTTAAAGTAGAAGCAATAATTTGGATATTATATTTAGGACTTTATTGGATAGTTCTAGGATTTTTCATATCAATTATCGAGAGTTTTTTTGCTATTTATAACTCAAGTATCTATTTTGAAAAGATTGTAATTCATAGTTTTGCTTTGGGATATTTTTTGACTTTACTTATAGGTTTTGGAACTAGGGTAATTTTAGGACATTCAGGAAATCAAATAGTTGCGAATAGATTTACAGTTATAATTTTTATAGCTTTACAATTTATTGTGTTATTAAGACTTTTTTCTTCAATTTGTTCAAATTTTGGTTTGGATTATATCTTTTTCCTAAATTTAACAGCTATTTTGTTAGTTTTAGTTTTACTTGTTTGGTCGAGTAAATATATAACTATTTTATTAAAAGGCAAATAAAGAATTTATTCTAAACATATCCTTTACAGAAAATTTCTATAATTTGATTAGAAATACAAAGGATATGTTATGAAACTTATTAGAAAAAAATCTTGGCAGATAACTGAAAACTTAGTAACTCCAAAAGAGTTTTTTGAAAAAAGAAGAAGTTTTATAAAACTAGGAGCTGCAACACTTGTATCAAGTGGAGCAATTATGGAACTTTTAGCAAATGAAAAATTACCTACCCAAACTCTAAATTATATAAAAGATAAAAATATAAATAATCTAAAATTAAATACTTACGAGCAAATAACTTCTCACAATAATTTTTATGAATTTACTACAAATCAAAGAGATGTTAAAGATATGGCACATACTTTGAAAACTGAAAATTGGAAAGTAACTATTGATGGTTTAGTTGAAAATCCTATGGAAGTTGATTTAGATGATTTAGTAAAAATGTTTGATATTGAAGAGAGAATTTACAGATTTAGATGTGTTGAAGGTTGGTCTATGGTTGTTCCTTGGAATGGATTTACACTTTCTAGTTTAATAAAAAAAGTAAAACCACTTTCAACTGCAAAATATTTAAGATTTGAGACTTTAGTTGATAAGGATAGTTTTCCAGACCAAAGTAGAGGTGTATTTGCAACTTTAGATTATCCATATGTTGAAGGTTTACGAATAGATGAAGCTATGAATGATTTATCTTTTTTAGCAATTGGTTTATATGGAGATGTTATGCCAAAACAAAATGGTGCTCCAATAAGACTTGTAGTTCCATGGAAATATGGTTTTAAATCAATAAAATCAATAGTTAAAATCTCTTTTGTAGAAAAAGAACCACTTAATACTTGGCAAAAAGAAAATCCAAAAGAGTATGGTTTTTATGCAAATGTAAATCCAAATGTTGACCATCCAAGATGGTCTCAAAAAAAAGAGAGAGTTTTGGGAAGTTTTTTAAAACAAAACACTTTAATGTTTAATGGTTATGAAAATGAAGTTGCAAGTTTATATAAAAATATGGATTTAACAAAGTATTTCTAATGGTACGATTTTTTATATATTTATTAAGTTTAGCTCCTCTTATTTATTTAAATATTAGGTTATTTATATTTGATAATGTAAATGACCCAATAAAATATATCTATACAATAACAGGTGCAACTGCAACAGTAATACTATTTTTTACAATATCTATTTCACTAATAAAAGAGAAAATAAATTTAATAAAATATAGAAAAGAAGTAGGACTTTTAGGATTTTTTTATGCTTTATTACATCTTCTGAACTTTGTAGTTTTAGATGCTTCTTTTGATTTAGATTTTATTTTTAAAGAGATTTTAGAAAAACCATTTATTTATTTAGGAATGATTGCTTTTTTTATAGTTTTATTTATGGCAATTACTTCAACAAAACAACTTTTTAGAAAATATAATAAATATCATAAATTTATATATTTAGCTTTGATTTTAATAACAATTCACTGGATTATGGCTCAAAAATCAATAAATATTTCTCAATATGTATATATAGTAATTATTCTTTTGATAGGTTTTAGTAAATTGTTTCAGCAGTTAATTAAGAATCTAAAATAGGGAAGTTAACTCTTCGTTAATTTTCGATTAGATTTTAGTTAATTATGAACTATTATAATTTCTCTATAGATAAGTTGACGCAGCGACTTATTTATATGAGTATTTTTTAAGATAAGATTTCTTAAATAGATAATTTTTTATGTTTCCTTGTGTAAAGAAGGATGTCTCCCCTGGGCATCCTTTTTTTATTTCAATCTTTCTTAAATCTTTTATGATACTATTTCGAAATGATTACACTTTTACAAAATACAAATAACTAAATCCAATGCCTTTATCAAATCTAAATCAAGAACAACTAGAAGCGGCAACTTGTCCTTATGGTTTTAATCTAATTATTGCAAGTGCTGGGACAGGAAAAACTTCTACTATAGTTGGGAGAATTGCAAATTTAATAAACAATGGTGTTAAACCAAATCAAATATTACTTTTAACTTTTACAAATAAAGCAGCAGCTGAAATGGTAGCAAGGGTTGCTAAATTTTTTGGAAAAGATATCGCAAAACAAATAATGGCAGGAACTTTTCACTCTGTTTCTTATAAACTTTTAAAAGAACTAAATGTAAATATTACTTTAAAACAGCCAAATGAATTAAAAACTTTATTTAAATCTATTTATGAAAAAAGAGTTTTTATGGAAAGAAATGATGAAGCAAATCCATATGATGGTGGATATTTGTATGATATGTACTCTTTATATCTAAATTCAAATGATGGTGAAGATTTTGCTTCATGGATAAAATCAAAAAATGCTAGTCATGAAATTTATACTTTAATTTATGAAGATGTAGTTGCTGAATTTCATGAATTGAAAACAAAATATGGTTATGCAAATTTTGATGATTTACTAACACTTATGCTTGAAACTTTAAAAGAAAAAGAGTTTGATTTTAAAGAGATTTTAGTAGACGAGTATCAAGATACAAATCCACTTCAAGGAAGATTACTTGATGGATTTAGACCAAAATCACTATTTTGTGTAGGTGATTATGATCAAAGTATTTATGCTTTTAATGGTTCTGATATTGGAATTATTTCAACTTTTGCAAAAAGATATGAAAATGCAAAAGTATTTACTCTTAGAAAAAATTATCGTTCAACAAAACCAATCTTAGATTTAGCAACAAAAGTTATTGAATTTAATGAAAGGGTTTATGAAAAAAAACTTGAAGTTGTAAGAACTCAAGAAGAACATAAACCAAAACTATTAGCTTTTAATGAGCTTTTCTCTCAATATGAATATATCTCACAATTGATTTCAAAAAGTGAAACTCCACATAATGAAATTGCAATAATATATAGAAATAATTCAAGTGCAGATGGTATTGAAGCAAATTTAAGAGAGTTTTCCATTCCTGCTAAACGAAAAGGTGGAATGAGTTTTTTTGACTCTGTTGAAGTTAAATTTATACTTGATGTATTAGTTATGCAACTTTCTCACAATGATATGATGGCTTTTATTCATGTTGTTGAGCATGGAAAAGGTATTGGAAAAGCTATAGCAAAAGATGTATTTGATGCTTTAATTAGGCTTGGTGATGGAGATATTTTAAGAGGATTATTTCAACCAAGAAGTGATATAAACAATCCTTATGAAACAGGAAAAATCAAAAATCAGCAATTAGGTCTTTTTGATGATTTTATAGAGTTAGGTTCAGTTTCAAAATTTAAAGATTGTAATTTTGAAGAGGCATTTTTAGGAAATCCAATACTAAAACATCCAAAATTAAATGTTGATGGAGGAAAATATCTTTATGATATTTATTTATTAATGAAACATTTAAGAAGAACAAAAAATCCAGAGACATTGGTTGGAAATATCATATCTTCTATGGCATATTCTAAGTTAAAAGATTTTTTATCTACAAAAAGAGCAACACAAAAAGATGGAACAATAAATCCTATGCAAAAAACAAAAGCATTAGCGAAAATAAATAGAAAAGGTATGCTTTTAAAAAATTTATCAAGAAATTTTAACGACCTTTCAAAATTTATAAACTCTATGATTTTAGGTGGAAGTGAGATGAGTGAAGGTGATGGAGTAAATCTACTTTCAATTCATGCAAGTAAAGGTTTAGAGTTTAAAGAAGTTTATGTAATAGATCTAATGGATGGAAGATTTCCAAATCGAAAACTTATGAGTAAAGGTGGAAGTATTGAAGAAGAAAGACGTCTTTTTTACGTTGCAGTTACAAGGGCAAAAGATATCTTATATCTTTCATACGCAAAATATGACAAGATGAAAAAACTTACATTTGTAGCCAGTCCATTTCTAAAAGAAGCAGGTATGCAAATAAAAGACGACGAAGAATCTCAAATTCAAGAGTAATGTTATAAAATACTCCGTTTTATTAGATTTACATTGGAAATAAAATGGAAAAATTTTTTTTAATCATAACTGTATGTACTATAATTATGATTTCTCCCGGAGTCTCTAAATTAACTAGAACACCAGTAGTTGTAGTTGAGATATTTTTAGGTCTATTTGCAGGATATTTAGGCTTATTATATGATGATGAAACATTAAAACTTGTTGCAAAATTTGGCTTTGTTTATCTGATGTTTTTAGCAGGTCTTGAAATAAATCTAAAACTTGTAAAAATCATAAAAGCAACTCTTGCTATAAATGTTATTTTATACTTTATATTTTTATATACAATTTCAGGTCTTGTTTGTTGGATTTTTAACTTAGGTGTTACTTATTTTGTTGCTTTACCAATTTTCTCTTTAGGTATGATTATGATGCTTATAAAAGAGTATGGAAAAAATGAACCTTGGCTAAATCTTGCTTTATCAATAGGTGTTGTTGGTGAAGTTATAAGTATTTTAGCACTTACTTTATTTAGTGGTTGGATTGAGTATGGTTTTAATATTCAATTTTTTCTTTCTCTATTGACAATATTTAGTGTAATTGTAGTTAGTATTTTAGGTTTAAGAATTTCATATATTTTGTTTTGGTGGTTTCCTGAATTAAAAAATTTTTTAATTCCTGATTCACAACATGACAGATATAATCAAGACATTCGTTTTTCTATCTCTAGTTTATTAATTTTAGTTGCAATAATGCTTGTATTAAAAATTGATGTTGTATTAGGAGCTTTTACAGCAGGTCTATTCTTTAAAATGTTTTTTAATCAAAAACATGAACTTCTTGAAAAAATTGAATCTTTTGGTTTTGGTTTTTTCGTTCCCATTTTCTTTATTTATACTGGTTCAACAGTAAAGCTTGATATGATAACTTTTGATATTTTAAAGCATGCAATTTTTATTATGTGCGCAATTATTATGATAAGACTTATTAGTTCATATTTGTCTTTTTTTAAGTATCTAAAGTTTAAACAAACTACACTTTTTGCTCTAAGTGATTCTATGCCTTTAACTTTTATGGTTGCAATTGCAATGCTTTCATTTAACTATGGATTAATAACTCAATCTGAGTATTTTTCTTTCATAATTGCAAGTATGATAGATGGACTTTTTTTAATGATTTTCATTAGAAAATTATATAAATTATTTAATCAAAATACTTAAAATATTTAAGTAATATTACAAATAAATATGAATACTTATTCACTATTTGTTTGTATTATAACTAAAATAAATATCTCCTATAACCCCCAATTATTCGTGCTATTTAAATGCTACAAAGATATATTTTTTTAAATTATTATATAAGATAAATTAATACTTTAAGTTTTATTTTAACTTTTAAAACCTATAATTGGCTCGATAAAGAATATTTATAATAATGTCAAATTTTATAGGAGGTTAAGTTGAAAAAAAGCGAAGTTTTAGAAATAAAAGAAAATTCTATTACTACTGAAGTTACAAGTAGAAGAGATTTTTTTAGAAAAACTGCTATTTATTCTGCTGGAGCCTTAAGTGCTGCATCAGTTTTATCGCCATTGTCTGCAAGAGCAGATGACCCTGCAATAATAAATGATGCACCTTGGGGGCAAAAATTAGGAGATCCAGTAGATAAAAATTTATATGGTATCCCATCACCTTATGAACACAATAATATTAGAAGAACTCATGATTTATTCTCATCAGGAGATGCTTATGCTTCTGTATCTATGTGTCCAATTCATGAATCAGAAGGAATTATTACACCAAATGGTCTGTTTTTTACAAGAGATCATGGAGGAACAGCTCATGTTGATCCAAATGAGTGGAGATTAATGATTCATGGAAAAGTTAAAAAAGAGATAGTTTTAACTTTAGATGATTTAAAAAAATATCCAAGTGAAACAAGAATTTATTTTATAGAATGTCCTGCAAATGGAAGTCCAGAATGGAGAGGACCTCAATTTAACAGTTTACAATTTATGAAAGGTCTTATGAGTGCAGCTCAATGGACTGGAGTTATGTTAAAAACTATTTTAGATGACTTAGGTTTAGAAAAAGATGCTGTTTGGATGTTAGCTGAAGGAAGTGATAATGCTTCAAATCCAAGAACAATTCCTGTTGAAAAAGCACTTGATGATGTAATGGTTGTTTGGGCTCAAAATGGTGAAGCACTAAGACCTGAACAAGGTTATCCTGTAAGATTAATTGTTCCAGGATGGGAAGGTAACTTAAATACTAAATGGTTAAGAAGATTAGAATTTAGTGATAAACCTTGGCATTCAAAAGAAGAGACTTCTAAATATACAATGCTTCAAAAATCTGGAAAAGCTATCAGATATTTTTGGGTAAATGAAGTTAATTCAGTAATTACTAGCCCATGTCCTGAGAAACCATGGAGAAACTTGAAAAAAGGTGAGTTAGTAGAGATTGAAGGTCTAGCTTGGTCTGGTCATGGAACAATCAAAGGTGTTGATATCTCTTTTGATGGTGGAGATAATTGGGTTGAAGCTAAACTTAAAGGTTTAGTATTACCAAAATCTTGGACAAGATTTAGTTACGTATTTAGATGGGATGGAAAACCTTTATTGTTAGCAAGTAGATCTTATGATGATTTTGGAAATATTCAACCTACAATCGACCAAGAAACTTCTGCTGTTGGTGTAGAATCTGTATATCATAGAAATGCTATTGTTACTTGGGAAATTACTGAAAAAGGAGAGTGTAATAATGTTCAAATTAGAAAACACAAAAAAGCTTAAAACTACTCTTCTTAGTGTTAGTTTATCAACTTTATTAGCAACTTCAGCATTTGCAGCAACAAAAGAAACATCTGTTGATGGGGCAGTAAAATATCCATTAAAAGATGGAAAATATTCTTCATATTATGTGAATACACAAAAAGTTAAAGATTCAAATATTGGAAGAGTTGCTACTGAAAAAGAGATTAAAGTTTGGAATGTTGACGTAAGACCTGACGGGACTGGTTTACCTGAATATGATATGAAAGAGGGTGAAGTTGTTCTTGGTGATGATGGAAAACCTAAAAAAGCTGAAGGTTCTGTAGAACTTGGAAATGAACTTTATGATGCTCAATGTGCTATGTGTCATGGTGATTTTGGTTCAGGTGGTAAAGGTTATCCTACTTTAGCTGGAGGTTCAAAAGAATCTTTAAAAATTCAAAGATTAAATCCAGCAGATGAACATCCAAATCCTGATACACCAGTTAGAACAATTGGTTCATATTGGCCTTATGCAACAACATTATATTGGTATGTTCAAGATTCTATGCCTTTCCCTCATCCAAAAACTTTAACAAATAGTGAAACTTATGCAATTACAGCATATTTATTATCTGTAAATAATATTACTATTGATGGTGAAGAACTTGAAGATGAATATGTATTAGACAAAGAAAAATTAATGAAAGTTGTTATGCCAAATCATGATGGTTTCTATCCTGAAGTTGATACAAAAGATCCAAGAGATGGTGTAAAAAATATGACAGCATTATTGTCTGATCCAAAAATTTATGGAACAGGTACAAGATGTATGAAAGATTGTATAAAAGAAGATACAAATAATCTTTTAATGAAAATAAATTTTGATTTAACAGCAAATGCAAATCAACCAATGTCTGTTGAAAGAAGTTTACCAAAAGTTGAAGATAATTCAGTACAACCTGGTCAAGCCGATTATGAAGCTAGTTGTTCTGCTTGTCATGGAAATGCTGCAATTGGAGCACCTGTAGTTGGAGATAAAAATGCTTGGGCTAAGGTTACTGAAAAAGGAATTGATAAAGTATATCATAATGCAATAAATGGTATAAATGCTATGCCTCCTAAAGGTGGAACAGACCTTAGTGATGAAAAAATTAAAGAAGTAATCGATTATATGATTAATTCTAGTAAATAACAAAGGAGAATGCTATGAATGTAATCAAGAGTTTATTAACAGCAGCAGCTATAAGTGGAGTTGTTGCAGTAAGTAGTTTTGCATCTGATTCTGAATTAGTTAAAAAAGGTGAAAAAATCTTTATGACTAATACTCAAGGAAATTGTCTAGCTTGTCATGCTATAAATGGAAAAACTGTTGATGGACCAGGAAGTATGGGACCTGTTTTACAGTATCTATCTGCATGGCCAGAAGAAGCATTATATGATAAAATTTTTGATCCATATGTTTCAAATCCAATTTCTGCAATGCCTGCATTTGGTAAAAATGGTTGGCTAAGTGATGAAGAAATTAAAGCAGTAGTTGCTTATTTAAAAACAATAAATTAATAAAAAGGAAGAAAAAAGATGATTAATAGAAGAAATTTTTTAGGATTAGGATTAGGAGCTATTGCAATCGCAGCAATTCCTGGTAAGTTAAGTGCAGTTGATTTTAGAGAAACAAAACCAAAAGCTTGGACAGCAACAAAAGTTGATGAAGCAGTAAAAGAAATTTTCGGTACAACTGCAACTGTTGAAGGTGGAGTTAATTTAAGTGCACCTGATATTGCAGAAAATGGAGCAGTTATTCCTGTTTCTTTCTCAACAGATTTAAAAGCTACTAAAATTGCTGTATTCCAAGATGCAAATCCTGAAAGTGCTGTTGCAGTATTTAGTTTAAATGAATTTAGTGTTGCTGATTATGCAATCAGAATTAAAATGGCAAAAACAGGAACAGTTACAGTTATTGCAGAAGCAGAAGGAAAATTACATTCAGTTTCTAAATTAGTAAAAGTTACAATTGGTGGATGTGGTGGTTGATTTAGTTCAACTAAAATCTATTGAATAATTTAATTAAGTAAAAAATAAAAAAGAAAAGGAAATTAAAATGGCAGGTACTACAAAAATTAAAGCAAAATTAAAAAATGGTGTTATTGAAGTAAAAGCATTAGCAAGTCATCCAATGTTAAGTTATCAAGAAGCTGAAAGAGCAAAAAAAGAAGCAAACTTTATTACTTATGTAGTTGCAAAAGTTGGAGATAAAGTTGTATATGAAGCATCAACTTCTCAATTCTTATCAAAAGATCCTTATTTAAAATTCTCATTTACAGGTGCAAATGCAGGTGATGTAGTTGAGTTAACATGGAAAGATTTAAAAGGTAACACAGACGTAAGTAGTGAGAAAATTAAATAATTACTTTTTTAGTAATTAATCAAAAAGGAGAGATACCATGTTATCAAAAATTGCTAAGTCAACAGCTCTTTTAGCATTAGCAGCATATTCTTTAAATGCTGCTGATTTTAATGCTGGGGCTGAAAAAGATAGAATTGCGTTAATTAAATATTTTGAGACTAAATTTGCTGATCCAGAAAAAGAGAAAAATAGATTCTTTCCATATTCAACAGATGAAGAATTAAAAAATGATTATGCTAAAAATCTAAAACATAATGATTTTAATATTGGAACTTATGCATTTTCAAAAGATGCAAAATCTCAATATGAAGCAATCAAAGAAATGCCACCTTATGAAGATGCTATTGATGCTGGAGAAGAGTTATATAACAAAAAATTTGCAAACGGTAATTCATTTGCAACTTGTTTCCCAGATCCTGCAATTGCAAACTTATATCCATATTATGATGAAAAGAAAAAAGATGTTGTTTCTTTAACATCTGCGGTTAATGATTGCTTAAGAGACAATGGAGAAAAAGAGTTTAATACGCAAAAAGGTGATATGGCAAATATTCAAGCTTATTTAGTAAATGCAACTACAGAAGCTGGTAAAAAATTTGATATAAAAATTCAAAATGAAGCAGCTAAAAAAGCATATGAAGCAGGAAAAGAATTTTATTATTCTCAAAGAGGTTATTTAAAAATGTCTTGTGCAACTTGTCACGTTCAAGGTTCAGGATTAAGAGTTAGAAATGAAAAACTTTCTACATTAACAGGACAAATAACTCAATTCCCAGTACATAGATTGAAATGGGGAGATTTAGGTACACTAGAAAGAAGATTGTCAGGTTGTGTTGTAGATCAAGGACAAGTTCCACCAAAAGATGAAAGTACACAAATGAAACAACTAATTTACTTTATGGCATATATGTCAAATGGTATGGCAATTGATGGTCCAGATATAAGAAAATAATAAAGGTGAATATTATGAAAAAAACAATTTTAAAATTCGCAACAGTTACAGCATTATTAACTTCTGGATTAGTAAACGCATCAGCTTCTGAAATATCTAAATTAGATGTTAAAAAAGAGTGTAATGTTCAAGCTAATGGTATAGAAAAAGTTATAGAAACAGCTGCAAAATACAATGAAATAGCTGTAAAACACAAAGTTGAATTTATGAGACTTGGAATGAAAGCTAGTCAATATATTGATGCTGTAAATAGTGCTTTAAAAAGTGGAGCAAAAACTATCGATATTGTTGATGCAAAAGGTAAAAAAACAAGTGAAGCTCCAATTGAGTTTGCTGCTTGGAGAGCTTGTTCTTTTGCAATTAGTGCATTAACACAAGAAGAAGAAGCAAAAACAACTTGGAAATTGGCTAGTCCAAGTGACGAATATAAATATTAATATTAAGATTAATATTTGTTTTAAAAAAGTCAAGATTTAACTCTTGGCTTTTTTTATTTCTGAAAAATGAGTAAATTTACAATAAATAGATATTTCTATATAAATTTGAGCTTTTTTTCGAGTTCATATTTATGTATATTAATTATAAATAAGGTAACAAAATGAGTAAATTAAGTAGAAGAGAATTTGTTTATATGATGGCTGTACTTGGTGCTGCCCCTGTATTTGCAAATTCACATACAAGAATGGTAGAGACAACAAAAAAGTTAGAAGATTATTATAAATTAAAACCGTTTGGTAATGCAAGATTATTACATATGACAGATTCTCATGCACAATTACTTCCAGTATATTTTAGAGAACCAAGTGTTAATTTAGGTTTCTTTAGTAATTTTGGAAAACCACCTCATATTGTTGGTGAAAAATTACTTGATTATTATGGAATAAAAGGTAATAAAAGATTAGAGTATGCATACTCATGTGTAAATTTTGAAGAACACGCAAAAGTTATGGGAAGAACAGGTGGTTTTTCTCAAATTAAAACAGTTGTAGATTTTTTAAGAGATAGTTTTGGTAAAGAAAAAACTCTTTTATTAGATGGTGGAGATACTTGGCAAGGAACAGCAACAGCACTTTGGACAAGAGGGAAAGACATGGTTGGTGCTATGAATTTACTTGGTGTTGATGTTGCTGTTGGACACTGGGAATTTACATATAAAGCTGAAGAAGTTTTAGAAAATGTAAAAGCATTAAATGCAGAGTTCTTAGCTCAAAATATTTTTGTTAAAGAAGATTCTTTAATGAATGGTGTTGAAGCTTATGATGAAGATAGTGGATTAGCATTTAAACCTTATACAATCAAACAATTAGGAAAAGCAAGAGTTGCTATTATTGGTCAAGCTTTCCCATATACAACTATTGCAAATCCACAAAGATTTATCCCTGATTGGACTTTTGGTATTAAAGATGACAATATGCAAGAAATTGTAAACAAAATTAAAGAAGAAGAAAAACCTGATGCAATTATCGTATTATCTCACAACGGATTTGATACTGATAAAAAAATGGCAGAAGTTGTAAGTGGAATAGATTTTATTATGGGTGGACATACTCATGATGGTGTTCCTGAAGCAGTTCCTGTTAAAAATGCAACTGGTACAACTTATGTTTGTAATGCAGGATCAAATGGTAAATTCTTAAATGTTTTAGATTTAGATATTCAAAATGGAAAAATTAAAGATTTTAAATTTACTTTATTACCAATCTTCTCTGATTTAATAACTGAAGATAAAGATATGAAAAAATACATCGAAGATGTAAGACTTCCATACTTAAAAGAACTTACAAGAGAAATAGCAACAACTGAGCAAACTTTGTTTAGAAGAGGAAACTTCAATGGTTCTTGGGATCAAATTATTTGTGATGCACTTTTAGAAGTAAAAGAAGCACAAATTTCATTATCACCTGGATTTAGATGGGGAACTTCAGTTATGCCAGGTCAAGCAATCACATTTGATGATTTAATGACACAAACAGCTATGACATATCCAGAAACTTATGCAAGAGATATAAAAGGAACAGATATTAAAGCTATTTTAGAAGATGTTGCAGATAACTTATTTAATGAAGATCCATTCTATCAACAAGGTGGAGATATGGTAAGAACTGGTGGAATTTCTTATAAAATAAATCCAAAAGCAAAAATGGGTGAAAGAATTTCTGACATTGTTCTTACAAAAACTGGTGAAAAACTTGATGCTTCAAAAGCATATAAAGTTGCTGGTTGGTCAACTGTTGGAGCTCAAAGTGAGGGTGAACCTGTTTGGGAAACAGTTGAAACTTACTTAAAAAATGTAAAACATATTAGTAATATCAAAGTTGATACGCCTGATATTATTGGAGTTAAAGGTAATCCTGGAATTATCTAATTTCTAAAGAAAAAGTATAAAGATACTCTTTATACTTTTTTCAATTTAATAGATATTTCATTGAAATATTTCTTAAGTTGAAAAGGATTTTATTTTGATAAAAATTTTATTTTATACATTTTTTTTAGTGATAAGTTTATTTGCTGATTTTAAAGAAGGTGAAAGCATTTTTAAAAATAAATGTGCAACCTGCCATAAAGATTTTATCTCTTTAAATACTTTAAAAGAGAACTTTTTTGAAAAAAATAATAAATTATTAAATCTAAAAGCGCCAACAGTAAATATGATAGCATATGCAATCATGGAAAGTCCTAAAAAAATAGGAGATTCAACTGATGTTGAAATGCAAGAGTTAGAAATTGAGAGTTATTTAAAATCATATTTAGAAAATCCTGATAGATTTAATTCTATTTGTGATGATCATATTTTATCTTTTTATGAAACTAAACAAAGTATGAAAGGTCAATTATCAGAGGAAGATTATAAAAATTTAACAATTTATTTTATGAAATATAATGATAATGTAAAAGATACAGAAGTAAAAAAATTTGCTTCAACTATTGATGAAAAAAATATTTTAGAAAAAGCAAAAAAAGAGAATAAAAAAATAATGGTTTATGCTACATCAAAATCTTGTTTTTTTTGTAAAAGAATGGATAGAGATGTTTTGAGTTTAAATGAAATAAAAAAAGAGATAGATAAAAATTATATTTTTGTAAAAAATGATATGGATGAATCATCTTTACCTTTTGGTTTACAAAAAGAGTATAAAAAAATAACTCCTAGTTTTTTTGTTCTTTCAAAAGAAGGAATTTTTGAAAAACAATATCCTGGGGCTTGGGTAAAAAATGATTTTTTAGAAATTTTAAAAGAGAATATAAAATAAGATGAAAGAGTTAGGAAAAGTACTAGCAACTTTTAGTGCAACAAAAGAGTCAAGTGGATTACCAAGACCAAAAGTAAAAGAGTTAAATCTTATAAAAGATTTTGGAATAGAAAATGATAAATTTGCTGGAAAGAAGCTTGATCAAACAGTTATGATAGTTGGATTAAAATCTTATGAAATTGCACTTGAAGAAGGTATAAATTTAGAGTTTGGAAGTTTAGGTGAAAATATTTTATTGAATTTTGACCCACATGATTTAGAAGTGGGAACACGTTTGATAATTGGTGAAGCTATAATAGAAATTACACAAATTTGTACCGTTTGTAATCATTTAAGTGTTTTTGATAAAAATTTGCCACAATTATTAAAAGCGCATAGGGGACTTTATTGTAAGATAATAAAAAGTGGTTTCGTATCAAAAGATATGGAAGCAAAAATAAAGGATAAAAATGATTAAAAAAATTTTATTAGTTTTATTATTGTCAATATTTAGTTTTGCACAATCAAATTTCAGTGACCCTCAACCAACTTTTGAAAATCCAAGAAAAGTTGTTTATTCATTATATGTTGGTGACTTAGAAACGGTAAATCATACTATAGGATCTATGTATAATATTTTAAAAGAGTATCCAGCTGAGAGTTTAAAAATCGTTGTTGTTGCTTATGGAAAAGGTTTGAGAGTTTTAAAAAAAGATTATGATCCAAATACATTAAATAGAGTAAAATCTTTGATGGAATATGACGTAGAATTTGTAGCTTGTAGAAATACTATGGAAACAATGAAATGGACAGAAAAAGATTTTATTGATGGAATTTCATATACTCAAGCAGGAATTGTAGAAGTGATTGAAAAACAACAAGCAGGATATATTGGAATAACTGCTTATTAAAACAAAGGAGAATAAAATGTTTAAAAAAGCTTTAATATTATCAAGTTTACTTTTGGTTTCAAATTTGTCTTTGAATGCAGCAAAAATCACAGAAGATGAATGTTCTAAAAAAGGTGAAAATTTTATATTTGCAGGAAATGAATGTATCCAATATAAAAAATTTTCAGGTGAAGAAGAAGGTGCTTTAAATATCATAGTTCATGGAACTTGGAAAGATGGAACTGATACCCTTGCTCGTTATGCTCCTTTTGCAGAAGATTTAGCAATGAGAACAGATATAACAACAATTGCAGTTGCACTTCCGGGATATTCAGGAAGTTCTACAAATAAATTTACTTCATTATCTCATGATGGTGTAGAAAATTTAGCTGCTAAAAAAGAGTATGTTGAATTTTTAGGTTCATTAGTTGAAGCTTTAAAAGAAAAATATCAAGCAAATAAACTTACATATATAGGTCATAGTGCTGGTTGTATGATGGGTGCAACTTTAACTGGAGTAAAACCTGATTTAATAAACAATATTGTTTGTGCTGGTGGAGTTTATAATGTACATGAAAAAAGTAAAGAAAAAGGTTTGATTTCAATTGTTGATGTTTTAGATAATGTATCTAAAAATACTAAGTTTGTACTTGTTTATGGAACAGCAGATGATATTTCAAAACCAGAAGTTACAAAAGATTTCTATAAATTAGCAAAAGAAAAAGGTTTTGATGTAAAACTTGTGGAAGCAGTAGATGCACCACATATCGATTTAGATATGACAACTGAATCAAAAGATGCAATAGAAGAAATTGTTGCAGACTAAATAAAATAAAAGTTAATAAACTATTGAATATTTTGAGACAATATCTGAGATAAGTTCTCCAATTTCATTTAGTTTATTATCTTTTAATCTAGATGAATTTCCTGATATTCCAACTGCACCTATTAAAATATTTTCTTTATTAAAAAGTGGAACAGCAACACAAGACATTCCATCTTGGTACTCTTTATTATCAATAGCAAAACCTTTGTTTTTTATCATACTTAATTCATTGTTTAGTGTTTTTATATCTGTAATAGTGTTTGTTGTATATTGATTAAATTTAATTTTTTCTAAATCATAATTACCAAAAGCTAAAATAGATTTTCCTAAAGCACTTGTATGTAGATTTGTTTTAATACCTATGTTATTTCTAGTTTTTAATTTTTGATTTGATAAATCAATTTGATTTATATAAGAGATTTTATAATCATCAAAAATACCTAAATATGCACATTCATTTGTTTTTGTAGAGATTTCTTCAAGTAAAAATTTAGTTGCTTTTATAAGTAGTTCAATTTTTGTAGATTGATTTGTTTTATTAGATAAATCATTTGCAATGATTTCATTTGAATTTTCCAAATATGAGATAAAATCTTCTTCTTTTAGGGTTTTTAAGATTCTAGACATAGTACTTTTGTCAATATTTAATTTTTCACATAAAGTAACAGCTAAAATAGGTTTACCATAATCTATGATAAACCTATAAACATTTAAACCCTTCGATAAAGATTTTAATTGATTTGGCATAAAATTATTTTGTTAATAACTCATTAAATTTTGCTAACCATTCAGGATGTGCAGGCCAAGCAGCAGCTGTAACTAAGTTTCCATCAACTATTGCACTTTCAAATCCAATATCTGCCCATTTACCACCACTTAAACCAACATCAGGTGCACAAGCTGGATAACAAGAACAAGTTTTATTTGCGATAATTCCAGCAGCTGCTAAAACTAAAATACCATGGCAAACAGATGCAATTGGTTTATTAGCTTTGTTGAAATTTTGAACAATTTCAATAACTCTAGGATTTAATCTAATATATTCAGGAGCTCTACCACCAGGAATAAGTAGTGCATCATAAGTTGATTCATCAACTTCATCAAATGAAGCATTTAAAGTGAAGTTATGACCTGGTTTTTCTGTATAAGTTTGGTCACCCTCAAAATCATGAATTGCAGTTTTTATTTGCTCATTTGCTTTTTTATTAGGACAAACAACATCAACACTATAACCTAACATTTTTAGACATTGAAAAGGAACCATAAGTTCATAATCTTCTACAAAATCACCAGCTAATATTAAAATTTTTTTTGACATAAGTTCTCCTTAAATTTTTAAATTAGCAAAGATTTTATAGGAAGTTGTATTAAAATAATATTTATTTAAAAGTTAGTTTTTTTTAGTTTCACATAGTGAAACAAGAAAGAAAAGAGGAGATTAATTCTCCTCGTAAAATTCTAATTCTCTAAATGCATCAAAAACATTTTTACTATTTAATTCATCGTATAAAGCTTTGTTTTTGTATTCATCCATTGTTACAATTTTTGTTATATCATTTCCTGTAACTTCATTTTCAATAGCTTCAAGAACTCTTTGTTTTAATAAAGTAAAATATTTTATTGTTTCATCTGCTGCTGTTTTTGAAGTATCAACTCCATGACCAGGCACTAAAACATCCCATTTTTTTGAATTTATCATCTCAAGAGCTTTTAATGAACCAATAACAGAACCATCTCTATTTGATGTAACTCTTCCATTCATCACAATATCACCTGAAAATAAAACTTTATCATTTGGCAAATAAACAAATAAATCATCTGATGTATGAGCTTTTACTCCAGTTGGAATAACTATTATTTCTTTACCATCTATATTTAAAGTTTTAGTTTCATTTATGATTTCATCAATAGCTACAAATTTTGTATTTTTTTTATTCTCTTCTGAAAGGACTTTTACTCCTCTTATTTCTGAATTTGTATTAAATTCTTTATTTATAAGAGCTGGACCATAAATTTTTGCATTAAATTTTTCTTTGTAAAAATTATTTCCTAACCAATGGTCATCATGACTATGTGTTGTAATTACTGTATTAACTGGTAGTTTTTCTATTTTTTCCATAGCTTTATAAGCTTGATTTGCAAAATCATAACTAGCTCCTGAATCGATTAAAACATAACTTTTATTTGTTTTAATATAACAACTATTTGACATAAATCCACCATTTTCTTTTGTTGGTGCTTCAAGTTTTCCAAAAAAACACCAAATATCAGAAGATACTTTTATAGGTTTTAAATTATAATCAAATGCAAAAGCATATATTGATAGTAAAAGTGAAAATAGAATATTTTTAAACATAAAACTCCTTTTTTATTTTATAATCAAAAATTATATTGTAATATCACTTTTATATAAGTAATAGTTTTAATTTTAATCAAATAGGATGGATATGGATAAGAAAAAACAAATGGCATTTAACCTAAATAATTTCCTTTTATCAATGAGTGCAGTTTTAGATTATAAAGAGTTTGATTTAGAGGGAACAGCATTAAATCATTTTAAAAGAGTTACATATATAGCTTTAAATTTAGGTGCAAAATTTAATCTTGAACCTAAAATGATGGCAGATTTATGTTCTTTATCATTGATTTATAATTTAGAAAAAAAAGAGTTAGAAAAAATTCCTTTTTTAAATACAAAAGAGTTTTTAGAAGATAGTTTGATAAAAGAAATTATTGAATTTTCTTCAAAATTAGACAAGATGTTTAATTTGGGAAATAATCAAATAGAAAATAGATTTAAAGCAATAGAATTTGCAAAAGAGAATAAAGAAAATTTTTCAAAAGATTTAATAGATAATTTTTTATTTGTTTCATCGCAAATATCTTTTTGGTTGGATTTACAATATGAAAATGAGATTTTGATGTATATTTATTCATCTTTACATGACTTTACTACTGTTTTAGATTTTGAAGAAATTTTAAATCTGACAACAATTTTTCATAAGCTAGAGAATAAAAATTCGATAATCATACAAAGAGCTTCAAAAATAGCTGATGAATTTAATTTTGAACATAAAGATAAACAAATATTTTTAATAGCAACATCTTTACAAAATATAGGAAAGATGTTGATACCAAGTTCTATCTTAAATAAAAAAGAGAAATTGTCTTTTGAAGAGTTTGAAATAATAAAATCATATCCATATCACACAAAAAGAATATTAGGTTCAATTATGGGATTTAATGATATTTTATCTTTGTCTATAAAAGTACAAGAAAGATTAGATGGAAGTGGATATATTTATAGTTTGGATGGTAAAGATTTAAGTCTAAAAGATAGGTTATTAGCCTGTTTAGTAATATATAATTCATTGAGAGAAGATAGAGTTTACAGAAATTCATATAATCATTTAGGTGCTATAGAATTGATGAAAAAAGAATCAAAATTTGAAAAAATAGATGAAAGTTTAGTTGAAATATTTGAAAGAATTTTTGAATAAAATTGGAGAAAACTCCAATTTTATTAAGGTTTTACAGTAGTAAGCCCAAAGCTTAACCAAGATTGCATTCCACCTCTGTACCATTTTAGTTTTTCTTCAGGATAACCAATAGCTGTCAATGCTTTCATAGATTCAGGTGATTGTCCACACCAAGCTCCATTACAAAACATTAAGATTTCTTTAGCATTTGAAAAATCATATTTTCCATCTACTTTTTTTACTCCTAATATTCCTAAATATTCTTCAAATTCATCAGGATATTGAGATTGTTTTAAATAAATATATGGAACATTTACTGCTGTTGGGATTGTTTCATGATAAAACCAATTTTCAGTTCTTGAGTCAACAAGCATCATATTTTTATTTGTTTTTGCTTTTTCAATAAAGTCTAAAACTTCAACTTCACCATAAGTTTCTACTTTGTCAGAATATTTTATAGGTGAAATTTTTCCAAAATATGTTACAAATGATCTTTTACAATTAGCATTTATATTTTCTGCTGCTTGACCTTTTCCACCATAAACAGTTTTTGGATCAAATTTTACATCTTTGCACTCTTCAGGTTTTTCTCTTTTTATAGTAATTGTTTTATCTTCATCATTTGAATTTTTATAAGTAACTTCAACACCACTTGATTGTAAATCAACTGCAAAAATTGATGATGCTAAAACAAAACTTCCTAAAATTATTTTAATCATTCGCTCTCCTTAATAATTAATATGTAATCAAAAATATTATATCACAAGATATTATAAAAACTAATAATTAAATCATAAATAAAGAATTAGCAAAATAACAACCTAAGTAAAAAGTTGATATAATCGCGTATATTTAAGAAAATTATAGGATATTTAATGAGCGAAAAATATGAACCATCAAAGGTAGAAGATAGTTTTTATAAGATTTGGGAAAGCAGAGGATATTTTGAAATAGATGGAAATAAATCTATTCAAGCCAAAAATAGTGAAGGTAAGGAAAAAACTTTTGCTATTATGATGCCACCACCAAATGTAACAGGTAGTTTACATATTGGTCATGCATTAACATTTACTTTACAAGATATTATTACAAGATATAAAAGAATGGATGGTTTCAAAACTCTTTGGCAACCAGGAACTGACCATGCGGGAATTGCAACACAAAATGTTGTTGAAAAACAACTTTTAGCAGAAGGTACTACAAAAGAAGAACTAGGACGAGAAAAGTTCTTAGAAAGAGTTTGGAAATGGAAAGAGTATTCAGGTGGTACAATTGTTCATCAAATGAGAAAGTTAGGAGTAAGTCCAGCTTGGTCTAGAGAGCGATTTACTATGGATGAAGGACTTAAAGAAGCTGTTAAAGAGGCTTTTGTTCATCTATACAATGAAGGTATGATAGTTCAAAATAACTATATGGTTAATTGGTGTACACATGATGGTGCATTATCTGATATTGAAGTTGAACATGACGAAGTTCAAGGTAAATTTTATCATATGAATTATCATTTTGCAGATGGTAGCGGATTTGTAACAGTTGCAACAACTAGACCTGAAACATATTTTGGGGATACAGCTATAATGGTTCATCCAAATGATGAAAGATATAAAGCTATAGTTGGAAAAGAAGTAATTTTACCATTAACTGACAGAAAAATCAAAGTAATTACAGATGAACATGTTGATATGGAATTTGGAACAGGTGTTGTAAAAGTTACACCAGCTCATGACCAAAATGACTACGAAGTAGGGAAAAGACATGATTTAGAGTTTATTACTTGTTTTGATGAAAAAGGTATTTTAAATGATTATTGTGGAGAGTTTGCTGGACTTGAAAGATTAGAAGCAAGACCTTTGATAGTAAAAAAACTTCAAGATGAAGGATTTATCGTAAAAATCGAAGAGCATGTTCATCAAGTAGGACATTGTTATAGATGTAAAAATATTGTTGAACCGTATATTTCTAAACAGTGGTTTGTAAGAAGTGAAGTTGCTAAAAAATCAATAGAAAAAACGTATGCTGGTGAAGCAAAATTCCATCCTAGTCATTGGTTAAATTCATATAGAGCTTGGATGGATGAATTAAGAGATTGGTGTATTTCAAGACAATTATGGTGGGGACATAGAATACCTGTATTTAATTGTGAAGATTGTGGTCATCAATGGGCTGATAAAGCGGATGTTCCAGAAGCTTGTCCTCATTGCTCAAGCAAAAATTTCACTCAGGATCCAGATGTATTAGATACTTGGTTTAGTTCTGCACTTTGGGCATTTTCACCACTTGGTTGGGGAAACAATGGAAAAATGACTAATACATTTAATGAAAGTGATTTAAAAGATTTTTATCCAAACTCTTTATTAATTACTGGATTTGATATTATGTTTTTCTGGGTTGCTAGAATGATGATGATGGGTGAACACTTTAGGGGTGAATTGCCATTTAAAGATATTTATATGCATGCACTTGTACGTGATGAAAATGGTGCAAAAATGTCTAAATCAAAAGGAAATGTAATCGACCCACTTGATATGGTAGAAGAGCACAGTGCTGATATCATCAGATTTACTCTTGCGTACTTAGCAGTTCAAGGAAGAGATATAAAACTTGGTGCAAAAAATTTAGAGCAATTTAGAAATTTTACAAATAAACTTTATAATGCATCTAATTTCTTGGCATTAAATGTTGATACATTCCCTGATTTAAAAGATATCGAAATTAAAACACCACTTGGACTTTATATGCAAAGTAAACTAAGTGATGCTATTGATGAAGTAAGAGGTGCATTAGAGTCATATAAATTCAATGAAGCAGCTTCAGTTTTATATAGATTTGTATGGACTGAATTCTGTGACTGGGGAATTGAGTACTCAAAAGCTAGCAAAGATAGTATCGTTGAACTTGGCGCAATTTTTAAAGAAACTTTAAAAATGGTTTCTCCATTTATGCCATTTATTTCTGATTATTTATATCATAAATTAAGTGGAACAACTTTAGAAGAGGGTGATTCACTTATGATTATGAACTTCCCTAAAGATGTAAAAAAAGATGAAAAAATTGAAGAGATGTTTGCAATCATTGAAGAAGCAATCACAGCTATTAGAAGAGCAAAAGTTATTATTGATATGGGTAACTCAAAAATTGCAAAAGCGTATATCAAACTTGATAAAAAAATAGATACAGCAGTTGCTAAACCATTTATTGAAAAACTTGCAAAAGTTGAAGATATAGAGTTTGTAGATGCAAAAGTTGAAAATAGTATAACGGACGTTTCAAATAACTTAGAGGTATATCTTCCAACAAGTGAAATTGATATGAAACCAATCATTGATAAATTAACTAAACAACAAGAAAAAGCTCAAAAAGAGTTTGATAAACTAAATGGTATGTTATCAAATGAAAGATTTGTAGCAAATGCACCTGAAGCAGTTATTGTAGAAAATAGAAAAGCTTTAGAAGATGTAAAAACTAGACTTGAAAAAATTGAAGCTGAGTTAAAATCTTTAAGTTAATAAAAGATTTTGGATTTGATTTTTAAAAGCCCCGTCAATTTTTGATGGGGCTTTTTTATTATGTAAATTTTAATGATAGTGAAATAAATTGATAAAAAAATAAAAAAGGAAAAAAATGCTTGACGGTAAAAAAAGAATAAATATAAAAGCAGGTTTAAAAGTAAATATTGTTTTAAAAGAAGACCAAAGAACGGGGAAACTTACAACGGGTATTGTAAAAAATATACTTACAAATTCACCTACTCATCCACATGGAATAAAAGTACGACTTCAAGATGGACAAGTTGGAAGAGTTCAAGAAATATTGCAATAAGATTATAAAATAAAAAGATAAAATCTCTTTATTTTATAGAAGAGAGTCGATTTTTATTTTATATTCTAAATCTTTTCCAGCTAGCGGATGATTAAAATCAACTGTTATTTCTTTTTCTCCAATCTCTTTTACAATAAATTGAATTGGTTGGTCATTTTCATCTTGAGCTTGAATTTGCATACCAACTTTTAAATCATCAATTCCTGCAAATTGTTCTATTGGAAGTGTTTGAATTCCTGCTGGGTCATATTCTCCATAAGCTTCAGATGCTGGAACAAAAATATCTGCAATTTCTCCTGCTTTCATATTTATTATTCTTTTTTCAAGTCCAGCGATTACTTGACCTGTACCAAACTGAAATTCAAATGGTTTATTGCTTCTACTTCCATCAACTATTACACCATCTATTTTTACTTCAAACATTATTTTAACAGTTTGATTAATCTCTATAGCCATATTATCCCTTATTAAAAATTAATGAACTATATAGTATTTAATCTAAAATTTCAAATAGTAATTTTTTTAAAATTTATTTTACTTTTAAAAAGATACAATCAAGAGTATTAAGAAGGAGAAAATATGACAAAAAAAATTCAAATCATTTTTTTATTATTTGTAACCTTTTTTATACAAGCTTGTACATTAGATCAAAATTCTATAAAAAGTGTAGCTCAAACAAATTCAGCAACACAAATAGATGAGTTTAAAAATGAGATTTTAAAAGAGCTTATTAGTTATAAAAAGAAGTTAGACTTACGAAATCCAAATGCTTATAATAAAAATCTTCAAAGTAGCATAATTCAAGAAATTAGAACTAAAAAGAATTTTATAAATTTAGTTCAAGATGGAAAAGTTTTAGAAAAACCAAATGAATATTTTTATTATGCTTTTTCAACACAAAAAATCCAAAATAGAAATGATCTTTTGATTTTAGGTATTTACAAAATGATTTATAAAGCATATGAAATGAATAAAAATTATCAATTTTCAGCTATTTCATACAACCAAGAAGATATGACAAAACTTTATGAATATTTACAAATTGTAAGATGGAAAATAAGAACTTCAAAAGATGATAAAAATGAGTATTTATTTAATACTTGGCAAAATAATTGGCAATTAGAATTAGCAAAAAAATATCAAGGTGATTACAATATCATAAACGATTTACTTTATATAAAAGCAAATAAAGAAACAGTTTTTGACTCTTCAAATTTCTCTTTTGAGATAGTGATGTCTAAGATAATAACAAATGTGGAATTTAGTCTAAAAAAGATGAATATCGAACCTTATGAGATGAGTATGACAGCTTTAAAAAGTTTTATTTTTATTTTGTAGATTGGATTTTTATGTGGCAAGTAGAATTTATCTACTTGCAGCATATAAGTTATGTTTTTTGATAAATTCTAAATCTTCATCTTTTTGTACATTTTCAGCAAATACTTTGATATTTAAAAGAGTTGCTAATTCTGAGATTGATTCAACAAAACTTTGTTTAGAATAATCATTTGATATTTCACTTGTATAATCTCTTGCAAGTCTTATATAATCTAAATTGAAATCTTTAATGTTATTTAGTGGTATAAATTTAGTTTCAAATCTTTTTATAATAATTTTTGCTCCACATTGGTGCATTTCATCTGCAAAGAATTTGAATTTATCTACATCTTTTGCAACAGCATAAGCAGTTGCACTAAATACAAGTTGAGATGCAATATTTTTATTTTCAAGTAATATTTTCTCTAACCAAGCTATAAATGCTGTATTGTTTATTGATTCTAGCGATAAGTTGATTGAAATATCATGTTTTACATTGTTAATTAAAATGTGATTTATTACTTTTTGAGTAACTTTTTTATCAAAGTCAACAATTTTTTCATATTTCTCAGCGATAGAAACAAATGTTCCTATTGGTATATTGTTATCTTCTTTATCTTTGATACTTGTAAATGCTTCTTGCATTACAGTTTTATCGTTTGATTCATCAAGTCTTCTACAATCACCTATATATCTAACTTCAAATTTTGAATTATTGATAATATCAAAAACAAGTTCTCTCCAACTTTCCATATCTTTTACTAATTCATTTTTATCTGTTATAAAAAACTCATTTGGTCCAATAACTGTTGCTTTTTCATATGCTTGATTTGCACTTTGTAAAATTTCAGGAGTTGTACCTATTGGATTAAAAGGAGTTGCTCCAATGTGCATAATATCTTTTTTATTAAATTCAAAAGATAATTCTTCAAAACTTTTTTGTAATAATTTTGTAAAATTAACAGCATCTTCATAGCTGAATGTTTCAGCAATTAAAGCAAATTCTGAACCAAAAAATCTATATGCAGTTATTTTTGACTTGTCATTTAATTTTGTAGTCGCAAGAATTTTTGCAAATTTTTTTATGAAGTTATTTACTTCTGAGTTTGTGTGAGCTTTGGCAAAAGAAGCTAAATCAAAAATTTTAATTACAAAAATATAACCATTTGATTTATGAATAAACATATGTTTCATATCAGTTTCAAAACTTGGTTTTAAAGATAATCCTGTTAATTCATCTAAAGATAATTTCTTTGTAAGATTTTCCAAAGTTAAATTTAGTCTATTTATAATGGCTTCAATTTTACTAGACATATCATTGAAAGCAATTGCAACAGCTTTTATCTCTTTTGTCCAAGGAAGTTTTTCTATCTTACCAAACTTACCACTTGCAATACTATTTGCCAGTTTTTCAAGTTTTATTAGAGGTTTTAATAAATATTGAACAAATATAAAAAGGATAATAATTGAGATAATAAATGCAATTACAGCATAAATGATTGCACTTTTTGCTTGTTCATAAAGTTTTGCATATGCTTCACCTGGATTTGCACTTACATAAATAATTGCACTTGTTTGCCAACCATTACTTATTTCACTTGATTGTTCTTCTAAATTTATTGGAATTAGGTTTATAAACCATTGAGGAACAGAATCAAATTTTATATCTCTATTTACAGAAACTAAAGTTTTATCTAAAGTTATAGTTGCACTTGTATCAACTTTTTTTTCTTCTTGATTTGTTGCAGTAAAATTGAAAGTTAATGTTATCTTTCCATGAGCAGATGTTTTAGGAATGAAATAATAAATATCTTCACTTGGTTGTTGTTTAATCTCAGAGATTTTTGTTTCTGCATTTGGATTTGATAAAGCAAGTAACTCTTTTTCAAAATCATCACTTTGTGTATTTACTTCTACAGTTCCTAAATTTTTATCAATATTTAAATTTGAAATTTCCCAAGTAGAACTCTCTTCTAAATCTTTTGAAGCTTTAATTAAATCTTTCTCTTTAATAGAAAAAAGTGCATCTTCAAGTCTTATCTCTTTATAAAAACCTCTATTTGCAATAGCATTGATTACAGATTCAATTTCAGGATTTGTTTTATCTTTTAATAGACTTTTTAAACTCATTCCTAATGATGTTGCTGTATCTTGTGCTTTTGTTAGAGATTCAGATACTAAATACTCTTTAGTGTTATTTACACTAATTATAAAATTACCAGTGAAAATCATAAAAAATATAATTGATATGATTAAATATAGCTGTTTTGATAAAGACATTTTTATTTCCTTTTTTAGAATCTACTCATTAAATCTTTCCAAGATTTTAGATTATTGTTACCCATTCTTTTTTCCCCTTTTGTTTGTGCTTGCCATAATCCAGTTGCATTAAAACTATAAACAGGTTTTAAATCAGGTCTTTTAGTTGCTAATTCTAGATTTTTATTGATATTATCCAAAACAACAGGAGTTGCTCCTACTTGATGATAATATGTTAAAACCATATGCGCTTGATCAAATTTACTATTTGGACCAGAATAAGTAACATATGTTATTCTTAATTTATCATCAGAAATACCTAATTTTACTAGTGAAAAATATTTTGCAATGGCATAATCTTCGCAATCTCCAGCACCAACTCCCATAAATTCAATAGGCGTAGCCCAATAGTCTTTTTTACCCCATACTTGCATATCTGATTTGTATGTTATTCTATTAAAAAAATCATTAACATTTTTAAGTTTATTTAAAATAGATTCATTTCTAGAAGATTCAATCATCGAATCCCACATTTCAACTCTTTTTTTAGCATTGGAACCATACTTTTTTTCTATAGAGTTAAGTTGATCATCATCGATATTAAATGTTTTTGAAGCAGTTACAAATAGAGATAATAAAGAGATAAGAAGAATTGAAATGAATAACATTTTTTGCATCTTATCTCCTTTTTATCTAATATAGTAGCTAATATTTGATTAAAATAAAAGAATTTATTTTAGAAGATTTTTTATCTCATCTTCAGTGATTTTTTCATTGTCATATTTTATTGCGATAATATTCTCAGTGTTATTAATATACCACTCATCAATAGCTGTTTGATTTAAATTTGCACTTTTTTCTAGGTGATATTCATTTAAAGATAAATAAACAAATTTCTTTTTAGCTGGATTTGGCATAGTAAAAATTAAAATAGCCCATAAAACACAGATTATTGCAATTGTTATAACTAAAGTTGATAAAGTTACATCTTTATAAAACATTCCTCCAATCATTCCACCCAAAAATGTTCCTAGATAACCAGACGCGTTAAAAATTCCTAAAACTAAACCTCTTTGATGAACTTTTGCAAACTTTGAAGCAAGAGATTGCATAATTGGTTCGTGCATATTAAATCCAATAAAGAATATTACAACACCAATTACAAAAACAACTGCACTTGAACTTAATCCTATAATTAAGTATGAAAGAGCAAAAAATAAAATACCAATAATTAATATTTCTTTAAACTTACCTTTTTTTTCTGCAATAACAGCTGCAGGTCCCATAGCAATAACTCCAAAAATCATCGCTGGAAGATATACTTTCCAAAGTTCACCCATTGTCCACTCAAAATGATGAATTAAAGTAATAGGAATAATCATAAAAGCGAAAGTCATTAAACCTTTTTGTAAAAAGTTAGTGATATTCATCTTTATTAGATTTGCATTTCCTAAAATCTCTCCTAAATTTGCTTTTTTATTGTAAGTGTGCGTTATATGAGGAGGATTTGGAACCATTTTTATTAAAACAAAAATAGAACCTAAAGCCAAAACCATTGTTATATAAAATAGTGAATGAACACCATAAGCAGCTCCAATTGTAGGACCTGCAATCATTGAAACAGCAAAAGCAATAGCAATAGATGAACCCATTAAAGCCATAGCTTTAGGTCTTTGCTCTTCTTTTACTAAGTCACTAATCGTTGCAGTTACAACTGCTCCAATAGCACCAGCACCTTGAAGTAATCTTCCAAATAATAGTGTATAAATATCAGTTGAAATAGCACAAATTAAAGAACCAATTGCAAAAAGCAATAATCCCATAATAATAGTACCTTTTCTTCCTAATTTATCACTTATTACTCCAAATGGAACTTGAAAAATCATTTGAGTTAAAGCATAACCACCAATTACAATACCTACTAATGTAGGCGTTGCACCTTCTAAATTTATTGCATAAACTGAAATAATAGGTAGAACTAAAAATAGACCGAAAAATCTTAGAGCAATAATTACACTAAGCGGCAAAACTGATTTAATCATATATAATCCTAAACATAATATAATTTTTGCAGATTATAGTTAATATTAGTTAATAACAGGTTAAAAGGATATATGTGAAAATAATAATAGCATCAGCAAATAAGGGAAAAATAGCAGAGTTTGAAAAACTTATGCCAAATGATGAAGTAATTGCATTTAGTGAAATTTTAGGTCAAATTGAAATAGAAGAAGATAAAGACACTTTTAAAGGAAATGCTATAAAAAAAGCTCAAACAATTTATGATGAGCTTTATAAAAATGGATATAGAGATATGATAGTGATTTCTGATGATTCAGGTATTAGTGTTCCAGTTTTAAATAATGAACCTGGAATTTATAGTGCAAGATATGCTGGATTAAATGCAACAGATAAATCAAATAATGCAAAATTAATAGAGAATCTTAACAGAATAAATTTAGAAAGAACACCAGCTTTTTACACAGCTTGTATAGCTATAGTTTATCAAAATAATGTTTATACAGTTCACGGTTGGATGCATGGAGATGTGATAAATAAAGAGTTAGGTGAGGGTGGTTTTGGATACGACCCAATGTTTATTCCAAATGGTTTTGAAAAAACTTTAGGAGAGTTAGGTTATGAAGCAAAAAAAGAGTTTTCACATAGAACAAAAGCTTTAAATCTTGCCAAAAAAGTTTTGGATGTGATTTTATAAAAAATTATTAAATCAAGAAGATGGGATACTTATTATAAAACTTTTTCATTAAGAAATGAATCTTTAGGAAGTATAATATTGTATTCCAATCCTTCATTATTTCTACAATTAATTTTTCCATTTAATTGAAATGAGATAAGAGTTTTAATAAGACTAAATCCAAAACCATTTTCTACTTTATCAATATCTGCGCCAATACCATTATCTTTATATATAAAATTTATATTTTTATCATCTTTAAAAAAGTAGATACTAATTTTTGGATTAGGTATTTCTTTAAAAGCATATTTAACACTATTTAATATTAGCTCATTCATTACAAGTCCTATTGGGATTAGACTATTTTGATTCAATAAAATTTTGTGAATATTTAAATCATATGAAATATTTAAAGAAGAGTAACTATTTTTGATTTCAGATACAATTTCTTTAATATACTTTTTTAGTTCAATTTTATTTGGATTTTCTATTTCTAAAAAGTTTTCATACAATATAGATATTGACTTGATTCTTTTTATGTTTTCATCTAAAATATCTTTATCTTTTTCATTAAGTAATTTGTCCTTATCCATATATAACAAGGCACTTATTATTTGCAAATTGTTTTTAATTCTATGAGATAACTCTTTTAATAATACTGTTTTATTTTTCACTTGTATATCTAACTCTTTTGTTCTTTCATCAACTTTTTTTTCTAAATTTATATTTAGTTGAGTTACTTCATTTTTAGTTTTTTCTAAAATAAGATTTAATGAAGTATATCTATATGCTAAAGCTATAGAAAAAAGAATAGAATCTATCGTTATTCCAATATCAACTCCTTTAAATAAATACCAATTATAAGCTATTAAAGAAGCTGCAATAGAAGATGTCAAAAAAGCACCAATACAACCAAAAATAGTTGCTAAAGTGAAAAATATTGCTTTTTTACTTCCTCTTATAAATGAATAAAGCCCCAAGAATAACATGTATATACTAAATAATGGAGTAATGCAAGAAGCATAAAAAATAGTATATTCATAGCCTAAAATAGTTGTAAGAATACATATTCCAATATGAATAACTAAAATATAGTTTGTATATTTATCTATTTTAGGAAAGCTATCTTTTAACTCTAAGAATGATTTAGCAAATAATAAACTAAAAATCAAATAAAAAAGTATAGTAATAGATTGCATCCAGTTTTGAGTATTTGGATAGTCATAGAGTATATACTTAAAAGTATGGCTGTCATAACTTAAACTTGCTATAAGATAGGACAATAAATATAAAGAGTAATAAAAATATGGCTTATATCTTGCAATAACAAATATCAGAAAATTAAAAATTAAAATTGCAGAAACAATACTATAAGTACTTATTACTATCAAATCCATATCAATTATTTTTTCATAAAAATTCTTTTCACTTAAAATTGAAAAAGGTATAATAAAAGGATCTCTTGTTTTTATCTGTAAATATACAGTTGATTTACCATTGGAAAAGTTGTGAATTTGATTTAGAAGATTAATTTTCATTGATCTTTCTTTAAAGGGTAATAATGTACCTAATTTATAAGTTGTCAAGCTATTTTGCTCATCATATATATAAATATTAATAGTATCTATCCAAGGTGTATCAAATACAAAATATCTTTCTAATTTATTATTTGTTTCATTTATTACATCAAATTTAAGCCAATAAGTTGATTGTGTAAAAAATGTTAAAAAAACTTTTTTATTTTCTTTTATAAAGCTTTTATTATCTAACTCTTTTATTTTATTTATATCGTAAGATGAGTTTTTATCTTCGAAATAACTTATCTTTTCTCCTTCATAAGATGAGTTCTCATTTGATAAATTTATCTCTGTTGCAAAAGCAGAAGAAAATCCAATAAATAAAATTATTAAATAATATATTTTCAAGATAATCCTTCTGAATTTTTTTGTATGATATAATAATAAGATAGAAGAATAAATAAAGAGATTAAAAGTGAATATTATTATTTTAGAAGATGAAGCAATTATGATGATGTTTTTAAAGGACTCCTTAGAAAAAAAAGGACATACAGTAAAAGCCACATTTAACAGCTATCTAGGTTTTTTTGAAGTTATAGAAAAAGAGAACATTGATTTAGTTTTTATGGATATTTTAATAAAAGGCCCATTAGATGGAACTCAAGTTGCTACAAAATTAAGAGAGATAAATAAAACTATAAAAATTGTATTTATTACTTCATATAAAGATACCCAAACTTTACAAATGGCAAAACTATCAAAACCAAATGGATATTTGATTAAGCCCATATCAAAAGAGGATTTAGAAGCTATCTTAATGGTTTGCGAATCAAATGCTAAAATAGAAATAAAAAATGATGACTATATAACAATAGCTACTTATAAATATGATGTGATAAATAAAACTGTAAAAGAAAATAATAATTTAATAAAACTTACAAAAAAAGAATTACAATGTTTTGAGTTATTACTTCAAAATAAAAACAATCACATTCCCCATGAAATTTTAATAAACCATCTTTGGAATATTGATACATCAAACAAGGCTAGTTCACTAAGAGAACTTGTGTATAGAATAAGAAAAAAACTACCAAATATAGAAGTAGAAAATAGTATAAATATAGGTTACATTCTAAAAGATTATTAAAAATAATAAATTTCTAACACCATTCTAATTCCCCGATTCTATAATTATCTATAGAAATAAACATAGGGAGATATAATGAAATTTAAATCAGATTTTAGCTCAAGATTTAGAATCCTAAAAGGTGGAAAAATTTCACTAATGGTGTCTGCACTTCTAGGAAGTGTAACTTTGAGTGTTGCTTCTCCCACAGCAGGAGTTGTAACAAGTGGAACTGCAAATATTTCACAAAGTGGAAATACCACAAATATAAACCAAAGTTCTAATAAAGCCACTATAAACTGGCAAGACTTTTCAATCAAATCAAATGAAACAGTAAACTTTAATCAGCCAAATAAAAATAGTATAACTTTAAATAGAGTTGTAGGTAATGAAAAATCAGTAATAGATGGAGCACTAAACGCAAATGGACAAGTTTGGATTTTAAACTCAAATGGTGTGTTGTTTAATAAAACAGCAAAAGTAAATACAGCAGGAATAGTAGCTACTACAAAAGAGTTAAGTGATGCAGATTTTAATGCTGGAAATTATAACTTCAAAGGTGACTCAAAAGCTAGTGTTATAAACCTAGGAACAATAGAAGTATCAAATAGTGGTTATGTAGTTCTAGCTTCAAATGAAGTAAAAAATGCAGGAACAATAAAAGCAGTAAAAGGAAAAGTATATTTATCAGGTGCAGATAAATATAGCTTAAATTTAAATGGAAACTCTCTTGTAAGCCTTAGTGTAAAAAAAGGTGTTTTAGATGCTTTAGTAGAAAACTCAGGAACTGTTATTGCTAATGGTGGAGAAATATATCTAAGTACAAATGCTGTAAATGAACTACTAAAAGGTGTAGTAAATAATACAGGGATTCTTGAAGCTAACTCTTTGGATGGTGTTACAGGGAAAGTAGAATTGTTTGCCCATGGTGGAGAAGTTCAAGTAGGTGGAACAATAAAAGCAAAAGATGGCTTTGTTGAAACTTCAGGGAAAAAATTTTCAATTGATAAAAATACAAATATCAAAGCAAAAACTTGGTTAATAGACCCTACAAATTTAACAGTAAATGATGCAACAGCTTATGAAACAGCACTAGGAAATGGAACAGACACTTTAATCAAAACAGATAATGCAACAGGAAGTGATGAGGGGAATATCTACATCAATGATACGATTAATTGGACAACAAACGCAAAACTTACCCTTGATGCTTATAATAATATTTATATCAATAAAGCAATAAGTGCTACCAATGGAAAACTTGCTTTATATTATGGAGATAGTGGAGATTATTATATAAATGCAAAAGTAAACCTAAGTGCAGGTCAAAACTTCTTTACAAAAAAAGCAAGTGATTCAGCTGAGACCTCTTGGACAGTTGTAACAACAGCAAGTGATGTACAAAGTATGTCTTTATCAGGAAATACAGTTTTAGGTGCAGATGTAGATGCAAGTGGTATTTCAAATTGGACTCCAATAGGAAATTTCTCAACAAGATTCACAGGAAATTTTGATGGACTTGGACATACTATTGATAAACTTTATATAAATAATAGTTCATTTTACCTTGGATTATTTGGCGCTACCAATTCCTCAAGCACCATAAAAAATGTTGGGCTTATTAATGTGAATATTATTGGAAATAACTTTGTCGGAGGTTTGGTTGGTGCTTCTTCTTCAACAATCAAAAACTCATATGTTAGTGGAACAGTGAGTGGAGATACTTATATTGGAGGTTTAGTTGGATGGAATGATTCAACAATCGAAAACTCATATGCTAGTGCAACAGTGAGTGGATATAGCTTTGTCGGAGGTTTGGTTGGAATTAATACTTCAACAATCAAATATTCATATGCTAGTGGAACAGTGAATGGATATAGTGATTTTGGAGGTTTGGTTGGAAGTGATAATAATATAATCGAAAACTCATACTATAATAAAGATACAAATACAGCAAGTATGGGTGATAGTTATCGTGGGAAAACAAAAGCAGAGATTTTAGCTGCATTTGCTGGAAATACTGCTTGGGTGACAACTGGAGCAGATATTGTGGGATATGGTATTTTTGATAGTGGTATTAGCTTGCCTCTTTTAAAAACATTTGCAACACCCACATCTACACTTTTTGAAAGTGGATATGGAACAGAAGAAAGTGCTTATACAATCACAAACTGGACACAACTACAAAATATCAATAATAGTAATATTTTAACTAAAAACTACTATTTCCAACTTTTAAATAATCTTAGTAATACAACTTCAGATTATACAAATCTAGCAAGTTCAACTGCAAATGGTGGAGCTGGATGGAATCCTTTAGGAAATGACTCAGCACAATTTACAGGAAATTTTGATGGACTTGGACACACAATTTCAGATTTATATATTAATAGACCAACCACCCATTTTATAGGTCTTTTTGGATATACCAATGGGGCAACTATTCGTAATATAGGCATTAAAGGAACGATTACAGGAGATACTATTGTTGGAGGTTTGGTTGGTTTTTTATTTGGCTCAACAGTTGAAGACTCTTATTCAAATGTAACAGTAAGTGGAAAGGACTCTGTTGGAGGATTAGTTGGATTTAATCGAGATGCTTCGACCATTAAAAACTCTTATGCAACAGGAACCGTGAGTGGAACTACTACTGTAGGAGGTTTGGTTGGATATAATGGTGCGGCTTCAAGCATTGAAAACTCATATGCTAGTGGAACAGTAGAGGGAGTTGTTAATGTAGGAGGATTGGTTGGAAATAATGATTCAACCATTAAAAACTCATATGCTAGTGGAACAGTAGAGGGAGGACATGGTGTTGGAGGATTGGTTGGAGTTAGTTCTCCAGACATTGAAAATTCATACTATGATAAAGATACAAATACAGATAGTTCTATGGATGATATTTCTTACGGAAGAACAAAAGCAGAAATTTTAGCTTTAGTTGGTGGAGCTTGGGATAATACTATTTGGAGTAAAACAAGTGGTGGAAGTAGTGTAGAGGGATATGAGATATTAGAACTTCCATATTTAATTGGTGTTACAAGAGATGAAGATAAATCTGTAGTATTATTATTTAATAGTGGATTAGGAACAAGTGTAAATCCATATACTATAAAAAACTGGACACAACTGCAAAATATCAATAATAGTAATATTTTAACTAAAAACTACTATTTTCAACTTTTAAATAATCTTAGTAATACAACTTCAGATTATACAAATCTAGCAAGTTCAACTACAAATGGCGGAGCTGGATGGAATAGTTTAGGAAATGGCTCAGCACAATTTAAAGGAAACTTTGATGGACTTGGACATACTATTGATAAACTTTATATAAATAATAGTACTGATGAATTTGTAGGACTTTTTGGATATACAAATGGAGCAACCATTAGTAATGTAGGTGTTACGAATGTAGATATTACAAAATTAGGGACTACTAATAGTTATGTGGGAGGATTAGTTGGGCGTAATAATTCTTCTTCAATAAACAATTCATATTCAACTGGACTTATAAGTTCATATATTAATGATAATAATTCAATGAGTACTTCACGCTCTCATGTAGGAGGATTAGTTGGATTAAATGATAATTCTTCTTCAATAAATAATTCATATACAACTGGAACTGTTTATACAACTGGAAGTGACTATGCATATATAGGAGGATTAGTTGGGCGTAATGATTCTTCTTCAATAAATAATTCATATTCAACTGGAAGTGTTAATGGAAGTGCAAATTCATATCTTACTATGGGAGGGTTAGTTGGTGCTGTTTTTATATCTGGAACAAATTCTTCAACAGTAACAAATTCATTTTGGGATACACAAACTTCAGGGCAAAATACAAGTAGCGGAGGAACTGGCTTAACAACAGCACAAATGTCTTATGGACAGATATTTAAAGATGCCTCTTGGGATATTGTAGCAGATAGTTCAGTTACTTCTTCAACACCAGTTTTAAAATATGATAGTATAAATGATAAATATGTATGGGCAATAGCACCCCTATCATTATCATATAATTTAGGAACTAAAACTTCGCAATATAATGGATTAACACAAAATTTAAGTAGTTTTTATACAACAGCAACTTCAATCTTTGGAAATAGTTATAGCTTTTTAGATGGAACATATAAATTCCAAGTAAATGGAATAGATGTAACAGGATATAAAAATGCAGCTACTTATGAGAATATAAAAGTAGCTTCAACAAATGATTTCTTAAATATTGCAAGTTCTGGAAATACAGATGGAACATTAACAATTGCAAAAAAAGCAATAACAGTAAACGCAGATGATTTAAGTAAAATCTATGGACAAACAGATGCAAACCTAACTTATACAGCAACTGGCCTAGTAGGAAATGATACATTAACAGGAAATCTAAAAAGAGTAACAGGAGAAAATGTAGGAGAATATACAATTTCACAAGATACAACTTTAACAAACTCAAACTATACAGTTACCTTCACAAATGGTAAATATACAATCACTCCAAAAGCAATAACAGTAAGCGCAGATGATTTAAGTAAAATCTATGGGCAAACAGATGCAAACCTAACTTATTCAACAACTGGCCTAGTAGGAAATGATACATTAACAGGAAATCTAAAAAGAGTAACAGGAGAAAATGTAGGAGAATATACAATTTCACAAGATACAACTTTAACAAACTCAAACTATACAGTTACATTCACAAATGGAAAATATACAATCACTCCAAAAGCCATAACAGTAAGCGCAGATGATTTAAGTAAAATCTATGGGCAAACAGATGCAAGTTTAACTTATACAGCAACAGGATTAGTAGGAAATGATACATTAAGTGGAAGTTTAAAAAGAGTATCAGGAGAAAATGTAGGAGAATATACAATTTCACAAGATACAACTTTAACAAACTCAAACTATACAGTTACCTTCACAGATGGAAAATATACAATCACTCCAAAAGCAATAACAGTAAGCGCAAATGATTTAAGTAAAATCTATGGGCAAACAGATGCAAGTTTAACTTATACAGCAACAGGATTAGTAGGAAATGATACATTAAGTGGAAATCTAAAAAGAGTAAGTGGAGAAAATGTAGGAGAGTATGTAATCTCTCAAGATACAACTTTATCAAACTCAAACTATACAGTTACATTCACAAATGGTAAATATACAATCACTCCAAAAGCAATAACAGTAAGCGCAGAAAATAAATCTAAAACCCAAGGAGAAAATAATCCAAGTTTAACTTATGTAGTAAATGGATTAATTGGAAATGATATTTTAATTGGAAATTTAAGTACAACTGCAACTGTATCAAGTGATGTGGGAACTTATGAGATAACTCAAGGTGATTTAGCTAATGGTAATTATGCAATAACATTTAATGATGGTGAATTAACAGTTCTTGCTAAAAATACGCCAACGCCAAATCCTGAACCAACGCCAACGCCACCAGATTTATCAAAAATCATAGATAATATAGATAAAACAATAAGAGTAAATGTTCCAAATAGAGGCGTTATCCCTCCTGTTGCTTCTACTACTAATCCAACTCAAACAAATAATGGACAAGAAGTAAATAATATAGGAAGTGTGAACCCAGATGAGGGAGGAATTATAGTTGATAGAAACTCAAATGTTAGAATAATAAATGGAGGAGTTAAACTACCAATAGGATTAACACTACTCTCAGATACAACACCAGATAACCAAATAGGAGAAACAAACTAATGAAAAATGTAAATAAAATATTAACAATTTCACTTCTAACATCAAGTGTACTTTTAGGAGCAACACCAAATATAGGAGATGTAAATAGACAAATCCAAGCTCCAAAAGATTTGCCAAAAAAAGTTACTCCTTTGGTGGATATTGATGGTGTAAAAAAATATAAAGAACCGATGTCTGATGATAAAAGTGGTAAAACAATTTTTGTAAAAGATTTTAAAATAGAAAATGCAATTCATATAAGTGAAACTGAACTAAAAAATCTAATATCTTCTTTTATAAATAAAGATTTGACTTTTTCTCAACTTCAAGAAGTAGCTTCTATTATTACAAAAGAATATAGAAAACAAGGATACTTTGTAGCAAGGGCTTATCTTCCTATTCAAAATATTCAAGAAAATGATAATGTAATTGTTATTTCTATCATTGAAGGAAATTATGGAGAGTTTAAACTAAAAAATACTTCTTTAGTAAAAGATAGTGTAGTTCAAAATATGCTAGATGAAGCAAAAAAAGATAATGTAATTGCTACTTCAACTTTAGAAAGAAGTATGCTTCTTATAAATGATACTCCAGGTGTAATGGTTTCAAAAGCAGAACTTATGCCAGGAGCTGAAGTTGGAACAAGCGACTTTGATATAGAAACTACTTCTCAAAATAGACTGGATGGTTATGTGGTTGCTGATAATTATGGAAGTAAATATACAGGAAGAAATAGAGTTCAAGCTTTGGTAAATGTAAACTCTCCTTTTAATATAGGCGATAAATTAACAGTTTCTGGTCTTGTAAGTAATGGTGCAGATTTGAAAAATGGTAAAATTGCTTATTCAGCTCCTTTGGCTTCAAATGGTCTAAGAGGTGAAATGTCTTACTCAAGAACTGATTACTCTTTGACAAAAGATTATAAATATCTAAACGCAGATGGTGATTCTGAAATTTTTGATTTAGGAGTTTCTTATCCAGTAATAAGAACTCAAAGTGAAAACCTAAACCTATCTTTGAAGTTTGCTAATAAAGATATGAATGATTATCAAGATAGTGATAAAACAGCAGATAAAAATATAAAATCATTTGTAGCTTCTGTGGCTTACTTGAAAGATTATTCTTTGTTAGGTTTAGCTTCTAGATTTGATTCTAATTTTAATCTAACTACTGGAAGATTAAATTCAGATAATTCTAATGTAGATACAGGAAGATATAATAAAATAGACTTCTATGTTTCAATTCTTTTATACCTAAATCAAACTTTCTCTTTAAATACAAACCTAACAGCTCAAAAAGTATTGGGAAGTAAAAATCTAGATGGTAGTGAAGACTTAAGCCTAGGTGGAGCTTATGGGGTAAAACTTTACCCAGATAGTGAACAAAGTGCAGAAAATGGATATATCTTTAATACAGAATTGTTTAGTCAACTTCCAAATATAAATCAATATTCTCATAAAGTAGGATTGTTCTATGATGTAGGTAATGTATATATGGAAGATTCAAGCCAAGATGCAAACTTTGATAGAGCAACTCTTCAAGATGTAGGAGTAGGGTATTATTCAAACTATAAAGATTTCTTTTTGAAAACACAAATGGCATGGAATTTAAACTCACAAGCAATATCAAGTGAAACAACATCACATGGAAATACAAAACTGTTAATCCAAGCTGGAATGGTGTTTTAGGATGTTATTCTTTAACAACCTTTTCATGAAGTGAAATATCATAATCTTTAGCTTTTACATAAAGATTTGAAATATAAAAATTTTCTTTAAATTCGATATTTGCATAAATATCAAATAAATCATCTTCAATTTGAAGGTGATTTATCTCTTTTAAATCTAAGGTATTCATATAATCTTTAAAAAAATTCATATGATTTTTTGCTTGTAAATATAAATATTGATTTGCTAAATTCTGACTTCTTAAAGATTTTGTTTCTAAAATTACACTAGCTAAATATGTAAAAAGTGTAACTAAAGTTATAGTTATCAACAAAGTATATGCTTTTTTCATAAATCAAATTCCCAAGTTTGAATAATTGTATCTTTTAAATTTATATAAATCGTAATTTGTTTTGCACTTTTATTTAAAATAAATTCTTTTACATCTTTTAACAGTAAATTATTTTCAAAATATAGATTATGATTTGAAAAGTTGATTTTTTCTAATTTATCTTTGTTTTTTTCAATAAAAATTTTTGTTGCTTTAAAATTTATTTTATCAATCTCAAGTTCTTGATTTTGTTTATTTTCTAAAAATAGTTCTTTCATATAAGTAGTAGAATAAATAATTATTATAGAAGAAATTATCAAAGTTAGAATTATTTCAAAAAGTGAAAAACTATTTTTCATATTTAAAAATCTTTATATCTTCATTTTCAAATTGATATTTAAAAACTTCAAGGTTTTCGATGGAAATTTTATTTTTTATAATTTGTAGAGTTTTTGAAGATTTTGTAAAATTTGAATAATCTTTTGTATCAAATTTGTTTTCTAAATCGTTTAAAAGCATAAAGTTTTTTTCTTCTTGTTCATCGCTATAAGTGGAAAACTTAAAACCACTTATTACGATAATTAAAAAAGTAATACTTATTAATGTTTCAATTAAAGTAAAACTATTTTTTCCCAAGCTCAACTGCTTTGTTATAAGCTTCTTCAACAGCTTTAATCATAGCATTTCTTACTCCATATTTTTCAAGTTCAGCATAACCAGCAGCTGTAGTTCCACCTGGACTCATAACTGAATCTTTTAAAGTAGAAGGATGAGTATGTTTTAATAAACTTGAAGTTCCACTAAATAATCCTTGAACTAATTGCATACTTAAATGTCTTTCTAGTCCAGCTTTTACAGCACCATCTGCTAATGCCTCAGCTACTAATGCTAAATAAGCTGGACCACTTCCAGCAATCGCAGTTGCTATATCAAGTTGAGTTTCAGTATTTACCCAAACTGCTTGACCAATACTACTAAAAATCTCCATTGCAATGATTTTTGCTTCATTATCTCCTGTGATTGTTGTCATTGAATTTTGAACAGAAGCTGCAATATTTGGCATAGTTCTTATATAATGTTTTGCTTTAATTTGTTTTTTTAAAGATTCAAGTTTTGTTCCAGCTAAAATAGATAATAAAACATTTGCATTTCCAACAAGTCTAGCTGAAACGCTTTGTAAAGCATAAGGTTTAACACAAAATAAAACATTTTTACCTGTAATATCTTCTTGATCTTCTAAAACTTTGATAGTTATTTGAGGCATTTTCTCTTGAATAATTTTTAATTTTTCCTCATCTCTTCCTATCATTTCAACTTCATGGTTTTTTATAAGCCCTCTAGCTAATGATTGAGCCATAATTCCATTACCAATTAATGTAAGTTTCATTTATATTGCCTTTTCAATTATTTTGATTTATTATAGCAGATAATTCCTAAGCTAGTATTAGATAGAATATCACTTTTATGAGAAAGGATATTAAAATGATAAAAAGTTTGAAGCTAAAAAATTTATTATTGATAACTTGTGCAGTTTTTGTACTTACTGCTTGTTCTTCAAAAGAGGAAGAAGAATATAATAAACCAGCTCTATATTGGTATAACAAAATGATGAAACAAATTTCATCAGGTGATTTAGATAAGGCTGATGATACATATACTTCTTTAGAGAGTGAACACAGAAATTCACCATTTATTCCAAGTGCTATATTAATCTTAGTAAATGCTCACATTGATGAAGAAGAGTATGCTTTAGCAAACTTTTATTTAGATGAATATATTAAAAGATTTGGTTTAAGTAAAGATATTGATTATGCTAGATATTTAAAAATTAAAGCGAACTTTTTAGGATTTAAATATCAATTTAGAGATCAACAATTAATTGATGATACTTTAACTCAAATCCAAGATTTTAAAGTAAAATATAAAAACTCACCATATATGCCTTTAGTTGATACTATTAATTCAAGATTATATATGGCAAAAGCTTCTTTAGATAATGAAATTTCAGAGCTTTATATAAGAAGAGATAAAGAAGCAGCAGCAGCATTTTATGAACAAAAAGTTAAAGAATCTTGGGTAAATCCAGCTGAAATAGAACCTGTAAAAGTACCGTTTTATAGATCAATTTTTGAATAATTTAAAAATTATATAATATAAATTTAGGAGTTAAATTAAAATGGAATTAGAAAATTATGATGAATTTCCACAAAATATACCATTAATTATTGAAGATGATATATTCTTATATCCTTTTATGATTGCTCCTCTTTTTTTAAGTAATGAGCAAAATATAAAAGCCGTTGAATATGCAATTGAACACAATAAATTAGTTATGGTGACAGTTTCAAAACATGGTAAAGAGGGAAAACGAGAAGTTGACTCTTTTTATGATGTTGGAGTTGTTGGAAATATTATGAGAAAAGTATCTTTACCTGATGGTAAAATAAAAGTACTTTTTCAAGGTTTAACAAAAGGAAAAATCTTAGATTTTTCACTAGAACAACCACTTTTTACAAGTGTTGATATATTAAAAACTGAAGAATCAAATGAACAAAGTGTAAAATCAGTAATTGAAGTTTTAATTGATAATATTAAAAAACTATCAAGATTAAATTCTAAATTTCCTGCTGATTTAGTAAAAACTATTGAAGAAAATGATGATGCAACAAGAATTGCTGATTTAATTTCATCAGTTTTAAAAGTTAAAAAAGATGAAGCTTACAAACTATTTTCTCAAACAAATATTGAACAAAGATTACTTGATATTATTGAAGTAATCAAAAAAGAGATTGAATCATTTAAAATCCAAAAAGAGATTACTCAAAAAGTAAACTCTAAGATAGAAAAAACTCATAAAGATTATTTTTTGAAAGAGCAAATTAAAGCAATTCAAAAAGAATTAGGAAGTGATAATCAAAAAGATGAAGAGGTTAAATCTTATAAAAAAAGATTAAAAGCAAAAAAAGATTTTATGCCTAAAGAAGCTTATAAAGAGACAAAAAAACAAATAGAAAAACTAAGTCGAATGAATCAAGATTCTCCTGATGCTTCTTTATTACAAACTTATGTAGAGCAAGTTTTAGACATACCTTATGGAGAATATGCTGATGAAAAGATTTCTGTTAAAAATGTTGAAGATCAATTAAATAAAGATCATTACTCTTTAATAAAACCAAAAGAGAGAATTTCTGAATATTTTGCAGTAAAACAGTTACTTGAACAAAGAAAAATTGAAGATTTAAAATCAAAAGGTACTGTTTTATGTTTTGTGGGACCTCCAGGTGTTGGTAAAACATCTTTAGCAAATTCTATAGCAAAAGCGCTACAAAGACCACTTATTAGAATAGCTTTAGGTGGAATGGAAGATGTAAATGAATTAAGAGGGCATAGAAGAACTTATGTTGGAGCGATGCCTGGAAGATTAATCAAAGGATTAATTGACGCTAAAAAAATGAATCCAGTTATGGTTTTAGATGAGATTGATAAATTAGGAGCTAATCATAGAGGTGATCCAACGGCAGTTATGCTTGAGATTTTAGACCCTGAGCAAAATCATGAATTTAGAGATTTATATTTAAATTTTCCAGTTGATTTATCACAAGTAATTTTTGTATCAACTGCAAATGATGCTAGAAAAATTCCAGCACCACTTAGAGATAGAATGGAATTTATAGAGATTTCTTCATATACTCCAAATGAAAAATATCATATTGCAAAAGACTATTTAATTCCTCAAGAGTTAGAAAAACACGGACTTAAAAAAACTGAAGTTAGTTTAAATAAAGCTACTATTGAGATGATTATTTCAAAATATACAAGAGAAGCTGGAGTTAGAAATCTACGAAGAGTTTTCTCAAAATTATTTAGAAAAGTTGTAAAACAGATTTTAAATGACCCAACGATTGAAAAAGTAACAATTGGAACAAAAGATTTAAAAACATATTTAGATAATCCAATTTTTGAAATAGATGCAGCTGATAAGAAAAATTCTATTGGAATTGCAAATGGATTAGCTTGGACAGCTGTTGGTGGAGATGTTTTAAAAATTGAAGCAATAAAACTAAAAGGAAAAGGGAACTTAAGTGTAACTGGAAACTTGGGTGATGTTATGAAAGAATCATCAAGAATTTCTTATTCTGTTGTGAAAGTTTTAATTGATAAAGGTATTTTAACTTTTGATAATAAAATTATTCCTAGATTAACAAAAGAAGAGGAAGAAAAACAGAGTTTAGATTCAAGTGAGTTATATAAAAGATATGATATTCACTTACATATCCCAGAAGGTGCAACTCCCAAAGATGGTCCAAGTGCAGGTATAACAATGGCATTAACAATAGCATCTGTTTTAAGTGAAAAACCTATAAAGGCTGATGTTGCAATGACAGGAGAACTTACACTTTCTGGAAAAGTTTTACCAATTGGTGGGTTAAAAGAAAAATTAATTGCAGCATATAAAGCAAAAATGAAAAAAGCATTAATTCCAAGAAAAAATTTTGACAGAGATTTAGATGAAATTCCTGAAGAAGTAAAAAATGCAATGGAAATAAAAGCTGTTGATACAATCGAAGATGTTTTAAAAGAGGCATTGGAAAACTAAGATGAGTAAGACAAGACGACAGAGTCTAATAGTAAATAATTTTTTTACTTTAGCCTCTATCGTAATGATTTCAGTTACGATGATTTTGTATTCAAAATTTATAGTAGGTGATAAAGAAATTACAAAAGAAGAAGTTATTCCTCTTTCTTGTGAAAAAGATATTTTTTCTACTTCAAAAGTTTTTAATCAAAAACTCTTAAATGATTCTCAAAAAGCTTTAAATAAAGGATTTTATAAAATTCAAGGTGAATATATAAAATCAAAATACTCAAAATCTATTATCGAAGAGTTTATTTCTTTAGATGAAATTGATAGTTTTTATAAAAATTCTATACAAGTTAATCCTAAAAATGATATAAATAAATTTTTAACTATAGATTATGAAATAATTGAAAATGATAAAAAAGACCCAAATAAAAAATCAAAAGAGTGTAAAATCTGTTCTGGAAGTATAATGACTTCATTTAAAGCAGATAAAACAGAGATTTTTAGATTTTATATAGATTTTAATTTATATGATAAAGATGAAATAAAAAGAAGAATAGATTGTACTATAAAGGCATATAAAAATAATGTTAAAAAGATTTAGTAAAAAAGATTTTACAGCAACAAATGTGATTATATTAATAACTGTAATAATGTATATAATTCAGATAAATATACCTCAAGGTGGATTGTTATTTGGATTAAATTTATATTTTATGGTTTATGACTTTTGGTGGCAACCATTAACTACAATTTTTGCTCATGGTGGAATAGCTCATCTTGGAATGAATATGTTTGTACTTTGGCAATTTGGAAATCTAATAGAGAGATTTCGAGGTAAAAAAGAGATAATTTTTTTGTATTTTATAACAGGAATAGTAACTTCTTTATTATCTTTTTTATATATTTATTATTTAGATAATCAAGTTAATTTAGTAGGAGCATCAGGAGCAATTTGTGCTATTTTAGGATATGTTGCATATTATGATAAAGCTCAACGAGGTGGAATAATTACTTGGATTTTACTAATCTCGGTAGCACCACTACTTATTGGACTTCCAATAGCTTGGTATTCTCACTTTATTGGTTTGGCTGTTGGATTTATTTACGCAGTTATAAGAAGATAAAATTAGTTATTTACAAAATATGTAACAATACTCATAACAAAAAGTACGATAGCCATTCCTACAAAAATATCTTTTAGCGTTACTGTTGGATTTAAAATTCCACAGTATGGGCATTGTCTTTTTTTTGGTTCAATTTCATTTTTACAATTTTTACAAGTAGCTATGATTTATCCTTTGAAATTTTTGTTGAATATTAGCATATTTTAGACTTTAAAGAAATAAAGGGAAAAAGAGATGGAAGAGATACATATACAATGTCCTTATTGTTTACAAGCAATTTCAATTTTATTGGATACAGGTGTTTATGAACCTACAACAATAGTTGAAGATTGTGAAGTTTGTTGTAGACCTATAGAAATTACTTATATAGTTGAAGATAAAGAGATAAAAACATATTCATATAATAGTATAGAAGGAAATGAATTTTAATGGGAAAATCAATTTTATTTGTATGTTTAGGAAATATTTGTCGTTCACCTCTTGCTGAGGGAATTGCAAAAAAATATATTATTGAAAAAAATTTAGATATGGAAATTGAGAGTGCTGGAACAGGAAGTTGGCATATAGGTGAACCTCCTTGTGAAAATTCAATAAAAGTTGCTTTACAAAATGGTGTAGATATCTCAACTCAAAGAGCAAGACAAGTTAAAAAAGCTGATTTTAAAAAGTTTGATTTAGTTGTGGGCTTAGATGATAAGAATATTTCAAATCTAAAAAATTTAGGTTGCAAAAATCCAATCAAACTTGGAGATTTTGGTTTTGATGGAGCTTGTGTTCCTGACCCATATTTTTTTGATGGTTTTGAAGGTTTTGATAAAGTTTTTGAAATGATAAATATTTGTGTTAAAAATTTGATAGATTCAAAACCACTCAATTAATTGAGTGATTTTATAGTTGAGATTAATGTTTTAGAAATATCAATCAATTCTTTTGAAGCATTTACAGTTTCTATTGCTTCATCTTCCGTTGTTTTTGCACTTTGAGAAACATTTATCATTGTATGTGAAATTTCATTTATTCCTTGGCTTGTTTCAAGTGCACTACTTGCAAGAGCATTTGAAATTGTTTGTTGTTCAGACATTGAGTTTGAGATTTTTGAAGAGATGCTACTCATTTCTTCAATTGTTGAATCAATCATATGTATTGAATCTAAAGAGTTTTTTATTAAAGATTGTATATATTCAACAGCAGTTGTTATCTCTTTTGCAGCTTCATTTGACCTAGTTGCAAGATTTCTAACTTCTGCTGCAACAACAGCAAAACCTTTACCTGCTTCTCCAGCAGTTGCTGCTTCAACAGCTGCATTTAAAGATAGAATATTTGTTTGAAATGCAATTTGCGTGATAATACTAATTGTTTGGCTGATTTTTGAAGCCTCTTCATTTAGTTTAATCATAGCTGCAGAAGTTGTTTTTGATTGTTCTTTTACACCTTTTGAAATTTCTTCACCATTTGTAGCTTCTAATGCAATAGTATTTATAGAAGCAAGCATAGATTCAATTTTCTCAGATAAATCAGATACAGCTTGATTCATTTGCTCCAAAGAAACTGATACTTCTTGTGAACCATCCATTGTAACTTTTGCTTCTTTTGACATAGTGTTTGATGCAGTTGATAGATTATTTAATGATTTAGTTAATTTTTGTATATTTTCACCTATTTCAAACATAATATTTTTTTTATGTGTAATATCTGTTGCATATTTAACAACTTTAAAAGGCTCTCCATCCATATTCATAATAGGCGTATATGTTGCTTGAATCCAAACTTTTTTACCGTTTTTACCTATTCTTAAAAATTCTCCAGCTTCATATTCACCATTATTAAGTTTTTTCCAAAAATCTTTGTATTCACTTGAATTTTTATATGTTTCTTCACAAAATATACTATGATGTTTTCCTACAATTTCATCAAGTTTATAACCAAGAGCATTTAAAAAATTTTCATTTGCAGTTATTATTGTTCCATCAAGATTAAATTCTATTACCGCTTGCGATTTACTTATTGCCTTAATCTGACCACTATAATCCAATGCTTGAATTTTTCTTTCTGTAATATCTTGGGCAAATTTTATTACTTTGTATATATGACCGTTTGAATCTTTGATTGGAGTGTAAGAAGCTTGTAAATATATTGGTTCTTTATTTTTTTTAATTCTTCTAAATTCAGATGTTTGAACTTTTCCTTTATTTAGATTCTCCCAAAAATCTTTATAAGCTTGACTTGCAGAGTATTTAGGATTACAAAACATTTTGTGGTCTTTCCCTATTATTTCATCTTTTGTATAACCCATTGCTTCTAAAAAGTTTTTATTTGCATCTAAAATCGTTCCATCTGGTTTAAATGAAATCACTGCAAAATTTTCATTTATAGCATCTAACTGGGATTTTTCTTCTTTATTTTTTGAAAATGAGAAAAACATATTAAAACCTTGATTTATTGAATTTTAGGTGTATGTTATCATAATTTTATGTATCATTTGTATATAAATTATAGCCTTTTTATAAGAATTTATGAAATTTTTCAAATAATTATTATTTTATAATCTTATATAAAAATAAATAAGTTTTTATAAATAAGATAAATATTATCCTATTTTATGTTTTCTTTTGGTAGAGTTCTTGCATATATACAAATAATTTTTAAAAAAATGAGAATAAATAATGAAATTAGATGAATTAAAACTTAATATTGATTATTTTGAATTTGATAACAAGTTATATCAAAAACTAAACGCTACACCTTTAAAAAATCTAAAATTAGTCTCTTTTAATAAAGAAGCTTGTGATTTAATAGGTTTAGATTATGAAGAGTGTGAGACACAAGAATTTTTAGAGTTTATGAATGGTGAAAAAACATTAAATGGAAGTGTTCCTTATAGTATGGTTTATGCTGGACATCAGTTTGGTTATTTTGTTCCACAACTTGGAGATGGAAGAGCCATAAATCTAGGAAGTATGAATGGTTGGCATTTACAAACAAAAGGTTCTGGATTAACACGATATTCTAGACAAGGAGATGGAAGAGCAGTTTTACGCTCAAGTATAAGAGAATATCTTATAAGTGAGGCAATGTTTGCTCTTGGTATTCCAACAACGAGAGCTTTAGCTATTATTGATTCTGAAACTTTTGCCCATAGAGAATGGAATCAAGAATCTTGTGCGATAGTTTTAAGACTGTCACCTTCGTGGATTAGAATAGGAACATTTGAATTTTTTGCAAGAACAAAAGAAAACTCACAAAAAAATCTAAAACAATTAGCCGATTATGTAATAAAACAGTCATATCCTGAACTTGAAAATGAAGATGAAAAATATGAAAAAATGTTTTATAAGCTTGTTGATAAAACAGCGCAACTTATGGCACTTTGGCAAGTTTATGGTTTTCAACATGGAGTTATGAATACTGATAATTTTTCAATGGCAGGACTTACTATTGATTATGGACCTTATGCTTTTATGGATTATTTTGAAAAAAATGCGATTTGTAATCATACAGATGTTGAAGGAAGATACTCTTATAACAATCAACCATTTGTGGCACGTTGGAATCTTTTTGTTTTAATAAATGCTTTGAAAAAAATATGTGATGAAGAGAAGTTAGAAAATTATATGAAATTTTATCTATCAATTCACAAAAAAATATATTTAGATATGATGAATAAAAGAGTAGGGCTTGATGCTTCAAAAAGTGGTGATGCTAATCAATTTTTGATTATTGAATTACTTGGAGCATTAGAGTCTTCAAAGATGGATTACAATGTTTTCTTTTATAGATTAACAAATCTAAAATCTTTTGATGATTTATCTTCTATTTTAGATATTGCAGTTTTTCAAGACCCTTTGAGAAAATGGTTTGATTCATATAAAAGAGCTTGTGATGAGCAAAATAGTAGTTTCGAAAGTAGATTTGAGATTATGAAAAAAGTAAATCCAAAATATATACTAAAAAACTATATGCTTCAAGAAGCAATTGAAAAAGCAGACGAGGGTGATTATACTTTAGTAAATGAGTTATTAAAAATTGCACAAAATCCATTTGATGAACATGAAGAGTTTGAAAGATTTGCCCAACCAACACCTATGAAATTTGCAAATATAAAATTATCTTGTTCTTCATAGATAAAAATTTTAAAAAATCTGCATAATTCAGATTTTTTAATTTTAGTAAAATTTAAAATCTTATTAAGATATATTTTTGTATATCTCCAATCTTGACCGACGGTCAGTCAAAAAAAATAAATTTGGAGATAAAAATAGCAAAAGTAGTAGATAAAGAGCAAAAAAGAAGAGAAATAGCCATTGCTTGTACCGATTTACTTTTTGAAGTTGGGATAAGAAAATTGACAATTTCTCAAGCAGCAATAGCAGCTGGCATAGGTAAAGGTACTATATATGAATATTTTGAAAATAAAGACGACATAGTTTTTGAAATAATAAATATGAGTATAGAAAACTATCATGATGAATTTTTAGAAGCTATAAAAGATTTAAAAACAACAAAAGAGAAACTTTTTTGTTTCTTTAAATTTGTGATGGATGATTCAGATTCAAATTTAAAAGAATTTAATGCTTTTAAAGAGTATCTAGCTGTTGTTTTGAGTGATGATAATACTTCTATGAAAAAATATAATAATAGTTGTCATATTTTTTTCAAAGAGCAATTATTTAAGATTATAAAAGAAGGGATTGAAAAAAAAGAGTTAATCCCAGAGGCAATAGAATTTATTGATGGGTTATTGGTTTTTGAGAGGGGATTGGGTTTATTAAAAATGACTCAAGAAAATTTTAATACAAATGAAATTTGCATAAATTTTATAAATAGTATTTTTAAATTTATTGAAATAAAAAAAAATATTTAAATAAGGAAAATAAAAAATGAAAAAAATAAGTTTAATACTATTTTTTGTTTTATTTACAGTTATGATTGAAGCAGCAGAAACAAAAGCTTCATTAGTTGAAACACAAGTATTAAAAAAGCAAGAAATAAATGATTTACAAGAGTTTGTTGGAACTGTAAATTTTGATAAGAAATCAAAAATAGCTAGTGAAAGTTCAGGTGTAATAAAAAAGATAAATTTTGAAGTTGGAGAAAAAGTTAAAAAAGATGAGGTTTTAGTTCAAATTGATTCTGATATTTTAGATGCTCAAATAAAAGCAGCTAGTGCTGAAGTTAATATGTATGAAGTTCAATTAAGAAATGCAAAAAAGAATTATGAAAGATATATAGTTTTACTTGAAAAAAAATCAATTGCACAAAAACTTTTTGATGATGCTAAAACTGAATATGATGTTGCAAATGAAAATTTAATTTCATCAAAAGCAAAGTTAAATGAACTAAATATCCAAAAAATTAAAAAGTCTATAAAAGCACCTTATTCAGGAGTTATAGTAGAAAAAAATATAAATCTAAATGAGTGGGTAAACCAAGGAACTCTTATATTGACTTTAGTAAATACACAAGAATTGGAAGTAATATTTAATTTACCTATTTCTTTTATAAATGGTTTAAAAAATGGAGATGTTTATGATATAGAAATTGCAAATAAAACAATAAAAGCTACACTTTTTGCTGCAATTCCAAGTGGAGATAAATTAACTAGAACTTTTCCTGTAAGATTTAAAGCAAATGCTTCTGATAGTTTCATTTTTGATGGAGCAAGTGCAAAAATAAAATTTGCTAAAGATTCAAAAAGTGATGCTTTAGTTATAAATCGAGATGCAGTTATTAAAAGATTTGATATGGATGTAGTTTTTGCTGTTGTTGATAATAAAGCTATGATGTTTCCAGTTAAAGTCTTAACATATTCAGGAATGGATGCTGCAATTGCAGGTACTGGTTTAGTTGAAGGTATGCAAATAGTTACAAAAGGAAATGAAAGAATTTTCCCTGATATGCCAGTTCAAGTTTTAAATAAATAGGAAAAAATATGGATTTAATAAAATTTTCGATTAAGAATCCTGTAACAATAATAGTTTCAGTTTTAATTGTGGTTTTATTTGGGTTAATTTCACTTAATAAGTTACCTTATCAATTGACTCCCAATGTTACAAAACCAGAAATTAAAATCACAACTACTTGGCCAGGGGCAACTCCTTATGAAATAGAAAGAGAGATTATAGAAGAGCAAGAAGATGCTTTAAAAAGTTTAAATAATTTAATAGAATATGAATCTTCTGCAACTGATAATTCAGGTGAAGTAAAACTTACTTTTAAATTAGGAACAGATATAAGAGTCGCTCTTCAAGATGTTTCAAATAAATTAAATGAAGTAAGTTCTTATCCTGATAATGTTGATGAACCAATTATTGAAACAGCAACAGCAAGTCCTGTAATTTGGATGATGTTAGAAACAACAGCTGAAAATACAAGACATATAGATGAATATAAAACATATTTTCAAGATGAAATCAAACCATTAATCAAAAGAGTAGATGGTGTAGCTGGAACTATGGATGGTGGTGGACGAGAACAACAAATGCAGATTAATCTTGATGTAAATAAATTAGCATCTTTTAATCTTACAATCCCTCAAGTAATCAATATTTTACAAAATGAAAATGTTGATGTTTCAGCAGGAACATTAAACATGGGAAGACGTGCATATAGAATTAGAACTGTTCATAAATTTGCGACACCACAAGATATAAAAGATATTATTTTAATCTCAAATCGAGAGCAAAGAGTAACTGTTGGTGATGTTGCAACTGTTGATTTTGGATATGATACTGCAAATTCTGTTTCATTGTTTTTTGGAAAAGATGGAATCTTTTTATGAGTTCAACCTAGTTCTGATGCAAATATTGTTCAACTTACAGAAGATGTTGAAAAAGTTGTAAATGAATTAAATGAAACTACACTAAAAAAAGAGGGTTTACATATAAGATGGATTTATGATCAAAGACCTTATATCGTTGGTTCTGTTGATTTAGTTAAGCAAAATATTATAATAGGTGGAATATTAGCTGTAATTGTATTAATTTTATTTTTGAGAGCTATTTCTCCAACAGCCGTAGTAGCAATTGCTATTCCTATTTCAGTTATTGGTACATTTATAATTTTACAGTCAATGGGAAGAAGTTTAAATACTATTTCTTTAGCAGGTATATCTTTTGCTGTTGGTATGTTGTTTGATAGTGCAATTGTTGTACTTGAAAATATTGATAGACATAGAAAAGAAGGTATGAGTATTGCTGATGCTGCTTATAAAGGAGCTAGTGAAGTTTGGGGCGCATTAATAGCTAGTGCATCTACAACAATGGCTGTTTTTTTACCGATTATTTTCTTAGAAGATGAAGCTGGTCAGTTATTTAAAGATATTGCAATTGCCGTTGTTGCTTCTGTTACATTTTCTTTATTTGTTTCTATTTCTGTTATTCCTATGCTTTGGAAAAAATTTGCAAGTATTAGTGGAAAAGAACCAAGAGGTGAAAGTAGCCTTACTCATTTTGGGAATAAATTTGTAAAATTGTTTATGGGATTTGTAAAATGGTCTTTAAAATCAACAATGACAAAACTTATTACAATCGGAAGTTTAGCAATATTTTCTATTTTAACAATTATTGTATTATTCCCTAAAATGGACTATTTACCTCAAGGGAATAAAAATTTAATATTTAATATTTTGATTACACCTCCTGGACTTTCTTATGAAGAAAGATATAGTATGGGAGCATATCTTATGAAAAAAGTCGAACCAAATATGAATAAAGATGTTGATGGTATTCCTGGAATAAATAGAGCATTTTTTATCTCTTTTGGTGATTTTAGTTTATTTGGTGCAACTTCTATGCATGAAAGTAGAGCTAGAGAATTAATACCATTTTTTAGACCTATTGTAAATTCTCTTCCCTCTGTATTTGGGGTATCTTTACAATCAGGTGTTTTTGAGGATGATATAGGTGAAGGTGGAACTGTAAATGTTGATATTAGTGGTGAAAAAATTGAAGATATTGCAAATGTAGGAAGTCAATTATTTATGGCAGTAAGTCAAGCTATAGAAGGTTCTCAAGTTCGACCAGTTCCATCTATTGAATTACTTTATCCAGAAGTTAGACTTAAACCAAATCAAGATGCATTAAAAGCTTTAAATTTAAGTTCTTATGATTTAGGTATTATGGCTGATGTTTTGATGAGTGGAAGAAAAATATCTGAATTTGAACAAGATGGTAAGAAAAAGATAGATTTAGTTTTAAAAGCAAATGATGAGCAAATAAAAACACCTGAAGATATTTTAGCTTCACAAGTTGCTCTTCCAAATGGTTCATTAGTCCCAATTTCATCACTAGCAAGTGCAGTTGATACAACAGGAATTAGTGAAATAAGACATTTAGATGGAAAAAGAACTATTACTTTACAAGTAACTCCTCCACCTAATATGACTATTCAAGAGACAATGGGAATTTTAGATGGAACAATAAATAATTTAAAAAATGAAGGAAAAATATTAAAAAGTGTTGATATTGGGATGAGTGGAACTGCGGATAAATTAACAGAAACAATTGGGATGTTAAGTCTTAATTTTATTCTAGCATTAGTTATTGTTTATTTATTAATGTCAGCTTTATTTGGGAATTTTTTATATCCAATGGTTATTATGTTCACAGTTCCACTTGCAACAGCTGGTGGATTTATTGGACTTGCTTTAACAAATAAATTTATTGAACCACAACCTTTAGATGTTTTAACAATGCTTGGATTTATTATTCTAGTTGGAATAGTTGTAAATAATGCAATTTTAATAGTTCATCAAAGTTTAAATTTAATTAGAAATGAAGGATATGACCATAAAGCTGCTGTTATTGAAGCAACACGTACAAGAATTAGACCAATATATATGAGTTCATTAACTTCTATTTTTGGAATGCTTCCATTAGTTCTAATTCCAGGACCAGGAAGTGAATTTTATAGAGGTTTAGGTTCTGTAATCACAGGTGGATTAACTTTATCTACTATTTTTACAATATTTGTAACACCTTCTTTATTAATGTTTTTTATAAAACTTGAAAAAAGAGTTCCAATGGGTAAAAGTTCAGTTCAAGATATAGATTTAAGTAGAGCATAAAAGGAAAAATTTATGAAAAAAATAAAATTTATAACACTATCATTAGCAGCTTTTTTAGCTGTTAATTTAAATGCCTTAAATCTTGATAGTGCAGTTGATATTGCTTTAAAAAAGAACTATGATATAGAAGGTAAAAACTATGATTATGTAGAAAGTTTAGAGAATGTAAGAGCTAATAATTCAAATTATCTACCAAAATTAGATGCTTCTTATGGTTATACAAATACAGATAAAGCGAATGTTGGGTTTGAATCAGATGAAGCAACAGCAACAATTGCTTTATCATATAATTTATTTAATGGATTTAAAGATATAGCAGTAAAAGAATCATCTGTTTATTTATCTGAATCATCTTTATATTCTTTAAAAGCAACAAAACAAGATATTGTTTTAAATACAAAAACAGCTTATATAAATTATTTAGATAAACAAAATGCTTTAGAAACTTATGAAAGTGCTTATAAATTATTTCAAGAACAATATGAGGATTCTAAAAATAAATATGACCAAGGAATTATCGCAAGAAATGATTTATTACAAGTTCAAGTAAATATGTCAAGTTCAAAACAAAATGTAGTAAAAGCTCAAGGTGATTTAAAAGTCGCAAAATTTGAGTTATCAAATATTTTAGGTGGAATGGATTTATCAAATGAAACCATTGAAAAGTTAGATGAAGCAAAACTAAAACTTTCAAATTATGATGAAACAATGTTAGAAAATAGAAGCGAAATTCAAGCTTTAAAAATGAATTTAAATTCTATTAAAGAGTTAGAAAAATCTGCAAAAGCTGGATTCTATCCAAAAGTAGATGCTTCAATTTCTCATAATGAATATTATGATGGTTTTTCAAATGATAGAATAAAAAATCAAGAAGAAAATCAAAATATAGCAAAAGTTACTGCTACTTGGAATTTATATAATGGTGGCTATGATGATTCTCAAACAGTTATTTATAAAACAAAATATTTAAGTTCAACATCACTTTTAAATAAAACAAAACTTGATATAAAACTACAATATGAAAATGCTAAATCAAATCTTCAAGTATCTTTAGATAATCTTGAAACAGCAAAATTAGCACTTTTACAAGCGCAAGAAAATTATGAAATTGTAAAAAATAGATTTGATGAAGGAATCTCTACAAGTACAGATTTGACGGATGCAAATTATTTATTAACTCAATCAAAACAAGGATATAATAGAGCTTATTTTGATAAGTATTTAGCAATTGCTACGCTTGATAGAATTTTTGAAAAAGATATAAATTAAGGAGTTTAAAATGAAGAGTGAAAAATTTATAGATTTAAAACTCTTCATTTTTATTTTTATAGCGTTACTTTTTTTATCAGCAAACTCAATTTTAGCAAGAGTTGCAATTTCAACACAAAATATTGATGCTTTTACTTTTACTTTTTTACGTATATTTTCTGGTGCAATTTTACTTTTAATTATCTATTTTTATAAAAATAAAAATTTAAAACTAAATTTCAAAAAAAATTGGCTTAGTTCTTTTATGCTTTTTTTATATGCAATTTGTTTTTCATACTCTTTTATAAATATGTATGCAGGAATTGGAACACTTATACTTTTTGCAGTTGTACAATTAAGTATGATTTTAATTGCACTTTTTTATAAAGAGAAATTAACTTCAAATAAAATATTTGGTGTTTTGATAGCTTTTAGTGGATTAGTTTATTTACTCTATCCAAAAGAGGATTTTTCTATCTCTTTCTTTCATGCTTTTTTGATGATTATTGCAGGTATTTCTTGGGGAGTTTATAGTGTAATTGGCAAAAAATCTACAAATGCAACATATAATACAACAGATAATTTTCTTAAAGCTTCGATTTTTACAATTATTTTTGGAGTTTTATTTGTAGATTTTTTCAAAGTAGATTTATTTACTTTTTTTATAGCAATTACTTCTGGGATGATAACATCTGCTTTAGGTTATTTGATTTGGTATGAAGTTTTACCAAAAATAGAAATTTTTACTGCGAGTATATTACAACTTTTAGTTCCTATTATTGCTATATTTTTAAGTCTAATAATATTAGATGAAAAAGTTAGTTTTGAACTAATAGTTTCATCTTTTATAATACTTTTTGGAATTTTTATAGCTTTGAAAAAAAGAAAAGTTTAGGGAAAGTAGAAAAGCCTAAAAGCTTTCCCACTCGTCGTTGTTTGTTTTGTTAGATACTACTTTTGTATCTTTTTTTGTTTGTGTATCTTTTTGTTTTGAATTTGATTTTATTGGATTTGAATTATCTTTTTTATTTATTTTTATATCTTTTGCTTTTACTTCATTCTTTCCTTCAAACTCTTTTGCATTTGCATCATTTACTATTAATTTTGCTATTTCATCTGTTATTATTGCTACATCATGTGTTTGACTCGCTACTGCTGCATTTTGTTGTGTTTGTTGGTCTAATTGATTTACTGCATCATTTATTTGTTCTATTCCACTTAATTGTTCTTTACTTGACATCTCTATATCTTGTATTAAGTTTATTGTTTGTGATATATTTTGATTTAATTCTTTATATCCACTTATCATATTTGATGCTATCTCTTTTCCATCATTCGCTTTTTTTGTTGCATTTTCTACTATGATTTTTATCTCTTTTGCAGCTTCTGCTGAACGAGATGCTAGATTTCTTACTTCTTGTGCTACTACAGCAAATCCTTTTCCTGCTTCACCTGCTGTTGCTGCTTCTACTGCTGCATTAAGTGAAAGTATATTTGTTTGGAATGCTATTTGATCAATTACAGTTATTGCTTCATTGATTAGATTTACTTGATTATTTATTTCATCCATTGACTGAGTTGTTTGATTTGCAAGTTTTTCACCATCACTTGCTGACTTTGTTACACTATTTGAGTAACTAGCCATTTTTGCTATATTTTGTGTATTATTTCTGATATTTGAAGTTATTTGTTCTAAGGCTGCTGCTGTTTCTTCTAAACTTGCTGCTGCTTCATTTGAGCTTATATTTAATTTATCTACATTTGCCAATAATATATCCGAGCTTTCATCCAACGTCAATCCATTTGTTTTATTCTCTTTTAGCATTTGCGTTATTGAATCACCTAAAGTATTTACACCATTTGCAAGATTTAAAAGATGTTCTTTTAATCCTCTTTTATCAATTTTATTTAAATATTTATAATTACTATATTCATCTAAAATAGTTAAGACATTATCAATATTTTTTTCAAGATTATTTGCCATTTTATTTAATACATCTTTTAATTGCATTAATGCTGGATTATTTACAGTTATATGTAATCTTTGACATAAATCACCTTGTTCAAATTCTCCTAAAACAGCAATTGTTTCATCTATTAATTTTCTATCTTCTTCGATACCTTTTTTTGTTTTCTCTATGTTTTCATTTACAACTGTTGCCATCTCACCAAATTCATCTTTTGAATCAATATGAATTAATTTTACTTCATTTGTTTCTCTATTTAAATATGCAAAGAAACTTAAAAGACCTGTTTTTAATCTAGTTAATCCATTTAAAATTGAATTTACTATAAGTGTTCCTAAAGTGATAAGTAAAAGTAAAGCAATTATTCCAACAGTGATAATTGTAGTTTTTAATCCTGTGATTTCTTCATCTGCTTGATTATTTTGATCTTTTCTAAAAACGACCATTAACTCACTTGTTGTTCTAGCTTTTTCTACCATTGTTTTTTCTGAATCAGTCATTTTATATTCTTGAGTTTGTTCAGTTTCAATTTCTTTAACTAAAACGAAAAAATCATCTCTATAGTTAACTAATGAACTTTTTATATCATCCAACATTTTTTGATTTTTTGGATTATTAAATCTTTTTGATAACTCACTGATTATTTTTATTCCATCATCATATGCTATTTGGAATGCATCTAAACTTTGTGTATCTTTTCTGATAATGAAATTTTTTTCTTGTCTTCTCATTTCATTAAAACGTCTGTCAACTTTATTCAACTCTTCTGCTTTATCTAATCTGTCAATAGTTGAGTTTAGCTGTATTATTGTTGGGATTGCAACTACAGTTAATGCAACAATTCCTAATATTACTATTAAAAATATTTTTGCTCTCATTTTTAAGTTTTTTAACATTTATGTCCTCTTGCTTCTTAATTTATTTCTTCTTATAATTAAGTTATTATTTTAACTTATAGTTAAAATAATTACGATTAAATGGAGCTTAAATTTATTATTATTTTAGTGCTTAAATAAATTAGTAAGTTATATGTGATTGTATATAATAATTAAAGAAATGATAAAGTTTAAATCTCTTTATTTGGAATAGAAAAGTAGTAACCTTGTGAGTAGCTAATACCTAAATCTTTGATAATTTTTTGTACATTTTCGTTGTGAACAAATTCTGCAATACAAGGAATGTTTACATTTTTAGTAAAAAATGTGATAGCTTTTACTATTTCAAAACTTCTTTTGTTTGTATCAATATTTTTTATATATTTAGCATCAATTTTTATAAAATCAATATCTAAATCTAATATTCTTTCGAAATTCGAATATTCAGCTCCAAAATCATCAATAGCAATTTTAAAACCTTGATTTTTTAATGAATTAAGTTGATTAATATGATTTTTTTTACCAGTTGAACTAATGCCTTCTAAAATTTCAAGTACAATTCTATTTGGATTTATTTTATAAAAAGCTACTTTTTCTTTTAAATAGTCATTTAAATATCCCTCAGCTAAATCATCTTCTGTTATATTTATTGAGATTTGATAATCATTTGTTGTCATTATTTGAAGTGTTTTTTCAATCATAACTTTCGTGATTTCAGGTAATAATCCTGATAATTTAGCTGGTTCTAAAAATTCAAAAGGAGAAATTATTCTATCTTCTAAAACAATCCTTGCAAGTGCTTCATATTTTGTAATTTGATCACTATTATTATCATAAATACCTTGGAAAAAAGGAACAAATTGATTGTTATCTAAAGCACTTTTTATAAGATTTGTTGAATTTATAAATGATTCTCTTTTTGTATAATCTATATTATTTGTTTGCTCAAAAATTTCAAATCTATTCTTTCCATTTTCTTTTGCCTCTTTTAAAGCTGTTGCTGCTTTTCTAAGAAGCATATCTTTTCCATAAACTGCACCATAAGAGAAGGTGATGTTTAATTTAATTTTTTTTACATTAATTAAATGTTTCATAAAATAGTTTTGAATTTCTGATATTTTATCAACTATTGATATATTTTTATTAAAGACTAATGCAAATTCATCAGAGTTTATTCTATATGCTGAATCAATCTCAAAATGGTTTTTTAAAATTTCAGAAACACAAAGTAATATCTCATCTCCAATATCAAAACCGTAAGCAGAGTTTATATAACTAAAGTTATTTATATTTAAAAGTATCAATGTTTTATCTTCAAGACGTTTTAACTCTATTTCCAAATAACTTTTATTGTAAAGATTTGTAAGTGAATCATGATATAACATATATTCCATTTTACTTTGAGCATCTTTTAGTTGAGTTAAATCTGTAATAATTGCCATGTAATTGTGAGCTTTGTTTTCTTCATCATGTAAAGCAGTAATACTCATCCATTCATTGATTAAAGAGTTGTCTTTTCTTTTATTTATTATTTCACCACTCCATTTTGATTTACTATTTATACTTTCCCACATATTTTTATAAAAATTGTCATCATATATATTTGAAGATAAAATTTTCGGATTTTTACCTAAAAGTTCTTCTTTTGAATAACCATAAATCTTTTCAACAGCTTCATTTACTTCTATGATTTGATTTTTTTCATCAGTAATAAATATACCATCTATTGAGTTTTGCATTGCATCTGAAAAAAGTTTATTTCTTTTTTGAGTATTTTCATTTGTTAGAACAATATTTACGATTGATGCAGCTGTTTCAAGTTATTTTATATGAAAAGCGTTAGGAGATCTATGTTCAAAAGAGGAAAGTGCAAAAGAACCAATTGCTTTTTTTGCTTTATCTCTTATTGGAAAAGACCAGCAAGCCCGAATATTAAAATCAACAGCAAGTTGTCGTAAATTTTCCCATCTTTCATCTGTAAATGTATCTTGTACAAATTGAGGTTGATTTCTAAATACTGCATTTCCGCATGAACCACCTTTTGGGCCTGGTTTTAAATTTTCAAGAGCTTTGAGTCCTTCATTGGGAATTGATGGAGCTGATTTAACACTCATTAATCCTGTTTTTTTATCTTTTAACATTATTGAAGCAACAGAATTTGGAAGTAGTGATTCAGCAAGAGAACATAATTTTGAAAGAATATTTGAAGTTTTTTTATTTATAGATAACATCTCTAAAATTTGTTGTTGGATATTTAAAATTTGATTATACTGAGCTGGTGCTAATATTATTTCATCATTTTCAGTACTAACAAGTAAACAACTTTTTTCTATCATTTTTCTTTCTTTCAGGTTTTAAAACTAAAACAATAATACTATTTAAACTATGAGAAAAAGCTAAAGAAAAAACTTTTAGTTGTTTTCTTTAGGCTTAGGTTGGAGGTTATTAACTCCTTTAAATGGTTCATGCCATTGAAGTTGTGAAGGAGTTGCTTCAGTTTTTTTATTTGAAGATGTATCAAAATGAATTGCATTTACAGGAGGCTTTTTTTCAAGATATGAAAATGCAATAGCTAAAATAATAGCACTAATAATGAGTTTGATAATTGTATATTTTAAATCTTTCATAAAAAGATTTTCTCATTATTTAGATTAATCTTTTCTGTATGAAGATTAATAACCTCAAAAGAGGTTATTAATGTTTAACTTTTAGATTATTTTTATTGATAGTTTCAATAAGTTTCATAATATTAGCAACTTTTTCTTCTTCTTTTTTGATATTATCTTCACTGTGTAAAGTGAAAATTTCCATTTTTTTATCAAGGTAATTTGTAGTAAATTTACCATCAATAAAATCTTGGTCTCTTACAATTTCTCTATGAAGTGGAATATTTGTTGGGAATCCTTCTATATAAAACTCATCTAAAGCTCTTTTTGCTTTTTTAACTGCACCTTTCCAGTCAAGTGCCCAAACGATTAGTTTTCCAATCATTGAGTCATAATTTGCAGGAACTTTATATCCAGTATAAATACTTGTATCAATTCTAACTCCTGGACCTCCTGGAGTTAAATATTTACTAATTGTTCCAACTGATGGCATAAAGTTTTTTTGTGGATTTTCTGCATTTATTCTAAACTCAATAGCATATCCTCTAAAATGTACATCTTCTTGTAAGAATTGAAGTTTATCACCTTCTGCTATTTCAATCATTCTTTGAATAATATCAACACCTGTGATTGTTTCAGTAACTGGATGTTCTACTTGAACTCTTGTATTCATTTCAATAAAGAAGATATTATTGCTTTCATCAACTAAAAACTCAATTGTTCCAACACTTTCATATCCTAGTTTGAACATAGCTTTTGTTGCAATTCTATAAAGTTCTTTTCTAGTTGCTGAATCTAATCTTGGGCTTGGTGCAATTTCGATAACTTTTTGATGTCTTCTTTGAATAGAACAATCTCTCTCACCTAAGTGAAGAACGTTTCCATATTTATCTGCAATAATTTGAATTTCGATATGTCTTGGATTTTCAACATATTTTTCAATAAATGCTTCACCTCGACCAAAATATTTTTTTGCTTCATTTGTAGCACTTTCAAACATATCTTTGAACTCTTTTTCAGCTCGAACGATTCTCATACCTCGTCCACCACCACCAAAAGCAGCTTTGATAATAATAGGGAAACCAATTTCTTTAGCTATTCTTGCACCTTCTTCTACATTTATTATTGGTTCATCTGTTCCTTCAAGAACTGGAACACCAACTTTTTTCATAGCTACTTTTGAAGCCATTTTATCTCCAAAAAGTTCTATATGCTCTGGTTTTGGACCAATAAAAATAAGTCCATTATCTTCGCAGGCTTTTGCAAAATCAGCGTTTTCACTTAAAAATCCATATCCAGGATGAATAGCATCACAATTTGCTTTTTTTGCAATAGAAATGATTTTTTCATAGTCAAGATAAGCTTGAACTACATCTCCCATAATTGGATAACATTCATCAGCTTTTCTTACCCAAATTCCTTCTACATCAATCTCTGAAAATATAGCTACGCTACTAATTTCTAACTCTTTACAAGCTCTAATAATTCTTAAAGCTATCTCTCCTCTATTTGCAATAAGTACTTTTGAGATTTTTTTCATTTTTTTGCCTTTTTTGAATCTTTTTTAAAATATTTTAGCATTGTAGAGTTTTTTAAAAATTTATTCTTCTTAATTTATGCTGATTTAATTGTTGTATATTGCTTATTTTATTGTTTTTTACTGTTCTTTTAATTGTTGATTTTTAAATAAGAAAATTGAATTACTAAGCTCTTTGAAACTTAGTAATTTTGTGTAAAACTTTTTTATTCCTGAATAGTCCAGATTAATTTTGAACTGTCAAATTCTAAACTTGGGAGTTTTTGTAAAATCTCATTTTTGATTTTTTCATCTAGTTTTGAATCTCTTGCTAAAATCCAAAGATACTCTCTACTTGGGGTTCCAACAACGGCATATTTGTAGTTTTCATCAAGCATTAAAACCCAATAATCTCCATAAAATGGTCTAAAAAAACTAACTTTTAATTTGCTGTTTGTTTCATCAATTGCATAAGCTCTACCAATTGCCTCTTTTTTCTCATTTGTTTGGATTTTTGTACATCTATTGATTACTTTGATTGTCTCTTCATTCATCATAGAGTAGTTTGCAGTTACATTTTTACAATTTCTTTCAAAAAAATGTTCATATCTTGCTATTTCGTACCAAGTACCTAAATACTTATTTAGTTCTACTTTTTGTACAGTTTGTAAAGGTGGATTTTTTGAAGAACAAGCTGTGAGTAAGATTGTAAAACAAAAAAGTATTAGAAGTTTGAAAATTTTTGCCATAAAAAAACCTTTTTATTTTAGTATATAAAAAAAGATATTTTTTTAATATGGCTTTTATGTTTTTTAATCAAAAAATTTTATATATAAATAAAACCTTCAAGATATTTTACAGCTTTCCCTAAAATAACTACTTTATCATCTGATACAATACATTTTAGTAAACCACCACGCATAGATGCTTGATATGCAAGCAATTCATTTTTATCTAATTTTTCTGCCCATAACGGAGCAAGTCCTGTATGAATTGAACCTGTTACTGGATCTTCTATTCCTCCATTTGCTGGCCAGAAATATCGAGAAATAAAATCATAAGTTTTAGAATCTGATGTAATACTTACATCCCGTGGAGCTAATTTTTTTATCTCTTCTAAATCAACTTTTATATTTAAAACTTCATTTTCATTTTCATAAACTATAAAATATGCTTGTTGATTTATATAAACTTCTTTAGGTTTTATCGAAAGACCATTTATTAATTCAATAGGGATATTTTCTACTTTTTTAGGTTTTCTATTTGGAAAAGTCATCTCTATATAGTCATCTTCTAATTTTTTTATACAAAGATTTCCTACAGTTCTAGTTTCAAATATTATTTCATTTAGTGTTAGATTTTCTTCAAATAATACATAAGCAGTAGCAAGTGTAGCATGACCGCAAAAATCAATCTCAGTTATAGGTGAAAACCATCTTATTTCATAATTATTGTTGGCAATTTTTTTTGCAAATGCTGTTTCTGATAGATTATTTTCTGTTGCAATTGCTTGCATAAGTTTTTTATCTAACCATTCATCAAGTATTATAACAGCTGCATAATTTCCTTTGAATATTTTATCAGTAAAAGCATCTATTTGATATATTTTTAATTTCATAATTTTTCCTAAGTTTAAAACTCTATTGTACAGTTTTTTTAGTTATTTTAATTAATAGAAGAGTTTTTAAGTTTATATTTTATTAGATCCTTATGATAATAGTTTATTTTTTGAAAATGAAGAAATAGCTAATGATTATTATATAAAATCTTGTAGTCAAGAAAAGTATTATGAAAAAGCTTTTGAAATTTCAAAAAAAGAAAATATAGAAATAATTATTGGTTTTAGTATAAGTGGAACAATCGTATGGAGATTAAGTAAAAATAGATTTAATAAATTAAAAAAAATAGTCTGTTTTTAGTCTTCTCAAATTAGGAATAATTTGAATATTGAATCAAAAATTGATACAAAGATAATTTTTGCAAAAAAAGAAGATAGTTTTGATACTCAAAAAATGAAAGAAATTCTATCAATAAAAGAAAATGTAAATATAAGAGTAGAAATTAGTGATTTTGAACATGGATTTATGAATGAATAAGATATTTATTAAACATTTGTTGAATCTCTTAGTTTATTTCTTATAAAAATAATTGAGTCAATAAGTGGTTTTTTTTCAATATTATATTTATATGATTTTTGAAGAGCTTTTTCGATACTTGTTTCAGAAAAAGGTTCTTTTGGATTACAAACAGTTTTTATTATGTTTAAGATTTGTGCTTTTTGTTTATATTCAATAGGACAATTTTCAATGTCATCAACAAACTCAATTGTTTTTATTAAATTACTGCTTAGTTTCCAATATTTAAATATTTTAAAAGTTATCATTTGTAATTTGATAGGGCTCTAAATCAGTTTTTAATAAATTTTGTATAGTTTCATTTATTGTTATATAAATAGTAAATTTTATTCCTAATAAGTTGATAATTTTTCTTGGAGTTTCAACCTTTGAACGAAAACCAAAAATAGAAGAATTTGATATTTTTAATAAAGTTGAAACAGCTAAAGAGTCTTTTTATAAAATTTTTGATTATTGAATTTTATTTTGTTAATTTTTTTATCATTTTTTGTTTCTATATAAAAAAATAGATAAGTATGATTTTCTTTATACATTTAATGTCCTTAGAAATAAAACTACTATAGTAGTTTGTTATGAAACTATATTACAACTAAACTTAACATAAAATAAATTACTATAGTAGGTTTTGAAGTGGCAAAATTTGATTTTACAAATAAAGAAATAGAAGAAATACATAAAATTGTAGGAAAAAATGTAAAAAAATATAGAGTTTTAAGAGGTTTGACTCAATTAGATTTATCTTATGAAATGGGTAATAAATCAGTAAGTTTAGTTTCTGCTTGTGAACCTTGTAGTAATGGAAAGCATTTTAATATAGAGCATTTATATAAAATTAGTAAAATTTTAGATGTTCCAATAGGCAATTTTTTTGAAATTGAAGAAGAAATAGTTTAGTTAATATAGCTATGTCTTAGTAAGACATAGCTGCTCCACTTGCTCCCATAATCTCTTTCGCATCTTCACTCATCATAGATGGATCCCAAATAGGCTCAAACACTAGATTTACTTTTACTTCATCAACTTCATCAACTGCCAAAGTTACATATTTTACTTGTTCAAGTAAACTATCTGCAACTGGACAAGCTGGACTTGTAAGTGTCATATCTATTTCACAATTAAGATAATTTCCTCTTTCTTCAAGTCTTATATCATAAATTAATCCAAGATTATAAATATCAGCTGGAATTTCCGGGTCATATACTTTTTTTAAATTTTCTATTATTTTTTCTTTTATATTTTCTAAATCAAAAATTTTATCATCCATTTTAAATCCTTTATGCTTTTAAAGCATACTCTTTTATTTTTTTCATCATTCCAATAACTCCACTTTGTCTATTTGGAGTTATAACTTCACTAAGTTTCAGTTCATGAACAATATCCATATCAATATCTTTTAATTCTTGTATAGTTGCACCAGAAAAAATTTTTAATATCATATAAACTAAACCTTTTACAATTATTGCATCACTTGTACCGTGAAAATACATTTTTCCATCTTTTATCTCATGTGTTAACCAAACTTGAGAAGTACAACCATGAACTATATTTGCTGGTATTTTGTCAGTTTCATTAAACTCTTCTAGTTTTTTTCCTAAATCAATAATATATTCATATTTTGCAAGTTCATCATCAAAAAAATCTAAATCTTCTTTTATCTCATTTACTCTTTCTTCAATGCTACTCATTTTATCCCTTTAACATCGTTAAGGCTCTTTTTAATGCCTCAATTAATTTATCAACATCAACATAATCATTATAAAAAGCTGTGCTAACTCTAATAGTTCCTTTTACTCCAAGTTTTTTCATAATAGGTTGTGCACAGTGATGACCAACTCTTAGAGCAACTCCCATTTTATCAAGAAGTATTCCAATATCGTCGTGAACTATTCCTTTGAAGTTGAAACTTCTACTTCCAATTGCATTTGTAATGTCATTGTAAAATACAATATCTGGAAGTTTTGCTAACTCTTCATCTAAATATTTAAAAACTTTATGTTCTAAATTTTCAATATTTTCATATCTTACATGATTTATATATTCTAATGCTTTTCCAAAACCTATAACACCAGCAATATTTTGTGTTCCTGCTTCAAATTTATATGGAGAATCAAGTAAAGTTGAACCATTAAAATCAACTTCATGTATAGTTGCTCCACCAGTTTGATAAGGTTTTATATCTTTTAGATATTTTTCTTTTATATAAATTGCTCCAACACCAGTTGGTCCAAATGTTTTATGACCAGAAATTGCAAAAAAATCAACATCAAGTTTTTGCATATCTACTTTTAGATGAGCCAAACTTTGAGCTCCATCACACATAACAACAGCTCCATAAGAGTGAGCTAGTTTTGTAATAGCTTCTATATCATGGATTTTTCCAAAAGCATTTGAAATATGAGTAATACTTACAAAAGCATTTGGATTAGCTTTTAAAAGTTCTTCAAAATGGTTCATATCAAAATCTAAATTTTCATTACAATTTACAACTTCAAGACCATTTCCCAAAGTTCTTCCTTGCATATGCCAAGGTACGATATTTGAGTGGTGTTCTAAACTAGAAATTATTACAGTTTTAAAATCTTTTGCAAAAGATGTTGCTATAAAGTTTAAAGATTCTGTTACACCTTTTGTAAAAACAATTTCCTCTTTTGCTGAAGCATTTATAAACTCTTTTAAAAGGATTCTTACTTTCTCAAACTCCAAAGTCGCCCTATTAGCATCGCCAAAGTTACTTCTATGAGTGTTTGAGCAATAATGTTCATAATATTCAACTTGCGAATCTATAACACTTTTTGGTTTTTGAGTTGTTGCTCCATTATCCAAATAAATAGTTTTTGAGTTTTGGAAGTATGGAAAATCATTTTTAAACATATTTTTCCCTTTTATAATTTTCTACAAACTCTTTTATTATCTCATTTTTTATATTAGATTTTATTGTACTTTCAAAAGCATTTAATAACATTTCATAAGCTTTTTCTTTTTTTATACCACGTGAACAAAGATATAAAAGTTGTTCTTGGTTTAAAGTTCCTGTTGTTGCCCCGTGTGAAGCTTCAAGCTCATCTATTAAAATTTCAAGATGAGGTTGTGCAAAAATTGTTGCATCATCACTTAATAATATAGTGTTACAGTTTTGAAATGCTTTTGTAAATGGTGCTGTTTCATTTACAATAGATTTTATTTTTACAACAGCTTTTGAACTATCTTTTAAAGAATTCTTATAGTTTATTGAACTTGTAGAATTTTTTTCGTTATGCACTGTTTTTACTAAAGTTGCAGTTGTTGAATCATTTGATAATTTAGTCAATCCATTTAATTCATAGTTCACAAACTCTTTATTTATAATATTTTCAAAACTATTTACTATAAAACCATCACCAAACTCAAGATTTGTTATTTCAAGATTTGAGCTTTTTTCTTGTTTTATACTATTTGCAAAAATCATAGAATTTGAAGCATTTATATCTTGAATTTTTACATATTCCAAAGAGGCATTTTCTTCTAAAACTATATTTCTATTTACTGTAAAAGCAGAGTTTGTAGAACTGTTTACAAAAACTTCTACAACTTGAGCTTTGATATTTTCTTTTACTTCTATTTTTAAAGAGTTAGAAAAAAGTGTTTCATCTTCTTTTATTTTATGAATTAAAAAAATTGGTTCAGCAATATTTTTATCTATAGTTAAAACTTTTTGATTTTCATCTAAACTTTTTGTAATATTAAATAAAACAGATTCATAAGAGTTTTCATCTTTTATAGTTTTTAAACCCATAATATCAAATTCATAAGTTTTAGTTTCTTTAAATTCAGTAGAAAACAAAGAATCAAAATTTATTTTTAAAAACTCTTCATCTTTTTTATTTGGAAGATTGGTGTTTAATTCATTTATTTTCATCTTTTATTCCTATTGCTTCATAACCTTTTTCATCTAGTTCTAAAGCTAAGTTATAATCTCCTGTTTTAGCAATTTTTCCATCATTTAAAATATGAACAAAATCAGGTTTAATAAGTTCTAAAAGTCTATCATAGTGTGTAATCATTAAAATTGATCGTTTTCCATCAAGCATTGAGTTTATAACATTTGCAACAGTTTTTATAGCATCTACATCAAGCCCTGAATCTATCTCATCAAGTATTATTAAATCAGGTTTTAGCATAAGTAGTTGGATTAATTCATTTCTTTTTTTCTCCCCACCACTAAATCCATCATTTAAATCTCTTTGTAGTAGTTTTCTATCAATATTAAATTTTGAAGTTTCTTCTTTTACAAGTTTTAAAAATTCCATTGCATCAAGCTCTTTTAGTCCTTCATATGCTCTTTTTTCATTTATTGCTGTTTTTAAAAAGTAACTATTGTTAACACCTGGAACTTCAACAGGAGTTTGAAAACTCATAAAAATTCCTTCATTTGCTCTTTGTGCTACATCCATTTCAAGTAAATCTTTATTTTTATAAGTTATTTTCCCTTCAGTTACAATACAGTCATAATGAGCACTGATTGTTTTTACCAAAGTAGATTTTCCTGCTCCATTTGTTCCCATAAGAACATGAACTTCACCTTCATTTATCTCTAAATCTATACCTTTTAAAATCTCTTTATCTTTTATATTAACTTTTAAATTTTCTATTTTTAATAATCTATTTTTCATAATTTATCCCACACTTCCTTCAAGCGATATATTTAATAACTCTTTTGCTTCTGCTGCAAATTCCATTGGCAATTCTTTTAAAACTTCTTTACAAAAACCATTTACAATCATAGCAATAGCATCTTCTTCTGCAATTCCTCTTTGATTTAAATAAAATAGTTGTTCATCAGAAATTTTTGAAGTTGTTGCTTCATGTTCTATATTTGCACTGCTATTTCTTATCTCATGATATGGATAAGTATGCGCATGACATTTATTTCCAATCAAAAGTGAATCACATTCAGAAATATTTCTTGCATTTGAAGCATTTTTTCCAACTCTAACAAGTCCTCTATAAGCATTTACTCCGTGCATTGCAGAAATACCTTTTGAAATAATTGTTGATTTAGTATTTTTACCTAAATGAACCATTTTTGTTCCAGTATCTGCTTGTTGTGCTTTTGAGGCAATTGCAACTGAATAAAACTCTCCAACGCTATTATCTCCTTGAAGTATACAAGAAGGATATTTCCAAGTGATTGCACTTCCAGTTTCAACTTGTGTCCAAGAAATTTTAGAGTTATCACCTTTACATAAACCTCTTTTTGTTACAAAGTTTAATATTCCACCTTTTCCATTATCATCACCTGGAAACCAGTTTTGAATAGTTGAGTATTTTATTTGTGCATTTTTTAAAGCGCATAGTTCAACAACAGCTGCGTGAAGTTGTCTTTCATCTCTTGTTGGAGCAGAACATCCTTCATTGTAAGAAACATAACTTCCTTCATCACAGATTATCAAGGTTCTTTCAAATTGTCCTGTATTTAAAGCATTTATTCTAAAATAAGTTGAAAGTTCCATCGGACATCTAGTATTAGGTGGAATATATACAAAACTACCATCAGTAAATACTGCACAATTTAAAGCTGCAAAATAGTTATCAGTTGGTGGAACAACACTTGCTAAATATTCTTTAACAAGTTCAGGGTATTTATGTGCTGCTTCACTGATTGAACAAAATATAATTCCTAATTTTTCAAGCTCTTCTTGATATGTTGTTTTAACTGAAACAGAATCAAAAACAGCATCAACTGCAACACCTGCAAGTTGTTTTTGTTCTTCAAGTGGAATACCAAGTTTTTCATAAGTTTTTAAAATTTCAGGGTCAACTTCATCCAAAGAATTTAAAGCTCGTTTAGGAGCAGAATAGTAAGCAATATCTTGATAATCAATTTTTGGATATTTCAAATGAGCCCAAGTTGGTTCTTCCATCTTTAGCCATTTTTTGTATGCTTTTAATCTAAAATCTAAAAGCCAAGATGGTTCATTTTTTTTTGCACTTATGGCTCTTATTACATCTTCATTTAAACCTTTTTCAAAAGTGTCACTTTGAACTAAAGTTTCAAATCCGAGTTTATACTCTTTATTTATTACGTCATGTATTTGTTGATTCTCACTCATGACTTCTCCAATATAATATTAATTTTTTAAATAAGATAAAAATTATCCTATTTAGAATACTATCATAAAGTAGTATACAATGTAAAGATAAATTATTTTATAAAAATTATATAAATCTAATAAAGATTATTTTCAAAATATATTATTTATTTCAAATAAAATTTTAATAAAATTTGTTATAAGATTAAAAAAACTTATAATTGAAAGCCACAATGCACATAGAAAAATTCAGAAATTTTATAGAAGAATCAATTTTAACAATTGTTATTTTTTTCTTTTTATTATTCACATCTTTTTTTTATTTTAAATTTCAGTTAGAAAAAGAGATACAAACTTATTTAACTAATTTAAAACAATTATATGCAACACAATATGATACTATTTACGATAATTTTAACAAACTTTCTCAAAATAGTTTTTATGGAATTATAAATAAACCAGAAATTTATGATTTAGTAAAATATGCATATAAACAAGATAGTGAACTTCAAAGCTTTTATCGAGAACGTTTGTATCAAAAATTAATATCTGATTATATTAGATTAAAAGAGTACAAATTTTATCAAATTCATTTTCATTTCCCAGATAATACAAGTTTTTTAAGAATGCACGAAAAAGATAAATTTGGAGATAATCTAACAAAAGATAGATTTAGTGTAAAAGAAGTAAATGAAAATTTAAAACCAGTATATGGTTATGAAATAGGGAAAATGGTTGATGGATTTAGATTTGTATATCCTCTTTTTGATGAAAAACTTTTTCATATAGGAAGTGTTGAATTATCTGTTAGCTCAGATTTTTTTGAAAAAAATTTTGAAACAAGTTTTGATGTTGATGTTCATTTTTTAATTAAAAAATCTATCGTTGAAGAAAGAGTTTTTAAAGAGTATTTGAAAATTTTTGACATTAGTAATGAAAATGATGAATATTTATATAAAGAAGATAAAACTAAAGAGTTAAATCATTTTACAAATGAAAATTTCTATACAAATGAAGAAAGAAATCTTATTAAAATAAAAATGAAAAATAGTGAAAATTTTTCAATTTATAAAAAAATAAATGGAAATTATATTGCAATTTCATTTTTATCAATAAAAAATACTCAAAATGAAAAAAATGCAGCTTATATGGTTTTATATAAAAATTCAGATTTTATAAAACAAGTTATGAATAATTATCATAAGATGATTTTGATATTAATTTTAATCTCTATAATTTTTGTTTTTTATATAAATTATAGATACAAAAAAATACAAGAAGAAAAGAATAAAGAGTATATTTTATCTCAACAGACAAAAATGGTAGCTCTTGGTGAAATGATACAAAATATTTCTCATCAATGGAGACAACCTTTAAGTGTTATATCTGTTTTAGCAAGTGGATTAAAACTCAAAAAAGAGGTTAATATTTTAGAGGACAAAGAATTTTTTGAAAGTTTGGATGGAATACTACATAATACTACTTATTTATCAAATACGATAGAAGATTTTAGAAATTATTTTAATGAAAGTTTAGAAAAAAGAGCTTTTAATTTAAAAGATACAATTTTACAATGTACTGCAATGTTCAAAGAAGATTTGAATGCAAAAAATATAATTTTAATTGAAAATTTAATCGATATAGAATTATTTACTTATGAAAATGATTTAAAACATGTACTTATAAATCTATTAAAAAATGCAAAAGATTTTACGAAACAAGGTGTAATTCTTGTTGAAATGAAAGAAGAAAAAAATGAAATTATTATTGAAATACAAGATAGTGCAGGGGGAATCCCAAAAAATATAATTGAAAAGATTTTTGAACCATATTTTTCTACAAAACATAATTCATCGGGAATAGGCTTAGGATTATATAGTGCTTATGAAATAATCACTAAAAAATTTAATGGAAATATTTTGGTTGAAAATAGAACTTTTGATTACAATTTTGAGAGTTATAAAGGTGCTTGTTTTTCAATAATTTTAGACAAAAAGAATTTACAATAAGGTATGTTATGAAAAATAGTTTTAGTTTAAAGATTTCATTTTTAGTAGGAGTTTTAACTTTTATAGTTGCTTTAATGGTAGGATTTTATTCTAATTATATATCAACACAACAACTTGAAGTAAATTCAGGTGAATCATTGCTTAAGTTATCAAAAAGAGTAAATGATATTCTTGATAGAGAGATGTTAGAAAGATTTAGAGAAATCAGATTTGCTGCATCTTTACCAATAATGACAGATGAAAATAGTTCAATAAACGAAAAAAGAGAATTGATTCAAAAAATCAAAGATAATTATAATCACCATGAATGGATAGGTTATGCACTTCTTGATGGAACAGTTGAAGTTGGAACAAATGGTTATTTAGAAGGTAAAAATGTAAAAGCTAGACCTTGGCATCCAAATGGTTTAAATGGTCCTTATATTGGCGATGTTCATGATGCTTTATTATTGGCTAAATTATTACCAAATAATAGTGGTGAAGCTATTTATTTTTCTGATGTGGCATTTCCAGTTATAAATAAAAATGGTAAAACACTTGGTGTTTTATGTACACATTTAACTTGGCAATGGACAAGAGATGTTATAAGAAGTATTCAACAAGAGCATGGTGTAGAAATCTTTTTATTATCTAAAGATGGATTGATTTTAGTAGGACCTGAAAATACTGAAAGAGCTAATATCTCAGATATATCTTTAAATGTAGCTCAATTACTTAAAACAGATGAAGAATCTTTTAAAATTCTAAATTGGAATAATAATGTTAAATATCTAACTGCAAGTAGTGTAAGTAAAGGATTTGAAGAGTACAAAGGTTTTTCTTGGAAAGTAATAGTTAGACAACCAGTTGATGAAGCTTTTAAAATAGCTCATAAAAATACAAGTTTAATTCTTTTAATAAGCGTATTTTTAGGAATTTTAGGTGCGATAATTGGAATTATAATATCAAATAAAATCTCAAAACCACTTAATAAGTTAAATCAAATAGTAGATGATATTACTAACAATAAAGAAGTAAAATTTTTGAAAAATGTTTCAAATGATGAAATAGGAAAATTACATAATGCTTTAGAAAATTTATATAAAAATTTAATTGAAGAATCTAAAGATAAAAAAAATGCGCAAATTAAAGTAGAATTGTCATTAAAAATATTTGAACAAGCTTTAGAAGGGATTATTATTTGTGATAAAAACAACAATATAATCTTAGTAAATAGAGCTTTTACTCAAATTACAGGATATGAATTAAATGATATTTATGGAAAAAATCCATCAATATTAAATTCTGGTTTACAAAATCAAGAGTTTTATGAAAATATGTGGAATAGGTTAAGAAAAGATGGAAAATGGGATGGACATCTGAAAAATAAAAGAAAAGATGGAACAATTTATGATGAGTATTTAAAAATCTCAACTCTAAAAGATAGAAAAGATGAAATTGTAAACTATTTAGCCACATTTAATAGCGGGTTTTAAAACTTTGATTAGTATAATAAAACTTACTGTATAAATAAGATAAAAACAATTAAGACAAGATTTATCCTATTTTCATTAAAATACGAAAAAGTTTTTATTTGTAACAATTAATTTTGGAATAGTTATTGCAAATAGAATTAAAAAATATAGGAATGATAAAAATGGAAGTTTATTTAGATAATAACGCAACAACAATAGTAGATCCCAAAGTTTATGAAGAAATGAAACCATTTTTCTGCGACATATATGGAAATCCAAATTCATTACACAAATTTGGAGCTGGAACTCATCCTAAAATGGTTGAAGCATTAAATTTTTTATATGAAGGTATAAACGCAGCTGATGAAGATGATGTAATCGTTACAGCAAATGCAACAGAAAGTAATAATACTGTTTTAAAAGGTATTTGGATAGATAAAATTTTAAATGGTGATAAAAAACACATTATAACAAGTGAAGTAGAACATCCATCTATTACTGCTGTTTGTAAATTTTTAGAGTCTCAAGGTGTAAGTGTAACTTATTTACCTGTAAATGAAGAGGGTGTTTTAGAAGCTTCTTTAGTTAAAGATTTTATAAAAGAAGATACAGCTTTAGTATCAATTATGTGGGCAAATAATGAAACAGGAAAAATATTCCCAATCAAAGAAATAGGAGCAATTTGTAAAGAAGCAGGAGTTCCATTTCATACAGATGCAACTCAAGCTATTGGAAAAATTCCAGTTGATGTTCAAGACTGTAATGTAGACTATTTATCATTCTCAGCTCATAAATTCCATGGACCAAAAGGTGTTGGTGGTTTATATGTAAGAAAAGGTTTCTCTTTAACTCCTTTACTTCACGGTGGTGAGCAAATGGGTGGATTAAGAGCTGGAACAGTTGATGTGGCTTCAATGGTTGGAATGGGATGGGCTATGAAATTAGCAACATCTACTATGGCAATTGCTTATGAAAAAAATCATGTTAGTAAATTAAGAGATAAATTAGAAGCAGCAATTTTAGAATTACCTGAAACAATTGTTATTGGTGGAAAAGAGAACAGAACTCCAAATACAACTTTAATCTCTTTTAGAGGTGTAGAGGGTGAATCAATGCTTTGGGATTTAAATCAAGCAGGAATAGGTGCAAGTACAGGAAGTGCATGTGCCTCTGAAGATTTAGAAGCAAATCCAGTTATGAATGCTTTTGGAAGTGATAGTGAATTAGCTCATACAGGAGTTAGATTTAGTTTAAGTAGATTTAATACTGAAGAGCAAATAGATTATGCAATAGACGTTATTAAAAAAGCAGTTACTAGACTTAGAGCAATTTCAAGTTCTTATGCTTATGCTCCATCGTGTCATAAGTCTGGATTATAATAGAAAATCGAATAATATTTAAAGGAAAATAAGATGGCAAAAAATAGTTTAATAAGCGGATCGATTTGGGATGAATACTCAAATCAAGTTGTAAATAGAATGAACAACCCTAAACATCAAGGGGAAATTACTGAAGAAAAAGCTGCAGAACTTGGAGCAAAATTAATTGTTGCAGATTTTGGAGCGGAATCATGTGGTGATGCTGTAAGACTTTATTGGGCAGTTGATGAAAATACAGATAAAATTTTAGAATCAAAATTTAAATCTTTTGGTTGTGGTACTGCAATCGCATCATCTGATGTTATGGCTGAATTATGTATTGGAAAAACAGTTGATGAAGCTGTAAAAATTACAAATATTGATGTTGAATTTGCATTAAGAGATACTCCTGATGTTCCAGCTGTTCCACCTCAAAAAATGCACTGTTCGGTTATGGCTTATGATGTTATCAAAAAAGCAGCAGCTGAATACAAAGGTGTTGATATGGAATCTTTTGAGGAAGAGCAAATCGTTTGCGAATGTGCAAGGGTTTCATTAGCTACTTTAAAAGAAGTAATCAAAATCAATGATTTAAAAACTGTTGAAGAAATTACAGATTATACAAAAGCAGGAGCTTTTTGTAAATCATGTATTAAACCAGGTGGACATGAAGCAAAAGATATCTATTTAGTAGATATTTTAAAAGATGTTAGAGCTGAAATGGAACATAATAAATTAAAAACAGCAGCAGATGCAAGTGCAGCTGGTGAATTAACATTTGATAAAATGACATTAGTTCAAAGAATTAAAACTATTGATTCAGTTTTAGATTCAGACATTAGACCAATGTTAGTTATGGATGGTGGAAATATGGAGATTATTGATATCAAAGAAAATCTACCACATTATGATATTTATATCAGATATTTAGGTTCTTGTTCAGGATGTTCGTCTGGAAGTACAGGAACTTTATTTGCAATTGAATCTGTATTACAACAAAAAATTGATGAAAATTTAAGAGTTTTACCAATCTGATTTTTCCAATTTTTTAATTTAAAAAAGGGACTTGTTTTTTCAAGTCCCTTTTTTTATATTTTATAAATTATCATCAAAGCTACAAACGTAAGAAAAACTGCAGAGATTTTTTCTATTAGATAAATATATCTATTAAAAAGTTGTTTTATTTTTTTTAAATTTAAAATATAAACTATAAAAACATCCCAAATTAGAACTGCAAAAAACATCCATAAACCATAAATAGTTTGAATAAAAAAAGGTGTATTATTTTGAAATGTTATACTAAACATAGAAAAATAAAAGATAAAATTTTTAGGATTTAAAATGGCACTTAAAAAGCCTTTGAAAAAACTTGATAGGTGATTGTCAACTTTTCTATTTTTTGATACATTTTCAAACAAATTTTTTCTCTTTGATTTAAATAAATAATATGAAATATAAAATAGATACACACAACCTGAAAGTTTTAAAAAGTTAAAAATAAATAGATTGTCTTTTATAAACATAATTCCAAAAAGAGCTAAAAGTATATAAACTAAATTTGCAATGGCAATTCCAAAAGCTACTATTATTCCAGCTCTTTTACCATTTTTTATAGTTGAATTAATGATAATAAAAAAATCAACTCCAGGACTAATCAAAGCTAAAAAATGAGCGAAAGCAAGTATAAAAAAACTTTGTAAATAAATCTCTATTTCCATAAATCCCCTTTTATTTTGAAGATTGTATAAAAAGAGAAGAATTAATTATTGTATAAAATTGTCCTGATACTCTTTTGGAGTAATTGCAACTATTTTTTTGAAGTTTCTATGAAAATGACTTTGGTCAAAAAAGCCACATTCAAGGGCAGTTTCTACTATGGAAAAACCTTTCTTTAGTAACTCTTTTGCAAACTCAATTTTTAGATTTATAAAGTATGAATGAGCTGAAATATTAAGTTCTTTTTTGAAAAGTTTTATGATATAAAAAGTTGATAGATTAAACTCTTTTGATAAACAATTTAAACTAATATCTTCTTTTAGATGATTTTTCATATATAAAATGATATTTTCAATTTTTTCACTGGTTTTTAACTCTATTTGTATATTTTTGTTATATTTTGTGTATAAAGAGCAAAAAAAGTCAATAATACAACTCTCTTTTTCCAAAATCAAAGCATTTGAAAATAGTAATTCACAAAGAGTTATAAACTTTTTATATAGAGTTTTATTTTTTAATATTTCATTTGAAAAAGGAATAAACTCATTTATGTTTGGAAATATACTTTTTTGAAGCTCAAAACACCAGTTTTTATCTAAATATAACATATAAATTTTATTTACAATTTTTGAAGAGGAGTTACAACTATGAATAGTATTTGGGTTTATGATAGCTAGTTGATTTTTTTCTAAAGTTATAGTTTTATTTTTATTTGTATAGATTCTTTGTCCATCAAGTATTGCACCAATTGAAAGGCTATTATGAATATGTTGTTTATAACATTGATTTGATATTGAGTATCTAAGTTCTAAAAAATCCAATTTTTCATAGCTAAAATATAGTGTTTTATTCATTGGAAAATAGTAATGTAAAATTTGTTATAAAGCCTTTAACAAAAACGTAAATTTTTCTAAGTTAAAATCCCAGATGGAAATAGCAAAGTTAAAAGAACTATGCCTAAATCAGGCACAATTTTATTATGAATATGTAAAAAAATATAGTGAAAACAATGAAAAAAGTATAGACAAAGTTGTATCTATAAAATACCAAAAAGATAGTTCACCAAAACTCTATGAAATAAAACTCGAAAAAGCTATTTATGATTTTGAAAAGACTTATTATAAAAACAATCAAACAAATGAATATTACTTTAATAAAAAAGATATTTTAATCAAAGAGTATGATGAAAAAAATAGGCTTTTGTATGTTCAAGTTTTAAATCCTGATATTGAATTTGAAAAGATAAAAAGTGATGATTTTTTTGTTGTTACTGATTTACTTTTTTTGATTAAAAATTTGATTGAATGGTATGAAAAAAATTCACATAAACTTACTTTTGATGATAAATTAACTTTTGATTTAAAACCAAATTTAGAGATTTTAAAAGATACAAAACTAAATCAAAATCAAATTGAAGCTGTAAGTTCTATATTTAAAAATTCTTATTCTTACATTTGGGGACCTCCTGGAACTGGAAAAACAAAAGCTGTTTTATCAACTGCTTTGATAAACTATATAACTTCAAATAAAAAAGTTTTGATTGTTGCTCCAACGAATATTGCCTTAGAACAGATACTTTTTGGAGTTTTAGAAAATACTGAAAAACTTCAAATCCAAAATGAAAAGATTTTACGAATAGGAATTCCTTCAAAAGATTTTTTTGATAAATATAGTGAAGTTTGTGAAACAAAAGGAATAGAAAGAGTTTTAGAATCACTTGAAAATGAGATAAATATATTAAGTAGAGTGATTAAATATCGAGAAGGTAGAATAATCAGTGAAGATTTAGAAAAAATCTTAGAGCATTTTTCAAAACTTCAAGAAAACAAAATAAAAATTATAAAACTTGAAAATGAAAAAGAGTATCTTCAACCTTTGATAAATCTTTTAACTTTACCTTTAAAAGCTTATCATTTTTCAAATAATTCAAGAATGATAAAAGATGCGATTAAAAAACATGAAAAAAATTATTGTATAAATTATGATGAAAAACTTATTGAAGAAAATAGATTAAAAGAAGTTGTAAATATAGATTGTATTAGAAAAGAGTTAGAAAATAAAGATGAAAAGATAAAAAAAATAAATCAAGAAAACTTTGAAATATTAACACTTTGTAAGAAAATAATAAAAAGTGAAAAGATTTATAATGAGATATTTAAAGATTTAACTCAAACAAATCTAGATGAAAAACAACTTCAAATTAATCAAAAAATATCCCAATTAAATCTTTGGTGCAAAAGAAGTTTAGAATCAATCAAAACTTTAGTAATGCAGACAAATGATGAGTTGATAAATCAAGCTTTAGATATACATCATAAAAATTTTGATGATAAAAAATTAAAAGAGAAATTAGCTTTTTTAATCGATGAAAAAGATTTATTGATTGAACAAAGTACAAAACAAAGAGTAAAAAATAGTTTAGTAATTGCAATGACTATTGATGCATATATTCAATACACAATAAATGAGAATATTGAAGTAAATCATATCTTTTGTGATGAAGCTGGATATATGTCAACAATTAAGGCTTTGAGTTTATTTAAGTCTAATAGTTCAATTACATTTTTGGGTGACCATATGCAGCTTCCACCTGTTAGTGAAATAAAAACAGATGATATAAACTCATATAAAAAGAGTTTTTTATGGAGTCAATCTGCACTTTTCTTTGAGACACTTTTTTTGAAAAATAGTGTTGAAGAGATTTATTTTGACTTTACAAATAATACAACGCCAAAGTTTGAAAAAACATCACAAGTAAATCTACTTTCAACTCATAGATTTGGAAAAAATTTAGCACAAATTTTAAATAAATTTGTTTATAAATTTGGTTTTGAGTCAGCTTTGAATATTGATACAAATCTATTTTTTATAGATAGTAATTCAAATGTAGATGAAGCAATTGAGCGTTCATCTTTAGAAGAAGTAATTATAATAAAAGAGTTAGTAAAAAAGTTTGAAGGAAAATCTTTTGTTATATTAACTCCATATAAAAAGCAAGTGAAACTGCTAAAAGAGCATTTAGGTAGAAAATATTTTGAAAATATTATGACAATACACAAATCCCAAGGAAGTGAATGGGACAATGTGATTTTTAGTGTTGTAGATGATTCAAATAGTGGAAAAAGAAGAATGTTTTTTACAAATACTATAAATGAAAACTTTAAAGGTTTAAATCTAATAAACACAGTTGTAAGTAGAACGAAAAAAAGATTAATCATTGTTGCAAATGAAGACTTTTGGATAAAACAAAAAGATACTCAATTAATAGGAAATCTAATCTTTAATTCGAAAAAAGTTATAGCTTGAAAAAATTATTAACTATTTATCAAATAATCTGTATCATCATACTATCAATAAGGAGTAAAATATGTTTGCAATATATAATAATGGAAGAGTAGGTTTTAGAAGTACTGTTGATAATTTATATAATTTAAAAAATGTTGATGAATTAGATAAAACTAGATTTAAACCTGATGAGGGATTAATCCAAAGTTTTTCAAATGAAGAAAAAGAAGAACAAAAAAAAGAATTTTTAAATTCATATAAAAAAATGGCAAATATTGATACTCTTGAACCTGTATATTATATAAAAGATATTATGACTAGAGATGTTTTTTCATTGGATAATAAAGCAACTATTGAAGATGCGTATAATTTTTTGAAAGATAATAAAATTACACAAGCTCCAATTATTGATTTTGGGAAAAAAATAATTGGAATGATTAATAAAAAAATAATACTTAATTTACTGATGGAAGATATTGAAAATATAAAATCAATTTTAAATAAAAAAATAGAAGATATTTATCTTCCAGAAGTAATAACATCTGAACCACTTTCTGAAGTAAGAACAGTTGTAAAAGTGATGTTAGATTTTAAACTTGAAGCAATACCAATTGTTGATGAGGATGGTATTTTATTAGGAATTGTTTCTCAAACAAATATTTTAAAAGCAGTTGCACATCTTCCAAAATTACAATTATGGTCATAAAAAATATTATTTTATGAAATTTTTGTATAACTTTTATATAATTTTTTGATATACTTCGCAAAAAAATAAAGAGTATATATGGATTTTTTACAAGAAATAACCACTTTGTGGATTATTATTTTTATGATTACGGGATTTGTTGCAGGTTATATTGATTCTATTGCTGGTGGAGGAGGAATGATACAAGTTCCTGTTTTACTTTATAGTGGTATTCCTCCTATTTTTGTTTTAGCAACTAATAAAATTGCATCTCTATTTGGAACTTTAATGGCAACAATAAAATATTTTTTAAGTAAAAAAATATCATTTAGAATTGTTGCTATTGGTTTGATTCCTTGTTTATTAGCTTCTTACATTGGAAGTAAACTTGTTATGTATATTCCAGATTATGTTATAAAATGGGCAATATTAATAGCAATTCCAATTGCACTATTTTTTTTATTAAAAAAGAGTAAAAGTATAGCTGAAGAAAATACAAAATTAACGAATAAAAATATAATACTAGCAACTGCACCAATAGGGTTTTATGATGGTATTTTAGGACCTGGAACGGGAACTTATTTGACTATTTCTATGAAAAAGTTTTTACATTTAGATTATATTATTGCAACTGCGTCAACTAAACCTTTAAATTTAGCTACAAATGTAGGTTCTGCTATTGCTTTTATAATGGCAGGAAAAGTTTTATGGATGATTGCAATTCCTATGGCAATTTCAAATATGTTAGGTTCTTATGTTGGAAGTCATTTTGCAATTAAAGGTGGAGAAGTTTTTATAAAAAAAGTTTTGATTTTTGTATTAATTTTTATGCTGATTGCAAATATAATAAAGATTATTCTATCTTAATAGAATAATCTTTTTATATCTCTATTCCATTATCAAAGATTATTTTATCTCTTCCTTTATGCTTAGCTTCATAAAGTAACTCATCGGCTCTTTTTTTAGCTTCTAGAAAAGAATCATATTTATTTCTATAACTAATTCCTGCTGAAAATTTTATTTTTATTTCAATATCTTTGTATATAAAATTACAGTTTTCAATAGTTTTTTTTACTCTTTTTAAATATCTTTGAACTTCTACTTCTTCTTGATAATTAATAAGTGCGATAAACTCTTCACCACCATATCTAGCAATAATATCTTCTTTTCTTGTTAAATCTTTCAAAATACCTGCAAAACTTTTTAAAACTAAATCTCCGCATGAGTGTCCAAATTTATCATTTATATCTTTAAAGTGGTCAATATCATAAAAAACTATTGCATAATCTGCATCAAAAATCGAAAATTTCTTTTCCATTTTGTCAACTTCTTGATGATAAGCTCTTCTATTTAAAATATTAGTTAAATAATCAATTTGATGTTCTTCTTTAACTAAAACTAACTCTTTTTGAAGATCTTCTATTTGTTTATTTAAATGCTCAAATTTTTCTCTACTATTAGTAATAATTTTACGATTTTCTTTTATAGAGTTTTCTAATTTATAGATAGTATCTATAAGTTTTTTTTGTACAATTTTTAATTCTCTATGTGAAGAATTTGATATATTCAGATTGATTAACTCATCTTTTATTTTTAATATTTCTTCTGTTGAATTTTCACCTTCACTTAAAGTTTTGTCAAAATATCTACTCATTAAAGATGTAAGTTTTACTATGTCATCTGTTTTATCTTTTAAAACTTTTCTATCTGCGTCTATTCTATGTTTTGAAAGTTCTTTTAATTTTGAAATAGAGTCAGTTGATGTTAATTTTTTAGGATCTTTTAAAATTTTCAGGATAAATTCTTCAATATCTTCAATAAAACTAAAATCAACAGAAGGTATTAAAATATCATTAAGTGCTTCAACTAACTGTTTTAATTCTTCAGTACTTGTTCTTTGTATTAAGATATTTGCTAAATCATTGAAAGATTCTAGTTTTGAAGATTTTTTTTCTTCTTCTGTTAAATTTTCTTTTATTTTTTCAAATAATTCAAATTCTTTTAAATTTACATTATTTAATTTTGCTTGTTTTTTGAATTCTATAAAATAGTGTTCAGGCGTAGTGGCGATATTTTCTTCTTTTAATTGAAAAAGTGTATCTTTTGTTAGTTCTTTAATATTTACCAAATAATAATACCTTATACTTTTAATGTTACTAATTATAGCAATTAATTAATAATAATAAAAATAAAAAGGAATAAAAATGACAGCACAAGATAAAGAATTGGCTCAACTTCACGATGCTATCGTAGATGATGTTAAATTATTAGTTGATAAATATATGTCAATTATTGGTTGGGATGTTCCAGAAAATGATGAAAATAATGCAAAAAGTAAACTTTTATATATTATAAAAGATGCAATAGAAGAAATTGAGGAAGAAGAAAATAGTATTGATTAATATCAATTAAAAAGATTTTTAATTACTTTATAATTTAAGAAAAATAATAAGGTAGATATTATGAATACGATTTCAGAATTTTTAACAACTGATCATAGATGTTGTGATGAAAGCTTTGCAAGTTTAGAAAATAGTGTTGCAATTCAAAACTGGGAAGAAGCAAAAGAAAAAATACAAAAATTTTCTTTTGATTTATTACATCATTTTGATATGGAAGAAAAGGTAATGTTTCCAACCTTTGAAGAAAAAACTGGTATGACTCAAGGTCCAACTATGATTATGACAATGGAACATAATCAAATGAGGCAACTTTTAAGTGTATTAGAAAATGATATTGAGAAAAAAGATAAAAATCATTTTTTTGGAGTTAGTGAAAGTTTGATGATGTTAATGCAACAACATAATATGAAAGAAGAGCAAATGCTTTATAAAATGGCTGATGCACATCTTGGAAGTTTAGTAAATTCAGTTATTGAAAAGATGAAGGCTTTATAATTATGTTTAATCAAGGTCTAAGTCTTGACCAAGCACCACCTATTTCTATCCCATTTCGGTTTTTTCTAAGTGCTCCTTTTTTTGGAGTACTTATATCTTTAGTTTTTTTGATTTTCCCTTTTGATGAAGTATCAAATCAATACATACATTTTGCAGTAGGAGTTGTTCATCTTTTTACTTTGGGAATTTTAACAATGATAATTTTTGGAGCGATGCAACAAATGATGCCAGTTCTTGCAGGTGCAATAATTAAAAAACCACAAGTATTTGCAAATATTGTACATTCTTGTTTAGTCATTGGAACTTTAGGTTTAAGTTTCTCTTTTATTTTAGAGTTGAAATTTTTACTTTATATGGGTGTATTATTTTTATCTATTTCTTTTCTTACTTTTTTTATTGTTTCAATAAAACTTTTATTTCAAGTAAGATTTATGACTTCAACAGTAAAAGCCATGAGGCTTTTTTCACTAGCTGGAATAATTACTTTTATTTTTGGATTTTATTTGGCAGTTTGTCACATAAATTTAAATTTAGGTGAGCATTATTTTGCATTTATTAATATACATATTTTATTTGGATTTTTTGGTTTTGCATTTTTACTTATAATGGGTGTTTCCTTTCAAGTTATTCCTATGTTTTATGTTGCATTAGATTTTCCAAAATTTATTCAACATAAATTTCCAGTATTAATATTTATTTTACTTTTCATCTCTTTTTTATTTTTTTATTTTGATATAAATTTTTTAATTTTAAAAATTTTATTTGTTTTATTGATTTGTTTCTTTACATATTTTGCTTTAAAATCTTTAAATAATAGAAAAAGACCTGTTTTTGATGTGACCTTATGGTATTGGAAATTTTCTTTAATATCTTTATTTATAAGTATGATTATTTGGTTATTTGATATTTTTGATACAAACTATGTTCTAGCAATCATTTTTGCTTTTGGATTTTTATATTCTCTTTTACAAGGAATGGTTTATAAAATAATTCCATTTTTATCATGGTTTCATTTAAATTCAAAAGGATATTTTTCTATTCCAACAATTAGAGAGTTTATAGATGAAAAATATATAAGGATTCATTTCTTTCTTCATATTCTTTCAATAATATTTTTTGTAATAGCATATTTTCAAAATATTTTTATCTATTTTGCTTCAATTATATTTTTAATATCAAATATTTTGTTTTTTATAAATTCAATGATAGCAGTAAAAAAATATATAAATATCTCAAAAACTAATCCTATGGATTTTTCTTCTTTTAAATAATATCACTTGTGTTATAATGTTGCCACAATTTAAAGGCACATTATAATTTTAGGAAACCAAATGGCAAATCAAAATAATCAGATTTTAAAAAATACAAATGCACAAATCTTAGATGAGTTCAATGCTTCAATAATGTTTGATAAAGAACTTTATGCTCAAGATATTAGAGGTAGTATTGCTCATTCACAAATGTTAGCTCAACAAGGTATTTTAACAAGTGAAGAGCAAAAAGCAATAGAAACTGGACTTTTACAAGTTAAAGAAGAGATTGAAAGTGGAGAATTTAAATTTACATTAGCTTATGAAGATATTCATATGGCTGTTGAAACAAGACTTACTGAAATCATTGGAGAACCTGGAAAAAGACTTCATACTGCACGAAGTAGAAATGATCAAGTTGCAACAGATTTTAGACTTTATGTTCAAGATAAATCTTTAAGTATAAAAGAGCAATTAAAAGAGTTAATTGAAACTTTTGTAAATGTTGCAGGCAAATATACAACAACTTTAATTCCAGGAATGACACATTTACAACATGCTCAACCTCTTAATTTTGGTTTCCATTTATTAGCTTATGCAAATATGTTTAAAAGAGATTATGAAAGATTTGAAAGTTCTTATGATAGAAATAACTATTGTCCTTTAGGAAGTGCTGCACTTGCTGGAACACCACACAATATAAATAGAGAATTAACATCTTCTAAACTGGGATTTATTTCTCCTACACTTCATGCAATGGATACAGTATCAGATAGAGATTTCGCTTTAGAAATTTTATTTAATATAAGTACAACAATGATGCATATTAGTAGAATTTCGGAAGAGTTGATTTTATGGTCATCTTATGAGTTCCAATTTGTAAGAATGAGTGATGAATATGCAACAACAAGTTCAATTATGCCACAAAAGAAAAATCCAGATGTGCCTGAACTTCTAAGAGGAAAAACAGGTCGAGTTTATGGAAATTTAATCTCTCTTTTAACAGTGATGAAGGGTTTACCATTAGCTTATAATAAAGATACACAAGAAGATAAAGAAGGAGTTTTTGATTCAGTTAAAACAGTAGAAATTTCAATTTCAATTTTAAATGAAGTTATAAAAACTATGATTGTGAATGTTGAAAAAATGGAACAAGCTTGTAAAATAGGGCATTTAACAGCAACTGATTTAGCTGATTATTTAGTACAAAAACAAAATATGCCATTTAGAACTGCTTATTATATTACAAAAGATGTTGTAGCTCTTGCAAATAAATTAAATAAAGATATTAGTGAATTAAATATTTATGAAATTAGAAGTGCAAATGAAGAGTTAAAAAATGTAAGTGATGAAATTGTTATGTACTTAGATTTAAGAAACTCAATGAATGCAAGAAATTCATTTGGTGGAACTTCGACAATTCAAACAGAAAGTCAAATTAAATTTTTTGAAGAGTGGTTAAAAAATATATGAATAAGATGAGTTTTATTACTCATCTTATTTAAAAAAAGTTATTTTAATAAGAATTTTTTAGTTAATTTAAAAAGACTTGAAATATCAGTTTTTCCAACAAAACCATCAACTCCAACTTGATTCATTTTACCTCTTACTGCATCTGTTGTCATTGAAGAGTTTACAATGATTGGAATATGTGCTAAGTTTTTATTATTTTTTATAAATGATGCAACTTGATAACCATCAGTTCCTGGCATTTCAATATCTGTAATTACCATACCAATTTTATCAGGATTTAGTTCTTCTAATCTTTTTATTAATAATGTACCATTTGTATAAATTTCATAATCAAGACCTGTTTCTTCAAAAAATGAACTTAAAACTTCTCTAGCAACACCTGAATCTTCAGCTGCCAAAATTAGCTTATCAGAATGAAGTTTTTCTTCTACATATTTTTTGATTTCGTCAGAACCATCATCCGTCCATTTAATATCTCTTAAAAGTTGTTCAGCATTAAATACAGTACATAATTCATCTTTATTATTTACTTTTACATATGTTGTGTAAGTTATTTTTGAATTTGTTTCTTCTGTATGTCTTAATTCCTGAGTTGTTTTTTCAACTATATCAAGCATATCTTTTACTAAAAAACCAATTTTTTTATGATTAAATTCACAAAAGATAATAAGTTTATAATCTTTTACAGCTAATGCTGGAAGTCCTAACCAAGCATCAAGATTGATTAATGTTACAGGTTCTCCTCTGATTGTTGCAATTCCTGCAATAACATTAGTATCTTTTGGAGTATCATTAATTGCTACTTCTTCTGTGATTATAAAAGCTTTAACTTTTGCTATATTAATTGCGTAAATATTATTATGACCAGTGTAAAATACTGCTAATTGTTGAACATTTCTTAAATGTCCTTGCGTCATTTGCTCTACACTACCGCTAATACCGCTCATGTGAATCCTTTTTCATGTAAGTTAATTATTATATATCTTTTAAACTTTGAGTATCTTTAAGTTATTTTTCCATCTTTTTTAATAATTTTTGTACTGTAACAGATGCCATCATTAAACCAAATGAACCAGTAACTCCCTCAAAACTACCCTTTTCAATACATTTTGGATTTTCCGATGAAAAAATTACTTTAAATTTTTTCTTAAATCCTTGTTTCTTTAACTCTTCTCTAATCTTTTTAATAAATGGATCATTATATGTATCCCAAATAGAAATATATTCTATTTTACTTGGATCAATTCTTTTTGCTCCACCACTTGTACTAATAACTTTAGTAAAGTATTTTTTTATTAGATGAACTTTTGGTCTTATATCATCAATTGCATCTAAAATATAATCATAAGATGAAAAATCAAAATCATCAATCCATTCTGGCGTGATTTTTACATGAATAGGAGTAACAGTTGGATATTTTTCTTTTAAAGCTTCAACCTTTATTTTTCCAATATTTCCATGGCTACCAAGTTGTCTATTCATATTTGATTCTTCATAGGTATCAAAATCAACTATTGTGATATCTGTAATCCCAGTATTATAAAGAGCATCAAGTGCAAAACTTCCAACACCACCAACTCCTAAAAGTATTAATTTGGCATTTTTCAAATTTTCAAATGCCTCATCACCAAATAGCTTTTTTGTTCTATCATATCTCATCTAAACTTCTCTTTTACTATTTTTAGGTATTATAACATAAATAAATTTATTGGAGATGTTGATGGATAAAGAACCAATGACAATGGCTGGATATAATAAAATTACAGGAGAATTGGAGTTTTTAAAAAAAACTGAAAGACCAGAAACTGTAATTGCATTAGACGAAGCTAGACAATTAGGAGATTTAAAAGAAAATGCTGAATATCACTCTGCAAAAGATAAATTAGCATTAATTGATTCTCAAATTGCTGAATTAAATGCGGTTATTTCAAAAGCAGTAATAATCGATCCTTCAACTCTTCCTCATGATAAAGTAAGTTTTGGTTCAACTGTTAGTTTAGTTGATGTAAATACAAATGAAGAATTTACTTATACAATAGTTGGTGGAGTTGAGTCTAATGCTGATAAAGGAATGATTTCTTTTAATTCACCACTTGCAAAACAATTAATGGGAAAAGAAGAGGGTGATGAAGTAAGAGCAACACTTCCAGGTGGAGTTAAAACTTATGAAGTTTTAGCTGTAGGTTACAAGGATATAGCGTTACTATGAATATAATTATTTTTGAAATTTTTAATAATTATCAAAAATTTAATATTTTATATGCCATAATTCAAAATATTAGAAGAACTGCAAGATAGCTCATGGATTTTTTTATAAAACAAGGAGCTATTTTTGTAGCTGACTCACATTTTAATCAAAAAAATAAAGAATTTTTGATACTTCTAAAAAAAATAGAAAATAAAGAAATTTTACCTCCTCAAATCTTTTTAATGGGTGATATGATAGATTTTATTTCAAGTGAATGTAAATATTTTGTTAAACAAAATATGGAGATAATAGAACTTTTAAATAAATTATCTAAAGATATTGAAATTGTTTATTTAGAAGGAAATCACGATTTTAATTTGAAAGAACTTTTTTCAGAAATAAAGATTGTAAAAAGAGAGAATCAACCACTTTTAGCAAAATATGAAAATAAGACTGTTAGTTTATCTCATGGTGACAATTTTATAAATTGGAAATATGATTTATTTTGTAAAATTGTAAGAAATAGATTTTTTTTGAAATTTATGAATTTTATAGATGTAAACTTTTTTATTTCAAAAAAAATAGAAGAGGTATTATGTAAAAAAAATATTTGCCATAAAATAGATAATTTTGAAAAGATAGTTTTGAAAAGATTAAAAAATTACAATACAGATATTGTAATAGAGGGACATTATCACCAAGGAAAAATTTTTTTTATTGAAAATAAGAAATATTTAAATGTTCCATCATTATGCTGTCAAAAAAAATATATGAAATTTAATAATTCAAATTTTGAAGAGGAAAGTATATGCATCTTACCATAATAGGTATAGTAATAGTAATTACTATCTTATTGTTGATTATTTTAATTTATTTATTAATGAACAATGAAAATAGTACAAATCCTAATAATAAAAAAGAGATGGTACAATCTATAAAAATTGTAAAATTAGAAGAGATAAAATTTCCTAAAAATGTGGAAAAGATGAATATTAATGCTTTATCAAAAGCTTGTAGAGTTATTTTAGATTCTTATAGAGCATTGGATTATGTAAGTAAATTGCCAAGTGCAATGGATAAAATAGAGTGGCATACTTGGCAAGTTTCTATTCTTTTACATTTTTTAAAAACTGATGGTAAATTAACAGTTTCAAATAGTGATAATTTTTTTCATATAACTATTTTAGAGTTAAGAGATGAACTTAGAAAACAAGATATGCAAAGAATTTTAAATAAATATTTGAATAATGCAAATATTGAAAAAGATAGAGATACTTTAAGTCGAGATGTTATTTGGACAGCAAGAGATGTATCAATTATTTTATATGAAATCCTAAAAGATAGATAAAGGAGTTCCCATAGCAAATTTTAAAGTAGTAAGTGATTATGAACCAAGTGGAGACCAACCAAAAGCAATAAAGGCTTTGAGTGATAGTATAGAAGCTGGAAACCAATATAACACGCTTTTAGGAGTTACTGGAAGTGGTAAAACTTATACAATAGCTAAAGTTATTGAAAAAGTTCAAAAGCCAACTCTTATAATGACTCACAATAAAACTTTAGCAGCTCAGCTATACTCTGAATTTAAACAATTTTTCCCAAACAATCATGTTGAATATTTTATTTCTTATTATGATTATTATCAACCAGAAGCTTATATTCCGAGAAGTGATTTATTTATTGAAAAAGATAGTTCAATAAATGAAGAATTAGAAAGATTAAGACTTAGTGCAACAGCTTCACTTTTATCTTTTGATGATGTTATTGTAATTGCTTCTGTTTCTGCAAACTATGGTTTAGGAAATCCTGCTGAATATAAAGCAATGGTTCAAAGAGTTGAAGTAGGTTTTGAGTATTCACAAAAAGAGTTTTTATTAAAACTTGTAGAAATGGGTTATAAAAGAAATGATAAATTCTTTGATAGGGCTGATTTTAGAGTAAATGGTGATGTAATAGATATTTTTCCTGCTTATTTTGAAGATGAATTTATTAGAGTTGAATTTTTTGGTGATGAGGTTGAATCTATTTCAAAACATGAATATATCACAAATAATAGAGTAAAAGATTTACAAGAAGTAATAATTTATTCAGTTAATCCTTTCGTTGTTTCAAATGATAAACTTGCAAATGCTGTAAAAGAAATTGAAGAAGAGTTAGATGAAAGACTTGAATACTTTCAAAAAGAGCAAAAGTTAGTTGAATATCAAAGGCTAAAACAAAGAGTTGAGTTTGATTTAGAGATGATTGAAGGAACTGGAATGTGTAAAGGAATTGAAAACTATGCACGACATCTAACAGGTCAAAAACCAGGTGAAACTCCTTATTCTTTACTTGATTATTTTGAACAAATGGAAAAAGATTTTTTACTTGTAGTTGATGAATCACATGTTTCACTTTCTCAATTTAGAGGAATGCATGCTGCTGATAGAAGCAGAAAAGAGGTTTTAGTAGAGTATGGATTTAGACTTCCTTCTGCACTTGATAATAGACCATTAAAATTTGATGAGTTTATAAAAAAAGCTCCACATTATGTATTTGTAAGTGCAACTCCAAATGAACTTGAACTTGAGATGAGTTCAGTTGTAGCTGAGCAGATTATCCGACCAACTGGACTTCTTGATCCAGTTATTGATATTGTTGATAGTGAATTTCAAGTGGAAAAACTTCACGATGAAATCAAAAAAGTAATTGCAAAAAATGAAAGAGTTTTAGTAACTGTTTTAACTAAAAAAATGGCTGAAGAGTTAGCAAGTTATTATGCTGATTTAGGAATAAAAGTAAAATATATGCACTCTGAAATTGATGCGATTGAAAGAAATCAAATAATTAGAGAATTAAGACTTGGAACTTTTGATGTATTAATCGGAATTAATCTTTTAAGAGAAGGTTTGGATATTCCTGAAACTTCTTTAGTTGCTATTTTAGATGCAGATAAAGAAGGTTTTTTAAGAAGTCGTACTTCACTTATTCAAACAATAGGAAGAGCAGCTAGAAATGAAAATGGAAGAGTTATTTTATTTGCCAAAAAAATCACAGCTTCAATGCAATTTGCAATAGATGAAACAAATAGAAGAAGAAAAATCCAAGAAGAACACAATATCAAAAACAATATAACTCCAAAATCTACAAAAAGAAAACTAGATGAAAATTTAAAACTCGAAGAGTATGATGATGTGGCTTGGAAAAAACAAAAACTTGAAAAAATGCCAGCAGCTGAGAGAAAGAAAATCTTAATAGAATTAAATAAACAAATGAAAAAAGCAGCTTCTGATTTAAACTTTGAAGAAGCTATTAGATTAAGAGATGAGATAGCTAAGATTAAAGAGATATAAGATGAAAAAAGCAACAAAACAAGATATAGAAATAATCAAACAAGCTTTTATTGAAAAGTATAGTGATGCAGTTACAGAGCTAAATTATCGAAATGATTATGAATTATTAATAGCTATTATTTTAAGTGCTCAATGTACAGATAAAAGAGTAAATATAATAACTCCAGCACTTTTTGAAAAATATCCAAGTGTTAAAGAGTTGGCTGTTGCTGAACTTGATGATGTGAAAGAGTTATTAAAATCTTGTTCATTTTTTAATAATAAAGCAAAAAATATCATTAAAATGGCTCAAAGTGTTTTGATGAATTATGATGGTGAGATTCCCCATGACCAACAAAAACTAATGAAATTAGCAGGTGTTGGAAACAAAACTGCAAATGTTTTTATGATTGAGTTTGAGGGTGCAAATCTTATGGCTGTTGATACTCATGTTTTTAGAGTTTCTCATAGACTAGGACTTAGTGACGGAAAAACAGTTGATATAACTGAAGCTGATTTGGTTAAAAAACTAAAAGGGCATGATTTACATATTTTTCATCAAGCAATGGTTTTATTTGGAAGATATATTTGTAAAGCTGTAAAACCTGAGTGTGAAAATTGTTTGTTTCCTCAGGTTTGTAAAAGTAAAAGTGGATTTAAACCAGCATAAAAGAAGAGTTACTTTAACGTACATTCTTCTTTTAAATTTGAGAAATCTTTAAATACAAAATTATTTTCTATTTTGTCTATTTCAACATTTGAAGATACACATAAAAACTCTTTGTCATTTTTCTTTATAAGATATGTAAATTTATAAATAAATTTTGTTTTAGAACTTACTACTTTGTTGTTTAATAGTTCAGCTGTCAATCCTTCTATACTTACATTTTTTTCTTTTTCATATTTTTCTTTAAACATTTTAGGAAAAAAGTTCTCTTGGTTTTTTTCATATACTATGAAAGCAACAGTAGAAATAATAATAATCAATAAAAGGATTATAAACTCTCTTTTTTCAAATTGGCTATTTACTTTATACAATATCAAAGTAATAGCTATGATTAAAATAGCAATGGCAATAATTATTTGCATTTAATTCCTTTTTATTTATTTTTATTATATCCTAGCTTAGCAAAAAGCTTTTTTTAAATACCTTTAATTGAGAAAAATATGATAAATTCAATAGATGAAAACTATGATATTGTTGTGATTGGCGGTGGAGCTGTTGGAAGTGGAATATGTCTTGATGCAACACTTAGAGGTTATAAAGTTTTACTTTTAGAAAAAGATGATTTTGGAAGTAAAGCTAGTTCTAAAAGTTCAAAATTAGTTCATGGTGGAGTTAGGTATCTTGAAAAAGCAATTAAAGAGTTTGATAAATCTCAATATAATTTAGTAAAAGAAGCTTTAAAAGAAAGAGCAATTTTTTTAAAAAATGCTTCAAATATATCAAGAAAATTAAAAATAAATATTCCAAATTATTCTTATTTTAGCCTAATTAAAAACTATATAGGTTTGTTTATTTATAAAATAATTTCATTTAAAAATAGTTTAGGTAATAGCACTTTTTTAAATAAAGTTGTTAGTAGCTACTATTTTAAAAATTTAAGAAAAAAGAATTTAAAAGCATGTATTTCATTTTACGATGGAACTTTTTTAGATTTTAGAATGATAATCTCACTTATACAATCAGCTTTTGAAAATGGTGCAGTTGTTAAAAATTATTGTGAAGTTAAAAATTTTTTATATGATGATAATCATAATATTTTAGGTGTGAAGTATTTTGATAAAGTAAAAAATGAAGAGTTTGAAATCAAATCAAAAGTTATCATAAATGCAACAGGTGCAAATGTTGATAATATGAGATTTTTAGATAATGAAACAAAAGAAGTTTTAACTTTAAGTAGTGGAATTCATATTGTTGTTTCAAAGGATTTTTTATCTTCTGATGAAGCAATTTTGATACCAAATACAAGTGATAATAGAGTTATTTTTGTATTGCCTTTTTTAGAACATTGTTTAATAGGAACAACAGATAATAAAACTTTTTATGAGGAAAATTCAAAAGTAAAAGATGAAGAAATAGAGTATTTATTAAAAGAGGTAAATAATTATTTTGATAAAACTTTATCAAAAGATGATATTTTATCTTCATGGAGTGGAATTCGACCTCTTGTAAAAAGTGACAAATCAAAAACAGAACAAATAAACAGAGAACATTCGATTTTTACTTCAAAAAGTGGTTTAGTTTCGATTTGCGGTGGAAAATGGACTACTTATAGAAAAATGGCAAATGATATGATGGATTATTTAATAAAGCAAGAAAAAATTGAAAAGAAAGAGCTGTGTAAAACAAAAAAATATAAACTTGTAGGAAATAAACAAAAGAAAAAAAACTTAGAAAAATTAACTTCATTTTATCCTATTTCAAAAAAAACAAAAAAATCTTTGATTTCACTTTATGGAGATAATTCAACAAAGATTTTAGCACTTGCAGATGAAAATAAAGATTTTGATTTATTACATGAAAGATTTCCTTATTTAAAAAAAGAGATAGAATATTGTATAAAAGAAGAGTTTATTCAAAAACCAATAGATTATTTAGCAAGAAGAATAGGGCTTTGTTTTGTAGATAAAAAATCTTCTTTAGAACTTGTTGATATTGTTTGTGAAAAAATGGCAAAAATTTTGAAATGGGATATTGAAAAAAAAGAAAAAGAGAAATTTGAAGCAAAAGAGTTTATTCAAAACTATTTTTAATAATTAACAGTAAATTAACAGCTCTTTGTAATACTTTCATAAATTTTTAATACAAGGTAAAATTTATGAATAGAATTATTTCTCTATCACTTGTAACAACTGCTGTTTTATTTGCAAGTGAAACTAATACATTGGAAACTATCAGTGTAGTTGAAACTGCAAACTCAAAAATAGTAAAAGATGTTAGCAGTGAACAAATAAAAAGTGCCGATTTAGCAGAAGCATTGATGAAAAATATACCATCAATTTCAATTGTAAGAAGAAGTGGAATAGCAAATGATATTATTTTAAGAGGACAAAAAAAAGATAATATAAATATTTTACTTGATGATGCAAAAATTTATGGAGCTTGTCCAAATAGAATGGATCCAGCAACATCTCATGTTTTAACTAATAATATTGAAAGTGTAAAAGTAATTGAAGGTCCTTATGATGTTGAAAACTTTGGAACTTTAAGTGGTTTAGTTCAAGTTAAAACTAAAGAACCAACAAAAGATCTTCATGGTGAAATTAACTTAAATGCAGGAAGTTATGGTTATACAAAAGCTAGTGCAACTGTAAGTGGTGGAACAGATAGATTTAAACTTTTAGTTTCTGCTTCAACTGAAAGAAGTGATCAGTATGAAGATGGAAATGGGAATGATTTTTATGAACAACAAATATTAAAAGGAATGAATGCTATTCCAAATGCAATGAATCCAATGATGCCAGCAACTAATGCTACATATATTAATCCAAACCAAAAAGCATATGAGAAACAAACTGTTTTAACAAAAGGTCAATTTAATATAGATGATGATCAAGAAATAAAACTTTCTTACACAGCAAATAGAAGTGATAATGTTTTATATCCAACAGGAACAATGGATGCTGATTATGATGATTCAAATATTTATACAGTTGGATATACTGCAAGAAATTTAGGAGATTTTTCTAAACAATTAGATTTAGATTATTACTATTCAGATGTTGATCATCCTATGAGTACAAGATTGAGAAATAGTGGATTAACAACTTATAATACTGCTCATTATAAAACTTCAATTTGGGGAACTAAAATAAAAAATAGCGTTGAAGTTGCAGATTCATTAGTTACTGTAGGATTAGATACAAGTGTAAGAAACTGGAGAGGTGAAAACTTTAGAACGGATACAACAACAGGAATTACAACTTATACAGGTTCTAGTTTAGCATCAACTGATACAACAAATAAAGCCATTTTTTCAAAAATTGAAAAATCATTTGGAAAATTAGATTTAGAAATGGGTGCAAGATATGATTATACAGATATTGATTCATCAAGTATTTTAAAAACTGATAAAAAATATGCTTCATTAAATGCAAATATTTTTGGAATTTATAATGCTGATGAATATACAAAATATTTTGCAGGAATAGGAAAATCAGCAAGAGTTCCAGATGCAAGAGAACTTTATACAACTGGTATGGGAACTCAAGGAAATTCTGATTTAGAAGATGTAAAAAATTATGAAGTAGATTTAGGATTTGATAAGACTATTGGAAATTTCAATATAAGACCAAAATTATTTTATTCAGTGCTAAAAGATTATATTTATAATACTGGAAATAAATTTGAAAATATTGATGCAAAAATTTATGGATTTGATGTAAGTGGACTTTATGTAGTTACAGATAATTTTTCATTTGATTATGGTATAGCTTACCAAAGAGGTAAAAAAGATGAGGATGTTACTGATAAAGATTTAGCAGAAATACCACCATTAAAAGTAAATCTAGCTTTAAATTATGAACAAGATAAAGCTAAATATACAGCTGAGGTTATTGCAGTTGATAGATGGGATAGTTATGATGATAGTGCCAGAGAACAAGAATTAGGTGGTTATGCAGTTGTTAATTTAAAATATACAAATCAATTACATAAAAATTTTAGTTTAACACTTGGTATTGATAATATATTTGATAAAACTTATGCTTCAACAAATACATATCAAGATATTACGTATGCAACAATTAATTCAGAAAGAGTGTTACTTAATGATCCAGGACGTTATGGATATGTAAACTTAAAATATAGCTTTTAAAAGCTATATTTTAATCAAAATCCATTCTAGCTTGTGTTTGTCCTGTTGTTCCAAATTCATAATCGATTTGAGTAGCAATTGCTTTGAAATCTATTCCTTGAATCTCTTTTAAACTTTTTAAAATCTCTTTTTTACCACTTATTAATTCTTTAGATTTTATTCCATGTGAGATTGATAAACTAGCTTCCACAAATGCTGATAATTTATCACACTGTTTTAATGCAAGTCCATCAATTGCTTCATATTTATCAATGTTATATTTTGAAATATCTTCTACAACTTCAATTTTTCCATTGTGTTTGATTTTATTTGTAAATTCTTCTTTAATTCCATCATAAAGACCTAAGATATAAGAAAACTCTTCATGCAAAGTTTCTGGAATATTTGGCAGAATATCATCTTCAATTTTTTCTATTTCATACTCTGCAATTATGTCAGATAATTCATCAACGCAGTATTTTACAGGAGTAATAATATCTCGTGTTAAAGCTTCAGGTAAATCATGAAATAAAGCTGTAAAAAAATTGTTTTGTAATCTTTTATCACAAGCTTTTACTTCAAGTGAGAAAAAATATCCAAATATTGCAACAGTAAGCATATGTCCTAAAACTGATGTTTCAGGGATTCTTGGAGTTTGAGCCCATCTTTTTTGGAATCTTAATCTACCACTTAAATCTACAATTTTTCCTAATTTTTTATTTAATGCAATTTTTCGCACTCCAATTAATTCATAATAATCTTCAAGCTCTTCATCAACACTTTTTTTTACATCTTCAATATCATTTAAAAATTGACTTGTTTGATAAACTATTGAAAACTCCCATTTTGTTGCAAGATATGAAGCTGCTTTTAAAATAAATCTCTCTTTTTTATACATTTCTGGATTGTTTAAAAACTCTTCAAATTTTTGTAAAAAAGTTCCATTATCAATATCTTTTATAGAAGAAGATAATTTTGAAATAACCCAACTATTAATCTCTTTTGATTTTTTTTGTAAAGCTTTTCTAAAAACATCAGGTCTTATATCAGTTACAACTACACGTCTTAAAAATTCAAAAATACCAGCTTCTATTAAGTGTGTAAAATTTATATCTTTTTCCAGTTTTGCTATAAAATAAGCAATTATAAATTTGTGAGCTTGTTTATCAAGTTCTACTAGTTCAACCATTCTTGGATAATCATTCCATCTTTGAATAGATGCACTTGAGAAAATATAATCTATAATCTTTGGATTTATCAATTTTTATCCTTTGGATCTTTTTTATCATCGTTAAAAAACATCATTTTTTTGCCAAGTAACATTAAACTAACAACAATAAACATCATTAAATATACTTGCCAATCATTCATAAAATATGCCTTTTTAAATTTGTTTGATTATGTCATAATATTGATAAATAGGCACTTATAAGAAATATTTTATCACTTTGATGCAAAATCAAAAATTAGATGTATAATTCGCAAAAAATTTCTTAAGGAAAAAACAAAATGTCAACTTTGACAATAAACAATCATACTTTAGAACACTTTGATTTAAGTGCAAAAGATACGATGAATGAATACTTAAAATTAATAAATGTTGATTTAAGTGATTATACATTTGCTGGAAATTACATATGGTTATCAACAGCAACAGGATTTTATGCAATAGTAAATGATACTTTTTGTCTGTTTATTCTAAATTCTGGAACATTAACTATGCTTTTACCTCCAATTGGTAAAAAAGAGAATACTTATGAAGCAATGCTTAAATGCTTTGAAATAATGAATGCACATAATAGTAATAGAAATTATTCAAAAATAGAGTATGTTCATGAAGAGTTACTCGAAGGTTTTGTTGATTATTTAGAAGAGGGGACTTTAGTTTATGAAATGCTAAAAGATTTTATTGTAGAGAAGAAACTTGTAGATTATATTTATAAAGTTGAAGATTTAATAGATTTAAAAGGCGATTCATACAAATCAAAAAGAAATGAAATAAATAGATTTAGAAAAGTTTATCCAAATCATAGATTAGAAATTTTAGACAAAGAAAAACATTCAAAAGAAGTTTTAGCTCTTTTTAACAAATGGGTAAAAGATAGAACAACTTATATGCCAAAAGAAGAGGTTGAAGCTTTTTTAGATGGAATATATTTTGAAAGATTTGCAGTTAAAAGACTGATAAATGATTATGACAAATTAGATGTTATAGGTTTAGTAATTTATATAAATGATGAAATAAAAGGTTTTACTGTTGGTGAAAAAATAAATGAAACTACAGCTAGTGTAATTATAGAAAAAACAGATTTTGAAGTTTTAGGTTGTGCTCAGTTTATTTTTAGAGAGTTTACAAAAATACTAAAAGATAAATATGCAATCGAATATATTAATGTTGGTGATGATATGGGATTTGAAAATCTTAAAAAAGTAAAAATGTCATATAGACCTAAAAAAATTGTTCCTAAATATGTAATTTATCAAAAATGATTAAAAAAGCAAAAAAAGAAAATCTAAAATTTTTATATGATTTAGAAAACAAAGTTTTTACAAATGACCCTTTTTCTTTAAGTAAAGAGTCTTTTAAATATCATATTTTGAAAAACTATTTATATGTATTTGAAATAGATGAAAAAATTGTTGGTTATATTTTATGGCTTGAAAGAAAAAACTATTTTAGATTATATTCTTTAGCAATTGATAGTGATTTTCAAGCTTTAGGAATTGCTTCAAAATTACTTGAATATAGTTTTGAAAATCTCAAAAATAAAAATTACTCATTAGAAGTTAAAATAACAAATATAAAAGCAATAAAATTATATGAAAAATTTGGATTTAAAATAAAAAAAGTTTTAAAAGATTATTATGAAGATAGTGATGGATATTTGATGGTAAAGTAGAGCATAATATTATGCTCTACAACTTCCCATTTTCCCTAAGGCATTGATTTTTTCAACTCTTTGAGAATGTCTTCCACCTTCAAATGAAGCTTTATCCCAAGCATCAACGATAGCTTCAATCATTCCATAACCTGAAACTCTTTCGCCTAAACAAATAACATTTGCATCGTTATGTTCTCTTGCCATTTTTGCAGAGTATTCATTGTGGCATAAAGCGGCTCTTATTCCATCAAATTTATTTGCAGCCATACTCATACCTATTCCTGAACCACAAATTAAAATTCCTTTAGAACCTTCATCTTCTAATACATTCTTACAAACAAGTGCAGCAAAATCAGGATAATCAACTCTATTTTTATTATTTGGACCTAAATCTATAACTTCATGTCCTTTTTTCTCAAAAAGTTCTTTAACATAAGCTTTGATGTCTATTCCCGCATGATCAGCACCAATATAATATCTCATTAATAGATTCCTTCTTGATGATTTATTTCTATATTTTTTGTATCCATATTTTCTTCAATACTTTTTACACTTTTTAGAACTCTATCCCATCTGATTTCTTTATTCTCATCCCAAGAAAAATATACAAACCAAGGTGTTCCTACAATAAATTTATATGGAACTGTTCCCCAAAATCTTGAGTCATTTGAGTGATCTCTATTGTCTCCCATCATAAATGTTTCATCTTCAGGAACAATTATAGGCATCATATTAAATAATTCACTAGGATTTAAACCATTATTTACAACAGATGGATCATGATGAATTCCAGGATGTTCATGCATATAAGGATCAACAACCCAAAGTTTATCTTCAACTTCAATAATATTTTCTTTTGGATAATTTGCTTTTACAAATTCATTACCTTCTTTTGGATGTAATAAAAGATGTTTATCTTTTATTGCAACTAAATCTCCACCTGTTGCAACTGCTCTTTTTACATAGTGAATTGTTTCATTTTTAGGATATCTAAAAACAACAATATCACCACGTTTTGGTCTTTCACCTTCAATTAAATGACCATTTCCATTAAAATCAGGTAAAACTTTTATTTCAAGCCATGGAATTCTTGGTGTTGGAATTCCATATGAAAATTTTTTTACAAAAAGCATATCTCCAATAAGTAAAGTATTTTTCATACTTCCACTTGGAATTACAAATGCTTGTGCAATAAAAAATATAATTGCAAGAACTATTACTATTGTTCCCGTCCATGAAGAGGACCAGTTATATATTTTTTTTAACATTTATTTTATTTCTCTTTTATCTCTTAATTTAGCAGCTTTGATAGTATTTTTTAATAACATAGCAATAGTCATTGGACCAACTCCACCAGGAACTGGAGTTAAAAAAGAACATTTATCTTTTAAACCTTCAAAATCAGCATCTCCAACTAATTTTCCAGTTTCAAGTCTATTAATACCAACATCAATAACAACAGCGCCATCTTTTACCATATCAGCTTTTAATAGATATGGAACTCCAACTGCAATTACAACAATATCAGCTGCAAGTGTATGAGCTTTTAAATCTTTTGTTCTTGAATTACAAACAGTTACAGTTGCTTTTGCATTGATTAAAAGTGAAGCCATTGGTTTTCCAACAATATCACTACTTCCAATAACTACAACATTTTTTCCACTTAATTCAATCCCATACTCTTCAAACATTCTCATAACACCAAATGGAGTTGCAGGTAAAAAGGCATCAAGATTTGAAACCATTCTTCCTACGTTGTATGGATGGAAACCATCAACATCTTTTAAAGGATTAATTGCTTCAAGAACAATTGTTGTATCAATATGTTTAGGAAGTGGAAGTTGAACTAAAATACCATCAAGTTTTGGATTTTCATTCATTCTTGCAATTGTTTCAAGTAATTCTTCTTGAGTTATACTTTCAGGCATTTCATGAACAACAGAGTAGATTCCTGCATTTTTACATGATTTTGCTTTACTTGCTACATAAGTTGCACTTGCTGGATCATTTCCAACTAAAATTACTGCAAGTCCTGGAGTTATTTGTTTCTCTTCTACAAGTTGGGCAACTTCAACTTTAACTTCTTCTTTGATTTTTTCAGATAATGCTTTTCCATCTAATAATATCATCGGATTTTAACCTTATATTTGTTTTTTATTGAGGTAATTATGTTATCTAAAATTCTATTAATAAAAGTTAAATAAATAATTAATAAAAACTTAAACCAATATTTAGTTAAAATTAAATATAATCCCGTCTCAAATTATAAAATTAAACAAAAGGATCGTTATGTTAGAGGGTATCATTAGAGATAGTATGACAAAACAAGCTACTAAAACTTTAAGAAGAGAAGGATATTTAATTGCAAATATCTACGGTAAAGGTTTAGAAAATATTTCAGCTGCATTTAAAAGAAATGAATTTATTAAATTCTTAAGAAATAAAGAAACATTAGCATTTGATGTTAATTTATCTGGAAATGTATTAAAAGTTGTAGTTCAAGAGTATCAAAAATGTCCATTAACTTCTGAGTTATTACATGTTGATTTAATGGTTGCACAAGCAGGTGTTAAAACTTCATATAAAATTCCAGTTAAAACTACAGGTATTGCTAAAGGTCTTAAAAATAAAGGTCTTTTAATGGTTCATACAAAAAGAGTACCTGTTAAATGTACAATTGAAGAATTACCAAACAATATTACTTTAGATGTAACAAATTTAGATACAGGTGATAATATCTTAATTAGAGATTTAACTTTACCAGAAAATATAGATTGTTTCTTAGATCCAAGAGTACCAGTTGTTGGTGTAATTAAAGCTAAATAATAAAAATTTATGCATTTAATCGTAGGTCTTGGAAATATTGGTGAAAAGTATCATTTAACAAGACATAATATAGGATTTTTAGTTATCGATGAGATGACTAAAAATCTTTCTACTTCAAATATAAATAATTCAAATTTCCAATCAACACTTTTAAAATCAGGATATAACCTTTTTGCAAAACCAACAACATATATGAATAATTCGGGTGTTGCTGTTCATGCTATAAAAGAGTATTACAAAATTGAGTTAGAGAATATTATTGTAATTCATGATGATTTAGATTTACCATTTGGAACAGTAAAGTTTAAAATTGGTGGTGGGCATGGTGGACACAATGGTCTTAGATCTTTAGATTCTCACATTGGAAAAGATTATATTAGGGTTAGAATAGGAATTGGAAAACCAACAGATAAAAATGATGTTGCAAATTATGTATTAAGTAACTTTTCAAAAGAAGAGTTAAATAAATTGCAAGATATAATACCACATACTATAAAAGCGATAGAAGCACTTAAAACTGAAGAAATCGATTATGTAAAATCTAAATTTACATTGAAGTAAACATGAGCATATTAACAAAATATATTTTAAAAAGATACATACTTAATTTTATTATTGTCTTAATCTCTCTTGAACTATTTTTTGTTGGAATTGATTATTTACAAAATTTTAAAAATGTTCCAACATCAGCAAATTTACAATTACTTTATATTTTATACAACAGTTTTTTTACTTTAACTTTAGCCTTACCCTTATCGATAGTTTTTGGTTGGGTTATTACTTTAGTAGTTTTTGTAAGAAATAATGAATTTGTTGCATTTAATGCTCTTGGTGCTACAAGAAAAGAGATATTTATGCCAGTTGTTTCAATTTCAATTTTACTATTATTTTTATTGATTTTTTTACAGATGACACCTCTTGCTTATTCTTATGATCAAAAAAGAAAGATATTAAATAATGAATATTTCACAAGTACAAAAAATGATATTTTTTTAAAATATAATGATTATTATGTATATTTTGAAAAATTATTACCTTTAGAAAAAAGAGCTGAAAATATACATATCTTTAGAGTAAATAATAGTGATGTTGTTGAAAGTATTATAGGAGAAAAAGCATATTTTCAAAATAATAGATGGTATGTTGTTAATGTTAAAATAATAAATAAACCCGAAAATATTGATGTAGATAATTCAAAATTAGATATAAAATATGAAAAATTTTTACATACTTTAGATGGATTTAAACCAAAAATTTTAGATAATGTATATGAAAGTAAAACAGATTTTTCTATTTTTGATGCAATTTCTGCATTGGTTTTATTAAAAGAACAAGGTATAAATACCCAAAAAATCAGAGGAGTGCTATATAATCAATTAGTTATTCCATTTTTTGTTATTCCTATATTATTATTAATTTATGCATATGCATCTTTAAATAGTAGATTTTTTAATATTGGAAAGTTTACTTCTCTTTCAATTTTTGGAACATTGATTGTATGGGGATTTTTCTTTATGTTATTCAAACTTACAAGTTCAGGCAGTATTACTCCTGAAATATCTTTATTATTACCAATGTTATTTTGGTTGATTTTCTCTACATCTGTTTATAATAAAAAAATAAATTCTTAAAAGGCTAAAACAAAATGAGATCTCATGTTAAGGCATATGGTGTTGTACCATATATGGTAAAAGGTGATGATATAAAAATATTATTATGCCGTTCAATTGCAAGTAAAGATAAATGGGGTTGTTTAAAAGGAACAAAAAATAGAAACGAAACAGCTTATGAATGTGCAAAAAGAGAGTTTATTGAAGAGAGTTCAATAAATGTTGATATTGCATTATTTGAAGATTATTTTGAACAAATAAATATAGACAAAGATATTGGTATTTGGTTAGTAAATAGTAAAAATATTGAAGATTTAGAAAAATATTTTTTAAATGATACTTTAAAAAGTAACTATTTATCTTGGGAAAATTCAAAAGTAAAGTTTTTTTCTTTAAATAATCTTCCAAGAATTAAAAATAAACAAGAGATTTTAATAAAAGAAATTACGGATTTTTTAAAAAGTAAGAATCTACACCATTAGCAATTCCATTTGCTAATAGTTGTTGATACTCTTTATTATACAATCTACGACTCTCTTCAGGATGAGATATATATCCTAACTCAACTAAAATTGATGGCATTTGTGCTCCAACTAAAACCCAAAATGGTCCTTCTCTTACACCTGAGTCACCTACATCTTTATATTTAGTACGAGCTGATTGCAAAATTCCAGCTTGTACATCAATTGCTAATTTATGAGATGCAGTTATTCTTGGACGATTTAATGATTCTAAAAATACATCTTTAGAAGAAGAACTCATTTCTCTTATATCTGATTTATTTTCAAGTGCTGCTACTCTTTTTGCTCTTTCACTTCTTGCTGGACTTAAGAAGAATGTTTCTATTCCAGCAACTTCATGAGCTTTTTCTTTTGGTACAGCATTAGTGTGAATAGAAATAAATATATCAGCATTTTTCTCATTTGCCAAAATAGTTCTATTCATAACTTTTATAAATCTATCATTGTTTCTTGTTAAAAATACTTTGTAACCTCTTTGTTTTAAAATAGTATATAAATATTTTGAAACATTTAGGTTTATAACTTTTTCATATTTTTTGTTTGGTCCAACTGCTCCAACATCATCTCCACCATGTCCAGCATCTATAACAATAATTTTATTTATTATTCTTTGTGGTGTAGTTTTAACAGCAGTATCTGTAGGTGTATTTACTGTAATTATTAATTCTCTTTGATTTAAAGAATAATTAATTTTACTATTTACTTTATTCGTTAATCTAATTCTTACTAAATTATTGCCATTTTGTGTTGAAACTATTTTGTCAATACCTAGAATATTTAATTTTAAAGGAACAATATATTTGTATTTTCCATCTATATCAAAAATATTTTCATAGTTTCCATTTTGTTTAAAAGCTCTAAACTTGATATTGTTTTTTGAATAATTTTTATTAAATTTAACAATGATTTTATTATCTTCAGTTGTTATTAATCTAATAGAATTTTTTTCATCAATAAAATCATTTGTTGGATTCTTTACTTCTTTTATAGGAGTAATTTCTTCTATTTTTTTATCTAATATTGGTTCTTTTATCTTATTAGATGGAAGATTATTTACTGTAATAATAATTTGCCGTTTATTTATACTTATTGATGAACTGATAGCTTTTTTATCTGATAATACTATTCTCAAAACATTTGGTTTAAATTGTCCAAGAGTTATTTTATCTAATCCATTAATATCAAGTTTAGTAGGTATTGCATCTTTAAAATAACCATTTATATCAAACACATCTTTATATAAACTTGTTTGATTTAACTCAAAAAATTTAATATCATTTTTATCAATATCAACATTAAAATCAATAATAATTTGATTATTTGACGTATAAACAGATTTTATAGAGTAAATAATATTAGATGAATTACTATTTTTCTTATTATCAGATGCTTTTTCTATATTAATTGAAGAAGATGTATTGTTTTGAGAATTTTTATTTTGACGAGAGATAAGAATTTCTAATTTTTTCTTATCAGGGCGAACATCTTTTTTTAATTTTTCACCTAATTCAATCACTTTTTTTAGTTCATCAATCTTTAGCTGCTCATCTTTTTTCAAAGCAGCTTTTAAAAACTCTATTTTTGCTGCTCGATATTGTTGTTCTAAATTATCAATATAAGAATTTGCAAATAACAGATTAAATGTGATGATTAGAATAAAAAATTTTTTAAAGATTTCTATTCTCCCATAGTTAATTTTTGCATTAATTCTTTTACTGTAATTATTTTATCAATTCTATAACCATTTGAACCTGAGAAAAATAGACCAGTTTCAAGATCACCTTTATATGCTGCTCCTAGTCTATCTGCAATACAATATCCAACAAGTTTAGCTTCATGACCTCTATTACATGGACTTACACAATTTGAAACACACTGAACTTTAGGTGCAGTATGATTTTCAATCGAAAATTGCAGATTTGTTCTTACACCACGTGCTGGAAGTCCAACAGGAGATTTCATAAGTTGAATATCTTCTTTTTTAGCATTAAGTAATACATTTTTAAAGTTTGCATCAGCATCACATTCAAATGTTCCTATAAATCTAGTTGCCATTTGAACACCAGCACAACCCATTGCTAAAAATTTGTCTATGTCTTTTTTATCCCAAACTCCACCAGCTGCAATAACTGGAATATTTCCCCATTTTTTTGCTTCTTCTATTACTGGAGGAACAATATTTTCTAACTGGAACTCTTCTTTATAACAATCTTCATATTTAAATCCTTGATGTCCACCACTTAGAGGTCCTTCAACAATAATTGCATCAGGAATTTTGTTATATCTTTCCCATTTTTTACAAATAAGTTTTAAAGCCCTTGCACTTGAAACTATTGGTACAAGTGCAACATCAGGATAATCTTTTGTAAATTCAGGCATATTTGTAGGAAGTCCAGCACCTGTAATAATAATATTAGCACCTGCTTCACAAGCATCATGAACAACTCTTCCATAATCATTTATTGCATACAATACATTACAAGCAAGTGGAGCATCTCCACAAATTTTTCTAGCATTATCAAAAATCTCTTTTAAAGCATCTTTACTATAAAAATTGATTACATCTTTAGGCTTATCTTTTTTTGTAATTATGTGAACATTCTCACTTTTATTTTTATAATATCCTGTTCCAACAGCTGAAATTACACCAAGTCCACCTTCTAAACTAACGCTTCCAGCTAATTGATCCCAACTTATTCCTACACCCATTCCACCTTGTATGATTGGATGCTTTATTTCATACTTTCCTATTCTCAAAATTAGCCTTTCTATTTTATTACTATCTTAGCGAAACTTTTTTTACCTTTTTGTAAAATATATTCACCTTTTTCTAAATTTAACTTATCATCATTTATTTTTTCTTGATTAATTGATACCGCATTTGCTTTTATATCCCGTCTTGCTTGTGAAGTTGAATCAACTAATTTTGAATCAACTAAAGCTTGACAAATCCAGATAGAATCTTCAAAAATAAATTCTGGCATATCTGTTGGAATGTCTTTTTTTGCGAATACTCTTTCAAATTCTTCTTTTGCTTTTTCACCAAAACCAGCACCATGGAATCTATCTACTATTTCCATTGCTAATTCTTCTTTTACTTTTTTAGGATGTAATGTACCATTTTTTACACCATTTTGAATATCTTCAATTTCTTTTAAAGATTTTGAAGATAATAATTCAAAATATCTCCACATTAGTTCATCAGAAATTGAAAGAATTTTTCCAAACATATCAAAAGGTTCATCTGTAACTCCAATATAGTTACCTAAAGATTTAGACATTTTTTGAACACCATCTAATCCTTCAAGAATTGGCATCATTAAAACAGCTTGTTGTTTTTTACAATTGTATGCTTTTTGTAAAGTTCTTCCCATTAGAAGATTGAATTTTTGGTCTGTTCCTCCAAGTTCAATATCTGTATTCATAGCAACAGAATCATAACCTTGCAATAAAGGATATAAAAATTCACTTACAGCTATTGGTGTATTTGATGCATATCTTTTTGAAAAATCATCACGTTCTAACATTCTTGCAACTGTTAAATTTGAAGCAAGTGCAATTAAACCACCTGTTCCTAACTCTTTTAGCCAAGAACTATTAAATACTACTTGAGTTTTATTTGAATCTAAAATTTTAAATACTTGTTCTTTATATGTTTCTGCATTTTTTAATACTTGTTCACTACTTAAAACTTTTCTTGTTTCACTTTTCCCTGTTGGATCTCCAATAGTTGCAGTAAAATCTCCAATCAAAAATTGAATAATTCCACCAAATTTTTGAAAAGTTGCAAGTTTTTGAATTAATACTGTATGTCCTAAATGTAAGTCAGGAGCAGTTGGATCAAAACCAGCTTTTACAAAAAAATTTTCACCTGTTTCAAAATATTTTTTTATTAATTTTTCAATTGCTTCAATATCAATTATTTCTGCGCATCCTCTTTTTATTTCATTTAATGCTTCTTTAATTCTATTTTCCATTAATTTTTTAACCCTTTAATTATTTATTATAAGCATCTTTTTTTGAAAAGAACTCGATAACTTTAACTTTTTTCTCTATTATTCTTCTTACTTCATCAATACTTGATTTATTTGTTTCAAATTCAATATCACAATATTGAATATATGAATGTTTTTGTCTTCCAAATTCTACACCTAAGATATAAAATTCATATTGTGCCATATAAGTTAAAACTTTGGCTAATTCACCTCTCGTATTTGGAATACTTATTACCATTTTGTATTGATATACACTATTTTGAGTCCATTTACAAAAAAGCATTTCTTGATTTGTTTTTATTTTATTGTAAGCTTTATCACACATTTTGTGATGAATTATAGCATCATTACCATTTCTAAATGCTACTATGTCATCTCCAAATTTAGGATGACAACAATGGTCAAATGATACAGAACTTATACTGAAATTTGAATATATTAAGATATTGTCAAATTTATACTCTTTTATTTTACTTGTTAATATCTTAAATCTAGTCATTAGACCTTTATCTCTAATTATATTTTTTTCAATAATTAATTTTGTATGTTTGAAAAAATCTAAAATTTGAGGTATTTTATACAATGATTCAACAGGATAAATTTTTGTTATATCTTCATAATATCTTGAAAAAACAGTATTAATAATATTTTTACCAGATAATTCATCAATCTCTTTTTGTCTATGTGCACAAAGTAGTTTTATCTGTTTTTTAGCACGCGAAGTTTTAATCATTTCTATCCATGAACATCGAACAACAGTCTCATCTCCAATTTCAATTGATACAATATCGGTACTTTTTAAAACAGTTAAAAGAGATTTCTTTATTTTGTTAATATGACAAGAAACAGCACGTTTACCAATATTTGTGTGAACTGCAAAAGCAAAATCATAAGCAGTTGAACCAACTGGAAGTGTAAAAACTTCTCCCTTTGGTGAATAAACTATAATCTCTTCATTATACAAATCAGCTTTTGTTTCTTGATAAAATTCTTCTATATTTTCATTTGAAAATTCTAATGATTTTAACCAGTTAAGATTTGTTGTATTTTTTACACCAGTTTTATAAATCCAATGTGCTGCTATTCCATATTCTGCAATCTTATTCATTTCAAAAGAACGAATTTGTATTTCATAAACTTTAGAGTTATAAAATACTGTAGTATGAATTGTTTGATAACCATTCTCTTTTGGAGTTGCAACATAATCTTTAAATCTTGAAATTAAAGGTTTATATTCTAAATGAATAAATCCTAAAACTTTATAGCAATCTATGTCTTTATCAACTAAAATTCTAATTGCAAATAAATCTAAAACTTCTTCAATAGAAATACCTTTTCTTTGCATTTTTAAATAAATTGAATAGTGATGTTTTATTCTTGAGTATATTTTTATTTTATCTAAATCAAAACCATTTTTTTCTAATAAATTTTTAGTAGTAGTAATAAAATTATTAAAACTTAACTGCATTGCATGTTCATGTTCTTTTAAAAAAAGATCAATTTTTTTATATTCATTTGGATAAATATAAAAAAAGGCTAAATCTTCAAGAGAATTTTTTAAAGTTGAAATTCCTAATCTATTTGCAATTGGAACATAAACAACCAATGTTTCTTCAGCAATTCTTTTTTGTTTATTTGGAGGTAAAACACTAAGCGTTAGCATATTATGAAGTCTGTCACACAGTTTTACAACTAAAACTCTTGGATCATCTATTGATGCAATAAGCATTTTTCTAAAAGTTAGTGCAGAAGAGATAATCTTAGAATCATTTGCATCTTTTGAAGTTACAAATTCATGTTCTCTTATTTCAACAATCTTTGTAAGTCCATCAACCATATGTGCAATATCACTACCCCAAGCATCATTTACAAAATCTAAAGAATATTCTGTATCTTCTACTACATCATGTAGTAAAGCAGTTGCGATGATTGCTTCATCTTTTGAAAAACTAGCAGTTACACAAGCAACTAGTATTGGATGAACACAATAAGGCTCACCACTTTTTCTAAATTGACCCTCATGTGCTTCTATAATAAAGTTAATAATTTCATATAACTTAGGTGATATATCAATCTGAGTTTTTAGTTTGTTAATAGCATCTTCAACACTATTTATGTGCTGAATTTCTTTGAAAAATTGCTCCATGTTATTTGAAACCTAAAGATAAGTTTTTTAACTTATCTTTATTTTTTATCAACAAATCCTTCAATTTTAAGAAGTCCACTTGCAATTTCATCTATTGCAATATCTGTATATTTCATTTTTTGAGTATTTAATTCTAATAAAGGTTTTGCACCTTTACTTAATTCATCTGCTCTTTGACCAACTGCAATTGCTAAAATATATCTGTCATTATCAACTTGTTTTAATGCTTTTGAAATTCTCTCTTCTAATCTTATCATACACTTTCCTTTGTATTTTTTTATTTAACGATTGAACATTTACTATAATCACCACTAATGATTTTAAGTAAATTGCCTTTTTCACTCATATTTGCAACAACTATTGGAAGTTTATTGTCTTTTGCCAATGCAATTGCTGTATCATCCATAACTTTGATATGGTCTTCTAATGCTTTATCATACGATAAAGTTTCTAATTTCTTTGCATCAGGATATTTCATTGGATCTTTATCATAAACACCATCAACTTTTGTTGCTTTTATTAACATTGATGCACCAATTTCTGTTGCTCTTAATGTTGCACCTGTATCTGTTGTGAAGTATGGATTTCCTGTCCCAGCTCCAAATATCACAACTCTACCTTTTTCTAAATGTCTCATTGCTTTTCTAACAATAAATGGTTCAGCTATTTGTTCCATTTTTATCGCAGTTTGAAGTCTTGCACTAAGCCCTTTATACTCTAAGGCTTCTTGCATTGCTATACCATTTATAACAGTTCCTAACATTCCCATATAATCAGCACTTGTTCTTTTTATTACACCATCAGCAGCGGCAGTTACACCCCGAATAATATTACCACCACCAATAACAATACCAACTTGAATATTGTTTTCTACTAAACTTTTTATCTCTTCAGCTATATAATCAAGTATTTGAGTATCAATACCATAACCTTCAGCACCAGCTAGTGCTTCACCAGAAAATTTAACAAGTACCCGTTTGTTCATATGTTTTTTTCCTTCAATAATTTTTGGATTTTATCTAAAAATATATTAACAAATTCTTAGCTTATAGCCCATTCATAAAAAGGAATTACATTTATTTTAATTTTTGGGTCATTAATTTTTTCACTATTTGAAATAGTTATTATATTTATTTCATTTATATTTAATTCAGATGCATTTTTTATTATTTTTTTTACTAAATTATTATTTAAAGAAGTATTAAAGAATGGAATTGAAACTATTGCTATATTTTTAGATTTTATATAAAAATCAATATTATCTAAATAAAAAATTTCGTCATTTTTATTTAAAAGTTCTAAAAAAATCATATTTGAAAATTCATTTTTAAACTTTTTCGTATATGATATGGCATTTAAAAAAGAGTAATTGTAGCAAAAGATTTTTTTTGATGTTTTTTCTTGATTATATTTTGATAAAAAAAATATAATTTTATTATTTTCTAAAATTTTGCAGATTTCATAAAATTTATCTTTTGAGAGTTTGATTTTTGTTTTTAGTGAATTAAACAATTGAAAAAGGGATTTTTTTTCATCAATATTTTCAATCATTATTTTAATTATTTCATATTGTGTCTCATCTTTACAAATAAGTTTAATAATCTCTTGTAACCGTTGAATTTTTTTATGCTCCTCAAGATTTATAATTTCAGGAAGATTTCCAAATTTTAAAAAACTATTAAAACTTTGAGTAATATTTTGATGTTTATTATCATGTAAAAGATACTCTTCAAAATCTAATGCATTTAGATTTATTTGCTCAAAACCTTCAATATTTTGTTTCGAGGTTGTTGAAATTATGATGTTCTCACATTGAGGAAGTAAGAAAGAAAAATCAAAATTTTCTAAAATTAAAACACTAATTTCATTTTTTTTTATAAATTCTTGTAAATTTTTTGAAATATCATTTAAATCATTTCTCAAATCTGAGAAATCTACATAAAGATAATCTTTTGCTTTAAAATTTGATAAAAAATCATAAATTAAATAACTTTTTCCTGTCTTTGGAGCACCACTTATGATAGTTTTTGGATTTTCAATTTTGACTTTTCTTTCTATAAAATTAATTTTCGAAAAATTAATTTCATAGCAAGCTTCTAAATTTTTCATTTTTGTTTTGATACTAAATTTATTGCTTCTTTTATTGCATTTATATAACTTTGAGTATTTACATTTTCATTTTTATATGCAATGTTAAATGCAGTTCCATGGTCAACAGAAGTTCTAATTATTGGTAAATTTAGGCTTACATTTATACTTTCATCAAAATATAAAGCTTTGAGTGGAGCTAATCCTTGATCATGATACATAGCAACAAAATATGTATAATTTTTTCTTGAAAGAGGAGAAAATGCTGTATCTGGAACTAATGGCCCTTTAAAAATATCTTTTCCTAAATGTTTATTTGCTTTTTTTATAGCTTTAAAGATTTCTACCTCTTCATCACCTAAAACACCATTATCACTAGCATGAGGATTTAAGCCTAAAACACCGATATTATCATTTTTTACATTGTTATAAAAATCTATTAAAAATTGAGTTAGATCTTCTTCATTGATTTTTTTTGCAACTTTTCTTAAAGCAATATGTTCTGTAAATAAAGCTACAAACATTTTAGAACAACCAAGCATCATAATGGCATTTTTACCAAAATAATCTCTTAAAACTTCTGTATGACCTTTGTATCTTATTCCAGCTTTATTCCAAGATTCTTTATTAATAGGAAGTGTACATATTGCATCAACTTCTTTTTTATTTGCTAAATTTATTGCATCCATAAATGAATCATAAGAGTATTTACCTGATTTTTTTGTAACTGTTCCTGGTTTTATTTCAAATTCACCTTTTGTTTTATGAATTTCAAAATTTTCTGGAATTTTAGTTTTCAACTCTTCAGAAGCTTTTTTTAACATTTTATTATTAATGCAATAAATTGGGTGACAAATTTTTGAGATATCATCATGACATTTAAATGCTATTTCAATTCCAATACCATTTAAATCACCTATACTTATAGCTATTTTAGGTAGTTCTTTAGTCATTTTTTATTAATTCTTTCATATCAATTATTGCTTGATTTAATCCTGTAAAAATAGAACGTGCAATTATACTTTGACCTATATTTAACTCTTCAATTTCAGGTACTTTTGAAATAAAAGTCACATTTTGATAGTTTAATCCATGCCCCGCTGCAACTTTTAAGCCTAATTTTTTTGCAAGTTTTGAAGAATTTTCAATCTCTTTTATAGATTTATTAAGTTTTATTTTTAATTCACTTTTACTTAATTCTAGCTCTTTTATTGAGTGATGAGTTGAACTTAAATTTGAATAAAGCATTGCATAAATATTCGCAAATGTTCCAGTATGAAGTTCAACCCATTCAACTTCTAACTCTTTTGATAATTCAATAATTTCATCTTTTGGATCAATAAAAAGAGAAACTTCAATCTCATTTTGGTGAAGTTTATCTATTACTTTTTGTAATTTTTCAAAATTTCCTTTGACATCAAGTCCACCTTCTGTTGTAACTTCATTTCTATTTTCAGGTACAAGAGTAGCCCTTGTTGGTTTTAATTTACAAACTATATCTATAATATCACTATTTATTGAACATTCTAAATTTACTGGAAGAGAAGAATTATTTATTATAGCAATCGCATCTTCATCGTGAATATGACGTCTATCTTCTCTTAAATGAATAGTTATTTGGTTTGCACCAGATAGTTTACATATATTAAGTGCATCAAGGGGATTAGGGTCGTTTATCTTTCTAGCTTCTCTCAAAACTGCAATGTGGTCAATATTTACACCAAGTAACAAATTGTATCCTTTAATATTGGCTTTTTAGTATGAAATAATAGCCAATATTAAATTAAGAAATTAAGATAAGTCTTTTAAAGTTGAGATATTAGCTGCAAGTTTATTTTGAACTTCAAGATATTCAAGTTCAGGATTAGAATCAGCAACAACTCCAGCACCTGCTTGGAAAATTACTGTATCATCAGTTAACATAGTAGTTCTTATTGTAATTGCACTATCCATATTTCCATCAAAACCAAAATAAGCAATACTTCCAGAATAGAAGTTTCTTTTTATTCCTTCAAATTGTGCTATTAATTCCATTGCTCTTATTTTTGGAGCTCCTGTCATTGTCCCAGCTGTAAAAGTAGCCATAAATAAATCAAACATATCGTATTTGTCATCAATTATAGCTTCAACATCAGAAACCATATGCATAACGTGAGAATATCTCTCCACTCTCATCAAGTCTGTTACTTTTACAGTTCCTGGCCGTGCAACACGTCCTACATCATTTCTCCCTAAATCTACAAGCATGATATGTTCTGCTCTCTCTTTTGCATCATTTACCATCTCAAGTTCAAGTTCTAAATCTCTATCAGGATTTTTCCCTCTTTTTCTTGTACCTGCAATTGGTCTTAAAAGTAAATGCCCATCAACAAGCCTAATCATAACTTCTGGACTACTCCCTGCAATAGTGAATCTTTCAAATTCAAGTAAGAATAAATAAGGACTTGGGTTTTTACTTCTTAATGCTCTATAAAAACTTAAGTGATCCACGATAGCTTTTTGAGTGAATCTATTTGACATTAAAATTTGAAAAACATCTCCTGCTTTAATCATCTCTTTAGATTTTGAAACCATTTCAAAAAATTTTTCTTTTGTAAAATTGAATTTACCTTCATCTAAAATAGTTGCTTTTTTTAAAGGAGCATATGAATAAGTTGTATAGAGAATATCTTCAATTATATCTAGTTCATTTTTTTTAGATTCGACAGATGTAACCATAACAAGTTTTGAAGTTTTATGAGAAAATCCTAAAATTATATTTGGTCTTATTAAGTCCAAATCAGGAATATCTAGTTGATCAACTAAATTATTCATTGAATTTTTTAATTTTGGTTCAAATTCTTTTCCAATATCATAACCAACATTCCCAATAAAACCATCTATTAAACTAATTCCTAATTCTAAAGCTTTATCTTTGTATATTTGTTTATCAAAATTTTTATAATATTTTTTTAAAAAAGCTAAAGGATTTGAATCTACAATTTGAACATCACCTTGTTCATTTTTATAATAACAAGTATCTTTGTCATACCAAACTCTTTCTCTATCTCCTATAATTATATAAGAGTAACTCCCTTCATTCGAATTAGTATTAATTGTACTTTCGAATAAAAAAGTAATCTCATTTTGATATAATGATTTTACTTTTTCATAAATTGAAACAGGTGTGAATTGGTCTAAAAAAAGTTCTTTTGTGTAAAAATTCATAATTTTCTCTTTTTAAAATTTAACAACAAAGGCACTTGTAAGATTAAGTTTTTGTTTTATGTCTTCCACACTTTCAGATGCAGCTGCTTTTGATGAATATGGTCCAATTAAAACTTTATTATATGTTACGCCTTTTATTTCTTGTTGATAAACTTTATATTTAAATTTGGCATTTCTTATTGTATTTATATAACTATCAGATGGTTTTTTTGTAAAAGCTCCAACTTGAACAAAATATCCAGATGAAATTGATGAAGAAGATGGCGAATCCATTAAATCTCTAACAGATTTTTTTTGTTCAACATTTCTTTCACTAACTTCTTTTACTGTATTAGCTTTTTTTTCTGATGTTTGAACTACTTTTTCTTTTTGAGTAGATTTTTTTTCTTCTATTTTTTTTATAGTTTCATCTAAAGTTTCATTAGAAATATTAGAAGGTGCTTCCTCTTGAATAGTTTCTCTTTCTTGTTGAGGCTCATTATCTGTTGTTTGTTGCATATTTTGAAGCCTTTGATCTGCTGGAATTGCATTTTCAGGGATCATTGGTTCATTTGAATCTTTTTTTACTCTTTCATTAATAATTTTTTGGAAATTTTCCTCAATATTATTATTTTCAGATAATTTTTTTATTTCTGAAGAGTTAGCATTATTTGATGTGAATTGATCATCCTTAGCTGGATCATTTGTAAGAAGTCTTATAATAATAATAGTTAATAAAAATAGTACTACAAGAACAATACCTAAGATTAGGTATTTTTTCTTATTTTCTTCATTATTATCATTTGAAGTTCCAAGCATAATATTATCAAGTTCATGTTCATTTGATTCAAATTGCGTATTTCTATTTAAACCAATTGAATCATTATTCATATTTAAATTATTATTAAGATTAATATCGTTAATTGAAACTTCAACTTCTTCAAGTTCACTTAGCTTTCGCTCTAACTCTTCTCTTTCTTGTTGAAGTTGAACTTTTTTTATGAACTCTTCACCTTTTATTTGCATAACTTATCCTTATTTTATCTCTAAATCCTAGAAAGTCGATTGATTGTAAATCACAAAGTTTGAAGCAAGTTCTTCTAACTCTTTGCTGATTTTAGCATGTAATGCTGAATCTTCAATGTTATCTAATACATCACAAATTTTGTTTGCAATAATTTCAAACTCTTTTTCTTTCATCCCACGTGCAGTTAATGCTGGACTTCCTATTCTAATCCCTGATGTTACAAATGGACTTCTTGTCTCACCTGGAACTGTATTTTTATTTACAGTAATCCCTGCATTTCCTAAAGCTGCATCTGCATCTTTTCCACTGAATGGTTTATTTAAAAATGATACTAAAATTAAGTGATTATCTGTTCCACCACTTACGATGTCATATCCTCTTTTTGTAAGTACTTCTGCTAATACTTTTGCATTTGCTTTTACTTGTTTTGCATAATCTTTCCATGATGGATCTAAAATCTCTTTAAATGCAACAGCTTTTGCAGCAATTACATGAACAAGTGGTCCACCTTGTAATCCTGGGAAAATAGCACTATTTATTTTTTTAGCAATGTCTTCATCATTTGTCATAATCATACCACCTCTTGGACCTCTTAAAGTCTTGTGAGTAGTAGTTGTAACAACATCAGCATATGGAAATGGACTCATGTGTTCACCAGCAGCAACAAGTCCTGCTATGTGAGCAATATCAGCAAATAAAATAGCACCAACAGCATCAGCTATTTCTCTGAATTTTTTAAAGTCAATTTCTCTTGCGTATGCAGAAGCACCACATACAATGATTTTTGGTTGACATATTTTTGCAATTTCCATAACTTTGTCATAATTGATTCTACCATCTAATTCAACACCATAATAAAAAGCAGAATAGTTTTTACCAGAAAAAGAAGGTTTAGAACCATGAGTTAAATGTCCACCATGAGATAAATCCATACCTAAGATTTTATCACCAGCACTTAATAATGCAGCATAAACAGCACCATTAGCTTGGCTTCCTGAATGAGGTTGAACATTAGCATAAGTACAACCAAAGATTTTACAAGCTCTATCAATTGCTAATTGCTCAACAGCATCAGCAAACTCACAACCACCATAATATCTTTTATAAGGATAACCCTCAGCATATTTGTTAGTAAAAACAGAACCCATAGCTTGCATAACAGCAGGACTAGTGAAGTTTTCACTAGCAATCATTTCTAAATGATTTGTTTGTCTTTTTAATTCATTTTCTATTATTGAAAATACTTCATTATCTGCTTCTTTTAGATTTGCGCTTGATACAAAACTCATCTTCTCTCCTATTTCTTTTATTTTATATTTCTTGATCTGATAAAAGATCTATTTCTTGTTTAATTGGTTTCATTGCTGGGAAAAGTAATACATCTCTAATAGAGTGTTCATTTGTTAACATCATTACTAATCTATCAATACCAATACCTTGACCCGCTGTTGGAGCCATTCCATAAGATAATGCATTTACAAAATCTTCATCCATTTCATGTGCTTCATCATCACCACTATTTTTTGCTGCCATTTGTCCTTCAAATCTTTGAAGTTGGTCTAATGGGTCATTTAACTCACTAAAGGCATTTGCAATTTCTTTACCTGCAATAAATAACTCAAATCTATCTGTTAAATGTGGTTTTTCATCATTTCTTCTTGCAAGTGGAGAAATTTCTACTGGATATTCAGTTATAAATGTAGGATTGATTAATTTTTCTTCAACATATTCATCAAATAATTCACCTTGTAGTTGTCCTAAATTCATATTTTCATTTGCTTCAAGATTATTTGCTCTTAAAAATGCAAGAATTTTATCTTTATCTTCAACTATGTCTTGTGGTACTCCACCAATTTCATATAAAGATTGAATTAATGGAATCTCTGTAAATTTATTAAAATCAATTTTTAATTCACCATAAGGTAGAAGAGTTGGTAAATTTAAATGTTCAAATAAATATTCAAAATATTCTTTTGTAATAACAATTAAATCTTTGTAAGTTTTATATGCCCAATAAAATTCAATAGAAGTAAATTCTGGATTATGAGTTGCATCCATTCCTTCATTTCTAAAGTTTCTATTAATTTCAAATACAGCTTCGAATCCACCAACTATTAATCTTTTTAAATATAATTCTGGTGCAATTCTTAAAAATCTATCAACACCTAAAGCATTGTGATGAGTAACAAATGGTTTTGCATTCGCTCCTCCTGCAATTGGGTGCATCATTGGAGTTTCAACTTCTAAGAAACCTTTGTTTTCAAAGAATCTTCTTGTAAGACTTATAACTTTACTTCTAATTTGAAAAGTTTTTCTAACTTCACTATTCATAATTAAATCTAAATATCTTTGTCTATATCTTAACTCTTTATCTTGGATTCCATGATATTTTTCAGGAAGTGGAGAAATGGCTTTTGTAAGTATTTTTAAACCATCAGCGTGAAGTGAAAGTTCTCCTTGTCCTGTAACAAATGGGAAACCTGAAACTTCTATAATATCTCCAACTTCAACATTTTTTTTGAAAATGTCATTGTAAAAACCTTCTGGTAAATTATCTCTTGATACATAAATTTGAAGCATTCCACTTTCATCTTCTATTTTTACAAATGCAGCTTTTCCCATAAGTCTAAAAAATTTAATTCTACCTGCAACTGTATAATTTCTATTTTCATCTCTTTTTTCTTCGATTTGTAAAATATCACTATTTACATTTAGATATTTTGCAATTGTACAATTTCTTGAACTTTCATTTGAATAAGGGTTAATCCCTGCTTCTCTTAACTTCTCTGCTTTTTCTATTCTTTGTTGTATATAATTATTTTCAAACAATATTAAATCCCTTTATTGATTTTCTTCTGGTTTATTTGCAATATTTTTTAATTTTTCTTTTATCGCATCTACTTGTTCCGAAGTTTTATTTGTAGAATCTTCTATTTTTTCTTCTACTTGTTGTATAACTTCTTCTTTCACAGCTTCTTGAACATCATTTACAGTTGAATTAACTTCTTCTTTGATATTTGAAGTAGCATCTTTAATAATTGGAGCATCTTTTACCGTTTTTACAGCTTTATCAAAACTATTAGCAATAGAATCGGTATCTAATTTTATGATATATGATCCAACGCTAATTAGATGTGGCATTACAATAGAAGTTGCAAATTTCTCATCAATAACTTTTCTGAAAGAATGAACTTGATAAAGCGCATAGGCAATAACTGAAAAAATTAAAAATATTTTAGCTGCACCAAATACAAATCCTAAAATTCTATCAATTATTCCTAATCCACTTGCAGAAAATATTTTACTAACCACAAGTCCAGCACTATAAACAACAAGCCAAACACCAACTAAAGCAACTACAAATCCAATTAATTTGATAGTTGCTTCATTTTCTAATACTAATATTGGAGCTAATAAATCACCTGTTTCTTTTGAAATCCTTGAAGCTACAAAAATTGCACCAATGATTCCAATAATTCCAAAAACTTCTTTGATAAGCCCTCTAAATAGACCTTTTAATCCTAAAATAAGAGTAATAGATATTATTATTAAATCAAAAATAGCAAAACCTTGCATAAAAATCCTTTTCTTATTAATGCGGGTATTGTATCTAATCTTTTCAAAATAGAAGTTTAATTAAAATCAATAATAAAATTAGTTCCAGAATATTCTTTATTCTCATAGTCAAAGGTTACATTTTTAATATCAATTTTATAAGCTAAATTTTTTACAAAAAATTCTTGAACTACATAAAGACCTAATCCAACGCCAAAAGCTTGGTGTTTTGTAGTAAAATATGGTTCTAGTATTTTTGAGAGTAATTTCTCATCTATTCCATTTCCTGTATCTTTTATTTGTAAGATTTTATTTGTAAAATCAATAAAAATATATCTCTCATCTTCCTGTTTATTTTCTATCAAAGCATAAACTGAGTTATCAAGAATATTTAAAATTGCTTGAGAAAAGTCATTTTTATTACAATCCAAAATCATATCATTGTCATAAGTAAATATGCATTTTATTGAATTTTTTTCAAATATTGAGTCAAAAAAATTAATGGTGTTTTTTATTGATTCTACAAAGGAAAATCTTACTATGCTATCATCTTTATTGAAAAAATTTGTAAAGTTTTCTATTGTATTTGAAAGTCTTTGAGTATTATCTATTATGGTATTGCAAGAGTTATTAAAATCTTCATTAGTTAAAGAATTTAACTCTTTTTGGATTTTCATTCCACTTGCTATTGTACTTATTACACTTAAAGGTTGTCTCCATTGATGAGCAATATTTTTTAAAGTATCTGCAATCGCAGCTATTTTTGATTGTTGATAAAGCAATCTATCTTTTTCTTTATCTTTTTCTATTTGTTCAACTTCTTTTGTTATATCTGTAAATGTAGCTATTATGTAATTTTCATTATTTATCATTGAAGCTTTTAATGAAAAATGAGTAATTTTATCATTTGAGTTTTTTATAGCAACTTTAAAATTTTTATCTTCATTATTTAAAACATATTCCGCCCAATTTTTGCCACCATAATCTTTTTTTATTATATAAAATTCATTGTCCATATCAAGAAAAGTATTACAAATACAAACATAATTCTTTCTAAATTCTTCTAGATTATTTGCATCTTTAAAAAAATCATATAATTTTTTATTTGCATCAATTATCTCTTCACCATTTGTAATTACGATTATATTTGATTGAGAATCTAAGATTGATTGTTTTTTATTTTCTTGAGATTTTATCTCTTTTAGATGAGATGAATATAAATAGATTAGAAATGAGAAAAATATTATGATTAGTGCAATTACAGAAACCATGATAATTTGAACTTTAAATGATTTTACAATTTGTAAATCAATATTATTTAAATCCATAAAATTTATAATGTAAGCTAATTTTTCATTATTCTTGTTATATAAAATAAAATTTGAAATTAGATAACCATTTTCAACAATATAATTTGGAATATTGATATATTTTTCTACATCATTGTTTTTTACATAATTTACTAAATCCATATTCGCATTTTTATTTGCAATATAATAATCATCTATAAAAATATTTGTATATGGATATTTTAATATTTTTCTATATTTTTTATCAGTGATTACTAAACAATCAATATTATTTTCTTTTAAATCTTTGGAGATAGAATTGAAGTGAGTGATAACTTCTAAAGCTCCTAAAAAATTGTTGTTATAATCAAAAATAGGTGTTCTTGCTTTTAATGTAAGATTAAATAAAGCTACACTTATTGAAGTAGAAACATTTTGATTTGTTAAAGTGTTTTTTAAATCTTTTCTAAAAAGTAAATTATCACCTTTTAAATCAGTCCAAGAACGATAAACACTTTTTCCATTTTTATCAACTATTTGAATCCAAACATTTTTATATTTTGAATATTGATTTAACTCATCTGAAATTTTTTTATATTCTAATTTATCATAATCTTTATTTTCCATAAGTCTATATAAACTATCATTTTTTGCAAGTGCAAGAGCTATTGCTAAAGTAGTATTTTGTTTGTCTTTTATAAGATTTTGAGTCGTTTTTACAATATTTATATGTGTTGAATTATAAATAGATTTTAAAAGATTCTCTTGTTTACTTGAAATATAATAATAGGTTCCTAAAATTATGAAAGTTGTAAGAGTTAAAAATAATAAAATTATGATGTAGATATTCTTTTTTGATGTCATATGATTACAGTAACTTATTGCTAAATTTATTAGCTTTGATTATATAAAATAACTTCTTTTTTTTTTATTAAAATGTTTCATATTAAATTAATATTTTTGTGATAAAATCTCGTTTATGATAAAAAGATACCCAACAAAACAGATATTCGTAGGAAATGTTCCTATTGGTGGTGATGCACCAATTCCAGTACAATCAATGACTTTTTCAAAAACATCAGATGTTAAAGCAACAGTAGAACAAATCACAAAATTACATTTTGCTGGTGCTGATATAGTAAGAGTTGCTGTTCCAAATATGGAAGCAGCCTTGGCATTAAAAGAGATTAAATCACAAGTAGAATTGCCACTTGTAGCAGATATTCATTTTCATTATAAATTAGCTTTGGTTGCTGCTGAAGTTGTGGATTGTATTAGAATCAATCCAGGAAATATTGGTGATAAAAATAGAGTTCAAGAAGTTGTTAAGGCTTGTACAGAGCGAAATATACCTATTAGAATTGGAGTAAATTCTGGGTCGCTTGAAAAGCAATTTGAAGACAAATATGGACAAACGCCTCAAGGTATGGTAGCTAGTGCTGATTACAATATCAAGTATCTTGAAGATTTAGGATTTACAAATTTAAAAGTTTCACTAAAAGCAAGTGATGTTCAAAGAACAGTAGAAGCTTATAGAATGTTAAGACCTATGAATAATTATCCATTTCATTTAGGTGTTACAGAAGCTGGAACTCAATTTCACTCAACTATTAAATCATCAATAGCTTTAGGTTCACTTTTACTTGATGGAATAGGAGATACTTTAAGAGTATCTATGACAGGAGAACTTGAAGAAGAGATAAAAGTTGGACGTGCAATACTAAAAGATGTCGGAATTGCAAAAGAGGGATTAAATATCGTTTCTTGTCCTACTTGTGGAAGAATAGAAGCAGATTTAGTAAGTGCAGTTACAGAAATAGAAAATAGAACAAAACATATTAAAACACCACTAGATGTTTCAGTTATGGGATGTGTTGTAAATGCAATAGGTGAAGCAAAAAGTGCAGATGTTGCAATTGCATTTGGAAAAGGAAGTGGACTTGTAATGAAAAAAGGTGAAATCATAGCCAAACTTTCAGGTAGTGAATTAATAAACAAATTTATTGAGGAAGTAGAAATAGAGGCAGAAAAAAGAAAATAATGCAAACTGCAAAAGCTAATTTTCAATTTTTTTTGGCGACTGAAGTTGAATCTATCACTGATGAATTTTTGAAGAAGTATATTATAAATGTGCGAGATATTGAAGATGAAGAGTTTGAAGAGATAAAAAACTTTTTTTCTTTGATAATAAAATACATTTGTACAAGCCAGATAGATAAAGCAGTTATAATTTGTAAAGAGTTGATACATAACAACATTGGATTGGGCATTCCATATGTTATGTTGACTCATGAATTAATCAATCTAATAGGCTTGATTATGAAAAAGTTACTTTATAAAAATGCAAAAAATGAACTTTATGAATTGTATCAGTTACAAGCAGTTTTTGAAGATACTATCGCAAAAATCTATTTAGATAAATATGTAAAAGATTTACAAAAGAAAAATTCTTTGAGAATATCAGGACTTAGTGATATATATGAACAAAATATTATTTTGTATTATAAATCTCATTTAGAATGGCTAACAGATTTATCAACAGCAGTTTCTCTAAGAGAAAATAGATTTTTCCCTGAAACAAATCATAATTTATGTGTTTTTGGTAAATGGTTATTAGATTCAGGAAAAAATATAATACAAAATAATTCAAAATATAAAAATATTTCAAAGTTACATGAAAATTTACATTTTATTGCAAAGCAGATTCAAAATTATATTTTAGAAGAAAAACCAAATAATCATATAATATTGACATATTTAGAAAAATGTGAAATGTTGTCTTTATCTTTGGGAACAGAATTGGCTTTGATTGATAATACTTTGATAAATTCTCAAGCTTCAAAAGACCCTTTAACAGGTGCTTTAAATAGACAAAGATTAAATAAACTTTATACAAATCAACTAGAAATATCTTTTGCCACAAGCGAGCCTTTTGTTCTTGCTATGTGTGATTTTGATTTTTTTAAAAAAATAAATGATAATTATGGTCATATAGCAGGAGATAAAATGCTTGAAAATTTTGTCCCATTAGTGAAACAAACTCTTAGAACTTCGGATATGATTATTAGATATGGTGGTGAAGAGTTTATATTTATTTTACCTGCAATAAAAGAGAAAAAAGCAAGAGAATTATTGAATGAAGTAAAAGAAAATTTTGCAAAATTTGTATTAGATTATGAAAATCATAAAATATCTACGACTTTAAGTATAGGGATGTATGAAATCAATCCTGAAAATTGTGATAGAAGTTTTTTTAGAGATTCAAATAATGCAATCTCAATAGTCGATAAAAAATTATATGAAGCAAAAAATAGCGGTAGAAATAGGGTTTGTTGATACTTTAATTTGCTTTTAGATACAATCATTTCCTTAAAAAATTGGAGACGGAATGGATAGTGTTTATAGTATAAATATTGAAAGAGCTGTATTAAGTTCTATTTTATTTAACCCAGAAGAGTTAGAAGATGTTTTAGGTGTATTAAAACCAAAAGATTTTTATCTTCCAGCTCATAAAAAAATTTTTGAAGTGATGGTAAAACTTCATAATGATGATATGCCAATAGATGAAGAATTTATACGAAAAAGACTTGATTCTAAAGATGTTGATGACTCTATCTTACTTGAAATTCTTTCTGCAAATCCAATAACAAATACTTTAGCTTATGTAAGAGAAATCAAAGATGGTGCGGTAAAAAGAGAATTAGCCTCACTAGCAACAACTATAAAAAAAGTGGCTATTGAAGAAGAAGTAAGTGCAAATGAAGCACTTGATACTATTCAAGGTGAACTTTATAAAATATCAACAGATAGTGCAACTAGCGAATTAAAAGATATGCATACTATCACTCATGATACTTTATCTTATATTGAAAAGATGAAAAAACTTGGAAATAAACATCTTATTGGTGAAACAACAGGTTTTGATGCACTTGATAGAAGAACGACAGGTTTTAATGAAGGGGATTTGATAATCATAGCAGCACGGCCAGCTATGGGGAAAACTGCCCTTGTACTTAATATGGCACTTAAAAATGTGGAAAGAGGAAAAGGAGTAATATTTTTCTCTCTAGAGATGCCAGCAGAACAACTAATGCTTAGGATGTTGGCTGCAAAAACTTCTATTCCTTTACAAAATCTTAGAAAAGGTGATATGGATGATTCTCAATGGTCAAATCTTAGTGCAGCTTTTGATGATTTAAATAAAAAGAAACTTTTTGTTGATGATGGTGGAAGTATTAATATCAACCAACTTAGAGCAAGAGTGAGAAAGTTAGCTCAAAATGAAGCAAACAATATAAAACTTGTGATTATTGATTATCTTCAACTAATGCAAGGAACTGGAAATAAAGATAGACACCAAGAAGTTTCTGATATTTCAAGAGGTTTAAAAATGCTTGCAAGGGAGATGAAAATACCTATTATTGCACTTTCTCAGCTAAATAGGGGACTTGAAAATAGACCAGATAAAAGACCTATGTTAAGTGATTTAAGAGAATCTGGAGCTATTGAGCAAGATGCTGATATCATCATGTTTGTTTATAGAGATGATGTTTATAAAGAGAGAGACGAAGCTAAAAAAGAAAAAGAAGCAAAAGATAAAGGTGAAGATTATAAATCTAAATTTATAAATAAACCAGTTGAAGAAGCAGAAGTTATTATAGGTAAGCAAAGAAATGGTCCAATTGGAACAGTTAAACTTGATTTCCAAAAAGCACTTACAAGATTTGTTGATAAAGAAAATGAAAATAGTGCAGCTCCAATAGAAGTGATATTTGAAAATATTGCTGATACAGAAAAAGAGACAAATATTGATATACCTGATATTTTGTAATTTAGAATAACAATAATTTTTAAAAAATAATATAATTATCCCTTATAATTAGTTACTAAATGACACATAAAATGAGATTTGTTTGAGATTTTAATATTAAATTTTCAATATTTAAAAAAAGAGTCCAAAAAGAGTCATTTACAAGTTATAATAACAACTAATTTTAGAATAGGGAAGATAGAGTTTTGCAAGAAAAAGAATATATAGTTGAAGATGAAATAGATTTGAAAGAGTTATTTAAAGTACTTTGGAACAAAAGAGTATTTATTTTAATTATTACAGCAATTATTACACTATTAGCAATAATTTATGTAAATATAAAAACACCAATTTATGAGGTAAAATCAGTAGTACGAATAGGTTATATTGGTGGAGCTTTAGTTGAAAATAGTAATGTTTTAGAAAAAAAATTAAGGCTTATTTTTAATGTTGATATTCCTCAACAAATAACAAAAGATGAAGCTATAGTATCAAATATCGCAGCAGTTAAAAAAGTAGAAAATTTTTTGGAAATCGCTACTTTAGGATATTCAAATGATCAAGCCTTAGCAAAAAATAAAGAAATTTTAGATTTCTTACAAAATGAATATAAATATAAGATAGATGAATATATCTTAAATACAAATTTAAATATAAAAAATCTTGAAGAACAGATAAAATATATAGAAAATGTAACAAAAGTTGAAAAAGAAGAACAGATAAATTTTTTAAATAGTATTGAATTAACAACAATAGAAAATAAACTAAATTTCAATAAAGAAAAATTATCACAATATCAAGAAAATATAAATCAAATAACAAAAAGAAGAAGTTCTGATAATACACAAAATATGTTATCAGCGATGGAAATATTGAATTATCAAAATTTGATATTAAATCTTCAAAATCAAATCGAGAATTTAAATAAAGAAAAACAAAATATTTTAAATGAAAAAATACCAAATCTAAAAAGAGATTTGGAATTTGATATAAAAAATAGAATAGAAAAAATAAAAGACAATATCTCACTAGAAAAACTAAAACTTACAAACAATATAGCAAAAAATAGTGAAGTTGTTGGAGATGTTTTAGTAGATGATAAACCAATAAAACCTAAAAAATTATTGATTATAGTTGTTGCCTTTGTAACAGGATTTATACTTGCTATATTTGCTGTATTTTTTATGCAATTTATAAATAATATTAAAAATGATTAATTCAATATTATTTAACAATAATGTTAGGAAGATGTGGGTATAATCCCGCATTTTATTTGATAGGAACAAGTTTGGATAATAAAGCAGATATTTTGGAAGATGAAATAGATTTGAAAGAGTTGTTTAAAACAATTTGGAATAAAAGAGTGTTTATTTTGATCGTTACATCAGTTATTACATTGTTAACAATAGTTTATGTAAATATTAAAACGCCAATATATGAAGTTAAAGCTTTAATTGAAATAGGTACTTATAAGACTGAAACAAATCAAAATATATCAATAGATGATGCGGATATTCTTGCAAAAAAACTGTCTACAATATTTATAGATTTAAGAAAAAATATAAATGATAAAGAGTTTGAAATTACAAAAACAATTCCTTTAAAAGGAATGAAAAATTTTATTGAAATTTCAAGTGAAGCAAAATCAAATACAGATGCAATCAATGGATTAAACGAAGTTATTGAGTATATAAAAAAAGATCATTTATTAATTTTAAATGATATTAAAGAAAAAAATGAAGCAGAATTGAAAAATTTAGAATTAACTATCAAAAATATAAAAGAAGATAAAATTGTTAATATAGATAAAAAGATAGAGTTATATACTCAAAATATATTAAATCTTGAAGAACAAATGAAATATGTAACTGAAGTATTACAAAATATAACAAAATTAGATCCTTCTATATCTGCTCTTAAACTTATGGAAAAAAGAGACATATCAAATGCAATAATAGAAAATAAATCAACTTTATTTGATTTAACTGAGCAAAAAGAAAATTTATTGAATGTACAAATAAATAAATTATTAGAAAGAAAAAAATTATTTGAAGCTTTATTGTTGCCTTATAATTTAAAAAATAGTGAAATTGTTGGAAAGATTTTAGTAGATGACAAACCAATAAAACCTAAAAAATTGTTGATTATAGTTGTTGCCTTTGTAACAGGATTTATACTTGCTATATTTGCTGTATTTTTTATGCAGTTTATCAATAATATGAGAAAAGAAGAAAAATAAAATATGAAAATTTTAATAACTGGTGGAGCTGGATATATAGGTTCACATACTTTAGTCGAGTTAAATAAAGTAGGTTATGATTTCATAGTTTATGATAACTTATCAAACTCTTCAAAAGAGAGTTTAAAAAGAGTAAAAAAGATAACTGGTAAAAAAGTAGATTTTGTAAAAGGTGATATAAGAGATAAAAATAGTTTAGAAAAAGTATTTAAAAAATATAAAATTGATTCGGTTATCCATTTTGCTGGACTTAAAGCAGTAGGTGAAAGTGTAGAAAAACCACTAAAATATTATGATAATAATGTAAATGGAATCTTAGTTTTATTAAAAGTGATGGAAAAGTATAATTGCAAAAAAATAGTATTTTCTAGTTCTGCAACTGTATATGGAAATCCTAGTTCAAATCCAATAGATGAGACTTTTCCTGTTGGAGCTACAACAAACCCTTATGGTACAAGTAAATATATTTGTGAGAGGATTTTAGAAGATGTTTATACTTCAAATAACACTTTTAAAATAGCAATTTTAAGATACTTTAACCCTGTTGGAGCACATGAAAGTGGTATGATAGGAGAAGACCCAAATGGGATACCAAATAACCTTATGCCATATATTTCTCAAGTAGCAGTTGGAAAAAGAGAGTATTTGAATGTATTTGGAATTGATTATGATACTTTTGATGGTACAGGAGTGAGAGATTATATCCATGTTGTTGATTTAGCAAATGCTCATGTAAAAGCCATTGATTATTTAAATTCATTGAATAATAATACTAAACCTCTAATTGTAAATATAGGAACAGGTATAGGATATAGTGTACTTGATATGATAAAAGCTTTTGAAAAAGTATCAAATAAAAGCATACCATATGAAATAGTTTCAAGAAGAGCTGGAGATATAGCAACATGTTTTGCAAATCCAACAAAAGCAAAAGAAATTTTAGGCTGGGAAGCAAAAAAAAGTATAGAAGATATGTGTGCTGATAGTTGGAGATGGCAGAGTAATAATCCAGATGGATATATTAAAACCAAAGGAGAAAAATAAATGAAAGGGATAATACTAGCCGGAGGAAGTGGGACAAGATTGTACCCGATAACAAAGGGTGTCTCAAAACAATTAGTTCCAATCTATGATAAACCAATGATATATTATCCACTTTCAGTTTTGATGTTAGCAGGAATAAAAGAAGTATTAATAATAACAACTCCTCAAGACCAACCAAGCTTTATTAATCTTTTAGGTGATGGAAAAGATTTAGGAATGAGATTTGAATATGTAGTTCAACCAAGCCCAGATGGATTAGCACAAGCATTTATCTTAGGTGAAGAATTTTTAAATGGCGATGATGCATGCTTAGTATTAGGTGATAATATCTTCTATGGTCATGGATTAACAAACCTTCTAGCTCAAAGTATAAAAAATATTAAAGATGAAAATAAAGCAACAGTGTTTGGATATTATGTAAGTGATCCAGAACGATATGGGGTTGCAGAATTTAATGATAGTGGAGATGTAATCTCTATTGAAGAAAAACCAAAAGAGCCAAAATCAAACTACGCAGTTGTAGGATTGTATTTTTATCCAAATGATGTAGTAAAAAAAGCAAAAGAAGTAAAACCAAGTGATCGTGGTGAATTAGAAATCACAACACTAAACCAAGATTACCTAAATGAAAATAGATTAAAAGTAGAATTGATGGGAAGAGGGTACGCTTGGCTTGATACAGGAACTCATGAATCTTTACTAGAAGCTTCAAGTTTTATTCAAACAATAGAAAATAGACAATCTTTAAAAGTTGCATGTTTAGAAGAAATAGCATATGAAATGGGATATATAACTAAAGAGAAACTTTTAGAATTAGTAGAACCCCTAAAAAAGAATCAATATGGACAATATCTAATATCAAGAGCAAATCATCCAAGAAGGATGAAATAATATGCAATTTATTAGAACAGCTATTCCTGATGTAATAATTATCGAACCAACCGTTCATGGTGATAGTAGAGGATACTTTGTTGAAACTTTTAGGCAAGATAAACTTGAAGAATTTTTAGGATATAAAATAAACTTTTGCCAAGATAATGAAAGTAAATCTTCAAAAGGAGTTCTAAGAGGACTTCATTATCAACTTCCACCTCATGCTCAAACGAAACTTGTAAGAGTAATTCACGGACGAGTTCTAGATGTAGCAGTTGATATTAGAAAAAACTCACCAACATTTGGAAAATATGTAGCAGTAGATTTAAGTGGTGAAAATAAAAAACAACTACTAATTCCTAGAGGTTTTGCTCATGGATTTGTAGTGCTTGAAGATGATACAATATTTGCTTATAAAGTAGATAATTACTACAGCCCACAATGTGACAGAGGAATAGCTTTTGATGATAAAAATCTAAATATAGATTGGATTTTAAATCATAATGAATTAAATCTATCTGCTAAAGATACAAAACAACCAAAACTAAATGAAACAAATGACTTATTTGAATTTGGAGTAGATTATTATGCTTAATTCAAGCTCTTTAACTACTACTTACAATATACTTGTAATAGGTTCAATGGGTCAGCTTGGAAGTGAAATAAAAGAGCTTTCTTCAAACTATAATTATAATTTCTTTTTTACTACAAGAGATGATATTGATATTACAGATAAAGAAAATATTAAATCTTTTTGTGAAAAAAACTCTATTAATGTAATTATTAACTGTGCAGCATACACAGCAGTTGATAAAGCTGAAAGTGATGAAATAAATGCAGATTTAGTAAATAGAAAAGCTGTTAAAAAATTATCAATCGTTGCCAAAGAGTTAAATATTAAATTAATTCATATCTCTACAGATTATGTGTTTGATGGAAAAAACTTTAAACCATATGTTGAAGAGTTTCAAACAAATCCACAATCAGTTTATGGTAAAACAAAACTTGATGGTGAAAATGAAATCAGAGATATAAATCCATTAAACTCTATTATTATTAGAACTTCATGGGTTTATTCATATTACGGTAATAACTTTGTAAAAACAATGCTTCGATTAGGAAAAGAAAAAGAAGAATTAGGTGTAATATTTGATCAAGTTGGAACACCAACTTATGCAAAAGATTTAGCTAAAACTATTCTTGATATCATTCCACAAATAGAAAATTCTAAAGTAGAAATATACAACTACTCAAATGAAGGAGTTCTATCTTGGTATGATTTTGCAAAAGAGATTATGAAAATGGCAAAACTAAATTGTAAAATAAAAGCAATAGAGACATACCAATACCCAACACCAGCTAAACGACCACATTTCTCACTTTTAAATAAAAGTAAAATAAAACAGAAGTTTAATATAGAAATACCATACTGGAAAGATGGATTAGACGATTGCTTAAAGAGATTAGGTGAGAGAAGATGAATAACAAACTCATTGTTCAAGAAACTTTAATCTCTATTGGTCAACACGAAAAAGAGGATTTTATATCTCTTACAGATATTGCAAGAGCAAAAAATTCTGATGAACCAAAAGATGTGGTAAAAAATTGGTTAAGAAATAAAAATACAATAGAGTTTTTAGGACTTTGGGAGCAAATAAATAATCCAGATTTTAAAGGGGTCGAATTCGACGGGTTTAAAAATTCTGCAGGTCTTAATAGTTTTACAATGTCACCTGTTAAATGGATTGAAACAACAAATGCAATAGGAATTATTAGTAAATCAGGAAGATATGGTGGAACTTTTGCTCATAAAGATATAGCGTTTGAGTTTGCTAGTTGGATTAGTGCTGAATTTAAACTATTTTTAATTAAAGAGTTTCAAAGACTCAAAAATGAAGAGATAGAAAATAAATCATTAGAATGGAACTTGAGCAGAAGCCTTTCTAAAATAAATTATAAAATCCACACAGATGCTATAAAAGAGCATCTTGTACCAAATATACTTTCAAGACCAAAAGATGGATTTGTATATGCAACTGAAGCTGATGTATTAAATATTGCACTATTTGGACAAACAGCAAAAGAGTGGCGAGAAAATAATCCAAAGCAAGATGGAAATATAAGAGATTATGCAAGTGTAGAACAGCTTATCGTGCTTTCAAATATGGAAAGTGTAAATGCAGAACTTATAAAGCAAGGTATGCAACAAGCTGATAGATTGCTAGTGCTAAATAGTATGGCAATATCTCAGATGAAATCTTTAATAAATAATCCAACTATAAAAAAATTAGGAAAATAAAATGTTCAATAATAACAATAAAACAATACTTGTAACTGGATGTGCTGGATTTATAGGTTCAAACTTTGTGCCATATTTTTTAGAAAAATACCCAAACTATAACTTAGTAAATCTAGATCTTTTAACATATGCTGGAGATTTGGAAAATCTAAAAGAGTGTGAAGCAAATCCTAGATATAAATTTATAAAAGGTGATATCTGTAATAGAGAATTAGTTGAATTTATATTTAATGAATATGATATAAAAGGTGTTATTCACTTTGCAGCAGAATCTCATGTAGATAACTCTATTAAAAATCCAGGTGTATTTGTTCAAACAAATGTAAATGGAACATTTACTCTGATTGATGTAGCTTATAAATATTGGATGGAGAAACCATTTACTTATAAATCAGAATATCAAGACTGTAGATTTCATCATATCTCAACAGATGAAGTATATGGAACACTTACTCTTGATCCAAATGATCTGTTCACTGAAAAAACTCCTTATGCTCCAAACTCTCCATACTCTGCAAGTAAAGCTTCAAGTGATATGATAATAAGAGCATATAATGAAACCTATGGATTAAATACAGTTATTACAAACTGCTCAAATAACTATGGTCCAAAACAACATGATGAAAAATTAATCCCTACGATTATAAGAAATGCTTTGAAACAAAATCCAATTCCAATTTATGGGGATGGGAAAAATATAAGAGATTGGTTGTATGTACTTGATCACTGTAAAGGTATAGATCTGGTTTATCATACTGGAAAAAATGGTGAAACTTATAATATAGGTGGAAGAAATGAAAGAACAAATCTTCAAATAGTTGATACAATAACAACTATTTTAGATAAAGAAGTTCCACAATCAAACTTCTCATATAAAAGTTTAATAACTTTCGTTGAAGATAGAGCAGGACATGATAGAAGATATGCAATAGATGCGAGTAAACTAGAAAATGAACTTGGATGGAAAGCAGATGAGAATTTTGATAGTGGGATTGTTAAGACTATTGAGTGGTATTTGAATAAATATGGAATAAACAAATGATTTTATATCTTATAAGAAAAGAAAAAGTCAATAAGCTTTTTAAAGATAGAATCAACAAAAAACAAAAGATTATTTTTCAGAAAATAATTTAAAAAAACAAATTGAAAGACTATTTAATGAATAATGTATTAATTGTGATTACAGGGACAACGCAAGGTTTAGGAAAAGAATTAGAAAGAGTATTTATTAATAACAATATTTTGACACTAAATAGGAAATCAAAAGAACATACTAATAATTTAATATTAGATTTATCGGAAAAGAATATTAATTTAGATGAGTTTAATAATATTATTGATAAATATGAAAAAATATTTTTTATTTCAAATGCATCTATTGTAAAACCAATAAAAAATATTAAAGATATAACAAATAATGATTTAGATATTTCTATTCATACAAATTTTATAAATCAAGCAAAAATTATTATGAAAATAGTTCAAAGTAATAAAAAATATTCTATATTAAATATTACATCAGGAGCAGCTTTTACTTCAAATGCTGAACTCTCTTTATACAGCTCTTCAAAAGCTGCTATGCATAGATTTATTGAGATATTAAAAAAAGAAGAAATAAATAATCCTAATGCATTATATATAGATAACTTTGATCCAGGTAGAATGCAAACAGAGATGCAAAAAGATTTGATGAGTCAGAAAAAACTAAATATAAACATAGAAAATTTAAAAACAGTTGAAGAAGTGGCAAAAGATATATATCAAATATTAGGGAAATATATAAATGAATGATAAGATTAGAGTTTTAGTTGATGGTGTAGGCGGAGATGTTGGGCAAGGTATTTTAAAATCTCTTTTAGATACTAAATTAGATATTGAATTATATGCTTCGTGTATTAGTGATAAGAGTAGTTGGTTATATAAAATTAAAAATAGTTATATATTTCCATTAGTAAGCGATGATAATTTTATAGATTTTTTGGTTGATTTTATTAATAAATACAAAATAGATGTATATTTTCCTACTGTTGATTCAACTTTATTAAAAATATCTAAATATAAAGAATTTATTGAGAGTAAAACAAATGTAAAAATATTTATAGATAATTTAGAAAAAATAGAAATTTGCGACGATAAATATCTTACAAATAAATTTTTAGTTAAAAATAGTTTTTATGCTCCTAAAACAGTTAGTATGGATGATTTAAATTTAAATGAATTTTTATCAAAAAATAATTATCCATTAATCTTAAAAACAAAAAGTGGGAATGGTGCTAAAAATGTTATAAAGGTAAATAATTATAAAGAATTGAAGCCTTTTATAGGCAATTCATCTTGGCTTTTACAAGAATTCTTAAATATTGAAAATGAAATTACAAGTGGAATATATATAGGAGAAGATAAAGAAATAAAGGGAATTTATATTTTAAAAAGAACTTTAAAATCAGGTTCTACCCATCATGCTGAAAGAATTATAGATGAAATTTTAGAAAAACAGCTTATAGATATTGCAAAAAAGATGGATATGAAATATTTAAATATTCAAGCTATATATGAAAACAATAAAGTTTTACCTTTTGAATTTAATGGAAGATTATCAGGAACAACAGGGGCTATGAGACAGATTTTTAATGTTCCAGAGATGTTTATTAAAGAATGTATATTAAAAGAGTATATAACTCCAAGTGATAATAATGAAAAAATATTTTTTACAAGATACAATGAAGAGATTATTTATACTCAAAAAGATATAGACAATCTAAAAACAAGGAGCGATTCTTGAAAAATAAATTAGTAATATTCGATTTTGCTGATACTATTGCAAAATTATCACCATCAAAAGAAGAACTTTTTCATAGATTTATATTAAATGAATTGAATTTAGATATTCCATTAAAACATATTGAAGAAGTTTATCATTATGCTACAAATTTACTTTTTTATAGTTCAGTAAATATACAAAAAATAGATTCAAAAAAAGAATTTTATAAAAAGTTTAATAATGATATTTTATCTTTATTAGGTATTGCTCATTTAATTGATTCAGAAAAATTGTTTAATTATTTTAATGAAAATGGACAACATTGGGTACTTAAAAATGGTGTTAAAGAACTTTTTATAAGTCTTAAAGAAAAAGGATTTATAATCAGTCTTGTTTCTAATTTTGATGAAAGATTAAATCAAGTTTTAAAAAATTTAGAAATTTATGATTTATTAGATTCTAAATTTATTTCTCAAGAAATAGGTTTAGAAAAACCAGATATAGAATTTTTTAAATTACCATTAAAGAAACATAACATAGATGCTAAAGATACTTTTTTTATAGGAGATAGCTATTTTTTAGATTTTATTCCATCTCAAAGTTTAGGAATTTTTCCAATATTGTTAGATGAAAACGATAGATTTCCTTTAATTCAAAAAATTAATAAAATTTCCAATATAATCGAATGCAAAGATATAATATTTGAGAGAATTTCAAAATGAAATTAGTTATTTATGGAAATAGTGATTTTGCAGAATTGATGTATTATTATTTCACAAATGATAGTAAATATGAAGTGGTTGGATTTTGTGTTGATAAGGATTTTATAAAGAGCGATAAATTTTTGGATAGACCACTTGTGCCATTTGAGGAAATTGAAAAAATATTCCCCCCAAATGAGTATAAAATGTTTGTAGCAGTTGGATATAAAAATATGAGATTACGAGCAAAACTATATAAAAAAACTGTTGATAAAAAATATGAACATATAAACTACATAAGTAGCAAATCAATAATTGATGAATCAAATATAATAGGTAAAAATAACGCAATACTACATGGAGTAGTTTTAGAGCCTTTTGCAAAAATAGGTGATAATAATATTATAAATACAAATGTAACTATTTGTCATCATGCAAAGATTATGAATGATTGTTTTATTGCTGCTAAATCTTTAGTAGGTGGCTTTACAACTATTAAAAATAACTGTTTTATAGGTTTTTCTTCTACAATATTACAAAAATTAATAATTGAAGATGAAACCTTGGTGGCAGCAGGTTCTATTGTGAATAAAAATTCATCTAAATTTGATTTTTTAGCAGGAATACCTGCTAAAGTTGTATCAAACCATAAAGAAAATGGGATAGAGATAAAAGGATAAAAAATGAAAATTATGACTAGTTATTATAATTTTATAAAAAAGTTATATGAAAAAGAGGAATCAGGGTTAGCTTTAGCTTTGTTTAGAATAGTTTATGGTTTAGTAGTACTTGCCGAAGTTTGGCAAATATTTTATTTTAGACATCTGATATTTGATCCTATTCCTTATGTTCAAACTGCTTCTTTTATGATTCATCCAATGTTAATTATTTGGATAATTTCTATAGTATTTATTACGGTAGGTTTGTTCACTAGAAAGGCAACTATAGTAAATTATCTTTTTACAGTATTATTTATGGGATTTACATTTCAATTTACTGGACTTGGTAATGAATTTGATTATCATATAGATAAAGAGTTTATACCTGTAGCTTTTTTACTTATGTTTATGCCTATTTCAAGAAGACTCTCTTTTGATAGATTAATTGAAAAAATAAAATATTCAAATACAAAACAAGAGTATAATCCAAAGACTACAGTATCGAGTTTAAACTATATTATCTTAATTATAGCAGCTGGTTTGATATATTTCGATTCTATTTTTTATAAGCTTTATTCTCCTATGTGGTTAGGTGGATTAGGTGTTTGGTTACCTGCTTCTTTACCTTGGGCAACTTGGCTTGATTTAAGTTTTATTTTAAATCAGGAGCATTTGATTAAGTTTTTAGGTTACTTAACTTTATTCTTTCAAATTACATATATCTTTTTTGTTTGGTTTAAAAAATTTAAAGTTTTTTATTTATTGGTTGGAATAGGCTTACATATAGGAATAGCTTTGGCATTTCCAATTCCTTGGTTTGCTTTAGCTATGGTAGCTTTGTATATAGGAATAATACCTTCTAGCTTTTATTCAAATTTATATGAAAAAATATTTAAAAGTAAAAAGAAACCAACACTTAAATTTTATTTTGATGAAAATTGTCCTTTATGCAATAGATTAAGAATTATTGTTCAATATTTTGATAATAGCAGAAATATAGAGTTTTTATCTACACAACAAGAAGCTCATAAAAATGATTTACTTAAAAATATACCTCTACAACAACTTTTAGACAATGTTTATAGTGTAGATAATAAAAACAACGTATTTAGTGGAATAGAGACTTATGTAAAAGTTTTAAATAAAGTTTGGATTTTTAAACCAATAGGAATATTACTATATATCCCTTTTATAAAATCAATAGGTTCAAAAATATATGGATATATAGCACAGCATAGGATAACTTATGGATGTACAGAAGATAGTTGTAGCATGCCTATACATAATACTGTTTATATAGAACAAGATGATTCAAAAATCAAAATACTTCAAAACTTAGATTTAAAAACAATTAAAATATTTTTTATAGCTTTTTTTATAGCTTGGTTGAGTATATCTCAATTATTAATGATACAAAGTTCGCTTTTGATGAATCATATTTATTCAAAATTGAACATATCCAATGAAACACTTAGATATATAAATGGGGGGGCAAATTTGTATAAAAATATTTTTTATCCTTTTACGGGGTTATCTCAACATGCAGTTTTTATGGATTATCATTTCCAAAATTATAATCATACAGTTGCTATTACATATTTTGATGGTAAAGAAGATATATTTTTGCCTATTATCGATGAAAAAGGTCATGCTTCTTGGTATGATAGTGGACGGCAGTGGGTAAATTATAGCTTTAGAGTAAGTAATAAAGATTTTAATTCAAAACAATATTCACATGGAATTAAAAAATATATTTATTTTTGGGCTTATAAAAATAATATTGATTTGAATAATGCAACTTTTAAAGTTAAATATAAATATAACGAAGTTCCTTATAAGTGGGAAAAAGATTTATTAAAAAAAGGACTGAATAAACCTTGGCAAGAAGCAGGAACATTAGGTTGGAAAAATGGCGAGTTTTTTGCAAATATAATAGAAATAGAAAATCAAAAGGATTAAATAAAATGATACCATTTAATAAACCACCATATACGGGTAATGAAGAAAAATATGTTTTAGAATCAATTAAAAGTAGTAAAATTTCAGGAGATGGGGAATTTACAAAACGATGCCATAAATGGTTTGAAGAGAAGTTAAATTGTAAAAAAGTTTTATTAACTACTTCTTGTACACATGCTCTTGAAATGGCTGCTATTTTATTAGATATAAAAGAAGGTGATGAAGTGATAATGCCTTCATATACTTTTGTATCTACTGCAAATGCTTTTGTATTAAGAGGCGCTAAAATAGTGTTTGTAGATATAAAACCTGATACCATGAATATAGATGAAACAAAAATAGAACAAGCAATTACTTCTAAAACAAAAGTTATTGTTCCAGTTCACTATGCAGGTGTTGCTTGTGAGATGGATACTATTATGGATATTGCAAAAAGATACAATCTTTTTGTAGTAGAAGATGCAGCTCAAGGTATGATGAGTACATATAAAGGTAAAGCTTTAGGTACTATTGGACATCTTGGTGCATATAGTTTTCATGAAACAAAAAACTATACAAGTGCAGGAGAAGGAGGACTTCTTTTAGTAAACGATGATAAATTTGTTCAAAGAGCAGAAATTATAAGAGAAAAAGGAACTAATAGAAGTTTGTTTTTCCGTGGTATGGTAGATAAGTATTCTTGGGTAGATTTAGGAAGTAGCTATCTTATGAATGATGTAAGTGCAGCATATCTTTGGGGAAATTTAGAAAAAGCAGATGAAATAAATCAAAATAGATTAAATACTTGGCAAAAATATTATGATGGATTAAAAATATTAGAAAAAAGAGGGATAATTCAGCTTCCGAAAATCTCTGAAGAATGTATTCATAACGCGCATATGTTTTATCTAAAAGTAAAAGATTTAGAGGAAAGAACAAAACTATTAGAATATCTAAAAGAAAATGGTATTTTAGCTGTATTTCATTATATCCCTTTACATTCTGCACCAGCAGGTTTAAAGTTTGGTGAATTTAATGGTGAAGATAAATTTACTACAAATGAAAGTGAAAGATTGATTAGATTACCAGTTTGGTATAAAATTCCAATTGAAGATATAAATATAATAATTAAATTTATATATAATTTTTACAAATGACAATTAAAAAATTTTTGGTTTTGGCTTTGGGACCAATTGGTGCAGCATTTTTTAGTTTAATTACTTTACCATTTATAGCTTGGTTTTTTAATGCAGAAGATGTTGGTCGATTTAATATGCTACAAGTTTTTTTAGGTTTAACTGTAACAATATTTAGTTTACAAATGCATCAATCATATGTCAGAGAATATTATGAAGAAGAAGATAAAGAGATGTTATTAAAAATGACTATATTGCCAGGTTTTTTTCTTTTAATCATTGCAATTATTTTATTGTTTATATTTTCATTTTCAATATCTAAAATATTATTTGATGTTGAATCTTTTGAAATAGATATATTAGTATTATTAACAGTAATTAGTAGTTTCTTTATAAATTCTTTTTCCCATGTGATTAGAATGATGGGAAAAGAATGGTTTTTTGCAATTAGTCAAATTTTTCCTAAAATAATTTTATTCATTTTATTAGGAGTAATACTTTTATTTAATTTTGAATATAGTTTTCTTATTCTTATGAACATCAATACAATAACTTTGGTATTATCTACTATTTTATTTATTTATTTATCTAATACTAGTTGGAAAATTTTTAAATTAAATAAGATTAATTTATTACTTTTAAATAAAATAGTTAAATTTAGTTTACCTTTAGTTTTAGGTGGATTAGCCTATTGGGGATTATCATATATAGATAGATTTTTCTTAAAGAATTATTCAGGATTAGAAGAAGTGGGTATTTATTCAATAGCATCAACTTTAGCTGGTGTTATTTCTATTTTTACAACAGTATTTGCAACTATTTGGCATCCTTTGATATTTAAATGGATAAAAGAAGGGATAGATCCTAAAAGAGTTCAGAATGTAATTAATATTCTTTTTGTTTTCATTACATTTATTTGGAGTATTTTTGGTTTGTTTTCATGGATAATTCCTATTTTTTTACCTGAAAATTACGAACTTGTTCAATATATAATTGTAGGTTGTACAGCAGGATCATTATTATATTTACTTTCTGAAGCTACTACAGTTGGGATAGGTATTTCTAGACGTTCTATCTTTTCATTATTGTCCTCATTTCTAGCTTTTGTAGTTAGTGTAATTTTGAATTATTTATTAGTTCCTTGTTTTGGTGGAATAGGCGCTTCTATATCTATCATGATTTCTTTTTATATATTTTTTATTATAAGAACTGAAGCAACAATTTATTTATGGCATTTTTTAGATAGAAAATTGATATATGCTATGTTATTTTTATATATATTAAATACGATTTTTATGTTAATTATAAAACCAAATTCTATGATGTATAGTATAACATGGATTTTTTTATTTATATTTTCTTTGATACCGTTTTATAAAACAATATACAAAATTATAAAAAATAGAGGAGTATAGTTATGTTGTTTATTTATAGTTCACTTCAATTGGGAGGGATAGAAACATTTATTATGCGAATGGCTAAGGCTAGATTTTTGATAGGTAAAAAGACTAAAGTTTTATTATTAGATAAAAAAATTAAGAATGATCACTATTTGATTAGTGAAACAGAGAAATATGCTGATATTTTTTTTCTAGAAGATTTTTACAAATATAATTTTAATAAATATTTACCAATTCATTTACTTTTAATAAAAAATATTAAATTTCAGGAATTATATTTTTTATTTAAGGATATATCTCAAATTCATGTTACAAATTCTATATGTGGACTTTTTTATAAAAAAATAGCCGATCAACTTAATTTGGAAATACCACTTACTATAGGAATTTATCATGCTAAAGAGTTTACTTGGTATATAGATAAGTTACCCTATTTTGAAAAGCTTAATAGAGAATTTTTTAGAAGAATACTTTCTTCTAAAGGAGTAATATTTTTTAATGAAATGCTTCCAAAAATTTATTCTAAATATTATAATATTTCTTTCAATGATTTAAATTTATTTCCTTTAGGTGTTATTGCAGATAATAAATATAATGTAGATCCAATTTTACACAAAGATAAACAAATTATAAAGATTGTATCTGTTGGACGATTAGTCAAATTTAAAACATATAATTTATATATGTTGGATATTATAAATAAACTTAAAGATAAATATAAAATAGAGTATCATGTATATGGTACAGGACCTTTGGATAAAGAAATGATGGAAAAAATAAGAAAGTATAATCTTGAAAACTATGTATTTTTAAAAGGGGAATTACCTTATTCACAGTTTTCCAAAACGCTTAAAGAATTTGATATATTTATCGGTTCTGGTACATCTATCGTAGAAGCTAGTTCATTAGGACTTCCCTCTATTATTGCAATTGAAACGAATATAGAGCCATTAACATATGGATATTTATCTGATATAAAAGGATTTACCTATCATGAAGATAATTTGTATGATAAAGTATCAGTAGAACATTTGCTAATAGATTTTTTTAGTTATAGTTCAAATAAAGTTACTGAGCTTAAAAATCTTCATATAAAATGGACAAAAAAGTTTTTAATGAATGAATGTGTAATTAATTTTGATAAAGTTGTTTCTATGAATGATAATTTTCTTAAAATAGATTTTAAAATGACGAATAGGGAATGTTATATGTATTCCCTAAGTTTTCTAGCTTTTGAACTTTATCATATGATAAGGGGTAAAAAATCTAGTCAAACTATATATAGTTAGATAGGGAATATTCAAATTATTTAATATAAAATATTTAAGTGTTTTACTTTTTATTTTTTTTATTTTAAGGCTTTAAATGTTATTAAATTTTTCATTAATTATTGCAACTTTGGGAAGAAAAAAAGAGTTGTTTGATCTTATAGATTCTTTGAGAAAAGGTGATTATTATACTAGTAAAATCCAAATTATAATTGTTGATCAAAACGAAAAAGGGTTTTTAGATAAACAGTTATTGTCAGAATACAAAGATTTAGATATAAAATATATCCATTCTGATACTAAAGGTTTATCTTTAAATAGAAATATAGGTTTGAAATATGCCACTGGAGATATAATATGTTTTCCTGATGATGATTGTAAATTTTATAATGATACTTTAATTGAAATATCAAACATACTTTTGAATCCAAATATAGATTTTTGCATGGGTCAAATTTATGATAGAGAAACAAAAAAAGATATAATTAAAAGATGGTCAAAAAAGGACTTAAAAGTAAATAGATTTAATTCATACTTTATAAATTCTTCTATTACAATGTTCATAAAAAAGAATTTGGTTTTAGATTTTGATGAAAATTTAGGCGTTGGTGCTAAGTTTGGTTCTTGTGAAGATGCAGATTTTATCTATAGAATTTTACAAAATAAAGCAAATGGCATTTATACTCCTAAAATAGAACTTTGGCATCCAGAACCAAATTATCAAGAGATATCTTTGGAAAAAGTAAAAAATTATGCTTCTGGATTTGGATATTTTATTAGAAAAAATATAGATACCATTAAAATTTTATTATTTATTTTATTGATTGGTAAAAAAATGATGCAATTTATCCTAAATATTTTTAAAAAAAGATTCCCAAAAGGATATTTTAAATCTTTTTTTAATGGATTATATATTGGAATAAAGGAATATAAATTATGCTAGCATATTTGGGAGTATACTTTTTCATAATATTTGCATTATTCTTGAATTATATGTATAAAACCAAGTATTTTATATATTTTACTTTTGTATTATTACTATTATTCTCATCTTTAAGGTTTGAAGTAGGTGCAGATTATTTAGTTTATTATGATATGTTTATTGATTTTAAAAAAAATATTGCATTATTTGATTTTGAACCTTTAAATATGTTGATTATAAATAGTGTAAATTTTTCTGATATAAATGTTTATTTTATTTTTTTTATTTATTCATTTCTAATTTTATGTGGAATTTATTATTTTATATTTAAATTAAGTTTATCAAAAGAAATATCAATAATTCTTTTTTTCTTAATAGGAATATTTTATCTATCTACTCTTAATGGAATAAGACAATGGGCTGCTATTTCTATGATATTAGTTGCAATAGTGAATATAATAAATAAACAAAATTTTAGAGGATTCTTTTTTATATTTTTGGCGATGATGTTTCACTCATCCGCAATAGTTTTATTTGTACTATTTTTTTTGAAGAGAAAATTTAAATTAACTACATTATTAATAATATTAATAATAGTAGTTATAGTTTCTGGGTTCTTAGTTGATGCTATAACTAATACAGGTTATCGAAGATATTTAATTGAAGGACTTTATACTCAAAGCGTAAATCTAATTCTACTATCTATATATATATTTAGTTTAATGATATTTCCTTTTTTATTTAAATATTTTAATAAAAATGTAGAATTATCCAATAAAATGGTATTTCTTTTAAATATGAATTTTGTATCAGTGTTAATTTTGGTAATAGGGTATATTTTAGAATTAAGTATGATATCTATAATGAGAATAAATATGTATTTTCAATTACAGATTATCATATTAATTCCTGAGTTTCTTTTAATTATAAAAAATAAATACATTAGGTTTTTATTACAGTATTTAATGATTTTAGTTTTATCTATATATTTTTTCTATACATTATTTGTTAATGGAGAACTATATAAATTAGTCCCATATAATACTTATTTAGGTTAAATATCATGGCAAAAATATCAAATAACTTCGACATCCTAAGACTTATATTGGCCATCTTAGTATTTTTTGCCCATTGGAACATTTTAACATCACAAGATATATCAAATCCACTTTTTAATCTTAGTGGATATGCTGTTCATATGTTTTTTATAGTGAGTGGATTTTTAATATTTTGGAGTTTTGATGCAGATCAAAACAAAAAGCATTTTTATATCAAACGATTTTTTAGGATATTTCCTCTTTATGCTTTTTTGATTATTTTACAAACACTGTTTTTTATAGGTTTTTCAGATGGAAGTACATTTGAGGTTATAAAGTATTTTATAGCAAATATATTCTTTTTAAACTTTTTAGCTCCATCGGTTGGTAGCACATTGAGTAGTTTGGAAGTAAATGCAATAAATGGAAGTCTTTGGACACTTAAAAATGAAGTGGTTTTTTATCTTATTGTTCCTTTATTGTTTATGTTCTATAAAAAATGGGGGGGGTACATTCTTTTGATACTTTATAGTTTATCTGTTGTATATATGTTTGCTGTGGATTATTTAGGTATAGAAAAGTTATTAGTTCAATTTCCAGCTCAAGTTCGACTTTTTATGGTTGGAATTTTACTGTATATACTATTTGATAAATTTAATAAAAACAATATATATTTATTAGCTATTGTTAGTTTAATTTTACTGATAGTTTTAAAAGACAATACATATTTTAACTATATTTTATACCCTTTTTGTATAGGTTTTATGATGATATTTTTAGTATATTTTGTAAAAAATATCAAAGTAAATTTTGATTTTTCATATAGTTTTTATATTTTGCATTTTCCAGTTATTCAGTTGGCTTTGTATTTTGAAATAAACCCTACAAATCCAATAATCTCTTTTGTAGTTTTATTTGCTGTGATTTTAGTATTGAGTTATTTTAGTGAAAAATATATAGAGAAAAGATTTATAAAAATAGGTAGAGAAATAGTAAAAAAGGATAGAAGTGAATAAAAAAATAGCAGTATTATTAGCTTCATACAATGGAGTAAAATATATAAAAGAGCAAATAGATAGTATCTTAAATCAAAAAGAAGTAGATGTTACTATATTTATAAGTGATGATTTATCTACAGATGGAACTATTGAATATTTACAAGATATTTATAAAGATTTTAAAAATATAGTTTATCTACCTAGTGGTTCAAAATTTGGAGGAGCTGGAAAAAACTTTTTTAGACTTATAAGAGATGTAGATTTTAGTTCTTTCGATTTTATCTCTTTTGTAGATCAAGATGATATTTGGTATGAAGATAAACTAATACGAGCTATTAAAACTATAGAAGAAAAACAAATAGATGCTTACTCTAGCAATGTTTTGGCATTTTGGGAAGATGGTAAAGAGATGGTTATAAATAAATCAAGCTCACAAGCTAGATATGATTATCTATTTGAGGCAGCTGGTCCTGGATGTACTTATGTGTTAAAAAAAGATTTAGCTATTTTTTTGCAAAAGTTTATTTGTGAAAATTGGGAAGATGTAAATAAAGTAGAACTTCATGATTGGTTTATATATGCATTTGCAAGAGAAAATAACTACAAGTGGCATATAGATGAAAAACTATCTATGAGATATAGACAACACACTTCAAATCAAGTTGGAGCAAATGATGGTTTGAAAGCCAAACTAAAAAGACTTAAAAAAGTTTTTTCATCTTGGTATAGAGAAGAGATAATAAAGATTATAAAAGTTTTAAGATTGGAAAATAAATATAAATTTTCTAAATATATTTTAAATAAGAGTTATTTGAATAATCTTTTGCTTTTAAAATATAGTTTTGAGTTTAGAAGAAATAAAAAAGAGAAATTATTTTTAAGCTTATTAATACTATTAGGAATTTTTTAAAATGAAAAAACTATTAATCACTGGCTCAAATGGTTTTGTAGGAAATTACTTTATAAATAAATATAAAAATAAATACGATATCAAAACATTCAGCTTTTTAAAAGATAATATTAATACTTTAGATTGTAATAATATAGATGTAGTTTTTCATTTATCAGCTTTGGTTCATCAAATGGGTGGAGCAAGTACTGAAGAATATGAAAAAGTAAATGTTATTCAAACTTTAGAGCTTGCAAAGAAAGCTAAAGAAAGTGGAGTAAAACATTTTGTATTTATGAGTACTGTCAAAGTCTATGGAGAAGAAACAAATAATGTATACACAGAAACTACTATTTGTAATCCAGAAGATGAATACGGGAAGAGTAAATTAAAAGCTGAATTAGAATTATCAAAACTAGAAGATGAAAATTTTAAAGTAAGTATTCTAAGAACTCCTATTATTTATGGATATGGAGTAAAAGCAAATATCAAAAATCTTGTAAACCTAGTAAATAAAATTCCAGTTTTACCTTTTGGTGGAATTTTAAATAAAAGAAGCATGGTATATATAGGAAATATTTGTCATTTAGTTGATGAAATTATTAGATTCCGTATCGAGTACGGAATGACAGGTGAAAATATATTTTTAGCTAGCGATGATGAACCACTTAGTACTTCAAGATTAATTGAACTAATAGCTAAAAATTTAGATAAAAAAATATATTTAGTCAAAATACCATTTTTTGAAAGTTTATTGAAGATATTAAAACCATCATTTCACAAAAGACTTTATGGAAGTTTAGAAGTGGATAATAGTATTACTAAAGAGAAGTTAAATTTAGTCAATCCTTATAGTGTAGAAGAGGGGATTAGGTTGATGATAAAAGAAGAAAAATATTATAAAAGTTAAATTATAGTATGATATAGAGTATGAATAATAGTAAGATAAAGGAGATGATAATGTTAAGAAAAACAGTAACAATAAATGACTCATTATATGATGTATTAAAATCAACTAATATAACAAAACAATATAGTTCTTTTTCAGAGTTAGTATCAAATGCTTTAGAGTTATTAATAGAAAAAAATAAAAAAGAGCAATATAAAAAGGCCATGATAGAAGCTTCACAAGATAAGCTTTATATTCAAGACATGGAAGATATTATAAATGATTTCAAATATGTTGATTTCGAAGAGAAATAGATGAATCAGTATGATATTTATTTAGCTGATTTAAATCCAATTGTTGGAAGAGAACAATCAGGAACTAGGCCAGTTTTAGTAATATCAAATGATTATGAAAATATTTTAGATATTATTACAATTATTCCCATAACTTCACTAAAAGATGGAAGAAAAATTTATCCAAATGAACTTTTACTAAAAGATGAGTTAGAGAAGCCTTCAATACTTTTATGCCAACAAATAAGGACTATTTCAAAAAATAGACTTATAAAAAAACTAGCTTCAATCTCAAGTATTAAAACACAAGAAAAGATTTTACAGATACTTTGTCAAAGATTTGAAAGGATTTAAGAATGTTTAGAACCTTGAAAGTAAATTCAATATGTCTTATGATATAATGTACAAAATAATGTAAGGAATAAATATGCAAGTAGTAAGTATGACAGAGGCTAGAAATAATTTCAAAGCGATATTTGATGCTGTTTATAATGATAATGATGAAGTAATTATTCATAGAAAAGGGAAAGAAAATGTCGTAGTAATACCTTTTAGTGAATACAATTCTATAAAAGAGACAAACTATTTATTAAGTAATAAGAATAATGCAAAAAATTTACAAGAGTCTATAAAACAATTAAGAGAAGGTAAAGTTATTCAAAAAGAGTTAGTTGAATGAATTTAATATTTTCAGATAAAGCTTGGGACGAATATATGTATTGGCAACAAACAGATAAACAAATTTTAAAGAAAATCAATCAACTAATAAGAGATATAAAAAGGGAACCATTTGATGGTATTGGTAAACCAGAACCATTAAAATATGAATTAAGCGGTTTTTGGTCGAGAAGAATAAGTGATGAACATAGATTAGTATATGAGGTTAGTGAAAGTTATATTGCTATAGTATCTTGTAGGTTTCACTACTAATGGTTTACATAATATTATTTCTAATTTCATTTTCTTTAACATATATTATAAAAAACTATATGATAAAAAAGTCATTGGTGGCAAGTGTAAATGAGCGAAGTTCACATACCATTCCAACTCCTCATGGTGGAGGAATAGCAATAGCTATTACTTGGTTTATAGGTTTATTTTATCTTTATTTTGCTGGGCAAATAGAACAAAATCTTTTTTATGCTTTACTTTTTGGAGCAGTTATATCTATAGTGAGTTTTTTTGATGATATATATGAATTAAGCCCAAAGTTAAGACTTATAGTCCAAGCTCTTGTAGCTATAGGTGGATTATATTTTCTAGGTGGATTTGAAACTCTTACTTTTGGAATTTTTAATATACAAAACCATATTTTTACAAATATTTTTGCTTTTTTTATGATAATTTGGTTTATAAACCTTTATAACTTTTTAGATGGTATAAATGGCTATGCTGGAAGTGAAGCGGTATTTTTAGCAGTAGCTGGATTTATTTTATTTGGTGGAAATCATTTTTTAGTTTTAGCTATGGCAGTTTTAGGATTTTTATATTGGAATTGGAACAAAGCTAAAATATTTATGGGAGATGTAGGAAGTACACTTCTTGGATATAATATAGCAATTTTTACAATATATTATACAAATCAAGAACCAACAAACTTTTGGGTATGGATTATTTTATTTAGTGTTTATTGGTTTGATGCAACTTTGACTTTAATAAGAAGAAAATTAAATAAAGAAAAACTCTCTCTTGCCCATAAAAAGCATGCATATCAAAGACTTACCCAAGCAGGATGGAGTCACTATAAAGTGACGAATTATTCTATTGGATTAAATATATTATTATTAGGAATTGTATATTTCCTACCAAATATTTTAGTAGCAATTATTGTATCTTTGTTAGTTATAATCATAGTTATGAAATTTATAGATAATAAAAAGAAGTTTGAATAATGACATATAAAAGACTTGAAATACCTGAGTTAGTGCTATGTGAACCAACTTTCCATGAAGATAATCGTGGATTTGTTTTCGAATCATTTAAAAAAAAATCTTTTGACGATTTTTTAGGATTTAAAGTAGATTTTTCTCAAGATAATATCTCTTATAGTAAGTATGGAGTTGTAAGAGGACTTCATACAAATACTTATGAATTTGCCCAATCAAAGCTGATAAGTGTTTTAAAAGGTAAAATCCTTGATGTAGCAGTTGATTTTAGAGTAGGAAGTCCAAGTTTTGGAAAAGTAGTAAGTGTAGAGTTAAATAGTGAAGAAAATAAACAACTTTTCATACCAAGAGGTTTTTTACATGGTTTTTCAGTTTTAAGTGAAGATGCACTTGTTATGATAAAAATTGATAGATATTTTGCAAGTGGTGAAAGTATAGGTATCAGATATGATGACAAAGATTTATCAATTGATTGGAAAATAGATGAAAAATTTGTTATTTTATCTGAAGCTGATAAAAAATTATCAAATTTTAAAGACATAAAATCACCATTTGTTTATGGTGAAAATTATTATTAGAAGGCTTTTATGAATTATCTAAGAGATAAAAGATTTTTAGGGATTATAGCAACGATTGTTATATCAATTTTTTCATTTTTTTTGGTTACATTTTTGTTAGCCAAAGGTGTTTTTTTAGAAGCTTTAATCATTATTCTTATTTTTAGAGTGATTGCATCATTTTTATTTTTTGATGATTATAAATTATCTTGGTCAAAAGCCTCTACAAAAACTGGACTTATGAAAGTTATACTAGCTGTTATAAGTTTTGTTGTTTATATGCCTATCTTGTATTATTGGTTTAAAATACCTTTTAATCTTATGTTTATTGATTTGATATTTTATACTTTTATAGTAAATATTTTAGTATATGTTTACAAGTATTATCATACAGTTGGAAGAAATCAAAAAACAAAAAAACTTGTGATATATGGTGCAGGAAAAGCTGGTTTGCAACTTCAAAGAGAATTTTTAAATAGTGAGTATCATTTAGTTTGTTTTATTGATGATGATGAAATCTTACATCATAGAAGTATAGATGGTATTTCTATTTATTCTCAAGAAAAATATTATAGTTTATTTCAAGAAGAAAAATTTGATATGATGGTTATAGCTATGCCATCTGTCTCAAAAGATAGAATAAAAAATATTTATGAAACTATGCAAGGAAACTTTGATAGAATCAAAATCCTACCAAGTATTCAAAATATCTTGAAAAAAGAAGAGTTTACAAAACAACTAAAAGATATTTCAGTTGAAGATTTACTTGCTCGTCATCCAAAAGATTTGGATAAAAAACAAATAGAAAATTTTATAAAAGATAAAGTAGTCCTTATAACTGGTGCAGGTGGAAGTATAGGAAGTGAGATAAGTAGACAATGTAAAGCTTATGGAGCAAAACAATTAATACTTTTAGATCATAGTGAGTTTAATCTTTATTCTATTATGGAAGAATTAAAAGATGAAAATGTTATTCCAGTTATGCAAACAGTTAGAAATTTTGGTTTTATAGAAAATACTTTTGAAAAATATAAACCGCAGATTGTTATTCACGCAGCTGCTTACAAACACGTTCCTTTAGTTGAACACAATATTTTAGAAGGTATTTCAAACAATATAATTGGAACTAAAAATTGTATAGATTTATCTATAAAATATGGAGTTGAAAAATTTGTATTAATCTCAACTGATAAAGCTGTTCGTCCAACAAATGTAATGGGAACAACAAAAAGAATTTGTGAATTATATGCTCAAAATGTAAATGCAGAAAATACAGAAATAGTAGCAGTTAGATTTGGTAATGTTTTAGGAAGTAGTGGAAGTGTTATTCCAAAATTCAAATCTCAAATAGAACAAGGTAAAAATATAACTGTTACTCATCCAGATATTACAAGGTATTTTATGCTTATTCCTGAAGCTTGTGAACTTGTACTTCAAGCAGCAAGTATTGGAAAAGGTGGAGAAATTTTTATACTTGATATGGGTGAACCTATAAAGATAGTTGATTTAGCTAAAAAAATGATAGAACTAAGTGGAAGAAATGAGATAAATATTGAGTTTTGTGGCTTAAGACCTGGTGAAAAACTATATGAAGAATTATTGATAAATGATAGCGATCAAAAAACAAAGTATGAATCAATCACAGTTGCAAGCCCAACGAATTTTGATATAAATAAACTAAATCAAAAAATTGATGATTTACTTGTTTGTGATGATAAAATAGCAAAATTAAAAGAAATTGTTCCAGAATTTAATCATCAGCTTAATAATTAATAATATTATCTTAAGAAACTATAACTTATAATCTTTTAAATTATTATTTAAAGGATTTAGTTATGAAATCGGCCTTTTCTTTACTAGAATTGATTTTTGCGATAGTTATTTTGGGGATTATTGCATCTTTTGCTGTTCCAAAATATATGGATACAAAAGATAGTGCTTTGGTATCAACTATAAAAAGAGATATAAATACAGCTATAAATTCTATTCAAAGTTATTATTTATTAAATCAAAAGATAGAAAAAATAAGTGATACTATGAATGTAAATGATACAAACTGGACAATTGCTGATTTAAAAATGACTGATAAAAATTCTTGTTTAAGTTTAGAAGTAAAAACAGATTCAAATAGTACAAAAACTTTAGAATTAACTATTGATGATACAAAAGATACAACTATTTGTAAAAAGATTCAAAATTCAGGTTTAGTAAGTAAAACTTATGAATTGTATTAAAAGAGTTTTACTCTTTTTTTCTAATTCTTAAAAAAGAGGCAAATTTTGGTTTGTTGTTTTTTGTAAATCCATAATATTTAAAAGTTATGATTTCACCAATTTTTGGTGGGTTAAGTCTTTCTTTATTTGAAAAACCACCGCCAAGATTGAAAACTATACCGTTTTTTAGTTTTATAACTAAACTTTTAAAGTTTTTCTCTTTATTATAATTATGACCTATTACAACTCCCTCATCATCGAAAAATGTTTTTACTTTTAAAATATTATTTGTTCTTCCATTTTCATAGTTTAAATATGGATTTTTTAAAATTATTCCTTCTGCTTTTTTATTTACTAATTCTTCTAAATATTTATTTAAATGTTTTTTATCTTTACAAATTATTTGAGGAATAATTTTTATGAAATTATTTGGATTTTTATTTAACCAAATTTTTATTTTTTCTAATCTTTTATCAAAATTTCCTTTTATATTGGGGACTTCAAAGATATTATACGTTATTTGTTGCCAATCTTTTGATGGATTTGTATCAAGAACTATATTTTGAATATTCTCGAAATCATCTCTTTTTGTATAAAGTTCCCCATCTAGTTCAAATGGTGGAAAATTTTTTGTAAACCAAATTGGTGCATAGATTTTATTTCCATTTTTACTAAGTAGTTCTTTACCATTCCAATAAGCTCTAATTCCATCTAATTTTTCACTCATATACCATCCGTTTATTTGATGTTTAGTTTCATCATAAATATTTGCTTTTTGTAAATCTAGTGCATACATTGAGATATTTAGTAAAAAGATAAGTATAAGTTTCATTTTTAAATCCATTAAATAATATAATTTATTATATTTATAATATTCTTAAATATTTGAAAAACATCATAAAACCATAATAAATATTTAGCTAAAATAATCCACTTTTCAGAAGAAATAGATATAAAAGGACTCAAATTGGGTGAAAATAAGATATTAGATGAAAATAGCAAAAAGATATTATTAGATTCAATTAGAAGTGTAAAAGATTTTCCAAAAGCGGGCATTGTATTTAAAGATATTACGACTTTATTAAATAACAAAGATGCATTTAAACTTTTGATGAATCACTTAGAAGATAGATATAAATCTTATAATTTAGATTATATTGCTGGAATTGATTCAAGAGGTTTTATATTTGGTTCAGCTTTAGCAGATAGATTAGGTGTTGGTTTTGTTCCTGTTAGAAAAAAGGGAAAATTACCAAACACAACTGTTTGTGAAAAATATGAGTTAGAGTATGGTTTTGATGAGGTTGAATTACATCTTGATGCTTTCAATAATCAAAAAAATGTAAATGTTTTATTAATTGATGATATTATTGTAAGTGGTGGAACTGCATACGCAGCAGCAAATTTAATAAAAAAACTTGATGTAAATTTAGTTGAAATGTGTTTTTTAATGAATATTCATATTTTAAATGGTGCAAAAAAATTAAGTGAAGTTGCACCTGTATATTCTGTATTAGAAATTTAATAAAAAGAGAAATAAATGAGTAATTATATTCCAAAACCTAGTATTTTTGATCCTGATGATAAAGGACAATTTGGTATTTTTGGAGGTCAATATGTACCTGAAACTTTAATGCCAATTTTAAAAGAATTAGAAGCAACATATAAAAAATATAGATTTGATGAAGAGTTTTGGGCAGAAGTAAATGCTTTATTAAAAGATTATGTAGGACGAGAAAATCCACTTTATTTTGCAAAAAATATAAGTGAAGAAATAGGTGCAAAAGTTTATTTAAAAAGAGAAGATTTAAATCATACGGGCGCTCATAAAGTAAATAATGTTATAGCTCAAGGATTACTTGCTAAAAGAATGGGCAAAACGAAAGTAATTGCAGAAACAGGAGCTGGGCAACATGGAGTTGCAACTGCTACAATTGCAGCACTTATGGGATTAGAATGTACAGTGTTTATGGGTGCAAAAGATGTAGAAAGACAAGAATTAAATGTATTTAGAATGAAACTTTTAGGAGCTAAAGTAATAGCAGTTGAAAGTGGAAGTAAAACTTTAAAAGATGCAATGAATGATGCTATTAGATATTGGGTTACAAACGCACGTGATACATTTTATATAATTGGAACAGTTGCTGGTCCTCACCCATATCCTATGATGGTGCGAGATTTTCAAGCAGTTATAGGTTATGAAGCAAGAAAACAGATTTTAGAAAAGGAGGGAAAACTTCCTGATTATGTTGTTGCATGTATTGGTGGTGGATCAAATGCAATAGGTATGTTTTCACATTTTTTAGAAGATAAAGAAGTAAGTTGCGTTGGTATTGAAGCTGGTGGTTTAGGGTTAGATACTGATAAACATGGATGTAGTTTGGAAAAAGGAAGTCCTGGAGTATTACATGGACAATGTTCATATTTACTTCAAGATGAAGATGGACAAATTTTAGAAGCTCACAGTATAAGTGCAGGACTTGATTATCCAGGAATTGGACCTGAACACGCTTTTCACAAAGATAATAAAACAGTAAGTTATGATTCTATAACTGATAAAGAAGCTTTAGATGCTTTTGTATGGTTGAGTAGAGCAGAGGGAATTATTCCAGCTTTTGAATCATCTCATGCAATTGCATACTTAAAAAAAGCAAAAGAAAAATTAAAAGGAAAAATAGTTATCATAAGTCTATCTGGACGTGGAGATAAAGATATGATACAAGCAAAAAGTTTGTTAGATTTTAAGTAGTAGGGATAAAATGTGAAAGAACTTTTTAGAAAGATCCAGCCTTATTCAGGGAAGATATTAACTATTATTTTAATAGTGTTTTTCTCTTTTCTTATTTACAATTTATATCAAGCTCCTGTTGAAGGAATTGAAGAAAAGTTTATATACCTACTTAAAAAATATGGTTATATAATTCTTTTTGCCTGGGGAATGCTTGAAGGTGAAGCTGGTCTGATTATGGCTGGATTATTGTCTCATACCGGTGATATGAATTTATATATAGCTATTTTTGTAGCTGGACTTGGTGGCTTTGCTGGTGATCAAGTCTATTTTTATATTGGAAGATTTAATAAATCTTATGTTCACAAAAAATTTAAAAATCAAAGAAGAAAATTTGCCCTTGCTCATTTATTACTTAAAAAGCATGGTTGGCCTATAATTTTTATACAAAGATATATGTATGGAATGAGAACAGTTATTCCCATTTCAATTGGTCTTACAAGATATAGTGCTAAAATGTTTGCGTTTATAAATCTAATATCAGCTTGGTGTTGGGCTGCCCTTACAATAGTACCAGTTTGGTATTTTGGAAATGAAATATTAGTTGTATTAGAGTGGATAAAAGAGCATTGGTATTTAGCTATTCCAATTGCTGCAATATTTGGTGGAAGTATTTTATACTATATAAATCAAACTACAAAAAAAGTAGAAAAAAGAGGTCAAAATGAAGATTAATTTAGTAAAAAAAAGTGAAAAAGTTAGTTCAGAAATTGAAATAATTTTTGTAAAAGAAATTGATAGTATTGATAATGACAAAGAACTTTTAGAAATTCTTGATTTTAAAGCAAAAGATGAAACTTGTGTTTTATTAGCTGAATCTAAAAAAGTTTATGTAGGATATGAAGAAAATAGTTATGATTGCATTGCAATAGCAGTAGCAACAGCAATTAAAAAAATCCAAACAACAAAATTTAAAAGTGCTAAAATTGAATTAACACCTGAATTAGAAGAACATTTTAAAGCTTTAGTTGAAGGTGCAGTGTTAGGTGAATATAAATTTACTGATTATAAATCAGAAAAAGATGAAAAAATAAAATTAGAGTTAGATATAGTAGTTGAAGAAAAATCATCTAAACTAGAAACAATTTTAAAAGATTCAAAAATCATTGCAAAAGCTGTAAATAAAGCAAGAAATATGGTAAATACAGCTCCTGCTGATTTTTATCCTGAAATTATGGCTTCTATGGCTGAAGAAATTGCAAAAGATGTAGAAATAAAATGTGAAATACATGGTGAAAAATATTTAGAAAAACACAATATGATGGCAATGCACAGTGTTGGACGTGCCTCTATTCATGAATCAAAACTTATTCATCTAACATATAAACCTAAAAATCCTAAGTTTAAAATTGTTTTAGTTGGAAAAGGTTTGACATATGATTCAGGTGGTTTATCTTTAAAACCAAGTGATTTTATGGTTACAATGAAAGCTGATAAATCAGGTGGTTGTGCAGTTTTATCAACACTTTGGGCAATTGCAAAATTAGAACTTCCTTTTGAAGTTCATGGAATAGTTGGTGCGGTTGAAAATATGATAGGTGGAAATGCATATAAACCTGATGACATTTTAACAGCAAGAAATGGGAAAACAATAGAAGTAAGAAATACAGATGCAGAAGGAAGATTAGTTCTTGCAGATTGTTTATGTTATGCTCAAGATGAAATAAAAGATATTGATTATATTTTTGATTATGCTACATTAACAGGTGCTTGTGTAGTTGGTGTTGGTGAGTATACAACAGGAATTATGGGGAATAATGAAGTATTAAAAAGAAATACAGTTGCAAGTGCTTTAAAAGCTGGAGAATATGCAACATCGTTAGATTTTAACAGATATTTGAAAAAAACTATTAAATCTGAAATTGCAGATATTTGTAATGTTGCAAATACAAGATATGGTGGAGCAATAACTGCTGGAATGTTCTTAGACAATTTTATTTATGATGAAAATAAAAGTAAATGGGTACATTTTGATATAGCAGGTCCTGCATATGTAGAAAAAAATTGGGGATATAACTCTATTGGAGCAAGTGGAGCAGGGGTAAGAACTACAATTGGATTTTTACAAGATTTATTAGAAAATTAAAATAATGGGGAAAACCCCATTATTATTTTTTAGGTTCAGTAACAAGTGAGATATTAAAAAAATCATTTTTTTGTAATATTTCTAAAATCTCAACTATCTTTTCATATTTTACATCTTTGTCAATTCTAAAGATTATATTTTTTTGTTTATTATCTATTAATTCTATCTCTTTTTCTAGCTCTTCTAAAGTTGTCTCTTTACCAAAAAGTGCAAGCTTTTCACCATCAAGTTCAATAACCAACTCTTTTTCTTTTAATTCTATTTCTTGAGCTGTTGAGCTTGGAAGATTTAAAACTAAAGCAAGTTCATCTTTTTTGAATACAGAAGATACAATGAAAAATATAAGTAAGATAAAAACAACATCAATAAGTGGCGTAATATCTGGAGTTAATATTTCTCTTTTTTTCATATCTTTTTAAGAACCTCTTTTTGAATTTTTAGTTCAATATCATCTAAAATTCCTACAATATAGTTGTATCCAATATAATGAGGAATCGCTACAATTAAACCAGCTATAGTTGTGATTAACGCAACAGAAATTCCATTTGAAAATATAGATGGATCACCTAAACCACTTTTTGTAATAGAATCAAATGAATCTAAAACACCAATAACTGTACCTAAAAGACCAAGTAAAGGTGCAACAGATGCGATTATTTTAACAGTATTTAATCCAAATTCTAATTTTCTAATTTTTCTATTGATATAATTTTCAATAGAATCTTTTTTAAATTCTTGACTATTTGACTTCGCAAAATTAATGATTTCAGATATCAGAAGTTCTCTTTTATTTCCAGATAACGCAATAACAACAAGTTTCCAAAACATAATTGTAAAACCTATAATATTTAGAAAAATAAGTATATAAACTATTATTCCACCCCTATCAATATAATTGATTAAATCAATTCCCATTCATTAGCTCCTTGTGATTTGATAAACAATTGGTACAGTAATTTCCCAAGAGTTTTTATTTAATTTTTCTGGTATTGGTTCAAAATTACTAATTTTGGTTAAAATCTCAATTGCTGCTTCATCTAACTTTTCAAAACTTGATTTTTTAACTATTCTTATGTTTTTGATTTGTCCATCTTTTGAAACAACAAAACAAACATGAACTTTTCCCATTTGGTTTAATCTTTTAGCAGATTTAGGATAGATTTTATTTTTTTCTATCAACATTCTAATTTTGGCTAAATATTCATTTTCCAAAGCATCTTTTAAAGATGGATCAATATCTTTTTTTACACTTTTAATATCAGAAGAACTCTCAAGTGGAATAACTTCTTTTATTTCCTGTTTAACTTCTTTTATCTCCTCTATTTTTTTTTCAACCTTTTTTTCAACTTTTTTCTCTTTTTTATGATGTTCTTTTTTCTTCACTTGTTTGATTTTGTTTTTACTTTCAGTTTTAGGTAAAGGTTTAATTTCAACAGGTTTCTCAATAACTGGTTCTACCACAGGTTCAGGCTTTTTTAATACTACATTTTGTAAATTTATCTTTGTAACTTGAGCAGGAGGTTCAGCAGGTAATTCCACCTCTTCAGTGACTTTTAAATTTGCAAATAGTAACAAATGTGCTGATATTGTTAGTGTTAATATAACTAATAGACTTTTTTTGTTTTCCATAAGTGCAATTTTAATACAATATTGATAATAATTATCTTAATTGAAATTAAATATTAAAAAGTTGTTAAAAAATCATTAAAAGAAAATATATATAATTCAACTGAATAAAAAAGAAGGATTGTCATTTGCGTAAAATAATAGTATGCTCACTATTTTGTAGTTTAGCCTTTGCAAATAACCTAGATATTTTGCAAAAAGATAAAAAAGAATCAAGAGAACTCGAAAAGAAATACATTGAATCAAATTATGAGAGTAATAAAAATGATTGGATTTCTCCTATAAATTTAAATTCAAGTTTAAATAGAAGTCATTCAATATCTAGTGATAATGATAAATTTTCAAAAAGTGTATCCATTGGATTTACACAAAGTATTTATGAATCAGGTGGCATAGAATTTACTATTCAGTATGCAAAGGATAAACTAAAGTATGATTTATTATCTTGGGAAAATCAAAATTCTCAACTTCTAGAATCAATTTACGATACATTGCTTGAAATATCAAAATTAAAATTGCAAATTGAACAAAGTCGTTATAAACTTGAAAATAAAGATATAGAATTAATTATAAAAAAGATTCAATATGAAGCAGGAAGAACAGATATTGTAGAGTTAAATAATGCAATTATGGCAAAAAACACTCAATTTAAAGATAACATTTCTTTAGAAAATTCTTTAAAAGATAAAGAGTATGAGTTATCAAAATATACAGATTTAAAATATGATGAAATAGAAATCTTAGATTTTAAAAATGTTTCGAAAGAGGATTTTATTAATTATAATTTAGATTTTTTACAAGAAGATTCAAAAGTTGAAATGTTAAATACAAGTTATAAAAAAACAAAAACAAACTATCTTCCAAAAGTCTCTTTAGGTGCAACAGGTTCTTATTCTAATATAGATGATTTGATAAAAAATGCAAATGAAGATGAAACTTCTGCCTCAGCATCTCTAACGCTTTTGGTTCCTTTATATGATTATAATAAATCAAATAAATTACAAGATTCAAAATTGGAATATTTAAAACAAAGAAGCCAAGTAAATGATTTGAAAAATGAAATTGCATATGAATATGAACAGATATTAAATCAAATAGATACATATGAAAAATATAATAAAACTATAGATGATAATATTAAATTATATAATGAATTAATAAGTGCAAATATAAGTTCAAATGAAGCTGGAATGACTTCTGTATATGATTTAGATATATTAAAAAATACAAAAAAAATAAACGAGTATGATATGTTGATAAATGATATAAATATCAAATTAGAATACTCAAAACTATATTTTAAGATTAAAGGCTAAAGTAAATGCAAGATACAAAATTGATTAAAGAATTAGATAATTATGGAAATAAGAAATCAAAAAAAGTATATTTTTGGATGATTTTGATTGGCTTATTAGTATTAGTTGGAGCGTATTATTATTTTATATATAAAAAGAATCAAAATGTTCAAACAGTTGAATACTTAACAAAAAAAGTTACTAGAGGAGATTTATCTGTTGTTGTAAATGCAACGGGAAATTTAAATCCTACAAATAGCGTTGATATTGGTATTGAGGTATCAGGAACGATAAAAGAAATTTATGTAGATTTTAATGATGAGGTTGAAGTAGGGCAAGTTTTAGCAAAACTTGATACAACAAAATTACAATCAGAAGTTGATAGTTTAACAGCATCATTAACTATTGCAAAAGCAAACCAAAAAGAGAGTGAAGTAAATCTTAGAAATAAAAAGTCTGTTTATGATAGAACTTTAAAAATGTTTAAAAGTTCAGGTGGAAAATATCCATCACAAAATGAATTAGATGATACAAAATTCACTTATGAAGCTGCAATATCATCTTTGGAAGCTTCAAAAGCTAAGGTTGAGCAAGCAGTTTATAATCTAAAAACAGCTCAACAAAATCTTGAAAAAGCTGTAGTAAAATCTTCTATTAAAGGTATTGTTTTAAATAGAGAAGTTGAAGTTGGACAAACTGTTGCTGCTTCAATGTCAACTCCAACTTTATTTACTTTGGCAAAAGATTTGACAAATATGGATTTGATTGTAAGTATAGATGAAGCGGATGTTGCAGATATTAAAAAAGATTTACCAGTTAGTTTTTCAGTTGATGCATATCCAAATAGAATATTTCAAGGGAAAATAAAACAAGTAAGATTAAATCCAGTTGATGTAAATGGAGTAATTACTTATGAAACAGTAGTTTCAGTGAATAATGAAGAATTACTTTTAAGACCAGGTATGACAGCAACTGCTAAGATTATTACTAAACAAAGCAAAGATAAGTTAATTATTCCAAATGGTGCTTTACGATTTAAATTAAAAAATCAAACTTTAGAAAAACAAACAACAATGAATTTTGTAGGACCTCCAAAACGTCCATCAGGTGATAATGGAGCTAAAAATATAGCAAAAAAAGAGTTTTCTACAATATATGTTTTAGAAAATAATCAGCCGAAAAAAATGATGATTAAAGTTTTAGATACAGATGGTAAATCAACAACAATTGAATCAAAAGATTTAAAAATTGATGATGAGGTAATAATCTCTCAAAAGAGTGATAATGGAAACTAAAAAAACTATCATTGAATTTAAAAATATTGTAAAAACTTATGGTGTAGGAGAAGCTCAAACTTTTGCTTTAAATGGAGTAAGTTTTACAATAAATGAAGGTGAATTCATCGCTATCATGGGAGCAAGTGGTAGTGGAAAATCAACTTCTATGAATATGATAGGATGTTTGGATAAACCAAGTAGTGGCGAATATTTTTTTAATGGAATTAATGTTGAAAAATTAAATAGAAATCAAATGGCACTTTTACGAAGAAATTATTTAGGATTTGTTTTTCAAGGCTTTAATTTATTAGGAAGAACATCAGCATTAGAAAATGTTGAATTACCTTTGATTTATAGAAAAGTTCCAGCAAAAGAAAGAAAAACTTTAGCATTTGAAGCTTTAAAAAAAGTTGGTCTTGAAAGTGTTGCTCATCATACTCCTGCTGAATTAAGTGGTGGACAGCAGCAACGTGTTGCAATTGCAAGGGCAATTGTAACAAATCCTTTAGTTTTATTAGCTGATGAACCAACAGGAAATCTTGATAGTATAAAAAGTTTAGAAATTATGAATTTATTAAAACAGTTAAATGAAGAATCAGGAATTACTATAATTATGGTAACACATGAGGAAGAGATGGCAAAATTTGCAAATAGAGTTATCTATTTTAGAGATGGTCATATTGAAGATAGTTTGAAAAAAGGATTTAAATAATGTTAGTAAATGCCTTTTTAATTGCTTTAAAAGAGATACGAAGAAATATATTAAGATCTTTTCTTACAATATTAGGAATTGTAATTGGAGTGGCTTCAGTTATTGCTATGGTTATGATAGGTGATGGAACAACTGAAAATGTAAAAGAGAGTATTTCGAAATTAGGAACAAATATGTTAACTTTAAGAGTGGGACAAGAAAGACGAGGACCACCACGAGAAGATAATAGTTCTAAACCTTTTACAAATGAAGATATAACAGCAATAAAAAATGAAGTTCAAAATATAAAAGCAGTTGCAGCTGAAAATTCTGCAACAGTTAATGTGGTATATGGAAATAAAAGTAATAGTTCTTCTGTAATTGGTACAAGTAATGATTATTTTATTATAAAAGATTGGGAAGTAACTGATGGAAGAACATTTGATGATGCTGAGTTAAATAGTGGAAAATCTTCTTGTATAATTGGTACAACAATAGTAAAGCAACTGTTTGAAAATGAAAATGCAGTTGGTGCAAATATTAGATTAAAAAATTTCTCTTGTAATGTAATTGGAGTATTAAAATCAAAAGGTGCAGCAGCTTTTGGTAGAGATCAAGATGAAATAGTTATCGTTCCTCTTAAAATGTTTCAAAGAAAAATAAAAGGAGATAAAGACATATCTTCAATTCTTATTTCCATAACTGAGGGCAAATATATAGAAAATGCAAAAACTGAAATTACATCACTTATGCAAGAAAGAAGAAATATAAAAATAGGAGAAACTGATAATTTTTATATAAGAGATATGGAAGAAATACTTTCAACAATGACATCAACTACACAAATGTTAACTTATCTTTTGGGTTCAATAGCTGCAATTAGTTTACTTGTTGGTGGTATTGGTATTATGAATATTATGTTAGTTTCTGTAACTGAAAGAACAAGAGAGATAGGTGTTAGACTTGCAATTGGAGCAATGGAAAGTGAAGTTTTACTTCAATTTTTAGTTGAGGCAGTTGTTTTATCAACTTTAGGTGGAATGATTGGAATATTATTTGGACTTGCAATTGGATATATTGTTGTTCATTCAATGAGCTTAGCATTTATTATAAATAATCAAATAATTATGATTTCATTTTTCTTTTCAACTTTAATTGGTATTGTATTTGGATATTTCCCAGCTAGAAAAGCTGCAAGATTAAATCCAATTGATGCTTTACGATATGAATAAATTTTAAGTAGAAATTCTAAAGATTTCTACTTAATTATTTAACTCTTTGAATTTTTCTATTAGAAAATCAATTTTTAGATTGTTTGCAAGATTTATTGCACTATTACCTAAAAAATCTTCGTGTTCTATATTTGCACCATTTTCAATAAGATAACTTATACTATTTTGTTTATTGTATAAAATTGCATAAATCAAAGGAGTAGAGTTTATATCATCTATTTCATTTATATCTAAACCACAATTTTTTAGGCATTTGATAATTTTTATATTATCTTTATAAACAGCATAATTAATAGCAGATAAATTTTGAGAAACTTCTGTACTTATATTTAGTTCAAGTAACTTTTTTATTATATCTGTTTTGTTTTTGGAAATTGCCCAATATAGAGCATTTCTTCCCCTATAATCTCTTGCATTAATATTTAAGACACGTAGTCTAAACATCTCGATTAACATTTCCCATTTTTCACTATTAATAAGTGATGAAAATATATTTGCAACAATTTTTTCATTTAAATTCTTTTCAAGAAGATGATTATTAGACATACTAATCCTTTATAAAAATGATAATTGTTATCATAATATAAAGAATCTTAAGTGGAGTTGAAGATATTAATTAAGTTGAGTTTTTTGTTCTTTTGAATTTTTTATTTGTTTAGATTTTTTAGGTTGATAAAGCATATGATGCCAAAGTGCAAAACCACAGAAAGCAACACCTGCAACAACATGAGTTTTTTTAGCAATAGAATTTTTCATAAACATTGACGTAACAACTGTTGCACCAAGTGTCGCAGTCATTCCAATTTTTGCAGCTTCTTTTTGAAGTTCTAAATCAAATTTCATCTCTTAGTTTCCTTTTTTTTCTTTTTTCCATAGTTTTTACTGTTTTATTTACTGTTTTAACTGTTAAAATTGCTGTTAATGCTGTTGCAAATAATAATATAGGCATAAAAAAATCCTTTTGATAATAATTATCACAATTCTATCTATTTATACTTAAATAAAACCGATAACTATTATCATAATTGTTAGATTTTTACACCTTTTATTGAGTTAAACAATAATCCAATAGTTGTACCATTGTGTAAAACTGCTGTTACAATTGGAGAAAATACTCCAAAAGTTGCACCTGCTAAAATACAAGAGTTTATTCCTACTGTCGCATTGAAATTATTGTTTATTAAATTCATAGTTTTATTTGCATACTCTTTAGCTTCAATAACTGCTGCAATATCATCTTTTAATAGACTTATATCAGCAGTTGCTTTTGCTATATCTGCACCTCTACTCATAGAAATTCCTACATGAGCAGAGATTAGTGCAGGTGCATCATTTATTCCATCACCTACAAATGCTACTTTTTTACCTTCACTCATAAGCTCTTTTACAATATTAGCTTTATCTTGAGGTAAAAGTTCTGCTCTTACTTCATCAATACCTAGTTCATCAGCTAGCATTTGAGCTTTTTGTTTCGTATCACCTGTTAGCATAATGATATTTTTTACACCAAGTTTTTTTAGTTTTTTTATCGATTCTTTTGCATTAAATCTTAATTCATCAGCTAAACCAATAGTTCCTAAAAGTTTTCCATCATATCCAATGTAAAGTAGAGTTTTCCCATTTTTTAATGAATTTTCTATTTTATCTATATGTTCACTAAAATCAATTTTTTCATCATCTTCAACAAAATGACGACTTCCTATAACAACTGATTTTCCATTTACTTCGGTTTTTACTCCATGTGCAACTATAAATTCAACTTCTTCATGGTGCATATGTACAAAACCTCTTTGTTTTGCAGCTTTTACAACAGCTTCTGCTACTGGATGAAAGTAATGTTCTTCTGTTGAAGCTGTAAGATTTAGTAATTCTTCTTCACTCCATTTATCACTGTAAGATTCTACACTTATAACTTCAAGTTCACCTGCTGTTAAAGTTCCTGTTTTATCAAATACAAAAGTATCTGCATTGCTCAATGCTTCTATTGATTTTGCACCTTTTATCATAATTCCATTATGCCCAGCTTTTGAAATAGTTGATTTAAATGCAACAGGAGTTGCTAGTTTTAGTGCACATGAGTAATCAGCTTGTAAAATAGAAGCAACTCTTTCAAAATCTTTTGCAAATATATAAGAAACACCTGCAAGTCCAAGAGTAACAGGAACTAATTTATTTGCTAATTTATTTGCTTTTAGTTGAACAGATGATTTTTCATTTAATGAGTTTTCTATATAGTGTTTTATTCTTTGGGTTGCTGTATTAGCTCCTACATGTTCAGCCCAAATTCTAAATCTTCCTTCTTCAACAATTGTTCCAGAAATTACTCTATCGCCTCTATATTTTATTACAGGTTCAGCTTCTCCTGTCATAGAAACTTGATTTACACTTCCAGTTCCTTCTACTATATGTCCATCAACAGGGATGGTATTTCCAATCCCAACAACAACAATATCTCCTACTTCTACATCAGAACTTTTTATTAAAATTTCTGTAACTTTTCCATCAATTTTTCTTTCAACCCAAGCTTCTTCTACATTTGGTTTTGAAAGCTCTTTTAATAAATCATCACTTTTATGAACAGTTGTTTCTTCTATATATTCACCTAATTCAAGCATTGCATTTGTTGAGTTTGCAGCTAAATAATCTTTTCTGTATATTGAAATTGCAACTGCTGCACTTTCTAAAACTTTAGATGTTAAACCATTATTTAATAGTTCTTTTGAACCTTCAATCAATAAAGGAATGGAAGCAGCAGTTGTAATACCAGCTTTTAAAGTATTATTTGTAATAAATCTTTCAACAATTAAAGCAGAACTAGCTCTTATTATTCCTTTTAAAGAAGGTTCTTCATTACTTACGCAAGATACACAAACAGCTGCAATTTCTTCTTCATAAGATTTTAGTAATTCTTCAACTGTTAGAGTATCCAAAATTTTTTCTATTTTATTTGTAATATCACATTTAAGTTCAAAGATAATACTGTAAGCTTTTTTATTTATTCTTATATTTTCTATCTCTTTTATTTTTTTAAAGTAATTTTTTAAAACTTCTTCATCAATAAATTTTTCTTTTAATAAAAAGAGTTTATATCGAACTCTAGAAGCTGTTTGATGTACTTTTAGAAAATTTTTTTTCATTTTTATTGTTCTTGCTGAGCTTGCATTTGAGCTTTTGCATCTTCATATCTTTCTTTTAATTCTTCAATTCCAGCACTAAATAATTCACTTCCTTTTCCAAAAGCTTTTAAAATAGTTTCTTGTGCATTTTTATTAGTAAGAAGATAAGTTACAGCTGCACCTAAAAGAGCACCTTTTATAAAATCACCATTAGTAAATCCATTATTTTGTGTTGTTGATGGATTTTGAATAGGTGTTTGTAAAGGATTTAAATTTTGATTTATATATGGATTTTGATTTATATTTGCTCCTGATTGAATATTTTGAGCTCTGCTATTTTCAATATTTAAATCATATTGATTATTTGGTATATTTTGTTTATTCATAATCTTCTTCCTCAACTGTAAAGTTTTCATTTGTCAAATATTTTTGATCAAGTTTTTCTTCAATTACCTCAATTGCATATATTCCCATCATTCCAATAGAAGCAGCAGTTATTGCTTTGAAAAATCCACCTTTTTGACCTAAATAATTAGCAGTTGCAATTGCACATCCTGTTGTAATTGCTCCTTGGGATGTTCTTTTAATAGTATCTTTAATAGCTTCTTTTTTTGTAATTTGTCTTGCTTGAGCTTTTTTATAATTGATTGCACCACTTATAACAGCACTAGCAACTGCACCACTTATAACGTGTCCTAGTACATTTCTTGGTGTTCCTGTATCAATAGTTATCTCTTTCATTCTGCTTCCTTAACTTTAGGTTTTCTTTGATATTTTCTTGTTTTTGGTTTTTCCGTAGTTTTTTCTTCACTTTTTTTTTCTATTTTTTCTTCAATACACTCTTTTGTTGCACATAATTTATCTTTTATCTCTTCAACACCATCTTTTGTTTTTTCAAATAATTCAGAAGTTTTCTTTTTTAGTTTATCTTTATTGCTAAAAGCAACAACCGCACCAGCACCAACAGCCAATCCTAATATAAATGGTAAAGCCATTTTTTACTCCTCTTCTTTTTTATCTTTTTTAGAGATATAGTTATTTAAAAGTGCAATAACAGCACCACCTAAAACAGCACCACTAACCATAGATAAGTTTAATTTTGAAAAGATTTGAGATATAGAATTTTCATCAATATTTCCAGACATAATATCATCTAAAATAACTTGATATTCTCCAAGTTTCTCTATGATGTTTTCTTGAGATATATTTGATGTATTTTCAATATTGTAGTGATTTATTACACAATTTCTAAAAGCAGGTAAATGATTATTAAATGAAGCTGCTTGAAGTTTAAAAAGTGTATCTTTTATATCTGCATCTATTGTATAACTCAATAAATTATTATACATTGCAATGTTATTTATTTCTGCAGCAACTCCCATTTCACAACATTCAATCAAAGTGTTTGGAATTTCTATTTTTGAAGCCCAATTATTTATAGGAACTTCAATATTATATCTTTGCATAAGTTGAATAAGCGCTGCGTAATGAATAGCTTCTGCTTCTTTTATATTTACAAAAGGTTGAACTAAACCAAATTTTTCAATTATTTTTGTATAAGTTTCATAAGCTTTAAATTCATCATAAACAGCAATTCTTAGAATTTGTGTTCTAATATCAATATCGCTATTAGTATCAATTCTTGCGTTTATTAATAACTGTTCATCAATATTTTCTTCCATTAAATTACCTCCTTTGCAAGTTCGTTTATTAATATAGATATCTCATCTATATTTTCATTTTTTACTAAATCTTCCCAAAGTTTTGGTTTGAAAATATTTGGGTCATAAGTAATTGTTACTGAGGCAATAATCTTATTTATTTTAATATGATTTATTCCATCAATCTTTTTTGGTAAATCTTCTATGTCACTTAAAGAGATATTTCCAGCATTTTGTGTTATTTTTGGATTTACTCTTACTCTTAATCTTCCTGGAGTATGTGCAATAATAGAAAAAAAACTAGCAATTTTTATAATATCATCTGTACTAATCAAAATAATCCTTTCTAAGATGTATTTTTTCTTTTTTAATATTAAATGGAACTTATTATAAACTAATAATTATTATCATGATTTATTGACAATCTTCACATAAACCATAAATTGTCATAACATGTTCTTTTAATATAAAATTATTTTTTGTTGCAATTTTAATTTGATTTAATTCAATTAAATCATCGTTAAATTCAATAATTTTCCCACAGTTCGTGCAGATTAAATGGTCATGATGTTCTGTAAGATTAAGTTCATATCTTAAAATACCATCTCCTATATCTAACTGATTTACTAATTTCATATCATGAAAAAATTTCATTGCTCTATAAACAGTGGCAATTCCTATTGATACATTATAAATAGATTTTATTTCATTTGATATTTCTTCAGCTGTTAGATGTTTTTTAGAAAAATATAATACTTTTAAAATATAATCTTTTTGGATAGAATTTTTTAAACCAATTTTAGAAACTTGTTTTTTAAAGTTTTTTAGAAAAATATTAAATGCTATATCTTGATTATTTTCCATTAATTTATCCCTTTTATTAATATAAAAATTATGCTAAAACTAAGAGTTAAACCATAAAGTTTCCACAAGTTCTTATGGATTTTAATATTTCTTTTGTACAAAGGTGAATTTGTTATTTCATTTTGATTATTTAGATTTTCCACATTAACTCCTTTTATAATCAAAAGGATATCATAAAATTCTTAAAAGAATATTGATTGTAATTATCATTTTAAATCAAATTTTAAGTATTTCATAAATATAATCAAAAAAACAAAAAAGGATTTTTATGTTGAATGTTACACTTTTAACATCTGTTGCAAAAAGTGCTTTAGTTGGAGCAGTAGCTACAAAAATAGTTGATACTTTAGTTTCTTCAAAAATAAATAATAAAATTGAACAAACAAAATGGCTTAGAAACACAAAGTTAGATCTGTTTTCAAAACTAACAGAAGAGATAATGCTAATAGATAATGAAAATTTTAAAACACAATTAAAAGATATAAAAAGAATATCAGCAAAAATAATTCTTTTAGTTAATGATAGAAAATTGGAAGATAAAATAGAAGATTATATAACTAGATTAAATAGATTTTCTCAAAATGAAAAGATTGAAAGAAATGCTTTATCTTTGGTAAATAAAGATATGATCTCTTTTTTACAGAAAAATATACGTTTATAAAAAATTAAATAATTATTAAGATATTATATATAATAATGATACTCTATATCAATTAATAGGAAAAACAATGGATTTTAGAATTGAAAAAGATACAATGGGTGAAATTAAAGTTCCAAATAATCAATATTGGGGTGCACAAACTCAAAGAAGTTTAGAAAACTTTCCAATCGGTGGTGAGAAAATGCCTAAAGAGATAATTGAAGGATTTGCTTATTTAAAAAAAGCTTGCGCTATTGTAAATAATAAATTAAATAGATTAGATAAAATAAAAACAGATGCAATTTGTGTAAGTTGTGATGAAATAATTCAAGGTAAATTAGCAAATGAATTTCCTTTGGTTGTTTGGCAAACAGGTTCAGGAACACAATCTAATATGAATGTAAATGAAGTAGTCGCTTCAAGAGCAACTGAAAACTTGGGAAAAGATTTTAGAGTTGAAAAACTTATTCATCCAAATGATGATGTAAATAAAGGACAAAGTTCAAATGATACTTATCCAACAGCTATGAGAATAGCATTTGTTCTTGAACTTCAAAAAAGATTGATTCCATCTATTAATGTTTTAAAATCAACTTTAGAAAATAAATCAAAAGAGTTTGAAAATATTGTAAAAATAGGAAGAACTCACCTTCAAGATGCAACACCTTTAACTTTAGGACAAGAAATTTCAGCTTATGTTGATATGTTGGATAAAGCTTTAAATCAAATTGATGATTCTATGAAATATATTGTTGAACTTGCTATTGGTGGAACTGCTGTTGGAACGGGACTAAATTCTCATCCAAATTTTTCACCTATGGTTTGTGAAGTTTTAAATATCTTAACAAATACAAAATATGAGTTTAAATCTCATCCAAATAAATTTCATGCTTTAACATCTCATGATGGAGAAGTTTTTTTAAGTGGAGCTTTAAATGCCCTTGCTTCAAATCTTATGAAAATAGCAAATGATATAAGATGGCTTTCATCAGGTCCTAGATGCGGAATAGGGGAGATTACAATTCCTGAAAATGAGCCAGGAAGTTCAATAATGCCAGGAAAAGTAAATCCAACTCAAAGTGAAGCTATGACTATGGTTGCTGTTCAAGTTATGGGAAATCATACAACTGTTAGTGTAGCTGCATCTCAGGGTAATTTTGAATTAAATGTATTTAAACCTGTAATTGCATTAAACATTATTCAATCAATAAGACTTTTAAGTGATACGATGCTTGCTTTTAATGATAATTGTGCAGTTGGAATAGAGCCAAATCTATCAAATATCAATAAATATCTAAATGATTCACTTATGCTTGTAACTGCACTTAATCCATATATTGGTTATGAAAAAGCTGCGCTTATCGCAAAAACAGCTCATAAAAATGGAACAACATTAAAACAAGAAGCATTAAATCTTGGGATTTTGACTGAATCAGAGTTTGATTCTTATGTAAAACCAGAAAATATGATTCATCCTACTTTATAATTTGGAGAAATGATTGAAAGATTTAGAAAAGTATTTTTTAATAGAAGATTTTGAAGATGGTTGGGGTATGGAAGATGAGTTTATTTGTGAGGAACAATTATTTGATTATTGTGTTGAAGCTTTATTTATTCCTGATGAAAAAATTGAAGAGTTAAATATGATTGATGGTGAGTTAGAAATTTTTTTAAAAGATTTAGACGTTGAAGATATATCAGAAGATTGGTATGTCAATCTTATAAAAAATTCTAAAGATAATTAAATGTAAAATAGCAGAATTTCTGCTATTTTACACTTCAATAGAAAAAGCAACACCATTTTGTTTATTTGTAACTAAAATATTACCTTTAAAATGGCTTTCAATAATCATTTTAGACATATAAAGTCCTATTCCACCAGCATTATCTAAAATACTTGTAATTGAAAGATTATTTTTTATATTAATTTCTATTTTTATTTTTGGATTTTTTATATTTCTTGAAATAATCGCATCTTTTGCATTAAAGAAAATCAATAAAATAGGAGTTTAGATGAAAAATATATTTATATTTTTAACAATTTGTTTATCAGTTAGTTTAAATGCTCATAATTTAATTATAAATGTTATGGATAATTCAGACAATACTATTACAGTAAGAGGTGAATTTAGTACAGGTGAAGATGCAGCAGGAGCTATGATAAGATTAGAATCACTTGTAAGTGGTGATATTTTATTTAAACAAAGGCTTCCTGCTGAAAGTGAACTAATTGTAAATATCCCAAAAGAACCATATCAAATAGTTCTTGATGGAGGTCCTGGTCATACAATAATAAAAGATGGAATAGCGCCACTTGAAGGATTTGCAGAAGAGTTAAAAGAGAAAGTAACTGATGTTAATACAAAACTATCAAAACCAGAAAATTTAAATAATGAATGGGATTTTCTAACAATTTTCTTTTTTACTTTATGTTTGATTTTATTTGCACTTTCAATATATTTTAGTAACAAAAATACAAATAAAATTTTAGAGAAAATAAAAGAAGTTTAAAGCTATAATATTGATATCAATTATCAATTTTATTAATTCTTAAGATTTCTTGCGTTAATATCCTATTTATAATTTGTTAAATAAGTTATTTAGGAAAAAAATGCAAGAAGAAAAAGAAAAAAAGATTGATAGTAAAGATATCTTTGAACATAAAACTACAATCACTATTGTTCATGAAGGACAAGAATATCAACTTAGAATTACAAAAGCAAATAAGTTGATTTTAACAAAATGATAGATTTCTCTTAAATTTTTTAAGAGAAATCTGTTTATTTATTGAGTTATATCTTTGCTTTTTATATAAACTTCATGTCCTTCACCTGCATCTAAAATAGCCGTAAATTCACCTTTTGGTTTTTTAAAAGTTACTTCACTATTTTCATTCATTTTAGTTTCATATATCTCTTTACCATCTTGTTCTATTATAAAATACACACCATTTGCACTACTGCCATCACTAAAGCCACCTTCACAAGTGATAGTTTCATCTGCATTATCAAAGCAGTTCATTATTGCAGAATGAGCAAATGCTGAACTTGCTAAGATTGAAAGTAAAAATATAGTTTTTTTAATCATTTTTTATCCTTTTTATTAAATTGATTTTTTTATTTTTCATATTGTTAAGAGTTTTTTAATCCTCCTTTCCAATTGATTGATTTATTGGGATACAGTCCTAATACTAGGGTAATTGTTAAAACTATAAAGTAGTAATAACTCATGGCTTCAAAGCCACTCAACGTATAAATATTTCCTAAAGTAAACACAATTGAAGCTATCAATATTCCTAAAGTTACAGGAAAAAATATTGCAAATAACATCCATTTGAAACTATTTGTTTGCATTTTTACAACTATCATTGTTGCTATGCAAGGAGGAGTTAAAAGCATAAAAATTATAATTGCAGTAGCATGAAGTGGAGTATATCCACTGTTAAGTGCCATCGCTTCTTCAGCTCTTAGATTATCTGCTTTATTGTTTTCATATAAAGAACCCAGCGTTGCAACAGCACTTTCTCTTGCTGCAAATGAACTTAAAAATGCAACATTGATTTTCCAATCAAATCCTGCAAATTGAGTGAGAGGTTCTATAGAACGTCCAGCCATTCCAAGAAGTGAATTTTCAACTTTTTCATTTTTTATTTCTCTTAAAATAGATTTTCTATCATTTGATAACTCTCTTAAAGCAATGTTGATTTTTTTTGCTTCAACATCTTTTAAAGGTCTTATTAATTTATAATATAAGGCATTTTCTTTTTTGAATTTTTCATCAACGCTACTTGATGAATTTGCCATTTTTTTAGTTCTATAATTATCATAATAGTTTAAAAGCTCAGATACTTTTTCTTTTGAATTTATATGTTCATAATATATTGAGTCTTTTATTTTTGAATCAAAATTTACTAAAGCATCATTTGACATATTTTCAAATTTAGTTTTAGATTCTTCTGTTAATCCTGGAAATTGAAGTAGGGCGAAAAGTACAATTGCAACAGCTAAAACAATCGTTACAACTTTTTTGATATATAACCAAACTCTTTGAGAAGAACGAATAATAATACCTTTTAGAGTTGGTAAATGATAAGGTGGTAATTCCATAACAAAAGGAGCTGTTTCTCTATTTTTTAAAACAGTGCTAGTTAAAATTTTTGCAACTATTAATGCTGAAAAAATTGTTATTGTAGAAATATAAAACATCATCAAAGCCATATCAGGTTTAAAAAATGCTCCTAAAAGTAGGGTGTAAAATGGAACTTTTGCTAAACAATTCATATAAGGAACTGTTAAAATTGTAGCCATTCTAGCTCTTTCATCTGCAATTCCTTTTGTTGACATAACAGCAGGAACTGCACAACCTCCAACCATCGCACCGCCAAGTACAAGTGGAAGAGTAGATTGTCCATGAAGACCAAATTTTCTAAATACTCTATCAAGAATAAATGCCATTCTTGGCATATATCCAACATCTTCCATGATAGCAATTAAGGCAAATAAAATAAAAAATATTGGAATATAATTTAGTAAAGCATTTGCACTATTTACCATCCAAATAGCAAAATCAGTTATCATTGGAACATCTGTAAAATTTGCATTAGGCATAATATCAATCACAAAATTTTTAATACTTGCTAAAATAGGCCAAGTATAATCTGTGAGTTTATAGCCATAGACAATAGATATTTCATAAACCAAAAACATCAAAGCAAATAAAATAGGTAAAGCCAAAAATCTATTTAAAATGATTTTGTCTGCTTTATCTGTTAGTGTTTCTTTATTTTTCTTCTCTTCAATAACATTTTTTTGATAAATTATTTCTGCACTGTCATATCTAAATGTTGCGAGAAAAGTAATGATGTTTTTATTATATTTTGTTTCAAAAAGTTGATTATCCTTTTCCAGTTTTTCTTCAATCTTTAAAAAATCTTTTTTTAGATATTCAATAACTGTTGAATCACCTTCTAAAGCTTTTATTGCAAGCCATCTTTTTGATAAATATGAAGTGGAATTTTTGATTTCATTTTCTATATCTAAAATAAAACTTTCTAACTCTTCATAATTTATTTTAAACTCTTCAAAATTTGTTTTATTTTCATGTAGATTTATAATAGTTTTCATAATCTCTTCACTACCAATACCTTTTGCTCCACTTGCTTCAACAACTGGACATCCAAGCATTAAAGAGATTTTTTTGCTATCTATTTTTATTCCTCTTCTTGAAGCAACATCCATCATATTTAAAACTATAACAACAGGAAGTCCCATTTCTAAAAGTTGAAAAGTTAGATATAGATTTCTTTTTAAATTTGAAGCATCAACAACATTTATTATGATGTCTGGATTTTCATTTAAAATAAACTCTTTTGCAACTCTTTCTTCTAATGAATAAGAACTAAAAGAGTAAGTTCCTGGTAAATCAACCATTTGTACTTTGTACTCTTCATATTTAAAAAAACCTGTTTTTTTATCAACTGTAACGCCAGGATAATTTGCAATATGTTGTTCTATTCCACTTACTAGATTAAATATTGTAGATTTTCCACAGTTTGGTTGTCCTGCTAATACTGTTTTTATATTTTTCATATTATTTCAATTTCTATTAATTTTGCTTCACTTTTTCTAAGAGTTAAATTGTAATTATGTATTTTTAACTCCATTGGATCATATAAAGGTGCTTCTCTTATTATTTCAATAAATGCTCCCTTTACAAATCCCATATCAAGTAATTTATAAAGTAGTTTTCCTTTAGCGTTTAATCTTAAAACTTTTACTTTATTTCCTTTTTTTACTTCATCCAATCCCATAAAATATTCTCCTTATTTTTAAAATGAATTTTTTTGATTTTTATAGTTATATAGTTGTTTTTATGTTATATAAGTAGAATATTAATTACAATATTTTATTTCTCATTTGATTTGCAAGAGTCTTTTCCACAGTTACAACTATTGTTTCTAAAAACTTTTTTATAAAGATAAAAAAGTGCTGCTAGTGTAATAATTAATAAAAAGAGATTTTCCATTATTTTTCCTAATTTTAAATAAATAAGATATTATCAAATTAAAACTTAAATATTAATGATACTAATTATCAATTTTATTTAAAATTAAGATTAACTCTGTTAATATTCCATTGATTTTTTGTTAATGATTAGTTAAATAAAGCGAACAAACTAAACTAACAAAAACATTTATAATATTTACTAGCTAGCAAAATTTCTAATTATGTTCTCCTAAAAAGTAGCCAGCCAAAAATCAAAATCAAACATAAAAAATATTTAATTTTCTTGGAGGAAAATAGATTGAGAAATTACATCGTAAGTAAAAAACACAAAACTACAAATTATTTAGGTGCATCAGTTGTATCAGCAACAGTGTTATTAACTGCACCAATTATGTTAAATGCAGAAGCAACTTTATTGGATAAAGTTGATGTTGTAAGTACTGCTTCTGGATATGAGCAAAATATTCAAGATGCTGCTGCAACTATTTCAGTTATTACAGCAGAAGAAATAGAAAAAAAATCTTATACCGATGTTACAGATGTTCTTAAAAATGTACCAGGTGTATTTGTAAATGGTGGAGGAAGTAATCAATCAATTTCTATAAGAGGTATGGGTGCTGATTATACTTTATTCTTAATCGATGGTAAACCAATGCAAGGAAATGATGCTTTTAATCCAAATGGAAGTTTTGGTGGAGCTCAAATCAATTTTTTACCGCCATTAGAAGCAATTGAAAGAATAGAAGTAGTTAGGGGTCCTGCTTCTTCTTTATATGGTTCAGATGCAATGGGTGGAGTTATAAATATTATTACAAAAAAACATCAAAATAAAGTAACCGCAAGTATAAAAGCGGAATATATTAAAGCGGATTCTTCAAATAAAGTAAATAATGATTCAAGAAATACAAATATATTTGTAAATGTACCTGTTGTAAAAGATTTATTATCAGTTCAATTAACAGCAGGACTTTTAGATACAGATGAAAGTGATTTTAATGCAGGTGGTTCAACAAAAAGTGCAGGGAGTGATCCTGATTTTAAAAGAGAAAATTTTGGTACAAAAGCAATCTTAACTCCAAATGAAGATAATACAATTACAGCTGAGTATAATTATAGTACGCAAGAAAGAACAACAACTCCTGGAAAAAGTATTTCAACAACTTCTACAGGTGAAGCAACTAAATTAATAAAATATAACTATAATTTGACTCATCAATTTAAAGAAGCTAAATTTTTACTAGATTCATATTTGAATTATGATAATGCAAATAATCCTTCAAGAACAAATTCATCAACAGGTAATGGTATAAAATTTGATACAATCACTGCAAATTCGCAAGGAACATATTTTTTTGATACAAATTCTTTAACAGTTGGAGCGAACTACAAAAAAGAAAAGCTTGAAGATGGAGCAACAAGTTCTTTAAATAATAGTATTGTAGAGATGCAAAGATACCAATGGGCACTTTTTGCAGAAGATACTTGGAATGTAACTGATGATTTAGCGTTAACTTTAAGTGGAAGATATGATTATAATGAAATTTTTGGAAGTGAATTTAGTCCAAAAATTTATGCTGTTTATAGTTTAACAGATAATTTAAATTTAAAAGGTGGTGTAACAAGTGGATATAAAGCACCATCATTAAGACAAGCAGCACCTGATTTTGCAGGAGTTTCAAGAGGTGGAGTTATGATTGGAAATCCAGATTTAACTCCTGAAACAAGTGTAAATTATGAGGCTGGAGTTTCTTATGATAATCCAGATATTGGTTTAGATGGAAGTTTAGTTGTATTTAAAACAGATTTTAAAGATAAAATTACAAGAACAGGAAGAATTTGTCAACCTAATACAGCTTGTACTTATAAAGGAACAATTTATGATGCTCATCAATATGGATATACAGCTTATGAAAATGTAGATAAAGCAGAAATCAAAGGTATAGAACTTACAACTGATTATTATATTTTAGATAATTTAAAATATAGACACTCTTATACATATACACATAGTGAACAAAAATCAGGAGCAAATCAAGGTAATCCTTTAAATGATATCTCAAAACATATGTTTAATGCTGGACTTGATTGGGACGTAACATCTAAAGTTTTATTATGGACACAAGTAAATTATAGAGGTAAAACAGCAGGTTCAAGTAGTAATGCAAGTGATAAAAATCCTGCTTATACATATGTAGATTTGGGTTCAGTATATAATTATGATAAAAAAATAAGTTTCACTGCTGGTGTTTATAATGTAGCAAATAAAGAGGTTACAAGTGAAGATGGATTTGATTATATTTTAGATGGAAGAAGATTTAGCCTAGCAATGAATGTTAAATTTTAATTAAAAGCAAGGATTTTTCTCCTTGCTTATGATTTCTAAAGTAATTATTTTAAAAAAATTATAAGGATAAAAATGAAAAATTTAACAAAGCTATTATTTATCATATCTTTTTTAAATCTTTATTTGTTTGCAAACTCTGAAATAAACGTACAAAAAAATATTTCTTTAGTTGGTGCTGAACAAAATCAAGAATTTGTCATATCTTCAAAATTTCATGAACAAAAATATTTAATACAAGTTTATAAACCTAAAACTAAAGAGCCAAAAAATGGTTATGATGTTGTATATATTTTAGATGGAAATGCAACTTTCCCTTATGCTTCTATTATGGCTCAAGTTATTGATAATATGTCTTATCGTACAAAAAAAACTCCACCTATTATAGTAGCTATTGGCTATGCTTCTAAAGATCTTTTTGATATAAAAGCTAGAAGTTATGATTATACACCACCATATAAAGGTGAGTTAAAGATTTTAGCAAATCGTGGAAGTTCTGAATATTTGCAAGGAGGAGCTGAGAAGTTTTATAACTTTTTACAAAATGAGTTAAAGCCAATAATTGAAGAAAATTATCCAATAAACACAAAAAAACAGACTTTGTTTGGACACTCTTATGGTGGACTTTTTACTCTATATGCTTTTCTAAATCATAGTGAAGATTTTCAAAATTTTATAGCAGCAAGCCCATCTATTTGGTGGAATGATTTTAATATCTTAAAAGAATTAAAAAATAAAAAATTTAAAATAAAAAATCCTAAGAAATTATATTTAAGTGTTGGCGAGATAGAAAATAAAGGAAAAAATCCCAGTGATATTGAAACTTTTGCTTCATATTTAAAAAATACTCAAAATTTAGAAATAAAGATTTTAAATATATCTAATGCTTCTCATATTGAAGCATTATTTCCAGCTTTGAATCAAATTTTTAAATTAGAATAATAAAATTAAAGATGCTTGTATTTTAGATTTTTTTTCGTCTATATTTTAAGTAAAATTTTACTTGATTTTATTCTTTTATTTCACCTAAAATTGTAAATTTTGCACCATTGTCAAAAGTATATGAAATACTTCCCATTAATTGATGTCTTACAATCATATCTATAAGTCTTAAACCTAATGTTTCATTTGAAATTATATTAAAATCATTTTTTAAACCTTTACCATTATCTTTTATTTCAACTAATATTTTTTTATTATTTTGATTAGAAATTTTTATATCAAGTTTTGGATTAATTATGTCAATAAATGCATATTTAAAAGAGTTAGTTATTATTTCATTTAAAATCAATCCATACGGCATAGCTGTTTCAATATTTAAATCCATATCTTCTATAAAGAAATTTATTTCTACATTTTTATTTTTATCATATGTGTTTGAAATAGCATTTATTAAGTCAACAACATAAATTTTAAAAGGAATTTTATTTAAATTTGTAGATTCATAAAGTTTTCTATGTAAAAGCTCCATAGTATAAATTCTTTCTTGTATATCAATCAATACTTTTCTTGTTTTTTCATCTTCAATTTCCTCTTCTTGAAGTTCAATTAAACTTATTGTTAAAGCAAGATTATTTTTAACTCTATGGTGAATTTCTTTTAACAATATCTCTTTTTCTTCAAGTGATTTTGAAATCTCTTTTGTTTTTTCTTCTACTTTTTTATCCAATGTTTTTATACTTTTTTCAAAAAAATCTAACATTGAGTCAAAAGATTGACCTAAAATCCCCACATCATCTTCACCTTTTACATGACTTCTAATATTTTTTTCTCCTTGATTTACTCTCATAGCAGTTTTTGTTAAAGTATTTATATTTTTTAATAATCTTTTAAAAATAAATAAAATTAAAATAAAACTTATTCCAATTGCAATAAGAGTTTCAAATAAAAATATTTCTGAAAGGTTATTTTTATTTTCTAATTGGCTTTTATTTATTGAATAAGCTAAAAATACATTTTTCGAAGGATTTAAATTTAAATCTAAAATCCAAGTTAAAACTTCTTTATTATCTATTTTATGTGTGATAGGTTTTCCACTATTTTTTGAATCTAATATTTGTTCAAGAGTCAAATTCCCTGTAGGAATATTTTTTACATTTGATAACATACTGATATGATATTTCTCTTTTCTAAGTTCTTTGTTCTCTTCTCTCAAAATATTATTTTTTGTTTTTAAAGCATTTGAATTAATCCAAAAAACAGCCATTTTTGTATCTTCAAGTTCAGAATCAATTAATAATTTAGTTTTTAAATGTTTTTTTAAATCCAGTTCAAAAGTCATATGATTAGGATTTAAAGAATTTTGAGAGCATATGAGTTCAAGTATAAAATTTGAGTTTTTTAATTTGTAGTTAAATAAAAAATTTTGTTCTTTTTTTTCCCATTTATTTAAAATATTATTGTTATTTAAAGATAAATTGTAAGTACAAAATTGTGAAATTGAACTTTTTTTCAACAAACTAAACAGATCTTTTTTTTCTAATAAATTATTGATTTTTAAATCTAAACTCTTTATTTCATTTTCAATAATATTTTTTGATAAGTTTATTTCTAAATCTGTTTGCATCTTAAGAGACTTACCAATAATTTTTATCTCTTCTTTTGTAATAAGTAAAGCTCTTGTGATATATTCAATTTCTCTATTTATTGCATTGCTCTGTATTTTTGGTGTAGTTAAAGTAATTTTTATCAATTTAAAAATTATTATAAATAATAAAAGAGAAAGTATAATTTTTGTGGAAAAAGAGTAATAATTAAAATTAAATATTTTTTTCAAAAGTTTTTATCCTGTATCCTTCTTCATATAAGTTTTCAAATGGATTAAAACCAAGTTTAGTTTTTAATCTATATATTAATGAACGTAATTTTGATAAATCATAAACATCTTCTCTATAAATAAAATTGAAAATTGTGTCAAAACTTACAACTTTTCCTTCTTGTGAAGTAAGAATATCAAAAAGCTTTTTTTCTGTTTTTGTTAAATTGAAAATTTTTTCATCAACATATAATTCTTGCTGAATTAAATCAAATTTTATATTTTTAGTTAAATAAATAAATTTGTTTTCTAAGGGTTTAAGAATATTTTTGTTTTTAAAAAAGAATTGATGTTTGTGCATGGATGTATTTATTGCTACTTTTAATTCTTCATTTCTACAAGGTTTTATTAAATATGCATAAGGTTCAGCTTCCATTGCTTGAGTTAAAATTTTGTCATTGTAGTAAGAGGTCAAAAAAATAATTGGAATATGAAAATTTTTCCAAATATATGTTGCTACATCTATACCTGATTTTGTTGAATTTAAATTTATATCTACTATTGCCAAATCAGGATGTCTATTTTGCATATGTAAAATAGCATTATCAGGAGTTGTAGCAATTCCACTTACTCCAAATCCAAGCTTTTTTAACTTAACTTCCATAGCCATAGCTAAAATAGGCTCATCTTCAACAATTAATATATCAAAATTTTTTTTTGAGAAAAAAGTATTAGACAATCTTGACTTCCATATTTTTTAAGAATAATAGTCTAATTCTTATTAAAAATATTTTAATTATAATAGTTATTATCAAAAAATCATTTTTTAATCATTATTCCTAAATATAATTTCATTCTAATGAATTTAAATCGCAAGCAAAAGTACATTTTCTACAAGTAGCCAGCTAAAAATCAAAACTTAACAAGGATTATTATGAAAATTAAAATTGCAAGTTCAGTTGCAGTATTGTTGGTTACTCAAACATTATTAGCAAATGAAACTACAACACTAGATGAAGTTCAAGTAGTATCTTCTGCTTCAGGATATGAGCAAAAAATAACAGATGCCCCTGCAAGTATTTCAGTTATAACTCAAGAAGATTTACAAAAAAAACCCTACACAAATCTATTAGATGCTGTAAAAGATATAGAAGGTGTTGATATTGGTGAAAGTACAGATAAATCTGGACAAGGTACGGTAAGTATAAGAGGTATGGGGGCTGATTATACACTTGTTTTAATTGATGGTAAAAAGCAAAATAATAATGGAGATATTTATCCAAATAACTTTGGTGGTTTACAATTTGCAAATATTCCACCAGTGTCTATGGTAGAAAGAATAGAAGTTGTAAGAGGACCAATGTCTACACTTTATGGTGCAGATGCAATGGGTGGTGTAATAAATATTATTACTAAAAAGATATCAAATGAATGGACAGGTTCTATAAATCATAGTAGAACTTTTCAAACAGAAAGTTATTGGGGAGATAGAGATACAACAGATTTCTCTATTATGGGACCTCTTATAAAAGATAAATTGGGCTTAAGTTTAAGAGGAAGTTATTATGATAATGAAGAATCAAATCCAGAATGGGCTAAAGATAGTTTCAATGGAAAAGATTCAAGTAAATCAAATAGTAGTTTTGGTGCAAATGGTAAAACAATGGATAACCAAAATTGGACATTTGGTGCAGGTTTAACTTTCACTCCAAATGAAAATCATACAATCAAAGCTGATTTCGATATAGCTAAACAAAAATATGATAATACAAATGGTAGTGTAGGAACAGTTGATAGCTATGATACTATATTTAGTACTCAAAGAGTTGGATATGCTCCAATTCAAAGAATGGAAAGAGAACAATATGCTTTAAATTGGGAAGCAAACTGGGACTTAGGTAAGAGTACAATAGGCGTTCATCATATAGAATCTTCAAATTTAGGAAGAAGTTTACCTTTAAATGCAAAGCAAAGACAATATATTAAAGATAATAAATCTAATTGGGCAAATTTAGATGCAGCTATGCAAGATCCTTATTTTGTTGCACTTATGCCAAGACCAACTAGAACTTTAGAGTCTAAAAATACAACATTTAATGCAAAATATGAGATGCCATTAAATAACCATTTTGTTGTTGTTGGGACTGAATATCTAAAAGCAGAATTACAAGATGGTGTATTTGGAATGAGTGAAGGAAAGTCAAATCTTACAAAAGAATATTATCAATATGGATTTTTTGCAGAAGATAATTGGAATATTATAGAACCTTTAACTCTTACTCTTGGTGCAAGATATGATAAGCATGAAGATTTTGGAAGTCATGTAAGTCCTAGAGCATATTTAACTTATAATGTAACTAATAATTGGACATTAAAAGGAGGAGTTGCAACTGGATATAAAACTCCTAAAACTACCGATTTACAAGAAGGTATTACAGGATTTGGTGGGCAAGGTACATCTCCTATGATTGGAAATCCAGATTTAAAACCTGAAGAGTCTGTAAGTTATGAATTAGCAGCTTATTATGAACATGAAAATAAACATAATTTTAATGTAACATTATTTCAAAATGATTTTAAAGATAAAATCGAGAGTGGTGATGTTATAGGTTCTATAGGTGATGAATGGCGAGCTTTAGGGTATGACCCTACGATGAAACAAAATGTTGGAAAAGCAACGATTAAAGGTTTAGAAGTTGCAGGAAAATATTTTATTTTAGATAATTTATCTATTAAAGCAAATTGGACATATATGGATTCTGAAATAGAATCAGATGATCCAAGTACAAATGGAAAACCTTTAAGAAGTAGTCCAGAACAAATGTATAATGCCACTTTAGATTGGCAAGCAACAACGAAATTTAATACTTATTTACAATATTCAGGAGAAGTTAACAGATTTAATTCAAGATATAAAGTAGGAAATGAGTATAAAGATTTGTATTATAAAGATTATTCTATTTGGAATTTAGGTTCTTCATATAAAGTTAATAAAAATTTAACTTTTAATGGTAGAGTTAATAATCTATTTGATAAAGATTTTATGGAATATAATGCAGTTGCAGAAGGTTCAGGAAGAACACCTTATTACTATGAACAATATAGTAATATCACTGCTGGTAGAAACTTTTGGATAAGTGCAAATTATACTTTTTAGAATAGTTAAATAAAATATAAAGTTTTAAAAAAGATAGGTAATTTTCTACTTATCTTTTTTTATTTTATAATTTAATTTCAATAACAATTATCATTTTTGTTAAAAAACCGTTAAAAATCATAAGTTAAAATTTGCACATTAAAAAAAGAGGAGTTACTTTGAAAAAATTAGTTTATTTGATATTCTTATCACTTTTTGCCACAATTAGTTTAAATGCCCATGAAATTTGGTTAGAACTAGATGATAAAAAAGATGAAGCAAAATTGTTTTTTGGACATTTTGATGGAAAACAGTTAGAAAGTGGTGAAAAATTTTCTAGGATAAAAGAAGGTGAGGTTTATCCTACAGAATTGCTAAAAGAAGTTAAAAAAAATAATAACAATATCACTTATGTATTAAATAAAAAAGGTGATATAACAATTGTTAGAACATCTGAACCTAGAAAGGCTAGAGATTCAGAAATTATAGAGAACAAAATTGCTTATTCAAAAGCAGGAAGAACAAATACACAGGTTGTTACTGATTTTGACATTATTCCAATTGAAAAAAATAGTAATACTTTTAAAATAGTTTTCAAAAATGAACCAATAAAGAAATCTAAAATTAGAGTTATTTCTCCAACTGGTTGGGAAAAAACTTTTGATTCAAATGACAAAGGTGAATTTACAATTCATACTCCTTGGATAGGAAAATATTTAATTCAAGCAAATTTTGAAGATGAAACAAAAGGTGAAATTGATGGAAAGGAATATGATAAAACAATTCACGCAATTACATACACTATAGATGTAGAACAAGGTATACCTTGGAATATAAAAAGATAAAGAAGTAAAATATGCATAAAAAAATATGGTTTAAGATACATTGGATTTTAGGAATAACAGCAGGGATAGTTCTTTTTGTTGTTGGAGTAACAGGGGCGGTATTATCTTTTGAAAAAGAGATAACAAGATTTATAAATCAAGATAGTTTTGTTGTAAGTGTTCCAGAAAATAAAACTAAATTATCAACAAAAGAGTTATTAGAAAAGTTTCAAGCAGGAAATCCTAAAGCAAAAATTAATAGTATCTCTATTTCTAGTGATTTAGATGCTTCAGTTGTTTTAAATGTTGAAGGAGAAGGAAAAGATGCTAGAAGAGGAGTAAATTATTATTTAAATCCCTATACAGCAGAAATTTTACCTGACTTAAAAGGAAGAGATTTCTTTTCATTAATGCTAAGATTACATAGATGGTTGGCTTTAGAGGGAGATGCGCGAGAAGTTGGAAAACAAACTGTTGCTATTTCAACAGTCTCTTTAATAATTCTTGTAATTAGTGGTATTATTGTTTATTGGGGAAGAATAAAACACTCTTTTTTCAAAAGTTTCACTTTTAAATTTAAACATAAGGGTAGAGCATTTTTATCAACAATGCATAGTGCAATAGGAATGTGGGTTATACCATTTTATTTGCTTGCTGCATTAACTGGACTTTACTGGTCTTATGGTTGGTATAATACAATGTTATATAAAATAGCAGGTGTTGAAAAACCTCAAAGAATGATGCCTCCAAAAGAACAGCAAAAAGTTGAGGGGCAAAAAGTAGAGCAAAAGCCAATAGCACAAGCACCTAGAGGAGAAAAACCAAAAAGAGATATTTCTCAAATGGGAGAAAATCCAAAAATGCAAGTTCAAAGGAGAGAAGAAAATTCTCAATCCAAATTTGCTGATGTTCAAAAAGCTATAGATATGTTTAATATTTTTATTCAAAAAGATTATTATTCATTTACAGTTAGATTACCTCAAAAAGGAACGATTTATAGTTTTACTTATTTAGATGATAAATCAGACTATTTTAGACATTCAAATACTTTAGAATTAGATATTAATTCTTGGCAATTATTAAAAGATGATAGATTTAAAGAAAAACCTTTAAATGAACAATTAATGAGAAGTATTTTGCCTTTACACACAGGTGAGTATTTTGGGATTATTGGTCAAATTGGTATGTTTTTAGCTTCATCTTTAATGGCACTTTTTGTAATAACTGGATTTATGTTATTTATAAATAGACATAAAAAGAAAAAAGCAAAAAAATAGTAAAGAAGTAGTAAAAACTACTTCTTTAGATTCTAATTAAATATCCTAAATCTTTAATAGTTATTATTACTTCTGTATCTAATTTTTTTCTTAATCTATAAACCATATTTCTCAATGTATTTTCATCAACATTTTCTTTAAAAACAATATTTTCGATAATCTCTTTTGTAACTAATTGATTTGATTTATCCAATAAAAGCTCTAAGAATAGTATTTCATTTTTACTTAGTGATATTTCTTGTTCATTTTTTATAATATTTTTTGTAATGAATGAATAACAAGTATTTTCATCAAGTTTTGTAAGAATTAAATTATTAGTTTCTAAAAAATGTATTACACTATCAAATGCATTTATTAAGTCATCATATAAAATAGGTTTTTCTAAATATTTTATTAAATTAATTTCAATTGCATTTAGTAACTTTTCTTTATCAGTATATGCACTCACAAGAATAATAGGGATCTTTTTATTTAATTCTCTTATAATTTTAGCTGTTTGGAATCCATCTAAATTAGGCATAACGTAGTCTAACATAAGAACATTAGGTTTTTTATTTTCATAGATTTTTAATGCTTCATTTCCATCAGATGCAATAAAAACTTCTTTAAAGAACATTTTTAAAATTCTTGTTATAGTTTCTCTAATTACTATGTCATCTTCTGCATAAAGAATTGATAATGATTTTAATATATTTATATTTTTAATCAAAGTTATAACCTTTTTTTAATAATTATAAAAAACAAATATCATTTTTATATCACGATTATTATTTTTTATCAAATAAAGTGATTTTTGCACCTGTTTTAGAATTTTCTATGATTATTCCCCAATCATTTTTTTCTAATATTTTAGAACTCATTTTTAATCCTAATCCTTTTTGTTCATTATTTAGGATTGTTTTTAATATATCTTTTTTGAAACCTTCACAATTGTCTCTAAAAATTATATTTTTTTCATTTATAAGTATTTCAATTTTCGGAATTTCAATATTTCTAATTTTAGAAATTTTAATACAATTTGTGAATAAATTTAACCAAATATGCATCCATTCATTTTTATTAGCACTTATTTTTAAAGGAAAATTTTCAATTATTTTAATATCAATTTTAGAATTTTTTATTTCAATATCAACTAATTTTAAAACCTCATTTATATTGTTTTTGATATTAAATTCTGAAAAATGATTCTCTTCTTTATAATAATTTAAAAATGTATTCATAGTATCAATCATAAATTTTATAGAATTTTCTGTATCTTTTAATCTATCATAAAAGGCTTCATTATTAATAAAATCTTCTTTTAGTTCATACATTAAAATCATCTCTAAATTCAATGAAGATATTTGTGTTAAACCATTTTTCCATTGATGAGAAATATTGCCTAGTAGTTCTCCAATTTCTGCTTTTCTTTTTTGTTCTATTAATTGCTGTTGTTGTTTTTGATTTTTCTTAATTTCGTTTTTTACTTTTTTATTCAGCATATAATTCCACAAAAGAATTATAAAAACAGCAATTAATAAAGTAGCTAAAATCCAAAGAGCAACCGTAAAAGTGGTAGTCTTTTCAATTACTATAGTTACATATTTATTTATAATGTTATCTATATCTTTTTTTGTGATTTTATTTATAGCTTTATTTAATATATCTCTTAAAATTGGCTCATCTTTTCTTACACCAATTCTTAGATTATTCTCATATCCTTTAGGTTCACCAATTATTTTAAGATTAAATATTCCATTTTTTTTGATAGTGTAAGCCGTAACTATCATAGATCGAAGCGTTAAATCTGCTTTTTGTTCTTCTACAAGTTTAAATGCCTCATCTTCACTATCTGTTGGTATGATTGTAAGATTTGGAAAATCTTTTGCAAAACGTTCAGCCATTGCTGTCTCTTTTGGAAGTGCTATTGATAAATTTTCTTTTGAAATATCTTCAATATATTTTCTTTCAACTCTTCCAACAAGGACATTTGGATCTTCAAATAAAACATCTGTAAATGTTAGCCATTCTCTTCTCTTTTGAGTATCATTTAAAAAACTTAAAATATCACATTTTTTCTCTTTTGAAAAAAGAATACTTTCATCCCAATTAGTTGTATAAATTAACTTAATTTTTATTTTTAATTTTTCTGAAATTAATTTTATTAAATCTGCTGCTATACCTTCATGAAATCCCTCTTTATTTATTTTTTCAAAGGGTTCCCAATCTGGGTCAACACACATAGTTATAGTTTTTTTTTCTTTTAAATAATTAATCTCTTTTTCATTTAAATTTATGTTTTTTGAAAAAAGTGAAGAAATTAAAAATAAAAAGATTAAAAAGATTTTTTTCATAGTTACTCAAATCATTTAAATTTTGCATATTTTACATAAATATGATTCTAAATGCAAAATAATCAAGTAAATAAGTGATATAGAAATGATATTAGAACTATATACTTTAGTGATAAATTTCTCTAATTAGGAAAATGAAATGATAAAATTTAATCATGATTTTAGCTCACGATTTAGAATCTTAAAAGGTGGGAAAATAAGTCTAGTTGTATCAGCAATGCTAGGAAGTGCAATAATAGCAAGTGCAAGTCCAACACAAGGAGTTGTAACAAGTGGAAATGCAATAATTTCTCAAAGTGGGAATACAACAAATATAAATCAAAGTACACAAAAAGCCTCAATAAATTGGAAAGACTTTTCAATAAAATCAAATGAAGTAGTAAATTTTAATCAACCAAATCAAAATTCAATCACTCTAAATAGAGTAGTAGGTAATGAGAAATCAGTAATAGATGGAGCATTGAACGCAAATGGACAAGTTTGGATATTAAACTCAAATGGAATATTGTTTAATAAAAATGCAAAAGTAAATACAGCAGGATTAGTAGCAACAACAAAAGAACTTGCAGATAAGGATTTTCAAGCAGGGAATTATAATTTTAAAGGTGATAGTACAAATAGCGTAATAAACCTAGGAACAATAGAAGTAACAAATAATTCATATGTAGTGTTAGCTTCAAATGAAGTAAAAAATTCTGGAACAATAAAAGCAATAAAAGGGAAAGTATATTTAAGTGGAGCAAGTGAATATACAGTAAACCTAAATGGGAATTCTATTGTAGATTTAGTAGTGTCAAAAGGAGTTCTTGATGCAATGGTTGAGAACTCAGGAACTATTGTAGCAAATGGTGGAGAAATATATTTAACAACAAATGCAGTAAATGAACTGTTAAAAGGAGTTGTAAATAATACAGGAGTTATAGAAGCTAATAGTTTAGATGATATTTCAGGTAAAGTAGAACTTGTAGCAAATAATGGAGATGTTATAAATTCAGGAACCATAGATGTTAGTTCTAATACTGGAAAAGCAGGAAAAATTATTGTAACAGGTGAAAACACAACTATAACTCAAACAGCTTCAATAAAAGCAGATGGAAAAACAGGTGGTGGAACTATTTACGTTGGAGGAAGTTGGCAAAATAGTGATAAATCAGTTTCTCAAGCTACAAAAACAATTGTTGAAAAAAATGCAAAAATCACAGCAAATGCAACAGACAATGGTGATGGAGGAACTATTGCTATTTGGTCAGATGTAACAAAATCAAATTCTCTTACAAAAGTAGCTGCTACACTTGAAGCAAAAGCTGGAAAAAATGGTGGAAATGGTGGAAAAATTGAAACATCAGGATATACACTTGATACTGAAAATATAAGTGTAACAGCAGCTGCACCAAAAGGAAAAGGTGGTTTATGGTTATTAGATCCAACTGATACAACAATAACGCAATCTGTAGCAAATAGTTATGTTAGTACTTTAAATGGTGGAACAAGTGTAGAAAATATAGTCTCAGGTTCTATGACAATTTCAAATGGAGTAATTATCTCTAAAACATCAGGAAATGAAGTTACATTAAAACTACAATCAACAGGTTCAGGTTATATTTATATAGGTTCAGGTGTACAAATTAGTGATACAGCTTCAAGTATATTGAATTTTACTATTGAAACAGCAGGTCCAGTTTATTTTGAAAACAATGGTAGTTCTAATCAAACTATAAATATACATGGAGATTTAGATATAGGGGCTGCTTCAAATGGGTATTCTGTTGGAAATACTACTTATGATGATGGTGTATATATAGGTAACTATAATAATTTCACAGCTGATAATATAAATATTAGAGGTAAAGGTTTTGATTATACTTCTAGTTCTTACAATGGACAAGGAAAAGATGGAGGAGAAGGAATATTTGTAGGTTCAAGTACTAATATTTTATCACTTACAGATATAAATCTTAAAGGACAAGGTGGAGCTGGTTCAAATGCAAGTGATGCAGCAAATGCTGAAAACAATGTAACTATTTCAGGTTTAACAGGTAATAACTATGATTATTCTGCAGGGGCTGCAAGTGGAGGGAATTATACTCAACCAAGTGCAGTTTCATCAGGTGCAGGTACTGATAGTCATGGTGCTGCAGGAAGATCATCTACTGGTGGACAAGGATCATCTGGAAGTAATGGAGATAGTGCTTCAAGTACTGCAGCAGCTGGAGGAAATGGAGTAAGAATCTCATCAAGTACAACTATTGAAGCTGGAAGAGACCTAACTGTAACAGGTATTGGTGGAAAAGGTGGAAATGGTGGAAGAGGTGGAAACGGTGGAATGGGAGACACCGGAGGAACTGCTTACAATGGAGAAGGTGGAGGTAATGCTAAAGGAGGAGATACTTCTGGAACATACCAACAATTTGACCATTATTCTTATCACTATGATGGGGCAGGACCTTATAATTCATCTGGTCAATGGGTTGGTTATGGTCAACCTGGAAGTGGATATTATCAACAAGCTAATTATATAACAGCTTATCACTCTGGCGGATATGCTTATGGAGGTACAGGAGGTAACTCTATTGGTGGAACAGGAGGAACAGGAGGTACTGGTGGAAACGGAAGTGCAGGTGCAAGTGGTGGTATTGGTATAAAAGTAACTAGTGCTACTTTAGAAGCCCGAAGAGACTTAAAACTTGAAGCAACTGGAGGAGCAGGAGGTACAGGAGGCTCTGGTGGAACCGGAGGAACAGGAGGAACCGGAGGTACTTATGCTACAGCTGGACAAGGAGGTAATGTAGAGCTTGGACACAACACTATTAGTGGCGCTAATTATGGCGGTTATACTTATGGTTCAAGTGGTTCAGCACATATGGGAGATGGTGGAACAGGTGGACAAGGTGGAACAGGTGGAGTTGGTGGAAACTCTGGATATGCAATATCTTTAGAATCAGCTACTTCAATTCATGCAGATGAAAATATTACTTTTGATACTACAAGAGGTGCTGCAGGATATGGAGGAAATACTGGATATGGAGGTACTGGAGGTACTGGTTGGAACAATGGAAGTTCAGGAAGTAGTGGCTCTTCTTGGGGTAGTGGTTATGTATATGCAGGTATTTATACAAATGGAGCTGCTGTAATAGGAGATACAAATTCTTCAGGTGGAACATATACAGGGAATATTAATCTTATAGCGGATGCAATTTCTTTAAATACAAGCACAACTATAAAATCTCTTGGTGGGATATTAAATATAAAAGCAAAAACTGATGGTACAAGTATAGGTATTGGAAGTTATGGAACACTTAATTTATCATCAAACTTTTTTTGGAATGGAACTTCAGGTATTGCAAAAGATGGTTTTAGTGTAATAAATATAGGAAGTGCTGATTTATCGAATCCTATTTCAATTTCAGGAAATGTTACAGCAACTGATAATTTAAATTTCATTACAAAATCTGGAACTTATATAGATTTATATACAGGAACTTTAACAAGTGATGATAATAATATCACTTTCAATGGTGCAGTTAGAGTTTTAGGAGGTCAAGATAGTACAATTAGTACAGGAAGTGGAAGTGGAAATATAGTATTTAATGATACTATAAATGGAAATACTACAAATTCTGGAAACTTAATATTAAATGCTGGTACTGGAAATATTGATTTTAATGGAGCTATAGGAAATAATACAACTTTTGCAAATTTAACAATCACAAATTCTGCTTTAACGAATTTTAATAGTACAGTAAATATTGGTACAAATCTTACTCAAACAAATGCAGCAACTAATACTACAACCTTTGCAAATACAGTAAATGTTGGTGGAGCAGCAACTTTAAGAGGTACTGTTTTTAATATAAACAATAGTTGGAATAGTACAGGAGCAACTTCATTTATAAATTCAGGATTAATTACTAAATCACAAACAGGAGATATAACTGCAAATGGTGGTTTTAGTACATCAGGAGATATTAATCTTGCTTCAAATATTAGTACAACAAATACAAACTTATCAATAGGTGGAAATTTAACTATTGCTGAAGGAAAATCTGTTCTTTTAAGTACATCAACGGGTGCAGGAAATATTACTGTTAGTGGGCAAACACAAGGAACAAGTGGTGGAACAAATGAAGCTTTAGCTTTAACTGCTGGTGCGGGAAATATTACTTTTTCTGATTTAGTTGGGAGAAAAGAGGATTTTGATTTAACTACTTTAACAATAAACTCAGTTGGAACAGCAACTTTTGATAAAAAAGTTGATTTAAAAGGAACATTTTCACAAATTGCTGGAAGTGTAGCTACAACATTTAATGATGAGGTTGATGTAGGAACTCTTACTTTAACTGGAACAGCTTTTAATTTTAATAATAATTTAAATTCAGATTCAACTACAACTATCACAAATAGTGGCTTAGTTACAAAATCTAATGTAGGAAATATTACATCAACAGGAGCATTTAGTACAAGTGGTGCATTAACTTTAGGTAGTGATTTAACAACTGCAACAGGTAGTATTTCTGTGGGAGGAGCCTTGACATTAAGTGTACCAACAGATGGTGCAAATGGGATAGTAACTATACTTGCAAATGATAGAGCAAGTAATATTACTATTAATTCTATAACTGGTGCAAATCAAAACTTAGAATTAATTTCAGGTTCAGGAAATATTACAGTTACAAATAATGCAACTGGATTAAATAAATTAATTTTACAAGAAGATGCTGAAACATCAACAGGAAGTGTTACTCTAAATGGAAATGTTGGAGTAGTTGATTTTGAAACTTATGCAAGAAGTTATGATGTCTCTTTATTAGGTTCTTCAAATACATTTACAAATCAAACAACTTTTTTAAATAAAGGTAACTTAGTTTTAGGAAATGCAACAGCTGATACATTTAATTTTACAAATGGTTTAAATACAGTTACAGCTTCAACAGATACAAATAAAAAAGTTCAACTTTTCTCTACAATCAATACAACAAATAGTGACATAGTTACAGATGATGTGACTTTAAATGGAAATACAATAATAAGTACAAATAGTGGAATTGGAAATATAGATTTCCAAGGAACAGTAGATGGAACTTATGATTTAACTTTAAGTGCTGGAACTGGAAATGTTACTTTTGAAGATAAAGTTGGAGAGACTAATAGATTAGCAAATTTAGTTATAAATTCTGCAACAAAAACAGATTTTAATGATTCTGTAAAAGTTGCAAGTGCATCACTTACAGGTGGAATTTTTAATCTAAATAATACTTGGAATTCTACAACTTCAACAGCATTTACAAATAGTGGATTAATCACTGTTAATCAAAATTCAGATATTACAACAGGAACTACATTTAGTACAACAGGAGATATTAGTTTAAATTCAAATATTACTACAACAAATAATAATCTTACAATTGGTGGAAATCTGAATTTACTTGCTAATACTGTTACTTTATCAACAGGAACAGGAGTTGGAAATATTAGTTTAAATTCAGCAACTGGAAATAATAAAAATCTAAAATTAATTTCAGGGCAAGGAACTATAACTTCAAGCGGAAGTATAAGTGGAATTGATACTTTAAGTATTCAAGAGGGAATTACTACAACTCCAGGAAGTGTTGTATTTAATGGAAATTTATCTGTAAATACTCTAAGTACACAAGCAAGTAATTATGATATAAGTTTATATGGAACAAATACAACTATACAAAATGCTATTACTTTTAATAATACTGGAAATTTAAATTTAGGAAATGGTTCAGACACAATAAATTTTGTAAATGGATTAAATACTGATAATCCAAGTTTAGTAAATATCAATGGAACTATTCAATCAGAGGGTACTTCAGTTATTTCATTAGGTGATAGTAACACAGCTGTAAAAATTTTAGGTAATTCAACAATTGGAGGAACTTCAACTGGAAATATTGATATTTCAGCAGTAACTTTAAGTGATGGAGCTACATTAACTTTAGGAACAGGAATAAATAATGATATTGCAGTTGATTCAATTACAGGAACGGCAAGTGGAGCAGTTTCAAATTTAGGAATTAACTCTATAGGAAATGTTTCAATTGGAAATATTGGAACAGATATAGGAACTATCACTATTACAAAAAGTGCAGATACAACATTTACAGGAACTGTTAATACTAATAACCTGACTATTTTAAACGGTACAGAAAATAAAACAATAGCTTTCGATGGTGATTTAACTGTAAATACAGCTATGTCTGCATCAGCTGGTAGCTCAAATTATAATATAGCATTATTAGGGAGTTCAAACTCAATAGCTGGAAATACAACTTTGAGTAATACAGGAAATTTAACATTAGGTGATTCTTCTACTGATACGACAACTTTTACAAATGGTTTAACTGCAACTTCTCAAAATAGTATAAATTTATTTGGTGAAACAAAATCGACTACATCAGCAGCTACAATTACACTAGGTAATAGTGAATTATTAGGTACTTCTAAATTAACTACAAATAATGGAAACATAAATTTAAATGGTAGATTAAATGGTGCAAATAATATCACTTTAACAGCTGGAACAGGAAATATTAATATAAATAATACAATTGGCGATACAGCTCGTTTAGGAGCACTTACAATTGCATCTGCTACTACTACAAATATAGCAAGTGATATTAAGGCAAATTCTACTTCAATTACAAGTGGTACGATTAATATTAATAGTGGAGCCGATTCCGTTGATACTACATCAACACAGCTTTATACAGGAGCCGTAGTCTTAGGACAAAACACAACTCTAACAGGAAGTGATGTAACATTTGGGGGAACATTAAACTCAAGTAATACAGCAGGAATAAGTGATTATAGAACATTAAGTATAAATGGGAATGGAATATTTAATGGAATAGTAGGAGCAACATACGCTTTAGGAAGTTTAGATGTAAGTGGAACAACTGCAATAAATAGTACAAGTGTAAGAACAAAAGATAATCAAACATATAATGGTGTGACAACTCTAGGAGCAAATACAACATTAAGTACAATAAATAATGGAACAATCTGGTTTAAAGATAATTTAGATAGTACAACAAGTGCAAGAAATTTAACTATTAATAATGGAAATGGGAATGTAATATTTGATGGAACTACAGGAAATACATTAGCCTTAGGAACAGTAGGAATAACAGGTAATAATGTAACAATAAATAAAGCATTTAATAGTGGAGCAATGAGTGTAACAAACTCAGGATTGTTTACAACAAGTAGTGAAGGAGATATAAACGCAAGTGGAGGATTTACACAAAATGGTGTAGGAACAAATAGCTTAGCAGGAGATATCACAACAGTAAATAATAATATAAGCTTTGCAAAAGCAGTAGTATTAACAGATGATGTTGTAATGAGTACAGGAAGTGGTGCTGGTAATATCTCTTTTGCTCAAACTATAGATGGAACAACACCATCAACTGAAACTTTAACTTTAACAGCAGGAACTGGAAATGTAGTATTTACTGGATTAGTTGGAAATACAACAGAATTAGGTGATATTATAATAAACTCAGCAACAAATGTAACTACAAATGGTATTAAAGCTGCAAGTTTTGAACAAAAAGCTGGAACTGGAACAACAACTGTTAATTTGGGGACATTTAGTGAAGTTGGACAACAATCACTTTATACAAGTGCTACAAAAGGGATTGATATAACTACTTCTACAATCTCATTTACAGGAGCAATTCAAACTGTTAATAATGGTAATTTAAGACTAAAAGCAAATAATAACTTATCTCTAACTCAAACTGCAACAGCAGATGGTTCAGGAAATGTTAATCTTGAAGCTGGTGGATTACTTACTATTGGAGCATTAGTTTCAACAGGAACAGGAAATATTACATTAATTGGTGGAACAGGTGTTACACATACTGGATCAGCTGGTGGACTTAGAACTACTGAAAATGGAGAAATAAGTGTTACAGCTACAACTGGAAATATCACAATGGCAGATGGAACAGTATATGAAGTTGATGATGGTGATGTTACATTATTAGCTGCAAATAACATTTTATTAGGTGAAATTAAAGCACAAAAAGTTGTTGGTGGAAATACTGTTGATGGAGATAGTTTAATAAGAGTTACTGCAACAAATGGAAATATTACAGATAATACAGCTTCTAGTAATCCAAATATCATAGGTAGAGTTGCAGCTTTAAATGGTAAAACAGGAGTAGGTGCTAGTAATAAATATATTCAAACACAAGTAAAAGAATTAAGTCTTAATGCAAATACCGGTGGAATATATGTAAATAGTTATGGTGATGTTGCCTTTGGAAGTGCTGATGGTGGAGTAACTGGAACTACAACTTCAGGAGATATTGTTGTAACTGCAACAGGAACAATTACTACTGCTGGTGAAGTTGTAACAAAAGGAGCTATTACTTTAGATAATTTAACGGCAACTGGTTCAGAAGGTATAGTTTTAAATGATAATATAACAGCTGATGGATTAGTAACATTTAAAACACATGGTGATTTTTCAATGCTTGGAGAAGCTGATATTTTTGCAAAAGGAGGTTTCTCTATTTTAGCTGATGGAGATACTAAATTAGCTGGAAAAATTAGAACTAACAATAGTGACATTACATTTAACAGTAAGTTTTATTTAGTTGGTGATTTAACTTTAGATACAAATACTGGTGCTGGAAATATTAGTTTACAAGAAGTTGAAAATGATGCAACAGCTTTAGGTAGTCCACATAGTTTGACTTTAGCAGCAGGAACAGGAAATGTTATATTCAATAAAACGTTAGGTGTTGATGCGCTTACAGGTAAACTTGATGAGTTAAAAATAACTTCAGCAAATAGTGTAACTTTAGATAAAGACCACCAAGTAAACTCTATAGATTGGACAGCAACAAATATTAATTTAAATAGAGCTAATTATGTAACAAGTGGTTCTCAAAGTTATAACGGAGCCGTAGTCTTAGGACAAAACACAACTCTAACAGGAAGTGATGTAACATTTGGAGGAACATTAAACTCAAGTAATACAGCAGGAATAAGTGATTATAGAACATTAAGTATAAATGGGAATGGAATATTTAATGGAATAGTAGGAGCAACATACGCTTTAGGAAGTTTAGATGTAAGTGGAACAACAGCAATAAATAGTACAAGTGTAAGAACAAAAGATAATCAAACATATAATGGTGTGACAACTCTAGGAGCAAATACAACATTAAGTACAATAAATAATGGAACAATCTGGTTTAAAGATAATTTAGATAGTACAACAATCGTAAGAAATTTAACTATTAATAATGGAAATGGGAATGTAATATTTGATGGAACTACAGGAAATACATTAGCCTTAGGAACAGTAGGAATAACAGGGAATGATGTAACAATAAATAAAGCATTTAATAGTGGAGCAATGAGTGTAACAAACTCAGGATTGTTTACAACAAGTAGTGAAGGGGATATAAACGCAAGTGGAGGATTTACACAAAATGGTGTAGGAACAAATAGCTTAGCAGGAGATATCACAACAGTAAATAATAATATAAGCTTTGCAAAAGCAGTAGTATTAACAGATGATGTTGTAATGAGTACAGGAAGTGGTGCTGGTAATATCTCTTTTGCAGATACTGTAAACAGTGATGATGTATCTACCCTAGAGATTTAACATTATCAACAGGAACAGGAACTAATAGTTTTGGTGGTGCAGTTGGAAATACAGCTGCTTTAGATGAATTAATAATAAATTCATCTAATACTTTAAATTTAAATCAATCTATTAAATCTTCTAAACTTAAAGCAAATAGTGATTTAATTACTTTAGGAAGTAATGCTGATATTCAGACTTCTGGAACACAAAATTATAATGGTGCAGTTGTTTTAAATGCAAATACAACATTAACAGGAAGTAAAATTACTTTTGAAAATACTGTGGATAGTGATAATACAGGTGGAGCAACACCAATATCAAATTATAGATTTTTAGACATTGTTGGAGATGTTGTATTTAATGGAGCAGTGGGTTCTAATTATGAATTAGGAACATTAAGTGTATCAGGTGATTCTGAAATAAATGGAGGAGTTGTAAAAACTAATGGAACTCAAACATATACAGGTGCAGTTACATTAGGAAATGACACTTCATTTGTTACAAATAATTCAGATATAACTTTTGGCAGTTCTATCGATGCAAAAGCTGGAGTTACACCTGCCCCAAATCTATCTTTTACAGCTGGAAATGGTGATATTTCAGTTTCAGGTGCAATTGGTTCAAATTCAGCTTTAGGTGATATTGAAATAGTATCAGCAAAAGATGTAACAACAAATGGAATTACAGCAGATAATTTTACACAGTTATCAGGTACTGGAACAAGTACTTTTAATGGAACAACAGATTTAACAGGAAATTTTGATTTTACAGGAACAAATTTAACTGTAAATGCTCCTATGAATATAGATGGAAGTGCTGAAATTACAAATTCAGGATTATTTACAACAAGTTCAAACGGTGATATTTTAGCTAAAGATGGTTTTGTTCAAAATGGAACAGGAGATAATAGTTTAGCTGGAGATATAACAACTGATGGAAATAATATTAGTTTTGCTGGAAATGTAACTTTAACTGATGATATTACTATAAGTACAGGAACTGGTCCAGGAGATGTGACATTTGCAAAAGAAGTTAATAGTGATGGTAGTACACCTGCAAATGGACTTACAATTAATGCTTTAGATGGAGTAGTTAAATTTGATGAAGCTATTGGAGGAACATCACCTTTAGGTAATTTTAGTGTTACATCAAATGAGTTTTTATTTAATGATTTAACATCAACTTCAAATGTTGATATAAATGTACAAGGTGATTTTGAATCAGGTAATATAACAGCTGGTGGAGATATGTCAATCTCTACAACAGGTGATATAACACAAAAAAGTGGTTCAAATTTGGTTATTACTGGCGATTCAACTTTTGAAGCAGTAGGAGGAGATTTAATTCTTACTGAAGCTGGAAATTCATTTACTGGTCAAGTAAATATGACTGCACAAGATATACAAATAGATTATGCAGGAGGAGATTTTACTGTTGGAAATGTATCTTCAACAAATCTTGATATTACTTCAACTACTGGAGATATAACTCAAGCGAGTGGAACATCTATCGTTGTATTAAATGAGACAACATTGGCTTCAACTTCTGGTGATATAACTCTTTCAGGAGAAAATGACTTCCAAGGAACAGTAAACGCAAGTGGAGCAAATGTAGCATTAAATGATGTAAATGGAATAGAATTAGGAACAATAAGCGCAAGTGAATCTTTAGGTGTAAGTGCAACAGATGATATAACACAAAGCCCAACATCAGTAATTACTTCAAATGGTGAAACAACATTGGCTTCAACAACTGGAGATGTAACACTAGATGGAGAAAATGACTTCCAAGGAACAGTAAACGCAAGTGGAGCAAATGTAGCATTAAATGATGTAAATGGAATAGAATTAGGAACAATAAGCGCAAGTGAATCTTTAGGTGTAAGTGCAACAGATGATATAACACAAAGCCCAACATCAGTAATTACTTCAAATGGTGAAACAACATTGGCTTCAACAACTGGAGATGTAACACTAGATGGAGAAAATGACTTCCAAGGAACAGTAAACGCAAGTGGAGCAAATGTAGCATTAAATGATGTAAATGGAATAGAATTAGGAACAATAAGCGCAAGTGAATCTTTAGGTGTAAGTGCAACAGATGATATAACACAAAGCTCAAGTTCAGTAATTACTTCAAATGGTAAGACAACATTGGCTTCAACAACTGGTGATGTAACACTAGATGGAGAAAATGACTTCCAAGGAACAGTAAACGCAAGTGGAGCAAATGTAGCATTAAATGATGTAAATGGAATAGAATTAGGAACAATCACTGCAAGTGAATCTTTAGGTGTAAGTGCAACAGATGATATAACACAAAGCCCAAGTTCAGTAATTACTTCAAATGGTAAGACAACATTGGCTTCAACAACTGGTGATGTAACACTAGATGGGAGAACTAATCAATTTAAGGGCAAAATAAATCTAAATGCAAAAAATGCAAAAATAAATGCGACATCAAAGCTCAATTTAGGTGATATAAAACTTAATACAAAACTTCAAGGAACAGGTGCCCCTAATGATACTTTGAATGCATCAGATATATCTAATATCATTACGAAAGATTTTTCAAATGTTGAAAAAAATATAAAAATAGTTACTGATAATTTAAAAAATTTATTTTCAAATAAATTAGAAAATAATAATTTAACAGCATCAATTATAGAAAGATTGAATTTTCCTAACACAAATAATATTTCATTAGTTTCAATTCCTCCTGAAAAAATAGAAGTTGAAAAAATAACTTTTAGTGAATTAGTTTTAATGAATGAAAAAAGCCAAAATAAAGATGTTAATAGTGACATAATTATAGCTTTAGCAGAAAATTCAGCTATCAAACTTATAAATAGTGGTGTAAATCTTCCTGAAGGTGTTGAACAAGAATTTTATGTAATTAAACAAGATAAAGATAACAAAGGTATAAATCAATGAAAAAAGTAATAATAGTTTCTTTTTTAGCTTCAAATATTTTATTTGGAGCTAATTTTCCAAATGTTGATGCAATACAAAACTCTATAAATCTACCAAAAACTGTTGAAGAAAAAAATTTAGAAAATAAAAATAATTTAATAGAAATAGATGGTAAAAAAAAATATGCTCCTATAATGATTGATGATAAAAGTGGTAAAAAGTTATATATAAAAAACTATACTTTTGAAGGAAATGAACATATTTTATCTATAGATTTAGAAAAATTAACAAACAGTTTTAAAGATAAAGAATTAAGTTTCTCTGAACTTCAAAATATAGCTTCTTTAATTACAAAAGAGTATAGAGATAGAGGATATTTTGTTGCGCGAGCTTATATACCCAAACAAAATATTCAAGAAAACGATAATGTTTTGAAAATAGCAATAATAGAAGGAAATTATGGGCAATTTAAATTAACAAATAATTCTTATGTAAAAGATTTTTTTATACAAGCAATATTGGATGATGCAAAAAGTAGAGATGATGTAATTGGTACAAATACTTTAGAAAGAAGTATGTTAATTATAAATGATTTACCAGGAGTAATTGTATCAAAAGCAAATGTAAAACCAGGAGTAGATGTAGGAACTAGTGATTTTGAGATAGAAACTCAAAAGACTTCATTTTATGATGGATATTTAGTGGGTGATAATTATGGGAGTAAATTTACTGGTAAGAATAGAATTATTGCAGGATTAAATCTAAATTCTCCATTACAGCTTGGAGATAAATTATCTTTCAATGGTTTGATAAGTAATGGAGAAAATATAAAAAATTATAAAATGGGATATAGTTTCCCTCTTATGGCAAACGGATTAAAAGCTGAGACAAGCTATTCAAAAACAAAATATGATTTAGTCAAATTAGATCAAACAACGCCAGATGGAATTTATGATGGATATACTTCAAATATTGAAGCAGGAATAATTTATCCTATCATTAGGTCAAGAATAGAAAATTTAAATATTTCAACTTATTATTCTAATAAAAAGTTAAAAGATTATTATGATGATTCTATATCAAAAAATAGGGAAATAAATAATATAAAAATAGGATTAGATTATACAAAAAATTATAGTTTATTAGGTTTTGATACATATACAAAATTAGAGTCTTTTTACACTTTAGGAAAGTTAAATATAAAGGATGCAGACTCAAAAGAACTAGATAAAAATGGTGTAAATACTCAAGGAAGTTATTCTAAAGTAAATTTAAATTTAGAATCAGAAATGATTTTCACTCCAGTGTATTCATTAAATACGAATATAAAAACACAATATGCTTTAAAAAATAAAAATTTAGATGGAAGTGAAGATTTTACATTAGGTGGAAGTGATGGAGTAAAAGTATTTTCAGATAGTGAACAAAGCGTTGAAAATGCATTGGTATTTAATGTAGAATTTTTTACAAAATTACCAAATATATCTGAACTTAATCATAAAATAGGTTTTTTTTATGATTTAGGTACAGGAGATATGAGTAATAGCTCAAAAGATACAGAATTTGAAAAAAGAACTTTACAAGATATAGGTATTGGATATTATACAAATTATAAAAATTCATTTACTAGATTACAATTAGCAAGAGTAGTTGGTGGTCAAGATATTGAAGTTGAAAGTGTTGGAAATATTTCTAGAGTTCTTCTTCAAATAGGAATAGTGTTTTAAAATATTTTAAATAAGGAATGATTTGTAGAATTTTATCAATATTTTATAAGTAAATTAAAATTAATTAAGCCTTTAGAAATAATATACATTTTATCTATTTCTTTGGCATTTTCAACTATAATATAGTTAATTGTTAAATATAAATATTTTATTTTGCTATTGAAAATAATGATAAAAGGAATATAATGGGATTAGGTGTAGGAATAGTAGGACTTCCAAACGTAGGTAAATCAACAACTTTTAATGCTTTAACAAAAGCTCAAAATGCAGAAGCACAAAATTATCCGTTTTGTACAATTGAACCAAATAAAGCGATTGTTCCCGTACCTGATAAAAGACTTGATGAGTTAGCAAAAATTGTAAATCCAAATAAAATTCAACATTCAACTATCGATTTTGTTGATATTGCAGGGCTTGTAAGAGGTGCAAGTAAAGGTGAAGGATTAGGGAATCAATTTTTATCAAATATCAGAGAAGTTGAAGTTATTTTACATATGGTAAGATGTTTTGAGGATGGAAATATTACTCACGTTGAAGGAGATGTTAATCCTCTAAGAGATATTGAAATCATTGAAACAGAACTTATTTATGCTGATATTTCTCAATTAGAGAAAAAAATAGATAGACTTAAAAAACAAGCAAAAGCATCAAAAGAAGCTGCTTCTCAATTAGTAATCGCAGAAGAGTTATATGCTCATATTGGTGAATTACAACCTGTAAAAACTTTTGAAAAACTAGAAGATGAATCATTTAAAGCTTTAGATAAAGAGTTAAGATTTTTATCAAATAAAGATGTGATTTATGGTGCAAATGTTGATGAAGATTCATTAGCTGATGGTGGGAATAAATTTGTTGATATGGTAAGAGAACATGCATCAAATGTAAATGCTGATGTTATTATGCTTTGTGCAAAAATTGAAGAAGAATTAGTTGGTCTTTCAGATGAAGAAGCAACAGAATTTTTATCTGATTTAGGTGTTCAAGAATCAGGATTAGAGCAAATTATTCATAAAGCATTTGATAAATTAGGTTTAATGAGTTATTTTACAGCTGGAAAAGTGGAAGTTAGAGCATGGACTATTAGAAAAAATACAAAAGCACCTCAAGCAGCAGCAGTAATTCATAATGATTTTGAAAAAGGTTTTATTAAAGCAGAAGTAATCTCTTATGCAGATTTTGTAGCTTTAGGTGGCGAATCAAAATGTAAAGAATCAGGTAAGTTAAGACTTGAAGGTAAAGATTATGTTGTTCAAGATGGTGATATAATGCATTTTAGATTTAATGTTTAAAATAAATTTATACGTAATTGATAATTTTTTAGTTAGAATGAACATTATAATTGAATTAGGAGTTTAAATTTGTTGTCTAATAATATCCTAGAAAAGATAGAATCTCTTCCTCCCTTGCCAAAAACAATAATAGAGATTGAAGAGTTTAGAAAAAAACCAAATAAAGAAGCCATTGATTTACTAAAAATAATTGAAAAAGATGCCTTAATAATATCAACATTGTTAAAAATCTCGAATTCTGCAATGTTTGGTTTTAGGTCAAAAGTTGAAACACCAAGTCGAGCTATTAATCTACTTGGAATCAATTTTACTATTTCTATTGCTATTGGTGGAACAGTACAAAATCTTTTAATGACAAATTTAGAACCATATGCTATTAATAGCGATGATTTTATGAGAGCTTCAAATATTTCTTCAACTTTAGCCAATATATGGCTTTCAAAAATTGATGCAGAATTAAAAGAAGATATTATTTTACCTGCGCTTTTACAAGAAACAGGAAAATTTATTTTAGCTGATATTATATCTAGTGAAGGAAAAGCAGATTTATTTAAATCAAAAATATCAGCTGGTGCATCTATTGAATCAGTAGAAAAAGAGTTATTAGATGTAACTACTTCACAAGTTACTGCTCAAATATTTAGATATTGGAAATTAAGTGAAAATCTTATAAATATGATTGAAAATGTAGATGATGTTTCAAAAGCTACACCTGAATATAAGAAAAAAACTCAGATTTTAGATGTTATTAAAACAGCAGCATATATAAAAGAACCATTAAGTGATGAAAATGTAGAAAGAGCTATAAAAAAAGCAACTTTATATGGATTTGATATAAAAAATCTAAAAAATGCAATAGAAACTCTACAAGATAGATTACTTGACGAATAGAATTTTTGTCAAGTAAATTATAAACCTAAAAGAATTATATTCCATAAGTATTCAACTTCTTCATCAGTTAGGTTTATAGTTTTTTTCTTTTCAAAGAGTTCTGAAATTTTATTTAACTTAAAAATTTTTCCTCTTGTACATTCAGTATGAAGGGGTAAAAATCCTCTAACTAACGATACATCTTCATAAATTTTTGTTTCGCACAATAAACATTCAAAGTCAGAATGAAGTCTTCCTTCAAATTCAAGTAAAGAGATATATGATTCACAAATTGCTCTTAAAACATTTTGTTTAGACATAATATGAACTAAGTTTTCTAAGGAGTAAAAATAAAAAGAATCTAACTCTTCAAGTTCTTTTAAATGTGGATAAAATAGTTTAATATATCGTTGCCAACAATACATTTTTTCATTATCAAGTATCCAAGGGAAACCAAGTTGAATTACATCTTTTAATCTTGGAATATTAGCCCTTGTATTTTCTAGTTCAAAATCAATTTTATAGCCTATATTTATATTTGAATGTCTAGCTCCATAAAATCTATAAGTTGTAAGAAGTTCATTTTCAGTTATTATAGTTACAATTAAATCATCATCTTTAACAGGTTTTATATCTATAATGTAACCTTGCATAAAAGTTATTAGTCCTCTAAATCTTCTTTTCTCATTTCATTTATTTCATCAATGATTTCTTTACACTCTTCATCATCAATGTCTCCATGAGTTAAATCAACTAACATTTCTTCAAAATCTTTTTTCATTTCTTGTATTTGTTTTAATTCTTCTTTTATATTATCATCATCTTTTTTTGCTGCAATAATTTCAAATAATTCATCAATATAATCTTCAATCTCAATAAGAACTTCATTTTTTATTAAATTCTCTAACTCTTCTTGAATAGTCATTTTTACACCTTTTTTAAAAATTTGGAAATTATAACAAAAAAGAACTACTCTTTTGCTTCAATATAATCATATAATTGTTGTGTTAAAATATAATAAATAATAACGTAAGGAAAGTAAATGGCAGAGTTTAAAGGTGTTTCTATTGCAAAAGCAGCAAATATTCTTTTTGAAGGTAATATTACAAGTAGATCTATCACATTTGAAGATGGTTCTAGAAAAACTTTAGGAATAATGCTTCCAGGTGAATATGAGTTGAACACAGTTCATAAAGAAATTATGGATATTCAAAGAGGTGTTTTAGAAGTTTTATTACCAGCTCAAGAATGGGTAAAATATGAAGGACCAGCATCATTTGAAATACAAGCTAATTCAAAATTCAAATTAAGAGTTCATTCTTTAGTTGATTATTGTTGTTCTTTTATAAAAAATCATTAATTGTTATTTGTTTCTTACAAACAATGCGATAGAATCGCATTGTAATGTAAGTTAAAATAACATTTCTTTTTTTATTTCTTCAAATTTTAAAACTTTTTTCCCAAAATGATCTTCCATAAATTTTTTTGCTTGATTCTCATTTTTAAACGGAATTAACTCTTCTCCCATTGGACCATAAACATTTGAACCTATTACAAAGTAAGCATTTTTTGCATTTGTAATTTCTAAAGTATAATAATCAGTTACATTTATATCTTTTAATTCATCTTTATTGTGAGTATGACCATATTTTGAAGGTTCAAAATAGAACTTCATCATATCTTTTACTCCATCAAAATAATGAGAGTGACCATCTTTTGTAGTAATTTGGGCAGCCCATTTTGGATATTTTGATACAAACATACCACAAACTGGGCATTTTGCATCTTTTGGTGTATCAATCATTTTAGATTTTTCACTTGCTAAAAGAGGATTACTTAAATAAACAGAAACAGCTTGAAGCATTTGTTTATCTAAATTTTTACAAACTTTATTATCAATTAGATATTGTTTAGCTTCTCCAATCGAATTAAAGTCTTTTATTTTATTGATGTCACACATTGATTCAAAAATTTTTTTTCCTTTTTTAGCAATAGGAACTCTTTTTTCATCTAAGATTTTATTATCATTTGGTAAATCTTCTAAAGCTATTTTCATCGTTTCATCAAAATTATGAATTTCACCACCAAACTCTTTTTGAAATTTTAAAGCATCATCTTTTGATATAAATGCATATTTACTCACTGGACTCATTGTCCCTTCTTTTGAGCTACCAATAACATAAAATGCTTTTGTTGCATCAATTAATTTTAAAGAATTTGTATCTACCACTTGGATATTTTTTATTTTATCTTTGTAATCTCTATAGATTTCTGCTTGACAATGAATAGAACAATATTGCTCTTTATGACCATTTTTAAATTCTGTTACATGATTTGTTTTATAGTATTTTGATAAATGCATACCACAAACATTACAAAACTCTTTTGATGAATCACTTTTAACTAAAGTTGCATCTTTGGGTTCAACTGTTTGAAACATTTCATTTGCATTTAAGTTTGTAAAGATTAATGCAAATAAAAACATAAGTAAACTTAGACTCTTTTTCATAATTTTTCCTTATAATAAATATATGAAATTATAGTTAATAGTAGTTAATTTTTTGTTAAATCAATAAACATTAAAGTTAAAAAAATCTTAATTTATTTGCACCAAAGTACAATATACATAGTTTAAAAAAAATTATATACTAGGATAAATAATTTGTAAGGAGTATATTATGGCTGGAGAAATTGGAAAAATCATATCTTTAAATGGATCTTTTTTTATAAAACATCCAAATGGAAGTGTAAGTACTGCAAAAGTAAATGATATCTTAAATGATGGCGATATTATAATTGGTAGTTCTTCAAATACTAATTCAAATATGCTTAAAGTTTTACTTTCTGATAATTCTGGTGATATACAAGTTGTTGGAAATAATGAACAACTTTTTGATGTAACTTTATTATCAGGTGAATTACCTGAAGATACTGTAGTTCAAAATAATGAAGTTAGTGATTTATTGGAGCAATCAACAAAAAATATTCAAGAAAATCCTGCACAAACTGATGAGCAAGCAACCCTTACTTTAGATCAAATTGAGAAATTAGATGCAGCAGCAGCTGGAGAAGATCAGACAACTACTGATCCTGTAGGAATTATCCCTCTAAGATTGGAAGATAGAACAGCTGGTGAAACAAATATTACAACAGATTTAAGAGATGCTGTATCTACTACAACTATAGTAGATGATACAGTTGCTACAAATAATACAATTTTAGTAGATGCAACATTAACGTTAACAGATACAACTATTCTTGAAGGAAATGAAAATGCAACAGTATCTGCTAGTTTAGATCAAACACCAAGAACTACTTTAATAGTAACATTATCAAATGGTGCAACAATTACATTTGGAACAGATTATGTCCCTGGAACATTAGTAGAATCAACTTCATTTCCAATTCAAGGTGATGATGTATACATTGATGCTGAAGCATATACTGTGAGTGGAACATCTTATGTTGGAGGTGGATTTAATAGTATTGTAGGATATCCATCAACAGTAACTATTAGTGATACAAATGATACAGTAACAGCAACATTAACATCTTCTTTAGCAACAGGAAGTAATGAAGATGCAGGATCAATCACATATACAATAACGTTAACAAATGTAGATGGATTACCAGTAGCTCCAACAGCAGTAGCAGGAGAGACATTTAGCTTTACATTAAATGATGGAACAGAAGTAAGTGTAGTAGTACCACAAAATGGAACAACAGGATCAACTACGTTAAACTGGTCAGCAAGTGCTTCAGACTTTACAGCATTAGCAGATGCAGATGTATTTAGTGATACAACAACAGTTAGCTTGAATGGAATAATAACATCAACAAATAATAGTGGATATGAAAACTTAGTAACAGCAGGAACAAGTAGTCATACAGTAGTAGATACAAATGATACAGTAACAGCAACATTAACATCTTCTTTAGCAACAGGAAGTAATGAAGATGCAGGATCAATCACATATACAATAACGTTAACAAATGCAGATGGATTACCAGTAGCTCCAACAGCAGTAGCAGGAGAGACATTTAGCTTTACATTAAATGATGGAACAGAAGTAAGTGTAGTAGTACCACAAAATGGAACAACAGGATCAACTACGTTAAACTGGTCAGCAAGTGCTTCAGACTTTATATCATTAGCAGATGCAGATGTATTTAGTGATACAACAACAGTTAGCTTGAATGGAACAATAACATCAACAAATAATAGTGGATATGAAAACTTAGTAACAGCAGGAACAAGTAGTCATACAGTAGTAGATAGTGAGGATACAGTAACAGTAACATTAACATCTTCTTTAGCAACAGGAAGTAATGAAGATGCAGGATCAATCACATATACAATAACGTTAACAAATGCAGATGGATTACCAGTAGCTCCAACAGCAGTAGCAGGAGAGACATTTAGTTTTACATTAAATGATGGAACAGAAGTAAGTGTAGTAGTACCACAAAATGGAACAACAGGATCAACTACGTTAAACTGGTCAGCAAGTGCTTCAGACTTTATATCATTAGCAGATGCAGATGTATTTAGTGATACAACAACAGTTAGCTTGAATGGAACAATAACATCAACAAATAATAGTGGATATGAAAACTTAGTAACAGCAGGAACAAGTAGTCATACAGTAGTAGATAGTGAGGATACAACAATATTAAAAGTAAATGAATCATTAAACAGTGATGGTTCTTATACATATACAGCTGTAGTTTCAAATGCTCCTGATACAGGAAATAATTTAGTTATAACTTTAGATAATGGTAAAACAATAATTTTGGATAGTTCTGTTATTACAGCAAGTGTAAATAGTGATACTCAGGCTTTATCAGTAACTTCAGTAACAGGTGGAAATTATGAAGATTTAAAAGTTGTCTATGGATTCGGTCAAGATATAATCATGAAAATTGCTGCAAATAATTCATTAGATGATGTTGATACAAATACTTCATATTTTGATTCAGATACTATAAATACTGAAATTGCACTTTCTTCTATAAAATTAACGCCACAAGTGGATGTAAATGGATATGCAATAAATATTAATGGAGATAGAATAACATCAACAGATAATATTGGTACATCACAAGAAACAACATATTATATAAAATATGATAATTCAAATCCAGATAATATAACTGCATATAGAGTTAGTTCATCAGGTACAGAATATACTTCCCAAGTTGTATTTACAATTTCTTCTGATACAACAAATGAAAACTATTCAATAACTTTAGGTACATATCCTTTAGATGGTGCAGCGTATACAATGCAAAATATTTTTGAATCATCATCAACTTCATATAATGGAGGAAATGAATTAAGTTTATTATTTAATGTTAATGATTTGTATGTTTTAGCATCTGCTACAAGTGATACAGGTGTTGCTGGAAGTGGAAATAATGCGTATCAAGTAAATTATTCTACAGGTAATGGATTAGGTGTTGATGATGCTGGAACAATAGGTACAGATGAAAAATTATATTTAAATTTTACGAATAGTACAATGAGTAGTAATCTATTATTGGGTGGAAATGGTAATGATACAGATGGTAATGATAATACAATAACAGATTCTGTAGATAATAGAACTTATGCTCAAAATAATGAACAATATTTGACAAATGCTATTTTTTCATTACAAAAATGGCAAAGTGGAGATCAAGCTATATGGCAAGCATTTAATGGTACAGTATTAATTGCAGAAGGAACAAAAGATTATGTAGCAAATGATTCAACATTGGCTGTTTCATCAGAAGTTTCTAATATAAATATCACAACAAGTGGAATTACTTGGAGTATGTATGACAATGTATTAACTAATGATAGTGGCAGTGCACAAACAGCTGATGTAAGTTATACGATTAATGAAGGAACGACCATTAAGTACGACTATTACATTAGATGCAGGTGAAAGTTTTAATTTTAATGCATTTAATGAAATTCAGTTTACAGCTGGATCTGGGGATTATAGTTTATCTTCCATGAGTGCATCAAATACTGAAAGTATTCCTCCTGAAAATCAAGTAATAAATGTAGGTATAGACACATATATTAATGGTACAGAACATTCTAGTGGTGTAATGCAAATTACATTTGATGGAGATGGAGCAATAGTTGGTACATCTGAAAGTGAAGTTATTGATTATACAGATGTAACATCAATTGATGGAGGAGATGGAATAGATACTCTTGTTCTAAGCGGTAATGAATCAATTGATTTTTCTTCAATCCCAGATAATTCAATTGTAAGTATAGAACACATTGATCTAACAGCAGATGGAGCACAATCAGTTAGTAAATTGACATTATCAGATGTAGTAGATTTAGTTCCTAATATATCAGGTATTACAGATACAGCTACAAATATTTCATCAAGTGACCACTTATTAAAAATTACAGGAGATGGAGAAGATAGTGTAAGTTTATTGAATACAACAGACAGTTGGACAAAAGCATCTTCTACATATACAGATGTAGATAGTATAGTATATGATGTATTTTCAAATAATGAAGATTCAAGTTATAAAGTTTTGATTCAACAAAACGTTCAAGATACAATTACAAATTCATAAAAATAAGAAAAGTAGATTTTCTACTTTCTTATAAAGAAAAAAAGGTAAAAGATAGAAATCTCTTACCTTTTTAATAAAAACATTATTCTAATTACTCAGTAACTTCAACAGTTACAGGTGTACCTTCCCAGATACCATGTTTTGTACAGTAACCGTGAGCAACTAAATTTAATTTTGAACCAGTTGGGATGATTGTAAATGTAGTTGTATTATGTGCTTTTACATTTCCTAATGTTCCTGGTACATAAGTAGCTTTTGCTAATAATGTTTCACCATTAAATAAAGAAACAGATTCGATGTAGTGATCAAAATCATCTGGATGAGTGTATTCGTTACCCATTTTAACAGTAACTTCAAATGGTTCACCTTTTTTTGCAGTTGAAGCACAGTGAATAAATGGACTGTGTCTATCAATTAAATCTTTTTTTGCTTCTCTTTCAACAGTATCAATATCAACATATTTGTTAATTTTTGGCATAGTATCTCCTAATAAAATTATTTTAAAAAGGGCATTATACTATAAATTTTATAAAATAAAGAGGATAGAATTTATCCTCTTTGTTAAATTTGATAAAAATTTATTTTTATCAAGTATATTTTACACATCTTTGATATAATTGCGTATGAATAAAGAAGAGTATTTTATAAATCAATTTTCAAATAAAAAAATTATTGGTGATGATGGTGCTTTTATTGATGGATTTGTTTATTCAATGGATGCTTTTTTTGAAAATGTACATTTCAAAAAAGAATGGATGAATTTAAAACAAATTGCTTATAAATCAATGATTGTAAATATTTCAGATGCCATAGTAATGAATGCAAAACCAATTTATGCACTTTTGAGTGTAGCTATTCCTAAAACATATTCTGAAAAAGATTTAATAGATTTATCAAAAGGTTTTAAAAAAGCTGCAAAAGAGTTTGGAATAGAGATAATTGGCGGAGATACAATATCAAATGAAAAACTTGATATAAGTGTGACTATTATTTCTAAAACATCAAATCCTATTTATAGAAATGGAGTTAAAAAAGGCGATTTACTCTGTTATACGGGAACTTTGGGATTATCAAAAGCTGATTTAGAAAAACTTTTAAAAAATAAAGAGATTTCTAAAAAATCAAAATTTATTAAACCTGTTTTAAATCCAGATTTTTTTTATGAAATTTCTCCTTATATAACTGCTTCAATGGATATTTCAGATGGATTATTTTTTGAATTAGAAAGATTATCAAAAGCTAGTAATGTAGGGTTTGAGTTTTTTTATAATATTGATGAAGAGATAGGAACTTCTGGAGAAGAGTATGAAATACTTTTTTCATTTAATGAAAAAAATTTAGAAAAAATAAAAAAAATAGCTCTAAAACATAAAATAAAATTAAATATATTTGCAAAAGCTATTAAAGGCAAATATAGAACAGATTGTAAAAATCACCATTTTTAAAAGATAATAAGGAAAAATATATTGGAACAATTACAAAGATATTTAAATCACTCAAAAATAGATGTTGTATTTAAACAAAATAAAGATGATTTTGTGGTTACTGAAATACCACTTTATGAATTTTCAGGTGAGGGCGAGCATTTAGTTTTAAAGATTAGAAAAAAAGATTTAGCAACTTGGGATGCTATAGAAATTTTAGCTAATTATTTAGGTTGTAGCACGAGAGAGTTTGGATATGCAGGGCTTAAAGATAAAAATGCGATGACAATTCAATCTATTTCAATTCATAGAAAATTTGAAGAAGCTTTAAAATCTTTTGAACATGAAAACATAAAAATACTTGAAACAACTTATCATAATAATAAAATAAAAGTAGGGCATTTAAAAGGTAATAAATTTTTTATTAGATTAAAAAGAGTTGGTCTTGTTGAAAAAAGAAAAATAGAAGAAGCTTTAGCTCAAATAGCAACTTATGGAATTCCAAACTATTTTGGTTTTCAAAGATTTGGAGTAGAAGGTGACAATTATAAAAAAGGTAAAGATATAATTGATGGAAAATTAAAAGAAAAAAGAAGAAACTTGAAACAAATGTATATCAATGCTTATCAAAGTTATCTTTTTAATAATTGGCTTTCAAAAAGAATTGAAATATCAAAACTAATTGATGCTTTTGAACCAAAAGAGATTTATCAAAAATTGAATCTTCCAGTTGAAATTGTAAAAAGAATGAAAAAACAAAAACATCCTTTTAAATTAATAACTGGTGATTTATTGTCTCATTATCCTTTTGGAAAGATTTTTACTATTGAAGATTTAGAAACAGAATCAGATAAATTTTATGAAAGAGATAGGGTTCCAACAGGTCTTTTAAGTGGAAATAGAGTTAAAACTTCAATCGATTTAGCTTATGAAATTGAAAAAGAATTTGAAGAAAAAACAGGTGAAGATGGAGCAAGAAGATTTGCTTGGATTTTTCCAGAAGAAATAGGGAGTAATTATAAAGAAGACAAAAATTGGATGGAATTACAATTTTACCTTCCAAAAGGTTCTTATGCAACTGAAGTAATAGCAGAAATAATTCATTAATAATAAAATCTAGTAAAAATTATTAAGTAAAAATAAGTTAAACTCTTCATACTTAAAATAGCAAGGGAAATAAATGAAATATGAAGAGTTGATTTCACAATTGTGTGAAGTGATAAAAGAATCAGAAAATAATGCACAATCAATTTATGAGAATACTGAAGATATAGATAATATCATAAATGATTTAGAAATTCCTTCACATAAGAAAAGTAAAATCCAAAATATTGTTTCAAATATTTATGGGTTATTACAAAATCAAGATTTACATAGACAAAAGATAGAAAGAGTAGTTAATTTTGTTTGTGAAAATAATAATATTGATAAAAGTAAATATAATTTAGCTCCTAGTGCAAAGAATATTGATGCTTCTGATGATACTTTATCACCAGATGAATTAGAAGAATTAATAAAACAAATGCAAGCTTAAACTAAATTCTTTAGTATATTGTCAAAAACAATATACTAAGTTTAGAAAATGTATTTATATGTTAAAAATCCATTTCTTGGTGCACCATAAATCATTCCATCACTTCCAATACCTTCGTAATATTTTTTATCAAATATATTATTTATATTTAATTGAATTTTTGAATTTTTATCTACATCATAAGCTAATAAGGCATTTGTTAGAATGTAACTTTTTTGTTCTATTAGGCTTTTCCCTTCTCCTGTGTAAAATCTACTTTTATAATTTAATCCAGCACCTATTTTAAAATCTCCTATTTTATAAGTAGTAAATAAATTGGATGTAGTTCTTGATGACTTCGTAGAATATTTTTCACCTTGTGCATTTTCAGCTGAAAAATTTGAGATACCATATTTTATATTTAATTTATCAGTAATATTCCCTGCTAAAATAAAATCAAAACCTTTACTCTCAACACCTTTTGCTGCTCTATAAGCTTGGGTAGAAGTTCCAGGGATATAAACTCCATCTATTGATTCTGCAACATTATCTTGTAGAATTTTAAATAAAGAAAATGAAGAATTTAATTTTCCATCAAAATATTCTCCTTTAATTCCCGTTTCATAGTTTTTACCTACAATAGGATCTAAATAGTTATCATTAATATCTCTTTGGGATTGAGGTTGAAAAATATCAGTATAACTTACATAAATAGAGTGTTGTTCATTTATATTATAAACAATACCAGCATATGGAGTTAGTTCATCTCTAAATGTTCTTGATTTATATCTTGGATCTTCATTTATTAGAGTATATTTTGATAATCTTGCACCTAATATCAGCTTTAAATTTTCTAACAGTGAGATTTTCTGATTTATATAAAAGGCTGTTTGAGTTGTATGATTTAGTGGTCTATATATTATCTCTGAATTTTTTGGGTATATTTCTTCAATGTAATAATTATAAAAATTTGGAATACTAATTTCATCCCAATCATTTAAATATGCTACTTTGTTTTTTAAAGTTGCATATTTATTGTATGAATATCCTAAAATAAATTCTTGATCCAAATTAGCAATAGTAAATGGAATTTTTGAATTTAAATCAAAACTTTCATCACTTACTCTTGATTCTCCTTCATAAGCTTTTGCAGACATTCCACTTCCATCAGTAGTATCTAATTGTCCCATAAACCATAACAATTTAGACTCTTTTTCTTTATTAGCAAAACTATAATTTGCATTTAATGAAATTTTATCTGTAATATATTGTTCTACATTTGTGAAAAAAGATGTAGTTTGAGTATTTGTATAAGTCCAATCTTCTGTAACAGATTGAGAACGATTAAAATCTATTCTATTATTATTTATATCAAATGCAGGAAGTCCTCCCCAAGCTACACCATTTTTATCTAATTTTTCAAAAGACCCACCAACTGAAAAATATGTTGTGTCTGTTAAATCAACATCAATTATTCCATATAATAAATTTTTTTCTTTTTCATATTTATTCATAAAAGAGTCTTCTTCTTGATGTTTTACGATAATTCTTCCTCTTATATTTCCTTTTTCATTTAATGCAGATGAAACATCAATCATTGATAAATAATTATCCCAAGAACCTGCACTTAAAGTTAAATCACCTTTAAATTCTTTACTATTTGCATGTTTTCTAATATAGTTTAAACTAATTGCAGGATTACCAGAACCAGTTGTTAAGCCATTTGCACCTCTTACTATTTCAATACGGTCAAACATTGCTAAATCTAAATCACTTGAAGATGAAAAACCATATTGAGTCATACCATCAATTTTGAAATAATCTATTGCAAAACCTCTTGATGTTGGACTAATACTTTCATCAACTCTATTAAGTGTAATTCCAGGAATCTCTTCTAATAATTTTTGATTTGTAGTAATATTCTTATCTTTTAATTCTTGTGTTGTCACAACACTTACAGATTGTGGAGTATCTTTTATTGATAAATCAAGTTTTGTTGATGTATTCATAGAACCAGTTGTATAAGAGTTTGTTCCTTCTGTTGTATTAAATAATTTATTTTCATAAATAAATATTTGTTCTAATTTTTCTTCAGAATGAAGATGGTTATTTAAAGTAATTATTGCGCATAATGAGAGCAAAAGAGGATTTTTTATATTTCTTTTCATATTATTCCTAAATGAATTGAATTAATAATGAATAAGTGAACATAATGTAGAAATTATAGTAATCAAAATTAAATCAAGCAATTGTAAGTTTTTTTTGTAAGATGAAATATTATTTTTTAACTGTTAATTAAGTGTTAAGTTAGGAATATAGGTAAAATAAAAGAAGTTAACTTCTTTTATTTTTTACAAGCTTCTCTTTTTACATTATTTAAATTACCAAAGATTCGTAATGCATCCATTTCAACATCTTTAGCTTTTTTATTTAGTTCTTCATTTTTTTCTTTATTTGAGTTTGCATCTACAAGTTCTTGAAGATTTTTATGGAATTTTATATTTAATTCTTCTATATTTTTCATTATTTCCATATCAATTCTTTTTCCTGAATTTACATGCTTTTCACACCAATCTTTTAAGCTTTGATTTTCTTCTATTTTAAAGGCTTTATAATCACCTAACTTCCCATAAACACTATCTTTTGTATTTAGTAAATCTACTTTTAGTAAAGCTGTATCATAAACTAGATCTACATCACAAACTTTATCTAATGAATCTTTTAAGAAATTAGCTCTTGCAGCAGCTGTAACAAGAGAGTTTGACATTAATGCTATATTTGATGCCATTGTCGATATTTGATCTGCAACTTGTGCATTTTTTTGTGTTGCTTGATCTAACATATTTATTGCATCATTTATTTGAACAATTCCTCTTTCTTGCTCTTTTGAAGCGTTTGCTACTTTATCAATAGTTACAATTGTATTTGAAATATTTTCATTTAATTCTTTATAACCATTTATCATATTATCAGAAATTTCTTTCCCTTCTTTTGCTTTTTTACTTGCAAGTTCTACTATATTTTTTATTTCACGTGCAGCTTCTGCACTTCTATTTGCTAGATTTCGCACTTCTTGTGCAACAACTGCAAATCCTTTTCCTGCTTCGCCAGCAGTTGCTGCTTCAACTGCTGCATTAAGTGAAAGAATATTTGTTTGGAATGCAATTTGATCAATTACTTCTATTGCTTCATTTATTGAACTTACTTCTACATTTATATCATCCATTGATTTTGCTGTTAAATTAGCTAATTCTTGACCATTTTTTGCAGAATGTGTAACATTTTGTGCAAGTTTTGACATATCTGTTGTTGCTTGAGTATTTGCTTGAATTGTCGCTGTTATTTCTTCTAACGCTGCAGCTGTTTCTTCCAAAGATGCTGCTTGTTGATTTGAAGATGTTGATAAATTATTTGATGCACCAGATAATATTTTTGTATTTTCATTTAATGAATTTCCAGTATTCATAACCATTGCTAAAATTTCTGAAGTATTATTCCCTACAAGTTTAATCCCAGAAGTTAGGGAACCTAAATTACCATAAATTCCATCATCATTTATTACAAAATCATATTTTGATTCAGAATAATATCTCAAAGCTTCATTTATTTTACCAACTGTTTCATTTGTTTTTAAAATCATTGAATTTAATTTATTTTTTAAATCTTCAACATGAGGGTTAGAAGCTTTCCCATTAACTTTATAAACGAAGAATCCATTTGCCGTTTTTTCTAATACATCACTCGCTTCTTCAATTACTTTTTCATCTTGTTTTAAGCCAGCTCGCACTTTATCCATGTAAGCATTAAATAAATTAGCAACTTCACCTATTTCATCTTTTGATTCTACATTTAAAGTAATGTTTGTATCGTTTGAATTTAATAAATTTTCAAATCCATCTTTTAATTTTCCTATTGGATTTGTCGCTTTTTTTACTATAAAAAATATCAATGCTATTGTTATAATTGCAAGAAGAATAGAAATAAATGCTATCCCAGTAACTAAACTTTTAATTTTTTTATCTGCTTCATCTAAAGAAAAAGTTAAATCCATTACTCCTATTACATCACCTTCATTTTGATTTGCATGACACATTAAACATTCACTTGTTGCAATCATTGGTTTTACCATTCTTAATGTATGTCCATTTTTGTCATCCGTTTGTAATAATAAAGGTTTTTTTGATTCAAAAGTACTAAGTATTGTTTCATCTGTTGTATAAGCTTCATTTGAAGGATAAAGTTCCATTAAAGATTTACTTTTAGCAACAGTTAAATTTCGTACACCTTTTATTTGTCTTGCATCTTCTTCAGCTTTTGCAATTTGAACAGGATCTCCTGTATTCATAGCATTTCTTAGACTTTGAAACATTGCTGCATTTAGCATTTCCAAGTTTTCTTTTGTTTTTACTATAGAATCTTCTGTTACTTTTGAGGTAGTAACAAATATAATTGTTAAGCTACTTAAAGACATTAATATAAATAATGCTACGATAATTTTATTACTTATCTTTTTTGTTATTATTTCTAACATCTCTCTTGCCTTTTTGTTTAAGTGTAATTATTATATAATGAAATTTATTTATTAAATATTAAATGGAAAATTTTATTAAACAAAGAGTAAAAATAATGATTGTAGGGCTTGTAGGAAAAATAACAAAGAAAGAACCGACGTTATTAAACATTAATGTAAATGGAATTATTTATGAAGTATTTGTATCAATTAATTGTAGTTCAAAAATTATTTCAGATGATGTGAAATTAGAAATAACTCACATAATAAGAGAAGATTCTCAGTCTTTATATGGTTTTTTAGATTCAAATGAAAAAAAACTTTTTGATACAGTTATTAAAATAAATGGAGTTGGTCCAAAAGTTGCACTTGCAATTTGCTCCACTTTCACACCAACATCATTTGCTCAAATCGTAAATGAAAATGATGTCTCAATGTTGAAAAGAGTTCCTGGAATTGGACCTAAAGGTGCTAGTCGAATTTTAGTAGAATTATCTGGATTTATTGTAGATTCTAATGACAGTGATGACAGTTCTAGTTTATCTTCATCATTTGAAGCGGCTCTTGCTTTAGAATCTCTAGGATTTAAAAAAGATATTGTAACTAAAATTTTAAAAACTTGTGTTAGCTCAAATACGAGTGATTTAGTAAAAGAAGCATTAAAAAAATTACAAAAATAAAAAAATATATTTATAAAAAAGGAATATAATGAAAGTAGCTATAGTTTTTGGTGGTGTTAGTTTCGAACATGAAATTTCAATTGTAAGTGCAATTGCAATGAAAGATGTTTTAAAAGAAGAATTAATTTATCTTTTTTTAGATCCTTCAAGAAATATGTATCATATCCCCACTAATATTATAAAATCAAAGCTATTTAGTTCAGGTGATTATAAAAAATTTGAAAAAGTTTATTTTCAAAAAGGTGGATTTTATAAAAAAGGTGGATTTCTTTCAAAAGATAAAGAAGTTGATTTTGATGTCGTTTTAAACCTTTCTCACGGTGGAGATGGTGAAGATGGTATTTTATCATCAGTATTAGATTTTTATGATATTCCTTTTATTGCTCCAAGAACAGAAGCTTGTGTTATAAGTTCAAATAAATTTTTAACAAAAGGTTATGCTTCAAGTGTAGAAGTAAATACTTTAGATTACAAATATTATACAAAAGGTGAAATTGTTTGTGTAGATTCTTTTCCTGTAATATTAAAGCCAGTTAAATTAGGAAGTTCAATAGGTGTTTCTATTGTTAAATCGCAAGAAGAGTTAGAATACGCACTTGATGTGGCTTATGAATTTGATAATGCAGTTATAATTGAACCATTTATTAGTGGTGTAAAAGAATATAACTTAGCTGGAACAAAAGTAAATGGGGAATTTAGATTTTCAATTATTGAAGAACCACAAAAAGCTGAGTTTTTAGATTTTGATAAGAAATATTTAGATTTTTCAAGAACTTCAAAAGCAAAAGAGGTTGATTTAGGTGAAAAATTAAATACACAGATAAAAGAATCATTTAAAAGACTTTATAATACATTATTTGAAGGTTCAATTATCAGATGTGATTTTTTTGTTGTAGATGATAAAGTATATTTAAATGAAATAAATTCTATACCTGGATCTATGGCAAATTATTTATTTGAAGATTTTGCAAATTTATTTGAAGAAGTTGCAAATAATTTACCTCAGAAAAAGCACATTCCAATAACTTATGAATATGTAAATAAAATACACGCAAGTAAGGGAAAATAAACTTTGGCAACAAAAAGTTTAACTATTAATAACAAATTTTTTGAAATTTCATATGAAATTGTAAATCCAACTGCAACTAAAGATATGGTTTTTTTACATGGTTGGGGTTCCAATAAAGATATTATGAAAAATGTATTTTCTTCTTATTTGAAAAATTTTAGACATATTTATATAGATTTTCCAGGTTTTGGAAAAAGTAAAAATGAATATGTTTTAAATACAAATGATTATGCAAATATTACAAATGAGTTTTTAAAACTTTTAAACTCATCAAAAGATGTGATAGTTGGTCATTCTTATGGTGGGAAAATTGCTACATTACTTAATCCAAAGAATCTTGTACTTTTAAGTAGTGCAGGGATTTTAGAAGAAAAACCATTTGATGTGAAAATTAAAATATTTTTTGCAAAAGTGTTAAATTTTTTAGGATTAAAAAATTTAACAAAAAGATTTCGAAGTAAAGATGTAAATACAATGAGTGAAAATATGTATGCCACATTTAAAAATGTTGTAAACGAAGATTTATCATCAAGTTTTTCAAATTTTTCAAATAATGCTTTGATTTTTTGGGGTGAAAAAGATAGTGCTACTTCATTGGAATCAGGTAAAAAAATAGCAAATTTAATAAAAAAATCAACATTTATATCATATGATGGTGATCACTTCTTCTTTGCTAAAAATGCAAAAGATATTACAACGAGAATCGAAAATGGAATATGTTAATATAATTACACACATAATATTGATTATGGCATTAGGTTGGTATTTAATTACTAATTTACAATGGTATAACTATAAGTTAGAAAGAGTTGTTTTTAAACATCATAAATGGCAATGGCACATAACATATTTTTTATCACCAATAGTTTTATTTTATATTATTCCTGAGCCTTATTTTGCAATTTACTTTTTTATTGTTTACATGACAAGTTTTGTTTTATGGAATAAAAAACTAGATAGACCAGTAGTTTTAACAGCTCGTGTAAAAAGATTTTTAGCTATTTTACTTTTTTCAACTTTTGCAATAACAGCACTTTGTTTATCAAATGAAAATTGTACAAATATGTTTGTTTTTACTCCACTAATTTTGACTTATGCAATTTCAACTATTATGGAAAAAATATTCTTTATTTCATTTAAACACAAAGGGAAACAAAGACTTCAAAGTATAGCGGGTTTACGAACAATAGCTATAACAGCTTCATTTGGAAAAACATCAATTAAAAATTATTTATACCATATTTTAAAAAATAAATTTAAGGTTTACAAAACTCCAAGAAGTGTAAATACAATAGCTGGAATAGTTCTTGATGTAAATAGAGATGTTCCACTTGATACACAAATATATATAGCAGAAGCAGGAGCTAGAGTAAAAGGTGATATTGAAGAAATTACAATGTTTTTAGAACCTCAAATCTGTATTATTGGAAGTGTTGGAGAACAGCATATTGAGTATTTTAAAACCTTGGATAATATAATACATACAAAAATGGAACTTTTAAAATCTCCAAAAATGAAAAGAGGATTTGTTCATGAATCTGTTCCAATAAAAGATTACCCAACTATTACAAAATTCCCAAATAATTTGCATATTACAAAAAGTAATTTAGATGGAATATGGTTTGATGTTGAAGTTGCTGGAAATATTGAACATTTTCATGCTCCAATTTTAGGAAGTTTTAATGCAATAAATTTAACAGCAGTGATTTTGGTATCTCATTATTTAGGAATGACAATTCCAGAAATTAAAGTTGCACTTACAACTTTACCTCAAGTTGAGCATAGACTTCAAAAGATTGAAGCAAATGGAAAAGTAATAATAGATGATTCATTTAATGGGAATTTAGAAGGAATGCTTGAAGCCATAAATATTTGTTCAAATCATAAAGGAAGAAAAGTAATAATAACTCCAGGACTTGTAGAATCTACAGATGAAGCAAATATTCTTTTGGCAAAAGCAATAAATGATACTTTTGATTTTGTTATTTTAACAGGAAGTTTAAATACACATTTATTTATAGCAAATATTGATAAAGAAAAAGTTCATATTTTAAAAGATAAAGCTCAAATGGAAGTAACATTAGCTAAAACTACAAGAGTTGGTGATTTGATTTTATTTGCAAATGATGCACCAAATTTTATATAGATAAAAATAGGAAATTATATGGAACATTTATATGCACCTTGGCGATATGATTATGTAAGTGAAGAAAAAATTGAAGGTTGTGTTTTTTGTCATATAGGAAAAAATTTAGAGGATGAAAAATTACAAGTTTTATTTAGTGATGAATATTGTTACGTTGTAATGAATAAATTTCCATATAGTCCAGGGCATATGATGGTTATTCCTTTTTTTCATACTGATAAAATTGAAGAATTAGATGAAAATACTTGGCAAGCTATGAGTAAAAGAGTAAGACAAGGTGTTAAACTTTTAAAAGAAATTATGCCATGTGAAGGTGTAAATATTGGGATGAATTTAGGAAAAGCAGCAGGTGCTGGAATCGAACAACATGTTCATTATCATATGTTACCAAGATGGCTTGGTGATACAAATTTTATAAGTTCTATTGGAGGAATAAGAGTTTATCCTGCTTCTTTTGAAGAAATTTTTAATAAACTTAAATTAAATGCTCCTAAATATTTTTTATAAAAATAACTTAGGATCATTCATGAAAAATTTTATTAAAAGTTTTTATACAAATAATTTTATCTATAAAGGTAAAGAAAAGTTATCTAAACTTACAATTTTAGCTCTTATTATTTTAGATATATTTGTACTAAGTACACTTTTCCAAGGAATAGATTTTCAAACTAAAGTTATAAATAATCCAAATACAAAATTCCCTTATGATTGTCAAGATGTTATAACTTATAGTTCTAGTATGGATGATTTTAATAGTTATCTATATAATAACTATAATTATGATTCAAAATACCAAAACATCAAAGATTTAGAAGTAGATGAAAGATGTAATACAATATTTGATAAAGTTGAATTGATTAAAAATAAAATTGATATTAAAAACTTAAAAAAACAAAATGAAGAACTAAATAATAAATCTTATAATTTAAGCAATCAGTTAACATATTTAAAAGATAACTACAATACTATTTTATTTGAAAAAATGAGTGAACAAGAGATCGATAAATCAATCATAAAAGGTGAAGTCTCAGCAGAAAATATAAAAGAAAAATATGAATTATTAACAAAAGAGTTAGAATCAATTGATAAAGAAAAAGAAAAATTATCAAATGAATTTAAAGAAGAAAATTTAGTAAAAGATTTGATAAGTTATTTAGCTTTAAATAAAGATACAATTTTAATTGATATTGAAAAAGCACAAAAGTTTTATTCTATAAAATATGAATTAGTAATATTATTATTTTTAATTCCTTTAGTAGCTATTTTCTTTTATTTAATGAAAAGATATCTTCATAAAGATAAATATATTTTGTATATTATTTTTAAAAATATTTTAATAGTAACTTTAATACCAACTTTTATCTCATTTTTTAGTTTGATAAATATTTTTATTCCTAAAATATTTCTTGAAAAAGTATTGATGTTTTTTTATAGTTTAGAAATACCTTTTATAGTTTATTATTTAGCTATTGCAATTGCTGTTTTGATATTTATTTTTATAATAATAAAAATACAAAAAAAATTTAAAGAAGATAATGAAAAATTAAAAAATAACAATATATCAATAATAGATGCCTATAATAAGAATATTTGTATAAAATGTGGAAATAGGGTAGATTTTACTCTTATGAATTACTGTCCTTGTTGTCAAAATCAACTAAAAATAGAGTGCAAAAGTTGTCATGCAAATACTATAAAAGGTTTGGATTATTGCTCTAATTGCGGTTCAAATATAGAAAAATAAATGTAGGAAATAACCTACATTTATTAATATTTTCCTTGATAAAAACCAGAAAATAAAAGAATATCATCACTATTTTTATTCTCTAAATCATTTACAATAAAATCTTTTAATATAGAAGCTAGTGCTGGACCAAAAGTCATTCCTAGCCAACCTAATCCCATACCATAAATCAAGTTTTTATATTTTTCATCTCTTCCAATAAGTGGCATATCATTAGGTGTTAAAGGTCTAAATCCAGTCCACTCAATAATATCTTCCATGATAAAAGGAACAGTATATTTTTTGAAATTTTCTTTTATACTCTCAATTTGTTTTTTTACTATTTGATGATTTGTTGAACCAATCTCTAATTTTGATGTAATTCTTACATCATCACGTCTTGGTGTCATAACAATAAATAAATCAGAAAATAGTGTAGAGGTAACTGGTTGCAATTCTTTAGGCATTTTAAAAGTGATACTATATCCTTTTGCAGGCGTCATCATAAGATTTTGATTTACTTTATCTGCTAAATGTGTCTGATGACCTGTTGACATTATATATGTATCTGCTTCATAAGTATTTAGAGCTGAACTAATAGATTCAATTTTTGAATCAGAATATTTGATATGTGAAATTCTTTCATTTAAAATAAATTCAGCACCGTTTTCTTTTAAATATCTTTTTAATTCTAACATTGTTCTTTTTGGGTCAAAGTGAGTATTTCTTTTAAAATGAATAGCACCTTTCGCATCATTTGTAATACAAGGTATAAATTCTTTTATTTTGTTTTTTTCAATAATTTCAAAAACATCATCATTTTTTATTGCATAATCAAGTAATTTTTTATCATAACTTTTTTGTTCCGTAAAAACAGATAACATACCCTTTCTATGAAAATCTAAATCTAAACCATCAATATTTTGCATCTTTTCATAAGCATCATTTGATATATGCCCATATTTTTCAAATAAAGCTAAAGTTCGTTTTAGTCTATCTTTATTAGCACTGTTTACAAATTTCCATAACCATTTATATATTTTTGTATCTAAAGTAGGATGTATATTTACAGGTGATTCACCTTTTATCATAAGTTTTAATGTATTAAAAACAATCCCTGGATTTGCAAGTGGTCCTTTATCAAATGCAGATAATAAACCAGCATTTCCAAAAGAGGTTGAATCTGTTATATCACTTTCATCTATAATTGTAACTTTTCTACCTGCTTTAAGAAGTTCGTATGCAGTTGTTAAACCCATAATCCCTGCACCAATTATTATAATATCTCGTTTCATTTATCAACTCCTTATTGAAGAAAAACTAAAAAATAATATACAATATTTATTCCTAAAAACAATAGTATTTGAGTTTAAAAAAAATAGTATTCTATATTTGTTAATAAAAGTAAAAGAAAAATTAGTAGAAAAACAATTTCTTAAAGAAAACTTACTATAGTACGATTAATAGTAATATTATCCTTTTTAAAAGGAAATAAAATTAGTAAAATTATTTATAAAGCCCCGTAATACTTGACATTTAACTACAATTAAGTTATAATCCGCGTCCACTAAATGTGGTTAGGGTGTTTTTTTACACATCTAACGAGTTCTTTAAAGGAAAATTAATGGAAAAAATCAGATTAAAGCTTAAAGCTTATGATCATAGAGTTTTAGACAGAAGTGTTGCTTCAATTGTTGAAGCTGTTAAAAGAACTGGTGCTGATTTGAGAGGTCCAATCCCTCTTCCTACAAAAATCAGAAGATATACAGTTATTAAAGGTCCTCACGTAAATAAGGATTCAAGAGAGCAATTTGAAATCAGAGTTCATTCAAGAATTATTGATATTATTGCTGCAACTCCTGATACTGTAGATTCGCTAATGAAACTTGACTTAGCTCCTGAAGTTGATGTTGAAGTTAGATCTATGGGTCAAGAATAAAAGAAAGGGTAATACAAGATGGAATTTATAGTTCAAAAAATCGGTATGAGTAGAACAGTTTCTGTTCCTAGTACAGCTGTTACACTTTTAAAAGTTCTTGATACTAAAGTATGTGAAGTATCTGAAGGTGTAGCACTAGTTTCTTATAGCAATGGTAAAAAATTTAACAAAGCTATTGAAGGTCAACAAAAAAAGTTCAACTTATCTAAAGAGTTTAACAGATTTGCAACAATTACTGTAGCAAATGGTGAAGCTGGTGATTTAGATGTTTCTGGATTAGGTGAAGCTAAATTAGTAAAATCAACTTTTAAAACTAAAGGTAGAGGTTTCTCTGGTGCAGTTAAAAGATGGAATTTTGCTGGTGGTAGAGCATCTCATGGTCACAGAATGGGTAAAAGAGTTGGTTCAATCGGTAACTGCGAATGGCCAGGTAGAGTTCAGCCAGGTAAAAAAATGCCAGGGCAATACGGAAATACAAATGTATCTGTAAAAAATGAAGTTATTTCATTTGATGCTGAGACAGGAATTTTAGTTCTTAAAGGTTCAGTATCTGGTGCAAATGGTTCATTAGGAAAAGTAAAGGTTGCTAAATGAGCAAAGCTATAGTATTAAACGAAAAATTTGAAAATAATGGTGAAGTAGTTTTACCAGCAAGTTATGAAGAGATTAACTCTCACAACTTATATTTATATGTAAAATCATATTTAGCAGCATTAAGATCAAATACAGCAAGAGCTAAAACAAGAGCAGAAGTAAGCGGTGGTGGTAAAAAACCTAAAGCTCAAAAAGGTTCTGGTGCAGCTAGATGGGGTTCAAAAAGATCTCCTTTATTCGTTGGTGGGGGACAAGCATTTGGACCTACTAAAAGAAACTATAACCAAAAAGTTAATAAAAAACAAAAAGCTTTAGCATTAAAATATGCTATTAATGCACAAGCTAACAATGGTTCGTTATTTGTTGTTGATTCTTTAAAAATTGAGTCAGGTAAAACAAAAGAGGCAGTTGCAGTTTTAAATAAACTAAATAAAAGAGATACATTAATAGTATGCGATGTTATTGATGAAAAAACATATTTAGCATTTAGAAATATTAAAAACTGTTATATGGTTGAAAAGCAAGAAGTTAACGCTTATATAATTGCTACATACCATTCAGTATTAATTGAAAAATCAGTGCTTGATGCATTAACAAAAGAGGCTTAAGATGGCAGATATTACAGATATTAAAGCAATATTATATACAGAAAAAACAATTGAGCTTCAAGAAAATGGTGTAATCGTTGTTCAAACTAGTCCAAGAATGACTAAAAGCGGTTTAAAAGAAGTATTTAAAGAATATTTTGGTGTTACTCCATCAAAAGTTAATTCTTTAAGACAAGATGGTAAAGTAAAAAGATTTAAAGGAAAATTAGGTAAAAGACCTGATTTCAAAAAATTCTATGTAACATTACCAGAGGGCGCAGCTATTGCGAACCTATCAGCTTAAGGAGTAGAAAATGGCAATTAAAAAATTTAGACCAATAACTCCTGCAAGAAGATTCATGTCTGTTATGGATAGTTCTGATATTACTTCTAAACCAACAGTTAAATCTTTACTTGTAAGAGTAAAAGCAGCAGCTGGTAGAAATAATAACGGTAGAATTACATCTAGACACAAAGAAGCAGGTGCTAAAAAATTATATAGAATTATTGATTTCAAAAGAAATAAATTCGGTGTTGAGGGTACAGTATCTACTATAGAATACGATCCATACAGAAACTGTAGAATTTGTTTAGTTACATATTTGGATGGGGATAAAAGATATATTATTCAACCTTCTGGATTAAAAGTTGGTGATAAAGTTCAAGCTTCTGAATCAGGTCTTGATATTTTACCAGGTAATGCAATGAATTTAATTAATATTCCTGTTGGAACAATGGTTCATAATATCGAAATGAAACCAGGAAAAGGTGGTCAAATCGCTAGATCTGCTGGTGGATATGCTCAAATTATGGGTAGAGAAGATAAATATGTAATCATGAGATTACCATCTGGTGAAATGAGAAAAATTCTTGGTGTTTGTATGGCTACAATTGGTGTAGTTGGAAATGAAGATTTCACAAATATGGTTGTTGGTAAAGCTGGTAGAAGTAGATACCTTGGTATTAGACCTCAAACTAGAGGATCTGCAATGAACCCTATTGATCACCCACACGGTGGAGGGGAAGGTAAAACTAACTCTGGTAGACATCCTGTTACTCCATGGGGTATGCCAACTAAAGGTTATAAAACTAGAAAGAAAAAAGCTAGTGACAAACTAATCATTTCAAAAAGAAAGAAGTAAGGGTTTAAGATGGCAAGATCGATAAAAAAAGGTCCATTCGTAGACGCACACCTAATGAAAAAAGTTATTAGTGCAAATAGTGCTAATGATAAAAAACCAATCAAAACTTGGTCAAGAAGATCAACTGTATTACCAGATATGATTGGATTAACTTTCAATGTGCACAATGGAAGAAATTTCGTTCCTGTAAATATTACAGAGAACCACGTTGGATATAAATTAGGTGAATTTGCACCAACTAGAACATTTAAGGGCCATAAAGGTTCTGTTCAAAGAAAGGCATAAGAATGGCTAAAGCAATATTAAAATTTATTAGACTTTCTCCAATCAAAGCAAGATTAATTGCAAGAGAAGTTCAAGGAATGAATGCAGAGTATGCAATTGCATCTTTACAATTTACTCCAAATAAAGCTGCTGGAATTATTTCTAAAGTTATAGCATCTGCTGTTGCAAATGCAGGTTTAGATCCAGTTGATGCAGTTATCACATCAGCTAGAGTTGATAAAGGTCCAGTTCTTAAGAGATTTACTCCAAGAGCAAGAGGTTCAGCTTCACCAAAGCACAAACCAACTGCACATATTATGATTGAAGTAGCTGCTGCAACTAAAGGAGATAAGTAATGGGTCAAAAAGTTAATCCAATTGGACTAAGATTAGGTATTAATAGAAATTGGGAATCAAGATGGTTTCCTAAATTTGAAACTATGCCAGCAAATGTTGCAGAAGATGACAAAATCAGAAAGTATGTTAAAAAAGAATTATACTATGCTGGAATTGCTCAAACTATTGTTGAAAGAACAGCGAAAAAAGTTAGAGTTACAGTTGTTGCAGCAAGACCTGGTATTATCATTGGTAAAAAAGGTGCAGATGTTGAAAAACTAAAAAATGCACTTTCAAAATTAGTTGGTAAAGAAATTGCTGTTAACATCAAAGAAGAAAGAAAACCACAAATCTCTGCTCAATTATCTGCTGAGAACGTTGCTCAACAATTAGAAAGAAGAGTTGCATTCAGAAGAGCTATGAAAAGAGTTATGCAAAATGCATTAAAAGGTGGAGCAAAAGGTATTAAAGTATCTGTTTCTGGAAGACTTGGTGGAGCTGAAATGGCAAGAACTGAGTGGTATTTAGAAGGTAGAGTTCCATTACATACTTTAAGAGCAAGAATCGATTATGGTTTTGCTGAAGCTCATACAACTTATGGTTGTATTGGTATTAAAGTTTGGATTTTCAAAGGTGAAGTATTAGCTAAAGGTATTCCAACTGAAAAAGCTGAAGAATCAACTTCTAAACCTAAAAGAAGACCAACTAAGAAAAGAGGTAAATAATTATGTTAATGCCTAAAAGAACTAAGTTCAGAAAAATGATGAAAGGCCGAAATAGAGGTATGGCTCATAGAGGAAACTCTTTAGCATACGGAGATATCGGTATCAAAGCAGTTGAACACGGTAGAATCGATTCAAGACAAATTGAAGCGTCAAGAATTGCAATGACAAGAAAAGTAAAAAGACAAGCAAAAGTTTGGATTATGGTATTCCCTGATAAACCACTTACTGCTAAACCATTAGAAACAAGAATGGGTAAAGGTAAAGGTTCTGTTGATAAATGGGTTATGAACATTAAGCCTGGAAGAATTTGTTTTGAAATGGCTGGAGTATCTGAAGAATTAGCGAGAGAAGCTTTAACTTTAGCAATGCATAAGCTACCATTTAAAACTAAAATTGTAACAAGAGATAGCGAAAATGAACTATACTGATTTAAAAGACAAAAACTTGAATGAACTTCAAGTATTATTAAAAGAGAAAAAGGTGCTTCTTTTTGAATTAAAAGCTAAGCTAAAAACAATGCAGTTAACAAATACTTCTGAATTAAGAGTTGCTAAAAAAGACATCGCTAAAATTCAAACAGCTATAACTGCTGCAAAAGCTAACTAAGGATCTAAGTATGACACATAAAAGAGAGATTCAAGGTGTAGTGGTAAAAAAATCAGGTGATAAAACTGCTTCTATTTTAGTTACAAGATCAGTTTTACATCCAAAATATCACAAAACTGTAAAGAGATTTAAAAAATATTTAGTTCACGATGAAAAAAATGAATTAAATGTTGGTGATAGTGTTATCGCTGTTGAGTGTAGACCATTGTCAAAGACTAAATCTTTTAGATTAAAGACGATAGTAGCTACAGGAGTTAAATAATGATTCAAAGTTTTACAAGATTAAACGTAGCTGACAACACAGGTGCTAAAGAGATTATGTGTATCAAAGTTTTAGGTGGGTCTAAAAGAAGATATGCAACTGTTGGTGATGTTATTGTTGCTTCAGTTAAAAAAGCTTTACCAACTGGAAAAATTAAAAAAGGTCAAGTTGTAAAAGCTGTTGTTGTTAGAACTCATAAAGAAGTTCATAGAGAAAATGGTTCATTAATTAGATTTGATGATAATGCAGCGGTTATTCTAGATGCAAAAAGAGAGCCAGTTGGAACAAGAATCTTTGGACCAGTTGCTAGGGAAGTAAGATATTCAGGTTTCATGAAAATCGTTTCACTTGCACCGGAGGTATTATAATATGGCAATTAAATTAAAAATCAAAAAAGGTGATACTGTAAAAATCATCGCTGGTGATGATAAAGGTAAAACTGGTGAAGTTTTAGCTGTATTACCAAAAGAAAGAAAAGTAATTGTAAAAGATTGCAAAGTTGCTAAAAAAACAGTTAAACCTGATCAAGAAAAAAATCCAGAAGGTGGATTTGTAAACAAAGAAATGCCAATTGACATTTCAAATGTAGCAAAAGTAGAGGGTAACTAATATGGCATCAAGATTATTTGAAAAATATAAATCAGAAATCAAACCAGCATTAGAAGCTGAATTTCCAAAAAACAAATGTTTAACAGCTAAATTAGAAAAAGTTGTTATCTCTGTTGGTGCTGGTGAAGCAATGAAAGATTCTAAATTAATTCAAAATATTGAAGATACAATCTCTTTAATTGCTGGTCAAAGAGCAGTTAAAGTAATTGCTAAAAAATCAGTAGCTGGATTTAAAGTTAGAGAAGGTATGCCAGTTGGTGTTAAAGTTACTTTAAGAGGTGAACAAATGTATCATTTCTTAGATAAATTATGTAACGTTGCATTACCAAGAGTAAAAGACTTTAGAGGTCTTAACAAAAATGGTTTTGATGGTAGAGGGAATTTCAATTTTGGTTTAGACGAGCAATTAATGTTCCCAGAAGTTGTATATGATAATATTATCAAAACACACGGTATGAATATTTCAATTTCTACAAGTTCTTCTAATGATGCTGAAGCATTCAGATTATTAGAATTAGTAGGAATTCCATTTACAAAAGGAAGAGCGTAATGGCAAAAAAATCTATGATCGCTAAACAACAAAGAACACCTAAGTTTGCTGTAAGAGCATACACAAGATGTTCTGTTTGTGGAAGACCTCACTCTGTTTATAGAGATTTTGGTTTATGTAGAGTTTGTTTAAGAAAAATGGCTAACGAAGGTTTATTACCTGGTGTTAGAAAAGCTAGTTGGTAGGAGAAAAAAGCTATGATGAATGATATAATCGCAGATGCTTTAACTAGAATTAGAAATGCTGCAATGAGAAAATTAGAAGTTGCAACATTATTACACTCAAATACAGTAGTAGGTGTTTTAAACGTTTTATTACAAAAAGAGTATATTACTGGATTCAAAGTTATTGATGGACAAAACAACAAAAAAACAATTCAAGTTGAATTGAAATATGATGATAATGAGAAATCAGTAATTAATGAAATTACAAGAGTTTCTAAACCAGGAAGAAGAGTTTACAAAAACGCTTCTGAAATTAAAAACTTTAAAAATGGGTACGGTACTATTATCGTTTCAACTAACAAAGGTGTAATTGCTAATGATGAAGCATATGCAGCTAATGTTGGTGGTGAAGTACTTTGTACTGTATGGTAGGAGAGTGTAATGTCAAGAATTGGTAAAAAACCTATCGCAATTCCTTCAGGAATTGAAGTTACAGTAAGTGGTACAGTAATTAGTGTAAAAAAAGGAAACAATGTTTCTACAGTTGAAACTCATGGAAGAGTTGGTATTGAAATTGCTAACTCTCAAGTTGTATTAACTAGAAATGGTGAATCAAAAGAGTCTTCAGCATTTTGGGGAACTTATAGAGCTTTAACAGCTAATGCTATCAATGGTCTTAATGTAGGATTTACAAAATCTTTAGAAATCAATGGAGTTGGTTATAGAGCTGCTGTAAAAGGTAATGTATTAGAACTATTATTAGGTTATTCTCACCCAATTAACTATGAAATCCCAAAAGGATTAGAAGTTACTGTTGAAAAAAACATTATTAATGTAAAAGGTGCTGACAAACAACAAGTTGGTCAAGCTGCTGCAATTATTAGAGGCTTTAGAAAACCAGAACCGTATAAAGGTAAAGGTGTTAAATATACTGATGAGAAAATCATCAGAAAAGCCGGAAAAACTTCTAAGAAGTAAGGTGTAACTATGAGTAGAGAAAAAGATTTAGCTAAAAAAAATGCTTTAAGAATCAAAAGAAAAAAAAGAGTTAGAAGTTCAATCTTTGGTACAGCTGAAAAGCCAAGAGTATCAATTTTTAAATCTAACAAATACGTTAGTGCACAAGCTATCAATGATGTTGAAGGTGTAACTTTAGCAGCAGTTAGCTCAAAAGCTATGGGTTTAAATGTGAATAAAGAAAATGCAATTAAAGTTGCAGCACAACTTGCTGAAAATTTAAAAGCAGCTGGAATCGAAGCAGTAGTTTACGATAGAAATGGTTATCTTTATCATGGTGTTGTAGCAGCATTTGCTGACGCATTAAGAGAAAACGGTATCAAATTATAAGGGTTAATGATGGCAGTAAATAGAGAAGACTTTCAAGAAGCAATCGTTAAAATCGGAAGAGTAACAAAAGTTGTAAAGGGTGGTAGAAGATTCAGATTTACAGCTTTAGTTGTTGTTGGTGATAAAAACGGTACAGTAGGATTTGGAACTGGTAAAGCTAAAGAGGTTCCTGATGCAATTAAAAAAGCATTAGATGATGCATTCAAAAGCTTAGTTACTGTTTCTATTAAAGGAACTACAATAGCACATGATATTGAACATAAATATAATGCAAGTAAAATATTATTAAAACCAGCATCTGAGGGTACTGGACTAATCGCTGGGGGAGCTGCAAGACCTGTTCTTGAGCTTTCAGGGGTTAAAGATATTATTGCTAAATCTTTAGGTTCAAATAATCCAAACAACCTTGTACAAGCTACTGTTGAAGCATTAGCTAAGATAAAAGGATAAGAATATGGCATTAGAAAATTTACAACCAGCAGCTGGTAGTACAAAAAATGTAAAAAGAATTGGTAGAGGTCAAGGTAGTGGTACAGGTAAAACTGCTGGAAAAGGTAACAAAGGTCAAAAAGCAAGATCTGGTTACAAAATGAAAAGAGGATTTGAAGGTGGTCAACAACCACTTTATAAAAGACTTCCAAAAGTTGGTTTCTTTTCAAGAGTAGTTAAACCTTATTCTATCAATGTTGATAAAGTATCTCAAATTGCAAAACTTGATGAAATTACATTAGATTCTATTAAATCAGTGTATAAATTATCAAAATCAGTTGAAAAAGTTAAATTAATTGGTTCAACTGCAAAAGATTTAGTAGCTAAGATTAAAGACGAAAACGTTACAACTACTGGAAAATAGCCATGAGTAAAGATCTAATAAATAAGATTCTTATTACATTAGGCTTTATTTTCCTTTACAGGTTATTGGCATACGTGCCAGTACCTGGAGTTAATATAGACGTAGTTAAAGAATTTTTCGACTCAAATGCAAATAATGCATTAGGTCTTGTTAATATGTTTAGTGGTAATGCAGTTGAAAGACTAAGTATTATTTCACTAGGAATTATGCCTTACATTACTGCTTCTATTATTATGGAACTTCTAGCAGCAACTTTCCCAGCACTTGGTAAAATGAAAAAAGAAAGAGATGGTATGCAAAAATATATGCAAATCATCAGATATACAACTATTGTTATTACATTAATACAATCAATTGGTGTTTCAGTTGGTCTTAATTCATTAACTGGTCAAAGTGGACAAGGTGCAATCTCAATTGATATGAATACATTTATTGCAGTTTCTGCAATTTCAATGTTAACTGGTACTATGCTTTTAATGTGGATTGGTGAACAAATCACACAAAAAGGTATTGGGAATGGTATTTCATTGATTATTTTTGCAGGTATCGTTTCAGCAATTCCAAGTGCAATTGGTGGAACTATTGAGTTAGTAAATAATGGTCAAATGAATTTCCTAACAGTTATTGGAATTTTAATTGTAATTCTTGCAACAGTAGGTGCAATTATATATGTTGAGTTAGGTGAGAGAAGAGTTCCTGTATCATATTCTAGAAAAGTTATGATGCAAAATCAGAAAAAAAGAGTTATGAATTATATTCCAATTAAAGTTAATTTAAGTGGAGTAATTCCAGCAATTTTTGCAAGTGCTATTTTAATGTTTCCTGCAACTGTGTTACAAGGAAGTCAAAATAAATATTTAGTTGCAATAGCTGATTATCTAAGTCCTAGTTCATATACTTTTAATTTATTTATGTTTTTATTTGTAGTTTTCTTTGCATTTTTTTATGCATCAATTACTTTTAATGCAAAAGATATTTCAGAAAATTTAAAAAAACAAGGTGGATTTATCCCAGGTGTTAGACCAGGAGCAAGTACAGCTGAATTTTTAAATGAAGTAGCAAGTAGATTGACTTTTTGGGGTGCAATTTATATGGGATTAATATCAACTTTACCTTGGCTTATTGTAAAAGCTATGGGGGTACCTTTCTATTTTGGAGGAGTTGCAGTATTAATCGTTGTTCAGGTTGCAATTGATACAATGAGAAAAATCGAAGCTCAACAATATATGAATAAATATCAAACATTAAGTGCGGTTGGACTGTAAAATGGCAATTCCATTAAGAAAACCAAATGAAATAGAAAAACTTCGTGTTGCAAATATTGCAGTTGCAAAAACTTTAAATTTCTTAAGAGAAAATGTAAAAGCTGGTATGACTTTAAAAGAAGTTGATGCTATGGGGGAAAAGTTCATGAGAAATCTAGGAGCTAGACCCTCATTTAAAGGTTTATACGGTTTCCCAAATGCAATTTGTACTTCGTTAAATGAAGTTATAATACACGGAATTCCTAGTGATGTTATTCTTAAAGAAGGTGATATTCTTGGTCTTGACATTGGTACTGAAATTGAGGGATGGTATGGTGATTCCGCAATAACAATGCCAATAGGAAAAATTTCAAAAGAAGATGAAGATTTGATTGCTTGTGCAAAAGATTCTTTGTATTATGCTATCGAACAAGTGCAAGAAGGTCTTAGATTTAAAGAGTTATCTAAATTAATCGAAGATTTTATTGTTGCAAGAGGTTATCAACCGCTTGTGAGATTTTGTGGGCATGGAATTGGTAAAAGACCACATGAAGAACCAGAGATTCCTAATTATTTAGAAAATGGAAATACAAAATCTGGACCAAAGATCAAAAATGGAATGGTATTTTGTATAGAACCAATGATTTGTTGTAAAGATAGAAATCCTGTTATTCTAAAAAATGGTTGGGATGTTGTCTCAGCTGATGGATTAAGAGGTAGTCATTATGAACATACAGTTGCTGTTATTAATGGTAAAGCAGTTATTTTAAGTAATTCGGAAGATTAAGGGGAAAATGTGGCAAAAGATGATGTAATTGTAATTGATGGTAAAGTAATTGAAGCTCTACCAAATGCTATGTTTAGAGTTGAATTAGATAATGGACATGTAGTTTTATGTCATATCTCAGGAAAAATGAGAATGCACTATATCAAAATATTACCTAATGATACTGTAAAAGTAGAAATCACACCTTATTCACTAGATAAAGGTAGAATCACTCATAGATATAAATAAATATCTATAACAATATTAAATAAGGAAAGATTTTCCTTATTTATGTCTAATATAAAATTCTTATTAAAATTTATTTTAAATACAAAAAACTATGAAGCCAAAATAAATAATACTTCGCACACTTTAAAAAAGTTATATTATTATGTTAGCTCCATAACTTTTCATACTAAACTATTCTATTCTTTGTAATGTCAATCTCTTTTTCAATAATTTCTTTTTGTTCCATCAATAATTCTAAATGCTTTTTTAGAATTTCTCTATTTTTATAAGATTCCATAATAAATTCAAATAATTTTGGTCTATTTCTTTTCCAATTGTGTAAAGTTGTCTTATTTACTTCTAAATCAAATTCTAGTTTTCTTAAACTAGGCATACTCATTTTTATTCCTATTATTAAAACATTTATTATTTTATAAAATATTGGAACAAAAGTCAAGTAAAATTATATTTTTGTTTTATATATTGGAACAAATAATTGTTCAAGAAGTTTTTTTGTACAATTCCATATGACAAAATTAGTTAAAAATCAATTATTAAAGTATTTATACAATTTAAAATCATTTGGCTTTGAGTATCACGAACCTTTAGATTTTTTTTCAACAGAATTAAAAAATATTAAATTGCCCAATAATTTAATAGAATTAAAAAATAGTGTTGATCACTGTTATTTATGTGAACTTTCAAAATGTCGTAAAAATGTTCTTTTTGGTTATGGTAATTTTAATTCAAAAGTTATGTTCATAAGTGATGAACCAACTAAAACAGAAGATGAGTTAGCTTCTTATTATGTTGGAAAAACTGGTGAACTTTTGGCTAAAATGATAGAAAATGTATTAAATATTAAAAAAGAAGAGATTTACATAACAACTTTGGTAAAATGCAAAAGTTTAAATGGTGCTACAAACTCTAATATGGATGTTTGTAATGATTATTTGTTAAAACAAATAGAGCTTATTAAACCTAAATTAATAGTGGCTTTAGGTGAAAAAACATACACTTATTTGTTCAAAAATAGTGATAATTTTTCACAAATAAGAGGTAAAGAGCTTAGTTTTAATGGAATTAGTTTACTTCCAACATTTTCACCAACTTTTTTGTTGAGAAATCCATCTTTTAAAAAAGATGCATACTATGATATGTTAAAAATAAAAAATTTTATGGAGGCTTTAAATTGAAACAAATATTAGCATTAATTTTATTTGTATTCGTTTTCTTTGGGTGTACACAAAAACAAGTTGTAGAGTTGAAATTACCAAATAAAAACAAAATAGAAAAACAAGTTCAAAAAGAAAAAAAAGTTGAAGAAGATTCAGTTACAATCGTGGAAGAATTTACTCCTATTGATATAAAAGAAAGTGATATTAAAGAAGAAACTATTCCAAATGGCAGTATGAATACAATAGATGAAGAAAATATAAATATTCAAATTGATGAAACAAAAGCAAAAATCAAAATTGCATTTATTTATCCCTCATCTTTAGTTTCAAAATATGCAAAAAATTCTATGAACACTATTTCAGGTTATTTATCTTATAAAAAAGCTGATTATAATTTAGTAGTAATAGATTGTGAAAATGAAAGTTACGATAAAATCAGTTCTGCCTTCTCAAAAATTGAAGAAGAAGGCATTACTAAGGTTATCGCATTATTTACTCCTAATGCAATAAATACTCTAAACAAAGTTGTTTCAAATGATTTAAAAGTGTATCTTCCTTTAATTGAAAAAAAAGATTCTTTAGAAAATAATGATAATTTAATTTTTGGTTCTATTTCGTATGATGAGCAACTTAAAAAATTAAGTTATTATTCAACTGGAAATAATGCGATGTTTTATCAAGACACATATTTAGGTTCTAAACTAAAAAGAAGTTACGATAATGTTGTTACTAATACAACAGTTAGAAAAGAGATAAAAAAAAATGAAACAAATTTTAAAAATATAGTAAATGATTATAGGTTAAAAAATTCATCACTTTTTTTAAATACTGACTTAGTAAAAACATCTTTAATTTTATCTCAATTAAGAGCTTATGATGTTTATCCTAAGATTATTTTTTCAACTCAATTAAATTATGATCCTATGCTTATGATATTAACACAAGATAAAGATAGAGAAAAGCTTGTAATTGCAAATTCAATTGATAGTGTTGATGCAAAACTTAAAGATGAAATAACAACTTTTGGAGGAAATATAACTTATGAATGGGTTGACTATTCAACTTTAGTTGGAATTAATTATTTGTATAATGATGGTAATTCATCTTCAATCCCAACACAAATAGTAGACAATGAAGTTATTTACACTCCTAGATTGTTTAAAAGTACTGAAGTAGGCTTTTTAGAAATTAAGTAAAAATTAGATAAAATCGCGAATATTTATAGAAATGGAGTTAGACTTGAGAACACATTATTGTACAGATGTAACTGAAAATATTATAGGTGAAACTGTAACTGTTGCTGGTTGGGTAAACAGTAGACGTGACCATGGTGGAATTATATTTATTGATTTAAGAGATAAAAGTGGATTAGTTCAACTTGTAGCAGACCCACAAGATTGTAAAGATGCTTTGGCTGTTGCTGAAAATGTAAGAGATGAATATGTATTAATTGCAACAGGAAAAGTAAGAGCAAGAGGTGAGGGATTAGAAAATCCAAATTTAGTTACTGGAAAAATTGAAATCATTTTAGAAAAGTTAGTAATTGAAAATAAATCAAAACCTATGCCATTTGATATTAATGATGAAAAAGTAAATGATGAGATCAAATTAAGAAATAGATTTTTAGAATTAAGAAGTAGAAAATCATTTGAAATTTTCCAATTAAGATCTAAAGCAACTATTCAAGTAAGAAATACACTTGATGAATTAGGATTCTTAGATGTTGAAACACCAATTCTTACTAAATCGACTCCAGAAGGTGCAAGAGATTATTTAGTTCCTTCACGAGTTCATCCAGGTGAATTTTATGCACTTCCTCAATCTCCACAATTATTTAAACAATTATTAATGGTTGCAGGTTTTGATAAATATTTTCAAATTGCAAAGTGTTTTAGAGATGAAGATTTAAGAGCTGATAGACAACCTGAATTTACTCAAATTGACGTAGAAATGTCTTTTTGTACACAAGAAGATGTTATCGCAGTTGCTGAAAGATTAATTTACGATGTATTCACAAAATGTGGTAAAAATGTTCCTTCAACTTTTAGAAGAATGAAATATTCTGAAGCTATGGAAAAATATGGTTCTGATAAACCTGATTTAAGAATTGATATGCCACTTGTTGATGTTATTGATATTTTTGCAAACTCAACAAATGAAATTTTTGCTGATATTGCAAAAGATAAAAAGAATAATAGAATCAAAGCTTTAAAATGTAAAAACGGAGATAATATTTTCTCTAAAAGACAAATGAAAGGTTTTGAAGATTATGTTAGAAAATTTGGAGCTAAAGGTTTAGGTTACTTCCAAATGAAAGAAGATGGATTAAAAGGTCCATTAACTAAATTCTTTAGTGATGCTGATTTAGAAGAAATTGTAAAAGTAACTGAACTTGAAGTTGGTGATGTTGTATTCTTTGGAGCTGGAGCTAAAAAAGTAGTTTGGGATTATATGGGAAGATTTAGATTATTCCTAGCTCAAGAGATGAATATAGTTCCTGAAGATGCTTATGAATTTTTATGGGTTGTAGATTTCCCAATGTTTGAAGTTGAAGATGGAAGAACAAAAGCTTTACACCATCCATTTACAATGCCAAATGTTGAAAAATATGATTTAGATAATATCGAAGATTTAGAAGAAATTGAATCAATTGCTTATGATATTGTTTTAAATGGAACAGAACTTGGTGGAGGAAGTATAAGAATCCACAAAGAAGAAATTCAATCAAAAGTATTCAAATTAATGGGAATTAGTGATGAAGAAGCTAAAGATAAATTTGGATTCTTACTTGATGCTTTAGCTTATGGTGCACCAAGCCATGGTGGATTTGCAATGGGTCTTGATAGAATGATTATGCTTTTAGCTGGAACTGATTCAATCAGAGATGTAATTGCATTCCCTAAAACTCAAAAAGCTCAATGTTTATTAACTCAAGCTCCATCAACTGTTGATGAAGAACAATTGAAAGAACTAAATATTAGATTAAGAAAAACAGTAGCTGATATTTAATTTTTTTGGAAAGAAGAGTATGAAAAAATTTTTATTTATTTTATTCTTCTTTCCAGTTTTTTTATTCTCAAAATACCAAGTTATTACTTATTTCCCTTTAGAATCTTATTTAGTTAGAAAAATAGCACATGAAGAGGTAAAAATAAGAGAAATTTCCAATAGATATATTTCTGAATATCAAGAATTACCTTATTCTGAGATTTCAAAACTTTCAAATGCAAAAGCTTATTTTCATTTTTCTTTAGATGTAGAAAATAAATATGCAAAAATATTAAAAGAAAAAAATCCAGAAATAATTCTTGTTGATCTTTCTTCTAATATTTTTAAAATTGATGATAATCCTTATGTTTGGACAGATCCTTTACTTTTACGTGAAGTAGCAAAAAATATATATGAAACATTAGTAATCATAAACAAAGATAAAAAAGACTTTTATAAAAAAAATTATGAAATTTTTTTAAATGAAATTGATGATACATTTTTAAGAATCAAACAAAAATTTAGAAGTAGTGAAACAAATGTCATTTATGTTTTTGATGACTATTGGGAATATTTTACAAGAAGATTTAGAATTAAAACTATTAGAAGAGAGAAAAAATATATAAGTATACAAGATGTACCAGAATTAATTAAATTTACTCAAAAAAAAGATGTAAAAAAAATATTATTTCTTGATAATTATGATTACAATCTTGCCCTTTCTCTTGGTACAAATTTAAATATTCAAATTGTCCAAGAAGATATATTTAATTCAAACTGGCAAATAAATTTATTAGAACTGACAGATAAACTTTCAAAATAAGCAAAAAAAATTATTTTTCATAATATGTTATTTTATATACAGCTGTATATTTAAAAAAAATTTTAATTGCAATATAATCTTATTATAGAAAAAAATAGGAAATAACAGATGTCAAATAATAATATTATTAATTACAAAGGAATTAATATAAAAGCTGATTTGTATCCAATAATAAAACATATAGAAGATGTTGATAAATACAAAGATGAATTAGGAAGATTGAGCTCTTCTTGGGATATGTTAGCCCTGTTAGGACAATTAGGTGATATAAATATTGATATAGGTAAAACAAAAGAAAATTTTTTAAATTTAACTTCAACTTTATTAAATCATTTAAGTGAACAACAAGTAAAAAGAGTTGCACAAGAAATGAAATTTAAGGCACAAGTTGCAATAGATGTACTTATTAGAAATCTTTTTGAAAGAACAGCAGATATTGGATTTTTAGCAACTGATGATGATATAAGAATATTTATTCAAAATTATGTTTCAAAATATAATGATGAAAGTTTAGTTTTAAGACAAAATATACAAAAAAGATTTAAAGAATATGTATCAAAATATTCAGTATATTTTGATATTGTTTTATTAGATACTTATGGAAAAATAGTTGTAAGATTAAATGATGATATTAAAGTAGAAAAAGTTGATACTTCATTTGTTCAAAAAGTTTTAAATTCAAATGATGATTATGTTGAAACATATAAATATCATGATTTTATTCCTCAATATAAAAAGTCTTTAGTTTATTCATACAAAGTTACAAAATCAAATGATTCAAATTCAGAAAATTTAGGAGTATTAGCACTTTGTTTTAAATTTTCAGATGAAATGAATGGAATTTTCAATAATTTAATTGATGAAAAAAATAAAGAGTGTTTAGTAATATTAGATGAAGATGGATATGTAATAGCAAGTAGCGATAAAGAACATATTGGTTTAGGCGCAAAACTTCCAATTATTTTAAATGAAAACTATAAAATCATCTCTTATGCAGGACGTGATTATATAGCAAAAACATGTGAAACAAATGGTTATCAAGGTTTTTATGGTTTAAAATGGTACGGACATATTATGATTCCACTTGAATATGCTTTTTTAAGTGATGAATTAAATTCTATAAAAGTTGATAATAAAATCATAAATGCAATGATGGAAAATGAACAACATTTTTCAAAAGAGTTAAAAGAAGTTTTTAATAAAAGTAGAACTATTCAAGATAATTTGACAAGAGTTATCTGGAATGGAAATATTGTTCAAAGTAAATTAAATTCTGTAAATAGAGAATTTTCAAAATCTTTATTAAATGAGATAGGAATTACTGGTAATAAAGCAAACTCTTCATTGGAAAATTTAAATCAAACAATCATATCTGCAATATTAAAAGATAGTGAATTTTTATCATCTTTAGCAATTGATATAATGGATAGAAATTTATATGAAAGAGCTAATGATTGTAGATGGTGGGCATTAAACTCATATTTTAGAGAAACATTTGATAATTATTCAATTTTACATAATAAAAAAAGTGAAATTACATCAATTCTAAAATATATAAATGAACTATATACAGTTTATACAAATCTTATTATTTTTGACAAATCAGGAAAAATAATAGCTGTTTCAAATGAAAAAGAAGACCATTTAGTAGGAAAAATTTTAACTCAAGAATGGGTAGAAAAAACTTTAAATTTGAAAGATACATCAAAATATACAGTATCAAAATTTGAAAAAACAAATCTTTATAACAATGAATCAACATACATTTATAGCAGTGCAATTAGATCTTTAAAAGATGAAAAACAAATTACAGGTGGAATTGCTGTTGTTTTTGATTCTACTCCACAGTTTTATTCTATGTTAGAAGAGACAATGCCTAAAGATGCAAATGGAGAAAAAGTTCCTGGTGTATTTGCTATATTTACAGATAAAAATAAACAGATAATTTCTTCAACAAATGATGATTTAGAAGTTGATTCTTATTTAAATATTGATGATATGTTTTTTACTTTAAAAAATGCACAAAATATGAGTAAAATTATTGAATTTAATGGCTCATATTATGCTGTAGGTGCAAAATGTTCAACAGGATATAGGGAGTATAAAAGTAGAGTTGATGATTATAAAAATGATGTAATATGTTTTGTTTTTGTTTATATTGGAAGTATAAATTGTTATACATTTCTTGAAAATACAAAATCTAAATTTTTATCTTCAGTAAAAACAAAATTTACTCCTTCAAGTATGGAGTTAGCAACTTTTTATTTAGGAAAAAAATTTTTAGCTGTAAATGCAAAAAATGTAATAGAATCAATTGGAATTGAAGAGTTACAAGAATCAATAGATATGGACAAAAAGAACCATTTTAAAGGTATGGTTTTATATAAAGATAAATTAGTTTCAGTTTTAGATATAAGAGATTTTGTAAATGAAGAAATTACAAATGAAAAACTAACAAATATAATTTTAGTTGAATATGATAAAGATAATATTCAACATTGTGTTGGAATTATGGTTTCTTCTTTAGAAACAGTTTGTGTTGTTGAAGAAAAAACTATTCAACATATTCAAAATCATTTCTTAGGAGCAGGAACTTTAATAGAAAGTTTAGTTGAGATTAAAGAGTTAGAAGATTCAAAAATAGCAATGATGTTAGATATTAAAAAACTTGATACAAATTTAACAAAAAGAGTTTAATTTTTTATAGTAGGGGTTAAAATATATTCAGGCACAATACGAAAAAACTAATATATTTTATAAAGAAGAAAAATGAATAATTCAGAAAAATTAAATAAATTTTTACCTACTACAAAAAAAGAGATGAATGAACGTGGTTGGGATGAACTTGATGTCATCCTAATCACAGGTGATGCCTATATAGATTCTCCATTTATGGGAATTGCAGTTGTTGGAAGACTGCTTGAAGATATAGGACTTCGTGTTGGAATTATAGGTCAGCCTGATGTAAATAGTGATGTTGATATTAAAAGATTAGGCGAACCAAAACTGTTTTGGGGAGTAAGTGGTGGAAGCATTGATTCAATGGTTTCAAACTATACTGCAACTAAAAAATTTAGAAATGATGATGACTATACTCCTGGTGGAAAAAACAATAAAAGACCAGATAGAGCTACTTTAGTATATACAAATCTAATCAGAAGATATTTTAAAAATACTGTTCCTATTGTTCTTGGTGGAATTGAAGCAAGTCTTAGAAGACTTACTCATTATGACTACTGGACAAATAAACTTAGAAAACCAATATTATTTGATACCAAAGCTGATTATATGGTTTATGGTATGGCTGAACAAGCAATAATGGATTTGGGTAATTATCTAAAAGAAGGAAAAGACCCAAGAACTATAAAAGGACTTTGTTATATCTCAAAAGAACCAGTAAATGATTATCTACAAATTCCATCACATCAAGAGTGTTTAGATTTTAAAGAAAAATATATTGACCTTTTTAAAACTTTTTATGACAATAATGACCCAGTTTATTCAAAAGGTTTATGCCAAGAGATTGATGGACGATATTTAATCCAAAATCCACCAAGCAGGCATTTGGAAGAAGAAGAGATGGATCATATTGCATCTTTTCCATATCAAAGAGATTTACATCCATATCATGCAAAAGAGGGAAAAGTAAAATGTCTTGAAACTATTAAGTTTTCTATTATGACTCACCATGGATGTTGGGGAGAGTGTAACTTCTGTGCAATTGCTGCTCATCAAGGAAGAACTATACGAACTAGAAGCGAAAAAAATATTTTAGCTGAAGCAAAACACTTTACAACAATGAAAGATTTTAAAGGAATTATTTCAGATGTTGGAGGACCAACTGCTAATATGTATGGATATGAGTGTAAGAAAAAAATAAATCTTGGAACTTGTGTTGATAATAAAAGATGTGTAGATGCTCACAGACTTTGTCGAACGATGAAAGTTGACCATAGTAGAAACATACAACTTTTAAAAGATATTAGAGCTGTTCCTGGAATTAAAAAAGCATTTGTGGCTTCAGGCGTTCGATATGATTTAATCACAGCTGATAAAAAGCATGGAAAAGAGTATTTAAAAGAGATGATAGACCATCATATTTCAGGGCAAATGAAAGTAGCACCAGAACATACAAATGATGAGGTTTTACATCATATGGGAAAACCTGGAAAACAAACGTTAATTGATTTTAAAAAGATGTATGATGATTTAAATAAAGAATCTGGTAAAAAACAGTTTTTAACATATTATTTAATTGCTGCACATCCAGGTTGTGAAGAAAAACATATGCATGAGTTAAAGCAGTTTACAACACATGAATTAAAAATGAATCCAGAACAAGCTCAGGTATTTACTCCAACACCAGGGACTTACTCAGCTGTTATGTATTACACAGAAATGGATCCATTTACTAAGAAAAAAATATTTGTTGAAAAAGACCAAAGAAGAAAAGAGAAACAAAAAGAGATTGTAGTTGCAAAAAATAAATTTGCAACAAACAATAAAAAGCCATTTACTTCTGGAATGCAAGGCTAGAATTTTTAATAATTTTAAATAAAAAAAAGGGGCAACTAAAATTAGTCCCCTTTTTACTTTTTTAAAAAAGAGTTTACGCTAAAGCGTTGAACATATCTGCTGTAACTTCTGAAACATCTTTTGTTCCATCAAGTTCCATAAATACACCCATTTTTGTATAGAATTCAATTAATGGTGCAGTTTGTGTGTGGTATGCATCAAGTCTACTAATAACAGTTTGGGCATTGTCATCTTTTCTGATGATTAATTCACCACCACAGTAGTCACAATCATTTTCTTTTTTAGATGGATTAAATTCTACATGGAAAGATGCTCCACATTTTGAACATACTCTTCTTCCTGTAATTCTTCCAACGATTAATTCATCAGGAACATTTAATGAGATAACTTTATCTAAAGAGATTCCCATATTTTTCATTAGTTCATTTAAAGCCTCAGCTTGAGCTAAAGTTCTTGGAAAACCATCAAGAATAAAACCATCTTTACAGTCAGACTCAGCTAATCTATCTTTAATAATACCAATAATAGTAGAATCTGGAACTAACTGTCCAGCGTCCATAAATTTTTTTGCTTCCATTCCCATATCAGTTTTATCTGCAATAGCTGCTCTTAAAATATCGCCTGTTGAGATTTGTGGAATGTTATATTTTTCGATTAAAAATTTTGCTTGTGTCCCTTTACCAGCACCAGGTGCTCCAAATAGCATTAAATTCATATTTCGTTTCCTTAATTTTTCGTGTATTGTATAAAAAAAGCTTTTAATAATACATAAGCTCTAAATACTACATCAAGAATTTAAATGATTTTTGATACAATTATTCCCTCAAAATTCAACTAAGGTTATAAATGAAAAAATTATTTTTAATTATTGGGGCACCTGGCAGTGGCAAAACTACTGATGCAGAATTAATTGCAGTAAATCACAATAATATAACTCATTATTCAACTGGTGATATGTTTAGGACAGAAGTATCAAGTGGATCTCAAAGAGGTCAAATAATTGAAAAATATATAAGTGCAGGAAATATTGTACCAATTGATATAGCTATTGAAACAATTATTGGAGCTATAAAAAAAGCATCAACAGATATTGTGATTATCGATGGATATCCAAGAAGTATAGAACAAATGGTTGAATTAGATAAATATTTAGCAAATGAAGATGAAGTAGAGTTAGTAAACTGTATAGAAGTTGAAGTTAGTGAACAAGTTGCAAGAGATAGAGTTTTAGGACGTGCAAGGGGAACTGATGACAATGTTGAAGTATTTAACAATAGAATGAAAGTTTTTGCTGAACCATTAGAAGAAATTAGAGCATTTTATTCAAAAAAAGATTTATTAAAAGTAATAAATGGGGAAGGAACTATTAAAGAAATTGTAGATGAAATGGAAAAATTTATCCAATCGAGAATTTAATGAGTACTCAAAAAATCAATTTTTATTCAGTGATTATTGGTACTGAATTACTAAATGGACGTCGTAAAGATGCCCATTTTTCTTTCTTAAACGAACAACTTTTAAAAAGAGGTTGGGAACAAAAAGGCTCTTTTGTAATAGAAGATGACCAAAAACTTATGTTTGATATTTTTAATCTTATAAAATCTGATCCAAATTCTGTTATGTTTTGTTTTGGTGGGATTGGAGCTACACCTGACGATTATACTAGAGTTGTAGCTGCAAAGGCATTTACAAATGGAAAAATGGAATTTCATGAAGAGGCAAAAAATAGAATTATAAATCAATTTAAAGAAGAAGCTTATCCTCACAGAATAAATATGGCATATCTGCCAATAAATGCAAAACTTCTTACAAATGTAGTAAATGATGTAGCTGGATTTTATCTTGAAGATAGATTTTTTTTCACTCCAGGTTTTCCATCTATGAGTCAAGCTATGGTAATGGAAGCATTAGATAAATTATATCCAAAATCAAATATTGAAAAATATAGAAATACAATGACTATAGAAACAAGTGAAAATGATTTGATTGATACTATGAAAAAAATTCCTTCACATCTTGATTTTTCATCATTACCTAAAATAATAGCAGATAAAAGAAAAGTTGTGATTAGTCTTGCTGGATATGATAAAGATGAAGTTGATAAATATTTTCAATATTTTATAGAATTTTGTGAAAAAAATGAAAAAGAGTTTATCTTAGAAGATATAAGTTTATAGTTTATTTAACAGGCTCATTATAATCACCAATTTTCCAACCATCATCTTTTGGATATTTTCCTAGATTATAGTCATTCCAAACTTTTACACAAAGTTTGTTCCCTTTTTGGTACTCATCATTTGCAAAAACATGAGCTCTTCCAAAATTTGGAAAAACTCCCATTCCTGCTGCATACATATATGCAATATAGCAGTTTGCTTCGTACTCTTTTTGTTTTGAAGCTAGTTTGAAGTAGTGTAAAGCTTTTTCATAATCTTTATCTACTATTTCTCCCATCAAAAGAAATCTTCCTATCATCATTTGAGATTTTGCATGACCTTTATTTGCTGCATCAACAAAAAAATTATAGGCTTTTACTAAATTATAATATTGAGTTGATTTTGATAGATGAATTTTTCCAAGAACATAAGTCGATTCTAAAAATCCTAAATTTGAAGCTTTTGTGAAATATTCATATGCTTTATTTACATTTTTAGCTATTCCATCACCAGTTAGATAAATAATACCTAACTCATGGATAGCTTTTGGATTATTATCTTTCTCTAACTCTTTATAATAACCCAATGCTTTCATTGTTCCTTGCACTTTATGAATAGTATAAACTTCTTCAAATGTCATTGCATTTGAAAGAGTTACTAAAACAAAAAGTGAAAGAACAAATTTTTTCATACTATTTCTTTTTCTATATTTGGATTTAGTGTTGTTGTGATTTCATAAGTAATTGTATCATGAACTTTTGCTAAAGCATTTACATCATCAAAAATACAAACTTTTTCATCATCTGTATTTAAAGATAAATTATCCATTGATACTCGACCTAAAACTTTATAACCTTTTGGAGTAGTATAAGTTTTTCTTTCATTTAATCTTAAAAAACCATCTCCATAACCAACATCATAATTTGAAACAATCATATCTTCAGTTGCTGAAAATTTACCACCATAACCTACACTTTGACCTTTTTTTAAAGTTCTAGTTGAAATTCTATTTGCCCAAAGTGACATAACAGGTTTTAATTTTGGAAATTTAAATACATCTGCATTATCTATGTATCCATAAGTTGCTATTCCCACTCTTGCAAAATCTTCATCAAAATCTGATGTTCTAAAAAGTGCTGCTGAGTTACAAGAATGGAAAGCCGGAATAGGTAAAGAAAGTTGTTCACATATTTTTTTCACATTCTCTTTAATACTAGAAAAAACGGCTTTTTGCCAGAAAAAGTTTGTTGATAATTCATCAGCACCTTTATGATGTGTGAATACTCCTGTAATGTGTATATTTCTCTTAGAAAGCCCTAAAATAGCCTTTTCTAGCTCAGAAGGTTTTATTCCACTTCTGTGCATTCCTGTATCAATTTTGATATGGACATTTGAATTTATGGGTAGTCTTTCAATGTCTTCACATGTGTTGAGTGCTATGTGAAAAGTATGTGAATAAGTGTGAAAAGATTTTTCTGCAAGTATTACAATATAATCAAAGAATTTTTCAATTTTAAGTGCATCATCTATTGTTCTAACGACTGCTTTTTTAATTCCATATTCACTTGCAAGTTTTCCTATTTCAATAAGTCCATGTCCATAAGCATTATCTTTTAAAACAACTGCAACCTTTTCAATTGAGCCAGCTTTTTTTGAAATAATATCTAGATTGTAAAATAGATTTTCTTTTCTTAATAAGATTTTTGCCAAAATTAATCCTTTGAGGCTATAAAATAATTTAAAATTGTATTTGCATCTTTTTCATTTAATACATTTTTTAATTCTTCTAAAGATGCATTTTTTATTTTTTCAAATTCTCCAAAATATAAAAGAAGCTTTTTGATTTTTGCTTCACCAATTCCTTTGATTTGTAATAAAGAAATTTGTTTATCTTGGGCTCTTTTCTGTTTTTTATGGAATGTTATAGCAAATCTGTGAGCTTCATCCCTTTGTCTTTGAACGAATTGTAATCTTTTATCACTTGTTAATAAGTTAAAACTTTTAAATTCACCATTTTTATTTTTATAATGAATTATATCTTTTGCTGCACCTTTTGCTCTGTGAGCTTTTGCATCAAGTTTTTCTTTTGCAATTGCAATAATATCAAGATTAACTCCAACAGATTGTACTATGTCATATGCCAGTTTCAAAAGAGTTTCTCCACCATCTATTATCCACAAATCAGGTGCCGGATTTTTTTCAAAACTTTCAACTCTTCTTATTAACATTTCTCTCATTTGAGAGTATTCGTCTTTTGATTCAAGATTATAGTGTCTAAAAGCTTTTTTATCAAAAGAGTTTAAAGTTTCATTCCAAACTATCATAGCTCCAACAGTTGCTTGTCCCATCATATGAGAGTTATCAAAACTTTCAATTATATATGGAAGAGTTTGAAGAGTAAATAACTCTTTTAAATCCTCATAAATAGAAGTTTGATTTTTTGATGATTCTAGTCTTAAAAGTTCATCACAGTTATTAAAGGCAATTTGAACAATATCTTTTTTCTTATCTTTTTTAGGATTTATAATTTTTATCTTTTTATTAAATCTTGTATATAAAAATTCTTCAATCTCTTTTGTTTCTTCTAATTCACATCCAACTAAAATCTCTTTTGGTAAAAGAGGAATTTCATTGTCATAATAGTTTATAATAGCTCTTTTATAAGCCTCTTCATAATCAAAATCAAACTCTTGTGTAAAATTATCAATTTTTAAAAAGTCATGACTTGATGAAGTTAATTTTCCATCTCTTAAAAACATTCGTACAATTACTGCTTTTTTATTGTTTGTAGTTATTACGAAAATATCAATATCTTCATTTGTAGCTAAATCAATTCCAGTTTTTATTTGTGATTTTTCAATAGTTTTGATTCTATCTCTTAAAGTCATTGCCTCTTCAAATCTAAAATCATTTGAATATTGAAGCATTTTTTCATTTAGTTTAGAAATGAGTTTTGTTTTATTATAGATAAATTCTAAGGCATTTTCTACTATTTTTGCATAATCATCTTTTGAAATCTTATTTTCGCACGGAGCATAACATTTTTGTATTTGATGAAATAGACAAGCTTTTTTACCTTTTACACAAGATTTTTTTTGAACTAATGGAACAATCTCATAAATGCTATCAAGCATATCTTTTGCACCTGTTGAATAAGGTCCAAAATATTTTATATTTTTGCTTTTATGTATTTTTCTTGTGATTTCAAGTCTTGGAAAATCTTCATTGTAATCAATAAAAATATATGGATATGTTTTATCATCACGAAGTAAAATATTATATTTTGGTTTTAATTGCTTGATTAATGAATTTTCTAAAATAAGTGCATCATGTTCATTTGGTACAACAATCCACTCAAGAGCTTCAACTTCGCTAATCATTTTATAAATTCTTGGACTTAGTTTATCTGCTGGTTGTAGTTTTGGCACAAATTTAAAATATGACTTAACTCTATTTTTTAGAACTTTTGCTTTTCCAATATAAAGTAAATGACCATCTTTATCAAAGTATTGATAAACTCCCGAATCATTAGGAAGTTGTTTTAGTTTCTCATGTAAATTCATTTTAGAATAATACCCTAAAGAGTTTTAAATATGTAAAAAAAATTCATGTATATAATATAAACAATTAATATCTCTAATCTTTATAAAATAAGACTAGAATGAAAAGAAGGATAAAAAATGAAAGTTATTGAATTAAACAGAGAAGAGTATCTTATCTCAGTAAAAAAAATTGCTGATTTTAAAAGTTTATCATTTTCAAAAAATGCTCTTGAATGGTGGGATAATTATTATAGTTGGGAAAAATTTCCACCAATTTGTTTAATTAATGATAAAAACAAACATTTATGTTATTTATTTTACTCTATTTCAAAAGATAATGAATATTTAACTATTCATAATTTATTAACACCAAATATACATAGACATAATGGATATGCTTATAAATTATTAAAATATCTTTTTAATCATTTATCAAATCAAGATATTAAAAGATTTAAGATGAATTGTGTGAGTTCGTCTTTAGATTTTTATAATAAATTAGGATTGGAATATTGGGGAATAAATGATTTATCTCAATATTATTGTGATTTCAAAATGCCAAATTTAGATATTAGTGAAATTCCTCAAATAGTAAAAGATTCAAAATTAAGTGAATTAAGTGATGAAAGAGTTTTACAAATATTTGAATCATTAAAAAACAACGGAACAACATTGGATGATAAGATGAAAGAAAAATTTGAAGATTCTAAAGAAAAACTAAAAGGCAAATATCATTTTGATTTACTTCTAAAAAGAGCTATAAAAGTTAAAAATGATATATGACAGTTTTATTTCTTGAATCTTTTTTTGCAATATAAAGCGCTCGATCTGCTCTTAATATAATAGAATCTAAATCTTCATCATCATCTTTTAGTTGGCTAATTCCTAAGCTAATAGTAATTTTTACATCAATTTCATCATTTTTATAACTTGAAGTTTCGACTATATTTCTTAGTTTTTCTGCAAGAATAAATGCGCTATTTTCATTAGTATTATTTAATAAAATAGTAAACTCTTCTCCACCAGTTCTTGCAAGAATATCTGATTTTCTTACACATTTTGACATTTTATTTGCAATAAGTTTTAAAATTTCATCTCCAATATGATGACCATAATTATCATTTATTTGTTTAAAAAAATCAATATCAATACAAATTATTGATAAATCATTTTTTTCTCTTTTTGCTAAATGAAAAGCTTTTATTCCAATATCAAAAAAATGTCGTCGATTTGATAAATTTGTTAAATAATCAATAGTTGAAATTTCTAGTAATTTTTTATTTGCTCTTCTTAACTCTTTTGTTCTTTGATTAACTTTACTTTCAAGAGTTTTATTTAGTTTCATGATATTTAATTCTCTTGTATAAATAGAATGAATTGTAAATGTAATAATTATTATGAATATAATCGAAGTAAAAAATGTAACAAGATAAAGTAAATTGGTTTTTGAGTTTATAATCTCTATATTTTCTGTATAATGTTCAGTTGGAATACTAACTCTTATTCCTCCAATTATATCTCCAACTTTATAGTTATTTGTATTATGACACTCCAGACAAGATACTTCAACTTTTAAAGGTGCAACAAAATCATATTTATATTTTCCTATACTTGTATAAAATTCTTCATTACTATTTTTCAAACTCTTTAATGCAAGTTTTTCAAAATCATCAGGAGCATTTATTGGATTCAGAGGGTTCAAACTGGTAATTTTGAAAAAATAATTTTCTTTTTTGTTAGACATTTCTGATATTTGTCTTGTCATCCAAGCAGGATTCATTTTTATAAGTAATTCACCATTTTTAGTATATTCATGATTATCTTGTAAATAAGGATTTGGTTTTATTCCATCATGTGCTTTTATATAAACTGCACCGTGATCAGAACTCCATTTTCTGGTATTTACTATGTTATTAAATAGTGTTGATGCTTGTTGAAATAATATTTTTTCAGAAATCTTTTGATAATCATTTTTTGTATCACTTATATATTTTATTATAAAAAGTGTAAAACAAAATATCATTGTAACTGTAAAATAAATAAGTAAATTTTTATTTTTCATAGACATCTTTTTAATTATTTTATAATAATTATAGCATAAAAATAATTTTTTATGCTAGTAAAATATAATATTGTTATTCATAATTTATAAACCATAAAGTACAAAGATTTTTATATATTTTTTTATAAAGTTCTAATTTTTTAATATCATTTTTTTTAATTTTTTTTAAATATGTTTTTAATAATATTTTTTCTTCTATATTATTTAATGAAAACTCTATACAAACAGAAGCTAAATCAAAAAATTTATCATTTGTTCCAACATATTCCCAATCAATTATTTTTATTTTATTATTTCTAAAAATTATATTTTTGGGATTTAGATCATGATGCGTTAAAACTAATTCTTTTTTGTACTTTTTTAATATATTGAGATTTTTAAAAGAGTTTTGTAAAAGTTTTTGACTTTTTTCATCTTTTAGAATTTTTTTATATGAAAGTAAATCTTTTTTTATATTATAAGATATAGTTTTTATTTTTATTTGATGTAGTTTTTTTATTTTTAAAACAAGAGTTTTAAGTTCATGAGTTTTCAATTTTGTTTTATGAAATCCCTTTTGATATTCATAAACCATAAATTTATTATTTAAAAAAATAGGTTTTGAACAAATATCTTTTTTGTATGCAAGTTTTTGGATTTTAAATTCAAATTCTCTACTAATATTTACACTACTATTTGATTTGAAAACTCTGATTACATAAGAGTTGATAGATGTTTTTAAAAGATAACTTATATTATTAAACCCTTGATTTTTTAGTAATTCAAGGCTTAATAATTTTTCTTTAAAAATATTATATGTTTCTAATTCTTCAATAGTCAAAACTTATATACTCTTTTTTCCATTGTTTAAATGCAATTATTGCAAGAATAGTATATATTGAAAATAAAACAGCTGTTAAATAAAAACCTTTATGTATATAAATATAAATCGAAACAGCATCTATAACAACCCAATAAAGCCAATTTTCTAATACTTTTTTTGTAAGCATATAAGTAGCAAAAACAGCAAAAACAGTTGTAAATGTATCTAAATATGCATAATCTGCTCTTGTATAATTTGCCATATAATATCCCAAACATAAAGAGATAATTGTCAAAGAAAGGATGATTTTTATATTTTTAGAAAAACTATAACTACTTATTTCAAGTTCTTTTTCTATTTGGGTTATATTTCCAAATTTCCAAGAATACCAACCATAAAGAGCCATTATTAGATAAAAAATATTTAAAAAACTATCCATCAAAAGTGAAGCATCAAAAAACAAAATACTATAAATTAATGTACTAAAAAATGCAGCAGCCCAACACCAAAGATTTTGTTTTATAGCAAGTACTAGATATGTAATTGATAAAAAAACTGCTAACATCTCCCAAGAAGTCATATATGAAATTGCTTCTTGGATATTATTTAAAAAATTTTCTATTTTTTATCCTTTTATAAAAGATTTAATATATCTTTTTCTATTGATTCAGGAGTCGTAGAACTTCCATATCTATTTACAATATTTCCATCTTTATCAACTAAAAATTTTGTAAAGTTCCATTTTATATCTTTTGTTCCTAAAATACCTTTTTGTTCATTTTTTAAAAAAGTATATAAAGGAGATTCATTTTTTCCATTTACATCTATTTTTGCAAACATATCAAATTTTACATCATATGTTAAACTACAAAACTCTTTGATTTTTTCATTTGATTCAGGTTCTTGATTTGCAAATTGATTTGATGGAAATCCTAAAATCATAAAATCTTTATTTTTATATTTCTCAAAAAGAGTTTCTAATCCTTCATATTGACCTGTAAATCCACATTTACTTGCAACATTTACAATCAAAAGAACTTTGCCTTTATATTTTGACATTGAAATCTCTTTACCATCAATTGTTTTTACATTAAAATCATAAATACTCATATTGTTCTCCTTTGAAAATAATGAACTAAAAATCAGCAAAATTAAAAGTAATATCTTTTTTATCATTATAATTCCTTTATTAAATTTTATCTTATCTAAGAGAAATTTTATCCTATTTATCTTTATTTAATATAATGATATATTTACGCTATATTTGTTTGATATTAAAGATTAATTTAAAAATGATACTTTTATAGTATTATCGTTTAGTATTATTATAATTTAGAATTGAGTCATAAAATAATGAGAAGTTTTGTATATACATAAGAGCTTCTAAGCTTTTAATATAAATTTATAATAGGAAAAAAAATGCTTAAAAATTTAAAAGTTGCAAAAAAACTTATTTTGGGTTTTGGAATAGTATCTTTATTAATAGTTGTTTTAGGAATAGTTTCAATAATAAAAATGGAAACAGTTAACGAACAATCTACAATAATGGCAGAAAATTGGATGCCAAGTATTGTTATAACAAATAAAATCAATACAGAAACATCGGATTTTAGGATATTTGAATATGATCATATTTTATCAAAAAGTGATGAAGAAATGGCAAAAGATGAAGTTCAGATGAAAGAAACTTTGGAAGTTATGAAAAAAGATTTTCAAACATATGAAAGTTTAATATCTTCAGATGAAGAAAGAGCAATCTATGGAAAATTTACTGAAAGATTCAATGAATATTTAAGACTACATGAAAAGCTTATTTCTGCTTCGAGAGAAAATAGAACAGAAGATGCACTTAAATTGGTTAGAGAAAGTAATAAGGTATATAATGAATTTTCTTCAATATTAATAAGTTTAGTTGATTTAAATATTAAAGGTGGACAAGAGTCAAGTCATGAGGGTGATGTTATATACTCAAATGCAAAAATATTACTTATAAGTATTATTGTTATTGTTATTTTAATATCTATTATAATTGCATTTTTCATTACAAATTCAATAACAAATTCTCTTAAATATTTACAACAAGGTTTATTTAGTTTCTTTGCATATTTAAATAAAGAATCATCAAATGTTGAATTAATTAAAGCTGATTCAAAAGATGAATTTGGAGAAATGGCTGTTGTAGTAAATGAAAACATTGAGAAAACAAGAACAGTTATTGAAGAAGATAATGCTTTAATTGAAGATGCAAAAGTAGTAATGAGCAGAGTAAATAATGGATGGTATGGACAATTTATTGAGAAAAAAACTTCAAATACATCATTAGAAGAGTTTAAAAATAATGTAAATAAAATGATTCAAGATACAAGAAATAGATTTACTCATGTAAATGAAGTTTTAACTCAATATTCAAACAATGATTTTAGAAAAGCTCTTCAAATGGAAGAAAATGATGAAAAAGGTGGAGTTTTTGAAAACTTAGTAAATGGGTTAAATTCTTTGCAACAAACTTTAACTCAAATGTTAATAGATAATAAAACAAATGGATTAACATTAAACGCAAGTTCTGATATATTGTTATCAAATGTAGATAAATTAAATTTAAGTTCAAATGAAGCAGCAGCATCTTTAGAAGAAACAGCAGCAGCACTTGAGGAGATAACTTCAAATATTAGAAATAATACACAAAATATAGCAAAAATGGCAAAATTATCTAATGAAGTTACGTCTTCAGCAAATCAAGGTGAAAAACTAGCAAATCAAACAACAAATGCAATGGATGAAATAAATAATCAAGTAAATCTAATCAATGAAGCTATAAGTGTAATTGACCAAATTGCTTTTCAAACAAATATTCTTTCACTTAATGCAGCAGTAGAAGCAGCAACTGCTGGTGAAGCAGGGCGAGGATTTGCAGTTGTTGCACAAGAAGTAAGAAATCTAGCATCACGAAGTGCTGAAGCAGCAAAAGAGATAAAAGCAATTGTTGAAAATGCAACAAGTAAAGCAAATCAAGGAAAAGAAATAGCTTCAAATATGATTGATGGATATAAACAACTAAATGAAAATATATCTCAAACTATTAATTTAATTCAAGATATAGATATGTCTAGTAAAGAACAATTAAGTGGAATAGAACAAATAAATGATGCAGTGAATCAATTAGACCAACAAACACAACAAAATGCTATGGTAGCAAATCAAACTCATGATGTAGCTGTTGTTACAGATGAAATTGCAAAATTAATTGTTGCAAATGCAAATGAAAAAGAGTTTAATGGTAAAAACGAAGTAAAAGCAAAAGATATGAATTTAACTTCTAAAAAAGATACTCATACAATACCTGTGAAAAAAACTACATTAAAACCTTCTTCAACAACTTCAGCAAAAAAAGATACAAAAATAGTATCTACAAAAATAAATAACGATGAGTGGGAAAGCTTTTAGGCTTTCCTTTTATTTAAAAGATTAATCTTTTTTTTGTTTTGTTATTTGTTTGTAATTCTTCTAAAAAGATATTGTTGTAATACTATTTTTCGCTATAATTGCGAAAAATTATACAAATAGTTAAAAAATAATCAGGAGTTTATTAATGTTGCAGAATTTAAAAACCAAACTAAAGTTATCAATACTTTCTTTTGTTGCTTTGGTTGGAATTATCATTTTAGGTGCTTTAGGAATAATTCAACTAAAAGAGGTAAACAATGGTTTAGAAAGAGTTTATAATGATAGAGTTGTTCCATTAGAACAATTAAAAATAATTGCAGATGAATATGCTGTAAATATTGTTGATACGACACATCAAACAAGAAATGGTAATTTTGAATTTGAAAAATGTATATCAAATATCAATAGTGCTCAAGAAAAGATAAAAAATAATTGGAATAAATATTTATCAACATCTTTAACTAAAGAAGAAGAAACATTAGTAAAAGATGTAAATCATTTAATGGATATAGGTAATAGTGAAGTAAATAAAATAAAACAAGCCTGTGAAGATAAAAATCTTGATTTAATCTCAAAAATAACTATTGAAGAACTTTATCCAAATATAGATCCAATTGGTGAAAAAATTTCAGCATTAATTACACTTCAACTAGATGTTGCAAAAAGTGAAACTCAAATTGCAGAAAATATTTATAGCACAAGTATAACAGTGATTATAATGACGATTTTAGGTTCTTTTTTAATAATTTTATTTTTATCATATACGATTATTACTGATATTACAGGAAAACTAAATAGCTTTAAAAAAGAGTTATTAAATTTCTTCTCTTTTTTAAATAAAGAGACTTCAGATGTAACTCTTTTAGAAATTAAATCAAAAGATGAATTTGGTGAAATGGCTGATGTAATTAATGAAAATATAATTAAAACTCAAAAATTAATTCAAGAAGATAATTTCTTAATAGATGAAGCAAAAATAGTAATGACAAGAGTTAATAATGGTTGGTATTCACAATTTATTGAGAAAAAAACTTCAAATAGTTCTTTAGAAGAGTTTAAAAATAACGTAAATAAAATGATTGAAAATACAAGAACAAGATTCGAGCATGTAAATGAAGTTTTAAATTCTTATTCTCATAATGATTTCAGACCTAAGTTCAAAATGGAAAAAGATGATGAAAAAGGTGGAGTGTTTGAGACTTTAGTAAATGGTTTAAATACATTACAAGAAACATTAACACACATGCTAAAAGAGAATAAAACAAATGGATTGACGTTGGATGAAAGCTCGGATATATTATTGGCAAATGTAGATAAATTAAATATAAGCTCAAATGAAGCAGCAGCAAGTTTAGAAGAAACAGCAGCAGCCTTAGAACAAATAACTTCAAATATAAGAAATAATACACAAAATATAGCGAAAATGGCTAGTTACTCAAATAGTGTAACAAAGTCAGCAAGTGATGGTGAAAAACTTGCAAATCAAACAACTCAGTCAATGGATGAAATAAATAATCAAGTAAATCTAATCAATGAAGCAATAACAGTAATTGATCAAATAGCATTCCAAACAAATATACTTTCACTTAATGCAGCAGTAGAAGCAGCAACAGCAGGTGAAGCAGGGAAAGGATTTGCAGTAGTAGCACAAGAAGTAAGAAATTTAGCATCTCGTTCAGCAGAAGCAGCAAAAGAGATAAAAGTAATAGTAGAAAATGCAACAAAAAAAGCGAATGATGGAAAAGAGATAGCATCAAATATGATAAGTGGATATAAAGAATTAAATCAAAATATATCACAAACAATAAACTTAATACAAGATATAGAGATGTCAAGTAAAGAACAATTAAGTGGAATAGAACAAATAAATGATGCAGTAAATCAATTAGACCAACAAACACAACAAAATGCAGCAGTAGCGAGTCAAACACATGATGTAGCAATAATAACAGATGAAATAGCAAAATTAATAGTAAATGATGCAAATGCAAAAGAGTTTGAAGGGAAGAATGAAGTAAAAGCAAAAGATATAAAAATAAATAAAAAAGATAATTCAAATCCAATAAAATCAAATTCAAAACAAAAAGATACACAAACAAAAAAAGATACAAAAGTAGTATCTAACAAAACAAACAACGACGAGTGGGAAAGCTTTTAGGCTTTCGCACTTTTTCAAAAAAACTATTCATCCCAAAAAAATATTTACAACTGTTTAAAAAATAATATATTTAGAAGTTTTATTTTTCAATAAAAATGATATTATAATGTTATTAAAAAGAATTATATTTCTAAATAATAATTCTATACCAACTACTCGAGGAGTAAGAATGAATAAGTTGAATTTTGGGACAAAATTATTACTAATTTTAGTTTCAACAAGTATAGTTTCTCTTAGTTTAATGATATATATTGTATCTTCATATTCTTATGAAAATTCAAGAAATGATGCCCAACATTATATAAATGAATTAGCTAAAAAGAATGCTTTAGATATTAGAAATACTCTTGATAAAGCAATAGTTATTTCAAATACAATATCGAATAAATACGAAAGTGCTATTGAACATCATGAAAAATTGTCAAAAGAGGGAACAATAAAATATTTTAAATCTCTTTTAGAACAAAATAAGTTTATTTTAGGTGTATGGTTTACTTTTGAAGATGGAACATTAGTATATGAAAAAAATGATGGTACAGATAAAGAAAATTACTATACAAAAAAAGGTGCATTTCAACCTTATGTTGTAAGAAATAGTGATGGTTCTTTCAATATAGAGCCTTCTTCTGATTTTAACATAAACTCTGAATGGATAAATCTTCCTTATAAAAATAAACAAGTTTCTATAACACAACCATATGATTATGATATAAATGGGAAAAAGGTACTTTTAACTACAGTTTCTTCTCCTGTGTATTTTCAAGGTAAATTTATAGGTGCAGTTGGAGTTGATTTTTCTTTAGATTCATTTAATAAAAAAGTTAATGAAATTAAATTATTTGATACAGGATATGGAACAGTTGTTGATGCTTATGGAAAAATAATTAGTCATGCAAATCCTGAAAATTTAGGAAAAAGTTTAAAAGATTTAACAAAAAATGAAAATATTTTAAAATCGCTAGAAATGTCTAAAAAAGGTGAAGATTATTCATATCTTGCAAAAAATCTAAAAAGTGGTGAAGATTCTTACTCTTATGCTTATCCATTTGAATTTGGTGAAACAAAAAATTATTGGACATTTATAGCTACTGTTCCAGAAAAAGAGTATTTAAAACAATCAAATTTTATTAGAAATTTTTCGATAGTTTCAGGTTTAATAGTATTAGTAGTTATTGTTCTTGTATTGATTTATAGTATGAGAATTTTAAATAAAAATTTAACAACAATAAAAAATGGATTATTAGATTTCTTCTCATATTTAAATAAAGAGAGTAAAGTTGCAAAATCAATACAAATAGATTCGTTAGATGAATTTGGTCAAATGGCAAAAATGATAAATGAAAATATCAAGAAAACGGAAAAATTAATTATTCAAGATAATGATTTGATAGAAGATGTAAAAAGAGTTGTTAATGAAGTAAAAAATGGGAAATTCAATAAACGAATAGAAAAATCAACTGAAAATGAAAATCTTGAAGAGTTAAAAAACACATTTAATGAAATGCTTGAAACAACTAAAAATTCTGTATGCGAAGATGTAAACAACGTAATAAAAGTTTTAGATAATTTTGCAAAACTTGATTTTAGAGGAAGAATTGATGATAAAGGTAATATTTCTGTTGGAATAAATAACTTAGCTCAAATAATTAATACAATGCTAAAAGAGAATAAAACAAATGGATTGACGTTGGATGAAAGCTCGGATATATTATTGGCAAATGTAGATAAATTAAATATAAGCTCAAATGAAGCAGCAGCAAGTTTAGAAGAAACAGCAGCAGCCTTAGAACAAATAACTTCAAATATCAGAAATAATACACAAAATATAGCGAAAATGGCTAGTTACTCAAATAGTGTAACAAAGTCAGCAAGTGATGGTGAAAAACTTGCAAATCAAACAACTCAGTCAATGGATGAAATAAATAATCAAGTAAACTTGATAAATGAAGCAATAACTGTAATTGATCAAATAGCATTCCAAACAAATATACTTTCACTTAATGCAGCAGTAGAAGCAGCAACAGCAGGTGAAGCAGGAAAAGGATTTGCAGTAGTAGCACAAGAAGTAAGAAATCTAGCATCTCGTTCAGCAGAAGCAGCAAAAGAGATAAAAATAATAGTAGAAAATGCAACAAAAAAAGCGAATGATGGAAAAGAGATAGCATCAAATATGATAAGTGGATATAAAGAATTAAATCAAAATATATCACAAACAATAAACTTAATACAAGATATAGAGATGTCAAGTAAAGAACAATTAAGTGGAATAGAACAAATAAATGATGCAGTAAATCAATTAGACCAACAAACACAACAAAATGCAGCAGTAGCGAGTCAAACACATGATGTAGCAATAATAACAGATGAAATAGCAAAATTAATAGTAAATGATGCAAATGCAAAAGAGTTTGAAGGAAAGAATGAAGTAAAAGCAAAAGATATAAAAATAAATAAAAAAGATAATTCAAATCCAATAAAATCAAATTCAAAACAAAAAGATACACAAACAAAAAAAGATACAAAAGTAGTATCTAACAAAACAAACAACGACGAGTGGGAAAGCTTTTAGGCTTTTCTACTTTCCCTAAATATTATTATTTTTAAGCTAATTTAATTTTAAATGTTAGTTATTTTATGATTTTATAAACAAATAAATATCTGCTTTTAAAAGACTTTTCCAAATTTTTTATAATTATTTAATTATGTATAAATTATGTATTAATAAATTATTAATTATATATTAATTATCATACATATTAAAATTAAAAAAAGGGAAAGTATGAAAAATTTTTCTATAAAGAATAAATTACTCATAATAGTGATTGTAACGATAGTTCTTGTTGCTACAATGATTGCATTGAAGTCAATTTATGAGATTAATAATCTAACAAATAAAAATATTGAAGAGTATAAAGAAAATACTTATGCAACAACTCAAGAAGAGTTGAAAGTTTATACAAGTTTTGCAAAAAATATTGTTGAAAACCTTTATAAACAATCACTTCCAGAAAATGTAAAAGAAAATGTGAAAGAAGACTTGAAAGCTCAAACAGATTTTTTATTTACAATGTTAACAAAATTATATGATGAAGAAAAAGATAAAGTTTCAGAATCAGAACTAAAAAAAATGCTTTTAGATACTATTGGAGCTGTAAGGTATGGAAAAAATAATGATTATTTTTTTGTTTATGATAAAAACTCAACAATTTTAAAATTACCATTAACTCCTCAAAGAGAAGGAACAAAAAATACAGGGAAACATATTTTAGAATTTATTGATACAGCATTTAATAAAGGTGAAGGATTAGTTCCTTATGACCAAGTTATTCCAAATAAAGCTCCTAGAAAAAAAGTATCTTTTGTTAAATTATTTAAACCATTTGATTGGGTAATTGGAACAGGAACATATATAGATAATGTAACAGAAGATTTGCAAAAAAAAGCTTTAGAAGAGATTTCTCAACTTAGATTTGGTAAAGATGGTTATTTTTATGTTTATGATTATAATGGTGTAAATTTAATGCATCCAATAAAACCTGAACTTGTAGGAAAAAATTTAATAGACTTAAAAAGTAAAAAAGGTGTTTACTATATAAAAGATTTAATTGAAGTTGCAAAAAAAGATGGTGGAATAGTAAATTTTGATTTTGAAAAAACAGGTGATGATAAACTATATGAAAAAATAGGTTATGCTGTAGGTTTTAACCAATGGCAATGGATGATTGGAACAGGTTCATATAATGATGAAATAGAAAAAAATATAGAGATATTAAAACAAAATTCACAAGATAAAATCAGTTCAATAATATTTGGAATAATTTTAATAGCAATTATTGTTTCTATAATTATCATTTTATTTGTAACATTCTTTATAAATAAAGAGATAATTGTGCCTTTAAATAGATTTCAAATAGGTCTTTTAGATTTCTTTAAATACTTAAATAAAGAGACAAAAACAGTAGAAAAAATTTCAATTAAATCAAATGATGAAATAGGTTTAATGACTGAAATTGTAAATAAAAATATTGAAAAAACAAATCAATTAATTGAACAAGATGAAAAATTAATATCAAATGTTAAAGCAGTTGTTTCTGAAATAAATAAAGGTAAATTAAAAAATAAAATTGAAGGACAAACTGACAATCAAAGTTTAGAAGATTTAAAAAATATTTTAAATGAAATGTTAGTTTTAATTTCAAGTAAAATAAATGATGACTTAAAAATCATTGATGATGTTTTAGCTAAATATAAAAATATGAATTTTACTTATAGAATAGAAAATCCTCATGGAGAAGTCGCAAAAGCTATAAACTCTTTAGCTGAAACAATAAATCATATGTTAGTAGAGAATAAAACAAATGGATTAACATTAAATGAGAGTTCACATATACTTTTATCAAATGTAGATAAGTTAAATATGAGTTCAAACGAAGCAGCTGCAAGTTTAGAAGAAACAGCAGCAGCAATAGAAGAAATAACATCAAATATAAGAAATAATACTCAAAATATAGCAAAGATGGCTAGTTACTCAAATAATTTAACAAAATCAGCAAATGATGGTGAAAAACTTGCAAACCAAACAACAAGTGCTATGGATGAAATAAATAATGAAGTTAAACTAATCAATGAAGCAATAAGTGTAATTGATCAAATAGCATTCCAAACAAATATTCTTTCACTTAATGCAGCCGTTGAAGCTGCAACTGCTGGTGAAGCAGGGAAAGGATTTGCAGTAGTAGCAGCAGAAGTAAGAAATCTTGCTAGCAGAAGTGCAGAAGCAGCACGTGAAATAAAAACAATAGTTGAAAATGCAACTTCAAAGGCAAATCAAGGAAAAGAGATTTCAAATAATATGATAGTTGGTTATAAACAATTAAATGAAAATATCACACAAACGATAAACTTAATACAAGATATAGAAATGTCAAGTAAAGAACAATTAAGTGGAATAGAACAAATAAATGATGCAGTAAATCAATTAGACCAACAAACACAACAAAATGCGATGATAGCTTCTCAAACTCAAAATGTTGCAACATTAACAGATGAAATAGCAAAACTAATAGTAAATGATGCAAATGCAAAAGAGTTTATAGGTAAAAATGAAGTAAAAGCTAAAGAGATAAATTTAGATAGTTCAAAAAATGAGAATAATATAATCAAAGCAAAAAAATCTACTTCAAAAATAGATAAAACAACTAATAAAAATGAGATAGATGAGTGGGAAAGCTTCTAAGCTTTCTTCACTTTTCTTAAAATATTTTAGATATTTTTATACATCTTCTTTAGAAACTTTTTCAAATAATTAGATAGAATAAAACCAAAACAAAAAAAGGGAAAAAAGTGTTTAAGAAGTTAGAAGTATTAAATAAAATTCAACATAAAAATAAAGGAATAGAAGAAGTAACAAATTTTTCTTATTCAAAAGAACTGATTAATGCTCCAGTTGCAATATCAGAATTTTTTGAAGCTTGTAAAAATTATCCTATATTTTTTGCAAAAGATAAAGACAATAATTGGTTTGCATCTGTTTTACTTGGTTACAAACAAGGTGAAAATCTTTTTATAGATAAAAAAGGAAACTGGAAAGAATTACACTATATTCCAGCATTTGTAAGAAGTTATCCATTTATTTTAGTGAATAAAGAAAATCAAAAAGATTTAGTAATTGCTATTGAAGGTGAATATTTAAGTGATAAAGAAGATGCCAAAAAACTATTTGATGAAGAAGGGAATAATAGTGAGTTTTTAAATAGTGCTTTAAATTTTTTAAATCAATATTATGCAGATTCTCTTTCAACAACACAATTTATAAAACAACTTGAAGATTGGGAACTTTTAGAAGAAAAAATTGCAACAGTTGTAAATACAAAAGGTGAAAAATTTAGTTTAAATGGTTTTTTTGTAATCAATGAAGAGAAATTAAAACATTTAAGTAAAAAGAAAAAAGATGATATTTGTGCAAAAAATGCCTATTCATTAATCACAGCTCATTTGATTTCGCTTTCAAATCTTCAAAAATTAGGTGCAATTAAATAAAAGAAATGTTGGCTATTTTATAAGTTTATAGCCAACTCCTCGTAAGTTTAAAATCATTCCATTTTTTAGCTTTTTTTTGAGTTTATGAACAATAGTTCTCATACTTACAGTTTCCATTTCTTTACTATCCCAAACATATTCGTGAATCATTTCATTTGTTACAGTGTTATTTATATTTTTTACTAAAAGAGTTAAAAGAAGTTTTTCTTTGTTTGTTAGTTCTATTTCAAATTTTGATTTATGTAAAGTTTGCTCCATCAAATTAAATGAAAAGTCATATCCTAAATCAACTATAAAATCGCTATTTTCATCTTTTTTTATGTGACTTAAATGATATTGTATTCGTAAAAATAGTTCTTCAAAATCAAAAGGTTTTTTTATATAATCATTACAACCTAAAGTGTAAGATTTTTTGATATTTTCTATATCAATTTCTGCACTTATCATAATAATTGGAACATTTAAATCATCATTTCTAATAAATTCTAAAACCTTATGACCATCAAATCCTAAAACATTTAAATCTAAGATATACAAATCATATTTACTATTTGAGATAAATTCTATTGCTTTATAACCATCTGTAAAACTATCCACATAAAAACCTCGATTTTGTAAAGATTGTTTTATGATTTTATTTAAAGCAAAATCATCTTCTAGTAAAAATATTTTCATAAATTAATCTCCTTTTATAACTCTGTTTTGTGGAAAAATATATTTAAAAACAGTGTTGTTTTTTTCTGAACTTAGTTCTATTTTTATTTCATTTTTGTCACAAATCTCTTTTACAATACTAAGTCCTAATCCTAAACCAATATTTTTATCTTTTTGTTGATAGTAGGCTTGAAATACAGCTTTTGTATCAGCTATTCCTATTCCTTCATCTTTTATTGAAAGGATATAGTTTTCATCTTCTTTATCTAAAGTTATCTCTATAGTTGAGTCTTCAAAAGAGTATTTAATAGCATTTGAAATTGTGTTATCAATAACCCTTTCAAGTTCATAAGAATCCATAAAAACGTCAAACTCTTTATGAATATCCAAAGCTATATCAATATTTTTTATATTTGCCATTTCATCAAAAAAAGCAACCCTTGAAGATAAAAATCGCACTAAATTTATACTTTTTTCTTCAATAATTCTTTTTTCTTTTTTTGTTAAGTAATATAAATCATTGTAAATAGAAGAAAGGGATTTTGAAGAAGCTTTTATAGCTTCAAATTGTTCTTTATATCCTAAAGTTGATTCTAAATTGTCAATATTTAAACCAATGATACTCAAAGGTGTATTCATCTCATGGATTATTTTTTTTAGGAAAAAGTCTTGTTGTTCAAGTAATTTTGAAATAGTATTTTTACTTTCAAATATTTTTAGTTGAGTTTTAACTCTTGCAATTACTTCTTCTTTTTCAAAAGGTTTAGTTATATAATCAACACCACCTTCATTTAGAGCTTTTACTTTACTTTGTGTGTCATCTAAAGCACTAATAAATATGATAGGAATCTCTTTTAAAACTTCGTCTTCTTTTAATATTTTACAAACTTCAAAGCCACTGATATTTGGCATTTTTATATCTAAAAGTATTAAATCAGGTGGATTTAACCTTGAAGAGTTTATAGCAAAGTTTGCATCAGTTGTTGCTCGTATTAAAAAATTTTCTTCTTTTAAAATAGTATTTAAGTAGTGTAAGTTTTCTGATTTGTCATCTATTATCAGTATTGTATAGTTTTTATCCATTTAGTTATTCTTTTTACAAATTCATATTTGTTAAGATTATAGGAAAAAACTCTTTAGGATTTTGTTTGAAATTAAAAAAACTTTTTATGTTGCTGTTTATTTTAAATACAGTCTCTTTCATAAGTGTTGCAATTGTGATAAATAAATATCAGAAATCAACAATAAATCTTGAAGATGCATATAACATGCAATATAAATCTTTGATTTTAGCAGATGAGTTAAGACAAAGTAGTGATGACTTGACAAGAATGGCACGAACTTATGTAATAACTGGAAATTCTATGTATGAAGAGCAGTATAAAACAGTTTTGGCTATACGAAATGGAGAGTTACCAAGACCTAAAAGATACAATGGAATTTTTTGGGATTTTTTATCAATTGATGGAAGTATTCCAAAACTAGATGGAGAAAAAATACCTCTTCGAGAGTTGATGAAAAATGCAAATTTCCCAGAATCAGAACTAAATATGCTTTTTACTTCTCAAAATGAATCAGATGATTTAACAAAACTTGAACATAAAGCTATGAATGCGATTAAAGGTATATTTTTAGATAAAGATGGAAATTACACTATAAAAGGTAAACCAGATTTTGCACTTGCAAGAGAACTTATGCATTCAAAAGAGTATCATGAAGCAAAAATTAGAATCATGGAACCTTTAGATAGATTTTATAAAGCTTTTGAAAATAGAACAAAACAAAAAGTTGATGAAGCAAGAGCAACAGTAAAAGAGTTGGAGTTTTATGTAAATGTTATAGTTTTATTTTCAATAGTTTTCTTTTTGATGTCATTTTTTATAATTTTATTTAGAATTGTTTACCCAATTGATTTATTAAGACGAGTGATGTTAAAACTTTCAAAAAATGATATGAGTGTAGAAATAGATAAAAATAAATTTGATGATGAAGTAGGGGATATGATAGGGGCTGTTGAGATTTTTAAAGAAAATACTCAAAAACTTCTTACAAGTGAACATCAAATAAAACAAGCAATGCAAGAAGCAACAACAGCAAATAAAGCAAAATCAATCTTTCTTGCTCGAATGAGTCATGAACTACGAACTCCACTAAATGCCATATTAGGTTTTACAAATATTTTACAAAAATCAATGAATGCAACTACAGTTGAAAAAGAGAACTTAAATGTCATAAAAAGAAGTGCTGACCATCTTCTAAATATTATAAATGAAATTTTAGAGTTATCAAAAATAGAAGCTGGAAAAATGGAGTTGAGTCTTAAAAATTTTAATTTATTTGAGTTAATAAAAGAGATAGAAGATATTTTTGCTTTTAGATGTGAAAATAAAGGCTTAAAATTTAAAATAGAGACTTTGAATCTTCCAAAATATATAAAAGCTGATGAACAAAGATTAAGACAAATTTTGATTAATCTTTTAGGAAATTCTTTGAAGTTTACAAATGAAGGTGAAATTTCTTTGTATATTTATGAATTAAATAAAAAACTATTTTTTGAAGTAAAAGATAGTGGAATTGGAATAGATAAATCAAATCTTGAAAAAGTTTTTAAACCTTTTGAACAAGTAAAACAAGATAATTATACACAACAAGGTACAGGATTAGGGTTATCTATTACCAAAGAGTTAGTTTCTTTGATGGGTGGAAATATCTATTTAAAAAGTCAAGTTGGAGTTGGAAGTGAATTTTATTTTAGTATTAATTATGAAAAAGCAAATGAAGAAGAACTTTCAAAAGAGAATAATGCAAAAAATATAGTTGGAATTAAAAATGAAAATTTCACTAAAACTATTTTAGTTGTAGATGATATAAAAGAAAATAGAGATTTGATAACTTTACTTTTAAACTCTTATGGGTTTAAAACTTTAGAAGCTACAAGTGGGAAAGAAGCTTTAGATGTTTTTGAAAATGAAAAACTTGATTTGATTTTTATGGATATTTTGATGGAAGGAATGGATGGTTTAGAAACTATGCAAAATATCAGAGCTTCAAAAAATGGTAAGGATATTCCCATTATTGCACTTTCAGCCAATGTTTTTGAAGAAGATAAAAAGGAAGCTATAAAAAATGGTGCAAATGACTTTTTAGCAAAACCTGTGGAAGAAAAAGAGATTTTATTGATTTTAGAAAAATATTTGCATATAGAATTAGAGTATGAAAATAAAGAAAAAAGAATCAATGTGAAAAAAGAGTTAGAAACTTTACCTCAAGAGTTTGTAGAAAAATTAAAAGAAAAAGCACTTCTAATGGATAATGATGGAATTTTTGAACTACTAAAAGAGTATGAATTATCAAATGATTTAAAAATTTATATCAAAAATTTAGTTGATGAATTTAAGTATCAAGAGTTGCTAAATCTAGTTTAATTTCCTTTTTTTATCTTTTTGTTACAATACACAAAAATACAAAAGGTTATTTATAATGGAAATAGAAATTTCAACACCTGCTTTATTATTCCCAGCTATTTCGTTACTTCTTTTAGCATATACAAATAGATTTTTAACAACAGGACAACTTATTCGTTCAATCTCTCATCAAGCAAGAGAACACGGTGGACAAGAATTGGCTGGACAAATAGAAAATCTAAAAAAAAGACTCGAACTTACAAAATGGATGCAATTTTTTGGAGTAGTATCGATTCTTTTATGTACGATGTCAATGTTTTCTCTTTTTTTAGAATTTCATAATTTTGGAAAAGCGATATTTGGATTGAGTTTAGTAACTATGTGTTTGTCTTTGTTTATCTCTTTATGGGAAGTTTATATCTCTTCAAATGCTTTGAATTTGGAGTTGAAAGATTTATATGAGAAGTGTAAATGAAAAAGATTATATTTTTAATTTTACTATCAGTTTTAAATATAAGTTTATATGCAAATGATTTTAATTTAGCATTAGAACTTCAAAATAAAGGTGAAATAAATAAAGCAGTTAGTTTATTTGAAAAGGCTTGTAATAATGATGATTTAAAGGCTTGTTATAATCTAGCAATTTTATATTTTGATGGAAAAGAGATAAAACAAGATTATTCAAAAGCTAAAAATTTATATACAAAATCTTGCGAAGCAGGGCATGTTTCTAGTTGTTATAATTTAGGACTGATGTATGACAATGCAAATGGTGTAACAAAAGATATATTAAAAGCAAAAGAATTATATATAAAAGCTTGTGATGCTGGCGATCCTTATGCTTGTATTAACACAGGATATATTTATGAAAATGATGAATCTTTAAGAGATTATGAAAAGGCTAAGAAGTATTATCAAAAAGCTTGTGATAAAGATGATTCTTCAGGATGTCATAATCTTGCAGTTATGTATATAAAAGGCTTAGGAACAGAACAGAGTTATAAAAAAGCAAAAGAGTATTATCAAAAAGCTTGCGATATGGCTTATTCTTCAAGTTGTATAAATTTAGGTGTAATGTATGCAAAAGCTCAAGGTGTAAAACAAAATAGTTTTAAAGCTAAAGAGTTATTTAAAAAAGCTTGTGATGCTGGAGATGCTAAAGGATGTAGAAACTATTCTGTTATGAATAGATAAAACACTATTTTAGATTTTTAAAAAATCTAAAATAATTTGTTTATGGTCAAAAACAAGTTTTTCAAGTGGTATTTCATCTAACTTATAGACATAAACCTCTTTTGCATCATCTTGTGCAACAGGTTCTCCATAAGCTTTACAAATATAAACAATAGATGCTGTATGAAATCTTTCATCTCTTGCGGGATCTGAATAAACTCCAAGAAGTTTTTCAATCGTAACATCCAAAGAAGTCTCTTCTTTCATTTCTCGAACAACTGCATTTTCAACTGTTTCACCAATATCAACAAATCCACCAGGAATGGCAATACCTAAAGGTCTATTTAATCTTTCAATCAAAACAATTCCTTTAAAATTTTCATTTTCATCATAAAGTTTTATTATTCCATCAACGGCTAAAAAGGGTGTTTTTATCATAGTTATCTCTTATTTAAGTGTTTTATTGAAAGGAGTTTATCATATTTTTCTAAGTTTTGTTTTTAAGAGAGATTTCAAAACTCCATCTATGAAGATGAAGTTTTATAAAAAATAAATAGTATTAGTTAAATAGTTTAAACTAAAACCATTTTCAATCCAACACAAGCTAAAAATACTGCAAAAGCAACTTTAAGTTGTTTTACATTTAAGCTATATGCTAATTTTACACCATATGGTGCAAAGAACATTGTCATAGGAACTAGTACTGCAAATGCTAGCCAATTTACATATCCAGTTGAAGCTAAAGGTAAATTTTCTACATTCCATCCAACAATTATATAACCAATTGTTGCAGGAACGCTAATAATCAAACCAAACAAAGATGCTGTACTAACTGCTCTATGAATAGGAAAAGAAAATAGTGTTAGTAAAGGAACCATAATAGTTCCTCCTCCAATTCCAAGTAATGAAGCAAATCCTCCAACAAGTACAGCAAAAATAGATTGTAAAAATCTTCCTGGTAAAGAATCTGCTATTACTAGATTTTTAAAACTACTAATAATCATATTTATTGATACTACTAAAAGTAAGATACCAAACATAAATTTTAAGTTCGCTCCATCTATATATTTTGATGTGAAAGAACTTATTAAAACCCCAAGAATTACAAAAGGAATCCATCTTTTAGATAAATCCCAATCAATTCCACCTTTTTTATGGTGAGAACGTGCAGATATAATTGAAGTTACAACAATAGTTGATAAAGATGTACCAATTGATAAAGGCATAGCAATTGAGATATCAATATTCATATAGATAAATATATGATAAAGCATAGGAACAATTACAATTCCTCCTCCAACACCAAGTAATCCTGCTAGTAAACCAGCAACTACTCCACTTGCTAACAAAATTGGTACTAAAATTAATAATTCATTCATAAAAATTTGTCCTTATTTAAAAGCCTGAAGCTTTTCCATCACTTCTTGGGTCAAATGCCCCTTTTATTGTTTTTGATTTATCATAAACTAAAGCTCCAGCATGTCCAACAGCTGAATCAAATTCTCCTAAGATTTCAACATCATGCCCTTTTGCTTTTAATTCTTCAATTAACTTTTTATCAAATCTTGATTCAAGTTTTAAACTTTGAGATGAATTACCCCATGTTCTTCCTAAAAGCCATCTTGGATTATTTATGCAAGTTTGTAAATCTTCATTATAATAAGCATATCTAGAAAATATTGCTGCTTGTGTTTGAGGTTGTCCATCTCCACCCATTGTTCCATAAGCCATAACTCTTCCATCATCAAAAAGAGCAATCGCAGGATTTAATGTATGAAAAGGTTTTTTATGTGGCTTTAAAGCTTGAATATGTGTTGAATCAAGTTTAAAGCTACAACCTCTATTTTGCCAAACAATACCAGTTTTAGGAAGTGTTAATCCACTTCCAAACTCATGATAAATACTTTGAATCGCACTTACAACTCTTCCTTCATTATCTGAAACTGCAAACCAAGTAGTATCGCCTGGTGCTGCATTCTCACCCCAAGGCATAGCTTTTTCTAAATCAATTTCTTGACTTAATTTATCTAAATATTCAGGTTCAAGCCAAGCTTGAAGTTCTTCGGGAGTTGCAGCTGTATTCATTTTATCTCTATGTTTAAAAGCAATTTTTGTTGCTTCAACCAATAAATGAACATGGTTAGATGAATCCTTTTGTGGCAATTTTTCAAGCCATCTATCAAATAAACCTAAAATCATCAGTGATGCAACTCCTTGTGTTGGAGCTGAAGCATTAAATAATTTTGCATTACTCGTTTTCATTTCTAAAGGTGTATTCCAAGAAGCATGGTGCTCTTGTAAATCTTTTTTTGATAATAAAGAATCTCTATCTTCTAAATCTTTTGAGATATTTTGAGCTAAAGTTCCTCTATAAAAATCATCAAATCCATTAATTCCAAGAGTTTTTAAAGTATTTCCAAGTTTTTCTTGTATTAGACTTTCACCTTTTTGTGGTACTTTCCCTTTTGGATAATAGATATCTGCAAAATATGAATCTACTATTAACTCATCTTTTTTCTCTTCTAAAGTTTGAGATAAAGATTGTGTTACAACTATTCCATTTATAGCTGAATCAACTGCTTCTTCAACAAGTTTTGATGTTGAAAGTTTTCCATTCCACTTTTTTTTACTTTTTTCATAAGCTAAATTCCAAGCTGAAACTGCACCAGCTACACTATTTGCAGCTAATCTTCCTCTAAAAGGAATGTCTTTTAAACCTTTATATTGATTCATATTAACATCAAAACCTGAGTAACCTGATGCTTCAATAAAACTTACGCCCTCTTTAGGGTCATAAATTAGCCAAAAGGCATCTCCACCAATCCCAGTCATATGTGGGTAGTGAACTGCCAACGATGAGGCAACTGCAATTGTAGCTTCAATTGCATTTCCTCCTTGTTTTAAGATTTCAAGTCCAGCATCAGATGCTTTATGGTGTGGTGAAACTACCATACCGTTGTTTGAAATTTGTGTTAAAGGTAAATTATTCATATTACATCCATCCTATTGCTTTGGGTAACCAAAGTGCTATTTCTGGGAATACCATAACAAGTACAATTACAATAATCTGAATTGCAATAAATGGTAATACCCCTTTATATATATCCATTGTTTTAATTTCTTTTGGAGCTACTCCTTTTAAGAAGAATAGTGACCAACCAAAAGGTGGGGTTAAAAATGAAGATTGTAAATTTAGTGCAACTAAAATTCCAAGCCATATCATATCTACATTTAGTGCGTGAAAAATCGGTAATACAAGAGGAAGCACTATATATGAAATTTCTATCCATTCTAAGAAAAAACCTAAAAAGAATAAAACAATCATCATAAATATTATTGCACCCCACATACCACCAGGTATTGAAGCAAATAAATCTTCAACTAAATAATCTCCATCTAATCCTCTAAAACTTAATCCAAAAACTTGAGAAGCAATTAAAACGAACATAATCATTCCAGTTACTTTCATAGTTTCATATATAGTTTCTTTTAAAATTTCTAAACTTAATCTTTTACTTATAAAAACTATTACTAAAGCACCAATTGCTCCCATTGATGCAGCTTCTGTTGGAGCTGCAAGTCCACCTATGATTGAACCTAATACGGCAAAAATTAGTAAAAAAGGTGGTGCAACAGATTTAAAGAACTCAATCCATAACTCTTTTTTTGAGTATTGTGAAATCTCTTCTTCATCAATAGCAGGTACATGATGAGGTGCAAATTTACTTAATAAAATAATATAAATTATATAACAAACACTCAAAAGTAGTCCAGGCATAAGAGCTGCTGCAAATAAAGGACCAATAGCCTCTCCACTAATATCAGCTAATAAAATTAAAACTAAACTAGGAGGAATAATTTGTCCTAAAGTCCCAGAGGCACAAATAGTACCACAAGCTACACTATGACTATAATTCCTTTTTAATAGTGTTGGAAGTGCTATCATAGTTAAAGTTACAACTGTAGCTCCTACAATTCCTGTTGAAGCACCCATTAAAATTCCAACTACAATAATTGCTATTGCCATACCACCAGGTTTTTTTCCAGATAATAGTCCTAATACATCAAGCATTCTTTCAGCTAAACGAGATTTTTCCAATAAAATACCCATAAAGACAAAAAGAGGAACAGCAAGTAAAGTATAGTTCGTTAAAACACCAAAAATTCTAGAAGGTAAAAGATTAAATAGATTTAAATCAACTCCAATAACTCCAAAAACTAAACCAGCTCCTGCAATTGCAAATGCAACAGGAACTCCTAATAAAATAAGTGCAAAAAGAGATACCACCATCATAATTGCTAATATTTGCGGATCCATTTACTATTTTTCCTCTTTTAGTTTAGATACAGCTTTTAATAAAACTGCTAACCCTTGTATTAAAATAAGTATAAATCCAATTGGTATTAAAGATTTAACTAAATATCTATAAGGTAAACCCCCCTGGGTCTGGAGAGATTTCCCCTGTATTGTATGATTGCATCACATATTCACTTGATAAATATATTATAAATATTGAAAAAGGAATAATGATTAATATAGGAACTAATATATCCATATATAGTTTTACTTTTTTACTATAGTGATTATAAAAAAGATCAACTCTTACATGTTCACCTTGTTGAAAAGTAAAAGCAGAACCAAACATAGCAATAGCTGCTAAAATGTGCCATTGTAACTCTTGTTCAGCAATTGAGCTAATATGAAAAAAATATCTAAAAAGAACATCTCCCGCAACCATTAAAACCAAAATAAGAATCAACCAAGAAGTTATTTGACCTGTGCGTTCTACGAACGCATCAAGTCTATTTGAAATATCTGAAATCATGATGACAACTTAGTCATTACTACTTCTTCACTTTTATTTTGCCACTCATCGTGCATTGCTTTAAAAGTAAAGTAGCTATCGTGAACTTTTTTAACTAAAGGATTTTCTGCTGTTAATTTATCATATGTAGCAAACGTAACTTCTCTTAATTTTTCAATAACAGAATCAGGTAATGTTTTTGCTTGTACACCTTGATTTTTAACTAAATCTTCTAAAGCTTCAGAGTTATTTGCTTCAGACCAAGATAATCCCATAAGATTACACTCTGCTGCAACTGCTCTTACGATTGCTTGTAAATCTTTTGGTAACGAATCCCACGCATCTTTATTGATTAAACACTCTGTTGTATTACTTGGTTCTCCCCATCCTGTTGTATAGTAATATTTTGCAGCTTTTTGGAATTCCATTTTTCTATCTTGAAATGGTCCCACAAATTCAGCAGCATCAATTACACCTCTTTCAAGTGCAGGGAAAATTTCTCCACCTGGAAGTAATTTAACACTAACTCCAAGTTGTTCTAATACTTTTCCAGCAAGTCCAGGAACTCTCATTCTAAGACCATTTAAATCTGCAACAGAGTTAATCTCTTTTTTAAACCAACCTGTCATTTGAACACCTGTATTCCCTGCTGCTAGTCCTATTACATTAAATGGTTTATAAACTTCATCCCATAACTCTTGTCCTCCACCAAATTGAAGCCAAGCATTTGTTCCTTGGAAGTTCATTCCAAAAGGAACAGCAGTAAAATATTGAGCTGCAAATGTTTTACCAGCCCAAAAAAATGAGTTACCCCAGTTCATTTGGATTGTACCTTTTGATACTGAATCAAAACCTTCCATTGCAGGAATAAGTTCACCAGCAGGATAGTGTTTAATTTTTAATCTACCTCCTGATAATTCATCAACTCTTTCACAAAAGTAACTTGCACTTCCAGGACCAACAGAATAAAATGGTGCTCCTGCTCCATAACAATTTGTCATTTTCCATCTAAAAGTTTTAGTTGATTCTGCACTTGCAATTGAGGGTATTGCAATTGCAGCACCAATACCAGCTAAACCTGTTTTCTTAATAAATTCTCTTCTATTATTAGTCATGTTATTCCTTTTTTCAAAAATTAGATTCATGATGAATCCACCTAATGACAACTCTTTTAAGAGCTAATATATTTAAAACATTAAAGAGTTACTTATATTTTTAGATAATTATCTCTTTCATAAATCTACACAATAATTAAAATTAAATTTTTGTAAGACGTTGTATCTCTAATATGTTTTCTGCTGCTATTCTATACCTTGCATGATTTTTTGTAAAGATATTTTTTAATAATATGTGTACATAAACTATGCATATATTTTATACAGTAGAATAATAAATTTTATACATCTATTTAAATATAAAAAAATATCCTATATGTAATTGAATTTATGATAAAATGTCACGATTAAACCGTTATATAGAGCAATTAGCTTGCATTATTTAGTATAAATAATTTTATTAAAATAGTAAGGTTTAGTATATAAAATATATAAGAGAAGATGAGTTGAAAATATAATATGAGAATAGAAATAAAACCAAAACCTCTAACAAGAGAAGCTTTTAAAAAATTCGGTGAAGTTATAGAAAAAGAGGGCAGAGAATCTATGATTATAAATAGAGGATCTGCTGAAAAATTTTATGAAGTATGTAATATGGATGCAAATGAAAAAGGAGTAAAATCAATTTTACATATTTATATAGGAAAAGGTAGAGAATTTCCTCTACATATAAATATGTTAGAAAAACATCCATACTTTTCTCAAACTTTTGTGCCAAGAAGTAAAGAACCTTTTTATTGTGTTGTTGCTTTGGGTGGTAGAGAACCAGATTTATCAACTTTAGAAATATTTAAAACAAATGGAGATCAAGGTGTTCATTTAAATAGAGGAACTTGGCATTTCCCTTTAATTTGTATAGAAGATAAACAAGAGTTCATCGTTTTGGATGGTGTAGGTATTAATCTTGATGAAAAAAAAGTAATCGAATGTGTAGAATATAATATGCAAGATAAAGAGATATTTTTAATAAAAGATTAAATAAATTTTATTTGTTGTTTAGTGCTTGTTATTATTAAATATTTTATTATGGTTAATGTTTAAAATATATACAACAACTTTTTAAATTACTATCAAAAACAACACTAAAACAACACTTCTTTTTTATACTTCGTTTAGAAATAAAAAAGGAGACTTAGATGAAAAGATTATTTGCAAAAGCAATTGTAACTTCTGCATTATTAGGTGGAATGTTAGTTCACGCTGCTGATACTATCAAAGTTGGAGTTTTACACTCTCTTTCAGGAACTATGGCTATTAGTGAAACAACACTTAAAGACACAGTTTTAATGCTAATTGATGAGCAAAACAAAAAAGGTGGAGTTTTAGGAAAAAAACTTGAACCAGTTGTTGTTGACCCAGCTTCAAATTGGCCTTTATTTGCTGAAAAAATGAGAAGTTTATTAACTAAAGATAAAGTTGATGTAACTTTTGGTTGTTGGACATCAGTTTCAAGAAAATCTGTTCTTCCTGTTGTTGAAGAGTTAAATGGATTATTATTCTATCCAGTTCAATATGAAGGTGAAGAGTCTTCTAAAAATGTATTTTATACAGGTGCTGCGCCAAATCAACAAGCAATTCCAGCAGTTGATTATTTGATGAATGAAATGGGAGTAAAAAGATTTGTTTTAGCTGGAACAGATTATGTTTATCCAAGAACTACAAATAAAATCTTAGAAGCATATTTATTATCAAAAGGTGTTAAAAAAGAAGATATTATGATTAATTATACGCCATTTGGTCACTCTGATTGGCAATCAATTGTAAGTGATATTAAAAAATTTGGTTCAACTGGTGTTAAAACAGCTGTTGTTTCAACTATCAATGGTGATGCAAATGTTCCATTTTATAAAGAGTTAGGAAATCAAGGTATTAAATCTGAAGATATTCCAGTTGTTGCATTTAGTGTTGGTGAAGAAGAACTTTCAGGAATTGATACAAAACCACTTGTTGGACATTTAGCAGCTTGGAATTATTTTGAAAGTGTAAAAACTCCTGAAAATGATAAATTCATTTCAACTTGGCATAAATTCATCAAAGATGAAAAAAGAGTTACAAATGACCCGATGGAAGCTACATATATTGGATTTAACCTTTGGGTAAAAGCTGTTGAAAAAGCAGGTACAACTAATGTTGATAAAGTAAATGAAGCAATCGTTGGATTATCTGTTCCAAATTTAACTGGTGGAACAGCAACTATGTTGAAAAATCACCATATTACAAAACCTGTATTAATTGGTGAAATTCAAGAAGATGGTCAATTTGAAACTGTATTCTCTACAAAAGAAGTAGCAGGTGATGCTTGGTCTGATTTCTTACCATCATCAAAAGATGTAATCTCTGATTGGACAGCTCCAATTAATTGTGGTAACTATAATACTGTAACAAAAAAATGTTCAGGACAAAACTACTAATAAAAATATAAAGAGGAGTTTTCTCTTCTTTATTAAATCTACATAGGACTAAAAAATGAAATTTTCAATTTTTAAAATAATCTTTCTTAATTTATTAATCCTATCATCTCTTTTTTCTTCAACATTTGAAGATGATTTAAAAGCAATAGACGGAAAAAATTTTAATGAAAAAGAAAATATTGTAACTCAACTTGCAAATAATTATATAGAAGATGATAGATTAACTTTAGTTTTATCTAAAATGCTTGATGGAGATTTATTCATCAAAAATGATGATAAAGATGTTGTTGTATTAGTTAAAAAAGAAGAAAATAGTTTATACACTAAATCTTTGATTAGTGGAAATGATTTAGAAAAACTTGATGAATCAAGATTTGAAAAAGTTAAAACTAACAATAAATTAAGAAGTGTTATAAAAAGCTTACTTGCTCAAATAAATCTTTTCTCTAAAGATGTAAAAAAAAGAGAGACATCAGCTAAAAATATTTTACAAAATGTTACAAAAGATGATGAAACAGTTATCTTAAAAGCTTTGGAAAAAGAGAAAAATGATGAGGTTAAAGAGCTTTTACTTGAAGCTAAAAATATCATTTTTGCTAAATATTACACCGGAGAAAAACAGTTAGAAGCTGTTCGTACTTTAGGTGATTATATCTCTTCAAACTCATTAGCAACTTTGAAAACTATAAGTGAATCAAGTGATTCATCACTTGAATTAAAAGAAGAAGCAAATAAATCAATATCTTCAATAGAGCGTTCTAGAAGTTTTTATTCGTTTATAGAAACAGCATTTTTTGGACTTTCTCAAGGTTCAGTTTTACTTTTAGCTGCAATTGGACTTGCTATTACTTTTGGGGTTATGAAAGTAATAAATATGGCTCATGGTGAACTAATCATGATTGGAGCATATACTACATATACAATCCAACAATTAATGCCAAATTTAATCGAATATTCGATTATCATAGCAATTCCTTGTGCTTTTATAGTGAGTGCTTTAGTTGGGATTTTAATAGAAAGATTAGTTATCAGACATTTATATGGAAGACCACTTGAAACATTACTAGCAACTTTTGGGATTAGTTTGATTTTACAACAAGTTGTTAGAACAATATTCTCACCACTTAACCAAGAGGTAAAAACTCCATCATGGATGAGTGGAGCATGGGAAATAAATAGTGCCTTATCACTTACATATAATAGACTTTATATTGTGATTTTTTCAATCATTGTGTTTTTAGCAATTTTATATGTGATGAAAAAAACAAGTTTAGGATTAAAAGTTCGAGCAGTTTCTCAAAATAGACCAATTGCACGTGCAATGGGAATAAAATCAAGTTACATTGATGCAATAACATTTGGAATAGGTTCAGGAATTGCAGGAGTTGCTGGAGTTGCTTTATCTCAACTTACAAATGTTGGACCAAATCTTGGACAAGCATATATCGTAGATAGTTTTATGGTTGTTGTGTTTGGTGGAGTTGGAAATTTATGGGGAACTTTAATAGCAGCATTTTCACTTGGAGAAATAAATAAATTTATCGAACCAGTTGCTGGGGCAGTTTTAGCAAAAGTTATTATTTTAGTATTCATAATACTATTTATTCAGAAAAAACCAAGAGGGCTTTTCCCACAAAAGGGAAGAGATGTTGAGGATTAAGATATGAAAAAGCAACCATTAATTTTAAAAATTATGCAAAATGATAAAGGTGGAAAAATAGTTTTATCATCTCTTGCTGTTGTAGTATTTGTAGTTTCATTTTGTAATTTATTTGTTCCAGAAAATTCGATTTTTTATATTTCGACTTTTACAGTTACGATTTTAGGAAAATATTTAGCATTTGCATTACTTGCTCTTGCTCTTGATTTAGTGTGGGGATATTTAGGAGTTTTAAGCCTTGGTCATGGAGCATTTTTTGCTCTTGGGGGTTATGCTTGGGCTATGTATCTTATGCGTCAAATTGGTGAAAGAGGAGTTTATGGAAATCCAGATTTACCAGATTTTATGGTGTTTATGAATTTAAAAGAGTTACCTTGGTTTTGGTATGGATTTGATAATCCTTTATTTGCCTTTTTGATGGTTATGTTTGTTCCCGCACTTTTAGCTTTTATTTTTGGATGGTTAGCATTTAAAAGTAGGGTAACTGGAGTTTATCTTTCAATCATAACACAAGCTTTAACTTATGCACTTATGTTAGCTTTCTTTAGAAATGATATGGGATTTGGTGGAAATAATGGTCTGACAGATTTTAAAGATATTTTAGGTTTTGACTTATCAGCTGATACTACAAGAGTAGGGTTATTAATCATCACTTTTATAGCTTTAACTTTAGGATATTTACTTTGTAGATTTATTATAAATTCAAGACTTGGACGAGTTGTAATATCTATTAGAGATGCTGAAAGTAGGGTGAGATTTTTAGGATATAAAGTAGAACAATATAAACTTTTTATTTTTGTTGTATCTGCAATATTAGCTGCAATCGCTGGAGCACTTTATGTGCCACAAGTAGGAATCATAAATCCTGGAGTTTTTTCACCTTTATTTTCTATTGAACTCGTTATTTGGGTTGCAATTGGAGGACGAGGTACGCTTTATGGTGCAATCATAGGTGCAATAGTTGTAAGTTTTGCAAGTACATATTTTACATCTGCTCTTCCAGAAGTTTGGTTATATGCTTTAGGTGCACTTTTTGTTGTAGTTACTCTATATCTTCCAAAAGGTGTGGTTGGAATATTTACAATGTTTAAATCAAAAGTAAAAAAGGCTTAAGATGAGACTATTAAAACATGAAAATGAGCAAAGAATAGGTGATTTAAAAATAGGTGATAGAATCCTATTAGTTGATGGTGTTAGTGTTAGTTTTGATGGTTTTAAAGCCTTAAATAATCTTAGTTTTTCTATAAATTATGGAGAACTAAGATGTATTATTGGTGCAAATGGAGCTGGAAAATCAACTATGATGGATGTAGTTACAGGTAAAACAAAACCAGATGAGGGACAAGTTGTTTTTGGTGAAGCAGTTGATTTACTTTCAATGGATGAACCAAGTATCGCTCAAATTGGAATTGGAAGAAAATTTCAAAAACCAACTGTTTTTGCAAATCATACAGTTTTTGAAAATCTTGAACTTGCAATGAAAGATGATAAAAGATTTTTCAAAACACTTTTTTCAAGACTAAGTAGCGAACAAAAAGATAAAATTGAAGATACTATGAAACTGATTGGTTTAAAAGAGTTATACAATCAACAAGCTGGAATATTATCTCATGGTCAAAAACAGTGGCTAGAAATCGGTATGTTAATCATGCAAGAACCAAAACTTTTACTTGTAGATGAACCAGTTGCAGGAATGACACCACAAGAGGTGGAAAAAACAGCAGAGATTTTGACAAGTTTATCAAAAGAAAATGCGGTAGTTGTAGTTGAGCATGATATGGAGTTTATTAGAAGTATTGCAAAAAAAGTAACAGTTTTACATGAAGGGGCTGTACTTGCAGAAGGAAGTATGGATGCAATACAAAACAATGAAAAAGTACGAAAAGTATATCTAGGAGAATAGTGATGTTAAAAATAGAAAATGTAAATCAATTTTATGGACAAAGTCACACTCTTTGGGATTTAAACTTAGAGTTTAAAAAAGGTAGATGTACTTGTGTTATGGGAAGAAATGGAGTTGGAAAAACAACTTTGAGTAAAGTTATCATGGGTTTACTTCCAATAAAAGATGGTGGACTAATCTATAATGATACTGATATCTCAAAACTTCCAGACCACAAACGTGCAAGTATAGCAATAGGTTATGTACCACAAGGAAGAGAGATTTTTTCACAACTAACAGTTTTGGAAAATCTTCAAATAGGAGTTATGTCAAATAGACATAAAATCAAAAAAGTTCCAGATAAAATCTATGATTTATTCCCAGTTTTAAAAGATATGCAAAAAAGAAAAGGTGGAGATTTAAGTGGAGGTCAGCAACAACAATTGGCAATTGCAAGAGCTTTATGTATTGACCCAGATTTTTTAATACTTGATGAACCAAGTGAAGGAATACAACCAAATATCGTAGCTCAAATTGGCGAGGTTATTGATTATCTTACAAAAGAAGAGCAAATAACTGTTATGTTGGTTGAACAAAAACTTCCATTTGCTAGACGTCATGGTGATGATTTTTATGTAATAGATAGAGGAAGTGTAGTTGCTTGTGGTGAGATAGGGCAACTTAGTGATGAGATTATTAAGAAGTATATGTCGGTTTAGATTATTATAATGCTTAGGAATAAATACAAAATTAAATTTAAAGTTAAAATATAAATAAGATTAATTGCTGATAAAAAGAAGAATAAATGAAAATTTTATTATAAGAATTTCTAGTTATATGTCATATTAAATAAAAAAGTATAAAAATAGTAAATAATTCTAATTAGTATAAATTATACATAAAACTTTTTGATAAATAATATGTTATGAGGTATAATAATTCCTAAAATAATTGTAGACAATTTAAATAAATTTGAAGTTATTAAAAGGGAAATTATATGATGGAAGTAAATGATGTAATAACATTAGAAGATAATATAGTAAATTTTATTTTTGATTCAATTTTTAACAAAAAATTACATCCTGGAATTAAACTATCAGAAAGTGTTTTAGCAAAAGAATTAAATACAAGTCGAGATGTTGTTCGAAAAGCATTTAGTAAATTAGAAACGATGGGAATATTAACATACAAAAAAAATCAAGGTTTTCATGTTGTATGGATAAGTGAGGAAGATGCAAAAGATATTTTTTCAGCAAGAAAAATAATTGAAACAGGTGTTGTTGAAATAGTAACACAAAAACATGCTAATCAGAATATTGATTTATCATCACTTTTAGAAAATGTAAATACTGAAGAATATTTAAAAATATCACATAGAAATGGTGAATATGTTAAATCTTCTTGTGATTTTCATTTAAATTTAGCATCTTTAAGTGAAAATGAGTTTTTAATAAATGCTTTAAAACCTCTTATTCCATTAAGTATTCTTGCTGCATTAATTTATGAAGATGAAAATACACAATTTTCTTCATATGATGAACACAGAGTTTTAATTGACACAATAAAAAGTAATAATATTGAGAATGCAAAACGAGTGATGTTAGAGCATTTAGATCATTGTGTTGAAGTTTTAGATTTTGGAATTACACCAACAAAAAAAATAAAATTTATATTTGGTAAATAGAGAATATGAGTTTAAATTTTGATTTCAAAGATAATAAATTTAGCTTAAATAAATTAAATCTACCATCACGTTATTATTATTTTGATGAAATAGAAAATTATATAAAGTTATTAAACATTGGTGAAGGAATTTTTCCAAAAGATAAAATAAAAATCTCTTTTTCTTTGATTAATTCATCATTAATAATTACTACAGAATCAGCAACAAAAGTTTACCAATCGAAAAAAGAGTATGGAATAAATAAAATTAATATAAATCTAAAAAATTCAAATTTAGAATTTATAAATGATGAATTGATTTTATTTAAAGATTCACGTTATATTCAGCTTTTTAAATTAAATTTTGATGAAAGTTCAACTTTTTTTTATGTAGATATTTTAAGTCGTGGTAGAAGTTTTGAAAATTTTGATTTTTCGAATATGCTTATAAAAAATACATTTAAGCAAGAAAATAATTTAGAATATATAGAAAAATTTGATGTTCAAGGTGATGAACTAAAAGATTATATAAATAGAAAAGATAGTTCAAATTTTATTTTTGCAAAAATATATATAAAAGTAAAAAATAGTGAAGAGTTTATAACTAAAATTCATAATAGTTTTGAAAGTTTTGCCTTTTCACAAAATAAGAGCATGATTTTAGGTGTGATTAGTTCAGATAATATGTTTGATTTAAAAGCCAAAATGTATCAAATTTGGGAACTTTATAGAAAAAATCTAAATAAAGATAAATTCAATCTAGGGAAACAATAAAAAAGTTAATAAACTTTTTTACCATTTACAAAAGTAGCTTTGATGTTTCTGTCATCACCCATTATCATAAGTGCAAAGAGTTTTTCTTCTAATTCAGCTAAATCATCTTTGTTTTGCTCTTCAATTTTTTGCATTCTTAAGTTTTGAATTTCATCAGCTTTAAAATCAATCACCACAAAATCAGCTTCATAATTAGATGCTAACTTACCAATTTTATCTTCTAAATCAAGTGAAATTGAGGCTCCTAAAGTTATTTGATAAAAGCCTTCAAAAGCACTAAGTGCTTCTCTATTTTGAGCACTATTTTGCTCTAGTGAGACTATCTTATATGCTTCATTTAAAGTTTTAATCATGTTTAATGTTGTTCCAGCTCCAACGTCACTCCCAAATCCAATTTTAACTTCACAGTTTTCATCTTTTAGTTTTTTAATTTTAAATAAACCACTTCCCAAAAATAGATTTGAAGTAGGGCATAAACTAACACTTGCTCCTTTTTCATGTAGTGTTTTATACTCCTGCTCTTCCAAATAAATAGCATGTCCAAAAATGGCTCTATTTGTTACTAATCCAAAAGAATCATAAACATCTAAATAACTTTTTGCATTTGAAAATAGTGATTTTACCCATTGAATTTCATTCAAATTTTCACTTAAATGTGTTTGTATATAAGTTGTAGGATATTTTTCTTTTAATTTTCTTGCAAGCTCTAACTGCTCTTTTGTGGATGTAGGAGCAAATCTTGGTGTTATTGCATAAAGTAATCTATCTTTTTCATGCCATTTTTCAATTAATTCTAAACTATCTTCATAGCTACTTTTTGCATCATCAAGAAGTTCTTTTGGAGCATTTCTATCCATCATAACTTTTCCAGCAATTAGTCTCATTTTGTATTTATTGGCTACTTCGAAGATTGCATTTGTAGATTCTTTGTGAACAGTAGTAAAAACGGCTGCTGTTGTAGTTCCATTTTTAAAAAGCTCTTTTATGAAAAAATTAGCCATCTCTTTTGCATAAATTGGGTCTTTATATTTCATTTCCGTTGGGAAAGTATATTTTTCCAGCCAAGGTAAAAGTTGTTCTCCAAAAGAACCTATCATCTCTGTTTGAGCATAGTGTAAATGAGTATCAATGAAACCAGGCATTATTAGATTATCTTCATATTCAAGTGATATATCTTTTTTATCTATATTATAAAGTGATATTAACTCTTCATAATCACCACTTGCAAAAATCTTAGTTTCTTCAATAATCAACAAGCCATTTTTATAAAATTTAATTGAATTTTTTTTATTTTCACATTTTGACGGATCTTTTTCAAAATATAAAATTGATGTTTTAAAAAATTTTCTTTTATTCATAATAATATTTATCCTTTTAAAAACTTAATTATAGTTAATTATTTTAAAGATTGTATACAATTTTTGTATATAGAATTTAATAATTCTATAAAAAACTTCTTAAAATGTTTAAAAATTATTCAATAATTGTTCACAATTTTTGTAGACAATCAGATAATATTTACTGATATAAAAAAAACAAGGAAATTTTTATGGACATATTTAAATTGAAGAAGAATAGGAGTGATGTAAAAACAGAATTATTTGCAGGATTTACAATATTCCTAACAATGATGTATATAGTACCAGTAAATGGATTTATACTCTCAGATGCAGGTCTACCAATGGATGCGGTAATTACAGCAACAGCTCTAATCACTATCCTAGCAACACTTTTTAGCGGTCTTTGGTCTAATACTCCTATTGCAATGAGTGTTGGTATGGGTTTAAATGCTTACTTTTCTTATGGTTTAGTTTTAGGTATGAAAATACCTTGGGAAACAGCTTTAGGTATAGTATTTCTTTCAGGTATACTTTTTGTAATCTTATCTCTAACTAACTTTAGAATCTGGATAATGACTTCAATTCCTATGAACCTTAGACGTGCAATAAGTGCAGGTATAGGAACATTTATAGCCTTTATTGGTCTAAAACAAATGGGAATGATAAGCGCAAATCAAGCTACATTAGTAAGCTTAGGAGACTTTTCAAAACCAGAAGTCCTTCTTGGTGTGTTAGGTCTTGTTTTGTCTTTGGGATTTTATGCATATAAAATAAAAGGAGCATTTATCCTTGCTATTATTCTTACAAGTATAGTTGGCTGGATAGTAGGAATAGGTAGTGTTCCAACTCAAATATTTTCAATACCAGCTTCAATAGAACCAATTGCATTTAAATTAGATATCTTAAGCGCAATGACATTGTCTTTATTACCAGTAATAATCACTTTCCTAATCACAGATATGTTTGATACCTTAGGAACACTAACAGGTGTAGGAACAAGAGCAAAACTGTTCCAAGAGAATAATAAAGATGATAAATCATTACAAAAAACATTAGAAGCAGATGCTCTAGCAACAACAGCAGGAAGCTTATTAGGAGTTTCAACAACAACTTCGTTTATAGAAAGTGCAAGTGGAGTGGAAGAAGGAGGAAGAACAGGATTAACAGCAGTGTTTACAGCAATGTTCTTCGTAACAACACTGTTTATGTTGCCACTATTTAAAGCAATACCATCAAATGCGATTTATCCAGTTTTAGTAGTAGTGGGAATACTAATGTTTACAGAATTAGGGAAAATAGAATTTGACAAAACTGATTTTGCAACAAAAGCAGGGATATTTTTAATAGTAATGCTAATGCCATTGACATTTTCAATAACAAATGGAATAGCAGCAGGATTTTTAATATATACAATAATAAAATTAATAAAAAAAGAACAAAAAGATTTAAACTTAGGTATTCTAGTTATTACTTTTATTAGTGCTTTAGCTTTTATTTTATAAAAATTATAAGGGAGTTCTCTCTCTTATAATTTTTTCTTCAAAAAATATACAAAAATATTATCAAGAAATTAATTTTTAAATTGAATAAAAAATATACATATTTTGTAAACAATTATTGTAGACAATCTGATAAAATTATCTCATATAAAAAAGGTAATTATTTATAATTAGCTTTGTTTTTTGAAAGAGTAAGAGATGAATATAGAAAATTATCCAAGAGATATGGTTGGCTATGGGAATGAACCAATAAATCCAAAATGGCCAAATGGTGCAAAAATAGCTTTACAATTTGTACTAAATTATGAAGAAGGTTCTGAAAATTGTGTTTTACATGGAGATGTGGCGAGTGAAGTATTTTTATCAGAAATGAATAATCCTCAAGCATTTATAGGACAAAGACATCAATCTATAGAAACATTATATGAATATGGTTCACGAGTTGGAGTATGGAGACTATTAGAACTATTTAAAAGTTTTGATATTCCTTTAACTATTTTTACTGTTGCAATGGCTTTGCAAAGAAACCCAAAACTTGCTGAATATATCACAAAATATAATTACGATATTTGCTCACATGGTTATAGATGGATTAATTATCAACAAATTGAAGAATCAATTGAAAGAGATCATTTATATAAAAGTATTGAGATTTTAACAAATATGATAGGAAAACGTCCTCTTGGTTGGTATACAGGACGTGATAGTCAAAATACTAGAAAACTTGTAGTACAAGAAGGTGGTTTTTTATACGATAGTGATTCATACAATGATGATTTACCATATTTTGCACCCGAAATTACAACAAAACAGCACTTAGTTATTCCATATACAATGGATAATAATGATATGAGATTTATTTTTGGTGGATTTACATATAGTGAAGAATTTTTTCAATATTTAAAAGATAGTTTTGATTGTTTATATGCTGAAGGATTAAGTGGAACTCCCAAAATGATGACAATAGGAATGCATTGTAGAATTTTGGGAAAACCTGGACGAATAATGGCAATGAAAAAATTTTTAGAATATGTAAGAAAATTTGATGATATATGGTTTTGTACAAGAGGTGAGATAGCAAAACATTGGATTGAAAATTTTTCAGAAAAGGAGATTATTTTATGAAAAAGCCTTATGCTTTAGCAAATGAATCAAAAGATAAATATTTGGAAGTTTTTAAAGAACTTTATGAACATTCTCCTTGGGTTATTCAAAATGTTTATGAAATAGTAAAAAGTGATAAAAAGTTTGATGATATAGAAAAATTTCATGCTTTACTTTGTGAAGAGATGCTAGCTGCAAATGATTTTTTAAGAATGAATTTAATCAAAGCCCATCCTATGTTAGCAGGAAAAGAAGCACAAAAAGGAGAATTAACAGATTTTTCTACAATTGAGCAAAAAAGCGCTGGGCTTAATAGTTGTACAAAAGAAGAAATTGAACTTTTTAATAAATTAAATAAGAATTATTTTGAAAAATTCAATTTTCCATATATCTTAGCAGTTAAAGGTAAAAATAAAGAAGAAATTATTGAAGATTTTAATACAAGATTAGAAAATTCTTATGAAAAAGAGAAACAAATAGCATTAGAACAAATAAATAAAATTGCATTGATTAGAATAAAGGGTATTTATGGAAACTAAAAGAAATGAATTAATAAATGTAACAAGTTGTGAATTAAATTCAAAAATTATTTTTACAACAGATGAGTTTTTTGCAAGTGCAAATAGAATGCTTTTAGAAACAGAGGCAGTATTTAAAGATGAATTTGATGAAAATGGACATTGGATGGATGGTTGGGAAACTAGACGAAGAAGAAATGGTGGAAATGACCATTGTATTATAAAACTAGGAAAAATATCAAAAATCAACTCTTTTTTAGTTGATACATCTTTTTTTAGAGGGAATTATCCAAAAGCTATTTCAATCAAAGGTTTCAAGGCAAAAGATATGAGTGATGAAGAGTTTGTATCTAAATATGAGACATTAGAAACATTTGAATTATTAACTCAAAGTGATTTAGAAGGGGATAAAAAACAGTATTTTGATTCAAGTTATGTAAAAGAGTTAACACATTTAAGAGTTGACATTTATCCTGATGGTGGAATTGCAAGATTTAAAGCTTTTGGTGAAATCTGTTTTGATGAAAAACTTTATGATGAAGATAATATAAATGTACTTTCTATGTTAAATGGTGCAAGAGCTGTTTATACAAACAATGAGTTTTTTGGTCCTTTAAAAAATATTTTAAAAGAAAATGATGCTTTAAATATGGGTGATGGTTGGGAAACTAGACGAAGAAGGGAACCTGGATTTGACTGGGGAATTATAGAACTAGCAAAGCCAGCAATCATAGATAATATTATGATTGATACAAATTTCTTCAAAGGAAATTTTGCTGATAGTTTTTCTATTTGTAGTGCATATTTAGAAAATACAACAGATAGTTCAGTAATAACTCAAAGTATTTTTTGGGAAGAGTTGATTCCTAAACAAAAATTATCAATGCATAATAAACACTATTTTGATAAGAGTTTTTTACTTCACGATAAACCAATAACTCATATTAGAATCAATATTTTCCCTGATGGTGGAGTTTCAAGACTAAAACTATTTGGAAAATTTGTAAAAGTTGAGAAATAAAAAATGAAAAAAATTTTAAAACCTATTGATTTAAATATTGAGGTTTTCAAAGCTTATGGAGAAGTTTTAAGTACACAAAATAGTAAATCAGTAGTTATAAATAATGGTTTTGCACAAAAACACTATAACCTTTGCAACATTGATGCAAATGAAAATGGTGGAGTTGCAACTGTTCATTTATATATTGGGAAAAAAAGAGAGTTTCCATTGAAGATAAATATGATGGAAAAACATCCATTTTTTTCCCAAACTTTTATTCCAAGAAGTAATAATTCATTTTTAGTTGTTGTTGCATTAGGTGATGAAAAACCTGATTTAACAACACTAAAAGTTTTTAAAACAGATGGAAATCAAGGGGTTCATTACAATAAAGGAATTTGGCATTTTCCTTTGATTGCTTGTGAAAATGAAGAACAATTTATTGTAATAGATAGAAATGATTTAGGAAAAAAAGAAAACAAAGTTATTGATTGTATCGAAGTTGATATAGATGAAGAAATTAAAATTTTAAAGGATTAGTTTATGGAAACATATATTGTTGATTGGTTAAATACAATGATTAGATTTGCACATTTTATTACAGGAATTGCATGGATTGGAGCATCTTTTTATTTTAACTGGCTAGAAAATAATTTAAATAGAAGTGAAGGGCAAAAAGATGGAATTTCTGGACATTTATGGGCAGTACATGGTGGAGGATTTTATTATTTAGAAAAATATAAAACTTATCCAGATAAATTGCCAGAACATTTACATTGGTTTAAATGGGAAGCATATTTTACGTTAATTACAGGTTTTGGACTTCTATGTGTAGTTTATTATTACAATGCAACTTCATTTCTTTTAAAAGCTGGAACTTCTCTAAGTGCAACAAGTGGAATTTTGATGAGTTTAGCAGGACTTGTAATTGCTTGGCTTATTTATGATCAAATTTGTAAATCATCATTAGTAAAAAAACAAAATATAGTTGCTTTTATTATGTTAATTCTTGTATTTATTTCAGCACTATTTTATCAACAATTTTTTACTCCTAGAGCAGTTTTTTATCAAATTGGAGCAATGATTGGAACAATAATGGTTTTCAATGTATTCTTTGTAATTATGCCATCACAAAGAGAACTTGTAAAAGCATGTGTTGATAAAACAAAAGTAGGTGAAGAAGTAGGTTTTAGAGGTTATATAAGATCACGAAATAATAATTACTTTACACTACCTGTTTTATTTATTATGTTAAGTGCTCATTTTCCAATGTTTTACACTGGAGTTAATCCTGCAATTATGCTAGTTTTAGTATTTATAACAACAGTTCTAATAAGACACTATTTTAATTTAAGAGGTGAAGGTAAAGGTGGCAAAACAATAACTTTAGTGGTAGCAGGAGTTATAACACTTGCAGTGTTTATAACTTTAATACCAAGTAAACCAAAAATTGATGTAAATTCCCAAATAGTTACCTTTGAACAAATAAAACCAATAATAGAAAATAGATGTGCTACTTGTCACTCAAAAAATCCAACAGATGATACTTTTACTATTGCTCCAAGTGGTTTTATACTTGATACAAAAGAGCAAATTATAAATGCTAAAGATGTAATTTATTCGAGAACTGTTGCCACAGATTCTATGCCATTGTCAAATAAAACAAATATGACAAAAGAAGAAAGAGATATGTTAGGAAACTATATTATTTCACTTAGATAAGGAGCTAAAAAATGGGAAAATTATCAACACATATATTAGATACAACAATTGGAAAACCAGCAAGTGATTTAGAAATCAAACTTTATAAAAAAGTTGAAAATAACTATGAATTAATTAAAACAGTTTTTTCAAATAATGATGGAAGATGTGATGAAGCATTACTTGAAAAGGAAAATCTACAAAAGGGAGGATACGAGTTAATTTTTGATGTTGAAACATATTTTAATAAACAAGGAATAAAAACAGAGTTTTTAAAAGATGTTGTTATTCGATTCTATATCGAGGATGTTGCGCAAAATTATCATGTGCCATTATTAATTACACCATATAGCTATTCTACATATAAAGGGAGCTGAAATGAATAAGGTATTTGAAGCTTATAATTCTACATAAATATGACTTTTAAGTTTTCACAAAAAAGTCATACGGGCAATATGATTATAAAGTATACAATTTAAAAACATTATTAAAAAAGATAAAAAAAGGAAATAAAATGAAAAAAATAATAGCAACGATTTTAGGAATAAACTTATCAGTATTTGCATTTAGTACAAGTAGTATTTCACTTTTAAATGGAAAATTTGATGGAAATAGTGCAGTTTACGATACTCAAGGTGGTGGAAATAAAACAACTATGACATTTGAAACACTTACAAAAGGAAATGTTGGAGATGTATTTTTCTTCGCAGATTTTTGTAAAACAAGTGATGGTCAGTTATATAACTCAACAAATAAACAGTGGATTTATGCGGAAGTTGCACCAAGATTGAGTTTAAGTTACTTAACGAATACAGATTTATCTAGTTCATTTGTTAAAGATTATTTTATTGCAACACAATATAACTATGGAGATAACTCAGATTTTAGGGCTTCACTAGTAGGTTTAGGTACAGATTTAAATGTTCCTGGATTTGATTATTTTCAAGCAAATCTTTATTATAGACATGTAGATTTAACTATTGGAACTACAGATTATGAAAGAGATACATATCAATTTACACCTGTTTATGGTACAAAATTTGGGAATAGTGGTTTTTCATTTAAAGGATTTGTGGATTTAACAGGATATAACCTTGGAACACAAAATCAACTATTATATGATTTATTCAAAATTGAAGGGAAACCTGTACAAGTAGGTGTTGAGCATTTATATTATTATGAATTTAAAAATGATTTTACTTCAAGTAATCCTCATGTTCATACAAATGTTTTACAAGCAATGATAAAAATCAATTGGTAATTTTACCAAAAAATAAGGATTGATTATGAATAAAAATTCTGAATTAATATATAAATTAAATGATAAACCAGGTGCAAAAGAGTCATTTTTTGCGGCACTTCAACATGTTTTAGCAAGTTTTATAGGTATTATTACTCCTACACTTATTATAGGAGGAGTTTTAGGATTAGGAAGTGAAATTCCTTACCTTATTTCTATGGCTCTTATGGTTTCAGGTGTTGGTACAATTATTCAAGCAAAAAAACCATTAGGAATTGGTGCTGGAATGATTTGTGTTCAAGGAACAAGTTTCGCTTTTTTAAGCTCTGTATTAGCAGCTGGATTTATTGCAAAAGCCCAAGGTGGAGGACCAAATGAAATATTAGCAATGATATTTGGTGTATGTATGCTTGGAGCATTTATTGAAATCTTTTTAAGTCAATTTTTGGACAAATTAAAAAGAGTAATTACTCCTTTAGTAACAGGAACAGTTATTACAATTATTGGAATAAGTCTAATTAAAGTTGGATTCATAGACTTAGCTGGTGGAAAATATATAATGGATAATAAACCAGAATTATTTGCTAGTTTTGATAATTTATTATTGGGTGCTATTGTAATTATTACAATAATTATTGCAAATAAGTCTTCTAATCAATGGATTAGATTATCTTCGATTATTATTGGAATGTTAGTAGGATTTATTATTGCAATATTTATGGGAAAAGTAAACTTTGCTTTAATGGGACAAGTTCAATCATTTATTAGCATACCTGTACCACTTAAATATGGATTTGATTTTGATATTGCTGCATTTATTCCTATCGCTATTATTTATTTAGTTACAACAATTGAATCTTCAGGAGATATAACTGCAAACTGTATGATTTCAAAAGAACCTATTAAAGGTGAAACTTATATGAAAAGAATAAAAAGTGGTATTTTAGGTGATGGTATCAATTCTTTCCTTGCTGGTTTATTTAATACTTTTCCAAATACAACTTTTTCACAAAATAACGGAGTTATTCAATTAACAGGAATTGCAAGTAGATATATAGGTATTTGGGTTGGGGCAATTTTACTAATTTTAGGATTATTTCCTCATATTGGTGCAGCATTTAGAACAGTTCCTAACTCAGTTTTAGGTGGAGCTACACTTATTATGTTTGCAACAGTAGCAATTGCAGGTATAAAAATAATCTCAAAAACAGATTTAAATAGAAAAAATATGTTAATTCTAGCTGTATCTTTTGCAATGGGATTAGGTGTTTTATTAGTTCCCGAAGTTATAACAGCAATGTCAAATAATATTGGAGGAATCACTGGAAAAATAATTCAAAGTGTTTTTGGTTCAGCTATTACAGCTGGTGGATTAACTGCGATAATTGCAACACTATTTTTAGGTGAATATCCAGAAAAAGAGTTAGATTCTTTGAATAATGAAGTGATTTTAGAAGAAGAACCATCTGTAAATTTGGTTAAAGCTTAAAGGTTAAAGCATGAGTAATATTTGGATAAAAAATCCTTTAGCTATATTAGCTAAAGATGCAGATAATGGAATAGTTATTAGTGATAATAAAATTGTAGAATTAGTTTCTCAAAATTCTGAACCAAAACTAAAAATTAATGAGATTTTTGATGCTAGTAATAGTGTTGTTCTCCCAGGTCTTATTAATACTCATCATCATTTTTATCAAACATTAACTCGTGCTTATCCTGATGCTTTGAATAAAGAGTTGTTCCCATGGTTAAAAACACTTTACAATGTTTGGGAACATCTAGATAGTGAGATGATATATTATTCAACAAAACTTGCATTGTGTGAACTATTACTAACAGGATGTACAACTGCAAGTGATCATCACTATGTTTTTTCAAAAGATTTAGAAAATGCAATTGATATACAATTTGATGTTGTAAATGAATTAGGTGTTAGAGCAGTTTTAACACGAGGTTCAATGAGCTTAGGGCAAAAAGATGGTGGTTTACCACCTCAAAGTGTTGTTCAAAATGAAAAAGATATATTAGAAGATTCCATAAGACTAATAAAAAAATATCATGACAATACAATTGGGGCAATGAACCAACTAGCTCTTGCTCCTTGTTCACCATTTTCAGTATCTACTGAACTTATGAAGGAAAGTGCTAAGTTAGCAAAAGATTATGACATTTGTTTACATACACATTTAGCTGAAACAATAGATGAAGAGAATTTTTGTTTAAAAAAATTTGGTATGAGAACAGTTGATTATTTAGAGCATACAGATTGGTTAAATAATAAAACATGGCTTGCTCATGGAATTCATTTTAATGATGATGAAATTAAAAGATTAGGTAAAGCAAATGTTGGAATTTCTCATTGTCCAACTTCTAATATGATGTTAGCTTCAGGTATTTGTAGAAGTTTAGAACTTGAAAATGCAGGAGTTAAAATAGGACTTGGAGTTGATGGAAGTGCATCAAATGATGGTTCAAATATGATATTAGAAGCTAGAATGGCAATGTATCTACAAAGACTAAAATATGGTTCTTCAAAAATCACACACCAAAAAGCTCTTTCTTGGGCTACAAAAGGAAGTGCATCATTATTTAATAGAGATGATATTGGAGAGATTGAAGTAGGTAAACAAGCTGATTTAGCACTTTTCAAATTGGATGAAATCCAATTTTCTGGATCACATGATCCTCTTGCTGCATTACTTTTATGTGGAGCAACAAAAGCAAATGCAGTTATGGTAAATGGTAAGTGGAAAGTAAAAGATTCTAAATTAATAGATGTTGATTTAGATGAATTGATTTTTAATCATACAAAACAAGCTAAAAGATTATTTTTTAAAGCTAATAACAAATAAGGACAATTTATGCAAAGAATAAAAAGTGGTAATTTAAAAGTAGAAAAAATAGTTTTTGATTTAATAAATAATGAAATATTACCAAAAACAGAAATTTCAGAAAATGAGTTTTGGAAAAGTTTTGAAAATATTATAGAAACTTTAACTCCTATAAATAAAGAGTTGCTAAAAACAAGAGATGATTTACAAAAAAAGATTGATAATTGGTATAAAACAAATAAATATGATTCAACTAATTTAGATAAATATAAAAACTTTTTAAAAGAAATTGGATACTTAGTTGAACAAAAAGAAGATTTTAAAATAGATACAAAAAATATAGATGATGAGATAACTTTACAAGCTGGCCCTCAACTTGTTGTTCCTGTTAAAAATGCAAGATTTGCTCTAAATGCTGCAAATGCAAGATGGGGAAGTTTGTATGATGCTTTATATGGAACAGATGTTATATCAAAAGAGGGTGATTTAGCTATTACAAAAGAGTATAACAAAAAAAGAGGTGAAGCAGTTGTAACTTATGCAAAAGAGTTTTTAGATGAATCAATTACTTTGCAAAAAGGCTCTTATAAAGATGTAATTGAGTTTAAAATAGTAAATAATGAACTTATTATAACTTTAGAAAATGGTGAAACAACAACATTAAAAGATAAGGAAAAATTCTTAGGTTTTATTGGAGAAATTGAAAATTTAGAAGCACTTATTTTTAAAAATAATAACTTACATATTCAAATACAAATAGATAAAAATAGTTTTATAGGATGTTTAGATAAAGCCTTTATAAAAGATGTTATTTTAGAAGCAGCAGTTACTACTATTATGGATTGTGAAGATTCAGTTGCAGCAGTTGATGCAATTGATAAAGCAGAAGTTTATAAAAATTGGTTTGGGCTTATGAAAGGTGATTTAGAAGATAGTTTTTCAAAAAATGGAAAAACTATAACAAGAACTCTAAACGAAGATATAACTTATAAAACAATAGATGGAAATAGTAAAACTTTACATGGAAGAAGTCTGCTTTTTGTTAGAAATGTAGGTCATCTTATGACAAATCCTGCAATTTTAGATGAAAATGATGAAGAAGTTTTTGAAGGAATTATGGATTGTATGATTACTGTTTTATGCTCGATTGTAGATATAAAAGGAGCAAATAGTAAATCAAACTCAAGACAAAAAAGTGTTTATATAGTTAAACCAAAAATGCACGGACCAAAAGAGGTAGAATTTACAGTAAAAACTTTTGAAATGGTTGAAGATGCTCTAAAACTTCCTCGAAATACAATCAAAATAGGAATAATGGATGAAGAGCGACGAACAACTTTAAATCTAAAAGAGTGCATAAGAGCTGCTAAAAGTAGAGTTGTATTTATAAATACTGGATTTTTAGATAGAACAGGTGATGAGATTCATACTTCTATGTTTGCTGGTGCATTTGTTCAAAAATCAAAAATGAAAGAGCAAGTTTGGATTAAAGCTTATGAAAATTCAAATGTCGATATAGGTTTAGAGTGTGGTTTACAAGGATTTGCTCAAATAGGAAAAGGTATGTGGGCGATGCCTGATGAGATGGCAAAAATGATGGTTGAAAAAATCAATCATCCAAAATCAGGAGCAAACACAGCTTGGGTTCCATCACCTACTGCAGCAGTTTTACACTCAATTCATTATCATAAAGTAGATGTATTTGAAGTTCAAAATGCTTTGATTGGTAAAAAAAGAGCAACTCTTGATGAACTTTTAACTCTTCCACTTATGAAAGATATATCGATTTTAAGTAAAGAAGAGATAAAAAAAGAGCTTGATAATAATGCTCAAACAATTTTAGGTTATGTTGTTAGATGGATTGATTCTGGAATTGGATGTTCAAAAGTTTTAGATATAAATAATGTAGCACTTATGGAAGATAGAGCAACTTTAAGAATCTCTTCTCAACATTTAGCAAATTGGATTGAACATAAAGTTTGTACAAAAGATGATGTAATGGAGTCTTTAAAATCTATGGCAAAAGTTGTTGATGTTCAAAATGCTTCTGATTTGTTATATATAAATATGGCTCCATCTTTTGATGGATATGCTTTTAGTGCAGCTAGTGATTTAATTTTTAAAGGTATTTCTCAACCATCAGGTTATACTGAACCATTATTGCATAAATATAGAAGAGAATTGAAAGAAAATGGGTGATTATCATGAGAGATTATCTACTTTTATATATAAATGGGAAAAAACACATTATTAAAGCAAATGAAGCTAAAAAAAATTTATCTTCATATTTAAGAGAAAACTTAAATATGAAAGGTACGAAAATAGTATGTAGTGAAGGTGATTGTGGTGCTTGTACAGTTTTAGTAAAAAGATTCAATGATGAAAATTTTATTTCTGTAAATTCTTGTATCTTACCTTTATATTTGCTTGATTGTTGTCAGATTATTACTATTGAAGGAATAGAAAATGATAATTTACATCAAGTTCAAACTTTACTTTCTACTTATCATGGAACTCAATGTGGATTTTGTACTCCTGGTTTTGTAAATTCTATGGTTTACATGTGTGATGATTTAATCTTGAAAAAACAGTTAATAACTGAGCAAAAAATCAAAAATTATACTACTGGAAATCTTTGTAGATGTACAGGATATAAAGGTATTATTCAAGCTGGTATGAATTTAGATTTATCAAAAATAAAAACAATAAAACAAAGATATGAAACACAAGAGATAAAAGAGGCTTTTAATGAAGCTTTAGAAAATGAAGTTGTCCTATCAAATGGGGAAACTGAACTTATCTTACCTAAAGATATAACAAAAGCAATTGAGTTAAAAAAATCTGGATTTAATGTTATTTCAGGTGGGACTGATATAAGTGTTTTTGTAAATAAAGGTTATAACAAAAACAAGAAATTTGTATCTTTAAATAATATAAGTGAACTTTATATTATAAATGATGATGAAAAATTTTTAGAAATAGGTTCAAAAGTTACTTTAACATCTTTTGAGAAGGCTTGTAAAAAAGATTTCCCAACATTTACACAAGCTTTAAGGATATTTGCATCTCCTCAAATAAAAAATATAGGTACAGTTATAGGAAATGTAGCAAATGGTTCTCCTATAGGTGATACTATGCCTTTATTATATGTGAGTGATGCTATTTTAGAACTATCTGGAGGTAATTCAAGAAGAGAAGTTTTGATTTATGATTATTATTTAGGATATAAAAAATTTGATTTAAAAGATGATGAAATTATCACAAAAATAAAAGTGCCAAAAACTTCTAACGAGTTTAAATTTTATAAAGTTAGTGCCAGAAAAGATTTAGATATTTCGGCTGTTTCACTAGCAATATCATATAAAATTGAAGATGAAATCATAAAAGATATTTCAATTGCTTTTGGTGGAGTTGCTGCAACTACATACAAAGCAAAGCAGATTGAAGAGTTTTTAATAAATAAAGAATTTAGTTTAGAAAATATCAAGGAATCTAAAAAAATAGTATCACAGATTTTTACTCCTTTTAGTGATCATAGAGGAAGTAGCACTTATAGAATAAAACTTTGTGAAAACTTGTTATTAAAATTTTACAATGAAGTATCATCAAAAGTGGAGGTAGCATAATGTCTTTTCATGGAATGAATATACCACATGATTCAGCTTTTACTCATGTCACAGGTAAAAGTGTATTTATAGATGATAGAGAGTCTTTAAGTAGTGAGGTTTTTGTAGGATTTATCACTTCAAAATATGCAAAAGGGATCGTAAAAAATATAGATTTTAGTAAAGCATTAGAGTGTGAAGGTGTTTATGCTGGATTTACTAGTGAAGATTTTTATGATAATTCTTGGGGAACAATTGTTCATGACCAACCACTTTTAGCAAAAAATATAGAACATTTTGATGAACCTATTGCAATTTTAGCTTGTAAATCAAAAGAGATTTTTGAAGAGATTAAAGCTTTGGTTGAAGTTGAAGTTATTGAAGATAAATCTATATTAGATTTAGATGATTCAATAAAAAATAAAGAGTTTTTATATACTGCAAAGGCTTTTGTAAAAGGGGATACTAAAACTTCTTTTGAAAACTCAAAATATATTTTAGAGGGTGATTTTTACAGTGGTGGACAAGAACATTTTTATTTAGAATCACAAGCTTGTGTTGTATATCCACTTGAAGATGGTGCTGTGGAAGTTCATAGTTCATCTCAACACTCAAGTGAAGTTCAGCACGTAGTTGCTCATTCTTTAGGACTTCCTATGCATAAAGTATCTTCTATCGTAAAAAGAATGGGAGGAGGTTTTGGTGGAAAAGAGTCTCAACCTGCACTTTTTGCTACTTGTGCTTCTTTGGTAGCTTTAAAGTTAAATAGACCTGCAAGAGTAGTTTTAACAAAAGATGAAGATATGAAAATTACAGGGAAAAGGCATCCTACTAAAACTTATTATAAAGTTGCTTTTGATGAAACTGGAAAAATAGAAGCTTTAGAAGCAGATATTTATAGTGATGCAGGAGCTTATACAGATGTTAGTCCTTCTATTTTAGAGCGTTCTATGTTTCATATAGATGGAGCTTATAATCTAGAAAATGCACTTATAAAAGGGTATGTTTGTAAAACAAATTATCCTTCAAATACTGCTTTTAGAGGTTTTGGAGGACCACAAGGAACTTTTGTAATAGAAAATATTATAGAAGATATTGCAAATTTTTTAAATATTGATGCTTTAGAAATAAGAAAGTTAAATTACTACAAAGGAGAAGAGTGTACAACTCCTTTTGGACAGCAAGTAATAAATAACAAACTTCCTGAACTTTTTGAAAAAATTGAGCTAAGTAGTGAATATAAAAAAAGAAGAGAAGAGATAAATAAATTTAATGCCCAAAATAATGGTTATGTAAAAGGCTTATCTTTAAGTGCTGTTAAATTTGGTATTTCATTTACTGCAAGACATCTAAATCAAGGAAATGCTTTAGTAAATATTCATCTTGATGGAACTATTGAAGCTTCAACAGGTGCAACTGAGATGGGTCAAGGAGTAAATACAAAAATACTTCAAGTTATAGCAGAAGCTTTTAGTATCTCTCCATCAAAAGTAAAAATTATGGCAACTTCAACTCAAAGAAATGCAAATACTTCTGCTACAGCTGCTTCAAGTGGAAGTGATTTAAATAGTGCAGCAGCCTTAAAAGCTTGTGAAGCAATAAAAGAGAGATTAAAAAATCTTGCTTGGCAAGTTTTTTATACTCAAAAATCAAATGATGATTTTTTAAGTCAAATTGATGAAGATGTAACAAGTATAGAATTTAAAGATGGATTTGTAATTGATGAAAAAAATTCAAAATCAATCTCTTTATTAGAGTTACTTGATATTGCTTATAAAAATAGAATTTCTATTTGTGAATATGCACACTATAAGACAGAAAATCTAACTTTTAATAAAGAAAAAGGGTTTGGAAAAGCCTTTAATTATTTTACAAATGGTGTAGCAGTTAGTGAAGTAATTATAGATGAGTTTACAGGTGAAAAAAAGGTGTTAAGAAGTGATATTATCATGGATTTAGGAAGAATGATAAATCCAGGAATTGATGAGGGACAAGTTGCAGGTGGTTTTGTTCAAAGTTTAGGTTGGGTTAGTATGGAAAAACTTGTTTATTCAAACAAAGGTGAACTTCTAACATATTCACCAACAACATATAAAATACCATCTATCCATGATATGCCAGAAGTTTTCAATATAGATTTTATTGAAAATGATACAACAACTACAAATGTTAGACGTTCTAAAGCAGTTGGAGAACCTCCATTTTTATTAGGAATATCTGTTTTCACTGCAATAAAAGATGCTTTAAAATATAGAGCAAAAAATAATGAACTTGTAAAAATGAATTCACCAGCAACAAATGAAAATATTTTAATGACTTTAGAAAATTTAAAGGCTTAGAATGAATTTTTTATTTGATGAGTTTTTAAGTGCTAGTCAAAGATTAATGGAGAGTAGAAAATCATTTGTAATTGTAACACTTGTTGATAAAAAAAACTCCGTTCCTCAAGATATTGGTTCTAAGATGATAGTTTGTGAAGGAGTTATCTACTTTGGAACTATTGGTGGTGGAGCTTTAGAAAAAAGTTGTATAGAAGAAGCTATAAATATTTTAAATGATGATTCAACAAAAAGCTTATTAAAACAGATAAATTTAAATAGAGATTTAGGTATGACTTGTGGTGGAAGTGCAACTGTTTTTTTTGAGAAAATTGCTATAAATAATTCATGGAAAATAGCAGTATTTGGAGCAGGTCATGTATCACAAGCTTTATGTAGAATTTTAGTAAATTTAGACTGTAATATCACTTGTATAGATACTAGAAAAGAGTGGTTAGATAAACTTCCAAATACTAATAAGTTAAATAAGATATTTGTTGAAAATTATACAGATTATATAAAAGAATTATCTTATGATTCTTTTATTGTTATTACAACTTCTGGACATAAATTTGATTATCCAATTTTAAAAGAAGTTTTACAAATAGGGACTTTTCCTTATATTGGTGTAATTGGTTCAAAAATTAAAAGAGCTAGATTTGATTTTGATTTAAAAAAAGAGAACATTAAAGAGAACTTTTTCTGTCCTATAGGAGAAAATTTTGGAACAAATAATCCAAATGAAATAGCTATTAGTATTACTGCACAATTATTAAAATGTAGAGATACTTATGATTATAATATATACAGATGAAAAAATAATAATCGGTTTTAATTGGATAAAATCTATATAAATTAAAGTGAATATAAAATCTAAAAGGAGAATATATGTTCCTTACAAATCGTGAGCAAGAGAAATTATTGATTTATACAGCTTCAAAGCTTGCAATGGAAAGAAAAGAAAGAGGTTTAAAACTAAACTATCCAGAAGCAGTAGCAATAATTAGTTCATATATTATTGAGGGTGCAAGAGATGGAAAAAGTGTTGCACAACTTATGGTTGATGCTACAAAAGTTTTAAAAGAGGATGATGTACTTGAAGGTATTGCATCTATGATGTACATGGTTCAAGTTGAAGCAACTTTTGAAGATGGAACAAAATTAGTTACAGTTCATAACCCAATTTCTTATGATAAAAACAAATTAATCCCTGGAGAATATCTTGTAGATGAAGGTGAAATAGAACTAAACTCTTCAAAAGAAATTATTACAATAGAGATAGAAAACAAAGGTGACAGACCAGTTCAAGTGGGTTCTCACTATCACTTCTTTGAAGTAAATAAAGAGCTTAGTTTTGAAAGAATTAAAGCTTATGGGAAAAGACTTGATATTCCAGCAGGAACATCTGTAAGATTTGAACCAGGAAGTAAAAAAAGTGTAAACTTAATTGATTTTAGTGGTAAAAGATATGTTAGTGGATTTAATGGTTTAGTTGAAGGCTTTTTAGATGATGAGAATGTAAAAGCAAAAGCTATGCAAAATCTTTCAAAGTTTTTAGGAGAGTAACATGAAGATTAGTAAAGAAAAATATGCTTCTATGTATGGACCAACTGTTGGTGATAGATTCAGACTAGCTGATACTTCATTAATAGCTAAAATAGAAAAAGATTACACAACTTATGGTGAAGAAAGTAAGTTTGGTGGTGGAAAAACAGTACGTGATGGTATGGCTCAAAGTCCAACTGCTGTTGTTGTTGCTGATTTGATTATTACAAATGCAATTATTATTGATTATACAGGGATTTATAAAGCAGATATTGGAATCAAAGATGGGAAAATAAGTGCTATTGGAAAATCAGGAAATCCAAATCTTTGTGATGGAATAACAGAGGGTTTAGAAATTGGAGCAAATACTGAAATTCTTTCAGCTGAGGGAAAAATTATAACTGCTGGTGGAATAGATACTCATATTCACTTTATAAGTCCAGGTCAAATTGATGAAGCACTTAGTTCAGGAGTGACTACAATGATTGGAGGAGGAACTGGTCCAAATACTGGAACAAATGCCACAACTTGTACCCCTGGAGAGTGGAATATAAGTAAGATGATACAAAGTGTTGATGATTTACCTTTAAATTTTGGATTTATGGGAAAAGGAAATAGTTCAAGTTATGAAGCTTTAAAAGTGCAAATAGAAGCAGGAGCAATGGGATTAAAACTTCATGAAGATTGGGGAAGTACGCCAAATGCTATTGATACTTGTTTAAGTGTTGCAGATGATTTTGATGTACAAGTTGCAATTCATACAGATACTTTAAATGAATCAGGATTTGTTGAAGCAACAGTTGGAGCATTTAAAAATAGAACAATTCATACTTTTCATAGTGAAGGCGCAGGCGGAGGTCATGCACCTGATATTATGAAAGTGGCTGGGCTTGCAAATGTACTTCCATCAAGTACAAATCCAACTTTACCATATACAAAAAATACTATTGAAGAGCATCTTGATATGCTTATGGTTTGTCATCATTTGAGTCCAAAAATTCCTGAAGATGTTAGTTTTGCAGAATCAAGAATTAGAGGAAAAACAATAGCTGCTGAAGATGTGTTACATGATTTAGGAGCTATTTCAATCACAAGTAGCGATTCTCAAGCTATGGGAAGAGTGGGAGAAGTAATCATACGAACTTGGCAAGTTGCAGACTCTATGAAACAACAAAGAGGAACACTTGAAGGTGATGATGAAAAATCTGATAACAATAGAATCAAAAGATATATCGCAAAATATACTATAAATCCTGCAATTGCTTCTGGAATAGATGAATATGTTGGAAGTGTTGAAGTTGGAAAAATGGCTGATTTAGTTTTATGGAATAGGGCATTTTTTGGAGTAAAACCTGAAATTATCATAAAAGGTGGATTTATTGCACTTGCTATGATGGGTGATAGTAACGCTTCAATTCCAACACCAGAACCAAATATGTATAGACCTATGTTTGGAAGTCTTGGACGTGCTAGTAGTGCTACAAGTGCAATATTTACTTCAAAAGTAGCTAGTTCAAATCTAAAAGATAAATTAGGAATTTCAAAAGAAGTATTACCAGTAAAAAATGTAAGAAATATTGGAAAAGCAGATATGAAACTAAATGATTTTATAGGTGATATTGAAATAGATAGTGAAACATATGATGTAAAAATCAATGGAGAACTAATAGAATCAAATTATGTTGAAAAAGTGCCAATGGCAAGACGATATTTTATGTTTTAGGAAGTGATTTTGACATTTAGTGTAATAAAAAAAGTAATAGAAATAAAAAAAGATATACCATTTAGTGATGAGGTTGAGTTATCTTGGTTTGATATGCAAAAGCCAAATTTAACAGCTGTTACTAAAAAAGGAGTAAATTTGGTAGTAAAAGCTAAATTTACACATCTACATGAAAATGATATTTTAGTTTGCGAAGATGGAATGGGGATAAAAGTTAGTCGAAGTGTTGATGAGATTTTTGTTTTAGAGTTTAGTGATGCTTTAACTTTTGCAAAAATAGCTTATGAAATAGGAAACAGACATCAGCCAGTTATGATTGATGAGTTTAAAATCATAGTTTTAGATGATATCTCTTTAAGTGATATTATCAAAGATTGTTATGTAAATGAAAAAATAAAGTGTGAAAAAACAAAAGGTTATTTCAAACCAAATGGAAAAGCGCACCATAGCCATTAATATGCAAAAAACAAATCTAAAAAGTCTTAGTAGATTTATGCAAATACTTGATGGAAGTTTTCCCTCAGGTGTATTTGTACACTCTTTTGGACTTGAACCTCATATTTTAAAAGAAAAAGTAAAAGATATAAATAGTTTAAAAATCTATTTAGAAAATCTAATCATTGACCAATATTCTAAAATAGAGTTTGTTTATGTTAAAAAAGTTTATGAAGCTTTAGAAAAAGAGAAATTAACTATTTTAAATAAATTAGATAATGAACTTGGAGCTTATTTAACTTTTGAGTTTGCAAAGGCTTCACGTGATATTGGACAAAATTATTTCGTACAGATAAAAAATTTAGCAACAAAGAATATAGTAAAAGAGTATTTTTCATTTATTGGAAATAAATCTTGTGTTGGAAATGAGATAATTGTATTAAGTGCTATGGCTTTTGATATGGATATTTGTTTGGAAGATTTTATAGTAATGTGGACTAAAAAAAATCTTATAAACATTGCAGTTACAACTCTAAAGATTTCAAGAATAAAACCAAGTGAAATACAAAAGATGCTTTTTGAAATAGATGAGATTTTAGAAAAATTTGATTATAAAAATATAGAAAATAAAATCACAAATTTTAATCCACTTTTTGAAGAGATTATATTTAGTCATAAAAATTTAGAACCAAAAATGTTCACAACATAAAGGAAAAAAATGGCATTGAAAATAGGAATAGCAGGACCAGTTGGAAGTGGGAAAACTTCACTTATTGAAACTTTAACAAATTTACTAAAAGATAAATACTCTTTAGGAATTGTGACAAATGATATATATACAACGGAAGATGCAAATTATCTAAAAAAAACTCTTGATTTAGATAGTGATAGAATTATTGGAGTTGAAACAGGTGGTTGTCCTCATACTGCAATAAGAGATGATATTTCGATGAATCAAAAAGCAGTTGTTGAACTTGAAGAAAAATATAATCCTGATATTGTATTTGTTGAAAGTGGAGGGGACAATCTTAGTGCTACTTTTTCTTATGAATTAATTGATTATTATGTTTATGTAATTGATGTTGCACAAGGTGCTGATATTCCAAGAAAAAAAGGGGCAGGATTATTGTTTTCCGACCTTTTAATTGTAAATAAAATAGATTTAGCTCCATACGTTGATATTGATTTAGTTGATATGCAAATCGATGTAAAAGAAAACAGAAAAAATAAACCTTATGTATTTATTTCAAAAAAAGAGCCTCAAACTTTAATCCAAGTTGTTTCTTGGATTGAAGCTTTAATATAAAGAAGAGGATTATTCCTCTTCTTTATCTGTTAGAACTTCGTCATCTTTATGACCACTAAGTCTTGAGATTAAAACAAAGAATAGTGGAATAAATAAAATTGCTATAAATGTAGCAGTTAACATTCCTCCCACAACTCCTGTTCCAATAGAGTGTTTACTAGCAGCTCCAGCTCCACTACTAATAGCAAGGGGCATAACTCCAACTGTAAATGCTAATGAAGTCATAACAATCGGTCTAAGTCTTACTTTAGCAGCTTCAATAGCAGCATCAATTAGTTTTAATCCTTCTTTTTGTTTTTGTAAAGCAAATTCTACAATTAAAATTGCATTTTTAGCCGCAAGTCCTGCCAGAACTAATAAACCAATTTGGAAATAAATATTGTTATCTAAGTGTCTTAAATTTGTAGCAAGTATTGCTCCAAAAATTGCAAATGGTACAGCTAAAACAACCGAAATTGGTAATAACCATCTTTCATAAAGTGCACAAAGAATTAAGAATAAGAAAACAATACCAAAAATAAATGCTTGCGCAGAACTTCCTCCAACTTGTTTTTCTTGATAAGCAGTTCCAGTCCAGCTAATTGTATAACCTTCAGGTAAAACTTCATTTGCAACTTCTTCTATAGCTTTTAAAGAATCTCCTGAACTATATCCAGGAGCTGGTTGTCCTGATACTTTTGCAGCTTGGAAAAGGTTAAATCTTTCTACTATATCAGCTCCAACTACTTTTTTGTAAGTTATAAATGAATTAATTGGTAAAAGTTCACCTTTGTCTGATCTTACATAAACATATTGAAAATCATCTACATTATTTCTAAATTCATCTTTTGCTTGTAAGTTAACTTTATAAGTTCTTCCATAAAGTGAAAAATCATTTACATAAAAACTTCCAAAAGTTGCATTTATTGTACTATAAATGTCACTTATACTTACACCTTTTGCTTTTGCTTTTTCAGTATCAACATCAATTTTAAATTGAGGAATATTAGCTGCAAGTGCTGTTCTAACTCCCATTAATTCAGGTCTAGTTTTAGCTTTTTCTATTATTTGATTTACAATATTTCCTAAATCTTCAATAGTTCCACCTTTTCTATCTTGAACATACATATCAAATCCACCAGTAACACTCATCCCCATAATAGGAGGTGGTACAACGGCAAATGAGAATCCTTCACTTGTACCCATAAGTTGTTTACTAAATTTAGCTAAAAGTGCTTGTGCTTCTTGTTCTGGATTTGGTCTTTGACTCCAATCTTTTAATTTAATAATTGTTGCAACAGTATGGCTTCTTTGAGCAGAAGTTGTAAAGTCATATCCAGCAAGTGTAATGATATTTTTTACACTAGGATCATTTGCAATGATTTTATTTATCTCTTCACTTAATTCTAACGATTTAGACATAGAGTAACCTGGAGGGTTAAATCCAAATACGAAGATTGTTCCTTGGTCTTCATCAGGAAGAAGTCCAGTTTTCATAGATTTAAACATATCATAAGATACAAATAATAATCCACCATATAATAAAATAGAAATTAATGAAAATCTAATACTTTTTTTAACTAATACAGAATAACCTTTTGTTGCTTTTTCAAACATATTATTAAACCATTTGAAAAAACCTTTAGGTTCATGTTTTTTATTTTTTAAAATTCTTACACAAAGTGATGGAGTTAATGTTAAAGCAACAAATCCAGAAATAATAACAGAGATAACAATAGTAATAGCAAATTGTCTATACATCTCTCCACTTAATCCACCCATAAATGCAACAGGAATAAATACCGCACCTAAAACTAGAATAATAGCAATTAATGCTCCCGTTACTTCTTTCATAGCAATAAATGCAGCTTCTTTAGGAGTTTTTCCTTCTTCCATATGTCGTTCAATGTTTTCAATAACAATAATAGCATCATCAACAACGATACCAATAGCAAGAACTAAACCAAAAAGAGTCAGTAAGTTAATACTAAATCCTAAAGCATACATTCCAGCAAATGCTCCCACAATTGATACAGGAACAGCAATAAATGGAATAATAGTTGCTCTCCAGCTTTGTAGGAAAATGAAAATAATTAAAATTACAAGTAATAATGCTTCAATAAAAGTTTTAATAACATCATGAATAGAAGCTGAAATAAAATCTGTACTATCATAAGGAATACTATATGTTATATCATCAGGGAAGCTTTTACTCGCATCTTCTAAAGCTTTTTTTATTGCATCAGCAGTTTCTAAAGAGTTTGCACCACTTTGTAAAAATACTCCAATAGGAATAGATGGAGCACCATTTAATCTTGTTTGAACGCTATAATCACTAGCTCCAAGTTCAATAGTTGTAATATCTTTTAATTTTAAAGTACTACCATCTTCATTAGCTCTAATTACAATATTTCCAAATTGTGCAGGATTTTCAAACCTTTGTGGAGTTCTAATCGTATATGTATACATCTGTTTTTGTGCAATTGGCTCAGAAGCAATTTTTCCAGCCGCATATTGATTGTTTTGCTCTTTAATTGCATTTATAACATCAGTTGTTGCAAGAGAATATTTTGATAATTTTAAAGGATCTATCCATACTCTAATAGAATAATCTTTAGCTCCAAAAATCATCGCATCCCCAACACCTTTAACTCTTTTTAATGACTCAACTAAGTTTAATAAAGCATAATTTGATAAATATATTGAATCATAAGTATTATTTGGAGATTGAAGCATTGCAAACATTAAAATACTTGGACTTCTTTCACCTACAACAACACCTTGTCTTTGAACTTGTTCTGGCATTTTTGCTAAAGCTGCTTGAACTCTATTATTTACATCTATTTTTGCACTATCTGGATCTGTTCCAATTTCAAAAAATATATTTATACTTAATCTTCCACTATCTTCAGCAACAGAATTCATATAAAGCATATTTTTTGCACCATTTATTTGTTCTTCAAGTGGAGCAGCAACAGTTTTTGCGATAGTATCTGCACTAGCTCCTGGATATGAAGTACTTACAATAATTTGAGGCGGTAAAATTCTTGGATATTGTTCAATTGGTAAATTGAACATTGCAATTATTCCCGTCAAAAAAATTATAATTGATAAAACACCAGCAAAAACGGGTTTTTTTATGAAAAATGCGGAAATCATAACTATTTCTCTTCACTTATAATTTGAACTTTTGTATCAGGTCTAAGTTTTGCAAGATTACTTGTTACAATTTGTTCATTAGGTTTTAAACCATCTTTTATAACCATTCCATTTTTTACTAAATCCCCTGTAGTAACAGGTCTAACTTTTGCTATATTATTTTCATCTATTACATAAACAATAGTTGCTTGTGCAGTTTTTAATACAGCATTTTCAGGAACAATAAATACATCTCCTAAAGATAAGTTAGAAATAACTATTTTTGTAAAATTCCCTGCAATTAACTCATGATTAGGATTGTCAAATTTTGCTCTTAAAAGTAAAGTATCAGTATTTGTATCTATTGTTGGTGCAATATAATCTATTTGACCATTTTCATAAGTTGTGCCATTTGCAATTAGACTAATTTTTATATTTTTACTTTTTATTTGAGATAAAAAGTTATTCATATCATCTTTTGGCAAAGAAAATTCTGCATGAATAGGATCTGTATTTGTAATAGTTAAAAGTAATGAATTATCTTCATTTGTACCAACTAAATCACCAATATCATGATTTTTTATACCAATAATTCCATCTATTGGTGCAGTTACTTTTGTATAATTTAAATTTATTTGCGCTTCATCTAATGCAGCTTTTGTGCTGTCATATTGATAAGTATAATCATCAAAAGATTGTGGACTAATAGATTTAGAAGCAACTAATGATTTAGCTCTTTCATAATCTTTTTTTGCTTTTGTGAAATTTGCTTTTTTCATATTAAAATTTGCTTGATATAAATCAGGTTCGATTTTATATAAAAGAGTTCCCTTTTTTACTAAATCACCTTCTTTAAAATATTTTTCTTTTAGTGTTCCTGAAACTCTTGCAATTACATCAACTTGTTCATAAGCTTTTAAAATAGTTGGATAAGTTTTACTTGTAGTATTATTTTCTTTTACAATTTTAAAAGTTTGAACAGGTAAAGCAGGTGCTTCAGTTGCTACTTTTGTTTCTTCTGCAATTAAACCGTTGTATCCTAAGAAAAGGAAAGAAATTGCAACTAATGATTTTTTTATCATTTTATATACTCCTCTAATTTTTCACCATTATGGTAAATTATATTTGCTTTTTTAATTTCTAAATCATTAATAGATGTTTTTAATTGACTGATGGCATCAAATTTCTCAGTTAAACTTTCTAGATATGCTACATTATCAATTAAACCATTTTCATATTTTGATTTTATAACTTCATATGCACTTTCCGCAGCTTTTAGATTTGCTTCAGCTGATTTTATTTTTGCTTTTGCAATATCATAAGCTTTAAGTGCAAGTTGTAAGTCAACATTCGCTTTGTTTTTTTCATATTCATATTTTAATTTTGAAGCTAAATACTCTTTGTATTTTGATTCATATTTATATTTAGTCTCTCCAAATGAAAAAATATTCCATTTTAAATTTGCAGATAAAATATTTTGATGATCAATAGCATTATTTTCATAAGCTTTATCATCAAAATTTGAATCATAATATGTATAAGTATTATCAAGTGTTACTGTTGGTAAGTATCCACTTTTCTCAGCTCTTGAATTACTTAATTTTGTTTGTAAATCAAATTCCAAAGATTTAATATCAAATCTTTCACTATTTTGTGAAACTTTTTCTGATTCTTTTATATTAGAACCAGCTGTAATATCAATTTTAGTTCCAGTTATATATTCTAAATTATGTAATATAGTGATGATTTGAAGTTCAATCTCTTGAAGATTAACTTTAGCATTTTCAACTCTTGAGATGATTTTTTGTACTTCATCTTCAGTTGTTGTACCAGCTTTTAAAAATCTACTTAATCTTTCCATTTGTGAATCAAGCTGTTCTATCTCTTTTAACTTTGCATCTTTTTGAGAGATAAGAGATAAATAATCAAAATAGTAGTTTATCACTGTTAATGAAATATCATTTTTTAAAGCTTCAACAGATTCTTCTGTACTTTTGATAGTAGATTCATAACTATCATAAACATCTGATTTTTTACCACCATCATAAAGTAAATAATTTAAGCTTCCATATACATTTCCAGATTTTTTTGCCAAACTTGCCGTTTCTTCATCTGTTATTGCATATTTTCCTCCAACATCTAGTTTTGGTAAATATCCACTTTTTACACTTTTGTATTCATCTTTTATAGAATCCAAACTTTGTTGTGAAGCATTAACCAATCTATTTTGTATAGATAAATTAACTAATTCTTCCAAATTTTGGCTATATAAAAAAAGTGGTGTTAAAAAAATAAAATATATCTTTTTCAAAATAACTCCTTTTTATATTTAGGTTTGAAAGATAACAAAATTTTGCTTAAATATATCTTGCTAGAAAGATATATTTAATATTAATTTAGTTAAAATTGCTTCATGGATAAAAAATATATAGATAACTTTTATAATTCTACTGTTAAGTTAAAAGAGTATGAAGTTTTTGCTTTCACTCTACCAATAACAATGTTGCATAAACAAATGTATGCTGAAAATGAGCAATTTTTTAAAATAAAATATGATTTATTACATTCACATATTTCAGTTTTAGCATCTCTTTATTTTAATAAAAGTGCTTTATCTCCAACTGAGTTATATGATGCGACACTTTTTTCTTCAGGAGGAATGACAAAAGTTTTGAAAAAACTTGAAGATAGAAAATTGATTGAAAAAGTTCCTTCATTAAATGATAAGCGAAGTATGCTAATTAATTTAACAGATGATGGAAAAGAATTAATTCAAGAGTGTATGTCTTGTGTTGCGGAATCAACAGAAAAGATTTTTTCTGTTTTAAGTAAAGAAGAAAGAGAAGATTTTAAAAAAATCCTAGCAAAAATTATATATTCTATGATTTAAAAACAATGTACTTTTGCATTTGTAATTTTTTTAAAAATTTTTATGTTCTTTCTTAATGGAAGCCATTTTATTAAGATTGTAGCTAGTGCTTCCCAAAGTGAAACCCAACCTCCTACCATAGCACCTTCAGAAATTAGTTTATAAAAAAAGTTTTCATGTTCTGTTAGATTAAACGAAATTGATACAAAAACAAAGCCAATTATTAAAAATATTAGAGAATTTTTTAATTCTTCTTTCATATTTTTATGTTCTAAAAATTGTAAATATTCAAAATACTCTTTTATGCTATTTTTTAATCTTTCATCTGATGTAAAATCACTTTTTTCATCAAAATAAAAATCAATAGTAAAAGGATGATTACCAATTTCTTCAACACTTTCAATTAAATAATTTTCTAAATCATCTTTTAAATCTTTTTTTATGAAAGTTGATTTTTTATCATAATTTTCATATAAATCTTCAATCTTTGAAGTATATATCTTTATGATAATTTCACCATCTTGATTTTTATCATATCTATCAATAATATTATTTTTCATATTTAACCTTTATGTATAAATTTTATGGTAAAAGATTTTATTTTTTATTTTATCAAGTATTATAAGAAATTATGATTTAATATAGAAAATCTAATAAATTTATATAAAGTATTTTAATGAAAAAAATTATAATTTTCTTATTTTTAACAATTTTTTTATCTGCAAATGAGATAAAAGAGATAGATTTATCAAAAGTAAAATGGGAATATAGATTTGGAGATTCACCTTTTGAAAATAATTTACCTTTGTGGACCATTGAAAAAGATAATCAAAATTCTTGGAAAGAGATCAAATTTCCAAGTAATCCACCAAATAGAAATAATCAAACAAATGTCTGGTTTAGGGTAAAACTTCCTGATAATTTACCAACAAATCCTCATTTATATATTGTAAGTATAGATTTAATTACGCAAGTATATTATGAAAATAAACAAATATATCATTTTGGAGAATTTGATAAAGAAGGAAAAGGTGAATATATAGGATGGCCTTGGCATTTAATACCTCTTTACGTTGATAGTGCTGGCAAATATCTTTATTTTAGAATATATTCAAACTATGAAGATATCGGATTGTGGGGCGAAATAATAATCGCTTCAAAAAGTGATATTTTAGAAAAAATGTTAAATTATGATATACCAAAGATTATAGTAGGATCTATTTCTCTTTTTGTATCAATACTTTTTTTATTGACATTTTTATCAAAATTTAAAAGAATTGAACTTTTAATTTTAGGTTTATTATTTTTAACCCAAGGTTTAAATGTATTTTGTTCTGCAAAAATTATTGAATTATATTTATATTTTCCATTATTAAATCAATATTTGTTGGCTATTGCTTTTTTCTTTTTTCCAGTTGGAATGGCACTTTTTATGGATAAAGTAATAAATCAAAAAACACCATTTGATATAATTAAAAGAATATGGCAATTTCATTTAATATATCTTTTAGTAGCAATTATTGGTTCACTTTTAGGAATCTTTACTCTTCCTTCAACTTATGAGTGTTTTGATATTGTTTATAATTTTGTAACATTACCTATTTTAACTATTTTTATGATTTATTTCTTTTTTAAAGGTGATAAAGAAACAAAGATTATTACATTTAGTTTTTTTATAATTTCACTTTATTGGCTTTATTCTTCTTTAATTGCAGCTGGATTTGTTCCTTGGGAAGAGTATCCAAGCGATATTGCAGTTTTTATTTGTTTGTTATTATTATCATATTCAATTGTTAATAAATTAAATTATACAAAAGAGCTTGAAGAGGCAAAAGAAGAACTAATGATTCTATCTTCAACTGATTATTTAACAAAATTAAAAAATAGAAAAGAGATAGATTCAACTTTACAAATGTATGAAAGTTTTTATAAAAGGTATAAAGATGATTTTTCAATAATTTTATTAGATCTTGACGATTTTAAAAAAGTAAATGATAAATTTGGTCATTTAGTTGGAGATAAAGTTTTGATAAAAATTTCTGAAATTTTGACAACTTTTACAAGGCAAACTGATACAGTAGGAAGGTGGGGTGGTGAAGAATTTATAATCATTTGTCCAAAAACAAACTTAGATGATACTGCAAAATTAGCAGAAAATTTAAGAGAAAAAATATCACAACATAAATTTGAAAAAGTAGGATATAAAACTGCAAGTTTTGGAGTATCTAGTTTTAAAGAAAATGATACAATCACAGATTTTATCTTAAGAGCAGATAATGCTATGTATCTTGCTAAATCAAAAGGAAAAAATAGAGTAGAAAAGGAGTCTTAAAACTCCATTTCTAAGCCAATAGGACAGTGATCACTTCCTTCAATATTATCTAAAATATAAGCATCTTTTACAAAATCCTTTAAGTCTTCACTTACATAAAAGTAGTCTATTCTCCAGCCTACATTATTTGTTCTTGCATTTGCTCTATAGCTCCACCAAGAGTATTTGTCTTTTATATCACCATTTATCAATCTAAAAGTATCAATGTATCCAAAATCTAAAAATTTTGTTATCCAATCTCTTTCCATTGGTAAAAATCCACTTGTATTTTCATTTGCTTTTGGTCTAGCAATATCAATTTCAGTGTGTGCTGTATTTACATCACCACAAACAATGATAGATTTCCCATCTTTTTTTAAGTTTTCACAATGATTTAAAAATCTATCATAAAACTCCATTTTATAATCAAGTCTTTCTTGACTACTTTGTCCATTTGGAAAATATACATTAAAAAATGCTATATTTTTATCTCCTAAAGAAAAATGAACTTCGTTTATTCTTCCTTCATCAAGAATATCAACACTTGGACAGTTACATTCAAATGAAGTTTCTATATCTGTAAAAAGTGCCGTTCCACTTCTTCCTTTTATTGCTGATGCACTTGCAAATAGTGTTTTGTACTCTTTAGTAAAAATTGTTTTTGGAATTTGTTCTTTCATAGATTTTGTTTCTTGAACACCAAGCAAATCTATATTTGCTTCATCAACCCATTTTAAAGCATCTTTTTTATCAACTGCTCTAATACCATTTACATTCCATGATATAAATTTATATCTTGCCATTATTTAGTAATTTCCTTTTTTTCTTCTTTTTTTTCATTCTCTTTTATTAAAGCATTAGGTGCTTTTGGAGCTATTGGTTTTGTAATTCCAATATCATTAAAATTTGTATTTGACAAACTATTCTTTTGATTTAAAAGATTTTCACTTTTACCACCGTGCATATCGATTTTTCCACTATTTTGGTTAGTAAAAGCATAATTTGCAAATAAGATATTTGTTAAAAAGATAGTAACTATTAGTAATATTTTCATAAAATCTCCTATTTTTAAAAAATTGATTATAACCCTTTTTTGATAATAAAGGCTTTATTGGGTATTTTACGTTAATCTTTTTAATAGGATTTTTATATGACAGAATTAATTCTTGGAGTGATTACTTTTCTAACTTCAACAATTGCTGGAGTAGTTGGAATTGGTGGAGGGATGATGCTTATAGTTATTTTACCTTCATTTTTACCTTTAAATGCTCTTATTCCAATTCATGGATTAACACAAGTTTCAAGTAATCTAAGCCGTGCAATTTTTGGATATAAAGATGTAAAAGTTGAAGTAATCCCAAAATTTTTATTAGGTTCTTTACTAGGAATTGGTTTTTTTATGGGAATTTTGAGTTTTATCTCTTTAGAATATGTGCCTTTATTTATTGGTATTTATATACTTCTTTCTTTATGGTCAGCAAAATTTAATGAGAAAATCAAAAGATATGAAAACTATTATTTAGCAGGTTTTTTCCAAACAGGACTTTCAATGGTTGTAGGAGCAACTGGACCACTTACAATGACACTTTTACTTAAAGATTATAAAGATAAAAATGTAGTTGTAGCAACAGGTGCTGCACTTATGAGTATCAGTCATATTTTGAAAGTATTTGTATTTATGTATTTTGGTTTTGTATTTTTTGATTATATTGGAGTTATTGTTGCAATGATAATTGGAGCAGTTGTAGGAAGCTGGACTGGAACACAATTAAGAGATAAAATTGATGGTAAAAAATTTGTCATCATTTTAAAAGTGCTTTTAAGTGCACTAGCAATCAATGTAATCATTGGAGTATTTATTTGAAAAAAACATTTATCACAAGAATTTTTACTTCAAAAGAGGCTTTACTTTATATAATGACTATTTCAATGGTTGTCTCTTTTAGTGCGTGGACAAGTTTATTAAATAACTTTACTATAGAAGTAGCATCTTTTGATGGTAGCCAAATAGGAATTTTACAAAGTTTAAGAGAAATTCCAGGATTTCTTGCATTTACAGTTTTATTGGTTTTAGCTTTCATTGCTCAACAAAGATTAGTTTATTTATCTATTATGCTTTTAGGATTAGGAACAGCATCAACTGGATATTTCCCAACAGCAATTGGACTTTATATCACAACAATTATTATGTCAGTTGGATTTCACTATTTAGAGACTTTAAATCAGTCTTTATCTTTACAATGGATAGATAAAAATAAAGCTCCTATTGTTTTAGGAAAATTAAGTGCAGCAAAATCTTTCACTGGACTTTTAGTATTTATTTTGATTTATCTTTTTATGAACTATTTAGCTATGGAGTATAAATATGTTTATTTAATATTTGGTGGTTTTACTTTTTTATTAGGTATTTTTTCTTGGTATTTATTTACTCATTTTAAAGAGACAGTTATTCAAGATAAAAAAATTAGAGTAAAAAAAGAGTATTGGCTTTTTTATTTACTTACTTTTCTCTCCGGTGCAAGAAGACAGATATTTGTAGTATTTGCAGGATTTTTACTTGTAGAAAAATTTGGTGTTGATATTCACAATATGATTTTATTGTTATTTGTGAACTCAATTTTAAATATGTATTTAGCTCCAAAAATTGGTAAATTTATAGTTGCATTTGGAGAGAAAGTTACTTTAAAAATTGAATACATTGGTCTTATATTAGTATTTACATCTTATGCTTTTGTAGATAATGTATATTTTGCTTTTGCTTTATATATTATTGACCATTTACTATTTTCTATGGCTATCGCTTTAAAAACATATTTCCAAAAAATAGCAAATCCAAGTGATATTTCAAGTGCAAGTGCTGTAAGTTTTACTATAAATCATATTGCAGCAGTTTTTTTACCAGCATTTTTAGGTATGGTTTGGTTATATTCTAATTCTTTAGTATTTATTATTGGAGCAGTTATTGCATTTTGTTCTTTTAGTTTATCATTTTTAGTTCCAAATGAACCTCAAATGGGATATGAAACAACATTAAAAAAAGAGAGAAAATGAGATTTAGAGTTGCAAAAGAAGAAGATATAAAATCTTTATCAAAACTTTTAAACGAACTTTTTAGTTTAGAAAAAGAGTTTGTTCCAAATGAAGCTTTACAAATAAAAGCATTAGAAACAATAATCAAAGATGAAGAAGTAGGGCATATAATAGTTTGTGAAATAGAAAATGAAATAGTAGCCATGGTAAACCTTTTATATTCAATTTCAACAGCACTTGGAAATAGGGTTGTGATTCTAGAAGATATGATAGTTTCATCTAAATGTAGAGATAAAAATATAGGTTCAAAACTATTAGACTTTGCAAAAGAGTTTGCAAAGTCTCAAGGTATAAAAAGAATTACTCTTTTAACAGATAATGATAATTTTAAAGCTCATAATTTTTATGAAAAAAATGGCTTTAAAAAATCATCTATGATAGTTTTTAGAACTTTTTTAAACGAATAGTTTTAAAAATAGTATTATAAACAGTGCAGAAGCTAAAGTTTGCACTGTTATGATACTTGTCATAAGTGTTATGTCTCCACCAAGTTGCCGTGCAAGTATAAATGAACTTGGAGCTGTTGGTAAAACAGAGAATAAAACTAAAATTGAAATCATTATTTCATTTAATCCAAACATCATTCCAAAACTATAAATAAAAAAAGGCAAGATTATAAACTTTCCAATACAGCTAATAATCAAATCTTTTTTCGCACTATTTAACTCTTTTAATACTAAAGCATAACCAATAGATAAAAGTCCTAAAGGAAGAGCTGCTTTACTTAAAATTTCTATTAAATTTTCAATACTTACTGGAATTGGAATTGATAAAAAATTGATTGAAGCACCAATTGCACAACCAATAATCAAAGGATTTTTTATTATAGATTTTACTAAATATATAAAATCTAGTTTATTATTATCTGAATAAAGAGCAAAAATTGTTACACATAAAATATTTATAAATGGAATTGCAAAAGTTAAAATAATAGCACTTAAAACTAAACCTTCATCTCCAAAAATAGAACCACTTAAAGCTAAGAATACATAAGTATTAAATCTTATCCCACCTTGAATTATTGAAGTAAAAGAGTTGTTTTTTGTAGGGCTTATTTTATTAAAGATTATTAAAACAATCATTGTTAAAAATATTGCTATAAGTGAAACTAAAACAAAATTTATACTATTAGGTTCAAACTTTGCATTTGAAAGTTTAAATATCAAAAGAGCAGGCATTAAAACAAAGTATGTAAGTTTATCAGCCATTGGCCAAAATTCATGAGATGGAAAACTAATTCTTTTAAAAAAATATCCTATTAATATCAGTCCAAAAACAGGAACTAAACTAGAAAATAAATATTCCATAATTATACTGCTATTTTAAAAACAGCTTTTATAACTTTTTCATTTTTATCCACTTTAATACAAGGCATATGGGCATCGTTTGGATAAAAAATCGCTAGTTCATTTTTTCTAATAACTAAAGATGAAGAGTTAGGAGATTGGGCATATTTTGCATAATCTAAAGTTTCATCATACTCTTTTGTTATTTGAAGATTATTTGTATTTTCAACTTCCATTATCTCAGTTCCATCAAAAATATATTGAATATCTATATATTTTTTGTGAGATTCAAAAAAACAATCTTTTTTATCTTTTGAAATATAAGCTTGTTCAAGAACAAAACAGTTCTCATCAAGAACTATTTTGTTACAGTTATCAAGTTTAATATTTATTAAACTTTGATATTCATTTGAATTAATATCTTGCAATTTTTCCAAATATAAAAAGGCTTTATCAAATTTAGGATTATTTAATTGTCCTTTAACAGTTCCAATATCACCAAAAATTGCCATTTATTTTCCTAATTTTTATTTTTTAACATCTCTTTTAAGATGATTTTTCCACCTTCAACACCTGGTTGGTCATAAGTATTTATTCTTAAGAATTTTCCAACGATTGAAGTTAATAATTCATAATAAAATAAAAGTTTTCCAATTTCATATTCACTGATCTCTTCAATTTCAATTAAATCTATTGGAATATCTTTTTTATATTCTTTAACTGATGCAATTGTTGCATCTGCTTGAAGATTGATAAGTTCTTTAAAATTAAGATTATTGATGTAATCTAATTCTTCTAAACCTTGAAGTGTTGTTGGAGCTATTTTAGTTTCATCTTTAAAATCTTTGATTTTTATAAATGTTACAGTTTTATCCCTTTTACCTTCAACAATAAGTTGTAAGAAAGAGTGTTGGTCAACTGGCCCTAAAAGTCCAATTGGAGTTAAACCTTGGTTTGTATGATTTACATCAATTTTCCCAAGACTCTCTCCCCAAAGTTGGATATACCATTTATTAAAGCCTTCAAGTAATTGAGAATAAGAAAAAATTGCATTTACATTGTAAACATCTTTGAATTCATAATATGTTCTTGCTTTTTTGATTAAATGGTCATATAAATCATTTTGCTCAAAAAATGATGTTGATATTTTTTTTGCACCTTTTAATAATTCATCAATATTAAATCCTGCTAGATATAAAGGAACTAACCCAACATTAGATAATACAGAAAATCTTCCACCAACATTTTTAGGAATATCAAAAGAGTTAATATCATTTGCTTTTGCAAAAGTATTTAACTTACTATCATCTTCTGTAATTACTAATAAATTTGACTTATCAATTTTTGTAATTGACATTAAATATTTAAAAATAGAAATAGTCTCTATTGTAGTTCCAGATTTTGAAATTACTATAAATAAAGTATCTTCCAAATCAATTTGACTTAATGTTCCATTTAAATTAACAGGATCTGTACTTTCAAAGAAAAAAAGTTCTTTTTTTAAAGTTTTATTATGTTGTTTGTTATACTTCATAAAATTGTAAATTGCATAAGTCCCTAAAGTACTTCCTCCAATTCCAATGATAGCAATTTGTTTTTGAGTAAAATTTAAACTATCTAATTTAGCTTTTAAAAAAGTTGTATCTTCATAAGGAAGAGAGTAGTAACCTATATTCTCTCTTTCTTTTTTTATTTCTGCAAAGATTTCTTCATCACTTAATGATACTTGCGGATAATATAGGTTATTTTTCACTTATTTTGCTCCAGTCTCTTTTTTTTTCTCTTTTTTTGTTTCTTTATCATAAAAATAGTTTGTAGCTTTCACAAATCCATCAATACTTCCGCAGTCAAATCTTTGTCCATTGAATTTATAAGCTAAAACCATTCCTTTTTTTGCTTGAGTTAAAAGAGCATCAGTGATTTGAATTTCTCCACCTTTTCCTGGTTTTGTTTCTTTTAAAATATCAAAAATATCTGGAGTTAAAATATATCTTCCTATAATTGCTAAATTTGAAGGAGCAACTTCAGGTTCAGGTTTTTCAACCATATCTTTAATCATATAAATTCCTGGTTCAATTTCATTTCCAGAAATTACTCCATATTTATTTGTTTCTTCTTTTGGAACTTCTTCAATAGCAACAATTGAACAATGATATTTTTTATATAGTTCAATCATTTGAGATAAAACACCTTGAGTTGGAGCGTCACATAAATCATCTGCCAATAAAACTGCAAATGGTTGATCTCCAATTAAAGTTTCACCACATAAAATAGCATGACCTAAACCTTTCATTTCAATTTGTCTTGTGTATGAAAAAGTACATTTTGTAATAACTGATCTGATTTCAGTCAATAAATGTTCTTTGTTTGTTCCTTTAATTTGATGCTCTAATTCATAAGAAATATCAAAGTGATCTTCAATAGCTCTTTTCCCTCTACCTGTTACAATTGCCATTGTATCCATACCTGCCGCTAATGCTTCTTCCACTCCATATTGAATAAGTGGTTTTGTTAAAACTGGTAACATCTCTTTTGGCGTTGCTTTTGTTGCAGGTAAAAATCTTGTTCCATAACCTGCAGCTGGGAATAGACATTTTTTGATTGGATTTTCTTTACTCATTTATTTTCCTTTTATTTCTTCAAATAATTTAATTAAAACATTTTCGTATATTTTAGCATTTTCTTGTGTATCTGCTTCAAATCTTGTTACAAGTTTTGGTGTTGTGTTACTAGCTCTTACTAATCCCCAACCCTTTTCAAAAATAACTCTTATTCCATCTACAGTTATAATATCTTTGATTTTAGGAAAATATTCAGGTGGATTTGTTAAAGCATTTTTTAAATCATCAATGATTTTAAATTTTGTTTCTTCTGTAACAGTGATATTAATTTCAGGAGTTGAATAAACTTTTGGTAAAGCTTCATACTCTTTATCAAAATCAAAATTTTGATCGATTAATTCTAAAGCTCTAAATGTAGCATAAATTGCATCGTCATATCCAAAATATCTATCATTGAAAAATAAATGACCTGAAACTTCTGCTGCAAAATCAGCATTTGTCTCTTTAATTTTTACTTTTAGATTTGAATGACCTGTTTTATACATGATAGCTTTTCCATAAGAATTAATAGTATCATACATAACTTGTGTACATTTAACTTCACCAATAACAGTAGGATTTTTTATAAATTTAGAGAAGAATATTGCTAAAATATCTCCTTTAAAGTTATATTTTGGTGAAAGTAAAGCAATTCTATCTGCATCACCATCATAAGCAAATCCAAAATCAAATTCACCAGTTGCTAACTCTTTTTTTATATCTTCTAAAGTATGCTCATCACTTGGATCTGGATGATGATTTGGGAAATTTCCATCTGGTTCTTCAAATAAAATTTTATACTTAATATTTAATTTATCAAGAATTTCTCTTAATACAACGCCAGCAACACCATTCCCACAATCAAAAACAAATTTTTTATTTTCAAGTTTTAAGTGTGAAAAACTTTTTACTATATAAGCTATATATCTATTTTTAGAATCAATTACTATTGTTTCTTCATTATCTTCTATTATTGTATTGTCCGCTAGAATTTCTCTTCCAAGTGAATAAATATCTTCACCAAAGAATGGATCTTTATCTAATGTTATCTTGAATCCATTATATTCAGGTGGATTATGACTTCCTGTAATCATTACTGAACCATCACATTTTAAACCATCAAAGTCAGTGAAGTTTGCAAAGTAGTTTACAGGTGTTGGTACTAATCCCATATCTAAAATTTTTAATCCAGCTTTATTTATTCCTGAAGTTAACCAATTTTTCAAAGTAGGAGAATGAAGTCTTGCATCATAACCAACAGCCATATATTTTGCAGTTGGAACTTTCTTTTGTAAAGCTTTTGCTAAATAAAAACCAATTTTTTTTACTATATCTTCATTCAATTCTTTTTTGAATATTCCTCTTATGTCATATTCTCTAAAAATAGATGCACTCATTATATGTATATCTCCTATAATAAAATAACTATATGAAATTATTCTACTGTTATTTTTAATTTCCCCGTATTATAAAAACATAAATGAAATTTTATCAAATAATTGTTAAATAAAGGTGTATATTTTAAACTTGCATATTATAAATTTACAATTATTAAAGTAATTAAAACAAATAAATAACATAAAATAATAAAAACCCAAGTAAAACAAAGTAAAAATCACAAAAAACAAGAAAAAGTGATAAAAAGAGGATAAATTTAAAAATTTAAGCTACATTTCAGCGTTAAGGTATTGACAAGCTAATAAAAATCTATTATAATTCCCGTCCAATTTGACTGGAACGCTTCAAACGAAAAGTGAGAAGAGATACGCTTCAATCGAGAGGGAATGATCTTTAAAAATAATTATAAACGTTTGTAAAGTAATCTTTATAAACCGAATATGAGACTCTTATAAAAATCTATGTTTATTTAGATTAAAAATAAGAATAAATGTTAAATAAAAATATAAAAACAAGAGAATTTGGTAAAACAAATGCTTGTCTATAAAATTTGAGTGATAATTTTGTAATTGAAGAGTTATAAAATTTGTCAGTTTCAAAAGCTCTATAATTTATGGAGAGTTTGATCCTGGCTCAGAGTGAACGCTGGCGGCGTGCTTAACACATGCAAGTCGAACGAGAACGGATTATAGCTTGCTATAATTGTCAGCTAAGTGGCGCACGGGTGAGTAATGTATAGATAACCTGCCCTCTAGAAAGGAATAACAGATGGAAACGTCTGCTAATGCCCTATATGCCTTTAATACATAAGTATGCAAGGGAAACGCTTTAGTGCTAGAGGATGGGTCTGTATGGTATCAGCTTGTTGGTGAGGTAATGGCTCACCAAGGCAATGACGCCTAACTGGTTTGAGAGGATGATCAGTCACACTGGAACTGAGACACGGTCCAGACTCCTACGGGAGGCAGCAGTGGGGAATATTGCACAATGGACGAAAGTCTGATGCAGCAACGCCGCGTGGAGGATGACACATTTCGGTGCGTAAACTCCTTTTATATAGGAAGATAATGACGGTACTATATGAATAAGCACCGGCTAACTCCGTGCCAGCAGCCGCGGTAATACGGAGGGTGCAAGCGTTACTCGGAATCACTGGGCGTAAAGAGCGTGTAGGCGGGTATATAAGTCAGAAGTGAAATCCAATAGCTTAACTATTGAACTGCTTTTGAAACTGTATACCTAGAATGTGGGAGAGGTAGATGGAATTTCTGGTGTAGGGGTAAAATCCGTAGAGATCAGAAGGAATACCGATTGCGAAGGCGATCTACTGGAACATTATTGACGCTGAGACGCGAAAGCGTGGGGAGCAAACAGGATTAGATACCCTGGTAGTCCACGCCCTAAACGATGTACACTAGTTGTTGTGAGGCTCGACCTTGCAGTAATGCAGTTAACACATTAAGTGTACCGCCTGGGGAGTACGGTCGCAAGATTAAAACTCAAAGGAATAGACGGGGACCCGCACAAGCGGTGGAGCATGTGGTTTAATTCGACGATACACGAAGAACCTTACCTGGACTTGACATAGTAAGAACTTTCTAGAGATAGATTGGTGTCTGCTTGCAGAAACTTATATACAGGTGCTGCACGGCTGTCGTCAGCTCGTGTCGTGAGATGTTGGGTTAAGTCCCGCAACGAGCGCAACCCTCGTCATTAGTTGCTAACAGTTCGGCTGAGAACTCTAATGAGACTGCCTACGCAAGTAGGAGGAAGGTGAGGACGACGTCAAGTCATCATGGCCCTTACGTCCAGGGCTACACACGTGCTACAATGGGGTATACAAAGAGCAGCAATACAGTGATGTGGAGCAAATCTCAAAAATATCTCCCAGTTCGGATTGTAGTCTGCAACTCGACTACATGAAGTTGGAATCGCTAGTAATCGTAGATCAGCTATGCTACGGTGAATACGTTCCCGGGTCTTGTACTCACCGCCCGTCACACCATGGGAGTTGAACTCATTCGAAGCGGGGATGCTAAAGTAGCTACCTTCCACAGTGGATTCAGCGACTGGGGTGAAGTCGTAACAAGGTAACCGTAGGAGAACCTGCGGTTGGATCACCTCCTTTCAGAGAATTAAGTTAAGATTCGATTCTTAACTTAAAACTAAAAAGAAAGAGTTTTTATATTCGGTTTATAAAGATTATTTAAATAGGTAGTAAAAGGGGCCTATAGCTCAGCTGGCTAGAGCGCTCGACTGATAATCGTGAGGTCTCAGGTTCAAGTCCTGATAGGCCCACCATTAAATAATCTAGAAAGATTAATTTAGGTTGGGGAATTAGCTCAGCTGGGAGAGCGCCTGCTTTGCACGCAGGAGGTCAGCGGTTCGATCCCGCTATTCTCCACCACCTATTAAGAGTAAATGCGTAATAATTAATTTATAGAGTGATAAAGAAGTTAAATATAAGTTCAAAGGATATTGAATTTATATTTGATTTTCGAATCAAAATGATATTTAAAAATATAATGTTAAAGTCTTTAATTTTTTCGTAAGAATTAGATAACAGAAATGTTAAATAATTTAAAACAAAAAAAATTTCATATCTAAGAAATTAGATAGAACACAACATTATTTTATTGGATATATTTTAAATAATATGTTTAATAAGATAGTAGCCAAAGAATATTATCAAAAAGCGATAGAGTTTAACTCTATTTATTAATAAGCTATTAAGGGCTAATGGTGGATGCCTAGACTGTAAGAGGCGATGAAAGACGTATTAGGCTGCGATAAGCCTCGGGGAGCTGCCAAAGAGCTTTGATCCGGGGATTTCTGAATGGGGCAACCCAGTATATAGAGATATATATTACCCTACGGGGAGCTAACCTGGTGAAGTGAAACATCTCAGTAGCCAGAGGAAGAGAAATCAAACGAGATTCCGTCAGTAGCGGCGAGCGAAAGCGGATTAGGACAAACCCAATGCTTGCATTGGGGGTTGTAGGACCATAATGTGAGACTAAAGAGGATAGATGAAATACTTGGAAAAGTGTAGCATAGAAGGTGAAACTCCTGTAATTTAAATTCTCAATAGCTCTAATGGTATCCTGAGTAGGTCGGAACACGTGATATTTTGACTGAAACTGGGGGGACCACCCTCCAATCCTAAATACTACTTACAGATCGATAGTGAACAAGTACCGTGAGGGAAAGGTGAAAAGTACTCCAGCGAGGAGAGTGAAATAGAACCTGAAACCATTAGCTTACAATCATTCAGAGCCCTATGATTTATCAGGGTGATGGACTGCCTTTTGCATAATGAGCCTGCGAGTTGTGGTATCTGGCAAGGTTAAGTCAAGTACGAAGCCGTAGCGAAAGCGAGTCTTAATAGGGCGAATTAGTCAGATGCTGCAGACCCGAAACGAAGTGATCTATCCATGAGCAGGTTGAAGCTGGTGTAAGAGCCAGTGGAGGACCGAACCGATAGGCGTTGAAAAGTCTCCGGATGACTTGTGGATAGGGGTGAAAGGCCAATCAAACTTCGTGATAGCTGGTTCTCTCCGAAATATATTTAGGTATAGCCTTGTGTTGTAGCATATGGGGGTAGAGCACTGAATGGGCTAGGGCTGCTTACCGCGGTACCAAACCCTATCAAACTATGAATACCATATGTGGAATCACAGGAGTCAGGCGGTGGGTGATAAAATCAATCGTCGAGAGGGGAACAACCCAGACTAACAGCTAAGGTCCCTAAGTTACATCTAAGTGGAAAACGATGTGGAGTTACTGTGACAACCAGGAGGTTGGCTTAGAAGCAGCCATCCTTTAAAGAAAGCGTAACAGCTCACTGGTCTAGTGATTCTGCGCGGAAAATATAACGGGGCTAAGATGTACACCGAAGCTTTAGATTCAATTTTAATTGAGTGGTAGGAGAGCGTTCTATTCAGCGTAGAAGATGTACCGGTAAGGAGCGTTGGAGCGGATAGAAGTGAGCATGCAGGCATGAGTAGCGATAATTGAGGTGAGAATCCTCAACGCCGAAAACCCAAGGTTTCCTACGCGATGCTCGTCATCGTAGGGTTAGTCGGGACCTAAGTCGAGTCCGAAAGGGGTAGACGATGGCAAATTGATTAATATTTCAATACCAACATATAAGCGCGATGTGGGGACGCATAGAGTTAATCGAGGTCACTGATGGAATAGTGGCTCGAAGGACGTAGGCTGTTACTTAGGCAAATCCGGGTAACGTTAGGCCGAGATCTTACAGGCTCTTGACACTCTTCGGAGGAGATGGAGAATCGATGATACTGTCGTGCCAAGAAAAGCCACTAAGTATATTATATGTTGCCCGTACCGTAAACCGACACAGGTGGGTGGGATGAGTATTCTAAGGCGCGTGGAAGAACCCTGGTTAAGGAACTCTGCAAACTAGCACCGTATCTTCGGTATAAGGTGTGCCTACTATTGTATATGGACTTGCTCCAAAAAGCGATAGAGGTTGCAACAAAGAGTCCCTCCCGACTGTTTACCAAAAACACAGCACTTTGCTAACACGTAAGTGGATGTATAAGGTGTGACGCCTGCCCGGTGCTCGAAGGTTAACTGATGATGTCAGCGCAAGCGAAGCATTTGATTGAAGCCCGAGTAAACGGCGGCCGTAACTATAACGGTCCTAAGGTAGCGAAATTCCTTGTCGGTTAAATACCGACCTGCATGAATGGCGTAACGAGATGGGAGCTGTCTCAACCAGGGATCCAGTGAAATTGTAGTGGAGGTGAAAATTCCTCCTACCCGCGGAAAGACGGAAAGACCCCGTGCACCTTTACTACAGCTTGACACTGTAGCTTGGATATTCATGTGCAGGATAGGTGGGAGGCTATGATATATGGACGCAAGTACATATGGAGCCATCCTTGAGATACCACCCTTGAATATTTGAGTTACTAACTGCGTACAATTATCTTGTATCAGGACAATGTCTGGTGGGTAGTTTGACTGGGGCGGTCGCCTCCTAAAAAGTAACGGAGGCTTACAAAGGTTAGTTCATGGCGGATGGAAATCGCCAGTTGAGTATAATGGCATAAACTAGCTTGACTGTGAGACATACAAGTCGAACAGAGACGAAAGTCGGTCATAGTGATCCGGTGGTTCTGTGTGGAAGGGCCATCGCTCAAAGGATAAAAGGTACGCCGGGGATAACAGGCTGATCTCCCCCAAGAGCTCACATCGACGGGGAGGTTTGGCACCTCGATGTCGGCTCATCGCATCCTGGGGCTGAAGTAGGTCCCAAGGGTATGGCTGTTCGCCATTTAAAGCGGTACGCGAGCTGGGTTCAGAACGTCGTGAGACAGTTCGGTCCCTATCTTCCGTGGGCGTAGGAAAGTTGAAGAGATTTGTCCCTAGTACGAGAGGACCGGGATGAACGTACCACTGGTGTACCAATTGTTCTGCCAAGAGCATCGTTGGGTAGCTACGTACGGATGTGATAAGAGCTGAAAGCATCTAAGCTCGAAGCCAACTCTAAGATTAACTTTCCCTGAAGTTCCCAGCAAGACTAGCTGGTTGATAGGCTGGATGTGTAAGCGTTGTAAGGCGTTTAGCTGACCAGTACTAATAGAACGTTTGGCTTATTTTAAACAATTCTTTGGTTTACTATCTTATTAAATATATTTCTTATATTTAATATATATTGTGAAAAGACTTTAACATTATTTTTTCTTAACTCCTTTATGAGTTGAGTGTAAAGAGTATTTACATATTGAATCTTTCTTTATGTTTCTTCTTACTTTTTTCACTCAACTTTGCTGGTGGCTATAGAGAAGTGGAAATACCCAGTCCCATTCCGAACCTGGAAGTCAAGCACTTCATCGCCGATAATACTGCCGGGTCCCCTGGTGGAAACGTAGGCCGCTGCCAGCTCTTGAGTTTTTTATTTACCAAGCTTTTACTAATTTGAACTTCTTTACAGTTCCTCTTAGCAAAAGCTTTTTTTTTGCCCCTCTATCCCTCTCCCTCTCTTTTTCCCCTTTGTTGGTTTTTATCCTTTACCCTTTTTTTTGGTTTGTTTTGATATTATTCTTTCTTTTTTGCTTGCATAGCTCCAAAGGTAGAGCAATTCCATGGTAAGGAAGAGGTTATCGGTTCAACTCCGATTGTGAGCACCATTTCATATTTTCTAAATATATTTCAGAATATTTTTATGTAAAAATTTTATTAAAGGGATTTTTATGGATTTTTTTAAATTAAAAGAACATAATACTTCTATTTCAAAAGAATTTTATGCAGGATTTACAACATTTTTAACAATGTTATATATTGTTCCTGTTAATGGTTTTATTTTATCAGATGCAGGACTTCCAATTGATGCAGTTATAACTGCAACAGCTTTGATAACAATACTTGCAACTTTATTTTCAGCTTTATGGTCAAATACACCAATTGCCATGAGTGTTGGAATGGGATTAAATGCTTATTTTTCTTATGGACTTGTTCTTGGTATGAAAATACCTTGGGAAACTGCTTTAGGTATTGTTTTTTTATCTGGTATTTTATTTGTATTATTATCTTTAACAAATTTTAGAGTTTGGATTATGACTTCAATTCCTATGAGTCTTAGACGTGCAATTAGTGCTGGTATTGGTTCATTTATAGCGTTTATTGGTTTAAAACAAATGGGAATGATTGTTTCAAATGATGCAACGTTAGTTACTCTTGGAGATTTTTCAAATTCAAATGTTTTATTAGGAGTTTTAGGTTTAATTTTATCTTTTAGTTTTTATGCCTATAAACTAAGAGGTGCATTTATTTTATCTATTGCAATCACTTCAATAGTTGCTTGGACTTTTTCACTTAATACAACACCAACTGATTTCTTTTCAGCTCCTTCATCAATTTCTCCAATATTTTTGAAATTAGATATTTTAAGTGCATTATCATTATCATTATTACCTGTAATTATTACATTTTTGATTACTGATATGTTTGATACATTAGGAACATTAACAGGTGTTGGAACAAGAGCAAATCTTTTTCAAGAAAATAATAAAAATGATAAGTCATTACAAAAAACACTAGAAGCTGATGCAATTGCAACAGTAAGTGGAAGTTTGCTTGGTGTTTCTACAACAACTGCATTTATAGAAAGTGCAAGTGGAGTTGAAGAGGGTGGAAGAACAGGATTAACAGCAGTTTTTACTGCATTATTATTTGTAACTACACTTTTTATGTTACCTTTATTTAAATCAATTCCTTCAAATGCAATTTATCCTGTATTAGTTGTAGTTGGTGTTTTAATGTTTACTGAACTTGGGAAAATAAATTTTGAAGAGACAGATTTAGCTACAAGTGCAGCAGCATTTTTAATTGTTATTTTAATGCCTTTAACTTTTTCTATTACAAATGGAATAGCTGCTGGATTTTTGATTTATACAATTATTAAGCTTGTAAAAAAAGAGTACAAAGATTTAAATATTGGTATTTTAGTTATTACATTTATTAGTGCATTAGCATTTATTTTTTAAAAAGGATTTTTATTTGGAAAAATTATATTATAGTTATGAGTTATTTAAAAAAGACACACAAATTTTAGTTGATAAGTGTAGAGATTATGAACCAGAAATTTTACTTGCTGTTGCAAGGGGTGGTTTAACACTTTCACATTTGATGGCTCAAGCACTTGACATGAGAAATTTATATACATTAAACTCTATTCATTATGAAGGTGAATTAAAACTAGATTCTTTTAATATTTTTAATATTCCAGATGTTTCTCATGCAAAAAGAGTTTTGATTGTTGATGATATTGTTGATTCTGGTGAAACTATGAGAGAGATTTTGAAAGTATTAAAAGAAAAATTTCCAAATGTTGAGTTTAAATTGGCAACTTTATTTTACAAAAAAACAGCTGTTTTACAACCTGATTATTGTGTTAGAGAAGCAAATGAGTGGATTGATTTCTTTTGGGAAGTTGATGTTAAATAAATAGGAAATATTATGACTTTTATTGATTTTAAAAAATTACTTTTAGATGCAGAATTGAGTATTCCAAAGTTTACAGAACTTATTAAAGTTAGTGAAAAAAATATTCAAGCATACAAAAAGAAAAAACGTGTACCAAATACAATTGCAGTTATTGCAACTTGTTTTGCAAAAATGAATAAAGAAGAGATGGATTTTAAAACATTGATAAATGATTTAGAATTAGAAAAAAAAGAGAAAAAAGGTGCGGGTTTTTCAAAAAAGAAATCGCTAAAAGAAAAAATAAAAAAATAAATATATGGATTAAATATGATACTTAATAATAGAATAAAAAATTTTTTAGCAATAGCTTCTTTTTTAATGGCTTTAGGAATAGCTTTGGGAGCTTTTGGTGCTCATGGTTTAAAATCAATTTTAGATGAACATATGATGAATATTTATCATACAGGAGTAGAGTATCAATTTTATAATACTTTAGGATTATTTGCAGCAATATTTATTTATTCATTAAAACCCGAATCTAAAAAAATTTATGTTGCTTTATGGCTTATATTAATTGGAATGATTATTTTTTCATTTTCTTTATATTTTTTAACAATTTTAAATATGCCTATACTTGGGGCAATTACACCAATTGGTGGAAGTTTACTAATTATTGCTTGGTTAACACTTTGTTATGGAATTTTAAAAGATTAAATGAAAACTTTAACTATTTTAGGAGCAGGTTGGTTAGGATTTGAACTAGGTATTGTTTTAAAAAATCATTTTAAAATAAAAGTGAGTTCTAGAAGTAAAGAAACACAAAATATGTATGAAGATGAAGGTCTTTCTTCATATATTTTAAATGAAGAAAATCTTAGTAATCTTGATGAATTATTAGAAACTAACTATTTATTTATAAATTATCCTCCTTCAAAATTTGAAGATTATCTATCTTTTTTGAACAAAATTTATTCTCACGAAAAAATACAAAATATAGAAAAAATCATATTTATTAGTTCAACATCAATTTATCCAAATATTGAAGCTAATCTTGATGAAGAATTTGAAATAACAGAACCTAGTTCAAAGATTGTATTTGATGCAGAAAATTTGATAAAAGATAAAAGTGATGTGATTTTTAGAGTTGCTGGACTTGTTGGTGCAAATAGGTATTTTGGAAAAAGAAGTGCAAATAAAGTTATAGAATTTCCAAAAACACCAATAAATTTTATTCACAGAAATGATGTTATAAATGCAACTAAATTTGTAATTGATAAAAATATTTGTGGAATTTTTAATTTATGTTCAAAAACTCATCCAACAAAAGAGGAAATATATAGTTTTAACTCAAAAAAGTATAATTTTGAAAAACCAATATTTTTAGAATCGAAAGAATTTTTAAACAGATTAATAAGTGGAGAAAAAATAGAAAAAGAAGGATTTATATACAAATACAATAATCCTTTTGAATTTTAAAAAAGATTAGTTTTAACTAATCTTTTAGTGCGTATTAAATGCTCTATCTCCAGCATCTCCAAGCCCAGGTCTTATATAGTTGTTTTCATCTAATCTTTCATCAATTTGAGCTATAAACATATCAATATCAGGATGAGCTTCTGTTACTTTTTTTACACCAAATGGTGAACCAATAATATTTAAACAGATGATTTTTTTTGCTTTTTTTGTTTTTAGATATGTAATACCATCAATCAATGAACCACCAGTTGCAACCATTGGGTCAAGTAAAATAACAGTTTTATTTTCTAAATTAGGAATATTTTCATAAAAAAGTTTACTTAATGATGTCTCTTCATCTCTTTTCATTGCTAAAAAACCACTTTTTGCATAAGGTAATGTTCTTAAAATTCCTGTAAGCATTGGTTCTCCCGCTCTTAAAATAGGAACAAGAACAAGTTTTTGAACTTCAATTACTTCAACATCTAAAGGACCTTGCCAAGTGTTTATATTTTGTGTAATAGTTGGAAAATCATTTAATGCTTCTGAAACTAAAATTCTTGAAATTTCTTCAATTGTTAATCTAAATTCGTTTGAAGTAGTTCTCACATCTCTTAATCTATTAACTAAGTGTTTTACTACTACATTTGTACTTTCTTTATACATTTTAAGTCCTTTTAAAAGATTAATATTACAAAAAAATTGCTTATAAGTTATACATAAATTTAAAGTTTGTAATACGCAAAATTGGATACTATAAAATTTATAAAAAAATTAGAGGTAATAATGAAACCTACAGACTATAACTTTAGAGTTAAAGATTCAATTTTAGGCTTACAATTTTTATTCGTAGCTTTTGGTGCACTTGTTTTAGTGCCTATTTTAACTGGGCTTGACCCAAATGTTGCACTTTTTACTGCTGGAATTGGAACTTTATTATTCCAATTTGTAAATAGAAGTTGTGTCCCACCAATATTTTTGGCTTCTTCATTTGCATTTATTGCACCAATTTCTTATGGTGTGGCAACTTGGGGAATTCCTGCTACTTTAAGTGGATTAGTTGCAGCTGGATTTTTATATGTTGTACTTAGTTTTTTGATTAGATTAAAAGGAGATGAGTTTTTACACAAACTTCTTCCTTCTGTTGTAGTTGGACCTGTAATTATCTCTATTGGTCTTATTTTATCTCCAGTTGCAGTTAATATGGCTATGGGAAAAACTGGTGATGGAGTAGCTCAATTAGTACCATTTGATCAAGCAATTATTATATCAATGATTGCTTTAACAATTACTATTTTAGTATCACTATTAGGAAAAGGTATTTTTAAATTAATTCCAATTTTAATGGGAATTATTGGAGGATATATTGTTTCTTTATATTTCGGATTGATTGATTTTTCAAAAGTTCCAACAGCTGCTTGGTTTGCAATGCCAAATTTTGTTGCTCCTGAATTTAATTGGCAAGCAATTGTTTATATCTTACCAATTGCAATTGCTCCTGCTATTGAACATATTGGAGATATGTTAGCAATTTCAAGTGTAACAAAACAAGATTATTTAAAAAAACCAGGTCTAAAAAATACACTTTTAGGTGATGGATTAGCAACTTCAGTTGCTTCACTTTTTGGTGGACCACCAAATACTACATATTCAGAAGTAACAGGTGCTGTTACAGTTACAAAAGCTTATAATCCAGCAATTATGACTTGGGCAGCTATTTGTGCAATTTTATTAGCTTTTATTGGAAAACTAGGAGCAATACTTGCAACTATTCCAGTTCCAGTTATGGGAGGAATTATGTTGTTACTTTTTGGAATTATTGCAACTTTAGGAATTAGTACATTATCAAGAGCTAATATTGATTTTTCATGTCCTAGAAACATGGCAATTGTCTCTATGATTTTAGTATTTTCTATTGGTGGAATGACTTTTAATTTTGGTGGAGTTCCTTTTGCTGGAATTGGTCTTGGAGCAATGGTTGGAATATTCTTGAATCTTGTTTTACCAAAAGCTTTATAAAATAATGTTAGAATTTAATGAAATAATTGAAAAGGATAATAATGGCAGCAAAAGAACATCAATTTGATATTTCAGCAAAATTAGATATGCAAGAGATGAAAAATGCAGTAATTCAAGCTCAAAAAGAGATTGATAATAGATATGATTTTAAAGGAATAAGTAAAGAAATAGATTTAAATATTGGAGCAAAAACTTTAATATTAGTATCTTCAAGTGATAATAAAATCGATGCAATGATGGATATTTTAATCTCAAAAATGAATAAAAGAGAAATTTCTATTAACTCTTTAGAAGAGATAAAAAAAGAGGATTCTAGTGGTGGAAATAGAAAATATACTTTTAAAATAGTTGATAGTATTGAAAAAGATGAAGCTAAAAAAATTCAAACAGAAATAAAAAATTTAAAATTAAAAGTTACAGCTGTAAATCAAGGTGACGAAATAAGAGTTACTGGAAAAAATATTGACGATTTACAAACAATCATGAAACACCTAAGAAGTTTAGAACTAAAAGCTCCTTTAGTATTTGATAACTTCAGATAAAAATCTTACTTATATATAATTTATGTGTAATTAATATATAATTCATTCTTTATTTTAAAGGATGAATTATAGAACTATTAATAATAAAATCAATCGCAGTTGTATCACTTGTTTTAAGTTTAAGTTTTATTGCTGAAAAAGTAAGTCCTAGAATTTCTGGGATTTTATCTGGGCTTCCTGTTGGAAGTGCAATTACACTTTTGTTTTTTGCAATAGAAAATGGTGTTGATTATGTAACAAATGTTGCTTTATATAATATTCATGGACTTTTTGCGGCTTTAGCCTTTTCTATTGGTTATTATATAAGTACTTTTTACAAAGGAAAGTTAGAGATATTTTTATCTTTACTCATCTCTTTTATTTCATATTTAATTATTGCATTTATCTTAGCAAATGTTCCACCTCATGTGGTTTTAACTCCTGTTATTGTTATTACTTTAATGTTAATTGCAACTATATATTTTGCAAAAAAAGAGAATTTTGCTATTGATAAAAAAATAAAAACTTCAATAAGTGATATATTTTTTAGGTCACTTTTAACTATATCTATATTTTTGATAATTTCTAGTTTACCAAAATATGTACCATCAAATATCGCAGGAATTTTTTCATCTTTTCCTACAATTCTTTTACCTTTAATGTTAATAATTCATTTTAGACATAGTAGATTTCAAGCAAGAACAGTAATAAAAAATACTCCTTATGGATTAAGTTCAGTTGTTATTTATTCTTTAGTTGTATATTTTGCTTATGCAAAAATAGGTATTGTTTTTGGAACAATAATAGCGCTTATTTGTTCAGTTTTATATGTAGTTATTCAAGGAAAAGTTTTAAGATTTTTTAAATTAATTAAATAGTTGCATACACACTAAATAAACAAAAGTTTAATATAATAAAAATTATATATTAGGATTTTATATGAAAGTTTTGTTATTAGAAGATGATGTTGCCTTAAGTGATTTACTTAATGAACATTTAGTGGATAAAGGTTATGAAGTAACTTTGTGTGCAAATGGACAAGATGCTTTGGAATCTTTAATTGATAAAAAATTTGATATTGCATTACTTGATATTAATACTCCTACAATTTCAGGAATTGAGGTTTTAAAACGTGTACGAAATGAGTATAAAAATAATACTCCTATTATTATTTTAACAGCTTATCAAGATACAAAACATTTAAAAGAATCTTTTGAAAATGGTGTAGATGATTATATAAAAAAACCTTTTGATTTAGAAGAATTAGACCAACGTATTTTGAAGCTTTGCAGACAATTTTTAATAGAACAAAATAATAAAATAAAGATTGATGAAAATATATTTTTTGAGCCTCTTTCTTGCCAAATTTTTAAAAATAATGAAACAATCAATTTAGCTCAAAAAGAAAGAGATATATTAAAATATTTTTGTACTCATAAAAATAGAATAATTTCAAATGAAGAGTTATTACAAAATATTTGGGTTTATGATGAAATGCCTACAGATGCAACAATTAGAGTTTATATAAAAAATTTAAGAGAAATTATTGGAAAAGAAAAAATTACAACAATAAGAGCAGTAGGATATAGATTTGAATAGAGATGAAAAAAAAGCACTTATTAGTTTTTTAACAATTTATGTAGTTTCAGCAATTTTATTAATAGGTGTAATTTTGTATATTTATTATAAAAATGAAACAAAAATGCTTGAAGAGAGTTGTACGATGGAATTACATAACGCTTCAATGCACATAAAAAATGAAATTATAAATAAATATATGAAAAATCAAAAGTTTAATCCAAATAAATTGGAAAATATAAATATAAAATATGGACTTTTTAATAAAGATAAAAAAGTGATTTTTTCATATTTAGATAAAAATTTTGAAGTTGATTTTTCAAAAGATAGTTATGTAAATGAGTTTTATAACTATTTTATTACAACTTTAGATGAAGAAAATATTCCAATAAAATATATTGTTTTAGAAACTTGTCAAGAGGTTCAAAATAAAAATAAACTACAAATTTTTATTTTAGTAATTTTATTTTTAAGTGCTATTTTTATTGGTTTTATTGGTTATTTGTTATCTAAAATTTTATTAAATCCTGTTAGACAAAGAGTTGAAGCATTGGATAAATTTATAAAAGATTCAGCCCATGAGTTAAATACACCAATTTCAGTTTTGATGACTTCTGTTTCTATGTTGAAAAATGGAAAGAATCCTCAAAAAATGATGAAATATATTTTAAGTAGTTCAAAACAGATTTCTCAAATTTATAATGATATTCATTTTTCAGCTTTTAATGAGTTAAATGAAGATGTTTTTGAAGAGTTCAATCTCAAAGATTTAGTTGGTGAAAGTATAGAGTTTTTTAATGATATTTCAATAACAAAAGATATTACAATAAATTCAGATTTAGAGGATTGTTTTATAAAAATGGATAGAACAAAAACTCAAAAAATTGTAAATAATCTTCTTTCTAATGCTATAAAATACAGTAAAAAGGATTCTGTTATAGAAGTTTCTTTAGAAAAAAATATTTTAAAAGTAAAAGATTTTGGAATAGGAATTAGTAAAGAAGATCAAAAAGAGATTTTTAAAAGATATAAAAGAGGAAATAACACAGAAGGTGGATTTGGAATAGGATTAGATATAGTAAAAAGAGTTTGTGATGAATATAATTTATCTCTTGAATTAAAATCTTTTGTTGATAAAGAAAGCACTTTTAGTATAGATTTTTTATCAATTGTCATTAAAGATATTTTACAAAAGTAAAATGAATATTTTTTTTGTTAGAATACGAAAAAATTTATAAAAGATTATTTATGATAAATATTATTGACAATTTTAAAATTTCAGAATTAAAAAACACAAAATATATTAATCCAATAAAAGTTACATTTTCTCAAAATGGAAAAGAAAAAACTTGGGAAGCTGTAAAAAGTCATGATAGTGTATCAATACTTTTATATCATAAAGAAAAAGAGTCTTTTTTATTAGTAAAACAATTTCGTGCACCTGTTTATTTAAATGATAATTCGATTACTTTTACATATGAATTATGTGCAGGATTAATTGATAAAGAAAAATCAATTGAAGAGATAGTTATTGAAGAAATAGATGAAGAGTGTGGATATAAAGTTCATATAAATGATATTTCAAAAATTACATCATTTCATACGAATGTTGGAATTAGTGGAGCAAAACAGTATTTATATTTTGCAACAATTGATGAGTCAATGAAAATTCATCAAGGTGGTGGAATAAATGATGAAGAGATTGAATTGTTTTTTCTTCCTTTAAATGAATGTGATGATTTTATTTTTGATGAAAAAAAAGCAAAAACTCCAGGATTGATGTTTAGTTTTTACTGGTTTTTAAAAAATAAAGAAAAGTTAGGATTTTAAATGTCAAAAATTGTTTTTTTATTTTTTTTATCAATTCTAAATGTAATAGCACAAGAAACTGTAACAACAAATGAATCTATACCAAATTTGGATATTAATAATTCATTTATTACAAAATATGAATATGGAAAAATGCTTTATAATAATCCTAGAGGAATAGGGTGTAATAGTTGTCATGGAGATGATGCAAGAGGTAAAAAAATTGTAGAATTTAAACATCAACCAGAATATGAAAAAAAAGTTTATAATTGTAGTTTAGTTGCACCTGATATAAAAGATATAGATTATGAAACTTTTTCTACAAAAGTTAACTCTAAAAAAAATCCAAATTTTAAATTTGATAAAGAACAAGTTTGCGATAAACTAATTTATTATGCAAATGTAATGCCTACATATTTTTTAGTTGAAGAAGAAATAGAAGCAATTTATTACTATATAAAAAATTTAAAAAAATAAATTATCTAGAAAAAACTATTCCTATTCCAATTTTATTTATTTCTCTATCATAATCAATTAGATTATTCCCATAACCTGAAAATAGTTGTAAAAGACCATAAGTGTTTTTTGTTGATAAAAATTCAGGAAGAGGGAATGTCCAATTTAGCTCAACAGCACCTTTATTTGAGTCATTTAATTTTAAATTATTTCTTAATAAAAGTTCAAATGTATGTTTTTTATAAGCAAAAAATAAAGTCAAATCTCCATATCCATAATAATCCTCTATATCTGAATTATCATCACTTCCTTTTTCTTCTGGAATTCTATACCAAATTCTTGGAATTAAGAATAAATTAGAAAATTGAAAATATCCTTCAAGATATAATCTATTCCAAGATCTTGATTCTTCTTCATTTTTACCATTTGAAGCATGTAATAAAGAAAATTTATAAGCTTTTAAAATAGAAGTTTCTTTATATGGTAATGTTACAAAAATCTCTGGTTCGTAGTTAGTTTCTCTAAAAGGGGAAGAATCTTTTGTTGTTTGCCAAAAAGATTTTTGTGTATAAGCTGCACTAATTGATTCATCTAAACCAAAAAAATTGTAAGAAATAGGTTTCTCAAGACTTATTTGAAAAGTTGTTTCTGTATTTTTTCTACCTTCAATATCATTGAAGCTATAATTTACTGGCAATAAATAATTCTTTTTATAAGGATATAAATTAAAATCTTTAGTTATAAGTTGTTCTAAACTTTTTTCAGTCTCTTCATCATCTAATCTATCTATTTGTTTTAGGTAAAACTCTTTTTTCATTGTAGTATAAGTTCTATCTTCTTCATTTTCATGATTTTTTTTTAGATTAAATAGATATGTATCTTCTTTTGAAATGTTTAATGTTGCAGCTTTTTTGTATAAAAGCATAGCTTCTTTATAATTTCCTAACTCTTCTTGCTTTTTTGCTTCTTCATAGATATTATTTATATCTTCTGCTAAACAAAAACTACATATCAATAAGGATAAAAATTTTTTCATAAATTACCATTTTATTTTTTTATTTTATTATACACCAAAAGATATTATATACAAATTTTTATACTTTATAAAAGAGTTTTAATGATATAATCGGCAAAAATTAGAAAAAAAGGTTATTTTCAATGCTTGTTGCACCTTCTATATTATCTGCAGATTTTGGAAATTTAGCAAATGAAATAAAAGCTATTTGTGATGGTGGATGTGATTTAATTCACGTTGATGTAATGGATGGACATTTTGTTCCTAATATGACAATTGGTCCAGTTGTAGTAAATCCTGTTGCTAAAGTAGCAACAAAACCACTGGATATACATTTAATGGTTGAAGATAATACATTTTTCGTAGAACTTTTTGCACCTTGCAAACCAGAATATATCTCTTTCCATATTGAGAGTGAAAAACACCCTCATAGACTTATACAAAAAATAAGAGATTATGGAATAAAACCGGCTATTGTTTTAAATCCTCATTCAACACCTGAATCAATAGAGTATTTATTAGAAGATTTAGATATGGTTTTATTAATGTCTGTAAATCCAGGTTTTGGAGGACAAAAATTTATTCCTTCAGTTATTGAAAAAGCAAAGAAATTAAAAGAGATAATAAACAAAAGAAATCCTAACTGTCTAATTGAAGTTGATGGTGGAGTTAATGATAAAAATATTTATGATTTAAAAGAAGCTGGAGTTGATGTTGTTGTTGCTGGATCTTATGTATTTGGGAATGATGATTATAGTAAAGCTATAAAAAGTTTGCAGGTGTAAAATGAGAGTAAAAATTTGTGGAATAACAAATCTGCAAGATGCACTAGAAGCAATAAATGCTGGTGCAAGTGCATTAGGTTTTGTATTTTATAAAAAATCACCAAGATATATTGAACCTTTAAAAGCAAAAGAGATTGCTGAAAAACTTCCTCCTTTTGTTCAAACGGTTGGTTTATTTGTAAATGAAACAGAAGAATTTATCAATGAAGTTTGTAATGATGCAAAAATGCAATTAGCTCAGATTATAGATGATTTTGATGTTTTAAATTATGAAAAAATTTCTTCTAAATATATAAAAGTAATTAGAGCTAAAGATAAAAAAGATTTATTGAATTTAAATAAAGAATATTATTTAGTTGATGCTTTTGTTGATAGTTTTGGTGGTGAAGGTAAAAGAATAGCCCTTGATTGGTTTGAAAGTATTGATTGCTCTAAATTTATACTTGCTGGTGGATTAACAACTGAAAATTTAAAAGAGATAAATGGTTTTGGTTTTTATGGTGTTGATGTAAGTTCTGGTGTAGAATCAGAAGTTAAAGGAATAAAAGATAGACAAAAAATGATTGATTTTGTAAAAGAGGCAAATGAAATCAAATAAAAGGATTATTCCTAAATCTCAAATAAAATTACAAAATATTTTACAAAGATTATTAAAAGAACCTATTTTGTATACTGAGTTTTTTGAATTATTAGAAAAAGCTAGTGATACAATATATGAAAATCCTGAATTAGAATTTGAATTACTTATATCAAATGGTTTGCCATTAGATTTTGATGATAAATATGTATTTCTAAGAACAACAAAAACTCTTATAAATGAACAAGTTTTTTGTATAGTTGATATAGAAACAAATGGTGGGAGTGCAAAAAAAGGTTATCAAATTATTGAATTGGGAGCTGTAAAATATAAAAATGGAGAAATTATTGATAAATTTGATTCTTTAGTTTATGCAAAAGAGATTCCTCCTTATGTTCAGGAAGTTACAAAAATTACTCCAAATATGTTAGAAAATGCTCCAAGATTAGAAAAAGTTTTACAAGATTTTAAGATTTTTTTAGGAGATGATGTTTTTGTTGCACATGATATTAAATTTGATTATACATTTATTTCTGATTCTTTTGAAAAATATAATTTAGGAAAATTATTGAATAGAAAACTTTGTACTATTGATTTAACAAAAAGAACTATTCAATCTGAAAAATATGGATTAAGTTCTTTAAAAGAAGTTTTAAATATTAATGTTGATAATCATCATAGAGCTTATTATGATGCTTTAACTACAGCAATTGTTTTCCAAAAAAGTTTAGAGAATATAGATAAAAATAAAATAAAAACTGTAGAAGAGTTAATTAATTTTTCAAAAAGTGATAATATAATTAATAATCAGCAAAAAAAGGATTAGATAGTGTTTTCACAAGATAATTATACTGAAATTTTAGAGTTTGCTACTTTGGCACATGGTGAACAAAAAACGCCAAAAGAATTACCTTATCTTTTTCATATAACATGTGTTGCAATGGAAGTTATTAATGCTTGTGAAAAATCAAAGTTAGATGAGAAAAAAGCAGATTTAGCAATAAGTTGTGCATTATTGCATGATATTATTGAAGATACAAAGATTACTTATGATGAATTATATGTGAAGTTTGGTCCTTTGATTGCAGATGGTGTTGAAGCATTAACTAAAAATAAAACATTAACGTCAAAACAAGAACAAATGAGAGATAGTATTGAGCGATTACTTACTCAACCTTATGAAATTCAAATAGTTAAACTTGCTGATAGAATAGTAAATTTAGCTATTCCTCCAAAACATTGGAGTAATGAAAAAATTAAAGATTATCAAAAAGAAGCAAGTTTTATTTTATCATGTTTAGGAAATTCAAATATCTATTTAGCAAAAAGATTAGAAAAAAAAATTGAAGAGTATAAAAAGTATATAAAAAATGATTAATGCTAAAACAAAGCCTTTTGGCTTTGTTTTATGCAGATTTCTCAGCTGCTTCTTTAGCGTATTTTAAACCTAAATCAAAAGCTTTATTATTGATTTCATGTACTTTTTCAGGTACTTTTGAAAGCATAGTTTTTCTTAATATTTCATTTGGTACAGTTTCACCAGTAAAATAATTAGCCATTGCAAGTGCTAAAACTGATTGAGTAATAACATTTCCAACTTCTTCTTTTGCAATAGTAATAATTGGAATCTCATAGATTTTCCATTTTTTTCTATCTTCTTCAGTTGGTGTTACTAGATTTGGTTCAACAACTATAACTCCACCTTCTTTTACACCTTTTTTAAATTGATTATATGAAACTTGTGCAACTGATAACATAAAATCAATTTCTCCATCATTTGCATAAGGATATAAAATTTCTTCATCTTGTAAAGTAATATCAACAACAGTTGGACCACCTCTTACTTGAGAAGTATAAGTAGCAGTTTTTAATCCATATCCACCGTTATTGATTTTTGCAGCTGCGAAAATCGCACCTGCAAGAAGTACACCTTGTCCACCAACACCTGTAAATCTCATTAATGTTCTATTTGCTGCCATGTGTAACTCCTTCTTATAATTGAACCATAGTTTTATTTTTTTGAGCTTCTTTTACTTTTTCATAAGCTTCACAATATTCCATAGCTTCTGTATCTTGTTTTAAAATACCAGTAGGGAAAATTCCTTTTTGCTCTTCTGGCTCTAATTTATCAAATTTAGTTTTTGACATAGAAATAGAATCAATCCATTCTAAGTTTGCCATAGCTGTTGCCATTTTATTTTTTCTTCCTAAGTTAACGTGACAGTTAGAGAATACTTCAATAAATGAGAATCCTTTGTGTTCAAAAGCTTTAACTAAAGTTTTTTCAAGTTTTTTAGGATCAATCATTGTCTCTCTTGCAACAAATGAAGCACCTGCAGCTTCAACTAGTTTACAAGCATCAAAAGTAGGGTCAATATTTCCTCTACTCATTGTTACTGTCCACATTCCTTGAGGAGTTGTAGGACTTGTTTGAGAGTTTGTTAATCCATAAATAAAGTTATTGATAATAATATAATTTAAGTCAATATTTCTTCTTGAAGCATGAATTGTATGATTTCCACCAATTGCAAGACCATCACCATCTCCACCAACAACAATAACTTTTTTGTCTGGATTTGCTAGTTTAATTCCAGTTGCATAAGCTAAAGTTCTTCCGTGAGTTGTGTGAACAGTATTACAGTTAATGTATGAAGAAAATCTTCCAGAACATCCAATTCCTGAAACAACACAAACATCATCCATATTCCATTCAAGTTTTTCAATGGCTCTAATAACAGCTTTTAAAATAACTCCATCACCACATCCCCAACACCATAATGTTGGCATTTTGTCTGTTCTTAAATATTCATCGTAATTAAAAGCCATGATTACATTCCTTTCACTTTTTCAATAATTTCTAGTGGAGATAAAGGTCTTCCATTTGCTTTGAATAAAGTATCAAAATCAGATCTTCCAGATACTCTTTGTACTTCTTCTACAAATTGACCCATATTTAACTCAGCAACTAATACTTTGTCAAATTTTTTCATTAATTCATTGATTCTTTTTGCTGGGCTTGGCCAAATAGTTAATGGTCTGAACATACCAACTTTGATACCTTCTTTTCTTAATCTATTAATAGCTTCTGTAACACCTAATGAAACTGAACCATAAGCAATAATCATAATATCAGCATCATCTAACATATATTCTTCATTTAATTCTAATTCATCTAAATGTGCATCAACTTTTTTGAATAATCTTTTCATTAATGCATCACAAACTTCAGCATCTTCAGTTGGATGACCTGTAGGTCCATGATGAAGTCCTGTAAAGTGATATCTATAACCTTCAAACATTGGATTTAAAACTGCAGGTTCATCTGACTCAACACCATAAGGTTTATAATCTTTTTTATCACCATCAAATCTTTTTCTTACAATTTTACTTTTTTCAATTTCTTCTAATTCTGGAATTATAGCTTTTCCACTCATATGTCCAATAGTTTCATCTAATAAAACAAAAACAGGTTGCATAAATCTATCAGCTAAATTAAATGCTCTTACAGTTTCTGTATAGCATTCACTTAAATTTCCTGGAACTAAAGTAATAGATTTAACATCACCATGAGTTGGATTTTTAGCTTGTAAAATATCACCTTGAGCAACTCTTGTAGGAAGACCAGTTGATGGACCACCTCTCATAACGTTTACAACAACTAAAGGAACTTCTGAAATATATCCAACACCTAAATTCTCTGCTTTTAAAGAGATACCAGGTCCTGAAGTTGCAGTCATTGCTCTTTTCCCTGACATTGCAGCACCTAAAGCTGTGCAAATACCAGAAATCTCATCTTCCATTTGAATAGAAACTCCACCTCGCGCAGGTAACGCAGAAGAAAGTACATGCATTATTTCACTTGAAGGAGTAATTGGATAACCACCAAAAAACTCACAACCTGAATCAATTGCAGCTTTTGCTGCAAGTTCATTTCCTGTTGAAATTACTTCTCTTGACATCAATTCTCCTTACAAATCTTCATCTAATATTCTATAGTTATTTTTAACTATTTTTTCTTTTCTTTCTTTTGCATCACTTGATAATTTTGCAAATTTGAACTCTTTTTTATCAGCAACGTAAATTGCAAAATCTGGACATGTTAATTCACAGTCCATACAACCAATACATGATTCTGGATGAACAACTTTTATCATTGAACCTAAAGTAGAATGAACTTCTTGTCTCATCGCAAGTACACCGGCTGGACAAACTGAAACGCACTTATCACATGCCTTACATCTAGCTTCATTTACCCATACAGGAGTATTTGCAGGAGCTTCCATATTAGACATAATCTCTCCTTAAATTATTTTAAAATCAATACTTGAACAAACTCAATATATTATCTTTGAATAATAGCAATAAACATTCCAAAGATAAATAAAATTTATGATTTTCTTAAGTGAATTTAAGTCTTGTTACATTTTGCTACAACAAAAAAAAGTATCTGAAAAAAAGCCACTTCAATATATAAATAAGCTTAAAAAATTAATCTAATTTAATATTAGAAGAGTTAATTAATAATATAATTAAAATATAAATTTGTAAAACTTAGATATAATTATAATAAATTAGAAAAGGAAGATTTTTGGTTTTATATCAGCCTAAAAATGGTTATTGCTATAACAGTGATACTCATTTTTTGTTTTATTTTATTTGTGAAAATTTTAAAAAATATAAAAATATAAAAGGTGAGCTTTTAGATATTGGTAGTGGTAGTGGAATTTTAGGTTTATTAGTTTCCAATGAATATAGAAAATTGAATTTAAATCAGTGTGAAATTCAAGAAATGTTTCAATTTTTCTCAACTAAAAATGCACAGATTAATCAAATTAATACAAAAATGTATATTGGTTCATATGATCAGATAAGTTTTGAAAAAAAGTTTGAAATCTGTATTTCAAACCCACCTTTTTATCACTGTGATGTAATTAAAAGTGAAAATAAATCTTTAAAAATTGCAAGATACAATGACTCTTTACCTTTAGAAAAATTAATTAAAAGAAGTTATGAGATTTTAAAAGAAGATGGAAAATTCTTTTTTTGTTATGATTCTAAACAAATAAATGAAATATTATTGTTATTAAATAAATATAAATTTAATCTTGAAGCTTTACAATTTGTACATCCAAAAGTTTCAAAAGATGCAACTTTAGTTTTGATTTATGCAAAAAAGAATTCAAAAACATTAACCAAAATTATGAATCCTTTAGTTGTTTTTGATGAGAATAATAGTTTTACAAAAGAAGTAGAATCAATATATGAAAAATCTTCTACATATAGCATAAAGGCAGATTTTGAGTGAATTATTAAAAAAAGAAGGATTTAATTTTGCATTTGATCCAAAGGGCTGTGACTCTTGTAAGGGAAATTGTTGTATAGGAGAAAGTGGATATATTTGGATTAATGCTCAAGAGATTCAAGCTTTAGCTTTTTATCTAAATTTACCAGTTGAAGAATTAAAAATTAGATATTTAAATAAAATAGGTTATAAATATAGCATAAAAGAGGTAAAATTAGGTTCAAATAATTTTGCTTGCTGTTTTTTTAATTTAGAAAAAAAACAGTGTTCAATTTATCCCGTAAGACCGATGCAATGTAGAACTTTCCCTTTTTGGGATTATTTTAAAGAAAATGAAGAAGAGGTTTATAAAGAGTGTCCAGCTATAAAAAATCTTTAATTTTTTATTCATTACTATTAATTTTTAGTGGATGTAGTACAAAAGATATTAATTTAGAGAATAAAGAAGTTAAAAAAACAAATTTTGTAAAGGTTGAAACAAAACCTTTTGATTTAGAAGATTTCTATATTATTTATGCTTTAGAATCAGAAAATCAAAGAATGTATTTAAACGCAAGGGATATTTATTTGAAATTATTTGAAAATACAAATAATTATGAATATTTAGTTAAATATCTTACATTGGCAACACAATTAAAAGAGTATTATTTAGTTAAAGAGAATGCTTCTAAATATATGAAAGATAATATTAAAGAAGAAGAGATAATTTTAAGATTATATGCTTTTTCTTTATTTAAATTACAAGAAAAGCAAGAAGCTATTTTTAATGCAGAAAAATTAATTTTTTTATATAAAAACAGTATTAATTATGAATTATTAGGAAGTATATATCTTGAAGATAAACAATATTTAAAAGCTTATGATGCTTTAAGAAATGCTTATTTTTTAAATAATTCAATTAGTACATTATTAACATTAACTAATATTCAATTTTTTAATTTAAATCAAAAAGAAGAAGCAATAAAACAGCTTGAAAATTATGCGCATAAAAATGATTATGATTTTAATTTATCCATTCAATTATTGAGTTTTTATGAAAATTTAAAAGCTCAAGATAGATTGGTTAATTTTCTAAAAGAGATGTATTTTTATTACAAAAAAAATGATAATCAATTATTAGTAAATAAAACAAAAGCACTTTTTCTAAAATATGTAATAAACAATGATGTAAAAACTGTTATTGATTTTTGGGAACAAAATGGTGAAGAAGATGAAATTTTGTTAAATTTATATAGAATGACAAATCAATCACAAAAAGCTTATAATTTATTAAATAAATTATATAAAAATTCTAATAATATGGATTTTTTAGCTCAACAAGCAATTTTAGAATTTGAAATGGCAAAAGATAAAAAAAGTATATTATTTGATGTTATCTCAAAATTTGATAAAGTATTACAAACAGAAGATAATCATATATATCAAAACTATTTAGCATACATTCTTATTGATTTTGATATTGATATACAAAAAGGGCTTTTATTAGTAAAAAAAGCTCTTGAAAAAGATCCTACAAATGTAGCTTATCTTGATACATTAGCTTGGGGAGAATATAAAATAAAAAATTGTAAAGATGCCTATACTTATATGAAACAAGTTGTTGATGAAGTAGGCTTAGATGATGAAGAGATAAAATTACATTGGGAAAAAATTAAGGAGTGTAAAGAGTGATTTTAGATGAGATTATAGAAAAAACAAAACAAGATTTAGAAATTAGAAAAAAAGAGATAAGTTTAGATTTATTAGGAAGAACATTATCTTCAAATCCATATACTCCAAGAGATGTAAAACCATTTTTAACTTCAACAAAAGATGAACCAATTAGGATAATTGCCGAAGTTAAAAAAGCAAGTCCAAGTAAAGGGATCATAAAAGAGGATTTTGATCCTTTAGTTATTGCCCAAGCTTATAGTAATAGTGGAGCAAATGCAATTTCAGTTTTAACTGAACCTCATTATTTTAAAGGTAATTTAGAGTATTTAACTCAAATTAGAAGATATGTGCCAACTCCACTTTTAAGAAAAGATTTTATTGTTGATAAATATCAAATTGTTGAAGCTTTAGTTTATGGAGCAGATTTTATTTTGCTAATTGCAAAAGCACTTGGAACAAAAGAGTTAAAAGAGCTTTATGATTATGCAATTCACTTAGGACTTGAAGTTTTAGTTGAAATTCATGATAAAGAAGATTTAACAAAAGCTATCAAATGTGGAGCTACAATTATTGGAATAAATCATAGAAATCTTGATACTTTTGAAATGGATATGAGTTTATGTGATAAATTAATTCCATTAATTCCAAATGGAAAAATAATTGTTGCAGAATCTGGAGTTTCAGATGTAGAAGTTATCAAAAGATTGAACTCTATAGGAGCTGATGCCTTTTTAATTGGTGAACATTTTATGAGAGTTCCATCAATTGAAGAAGAATTAAAAAAATTCAAAAACGCTTTAAATTAAAAGATAAAAATCCTAGAATTTGAAATTTTCTAAATAGTTTTTTATTCTAGGAAGATTATCTTTTCTACAAACCATACAAGTTGGAAGATTTACAATATCTTTTGATAGTTCAGTAATTTTTAAATCTTTTTCATAGTTTAGCTTTTTTATTATACTAAGTGGCAAAATACTTTTTCCCATACCAGCTTTTATACAACCTAAGATAGTTTCATAGTTTCCAAATTCAAGATTTTTCAACTCTTTTTCAGAAATGTTTTTTAGATATTCTTGTCCAAAGTCATTATATGCACAACCATTTTTAAATGATAAAAAAGTATTTGATGTATTTTCTTCTTTTGATTCAACTAAAACTATATTTTCTTCAATTTTATTTAATATAATTAATTCGTCATTTTTTGGAAAACCACTTATAAATGCAATATCAACTTTATAATCCAAAACTTTTTTTGTGATTTCTTTTGTAGTATTTGTAATTAATTCTAAACTCATATTTGAAAAATCTTCGTGAAGTTGTAATAAAAAAGGAATTATTCTTGTACTTGCATTTGATTCTGTTGAACCAATTATAAGATGTTTTTGTTGATTTATATTTTTCATTTCATAATTTGCAAGTTCAATTTTTTTTACAATTTCAAGTGCATATGGGTAGAGCTTTTCTCCTTCTTTACTTAAAATTACTCCTTTGGGAACTCTATAAAAAAGAGTTGTTTCTAAAGATTTTTCTAATTGCTTTATTCTTGAAGTTACATTTGATTGTGCAAATTCTAAGTTAATTGCAGCTTTTGAAATGCTTTTTTCATTTGCAACTTCAACAAAAACTTTTAATAAATTCGAATCCATATCACTTTTCCTTATATCAGTAATCATTATTTTATATTTGACTTAGCATCACTTTTATTGATATTATATAAAAATTTAATTAAAGGATTACAATGCCAGTAATAAATATAAAAATGACACATGAAGATGGTGGCGCAACAAAAGAGCAAAAAGAAGAATTGTCAAAAGGTATTACTGAACTTTTTGCAAAAGTATTTAATGGAAGAGGAGCTTCAACGGCTGTTGTAATTATAGAAGAAGTTAGTGCAGATAATTATGCAATAGGTGGAAAAACTATCACTAAAATAAGAAGTGAGAAAAATTGTTCCTAATATAAATTTAGGAACAATTTTAAATAGTTATTTTTCATTTTTATTTAGTTTTTCATAAAGTTCACTAGCTTCATTTATCTCTTCTTGTGTAGCTTTTCTTCTGCAAGAAATGAATCCTTTTGTACCTTCTGATGTTATAGTTGGAAAAATAGTTGCATAAACCCAATAATAGTTTCCTGATTTTGTTGAGTTTTTTACATAACCTGTCCACACATTACCTTTTTGTATTGTTGCCCATAGATCTTTAAATGCAGCTTTTGGCATATCTTTATGTCTTATAACATTATGTGGTTTTCCAATAAGCTCATCTACACTGTATTCAGCAAGAGTACAAAAATCATCATTTGCAAATATAATATTTCCTTTTTCATCTGTTTCACTTACTAAAAAAGCAAAGTCATCTAATATAATTTCTTGATTCATTGTTTTTCCTCTTAACTTACTTTTTTACTTTTTGCATCTTTAACTAATAATTGGGCCATTACAAGTGTTTCATTTGCAATATTAGCCACAATATTAGCTTCATTTGCATTTTCTTGTGTTACTTTATCTAACATAGAAATCGCATGATTAATTTGTTCTATTCCTGTTAATTGTTCATTTGAAGCTGTGCTTACATCTTGAATTATATTAATAGTTTGTGAAATAAGTTGATTTAAATTATCATATCCTTTACTCATCTCATCAGATATTTTTTTACCTTCACTTGTTTTTGATGTAGCATTTTCAACTAAATCTTTGATTTCACGTGCTGCTTCTGCACTTCTACTTGCAAGGTTTCTTACTTCTTGTGCAACAACAGCAAATCCTTTTCCAGCTTCTCCTGCTGTTGCTGCTTCAACTGCTGCATTAAGTGATAGAATATTTGTTTGAAATGCTATTTGATCAATTATATTTATTGCTTCATTTATTGCTTCAACTTTTTCATTTATTTCATCCATAGATGATGCTGTTTTATATGCAAGTTTTTCACCTAAAATTACAGAATCTTTTACATCTTTACTTAGATTTGCCATTTTTGAAGCATTTTGCGTATTGTTTTTTGTAATAGATGTTATTTCTTCTAATGATGCAGCAGTTTCTTCTAATGATGCAGCTTGTTCATTTGCTTTTGAAGCCAAATTTTCAACAGACTTATTCATCATTGTAGAATTCTTTTCTAATAAATTTCCATTTTGTAAATTTTGTTTAGCATTTTCATTTAATTCTTTACCTAATTGATTAATCCTTTGCATTGTAATAAGCATTTTTCCTTTTAAAATAGGATTTATTTTCATTTGAGAACGATAATCTTGTTGAGTATATTTTTCTACAATTGAAACTAATTCTTCCATGTTATCATTTGATTTTGATAACATATCATTGACTACTTTTTTTAAAGCATGAATCATAAAATTACTAGAATCAGAGTGTATTTTTGATGTATATATACCTTGAGAAACTTTATTAAGAGCAATTACAATTTCTCCTAATACGTGCATATCATTTTTTCTCATTTCATCAAATTTATCTACATAAAGATTTAATTCTTTTAAGATATATCCTATATCATCATTTTTAATATATTGAGCTTTTCTAATATGGTTTGTTCTAAAAAAAACAAAATCCATTAAATCATCAAGATATTTTTTAAGTCTTTCAATTCCTCCTACTATTCTTTTCATCGAGTTGTAGCTGATATATGTAATAATAATTGTAAAAACAATATTTATGCTAATTATTGCAGCAATCTTATAATCACTTAATATAGCAACAGTACTAATTATTGCAAATCCTAATTGACTAAGAAGCATATTAAGTAATATTCTTTTTTTCGTATGCAAGTGTAAAAACATTAAATTTCCCTTTTTTTGTTTTTTAACAATAAAATGTTGAGTGTTATTATAAAATAATTTTGTCATAATTCATATATAATTATGTATATTTAGTTAAATTAATTAAAAATAAAGTTATAGAAAAAGAAAAATAATTTATTTTACAATCAAATAATATAAAAAAGGGAGAGAAAATGAATGATTATTTAAAGAAATTAATCTTTAAATAAAGTTGAACCAACACGTATCATATTTGAACCACATGCAATTGCTAATTCAAAATCGCTACTCATTCCCATTGAACAATATTTTGCTCCAAGAGGAACTAATTCATCATAGATTTTTTTAGTTGTTTTAAAAGATTCTTTTATGATTTTTTCATCTTCAGTATGTGCACCAATACTCATCACACCTTTTAGTAGGATATTTGGGCATTGTTCAATTATTTGTTTATAAGTTTCAATAGCTACTTTAGGTGATACTCCTGATTTTGTCTCTTCATCAGCTGAGTTAATTTGTAGTAGGGCAGAAAGTTTTTTGTTTTTAATCTCTAACTTTTTATTTAGTTCTATAGCTAAATCTAAAGAATCCAAAGAGTGAATTAAAGTTGGGTTTAAATCAATTAAATTATTAATTTTATTTTTTTGTAAAGTTCCTACAAAGTGCCATTCAATTGGCAAATCTTTTAGTTCTTCACTTTTTGTTTTTAAATCTTGTACTTTATTCTCTCCAAAAGCTCGTTGACCTGCCTCATAAAGAATTTTTATATCTTCTATAGATGAGTATTTCGAAATACCAATAATTTTTACAATATGATGCTCTGAAATTCTCAGTCTTGCACCTTCAACTTTTGTTATAACATCATCTAAATTTTTTGTTGCAGTTTTTTTATCCATTTTATCTCTTTTAATTATTTAAAAATATTCTATTTATGTCATTATAAATTCCAAGAAGCATTAGACTTCCTAAAATTACCCATCCAAAAATAGTCAAAAATAAAAACACTTGGTCACTTGGTTTTTTTCTAGTTATCATTTCATATAAATTAAACATAATATGTCCACCATCAAGTGCTGGAATTGGAAGAAGATTTAAAACACCAAGATTTACAGATATTAATGCTGTTATTGCAAATAGTGCAATTATAGAACTTTCACTTGCATCAGAAATCACTTTTCCAATACTAATTACTCCTCCCACTTCACTACTTGGGATTACACCTTGAATTAGTTTTTGAACACCTTGAAAAATCATAGTTGATGCAAAAATTGTTTTTTCATAAGCATAAACTAAAGCTTGAGGAAATGTTAATTCAAGAGTTATGATTTTTCCAGACGGTGATATCCCAATCATTCTTTTTTTAATTTTTTCTTTAAACATATTTTCACTATCAGAGATTTGAGGACTTATAGTTTTTGCAATAATTTGACCATCTCTTTTTATGAAGAATTTTAAAGCTCCCTCTGTATTGATAATGGTCTTACCAATTTCATCCCAAGAAGTAATTTCAGTATCATTAATTCTAAGAATTTCATCATTTGGAAGGATTCCAGCTTGATATGCCGGTGAGTTTTCTTGAACTGTTCCAACTTGTGCAGCCCAAGTTGTAGCTCCCATTAATGCAATAATAAAATATAAAACAGCAGCAAGTATAAAATTTGCAAAAGGTCCAGCAAATAAAATTATAATTCTCTGCCAAGGTTTTTTTGTATTATATGAATCATCACCATCTTCTTTTAATGCTGGATTTGAATCATCTTGACCTTTCATTTTTACATATCCACCAAGAGGAATTAATGCAAATTGCCAAGTCGTTCCCATCCATTCTTTTGCATAAAGTTGTTTTCCAAATCCAATTGAAAATACGTGAACTTTAACTCCAAAAAAACGAGCAGCAATAAAATGCCCTAATTCATGAAAAAAAACTAAAAATGATAAAACAAGTAAAAATGTTATAGTACCCAAAAAAAACCTTTAATATTTAAAATAGTCTCTAGTATATTCATATCCAGAATAGATTGTCAAAATAACAGCTAGCCATAAAAATTCAGTAGCAAAAGGCCAATTCATTGTTAAAAAACCAATAGCAATCATTTGAACAACAGTTTTTATTTTTCCTGCCATTGTTGAGGCTACGTCTTTACCTTCACTAACTGCAACAACTCTAAGTCCAGTTATAAAAAATTCTCTTGAAAGAATTAAAAATACTGCCCAAGCACTGGCTCTGTCTATTACCATTAATCCTAGAAAACCAGCTAAAACTAACATTTTATCTGCAAGTGGATCTAATATTCCACCTAATTTTGTCATTTGATTCCAGTTTCTAGCTATAAAACCATCAAAGAAATCAGTAACAGAGGCAATTACAAAAATTAAACCTGCAAAATAATCAAACCAAGATGGATGCCAAGAAGAAAAAATTGGATTATTTCTATCCACAAAAAACCATAGCATTAGCGGAGCTAATGCTATTCTAAAAAGTGCTAATATATTTGGTAAATTTAGTGCTTTTGACATTATTTAAATGTTGTCCCACCATCAACAATTAAAGTATGTCCTGTAATCCATGAAGCATCATTTGTACATAAAAAATAACAAGATTGAGCTAAATCTTCTGGTTGACCAATTCTATTTAATGGTGAATATTCAGCAGTTTTTGCTTTTACTTCTTCATAATTTGTGAATGCTTTAAGTGCATCTGTATCAATAGGACCGCCTGAAACAGCATTTACTCTGATATTAAATTCACCAAGTTCAGTTGCTGCATATCTAACCATAGCTTCAACAGCAGCTTTATTTGTACCATGACCTGCATAGTTTTCAATATAAACTAGATTTCCTGTTGAGGATAGAGAAACAATCGCTCCACCTCCAATTTTTTGCATTCTTTTTGCAGCTTGTTGAGCACCACATACAAATGCATTTACAGTTGCAGTATAAATGTTGTTTAGTCCTCTTGGTTTTAATTTCATAAATTTACCATAACCACCAACAACAGCTCTTCCATAAATCATTGCATTTGAAATAAAGAAATCAATTCTATCAAAATCTTTATCAATCTCTTCAAATAATTCACTATATTTTTCAGGCTCTAAGATATTAAAAGGATAAGCTCTACATTTAACACCAAATTTAGTCTCAACATCTCTACAAATTTCTTGTGCAATTTCACCATTTGAATTATATGTAAATGCAATATTTACTCCATTACTTGCAAACTTATAAACACACTCTTTACCAATTCCTTTTGTTCCTCCAGAAATTACTAAAGTCTTCCCCTTCATATTATTACTCATTATTTAATTACCTCATATTTTACTAAAGTTTTTTCTAATCTTTTCATCGTTTCATTACTTGGACTTGTTAGTGGAAGTCTATACTCTAATGTATCAAGTAATCCTGCTATATACATTGCAGCTTTAATAGGAATAGGATTACTTTCACAAAATAATACATTATTTAGTTCATATAAATCTTCACTCAATTTTCTTGCACTATCTAAATTACCTTCAAATACATCTTTAACTAATTGAGATTTTAAGTTAGGTAATAAATTTGCTGTTACTGAAATGATTCCTTTAGCTCCAGTTACAAGCATAGGAAAATCAACTGAATCATCACCAGAAATTACAACAAAATCTTTTCTTTGAGATAATAAAGATATTGCTCTTTCTAATGAACCTGTTGCTTCTTTTATGGCATAGATGTTTTTTACATCATCAAATAATCTTATTGCCGTATCAGCAGATAAATCAACACTTGTTCTTCCAGGTACATTATAAAGCATAACAGGAATTTCAACTGAGTTAGCTATTGCTTTATAATGTTGATATAAACCTTCTTGAGTTGGTTTATTGTAGTATGGAGTTACTGATAAAAGTCCATCTGCACCAACATCTTGTGCATGTTTTGCTATATCACATGCTTCATGTGTAGCATTTGAACCAGCTCCTGCAATTACCTTTACACCACTTCCTTTACAAACCGCAACAGCTACTTCTATACATTCTTTATGTTCACTATGTGATAAAGTTGCACTTTCTCCTGTAGTTCCTACTGGAACAACTGCATCTATTCCTTGCGCTATTTGTCTTTTTATTAAAGACTCATATTTTTGTAAATCTACTTTTCCATTTTTAAATGGTGTGATTAGTGCGGTCATTGCACCGGTAATAATATCCATATTTATCCTTTTTTTACTACTAAATCTTCTAATTCTTGTCTTTCATCAACATTTACAGTATGTTTTGAGAATGTTTCTAGAAAATTCCAAAAACTTTGTTTTGCTTCATCAGAAATATCAATTTTTTTTAAAACTTCTTCCATACAACCAAGCCATTCACGTCTTGCTTTTTCAGTTATTGAAAATTGTTTATGAGTTTTTAACATATCAAAATGTCCTACAGCATTTGAATAATGTTTTTCTCCACCACAAGCCTCAATAAAAAATTTAACATTATGCGCTTTTACTTTTTCTAACTCTTTTTCATCTTGAGGAAAAAAATTTCCAATGTCACTATCAATTATTAAATCATAAAAATCACTAAATAGTTTTTTTAATCCATCTTCTCCCATTTCTTCTAAGAAGAGAGGTTTAGGATATTCAAACTCAGGTTTTTCTCCAAAATTTGTTTTACTAATAGAATAGTCCATTATTTTTTTTCGTCCTTTAAAATAACTGTTGTAGAATTGTTTTTATTTAAATATTTATTTGCAACATTAATCAAATCTTCTTTTGATAGTTTTTCTACATTCTTTTCATAATCTAAAAGAGGTTGAATATTATCTCTAACTAAAAAAGAGCCATATAAAGAAGCTACTTCACTTGAGCTTTCTAATGAAAAAATAAAATCAGCTTTTGTATTGATTTTTATTTTATCTATATCTTTTTGAGAAATTTCACCTTTTTTGATTCGCGCAATTGTATCTAAAATTTCTTTTTCAATTTCTAAAGCAGAAATTCCTTCATTTGCAACTGCTATAAACATAAACAATCCAGGGTCTTTTAATTCCATATTATAAGCATAAATTGTGTTTACTAATCTTTTTTCATCTATTAGTCTTTTTTGTAAAATAGAACTTTTTCCACTACTTAAAAGTTCACTTAATGCACTTAATGCAACTTGATCTTTATCTTCAAAATTTGGAATATGATAAGTAATTGCTATCATCTGTACAGCAGAATCTTTATGTACAGTTACTCTTTTTTCTCCATCTTGTTTTGGCTCAACTGTATGAAGTTTTGAAGGAATCTCTTTTGTATTTTTAATATTTTTAAAATGTTTTTCAACTGATTTAAAAACTTCATTTTCATCTATATCACCTGCAACTACAACAATTGCATTTTTTGGTTGATAATACGTACTATGAAAATCTCTAATATCTTCGATTGACCAATTCTGAATATCACTCATAAATCCAATTGGTGTCCAATGATATGGATGATAGATATAAGCATTATTAAACAATCTAAATTGCAAATATCCCATTGGATTATTGTCTGTTCTCCAACGTCTTTCTTCTGCAACTACGTCACGTTCTGGTTGAAATTCTTCATCTTTAAGTGTAAGATTTTCCATTAAATCTGAAAAAAGTTCTAATGATTTATCCATATTTTTAGAACTTGATTTGATAAAATAATGTGTATAATCAAAAGATGTAGAGGCATTATTTACTCCTCCAAAACCTTTTACTATTTCATCAAATTCTCCAGCTTTTAAATTTTTTGTAGATTTAAAATTTAGATGCTCTAACATATGAGCAATTCCACTTTTACCCATTTTTTCATTTCTACTTCCAACTTTGTAAAAAATATCTGTTGATATTACATTTGAACTATTTTTCATAGGAATTGCGACAATTTCTAATCCATTTTCTAATGTTTTTGTATAATATTTTGGTAAATTACTTCCCATAGATTCTCCCGAAATCATTATTAATAGTGAAAATTGAATAGCAAATAGTTTAAATAAGTTATTGATTTTTGTACTATTCATTATTTTTCCTTTTTATTTTAAATTTGCTCCAATAGCATCTTTGATATTTTCAAAACCATCTTTTGAAAGAAGTTCTAAAATTTCTTCATTTATCTTTCTAACCATTGAAGGACCTTCAAAAATTAACCCAGAATATGCTTGAACAAGTGTTGCTCCATTTTTTATTCTTTCATAAGCTTGAGCACCATTTGAAATACCACCAACAGAGATTAAAATAGTTTTTCCAAATAGTTCACGTGCTAATTCTTTAAATAAATTAGCAGATTTTTGTGTTAAACAAGCACCACTTAAACCACCAAAATTTTGACAATTTGGAACTAAACTATAATCAATAGTTGTATTTGTAGCTATGATTCCATCTGCACCTGCATTTACTGCACATTTACATAAATCAATAGCAACAGATGCTTCCATATCCGGAGCAATTTTTAACAAAATAGGTTTATTTGTCATCTCTTTTGCCATAACAAAAAGTTCAGTAATAAACTTTTCATTTTGTAAATCTCTTAAGTTTGGCGTATTTGGACTTGAAATATTTATAACTAAATAATCATTTGTTGTTTCAAATTTTTTAATTAAAGTTTTATAATCACTTAATGCAAACTCTTCTGGAGTAGTTTTATTTTTACCTATATTTACACCAATTGGTATAGAAAAAGGATAAACTTTTTTTAAGTTTTTTAAAACAGTATGCGCTCCTAAATTATTAAATCCCATGGCATTTTGAACTGATTTTTGTTCAGGATATCTAAACATTCTAGGTTTTGGATTACCATCTTGTGGACGAGGTGTCATTGTTCCAATTTCAGTAAAACCAAAACCTAGAGATTTCATTGCTTTTATCATAGTTGCATTTTTGTCAAAACCAGCAGCAAGTCCAACTGGATTAGCAAATGTTACACCAAAAACTTCTTGAGTTAATTTTGGATTAGAAATATAATTTTTCTTTTCCATATATGCTTTTGCAATTCTACATTTTCCTAAGGCTTTAAGTCCAAATTCTGCAATGTGATGGGCAGTTTCTGGCTCAAATTTGAACAAGATTTTTTTTAGTGTTTCATAGCTAAACAAATTTAATCCCTTTTTTAAAATTGAGGCATTTTATCCAAAAATCATCAAATATTAGCTGAATTATACAATCTTTGATACTCATTAGAAGAATTTAATAGTTCATTTTCTGTTCCAATAGAAACAATTTCACCATTTTTAAATACAGCAATTTTATTTGCATTTTTTATTGTACTTAATCTATGTGCTATTATAAATGTTATTTTATTTTGACTTACTTCGTGAATTACTTCACTAATAATTGATTCACTTTTATTATCAAGTGCTGAAGTTGCTTCATCCAAAATTAAAATTTTTGGATTTTTATATAAAGCTCTTGCTATTGCAATTCTTTGTCTTTGTCCTCCACTTAGATTTGTTCCAAACTCATCTAAAATTGTGTGAATACCTTTTTTCATTGCCATAACAAAATCGTAAGCATGAGCTTGTTTTAAAACTTCAATAACTCTGACTTCATCAATTTCATGACCATAAGCGATATTAGCTGCTATTGTGTCGTTAAATATATAAACTCTTTGTGTTACTATTGAAATATTTTCCCTTAAAGATTTGGTATCAAAATCTTTAATTGAAATTCCATTTATCAGTAAATTTCCTTTAGTTACATCATAAAATCTAATTATTAAATTTATAAGTGATGATTTTCCACCACCACTATCTCCTACCAGTGCAACAATTTCACCTTTTGTTGCATTTAGATTTATATTTTTTAAAGCAGTAAAATCTTCATATTTTAGTTCTACATTTTCAAATTTAATCTCATTAATATCTTTTGGTGCTTTGATAGTTCCTGATATAATAGTTGGTTTTTTTGAGAACATATCATTGATTCTTTCATTTGCTGCAATTGCATCTTGCATACTATTATAAAGACTTGATATTTTTTTAATGGGAGTGTATAACATAAATAAAGCAGCTATAAATGAACTAAATGTTCCAGTTGTTAATTCTCCTGAAATTACTTTTGAACCACCCACTAAAATTACTGCTGCAAATGCAAATGCTCCAATAATTTCCATTACAGGTGAAGTTAGTTCATTTGTTCTAACTGATTTCATATTGTATTTAAAAAATATCATATTATGAACTGAAAACTTTGTCATCTCAATTTTTTCAGTTGAATTTGCTTTAATTATTTCAATATTATTAAAAGATTCGTTTAGACTTGTAGTAATATCTGAATTACTTTCTTGAGATTTGAAAGATAGTTTTTTCATTTTTTTTGCAAGAATTGATAATGGATAAATGGCAAGTGGTAAAACAACTAAACCGTAAAATGCCAATTCAGGAGAGTGATAAATTACAAGTCCAATTAATCCAACAACAGTTAAACTTTCTCTGATAAATTCTGCAATACTATTTGATACGGCTCTTTGGATTCTATTTATATCATTTGTAATTCTACTTACAAGTTCTCCTCCATGAATTTTTTGAAAAAAATCCATATCTAAAGTCAAAACGTGTGAAAATAGTTTATCTCTTACAATTCTAGTAATATCTTGACCAATATATGAAATATAATAAGCTTGAATATATCGTCCAAACCCTTTAGCTGTGTATAATATAACAACAAATAAAGGCATCATATAAAGCATTTTTTCATCTTTATTAATAAAAATTTCATCTAATAAAGGTTGAATTGCATAAGCAGTTCCTGCTGTTGAACTTGCAACTAAAATTATCCCTATTAATGAATAAAAAAATTCTAATTTATAATTTTTGTAATATGGAATATATTGTTTGAAAAAGTCTTTCATAGAAATCCTAGTATAATTGTATGTAAAGCTTTTATTATAGCTTAATCTTGCTAAATATAACTAAATTTAAAATGTTAAAAAATAGTAATCTATTTTTTGAACATTTTTATAAATTTATCAAAACCAAAAGCTTTAATAGTTAGAAAAAATAAAATAAATCCACTTAATGTACTTGCAAAGGCAAGACCAGCAGCTCCAAATGGTTTGATTAATATTAAAGAAAAAATAATATTCCAAGCTAAACTTTTCATTGATATTTTTGCACTTAAAAATTGTTGTTCATTTGAATATAACCAAAGTGAGAAAATTTTTGCTAAACCAAAAGGTAAAAGACCAATTAGATACATAGTTAATATCAAAGCAGTATTTTGTGTATCATTACTTGTAAAAGCTCCTCTTTCAAAAAGAAGTTTAATAATAAATTCATTAAATACAATTCCAATTAACATAGAAAAGAATAAAACGGCAAATAAAATAATAGATGATTTTTTCATTAGATGTAAGGCTCTGTTTTCATCTTTATTTTTTATTGCACGTGCTACCATTGGAAATAGGGCAATTGAAGTTGCAATTGCAAAAATAGCCAAAGGAAGCTGGAAAACTCTATTTGCATAATAAAGGTATGAAATAGAACCACTTATTAAAAAAGAGGCTAACCAAGTATCAATAAAAGCTGAAAGATGCATAGTTGATGAACCTAATGTTGCAGAAAAAAAGTTTTTATAAAATTTTGTTTCTTCTTTTTTCTTATGCTTTTTAAAGTGAAAGATTTTACATAAGTTTGCTCTTTTAACTGCAATCAAATGAACAATAATTTGTAAAATTCCTCCAACGATAACCCCATAAGATAAATAAAAAGTAATTTCATATTTATCCATATTTTTAGAAATTAATAGTGCAGCAATCATTCCAAGATTTAAAAGCGCAGTTGAATATGCACTTGTTGCAAAATGGTGTTTGTATTGTAAAAGCGCAGCCATAAATGTAACTGTGAAAATAATTGGCAAATAGTAAAAGTTTATTGCAAATAGTGGAGCAGCTAAATCAACTGTTTCTTTTGAAAAACCAATCGCAAAAGCTTTTGCAACAATATGAGAAAACATAGTTACAATCAAAGATAATATGATTAAAAATCCAAATAATTGTAAAAAAACAACTGATGAAAATCTGATTTTATGTTTTGATTTTGCATAAGAAGGAATAAAAGCTTGAGTAAAAGCTCCGTCAGCAAAAATACTTCTAAATAAATTTGGTAATTTAAAAGCAATAAAAAAGATATCAGAATAGATATTTGCTCCTAAAATGGAAGCAGTTAGTAAATCTCTTACAAAACCTAAAATCCTTGAAACTAAAATACCTGAACTATTTGTAAAAATTGATTTAATTAACATTAATTTCCTACTTTGTAATCAGTTTTTTTATGAATTATAATTTGCATATTTCCTCTGTATGAAGCTAGATGAGCATTTAAAATAGTGATTTTATCTCCATTTTTAGGAAGTAAATCTCTATTTTTTGCATAAAGTTTTATATATTTGTTTTCATCTAAATAAAGCCTTGAATTTTTAACAGTACCTTTTAGATTTTTTATAATTTCATTTTCATACTTAAAATCAAAAATATTTATATTAGAAGTATCTAAAAATAGTGATTTATAATCAATGAAATTTTTTTCTTCTTCAACAATAAAATCTTTTATCTCTTTTAAGCCAAAATATGTATTTATTTGATTTACTTGAATATTGTATGAAAAACCAAGTTTTAGATTTTGAGCGTTTTTATAGATATAAATTGCTCTATCATTTTCTCTTTTTACAATAGCCTTATCTTCATCTTGATAAATAACAACAACATTATCTAAAAAAATTGGCTTAGTTAATTTTTCTTCTTTATATAAATCTTCTATGGTTTTTATTTCTTCTTTATTCTTTTCTATTTTTTTTATAATATTTCTATCATCTTTTTTTATAGAAAATTGGGCAATGATAGGAAGATGGTCTGAATAACCTTTCCCTTTGTGAATTTTTAGAAATCTATCATCACTCATTTTCCATCTGTTTATTTGACCATTTTCATATAAATAAGTTGGTTTAAAAACATAAAAAGATTTTGGTATATATGAAAGTTTTTTATTATCAAATAAAGCAGGAGGAACAAGTATACTATCAGGAGTGTTATTTTGATTTTTAAATTTTGTTGAAAATCTTTCACTTGGATTTAAATCTAACCATAAATTATAATGAACTCTTTTCTCTTCTTTTAAAATATTAGAATATGTAATAAATTTATCATCTAAGGTTGTATTTAATACTTGATTTATTCCTGTTATTCCTGAAGTATTATTTAATTTTTGACTTCTTTTAAAAGTTTCAAATTCATCATAATCAGAGTTAAAATCACCTAATAAAATGTAATCATAATCTTTTTCTATATCTTTTACTCTATCTTGTAAAGTTTTAGCATATTTAACCCTATAACTTTCTCCAACAGCTTTTGAAGGCCAATGATTATTAAAAACTTTAAATTCAATATTTTCATAAACAAAAGTTGTTTCAAGTATTGGTCTAAAAACTCTTGTTCTAAATTTTACATCAATATGTTTGGTGTTTTCTATTTTGACTTTTGATAAAAATCCCAATCCTATTGCTGAATTAGAATATTTTACAAAAGAGTAATATTTATATTTTGGAAGTTTTTTTTGTAAAAGAATCATTAAATCTCTATTTTCAACTTCTTGAAGTGCAATGATATCTGCATCTAAATCTTCTAACACTTGTATAAGATTATTAAGTTTTATATTGAAATTTCTTTGATTCCATTGGGATTTTCCATTGGGGATAAACTCAGTATATTCATCATTATCATTTTTTAAATCAAATAAATTTTCTACATTGTAAGTTGCAATTTTTAAATTATCAGCATTTAAAGAGATAAGAAAAATAAAAAAAATAAAAAATTTAAGCAAGAAACAAACTCCGATAATTTTGTATGTAATCTTATCGAAGATATTATTTTTAAGAGGTAAAACTTTAAGAAGTTTTACCTAATTTAGATTTTATCCAACAGTTACATCTTTTGATTTTTTCTTGAAGTACTCTTTTTCAACTCTACATAAAGGACACTCTTTTGGTGGTTTTTTACCTCTATGAACATGTCCACATACTTCACAAACCCACTCTTCTTCCTCTTCTGATTCAAAGAAACCTTCATCTTCTAAAGCTTGTAAAAGTTCTCTATACTCTTTTTCGTGTTCAACTTCAACTTTTCCAATAGCTTTAAATAATCTTGCAATCTCTTTTAATCCTTCTTCTTTAGCAATTGCTTCAAAATTTGGATACATTTCTTCATGCTCATATTGTTCTCCATCTGCTGCTGTTATGATATTTTTAGCAGTTGAATCAAGTTCATAATCATTTACTAATTTATTGTAAGCTTTGTATTCTGCACGTGCATGATATTTTTCATTAACTGCAGCTTCATGGAAAAACTTTGCAATTCTATGATACCCTTGTTCGTAAGCAATATCACCATATAAATCATATTTATTTCTTGCCATTGATTCACCTGCAAATGCTTTCATCAAATTAACAGCTGTTAAATTTGTTGTAATCATTTCCATTTCTTGACCACAGCAGTGTAAAGTTCCTCCACCAACATTTTGTACTTCTACTTCATTGCCACATTTATTACATTTATAAGTTTCGTATTGTTTCATTTTTTTCCCTTTATTTTTTTAGTCTTTTTATTATAACATTATATAAATAAAACTTTAATAATTAATTTTATTAAAGGATAATATTTATTATTTGAGAATTATAAAATATTAAAACTTAAAAGAAAATTATTTTCCAATAGTAAAATTTATGCTATAATAATAGCATAGAGAATCTTTGAAAAAATATCTCTAAAAAGCTATGTAATTTATGTGGAAATAAATATTAAAGTAGTATGATTCCGCGAAAGGAAGAATTTATGACAAATTATACGAATTTATTAAAAGAATATGATTTAAAAGTTACTCCTCAAAGAGTAGCAATCGTTGAAGAACTTTATAAAAATGGTCATATGAACATTGATGATTTATACAAAAAACTATTATCTAAGTTCCCTTCAGTATCATTAGCAACTATTTATAAAAATATTAATGCAATGGTTGAAAAAGTTTTTCTATCAGAAGTTAAGTTGCCAAATTCAAAATCTGTTTATGAATTGGTAAAAACTGAACATGCACATTTAGTTTGTTCTTCTTGTGGTTATATCGAAGATATTATGCTTGATGCATCAAGTATTCAAGAACAAGCAAACAAATTGAGTTCATTTAAAATTGACTCAACAAGTATTGTTTTAAGTGGACTTTGTCCTCATTGTTCAAAATAGTCTAGTTGTAACTAGGCTATTTTATTAAGAATTTCTTACTATTAAACTGTCAGGTAAATTAAACTCTTTTATTAACTCTTCTTCTTTTGCTCTATGTTCACCTTGATCAACTTCGTGGTCATAACCTAAAAGATGCAATATTCCATGAATAAATAAAAGTGATAATTCTTCATTAAAACTATGTCCATACTCTTTTGATTTTTCTTCTACAAAATCTGTTGAAATTACAATAGAACCTAAAGGCATATTTGGCATTTCAAAATCCATAGGAAAACTTAAAACATCAGTTGCTTTATCTATATTTCTATGTTCTTTATTTAATTTTTTAATTTCATCATTTTTTACAACAAGAAGTTCAATATCTTTTTTTGTTAGTGTTTTTGCGATATTTTCTAAACTTAAAATATCTATTTCAAATTCTGTTCCATTATCTAAATCAATCATTTTATTCCTTAAAATAGTTTTATCATTTTTGAGACATAAATTCTAAAATAATTCTATCATTTTAGAGACTTCATCAACTGCAAAAGTCTTAATATCAAGTTTTAAATTTGTTTTTTGAGCAATAACAGCTTTTTTTATACCTTGAGCTTGGGCTTCTTTTAATCTTAAATCAATAGAATAAACATCTTTTATTTCACCTGTTAGTGAAACTTCACCTATAAAAGCTGATTCTTTTGAAATAGGTCTATCTCTAAATGATGAAATAATAGCAGCAATTACAGCTAAATCAGCTGAACTCTCTTTGATTTTTATTCCACCGCTTATGTTTATGAATACATCATAAGTATTTAGTGGTAAATCTATTTTTTTCTCTAAAAGTGCAAGAAGCATAGTAAGTCTATTTGCATCAAAACCTGTTGCACTTCTTTTTGGATTTGGATAAGTACTTTCTGTTACAAGTGCCTGAACTTCAAGGATAATTGCACGACTTCCTTCCATAGTTACAGTTAAAGCTGAACCACTTTGAGATTTACTTTTATCAAAAAATTTTGAAGCTATATCTTTTGCACTAATAAGTCCTTCTGCTGTCATTTCAAAAATACCAATTTCGCTGGTACTTCCAAAACGATTTTTAAAACCTCTCAGCATTCGTAGTTCCCTGCTTGCTTCTCCTTCAAAGTATAAAACAGTATCAACCATATGTTCTAAAACTCTAGGACCTGCAATACTTCCATCTTTTGTAATATGACCAATAATAAACATAGCAATATTTGACTCTTTTGCTTTTCTCATTAACTCAAATGTTATTTCTCGAACTTGTGAAACACTTCCTGGTGCGCTTGTTAGATTTGAAGAATAGATAGTTTGAATAGAATCTATAATACAAACTTCATAATTTTCTCTTAAAAGTTCATCTTGTATCTCTTCAAGTTTTATTTCGCTTAATAAAAAGAGTTCATCATGATTTGCTTCAAGTCTATTTGCTCGTAGTTTTATTTGACCAGCACTCTCTTCACCAGAAACATAAAGAACTTTTTTCCCTGATTTTGCGATACTTCCAGCAACTTTTAGTAATAGTGTTGATTTTCCAACTCCTGGACTTCCACCAATTAAAGTTAAACTTCCTGGAACTATTCCTCCACCCAAAACTAAGTCAAATTCATAGTTAAAAGAAGAAAATCTTGTAACATCATCTTGTTCTATTTGGGTTATTGGTTTTGCTTTTGATGTTGTATTTATGATTTTTGAAGAGTGTTTTAAAACTTCTTGTTGTTCTTGGTTTAATTCAATAAAACTATCCCAAGAGCCACAATTTGGACATTTTCCAAGCCATTTCGTAGATTGTTCTCCACAATGTTGACATTCAAAAAGTGTTATTTTTTTCTTAGCCATTTTCTATCCTTCTAAACATAAGCGCAATTATAATCAAATTTTTTATGTGCTTTATAAAATATGACACTTTGTAATATAAAAGATTGTATTATCTTTTATGAAAAATATAAAATTATTTACTGATTCAAGTGTAAATCCACAAGAAAAAATTGGTTTTGGAAGTTTTTTGATTATTGAAGATGAAAATTTATCTTTTGAAAATTTGAGAAAAACTATCAAAACAAAAAAATTTGAAAATACAAGTTCCACAAAACTTGAACTACAAACTCTACTTTGGGCTTTGGATGAAATAAAAAATAAAAACTCTTTAATAGAAATTTATACTGATTGTCAAAATATCATAAACTTAAAAGATAGAAGAGAAAAATTAGAAAAAAATGAGTACAAATCATCTAAAGATAAATTAATAAATAATCATGAATTATATAAGCTATTTTTTGAAAAATCTGATAAGTTAGATTTAGTTTTTATAAAAGTAAAAGGACATAAAAAAAATAGTTTAAAAGATGAAATTGATACTATTTTTAATCTTGTTGATAAAGCATCAAGAAATGCTTTGAGAAATCAAATATAACTTATCTAAAATAGATAAGCTATATTTATTCCTCCCCAATTTTCATTTTGGTTGTACTCTTTTGATAAATTAATTTTTGAAGTTTTAAAGCTAAATGATAAAACAAATTTATCAAGATAAGTATCCAATGAAATAACTTGAACTAAGCTATCTTTTAATTCATCTAGTTCATAAGATTTGTCATGATTATTCACATAAAAATAATCTGTATAAGAGTAACCTAAACCATAAGATAATGACCAACCTAAATTTTTATTTGTTTTAGAGTCAAGATTTAAAAGTTTATTTTCATTTACACCTATAAATTTTCCTACACTATTAAAGTTATTTGGAAAGTTATTACCATATCTAATCATTGTCCCAGCCATTAAAGATCTATTATAATTTCCAACATTTGCTCTAATTGTATTTACTAAATCCATTTTTCCATAAGAGAATTCATGTTTCAATGCTCTATAACCATAAGAGTAGGAAAAGTTATATAAAAAATCATCTTTTAATTGATTGTCCCATCCTTGTGGTTCAGTACTACCAATTGTATTATGAAAAGATTTTTGAAAAGAGTCAGTTTTTGTACTAGGTCCAACAGCCCCTAAAGTAATAGTATATTCATGAAAAAAATCTTCTTCCCATTTGAATAAAATAAAATCAAGAGTAGCAACTCCTGCATAAGGTAAATCACCTATAATTTTTTCTTTTTTATCTATATCACTTGGTGTAAAGGCATAATGTGAATAAGTCAAACCTAAAGTTTGATATTTTGTATCATTATTGAAAGTTGGAATTTTAGAGATTAAGTCAAAAAAACTATTATTATATTTAGAAGAATTATTTGTATCTTTGTTTGTTAAATAACTCAAATAAGTTCCATTTGTATAGTGTTTGTCATCTCCATTTATTACATCATTTTCCAAAAAAACTGAAAAAACTTGTGCATTCAGATTTAAAACTAGAAAAGATGAAGTGAAAATAATTTTTGAAAATAATTTCATTATCAAGCCTTTTATTGTAAAATTGCATAATTATATAATAAAAAAATTGGAAGAAAATAAAATGATAATATACATTCATGGATTTGCAAGTTCGGGCTTTGGTTCAAAACCACAAAAATTTAAAGAGTATTTTGAAGAAGAAATAATAACAATTTCTCTTCCTACTATTCCAAATTTAGCAATTGACACATTAGAACAAATAATAGAATTTTCTTTAAATAAAGAAGAGCCAGTTTATCTAGTAGGTTCTTCTCTTGGTGGATTTTATGCCCTTTATTTAGCAAATAAGTATGATTTGAAAGCTGTTTTAATAAATCCAGCAGTTAATCCTTGGGGAACTTTGCATAGATATGAAGGAGTGGAATTTGTTACAAATTATTATGATAATTCACGATTTGAATTCACATCAAATCATATAAAATCATTAAAAAATTATGAAGTACAATTTATAAAAAATCCTCAAAATTTTATCACTTTATTACAAGAAGAAGATGAGGTTTTAGATTTTAGTGAAGCAGCTTTAAAACTAGAAGAGACAGATTTGATAATAGAAGAGGGAGGAAGTCACTCTTTTGATGGAATAGAAAGATATTTTAGAAAAATAAATAGTTTTTTTTATAACTAAGAAATAATATATTTATCAAATATTTTAAAAAAATTAGATATTATATATACCATTATTAAGCTGTATAAATATATTTAAGGGAGAACTCTAATAAAATGAAATCATTTAGAGTTATAGATACGAGATTTCGTATTTTAAAGGGTGGTAAAATAGGATTAAATCTATCTATTTCTTTAATAGGTAGTGCTTTGATTTTTGGTAATACAAGTAGTTATGCAACTGATTATTTTACTGATGTACAATCTACTATTTCTGATTCTACGACAACTCCATCAGGAGGAACAAATCCAATTACAGTAGAAAAAGCTGTAAATAGTGGAGTTTTATCTAGTACAAGAACAGAAAATGATACAAATCCAGTAGTTTTTAAACCTACTTCTTGGGCAAATAGTTCTTATACTGATCCATCATTTGCTGCTGCTCAGACAGATCCTATGTATACACTTTATCCTGCAAGATATTATTTAGGAAGCCAAAGCTTTTCTCCATTAGAATTAAATTTAACTTTTACAACTGGAGCTACTTCAGGAAGTATTTCAAAAAATAGTACAACTTTTTATAATACAAATATAATACCTTCTAGTTATATAACTGATGCTCCTGGTATTCCTACTCAAACTTTAAGTTCAATCTCATCAAATAGTTATACAGCAAATTTAATTTTTGATGGTTCAAATACCGTTTCAGGTTCAACAAATATTGAAGATGGAAACATAAAAATAAATGGAACAGTAAATTTTAATGGAGCAGTTACAGCAGGTTCTATTGATATGGATACTACAAATACAGCAACTTTTGCTGGAGATGTTTCTTTATCTTCAGGAACAGGAAATTTGAATTTTAGTCAAGATGGAGATATTATTTTAAATTCAAATTTTTCTGGAAATATTACTAATACTGATTCAGGTGATGGAAATATAACAACAATAGGAATAAATAATATTAATGGAAATATAGGAAATAATTTAAATTTTTTAAATACTTTAAGTATTGGTAATTTAACTACAATTTCAACAACAACTGTTAATGGAGATATATTTGTAAATAGTACAATTTTAAATAATACAACAACAAATAGTTCAACCTTGATACTTTCAAATGATAAAAATATAACTTCAACAATAACAACATCACATGATAATAAGGGGATTTTAACATTATCTGGTGGAACACAAACTGTAACAGGACAAGTAGGAACAGATGCAAATAAATTGAAAGAGATAAACGCAGGAGCGAATAGTTCAAACTCAACATTTAGTGATGATGTGTACGCAACAAACCTAGATGTAGAAGGAACAGGGACAGTAAATTTAGATGGGAATTATAAAGGGACGTCAATAAGATATAACGCAGATGGAACAGTAGTTTTAGCAGATAATAAAAATATAAACTCTTCAATAGTAACAAATAGTACAACTCCAACAGGAACATTAACTTTAGAAGGAAGTTCAACAGTAAGTGGAACAGTAGGAACAGATGCAAATAAATTGAAAGAGATAAACGCAGGAGCGAATAGTTCAAACTCAACATTTAGTGATGATGTGTACGCAACAAACCTAGATGTAGAAGGAACAGGGACAGTAAATTTAGATGGGAATTATAAAGGGACGTCAATAAGATATAACGCAGATGGAACAGTAGTTTTAGCAGATAATAAAAATATAAACTCTTCAATAGTAACAAATAGTACAACTCCAACAGGAACATTAACTTTAGAAGGAAGTTCAACAGTAAGTGGAACAGTAGGAACAGATGCAAATAAATTGAAAGAGATAAACGCAGGAGCGAATGGTTCAAACTCAACATTTAGTGATGATGTGTACGCAACAAACCTAGATGTAGAAGGAACAGGGACAGTAAATTTAGATGGGAATTATAAAGGGACGTCAATAAGATATAACGCAGATGGAACAGTAGTTTTAGCAGATAATAAAAATATAAACTCTTCAATAATAAATAATAGTAGTACAACTCCAACAGGAACATTAACTTTAGAAGGAAGTTCAACAGTAAGTGGAACAGTAGGAACAGATGCAAATAAATTGAAAGAGATAAACGCAGGAGCGAATGGTTCAAACTCAACATTTAGTGATGATGTGTACGCAACAAACCTAGATGTAGAAGGAACAGGGACAGTAAATTTAGATGGGAATTATAAAGGGACGTCAATAAGATATAACGCAGATGGAACAGTAGTTTTAGCAGATAATAAAAATATAAACTCTTCAATAATAAATAATAGTAGTACAACTCCAACAGGAACATTAACTTTAGAAGGAAGTTCAACAGTAAGTGGAACAGTAGGAACAGATGCAAATAAATTGAAAGAGATAAACGCAGGAGCGAATGGTTCAAACTCAACATTTAGTGATGATGTGTACGCAACAAACCTAGATGTAGAAGGAACAGGGACAGTAAATTTAGATGGGAATTATAAAGGGACGTCAATAAGATATAACGCAGATGGAACAGTAGTTTTAGCAGATAATAAAAATATAAACTCTTCAATAATAAATAATAGTAGTACAACTCCAACAGGAACATTAACTTTAGAAGGAAGTTCAACAGTAAGTGGAACAGTAGGAACAGATGCAAATAAATTGAAAGAGATAAACGCAGGAGCGAATGGTTCAAACTCAACATTTAGTGATGATGTGTACGCAACAAACCTAGATGTAGAAGGAACAGGGACAGTAAATTTAGATGGGAATTATAAAGGGACGTCAATAAGATATAACGCAGATGGAACAGTAGTTTTAGCAGATAATAAAAATATAAACTCTTCAATAGTAACAAATAGTACAACTCCAACAGGAACATTAACTTTAGAAGGAAGTTCAACAGTAAGTGGAACAGTAGGAACAGATGCAAATAAATTGAAAGAGATAAACGCAGGAGCGAATAGTTCAAACTCAACATTTAGTGATGATGTGTACGCAACAAACCTAGATGTAGAAGGAACAGGGACAGTAAATTTAGATGGGAATTATAAAGGGACGTCAATAAGATATAACGCAGATGGAACAGTAGTTTTAGCAGATAATAAAAATATAAACTCTTCAATAGTAACAAATAGTACAACTCCAACAGGAACATTAACTTTAGAAGGAAGTTCAACAGTAAGTGGAACAGTAGGAACAGATGCAAATAAATTGAAAGAGATAAACGCTAATGGAATTACTGGAAAAACTGTAACATTTGAAAAAGATGTATATGCAATAACTACAAATATTAATTCTTTAGAAATAAAATTTGAATCGGATTTAACAAGTAATATAGTTGCAAATATGAGTGATCAAGGAGTGGTAAGTTTTATAGGTGATAATAGCGGAAAATCACAAATTATTACTGGAAATATAGGAAGTTCTGGATCATTTATTTCAACTTTAAATATTGGAGAAAGTGGAAATTCAACAAACTATTCAACTACAACAATAAATGGAAATATATACGCAAACAGTACAGTTTTAAATAATAATGGAACAGCAAATAGCTCAACATTAGTTTTAGCTGATGGAAGTGATATTACATCGACAATTACAACAGCAGATGCAAATATGGGAATACTTACTTTAGAAGGAAGTTCAATAGTAAGTGGAACAGTAGGAACAGATGCGAATAAATTAAAAGAGATAAATGCAGGAGCGAATAGTTCAAACTCAACATTCAGTGATGATGTGTACGCAACAAACCTAGATGTAGAAGGAACAGGGACAGTAAATTTAGATGGGAATTATAAAGGGACGTCAATAAGATATAACGCAGATGGAACAGTAGTTTTAGCAGATAATAAAAATATAAACTCTTCAATAGTAACAAATAGTACAACTCCAATAGGAACATTAACTTTAGAAGGAAGTTCAACAGTAAGTGGAACAGTAGGAACAGATGCGAATAAATTGAAAGAGATAAATGCAGCAACAGATGGGGAAACTGTAACATTTGAAAAAGATGTATATGCAATAACTACAAATCTTGGTTCAGGAATTACTAACTTTAATACAATTTCTGGAAATACAACTTCAAATATAGTATTTTCAGGAGTTGGAAAAGCAAATTTAAATGGATATTTAGATGGAAATATAAACTTTGCTGGAAATGATGCAGTTGTAAATATTGCTGATGGAAAAGGAATTTTAGGTTCAGTTGAAACATTAGCAAATAATACAGGAATTTTAAATTTTAGTGGAGATGGTGTTGTTGATGATCTTATTGGAAGCGCACTTTATGGTATTAATGAGTTAAATATTAATACAAATGATGAACAAGATAAAGATAGTAATGGAACAGTAACTTCAAATGGATTATTAGCAAGAAAAGAAATTTTTGCAGATATTATAAATTTAAGAAATAATGCAACTTTAACATTAGCAGATAATGCAAATATTACAAATACAGGATTAAATAGTTTAATCATATCAACAGATAATGCAAATACTGGAAATTTAGTATTTGAAGGAAGTTCAAGTGTAACTGGAACTGTGGGAAGTAGTAGTAAAAATTTAGAAAGTATAGTTGCTGGAGCAAGTGGTGAAACTGTAACATTTAATAATATGGTTTATGCAAGTAATTTAAATTATGCTTCAGATGGAACAGTTATCTTAAAAGGTAATAATGATACAAATAATGAAGGTTTTATAGGAAATGTAGATTTTAATTCAAATGCTGGAACTTTAGAAATTGCAGATAATGTAAATCTTACAACAGGAAGTTCAGGAATAGAGTTTACAAATGCAAATGATGCAACTTTAACTTTTAATGGAACTTCAACTGTTTATGGTGTTTTAGGTGGAAATACAACTGGAAATTCAACTTTTGAAAGAATTTATGCAGGAGCAAATAACGAAATAGTTACTTTTAAAAATGATGTGTATGTTGAAGAAAGTAATGATACTACATTTCATGTGAGTGGTAATGGAGTTGTAAATTTTGAAGGTGATTTATATGGGGATTTAATCTTTGATGCAGATGGAATAGTAAATGTAGATGATTCAAAATCCATAATTGTTTCAAGTGTACCAACATCAATAAGAACAAAAAATGATGGAAAAGGAACAGTAAATTTTGAAGGAACAACGACTTTATACACTGATATAGGTGAATCTTCTTCTAAACTTAATAGCGTTTATTTTGCTTCAAATGGGACATCAGCTGATACTTATACACAAGACCTTGGATATAATATTTATTCTTTAGATACAACAATTGGGAATAATTTAAATAAAACAACTGTGAATATAAAAGATGATATAGCATTTGGTGGAAATTTAACTTTAAATGATAATTCAACATTAAATGTTAGTAATAATGATATTTCAATAGCTGATAAATTAAATATAGGTAAGGATTCAACTTTAAATTTTAAAGTTTATACAACAGATTTAAGTGCGGGACAAGCTGTAGAAAATGGTGCTTCTGGAAGTATTACAGCTTCTTCTTTAACAATAGATAATAGTTCAAAAATTAATATTGATTATGAAGGAAGTTGGGAAGGTGCAGGGCAATATAATCTTATTACAACATCAAATTATTTAATTTCAAACTATTATGGAACAGAAGATAATGGTTTGGTTACGGATAATAGTATTATAGATTCAATCGTTACAGTAAATGGAACAAATCTTACTTTATATGCGGATAGAACAAGTGGAGGCTCATTTAATCCAGAAGATTTATATATTGTAAAATCTGAAATAGGAAAAGATTATTCAAATGGTGCTTCACAATCACTTGCTGGATATGCAAATGAAGCTGATAGAGCAGGAGCTTTAGCAGATATTGTTAGAAATATGGAAAAATATGATGGTGGAACACAATTATCAGCAGAGAAAAAACAAGAGATGATAAATACTCAAAGATTACTCGCTCCAACGGCAAATAATTCAAATATGCAAACTTCTATAACTGCTTCAAATTTAGCAATAACAACAATAAGAGGAAGATTATCAGATATTAGAACAACAGAAATGAATAATTTCACTCCTAATATTTATAAAATGGGATTATCATCAGGAGATTATTATAGTTTTGATACATCATTTTGGTTAAAAGCAATGGGTGGAAAAGCAACTCAAGATAAAGTAAATGAATACGATGGTTTTGATACAACTACTTATGGTTTTGTTGGTGGTATGGACAAAATTACAAATGATGGAACAATTTTTGGTGCGGCTGTTGCTTATTCTACAACAAAAACAAATCAGGACAATCTTGCTTCTGATAGTTCAGATACAACTAGTATTCAAGCAACACTTTACTCTTCTTTAGCTTTTGAAAATGCTTATGTAGATAGTTATTTATCTTATGCAAAACATAAAACTGACGGTACAAGAACTGCAAATTCAGGAAAATTAACGTCAACAGTTGATGCTGATCAGATTTCAGCTAAAGTAGAAACAGGATATTCAATTCCTGTTAATGATGGAATTTCTGTAACGCCTTTTGCATCTTTAGAGTATAGTTTATTAAATCAAAAAGGTTATACAGAAAAAGGTACAGCTTATCAAAACGATGCTTTAAAAGTTGATAGTCTAAAATTAAATAGAGGAACAGTTGAAGTTGGAGCAAAACTTACTTCAAATATAGAGTTAGAAGATACTTTGATTATTCCTCAGTTATCTGCAAGTGTATATAACTCATTTGGAGATAATAGCGCAGATATAAAAGCACAATATATAGGTGGAGGGAAAGAGTTTATTACACCAGCTAGTGAACTTAATAAAACTATGTATAACGTTGGATTAGGAGTAGAAACAAAAATATCTGATTCAACAAGTTTAATTTTTGATATGGATTATGATAGAAGTAAAGATGGTAAATTCCAAGGATATTCAGGAACAGTAACATTTGGTATTAGTTTCTAAAAAGATTTAATTTAAGGATAAATGATGATAGTAAAGAAAATATCTCTATATATATTTTTAGCTTTTTTTAGTATTAATATATATGCAAATGAAATAGCTTCATATTCAGCTATAAAATATCATGCTGATTATGAAAAACAAAATCCTAAAATGAAAGAATCTTTAGCAAAAGAATATTCAAAAGTTAGAAATTTAGCAAAAACTTTAGAAGCTACGGTTATGAAAAATGATGTTGATGTAGAAGTTGCAAAAAATTTAGCAATTGTTGATATTTGGTCGAATAAATTTATACAAAGTTATAAGCCAACTCAAAAAGAGTTAGAAGAACTTTATAAATTAGAAAAACCAAGAACAGTTGCAAAATATGAATTAAGAAATATTTTAGTTTCTTATGAAAAAAATGCCGATAGAATTATTGAAATGCTAAATGAAATAAAAAATAAACAAGAAAAAAAAGATTCATTTATCAAATATGTAAGATCAGTTTCAAATGATGTTGCTTCAAAGCAAAACAATGGTTTAACGGCATTAGTTGATGAAAATAAATTAAATCCTCAAATAAAAGAGTCTTTAAAAGGAAAAAAAGAGGGTGAGATAGTAAAAGTAACTTTAAAAGATTTAGGAACACAAATTTTATATATAGAAAAATTTATTCCAGAAAAAGTTGCAACATTTGAAGAATCAAAAGATGCTTTAATAAATTTAGCAAAGAAAAAAGCTTTATTGAGAGAGATTGAATTATTATCAAAATAAAAAATGAAATATATAAATTTTTTATTAGTAATTTTTCTTTTAACAGGTTGTATAAAAGATATTCCAACACCAAGTGAAAGAAAAAATAGTGTTTTATCTCTTGCAACAACGAAAAATTTTGATGAAATTGATATTTCTACTTCAACTTTTTCTTTATTTTCTTTGCAAAAACCAAATATCAACTGTCAAAATAAAAATCTAAAAGTTTACATTGAAGGTGATGGTTTAGCTTGGTTATCAAGAACCATAATTTCAAAAAATCCTACACCTCTAGATTCAACAATTATAAAACTAATATTTGATGATAATAGTGAATGTAAAGTCTATCTTGCCCGACCTTGTCAATATATAGATTCAAATATATGTAATAATAGTTTTTGGACTAATAAAAGATTTTCAGATGAAGTAATAAAGAGTTTTGATGAAAGCTTAAATATATTAAAAACAAAATATAAAAATAAAAATTTCACTTTAATAGGTCATTCAGGAGGAGGTGCTGTTGCAACTATATTGGCTTCAAAAAGAAATGATGTAGATTTACTTATTACAATAGCTGGAAATTTAGATATAGAAAAATGGACTACAATGCATAAAATTTCTAAATTGGAAGGTTCTTTAAATCCAGCAGATTTTTCAAAAAATTTAGAACATATTAAACAATATCATTTAATTGGAACAAAAGATAAAATTATTCCTAAAGATATATTTTTATCTTATTATTCAAAATTTTCAAAAAAAGATAATATAAAGTATAAATATTTTGATGCTGAACATAATTGTTGTTGGGAAGATCCATATAAAAAAATATTAGAAGAATTAAAATAAATTTTAGATAAAAAAAAGTAATTTGAGAGTAATTTGTAATATATAATTAAAAAAAATTCTAAGGAAAAGTATGTATTCATTTTTAATGAACGAATCATTGAAAAATTTAATAATTCACCGCGTTGCACTTTTTAAAGCTTTAATAATCCCATTTATCTTATTAACAATGATAAATATGATTTTTGATAATTTTATGATTTATGATGAAGTACAAGGGAGATTAGTATTTGCTAATGAAGAAGAAAAATATTTAGTATATTTTCTTTTATTTTTGACTTTCTTGATTAATATCTCAATTGCAGTATCTGTACATAGAATACTTCTAATAAATGAAGATATTTCGCCATGGCAAAGTGTTAAAACAACAAAAAGAGAATGGAAATTTTTCTTTAAATCTTTTTTGATTTTTCTTTTTGGAGCTTTAACTTTTTTATTGATTTTTTTCTTTTCAACAGCCTTATTAAAAATCTTTATTGCAAATTTTACATTTCCAGTCTCTTTACTTTTATCTTTAATATTTACTCTAATAGTAATTAGCAGAATTTCTATTGTATTACCAGCAATTGCAACAGATGAAGAGCTGGGCTTTTATGAAGCTTTCTCAATTACAAAAAATTATAAATTTTTATCTTTTTACATGGTAGGAATTTTCCCTACAATTATTTCTGTATTAGTTTTTTTTGTATATGGTTTAATTATAAATTTTTTGACAGTAGTTGTTTCAAATTATTTTGAATTACTTTATTCTTTATTGAATATGTTTATTACGGCTTTTGTAATTAGTTGTTTATCTGTAACATATAAATATTTGAAAGAAGAAAGTTTGAGAAATATAGAGCAAATAGAAGAATAATTTATCTATACATAAAAATATTATTTTTATGTATAGAATTTTGTAAATTATATAAATAATACTTATTAATCATATGTAGTTAAATAGCAAAATCTTATAAATTAATTATTAATATTATATAATATAATAATTCTAATTTAGGTGTTATTTTGTTGAAAATAATTTGTTATATATTTCCCTTGGTAATTTATCTATTTGCTAAAGAACCAATATCTCCAATTCCTTTAAATATAAAGGTAAATATAGAAAAAGCAGATTTAGGAAAAGAACTTTTTTTTGATACTATTTTGTCTAAAAATAATACAATTTCTTGCCATACTTGTCATTTATTAAATCAAGGTGGAGTTGATAATCTACAGTTTTCCGTTGGCATTGATGGAAAATTAGGAAATATAAATGCACCTACCGTTTTAAACTCTATTTTTAACTTTGTACAATTTTGGGATGGAAGAGCTAAAAATCTTCATCAACAAGTATTTGGTCCAGTAACTAATCCTGTTGAGATGGATAATAACTTTGAAAATTTAATAACAAAGTTAAATAAAACTGATTATAAAAATAAATTTGAATCTATTTATAAAGATGGAATTACAAAAAATAATATTGCAGATGCAATAGCAGAATATGAAAAAACATTAATTACCCCAAATGCTCCTTTTGACAGATATTTAAGAGGGGATAAAAATGCAATTAGTGATGAAGTAAAACAAGGATATGTTTTATTTAAAACTCAAGGTTGTATTGCTTGTCATCATGGAATAAATATAGGCGGAAATTTATATGCGAAATTTGGAATTGTATCTGAACTTAAAAGTAAATCAAAAGGTAGATATGAAGTAACAAAAAATGAGTTAGATGAATATTATTTTAAAGTTCCAACTTTAAGAAATATTGAATTAACAGCACCTTATTTACACGATGGGCGAATAGATAATTTAGAGGATACTGTCAAGTTTATGGCTCATTATCAATTGGGCAAATCATTGAATGAAGATGAAGTTCAAAAGATAGTTCTATTTCTAAAATCTCTAACGGGACAATTATATAATCATGAATAAAATTCAGAAATTTCTTTTTAAATATCTTGATCCAGTTTTGATATTTTTATTTTTATTCATAATTGTATCAACACTTTTTATTTACAATCTTACTTTACTCAATAGTAAAATTAAAAATTTCAATTATTATTTAAATACTTTAAGTAATATAAAAATATTACATAATGAATTCGAATCTCTTTTTGATAATAAAGCTACTTTTATAAATTATGATAAGATAGTTAAAAAAACACAAGAGATGAATAATTTAATAGATGAATTTAAAAATGAAAAATTTTATAAAAAATTTGGAAGTAAATTAAGTACAAGTATTGAGCTTTTAGAAGAAAAATGGAATGAAAAATATGAAAATATTGAACGTTTTAAATCTAATAATTCTGCAATAATCGGTTCTTTAAGTTATATAATAGAGTTGAGTAAAAAAATCAAAACAACTTACATAGTAGATAATTCAGCTGATATTTTAACTTTTGATAACAGCTTAATTACTTTAATCAAACTGTTTGTAAATAATATTGAACTTGAAAAGGAAGCTATAGAAGAAAGCCTAAAAAATCTCTCTTTTTTAGCTAAAAAATATAATAATCAAGATTTTAATTTTTTAAATAAAACAGTTAATTCAACAGTTGATAATTTAACTAGATTAAATAACATAAAACAAGAATATATTTCTATTGATATGAAAAAAATAATAGATTTTATAGAATCAACTTTGATAAAAGAATACAATAGCAATATAAAGAGTCAACAAAAGACTGCTTGGGTTTTATTTTTTATTTCCTTATCTCTTCTAATTACGTTAATTATCATTTATATTAAATCAATAAAAACAAAAAAAGAGTTAATAGCATTTAAATATGCAGTTGAAAATAGTGATAATTCAATCGTAATGACAGATAAAAATAGAAGAATTATCTATGTAAATGAATCTTTTGAAAAAGTAACAGGATATAAAAGAGAGGAAGCTTTAGGAAAAGATCCAAGTATATTAAAATCTGGTAGATTATCAAGTGAATTTTATAACAATATGAATGAAATACTTAATCGAGGAGAAAAATGGACAGGAGAGTTTATTAATGTAAATAAATATCATGAAATATATTATGAAACGGCTTCTATTACTCCAATTATAAGTGATGATGAAATTACTGGTTATCTTGCAATAAAACTAAATATAACTGATTATGTAAGACAACAAGAAAAAGTTGAATTTTTAGCTTATCATGATAATTTAACTCTATTGCCAAATAGAAGAAGTTTAGAAAAAAAGTTAAATGAACTAATATCTAAAGCTACTAAAAATGATAAATTAGCAGTTTTATTTCTAGATTTAGATGGTTTTAAAATCATAAATGATAGTTTAGGTCATGATATTGGAGATTTATTATTAAAAGAAATTGCAAAAAGATTTCAAGAATCTTTACATAGTGATAATTATGTTTTTAGAGTAGGTGGAGATGAATTTGCAATTATAATTGAATATACGAATGATAATAGTAATGAAATAATCAAAGATATTGCAAAAAATATTATAAAAAATATTAATAAAAATATAGTTATTAAAAATAACTCTTTACAAGTTGGTTGTAGTATAGGAATAGCAAAGTTTCCAGAAGATGGAGAAAATCTAACAAATTTATTAAAACATTCAGATACAGCTATGTATAAAGCAAAACAAAATGGAAAAAATAGATTTGAATTTTATACAGAAGATTTATCAAATAGTGTACATACAAGATTAAATATAGAACAATCAATGTCTAAAGGTTTGAAAAATGGTGAATTTTATCTTGTTTATCAACCAAAGTATAATCTTCAAACAAGAAAAATATTTAGTGTTGAAGCTTTATTAAGATGGAAAAGTTCTATCTTAGGAAATATAGAACCAATGAACTTTATTTCAATTGCAGAAGAAACAGGATTTATTAATCAATTGGGTCTTTTTGTATTCAAAAAAGCTTGTGAAGATTTTAAATATTTACAAAAAGAGACAAACTTAGAAATGATTTCTATAAATGTATCAACTGTGCAATTGATGGATTCTGAATTTATTAAAAATCTTAAAGATATTTTGTTTGAAACAAAACTAAATGCTTCAAATATTGGAATTGAAGTTACAGAAACTTTTATAATTAAAAATATGGAAGAAATTTTAGAAACATTAAATGAATTGAGAAAAATAGGGTTTAAAATCATAATAGATGATTTTGGAACAGGTTATTCTTCTATGCAATATTTACAAAAACTTCCAATAGATGTAATTAAAATTGATAAATCATTTATTGATGATTTATCTTCTAATAATCAAGAAATTATAAAAGCAATAGTAGCTATTTCAAAAAGTTTTGGTTATCTGACTGTTGCAGAAGGAATTGAGTTAAAAGAGCAAGAAGAGAATTTATTGAAATTAGGAGTAGATTTAGGTCAAGGATATTTTTTCTCTAAACCAAAAACATTACAAAAACTCATTAACTATTTAGCTTAAAAAAGCTAAATAGTATAATTTAAAATTCAATTTTCATTCTAAAATATCTTGGAAAATTGTTTTTAATTGATTCATCCATCATAACAGGAAATGAATTATAAATTGAATTTTTAATTAATTCATAATTCTCTTTATTTCCACCCATAAAAGTTAATTGTTCATATCTACCATCTTTTAAAATAGTTACTCTTATATTTACAGATTCTTTATTTTTTAAAGATGTTTTATCAATATTCTTTTCTATATTTGAATAAATTTTTTCTCTTATTGTTTGATAAAATGCTTCAATTTTTGCTTTTTCATCAAGTATTTGTTCTTCTTTTTGTAGAGGTTTTTCTGATAACTCATCTACATTAGGTTTATTTTCTATTATTTTTTCAGTAGTTATTATTGGTTCTTCTTTTTTTATCTCATCAATAATAGGTTTATTTTCTGTTCTTTCTACATCATTTGTAGTTTTATCATTATCAGTAGGTGTTGGTTCAATTAAAGTAGTAGAAGGTTCTTTTTGCGTTTCTGTAATAGTCTCTTCAACTTTTTTCTCTAACTCTTCATCTTTTATTTCATCAACAATTGGTTTTGAAAAATTGTCATTTTCAACACTTTTTTCTATAACAGGTTTATTTTCAACAAATTCATCTTTTTCTTCATCAGAAAAAACGAAACTATAAATTGCATAAATGATTATTCCAAGTACTAAAAGTACAAATAAATCTTCAAAAAAAGTTTTAGTTTTTGTTGTCAAGGTCTATTCCTTTTTATTTTTCTTCAGGCGTATAAATTTCATCAAGTAAACTATCAACAAAATTTTCAGGAGAAAATTCTATTAAATCATCTTGTTTTTCACCAATTCCAACATAAAAAATTGGAAGTTCAAGTTGATTTGAGATAGAAAATAAAGCACCACCTTTTGCAGTTCCATCTAATTTTGTAACAATTATTCCATCAATTCCTATCATTTCATTAAAAGCTTTTGCTTGTGCAATTGCTGTATTTCCTTGTGTACCATCTAAAATCATTAGTTTTTGATGTGGCGCATCGTTCATTGCTTTAGAACAAACTTTTACTATTTTTTTTAGCTCATTATTTAGGTTTGTTTGTGTTTGTAACCGTCCTGCTGTATCAATAATAACATTATCAATATTTCTAGCAATTGCAGCACTTATTGTATCAAATGCAACGGCACTTGAATCATGTCCTTGTTTAGTTTTAATAATAGGAACATCTAGCTTATTTGCCCAAGTAGAAAGTTGCTCAATAGCAGCAGCTCTAAAAGTATCACCAGCACCCAATATTACAGATTTACCTTCTTTTTTACATTTATTTGCAAGTTTTGCAATAGTCGTAGTTTTTCCTGCACCATTTACTCCAATAATCAATCTTACAAATGGTTTTGGAAGATTTGATAAATCAACTTTTGGAGCATGTTCAAAAAGCATTACAAGTCTATGTCTTAATTGTTTTCTTGTAATTTCATCAGGAAGACCATTCATAGCTTTTTCTATGATTTCATATTCCATATCTGCTTCAATTAAAAGTTCTTCAATATCATCAAAAGAGATTTTTTCCTTTTTTTGAGGAACTACATTTTTAATGCTTGCAAAAGTTTTTTCTAATGCTCTTGATAAAAAACTTTTTTTCTCTTCTAGAATTTCTTGTTTTTCTAAATTTTGATTTTCTTCTTCTTTTATTTCAACTGGATTTGCATATGCTTCATCATTTAGTGTTGAATTTTCTAAAGTTTCTATCTCTTTAGTTACTTCTGTTTGTTCAACATTTTCTTCTTTTTTCTTTTTAAAAAAACTAAACATTTTTACCCTTATTTTTCTAATACTTTTTTAATATCTATTTCCATCATTTCAGCTGGAACTAAACCTACATATTTTTGGAAAATTTTTGAATTTTTATCTACTAGAAACATAGTTGGAATTGATTTAATTCCTCCTAAACTTTTGGCTAAATCAAAACTATCAGGAGTATTTACAACTGTATAATTTATATCAAAGCTTTTAATAAAATCTAAAATTTCTTCGTTTGTTTTCATCTCTTCAAGTAATACAGAAATTACTACAAAATCATTCTTGTAATTTTCTTGTAGTTTTACTAGATTTGGGATCTCTGCTTTACAAGGTGGACACCATGTAGCAAAAAAGTTTAATAATACTATTTTATTTGGATAATCTTTTAAAATGATTTTATCATTTTCAAGTTTTAAATCAATTATCGTGTTATCTGTGGTTTTTAGTTGAAAATCTGTTTTTCTATCAACTTTTTCAATTTTTGTTTCATTATTGTTTTCATTTTTATCTTTAGAATCACACCCTGTAAAGAATAAAATAAATAAAATTGATAAAAATGCTAAACTTTTAAACTGCATTTTAAGTCCTTTGGGTAAAATTATTTGTTGGGTAGAAATTTTACCCAAGTGAGGCTTAAATATGAAAAATGATCACAAAAGTGATTTTAGAAAATCGTGTATAAAGAAATTAGAATTTATCAGCCTTTTTTCAAAGTATTATAAAAACAAAATTATTGTAAAAAAATTAGAAAAATTTATAAAAATAAGTGAATCAAAAAATATTTTATTATATATACCTTTAGGCATAGAAGTAGATGTAAAACCTTTGATTGTAACTTTAAGAAAGATGAAGAACAAAAATGTCTATGTTCCATTTATGCAAGGGGATAGTTTTAAAATTGTAAAATTTAGATTGCCTCTGTATAAAAAAAAGTTTGCTATAAAAGAGCCAAACAACTCTTTTTTTAAACCTAATAAAATAGATATAGCTATAGTTCCTGTGGTTGGGATAGATGCTATAAATAAAAGAATAGGTTATGGAAAGGGTATGTATGATAGATTTTTTGATAGATTGGATTACAAACCAACAATAATTTTCACCCAATTAATACTTTGTAAAAGTAAGGAGATTCTATCTGATAATTACGATATTCAAGCTGATAATATAATTACAAGTTAAGGTTTTTGAATATGGAATATATGATAGTGACAGTTTTTGTCGGAATTTTAAGTTCGGCAATTAGTATATTTGTGATAAAAAAATTAGATAAAGCAAAATTTCAAATTTTTATAGAACAAGCAAAGGCCAAAGCCAAGGTTATTGAACATGAGGCAGAAGTTGCTTTAAAAGATGCTCAATTAAAAGCTAAAATGGAATGTGATAGAGAGTTTAAAAATGCTCGTAGAGAGTATGAAATAATGCTTTCAAAGATAGAAAAAAAAGAGAGAGATTTAAACGAACATTTAGAATCTGAATTAAAAACTATAAAAGTTGAAAAAGAACAAATTGTAGAAAAAAATAGACAAATTACTACTTTAAAAGAGGGATTAGAACAACAGAAAAAAACATATGAAGAAAAAACACTAGAAGCTATTAAAATTTTAGAAAATGCTTCTGGATTAACTCAAAGTGAAGCAAAAGAGTTAATGATTAAAAAAGTAAAAGAAGATTCAAGAGCTGAAATATCATCAATTTTTAGAAAAAAATATAAACTTGCAGAACAAAATTCTAAAAATGAAATAAATAATATGTTTTCTATGGCTGTTACAAGATATGCTGGTGAGTTTGCTGCTGAGAGATTAATCAATAATATTCCTTTAAGTGATGAAGAGACAAAAGGTAAGATTATAGGAAAAGAAGGAAGAAATATAAAAGCATTAGAGATGCTTTTAGGTGTTGATATTATCATTGATGATACCCCTAATACTATCACTATTTCATCTTTTAATTTATATAGACGAGCAGTTGCTACAAAAACTATTCAAGAATTATTAGAAGATGGAAGAATCCAACCAGCTAGAATAGAAGAAATTTATAAAAAAGTAAAATCCGAATTTGATAAAAATATTCAAAAAGAGGGTGAAGATGTAGTTATGGAACTTGGAATAAAATCTATGCATCCTGAACTTATCAAACTTGTTGGAAGATTAAGATATAGAGCAAGTTATGGTCAAAATGCATTAGCGCATACACTTGAAGTTGCACATTTATCTGGATTATTAGCAGCTCAAATGGGTGGAGATGCAATTCTTGCACGACGAGCTGGATTATTACATGATATTGGTAAAGCTTTAACACATGAAGCACCAGGTTCACATGTACACTTAGGTGCTGAAATCTGTAAAAGATATGATGAATGTGACACAGTAATCAATGCAATTTATGCTCATCATGGTCATGAAGAACCAATAAATGTTGAATCAGCTTCTGTTTGTGCAGCTGATGCTTTAAGTGCTGCAAGACCAGGTGCTAGAAGAGAAGTTCTTGAAAGTTTCCTAAAAAGAGTAGAAGAAGTTGAAAATATTTCAACAAGTAAGCTAGGTGTTTTAAATGCTTATGCGATAAATGCAGGGCGTGAAGTTAGAGTTATAGTAAAAGCTGAACTTGTAAATGATGATGAAGCAGTTTTATTAGCAACAGAGATTGCAAAAGAGATAGAAGAAAAGGTACAATATCCTGGTGAAATAAAAGTTAACGTTATTAGAGAATTAAGAGCAGAAAGTTACGCAAGATAAATCTTTTACAAGGCAAAGCATATGAAAACGGATAAACCAACTACAAAAATAATTGCAGGGGCGTATAGAGGTAAAGTTTTGGAACTTCCTTCTTTGGATGTGACAAGAAGTTCAAAATCTGTTTTAAAAGAATCTTTATTTAATGTTTTACAATTTGACATAATTGATAAAATATTTATTGAATCTTTTGCAGGAAGTGGTTCTATTGGTCTTGAAGCGATAAGTAGAGGTGCAAAAAGAGCTTATTTTATTGAACTTGATAAACAATCTTATCAAATTTTATTAAAAAACTGTAAATTAGTTGATATAGAAAAATGTCAAACAATCCAAGGAAATACTTTTGTTCAAACACCTTTAATCATAGATTTTATGAGAAATTCAAAAGATGAAATTATTTTGTATGTAGATCCACCTTTTGATTATAGAGAAGGAATGGAAGAAATATATAATAAATCTTTTCATATGATTGAAAATATTGAAGTTGATAATATTTATATGATTATTATAGAGCATGTTTCAAGTTTAGAAGTACCAAAAGTTTTAGGAAAGTTTTCTTTAGATAAGACTAGAAAATTTGGTAAGAGTTCACTTTCTTATTATACTTATACAAAAGAATAAGTTAGATGTTTAAAGTTGCATTATATCTTTTGATAGCTGTAATTTTAGCTATTTTTTTTCTTCCTTTTTTTTATACAGTTTCACCATATGAGTTAAATCCATTGAGGATTTTAGAAGCTCCATCTTTGCGGCATTTATTTGGTACTGATAGGTTAGGACGTGATGTTTTAGCTAGAATTTTGGAAGGTGGACAAACATCTTTAATCATTGGATTTTTAGCAGCTTCTATATCATCTATAGTTGGATTATTTATAGGAATAACTGCTGGTTACTTCAAAGGAAATATTGATAAAACAATTACAATTGTAATTGATTTATTTTTAACTTTTCCTACATTTTTTTTACTTTTAGCTTTGGTTTCTTATATCCAAGCATCTTCAATTATTTTAATTATAGTAATATCAATAACTGGATGGATGGGAATGTCAAGAATGATAAGGAGTGAAAGTTTTGCAATAAGTAATAAACCATATATTAAAATTTTAAAAATTTCAAATGTTTCAACATTTAAAATTATATTTAAATATTTTGCACCACTTCTTGCACCTATTTTTTTAATTTCTTTTACTTTTGGAGTTGGTGGAGCTATTTTAGCAGAATCTGGTTTATCATTTTTAGGACTTGGTATAAATCCTCCACAAATGTCTTGGGGAAGTTTACTTAGTGATGGAAAAGCTGTGATTGATATAGCTTGGTGGGTTAGTTTCTTCCCTGGATTTATGATATTTATAATTACATTTTGTTTAATACAAATAAGTGATTATTTACAAGGTTTGGCAAATAAAAAAGAGATGATAAAAAACTAAAAGGAGTCTTTTATGAAATATTTAAATCAAGTTTTTTTGATTTTTTTGATGGCTTTTTTTTCTGCGTGTAGTTCAAAACAAAATTTAAATCTCAACGAAATAAATTCAATATCGTTAAATAACAATATTATTGTTGCAGGAGTTCCTCAGACTTATAGAAGCCCTGTTTCTGTAGGTTTAGGTGTTGGTGGATTAGTTTCTCGACATGTGGGAATTGGTGTTAATACTTTTTTTACTCCTGAATTTTCAAATAATGAAGATTTAAGAATGCAAGATGCTTTTTATAGAAATAATATATCAATAGCTTCAATGATAGAAAATGAGTTTGAATTTCAAATGAAAAATGATGAAGTTTTTAAAAATCGATTTACTCCTTTTGGAAGTGATTATATGATTTATCTTTTTGTTCCAAAATATAGTTTAGAACAAGCAACTTTTTCCTCAAAAGTTCAAGTTAAAATCACAATAGAGTTGAAAATTATTGATAAAAACAATAAGATAATTTATGAAGATAAAAAAGATAATATTTTATTTTCTGATAATTATATTTTTAATGAAAGTGAAATTTTTTATTCAAAAGAGGCTTTACTAAAAGCCTCAAATCTTGCAATTAGACAAGTAGTTACAAGATTGATTTTACAGATGAAAAAGAATTAGATTTTATTTAATAGTTTATCTAAAAGTGAAGTTGATAAAACTCTTTTGAAAAAGCCTAAGATATGTGTAGCAAATGTGACATAATATCTAGGTTTTGGTTTTTTACTTTTCATGATTTTTAATACAACATTTGCAACACTCGAAGCTGGAAGATTAAAAGGCGCTTTATCTTCAGTTGTTTCAAGTCTAGCTTTTAACTCTTTTTTATAAGTTTCTTCCCAAAAACTTCCTTCAACTGTGATATTTTTATTGAATTTTTTTAGGGCATTTTCTCTAAACTTTGAAGTAACTGGTCCTGTGTTTATGGTACTAATATATATTTGACTTCCAAGAACTTCTTGTCTTAAAGTGTCATTTATTCCTTCTATTGCATATTTACTAGCGTTATAAGCTCCTCTAAATTTCAAAGATATTATTCCAAGAATGGAACTGTGTTGGATAATTTTTCCATATCCTTGAGTTCTAAATATTTTCATAGCTTGAATTGTTACTTCATGAAGTCCAAAAAAGTTTGTATCAAACTGCTTTTTTAAAACTTCTACACTCAAATCTTCAACAGCTCCTGGTTGTCCAAAACCTGCATTGTTAAAAACTGCATCAAGTTTTGAATCATTTCTTAAAATAGTTTTTAATGCATAATCTATCTCATTTTTATTTCGTACATCTATTTTAAAAGTTTCAAAACCTAAATCTTTTAACATTTCAACATCTTTATCTTTTCTTGCACTTGCATAAACTTTGATTCCATTTTTTTTCAATATAAGTGCAGTTTCAAGTCCAATTCCACTTGAACATCCAGTTATTAGTATATTTTGCATATTTTTAATCCATATAAATTTTTGAAATGGTATTATAACTTTATAAATATAAAAGCACTTTGGATAAAAATGACAAAAAAAGATAAACAGATTAAACAACTTTTAGATATTGAAGTAGAAAATAGAAATAAAAATGATGAAATAAGTTACGATAAACCTGACCCTTTGATGGTTGCAAGAAGATATGATGATGAATTTATTATACTTTTATGTGCATTGTTTGCTTATGGAAATGCAAAGTTGATAGTGAAATTTTTAGATAGTTTGGATTTTTCATTGTTAAATCAGAGTGAAGAAATAATAGAAAAAGAGCTTAAAAATCATTATTATAGATTTCAAAATAGTTTAGATGTGATAAATATATTTAAAACTTTTAGACGAATGAAACAAGAGAATAGTCTAGAAAACTTATTTTATGAAGCTTATAAAAAAGAGAACTCTATCTTAGAAGGAATTGATGCTTTAATTCAAAAGATTCATAATCTATCAAACTACAATTCTCAAGGTTTTACTTTTTTAGTTTCTAGCCCTTTTAAAAGAGACAAAGTTGGACTTATAAAAGAAAATGGAAATGCTCCATATAAAAGATGGAATATGTATCTTAGATGGATGGTACGAGATGATAATCTTGATTTAGGACTTTGGAAAAATATAGATAAAAAAGATTTGATACTTCCACTTGATACTCACACTTTTAAAGTAAGTCAAAAACTTGGGTTATTAGATAGAAAAAATTATGATTTGAAATCTGCTTTATTAATAACAGAAAAACTAAAAGAGTTTGATAATCTTGACCCGATTAAATATGACTTTGCGATATATAGGTTAGGACAAGAGAAAATTATATAAATAATCTTAAATTTGATTAATTTAAATTAAATACAATTTAGATAAAATAACTAAAAATTATATTTAGAAAGTTATATTTAATCGATGGCAAAAGAAAAAAATAATAAAAATCAAAAATCTATGGAAGAAACTCTTTGGGAGAGTGCAAACAAACTAAGAGGTAGTGTTGAATCAAGTGAATATAAACACATTGTTTTAGGGCTAATATTTCTTAAGTTTGTTAGTGATACATTTGAAGAACGAAGAGAAAAACTACTAGCTGAGGGTAAAGAAGCATTTATCGATATGGTGGAGTTTTACGCTATGGAAAATGTATTTTATCTTCCTAGTGAGTCAAGATGGTCATACATAAAACAAAATGCAAAGCAAGATGATATAGCTCTCAAAATCGATACAGCTCTTGCAACCATAGAAAAAAACAATCCTAGCCTAAAGGGTGCATTACCTGATAACTACTTCTCAAGACTAAATCTTGATGTGAGTAAACTTTCAAGCTTAATAGACACTATCAACAACATCAACACAATAGAAGACAAGGGACACGATGTAGTAGGTCGTGTATATGAATATTTCTTAGGTGAATTTGCACTTGCTGAGGGAAAACAAGGAGGGCAATTCTATACTCCAAAATCAATAGTAAATCTTTTAGCAAATATGATAGAACCATACAAAGGAAAAATCTACGACCCTGCTTGTGGAAGTGGTGGTATGTTTATCCAATCTTTGAAGTTTATAGAAGTTCACAAAGGAAATAAAAAAGATATTTCTATCTATGGGCAAGAGTTTACAGCTACCACTTATAAACTAGCAAAGATGAACTTAGCTATTAGAGGAATATCTGCAAATCTTGGAGCTGTTCCAGCTGATACATTTTTTAAAGACCAACATCCTGATTTAAAAGCTGATTATATTATGGCAAATCCACCTTTTAATCAAAAAGAGTGGAGAGGTGTAAATGAGCTACTAGATGATCCAAGATGGGCTGGATATGATGTACCCTCAACTTCAAATGCAAACTATGGTTGGATTCTTCATATGCTTTCAAAACTATCTGAAAATGGAATAGCTGGATTTGTACTAGCAAAAGGAAGTTTGACAAGTAACTCAAGCAACGAAGGAGAGATAAGAAAACAACTAATAGAAAATAATCTAGTTGATTGTATAGTAAATCTTCCTGCAAAACTATTTTTTAATACTCAAATTCCTGCGTGTTTATGGTTTATTAAAAAAAATAGAAAAACAAATGATATTTTATTTATAGATGCAAGAAATCTAGGGCATTTGATAAATAGAAAAAACAAAGATTTTAGCCCTGAAGATATAGAACAAGTTGCATCTACTTATCACAACTGGAAAGTAAAAGAAAACTATGAAGATATAAAAGGGTTTTGTAAAAGTGCTTCTTTAGAAGAGGTTCGAGAACTAAACTATGTTTTAACTCCTGGGCGATATGTAGGACTAGAAGAAAGCGAAGATGAGTTTGATTTCAAAGAGAGATTTGAAAGCCTACAAAATGAACTGATAAACCAAATGAAAGAAGAAAAAGAGCTAAATGATAGGATATTGGCAAATTTAGCAAAAGTAAATTTGGTGGCTGTTGATGAGTAGTTGGAGAGAGTGTAAGTTGGGGGAATGTATAGAAGTGATTAATGGATATGCTTTTAAATCACAAAATTTTCTTGAAGAACAAATTGAAAACTCATTGCCAGTTATCAAAATTAAAAATGTAGCCAATGGTGATGTGAATCTAAAAGCTGTTCAATTTCATTTATTTGATAAAAGTTTAGAAAAATATCTAATACAAAAAAATGATGTTTTAATTGCTTTGACAGGTAATCATCCTCAAGCAATAACACAAGTTGTAGGAGAGGCTTCTAAATATAAACTTAATGAACTGGCATTTTTAAACCAAAGAGTCGCAAAAATAAAAGCCAGAGACAATATGTCTAATGATTTTCTTTACTATTTTTTGAAAGATGACGCCAGTCATGATTATTTAGCAAGTCAATCTTCAGGAAGTGCAAACCAAGCAAATATTTCTAAAAGTGATATTGAAAATATGCCAATTTCCCTTCCACCCCTTGAAGAACAAAAAGCAATAGCAGAAGTATTAAGTAGCCTTGATGATAAGATAGACCTTCTACATCACCAAAACCACACCCTAGAATCCCTCGCCCAAACTCTTTTTAGACAATGGTTTATCGAAGAAGCAAAAGAGGAGTGGGAGGAAAAACCGCTTGGTAAAATTACTAATATTACCATAGGAAGAACTCCTCCACGAAAAGAAGAAGAATGGTTTTCGACTGATCCTCAAGATGTTAAGTGGATTTCAATTAAAGATTTAGGTAATGATGGAGCATTTATTTTTAAAACGTCAGAATATTTAACACAAGAAGCAGTTGAAAGATTTAATGTACCAGTGATTCCAAAAGATACAGTTGTTTTAAGTTTTAAAATGACTGTTGGAAGAGTAGCTGTTACAACAGAAGCAATGTTATCAAATGAAGCAATAGCACATTTTAAATTTAATGATAAAACACCTATCAGCAAAGAATATCTTTATTTGTTCCTAAAAACTTTTCCATATGAAAGTTTAGGAAGTACATCTTCAATAGTTACAGCTATAAATTCAGCAATGATAAAGGAGATGATGATTTTAATTCCAGATGAAAAAACTATCAAAGATTTTTCATCTATTGCAGAACCACAATTTGAAAAAATAAGACAAAATCAAAAACAAATTCAAACCCTTGAAAACTTGCGAGATACACTCTTACCTAAGTTTTTGAGTGGAGAAGTGAGGGTAAAGTTTGACAATTAATCCATTAACTCATCATATTATTAATATAAATAATAATGTAAATTTACATATACTTGAGCTACAAGAAATAACAGATGAAATCAAAAGTTTTATAGATTCTAAAATTGTAAATATTACTAATGGAACAAGAAAAATAGATTTAAAAATCGTTAAAACTAAACTCAAAAACTTTCTAGCTTCAAAAAAAGGTAGCACTACAGAAATGGGTGCTATAGCTGAGTTTTTTATTCATTTGTATTTATCTACTCAAGAATATAAACAGGAGTGTTTATTTTTTAATTTAGAAGAAAATTCAATTAAAAAAGGATTTGATGGTTACTATTCAAAAGAAACTTTAGAATGGATTATGGAAAGTAAATCTGGTTTAAGTAGTACAAAAGGAATTTCTCATAAATCAAAAATCAAAGAAGCTTATGATGATTTAGATAATAAATTAAAAGGTAATGTATCAAATAATCCTTGGGAAAATGCTTTTCGACATGCAGATCAAAAAAGTGTAAATACGCAACAAAATATTGTTACAAATATAGATAATTTTTCTAATGAATTTGAACTTGGCATATTTAAAGATATAAAAGATTTTAACATTATTCCGACTGCTACAATTTTTTTAGATGGCAGTTGGAGTAATGATATTGAAAAAATAAAACAAGAAATTACAACATTAATATCAACATTACAATACCAGAAGCTTGAAGTGATTTGTTTTACAAAAAAATCGTTAAATATATTTATTGACTATTTAAATTTGAAAGATTAATATGAATCAAGCAGAAAAAACAAACTTAACGAATCTTGGCAAAAATCAAAAATTTAATGATGTTATGGAAAAATTAACTAAAAATATTCAATTAACAGAAGAAGAAAAAACTTATGTTCTAACGATTGCATTAATTTTTTTAAGATATTACGATAATGATAAAAAGTTTACTACATATATTGAGTTTGCATACTATATCATTCTAAAATATTCTATACAGTATCAAGATTATAAACCACTTTATGACTTTTCTACAGAGTTTGGTTTTTTTCCTATAACAAAAAATATACTACTAAATAAGTTACTTGATAATTTGAGTATCAAAGATATTTTAATAGATTCAGAAATAGATTTTTATAACTATAAAGACCAATATATTCAAACAATAGAACAGTTTGATATTCATAAAAATCTTTTAGAAGAAAATTTTCAAGATATTGCTTTCATTGCTCCTACTTCATATGGTAAAAGTTCTATTATTGTTGATTTTATCAAAAAATATAATACGGATGATATAAAAATAGGTGTAATTGTACCAAGTAAATCTCTTTTAATTCAAACATTTAATTTATTGAAAAAAGAGGATTTAGAAAAAAGACTTTTGCTTCATGATGAAATGTATGATAATGATAAAAGTTTTATAGCAATATTTACACAAGAAAGAGCATTAAGGCTTTTAAAAAAGAAAGATGTATATTTTGATATTTTATTTATTGATGAAGCACACAATCTTTTTAAAAAAGATTCACGAAGCATCCTTTTATCAAGACTTATAAAAAGAAATTTACAAAGTAAATCAGATTCAAAAATAATATATTTATCCCCTCTTGTTCAAGAAATAAACAATCTTAAGGTTGGAAATACACAAGTTATAAATGAACAAAGAATTCATTTTAATATAAAAGAACCTGAAATTTTTGAGTATCTTACAAATGGAAATATTAGACAATACAATAGATTTACTGGGCAATTTTATGAAGTAGGTAATAGTTCAAACTATTTGGAATATATTAATAATAATTCTTTAACAAAAAACTTTCTTTATTTAAAACGACCTAAAATGGTTGAGCAATTAGCAAATACATTAGCTGATAACCTTCCAGAAATAAAGGGTATACAAAGTTTAATTAATATACTAAATGAAAATGTTCATGAAGAATTTTATATTTCAAAACTACTTACTAAAGGTGTCATCTATATTCATGGTAAACTTCCAGATATTATCAAAGAATATTTAGAATATAAGTTTAAAACAATTACATCATTAAAATATATTGTTGCTAATACAGTTATTTTGGAGGGTATTAATTTACCAATAGATAATATGTTTATATTGAATGTTCACGAGTTATCAGAGAAAGATTTAACAAATTTAATAGGTCGAATCAACAGACTTGATACTATTTTCACATCTAATTCCAATAATTTATATAAATTACTACCAAAAGTCCATTTTGTCAATACTGATGAATATGGTCGAAAAAATGGGAAGATGCAGACCAGTATAGAAAAATTAAGAAGTAAAATCTTTAAAGATAAAATTCAAAATCCGACTTTAGAATCATTTGATTTTGATGAACTTGATAAAAAGATTGAAAAAGCCAAAAAAGAGAAAGATAAAGAGTCGGCTATAAAAATGAAAGAAAGAATCATAGAATTGGTTGCAAATGAAAATTATTTATATCAAAAGTCAATAACTGAATTCGATAAATTAAAAAAATATTTCATAGAAAATGAACTAAATACATTTTATAAAAATTTTGATTCTACTATAGAAAAGATAAGTTTGAAAATTCAGAATATCAATTTATCTGAGTGGCAACAAAAAAGGTTGCTTGATAAAATTTATAGTATTTTTATTGAAGGAATTGAAAACGACATCTCAAAGTATGAATTTAAACGATTGGAATTTGAGCCAACAAGAAATTATTATTCAGTCTATATTGACAGAAGTCATCAAAATACACTAAAAGAAAATATAAATCATTTATTTGAATATTTTAAAAAAAGAATTAAAGAAAAGAATAGTGAATTTTATTTTGGTGAATCTTATGGTGAAATCCCTAAGAGTACATCATCTTATACTGGCTATTCTAAACCTGTGTATGTTGATTTAGCTAAATACAAAGACGATAGTAACAAATTAATCAATTTAGCAATCGTAAAATTACAAATGGAAGATAATTTTATTAGCTACAAATTAAATAAATTCGTTGAGATGATGTATGACTATAAGTTAATTACCGATGAAGAATATAATCTTCATATCTATGGCACAGAAAAACCTAAAAATATTAATTTAATAAAATTTGGATTAAGTAGTAGTTTAATTTCAAAATTGGATGCTGATGAACAATTAGGAAATCTGTATATTGATGATTATGGTAATTTAAGATGTAATAATCTATTTGAAAATTTTTTAGAAAATATAGATGATTTTTATAAATTCCAGATTGAAAAATATATTTCAAAAGGTTTTGTAAATGAATAACTACATTCCACCATACAAAATAACCTCAAAGATACTAAAGCTATTAATCCAAACTATTTTGAAAAGTGACCAAAAAAGTAACTATAAAAGTGACCGAAAATTTGTTTATTTTGAAGTAAAGGAATAAAAAATGGATAAATTTATACGAAATAGCACCGCTGAATTTTTAATTTTTACTTCACAAAACAAAGAAGATAGTATTGAAGTAAAAGTTTTTGAAGAATCTGTTTGGCTTACTCAAACTATGATAGCACAGCTTTTTGATGTTCAAAGACCAGCTATAACAAAACATTTAAAAAATATCTTTGAAAATGGTGAATTAGATGAAAATCAAGTTAGTTCCATTTTGGAACATACTGCAAATGATGGTAAAACTTACAATACAAAATATTATAATTTAGATGCAATTATTTCCGTTGGATATAGAGTAAACTCAAAAAAAGCTACACAGTTTAGACAATGGGCTACAAGTGTATTAAAAGAGTTTGCTATAAAAGGATTTGTTCTTGATAAAAAAAGACTAGAAAATGGTTCATTTTTAGGTCAAAACTATTTTGATAAACTACTTGAAGAAATAAGAGAGATAAGACTAAGTGAAAGAATGTTTTATCAAAAGCTAACAGATATTTACTCTACAAGTGTTGATTATAATAAAGATGATGAAACAACTAAAAACTTTTTTGCAAAAGTACAAAACAAACTTCATTTTGCTATTCATGGACAAACAGCAGCTGAATTGATTTTCAATAGAGCAAATAGCGAAAAAGAGAAAATGGGATTAACTTCTTGGGATAATGCACCTGATGGTAAAATATTAAAATCTGATGTAACAATTGCAAAAAATTATCTTAGTCGTGATGAACTTGAATCCCTTGGACGAGTTGTCAATGCTTTTTTAGATTTAGCAGAAGATAGAGCAAAAAGAAATATCCCAATGACTATGGAAGATTGGGCTACAAGACTTGATAAGTTTTTAGATGCAGATGATAGAGAAATTTTAAAAGATAGTGGAAAAATTACTAAAAAGATAGCTGATGAAAAAGCAATAACTGAATTTGAAAAATATAGAGTAATTCAAGATAGATTGTTTATGAGTGATTTTGACAAATTACTACTTGAAATGGAAATAAAATGAGTAAATTTACAGAAGAAAAATTAGAGTTAGCATTTATAGAGCTACTTGAAAATCAAGGTATCACTTATCAATTTGGAAAAGAAATTATAAGAAATGAAAGTGAAGTTTTACTAGAAGATGATTTAAAAAAGTATTTAAAAAGTAGATATAAAACTGAAAATATCACTGATAGTGAAATCACGGGGATTGTTCGAAAACTTCACTCTTACCCAGCAAGTGATTTGTATGATTCAAACAAAGCTATAATGAAACTAATCTCTGATGGATTTATTCTAAAAAGAGAAAAAGCTGATGATAAAGATATTTATATAGAGTTTATAAACTATAACGATGTAAACTCGAACAACTTTAAAATAGTAAATCAACTTGAAATTATAGGCTATGAAAAAAGAATACCTGATGGAATACTATATATAAATGGTATTCCATTGGTTGTGTTTGAGTTCAAAAGTGCCATAAGAGAAGAAGCAACTATACATGATGCTTTTGTACAGCTAACAGTTAGATATAGAAGAGATATTCCAGAGCTTTTTAAATACAACGCATTTTGTGTAATAAGCGATGGAGTAAATAATAAATCAGGTTCATTTTTCTCACCTTATGAGTTTTTTTATGCTTGGAGAAAAATTACTGGAAATGAAATAGATGTAGATGGAATCGCTTCTATGCACTCTATGATTCAAGGAATGTTTGATAAAGAAAGACTTGTTGATGTAATTCACAACTTTATTTATATGCCTGATAAATCAAAAAAAGAAGAAAAGATAGTTTGTCGTTATCCTCAATACTATGCTACTAGAAAACTATATGAAAATATAAAAGTTCATCAAAAGCCACAAGGGGACGGAAAAGGTGGTACATACTTTGGTGCTACTGGATGTGGTAAAAGTTTTACTATGCTTTATCTTACTCGTATGCTTATGAAAAGTATTCATTTCTCAAGTCCTACAATTATACTTATAACTGATAGAACAGATTTAGATATACAGCTTAGTAGTCAGTTTTCAAATGCAAAAGGTTTTATCGGTGATGATGGAATAGTAAGTGTTGAAAGTAGGGTAGATTTAAGAGCTAGATTAAATGGAAGAGAAAGTGGGGGAGTATTTTTAACAACTATACATAAGTTCACAGAAGATTTAGAGATTCTAAGTCATAGAACAAATATTATAGTGATTTCAGATGAAGCCCATAGAAGCCAAATTAACCTAGACCAAAAGGTAAAGGTAACTGATAAAGGTGTTAAAAAAACTTACGGTTTTGCAAAATACTTGCATGATTCACTACCAAATGCAACTTATGTTGGATTTACTGGAACTCCTATTGATGCAACACTTGATGTGTTTGGAGATGTTATTGATAGTTATACTATGACTGAATCAGTTAGAGATGAAATCACAGTTAGAATTGTATATGAAGGAAGAGCAGCTAAAGTTTTACTTGATAACTCAAAACTTCATGAAATAGAAAAATATTATGATGAATGTGCAACTCTTGGAGCAAATGAACATCAAATAGAAGATAGTAAAAATGCTATGGCAAATATGAGTCAAATTCTTGGTGACCCAGATAGAATAAAAGCAATAGCAAAAGATTTTGTAGAACACTATGAAAAAAGAGTAGAAGAGGGTGCAACACTAAAAGGAAAAGCTATTTTTGTATCAAGTTCAAGACCTATTGCTTATGCACTTTTTAAAGAACTAATAGCATTAAGACCATCATGGAATGAATCAAGAGTTTGTGATGAGGGAATAGAGCTAAGTGATAAAGATAAAAAAGAGATTCTTCCTCTTGAAAAACTAAAAATGATTATGACTCGAAATAAAGATGATGAAAAAGAGTTGTATGATGCACTTGGTACAAAAGAGTATAGAAAAACTTTAGATACACAGTTTAAAAATGAAAAATCAAACTTTAAAATAGCTATTGTTGTTGATATGTGGCTAACTGGATTTGATGTACCATTTTTGGATACTATTTACATAGATAAACCTATACAAGAACACAATCTAATCCAAACTATCTCAAGGGTAAATAGAAAATATGCAGGAAAAGAAAAAGGATTAGTAGTTGATTATATAGGTATAAAAACTGCTATGAATAAAGCTTTAAAACAATTCTCAAGAATAGACTCTCAAAACTTTGAAGATATTGAAGCTTCAATAGTTGTAGTAAGAGACCAACTTGATTTACTTGCTAAACTATTTTATAAATTTGATACTAACAAATATTTTAGTGGAAGTGCCTTAGAACAATTAGAGTGTTTAAATCTTGCTAGTGAATTTGTACAACTTACTAAAGAGCTTGAAACTAGATTTATGTATATAGTAAAAAGACTAAAATCAGCTTATGATATTTGTTGTGGTAGTGAAGTGTTTAGTCAAAAGGAAAAAAATTATATTCACTTCTATTTAGCTGTTCGTTCAATCGTTGTTAAACTTACAAAAGGAAAAGCTCCTGATACAGCTCAAATGAATGCAAAAGTTGCCCAAATGATAGAAGAAGCACTAAAAAGTGAAGGTGTAGAAGAAATCTTCAAGCTTGGAAGTGAAGATGAAAGCAAGATTGATATTTTCGATGAAGATTACATAAACAAAATAAATAAAATCAAACTACCAAATACAAAGATAAAACTACTTCAACAGCTACTAGCCAAAGCTCTTGAAGAGTTTAAAAAAGTAAATAAAGTAAAAGCAGTGGATTTTTCTAAAAAGTTTAATGCCCTTGTAGAAAAATACAATGAAAGAAAAGAAGAAGATGTACTTGTCAGTGAGGTCTTAAATGACTTTACTGATGAGATAATTGACCTTTATCATGCTTTACAAAAAGAAAAAGAATCATTTGGTGATTTAGGTATAGACTTTGAAGAAAAAGCTTTTTACGATATTTTAAAAACAATAGCTATTAAATATGATTTTTCATACCCTGAAGATAAACTTCTATCACTTGCAAAAGAAGTAAAAATTGTAGTTGATGATAAATCAAAATATACAGATTGGAATATAAGAGAAGATATAAAAGCAGAGTTAAAAGTAGATTTGATAATGCTTTTAGCAAAACATGGTTATCCACCAATTACAAAAGATGAAGTATTTAAAGAGATTTTTGAACAAGCTGAGAATTTTAAAAAATTTAGAAAATAACAAAATGTTACTTTCAAGTTATATATAAATGTTATACTTCTTCTATCAAAATAGTAGGGGGAAATTATTTATGAAAAAAGTTATAGTTATAGCAACATTATCTGCTTTATGTGCAAGTTTTTTATCAGCTAATGAAGTTCAATTTGATGCGAAAGTATTAAAAGAACGTTCAAATAATGGATATAAAACTGATGCAAAATTAGAATACAAAGTTCCAGATGTAAATACAATACCAAATAATCAATTTGGTGATTTAGTAAAATACGGAAGAGAACTTATAGTTCATACTTCAAAATATATAGGTCCAGAAGTTGATGACCCAAAAATGAGATTTGCTGGAAATAACAACCAATGTCAAAACTGTCACTTAGATGCAGGAACAAAAGCATATTCAGCTCCATTTGTTGGAGTATTTGCTGCATTTCCACAATATAGACCAAGAGAGAATACAATTGGTACTTTAGCTGATAGAATCAACGGTTGTATGGAAAGAAGTATGAATGGTTATAAATTACCTGTTGATAGTAAAGAGATGAAAGCTATGGAAGCTTATATGTTCTGGTTGAGTCAAGGAGTTCCAGTTGGTGGTGCTAATGCTTTAGAAGGAAGAGGATTAGCAAAAATTGATAGAAAAATGATAAAAAAACAAGCAGCTGACCCAGAAAAAGGAAAAGTTGTTTATGAACAACAATGTGCAGCCTGTCATGGTATGAATGGGGAAGGTATCAAAAACGAAGGAAAAGCAAATGGATATATGTATCCAGCACTTTGGGGTACAGATGATACTTATAACAAAGGTGCAGGAATGTATAGAGTTCTTAAAGCAGCAGATTTTATAAAATCTAATATGCCTTTAGGTGCTACAAAAGAAGCTCCAATTTTAACTGATGAAGAAGCTTATAATGTTGCTGCGTATATAAATATGGATTCTCATTATAGACCTGAAAAAATAAATAGAGTAAATGATTTCCCTGATGATGTTGTAAAAGCACCAGATGTTTATAGACCATCAATTGAATCAAAAGAACATCAAGTTGGTCCTTTTGGAAAAATTATAAAATAAAAAAGAGGAATATCTTAGGATATTCTCTTTTTTATTTAGTTAGAATTACTTATGAGTAAAACATACAAAAACTTTATCTTACTATTCATTTTAGTAGTTATTACACTACTTTACTTTTTAAATAAATACAATAATATTATTCATAAAAATCAAATAGATATACTTGTTTCAAATAGAGTTGAAATGGTACAAAATGAGCTAACAAATCAAAAAAATCAAGCCTTGTCATTGGCAATTTTATTTTCAAAAAATCAAAATATAATAAATAATTTAGAACAAAATAATCCAAAAGAATTAAAAAAAGAACTTTTAAAGCTACTTGATAATATAAAAACATATACAAATCAAAATAATATACAGGTACAAATTCATACAAAAGATTTAAAGGTCTTCGTACGAAGTTGGGAAGATAAAGATGTTGGATTAAATTTAGAGAGTTTTAGAAAAGGATTAGTAAAAGTAAAAGAGACAAAAGAGCCTTTTGTTTCAAATGAATTAGGAAAAAGATTTAATATAAAAGCAATCTCTCCGATTTTTAATAAAAATGATGAATACATCGGAACGATTGAAGTTATTATGGATTATAGTGATTTGAAAAATCGATTAAAATATATGGGAATAGAGATAATTCCTCTTTTAGAAAAAAAATATTTACAAATAGCAGAATATTATAAAGATAATATAACTTTGGCAGATTATGTTGTAATTCAACAAGAATATGATAAAAAGTTATATGATTTTTTATTACAACATAAAGAGTATTTATCGAATGAAAATTTTTATTATGAGAATAAAAATCGAATAATTACACAAATACCTCTTGGAAATATTGATAATCAAAGTGTTGGAGTTATGGTGATTTGTTTTGATAAAAATGAGCAAAACTTTAACTATCTACCAAAATATGAATATTTAGGTGACATAAATACAAAATCAAATTTTAAAAATATTGAAGAAAAAGATAGAAAAGAGATTATTATAAAATGATTAAAATTTTATTATTAGAAGATGATTATTTATATAAAATCTCAATCAAAGAGTTTTTAGAAGAGTTAGACTTTTATGTTGATGATTTTGAAAATGGTGATGAAGCTCTTGATGCTATTTTTGAAAACTCTTATGATTTACTTTTATTAGATATCAGAGTTCCTGGAATGGATGGCTTTTCATTAGTCGAATATGTAAGAAAAGAGAAACTTGATGTTCCTATTATTATTTTAACTTCCTTAACTGATATAGCTGATTTAAGTAAAGGTTATGAACTTGGTTGTAATGATTATATAAGAAAACCCTTTGATATGATAGAGTTAAAATTTAGAATTGAACAACTTATAAAAAACTGTTTCAAAACAAATGAAGATTTGATAGTTTTAACAAATTCTTTTAAATTTGATGTAAAAAAATCTATTTTATATAAAAATGATAAGATAATTGATTTAACTCAAAAAGAGAGTGAATTAGTAGCTCTATTAGTTTTAAATAGAGGTTTTTTTGTATCAATTGAAACGTTACATGAAAAAATATGGGAAAGTAAAGAAATCTCATATTCAGATATTCGAATGTGCATAAAAAGAATTAGAGAAAAGACAGATAAAGATTTTATAAAAACAAAGAGATTTGTAGGATATAAAATTGATAAACAATAAATATGAAATAAAGTATATACTTATACAAGTTATTTTAACTTTGTTTATTGCTTTTATCCCTATATATTTTTATTTAGATGCCTCTTTTGAAAATCAATCTATAAAAGATAAAATGGATTTGAAAAATTATGCAACTTCTATTATTTTAAAAATAGAAAATTTTGAAAAAGAAAATAGCGAGATTTTTTATTATCCACGTTCAAATATTTTTACTTCTGCTGTATTTGATAAAAATAATAGTGAAATTTTTTCATTGCTAAAAACTAAAAACCTTAATTTTGATGAAGAATTTAAAAAAACTAAAAATCAACTTTGTTATAAAGAGTATCTTCTTGAAAATATTTTACAAGGAAAAACTCTAATAGTTTGTAAAGAGATTGATAATTCATTAGTTATTTACAATGCGATTATTTTACTTTTAACTATTAGTTTTTTCATCTTTTTATCTTCTTTTTTCATTATAAAACAAAGTATTGAACCATATAGAAAACTAAATCAATATTTAGATGATTTTTTAAAAGATGCAATGCATGAACTAAAAACTCCTATTGGTGTTGCTAGAATAAATGTTGATATGTTGCAATTAAGACTTAAAAATGATAAAAATATTCTAAGAATAAAATCTGCACTAAAAAATATGACAGTTATTTATGAAGATTTAGAATATTATATGCAACAAAACGCTGTAAAAGATGAAAAAAGAGATATTGATTTTTCATCTTTTTTGGCAAAAAGAGTGGAATTCTTCAATGATTTAGCAATCTCAAAAAATATCACTTTTTACAAATATATTGAAAAAAATATTAGTATAAATTTTAATGAAATAGAACTTTATAGAATTATAGATAATAATCTTTCAAATGCAATAAAATATTCAAAAGATAGCTCAAATATTACTGTATCTTTGAAAAAAGAAGAAAATTTAGTGAAACTTATTTTTCAAGATGAAGGAGTTGGCATAAAAGATACTTCAAAAATCTTTCAAAGATATTTTAGAGGTGATAAAATCACTGGAGGCTTTGGAATAGGGCTTAGTATAGTGAAAAATATTTGTGATAAAAATGGTATAAAAATAGAAGTAAATTCTCAAGTAAATGAAGGAAGTTCTTTTATGTATATATTTTAGTCTTTTTTTTAGCTTATCGTTATATATTTATGTATATAATGATATTTTTAAAATAACTTTTTGAAGGAATAAGGTAATGACACGAGAAAAGATTATGACTGAACTTTTTGAGTTCTCATCTCCAACATATTATAAATGGACAAAACAAGATAAAAGAAAGATTTTTGATTTGTTAAATTATGCATTTACAAACAATGAATTAGAAGAGTTTATAAAAACAGGAAAAATAAATAAGATTGAAGAGTTAGGAAATCAAGCTCAACTTTTTGAGTTGGCTATTAGATTTTATAAAACTTCAAGACATATAACAAATTTCAAAATTGCAAAAAATTTATTATATTTATTAGAAAGAAGTTATGAACAAAACAATAATAGTGTTGTTATTGAAAAAATTGCAGAAGCTATTTATAAATCTGATAGAGAGTTATTTGAAAAAAGTGATTCAAATAAAAATTTTGAGATTATTACTTCAATGAAATTAGCTTTACTAAACTTAATACAAAAACAAGATATTTTCGTATTAGAATATATTTGTAAAAATAGAAAAGAGTTAGAAAAAAGCTCTCTTAGAAAATCAACTACAAAATATATAAATAAAATAGATTTTTCTTATGCAAATTTAGCTTACAGGGCATAAATTTTAACGGGATTAGATTTCCATCCCGTTTTCTAAAATTATTTTATTTCTTCCTGCTTCTTTTGCTTGATATAAAAGCATATCAGCTTTTTGTAAAGTATTTTCATAAGATGGATAACTACTTCTTATTGCAACTCCAGCTGAAAATGTAACTTTTATCTTTTTATCTTTGTATAAAAAACTATTTTCAGTTACTATTGTTTTTATTCTTTTTAAAAATTGTAATAATTCTCTATTTAAATTGAAGTGAATAATAGCAATAAACTCTTCACCTCCATATCTTCCTACGATATCATGATCTCTTACACTTTTATTTAAAATTTTTCCAAATGTAGAAAGTACAACATCTCCACATTCATGACCATATGAATCATTTAAATTTTTGAAGTGATCTAAATCAAAAAAAACTACAGCATATTGTGTATTTATTCTTTTAAATGAACTCTCTATTCTTTTTATTTCTTCACTAAAAGCTTTTCTTGTAAGAAGACCTGTTAGATGATCTCTCATATTCTCAGATTTTGTTCTATTTAACTCTTCTTCTAAAGTTTTTACTTTTTCTTCAAGTTCTTGAACTTTTGATTTCCCTGTTTCTAGTTTACTTGTTACTGTGTGCATCTCTTTTTCAATAGATGCTGCTGCATTCACAAGTTCATTTTGAAGTTTAGTTAGAGATTCTATTCCATTCTCATTTACATCAATAGCTGCAATTCTTTCTCTAATATTAAAAACATTTTTTGTTCCTGAACCATTACTTGAAATAGCTTCATTTAAGTATTCTTCCATAAGTAAAACAAGTTTTGAAATATCAGAAGCTCTTTCTATAACAACTTGTTTATCTCTTTGAAATCTTTTTGCAGTAAATTCTTCAATTTTATGTTGAACATTTCTATCAAATAAGAGATTTGGTTCTTTATCAATTTGTGTAAAAAGTTTATCTATTTCTTCATTTGTTTCTATGCAAATAGAAGGTAATAAAGATTGTTTTATAATTGCCGCTAAAACATGTACATTTTGTGGATGAACTCTTTTTAATAAAAGAGGGATTAATTTTATTGCAGAATCTATTTGATTTGATTCTACTTCAATCTTTTCTTTTTCATCTAATTGATTTAAAATATTTTCAAATTCTATATTCATATAAACATTCCCTAGATTTTTTTATTTAAGCTAATAGTTTTTTTACCATTTCATTTATTCTTTTTCCATCTGCAACACCTGCAAATTTTTTAGTTGCAGCTCCCATAACTTTACCCATATCTTTAACTGATGTTGCACCAGTTTCTGTAATAATTTCTTTCATTCCAGCTTCTAATTCTTCATCACTTAGTTGTTTTGGAAGATATAACATAAATACATCAACTTGCTCTTGTTCTTTTTGAACTAAATCATCTCTTGAAGCAGCTTTATATTGAGAAATAGCTTCTTCTCTTTGTTTGATTCCTTTTTGAATTAGTTTAATAATATCTTCATCATTTAACTCTTTTCTTTCATCAACTTCAATTTGTTTAATCATTGTATTAATAGCTCTAATTGAATCTCTTTTTACAACTTCTTTGTTTCTCATTGCAGTTTTTAAATCTTCGTTTAATTGCTCTTTTAGGCTCATTTGAATCCTTTTAATTGTTATTAATATATTTAAATATTATATCTTTTTATGAATTAAAGCTTTCAATTAACTCTTCAAGTTCTAAAAATCTTTCTACTTTTTGTTCATAAATTTCTTTTGTCTCTTCAAGCTCTTTTGACATGGCAACGATTCCTTTTTGTTCGTAACATTTTGGATCCATTAAACATGCATTTATACTTTCTAGTTTTTGCTCTAAATCTTCAATCTCTTTAGGAAGCAAGTCATATTCCCTTTGGTCTTTATATGAAAGTTTAGTTTGTTTTTTTGCAGTTTGTGTAACTTTTGGTGTGTTATCTTCTTTTGAAATTTCAGTTTCAAGTGAACTAAGGTCTTTTAACTCTTTTTCAATTTCAAGATATTCAGTATAAGGTTGGAAACTTTCCATGATATTTCCATTTCCTTGGAATACAAAAAGTTTTTTAGCAATTTTATCTACAAAATATCTATCATGAGATACAAAGATTAATGCACCTTGAAAATTTTGTAAATACTCTTCTAATATATTAATTGTAGGAATATCTAAATCATTTGTAGGCTCATCAAGGATTAAACAATCAACTTTTCTAGTAAAAAGTAAAGCTAATGCCACTCTATTTTTTTCTCCACCACTTAAAACACCAACTTTTTTATCAAGATACTCTCTTGGAAATAAAAAGTTTTTTAGATATCCGTAAACATGCATGTTTCTTCCATCATCTAAAATAACTCTATCTCCACCATTTGGACAGAAAGTTTCCATCAAGTTTTTATTGTCATCTAAGCTATCTCTTTGTTGGTCAAAATATCCAATATTAAAATCACCTTTTTTGAAATTACCACTATCTATTTTCATTTTTTCCATAAAGATTTTTAGTAGTGTTGATTTTCCACTTCCATTTGGTCCAACTATTGCGATTGTATCTTTTTGTAAAATTCTAGTTGTAAAGTTTTTGATTAGTTGTTTGTCACCAAGAGTTTTACAAACATCATCTAATTCATAAAGCATTTTTCTTTTATTTTGTTGTTTTTCTTCTGTATTAAAAGCTTTTTGTTCCCTTTGTAACTCTAAAGACATTTTTCTAATTGCAGCTGGATTTGAACGTGCTTTTTGTTTTAAATCAAAATATTCTGATTTTCTTCTTTCATTTCTTTTTCTTCTTGCAGTAATTCCATGTTGCATCCAGTGAGCTTCACGTTTTACCATTCGAAGTAAATTTTCATGCTCTTTTTGCATATTTTCTAATATTTGAGATTTTTGTTCTAAGTATGAAGAATATCCACCATTAAATCTTCTTAAAACTCCACCATCAACTTCAACAACACTTGTTGCAATATTATCAATAAAATATCTATCGTGAGAGATAAAAAGTAGGGTGAAATTGTTTTTTAGTAAAAGTTGTTCTAGAAACTCAACCATATAAACATCAAGGTGGTTTGTAGGCTCATCTAAAAGTAAAACATCAGGTTTTTTTAAAATTAGTCCAGCAAGGCTAACTCTTCTTTGTTCTCCTCCACTTAAAAGGTTTACATCTTTGTATTCATATTGTTTTAATTGAAACTCAACTAAAACTCGCTCAATCATATTGTCTAAATCCCAAGCATTATGAAACTCTAAAAAAGAAGCAAGTTCACTTTGTCTTCTAATAAGATCTTCATTTTCATAATCTGTCATTAATTGATTAGTGATTTTTTCATATTCATTTTTTGCAGTTTTTAATTCTGTCAATTGATTTTCAATTGCATCTCTAACATTTAGATTTGCTTTAAACTTTGGTTGTTGGTCAAGCATTTCAATTTTTAAAGATTTATCAATAGCCATTTCTCCGCTATCTGCTTCTACTTGTCTCATAATTATTTTAAAAAGTGTTGATTTTCCTTGTCCATTTTGACCAATAACAGCAATTCTTTGTCCTTGGTTTAATGTAAAGTTAGCATCTTTTAAAATAACTTTTGTGTCGTATTGTTTTGAAATGTTTTGTAAGTCGATTAGTGCCATATTTGTTTAGTATTTCCTAGTTTTTTGTTGCGTAATGTAGCATTTTTAGCGTTAATATTTGCTTTTTGTAGATAAAAAAAAGGAAGTTATAAGTTCATTAAAAAAAGAATAATTATCTTTTTTTAATGATGTAAATCATTTATTTTGAAATCATCATATGGATCCATATGAATATTTATAATCCAATCTCTAGAGGTATCTAATTTTTTTATTTTATTTTCTATTGAATCACTTGCTCTATGTGCATCCATCAAAGTAATTAAACAATCAAATACAAGATGAACTTCAACAAATGTTTGATTTGCAGCTTCTCTTGTTTTTAATAAATGGTAAGTATTAACTTTATTATTTTCTTTTATAATTTCTTCAATTTTTGATACAACTTCTTCATCAACAGCTCTATCTAATAAAACTAAAATCCCTTCATGAATTAATTCGTAAGCGGAATAAATAATATAAATTGCAATTCCTCCACCAACAAAAACATCAATGATTTCATATCCAGTGAAAGTTACAAGTAAAAGTGAAATTAGAACAGCAAGATTACTAAAAACGTCAGTTTTATAGTGTAATGCATCAGCTTTAATAACCATAGAATTTGTTTTTTTAGCGACAAAATTTAAATAAGTTACTAATGAGATAGTGATGATTAAAGAAATAATCATAACATATATAGAAATATCAAGATATTGGGATGTTTCACCAACAATTGCTTTTTTTATTGCTTGATAAAGTAAAAAAAATCCAGATAAGGTAATAATAGTACCTTCAATAACAGAAGCTAAGGCTTCAATCTTTCCTCTACCATAATTAAAATTTTTATCAGCTGGTTTTTCAGATTTTGAAATTGCAAAATAGTTAAATATAGATACAAACATATCTAAAATAGAATCAACAGCAGATGCTAAAACAGCTACAGAACCACTTGCAAATCCAATTATAAGTTTTAAAAGAGTAAGTACCGCTGCAACACTTGATGAAACAACGGTAGCTTTTTTTTGAGAAGTCATTATTTACTTTCTACAAACTCTTTGATTCTTTTGATACCTTCTTTAATAGTATCTAAATCTGTAGCAAAAGAGAATCTTATATATCCTTCTGTACCAAAGGCAAGTCCAGGTACTAAAGCAACACCTTTTTCCTCTAATAAATCTGCGCAGAATTTCATAGAATCATTTGAAACTTCTTTGATATTTACAAAAAGATAAAATGCACCATCAGGTTCAATACAAGATAAACCTTTGATATCATTGAATGCTTTAACAGCATAATTTTTTCTTTTTTCAAATTCAACTCTCATCATCTCAATATCTTTATCAGCATCACCTTCAAGTGCAGGAATAGCAGCATATTGAGTCATTGTATTGATATTTGAAGTTACTTGTCCTTGAAGTTTAGTTAAAGCTTTTGCAAGTGCAGTATCGCAAGTTGCAATATATCCAAATCTCCATCCAGTCATAGCAACAGCTTTACTTAAACCATTGATAGTTACTGTTCTTTTAAACATATCTTCAGATACTTCAGCACAAGCAGTAAATTTTTTACCATTGTAAATAATTTTTTCATACATTTCATCTGATAAAATGATAATATCTGTTCCTTTTAAAACTTCTCCAAGTGCAGTTAATTCTTCTTTTGAATATACTGAACCAGTTGGGTTTGAAGGTGTATTTAAAAGTAAAATTTTTGTTTTTGGTGTGATAACAGCTTTTAATTGAGCAGGTGTAATTTTAAATTCTGTTGAATCATCTGTATCAATAAATACAGGAACACCACCTGAAAATTTTACTTGTTCTGGATAAGTTACCCAATAAGGTGCTGGAATAATTACTTCATCACCATCTTCAACAAGTACTTGGAATAGGTTAAATAATGAGTGTTTTGCACCGTTGCTAATTACGATACCATCTAACTTATAATCTAAATTGTGGTCTTTTTTTAGTTTGTTAATAATTGCTTGTTTGGTTTTGATAATACCTTCTACGGCTGTATATTTAGTTTGTCCTTCATTAATAGCTTTTATTGCAGCTTGTTTAATTAATTCAGGTGTATCAAAGTCAGGTTCTCCTGCACTAAAACTTAGTATATCTTTACCTTGAGCTTTAAGCTCTCTTGCTAGGGCAGTTATTGCCATAGTAACCGATGGAGATAAGTTCTCCATTCTGTTTGCAATTTTCATTAGCATTTTCCTCAATAAAATTAACATTATACTTTTGATATAATAGTTCGGGATTTTAACAAATAAATACTTAAGGAATAAATAGTTTGAGTTTTCAAATTGAAATAAATAAAAAAATTGTAACTGTAAAATTGGAAAATAAAAAAAATATAAAACATTGTTATATGAGAGTAATAAAAGATGATTTGATACATATTCGAGCAAATTTTTATTTTACTATTTATGATGCCAAAAGTTTGGTAGAAAAGAAAAGAGAATGGATAGAAACTTCAATAGCTAAATTATCAAAAAATATAATAAATGAAGATGAATTTTTATATTTAGGTGAAAGAAAAAAGATAGAAGATTTTAGAATAAAAAATTTAGATCTTTTTTACAAAAAAGAAATTCAAAAAATATTACCAGCAAAATTAGAAGAGTATTCAAGAAAAATGAGTCTTTTCCCAACTTCAATAAGTTACAGAAAAAATAAAAGAACTTGGGGTTCTTGCAATTATAAAAATGGATTAAATTTTAATATTTTACTTATGAAATTCCCCATTGAAGTTATGGAATATGTAATCGTGCATGAATTAGCTCATATAAAACATAAAAATCATTCTAAAGATTTTTGGAATTTAGTAGCTGTTTATTGTCCAAACTATAAAGAGATAGAAAAAAGATTTAAGAATTTTTTATAATTTCTCTTATCTTTTCAAATTTCTTGAAGATTTTTTCATCTTTCGCTTTATTTTCAAAAATACCATAAGAACGCTCTTTATAAAGTGGTTTTTCTTCTTCTATTATCTCTTTTTTTTCAATTACATTGGTCACAAAAAATCCTATATCTTCAACATTTGCAATCTTGAAATTTTTTAATAATGATTTTATATCTGCTTTGTTATACTCAAATTCCATTTTATAAACAGGATGAGTTAATACAAAATATAAAGTTTGGTTCTTAACATAGCCAAATTTTACACCTTTTTTAAGTTTTAACGGAAGTGCTTCTATAAACTTACTTATTAAAGAAGAAGTATTAATCTTTCTAAATTCAGGATTATTTTTAAGATGACTAAGTATTTCATTAATTTTTTTCATGTGCTAATTATAGCAAGTTTTATATTATCATTAAGTGGTTGTGGATATAAAGATGATCCAACATATATCCAATCTGATTCAAAAGTTGCTCAAAATAATAAAGTTGAACAACAATGATATATGATTATGTAATAATAGGTACAGGTGTTGCAGGATTAAATGCAGCTAGATTGATCCCAAAAGATAAAAGAGTTTTAATTTTATGTAAAATGTCTACTTGGAATTGTAATACTTTTTGGGCTCAAGGAGGAATAGCAAGTGCTGTTGATGAAAGTGATATTCCCACTCATATAAAAGATACTTTAACAGCTGGAGTTAATTACAACGATAAAGAAGCAGTTGAACTTTTAAGTAAAAAATCAATTTCAACAATAAAAAGTCTTATTGATGCAGGTATGAAATTTGATTTAAATGACAAGGGTGAATTAGCTTATACAAAAGAAGCAGCTCATAGCAGAAATAGAATTTTACATGCTGATGGTGATGCAACAGGTAGAATGATGCATATCTTTTTGCTAGAAAATTGTCCTCATGAGATTGTAACACAAGCAGTTGTTTGTGATTTACTTATTGAAAATGATATCTGTTATGGAGTTCAATATTTTACTAATGAAACAAATCAAAAAATAGTTTATGCTCACAATACAATAATTGCAAGTGGGGGAGTAGGTTCAATCTATAGATACCATACAAATTCAACTGCAAATGCAGGAGAAGTGCAAGGAATTATTGCAGAAAAAAATCTTCCATTAAAAGATATGGAGATGATGCAGTTTCACCCAACAGTTGTAAGAGGTACAAACTTTGCTAGAAAGCCTCTTTTAAGTGAAGCTTTAAGAGGTGAAGGGGCATATATTGTTGATGAAAACGGATATAGATTTTTATTTGATTATCATAAAGATGGTGAATTAGCACCAAGAGATGTAGTTAGTCGTTCTATTTTTGATTACAATAAAAAAACAGGTTTGGGAGTTTATTTATCTTTTGAAACTTTTGAAAAAAAAGCTTTTAAAAAACGATTTCCAAATATTTATTCTAATTTGAAAGAATTAGGATATGAATTACCTTTTGAAAGAGTTCCTATTTCACCTGCATTTCATTATTCAATGGGAGGAATAGAAGTTAATTTAAACGGAAAAGTAAAAGGAATGAAAAATCTTTATGCAATAGGTGAAGTAGCTTGTACAGGAGTTCATGGAGCAAATAGATTGGCTTCAAATTCTTTGCTTGAAGGTTTAGTATTTTCCCAAATAGCTGTTGAAACTTCATTAAAAGAAAATTTTAAAATTAATCCAGAAAGTTATGATAAACCAATTATTAATTATGTAAGAAATAAAGATATTGATAAAGATATAAAAGATAATTTAAGAGAGATTATGTGGACTTATGCATCAATAGTAAGAGAGCCAAAAAGTTTGGAAAAATCCCTAGAAACCATTGAAGAGTATCTAAAAAAAGATGTAGGTAGATTACTTTTTTTAAGGCTACTTACGGCAAAATCTATTCTAAAATCTGCATTAAAGCGTAAAGAATCGCTTGGTGCACACTATATTAAGGAGAATTGATGTTAAAAGTTATAATGACTTTGCTCTTAGGAACTTTATCTTTATTTGCTAGTTCAGCAAGTGAAAGTGAAATTCCTAATTTAACTATGACTTGGGTTGGGTTCGCAACTTTAATTATATTTGTAATTGGTTATTATTTTGTAGCTGCGGAAGAAAAATATGCAATTGATAAAGCAAAACCTGCTTTATTTATAGGTACATTTATGTTTATTCTAGTAGCTATTTATTATTCATTAAATGGCTTAGATATGAATTTAGTTCACACTCAAGCTCAACATTTGATTTTAGAAATTGCTGAAATTTTCTTCTTCTTATTTGTTGCCATGACTTATATTGAATCATTATTACATATGGGTGTATTTGATAGATTAAAATATAATCTAATCTCAAAAGGTTATACATATAGAAAACTATTTTGGGTAACTGGATTTTTAGCATTTTTTATCTCTCCAATTGCAGATAACTTGACAACAGCACTTATTTTATCAACTGTTTTAATCACTATTGAAAAAACTAGAAAAGATTTCCTAGTTCCAGGTGCAATAAATATTGTTGTAGCTGCAAATGCAGGAGGTGCATGGTCACCTTTTGGAGATATTACAACACTTATGGCATGGACTGCTGGAAAAGGTGTATTTACAGACTTTTTATATTTATTTCCATCAGCTATTATAGGTTATGGAGTTACAGCATTTTTATTATCAAGATTTGTTCCAAAAGTAGTACCAGAATTTGATGCAACAAAAGAGAAAAAACCTGAAATGGTTGAAGGTGCTAAAGTTGTTATGATTCTTGGAATATTTACAATCTTCTGTGCGGTTATGTCTCATCAAGTATTACATTTACCTGCAATGTGGGGTATGATGTTTGGTTTAGCTTTATTAAAAGTTTATTCTTATGGATTAAGTAAAAAATATGGGAAAGAACATTTTAATATTTTTCATTCAATGGCAAAAATTGAAAATAATACTTTAATGTTTTTCTTTGGTATTTTAGCTGCTGTTGGTGCATTATATTTTGTTGGATGGTTAGCTTTAGCAGCAATAGTATATGATCCGTCAGTATTAGGTGCAACTTGGGCAAATATTGGTGTTGGATTCTTATCTGCTATTGTTGATAATGTTCCAGTAATGAGTGCAATATTAAAAGCAAATCCAGAAATGGGACTTGACCAATGGATGTTAGTTACATTAACAGCAGGAGTTGGTGGTTCATTAATCTCTTTTGGATCGGCTGCTGGTGTTGGAGTAATGGGTAAATTACACGGAATTTATACTTTTGGTTCTCATATGAAATTTGCATGGACAGTTCTTATTGGTTATATAGTTTCTGTTAGTATTTGGTATTTCCAATATCACATTTTGGGAATTAGTCACTAATAAATTATTATTAAATATTTGAAAGGCTATTAGAAGATTTTTTCTAATAGCCTTTTTTTTTAGCTATTTTTTTACTTAACCAATTTTTTACAACTCTTTAGATAAAATATCTAACTTAAATTTGTAATATTCAAGCACTTAAGTGTAAAATACGAAGGAAACAATATATGAAACATGTACCAATAGTAGTATTAGATTTTGGTAGTCAATATACTCAAATCATTGCTAGAAAATTAAGAGAGGCAGGTGTTTACTCTGAAATAGTTCCTTATAGTGAATCTATCGAAGATATTATGGCTAGAACTCCAAAAGGAATTATTCTTTCAGGAGGACCTGCTTCTGTTTATGCTGATGATGCTTATCATCCTGATACTACAATATTTGAACTTGGTCTTCCAATTTTAGGTATTTGTTATGGAATGCAGTTAATTTCTCAACACTTTGGTGGAAGCGTAATTCCTGCAAGTCATCATGAATATGGAAAAGCTAAACTTAAATTTGAAGTTGAAAATCCAATTTTTAAAGATACACAAGACGGTCAAATAGTTTGGATGAGTCATGGAGATAGAGTAGAAAATATTCCATCAGGATTTGAAAAAATCGCAACAAGTGAAAATTCGCCTTTTGCAGCTATTGCAAATACTGAAAGAAATATCTATGCTTTCCAATTTCATCCAGAAGTTTACCACTCAGTTGAGGGAAGTAAATTATTAAAAAACTTTGCAAAATATATTTGTGGTTGTGAATCTACTTGGAATATGGGTTCATTTGCTAAAGAGCAAATAAAAAGAATTCAAGAACAAGTTGGAAATAAAAAAGTTCTTTGTGGTGTTTCAGGAGGAGTTGATTCTTCTGTTGTAGCAACACTTTTAGCTGAAGCAATTGGTGAAAATGTAATTCCAGTATTTGTTGATAATGGATTATTAAGAGCAAATGAGAGAGAACAAGTTGAATCAATGTTCAAAGCACGTGGTGTAAAACTTATCACTGTTGATGCAAGTGAAGAATTTTTAACTAAACTTGCAGGTGTTACAGACCCTGAAACAAAAAGAAAAATCATTGGTGAAACATTTATCGAAGTATTTGATAAAGAAGCAAAAAAACACCAAGGTATTGAGTTCTTAGCACAAGGGACTTTATATACAGACGTTATTGAATCAGTTTCTGTAAAAGGTCCTTCAAAAACTATCAAATCTCATCACAATGTAGGTGGACTTCCCGATTGGATGAAATTTGAATTAGTTGAGCCTTTAAGAGAAATCTTCAAAGATGAGGTTAGAGCTTTAGGATTAGAACTTGGACTTCCAGCATCTATGATTGGACGTCATCCATTCCCAGGACCAGGACTTGCTATTAGAATCATGGGAGATGTAAATAAACCTGATTTAGAGTTATTAAGAAAAGCTGATGTTATTATGCTTGATGTATTACATGCAACTGGTTATTATGATAAAACTTGGCAAGCATTTACAGTATTATTAAACGTAAAATCTGTAGGTGTTATGGGTGATAATAGAACTTATGATAACACTGTTTGTGTAAGAATAGTAGAAGCAACAGATGGAATGACAGCAACTTTTGCACATATTCCACATGAAATACTTGAAACAATCTCTAGAAGAATTATTAACGAAGTTGATGGAATTAATAGAGTAGTGTATGATATATCATCAAAACCACCAGCAACTATCGAGTGGGAATAAAATAAAGCAGTATCTTTTAACTTGATACTGCGTCAAATAAGAAAATCAACTCAATCACATACTTATTGTATGCTCAATCGTTGATTTTCTTCTTTTCCTTGTCTGAAGCTAAAATTTACAGCTTTATTTAAAATCATTCAACTTTTTTATTATATGGAAACTCAATGGCAAATAATTGGAATATACCTTCTTCTTTAGAACAAGAAATTAGACAAAGAGATAAAGTTTGTGTTTATTGTGGTGTTGAATTTACATCAGTTAAAATTTCAAAAAAGACGGCTGCAAGTTGGGAACATATAATCAATGATGCCAAAATTATAACAAGAGAAAATATAGCTTTATGCTGTTGTGGTTGTAATGCTAGTAAAGGGCAAAAACAACTTTCAACTTGGCTTCAATCTAAATATTGTAAAGATAAAAATATCACTTCTGAAAATGTTGCACAAATTATAAAAGATGCAATAAAAAATGGACAATAAAAAAATATTATCCTTTTTAATTACCCTTAATTTCTTTCTAGAATGAACAACTAACATGTAAAATACTTGATCTGTTTGTTTTTTGATATAATATTTACTAACTACACATTAGTTATAGTTTTTAAAGGAGTAAATTTTGATAAGAAAAGCTAAAGTTTCTGATGCTCAGCAAATCTGTAATATTTTACGTAGATCAATAATAGAGTTATGCGAACTTGACCATCAAAAAAATCAAAAAGAGCTAGATGAGTGGCTTGCAAATAAAACTATACAAAACTGTAAAGCTTGGATTAATAATAAAAAGATAAATTTCTTTGTAGCTGAAAATGATGGAAAATTAGTTGGCGTATCAAGTATAAATCACAATGGATTTTTAGAACTTTGCTACATTTTACCTGAAGCTAAAGGTTTAGGTTTTGGTAGAGAGTTATTAAAAGTAGCGGAAAATAGTATTTTAGATTTGGGTATTCAAGTATTTACTCTTGAAAGTACATTAACAGCTAAAGGATTTTATGAACATTTTGGTTATATACAAACTGGTATAAAAGAAAATAGTTTATGTTATATGAAATTTACTAAATAATATAAGATTATATAGATAAAAACTAATTTGTACTTTTCTATCCCAACATTAAAGTTGGAATAGATATTAAACTTAATTTCTTTTACGACGAACAACTAACATGTGATATACCAGCTATTCCAAAAAAATCTGAAGGTTTTTTTATATAATATTTTTCTTCTATCTCTTCTGTTTGTTCTTCATATGGTTTTGTCATTATCTCTTGCAACTCTTGCACTGGTTGATAATTTCCATTTTCAGCTTCTTGATACGCCCAAACTAGATGCCATTCTCTTAGAGTGTATTTTGGATTGGTAAGTTTCATTTGCTTTGATAGTTTTTGTTTTGATTCTTCATCATTTACATTTATAAGTGATTTCCAGCTTTCAAGCCAACTGTTCCATCTTAATTTGATATTTTCATTTTGTGTTTTTCCATAAAAACTTTTTTCAAGGCTACTTATATCATCAGGGATATTTGATAACTCTCTAAAAAATATAGTATAGTCAACTTTTGTATCTATCATAAGATTGATTAGTTCTTCGAACAACTCAACATCAAACTTATCAAGTCCAAGTTTTTTAGCCCACATATTTTCCATCTTTTCTTGCATAACTTTGCTAAAGTTATTTTCGATTTTTTCTAGTTCTTCTAAAGTTTCTTTATTTGAACTAAGTAGTGGTTTTAATGCACTACAAAATGATTTGAAGTTTTTAAAAGCAGCAACTGGTTGATTGAAAAATGAAAAGTGATTTCCTCCACCAGTCCAAGATTGATATTTAGGGTCGAACATCTCTATAAATCCAAAAGGACCATAATCAAGTGTAAAACCACCAGCTGCACAGTTATCACTGTTAAAATTACCTTGGCAATATCCAACTCTTATCCAGTTGGCTACTAGTGATGTAAGACGATTTTGAAACTCAATTGCAAGTAATATTATCTTTTCTTCTAAACTCAAATTTTGATTGATTACTTCACTATATTCTCTTTCAATCAAATGTAAAACAATCATTTCTAACTCTTTTAAAGCATTTTCATGTTCATTTTTTCTAGCTCGTCTGCCAAAAAGTTCTAATTGACCAACTCTTAAAAAAGAAGTTGCAACTCTTGTAGTAATTGCTACATCTTCTTCTATCATAACTTCTGGGTCTTTTGAGTATGAATTATCTCTAAACCAAGGTCTAGTTACTTGCTCTTTTGTTGAAGTAAAAAGGGTTAAAGACCTTGATGTTGGAATACCAAGTGAGTGCATATGTTCTTGAGCTAAAAACTCTCTTACACTTGACCTTAAAACTGCACGTCCATCTGCACCTCTACAATATGGAGTTTTTCCTGCACCTTTTAGTTGAAATTCCCATCTTTTATCATTTATTAGGGCTTCTAAAACTGAGATTGCTCTACCATCTCCATACCCATTTCCAGTTTGAAAAGGACATTGTGCATAATATTCAGTTCCATAAATAGATAAGGCATATCCAGTTGCCCAACCTTTATTTTGTGAAAGATTAGAGATATTAGACATATCACCTGAAAATAGTTTGATAAAATCATTTGATTTTAGTAAGTTCTCACTAAAACCTAACTCTTTAAAAAAATTCTCACTATGAGAAATATATATCGGGTCTTTGATAGCAGTTGGACTTACTGGCACATAATGTCCAGTAAAAACCTCTCTTGGAAATTTATTATCTCCACTATATTTTGCGTCTGGGTCAGCATTTAGCTTATTTGTAAAAGAGTAATCACTTAGATTGATAAGTTCTTCAAAAGTTTCTATATTATTTTTATTCATTATTGTATTTATCCATAAATTTATTTATTAAGATTTTAATATAGTAAATTTGTACTTAAATATAGAAACTAAAGCTACTATTAATTAGAATACAAAAAACAAATTAAAGCGATTATCATGGCAGTAACAAGACAAATAATATTTTTAGCAAAAAGAGATTGTATAGAAGAACTAAAAGCATTACTTAAATCAACTATAGAAGATACAAAAAAAGAAGAGGGTTGTTTGATGTATGAAGTTTTTCAAACAAAAACAAATCCAGTAGAATTTATCGTGATTGATTCATGGGAAAGTGAAGAAGCTTTAAACAAACACTATGAAACTCCTCATTACTCACACTTTATAAATAACTTCAAACAATACAATGCACATATTGAGCCTTTTGAATTAGAAGTTTTATAGGAAATATAAATGCAAGAAAATGAACTAAAAGCTTACATAAAAGAAAATTCACCTTTGATATTTGAGTATATCAATAAAGAAATATTAAAAGATATTGGTGTTATGTCATCAAATTTTTTTGTTAGATTACTTGATGAATTTTTCAATAAACAAAAAAGAGTTTATGATGAAAAGATTACAGCTGATACCCTTGGATATTATCTCATAACTGAAGTTTTAGGAGATGCAAAACAAGCTTTTCCATTTTTTAGAAAAGATACTTTGAGTTTAGATGAGATTTTTAAAGAAGCAAAGGTTTATTTTAATCATGTGAAATTTACTATAAAAGATGATATTTTTACTATCTTATTAGTTCAAACAAAAGCAGGGGTTTCTACACTTGATGAAGAGATTATAAAGTTCTCAAAACAATTTCCAATTAAAACTTTTGGTTTAGAAGAATTTTTATCAAAAAACTCTAATATCACTTTAGATGAAAGCATGCAAAAACTAAAAGAAGATGTAAAAAACATTCTTTAAAGGAAGTAAATGAAAATCTCTTATCATCGTAGACGAAAAATAAAAACGAGAAGAATTGCAATAAGAGATTTGATTTTAAGAGGTATAGAAGATCCTATTGATTTAGCAAAAGAGTTAAAAGTCACAGTTCCTACTATAAAAAGGGATTTAGAAGCTATTAAAACTATGGATGAAGAGGATTTTACATTTCAAACAAGACAAACATCAGAGCAGTTACTTGAGAAAAAAGACTTAATACTAAAAATGTTAGATGATGAAGAGTACTATACTGAAAAAGGTGAACTAAACATCAGTAAAATTATGGATGAACTTAAAACAAGTAGAGCAACTATAATGTCAGTTTTAAATGGTGATTAGATATATTTAAAACAAATTTTAAGGAGTATAACAATGAAAATTCATAGAATCAACCCATGCAAAAGATGGTCAGATGTGACAGTTTTTAATGGAATTGCAACTTTTACAGAAATTGCAGATACAGATACAAGTGCAGATATAAAAGGACAAGTAAAACAAATATTTGACCAAGCCCAAGCTTCACTTGCTTTAATAGATAGTGATAAATCACGAATTTTAGCAGTTACGATTTATATCACAGATTTTGCAAACTTTGATGGCTTAAATGAGATTTGGGATGAGTGGTTCCCTGAAAATTGTGCGCCAAGTAGGGCTTGTGTAAAAGCTGAATTGGTTGATCCAAATTTATTGGTTGAAATGACATTTACAGCAGCTGCTGGTGAGAAGTTTCAATAATATGAAGCCATTAGATATTGGTAATTCTTACAATCAAATTACCCATATATGGGAAAATGAAAAATTTGATAAAACAAATGGAATTATACAACATAAAAAAGCAATAAATTTTGCCAAAAATCGAGGGAAAGCACTAGATATTGGTTGTGGTTGTACAGGAAGATTTATAGATTTACTAATAGATGAAGGTTTTACTCCAAGTGGAATTGATGTATCTAGTAAAATGATAGAATTAGCAAAAGAACGTCATCCTTCTATTGATTTTTATTATGGAGATATTTGCGAATATGAATTGTCTGAGAAGTATGATTTTATTACTGCATGGGATAGTATTTGGCATATTCCTTTATCAAAACAAGAAAAAGTAATCGCAAAAATAATTGATAGCTTAAATGTTGGTGGTATTTTTATATTCTCTTTTGGTGGTACAATTGATTCTGGTGAACATATAGATGATTATATGGGAGCAGAAGTTTATTATTCTTCCCTTGGAATAAATGGTTTTCTAAAATGTTTTTTAGATTTAGGTTGTATTATAAGACATTTAGAATTTGACCAATATCCAGAATTACATACATACTTAATTGTAGAAAAAGCTTGATATTGGCTTTTATTTAACTCTTCGAGTTAGTTTTAAATTAAAAGTTAGAAGCAATATAAGTGTCTAAGCTCTTTATGTTACAATACTTTTTTAAAAATGCTTGTATTAATTAGGAGCTTAAAATCAAAATAATAAATGTAATCTCTAATGAAAATAGATTAAATCTAATTCGAAATTATTGTGAAGATGATTTAGAAAATAAAGTAGAAAATGTTTTAAAAAATATTTTAGAAAATGGTTCTACTTCTTTGAAATCAATGATAAAACTTTTTAATTTAATGGATAATTCACTTGATAGTGATTTACAAGTTTCTTATACAATAGGTAATAGAACAATAGAGGTTGTTAATACTTCTGAACAATTAGAAAATGTAATGAACTCAATCCAATTAACTCCTTTTATTGGTTTTGACAGTGAACAAAAACCAACTTTTAAAAAGGGTCAAGCAGATAATGGTGTTTGTCTAATTCAATTAGCTACAAAAGATAAGTGTTATCTTATTCAAATTAAACAAATCAAAAATTTAAAATCACTTATAAATTTTTTAGAAGATGATAAAATAATAAAAATTGGAACGGGATTAAAAGGTGATAATGAAGCACTTTTTAAACAATTTAATCTAAGAGTAAAATCAATGATTGATTTAGAAGATATATTTAAAAAATTATCATCAAAAAATCAAATCGGGGCTAAAAAAGCTGCTTCAATAATTTTGAATAAAAAATTACAAAAATCAAAAAATATGTCAAGATCAAATTGGGAAAATAAAGAGCTAAGTTCTGGACAGATTAAATATGCTTCAGAAGATGCAACAGTTGTATATGATGTAATGGATAAAATTTTAGAACAATATCCTTTTGTAATGAAAATGATGCCTGAATTTTTTCAACTACACTATTTGCAAAAATGAAAAATTTATTAAAACTAAACACCATAGATAAAGGTGTTTTATTTATGCTTTTAAGTGCATTAATAGGTGCACTTAATGGTGCTGTTGCCAAGTATTTATCTCAAAGTATGGATCCAATAGAGATAGTTTTTTATAGAAACTTAATAGGTGTTTTAATTGTACTTTATAGTTTTAAAAAATTTTCTGTTTCTATTGATACATCAAAACTTCATCTACTTTTTTTAAGAGGAGTTTTTGGAGCACTTGCTATGGTTTTATTTTTTTATACAATAGCAACTATTCCTTTGGGAGAAGCTGTTGTATTAAATAAAACATCACCTTTTTTTGTGACTATTCTTGCATACTATTTGATGAAAGAAAGTATTACTCTTCGTACATTTTTTGCTCTTATTATTGGGTTTATTGGAATTGTTTTTATTATGAAACCGTTTGGAGTTGAAATATCTATTGAGCATATTTTGGGAGTCTTGGGTGGTTTTTTTGCAGCTTGTGCTTATGCTACTATTAAAAAGATAAAAGATATTTATGATGCCAGGGTTATTATGCTTTCATTTATGACAGTTGGAGTATTAATTCCTTTAGGATTGTTTTTATTTACGCCTTATGTTCATTTTAAAATACATACAGATATTTTTATTTGGGCTTTGATAATTTTTATGGCGATTATTTCAACTGCTTCTCAATGGTTTTTAACAAGAGCTTACAGTATTAGTCGTGCTAGTATCATCGGAGTTGTTAGTTATTCTAATATTCCTTTTGCTATAGGATTTGGAGTGATACTTGGAGATTCATTACCTGATTTATATACTTTTTTAGGTATTGTTCTTATAGTTATTGGTGGGATTTTAGTTAGCAAAAAATCATCAAAGTAAATATATAAAAAGAGAAAAATGTTTAAAACAAATGATTATTGGGAAGAAGAGTTTATAGATTTAGAAGAAAAAGAGTTAGACTCTATATATTTTGATAATTGCACTTTTGTAAAGTGTAATTTTTCAAAAGCAGTTATTTATAAATGCAAATTTACAGAGTGTAGATTTGTAAATTGTGATTTATCACTTGCTGTTTTAAAAGCTTCTACTTTCAACGATGTTTCATTTGAAAACTGTAAATTGATTGGTATTTCATGGAGTGGTTGTGATGAACCATTTGATGTTACTTTCAGCTCTTGTAATCTTTCTCAAAACTCATTTCATCTTATGGATTTAAGACAAATAAAATTTATAGATTCTCTTATAAAAGATAGTGGTTTTGAAGAGTGTAATATGGAAAAATCTCTTTTTGATAATTGTGATTTACAATTATCATCTTTTATAAAAAACAATCTAAAAAAAGCAAATTTTGTAACATCAAAAAACTACTTAATTGACCCAAAACAAAATGATTTGACAAAAGCTTCATTTTCTCTTCCCGAGGCTTTGAGTTTTCTTTCTTTACTTCCTATAGAAATAAAATAACAACTGTTTTTATACTTTTAACGCTATTCTAAATAGCTGTATGATATGATTAGCGACCACTTTTATTTAAGAAAAATCAATTAAAAATTAGGAGAATCATGAGATTTATTGTTATATGTGTTATTTTTTTTATTCCACTTTTTGCTGCAAATAAGGATTTTACTCTATACAAAAAAGAAGGGAATATAAAAGGTAATACACTTTTAATTATTGGAGGGATTCACGGCGATGAACCAGGAGGATATTTTGCACCTGCTTTTTTGGAGAAACATTACAAAATAAAAAAAGGTAATGTTTGGATAGTTCCAAATATAAATGCAGATAGTATCATTGCTAATAAAAGAGGTCTTTACAATGATATGAATAGAAAGTTTAGTGTTATAGAAAAAGATGATCCTGATTATTTAGTTGTAAACAAGATAAAAAAAATTATTTTAGATAAAAAAGTTGATTTAGTTTTAAATTTGCATGATGGTCATGGTTTTTTTAGAAAAAATTATGAGAATGCAATTTTTAATCCAAATGCTTGGGGACAAGCAACTATAATAGACCAAGAAAAAATAAATGGTCTTGAAAAGTTTGGAAATCTTGATGAAATTGCCACAAAAGTGAATAATGCTTTAAATAATGATAAATTGTTTCAAGATTTTCATTCTTTTGGAGTTAAAAATACAGAAACAAAGTTTAAAGATGAACAAATGCAATTATCTTTAACTTTTTTTGCTGTTACTCACAATAAACCAGCATTTGCCATAGAAACAAGTAAAAATATTACAGATTTAGCCCATAAAGTTATATATCAATTAAAATCAATTGAAGAATTTATGAAAGTAATGAACATTGAATTTGAAAGAGATTTTGATGTAAATAACTATGAAGAGGTAAGTAAAAAACTTTTTGATTTTGGAAAAGTAAGAATTAATAATAATATGATTTTTGATTTAAGTGATATTAAGAAAACGACAAGATTTGTACCTTTAAAAAATGATAAAAATGATTTTAAGTTTGAACATATTTTAGCAGATACTAAATTTATAGATAATCGATATGAAATCTATATTGGAAATTTAAAAGTATCTGATTTTTATCCTCAAATTTTTCCTATTGCAGAGTATAAAAAAGATATAAAAATAGAAGTTGATGGAAAAATTATAAATACAAAATTTGCTGAAGAAGTAAATATTAAAGAAAATTTTAAAATTCTAAAAACAGATTTTAGGGTTAATATTATTGGATTTAGTAAAACGGGTGTTGAAAGTGAAGATGATATCTTAGTTAAAAAATCTGATATTTTAGATAATTATTCAGTTGATAATGGGAAAACAAAATATAGAGTTGAATTTTATAAAGATGGTAAATTTTATGGAATGATTATTTTGAATTTCCTTAAAGATGATATATAATTATTTTAAAACTAAAATGAAAAAGGGAAGATTTTAAATCTTCCCTTTTTTTATGATTTTGTTTTTGGTGTACATTTTTTAGAAATAATACAAACAGGACAAAAGTCAATAATTCCTACAACTAAAGGAATAATTCCTAAATAGAACCAAGCAATCCCTGTAAAGTATCCAATTGCAATTAATACAATACCTAAAACTATTCTAAATGGTCTACAAAAAGCTCTAATTTTATCAAATTTATTCATAATTAATTTCCTATAATATTTTTTATTTGAGATTATTATATAAGTAAACTTAATTTACTATAAATAATAAAAACTTATTTTTATTAAAAAATCAGAATAAGTTACATATTCTGATTAAGTGATTTTTTTGTACAATTTTTATAAATTTAATTGATATTGGTAAGTAATGAAAGAGAAAATATATTTTATTCCAGGGCTTATGACAGATGAAAGATTATGGAAAAGAGTTATTCCTTTTTTAGAAAAAGAGTACGAAATAATACATATTCCAATACCTGAGAGTTCAGATTTTGATGAAATAATAGATATTTTATATGGTACTTTTGTAGAAGAAAAAATAAATCTTTTAGGATTTTCTTTAGGTGGATATATTGCTTCATATTTTACAATAACTTATCCTAATAGAGTAAAAAAACTTTTTATGGTTGCTTCAACTCCTGGTGCTACAAATGAAGCTGAAATTGAAAGAAGAAAAGAAAAATTTACAATCATTGAAAAAGAAGGTTTTGGGTTGACTTATGAAAAAGCTTTATCTTTAGTTGAAGAACAAAATAAAAATGATAAAGATTTAATTCAAACTATTATGGATATGTTTCATGATTTGGGAAAAGAAAAATTTATTTCTCAATTAACTTCAACTTTTTATAGAAAAGATTTATTTGAAGATTTAACTCATTTAGATATTCCAATTTGGATGTTTTATAGTCTAAATGATAGGCTTTTAAATAAACAAGCAATAGAAAAAATTTTGAAAACAAAACATAATATAACTGTAATTTCACGAGAGGGAACAAGTCATAATATACCTTTAGAAGTTCCCTTTGAATTTGCTATAAATATAAAAAAATGGATGGAAATTAATTGATATGAAATTGTTTTTTATATGACTCTTCTAATGAAGTTTTATCTTTATAATCAATAATTTCTCCAATTTCTATCTCTATATTTAAATTTTTACTTCTTTTATTTATTGCCTCTTTCAAAACTTCATTTGCATGAGTTTTTATATAAACTGGTAAAATATTAATTTTATTTTTTAAAGCAATTAATTTTGCTCCTTCTTTAAAACTACTGATTTGATTATCTGTTTTATTTCTTGTTCCTTCTGGAAAAATAAATATAGAATTACCTTCTTGAATAACTTTTTTTGTATCTTTAAAAAAAGATGACATATTTGCTGATTCTCTATCTAATAGGATTGAATCTGCATTTTTAGTAAAAGAGCCAAAGAAAAAAGAGTTATATAACTCTTTTTTAGAAACCCAAAAACCATGAATTGGAGAATCTTTTAGTGCAATTTCAATAATAAGTGGGTCAATTATACTTCTATGATTTGCTACTAACAAATATTGACCTTCTTTAGGAAGATTTTCTTCATTTAAAACTTTTATATTAATATTTAGTTTTGATAGAAGTATTTGAGAATATTCTAATCTTAATTTTCTCTTTTCTTGTGATGTTTTGGCTCTTTTTAATTTAAAACCAAATTTGTTTGTTAAGTATGTTGCATATATTGCAATGCTTATTTGTTTTAAGTTCAATATAATCCTAATAATATTTTTGCAATTGTATCAAAATGAAGATATATTTGAAGCTTTTTTTATAAAAATTTCATCAAGATTTATTGCTGATTGATAGACTAAAACTTCAACACCGTTTTTGGTCACTTCTTTAAAAGTTTCACAATATTTTTTATCAATTTCGCAAGCTAATCTAAAAGGTAATTCATCATCTCTTTGAATGATGTATAACATTACAGCTCGATGACCAAGTTTTACCATATCTTCAAGTTCTTTTAGATGTTTAGTTCCTCTTGAAGTTACAGCATCTGGAAAGGCTAAATAGTTATCTATTTTTAAACTTACACTTTTGATTTCAACATAACATTTTTGTTTTTCATTTTCAAGCAAAATATCAATTCTACTATTTTGACCATATTTTTGTTCAGGTTTTAAAGAGTTATATCCTTGAAGCTCTTTTATTGTTCCTTCTTTTATAGCTTCAATTGCTATTTTATTTGCAACACCTGTATTTGTACAAATTATATTTTCATTTATTTTTGTGAGTTCCAATGTATATTTTAATTTTCTTTTTGGGTCATCGTGAAAACTTACCCAAACATCACAATTATCTTCTATACAGCTAGTCATTGCTCCACTATTTGGTACATGAGCAGTTATCATTTCACCATTTTCTAAAATAATATCAGCTAAAAATCTTTTGTATCTTTTTATTAATTTTCCATGTATGAGTTTTTCAAATTTCACTAAATTACCTTTTTTTATAATCTTTTAAATCAGAATTATTATACTATCTGAACTTCGATTTTGTTTTTATAAGGAAAAGTGATGGATGACATTCATAGAAAAAGAGATAAAACCTTAGGAATTCCAGAATTAATTGCAATTGCATTAGGTGGAATGGTAGGTGGAGGAATTTTTACAATTTTAGGAATTTCTGTCTCTATGATTGGAGCATATACTCCGTTTGCTATTATTTTAGGAGGAATAGTTGCCGCATTAGCTGCATATTCATATATAAAATTAGGAGTTTATTATCAAGATGAAGGAGCAACATACTCTTTTTTTAAAAGAACCTTTCCAAATTCAGCTTTTGCAGCTTCATTGATTGGTTGGTGGGTTATTTTTGGATATATAAGTACACTTTCTTTATATGCATATACTTTTTCTTCTTATGCTCTTAGTAGTTTTTCTTATGCAAATGATGAGATTATTAGAAAATTAGTTGCAGGAGTTGTAATCTTTGTTTTTACACTTATAAATCTTTGGAGTGTAAAAGGTATGGGAAAAATTGAAGATTTGATGGTTTATACAAAATTGGTTATTTTGATTATCATATCTTTTGTATTAATTAACCATAGTAATACAACTATTCCAAATTTATTAAATGAAAGTAAAGATGTAGAATTTTCAGCTATTTTAATCGTTGCTTCAATTACTTTTGTGGCATATGAAGGTTTTCAATTAGTTATAAATGCTGTAAATGAGATGGATAATCCACAAAAAAATATTCCAATTGCTATTTATAGTGCAATTGCATTAGCCATTTTACTTTATGTAGTTATTTCTTTTGGGGCAATTTTAGCAATATCATTTGATGATATTATTGCAAATAAAGAGTATGCTTTAGCTTCAGGAGCTAATAAAGTTTTAGGACATTGGGGAAATGATTTGGTAATTATTGGAGCTTTACTTGCTACAAGTAGTGCAATAAGTGGTACTCTTTTTGGTGCTTCAAGACAAATGTCAATTGTTGCAAAAGATGGATTCTTCCCAAAATTTTTAGAAAAAAGAAATATATATAATATTCCAACAAACTCTATTTTGATGATGAGTTTTTTAGCTTTTTGTTTGATTTTAAGTGGTTCATTAAAATTGATATTAGAGTTTGGAAGTGTTACCTTTTTGATTGTATCTTTGCTTATGGCAATTGCAAATTTCAAAATAAGAGATAAAACTGATTCTTCTTTTTTTATTACAATTTTAGCAATTGTTTTATTGTTGGCAAGTACAATATTAATAATTTTCTACGAGTTTCAAGTTGAAATGGAACAAATGTTTTTTATAGTGTTTCTTTATGTAGTTTTAACTTTTTTATCTTGGATTTATTCAAAGAGAAAATAACTTTAAGGAATACAAATTGCATTATTAGTTTCCAAAGTAGGAGGAACTAATGAGAGTATTAAAGTTATTAAAAAAAGAGAATCATCTTCTAAACAATGAGTTAATTGATACTTTACATATGGAGTTTATTGATATTTATAATAGTGTAGATATTAATTCAAATGAGAGTATAAAATCAAAAGCAATTGCATTACTTGTGCATACAAGAAATCATTTCAGAAAAGAAGAAACTTTAATGAATAGATACAAATATCCAAGAAGTACAGAACATAAAAATGAACATAACAAAGTTATTGCAGAGTTGGAATTTTTTATTGATAAATCTTCAAGTATATTTGGTATGAATATTTTAAAATCATACTATTTAGAAAAACTTCCTTATTGGTTTAATTATCATTTATTAAGTATGGATAGTGATTTAGTAGCTTTTTTAAGAACATCAAAAACTTCTTTTCACAAAAAAAAATTAGAAGTAAATTAGAAATAGATAAAACAAGCATATAATTAAATAAATGACTTTTATATAAGTGCTTAATAATGGATTTTAAGGTATTATGTCGCCCAATTGAAGAATAAAATTTGATTATCCTCACAAGGAAATTAAGTTATTTTTTAAGAAATTATCTTAGAAATCTGGAGGTTTAATGCCTATTACGCTTACTGATAATGTTGCATTATCAACAAATATAGTTATTGCTGTTTTATTAACGGTTTTATTTCTTACATTTAAGAAGTCTCAACATACGGATGTTTTTCCTATTTCTGTTACACAGGAGTTAAAAGGTTTAGGAATTTTAACAGTTGTATTTGCTCATTTTGCATATATGAAGGTTACAAATTCAGAGTTTTTATTTCCTCTTTCTATTATTGCAGGTGTTGGAGTAGATTTATTTCTATTTATGTCTGGTTATGGTTTGAGTGTTGGAATGCTAAAAAGACCTATGTCTGCTTTAGAGTTTTATAAAAGAAGATTAATCAAAATATTTATACCATTTTGGGTAGCTTTAATTATAATTTTTGCAGCTGATGCGATATTTTTAGGGACTTTCTATTCTGTACCATATATGATTCAATCACTTTTGGGTTGGTTCCCAACAGCAAGAGGTTTTGGTGATGTGAATTCACCATTTTGGTATATTACTTGGATGATTATGTTTTATGCTCTTTTCCCACTATTATTTAGTGTAAAAAGACCTTGGTTAACAGCTTTAATTTTAGCTGTAATTGCAACACTGATTGGAACATTTAATCCTTTAAATTTAGAGGATAATTGGCTACATAGATTACATACTTTAGCTTTTCCTATGGGGATAGTTGCTGCTTGGTTATTACAAGAAAGTAAAGATAAAGAAAACAAACTTGTAAAATATATCAAAGAGTTTAGAAATAATTCTAAAGGATTAGCTAGATATATAGTAATTATTTTGATGTTTGCAGTTGTAGTTTATATGTCATTGCATACAAGTGCAAATCATTGGCCAACTATTGCTTCTATTTTGGGAAAAGGTTTCTATGTTGAACAATTATCTTGTTTGATAATAATGTTAGCATTTATAGTAATCTTCTCATTGAAAAAGCTTGACAATAAGTTTTTAGCAGTTTATGGACTTTACTCTTATGAAGTTTATTTAATACATTGGCCACTAATTGGAAGATATGATATTTTCTTTGATTATTTGCCAGCATGGGCAGCTGTAATTGCTTGGATGTTTGCGTTTATAGTTGTTAGTTGGTTATTAACAAAAATTGTAAATCCTATAAGTGCATGGGTTGATAAAATAGCAAAATAAGATAATAATTCCAATCTTTTGATTGGAATTATTTTTTAGGAACAAATCTTCCAAAGTCCTCAGGAACATTTGTATTTGCATCATTGAAAATTCTTGCAAGATATAAATATAGATACTCTTGTTTTATATGGGAAGAATCTATATATTTTTCTTCATCATTACTAATACTATTTTCATACATAAAATCCCAATAAGGTGTTATCTTAGCTATTTCATATTTCCATTTATAGTAAATATCCATTTTATTTACTTCTTCTAAAATTTTTAATTGTGAAGTATGAATTGCAGTTGTGAATACTTTTAAATTTACATTATGTTCTTTACATAATTCAACCATCTTTTTAAAGTAGTTTAAGTTTGTATCTCCCCAAACTAAATAGTCTTTATATTTAGTTTTATATCCACTAAGAGAAGCTTCCCATCTTGGTTTTTTAGGTTCACTTAAAGTCATCTGTTCTTGATAAGCTGTAATAGCTCCATCTTTGTAAAAAGGCTCTTTTAAATCAGTTGTTAATACATATCTTAAATATTTAAATAAAGGCACTTCTAAATAGTGTTTTATCTGTTTTGTAAAAGTAAATCCATCTTCAAATAACTCTTTATCAAAATCACTATTGTTATTTGGTAATTTTTCACTAAATGGATAAAGATTCAATCCAATTATTACATTTTTTATTTCAAAGTGTTCAAGTGAATATTTCAAAAAATAGTATTGCTCTTCTAAGGTACCAAATGGGAAACCTAGATTATATACTCTGTCTTTTGTATATTTTTTTACATCTTGTGGATTCATATAGTGAACTCTACTTCCTCCTAATATGATTGTATTAGGTTTAAATTCATTTAATTCAATAAACTTTTGAGTTCTATATGCAAGTGCTGTATCTTTAAATAAACCTGTGTGAAATTTATTATTTAAGCCAACGGGGTCAATTATATATCTTACAGCTATTCCTAAGGAGAAAAGAATAAATGTAAAGATGATAGTTAAAACTAGATAGTGTTTATGTTTTCTTTTCATTTTTTCTTCCTAGAATTGAAAATATAAGAATTCTTTTGCACTTGAAAAAGTAAACAAAGATGCAGTTAAAAGAATTACTGTATAAAATATGTATTTGAAATTTGGTTTGAAATTTTGTGCAATTTCCATACTGTTTTTACAAGCAAGTGCTAAAAATAGTGCTAAGACTATATAAAAACTTTGTAAATATGGGTCAATATGCATAAGATTTGAAAAACTTAAATTTGAAATATCAAATAGCGTTGTTGATACATACCAAGCATCACTAAAATTATTTGAAACAAACAGAATTCTTGTGATTATTAATCCTAAAAACATCAAACTCCAAGCTACATAAAAGTTCATTTGTAAATTTGCTCTTTTCATCATATGAGCCATAACAACAAAAATACCATTTAATAATCCCCAAACAACAAATGTCCATCCAGCTCCATGCCAAAAACCTGATACAAAAAATGTAATCATAATATTTAAGTACATAACCCAAGCAATAGTTTTATTTCCTCCAAGACTTTTATAAATATAATCTCCTAAAAATCTAGAAAGAGTGATATGCCATCTTTTCCAATAATCAGCAAAGTTTCTTGCTTTGTATGGACTATTAAAGTTTTTAGGAATATCAATATTGAACATTTTCCCAATTCCTATTGCCATATCAGCATAACCAGAAAGGTCAAAATAGTATGATAAAACATAAGATGTTGAAGCATACCAAGCTTCAATCATTGATAGTTTTTGAGCATTATCAAAACCATATTGGGCAAAATCTGTAAGTGGATCCCCAATTAAAGTTTTTTTAGCCAATCCAATAGCGAAAATAAACAATCCTAAAGATACATTTTCCCATTTTATATAAGATTTCCATCTTGTTTGAAATTGTGGAATAATCTCTTTATGGTGCATAATAGGTCCCATAAGTAATTGAGGGAAGAAAGTAATAAATAAAGAGTAATTTAGAAAGTTGTACTCTTTTGTTTCACCTCTATAACTATCAACTAAAAAAGCTATTTGTTGGAAAGTAAAATAACTAATAGCTAAAGGAAGAGCTAAATGTAGTAAATTTACATCTTTATTTAAAACCCAGTTAAAATTTTCTATAAAAAAATCAGCATATTTAAAATATCCTAAAAGTGCTACATTTCCAACTATCCCAAAAGTTAGCATAAATTTTGAGTTCTTTTTACCTAATTTTTGTCCTACTAAAAAGTTAAAAACCATACTTCCTAAAATCAAAGGAAGATATATTGCATTCCACCAAGAATAAAAAACTAAAGAAGCAACAACTAAAAAGATTTTACTAAGAGTAACAAGTCTTTTGGAGTTTAAATAAAAATATATGAAAAATGTAATAGGTAAAAATAAAAAAACAAATTCATATGAGTTAAATAACAAAAGATACCCTTTTAGTGATGTGAAAAAATTGTGGAAATTTAATTGAAAATTGTGAAATAATTGCTAAATTATTTAATTACTTGTTTTGAAGAGAATTTATAAATAATATCCAAAAATTTAAACTCTAAATAATCTGCTTGTAACATCAATCTTTTTGCTTTTGTAACTTCTTCTCTTTTTTCATTTGAAATCTTTTTATTTAAAAAATCATTTGCAAAATTCATATCAACACCATAAAGTGTATCTCCAATTATAGAGTGACCAATAGAGTCTAAATGAACTCTTATTTGATGTTGTCTTCCTGTTAGTGGAATAGCTTCAACTAAAGTTTGATTTTTATTTTTATCATAAGATATAGGAGTTATCAACGTTGTTGAGTTTTTACCGTTTATATCAGTTTTCATTTTTAGTTTTATAATTCCATCATCATTTGTGATTGGTGTGTCTATTTTTATAGGTTTATCTATTTTTCCAAAAACAATAGCTTTATATTTTTTTATGTACTCTTTTTCTTCAAACATAGCTTTTAAAAACATATCACTAAAAGCATTTTTAGCAACTAATACTAATCCTGATGTTTCTGTATCAATTCTATGAACTAAAGAAGCATTTTCTCCTAAATAAAATCTAATTTCATCTAAAAGAGTATATAGGTTTAGTTGATGAGTTAAAGGATGAACAGTTACCCCACTTGGTTTATCAAAAATAGCAAAATGAAAAGTTTCAAATATTGGTTTTAAACCATATGAGAGAGGTTCAAAAATAGTTATATAAATATAGTTTGATTTTAAGATTTGATTTTTTTGTAAACGATTGTTATTTTCGTCACTTATTTTGCCTTTTTCAAGTAAAGATAGAGTTAGTTTTAAATCAAGATTTAAAGTTTGCAAAAAATCTTCAATCTTTTTACCTTTTATTGTTTCAAACTCTTTTTTTATATACGGCAAATTAAATTCCTATAGAAAAATATAGTTAAATATAAATACCCTTAAAATAGATATTTTTAGATTTATTTAAGAGTTAATGTAAATATAACTGAATATAATTATACATAAATAAACTTAATTTAGTATACTTTATAGTATACTAACAAGTATACTTTAAAAAGGTTTGGCATATGAATAAATTTGTAAGCATCAATATTGATAAAAAAGATTGCAAAGGTTTATACTTATATTGTGATACAGAATTAAAATCAATTAATACAGCAGATGAAGCTACAAAACTAATAGGAAACATTTTTAAATTGCAACTCAAAACTAGAGTTGATGGAAAACTATTTAAAAAAACTTTCTCATTCAATAAAAATAAAAAATCATTTATAAAAGCATTGGAATATGTAGCAAGTCAAAGAGATGATTTAAGAGCAAAGATTAAAATTGATGGAACAGTTAGAGAAATAAAGAGTAATGAAGAAAATACTATAACCAAAAAGATTACATTTTTAAAAGCAGTTGAAGAATATCTACAATTAAAAGAAGTATCATTAAGGGCAAGAACTTTAGTATGTTATGAAACAGCTTTATTAAATCATTGTAAAGAGTTACACAATAGAGAAATAACAACTATAACAACTTACGATATTCAAAAAGTAGTAAATGCTCTAATTAGTAAGGGACGACAACCTGGAACAATTAAAACCTTTGTTATGACCATGAAGGGTTTTTTTACATTTGCAAGTGATAGATATAATATAAATGTAAATCTCAAAAAATTAGAGTTGCCAGAAGTTGATAATAAAGTAGAGTATAAATTATCTTTAGATGATACAAAGAGAATAATTAAAGTTTTGAGAGAGTATTCAAAAATAGATTTAGGAAATGGCGAAGTGTTCTATCAATTTGAAGAGATGAAAAATATTTTTGCTTTTTCACTTACTGGAAGAAGAATATCAGAAATACTTAGTTTAAGATTTAGCAATTTTGATTTAGATAATAATTCATATTTTATTGCTTCATCAGATGCAAAAGGAAAAAAGAAATTAGATTTTGCATTAGATGAATATTTATTACAAGCATTGAAAAGTCAAGCAAGATTAAGAAAGGTTGATTTTGATTCTAAAAGTGAAGTAAAATTATTTACTTACAACAGAGAAAGTGCAAGAAAGCATTTTCAAAATTTACTTAATTCTTTAAATTTACCAAGATTAAGACTTCATGATATAAGGCATATGTTAGGAACGACTCTTGTACAAAATGGAGTACCAATTCAAGATATAAGTAGAATGTTAGGACATAGTAGTATTTTAATTACAGAGCAAAGATACGCAAAAACAAACAAAGAACAAGCAAGTAGAGCAACGACTGCATTTAATAAATTAATGGAAGACTAAAATATGAAAAAGAAAATTGATTTACCAAAAAGAAGTAATGATATTTATAAAGAGATAGAGGGCTTTAGAGAAGATAATTCAATAGGGTTTCAAGAATATGAATATACTAATTGTATAGCTTATGAGATGGCTATTAGGAATAAAGATTTTTTAAATTTATCAAAAAAGATAAATAAAGATTTTTTAAATTTTATTGAATTTGAGCAGGAATTAGAGTTTTTTGGATTTGAATTGTCTAATTTTCCATATCCACTTGCGAATATGCTAAAAATAGATACGGAGATTCCAGGTAAAATTATTAGTGCTATAAGATTGAAAAATAAAATAGATGCCTTGAATATTATATTTAACTATGCAATTTCAAATAATCTTATTTATAAAATTGATTTAGAAAATGAACAATGTAAAAAAGTAAAACTAACAATAAAAGCATTAACTGAAAAATATAAACACCCTTTAGATTCTATTATGTATGCTATAAAAATGGGGAAAGCATATATTCCTCTTAAAGGTATTCCTAACACAATTATTAACACATTTGATAAAGAATTAATCGAGTTACTAGATTTAAAGAGTTTTGATGTAAATGCAGGTATTATTTATTCAAGACCTAAATTAATTAATTCTTTCAAAAAAGAGATAAAGATTGAATTAAATTTAGCATTACCCCTTGATGAATTAATTGCCTATGTTTCTAAGATAAAAAATGAATATGATAAAGACAATTCAATAGTTAAAAATCCACTTGAATTATTAGGGGAAGATTTAAACAAAGCAGATGAAAATTTACTTATTCATAAGGGAACAGGAAAATATAATAAGTATAGAGTAGCTGATATGTTTTTCATTTATGATGGAATGAAAAAAGGAATGAAAAAAGCCAAAATCATCAATGAATTAAATTACTATTATTACGATAAAGATAATAAAAATACTAACTTCACATATGATACATTAAATACTTATTACGAAAAAGCAATAGAACTTATAGACAATCTCAAATATAAAGAACTTATCACAGGTGTTAAAATTACGAATTAGCACCTAGTGTAATTCGTAAGATTTATAAGTAAAACAAAACTTAAAATTAATAGACTACATTTTTACTACAATTACTCTTATAAATACATAGGAGTACATATAATGAATATACAAACAAACTACAACAAGCTTATTCCTGAAAAGGTTTTATTTCCATTATCGGAAGTACAAGACATAGGAATTTTAAAAATATCAACAGCTAAAAAGATGATTGATAAAGGATTACTTGAAATTGTTAGAATTGGAAATAAAATACACATATCAAGAACAGAGTTAATTAGATACTTAGAAGATAATACAACAGAGAAAACAGCATAAATCTTAAAAATTTCATTCGTGATTACATTACTTAGAATTTTGAATGATAATATTGTTTAAATCAAGAGAAAAGGAGTGAATTATGAGCAAGACATAAAAGACCTCATCAAAGTTTATTATTGAAATATTGATGAGGTTTATAGTTAACTTGGATTTTAATTATATCATATCTTATTATCAATATTTCTAATCAAAAAACTTAATTTATAAATTTGTTAAAAGGTGGCTAAAAAGCCCAAATAATAGTTATCGAACTATTAACCAAGAATATTTTATTGCCTGAAAAATAGGCTTATTAAACAATAAGGAGTAGATATGAGTAATCAATTAAGAATAGAAATACTTAGATTGATAACAAAACAAAGTGGAAAACTAATAATTGTATTTTTACTGGATGGCAAAAGAATGGAATTAGAGAATTTAGAGTTTGAAAAAAGATTTGGGAACTTTGAAGATTATCAAAGAGAAAATAAAGGAGTTGAATATGTCGAGCAAAAACAATCAAAACCTAATTAATGATAAATCTATTGCACAAAAAGAGTTTGAAGCAAATAGACTGGAAGAAATTGCAATAAACAATATAAAACTAATTCATACAGATAGATTTAACTTTGTCGTTGAGCAAAATAGATTTAAAGGTTATTTTGGAACTCTAAAATATGCACTTAGAAGATTTTATAAGTTGCTACATGGGAAATCATCAATGAGATTTGAAGACTTTACAAATCAGTACGGCAATTTAAAAGCATATATGCCATGTAACATGATTGATATTGATCTGATTAAAAAAGAATTAAGTAAAGAGGTAGAAGATGAAAAAGCCTAAAGGAGTCTCACATTATTTAGTGTTGCGAGATTTAATCAATGGAATTGATGTTAGAGAAAAAAGTGATGTTTTATTTTATTTAACATCACGAATTGAAAATATTAAATGTGATTTGAACAAAAAAGGTATAGATTTTATTGAAGATATTACTAAAGAAAGTACATATTCAAAATACAAGCCTTATATTTTAAAACCATCAAAAGACAATATTCAAAAGGCAGAAGATTTAATCCAAATATATGCAACGGATGAAGTGTTAGAATTTTTAGAGAAAGCAAAAAATACAAATAATGGCAAGTAATTTATCTTTTGGAAACGACAAAGATGGTTATGCAACTATTGATGAATTTTATAAGTCTTTAATGTTTCAGCAAATAATGGATTCAGATTTAAACAGAAATGAAAGAGATGTGATGTTAGTAATCTTTAGGAAAACAATTCACTATGAAAAATGGAAAGATAGAATCAGTATGTATTGGTTATCAAAAGCAGTTGGGATAAGTGATGCAACATTAAGAGCTACTTTAGAAAGATTAGAGAATAAAAGTCTTATTGATATAACAAGATCAACAGGTGGAAAATCAACTAGCAATAAAAAATATAATGAGTTTAAAATACATACCTATTTTATAAATATGGTTTTCAAAAAATGGGAAAATATTAAAATGGAAAATGGTTTTACTATTGTAAGAGAAATTTAATTAATCATTATAGGGTATTAAATAAAGGGGGCTTTAATTAGTACCCTTTTAATTTATCCCCTTTGAATTAGTACACAACAAAGTATTAACTATTACAAAGTATTAATTATATTAAAAAGAAAAAAAGAAAGAGAGGTTGAAAATTCAACTAGACTCTTATATATGGTAAAAAAGAAGTTTAACAAAAGTTGATATTGAAAAGGAAAATGAAAATGTTAAATGATGAAGATATAAATTTGCCAATAAGTAAAAGATTTTTAGAAGAAATAAGTAATTTATCAAAAACAGCTATTAAAATTTATTTATCATTGGCATTTCATAGAAGCAAATTTATTGATAAAAAACGTCATGGAAATAAAATTAGTGTTAGTCATAGAGAAATAAGAATTAATAAGTTTTATCCCGATAGTTTTAATTCTAGTTTCTTAGGTGTATGTAATGATGAAAGAAGTTATTACAAAGCTATTAAGGAATTAGAAAATAAATCATTAATTAGAATAATAAGAACTCATACAAAGAACGGTAAGCCATTACCAAATATTTATATTTTTAATGATGTTAATAGTGGTAAAAAACAATGCCAAGATTAGGGCGAGGGTTTAGACCAAACAGCAAGGTTATAGCAAGGTTTCACCGTTTTGTTTCAAATGATTTGATTATGTAGCTATTTTATGATTGACGGTCGAAGAATCTAAGACCATTTGATTTGAAATCGAGCGGTATAAAAGAGCCTGATTTTTGAGAAGTCGAAAAATTTACGACTTTAAACTTAAACAATATTAAGGTTAAAAGATGGAACAAAAAAGAATTGTTGATATATGGGATAGAAAAGAAAATCTATGTAATAGACCAGTTTTAGCAAATAGAGATATTGAAGTAATTAAAAAAACACAAGAATTATTTAGTATCACCATAGGAGATGCAATAAGTGGATTAATGAAAGGATTATATTCTTATGATGAGGTACTAAAACAATTAAGAGATGAAGAATATCCAACTATTTAGGGTAACAAAAACATACCATATTTAATAAAAATTTATAAAGATAAAATAATAAAAAAGGAGATAAAAATGCCTAGATATGATGTACCAAAAGTAATGAGTTTTGGAGATGCAATACAAGCCAATCAATCAATGATGGATGGATTTAGACAGTTGGGTAGTATTTCTCAAAACTATCTTAATCAAGAAGAACAGAAAAAACAGAATGAGTGGAGCAATGCTTTTGAAGGTCAAAGAATAGAAATAGATGCAAATAAAAATAATATTGCACAACAAGAAATAGAATTTAAAAAGAATCAAGATGTAGCTAAAAAACAAGCAAACACAGAAGCACTTAAATTTGTTAATCCAGAACTTTTTCAAAGTATTCAATCTCAATATGGAGAAACTCCGAGTGTTGAAAATGCTAATAAAATGAATGATATAACAGGAAATATTAATTTAGATAAAGTAAAACCAATTAAACCAAATTATAAACTTGAAAAAACGGATAAAGGATTTGTTATGTTTAATACCTCTGATCCAAGTGCTGAGCCTTATCCTATAGCAAATTATAAACCATATTCTAAACCATCTAATAGTGCAGGAATAGAGAAAAAAACAACTGATCAATTAAATTGGTTGTTGTATAACACTGGGCGAAAAACAAAAGGATTAGATCCCATTTCTTACGATGAATTTTATGATCAAAAAATGAATACAAAAAGTATGGGAGTTGGGTTAAGAGATGCAAACAGTGTTGAGCAAGAAACAGGAAGAGTTGCAAAAACATTAAATTTAAATCCATATCAAATGAGTAGTTATGATTTTAGCAAACTACAACCAGAACAAAGATACGAAATGGATAATTTGATTACTACAAGAGAGCAAGGCTTAAAATCTAAAGTTCCTGATTGGATGAAAAAAAATCTTGATGATTTAAGTGCAGTTGTATATTCAGCTGGTGAAGTAAGTAAGAATATCAATTCAAATGATACAGGATTGATTGATTCAACATATAACAAAATCAATCAATACTTAGGAATGGGAGATAGTGCAGAGTTAGCAAAAAGGTCATTAACTCAGGCTAATTATCAACTTTATTCAAATTTTATGCTTAAATCAATGAGTGGATTAGCAGTAACTCAGCCAGAAGAAGAAAGATTTACAAAAGCATTTGGTAGTTTAATGCTGAATGATAGTGTTGCAGCTGTAAAAATAAAAACAAATATGGAAAATTTATCTTATAGATTAGAAAATATGAAAAAATCTTATGACCCGATAGCATTTAATTATAGATATGGACACTTACAGAAAGGTGTAGAAAATGCAATATCAAAAATGGATAAGATTTTACAAAATGGAAGTACAAATAATACAAATTTTGTAAATTCTGATGGAACTAAATATGAGGACAAAACACAAAATAAAACTATAGTTCAAACACTTAAGAACAAAACAACTGGTCAAATAATGAATAAATATAGTGATGGGAGTGTAAGTTATGAGTAGTACTTTTAATCCTGACGATTGGGAAGATATAACAATAAGTAAAAAAAATGAAAATACATTCAATCCTGCTGAATGGGAAGATATAACAAATAACAATAAAAGATTAAATAATCAAAATAAAAGTTTTATTGCACCTTCTGCACCAAATCCAAATAATGTAGGTCCAACTGAAAAACCCACATTTATTGAAAAAACAAAAAAGTTTGTGAATGATGGAGCAAAAGAAATTGGAGATTTTGCAAAAATAGGACTTGGAATAAATGAGAGTCCTTTTCAGAAAAAAACTAATGATCCAAGCTTTGAAACATTAACAGCTATTAAATCTTTAACAAAAACTGATGATGCTAATACTTGGAGAAAAAATACAGAACAAGAATTAACAAAAAGAGGTTATTCAAATGTTAGATTTTCAGAAGATGGAAATATTTTTGCAACAACAAAAGATGGGAAAGATCAGGAGATAACAGGAGGATTTTTTAAAGATGCTGCTGCGTCTTTGATTGGTGATAAATTTAAGGAAACGGGAGCATTAGCAGGAGCAGCAAAAGGATTCAATTATACTTCAAAGTTGCCAATTCCTAATCCTTATTTAAAAGGTGGCGCAATAGCAGTTGGAACAGCATTAGGTGCAGGAACGGGTGCTTTATTTGGTGATGGACTAGACCAAGCAGAAGCAAATATAAAATATGATGAGAATATTAACACTAAACAAAGTTTTAGTAGTGCATTTAATAGTGCAAATGATGGAATAAAAAGTGAATTGATAGGATTAGGATTTGGAAAAGCTTTTACGGCACTACCTGATGCAAAAAATGAAATAGTTACTAAAGCTAAGGATATGATAGCTAATAAGGTTTATGGTGAATTATCAAATTACCAAGACCCAAAGCAGTTAATAAAAATACTTGATTTAGCAGATCAATCAGGTGTAAAACTTGTTCCTTCTCAATTATCAGATAATAAGGCAATAGAGCAGTTAACAAATGTAATTGCACAAAATCCTGTTTTATCACAAAAGCTTAATACAGTAAACAAAGAAAACAAAATAGCAATGAACACAAGCATCAATGAATTACTTGATAAGATAGGAATAAATAGTGTTAAGTTACGAAATAAAGATAATATTGATCCTTTAGGTAAAGATATTCGCGATGGTTTAGCACAAGCTAAGAGTATTAGAAGTGGTCAGGTGAAAAATGCTTATGATTTGTTTGAAAGTTCTGTTAGTGGTAAAGCTAAAATAGGACTAGATGGTTTAGATAAACATATTCAAACAATGAGAGAGGAAGCCTTAACAATGCCAAATCCAGATAGTTTTAATAATGTTCTAAATGTTATGCAAAGTAGAGCTACGGAAATGTTTAACAAAAAGGGATATTTAGATGCAGTAGATTTAAATAACCTCAGCAAACAAGCTAATCAAATCTATAAAAGAAACTTTGATGACCCATCAAGCAGAAGTGCAACAATGATGATTAAATCATATATTGATAAAGATTTGGAAAGAGCATCGAAAATTGAGGGCGAAGATGTATATAATGCCTTACATAATGCTAAAGATTTACATATTCAAAAAGAAAACATATATGGGAAAACTAGTCAGCTTCCATTTAGAAAAACCATAGATAATCAAGCACTAGAAACAATAGTTGATGATATTTCAAAATCAAAACAAAGTATAACAAATACAAAAGCATTAAAAGAGGAGTTAAAACTTTTGCCTAATGGAGATAAGATACTAGGTAGTTTAGCAAGAAGTTTTATTGATGAATCATTGCAAAAAGCAAAATTAACTAATAGTGTTTATTCAGCAAAAGAGATAAATAGCAAAGAGTTATTAAAGGCTTTTGATAGTATGGATTATAGGCAGCTTGAAATATTAACGGATAAAGAAACAGTAGATAAGTTACATAATATAAGAAAATTAACAGAATTAATTATGAAGCAGGATAAGGTGTTAACTGGAACAGGTGGAGGACTTAATACAATGGGAATGGTAAGAAGTAGCATTGTAGATAAAGTTGCAGATTTTATGAAAATTAGAGCTTTTGGAAAAATAATTACTACACCAGTAACACAAGACTTACTTCATAAAGCATTAAAAAATGCAAGTGATAATAAATTAGATGAAGCAGATAGAGCAATTAAAGAATTAGATACATTAATAAAGGAGAAATAAAGATGTGTAAATTAATAGATACAAGAGGTTTAGATATAGAGGATATAAAAGTTTCACTTATAGCAAATGATGAGGTTGTTGATAGTAGAGATTATTCTGCATTATTGATTGATTATGGTATTTTATTAGCTATTTGCTGTAAAGCACAAGACGGAAATAATGAAGCAATAGAGTATCTAAAAAAAGACGTGATAGAAAGATTTAAAGATTTTGTTCCAGATAATCACAAAGAACATGTTTTAAAACGAGCTGACCAATTTTTGGGAGTTGAAGAAACTAATGTGTTGAGCAAAGATGAATTGATTAATCAGTATAGATTACATTTTAATCATTTATTATCTCTTACTGTATTAGCTGCTGCAGGACATGAAAAAGCTATTAAATATATAAATGAAAAATCAGAAGAAAATTTTAAAATAAATATGTCTGATTTAGAAAAAAAAGATTTTTTAATTGATGCTATTTCTATGTTAGATAGAATTTATCCAGATAGTATTTAACCTATAGAATTATCTATAGGTTAAATGTAAGGTTTGATATTATTAACAATTAAATCAAATTTTTTTGCTTTAATATAGTTTTCAAGCCAAGAGCTAACCCATACAGGTATAGGTTTATCGTTACCACCCCAACCATTAACAGTTACAGATGAAAGCTCCACTAAATTGCTAAATTCTTTTTTAGATAAATTAGCATCATAGAGTAATTTGTTAAATTCAGTTTTAGTCATTTTATATCCTATGAGATAATATTATTTATATAATTATATCATAATGGATATAAATTAAGTAATAATTAATAATTAATGATATATTATTTCAAAAATTAATATCATTAATGATATAAAACTAAAGGAATAAATATGTGTAAAAATGAAAAAATAGGAAAAGAGCTTAAAATTAATAGTGATTTAATTACATCAAGTGCAGCTATAAAACTTTCACTAATAGATAAAAAAATTTGTGATTTGAGTGTTTTATGTAGCACATTTAAATCTTTATGTAGATCAATAGAGTTTTCTGATTATACTGATGAAAAATTCTCATTTGGGGAAATAGTTAACATAATGAGAAAGCAAAATAAATTATTTAATGAAGCATTGATTAGTATTCAAGATGATATAGACTTATTAGGTTTCGATATTAATAAAATTGAAAAAGATAGCAAAGAAGATAAAAAAAGACTTGTTAGAGTAGCTTATGCTTTTATTAATAATGGAGAAATAGAAAGTGCTAAAAAAGAATTGGAAAAAATAATAGCAGAATAGGGAAGCAATCTCTCTATTCTTTTAATTCTTCAATCTTTTTTTCAAGATCTTCAATTTTACTTTCTAATAATTCTACTTTTTCTTGAAGTTCAATTTTTTCATCATATATTCTTTTTATGTTTTTTGCATTTAATTCTATTGCAAATGATTTTCCTAAAAATACAACGAGAATTAATGAGATTATTATAATCCATTTATCTATGATTAAAATATTGAAATAACTCAAAATAGCTAATATAAATATTAATAATATTAAAAAAAGTTCATCTTTAAAGCTTGTTAAACTAAACAAAATAATCCTTTTTATTAAGATCATAAATTATATATTTATTTATATAAAAAAAGAAATTGTAATAATATCTTTTACTAATAAAACAGAGAGATGCAATATGGTTGAAAAGAACTTATTGGTGAAATGCTTAAAAGAATAACAGACTTAATTACAGTTGAACATAACAAAGCAATGAAAACAGTTAAAAAGTTATCAATTGAAAACAGCTTTGGACAACTCGAAAAAATAGCGACTTGTATAACAGTTGGAAATGGTACAATTAATAGAGAAATTGAAACATACCTACTAACAAAAAAAGGAATTATCCAAATGAAAGACAAGCTAAATTATAACAATAACCAAGAAAGTGAATTAGGAATATTAGAATATTTAAAATATATCCCAAAATTGTTAGAAAAAATTGAAGCTTTAGAAAAAGAGATTGCATCTATCAAAGATGCAGTTGTTCCAGAACTTGATTTAACAAGAGCAAGTGGAGTAATAAAATATCTAAATATCAGCAAATCAACTCTTGATAGAAAAATAAGAGAGGGTGAATTAAAAAAAGGTATTCACTTCATTCAAAATGGTATAGGTGAAAATAGAAGATATATTCCAACTGCAATTCAAGAATACAAGAAGAACAAAAACAAATTTAAAGTAAAAGAATAAGCAATGCAAAGTGCTATCAATTAAAGATGATTGTATTGTTTTTATTGATAAGGAGAGACAGTGAAGTGGTGATTCACTGTCTCATTTCTTGCACACTAGTGTACAATTGCAAGTTTCAAATAAACTGCAAAGATTATAGCATAGCAAGCTGCTACAATCAGATAGGGAATGCTAAAGTCAATTCCTAAAAAGTGCATTGGATACCTCCTTTTTTGTACAAAAAAAGCTCCAAAAGGAGCAACAGTAATTAAGTGGACAAATATGCACCGACTTACTTTTCCACATCTGAAAGGTGCAGTATTATCAGCGATGAAATGCTTGACTTCCAGGTTCGGAATGGAGCTGGGTATTTTACCATTTCTCTATAAGCACATATTTTTTGCAAAAAAAAACCCAAGTATAATTAAATACTTGGGTTTCTTTGTCCACTCGTACTGTTCCAATGCAATTTAAAACAATAACTTTAACATCCACAAAGGTTCACCACAAACCTTAAAGGAGGTACAAAATGAACTAACTAACAGACAGTTAATTCATAAAAAGCACTATAAAAAATGCTCTCAGTGAATAAACTTAATAAATTAATATATAATACAAAATGCTAGCATGAAAAAAGTATTTTTTCTCAAACTAGCATTCTATTCGTTTCGTGTGTTCAGGTATTGTAATATATTTACAATATTATTTCAATAGGTATACCTATAAAATTTTTATAATTTTACAAATTCATTCAAAATGTAAAGTTAAGTTACATATTTTGTAACAATATGTAATTTTTTTTAAATTTATTACATATTATTTTAACCAAAAAGTGTTAAAAAAAGAAGTTATATTGATATATTTTTACTTTTTTAACCAAAAACAGTAAAAAGTATTTATAAGACAAACTTTAAAATATTATGCTTAGAGCCTAGTTTTTGGGCGATGTCTAATTTGGACAGCGTATTATAAAAAAGCCCCCTCCCTTAATTCAAAAGTTTAATTATCTCAATAATTTAGACCGTTACATTTCAAATATATCGGTCGAAAAAATTGCGACCGATACATTTGAAGTATCCAAAATGGCAACTTTAAACTTAAATCAATTTAAGATATAAGTAAAAAGTTTGTTCTCAAAAATGAATGAAAATACTAACATTTCATTAACGAAAAATAGTAAGGTTTTAGTAAGGGTTTACACCGAGGTTTAAAATCATTGTAAATTAAATACACTTCTTTACATTATCAGTATAATTTTTTAGACTATTATTGAAATGTCTAATAAATGTATTCTTAAAAGTATACTTTTAATTAAATTTATATTTTAAAGTATTATAAATAGGTAATATTTGCACTATTTTATATATGGCAAAGTAACTCCTCGTTTTAAAATCAAAGTATATCTCAACTGAACTTTGAAAGAAAGGGTATAAAAATTGCATATTTGTAAAGAAAAAATAGGTTGAAATATGGTAACTCCTGCAATTGGAACACAAGAATTATACAAACAATTACAAATATTACTAAAAAGTGATATTCCTGTATTTATACATGGAAGTCCAGGAATTGGAAAATCATATATAGTAAATGATATTGCAAAAAAGAATAATTTGGAGTTGATTGATGTTAGGCTTTCTCAACTTGATGCAGTTGATTTACGAGGAATTCCTGCAATTTTAGATAATCAAACAGTTTGGATGAGTCCAATTTTTTTACCAAAAGATGAAAACTCTAGTGGAATATTATTTTTAGATGAGTTAAACTCAGCTTCACTTTCTGTTCAAGCAGCAATTTATCAGTTAGTTTTAGATAGAAAAATAGGGGAGTATTCTCTTCCAAAAAATTGGAAGATAGTTTGTGCTGGAAATAAAATAAATGATAAAGGAATTGTTTTTAAACTTCCAAGTCCACTTGTAAATAGAATGGTTCATTTATTACTTGAAGCAAAATATGATGATTTTAAAAATTGGGCAATTTTAAATGGCATTCATTCATATATTTTAGGTTTTTTAGGATTTAGACCTGATTTATTAAGTAGTGAAGTTCCAAATTCTACTGAAACAAATCCTGCTTTTTGTACGCCAAGAGCTTGGAGTATGTTATCAACTATTTTAAAAAATGAGAGTGATGTATCAGTTATCTCACCAATTATTTATGGAACAGTTGGATATGCAGCTGCTATTGAGTTTATTTCATTTATTAAAGTTTATGAGACTTTACCAAATATAGATGAGATATTAGAAGGAACTTGTGAAGTAGTTCCAAACGAACCTAGTGCTTTATATGCTTTATGCTCAGCAGTTATTGAAAAATATAAAGATTGTAATCAAGCTGTAAATATATTTGCTTATAGTAAAAAGCTTCCAGTTGAGTTTGCAGTAATGCTTATTAAAGATTTAATTGTAAAAGATGAAGAGATTACAACATTAGGTGAATTTGATGAGTGGATTGAAAAATATGCAGACTACATCATATAAAGATGTATTTGAAAAAATAAGAGTTAATTTCTTATTTAATCATCCTTTTTTATCTGTTTTAGCTTTGAGTATAGAAACATCTTATGATGAAAATAAAAATAGTGCTTTTTTAACAAATGGTTTTAAAATAACTATTGATACAAATAAACTTGAAAAATACTCAAAAGAAGAGATAACTTATCTTTACGCACACACATTACTTCATATAGTTTTAAAACATCCATATAGACAAAAAACAAGAGATAGTTATATTTGGAATAAAGCTTGTGATATTGTAATAAACAATATTCTTTCGACTTTTACAAATATTGGTTCAAGACCAGCTGATGAGATTTTTGATTTAACATTAAAAGATAAGTGTGTTGAAGAAGTATATGAAATACTTTATAAAAAGAAAAAAGAAGAGATAGGAAAAACAAATCCTAATAAAGATGGAGCTTTAGATTCAAATGAATATGATAAATCAAAACTAGATTTAGATGAGGTGTATGTGAAAAATGAAAAAATAGATCAAGAAAAACTTGATGGAATTATTATTCAGGCTTTGAGTATTGCAAAAAAAGCTTCAAATTTATATGAGGGAATGAGTATCGAAATAGATACTTTGATAAAACCAGAAATAAATCTAAGTGATGAGTTAAAAGAGTATTTAATAAGCTCTTTTTTTGAAAAACAACTCTCTTATGAAAGACCAAATAAAAGGTTTATAAGTAATGGTATTTATATGCCAGGAACAAAAAAGCTAAACGATAATCTAAATATCTATATAGCTCTTGATAGTTCTTCTAGTGTAACCCTTGATGAATATAAAAAGTTTTTAGGAATTATAGGCGAAATTGCAGATAGTTTTTATGAATATAATGTAGAGATTTTACCTTTTGATTTAAAAGTGCGAAGTGAATATATCATAAAGTTTGATAGTTTTAATCCACTTTCTAGTGATGAATTATTAATTCCAAAATCAAATGGTGGAACATCTTTTGATGAGTGTTTGAGATATTTAAAAAAATCAAGTGAAGTAAGAAATGATAGTTTATTGATTGTTTTAAGTGATGGAGAATTTGAATTAACAGAATCTCTTTTATGTAATACACTTTTCATAATCAGTAATAAAAAAAATCTAAGAAAGTTTGAAAAAGATGGAAGAGTTATTCAATTTAACATATAAAGATGAGGTTGAAATACTAAAAGATGAAGATGATTTTGAAGCCTTAGGTGATGAAAAATATCTAAATCATCCAGATATGGAAGCCAGACTTTATTGGGCGTTTTGTCGACCAAATGGTTCATGTGAAGCTCAAATAAAAGATATCGACCCTCTTGTTTCAATAATGGCTTTTAATCACTCTAAATTAAATGCTTTAAAAAGATTTACTCTTTTACATAAAGAGGTTATAGAAAATCCAAATTTACGAGTAAAAATAAAAAATAGAACTAGAATGTTATTTCGTTCCCTTGTTGATGATGATTTCAAAGAGTTAAATAAGGTTTTGGATATTGTTCCAGTTTTTTTGGAAGTTGCAGTTGACCAGCTTAAAAATGGAAGAAAATGGAATGACATATTTGCAGATGAAATAGAAGCAACTATTTTTATGCAAAAAGCTGAAAAGTTTATAGATGATAGTTTTAAAGAAGCACTTTTTTTCAAACTAAAAGATTTAAGAGAACTTGACCAAGAAGAGTTAAAAGAACATTTAGAAGAAATAATAGAAAAAAAAGAAAAAATCCATACTTTGATATTAAAACATTATAAAAATGAGGTGGATAAATGGATTGAAAAATCAAATTTACATCTTCTTCAAAAAATGACAATAAAAAAGTTAGCAGAAAAGCTAATCTAAAAGTGGTATAAAAATTGCATATACTCTTATAAAAAGGGATTTTATGGGAAATTTTGCTTTTTATAAATTCACATTCTATGAAAAAACAGGATGTAGTGGTAATGCTAGACAAAAAGAGTTATTAAAAAGTTATGATATATCTTTTGATGTAAAAAGTTTACTTGATACAAAATGGACTTATGATGAGTTAAGTAAATTTTTTGAAAATTTAGAAGTTAAAGATATGGTAAATCCTTTTGCTCCTCAAATAAAAAATAATGAAATAGATATAAAAAATCTATCAAAAGATGAAGTTATAAATCTTATGATAAAAATACCAATTCTGATAAAAAGACCCTTGATGGAAATAAATGGAAATAAAATTTGTGGTTTTGATGTTGAAAAAATCAATAAAATTTTAAATCTAAAAATAGATACAGATAAAAAAATAAATAGCTGTTCAAGTAGTGACTCATGCACAAATGTTTAATAGAAATTTGTAAAGAGTTTGAGATGGTTCATGATTTTTTAACACAGCCTTCAACAGAAAAAGAGGAGTTTATTGAATCCTTGTTTTTGGATTTTATGGAGTGTTTTAGTTCTTTAAAAGAAGAAAAGCTTCATTATCCAAAAGAGTTTATAGATGATGTAAGACTTTTTAATGAAGGTAATTTTATGGTTGTTAGAAAGTTTCAAGATATTCAAATGCGATATTTGATGTTAAGTGATTTTTATGATTATGCCAGATTAACGAAGAAATATATAAAAAATTAATATAATTCTTTTATGAATAAAGATTTAATTACAAAAAATGGTTATGAAAAAATAGTTGAAGAGTTTAAAGCTCTACTAAAAGAGAAGTCTTTTTGGGTAAAAGAGAAAGAAATAGCAGCTCAACTTGGCGATAGAAGTGAAAATGCTGAGTATATTGCTGCAAAAGAGCAAATAAGAAACTGCGATAAAAGACTTAGATTTCTTGATAAAATTATAAATAATAGTGAAGTAATAGATATTACACAAATTCCCCATACAAAAGTAAATTTTGGTTCACATGTAGTTATAGAAGATTTAGATACAGATGAATTGAAAACTTTTATAATCGTTGGAACTTTTGAAGTTAATATAAATGAAAATAAAATCTCAAATAAATCACCTTTTGGAAGAGCATTATTGGGTAAAAGTTTAAATCAAGAGTTTGAATTTGAAATCAATGGTGATATTTATGAATACAAAATAATCTCAATAAAAGAGTATAACTTTGAATAAAATAGATTTAGAAAAACTAAAAGAGATTATTTTAAAAAATCTAGAAGATAAAACAAAAGAGATAAAAAGAGTTTTTCATGGACGAGGAAACTTTTATGATGATTTTAATTATTTAACTGTTGATAGTTTAGATGAGATTTTATTTGTTACTTTTTTTGAAGAAAATGAGAAAGAAAAAGAGATTATCAAACTTCTTGATGAGGTAACAAATATAAAAAAAATTGATACTTTTATTGTTCAAAGAAAATATAAAAACGAAAATCATAATGAAGCAATAAAAGGAGAAATCCCACCATTTTATATAGTTACAGAAAATGGTTTAAAATATAAAATTAACTTTTTCAATAAAAATATTGGAATTTTTTTAGATATGAAAATAGGGCGTGAGTATATTAGCTCTATTTGTAAAGATAAAAATGTTTTAAATCTATTTTCTTATACTTGTGCATTTTCTGTTGCTGCAATAAATGCAAATGCAAAACAAGTTGTAAATGTAGATATGGCAAAAGGCGCTTTAACAACGGGAAGAGAAAATCATCATTTAAATAATCTTGATGCTAAAAAAGTAAAATTTATGCCTTATGATATTTTAAAATCATGGAGTAGAATCAAAAAAGAAGCTCCTTATGATATTATCATTATTGATCCACCATCTTTTCAAAAAGGAAGTTTTGCAGCAACTAAGGATTATGAAAAAATCATAAAAAGATTAGATGATTTAGCAAGTGATAATTGTATTGTTTTATCTTGTTTGAATGCCCCAGAACTTGATAGTAACTTTATAAAAGAAAAATTCAAAGAATTAGCACCAAGTTTCAAATTTGAAAAAAGATTGGAAAATTTAAAAGAGTTTATTACAAATAATGAAGAAAAGTCATTAAAAAATCTTATATTTGTAAAACAAAACTCTAATTGATTTTTAGATATTATCCCAAGTTTTATTTTAGGAGTAAAGAAATGGTAGAAAAAAATCGTTGGCTTATGGCACTTAGTGCTGTAGGAGTTCATATTTGTATCGGTTCTGTATATGCTTGGAGTGTTTATGTAAAACCAATTCAAGCTCAAATGCAGTGGGATTTGACAGATGTAACAATTGCCTTTAGTATTGCGATATTCTTTTTGGGATTATCTGCTGCACTTATGGGAAAATTTGTTGAAAAAAATGGTCCAAGAGTTTCAGCTATTATAGCTGCGTCACTTTTTGGTTTAGGAACAATGGGTTCTGGACTTGCAATAATGATGGAATCAAAAATGTTACTATACTTCTTTTATGGAGTTTTAGGTGGATGTGGTTTAGGAATAGGGTATATTTCTCCTGTATCAACACTTGTAAAATGGTTCCCTGATAAAAGAGGTATGGCAACTGGACTTGCTATTATGGGATTTGGTTTTGCATCAGCTATTTGGGGACCTGCTATTAAGGTTTTAATTGAAGCTGTTGGAATTGCTGGAACATTCTTTATTTTAGGAGCTATATATTTTGTTGTTATGTTTGCTTCTGCTCTTTATTTAGAAAAACCACATGATGAATATTTACCTAAAAAATTTGAACAAAAAATCAAAGAGGGTAAAAAGAAATTAAAAGAGGATTTAGAAACTTTAACTTTAGCACAAGCTGTTAAAACACCAAGATTTTATGGTCTTTGGATAATGTTATTTATAAATATCACTTGTGGTATTGCTATTATTGGGGTTGCATCTCCCTTGCTTCAAGAAGTTTTAGGAATTTCTGCAATCGCAGCAGCAGCAGCTGTTGGTTTAATGGGAATTTTTAATGGTGCAGGAAGACTTATGTGGGCTTCAATTTCAGATTATATTACAAGACCTGTTGTATATGTAATCTTTTTTGCTACACAAATAGTTGCTTTTTATATGTTACCCTCGATTACTGAAATTGTAGTATTTCAAGTAGTGTTATATTTTATTATGACTTGTTATGGAGGAGGATTTGCTTCAATTCCTGCATATATTGGGGATATTTTTGGAACAAAAGAACTTGGAGCAATTCATGGATATATCTTAACAGCTTGGGCAGCAGCTGGGCTTGTTGGACCACTTATTATTTCTATTGTAAAAGATAGAACAGGTTCATATTCTGAAACACTTTATGTATTTGCAGGTTTCTTTGTAATAGCTTTAGTTGTATCTATTGCAATGATTTCAAATATAAAATCTATTCAAAAGAAAAAAGCAAAACACAATCACTAAAAACAAATCTAAACTTTGAATTATTCAAAGTTTAGAGCTTATTTAATATCTTTTACTAAAACTACAGAATAAAAATATCATTATAAATTTATTTGACAATTTTATAAATTTCTATTATTATTTTAACTTGTCCAATGATTGGATGAATTTTGAAAAATATTAGGAATTATAAATGCAAATTACAAAACCAGTTAAACAATCTTTACCAAAACAAATAACACTTGAAATAGAAAAAGCTATTAAAAATGGTATTTTTAAAGTAGGTGAAAAAATTCCTTCTGAACCTGATTTAGTAAAAGAGTTTTCTGTTAGTAGAAATACAATTCGTGAAGCTATTCAATCTTTGATTCAAGCAGGAGTTTTAGAATCAAGACAAGGTGATGGAACTTATGTCCTAACAAATGATAGATTTGAAGCAAATATTTTTACTCGTTTGAGTAACTCTAAAATTCAAGAAGTTCATGAAGTTCGTGTTTCTTTAGAAAAAGAAATAGTAAAACTAGCTGCACAAAGAAGAACAAAAGATGATTTAATCGAAATAAAAAAAGCATTAGATGAAATAAATGCAACAAATGGTTCTTTTGAAGAAAATAGTGAAGTAGATTTAAAATTTCACTTAGCAATTGCAAAAGCTTCTCATAATTCAATTTTTTATGATTTATATAAATCTATTTCTGAATATATTTGTTTTTCTGTAGCTAAAAGATTGGAATTAACACTTATTGAAGAAAAACTGATTTCTCAATTACATATAGAACTTTATGAAGCGATTTATTCTCAAAATATTGAAAAAGCACAAGAAACTATAGACAAAATTTTAGAAATTTAATAAAGGTAAAATATGAAATTAAATTCTCATTTATTTCTAGTTTTTCTAGGAATTGTTTTTGTCTCTTTTAATCTACGAGCTCCAATAACTTCTGTTGGTCCAGTTATAGATTTGATACAATTAAAATATGATTTAAATAGCAGTATGGCTGGATTTATAACAACTCTTCCTTTATTGGCTTTTGCAATAATTTCTCCTTTTGTTGCAAAATTAAATCATAAGTTTGGACATGGTCTAACTATGTTTTTTGGACTTTTATTGATTATTTTAGGAGAATTAATTCGTTCTTATACAGATATTTATGGATTATTTATTGGAACAGCTTTTATTGGAATTGGTATTGCTATTGGAAATGTATTAATCCCAAGTGTAATAAAACATAAATTCAAAAAGAATGTAGGAAATGTTTTAAGTATTTATATTACTTCAATGTGTATTTTTGCAGCTTTAGGTTCAGGATTAAGTATCCCAATGACAGAAATCTGGGGTTGGAATACTTCTTTAGCAATTTGGACAATTTTAACTGTATTTACTTTATTGATATGGTTGCCACAACTTAAAAAAAGTGGAGAATATAATAATAGTGATGATTTAAAAATAGAAGAAAAAATGAAAAGTAAATCTATTTGGAAATCGCCACTTGCTTGGTGGGTTACTTTATATATGGGAACACAATCATTGTTATTTTATACTTTAATTGCTTGGATTCCTTCAATTCTTTTATATAAAGATTTTGATGCTCATTTTGCAGGAATGATGCTTTTATTATTTCAATTGATAAGTTTGCCAGCTACTCTTTTAGTTCCTGCAATTGCAGATAAAATTAGACATCAAAAGTTAATTGCAACAATTATTACATTGATATATCTTGTTGGAATGGTGATATTTTTATTTGCAATATCTAAATCAAGTGTAATTATTTCAATGATATTTTTAGGACTTGGAATGGGAGGAACTATTAGTTTAGCTATTGGATTCATTTCATTACGAACTCCCCATGCAAAAAAAGCAGCAGAACTTTCAGGAATGTCACAATCAGCAGGTTATTTACTTGCAGCAGTTGGACCTATTTTGATAGGTTTTATTTATGATTTATCAAAATCATGGACGATACCAATTCTTATGTTGATTTTATTGATAATATTATTAATTTTCTTTGGTTTAAAAGCAGGAAGAGATGAAGTTACTCACCATTGATTTGAAAAATTAATATCTTTTTCTATAAATCAAATCTAGGCTTTGAGTATCTTCTTCAAAGCCTAGTTCTATATTCCAAAGTTTTGTAAGTTCTCTCATCAAAATAAGCTCACCACCAGTTGATTTGTTTTTTAAAACTATTTTACTTCTTTGAGATATATTTTTACCTACATAAGTTTCTATATATTGAGTTGTTGGGTCATATTGAAAATACAACATATCAATTCCTAACTCTTTTGCGTAATCTTTTGATAATTCATTTAGTAAAAATAATGAAGCTTGAGATTGTTTACTTTGTGTATTTGTTTGTGCGTTACTAGAAAAAGTTGTACCAAAAATCAAATAAGATAAAATATCTTTTTGACTCATAACTGGCGTTGAAGTAAGATTTATTCTAGGTTCATTTAAACTTCCACTTATTATGATTGAAATATCTATATCATTTACACTATAAGTTGCGTGAATATCTAAAAGTGGATCAATTGGCTCTAATCCTCTAAAATAGATATTTGAATCTTTTATAGTATAAGATTTTCCAAGTTCTGTAAATGTTCCTGAAGTATCTTGAAGTGAACCAAAAATCTTAAGATCTTGATAAAAATCTTTTTTCAAAAATAAAATACTTGAAGCTTTTAAATCGATATTTTTAACTTTATAAGTTAAATTATCTGCAAAAATTGATAATTGCAAAGCAATATCTTCAAAAAAAGTATCCTTTTCTTTCTTGTTTTTATTTTTATAAACGATGATTATATCTTTATCTTTACTGATACTCACAGAGGGTGTTTCATAATTTATATAAAGTTTATTTGCTCTTACTTCTCCTGTAATTAAAACTTTATTTAGAGGATTAATTTGAACTAAAAGATTTGATGATAAGGAACCTTTTCCATAGTTATCATATGAAATAGCTAAATCTTTTGTATCTATTTTGATATTAAAATCTTCATTTTCTTTTGATGTTGAAATTAAAATATTATCAAAATCAAAATTTCCACTTAATGATTCAATATTTAAAATTGCTTGATTTTTTAATGAGAAATTTTTTTCAAAATTTATATCATAAATTTTTGAGATATAAAAATTTAGGGTATTAAAACTAATAAAATTATCTTTAAAAGTTCCTTTTATATCTATTTTTTGGATTGCTTCTTTTTCAAAAGATATTTTAGAAGAATCTAGCTCAAAAGATATTTCAGAATTATCAATTTGAGCTTTTATATCTACTAAACCTTTTAAGTCTAATTTTGGCATTTCTAAGATGGTATTTAATTCTTTTTCAAAATCTTTTAACTCTTTTATTTGGGCTTTTATAGTTGTTTTTTCGTCTTTTATAGAAAAATCTGTTTCAAATGATTTTGAAGAAACTTTTCCTTTTATTTGCTCTTTATTTTTAAATAAATTTGTATTAATATCAAATGAATTATTTAAAACTAGATTTCCTTTTAGATTTAAATCATCTTCATATTCTGCACTTATTTTTCCTTTTAGATTTGAAATTTTTATCTTTTCATCAAGTTTATAAAAGTCATTTGGATTTATTTTTTTTATATTCAAATCAAAAAGATATTTTTTCAAATTTTTACTAGATATTGATAAATCTGCAAGTTTAGATTCAAGATTTATATCAAGTGAATTTTTTTTGTAAGTAGTATTTATATTTACATTACCAATAGAGTTTGGTTTTATATTTTGGTATGAAATCTCACTAATTACAGTTTTTGCTTTTATTAAAAAATCTTCTATTTTTGAACTATTTAGTTTTAATTCTATTTTTGATTTTTGTCTTAAAATATTTGATTTTAGATTTAAATCTGCAAAAATATCAATGTTATCATTATTAAATTTACTATTTCCTTCTAAATTCAAAGAGTCTATTTTGATATTTTCATCATTGATTTTTAAACTATTTGCTTCAAAATTATTTGTAAATTTTATCTCTTTTAAATTTCCTGATATTTGGCTTTTGATAAGCAAATCTTTTTGAAGATTTTTTAAAATATCTTTTTTTATTAAAGTATTTAAGTTTGAGTTGAAAACTAGACTATTTATATCATTGTTTTTTATACTTAGAGTTGCCTCTATATTTGAATTTATAAAATCATAATTTAAAATAGCATTTAGATTTGTAATATCAAGATTAAATGTTGAAAAGTCATAAGTTCCGGTTGTATTGATATTTTTTAAATCTATTGGTTTATTTGCTTTTAAAGTTAATTTTTCACTATTTATTTGAAAATTTATTTTCTCTAAATTTCCATTTGCTTCGAGATTAAAATTATTTGTTGTTAGATTTTCTATGATATTTTTATCTAAAAATTCTTTGATAAACTCTATATTTGATTTTAAAGTGTAGTTATTTTTATTTAGATTTATAAAAGCTGTTAAATTTGCTATATTTGATTTGGCACTAATCTCAAAATCTCCACTTAGATAACTATTTAAATCGCTTGTTATATTTTTTGATTTTAAAAATAGTTCTTCTATTTTATAATCTTCATAAGAGTAGTTATATATTGAAGCTTCAAGTTTTTTTATGATAAGTTTAAAAGGTAAATCAAAAGTAGTTTTTTCTTCTTGATTTTGTGTTGTCTCAAAAAGTTTGTTATCTAAAGTAATTCCATCTATTTTTAACTCTTTTATATATATTTCTTGAACTAATAAAGATAAAAGTTCTGGTTTTATATAAAAATCTTTTATTACTAGATTATTTTCATAGTTTAAATCTTTTATAGAAATACCACTATATAAAGTTCCTTTCAAACTTGTATATTTTAGAGGAACTTCTTTTGAAATATAATCAAATATCTTTTGAACAACAAAAGATGAGTTTATTAAATATAAAAAAGCTACTAAAAATAGTGCAATTATAGAAATAAATAAAAATTTTAAGATTTTCAAAATACTTGTCCTATTCCTATATGAAATACAAATCCACTATCTTCAAGTGGAAATCCAATATCAGCTCTTAATGGACCAATAGGAGTATAATATCTTAATCCAAATCCATAAGAATTATAAAAGTTATCATTGAATTTTTTAGCTTCTAAAGTTAACATCGTAGAATCAAAAAATGTAGCAATTCCTACATCTTTATAAACATTGTATTCAAACTCTAAACTGCTATCTATCATAGATAATCCTCCATAAGGATTATCATCACTATCAAGTAATCCTAACTTTTCGTAAGAATAACCTCTATTACTATAATCTCCTCCTGCAAAGAAGTGTTTAAATATCGGTAAATCTTTATCAAGTGTTCCGATTTTTGTTTTTATTGAGGTTGTTAATTTATCAAATGTTTTTATATATCTTAATTGAGTCAGAGTTTTTATATAATCCTCTTCACTTAAAATCATTTTTGTACCATTTTCAATATAAAAGGAGAGATAATAACCATTTTTAGGATTTAAAATATCATCCCTTTTATCCAAAATAACTTCATAAAAAAGAGAGTTTAAAAGATAATTCCCACTTTTGTATTCTTCCAAAAGAGAATTTATATTACTATGTTCTAGTAAAAATCCAACTGTATGTGATAAACCCAAAAAGTCTTTAGATAAAGAGATTTTTTCTTCTATTTTTTCTTGCTCGTAACTTGTATAATCCATATTTTCATAGTTTATGTCATTGTTAAAAGATAAACCATCAAAGTAAAAATATGGATTATTTATATTGTTATAAAATTCATAACCATCTTCATTTATTTTTGTACCAATTGTAAGCTTTTTTAGATTTCCCCAAAAATTATCATTTTTATATTGGGCTTTAAATCTAGCTTTTGTATCTGTATCATAACCTATACCATAAGTAGTTTCTCTATAATCACCAAGTAAAAGCTTGATATTTACAGGAATAGTATCATCTTGTGTATCTATATTTTGTTCTATTGAAATATATTTATATATTCCAAAATTATAAAGATTTTCGTAGGTTTCATCAACAAGTAAAGAGTTATATAACTCTCCTTCTTTAAACTCTATTTTTTCTTTTATATAATTTTCATCAACTTTTGCATTGTTTTCTAAGCTAACTTTTCCAAAATATTGAGGTGCATTTTTTGTAACTTTATAAATAATATCAACTTTATAATCTTCCATATCAACATAAGCTTTTGCATCAAGTGAAGCCTTTGCAAAACTTTTTTCATGAAGATATTTTTTAATAGCTTTTTTTGAGTTTGTAAAATTTGAAGCTTTGAAAAAATCACCAACTTTTAAATCAATAATATTTTTATATTCATTTTCTATTTCAATAGATGATATTTTTATTTGTTCATTCTTTTTTAGAGTAATTACTGCTTTGTCATCTTTGATTTCATAAGAAGTTTCAGCTTTATAAAAACCTAAACTTTGTGCATATTCATTTATTGATTCATTACAGATAATAATATCTTCTTTTGTAAAAGTTGGATTTTTTTGCCAAAATTTATAAAATGTAGGATATGAGATATTACAAACTTTTTCTAAATTACTTTTTGAAAAATCGCTTATTACTAAATCCACATCACCTTCAAAATCCAAAGTTTTTATCTCATTTGCCAATATAAATATAGGAAAAATAATAAGTATTAAAATTTTTATAAACATCGTATCATATTAACATATCTAAACTAAAATCAGTTAAGCTCAACTTCTCTTATATCCACGTAACTTCCTGTTGTAAAGAGATCTATTTTTGATATTAAATTATCTAGTTTTTCAGCTGTTTCTTGTGGAGTTTGAATTATGCCATTATTTAGTTTTTTTACTGATGGAAAAATTGTTTCATCAAGTTCAAATCTTATAAAATCAGTCATTGGTGTTTTTATAACTCCTGGAGCAACAGCTAAAATCTTTGTATTTTTCATCTCATTTGAGTATAAATTTACAAGTATATTAACTCCGGCTTTTGATAAAGAGTAAGCACCCCAACCAATATAGCCATTTTTTGAAGCACCAGAAGATATTATGATTATATTTTTAACTTCTAAAGTCATAAAAATATCTAAAAGTTCTTTGTTTGCATAAACATTTAAACTATAAACTTTATTTAATTTTTCGATAGTTAAATCTTTTAATAGTTTGATTTTTCCTAACATTCCGGCATTTAAATAAACAGTTTCAAACTTATGAACATCACTTAAAATTGTTGTTAAATTTTTTTTAATTTCTGAAATTTTTGATAAATCAAAAGAAAAATGAGTGAAATTTTTATCTTCAATATTTGGTCTGTTTCGACTTATCCCAAAAACTTTAAAGCCTTTTTGTAAATAGAAGTTTGTAAGTGCAAGTCCAAGTCCTGAACTACAACCAGTAATTAAAATATTTTTTTGCAAAACTCTGCCTTTTTTATTTTTTTTATTTTAGTAAAGCTTAGATTTTAGACAGTTTAGAAATCAAAAGAATTAAAAAAATAAATATAATTAATTTTTTAATTGAGGAAAAATATGAAAAATTTATATATTATAAAATGTGGTTCGACTTTTGATTCAATAAAAGATGATTTTAGAGATTTTGAAGATTGGATAATAGAAAAATTAGAAGATAAAAATAGAGATATTTTTGTACTTGATGTTCAAAAAGATGATTTTTTACCAAATTTAGGTAAAAATGATGCAGTTATAATAACAGGTTCTCATAGTATGGTGACAAATGAAGAGTCTTGGAGTTTGAAACTTGAAAGTTGGCTTCCAAAATTGATAGATGAAGAAGTTCCTCTTTTGGCTATTTGTTATGGTCATCAATTATTAGCAAAGAGTTTAGGTGGAGTTTCAGGATATCATGAAACTGGGATGGAAATAGGAACGGTTGAGATTAGTTTAGATGAAAATGCAAAAGAAGATGAACTTTTTTCTAAATTAGAAAATAACTTCAAAGCTCATACAATTCACTCTCAAACAGTGTTAGAACTTCCAAAAAATGCAGTTAGATTAGCTTCAAATAATCATGATAAAAATCATAGTTTTAGAGTTGGGAGTTGTGCTTGGGGAGTTCAGTTTCATCCTGAATTTGATGAAAATATTATGAATCTATACATAAGTGAAGTATCAAAAAACAAAGATTTAGATGTAAAAGAACTTATTTCAAAAAGTGAAAATACTAAAACTTCAACTTTAATACTAAAAGAGTTTGAAAGATTGTTTTTATAGGACAATCTTTCTTAATAACACATATAAAATATATAAAAAAATAATTGGCAATAAAATAGTTTGAAATACAAAAACAATAATCAAATCAATCATATAATTGCTTGAATTATCAACTGCATTTTTATAATCATCAACTTTCTTTTCATAAAAATTTATATCGAATTTTTCAGTGATTTTGTCAAAAAATGAACTCTCTTCTTGTTTTTGTTTTATAGTTTCTTGATTTATTTTACTTACATCATCAGTAACTTTTAAAATATTTTCATTTAAAGTTTCTATGTTGTATTGAGGTTTTACAAAATAGTTGTAAGAAATCTCATTTACATAGCCAATCATTGGAATAGAAAATCTTAAAAATAGAAGAATAAAAGTAATTCTAAAAAAGATACTTCTTATTTTTTCATCATTTGTAAATCTTTTGAATAACCAAATATTGAAGATGATAATAAAAGCGATTAATATGTAGTTAAATATCTCATTTGTTACAAAATTTAGTAAAATTTTTTGAATACCAAGTGATACTAAACTAGCTAACATTACAAAAGAAAATTGCTCAACCAAATCATTTATTGGGTCAAGTATTTGTCCAATTGCAACAGTGACAAAAGGTAAATCAAGCTCTGTTCCTTGAGCTAGAGAAATCACACCATTTAACGCTTTTGCACTTCCAAATACAATAATAGCTTGTTTAAATGAGTCATTTATTAGTTTTTTTGAACTATCATCAATAGTAAATGAAGTAGCAACTGCTAAAGCAATCAAAGTAAAAAATAGTAAAATAAGTTTGTTAATGTTGTTTAAAATAAATGTTTTCATAAAATGGATTATACAAAAATAAAGGATAAATTATGCAAACTATTATGATATTGATATATGTTGTTCTTTTTATCTTAGCTTTGATTCTGAGTTTTGCTAGTGTGAAGTATTTTATAACTATGTGGAAATTTAAAAATAGAAAAAATGATGGAAGTGAAGATGAAGATTTTAAGAGGTTTGATTGATTTTTTCTTAATTTAATCTCTTCAAAATCTCTAAACTTTTTATGTCAAACTTTGAAAATACAAACCATTTCTTACCTAAATCTTTAAGGCTTGCTCCTAAATGATAAACTTCATTTTTATCAATAATTAAAAATCTATCATGAGAACTTTTAAACTCTATAAGTTCTATATTTTGGTATTGAGTTTGATATTTTTTAAAATCTAGTTTTAGCTGTTTTGTAATATTTGATGTGTAAATTTGAACTTTAATATTTGGATATTTTGAAAATATTGTAAAAATAGTTTCATCTATATAATTATCAATCAAAATTACTTCATCAATTGCACTTTTTAGTAAATTATTTATAAAAACATAAGCATCAAAAATTTGTCCATCATAGAATATTCCTTGTTTTGGTTTTAGAGTTTTATCTTCTAAAGCTTTAAATAATTTATCAAAGTTTTCATCATGGATATTTAATCTTTGTTCTATTCTTTCAAATCGTTCAAACATAGAGATATTTTGTGATATTAGTTTTCTCATTTCAACAAATGTTCTTATAATTTTTATACTTATATTTATAGCTGTTTCACTTCTTAGAATTGAACTTAACATAGATACCCCTTGTTCTGTAAAAACATAAGGCAAACTTCCACCTAAATGTTGTTTAGATGGTATCGCATTTTGCGATACCATAAAATCTACTTCATTTTCACTAAGTTGAAACATAAAATCAACAGGAAATCTATCAATATTTCTTTTTACTTGTTCTCTAAGTCTAATTGATTTTACTCCATAAAGTTCTGCTAAATCTTTATCTAACATAACTTGATGGTTTCTTATATTGTAGATTTTGTTTTTTATGTTATTTTCATTTATTATAAGTTCTTGCATATTTTAGCCTTTTGAATTTATGAAAGAATTATATATATTTTTTTGATTAATAACTAAAAATATTACAATTTGTTATTTTTTCGTAATTTTGTTTCACTTAAGAGTTGAGAAAAGAAAAAAAGGTACCGGCACCTTTATTTACTTATTCTTTATTTTAACTATACCTTCTTTTGAAGCATTAGATATATAATTTAGTTTTTCATTTTTTAATGAATTTTGTTCTTTAACTTTTATATTAATTGCAGAACTTAAAGTACCTATTGCAGCTCCCAAAATTTTAATTAATTCAGTGTTATTATTAGATAATAGTCCTATTTTTTCACCAATAAATCCAATAAACTCTGCAATTCCATATCCTTCAAATGCTCCTTTGGATACATCTTTCATATTGAAATTTGTATTAAGAGAAAAATATCTAAATTCATTCCATTTTTCTTTTGAAACTTTTTGTAAATCTAAAATATTTTTATTTAAAGTATTAATAATTTTCTTTTTTGTTAAATCAGAATCAGGCGATTTAAGAATCTCTAAATATAATTCTTCTAAAGTATCATGAAGTATATTTAATTCATCTTTTCGATATTCTTTAAATTTCAAAATTTCTTCAAATGATATTTTTCCAACAGGAACAGGTAATAAATTATATAGTTCAATTATTAAATTGGTTCTAATTTCTACATTTTCATTATGCGTATAAATCTTATTTCCACCCATTTGATGTAAATTCCAAATAATTTCATTACTATTGCTATTTCTTTTTTCAAGTTCTTTATATTGTAAATCAAGTTGATATTTTGGATAGTCATTTGAATTAAGAGTACCTGTTATATTATAACGAGGTCTTTCAATTAGCTTCAAATTAATTAACTCTTCTTCTTGTTCTAAAGAAAAATGTATGAAATTATTTGTAGGTATTACCACCTGATCAAAATATAATGAGTAATATCTTATCTCATCAATATTAAGATTTCTTTCTTGTCTAAATCCACCACTTGGCAATTCTGTTAGAATTGAAGGAGTTGTAATTATTCCTCTTTTCATAAAAATTCCTTATATATAATATTATTGAAACTAGTATTTTCACATATAAATTTTCTTTGAAAAATGGTATTTCTAATTTGTGAAATATATTTATTATTAAATACACTCTACGATCTTAATCTCATCTTTTAGAAAACTATTTTGATATTTTTCCTTTTTTACTGTTTTTATATAAGCAGTTTTGATAAAAACTTTTGAAATCTTGCCCATCTAAAAGCCACCAAACTCTCATCTTGTTAATTACTGATTTTTGAAATATAAAGATGAAAATAAAACCTTTAGTGATTTTTTATTAATTTATTCTATCAAAATGAGATAAAAAGTAAGTTGATGATAAAATCCCTTTATGAAATTAAAAAGAGTATTAAAAAAAGAGTTTTATATAACACTATTTATCAAGCAAAACAAATGGCACAAATATGGAGTTTTACTACATACTTTAGCTGTTGCGATTCATACTTTTAAAGCTAAAAAATATAAGATGATACCAGCAGCATTTTTACATGATATTGGAAAACCTTATGTTGCATATCAAAATGAAAAAGATAAAAAAACAAAAGAGTATTCTTTTCATAATCACGAAGAGATAAGTTATCATATTATTAAAAACTGGAATCTTTCTGATTATACAAAAAATCTGGTACGTTATCATTATTTACTAAGAGGTATGCAAAAAGCAGAAGAGAGAAATCTTTTAGGCGTTTATAAAAGGATGAAAAGAAGTTTTGATAAACTTGATGATAATTTTATTGAAGATTTAAAACTTTTTATGAAGTTTGATGATATGGGCAAAGTAAGTTTTTTCAAAACTAAAGATAATATTTAAGCTATTTAAAATTTTTTTAGATATAATCAAAACCATTATAGAAATAGAAGAGAAAACTTGCAATTTACAATAACAGATAAAATAAAAAAATTAGAAATAGAAGATATAAAAGAGAATCTTTTTCATTATTCATACGATAACAAAAGTTTAAAGGCTTTAGTAAAAAACAATACCTCAAAAGAAGATATTTCATACATTTCAGCTTATAGTAGTTTCAAAGGTGAAATTTATGAAAATATCATATATGAATTACTACTTCAATATGTTTTAGAACAAGAAGAAATCACAAGATTTGTATTAAAAGGTCCATATCAAGATAAAGAGAATCTTTTTATAAAAAGTGGACTTTTAATAGATAGTAGTTCTCAAATAGTTTATAAATCAGCTTACAAAGATATTAGTGAATTTGATGCACTTTTTTTTACAAAAGATAGCCTTTATTTTGTGGAGATGAGTACATCTAAAAAAACAGCAAGTTTAAATAAAAGATTAGTAAAAAAATATGCACTTTTAAAGATGATTTTCCCAACTTTAAATATCAAAGCTTTGATAGTTGTAACAGAAGGTTCTGTTGGTCTTAAAAATTTTCCTTCTTATGCAACAATTTGGATAACAAAAGATTTAGATGATGAAGATTTGATAGAAAAGATAATTTTTGCAAAAAAAGTAAAAAATGATGTTCAAACCCTAAAAGCTCCTACAAATAAAAAATATATTGAAGCTTGTAAAATAAAATATAAAAAGTTTCAATATTTTCCAACTTTAGAATGGATTTTAAATACTTCAAGACAAAACCCAAAATTTAAAGTTGATTTAAAATTCTTTTCATCTGCAAAATTAGGACTTTTCTTTGATATTTATACAAAACTTTATATTGGATATATTACAACAGAAGAATTTTTAGAGCTTTATAAAGAATTTAATTTACAAGTAAAAACAAATAGAATCATAGTTACTATTGAAAAGGTAAATCAAAGTGAACTAGATATTGTTTATTATGTAAAAGAAGTAAATGGAAAATTAAAAAGAGTAAGACTTGAAGAAAATAATATTTCTATAAAAGATAAAGAACTTGATGGTTTTACAAATGCAGAAGTTAGATTTTTTATGAAGATTTTAGAAGAAAAACATCATCTGAATCCAAATGATATAAAACATATACAAAATAATATCTCTCTAATAAAATAAAAATATGGTATAATTTACCTTAAAAATTTAAAAAGGATTAACTTTATGAACTTAAACGACTCCTATCGTAGGTGTGGCTTATTTATTTCTTCTTTAGGGGCTAAAAAATGACCCTTTTATTTACCTATCTTATCATTGCATTATTTGTTTCTTTTTTATGTTCGATACTAGAAGCTGTTTTACTTTCTAGTACTTCATCTTATATAGAGTCTTTATCAAAAAAAGATAATACATCATCTGCTGTTGAATTATTAAAAGATTTAAAATCAAATATTGATAAACCAATATCATCTATTTTGATATTAAATACCTTTGCTCATACAATGGGAGCAGCTGGTGTTGGAGCACAAGCTCAAATACTTTTTGGTCAAGAGATGGAAACAATTATTGCTGTTTTATTAACTTTAGCAATTTTGTATTTCTCAGAAATTATACCAAAAACAATAGGTGCTGTGTATTGGAAAAAACTTTTAATTCCATCAGCATATTTGATTAATTTCTTTATAAAAATAACTTATCCATTAGTTTGGGTTTCTATGTTTATTACTCATCTTATTTCAAATGGAAAAACAAAAGAGTCAAATTTTTCAAGAGATGAGATTATGGCAGCAGTTACTATGGGTGAAAAAGAGGGTTCTATTCTTTCTAAAGAGAGTGCTTTAATTGAAAATCTTTTTAAACTTAAAAACATAAAAACACAAGATATTATGACTCCAAGAAGTGTGGTTTTTGCTTTTAAATCAACAACAAAAGTTGAAGATGCAATTGAAGATGATAAGATGTATGTTCATTCAAGAATACCAGTTTATGACGAAACAATAGATGATATAGTTGGAATAGTATTTAACCAAACTATTTTGGAAGAGAGTGTTGAAGAAAGAGATGATACTATTTTAAGAGATATTATGGTTCCAGTTCATAAAATATCTGAAAATGTACCTGTTTCATCACTAATTGATCAATTTATAAATAGAAAAACACATCTTTTTATTGTTGAAGATAATTATGGACAAACAAGTGGAGTTGTAACTTTAGAAGATGCTATTGAAACACTTTTAGGAGTTGAAATAGTTGATGAAATGGATGAAGTTGAAGATATGCAAGTTTTAGCAAAAAATAGATGTAAAATCCAAAATAAAATGTTTATAGACAAAAAAAGAATAGAAAAAAAATTAGACTTGCAAAAACAAGCCTAATTTTTTAGAACATAAGTTTCTCTTGAATCTTATCGTAGTTATAAATATCTTCTCTAAATTGTAATTTCCCGTTTTCATCTACAAATGAAGTTAAATATATTATGTGAACGGGAATTTTTTTACTCAATCCTATAGCTTTTTCTTTTTCAGTTTCTTCACTTAATATTTGATTTACTCTTTCTGAATTTATAGTTTTATCTTCATCTAAAATTGTTGAAAGTAATTCTTCTGGTTTAGAAAGTCTTATACAACCATGAGAATAAGCTCTTCTTGCATTGTTAAATAAAGATTTAGCAGGTGTATCATGTAAATAAACAGCATGTTTATTTGGAAACATAAATTTCATTCTTCCAAGTGGATTTTCATCACTTGGTCCTTGTGTAAATCTAAAATTTGGAACAGAATCAATATCTTGTAAAATTAAAGTATCTAAAACTTCTGTTGTTTCAACTTTTTCAGAATCTTTATGCCAACCTTGATAAATATCAATACCTTTTGATGCTAAATAATTTGGATCTTTAAGAAGTTTTGGAAGTATCTCTTTTTTTGTAATACTTTCAGGAATATTCCAATTTGGATTTAAAACTATATATGACATTTTATCTGAGAAAATTGGAGTAGGGTGTTTTCTTTCTCCTACAACAACTGCCATATTTAGTTTTATATCATTATTTTCAATCATTCTTAATCTATATTCAGGGATATTAATAAGAATATATTTATCTCCAAAATTTCTAGGAAGCCAACGCATTCTTTCTAAATTTAATCTGATTTGTTCAATTTTTTCTTTTGCACTTTTATTTAAAAATTTTTGAGTTTGAAGCCCTACAATTCCATCCGCGAAAAGCCCATGAGTTTTTTGAAAAGAGATAACAGCATTTTTTAAATCTTCATCAAAAATTTCTTCACAAGGAACACTTTCTTTCTCTTCAATTTGTTCTGTGGCTTGTTCTTCAATACTATTTGTAACTATATTTTCAGTATTTATAACATTTTCGCAAGTTTTATTTAAATCTTTACTTTGTGCTAATCTTTCTCTTAATATCTTTACTATTTCAGATTGATCACCAATTCTTAGAGTTTTAAATTCTGGTAATTTTATATAATCACCATTTTGAATGATAGTTTCTAAATCTGAAATTGCATTTATAAGTTTTTGTGCATTTGGATATGTAAAATCTAACTCTTTAAATGCCAATGATAAATCATTGTTTTCAATGGCAAGTTTTAATAACTCTTTAGGATTTCTTTTGATTTCATATCTATCCCATTGAGCATTAATTTCATCATCTTTTTCAAGTTCAGTAAGTTTTTCTTGAAAAGCCTTCCAATTTATAGAACCATTTAATAAATAAAAAGCATATTTATCATAAAGTTCAGTCATCATAAACTCAATTCTTAACATACTATCAATATAATTTTCATTTGATTTATCTAAAGAATTTAAACTGTTAATAACTTCATCAAATTTAAAAATTTTTGAGATATGAGCTTGTAAAACAGGATCATTTTTGATTTTTTCTAAAAGATTTAATGCAATATCTTTTATCTTTGCTTTTTCATCTATCCAATATGGTTTATATTGATTTATTTGGTAATAATCTTTTAATACTTTTTTATTGATTAAGAAAGTTGAATAATCTTTATCTAAAAGTCTTTTTATATTTTGTTCAAAAGAAATTTCTTGTTTATCTTTATTTTGTTCTTCTAAAGTGTCTGAAAATATAAAATTATTTATTAAAAATATAGAAACAATAATAAACTTTAGCCTATTCATAAAACAGTCTCCAATTCTTATATGTAAATTCAAAGTTTGTAAAATATCTAAAAAATCATTAAAAATTGCAATAAAAAAATATATTTTATTATGAATTTAAGAATATATTAAAATTATGATAAATGTACTATCTTTTTATAGGGTATTTTATATCTTGTCCTATTTTCATCATATGCACATTTTACTTGATATTCAACCATTTCTTCAAAAGGCTTCAAAAAATTTCCTAAAAAATCATTTGAAATTTCTTCCATTTTTTGGTTATTTAATTGTTCTAAAACACAAAGAGTCGATTCAATTGTAGATAAACAATATTGATTTGGTTGAGTTTTTATTTTAAATTGTGATGATTTATCATGCTCAAAACTTATCTTTTTTAGATTTTGTAGATTCTTGCTAAGTCTTAGCATCTTTTTTGAACAAGGCCAAGTTGAATCAATAATAAATATCAAAGATTTTTTATCACTTGGCAATTTTTGTGTATTTAATTTTATACTATTTGTATCAGGATATAAAACATAAGCTTCATAATCTTCATTTTTTAAAAGTTCATTTACTCTTTTGTGATTTGTAAAATCAATTCCAACATGTAACTCACAATTTTCTAAGGAGTTATTTGTCATATGTCCTGTACCATTTTTTGTTTTTCTAAACTCTTTTGGATGCATCAAAATGACAAATTTTGTATTTGTTTTTATTGGAGTTATTAGATGTTCACAAATGCAAGAAGATTTTGGTCTATAACATTTATAACAGATTTCTCTAGGATTCTCAATTTGCAATATTTATACTTTCTTATGGGCTTTTTTCTATTTAATTTGATATTATATTATTAAAATTTTTAAAGGCTGATTTTGGAAATAATACAAAGAGATACCAATTTTGCAAAAGCATTTTATTTTTTTGCATTTATATTTTTAGTTGTTTATGCTTTAAATAGTTTAAGCTCAATTTTAACACCAATTGCAATAGCTATTTTGATTTGGTTTTTAATAAATGCATTAGCTTCTCAAATCAAAAAGATACCTTTTTTAAGCCCAAAAATAGCCAATACTATTGCTATCCCTTTATCTTTGATTATAATAGTTTATTTTATGATAGAAATAGGTAGTTTTATAACTTCAAGTATGATGGAATTAAGTTCAAGTATTTCTCAGCTTGATGGAAAAGTAAATGCTTTAATTGCAAAATTAACGCTTATGACATCTATTGATTTTACGACTCCTTTACAAAAGTTTTTCCAAGAATTTAGTCTTTCTAGTGTAATAAATAAAGTTATTGCTGCTTTTAGTGCAATTTTTTCAAATCTTATACAGATATTTTTATATGTACTTTTTTTATTGATAGATCAGCAATTTTTTAGGGCAAAATTGGATGCACTTTTTCCTAAAAAAGAGAATAATGAAAGAGTTGAACATATTTTAACTTCTATTTCAAAAGGAGTAAGGACTTATATTTTTATAACAACTTCAATTAGTTTAATTACAGGTTTTTTAACCTATTTGATTTGTGAAATGTTCTCTTTACAAGGTGCAGTTTTATGGGGATTTATAGCTTTTGTTTTAAATTTTATTCCAACTATTGGAAGTATTATTGCAGTTCTAATTCCAACAATTTTTGCTTTAATTCAATTTCCTTTAATATCAGATGTTCTATTTTTATCTTTATCTTTAGTTGTAGTTCAATTTGTAATTGGAAATATAATTTATCCAAAACTTATGGGAAATAAATTAAATATTTCTCAGTTTGTTGTTATTTTATCTTTGGTTATTTGGGGTGCAATGTGGGGAACTATTGGAATGTTTTTATCAGTTCCTTTGATGATGATTTTATTGATTATTTTATCTCAATTTGATAGTACAAGAAGTTTAGCTATTTTAATTTCAGGTGATGGTACAATTTTTGATAAGAAATAGAGTTAATCTCTATTTTTTACCGTGACCTGTATTTCCAAAGTTTGCTCTATCTAAAAATTCATCAAAGTTTTTTCCACCAAGATTATAAGCTTTTCCAAATCCAAAAACAGCTTCTCCATAAAAAGGAGTAAATTCAAAAAGATAAAAATCTCCCATTTTATGAAGCATTGTTATCATCTCATTTCCAAATTTTTTACTAAATTGCTCTAAAATCTCTTTTTCTTCATTTGTATTTTGTTCTAATCTTTTAGTTGTACACTGAATTGATACTCTTTTTTTTGCAAAGATATTTTTACAATCTTGTTCATCTTCACAAAAAAAGATTGAAGAGTTTGGATTTTTTGTTAAGTTTGAAGAGTGTTTTGCCATCAATGATAAATAAACATAATATTTATGATTTATTTTAACAAATGGAGCATAAGATGAAAAAGGATTTCCTTTATCATCTAAAGAGCTAATAGTCAAACTTTTTATTGGTTCTAAAAATTCATCTAAACTATTTATCATAATTGTTCCTGCCATAAAAGTTCTAACTTAACATTGTAAATATCACTTCTTTTTGGTTTTATAAATAACTCTTCGATTGGAAAATTTGAACTTAAATTAGTAGAGTTGATTTTTTCAATTTCATTTTCAAGCATTGTTTTTAAACTGTTTCTTTGTTCTTCTAATTGATTTATTTCATTTTGTACATATTTAACATCATTTTTTTCTTTTAAGATTTTTGTAGCTCCTCTTGCACTGGTTGCTACTTTTCCAAGAGTTGTTGCTGTTGAACTTTTTCCAAAAAATGCACCTAAGATTGAAGTTCCTATTGAAATTATTGTATCAGTTGTTGTTGATGTTGCTTGTTGTTCTTCTCGTTCAAGTTTCTCATAAAGTTTTGATAATTTATTTTCTATTGAGTCATTCTCTTTTTGAAATTTTGTTTGAAGTTTTTCAACTTCTAAATCAATTTTTTCATTTAATCTATCTTGTAATCTAATTTTAAAATCACCTAAACTTTCATTTTGTTTTGAAGTAAGTTTTAACTCATCATTTTTATAAAGTGTAAGTTTAGAATTTCTATATATATAATCAACAAAATCTTTTTCAATAGTTTTTAACTCTTTTTCACTTTGAATAAAAGTTGGTAATTCATAATAGTGTGAATTTGGTCTCTCTTTTGTTTCAAAATTAGAGTTTTCTACTTCTTCTTTTTCATCAAAGTTTATATTTTTCATTTCTTCATCAAGATATATTTTGCAAGTTTCTGTTGTTTCTAAATCTATATTTTTAGTGCTATTTATATAATGAATATCACAAGAACAAATTAAATAAGGTTGTAAATAATAAGCACTATTTTGAGAACCATAAAGATATTTTTCATTTAGATTTGATGTAATTATAGGTTTAGAAATCCCTTTTTCTATATTTATTTGAGTAATTGTATCTTCATTTTTTTCTTCTTTTTTAGAAGATGAATTAGTTCTTTTATTACTCATTAGTTTTTTTATTCCATCTTTTGGAATAGGACCTTTTAGATAAGATAAAGCCCATCTAGTTTGAAAGATTTTTATTCCATTTTCATTTATATTTTTAAGAATAAAATTTCTTTTTTCAAGACTAGATATAAGATTCATTATCTCATCTTTATCTAAATTTCCTTCATTTGCACTACTTAATCCATCTATTACTTTTTCTTTATCTTGTTTTGTTTGAAGTCTTCCTATAAACCAAGTTCCAATATTTGCTAGACCTTTATAATCAATATCAACAGGATTTTGAGTAGATAAAATAATTCCAATACCAAAACTTCTAGCTTGTTTTAGAAGAGTAAGCATTGGTTGTTTTGATGGTGGATTTGCATTTGGTGGGAAATATCCAAAAATTTCATCCATATAAAGTAGGGCTTTAAGTGAAGTAGTTCCCTCTTGTCTTCTCATCCAAGAAACCATTTGATTTAAAAGAAGACTTACAAAAAACATTCTTTGGCTATCGTTTAGATGCGCAATTGAAAAAATAGAAACTTTAGCTTTTCCATTTTCATCATAAAGTAGGTTTGAAATATCTAAAGTTTCACCCTCTATCCAAGTTTTAAAAGATGGATTTGCAATAATTGTGTTTAATTTCAGTGCAAGTTTTAATCTCTCACTTTGAGCAAAAAATGTCTCTAAATCAAAAATTCCAATTTTTGCAAATGGTGGAGTAACTATCAAAGTAATTAGTTCTTCTAAAGTTAAATCTTTACTTTGAGTAAAATAGTTCATAAAAATTGAAGAAATTAATATTGATTCTTTTGAAGATGAATCATTTTGTTCTGCAATTAAAGATAAAATAGATGAAACAGTTGAATTTACAAGTGAAATTAATAAATCATTATCTTCTAAAACCTCTTTTGAAGGAGCTTTAAATGATGATAAAATTGATATTTGAACACCTGCATCGCTTCCTGGAGTATAGATAGTAAAATCAGCAGAATTTTTTAATTTTTCAATTCTTGAAGAGTTTTGAAAATCATTTTCAAGTCCAGTTTTCCAAAGATTTGCAGTGTTTATTGCAAATTCTTTTAACGTTTGTCCATTATTTTGAGCATCTTGTTCTTCAATCCAAGGTTCAAAATCACTTCCTTGTAGATTTGGAAAAGTAAGAAGTAAGTTTGTCATATCACCTTTTGGGTCAATAATAATTGAAGGAATATTATCAATAGCAGCTTCTTCTAATAAGGAAATACCAAGTCCAGTTTTTCCACTTCCTGTCATACCAATAATTGCAGCATGTGTTAATAAATCTTTGTTTTTATAGACTAAAGGAACAAAACTATTTTCAACTTTTTGTTTTCCTATATAAAAAAGTTTTAACTTTTCATAGTCAATTGTACTATCCATAATAGACCTTTTTTCAAATTAAGTTCATTTATTATATCAAAAAAAAAGTGAATGCCAATTTGACATTCACTTAAAAAAATAGAAATAAGAAATACTATTTATTATTTTCTTGAGTATTTTCTTGAATTTTCTCTTTTTCTTTTCTCTTTGCTTTCATTTTATTAAGTGCAAGCTTTCTCATATCAGCTGTTGTGTCTAATTCATCCATAATTTCTAAACCAAGTAAAGTCTCAATACAATCTTCCAAAGTTACAATTCCTTCTGTTTGATTGTATGAATCATGAACAATAAACATATGCTCTTTTTTTTGAATGAACATATTCAAAGCTTTTGCAACATGTATATTTTGATGAAGTGAAAAAACAGGTTTCATAATATCTTCAAGATTTTTATCACCTTCTGTTAAAGCTTGTTTAAAAATTTTTTTAGTTAAAACAATTCCTACAATATTGTCAATATTACCTTCATATACGGGAACTCTTGAAAATTTAAATGTTCTTTTATCTTCTACAATATCTTTTATTAAACTATTTTTTTCTATTGCATAAACAACAGAACGAGGAGTTAAAATATCTTTTAACTTTATACTATTTAAAGTAAGTGTATTTTCTATTATTTGAGATTCTAAATCTCCAATAATTCCTTCTTCTTCACTTAAAAGTGTAGAGTGGATTAACTCTTCTCTTGAAATAGAATCATTTGATTCTTTTCCAATTTTATTAGTAACGAATTGAGTTATTATAATAATTGGATAAGTAATAAAAATAAAAAAGTTTATAATTCTTGGTGCATAAGGAGCTAATTGCTTCCAATAAACTGCTCCAATTGTTTTTGGAATAATTTCAGCAAAAAATAGAATCATAAATGTTAAAACAATTGAAACAATCATAACTAAACTACTATTTCCTTCAAAAACATTTTGAGCTTGAACTCCAATTGCAGTTGCTCCTAAAGTATTTGCTATAGTGTTTAAAATAAGAATTGAAGCAATAGATTTATCAATATCTGTTTTTAATTTTTTTAATAATTTTCCAGCAGTAGGATTATTTTTTTCTAAAACTGAAATATAAGAAACATTTGTGGATAAAAGAATAGATTCTAAAATAGAACATAAAAATGATGTACCAATAACAGCAATAAATAGTAAGATTAAAATTTCCATTTTTTCTCACTTTTAACTAAACTTTGCCTCGGGGAATTATCTTCCAAGCAGGACTCCTTTTTTAAATCGATATAATTTGTAACTAATAATATCAAAATAAACTTAATAAATAAATTTTTTTTTGAAAAAAAATGATTTTTTATAGTATAATAAGCTTAATAAACAAGTTTTTATTATAAGGAGGTTATCATGGAATATGGATTAATACCAAAAATAGATCAGTATAGTGATAATAAAGCTTTAGAAATGCAAAAAGTTCAACCTTCTTCAAATTCATCTGAAATTAGAGATAAAGAGAATTTAAAGCAAATACAACAAGAAACTATAGTAAAAGCAAAAGAAGCTTCAGATGTAAAAGAAGCAAAAAATGAAACAACAACTTCCTCAAATAAATTTGAAGTTGTTTTATCTAATACAAACTTTGGATACAATGTCTCTTCGAAAGATTTTTATGTAAAAGTATCTCGCGGTAGTGTTGAAAATCAATATCCTACAGAAGAAATGATGAAGATGAAAGCATATATGCTGAGTTTAAGTGAGGAAGCTGTTACAGCTTAGAAAAATCAGGTAAAGTTCTACTACCTGATTTTTTTATTTAATTCTAAAAGTATCTCTTTTGCTTTAAAGTATTTTTCTTTTTCTTCAAAATCTACTGTATCTAAAAGTGGAATATATTTTTCAAAAGCAATCCAAACTTTTTTGTGACTTTCTGGTCTTTTTTTGATATAAAAAAGAGCAAGTGCAGTTGCTCCATTTATTAAACCTTTTAATACAAGTGATTTATTTATTTCGCCTTGTTTTTTATAAAAATTCCAATCATCTTCAAGTAATTCATGAGCTTCAACAAAATAGCCATTTTCTATTGCAAAAATAAATCTATCAATTGCTGTTTTTTGATTGAAAATATTATAATCTATTTTCATTTTTCATTTATCTCTTTGTCAAGATAGTAACCTGTATAAGAACCTGAGTTTTTATGATTTTGTGCTAAAAATTCTGGAGTTCCCTCATCTACAACTTTTCCACCTTTGTTTCCACCTTCAGGTCCAATATCTATAACCCAATCAGAATTTTTGATAACATCAAGATTATGTTCAATTACAAGCACAGAATTTCCAAGTTCAACTAAATGATGTAAAACTTTTGTTAATCTATCAACATCAGCAAAGTGTAAACCAGTAGTTGGTTCATCTAAAACATATAGAGTATTTCCCGTATCTTTTTTACTTAATTCTTTACTTAGTTTTATTCTTTGTGCTTCTCCACCACTAAGTGTTACAGCATTTTGTCCTAAAGTTATATATCCAAGTCCAACATCACTTAATGTTTGAAGTTTTGCTTTTAGTTTTGGAACTTTTGCAAAAAACTCTAATGCTTCATCAACACTCATATTTAAAACATCAGAAATATTTTTACCTTTGTACATAATCTCTAAAGTTTGTGCATTATATCTATGCCCATGACAAGCATCACATTTCACCATAATATCAGGTAAGAAGTGCATTTCTATTTTTATTTCACCTTCACCTTGACATTTTTCACATCTTCCACCTTTTACGTTAAAAGAAAATCTTCCTATTTTATAACCTCTAAGCATTGCTTCTTTTGTTTTAGCAAATAAATCTCTTATATCATCCATAAGTCCAGTATAAGTTGCTGGATTACTTCGTGGAGTTCTTCCTATTGGGCTTTGGTCAAGGTAGATAACTTTATCAAGTTTTTCAAGACCTTCAATTTCTACACCATCGACTTTTTTTACTTTTTTTGCTCTATTTAAAAGTTCTTTTGCAACAGGAAGTAAAGTTTGAAGTATCAGTGAAGACTTACCACTTCCACTAACTCCTGTAATAGCACATAAGTTTTTTAGTGGAATTTTTACATTAAGATTTTTTATATTATTTATATTTACATTTTTTATTTCTATAAACTCTTCTTGGGGACGATTGTGAACATAATCAATCTTTTTTGTTCCTGTTACATATTTTGCAGTTAGAGTTTTTGCCTTATTCATCTCTTTTAAAGTTCCAGCAAAAACTATTTCTCCACCAAATTTACCTGCATTTGGTCCAATATCAACTATATAATCGGCTGCTTGAATAGTTTCTTTATCATGTTCAACTACAATAACAGTATTTCCTTTTTCTTGTAAGGCTCTTAAAGTTTTGATTAGTTTATTTGTATCTCTTTCATGAAGTCCAATAGATGGTTCATCAAGTACATACATAACTCCTGTAAGTCCTGAACCAATTTGCGAAGCAACTCTTATTCTTTGAGCTTCTCCACCTGAAATTGTTCTTGCATCTCGTCCTAAAGTTATATATCCTAGTCCAACATCATATAAAAAATAAATTCTCTCTTTTATCTCTTTTAAAATAGGTGCTGCAATCATTTTATTTTGTTCATTTAAATAAGAGAAATTTTTTTCATCTTGGAAAAAAGCATGAGCTTCTTCAATAGGAATATTTAAAATATCAGGAATAGTTCTATTTGCTACAAAAACACTTTGTGATGAAGGTTTTAGTCTATTTCCATTACAAGCATCACATTTTTTTTCTGTCATGTATTCGCTCATCTCTTTTTCATCTTTTATCATATCATAAGCTAATTTTACTATCCCATCCCATTTTCGTACCAGTTTATGTTTTTTCCAAAAAAAAGTCACTTCATCAACAGTTCCATGCAAAATAGCTTTTTTTTGATGCTCTTCTAAAGATGCAAAAGGAATTTTAATATTTATATTGTTTTGTTCACAAAAAGCTAAAAGCATTTTAAAATAAAAACCTTTATTAAACCCATAGATGATTTTAATAGCACCATTTTCTATTTCTAAATCTTCATCAATTACTTTTTTCATATCTAATGCATATCTTATTCCTAAACCATCACAAGATGGACAGGCACCTTTTGGTGAGTTAAATGAAAAAGATAAAGGTTCAAGTGGTTCAAAAGAGATTTTACAATTAAAACAAGCCATATGTTCAGAATAATGTATAAACTTTTCAGTTCCTACTTCTTCATGGTTCATAATTTCAATTTCAAGTTCACCAAAACTCTCTTTTAAACCTTTCTCAACATCTTGAGCAATTCTTTCTTTATTTTCTTCTTTTACTGTAAGTCTATCTATTACAACTTTGATAGTATGCATTTGAGTTTTAGCTAATTCTATATCTTCATCAAGTCTTACCATAACTCCATCAACCATAGCTCTTACATAACCTTTGTTTTTAAGGCTTTCAAGTAAATCTGCAAAAGTTCCTTTTTTTCTATTTACTAAAGGAGCAAGTATTACGATTTTTGATTCATTTGGAAGAGATAAAACTTGATTTATTACATCACTTGCACTCATTTGAGAAATAGGTTGCCCACATTGGTGACAATGTTGTTTCCCAACTCTAGCATATAAAAGTCTAAAGTAATCATAAACTTCTGTAATTGTTCCGACAGTTGAACGAGGATTTTTTGAAGTTGTTTTTTGGTCAATTGCAATCGCAGGAGTTAAACCTTCTATTCTTTCAACATCAGGTTTTCCAACTTTATCCAAAAATTGTCTAGCATATGAAGAAAGAGACTCAATATATCTTCTTTGACCTTCTGCATATAATGTATCAAAAGCCAAAGTTGATTTTCCTGAACCACTAAGTCCTGTAAATACAATTAGCTTATTTTTTGGTATTTCTAAATTTATATTTTTTAGATTATTTTCTTTAGCATTAAATATTTTTATAGTATCTGTCATAGTTTTGCCTTTAAAATTTTGAAGCTGATATTATAGGATAGATATATATAATTGTCTATTAAAGGCATTTAGTTTATTAAGAAAAAAGATGCTATATAAAATATAATTATAAGTATATAAGGTATATGATGTTTTCATAAATAACTATATTACAAAGGAGATAATATGCATATTTATATAATTCATGGCTATTCTGCATCCGTTGAAGCACATTGGTTTTCTTGGTTAAAAGAGAAATTAGAAGAAGAAAATGAAGTTACAATTATAGACTTACCAACTCCTCAAAATCCAAATCCAAAAGAATGGAATGACGCTTTAAAAGAACAAATTAAATTCATTGATAAAAATTCATTTTTTATAGCTCATAGTTTAGGTTGTATTAGTTTACTCAAGTTTTTATCAGAAAGCAAAATTGAAGAAAAAATTGCAGGATATATACTAGTTTCTGGTTTTAATGAATCTTTACCTAGTTTAAAACAATTAGATCATTTTTTAGAAAAAAGATTAGATTATAAAAAGTTAGAAAAAATAACAGATAATAAAATTGTTATTGGCTCAAATGATGATTATATTGTGCCAGTTGTATTGACACAAAGACTTGCTTTTTTATTAAGTGCAAATTTTATTTGTCTTGAAAAAGGAGGACACTTTTTAGATAGAGATGGTTATACTAATTTTCCTCTTTTATTATCAGAATTTAAAAAAATAAAATTCAATGAATAGAATAAGAATATATTAAATAAAGTTTTATTTTTTATATTCTTGTGTTCTAATTCGTCTTTGTATTTCTCTTTTTACAGCATTAATAGCGTATTTTTTATTTCCACCTGGAATACTTGTTACTATTTGTGAGTCACATTTTTCACAAATAAAATCAGTTTTTACAACTTCTGTATATCTTGTATGACAAGAACTTTCATCATATACTAATATTGAATCACATTTAGGACAATAACATTGAATATCAATTATTTCATCTTTTTCCCATTTCCATCTCCAATTTGCATCATAGATAAAATCTTCTAAATATTTAGTATATTCTGCTTTTTTACTACTTGTAAGTAATAATAAAAATTTTATTATACTAACAAGTGCTAAAACAGAAATAATTAACAATAACCAGATAGGAAGAGTGTATGAAGTTAATAACATATTATAACTCCAAATAGTACCAGTATAAATTAGTGCTAATAAATCAACTATATATTCATGAGTTTGAGGAATAAAGAATAAAGCAATAATACCTATTATCAGTGAAAAAAGAATAATAAGGCTTATTTTTATTTTTGAATTTTTTATTTGAATACCTTTTTTAGGTTAGATTTTTTCGAATTATATAGTATGGAGACTAAAAAATAAATTTCTGAATTAAAGACATTTATAATTTTTTATTAAAAAAGAATTTAAAGAAATAAAGAAATGATAAAATAAATAAAAGGAAAATAGCAAATGAAAAGAACTTCTTATGAAAAAGATAGCAATGGTGAATACGCAGAACTTTTCCTAAATGTAAGAGATTTCATAAAAATCTGTATAGGAAATGATGCAAAAGAAAAACATTGTGAAAATATAACAACACTATATTCAAAAGAGGGTGGATTTTGTTATATAAAAGTTAAAGAAAATTATATTCATATTGGTTGGTTTAGAGGTCGATATATAAATGATAAATACAACTTTCTTTTTGGAAAAGGAAAAACTATAAGAGGACAAAAAGTTCATAAACTTGATAAAATTACAAGAGATTCTATAAAATATTATGTAAATGAGACTTCGATGTTTTTGTTTAGACATAATGCTTTGAAGAAATTATGAATATGAAATAAGGGAATTTATATTTTATGTATACAAAACAAGAAGTAATAGGTTATATTTGGCAATATTCACGATATTATGGAAATTTATTAATATCTTGTGAAGAAATAATTAAAGTTGAGAATTTTAGTGGTCATGATTCACTAATATATTTGTTTAATATATTAGAAAATATTGTTAAATCTCAAATAAAGAATTATGAACAAAATTTTGTGAAAATAATAGATGAACTTAAAGAAAGAAATTATATTAGTGAAATTGAATATAATTTTTTGAACAATAAAGAATATGGAATCAGAAGAATAAGAAATCCATTGGCTCATTCGAATTTATCAAAGTATAATATTATATTCTTATTTGAAGATACTAAACTTTTATTCCCTTTAACTGAAGATGCAACTTGTACAAAATTTTATGAATATTTTTCAGATATTTTATTTAATTTAATGTTGAAAATTATTAGTAATAATTTTATAACTCCAATTTCAATTAATTTAGATGAAGATATAAAAAAATTAAAAATAAGAATTCAAGAAATTACACCTGAAGAATTATTATCATATAAAGGTATTGATTATTAACAATTAAAAGGTTGGAATGAAATGTCGGAAGATAATAAATACAAAATGGTAGAAAATGCTTTAGATGTTAATATTTATACTCATATATTCAAAATGATGAATTTAGAAAATAAATTAAAATAAAATTCTATAAATAATTCTTTAAGCAACCATAAGCTAAACTTTTACCAAACAATCGTTTGGATAAAAATATGGCAATCAAAAAAACATCAAAAGAAGAGATTTTAAAAGAGTCTATTAAACTTTTTAAAATACGAGGATATTCAAATACTTCTATGGCAAATATAGCTGAGGCTTGTGGGCTTATCAAAGGAAGTATTTATCATCATTTTAAGAGCAAAGAAGAGATAGGTTTGGAGTCTTTAAAGTATATTCACAACTATTTTGCTGAGTTTATTTTTTCTATTGCTTATAGAAGTGATTTGAGTGATAAACAAAAAATCGAGCTTTTTGTAAAAAAAACTGATGACTATTTTTTACATAGTGAAGGTGGTTGTCTACTTGGAAATTTAGCTTTGGAAGCTAGTAGTTTAAATCTTGATTTTAAAGAAGAGATAAAGCTTTATTTTACAGATTGGGAAAATGCTTTGATAAAAATCTTTGAAAATAAATACTCAAAAATAGAAGCATCAAATCTGGCAAAAGAGTATGTAGCTTTAACTCAAGGTGCCATAATGATGATGAATTTATATGATTCATCACAAAATTATCTAAAAGTAGGCGAAAAAATCATTAGTTTAATCTAATGGTTTTTTTTTATCTTATTTAAACAAACAATCGTTTGGTTGTTTAAATTTATTAAAAAGGAAAAATATGAATTATCTTGAAAAATTTAAAGGGCAGGGTGTTGAACTTCCACCTAAATCATCTATATATGAAATTGCCTTTGCTTGGTTAGGTGGATTTATCTCTATATTTATTATTGGTTATCTTACAAAATCTTATGATAATCTTTTGGTTATGGGTTCTTTTGGAGCCTCTTGTGTTTTGTTATTTGGCTTTCCTAAAAGTCCATTTTCACAACCAAGAAATGTAATCTTAGGGCATTTCTTATCTACATTTATTGGTTTAGGTTTTTTACATATTTTAGGAAATGAATATTGGAGTATGGCTTTAGCTTTGGCAACTGCAATTGCAGTTATGCTTGCAACAAATACAGTTCATCCACCAGCAGGTTCAAATCCTTTGATAGTGTTTTTATTGGGTGTAAATTGGGATTATTTGGTATTTCCTAGTTTAATAGGTGCTATTATTTTAGTTATAGTGGCTCTTTTTTATAATAATTTACATAAAAATAGAGCTTATCCACAATATTGGTTTTAAAGGTTTATTATGGAAATTTTTACACAAGAACATCTAATAGCAAGAGAAAAATACGGTACGACAAAACAAGCGGAGCTTATACTTGAAAATATGGATACAAGAACTCCAAATGATAGGATGATAAAATTTATTGAAAATATGAACTATTTTTTTCTAGCAACTTCTAGTAAAGATGGAAGAGTTAATGTAAATTTTAAAGGTACAAAATCAAAAAGTTTGATAAAATTTTTAGATAAAAATAGGCTAATTTTCCCTGATTTTGATGGTAATGGAATCTTACATTCAGTAGGTGATATTGAATCAAATCCACATGTTGGATTATTGATAATTGATTTTTTGAATGATATTAGAATAAAAATAAATGGTAAAGCTAAAATAATAGATGATAAAAATGAAATTATAAACTATTTAGATATCTTTGATTCTTTTAATTTTTCAAGATTGATTGAAGTGCAAATAGAATATATCATACCAAATTGTTCTGCAAACTTAAGTGTTGTAAGAAATTCGATTTTAAGATATTGACATTTATGTCAATATCTTTGATATTTAAAATTCAATTTCTTTAGGTGTTGATAAATTTGTATCAACAATTTTTAAAATCATTTCTTCATAAGACATATTTTCATTTATAAAAAATGCTTTATAGAAATAACCTTCATCAAGACTTGGCATAAAATCAGCTGCTAAAAAATGAAAAATACCATTGAAACTCATTTTTATATCAATTTTACCAATACCCTTTCCACCCAAAGCCCTAAAAGAGTTTATTGCAATTGAAGATACTTCTTTTCTGATTTTTTTATCAGTTATAGCTATAATTTCTTCTAAATTACTCTTTCTTGCATCAAAATCTAAAATCTTGTGACCATTTTTATTTTTGCAAGCAATGATTTCAACAGGTAAAATCATTAAAATATTTTTTGATTTATTTTCTAAAATAGAAACGCTATATTCTTTCCCTGATAAATAATTTTCTACTAAAGTACGAGATTTTTGATTATTATAAATATCCAAAACCTTTGCTTGGTATTTTTTAAAATCAAAAACTACTGATTGGGCATTTATATCTTCTGGATTATTCTTTTTTTCAGGTTTTAAAAACAAAGGAAAAGTTACAGGAAGTAAACTTTCTATTTCATGTTCATTTGGTTGTGTTGTAAAAAAATTTGCTGTGTTTATGTTCTCTTTTTGTACAATTTGTTTTGCAAGATTTTTATCATATTCATTTTCAAAAGCATTTTTATTTGATGAAATATAATTAATATTATGTTTTTTTAGATAATCTGAAAACCAAATTTTTTCTTTTTTAAAATTAAAATATTTAATACGAGAAAATACCAAATCAGGTTTTTTTGTTATTAATGTTTTTAAATCATCTTCATTTTTTATAGTAGTAACTAAAACTTTTTCATAGTTTTTAGATAATATCTCCAAAATTAATTCTACATTTAAATCATCTTTCATATCTGTTTTTGTTAGAGAATTTGGAGTTGTTACAATCTCTATATATTTATTGATTTTAGAAAAAGGTTTGATAATAAAAACTTCTTGATCACTAAGAGTATTATTTTGTATTATCATTTCGATATATTAAAATATCTTTTTTGCATATTTTGTCCTTGTTAGGTAGTTTTTCATGATTAAGTAGTTTATTTTTGATTGAAAGAACTACCTAAAGTTATCTAGGGTAGCGTAAATAGTATTAATTACATATTTGTATTTTTTTCTTTTAAATATTTAATATATACAAAAAAATTGGATAATTTTTAAATTGCTTGAATAAAGGCAAATAATCATAAAATAGCACAATTCAAATATAACATAATCAAAGGACTTTCTATATGCCATTTTTAAAACTAAATCTTTTAGCCCAATTAAATAAATCTTTAGTTGAAAATGATTATATAAATCCTACTTTGATTCAAGAAAAAGTGATTCCTCTTATTTTAGAAAAAAAAGACATCATAGCTAAAGCACAAACTGGAAGTGGAAAAACAGCAAGTTTTGTTTTACCTCTTCTTCAACTTTGGACAAATGAAAATTATGAAGGAAAAGCAAAAATAAAAGCTTTGGTTTTAGCTCCAACAAGAGAATTAGCTTTACAAATTTCTTCTAATTTTGAAATGTTTTCAAAATATTTGGCAAAAAAACCAAAAATTGTTAGCGTTATTGGTGGTGAAAATCTTGGTCAACAGCTTTTAGATATTCAAAAGGGTTGTGATATTGTAGTTGCAACTACTGGAAGATTGGTTGATATTATAAATAAAAAACAATTAGATTTATCAAAATTAGAGTTTTTTATTTTAGATGAAGCTGATAAAATGCTTGATTTAGGTTTTGAAAAGGAATTGGAAATTCTTTTGGAAATGATACCAACAAATAGACAAAATCTTCTTTTTTCTGCAACATATCCTACAAAAATTCAGAATATTATTTCAAAAATTACAAAAAAAGCTATTGAAGTATCTATTGATGAAATGCCAACTGTACAAAAAATAAATCAAAGAGCAATAGCTGTGAATATTGAGAATAGAAGTCCTCTTTTAAGGTATCTTATATCAACAAATAACTGGGAACAAATTTTAGTTTTTATGGCAAATAAAAGAGCTTGCGATAATATTGCTTTTAAATTTAGAAAATATAATTTTGATGCTCTCTCTTTTCACGGTGATTTATCTCAAGAAGAAAGAAATGAAACTTTAAAAGATTTCAAAAATAAAAAAATAAAGATTTTATTTGCCACAGATATTGCAGCACGAGGACTTCATATAGATGATATAAGTTGTGTTGTAAATTTTGATTTACCAAGAGCAACAGCTGATTATATACATAGAATAGGAAGAACAGGGCGTGCTGGTAAAAGTGGAGAAGCTATATCTTTTATAGGATTAAAAGATTTTGAGCATTTTGCATTAATTGAAAAAAGATGTAATATTAAGTTAGAAAAAGAACAAATTGAAGGTTTTGAACTTATAGGTACACCTCAAAAAATAGAATCTACCGCACCTAAAAAAGGGAAAAGAAAAAGTAAAAAAGATAAACTAAGAGAGCAGAATTTAAAAGATTAATTCTTTTAAATTAATTTCTCAGGCTCGTGTAAATAATATCCTTGTGAATAATCAATATCTAATTTTTTAACACATTCATATACTTCTTTGTTATGTACAAATTCAGCTACTGTTTTTATATTTAAAGCTTTTGCAAAAGTTACAATAGTTTCAACTGTTAGTTCTAAATTTTTATCTAAATGAATATTTTTTATTAAAGAACCATCAATTTTAATAATATCAATATCAAGTTTGATTGTATATTCAAAGTTTGAGTAACCAGTACCAAAATCATCAATTGCTATTTTACAACCTATTTTTTTTGCATTTATTATAAAATTATTTACTTCTTGAAACTCTTCAATACCTTCTGATTCTACAATTTCAAAGGTGATTTGCTTTGCAGTTTTTGTTTTTGAAATAGTATTAAAAATTGAGTTCATTGTATAACTATCTTTTAAATCTTCTAAAGTTAAGTTTAGAGTAAATTCAATATTCGTATCTTTAAAATAATTACAAGCTTTTTTTACTAATTTTCTTGTCATTGATAGATAAAGTTTTGCTTTTTTCGATGCTTCTAAAAATCTAAAAGGTGATAATATAGTTCCATCTTCAAGTTGTATTCTCATCAATGTTTCATATTTTATTTCATTTGTTTTGTTATTTACTATTTTTTGTCCATATACTAAAAGATTGTCTTTTAAAAGAGCATTTCTTAGATTTTTGATTAGTTGCCTATTTTCTTTTAGTTTGTCGTAAATATTCATATTTTCATCTAAAAATAAGATATTTTTATTGTTTTCTTTTGCAACACGAAGTGCAAATTCTGCTCTTGTTAATAAATTATCACTAATAAGTTCATTACTACATGTACAAGCAACACCAATTGAAATAGTTAAATAAAAATTATTTTCATTTACATGTATTGGTTCAAAATTTATATTTTTTAATAGAGTATTACAAACTTTTTTTAATTCATTTAAAGAAAAATTTCCAAAAGCTAAAAATACAAAAATATCATTTGAAATTCTATAAATATTTAAATTTGTAGATTTATATTTTAGTAAATTGTTAGCAAACTCTTTTAATAGTAAATCACCTATTTCAAAGCCATAAAAATCATTTATATTTCTAAATCTATCTATGTTAATTATTGCTATTTTAGGATTAATTAAGGTCTTTAAATCTTTTAATAATTTTTGTCTATTGTCTAATGATGTAAGTTCATCTAAAAATTGTTCTTGAATGATTTTTTCTTTTTCAAAAAGCTGAGTTATATCATGTCTAATTGCAATATATTCAAGAATATTATGGTTATTATCCATAATTGGAATTATTGTTGTATCAACATAATAAGGTTCACCATCTTTTCTTTTATTGGTAATTATCCCTCTAAATATCTCTTTATTTAATAGAGTATTCCACATATCTTTGAAAAATTCTTTTGTCATACTTGGATGACGAATGATATTGTGACTTTTACCTATAAGTTCTTCTTTTTTATATCCAGAAATCTCACAAAATCTATCATTTACAAAAGTAATAATTCCCTTATTATTTGCTTTTGAGACAATAGAACTCTCATCAATAGCATTTTTGTATTCATTTAATAAAAAAAGTGTATCTAAAAGTTTTTCTTTATCAACATCACTATTTTCAATAATTTCGTTAATTTTATGTATATATTCTCTTTTTTGAGATATTAAGATATTTTGTTTTTCTAACTCTTTTTCTAATCTTTTTATTTCATCTAGTTTTTTCCATTTTGCAAAAAAAACTTCTCTTCCTTGAAATATTATCTTTTTTAAAAATGTTTCAACATAAAAATTTTCATTTTTGATTGTTTTATGCAACCATTCAAATTTTATAAAATCTTTTTCTTGGCACTCATTTAAAAGGTTTTGAAATTTAATAGATGAAACTTGATTATCTGCTTGATATAAAGGAGAAATTTGAGAATGATGCATAGATTTTATATCATTTTTTGATAATAAACCAAGCGTTTCAATAGCAGATTGATTACATTCTATAAAATAATCTTTATCAAAGATAATTATTGGATCATCACAAAATTCAAAGATATTTTTATAGAAATAATCCTTCTCAAACATTAATTTCTCCATTTTTTTATAAGTATTAATTATATAATTAATTGATTTAATTTTCTTCTTTTTTTAATTCTTTATATGTTTCTATTGTTTTTATTATTTCATCTTGTGTAGCTTTTCTTCTACAAGAAAGATAACCTTTTTCTCCATCACAAGATTCAAAAGGATAAATAGTTGCATATACCCAATAGTATCCCCCCTTTTTAGTAGAGTTTTTTACATACCCTGTCCAAATTTCTCCTTTTTTTATAGTTTCCCATAAATTTTTAAAAGCAATTTTTGGCATATCTTTATGTCTCACCATATTATGAGGTTTACCTATTAATTCATTTATATCATATTCTGCGATTTTACAAAAATCATCATTTGCAAATTGAATAATTCCTTTTTCATTAGTTTCACTAACTAAAAAAGCATAATCATCTAAAATAGTCTCTTTTTCATTAATCATTTTTGACCTTTAAAATTTTTTTATTTTTGCTTGATTTACTAAATTTTGTGCTAATGTATTTACATTTATAGATATTTCTGAGAGATTTTCTGATTCTTTTGCATTTTCTTGTGTCAATTTTTCCATAGAGATAATTGCTTGATTAATTTGCTCTATACCATTTATTTGTTTTTTGTTTGAATTATTAACCTGATGAATTATCTCAATTGTATCTGAAATCTTTTCATATAACTTTTCATAATCAGTTATCATATTATTTGAAATATTTTTCCCATTATTAGCTTTTGTTGTTGCATCTTCAACAAGTATTTTTATTTCTTTAGCTGCTTGAGCACTTCTTGAAGCTAAATTTCTTACTTCTGAAGCAACAACAGCAAATCCTTTTCCAGCTTCACCGGCAGTTGCTGCTTCAACAGCTGCATTAAGTGAAAGAATATTTGTTTGAAATGCAATTTGGTCAATAACTATAATTGCTTCATTTATTGCATGAACTTTTTGATTTATTTCGTCCATTGATAAAACAGTTTGATTTGCTAGTTTTTGACCTTTTGTAACAGAATTTTTTACTTCATTTCCTAATAAAGTCATCTTTTCATATTCTAAACCGTTGTTTTTACTAATTTGAGTAATACTTTCTATTGAACTAGAAGTCTCCTCAATTGAAGTAGCTTGTTCATTTGTTTTAATAGATAAGTTCTTCATAGATTCTTTTAAAATTTCAGAATTTTTTTCTAGTTCCTTTCCATTTTCAGAATTTTGTTTTGCATTATTTGCTAATACAGTTCCTAACATATTAATTCCATCAACGACAGTTTTTAATCTAGCTTCAATATCTTTATTTAAGATAATCTTTTTTGTAAAGTTATCATTTGTATATTCATTTGTTACATCTTGGATATCTGCAAAAGTATTTTCTAAAGAATCTAAAGTTTTATTAATGCTATTTTTTAAAGTATAAATGATTGGATTTTTTGTATTTTGTTTAACTCTACATCTAAAAATACCTTTTTTTATTTTGTCAAATACTAAAATCATTTCACCAATAATTTTCATATCCATTTTTAAATTTGTATCAAAATCTTTTATAGCCTTATATAGATCTTCGTTGCTTTTTGAAAATTCATTTTTGTTAGTATTCAATTTTATATTGATTTTATTTTCTTTAAAAAAAATAAAATTAATAAAGTTATTTAGATTATCATTTATAAAATTTATATTTCTAGAAAATTCTTTCCAAAAAATAAAGTTTACTAAACAAACTATTATTATAAATAAAAAGATAAGAAATGAAACAAAATATAAATTAGCTATATCTGATAAAAATATGCTTAGTACACTAAATAAAAAAAATAAAACAAGTATAAAATTATTTATTATAAGTCTGTTTTTTAAATTCATAATTCTCCTATAGGAATGATTTCTGTAGAGAATTGTAGTTAAGTTATTTTTAAAATATCCTTATAGAAATAATTTCTATAGGAATAATAATGTTGAATTTGCCAGAAATAGCCACTGAAGAAGAAATAAATATCTTTTTTGAACAAATATCAAGAAATGTAAAAAGATTACGTATAGAAAGAAAGTTTAGTCAACTAGAAGTTGCATTATCCATAGGTCAGAAATCTTCAGGATTTTATGCTAATACAGAAAATAATGCTCATAATAAGCATTTTAATTTAGTACATTTATATAAGTTATCAAAATTATTTGAAGTGTCAATTGAAGAGTTTTTTAAAGAGATAAAATAAAAATATAAAAAAAGTTTTACTTTATAAATTTAAATTGTTTTATAAATCATAATTATTAAAACACCAATACTTAAAAGTAAAACATATTTTTTATATGAAGTTGCTTTTACGAGATGTTTTGCTTTTATTCCAAAATATACTCCAATAAGTGAAGCAATACCTATGATAGTTCCTTCATGGTAAAGCATTAATCCTTGTATTGATTGAGAAATAAAACCAGCTATTGAAGAAAAAATTACAAAAAATAGACCTAAAGAAGTTGCTATTTTTAAATCATATCTTAAAAATCCAACTAAAATTGGAGCTAAAATTATTGAACCACCAATACCAATACTCATAGCAATTGCACCAATAAAGAAACCTATAATAAAAAGAACAATTCTATGTTGTTCTTTTGTATCTTCATTTGTTCTTTCAGCAGGAGAATAAAATATTCTGATTATTGAGAAAATTAAAACAGCAATAAATACATATTGTAAAAATTCATTAGTGACATTTTTTACTATAAATCCACTTTGAAGACCTCCTACAAAGCCTCCTAGACCTATAATAAGTCCATCTTTTAAAACATTTTTAGCTTTTTTTACATTTAAAAAAGAGCCATAGATTGAAGAAAAAACCATTTGCATAATAGATATAGCTACAGCTTCTTTCATAACAAAACCAGCTAATACAAGTATAGGAACAAGTATCGTTCCTCCCCCAATTCCAAAAAAACCAGACATAAATCCCGCAATCAATCCAAACGAGAAAAGCTCAAATATCAAAATTAAGCCTTTTTGATTGAATTCATTGCTTCAATAAAATTATTATAATCTGTTTCAAGTTTTTCATCTTTTTCACTTACATCAATACCATCTTCTTCTTTTAATGCAACTTCAAGAACATGGATTCTTTCTAGTAAGTATTTAAACATCTCTTTATTGATATCTGGTAAATCACCATGAGCTAATTTACAATTTTTATTATCTTTTTTGATAATCTTAGCAGGAACTCCAACAGCTGTTGAATTTTCAGGTACATCACAAACTACAACTGAATTTGCTCCAATTTTTGAGTTTTGTCCAATAGTGATATTTCCTAAAACTTTTGCTCCACTTCCTATAACAACATTCGATTTTATAGTGGGATGTCGTTTACCTTTGTTTAAACTAACTCCTCCAAGAGTTACTCCTTGGTAAATTAGAACATCATCTTCAACAATAGTTGTTGCACCAATTACAACTCCAATTGCATGATCAATAAAAACTCTTCTTCCAATAGTTGCAGCTGGATGTATATCAGTTTTTGTAAAAAGAGAGCAGATTCCTACAAGTGCTCGTGCTAATTTTTTCCAACCATTATTATAAAGCCTATTTGCTATTCTATGATTGATAATAGCCCAAACACCTGGATAATTAAAAAATAATTCAAAACTTGAATCAAGTGCTGGGTCATTTAACTTTGGAACAGAAAAATCTTCTTTTATCTGTTGCCATAAAGAGATATTTTCTATATTTCCATTTATTTCATCATTCGTCATAATAACTCCATATAGTTTTTAAGTAACTGTTTTCATTTAGATATTTTTCTAAAACATTATAAGTTTCTTTAGATAAATGCTTTCCTAAAATAGATCTAATCTCACTTGTATCATAATCAATATCTTCTAGAATATCTATAATCTTTTGAGATTCAAGTATTTTTTCAAGTATTACTTTCCCATCTTTAAATACTATATTTACTTCAGTTGGGTGAGAGAATAGATTATGTTTCATTCCTAATGTATCTTGATAAGCACCAACATTAAAAAATCCTAAAAAATAGTCTTCTTGATTTAAGTTTACATCATGTAAGTAAAGAGGTTTTTTTAAATCAAATGGCAATTCTCCATCACTATCACAAGTAATATCCCATAAACAAGCACTTCTTGTTGGATTTTTATCTAAGTGAGTTATTGGCATTATTGGGAACTCTTGATCAATACCCCAATAATCAGGTAAAGATTGGAATAAAGAGAAGTTTAATAGATATTTTTCTTGAATATTTTCATCAAGTTTTTTTAATTCTTCATAATCATCTATTTGAAGTAAAGATATAGCTTTTTTAATAATTTGATGAGTTAAAATTTCAGCATTTGATCTATCTTGTAAATCAATATATCCTAAATCAAATAAAGTTAAAAGTGATTCCATATGATCAATACTATCGTGCATAAATTCATATGCAGTTTTTTTACTCATATCATTAAATAATTCATGTAATTCTTGTATTAATGGAGGATTTTCTTCTTTTAATTTTAGATGATCTAATTCGTATTCTGCTGAGAATAGTTCAAGTACAGGAGTTATTAAAACTGTAGATGCTGCACTTATAAATCTTCCAGATTCTGTAAAAATATTTGGTTCATCAACACCTTTTTGTTTTGCAATTTCTTTTAATGTAAAGACAACATCATTTGAAAACTCAGAAAGAGAATAAAACCTTGTTCTTTCATAAGCACTGTATTCAACAGCTAACCCACCACCAATATTGATAGAAGATAAATTTATTGCTCCTAAATTTTTAAGCTCAGCATATATATGTCCTGATTCTCTTAAAGCTTTTTTTAGTGGTTTAATTGAATTCATAGCAGAACCAATATGGAAATGAATCATTGTTAAATATTTAACTAAATCATTTTCTTCCATTAATTCATAAGCTTCAAGTATTTCTGTTGAAGTTAATCCAAATTTAGAGTTAATTCCTCCACTTTTTGCCCATAAACCACTTCCACCACTATGCAGTCTTACTCTTAATCCTATATTTGGACAAGCTAGTTTTGATTCTTTAAATACTTCAACAATCATTTCAAGTTCATTTAAACCTTCAATAATAATTGTTATATTATGTCCCATACTTTTTGCAATAAAACATAAATGAATCATCTCTTTATCTTTAAATCCATTTATAGTGATAGGCGAACCAATATTATTATATGTCATAGCAATAATTAATTCAGCTTTACTTCCAGCTTCTAGTCCATAATTATACTCTTTCCCTACACTTACAAGTGGATGAATAAAATTTGGTAATTGATTTACTTTTAAAGGGAAAACAGCATTGAATTTTCCTTTATAATCGTACTCTTTAATACTTGAATTAAAAGTGGTATATAATGTAGTTATCTGCTTTTCTGTGATATGTGGAAATCTCAATAATAAAGGACCTTTAAAATCCTGTTTTCTAATATCTTTAACAATAGATATCAATGAAGGTTTGCAATCAAAATTAACTTTTGCAACACCGTCTTCAATAATAAAATTACCATCACTCCAGATGTCTATACCATAATTGTTGTTCACTGCTAAAATTCCTCTAATTTTAAATTTGTTTCTTCTTTTGTTTTTAAATCTTTTACGTAAATTGTTCCATTTTTAAGCTCATTTTCTCCAATTAGAGCAACAATATTTGCTCCTAATTTTTCAGCTATTCCAAAATGTTTTCCAAAACTTCGTGGCGCGTATTCTACTAAAGTTTTTGTTGTTTTTCTCTTTTGATTTGCAACTTTTAGCACAGTATTTAAAGAATTTTCATCTAGTGCTCCTATGTATATCACATCTTGATTACATTGTGGCATCTTAATTAACTCTAATAATCTTTCTATTCCTATTGCAAATCCAATTCCAGCTGTACTTTTACCACCTAAAAACTCAACTAGTCTATCATATCTTCCACCACCAGCTATTGCACTTTGAGCTCCAATTTCATTGCTTACAAATTCAAATGCAGTTTTATTGTAATAATCTAATCCACGAACTAGGTTAGAATCTACTTCATACGAGATGTTATTGAAGTCTAAAATTTCTTTTAATTTTTCAAAATCAGTGTCACATGAATTACATAAACTTGTAGTGATTTTTGGTGCATTGTGTAATAATAATTGACATTTTTCATTTTTACAATCTAAAACTCTAATTGGATTAGTTAAAATCCTTCTATTACAATCTTCACAAAGTTCATCCTTGAAAGATGTTAAATGCTTAACTAGGTTTTCCTTATACGGAGGCATACACTCTTTGCAACCTAAAGAGTTGAGTTTTAAAGTAAATCCAATTCCAAAAAATTCAAGTATTTCTTTTATCATAATAATAATATTTGCATCTTCATAGACTGAATCAATTCCAAAAACTTCACAACCAAATTGGTGAAACTCTCTAAGTCTACCTTTTTGTGGTCTTTCGTATCTAAACATTGGACCATAATAATACCATTTATAGTTACCACCTGCACGGTCAAGCTTTTTTTCAACAAAATGTCTTACCACACCAGCAGTTCCTTCAGGTCTTAAACATACGTCATTTTCACCTTTATCTATGAATTGATACATCTCTTTATTTACAATATCACTACTTTCTCCAACACTTCTTTTAAACAAAGCTGTTTCTTCTAAAAGGGGTGTTTCAATATACGAAAATCCATAATTTCTTGCAATTCTAGAAGCATTTTCGACAAAATATGTAAATAAACTACTCTCTTCATTTACAATATCTTTCATACCTCTTAAACTTTGTATAGTTTTGATATTTTTTATTTCATTATTTGGCATTTATAAAATCCTCAATCTTTTGTTCTATCTCTTCTATTTTTAAACTAGCATCTATAAAAATATAATTTATATTTAGTTTTTTTATAGTTTCTTCCATTCTATTTTGAATATTTATTAAATAATCAATTCCTCTTAATTCAATTGAATCATTCTCTTTTTGCGATAATCTAAATTTTAATTCTTCAGGTGATAATTTTAATAAAATTACATGGCTAGGTAGAGTATTATTTGTTGCTATTAAATTCAAATTAATTAATTTATCAATATCAAGTTGGCTCGCATAAGCAATTCCTGAAATCATTGACCTATCAGAAATTATCATTTTATTTTCACTATTTTTTATAACTTCTTCTATATGTTCAGCACGATCTGCCAAAAATAAAAACATCTCTGCTATTTTTGATTTAGCTTCACCACTTAAAGCCATAGTTCTTAACTTTATACCTAAAGTCGTTCCACCTGGCTCTTTTGTAAAAGTTGCCTTTGGAAATTTCTTTTTAAGAAGTTCTAATTGAGTAGATTTTCCAGCTGTATCAATTCCTTCTATAACTGCATACATTCAACAACTCTTGCTGGAACTAAATGTTCAAATTTTCCATTAAATCTTATAATTTCTCTTACTATTGTTGAACTTACAAAAGCATTTTGTAGAGTTGGCATAAGATATAAAGTCTCTATTTTTTTATTTATTGAAGAGTTAGCATAACCCATTTGTAGTTCAAATTCAAAATCAGAAACAGCCCTTAATCCTCTAATTATTGTATGAACTTCTAATTCTATTGCTAAATCTACAAGTAGAGTATCAAATCCTAAAACACTAACACCACTTATTTCTTGAGTTGATGCTTTTACAAATTCAACTCTTTGTTCATGTGAAAACATAGGCTTTTTTAGTTCACTTTTTGCAACAGCAATAATCACTTCATCAAATATATTTGCTGCTCTTTTTATAATATCCAAATGACCATTTGTAATTGGGTCAAATGTACCACTATATATTGCTTTTTTATATGAATTCATAGTAATATCCCATTTTTTTTAACATATTTAATTCCATCTTTTATATAAATTATTATCTATTTTTAACAAATCAAACCATTTACCAATCAAAAATTTTTCCATCTCTTCCAAACTTTGTTGATTACTGTAATAGCCTAAAATTGGAGGAGCAATTATAACTCCTAATTTAGATAATTTCAACATATTTTTCAAAGTTATTGTATTAAGAGGCATCTCTCTTGGCGCGATTATAATATCTCTTTTTTCTTTTAACATAACAGAAAAAGCTCTTGTGATTAAAGAATCTGCAATGCCAACACTACATTTTGCAAGAGTATTTTGAGAACAAGGAAGAATAATCATTTTATCAACTTTAAATGAACCAGATGCAATACTTGCACCTATATTTGAATCTTTAAAAATAGTGATATTTTTATAATCTTTAAATAAATCATCTATTTGTAGATTATTTTCAAGCTTTAAAGCTTTTTTTGCACTTTTTGAGAATACCACAAATATTTCAAAATCTTTTGGTAACTCTTTTATAAAATTGATACCAAGATTAGTACCGCTAGCTCCTGAAATTGCTACTGTTATTCTCAAGTAAAACCTTTTATTTTTATATACGAAAACTGATAATATCAAAAAAAAACTTTCAATTATTTTAATATTATTTTAACATGATTTCTAAGTTGAAATTAATCTTATGAGTGATAACATTTTGTATAAATAATATATATAAAAATTAAACATAATGTTTAATAAAAAATATTTTAATTTACTTTATGTAAAAGGATTTTATATGTCAAAAATTTTTACTTATATAAGAAAAAATCAAAATAATGACAAATATACACAAGAACAAAAAGAGTCTATACAAAAATATATAGATAAACAAAATATTCAAGTATTTAAAAATATTGAAATAAATATTAGTACACCAAATGAAGAAAAAAATATTTTAGAATTATTACAAAACTGTGAAAAAAATTCTACTATTATTGTATCAAATTTGAATGTTTTTGGCAGAACAATAGAAACTATTTTAGAAATAGTAAAATTCTTATTATCAAATAAAATAAGAATTTTAGTTGTTGAACAAAATCTTGATTTATTAGATGATAAAGATATGTTGACACAAATGATATTAGGTGTTATTTCAATGACAGTTAGTTTAGAAAAAGAGTTAATGAGCTTAAGAACAAAAGAAGCATTAACAGCAAAAAAACTAAATGGTATGGCTTTAGGAAAACCAAAAGGAACTATACAAAAATCAAAATTTGATTTACAACGAGATAAAATAGAAGAACTTTTAGCTGTTGGTTTGAGTGTAAGAAAAATATCAAAATTATTAGGTTATAACAATCATATAGGATTAAATAATTATGTTAAAAAAAGAAAAATAAAAGCCAATCTAAATAAGCCAAAAGAGATATAAAATAGGCTTTTTATAATGATTTAAAAAAAATATAGTAAAATAAAATTAATTAAAATTGAATGGAGTTATTGTGAAAGTATTATTAACAAAAGATGTAAAAAGTTTAGGAAAAGCTGGTGAGATTAAAGAAGTAGCTGATGGATATGGAAAAAATTTTTTAATAGGAAAAGGTTTAGCTCTACACGCAACAACAGAAGTATTAAATAGATGGAAAGCAGAACAAAAAAAACAAGCTTTAAAAGAAGAACAAGAAATAGCAAATGCTAAAGAGTTAGCAGAAAAATTAAATGCAACAAAATTAACTGTAAAACACAAAGTTGGTGCAAATGGACAATTAATTGGTTCAGTAACAAATAAAGAAATAAGTGAAGAATTAGAAAATCAATTTTCAATTATGATAGATAAAAAGAATATCTCTTTAGATAAAAAAATCAAATCTGTAGGAATTTATGAAATTGATTGTAAATTAGGACATGCGATTCATGCAACTTTAAAAGTTGACATAATTGGAGAATAATAAATGTTTGATGCTACAACGATACTTGCATATAAAGGTGCAAACAAAGCTGTAATTGGTGGAGATGGTCAAGTTACTTTTGGAAATACAGTTTTAAAAGGTAATGCTACAAAAATAAGAACACTTTATAAAGACCAAATACTTGCAGGATTTGCAGGAAGTACAGCAGATGCTTTTAATCTTTTTGATATGTTTGAAGGGCATTTAGAAGCTTGTAAAGGTGATTTGTTAAAATCAGTAATTGCATTTTCAAAAGAGTGGAGAAAAGATAAGGTTCTTAGACGTCTTGAAGCTATGATGATAGTTTTAAATAAAGAAAAGATTTTTATTTTAAGTGGAAATGGTGATGTTGTTGAACCTGAAGATGGATCAATTGCTTCAATAGGAAGTGGTGGAAATTTTGCTATTTCTGCTGCACGTGCACTTGCTAAGCATTCAACTTTAGATGAAGAAGAGTTGGTACGTGAATCACTTATGATTGCAGGTGAATTGTGTATTTATACAAATCAAAATATAAAAATATTAAAGTTAGAGGATTAAAAAAGTATGGATATGACGCCAAAGCAAATAGTTGCCTACTTAGATGATTATATTATTGGGCAAAATAATGCAAAAAAAACAATTGCGTTAGCTTTAAGAAATAGATATAGAAGAATGAAAGTAGAGCCAAAACTTCAAGAAGAAATAATGCCTAAAAATATTTTAATGATAGGTAGCACAGGAGTTGGTAAAACTGAAATTGCAAGAAGATTAGCTAAAATGATGGGCTTACCATTTGTAAAAGTTGAAGCAAGTAAATATACTGAAGTTGGATTTGTAGGTCGAGATGTTGAATCTATGATTAGAGATTTAGTATATGAAGGAATAAATTTAGTTACACGTGAGTTTGAAGAAAAAATAAAAGATAAAATTGATGATGAAGTAAATAAAAAAATTATTGAAAAATTAGTTCCACCACTTCCAGAAAGTGCAAGTGAGAGTGCTAAAGAATCTTTTATTAAAACATACAATACTATGGAAAAAAAACTTCTAGAAGGTGTTTTAGATGATAAAAAAATAGAAATAGATATTCCTAAAAAAACACATATAGAAATTTTGGATTCATCAATGCCTTTTGATATGAGTTCTATGCAAGAAAGCTTAAATAAAATGCTTGGTGGATTAAACAAAGATACGATTAAAAAAGAAGTAACAATTAAAGATGCTAAAGTTTTATTAAGAGGTGTTGCAAGTGAAAGTTTACTTGATTCTGAAGCAATAAAAGTTGAAGCATTAAAAAGATGTGAAAATGGTGGGATTATTTTCTTAGATGAAATTGATAAAATTGCATCAGGTAAAAAAAATAATGGACAAGATCCATCAAAAGAAGGAGTTCAAAGAGATTTACTTCCAATAGTTGAAGGTAGTTCAGTTCAAACAAAATTTGGTCAGATAAAAACTGATCATATTTTATTTATAGCTGCTGGGGCATTTCATGTTTCAAAACCAAGTGATTTAATTCCTGAACTTCAAGGAAGATTTCCCTTAAGAGTAGAATTAGAATCTTTGGATGAAGAAGCATTATATAAAATTTTAACAAATACAAAAAATTCACTTCTTAGACAATATAAAGCGTTATTAGCAGTTGAAGATGTTGATTTAGAATTTGACGATGAAGCAATTCGAGCATTTGCAAAATATTCTGTAACAGCTAATGAAAAAACGGAAGATATAGGTGCAAGAAGACTTCATACAGTTATTGAAAAAGTTATTGAAGATATATCTTTTGAAGCTGATGAAAAAAAAGGTACAAAAGTTGTTGTTACAAAAGAACTTGTATCTGATAAATTAGATGACATTGTTGATAATGTAGATACAGCAAGATACATTTTATAAGAGTCAGAGATATTAATAATTTTTTTGATAGAATTAATATAATAAAAAAGGGGAGATAATATTATGAAAATTGTGACATTTTGTGAAATAGATGAATCTTTATTTAATCCTGAATTTACAGTTGAGTATTTTCATACAGGAACAAGTGGAGATGCAGATATTGTGATTTTAAATATTGATTCAATATTTGAGTTTGAAGAAAATAAATCAAAAATATGTAAAGATAAATTTGTTTCTATTGCTATAATTGATGATGAGAGTGATTATGAAGCTTTTAAAAATTTTGGAATAGATGCTTGGATTAAAGCCTCAGATATTTCTCAAATAAACAATATTATCAACCTAGTAAATAAAAGATTTTTATCATAAGTTAAGGATTTATCATAATTATAGATACCCATTGTCATTTAGACAACAAACAATATTATGAAGATATACATAATGTTATATCAAACGCACTTCAACATGGTGTAAAGGGATTTTTAATCCCTGGAGCTGATTTTAATGATTTACCACAAGCTATAAAGTTAGCTGAAAAATATGATGAAGTTTTTTTTGCTGTTGGGATACATCCTTATGATATAGATATGTATACTGAAGAAATGATGGAAAAATATGTAAATCATCCTAAATGTATTGCTATTGGTGAATGTGGATTAGATTATTTTAGGTTACCTGAAAATGAAGAAGAAAAAATTGCAAATATAAAAAAACAAAAAGAAGTATTTATATCTCAAATAGAATTTGCAAAAAAAGTTAAAAAACCTCTAATCGTACATATTAGAGATGCTTCAAATGATTCAAGACAAATTTTGATTGATAATAATGCAAAAGAAGTTGGTGGAGTTCTACACTGTTTTAATGCAAGTGAACATTTACTTCCTTTATCTGAACATAATTTTTATTTTGGAATAGGTGGAGTACTAACATTTAAAAATGCAAAAAAATTAGTTGAGATTTTGCCAAAAATTCCTAAAGATAAATTATTGATTGAAACAGATGCTCCTTATCTTACTCCTCATCCTCATAGAGGTGAAAGAAATGAACCTTTTTATACTACATTTGTTTCTCAAAAAATGTCAGAATTATTAAATATTAGTGATGAAGATATTCAACTACTAACTACAAATAACGCAAAAAAATTATTTAAAGAGTTTTCTAGTCTTTCTTAGATATAATCTAGGCTATATTAAGAAGAGAGGACTTTTTGAATAAATTTTTTTTCATACTACTTATTTTTGTAAATAATCTTTTAGCTAACATTTCAAATGAATCAGATTTAAAAATATTAAAAGACTTGGATTTAGATAGTTCTTTTGTAAATGAATCTTCTTTTCAAAGTATCTTTGAACAATACTCATCAAATAAAAATATAAATTATTACAATAATATATTAAAAAAATCTTCTTTAAATGCTCAAATCGTAAGAGAAGAAATTGAAAATGAAAATCTTCCAGAAGCAGTATTTTTTATTCCAATGCTTGAATCAAGTTTTGTAAATCATGAAAAAGGCAAGAAAAATCCAGCTGGTATATGGCAAATTATGCCTCAAACAGCTATAAATCTTAAATTAAGAAATGATGAATTTATAGATGAGAGATTAGATTTAGTAAAATCTACAGATGCAGCGAGTTCTTATATAAAACGGTATTATAATAAATTCAATAAATGGTATTTAGCACTTCTTGCTTACAATTGTGGAGAAGGGAGAGTTATCGAAGGTATTGCAAGAGCTTCTCTTGATAAATATTTAGAAGAAAATCCAAATTCAAATAATGATGGAACAATAAGAGTTTATAAAAGTTATTTAGAAGATTATAAAAAAAGTAAAAGTGGTTTAAGTAATTTATATGAAATTTATAATCAAATAGGAAAAAGACAAGGATATTATGATTTTTCTTATTTAGTAAAAAATAATAGTAAAAATTTATATCTTCCTACTTCAAGTTTAAACTATATTCAAAAAATAGTTGCATTTTCAATAATCGCAAATAGAGATTTATTTAAAAGTATAAATAACAAAAGTAAATATCAATTAGAAAAAGTTAAAGCACATAAAGGATTACAATTAAAATCTTTAGCAAATATTGTAGGAATGAATTACAATGAATTTAAAAGTATAAATAAACATATTAAAAAAGAGACACTTCCAACTGATTCAAAACTTTATAATATATATATTCCACATAATAAAGTAGAAATTTACAATCAAAAAATACTTTTTGTGAAACCAATAAAACAAGAAATAAAAGTAAAAGAACCTATAAAAAAAGTGGTAGAAAACAAGAAAAAACAAATAATATATATTGTAAAAAAAGGTGATTCTTTAGAGTTAATTGCGAAGAAATATAAAGTAAATTTAAAGAAATTAAAACTTGATAATAATAAAAAATCAAATTTAATAAAAATAGGAGAAAAAATTGAAATTAATAAATAATATGAGGATTAGTCTATTTTTAGTAATTATGAGTTTATTTTTATTTACTGGTTGTTCACAAAAAAATTATAGTGATGATTATATGAAATTTTATAAAGATACAAAAAATTCAAAAATTAATAATTCAAAAGAGATGCATAGATATACAATGAGACCTTATAGTGTATTTGGAATAAAATACTATCCATTTATTGCTAATATTGGAGATAGATTTGAAGGGATAGCATCTTGGTATGGACCAGATTTTCATACAAAAAAAACTTCAAATGGTGAAGTTTATAATATGTACGATATGACAGCTGCTCATAAAACTTTACCTATGAATACAGTTTTAAAAGTAGAAAATTTAGATAATGGAAAATCGATAGTTGTAAGAGTTAATGATAGAGGACCTTTTGTAAAGGGAAGAATTATTGATTTATCAAATAAAGCTGCAAATGAAATTGATATGGTAAGACGTGGAACAGCAAATGTAAAAATAACAGTTCTTGGATATAATGGTGAAATAGAAAATAAAGATGCACCTTATACTGAACTTGCTCAAAATGAGGTAAAACCAACTGTTCAAACAGAAAATATTGATGTTCTTGAACCTTTGGATATAAAAGAGGATAAGATTACAACAACAAATGTTATTATTCCATCAAAAGTTGGAACACCTGTTGTTACAAAAAGCACTACCAAAGCACCAGTTGTAACTACTAAAACAAAGTCAATTCCAGTTTCAAATGGAATATATAGTATTCAAGTTGGTGCATTTAGTAAAATAGAAGGTGCTCAAAAAACAAAAAGTGATTATCAAAGAAAATTTAGTTCAAATAAAGTTGAATCTGAAAAAGTATTTGTTAATGGAAAAACTTTATATAAAGTTTTTATAAAAGGTTTTAGAAGTTATGATGAAGCTCAAAGATTTAAAAATATAAATGGACTAACTAATGCAATGGTTATTAAATAGGATATAAAAATGGTAGAAATTAATAGAAAAACAAAAGAAACTGATATTAAATGTAAAATAAATTTAGATGGTTGTGGCAAATTCAACATAAAAACAGGTGTTGGTTTTTTTGACCATATGTTAGAAGCTTTATCAAAACATAGTGGAATAGATATCGATTTAATTTGCGAAGGTGATTTACATATTGATGCACACCATACAGTTGAAGATTGTGGAATAGTTTTAGGGCAAGCTTTAAAAAAAGCAATTTTTCCAATTCAAGCAGTAGAAAGATATGGAAATGCAACTGTTGTTATGGATGAAGCAGCAACAACTTGTGCATTAGATTTATCAAATAGACCTTATTTGGTTTATGAAGTAAATGTAAGTGGTAAAGTAGGTGAGTTTGATGTTGAATTGGTTGAAGAATTTTTTCATGCAGTTGCAGGAAATGCAGGATTAACAGTTCATATTATTCAAGATAGAGGAAGAAATAAACATCATATTTTAGAAGCTTCATTTAAAGCTTTTGCAGTTGCATTAAGACGAGCTTTAGTAAAAAATGAGAAGTTAGGGATTCCAAGTACAAAAGGTGTTTTATGATTGAATTAATTGTTTTAGATGTTGATGGTACTTTAACTGATGGAAAAATTACTTATTCTTCGACTGGTGAAGAGACAAAATCTTTTGATGTAGCTGATGGTTTAGCAATAGCTGTTTGGACGAAAAATTTTGGGAAAAAAGCTGCTATTATTACTGGACGAAACTCTTCATTAGTTGAAAAAAGAGCAAGAGAATTAAATATTACACATCTTCATCAAGGTGTAAAAAATAAACAAGAGGTTTTAGAAAATATTTTAAAGCAAGAAGGCTTGTCTTGGAATCAAGTTGCTGCAATTGGTGATGACTTAAATGATTATAATATGTTAAAAAAAGTAGGTCTTTCTTTTACTCCTGCAAATGGCACACACTATTTAAAAGATTTTGTAAATGTGATATGTGAAAGAAAAGGTGGAGATGGAGCAGTAAGAGAAATGCTTGAATATATTTTTAAAGAAGATGGATTAGAAGAGGCTTTTGTAAACGCATGGGCATAAAATCTTTTATATTTATTTTATTGCTTATTGCAGTAGCTTCTTATTTTATTCCTGTTAAAAATTTAGAAAAAAATGTAATGGGAAAAGATTTACCTTTAGTTGTCTTTGAAAAACCAGTTATGTATACTTTAGATGATAAAAGTGTACATAGAATAATAATAGCAGAACATGCAGTAAAATATGAAAAAAGAGATGAGATGTTTGATGCTAATATTACATTAAAAAATCAAGATTCTACAAAAGATTATAAAAATGAAAATCTAAAAGCTGATTTGATTATTAAAAGAGCTGATGTTTATACTTTAACTAATAATGTAAAGTATAAAAGAGATGATTTTATAAAATTAAATACAAATGAATTAATATATGATGATATTAAGAAAATAGCAAAAAATAGTAAACCTTTTGAAAGTATTTATAATACTCATCTCTTTAAAGGTACAAATTTATATTTAGATATTAATAATGATAATATCACAGCTAAAAATACACATTTTGAAATAGATCTTACAAAAAATTAAAAAGGAAAATAATGAGATATTTAATTTATTCTTTAATCTGTTCTACAATTTTATTTGCACAAACTGAAACTTTGGTAATTGATGCACAAAACTTTCAAGCAGATGATAAAAAAGGAATCTCTATTTTTACAGGAAATGTAAAAATTAAAATGGGACAAGATAAACTAAATGCAAATAGAGTTGATGTTTATTTTACTACAGATAAAAAAACAAATAATAAAGTACCATTAAAATATGAAGCTACTGGAAAAGCAGATTTTGAAATAGTTACAACAGACAAACATTATATTGGAAATGGTGACAAAATTATATATACTCCAGCAAAACAAGAGTATACAATAATTGGAAATGGATTTTTACAAGAAAAAAATGATGATAGAAAAATTTATGGAGATACTATTTATGTAAATCAACTAAGTGGTGAAGCTAAAGTAAAAGGTAGTGAAAATAAACCAGTTAGATTTATAATAAATGTAGAACGTGGTAATGAAGGAACAAAATAATGAAAATAGTTGATGCAAAATTTTTGCAATCTGCACAAAGTGTAAATGATTCACCTGCACCAAATGTAGCAGAAGTTGCTTTTTTAGGACGCTCAAATGTGGGGAAATCTTCACTTTTAAATACTTTGACTAATAGAAAAGGATTAGCAAAATCATCTTCAACACCTGGAAAAACACAGCTAATAAATTATTTTGAAATAAAATTTAAAACTGAAAATGAAGAGATGCCATATTTATTTGCTAGATTTGTGGATTTACCAGGATTTGGTTATGCAAAAGTTGCAAAAAGTTTAAAAGCTGAATGGAATAGAAATTTAACTGGATATTTAGAATTAAGACCAAATCTACAAATATTTGTACATTTAATAGATTCAAGACATCCTGAGCTTGAAATAGATAAAAATGTAGATGAATTTTTATTGGATATAAAAAGAGGTGACCAGATAATAGTTCACGCTTTTACAAAAACAGATAAATTGAAACAAAATGAACTAGCTCAATTAAAGAGAGTTTATCCTGATGGAATTTTTATATCAAATCTTAAAAAAAGAGGTATAATTGACCTTCAAAATAAAATAACAGGATATTTATTTGGAAATTAGATTTTATAAACCAACTGTAGCTGATATACCTCTAATGCAAGCATTAGTAAAAGAAGAGGTTGAAAAAGGAAAAATCTTACTTAGAACAGAAGATGAAATGGCAACAACTATTCGTTCTTATACAGTTGTTGAAGTTGATGGAAAATTAGCTGGTTTTACAGCAACACATATTCATTCTCCAAGATTAGCAGAAGTAAGAAGTTTAGTTGTTGGAAAAGAATTCCGAGGTTTAAAACTTGGTAAAAAACTTGTAGAAGCCTGTATCAATGAAGCAAAAGAGTATGGAATAAAACAACTTTTATCTTTAACTTATGAAAAAGGTTTTTTTGAAAGTTGTGGTTTTAGAGAAATTTCAAAAGAAGAGATCCCTGAGCATAAAATCTGGGCAGATTGCATTAGATGTAAGCATTTCCCAATTTGTGATGAAATAGCAATGGTAATTGACCTTTAAAAGGTTAAAAAATTTAAATTTTTATTGGATATAAATAGAAAATAAGTAATCTAAGGATACATATGCAACATTACAAAATTATCCATAGAACTTATTATAATTATTCTAATTATGTAAATCTAGAAGCTCATTATTTACTTTTGAGACCAAGAGAAAGCCATGAGTTAAGGATTGAATCTTTTAATTTAAAAACAGTGCCAAAATCCAAAATATTTTGGCATAGAGATGTTGAAGACAACTCTGTTGCAGTAGCAACTTTTGATATTTCTACAAAACAACTTTTTATTGAAAGTGAAGTTGTTATTCAGCATTATAATGAAACACCACTTGATTTTATCGTATCTGATTATGCAATAAACTATCCTTTTAGATATTTAGCAAATGACAATTTTATTTTATCTTCATATATGATTTTGCCAGATGAAGATACAAGAACTCTTTTAAATAATTGGATATATAATATCTATAAATATGGTGAAACAATTCAAACATATACTCTTTTACAAAAACTTACAACTTATATATTCAATAATTTTATCTATAAAGTAAGGGAAGAAACAGGAGTTCAAACAGCTAAACAGACACTTTATTATGGTTCAGGTTCTTGTAGAGATTTTGCATATTTATTTATGGAAGCTGTCAAGTGTTTAGGATTGGCTACGAGATTTGTAAGTGGATATTTATATGCACCTTTAATGTCTCACGAAGTAGGTTCAACCCATGCATGGGCTGAAGTTTATATTCCTGGTGGTGGATGGATAGGTTTTGACCCAACAATTGGAGAAATTGTAGGAAAAGATCATATTTCTGTAGCTGTATCAAGATTACCTGATAATATTTCGCCTATATCAGGTTCATTTGTTGGTTCATCAGGTTCAAGTTTAAATGTTGGTGTTTGGGTTACAAAAATATAAAAACAAAAAGTGAGAATTACTTTTTGTTTAATTTTTTCTTGAATTTAAACCTTTAGATTCTTCAAGTCCTAACATAATGTTCATACATTGAACAGCAGCTCCACTAGCACCTTTCCCAAGATTATCAAGTCTTGAAATAACTACCATATCAGTATCATTTTCATAAACAGAAATCTCTAAAGTATTTGTATTGTTACATTTCATTGGATTTAATAAACCTGCATCAAGATATGAATCATTGTTTTCTATTATATTTATAAAAAATTCATCTTTATAATAGTCTTTATATAAATCTAAAATCTCTTTTCTTGAAACTACTTTTTTAAAATCTTTTTTAACTAAATAACTCATCACAAGCATACCTTGTTTGAAGTTTCCAACGCTTGGAGTAAATAGAGGAGCTTCATCTAATTCTAAAACATATTTCATCTCAGGAAGATGTTTATGGTGAAGTGTTAGGGCATAAGGTCTTTGACCTCCAATATCTTCAAATTTTGCTTTTTCATAATCATCAATCATAGCTTTTCCACCACCACTAAATCCAGTAATTGAATGGCAAATTAATTTTTGAGAATTTGCTAATATCCCATTTACAATCAAAGGTTTCATAGCCATGATTAATCCACTTGCATGACATCCTGGAACACAAACTCTTTTAGAATTTTTGATTTTTTCTCTTTGAGTTGGAGTTATTTCAGGAATTCCATAAGTCCAAGAAGGATTTGTTCTAAAAGCTGTGCTTGCATCAATTACTTTTACATTTTCATTTGTGATTAAACTAACTGATTCAATAGAAGCAGCATCAGGAAGACATAAAAATACTAAATCAGCACTATTTAAAAGCTCTTTTCTTTTATTTAAATCTTTTTTCTCTTCTTCTTTTATAGATAAAAGTTCTATTTCATCACGTCCATCTAACATTTCATGGATTTTTAATCCTGTAGTTCCGTGTTGTCCATCTACAAATATTTTATATTTCATTTTTTCCTCAAAATTTATAGTAATTAATTTTTTGATAGTTTATCTAAAAGGTTCTTTTTTGTGATTTAAAAGTGTAGTTAAATATCAATTTTAGTAATAATTGATTTTACAAAAGGGGATTTCTCTTTTCCATATTCTTCTTGTTCAATTATTCCTTTTTTCAAAATCTCTAATTTTTTGTTTTCATACTCTTTTCTTGCGCTTGGATTTGAAAGCATATATTCTTTGTATTTTATCTGTTTTATATGTTCTAGTGAATTGTTTTCTATAACATGCAGATGAATAATATATTTTGAATTATTAAAAATAACTATTCCATCTTTTCTAGGACGTTCTTTTGGAAAAGGATTTTGGCTTATTTGGTCTTGAAAACCTAAAGATTTTATATGATTTATGGCTTTATTTAAATCATTGTTTTTATATAAAATTGATAAATCAATTATTCCTTTTCCACCAACCATAAATGAAGTTGAACCAATATGTATAACTTCAAACTCTTTTGTAGATATAAACTCAATTAAAGCTTTTGCAACATCAAAATAATCCTCATTCCAAGGTTTAAAAGAAGCTTCTATTTTTTCATATTTTAAAATTTTCAATAGATATCCTTTTTACTAAAAATTTATTTTAAACTTTTTTAACTTCAAACCAAATTTCACTAAAAGTTTTTATTGCATTTTCTATTTCAAACTCTTCAAAACCACCAAATCCCAAAGCTATTACTTTTTCAAGATTAAAAAACTCTTTAAAATAGATTTTTACATCTTTTTGTTGAGCTGTTTTTTCAAGCTTTTCATAATCAATATCAATAAGTGGTTTTATCAATAAATTTAAGCCACTTCCTTCTCTTATAATTTTTATCTCATTTTTTAAATAACTTTTTAAATACTCTTTCATTAAATTATGTTTTTTTCTATTTGAATTTCTGATTTTTCTAAGATGTTTTTCCCAATAACCTTCTTTTAAAAAAAGTGTCAATGTTTTTTGAATATCTATTGGAACTTGTGAAAATACAAAATCAAAAACATCATGATAAATATCCAATAAACAGTTTGGCAAAACAATATAAGATACTCTTAACGCAGGAGAAAGAGCTTTTGAAAAAGTACCTAAATAAATAACTCTATCACTATTTTCTAAACTTTGCATAGATGGAATAGGGCGATTATAATAGCTTAGTTCACTATCATAATCATCTTCAATGATAAAAGCATTATGTTTTTTTGCCCAATTTATAAGTTTTATTCTATTTGCAATTGGCATTGTTATTCCAGTTGGAAATTGATGTGAAGGAGTTGTATATAAAATCTTTGAATCAGTTTTTTCTAAAAAATTAAAATCCAAACCATCTTTATTTACAGGAATGTCATTTATTTCAAAAGAAGATAACTCAAATACTTTTCTTGCAACTTTATATCCAGGAGATTCAATAGCAACTTTATTTGAAATTCTTTTTAAAATATTTGTTAAAACAAACATAGAATTAGAAAATCCATTTGTGATGACAATTTGTTCTGTATTACACAAAACTGCTCTTGAGTTTAAAAGATATTTTTTTATCTCTTTTCTTAGTTCATAATCACCTTGAAAATTTGAATATACACCATAATGAACATCTTCTTTTACAACTTTATTATAAAGTTTTAACCAAGTTTGTTTAGGAAAAGAGTTTTTATCAAGACTTGCAGGAAAAAAGTTTATTTTATAGTTTTTATCCTCTTTTACTTCATCTTTCTTATTTTCAATTTGAGTGTTGAATTTCTGGTAAATCTCTTCACAAACATAATAACCACTTTTTTCAATACTTTGTATATATCCTTCGCAACAAAGTTGATTATAAGCAGTTTGAACAGTTGTTTTACTAAGTTTATAATCATTTGCTATTTTTCTTATGGAAGGGAGTTTCACTCCAGCTTTTAGCTCATTTTTTATTTCATTTTTCATTTGTTCATAAAGTTGAATATAAAGAGGTGAATTGTTATAAAATTTATACATAACTGTCCTTATTAAAAAACTAAAAAGTGTATCTTTTATTAGGTACAAAATATTGATATTATACGAATAATTACTTAAAAAGGAAAAAAATGAATGAAAAAATAGAAAATATTTTGAATCATGAAGGTGTTTTTAGTGTAGTTGCTAAAGGAGAAGATTTTCCTCATATTGTAAATACATGGAATTCTTTTGTTATTTTTAAAGACAATAATCTTTTTATTCCAGTTGGAGGAATGGAAATAATGGAAGAAATATTAGAAAATGAAAACAGAGTAATTGTTGTTATTGGGACAAGAGAGCTTGAAGGTTTACATGGAATGGGTATTGGAGTTAAAATAATAGGAAAAGCAGAAATATTTCAAGATATAGAAGAATATGAAGTGATGAAAAATAAATTTGAGTGGGCAAGAGCAGTTATGAAAATAGAAATACTTGAAGCTTATCAAACAACATAAGAAGGAAAAAGATGAGAAGAGAAGAGTTTGATGTAAAAGATGAGAATAGTATAAATGAGATATTAAAAATTTGTGAATATGGCACTTTAAGTTTAATAAGCCAGGGAAAACCATATTGTGTAGCTTTGAATTTTGTATTTTTTGAAAATTCTATCTTTTTTCATGGTGCAAAAGAAGGAAGAAAAATAGAAGCTATAAACTCAAACCCAAACGCAGCTTTTTTAGTAGTAAAACCATACTCTTTTATACCTTCATATTTTAGTGATACAATTGCAGCTTGTCCTGCAACTCAATTTTTTGCTTCAGTTTTATTTGAAGGAAAGTTGGAATTTATAATTGATGGAAATAAAAAAGCTGATGTTTTAAATGCTTTGATGAAAAAGTTTCAAAAAGAAGATAGTTTTGAAGAAATTGCTTATAATAAAGCAATGTATACAAAGATGCTTGATAAAACTGCAATTATTGAGTTAAAAATTGAAACTCAAAGTTGTAAGATAAAAGTAGGACAGAACTTAAATGAAGAGAGAAAAAGTAAAGTTATGGAAAAACTAAAAAATAGAAATTTACAGATAGATGATGAAACAATAAAACAGATGAAAATACATAGTTAAAAAAGATTTATAAAATCTTTTTTAACTGATTTTTTATAATAACAGGCACAAAAAACATAGAAACAACATAAGAGATAAGTGTTCCTCCTATTAGTGCAACTCCAAGCCCTCCAAATACTGCATCATTTGCAATCAAGGCACTAGCAAATACCATCGTTAAAACTGTTAAAATAATAGGTTTTGATCTTGTAGCTGTTGCTTTTGCTATTGCTTCATTTATTGTAAGATTTTTTTCAATTACAAGTTGTTTTGAAAAATCTATAATTAATGTTGAATTTCTTGAATTTATTCCAATAAGCCCAATAAATCCTATAAGTGAAGTTGCTGTTAAATAAAATGTATCTGGTGTTATTAAATCCATAATTACATGAGCAAAGATAACTCCAATAATTGAAATAAAACTAGATAATACAATTCCACCTGATATTGCAAAACTTTTATAATACATAACCATTAAGAAAAATATTAAAACAAGTGCAATGATAAAAGCTCCACCTAAATCAATAAATGTATCAATTGTAACTTTTAATTCTCCATCAAATACTAAATCAAATCTCTCTTTTGTTTTTTTATCGATAAAAGATAGGTTTAGAAGGTTTGTTTTTATCACTTCATAATCATTATTTAAAGTATCTAACATCTCATCTCTTGCATTTAATAGAGGATAAATTTGGCTATCTTTAGAAGTTTCAGCAATAACATTTATCATTAGATTTAGATTTTTTGATGTAATTGTTGGCTCTTTTATAATTTCATTTATTTTTACTAATTCAGAAATATTTATCATATTTCCATCTTTATTCATAAGTTTTAGATTTTCTAATTTAGCGATTAATGCCTCTTTTGAAGAATCTTTTAAAGTTCTAGAATCATCAAGCCTTAAAAATACTGGAATCTGACTTTGTATATTTTTATTATTTACAACAGCAACATTCATACCTTCAAATGCTAAATATAAGATATTTTTTAATTGGTCTAAATCAACTTTACTCATGATAACTTTACTATTATCAACTTCAAGCTCATACATTATAAAATCATCATCAGCTAATACATCAATATCAACTAAAGTTGTTTGATGTTTTAAAATTTGAGCTATTTTTAACGCAAAATCTCTTCTACTTTCGAAACTATTTCCACCATAAATTTCAGATACTATGGAAGCTAGAACTGGAGGACCAGCTGGAAGTTCAATGAATTTAATATTTGCATTATATAAAGCACATTTTTCTTGAACATTTTTTCTTAATTGACTTACTAAATTGTAACTTGTAATATCTCTATCTTTTGCTTTTTTAATATTTACCATTATTTCAGCTTGAGATTCTTTATCTTTTAAAGCACTTTGTTTAACTAATGCTGCAAAATCAAGAGGTTGACCTTCTCCTAAAAAAGCTGAAATATTTGTAATGTTTTCATCTTTTTGAAGATTTTTTACTATACATTGTGTTACTTCTTTTGTTTGACTTAAACTTGAACCATCTTTTAAGTCAACATAAATTGAAAAAGTATCTGAATCTTTACTTGGAAGCATTTTTGCTTTTGTTATGTGTGTTGGAAAAGTTAAAACACTTAAAACAAATAAAATAAAAGTTATTAAATAAACTAAATATGACTTTGTTTTGCTTTGTAAAATATTATATATAAATTTTTCTAATTTCATTTTAAATACCTTACAAAATTTTTTTTACAAAATATGGAGTAAAAGCATAAGCAACAAACAGTGACATAGCCAAAGAAATAGGCACAAACACTGGAAGTGGATGCATAAATTGACCCATCATACCACCAACAAAAAACATAGGAATAAATGTCATTATAATAGCAATCGTAGCTATATTTGTAGCATTTCCTATCTCATTTGTTGCATTTATTGATAAAATAGTTATATCTGTATTTGGAGACTCTTTTTTATGTCGATGAATATTTTCAATTACGATAATAGCTGCATCAACTAACATTCCCAGTGATACAATCAATGCAAAAAGTGTAATTCTATTGATAGTTTCGCCTAAAAAGAAGCCTGTAAAAAGAGTTAATGATAAAATCATTGGAACCATCAATGAAACAATCATTGCTTCTTTTAAACCTAAAGTAAAAATAAGTAATATAGCTATGATTATTATAGAAATTAATAGATTCATAACAAGTTCATTTACAGCATTATTAGCAGTATATCCATCATCTCTTGTAATAGTGTATTTTATATTTTTTGCTAATAATTCATCTTTTATTGAATCCATATAAGAAAAGATTTCTTTATTAATTGTAACAGAATTTGAACCTTTTAATTTTGAAGCACTAAGAGTAATTTGATTTGATTCTTCAAAATCTTCAATAACATCTCTTAAATAAATCAAAGCCTCTTTTTTATTTTGTATATCATAAGATTTTTCTATTGTTGCTATATCTTTTAAATAAATTGGTGTTTGGAAATTGTAAGAGATGATTAGGTTTTCTAAATCTTTTACATTTTCAATTGCTTGTTTTATTCCAAAAACAACAATGTTTTTATCATTTGTATTTGTTGTAATATTTGGTGTTTGATATGATAAAGCTTGAATTTGTTTCATAACTTGTCCTAAAGATAAGTTATAGCTTGAAAGTTTATTTGAATCAACTAAAACATTAAATTGGTCTTTATGTTCACCTTTCAAATCAACAAGAGCAACATTTTTTATTTTATTTATCTCTTTTGAAATACGACTAACTTCATTATAAAGTTCAGTTTTTGAAACTAGATCTTTATCATCTTGTTTTGCACTATAAAATGCAATTGTAGCTATTGGAATATCTGTATCAATATCCATAGTTTTTATTATTGGTTGCATTGTATTTTGTGGCATTAAATCCATATTTCTCATAACTTGATCATAAAGTTTTAGATTTGAAATCTCTTTATTTTCTCCAATATAATATTGAACTTGTACAATTCCCACTGAATCTTTTGCAAAAGAGTAGATATTTTCAACCCCTTGAATCTCTCTAATTTTCTTTTCAAGTGGTTCAATAACTACTTTTTGAATTTCACTAGGTTTTGCTCCTGGAAGTGCAACTATAACAACTCCACCACTTACTTTTATTTGTGGATTTTCTTCTCTTGGCATTATTAGAAGTGAAATATATCCTAAAGCTAAAATAAATATTCCAAAAATCATTGTAAGAGGATGATTTATAAAAGATAAGGAAAGTTTTCCTGCGATATTCAAATTTTTATCAAAATTATTATTCATCAACTCTTCCTAATTTTCTAAATTAAGTAAAATTTTTGAATACATTCCAGGATAGATATTAAAATCTTTTTTATCAAAACTAATTTTTAGTATAAATGAGTGCGTTAAATCAACTGTATTTGGAATAACAGCACTTATTGTTCCTTGTGTTTTAAAGTTTTGAGAAGTGATTTCAACATCGACTTTTTGACCAAGTTTTATATTATTTAGATTTGATTCTGAAATATTTGTTTTTATTAATAAAGTTGATAAATCAGTTAAAACAAACGCTGGCATTCCAGGCATCGACATTTCACCAGCTTTTATAGATTTTTTGATAATTAATCCATCATTTGGAGCTTTGATTTTTAGATAATCATATTGTGTATTTATCTCTTTTAATTTTGCTTTTGTAATATCTAACATATTTTTTGTATTTGCTAAATTTAACTCCATTTGTTCAACTTCATAACGTGATACTAAATCTTGCTCTAATAGATTTTTATATCTTTTTAGATTTACTTCTATATTGTTTTTTTGATTTTGTAAAATTTGAAGATTTAGTTCTATCTCTTTTTTATTTGAATCAATATTTGATGAGTCAATTTCATATAAAATATCACCTTTTTTTACATTTGAACCTTCTTTTACATAAACTTCTTTTATGTAACCCATATTTCTGCTTGTTATGATTTTTTCATTATCTGATTCTACAGTTCCTGATAATTCTATTTGATTTCCAGCAAATAAATTTATACAAAAAAGTGTTGTTAAAAGTGCTTTTATCATTAGTTATTTTCCTCTTTAATATTTTGCCCTAAAATAAGATTTATATTTGCTAAAGCAAGAGATTTTTCATATCTTGCTTGAATTAACATAGATTCATTTTTTCTAAAATTTGCTTCTTGTGAAAGTAGAGTTGTCATAGAAATTAATCTATTTTTATACTGTAATTTTGCTTGCTCTAGTACATTACTTGCTAAGTTTTTTGCTTCAACTTTCTCTTTTAAAATAGCATCTTTAGCTTCTAAATCTAAAATTGCTTTTTTTAGTTCTAGTTTTATTGCATCTTTTAATTTTTCTTGATTTAAAGTTGCTTTTGCATATTCAATTTTTGATTTCTCTTTTTCAATATCTCTTGTTCCATCAAATAAAGTAAGTGAAATTCCAACTAAAGCCATATAATAATCTTTATCATCATCAAGTGTTAATTTATTATCGTTATAACCATATTCTAAATGAGAATAAACAGTTGGATAATATGCACTTTTTGCTATTTCAATACTTTTTTTAGTTGCATTTACTTGAATATCTTGCATTTTAACTTCATCTCTATTTTCTAATGCTTTTTTATATAATTCTTTTTCATTTGGGAAATGAAAATATCTATTTTCAAGTTCTTGTACATCATTTATTTCATCATTTGAACTAAGAAATCTAAGGTATGCTAAGGCTAATTGAAAATTATTTTTTGCTTCAATTAAACTAGCATTTATATTAAGCTCATAAACTTTTGCTTCATTTACATCAATCTTTGTAACAAAGCCTTCTTTATGAAAGGCATTTGCACCTTCAACTATTTTAGAAACAGCAATTTTTGCTTTTTCTAAAGCTTGTACAAAATCTTTTGCAACAACTGCACTATTGTATGCTTTTAAAACTTCAAGTTCTAAAGTTTTTTTATCAAGATTATATTTTAGTTCATTTGCTTTTTCTTGAAGTTTTAAAATATCTTTTTGATTAGATAGTTTAAAACCAGTAAAAAGTGGAATGTCATAAGTGATTTTTGTATTGAAATTGTTTCTAGCATCTGGATAATTTAAATCTACAGGCATTGTATTTAAACCTTCATTCATTTGAGCAAAACCAAAATCTCTAAAAGTTGCTTCTCTTGAAGAGAGTTTTGAGTTAAAAACATATCCAGCATGATCTGTTCTGCTAAATTCTTCAGTTATAGCTAATTTTCCATAATTTATAGAATCAATCATTTGTGAATCAAGTTTAGAAGAATCAATATTTAATTGTTGTTGTTGTAAATCTTTACTATTTTTCAAAGTTTGTTTCAAAACTTCATCAAAGTTTACACTTTGAGCATAAGTCATAGTTGCTAGGATTAAAGATAAATAAATCTTATGCATAAAAAGTATTCCTATTTTAATTTAAGTTTCTTATATTATATTGTAAAAAAGGTAATTATATCATTTATATTATAAAATAAAATTATATATAATTAATAGTTTTTATAATTATAATATATGATTATTTAAAGAATTTTATAGATATAATTATTTTTTTAAATTTGATAAAAAAACTTTTAATATTTTAATAAATATTTTAAACTTATGTTTATCTATTTTTTCTTAAAATTTATAGTTTTTGTATAAAAGGTCTATAATGAAAAAAATGTCCAAAATACCACTTGTGATTTTTCTTTTAATTTCATATTTATATTCAAATTCTCAAGAAAGATTAATACCAGCTATTACACCTATTGAGTGGCTAAAAACAAATATAAATAATCCAAAAGTTGTAATTGTTGATTTACGTCCTTATGATGAATATCAGAAAGGTCATCTTAAAAATGCAGTAAATATTCCAGGTTTAAAATCCTTATTTGATGAAAACTTTTTTATGCCAAAACTTGATATTTTAAAAAAAATATTTAGTGATGCAGGAATAGATTCAGAAAAATTAGTTGTTGCATATGATAATGGTGATTTTATTTGGGCAGCTAGATTTTATTGGATACTTCAAACTTTAGGTCATGAAAATGTTGGGATTTTAAAAGTTGCTTATGGAAAAGAACTGATGAATAATTTTGAAATTTCAACACAAGACACAGTTGCTTTAAAAAGTGAATTTATTCCAAGAATTGATAACTCAAAAATAGAAACAAAATTAAGTACTTTACTTTCAATAGGAAATAAAACTATTATTGATGGAAGACAAGAAGAACATTATGATGGTAAAAAATCAATAGCAAAAAGATTTGGACATATTCCAACAGCCAAAAACTATGCTTGTACACAAAATTTCCAAGTAAATACAACAGGAAATAAAATGAGAGAACTTTCAGAGTTAAAAGAAATTTATAAAGATATACCAAAAGATAAAAAAGTTCTTTTATATTGTGATGGTGGTGCTGATGCAGCGTTAAATTATATAGTTTTACAAGAATTGGGATATAAAGCTGCTGTTTATGATGGTTCTTGGGCAGAATGGGGAAATGATGACTCTGTTCCAATTGAAAATCCATCTAAAAAGTAGTTTGAAAATATGAAAGATTCCATAAAAAGTAAATTAATTCTTATTATTTTAGCTGTAACTTCAATCACGAGTGCTTTAGGTTATATTGGATTTGTTTCTTGGTATATGAATGAACAGTATAAAAAAACCTTAGAATTATCAAATACTATTGGAATTGTTATCTCTCAAGATGTTGGAAAACTTATTCTTTTAGATGATGTATCAGCAGCAGCTGATATATCGACTCAATTAAAATCTTTTACAAATCTTCAAAAGTTAGTTTTATACAAAAAAGATGCAAATGCAATACTTCAGTACAATATAGATAATAAAAGTTTTCAGGTAGAAAAAATAAATTTTGATAATATTGATAAAATTCTTAAATTTGATAATTTAGTAAAAATCTATCATAAAGTAATCTATCAAGGAACTTATTTGGGTGTTGTATCCTTTGAGTTCAAAATAGAATCTTTAAGTGATATTATTAAAAGAGACATTTTCATAATAATCTTGATTTTTTTATATGCTTTAGGAGTTTCTTTTTTACTTGCAAATTTTTTTGCTACAAAATTTACAGAACCAATTTTAAAATTAGTTTGTTTTCTTGAAAGAATTGATAAAACAGAAGCGTTAAGTAAAAGAGTTATTACAAATGAAACAAATGAATTTGGGAAACTCTATAAAGAAGTAAATAAAATGTTAGAAAGAATTGAAAATTCTTATTATGTATTAAAGGTTGCTTCTGCTGCTTTTGAGACACAAAGTGGAATGATAATAACTGATGCAAAACAAAAAATAATTCAAGTAAATAAATCATTTACAAAAATAACGGGATATACTTTAGATGAAGTTATAGGAAAAACTCCAGCTATTTTAAAATCAGGATTACATGATATAAATTTTTATAAAAATATGTATGATTCTTTAGAAAAGAATAACTTCTGGATAGGAGAAATAAATAATTTAAGAAAAGATGGAACAATTATCAATGAACATTTAATTATTCAATCAGTTTTAAATGATAAAGGTGAAATAATTTATTATATAGCATCTTTTTTAGATACAACTAAACAAAAAGAGATAGAAAACCAACTAGAAATAAATCAACAACTTTTATTACAACAATCTAAACTTGCTGCAATGGGAGAAATGTTAGAAAATATTGCCCATCAATGGAGACAACCACTTTCAACAATCACTACATTAACCTCAGGTATTCTTTTAAATAAAGAGTTGAATATTTTAGACGATAATTTCTTGAAAGAAGGACTAAATAATATTACGAAATCAGCAAATTATATGTCTAAAACTATAGATGATTTTAGAGACTTTTATAACAATAAAATAGAAAAAAAAGAGTTCTTTATATCTGAATCTATTGAAAAATCTTTAGTGTTATTGTCTTCAAGACTTAGAAAGAAAGATATTGTAGTTATAAAGGATATAAAAAATATTTCTATTTTAGGTTTTGAGAATGAACTTATTCAAGTTTATATGAATATTTTAAGTAATGCAATAGATTCTTTAGAAAATCTGAATGAAAATGTAAAACTCATTAAAATTAGTTCAAAAATAGAAAATAATAATTTAATTTTAGAATTTTTAGATAATGCAGGTGGAGTTAGAGAAGATATTATAAATAAAATTTTTGATAGTCATTTTAGTACAAAAGATAAAAAAGTTGGCTCAGGAATAGGTTTATATATGTCTAAAATAATTATAGATAAATCAAAAGGTGAATTAAAAGTTTCAAATAAAACTTTTATGTATGAAAATAAAAGTTATATAGGTGCAAATTTTATTATTGTTTTACCTCTTAAATAAATCTAATATGTATTTATTTAAAGGATTGTGCTAGATTTCCAATTATTAATTGCCATCCATCAATTACAATAAAAAAGATAATCTTTATAGGCAAGGATATCATAACAGGTGGTAACATCATCATCCCTAAGCTCATAAGAATTGAAGCTACAATAATATCAATAACTAAAAAAGGTAAAAATATTAAAAATCCAATTTCAAAAGCAGTTCTTAATTCACTTACAATAAATGCTGGCATTAATAAAGTTAAAGGTACATCATCTATATTTTTAGGATTTGGTTCTTTTTTTATTCTATAAAATAGTGCTAAATCAGCTTCTCTTGTATTTTTAATCATAAAATCTTTAAATGGTTTAACACCTTTTTCAAAAGCTTCTTCATAACCAATCTTTTCATCCATATATGGAACTATACCATCTTTCCAAGATTGTTTTGCATAAGGTTCCATAATAAAAATAGTTAAAATTAAAGATAAAGAAATAACAACTTGAGTAGGAGGTGTTTGTTGTAATCCCATTGCTTGTCTTAATAAAGAAAATACTATTACAATTCTTGTAAATGAAGTAACCATAAGTATTAACGTTGGAGCTAATACCATTAAAGTTAGAATAATCGCAATATTGATAGTTTTTACAAATTGTGCTGGTTCATTTAGTGCTGCAACTGATAAGTTTACAATTGGTGCTGTATCTTCTGCAAATGCAAAAATAGAAAAAAACAAAAGAGAAATTATAATTTTCAAAAAAAATCCTATTTAAAAAATGAAGCCAATATTATCTAAAAAATCTTTAAAAGGGTATTCATTATTTAGTTTGCTCAGGAATAGAGATATATCCTAAATCATATAATTTATCATAAATTTTGCTTGCTATATCACCTGCTGCTTCTCCACCATGTCCTCCATGCTCTTCAATAACTGTTACTACATATTGTGGATTTTCAAATGGTGCATAAGTTGTAATCCACGCATGAGATCTTTCAAAATATTTTAACTCGCTCTCTTTCATTCTAACTTTTTCGGATTGAGGAATAGATACAACTTGAGCTGTACCTGTTTTTGATGCAATTGTAACTTTTGATCTAATATGTCTGCTTGCTGTTCCTTTTGGTGCATAAGAAACATCATACATACCTTTTCTCATAATATCCAAATATGATGAAGGAATATCAAGTTCTTTAGGTTCTTCATAATTTGCTTTATAAAAATGTGGTTTTGGAAGTTTCCCTGTAGCTATATAACTTGTATATCTTGCAATTTGAAGAGGTGTTACTAACATATTCCCTTGACCTATAGATGTGATAACTGTTTCTCCCACGTACCAAGGTTGATTGTACTTTTTTTCTTTCCATTCTTTATTTGGATTTACTCCTACAAACTCATTTATTTGATCAACTCCTGTTTGTTGTCCAAATCCTAATTTATCTAAAGTGTGAGAAATTTTATTTATTCCTATTTTTAGACTTCCTTTATAAAAAAAATCATCACAACTTTCACTTATTGCTTTTCTAAAATTAACTGTTCCGTGTCCAGTTGATTTCCAACATCTAAAATTTCTATTTCCAATAGGAAGAGAACCAGAGCAATTTACTGTAAAATTTTCTTTGATACCATTTTCTAAAAATGATAAACCAACTCCCATTTTTATAACTGAACCAGGAGGATATAAACCATTTATAATTTTATTTGTAAAAGGATGGTTAAAATCGTTTCTCATCTCATTCCATTCTTTTACAGAAATACCTCTTGCAAAGATATTATTATCAAATTCAGGAAAAGATGCTGCAGCAAGTAATTCTCCATTTCTTGCATCCATTACAACAATTGCACCACTTTTCCCTGTGAATAACTCTTGAATATATCTTTGAAGATTTATATCAAGAGTAATTTTAATATTGTTATCAATTGAAGCTTCTTTTTCATTTAATATTTCTATTTCTTGATTTAAAGCATTTACTTTAACATCTTTGTAACCCATTTCTCCTTGAAGTTTTGAGTTATAATATTTTTCTAAACCATTTTTCCCAATAATTCCATTATATGAAGATAAGCTATTATTTAAAATATCATATTTTGAGGCTTTACCTACATAACCAATTATATGTGAAGCTACTTCTTTTTGTGGATAATATCTTTTTGATGAAGATTCAATTTTTATATCATCTTCTGAAGCTAAAATGGTATATTTTGAAAAAAATTCTTCATAAGGAACAAAATCAATTATTTGAATAAAATCATGATTATATGAGGAATCATTTTTTTTATACTCTTTTATTAATTTATCTTTTTCATATTGAGGTAAATTTTTTACAATTAAATCAATAGTTTTTTCTAATTGTTCTTTATTTTTATATGAACTTAAATGTGGTTTTACTAATACAGAAAAACCCATTTCATTAATGGCCAATTTTTCACCATTTCTATCTTCAATAATTCCTCTAATAGGTATTTTATTAACTCTATTTATGTAGTTATTTTTAGACAATTCTTCATAATATGTATTTGATTTTATGCTTAAAAAATAGATTCTTGAAAGTAGGGTAACTATTATTGCTATGATTATTAAAAAAATTATGTTTAATCTTATGTTCAAAGAAAGACTCCAAAAAATATTAAATCTATGATTAAATTTACAACTAATGATAAAAATATTCGTTCATCCATACCAAAAGATAAAGACCACATAATAATTAGACCAATATAGAAAAAAAGTATATAAATATAACTATTTGTTAAATTATATGAAGTTGAATTATCAACTTTTGGCAGAATAAAAATATAAATAAATAAAGATAAAAGGCTTAATGAAAATGGTTTTAATCCACTATTAATTTCGATAAATAAAAATGCCAAAATAACAAAAGTTAATGAATACAAATATCTTTTTTTTAAACATCTATAAAAAGCTGTAAAAATTATTCCAGCAAGCATTATAAGTAAAAAATGTATAGATGCAATAGTATTAACAGTAATTGCAATAACTAATACAATAAATAAAAATAATGGATTATCTAGGTTGTTTCTTGTCATATAAATTTATGCTTTATTTTTTGATTGAGTGATGATTATATTATAAAAACTCTTATAAAACCTCAAATTCTATTTTGTGTTTTATTTTTTAACTTTTCATCAATATCTTTTTTATTATTTGATAAATCATAAATAAAGGAAAAAATTTCTGCAACAGCTTTATACATAGAACCTGGTATCTCTTTATCAATATCAATCTGAGATAAAAGTTCTATTAAATCTTCATCTTTTTGAATAGGAATATTATTTTCTTTTGCAATTTTTATGATATTAGATGCAGTTTCCCCTTTTCCTTTTGCTGTTAATTTTGGTGCATTATCTTTTTCAATATCATATTTTAGTGCAACGGCTTTTTGTACAAAGTTTTTATTTATATTTTCTTGCATTTTTATACTCTTATATCAATTCCAGAACTAATACTTTGATTATAGGCATTATTCATATAGACTTGTGTTGGTTTATTCTCTTTTTTTTCATCTTCATTCATATCAAGAAGTTTGATATTTACTGGAATTAAATTTACACTATTTAAAGCAATTTTTAATTTTTGCATATTATCTCTAATTGCAACTTTGAAATGTTCTCTTTGGGCATATATTGTTAAATCAAGTTTATTTTTATCATATAATCCCAGCATTAAATCAACTTTTCCAAAATCTTTTAATGTAAGATTAATTTGACAATAAAATTTATCTTCTTCACCTTTTTTCATATTTATTGTTCCATCTTCCATCATTTCCCAAAAAAATGGAAGATAAACATAATTTGAATTTGAAGTTAAAGAAGTTAATTGATGATAATCTATTTGCGTTAAAAGTTTATCAATTTGTTTTGATATATCTTGAGATTTTGCATCAGTTTTTGAAGATAAATCATCTTGCATTTGTAATAAAACAGATTTCATATCATCTGTAATTTTTACATCTGTTTTAGGATTATTTGATATATCTTGAATTATATGTTCAACTTTATCTACTAATTTTGTTAGATGATTTTGTAAATTTGAATTATTAGGATTTAATACTTCTAAGCTCTCTTTTAAATTGTTTAAAAGAGGAGTTAAATTTGATGCAAAATTATTTGAAAATGTACTTAAATTATTTGAAGAAGTAAGAAGATTTTGTAAATTCTCACCTTTTACAAATAAATCAGGCATTTTTAAAAGATTATCAATCATTGGTAAAATATTTTTATTTTGAAAAATAGGACTTTGAATAATATCATTTTTAATTTGACCTAATAACTCTTTAGTTTGTGTATTAATCACTTCTTTTGCTTGTAGATTTTGTAAAGGAGCATCTTGGGTCATCAAAGAATTTAGTTGAGTTGAAAGATTTGCTAAACTTTGTGTTTGAGTCGGAGTTAATGAATTATTTAAATTTTGTAAAGCTGTTGTAAGAGATTTTAAATTATTAGTAAATTCTACATTTGTATTTGTAGTTTGATTACTATTTTGTGGAGTTTGTAAAAGTTTATTTAAAAGCTCATTTACTTGTTTTGCTTGAGGTGTATTTATATCTTTTACTAAATTTTGAATTTGATTTAAAACACTATTTTCTACTTTTGATTCTACTAAAGAGCCATTATTTACCAAAGAATTTAGTTGAGTAGTAAGATTTGACAAATTTTGTGTTTGAGTTGGAGTTAATGAACTATTTAAATTTTGTAAAGCTGTTGTAAGAGATTTTAAATTATTAGTAAATTCTACATTTGTATTTGTAGTTTGATTACTATTTTGTGGAGTTTGTAAAAGTTTATTTAAAAGCTCATTTACTTGTTTTGCTTGAGGTGTATTTATATCTTTTACTAAATTTTGTATTTGATTTAAAATAGTTTCAAGTTTTGTATTTGAATTTTGTGATAATTTTGATTCTAAAAATACACCTGAATTTTTGAGTTGTTCTTTTAGTGTGTTTGCATCCATATCTTTTATATTTTTTAAAAAATTTTCAATTAATGGTTTAAATTTTTGTAAATTTTCATCTTCAGAAATATTTTCAAGTAAATTTGATAAGTTTGAAGATACATTTCCTAAATCTTTAAAAATATTAGAATTTTTTAAAATATTTTCAATAGTTGTGTTTGATTTTGTTCCATCTTTTAGATTAGTAAATAACTCTTTTAATACATCAGTTGCAGATGTAGAGTTATTTTTAACCATTTGTTCTAAACTTTTAGTATCTGCTTCTTTTAATACATCTTTTAGAACTTTGTTATCATTTGTAGTAAGAATATTTAATAAAGTACTATTTGAAACTAACATGAGTTAAGTATAACATAATCTAAACAGGAATTAAACACTTTTTTAGTTATACTTTTTTTATGAAAAGAAGAACTTTTATTAAATTTACTACTGCTTGGGCTCTTTTATTATCTTCAAATATAGTAATTGCAAGAATTATTTCAAAAAATAATTTAATCATTTTAGATGAAATACTGAATATAATCTTCCCAAAAACTTCAACAATGCCAAGTGCAAGAGAATTTAAAGCTTTAAATTATTTAGTTCAAAATATTTCACATAAAACTTTTGATGATGATGACAAGGTTTTGATTGTTGATGGAACAAAAGATTTTATTGAAAGTTTTCCAGAATTTTTGAATTTGAAAGAAGATGAAAAAAAAGAGTTGATTTTTAGAATTATAAAAAATAGTTCTTATGCAAAATCTTGGATTTCAAAACTTACATATTATGGAGTTGAAGCTATGTTTAGTGACCCAATTTATGGTGGAAACTTTGAACAAATTGGATGGAATAGTGTAAAACATAATATTGGCTATCCACGACCTTTAAAGACTTACGGACAAAAAATATGATATATGATGTTTGTGTTATTGGAAGTGGAGCAGGTGCTGGTCCAATAATCTATGAATTAAGTCGTGCTGGTTTAAAAGTTTGTGTTTTAGAAAAAGGTGATATTTACGATGAAAAAGATTTTTCAAAAGATGAAATTGTAGTACGCCGTGATATTTATACACCAAATTTAAAAGAAGAATATCATACTATTGAAGAGTTTATTGATGGTTCTTGGACTAAGTTTCCAACTTATGAAAGTGGTTGGAGTTTTTGGAATGGCTCACTTCTTGGAGGTTCTTCAAACTTTATGAGTGGATATTTCCATAGACTTAAACCAAATGATTTTAAATTAGCTTCAATTTATGGAGTCCCAAAAAATTCAAATATCGTAGATTGGCCTATAAGTTATGAAGAGTTGGAACCATACTATACAAAAGTTGAAGAGCTTGTTGGAGTTTCTGGAAAGGTTCAAGAATATGCTTTTTTAGAACCAAGAAGTACAAAAGATTTTATTTATCCACCTTTAAATGAAAATAAAATAGTTGATTTGATAGATAAAGTATGTAAAGATTTGGATTATACTTGTATAAAAACTCCAAGAGCAATTATTTCAAAACAAAAAGATTTTAGAAATCCTTGTTATTACTCAAATTATTGTGGTTCATATGCTTGTTCAAGTGGAGCAAAAGGAAGTTCACGGGCAAGTTTAATAAAAGATGCACTTCTTACAAATAATGTAGAAATAATTCCAAATGCTTTTGTTATAAAGTTAAATACAACAACAGATAAAAAGATAAAAAGTGCTACATATTTAACAAAAAATGGAACTAAAAAAGAGCTTGAAGCAAAACTTTTTGTAGTTGCTGCTCAAGCTGTTGAAACTTCAAGATTATTACTTAACTCAAAAGATGAAAATTTCCCCAATGGAGTTGCAAATAATAGTGGAAATGTAGGTAAAAATTTCCTTTCAAGTAGTGGTGGAATAATTAGTGCTACTTTTGATGAAACACATCTTCCTTTAAAAGATTTACATGCTTCTGGACTTTTTGTAAATAGGTCAATTATGGATTGGTATTATACAAAAGAGTTCAAAGGAGGAGTTATTGATGTACTTTTTGAACATCAAAATCCTATACGAAGAGCATCAAGTTTACGATGGGATGAAAATGGAGATTTAAGAATAGGAGAAGAGTTACAAAATACTATATTTGAAACCTTTACAAAAACTAGAACTTTAAATATGGAAATTTTTCTTGATTGGACACCAAATGATAATGCTTTTATAAGTGTTGATGAAAAATATAAAGATAAATATGGCATTCCTGTTGCAAATATAAGAATTGGCGCTCATGAAAGAGATTTGAAAATTGCAAATTTTATAAAAGAAAAAGCACTTAAAGTTTTTGAAAAAATGGGTGGTAAAAATATAGTTTCAGATATATCAGCACTTCCATCTTCCAATTTACAAGCTGGTGGTTGTAGATTTGGAGATAATCCCAAAACTTCAGTTTTAAATAAATATTGTCAAGCTCATGAAGTTTCAAATCTATTTGTTACAGATGGAAGTTTTATGCCAACAGGTGGAAGTGTTCCTTATACATTTACTATTTATGCCAATTCATTTAGAGTTGCAGAATACATAAAAAATAATTATAATAAGATAATAGTTTAAATAATTTTTTAAAATAAAGTTTGATATTATCTGCTGTTTAAAAAATGAGGAGTTTTTTTGTGAAAAAAATAATAATAATTTCAAGTTTAGTTTTATATCTTTTTGCAAGTGATGATTATGTTCCTTTAAGTAATTTATCACAAGAAAAAAAAGTTGAATACAATTTTATAAATAAAAAAACTGAAATTAACACTGCTGGAAACAATGAATATGAAAAAATTGAAAATATAAATAAAAATGATAATATTCAAACATTTAAAGATGAAATAATTGAAGAAAAACAAGAACTATCAAAACCAATAAATAATGAGTTTGTAAGAGAATACAAAAAAGATAATATTTTAAAAGATGAAAAAAAAGTTTCTCAAAGTAATTTTAGTAAAGATTTTTCAATAACACCAAAATTAACATATTCTTTTTTGAAAACAGATATTTATGGTACTAATAAAGTTAGTGTTTTGGATGAAACAAATGAAGTTATTCCAGAAATATCTTTTAAATATAAAAATCATATATTAAAAGCTGATTTTATGGATTCAAAAGCATATTTTAATAATGTACTTTTAATTGGGTCTGATTTAGAAACGACAACAAAATGGAATAAACTATATTATTTATATAATTTTAAAAATGCAAATTTAGGTATAGCTTATAACAAATTTGATTTAGATTGGAAAGTTATAAAATACAATGTTGTATTATCAAATACTGAAGAGTTTCCTACTTTAGAATTTCATATGAAAAATGAAGATGATAAGCTGCAAGTTGAATATGGAGTTTCATATGGAAAAAATCATAATATAGATTATGTTTATGAGTATTATGTAAATCTAGGTTATAAATTACTAAATAATGATGCACTGATTTTAAGTGCAGGATATAAAAATAGAACATTAGATTTTGAAGATGATATAAATGGATATAAATTCCAATATAAAGGACCTATTTTAACTTTAGGTGCAACATTTTAAAACTTGAAACATTACACTTTGTAATATTTTATCTTCTATAAAAAACTTTTAGATATAATAAACTTTATTAGAAAAATAAGGTTTATTATATGCAAAATATCCAAATCTGGCATAATCCAAAATGTTCAAAATCAAGAAATGCAATGACACTTTTAGAAGAAAAAGGTATAAATGCTAATATTGTAAAATATCTAGAAACATCACCTTCAAAAGAGCAATTAAAAGATGTACTAAAAAAATTAAATATGAAAGCTAGTGAGCTTCTTAGAACTGGTGAAGATATTTATAAAGAGTTAAATCTTAAAAATGTAATTGATGAAGAACAATTGATTGAAATTATGGTTGAACATCCAATTTTAATAGAAAGGCCAATTATTATAAAAGGCGATAAAGCTGTAATAGCAAGACCTATTGAAAAATTAGAAGAATTACTTAAATGACTTTTGAAATAAATGAAAAACAACAACGAATCAAATATATAAGAGTTTTAGAAAAATTTTTTACAAGAACTATTTCATTATTAAAAATAGAAAACTTTGATAAAGAATTATTTAAACAAAGAACTAAAAAAAATTACGAAGATATGAAAAAAACTCAAGAAGTTGAATTATATTCAGAATATTATACAAATTTAAAAGTATTTATCTTAAAAACAGTAAATTATACACAAAATCATAGTGAAACTTTTGAGGAAGAAAGAGCAAACTTGTTAAAAGATGCAAATCTTCTTCAAAAAGAAAAAAATAAAAGTAATTATAAAAAAGATAAACATAAAAAACATAAATTTAATGATGGATATTAATGCAAGAAGAGTATAAAAGTTTTAAATTATCTGGAATTATAAAAAAAGTTCTTTATAAAAATGACGAAACAAAATACATAATTGCTGTTTTAGAAAATAATCAAAAAATTTGTGGTGCATATTTTGATACGGATATTGAAAAAATTGTAGGTGAAGAAGTTATATTAAAAGGAAATTGGATTACTCATAAAAAATATGGAGTTCAATTTGAATTTGATACTTTAGAACTTAAAGAAGCAGAAATGTTTTTTTTTCTTACAAAAATTGTAAAAGGTGTTGGAAAAAAATTTGCTCATGAACTTTTGGAAAAATATTCAGAAGATGAATTAGTTGAGATATTAAATGAAAGGTCAAATGAACTTTTAGATTTCAAAGGAATAAAAGATAAAAAACTTGAAACTATTGTTTCTTCTTGGCAAAAATTTAAGCATTTACGTGAATTAGGTTCTTTTTTGGCAAAGTTTGGAGTTACTTCAAATCTTATTACAAAAATATATTCAAGTTTAGGAGAAGTTGAAAATCTTATAGATAAAATCAAAGAAAATCCATATATTTTAATAAACATAAAAGGAATTGGATTTAAAAGAGCTGATGAAATAGCAAAATCTTTAGGAATTGACCCCAAATCAGAGTTTAGAATAATGGCTTGTTTAAACTATACTTTAAGAGAATATTGTGATAACAATGGAAATTCTTCAATAGATAAATTTCATTTGTACAAACTTTTAGATGAAAGTTTGAGATTTTCAAATGAAGAAATGTTATACGAACAGGCAATATCAAAAATGTTAGTTGAAGAAAATATTTTTGTTACAAGTGAAAATAGGCTTGCTCTTTCAATGCTTTATTATGCTGAAAAAAGAATTTTAGATTTTTTTAGTAGACGAAAAAATGAAAAAAACAGAAAAATTATCGCAAACTTTGATGAATATTTAGTAAAAAAACAGCAGACTTTAGGATTTGATTTAAGTGAAGAGCAGAAAAAAGCAGTTGAACTTATAAATAATGGTGATAAAACACTTTTTTTGATAGGTTATGCTGGAACTGGAAAATCAACTTCAAGTAGAGCAATACTAGAACTTCTTGAAGAAATTATGAGTTATGATGATATTATGACTATTGCACTTAGTGGAATAGCATCTCAAAGAATAAGTGATACAACTGGTTATAATTCTTCAACAATACAAAGTTTACTTGTAAAACATAAAGAGAAAGATTTTTTTCCATATAAAGCTATTTTACTTGATGAAGCTTCTATGGTAAATTCTGTAACTTTTTATCAAATTGTTTCAAAAATTGATGATGATACAATTTTTATTATTGTTGGAGATGATGGACAATTACCAGCAATTGGTGCTGGTAATGTATTAGCTGATGCTATAAAATATGAATTAGCTCCAATTTGCAAGCTAACTAAAATTTATAGACAAAATGAAAATCAAGCAATAGCTGTAATTGCAAATGATATAAGAAAAGGTGAATTACCTGATTATAAACAAGAGTATGAAGATTTTAAATTTATTGATGTTTCTATTTCAAATTATTATTCAAGAAAAAATTCAGTTTCTACAAATGAATTTGCTGATTTAAGAGGTGAAAATAGTGAATATATTTTAAATAATATTTTAAATATTTCTTCAACTTATATACAAGATTATTATGATTTTATAAAAAAGAAAAAAATATCAAAAGCTTTGACACTTTTTCAAGTAATTACTCCTATGAAAGGTGGGATTTTAGGTGTTGATAATTTAAATATTCAACTTCAAAAACTTTTTAATCATACAAAAGGAAAAGCTTTTGTATCAAAAATTTATGAATATAAATTAACAGATAAAGTTATTCATATAAAAAATGAAAATATGCGAGCTCAAACAATGAGTATGTATAAAAATGCTTCAACTGATTTTTTAGAAAGAAGAGTTTATAACGGTCAATTAGGACTTATAATAAAGCTTGATTTTGATGAAGAAAAATGTATTGTTTTATATCCAAATGATGATATGGTTGTATTTTATGATTTTGAAAATGTACATCATCTATTATCTTTAGCTTATTGTTTAACTATTCATAAAACTCAAGGTATGGAATATGATAATGCTTTAATTCCTATGAGTTTTTCTCACTATATCATGCATAATACTAAGCTTTTATACACTGCAATTACAAGAGCAAAAAAGATGTGCTTTATTGTAGGAGAAGAAGAAGCTTTTAAAAGTGCTTGTAAAAAACTTGAAATCACTATTAGAGAATCAGTTATAAATGATTTATTAAGTAAAAAAGAGCTAAATATTGACTCTTCTAATATAGAAATGATAAGCGTTTAACGAACATAAAAGCAACTTTTTTGTATTATCTCTAAAATTTTTAAGAGGATTATATTTTATGATAACGTGGATGCAAAGACACAAGAAGTGGCTAGTAATTACTATTTGGATAAGTACAATTGCATTCGTTGGAGCTGGATTTGTTGGTTGGGGTTCTTACGAGTATGGAAAACAAGGCGGAGTAGTAGCAGTTGTTGGTGATAGAGAAATTTCTGTTGAAGAGTATCAACAAGAGTATTCAAATCTTTATGATCAATATTCAAGAATGTTCGGAACAATGTTTAACAAAGAATTAGCTGAACAACTAAAATTAAAAGATGTAGCTTTAAGACAAGCTTTACAAAAAAATCTAATTATGTCTTATGGAGATTCTTTAGGTTTAGATGTTACAAATGAAGAAATTGCTAAAGAGTTACTAAAATATCAAGCTTTCACAAAAGATGGTAAATTTGATAAAGAGACTTATATAAGAGTTTTAGCTCAAAATAGAATGACACCAAAAGATTTTGAAGAATCTTTAAAAAGAGGTCTATTATTACAAAAAGTTCAAAAATTATTTGAAATAAATCCTACTTCAAATGAAATTGAAAATATTAGTAAATTACTTTTTTTAGAAGATGACATTAGTTTTAAAATTTTGTCAATAAATGATATCTCAGTTGATTTAAAAGATGATGAACTAAAAAAATACTGGGAAGAAAATAAAAATTCTTATATGTCAGAAGTTTCATATGATTTACAAATAAAAGAGATACCTTTAGCTTCTGCTAATCCAACAGAAGATGAAATTAAAACTCATTATGAAAAATTTAAAATTGATTATAAACATGAAGATGGAAAAATTAAGTCTTTAGAAGAAGCAAGAGAACAAATAATTAAAGATTTAGATGAAAAATTTACAAAAACAGAAGCTTTAAAAATATATTTAAAACTTAAAAAAGATGAAGATAAATTTGATCTTACTCAAAATTTTGTACAAACTCAACTTCCTTATTCATCAGAAAATAATTTAAAAATTGAAGAATCAAAAGATTTAGAAATTGTAAAACCATTTTTTGAAAATAATAAATATTATATTGTAAAAGTAGTTAAGAAAAATCCTTCAATTACCTTGACTTTCGAACAAGCTTTAGTTCAAGTAAAAACTGATTTTGAAAAAGTATTAAAATCAAAAAAATTAGAAGAAATTGCAAATTCAACACTAAAAGATTTTAAAGGTGAAGAGATTTCAGGTATTACAAGAGAATCAATTACAAAAATTCCTGGTTTAGAACAACAAGAAGCAGCTAAATTTTTAAATCAATTATTTTCTGCAACTACAAAAGAAGGAATTGTAAAATTAGATAATAAAATAGTTCTTTTTAGAATTAATAATTCAAAAATGGCTGATTATAATAAAACAAAAGATGACGTTGTAAAAGGAACAATAATCCAACTTCAAGAAGAGGAATTAATGTTAAACCTAATGAAAAAATTAGAAAATACTTTTACTATTCAATCTTCAATCCAAGAAAAGGAGTAATAATTGAATAATACTTTTTTAGCAATTGACATAGGTTCATCAACAATAACCGCAGTTATTGCAAAACATGATTTAGAAAATAATATAAATATATTAGGTACAGGAATTCAAAAAAGTAATGGTATTAATAAAGGTTTAATTATTAATATTGAAGAAGCTTCAAAAGCTATAAAAGATGCGGTTTCTATTGCAAAAAGAACTACAACAGAATTAGTTGATACAACAGTTGTATCTATTTCTGGAAGTTATTCAAAAAGTATTAGAAGTAGTGGTTCAGTTAATGTTCCAAATGGACTTATAACAGAAACTGAAATAAATCAAGTTATGCAAATGGCATTATACAATGCTACAATTGTTCCAGAATATGAAGTTGTTCATGTTGTTCCAATATTTTTTAAAGTTGATGATTCTGTTGAAGTTGATAATCCTTTAAATATGAACGGAAGTAGACTTGAAGTTTCTGTTTATATTGTAACAGCTAAAAGAACAGCTTTAACTAATATAAAATCAGCATTGAAAATTTCTGGAATAGAAGTAGTTAAATTTGTTTTAGATTCATATGCAGCAGCACTTGCAGTTTTAGATGATCAACAAAAAAAGTTTGGTGCAATAGTTATAAATCTAGGTTCAACAACAACAGAATTTGTCTATTTTAAAGGTAATTCTATAATTTTTAATGGATTTATTCCTGTTGGTTCAAATCATATTACAAATGATTTATCTGTTATGTTACATACTCCTCCAACAGCTGCTGAAAAGATAAAATTAGAATATGGATCACTTATTAGAAATTATTCTCCAAATAATGAATTAGGTGTTACAAAAGTAAAAATTCCTAGAATTGGTGATGAAGAGAGTATCTCAGAAGTTGCATTAGATTATATTCAAACAATTATTCATGCTCGTGTTGAAGAAGATTTGGTTTTAGTAAAAAATAAACTTAAAAAAAGTGGTTTATTAGATAATACAGGTTCTGGAATTGTAATAACAGGAGGAATGAGTTATCTTGATGGAATCAAAAAATTAACTGAAAAGATTTTTGAAGGTATACCAATAAGTGTTTCAAATCCTAAAAATATTAAAAATGGATTTATGAGTTTTGATGAAGCTAATATGGCTACAATTGTTGGATTGTTATTTTATGCTTTAGGAACAAATAGAAGTTATCAATTAGATTCAAGTAAAAAACTAATTAAACCTTTGAGAAAAGATAGAGTTGTTGAGCCTAAAATTTCTGTTTCAAATGCAATTCCTTCTGAAAAACCTACAATGGAAACAAATAATAAAGAACATATTCAAATTAAAGACAATGGAGCGATTTTAACACCTCTAATAAAAGATAAGAAAAAAGGTGTTTCTAAGTTCTGGAGTAAAGTATCGGAGTGGTTTTAATGGAAAATTTATTTAGAGTTGATGATATAAAAGTAGATATGCCAAGTAAAGTTTTATCTGATAATGTAGCAAAAATTGCTGTTATTGGAGTTGGTGGTGGTGGTTGTAATATGATTAACCACATGATAAATGAAGGTTCTCATAAAATTGATTTAATTGCAGCAAATACTGATTTACAAGTGCTTCATATTTCAAAAGCTCCAAAAAAAATCCAACTAGGACTAAAACTTACTAAGGGTTTAGGTGCTGGTATGAAACCAGAAGTTGGACGAGATTCAGCAGTTGAAAGTTATGAAGAGATAAAAGGTTCTTTAAAAGGTGCTGATATTGTATTTATTGCTGCTGGACTTGGTGGAGGTACTGGAACAGGAGCTGCTGCAATTATTGCAAAAGCTGCTAAAGAAATAGGTGCATTAACTGTTTCTGTTGTAACAAAACCATTTACTTGGGAAGGTAAAAAAAGAGCAGGATTAGCAAATCTTGGACTTGAAGAACTAAAAAAAGTAAGTGATTCAATCATTATTGTTCCAAATGATAGATTATTAGAAATTATTGATGAAAATGTAGGTATGAAAGATGCTTTTAAAATAATTGATAATATTTTATATCAAGCTGTAAATGGTATGTCTGAAGTGATTTTAAATCCTGGAAATTCAGATATTAATACAGACTTTGCAGATGTTAAAACTATTATGCAACACAAAGGTATGGCTTTAATGGGAATAGGGCGAGCAAAAGGTGAAAATGCTGCTCAAAGAGCTTTAGAAGATGCTATTGATTCTCCATTACTTGATAAAGTTTCATTAAATGGTGCAAAAGGAATTTTAATTCATTTTAATATTCATCCACAAGTTTCATTATTTGCAATAAATGATGTTATGGGAACTATAAATGAAAGAATGGATTCAAATGCAGAGATTATTTTTGGTACAACTTCTGATAGTACTTTAGAAAAAGATGAAGTAAAAATCACTATTGTTGCAACAGGTTTTGAATCAAGAAATGAAGAAGTTGAAGAAACAGCAGAGGGAATAGAAGAAAATAGTAATCAAAGTGCAGTTATTGCTGATAGTGAAAATTATTTAGATATTCCACCTTTAATGAGAGATTATATTGTTCAATATCAATTAAATTAATATTATATTAAAAAAAGGGGTTTAAATTTTAAAGTTTAAACTCCTTTTTTTTCTTTTTTAAATCTGAAAATCAACAGGTTTATTTTTATTTTCATCATCCCATTCAAAGATAAAACACATAGGAAGCTTATTATATTTATTTAGAATTTTTGCAGTTATTAATGCAGAAATAAATATTGAAATAATTGCAATAGCAGACGCAAAAGCTAATGTTGAAAGACCAGACAATCCTTGTCCTACTGTACATCCAATAGCCATAATTCCACCTGTCCCCATCAATGCTCCACCAATCATATTATATTTTACTTTATTGATATTTTTATTTGCAGTACATCCAAAACTATATTTTTTATTAAAAAATGACATAGTAAAAGTTCCTACTAAAACACCAATAACCATACAAATGCTAAATATTACTTCATTTACTTGATAATATGTAAACAATTCTAAAGTTTTTGCTGTTGGATAGACAAAACTTATTCCTGTTAGTTCTATACTTCTTTCCATACTTTCTTGACCGATATAACCACTTACAAACCAAGCAGCACTTACAAGTAATCCTATTAAAATTCCATCTATTAAAGTAAATACTCTTTTTATTCTTTTATTTACTGTATAAAAAAGAATAACAAATAAAATAGCTAAAACTATATATATGTTCATTTGAGTATTCGTAATATACGAAGAAATATTTATTAAAAATTCATTATTAATAAATGGATTAAATATATCAAATAAAAGTCCTTTAGTTGTTGCATATGCAAAAATAGCTATAAAAATTAGAGTAATTAATGCATTTGTATCACCTTGTGCATATTTAATTAAACTTCTACTACTACAACCATCAGCAATCATCATTCCACTACCAAATAACAGTCCACCTAAAATTATTGCAAAATAGTTTATATTACTTTTAAAATAATTTGTTTGTGTTAAATCTAATTCAAAATACTTAGAGATAATTGTTGTTGAAATAATTGCAACAATCATTGCCATAATAACAGAAGCACCTCTTTTTGTAGATTTTATTAAAATATAATCTTTTATTGAACCACTAAAACAAAATTGATTTTTTTGGGCAATTATTCCAAAAAAGATTCCTATTATTAATCCTAAAATATTAACTATTTGATAAGTTTCTAATTCAAACATTTTATACCTCGTCCTCATCTTCTGCTTTCATATCCTCTAAATCTTTAAGGATATTTATAGCTTCTTCTTCTGTTAAAAGTTTTTTTTCAATATGAAGTAAAACTTCATCATAAAATTTTTTTACATCCAATATATAATCTAATTCAATTTTTAAATCTTTATCATCTTTATCTTTTGAAATTAATTTCTCTAATGCTTTTAGTTCAGTATCTACTTCTATTAAAACATCACTTTTTAAAATTTTTTCTAATTCATTAATTTTATTCATTTTCTATTCCTTTTATTTAGTATGATTATTAACTGTTGTTGGTATAGTATTTCCACTTGCCTGATATATCAATGAATCAGGGTATTTTTGGTAATGATTTCTTACAACTTGTGCTAATTCTTTTTTTGTATTTTCATCTATTAAGCCATTGTCATTTATAGTTTTAGTAATTTCTAATAAAAGTTTATCTTGTGGATTTGGAACTTTTTCTATCCAAGATTCTAAAAGTTTTTTATTTACAAATTTTGGAAGTGAGCCCATAATTCCAATATCATTTTCATTATGTACTAAAAGTCCAGAAGTTGTTCCTCTATCTAAAGTTAAAACTTGAAATAGATATAACGTGTGATAATCAAGTTGTTTTTTAATATCTTGAACACTAAATGTTTGTCTATTTAAAAAAGCATTTTTTAAAATCAAAATATATCTATCTATAATAATTTCACCAAAATTTAAAGCAAATGCAAAATCTTTTTCTTTATCTTGAGTTTTATAATTTTCTAAATAAAAATGAGAAATTCCTCTGTGTCTATTTAATGCTGGAATAAAAAAGTATTTTTCACCTTGTTTTACTCCTTCTTCAAAAGTCTCTTTAGAAGCCTCTTTTATAGCTTTTTCAAAAACTTTTTTATCTTCAATATTTTCAATACTTGGATTTAAATCAGCCATAATTCGCCAATAAGAGTTCCCATCTTTTAAAATAGTTAAACTAATATGAATATGAATAGATGGTAAGTTTGGATTTTTTGGATGAATTATGGTTGAAATAGCTGTTGCACTATCTAAACTTTTTGTTGAATCATCTTCATAATGAACTTGCGATACATTTACACTAGCTCTATTAAAAAATATTTCATCTCTTGCTTCAAATCTACTTCCACCACCAAAAGTTCCACCATTTCTTAGCCAAATAACTTCTTCAAATTTTTTATCTTCTCCAAATTTTTCACTTAAATCATTTAGTTTTTCTACAAATCTTGTTTGTAAACTTCTAACTAATTCATAAGCTTTTTTAGCATCTTGTGATTTAGCAAATATCAAACTCATTTACAAATCTCCTTTAAACAATCTTCAAAATCTCCAAATATCATCTTTTGTATACTACAAGCAATCATTAAATTTATAGAATAATCAAAATCCTCAATAACTCTATTTTCTAAATCATAAGTTACATTATCTATAACTTTTTTTTCATCTTTTGAAAAACTATCTATATAATTTTGCTCTTTTTTCATATAACCATATACTTTTTTCCCTAATGCAGTTGCATAACCACATTCCCAAACTGTTCCACTATCTACTTCTTTTCCTCTAAATGAGTTTAAATTTGCAATAACAATATCACATTGATTTATCAAGTTTACATTAGCTTTAAAAATATCTTGTGCAATTTTTCTTTTTTCTTGATTGAAATCTACGATATTATCAAGTGGATATAAACCTTCAAAACCATAGTTTTTACTAAGTTGTACATACTTTTTACCAATCTCTATGGAATTACTTTCAAAAACATCAAATCCTGCTATATATATCTTTTTCATGGGCTAATTATATATAAATTTACTTATGAATAAGAAAGAAAATCTTACAATGATAAAAAAGCAAAGGAGCGAATATGAAAAATATTTTGAATTACATCAAAATTAATGAACTTATTTCAACTTCTGGTCAGCCAAAAATTGAAGAGTTTGATTTGATAAAAGATGAAGGTTTTGAAGTAGTTATTAATCTAGCTTTATGTGATGCTTCTAATGCTATTGAAAATGAAGATAAAGTAGTGACAAATCTTGGAATGAGTTATTTTCATATTCCTGTAGATTTTGAAAATCCAAAGCCAAGTGATTTAAAACTTTTTTTAAATACTATGCAAGCCCTTGGAGCAAATAAAGTTTGGGTGCATTGTGCTAAAAATTATAGAGTTAGTGCATTTATGTATGTTTATCATAAATATATTTTAAAAACTCCATTTGAAGAGATTGATTTGTCAATATTTAATATTTGGAATCCAGATAAAACTTGGCAAGAACTTATGAAAATAAGTTTGGATGATTTGTACAAGGCATAAGACTAAATAACTTTCTTATGATAGTTTAGCTAGACTATCAGGCTTAAAAACTTTACAGTTGGGATTAATTTTGAAAATAGAGACAAAAGTAGAAAAATTTAATGAACCTTTATATTTAGAAAGTGGAAGATTATTAGAATCTTTTGAAATCATATATGAAACATATGGTGAACTAAATGAAGATAAATCAAATGTTATTGTTATTTGTCATCCATTATCTTTAAGTCATCATGCAGCTGGGCGTTATGCAGATGAAGTAAAACCTGGTTGGTGGGATAAATTTATAGGTGATGGAAAGGCTATTGATACAACAAAATATTTTGTAATTTGTTCAAATAATATAGGAAGTTCTTATGGTTCAACAAGTCCTATGAGTATTGACCCTTCAACAAAAAAAGAGTATAGATTAAAATTTCCAGTTATTACAATATCAGATATTGTAAAAGCTCAAATGAAACTATATAAAAAACTAGGAATTTCTAATGCTGTTGCAGTTGTTGGTGGAAGTTTAGGTGGAATGCAGGCACTTTGTTATGCTATTGAATATCCAAATTTTGCAAAAGAAATTATTGCAATGGCAACAACTGCATATACAAGACCTTGGGCTATAGCTTTTAATAAAATTGGAATGGAAGCTTTACGACATGACCCAATTTTTAAAAATGGAAATTATACTAAAGATGATTTAAAAGCTTTAGGACTTCCTGGTCTTGCTATTGGAAGAATGGCAGGATTAATCTGTTATTTAAGTCCAACTTTATTTAATAATAAATTTGGAAGAGAATATTCTGCAACTGATGGATTATATGAACTTTTTGGAAGATTTGAAGTAGAAAAATATTTGGAATATAACGCATATAGTTTTCCAAAGTATTTTGATCCACTTTCATATTTGTATACTTGTAAAACAATGAATATTTTTGATGCAGGAAGAAACAAAGATAAACTTGAAGATTCGTTTGATAAGATTCAATCAAATTTGCATTTGATTGCATTTAGTGATGATATGTTATTTTTTCCAGAAGAAATGGAAGAAATACGAGATATTATGATAAAACTTGGACATGAAAAACAAGTAACATATAAATTGATACAAAGCCAATCAGGACATGATTCTTTTTTAGTTGAAGTTGAAAAATTTGAAAATTATGTGAAAGAAATTTTAAAAGATAAATAGTTTTTATTATTTCCCAGATGAAAGTATAGCTTTATGAATATAATAGTTTATACGATAAATATGAATACTTACTCTATTTATCCATCTAATAGCTTCTAATCTATCAGAACCATCTGGCACATCAAGTTCGCCTGTTGCGATTTTATTTGCAATATCTTCTCTGTATTGTTGTCTTATCTTTTCAATATCTTTAGTTAATTCTTCACTATTTTTTATTAGTTGGTTCCAATTATTTGTTTTTTGAACTAAAATGGTACTTAAAATATTTGTATGAAATTGATTTAATATATCTTTTAGTTCAATTATATTTTTTGCACAAATAATTCTATCTTCTTCCTCTTCACATCTTTCATGTAATCTTTGAAGATGGTCTATTGCATGAATTAAATCAACTAAATAAGCCCAATCAGGACTGTCTTTTTGTTTAATATGAATTTTGTCTAAAAATTTATGAGTAATATTTAATATATTTTGAACTTCTTTTATATCCATTCTTTGATATTTTGATTCTTTATTTAATATGAATTCTATATGTTTTAAAATAGTAATATACTCTTTAATGATACTTTGTAGTGTGGCATTTAATGCAAGTTTGGGTTCTTTTAAAAATTCTTCATTTAAATTGTTAATAGAATTATTTGAATTTTCTTTTATTAATTTTTTTATGAAATTTGCAAAAATATTTGTAAATGGTAGAATAAGTAATACACTTATAATATTGTATGAACTATGAAATACAACTACAGCAATTTGAGCATTTTCTAAAATAAATTCGGGTTTTATATAATTTAGAATTGAAATAAAAGGTGTAATAAACAAAAAAGCAAATATAGCACTAATAAAGTTATATATTACATGAGAAAATCCTGTCCTTTTTGCATTGATATTTGCTCCAATTGTCGCCATTGCAGCTGTAACAGTTGTACCTACATCCATACCAATAATTAAAGCTAAAGCTTGTTCAAAATTTACTGCACCACCATAAAGTAGAGTTAAAGTCATAGCAATTCCAGCACTAGAAGCTTGAGTAATCATAGTAATACCAATACCAATAGCAATTAGTAAAAGTCTTCCTCCAAAAGAATCATTAGGTAAAAGATCAGGAGTTAAGATATTTTCAAATCCTGAAACAGCTTCTTGCATTGTGCTAATACCTACAAAAATAAGTCCAAAACCAGCTAGTGTAAAACCAGCAGAAGCAACATTTTCTTTTGCGAAAAGTTTTAAAATTGCGCCTAAAAATATAAAAGGTAAAACAAAAGTTTCAAGATTAAATTTAAATCCAAAGATAGCAACTAACCAACCTGTAAAAGTACTTCCTATATTTGCACCAAAAATAATACCTAAAGATTGGGAAAAACTAATAATTCCAGCACCTACAAAACCAACAGCAGCAACTGTTGTAGCACTTGAAGATTGTAATAAAGTAGTCATAATAGCACCACTTAAAGCACCACTATAAGGACTTTTTGTAAAGTGTAACATGGCATTTCTCAATGTATCACCTGCAAGTGATTGTAAACCTTTTGTCATGATTATTAAACCAATCAAAAATATACCAAGCCCTCCTAGTAGAGTAACAATAACAAGTATTTTTGAAAAATCTATCATGTAAACACCAATGTTTTTTTTAGTTTACATATTTTTTTATTAATTATAGATATAATAGACTCTTATATAAATAATAATGAGGATATTGTATGAATGAAGAGATTAGTTTTGAAGAAAAAGTTTTAAAAGCAAAAGAACTTTTAGAAAAATTATCAAATCCACAAATTACATTAAGTGATTCTATAAAACTTTATAAAACAGGAATAAAAGAACTAGAAGAAGCTCAAAAGCTTCTTGATGAAGCTAAGCTTATCTTCTCTGTTGAAAATAAAAATTAATCTGATTATTTTAAAGAATAATCAGATAATTTTACAAATTTGAAACCTTTTTCTTTTAATTTTTCAATAACTCTAATAATTCCTTCTCTTGTATGAGATTCAGGATGATTAAAATGAATTATTCCAATTTCTCCACCTTTTACATTTGCAAAAGCTTCTTCAATTTGCTTTGCACTATAAGTTGCTCCTGCATCACCTAAAACTGAAAATCCTATAACTTCTTGTTTTAAATTATTTGCAATTTTTACAGCAATTTCATCATAATATGCAGTTCCTGAACGGAAATATTTTGGTCTTTTATTTGTTAGTTCTTCAATCTTTCTTGCATTTAATTCAATCTCATCAACAAGTTCTGAAATATTAGCTGTTCCACTGATGCCATAAATAGATTTTCCATTTACAGAAGCTGGTTTATGTAAATATCCATGATTTCCTATTTCAAATAGTGGATTTGAAGCTAAATGCTTAAAATTTTCCATATTTCTATCTATCCATCTTCCATTTATAAATAAAGTAGCAGGGATTTTTTCCTTTTCTAAATAAGCTATTAGATGATTATCATAACCCATTCCACTTTCTGTTCCGCAAGCATCCATTGTAAGTGCAATTACTTTATCTTTTGTTTTTAACTTTGTTTTAACTCCTGTTACATTTTCTCCCCATTGTTTAGGGTTTTTATTCTGATATTTTTTTTCTATGGACTGTTTTAATTTTTCATAATCATTTGAAGAATTAATAGAAGCCGAATTAGCACTTAAAGCTAAAAGACATAGAGTTAAAAAAATAGAAGATTTTTTCATTTGTTACCTTTTATTGATTTTTCATTACACAATTATAGATTATTAATACTTGATTTTAGTCATAGTAATTTAATTATAATTTGCTATTATTATAAAACAATATAAAAATAATAATCTTATGTAATATAGTAAGGAATAAAGAATGCAAAATGAATTTAATGAATATTTTAATAGACAAATAAAACTTTGGGGAGAAGAAGTTCAAAATTCTTTACAAAATAAAAAAATAGCAATTATTGGAAGTGGAGGATTAGGATGTACTTTAGGGATTGCGCTTGGAGCATCTGGAATTGGAGAGTTTACATTTGTAGATTTTGATACTGTTGGAGTTCATAATATTCATCGACAAATAGGTTTTAAAGTTGGTGATGATGGAAAATATAAAGCAGATGTTTTAAAAGAACTTATAGAATCAAGATGTCCTTATGTTAAAGTAAATGCTTATAAGGAAACTTTTGATGAATTTACAAAAAGAGATTTAACTTTTGATTTGATTATTGATGCAACAGATAATCTTCCAACAAGAGCTGCAATAAATAAATATTGTATAGAACATAATCAACCTTGGATTTATGGGAGTGTTGAAGAATTTCATGGTCAAGTTTGTTTTTTTGAAAAAGCTTCGTATGAAGCAGTTTTTCAAATAAATGATAGAAAACCAAATGGAATAGCTTGTCCAATTGTTATGCATATTGGTTCCCTTCAAGCAAATTTGGCTTTAAGATATTTAGCTGGTTTAGAAGTAAAAAAAGATGTTTTATATTATCTATCATTTGATAATGAAGGTATTTTAGATACAAAAAAATTTAATCTTCCTTCTGCTTAAAAATTTATAAGCTTAATTATTTGTTATTTAAAAGTTCAAGTTTTAATATATAATATAAAAATAATTTCTTATATTATATATAAAACTTGTAACTACAAAATTGTAATACATAACCGAATCTTAAGCCCCTTTTCGATACACTATCCAAATTTTATAAAATAAATATGGGGAATTTTTTATGCCAAAAAGAGAAGATATAAAGTCTATTTTACTTATTGGTTCTGGACCAATTGTTATTGGTCAAGCGTGTGAATTTGATTATTCAGGTACTCAAGCTACTAAAACGCTAAAAGAACTAGGATACAGAGTTGTTTTAATAAATTCAAATCCAGCTACTATTATGACTGATCCTGAGTTCGCTGACAAAACATATATTGAACCAATTACAGAAGAAGTTGTTGCAAAAATTATTGAAAGAGAAAATATTGATGCTATTTTACCAACCATGGGTGGACAAACAGCACTTAATGTTGCAACTTCAATGTACGAAAAGGGAATGTTAGAAGGTGTTAAGTTTTTAGGTGCTCATCCTGATTCTATTAAAAAAGGTGAAGATAGACATCTTTTTAATGAAGCTATGAAAAAAATTGGTATGGATTTACCTAAAAGTGCTAATGCTTATAATCTTGAAGAAGCAATTAAAGTTGCAAAAGAGATTGGATTTCCAGTAATTTCAAGAGCTTCTTTTACCCTTGCTGGTGGAGGTTCAGGTGTTGCATATAATATGGAAGAGTTTAAAAAATTAGCAGCATCTGGATTAGAAGCAAGTCCTATTAGTGAAATCGAAATTATGGAATCTATGCTTGGATGGAAAGAATATGAAATGGAAGTTATCAGAGATAATAAAGATAACTGTATTATTGTATGTTCTATTGAAAACTTAGACCCAATGGGTGTTCATACAGGAGATTCTATTACTATTGCACCTGCTCTTACTCTTACAGATAAAGAGTATCAAGATATGAGAAATGCATCTTTTGCAATTTTAAGAGAAATAGGTGTTGATACAGGTGGTTCAAATGTACAATTTTCAATTGATCCAAAAACAGGAAGAATGATTGTAATTGAGATGAATCCAAGGGTTTCGAGATCTTCTGCACTTGCATCAAAAGCAACAGGTTATCCTATTGCAAAAGTTGCAACACTTTTAGCTGTTGGATTTACACTTGATGAAATTACGAACGATATAACTGGAACAGCAGCTTCATTTGAACCTGTAATTGATTATATTGTTACAAAAATTCCTAGATTTACTTTTGAAAAATTCCCTAAAGCTGATTCAACTTTAACAACTTCTATGAAATCTGTTGGTGAAGTTATGGCAATTGGTAGAACTTTTAATGAATCAATTCAAAAAGCACTTTGTTCAATGGAAACTGGACTTATTGGATTTGATAGAATTTTAGATAAAGATTTAGATTTCATCAAAAAAGAGATTCGAAGACCAAATGATAAAAGACTTTTATACCTAATGGAAGGTATGAGACAAGGTTTATCAAATGAAGACATCTTTGAATTATCAAAAATTGATCCTTGGTTCTTAACTAAATTTAGAGAAATTCATGATTTAGAAAAATCTATTGATTCATCAATTTTAATAAATGCAGATTTTATGAGAAAAATCAAATCTAATGGATTTAGTGATAAAATGATTGGTAAATTGATTGGTAAATCAGAAGAAGATATTTATACTGCTAGAAAATCTTTAGATGTTGATTTTGAGTACAATGAAGTTGATACTTGTGCTGCTGAGTTTAAAGCTTTAACACCATATTTATACTCAACTACAAACGTAACAAAACTTCCAAAAATAGATAAAACTGAATCAACTGATAAAAAAGTTATGATTATTGGTGGTGGACCAAATAGAATTGGTCAAGGTATTGAATTTGACTATTGTTGTGTTCACGCTTCATTTGCTTTAAATGAAATGGGTGTAAAAACTATAATGTATAACTGTAACCCAGAAACAGTTTCAACAGATTATGATACATCTGATATTTTATATTTTGAACCAATTGATTTTGAACATGTACGAAGTGTTGTTGAGAAAGAAAATCCAGATGGTGTTATAGTACACTTTGGTGGGCAAACTCCATTAAAACTTGCAAATGCTTTAACAAAAGCAGGAGCAAAAATCATCGGAACAACTGCTGAAGTTATTGATTTAGCAGAAGATAGAAAAAAATTCTCAGCATTTGTTGAAAATATTGGATTATTACAACCTGATAATGGAACGGCCGTTGAAGTAACTGAAGCAATAGAAATTGCTGAAAAAATCGGATATCCTGTTCTAGTTCGTCCTTCATTTGTACTTGGTGGAAGAGGTATGAGAATTGTTTATTCAACTGATGAATTAAAACAATATATGGATGAAGCAGTTTCTGTTTCAAATGATGCACCAGTATTAATTGATAAATTCCTTGATAGAGCAATTGAACTTGATGTTGATTGCATAAGTGATGGAAAAGAAGTTTATATTGGTGGGATTATGCAACATATTGAAGAAGCTGGTATTCACTCAGGTGACTCTGCTTGTTCATTACCTCCTGTTTCTATTAGTGATGAATTAATCAAAGAATTAGAGACTAAAACAAAAGAGATGGCTTTAGGTCTTGGTGTGGTGGGACTTATGAATACTCAATACGCAATTCATAAAGGACAAATTTACTTAATTGAAGTAAATCCAAGAGCTTCAAGAACAGTTCCATTTGTATCTAAAGCAACAGGAATGCCACTAGCAAAAGTTGCAACAAGAGTTATGTGGGGTGAAACTTTAAGGGATGCGCTTTCTGTTTATGATAAAAAAATTGTATTTGAAGATAATAATGTTTTAAAACCAAAATTAAAAAATCATGTTGCAGTTAAAGAAGCTGTTTTCCCATTTAATAAATTAAATGGTGCTGATTTACTTTTAAGCCCTGAAATGAAATCAACAGGTGAAGTTATGGGAATCTCAGATAACTTTGGTATGGCATTTGCAAAATCTCAAAGTGCAGCAAAAAATAATCTTCCAAAAGAAGGGAAAGTATTTATTTCATTATGTGATTTAGATAAAGAGTTTGCTCCAAGTATCGCAAAAGGTTTAACTGAAAATGGATTTACAATAGTTGCAACTGGTGGAACTTATAAAATTATTGCTGAATCAGGGATAGCTTGCGAAAATGTATTAAAAGTAAGTGAAGGTAGACCAAATATTACAGATTTACTTACAAATGGTGATATAGCAATGGCTATTAATACAAGTGAAGCTAAGGAATCATCGAAAGATGATGGAAAAGAGATTAGAAGGGCAGTTTTAAGAATGAATGTACCATATTTTACAACTGTAGCTGCTGCGAATGCAGCTGTTGAAGCAATAAAAGTTTTAAAAACAAATGATGTTTCAACACCAAAATCAATTCAAGAATTTTTAAACGATTAAAATGAATCAGAATCTGATTTATTTAGTTCAAACAGATACAACAGTAGGTTTCTCATCATCAAGTGATGAGAAGCTTTCTTCTTTAAAACAAAGACCAATTACCAAAAAAATTTTAAATACAGTAGATTCTTTTTCAACATTAAATAAAAATACTAGAATTCCGAAGAATTTTAGAAAAAAAGTTAGAAATAGCAAAAAAACAACATTTATTTATCCTAATGGTATGTCATTTCGTGTTGTAGAAAAAAGTTCTAAATTTTACGATTTTATACATAAATTTGGTGTTTTATATTCAACATCAGCAAATAAAACTGGTAAAAATTTTGATAAAAATTTTGCTATACTCAATACAGAAGTAATAGTAGAGGATAATAGAGGTTTTTATGAAACTAAAGCTTCAACAATTATAAAACTAGCTAAAAAATCATATAAAAAATTACGATAAAATCATTATTTAATAGTTACTTTTAAGCAAAAATAAACTCAAACTAAATTATAATTTCAATCTTCATTTTTTGACCCTGTCGTCTAGTGGCCAAGGACGTCTGGATTTCCTCCAGAACACGCAAGTTCGAATCTTGCTGGGGTCGCCATTTAAAAAGCCCATAAAATAGGCTTTTATTTGAAGAAATGATTTTATACTTTTCATTTTTATAAAAAAGGTGTCTTTTTAGGTGTCCTTATAAAATAGAAAAATAAATATTTTGCTAAAAATAAAGTAGCTTTTGAATTATAAATAAAATTACTATTAATTTTAAAATTAACCATTAATTTTATAATTAATACCCACCAAATGTACAAACTAATTCCCCTTAATTATAAAATTAATACCTACTCAATTTTTTAATTTATCCCCATTAATTATAAAATTAATGGTATGCCAAAAATAATATGTTTATTTGGTATCTATAGATTTTTGTATTCCTACAAATACATAGTATTAATACTTTAATACAAAAAAGAAGTAACACTACAGTTGTAGTAGTTTTTTTATTTAATAGATTATTTTAATTTATTTATTTGTATCGTACGATATAATTTAAGAAATTAAATATAAAAGATTAAATATATGAATGAAAAAATACCTACTTTAGAATTTTATAAAGATTTACAAGAAATCTATAATATTTTTAATAGAGAACTGTTTGATAATACATTACCTAATTGTTTAATAACAGTACAAAGAAAAAAACAAGTTATGGGATATTTTAGTCCTGATAGATGGATAAATGATAAAGGTAAGAAAAATCATGAATTAGCTTTAAATCCAGCATATTTTGGAAGTTGTAATTTTATAGAAATTTTTCAAACAGTAGTTCATGAAATGTGTCATCTTTGGCAGTTTGAATTTGGTACTCCATCAAGAAAAACTTATCATAACCAAGAGTGGGCTAATAAAATGGAAAGTATTGGATTAATTCCAAGTGATACAGGAAGAGCTGGAGGTAAAAAAACTGGACAAAAGATGAATGATTACCCTGAAAGAGGAGGTAAATTTGAAAAGTTATGTATTAAAATATTTAAAGATGGACTATATGTTAAGTGGTTTGATAGGTTTCCTAATGAAATAACAGTTAAAACACCTTTTTCTCAAGAAGATTATCAAGAACTAGATGAAGAAGAGCTACAAGATGTTATAGATAGTTTAGATGATGATAAAATTTTAGAAAATTTATATACAACAGTTGGAGAGATAATAAAAGACATCTTACCAGTTGAAGAAGTTAGAGCTCTTAATGAAATAAAACAAAAAACTAAATATATGTGTCCACAATGTAGTTCTTCTGTTTGGGGAAAACCTAATTTATCTATTAAATGTAATTCTTGCAATATTGATTTTTTTATAGTTACTTAATATAGTCTTTTATGCTGCACAAGAAGTGCTGCATAAAAGTAAGATTTTTTAACTTTTTATTTTTACTACAAACAATTACAGAGTAATACTTTATTGAACTTATAAATATATGATCTATCAGAGATAGATTAAATTTATAAGTTCATGTGTAAAGTAAATTGATTAAAATAGTTGGTCCAATTAAAATTGGAACTATCTATTTTAAATATAATGACTTCTTTTAACTTTTTAATTTTTTGCTATGCAACAGAAGAAAAACTTATTTATTCTCTTTTCTTTAAATCTTTTTAAATGAACTTTGTTAGTTCAGCTTTTTATAAAATTTAAGTGTGATATGTTATTTTCTTACTTTACTCTGAAAATTTTTTAAATGAGCATATACTCACTTTGTTCCGTTATCCCTCCTTTCAAAAAATTTTAAGCTCCAACCAAGAAAAAACATATCTGATACACTTAATAAAAAGCCCGATGAACTAACGAAAGTGAAAAAGATTTGTTTTTAAAGAAAAAGAGATAAGTTTTTTAATCTTCTTAAAAATTAAAAAAAAGAAGAAAAGACAAACCCTCAAAATCTTCAAAAATGAAAAATATTTTTATAAGGAAATTAAAAAATGAATATAGAAAAAGAATCTCAAATTGCTTTAATTGAATCAGTAAAAACTATTATAATGTTTATTACATTATTTATAGTAATCTTAAAAATTTTATGGGAATTTACTAAGTTTATTTATAATATTTCAAATAAGATTTATAGAATAATTAAGAAGAAAGATACTTCAAGTTTATCTTGAAATATCTAAATCTGTATTTTTCATTTTCTCTTTTGGAGAGAAGAGTTTTTTTTCTTTTACTCCAAATAAATTTCTTTCATTTGATTTTTTAAAATCTAAATTCGTATTATCAATATATTCTAATTTATTAAATAAATTTGAATATTCTTTTACATTATTTACACAGAGTTCATATCTATGTTTTATTATATTTGCTGGAACAAAATGTCCAGTTCCTTTTCTGAACCTATCTTCTACTCTTGCAATATTTAAATTTACATCTTTTGAATGAATAAAATATCCTTCAATTTCATAGTTTTGTTTTTTTAGTTCTTTCATAATTGCAATACTTCCCATTGCTCCATCATCAGTAAAAGTTGTTTCAAATGCAAAATTTTTCTTTTCTTTTATATATTTTCCCATTTGACTAATTGCAATTTGTCCTGATTTTATTTTTGCTTGGTTATTTTCAATTCCATCTTTTACAAGTTGTTGTTTTATCTCATCTGCATTTATGTAAAAAATATTTTCTTTTTCAAAATGCTCTTTTAGATTATTTCTATAAAATGTACTTTTCCCACTTCCATTAACTCCTAATATTAAAATAACTTTCATTTCTCTATTCCATATTTTTTATACCAATCAAAAGAACATTTTATAATTTGCATATTTTCTTCATTTTCTAAAGATATTAAATATTCATCATTAGGATATTTTTCTTTTAAATAATTGAATGTTTTTGTTACAAAATTAAAATGTTCTTGAATCTCTTTTGGTGTTGGGTCATAAGAAGTTAAATTGTTAATTATACTTTTTTCTTTTTTATCAATTTCTCTTTGTTCTTCTGTAACAAAATCTAGTAATGTATAAGTTGTATCTTTCCCCTTCCTTACTTTTTTACTTTCCATAAAATCTAAATATTCTTTATACTTAAAAACTTCTTTAGGTACATAATCTAAATTTAATTTATTCATTTTCTTTCTCTTTTATTTGTTTTTGATTTATTTTGAATGCATCATAATTATTTTCTAATATATTAATGCAGTTAATTAAATTGTATTTTTCTAAAATAGATTTAAATTCAATTTTAAAATTATCATCTGTGCTTAATTTTACTAAAATGTTTTCAGTAAATTCTATATTTGCTTTTTTTAAAGCTTCTTTTTGTTTTTGTTTTGCTTTTTTTAAAGCTTCTTCAATTTTGACTATCTCATCACTTTTTTTTATTTGCATACCTTTCCTTTTTATTAAATTATAAACTATTTAAATGAATTATAAATTATCTAATCTTAAATCAATTTTATTTTTTTAATTGTTCTAAAGTTTTAAAAATGTATTATTATTTAATTAATTTGTATTGCAGGAACGGAAACTATAACACAAAAAGCAGGGCTTTTTTTGTTATATATTTCCCCACCTGTTCTGCAAAGCTCTTAGCTAAAATCTGCGATTTTAGATTTTTTCTAACGAAAAAATATTTTTTAAGTATAAAAAATGAGGATTAAATGAATAAAAGAAAATTAAATTTAATTGAGTTAAATGTTGGTGATGAACTTTATAATATGTTAAAAGATATAAAAAAAATAACAAGCATACCATTAACAAAAATTGTAATTTCTATTTTAAATGAAAAGCTAGAACAAATAAAAGAATTAAATTATAATAAAGAATTTATAGAAGATTATAAAAATATAGATGATACTTTTGAAACACAAATTAGATTTAGAATTAAAGAAAAAGAAAAAATATTTTTAGAAGAACAATTAAAAAAAACTGGTAACAAAAGTTTAACAAGCGAGATAAGATATAGATTGATAAATTCTATTTATAAGAATAAATATTTTTTACCAATAGAATTAAAAGAACTTTCTAATTTGAACTTTCAAATCAAAAGAATTGGATTAAATATAAATTCAATTTATAAAAAAGTTAATTTCAAAGAAGAGTTAAAAAGTGATGATTATACAAATTTACAAAATAGTATAAATGAAGTAAATGAGAAATTAGATTTAATCTCAAATGAAATAAAAGATATTTTAAAATTTGCAAATAATAGGGATTAATTTTGGCTAGAAGATATAGACTTTTTGAAGATGAACTATTAGCAAAAAGAGTATATACTAGATTAGAAAATGCTTCAAGAACTTCATATAATCATAAACAAAAAAATAAAAATTCTACAAAAAATAAAGATAATCCACGAGGTAAAGAAGCAGTAATAAAAATAACTGGAAGTTCAAAAAATCTTAATGTATTTAAAAGACATATTGAATATATTACAAGAGATTATGAATTGCCTTTATATGATAATGATGGAAATAAATACGAAGGAAAAGATGAAATAAAAGATTATATTGATTTATATAATCATGATGGAGCTATTCCTGAATTTGAAAATATAAATGGTAAAGAACGAAGAGAAGTTATGAATTTTGTATTTTCTATGAAAGAACATAATTCAACTCCAGCTGATAAACTTATGGAAGCAGTTATAAAAAGTGTAAGAGAAAAATATCCTAACAATCCAGCAGTTTTTAGTTTTCATGGTGATACAGATAATCCACACATACATTGTGATTTAAGAATACAAGATATTAATGGACATAGAATAGATTTTAAGCACAAAGATAGATATGATTTAAGACGAGATTATGCTAAAAATTTAAGAGATTTAGGAATTGAAGCTTATGCAACAAGTAGAAATGTAAAATATGATTTAGATAAAAATAAAAATTTTGATAGAACAGTACAGGACAAAAATTTAACTGGAGCTGATGAAGATAAAATTAAAAATCATCACTATGAAGTTGTAGAATTTGGAAAAGCTAAATATAAATTTGATGAAAATGCAAAAGATAGTTTTTATGTAAAATATAAAACTACTAGAGGTGAAATAATTGATATATGGAGTGAAGATTTAGAAAGAGTTGTAAAAGATAATGATATAAAAGTAGGGGAATATGTAAGATTTAAAATTACAGATAGAGTTCCTGTTGAAGTAAAACTAAAAAAGTTTGATAAGAAAACTAAAAAATATACTGTTTATACAAAATCGGTTTTAAAAAATGTTTGGGATTGTTCTATTTTAGGAAGAGCTGAAAAAGATTTAAAATCAGTTCCTAAAACTAATAACAGAAAAGTTAAATATGGAACTGAAACAGTTGTAGATAAAACAGCAGAATTTATAAGAATGAAAAAAGAGAGAGAAGCTAAAGAGGGCTTAAATATTTCGACTGGTAAAAAGCCTAATAAGTTTGGGAAACCTATTAAAAAAGATGATAGAGATAGATAATCTCTATTTCTTTAAATCCTGAATGATTAAGTATTCTATATAACTGTTTAACTCTAAGCCAAATTTTGAAGCTTTATCTTTTACTTGTTCTAGTAAAGTATCATTGATTTTGATTTCATTTTTATTGATTTGTTGTTTATTAAAATCTTTAAATATTTCGTTATATATTCCAAGTTCTTTACATTTTTTTTTAATAGCATTAATAGAATTTCTAAGTTTCCAGCTTGAAATAGATTGTTGTGTAGTATTTATTTTTGATGCTAACTCTGAATATGTCGAGGCATTATAATGAGATAATAAGTTATCAATTAATATCTCAGCTTGATTAACAAAAAATTTTTCAAAAATTCTTTCAGCTTCCATTTTTTATCTCTCTATATCTTGATTTTTAGATATTGTTTTATCTTTTGGTTTAAATTTTTTTTTTCAACTATTTTTTCTAATACATTAATATTTTTAAGCCAATTTGTATTTTCAATATCTTTTTTTGTTTCTATATTTTTAAATTCTTTTGAATTATCAAAAAGATATAAATTATTTACAATAGGTAAAATTGATTTTAAATTTTCTAATGATTCTTTGTATCTTCTTTCAATAAGTTCAGGAGCTATATCGTGACCACCTTTTGCAACTCTTATTTTCACTCTATCTTTTGCTATTTGTTCACTTTCTAGCCCTACATAATAAAGATTTATCTTATATCCTTTATCTTTTGCTTTATGAATAAAAGAGATAATACTTTTCCCACATAAAGTAGTTTCTTGATTAAAAGAATAACCATTCTCTAAATGCTCATTTCTAATTTTTAAGGCAATTTTAGAAGCTCTGATTTGGTCTTTTGGATTTTTCCAGTCACCTATTGCTTGTACAATTTCATCTATATTTACTCTTAATCCAAAATTTTTATTTTTTTCTGTTTCTAACTGTTTAAAATATAAAGTTGTTTTACCAGCTCCATTTACACCAGCGAAAATATTAAATTCTTTACTTTTATCTATTGCCATTTTATAATCCTTATTAATGTTATTTAGAATTAAATAATATATTTATTTTAAATATATTACAATTCATCGAAATTTGGTATATCAGCTCTTAAAAGCTTTCTAAAATAATCTTGTCTTACACTAAATCCAATCTCTTTTAACTTATCATCAATAGCTTGTAATTGACCCTCTGAAAGATATATATTTACAGGAGTATTTAATTTCTTTGTAAATTTTTTAGGTCGCCCAACTTTTTCTGATTTTGAATCTGAAATTTCTTTTGTTTCAATAGTTATATTCAAATCATCTATTTTTACAGGCTCTATTTTTCTTTTTTCCATTTTCTTTCCTTTGATGTTATTTAGTATTAGTTAATATTTTATAATATTAGTTAATACTTGCTTTACTTATATCTTTATTATTAGATATTTTATATTTATTGAAGTAATTTCTTTTTCTCTTGTGTGAAATTCTTCGAGATTTTTTACTCTAACTTTATTTGTATTTAATAGGTAATCTTTAAAATTATTCATTTACATTCCAAGACCTAATTAACTCTTTTATTATTTATATTATATCATAATGTTAGTTAGTATTAATAAATACTAACTAACATTATAAATTATCTTTTATATCTTGAAATGTATCAAAAGCCCTACCATATATTTTAATCCAAACATCATTTTTTAGATATTCTATAAATGCCTTATCTCTTTTTATAAAAGTAGGGTTATCTTGTAGAGCTCCTATACTTACTCTTCCATATCTAGTAAATAAACGAGCATTTGTAAGAATATATGATAATTCATCTTGTGTAAAAAGACTTCTTTTATATTCATCATGTAGAATATCTGTTACTAAAAATAAGACTTCTTCTAGTTCTTCTGCTAGATTGCATTTTTCATTATATCTTTCTTCATATTCAAGATAAAATACTATAAATCCAACAAGAAAAAATATTACTGTTAAAATCCAACCACAAATTACTATTTCAATCATTTTATTTCCTTTAAATATTTATATACAGTTGTTCGACTTGTTCCTGTATCTTTTGCAATTTTTGAAATAAGCCAATTACCTTTTGAATCTTGATATTCAAATGCAAACATTCCTTTTATGCAGCTAAATATCTTTTCTTTTGTTTTTTTAATTCTTTGATTCGTCATTTTCCTTGCGTGAGCTTGTCTTGTTGCCATTAATTAATTCCAATATTTATATCTAATATGTATTACCATAACAATAACTATTGCATATAAAAAGATTGGTATTAGGGATAGATTTAAAGTTATTTCCATTTTAAAACTTTTTTATTATCTATTAAAATTGTCATTATTATTCCTTTTCGTATTTTTCTCCAAATTATTAATATATTGTTTTATTAAATTAAGTTCTTTTTTTACAGCTTTTATTTTATATTCCTGTAAAATAGAAATATAAAGTAGAATCAAAATCATTAAAGGGTATATATAATTAATTATAATTTCGCTCATTTTTATCCTTTTATTTTTTATTTTTTATGAAAATATTGCATAAGCTAAAATTATTAAAGCAATTATAAATCCAATAATTTCATATTTTTCTAAAGGTGTTATTTTCATTGTTTGTTCCTAATATTTTAATTAGTGTTCATTTCAGTTAAATGAAATGAACACTAATTAGTTGTTAATAAATTAACAAGTTTACTTATAAATTTATCTATATTTTTGTACTTAATATCTTGTTCAAATTTACCTTTTAAATCATTTTTCATTGTTCCCATATCAACCAGTTTTCTCATTAAAGTTGTTTTTGGTAAGAATAGAGTAGTGAATCTATTAAATCCATTTACTTCTATATGTTCCTGAAACTCTTTTATTTTCTCATCTTTAGTTGTTTTATCTACAATAAAAGCACCATTTAGTACAAAGATTATTTTAGCTTTTATATTTCCCTTGAGAATAAAATGAGCTGTTCTCATACTCTCACTAATACTTTCATAATCATCAAAAGAGGGGATAATATAAAAATCACTTTTTAAATCAACTAATCTTTCATCAAAATATCCACCTAAATCACAAATCAAATAATTTGATTTTGTTTTTATTGTTTGCTCTGTTGTTTTATCTTTCAAAATTAAACAATCCTCTTTTCTAGTAATAGATTTATTTTCAGGGATATTTATTGTTGAAACTACATTGTAAGCTTCACTATTTCTTTTTTTATCAAAGTTTAAAATAGTTGTATTTAGTTTTTCAGCTACTAATCTTGCAATAGATGATTTTCCACCACTTCTTAAATTTGCAATTGTTATAAGTACCATATTTTTTATTCCTCAAAACTTTCTATTTTTTTAATTTCTTTTGATAGAGCTTTTTTTGTATAACCTGAAACAGATTGATACACTCTTATCTGTTCTAATAATTCTATATTCATAATTTTCCTTTTAATTTATAGTGCAATAAGAAATAAGTAAATTTGATAATTTCAATATTTGGAAATTTAATATCAAGTAATTTTATAAATAAATCGTAAGTGTATTTATTTTTATTAATCACTTTTCGAGCTTTTGAATTTAATTTAAGTGTACTTTCACCAACATATTCATTATCTTTAAAAACATACTCTTTTTTACCATCTACTATATGTTTTAGTTCTTCATCATATTCTGAAATACTATTTTCAATATGTTCTAATAGGTCATTAAAATTTTGATTTATTTGTTTTTTTGAAGAGATAAAAAAGTCATTATTTTGTCTTAATTCTAATTTATACTCTTTATCTTCTTTTTTAGTTCCTGATATAATTTGTCTTATCATTTTAGAAAAGTTAAATCTATTAGAATCTCTATATACTGACATATCATATTCTTCTGTAACATTTTCTTTAAATAAATAGTAGTTTTCATCTTCATTTACATCAAAAATTGCTGCATAACTACAATATTTATAATTCCAATCCTCTTTATGTTTATTTTCAGTGAGTATAGCTGTGTAAGTAGAGTTATTTTTTGTAATAGTAACTCTATACTGTTTATATTCATATTCATCATTTTCTATTTTTTCAAATTTGAATATTGATTTAAAATTTGATTTTAAATTTTCACATAGATTTTTAAAATTATTAAAATTTAGATATTTCGTATTAGAGCATTCATCAATGTATTTCAAACTTTGAAGCAGTAATTGGTGAGCTAATCTTAAATCACTTTGAACATATAAAATTTGTTTATTTGTTTCAAATTCAATAAAATCATCAAGAATAAAAAATTTACTTCTTGCTTCTTTTAATCTATTTATTCTATCTTCTTCAAATATTTTTGATATAAAAGTTGTATCAATTTTGTTAGTTGAGTTCATTTTCTCTCCATTTCTTAAAATTTATTTGATATTAAATAGTATTAATTAATATTAATTAATATCACTAATTGAATATTATAATTTATAATATTAATTAATACTTAAAAGTATTTATTAATATTAAATAATGTTAAAAAATATTGATAATTTAAAATTGAACCAAAAAAAATATAGTACCAGGATAAAATCTTGGTACTATATTTTTATCTTTCAAGTTCTTGTGAGTTATTTTTTTCTTTTAGTTTAAAAGGTTTTATCACTTGTGTTTGTTGAAGTTTATTTTTTATTAATTCACTTTTTGGTTTCCAAGTTGAAACATAGTCTTTTTCTTTAGATGTTCTTTTTATTTCATTAATTATTCTTTCATTATCACTTCTAAGAGCTGTTAGATAATCAAAATTCTTATATTTAGGAGCATTTTCCCCTGTAATAATGGATAATTCTCTAATATCTTTTTCACATTTTGTAATATATGATTTAGAGTTATTAATTCTATCATCCAAACTTTCATAAAAATTGTTTACTCTTTTGATTAATCCCGTTAATGTTACTGAATCTTTAAGTCCATTTAATAAATCTGATTCAGCTCTTATTGTAAGATTAGATGGTTCATAAACTAAACTATCTTTCTCATTTTTTAAATAAAACTCTACTTTTGTTTTATCTAGTCTATTACCATAAATTGCAATATCTCTATAATCAAAGAATTTAATATCACTTTTGTACTTTAACATTTCATCCACATTTTTATCAAAAGCATTTTTTAATTGTGTTTGAACCATTTTATTAGACTCATCAATATCTTCTTTAGGAATATCAAAATCTATTTTTTTTCTAACTTCATCTTCAATAGAATAATAACTACCTTTAAAATTGTCAATAGTGTGTTTAGATAAATGCTCTTTTAATGAATATAAATCTTTTAATTCAACTTCACTATCACTTTTATTTTTTATGGTTCTATTCAAAAATTCTTCATTATTAAATATTTCTTTTTTGAAATTATTATAAAAAATTTCTTCATTTCTTAAATCACTTGAGAGTTGAACTTGCATTAAAATTAAAGGATTTCCTGTTGCTTCTGCTTTCATTTCTGCTGCATCTGCTGAACCCATTGTAAAATCTTCTAATTCTCTTAAACTTAGCCCAGCCTGTCTAAATTGCTCTATTGATTTTGCTTTACTTTCAATAGTTTGCCACATTCTAGCATCGTATGTTTTTTCAGTTGCATATCTAAACTCTTTTATTCTAAAGTTTTCAGGGTCGGCTTCAAATAGTTTATTCCCTTGTCTTATTACTCTTCCGTTTCTTTGTTCTAAATCAGATGGTCGCCAAGGACAATCTATATGATGAATTGCAACAGCTCTATCTTGTACATTTGTACCAGCACCCATTTTAAATGTAGAACCAATTAAAACTCTTACTTTACCACTTTTAACATCATCAAATAATGCTGATTTTTGTAAATCAGTATTAGCATCATGTATAAATCTAATTTCCTCTTGAGATACACCTTTCGAAACAAGTTTTTTTAAAATATCTGAATAAATATCAAATTTAGAAGTTTCAGCTATAAGCTCATCATTGCTTTTAGATTTTTCATTATCTATCAAATCATTTAAATTTATTTCCTCTATTTTATTATTGCTATTTAGAGCTTCATTTAATTCTATTTTTTGAGAATTTATTTTTGGTGTTGATAAATCACAAAATATAAGTTGTGTACCTTTAACATCACTCCAGTCTAAATACTCTTTATAAACATTATTTACTACTGCATTCACTTTAGAGTTTTCATAATCTTCTGCATTTGGATTGATTAATCTATAATCTAGTCCAGCTTTCCTTGCGTCAGTTGTACAAGCTAATAGATTGTTTCTATGTATATCTTCTTCTTGATGTTCCATTCTGTAAATAATAGAACCTTTTTGATATTGATTGTTTGAGTCAGGTACTCCAATAAAGTCAGCAACTATATCACTTCTTGGAACTATTGTGTTAATTGGTTTATCGTTATACAATTTTGGTACAAAATCTTTAGCAAATTTTTTAATATCATTGTTTGTGATTACATCTGCAAAAGTTTTATACATCTTTGTTAATTCAGGAACATTGTTAAATTTATTAAATCTTGAAACTATTTTATAGTTTACTCCTGAACTATCTAATTCCCACGAAGAAGTAACTTGCCCAAAAGTTGAAGCCCAACTATCAAAACTACTAATCCCTTTTTTTGAAAGCTCTTTAGGTTGCATATATCTTTGTAATGTATATAATTCTGTTATCGAGTTTGAAATAGGTGTACCTGTAAGAAATGCTATTTTATTGTTTTTCTCATTTAAATATCTTGTTTTACAATACATATCATAAGCTTGTTGAGAACCTTTCAAATTTCCTAATCCTGATATATCTCCCATAGAAGTTGTAATTAATAAATTTTTATAAGTATGTGCTTCATCAACTGCTAATAAATCCACTCCTAAATCTCCAAAATCAATACTCTTTGATTTCTTATTTTCTTGCAATAAATTATCTAATCGAGCTTTAAAATTACTTATTTTTCCTTCTGTAGCTTTAATTGAAAAACCTCTAGTTGATTTACCATCTCTTTGGGCTATTTCTTTTTGAGTTTCAAGCATATCTTCTAAAATAGAAATATCCTCATTTATTTGCTCTTTTACAATTTCATAAGGAGCTGGTAAAAGTTTAAATTGACTATGTGACATTATGACTGCATCATAATTATTTGTAGCAATTCTTCCAAAAAATTGTTCTCTATTATTTTTTTCTAAATCTTCTTTATTTGTTGCTAATAAATTTGCGTTAGGATATGCTTTGTAAAACTCTTTTTCCCATTGACCAATCAAATGGTTTGGTACAGTTATAATAGGTTTATTAACTAACCCCATTCTTTTTTGTTCCATAATAGAACAAATCGTAACTAAAGTTTTTCCAGCACCCACCTGATGGTCGAATAATACATTTTTATCCTGTATTGCTCTCCAAATCGCATTTTTTTGATGAACTCTTAATTTAATTGAATTGTTAAGATTAGGGAATGTTAAATGAGAACCATTATAGTTAGGCTCTACATCTGTGTTAAATGTTTCATTATAAATTTTTTCTAAATCAGTTCTTCTATCTATGTCTTTATAAATCCATTCAGAAAAGTCATTTTTTAAAATTTGTAATTTAGAATTTGCAAGAGCTGTTTCTTCTTGATTAATTTTTTGTTTTTGTTTGCCCTCTTCATCTAAGTAAGTATCAAATACTTTAATAGGACTATTTTTTAAACCATTCTCAGCAATTCTAAATACTCCAACCCTAGAAGTACCATATTTTGAAACTATATCTCTTGGTAAATAATTCCCGTTCCCGTCAAATGTCCACTCACCCGAAGTTTTATTGTGTAATAAATTCCAATTATCCCTATTTGTTTTATAATGACTTTCAAAAAATTGATGATAATATTCTTTTGGTATCCAAGAAGTACCTAAAGAAACACTAATTTCAACTGCTTTTAAATCTTTTGGTAAAACTTCATTTAAACTGTTTAAATTACTCTCTAATTCTCTATGCTCTTTAACCAACTCTTGAACTTCTTGGAATTTACTTTTAACATTTCCTGATAGATATTTTTCTGCAAGAACATAACTAACATCGTCATTTTTGATAGTTGTGTGGTCTATGAATATTAATTTCTTTTCTAGTAAATCTTTTATGATTACATCTTTTGATATATTTAATTCATTTTCCATATAGTTTAAATCAATTTTCCCAAACTGATTTAAACTAGAGATTAAAGCTTCTTTTGGATTGTTTACTTCTATTTTTACAAAAGGCGATATAGTTCTTCTTTCAAAAATATCAGCTTTTTTTGCACTAGCTTCAACAGGTTCAATATTATTCTTTTTAGCAACTTCTTTACTAACTCCAGCTGAATATTCTAATTCTAAAGCTAGTATTTTTTGAGCTTCAACATCATTTGCAAAAGCTTTTTTATTTGTAGATTTATGTAAATAACCCTCTTTTTTTACAAATTCATCATAATATTTATTTAGTAATGCTCTTTGTTCAACAAGTTTTGGATTAGTATCTTCGATAGGAGCTTGTTCAAGTTCAATAATGTAATTTAAAGTATCTCTAATATTTATAAATTTAAGTATTTTATTTTTTTCATTTTGGTTTAATATAGGTTTTTTATACGATAAAACTTTTCCATCATCCGTATCTAAATTATTGATTTTTATATAAATCTCATCATCTTTTAAAAAATAATTGTTTTTCTTTAAATCTAATAAATGTGAATCAGGATTTTTTAATTCAAAATATTGTGCTTGTTCTTTAACATTATGATATTTATAAATATTTTCAGGAAGTCTTGAAATAGCTTTTTTAAGTTCCTCTTCCATATTTAGACCTATATCTAAACATTGAGTAGTTTCTCCTATTCCACTCATTACAAAATCCATTTTTCCTAAAATATTTGAAGGATTTTCCTCAAAATATTTATTTATAAAAATAGGTTTTTCAATATCTTTTGTATGATGCGTTGATATTGTTGTTTCTTTAAAATCTTTGTGTATATCTTTATCTATACCTTTTTTAAAGAAAACTATATCAGTCGTTACTTCTGTACCAGCTTTATTTTTAAATGTATTATTCGGAAGTCTAATAGCACCAACAAATGAAGCTTCATTGCTTAATTGTTCCCTTAATGTTGAATCTTTAGAATCTAAGAAATAGCTAGAAGTTACAAAAGCTACTATACCATCATCTTTTAATTCTTTTATAGCTCTAGCCATAAAATAGTTATGAACACTTAACATTGATATATCATTATTATTCATATCAAATATCTTCTTTTGTCCATAAGGAGGATTACCAATTACTGCATCATATTTCTTTTTAGATTCTAAAATTTCAAAACCAACATTATAAATTTTTTGGTTAGGATATAACTTCCTCAATAAATTAGCTGATGTTTTATCTAGTTCAACACAATCAAAATTAAAATTATTAAAATGATTTTTAGAAAAACTTAGAAAGGCACCATTACCAGCACTTGGTTCTAGTATTTCTTTAGTTTCTTTTGATTTATTAAATCCAAATTTATCCAAAGCATTATAAATAGTATCTATGACTATTTTAGGAGTGTAATGACTATCCATCGTTGAAGTTTTAGCACTTTTGTATTCATCTTCTGTAAGTATATTTTTTAGTTCTACATATTCTTTAGACCAAGAAGATGAATTTTTGTCAAAAGCTTGAGGAATACCACCCCATCCCGAATAATTATTTAATGTTAATTGTTCTTCAGGAGTGGCATATCTTTTTTCTTTTTGAAGAATATTTAAAAGCTTTATAGCTTCTATATTTTTATTATATTTATCTTTCGTACCTGTAATAATAACTTCATCATTTGATTTAAAATCAATTTTTAAATCATTATTTCTTTGAAGAATTTGAACGGGTCTATCCCTCTCTCTTCTAGTATCTCCATATCCGTTATTCCATTCGCTCTCATCTTGTTGGCTATATTGCTTTCCAATATTTCCAGCTCCATCTGTCCTTGTAATTTCATCGCTGTTGAGAGTCCTGTTAATTCTGTTAATGTCTTGATTATTGGAAATTCCCTTATCCATCTCTCCAGTATTTCCAAGTTGTAAGGAGTCATTATTGTTCCACTGTTCCCCAATTCGTCCTCTATCTCCCGATACAGTTCTTGTGTTAAATTCGCTTCCAAATAATCCCAGTTCACTTCCGCTTGTATTCTTTCCATCTTCTACCCTTTCTTTTAAATCTATTAATTTATTCTCTATCTCATTTGATACAAAATCAAATAAAGATAAACCTTTATAAAGTTCACTATCTTTTTTCTTTTTTGCTTTTGCCATTTTAGTTTCCTAACAATATAATTTTTAATGTTAATTAATGCTTAAAAATATCTTTAAATATTAATAAATACTAAATAATATTAATTAATATTAGATAATACTATTAATTAAAAATGAGCCAAAAAAAAATATAGTACCAGGATAAAATCTTGGTACTATATTTATGCCAGTTTATTAATTGTTTTCTATTTGATAAACAAAGGAATTACATTTTTTTCTTAATAATTCTTCTGATTTATTTCTTTTTAGGTTTACCTTTATCATCAAAAGTTGTATATTTACAACCTTTTGAATAATTTGAACAACCCCACCAATAAGATGTTTTTTTATCTTTTATAGTTTTTCTTTTGATTAAATCTCCATCTTTACAATCAGGACATTTATATTTATGACCACTTGGCTTAATGATTAAAGGTTTACCTTTATCATCAGAAAATGAAGTTTTACAACCATCTTGATAATTGCTACAACCCCAAAAGAATTTACTATCTTTATTACTTTTTAATCTTCTTAAAACTCCAGTTTCACAAGTAGGGCATTTAATAGAATTTTCATTTGCAAGAGATTCAAATTTATTAGAGTTTTTAATTCTATTTATTTCATCATTGATATAAATTTCTACATTGTTTAAAAACTCTTCTTTTGATAATGTTCCATTTTGAATATCTTTTTGTTGTTCATACCATAGAGCAGTCATATCAGGACTTGATAAAGTTGCTGGAGATAACTCTATTAATTTTCTTCCTGTAGTAGTTGATTTAATAGCTTTTTTATCTTCTACTATATAACCCTTATCAAAAAGATTTTTAATATGTGCCGACCTTGTAGCTGGTGTACCAATTCCACCATTTTCACCTTTTTTGTCTTTATCTTTTTCAATTAAAAGCTTTTTAATTTCAGGGTTTTTTATATACTTAGCTACACTTGTTAAATCTTTTAGAAGTGATGACACAGTGTAATATGGTTTTGGTTTAGTCTTCTCTTTTGATACTGTTATATCTTCACAATTTACTGGAGCATTTGGAGATATGTTTTCTAAGTTAGTATTATTTTCTAACTCTTCATTTTCTTCATCTTCAATCTCACCTTTAAACAGCACTTCAAAACCTTGTTTTGTTGTTCTTTTTGCACTTGTAGTAAAGATATTATCTTTTACTGATATTTCTATTTGAGTATGGATATATTCTTTTGCTTCATAAAATTGAGCTACAAATTTTCTAGCAATTAAAGTATAAACATTTAATTCATCTTTTGATAAATCTTCAATTTTTACTCTTTTATCTGTTGGAATAATTCCATGATGAGCTGTTGTATTTGCCGTATTCCATGCAAGAGATTTTATAGAACTATCTGCATGATCTATAAAATCTTTGAAATCTAATAAATTTGCTTTTATACTTTCTAAAGTTGCTGGAGCTTCTTCAAATAAATTTTCAGGAAGATAACTACAATCAGAACGGTTATAAGTAATAAGTTTATGCTTCTCTCTTAAACTTTGTGTTATTTCTAAAGTTTTATCAGGTTTATAGCTAAACTTTTTAGAGCATTCTGCTTGTAAATCAAGTAAATTGTATGGTAATGGAGGATTTGTTCTCTTTGGCTCATTTATAGCTTTTAAAACAGTTCCTAAACTCCCTTTACAATCATTTAAAATTTTATTTGCTTCATCTTCAGTTGTAATTTTTTCATCTAGTTTTAAATTTGCATTAAAAAGTATATTATTAGTATTAAAAGTCCCTTTAATAGAATAATAAAAGCTACTTTGATGACTTTCATGTTCTTTATCTCTTGCAACAATTAAGCCTAAAATAGGAGTTTGAACTCTTCCAACACTTAAAACACCTTGATAACCTTGAAGTTGAGCCAATTTTGAGTAAGCTCTAGTAAAATTTATTCCTACTAGCCAATCAGCTTGAGAACGAGAAAATCCACTATCAGATAATCCTTTAAAATCATCATTTGATTTTATATCTTGAAGAGCTTTTTTTACACCTTTTTCTGTTAAATCAGAGATTAAAACTCTTTCAACAGGTTTTTTATTATCTGCATAGGCTAATATTTCATCTACAAGTATTTGACCTTCTTCATCATTATCCCCAGCATTTACAATAGTTTTTATATCTTTACTATTTATCAAATCAACAATTAACTTTAATTGTTTTTTTGAATTATCAAGAGGTAAATATTTGAAGTTATTTGTATCTATTTGTAGTGGTAAATCATTTAAATTCCAACTTCTGAATTTTTCATCATAATCTTCAGGCATTGCAAGACCTAAAATATGTCCATAAGCCCAAGTAACTAGATTATCACCAACTTTAAAATAACCATCTTCTCTTTGAACTGTTCCATTTAATCCTGTTGTTATTGCTTTTGCAAGTTCAGGTTTTTCTGCTATAAATAATTTCATCTTTCTAATTCCTTATTTTTTTCCATATTTACTCCTAAATATTTTTTATTAACATAGGTTTATATTTTTCTTCTAAATATTTATCATATTTGGCTACATATCCATTTGTAAAACCTAATTCATAAGAACCTGTATTATATGCACTAAGACTTTTTTTAACTCTATCGATGTAGCTATCTTTTTTATTAGTATCTTTGTAAAAATTATAGAATACGGTTGAAGCAAAATATAAATTTTTGCAAGGGTCTAAAGCATCATCTAAAGTTATATTTAGCAGCTTAAAATTATCACTATTAAGTTGCATATATCCAACATCTACACTAAATCCAGCATTTATGTAATTTTGAGCGATTTTTTTAGCTTCATTTTTTGTTTTTGGAGAAAATGAAATTAAACTTTTTCCATTTTTATTTACATTCACTGAATACGGATTTTTTGAACTTTCTTCTTTTATAATCATACTTACTACAGGAGTTCGAACATTTATATTTTTACATTCTTCAATAAATAAAGTTTCTAACATCTAATCCATCCAGCAAGTTTTTGAAAAAGGAACTTTTTTATAATAATTTGTATATCCACCTTCGCCATCAGGTATATAGATTTCATATTTCTCATAATTTGGTAGATATGTATAATCTTTATAAGAAATTCGTATTAATTTAGCATTTAATTTCCATTCTAAAGAAGTATAAAATTCTCCTGTACAAATATAATTTGGTTTTGAAATAGCTGTATATGGATGCTTAAATAAAGTAATACATGGTGCTGGCATATTTGGATTAACTCTATAACTTAAAGAAAATTTATTTTCTAAATAAGAAAATTCTTCTTTGTTCTCCAATTGTTTGTTTAAATATTCTGCTGTACATTCTCTAGGGTCAGCTGCATTAGGTAAAAAATTATCTCTATAATCTTTATATACTAAATCTTCAATTTCATCTCCACCATCAGGACAAAGTTTTAAAAAATTTCTTCGTAACTTAACAGTATTCTTCCACTTCTTTGCTTTTAAACTAAAGTAGTGATTTAAAGAGGGATTACATTCACTAGGTCTTGTACTTGAACTTAAACATAAAATAGCTTCGCAAGCTAGTTTTGTATCACCAGTTAATAGTTCTGCTTTAAAATCATTTTCTGCTGCAATTAAATTTAATGTTAAAAAAGAAGCACTAATTGCTCCAACAATAATTTTTGTCATATATTTTCCTTTTATTATGATATTGAATTATAATATTGAGATGTGTTTCAAATTAATAAGCCCCCTAAGGGGCTATAAGGTTGGAAATTTTTAGAGATAGAGATATACTTTATCAAAAAAAATACCTTGCTAATAGCGACTAAAATTAAGCTATACCGAAAGGAATAAAATATTGTTTTTGGCTTTAGTCTATTGCACCAAATTTGATTAATTTAATTAATCTTTGTCCTGATATGATTCTTAAATTATTTATACTTTTTGCATAAGCAAAAGAGTTCTTACTGGTTCTCCCAGTATGAATAAAAAAACCTAAATAGGCATTTTCTTGATTAATTTGATTAGCAAATTCTTTTAAATGCTTTGGATTAATTAAAGAACTATACCTTTTTGCCTGAATAATACATTTTAAAGGTTTTCTATTTTTATTTAGAAGATAAAATCTTCCATCAACACCACCATCACCTGTATATTTTGTATTTCTTTCTATTTTAATATCTTCTCTTTTTTCTAATGCAGTTAAGATAAGTTCTTCCATTGTAAAAGGGTCAATTTTTCTTAAATATACAAATATTTGGGCTTCATTTAAAGTATCTAATCTTTTTAGAATTTTATGAGCTGAATCTTTTCTCCATTTATGAGAGTATTTTTCTTTTTTAAACAAAAAGAAAATTTTTTTATATAAAAAAATAAAAATATTTAACATTAGTTAGTTATTCCATCTGAAATAGGTTGCTCAACTTTTACTTGAATACTTAAATCTCCACTATTTGTATAAATATCATATCCACTATCAATACCTGAACCAGTTGCTTTACTCCAATTATTTTCCGTTCCATTAGAAATAGTATTTTTAAAATTTAAATTGTCAAAATTATCACAATTAATTGTAAGTTCTTTTTGTGGAGCAAGTTTTAAAACATCTTCTAAAGTAATATTAACATTATCTATTTTCTCATTTCTCAAGTTTATATTATTATCTGTAATAATATTTTCTAAATTACTTAAATTAATATCATTATTTACAAAATCAACTTTTTCAAAATTTCCACCAATTTCTAAAATTTTTAAATTAGTTGATTTTTGTGTACTATCTGTATTTATAACTAAAGTACCTTTTCCATTCTTATCTAAATTAACTTCATAAATTTCTTTAGTTACATTATTGCTATAATCAATAGAAGTTTTTTCTATTGTTGCAATAGGAAATGTATTAACAAAGTTGTATTTATTTCCATCAGGGGGATTTGAAGTTTCAATTTCATAAGTATCATACCCTTGTTTTATAATAACAGCAACACTAGAATCTCCCATTTTATCAGGAATACTTATATCTTCAAAATATGCATCTGCATTAAAATGTGTAATTTTTATAGAACCATTTGTATCAAATTTTTTTTCTATTGTTAAATAATATTCTTGTACACCATGCTCAAAAGGTATTCTATAATGTTCTCCATTTACAAAAAAAGATACGCTACCACTTCCTCCAATTCTACCATTCTCAATAGGGGGATTGGATAACTCTATTTTTAAAGTCATTGTTCCATCAATGTTATCTATAACCTCTGCAATATCAATTGTTGTTGTATCAATAGTAGAATCTCCATTAATGTTTAATTTAAAATCATTACCACCAATACTAAAAAAAGAAGAATAATTAGAAGAAGAAGCATCTTCTGCAAAAATTGCTCCTGTTCCATACTCTCTAGGTTCATCCGTATAAGGTAAATCCTTAAACTCTGTAATATAATATTTACCTATTCCCGTTGTTTCTCCAGCTTTAATAGTAATAAATTCTGTATTGTTACTATTTTCTTCAAAACTATTTTTAGGTTTAAGTAAATTATTTGCTAAAAAGATTAAATCATTTGTAATTGGTTCAGGAATTGTTAATACAAATTCTAAAAAAGAACCTTGTTCATCTTTACCCCAAGCGTTATTTTTAATATAAAAATCTTTCATTTCTATTTGATACAATTCATCATCTTTAATATAACCTTGAAGTAGTAAATTATCAGTTCTATTTTCAAGATATACTAAATTACTTTTCCCTGTATTTTCAGTCGTAGAATTAGCTCTATATATAGTTATTTCTTCAGGAACTTCAATTTTATTAATAGATACAGTTGTAACATCTGCATCATCTTTGACAATAATGTCTAATTTAGAACTTGTATCAAGTTTTTCATATCCTCCACCTTCTGCATTTGAAATTGAAATATCGTAAGTTCTATCACCTTGAATATATCTATCATCTGTATAAAGTGTAGTTGTAACACTTCCTGAAAGTTCACCAGCTTTAATAGTTATAAGCTGCTCATTATCTAAAAGTACATATAAATCAGTTTTAGGAGCTTTATCAACTGTTGCAGTAACAATTATTTCATCACCTTCAATTACTTCATGTGGAGCAGATAATACTATCTTTGTAACATCTGCATCATCTTTGACAATAATGTCTAATTTAGAACTTGTATCAAGTTTTTCATATCCTCCACCTTCTGCATTTGAAATTGAAATATCGTAAGTTCTATCACCTTGAATATATCTATCATCTGTATAAAGTGTAGTTGTAACACTTCCTGAAAGTTCACCAGCTTTAATAGTTATAAGCTGCTCATTATCTAAAAGTACATATAAATCAGTTTTAGGAGCTTTATCAACTGTTGCAGTAACAATTATTTCATCACCTTCAATTACTTCATGTGGAGCAGATAATACTATCTTTGTAACATCTGCATCATCTTTGACAATAATGTCTAATTTAGAACTTGTATCAAGTTTTTCATATCCTCCACCTTCTGCATTTGAAATTGAAATATCATAAGTTCTATCACCTTGAATATATCTATCATCTGTATAAAGTGTAGTTGTAACACTTCCTGAAAGTTCACCAGCTTTAATAGTTATAAGCTGCTCATTATCTAAAAGTACATATAAATCAGTTTTAGGAGCTTTATCAACTGTTGCAGTAACAATTATTTCATCACCTTCAATTACTTCATGTGGAGCAGATAATACTATCTTTGTAACATCTGCATCATCTTTGACAATAATGTCTAATTTAGAACTTGTATCAAGTTTTTCATATCCTCCACCTTCTGCATTTGAAATTGAAATATCATAAGTTCTATCACCTTGAATATATCTATCATCTGTATAAAGTGTAGTTGTAACACTTCCTGAAAGTTCACCAGCTTTAATAGTTATAAGCTGCTCATTATCTAAAAGTACATATAAATCAGTTTTAGGAGCTTTATCAACTGTTGCAGTAACAATTATTTCATCACCTTCAATTACTTCATGTGGAGCAGATAATACTATCTTTGTAACATCTGCATCATCTTTGACAATAATGTCTAATTTAGAACTTGTATCAAGTTTTTCATATCCTCCACCTTCTGCATTTGAAATTGAAATATCATAAGTTCTATCACCTTGAATATATCTATCATCTGTATAAAGTGTAGTTGTAACACTTCCTGAAAGTTCACCAGCTTTAATAGTTATAAGCTGCTCATTATCTAAAAGTACATATAAATCAGTTTTAGGAGCTTTATCAACTGTTGCAGTAACAATTATTTCATCACCTTCAATTACTTCATGTGGAGCAGATAATACTATCTTTGTAACATAAGGTTCAGGTGTTGGAACTGGTTCAGGTTCAGGTGTTGGAACTGGTTCAGGTTCAGGTGTTGGAACTGGTTCAGGTTCAGGTGTTGGAACTGGTTCAGGTTCAGGTGTTGGAACTGGTTCAGGTTCAAGAATTTGCTCCTCATTAGATTCAAGATTATCTGTATTTGTAACTATTTTTTTTGTTTCAACATCTTTTTTAAATACTTCAATTGGTGTAAAGGATTGTGTTCTTAGGTTACTAACAACATTTGTTTCAGCAGCATCTCTCTCTAAAAATTCATCTTCTTTTTTATCTTTATCTTCAACTGTTTCTTGCCCTTCTGCTGTCGCTTCATTCGTTATATCAACATCAGCATTTGAATTATGTTCATCAGCTTTTAAATCTAAACCTTCTCTTGTAAAAAACAACTCTTCTGTTCCAAAAGCTGTTTCAATTAAAGAAGAATCTATTAATTGTTTTTGACCTTCACTTAAAACAATAACATCATTTCCAGAAAGAAGAATTTCTATTTTTGATGATGAAGAATTTCCATTGTCACCATAAACCGTGTCATTCTCATAGATTGTATCACCTTCTTGTAAAACTCTAATATTACCATTTTCATCTTTTGCATGAAAAATTCCACTTGATAAGCTTTTTACACTTCCTGCAATTGTTGCCATAGTTTTTCCTTTAATTGATTTTTTTCTAAATTTTTTAACTCATTTAATACTTCATTGTATTCATTTATTATATTTTTTTTGTCTTCCCCAATCTGTTGAAAAGATAAGAAAGATATCTCTCCCACTAATGCTTCTATTAGAATTTCTAAACTCCTAAGACTTAAAGATAATTCAATATTTTTAATCATATTTTTATTTCCTTATTTTTTCTAATCTTTTCACTAATAAATACTAATAAATCAGTCATATCGAAACCTTTAAAAAGTTGCAATTTATGTTTTTTTGCTTCATCTTCCCAGTTCCAAGATTTTACACTTTTTGCAACATTTTTTAATTGTTCCAACATCTTAGCTGTTCCCTCTTGCCCAGCTTTATCATAGTCATAAGCGACTATGATTTTTAAATCTTTAAATAGTTCCAAATGTTCTTTTGGAATATCATTATTTTCAGCTCCTAAAGTAACAGCTCTATAACCATTACCAACCATATTTAAAACATCTTTTTCTCCCCCACATAGATATACTTCAATTGATTTATCTTTTCGATACTCTTTTAAATCTGCAAGATTAAAAGTCGTTCTTTTTCTACCTTTAGAAAATAAAACTTTAGATAATTTAATTTCTTTGCCATCTGTATTAAAAAAAGGTTTAGGATTTTTGTTATATTTCCAAAGGGTTAAGATATTTCCATAGTCATCAAGAATGGGCATACATAATCTATCTGATTGTTTTATATAGCCAATTTGGTACATTAATGCTATTTTTTTTTGTTTATCAAAATTTAAAGAAGGTAAGGCTTCTTTTAATAACTCTTTGTACCTATCAAAGTTTTCTACTCTTTGCTTTTCAAACTCTTTCATAAACTCTTTACTAATAAAACCATCTTTTTTTATTGTGTTAGAATAATGTCCTTCATAAGCATTTAAAGATGGTAGTTCTAAATTTAATAATTTGTAAGCTTCTTCTTGAGCTTCAGGAAAATCCATATTAGTATTTGTGAGTTGTATAAAAGCTATTAAATCACCATGATTCCCATAATTTTCTGTTTTTATAACCTTTTCACCAATAGTTGTTTTTAAAATTTTTTTAAATGGTGAAGTAGTCCAGCAATGAATACTTCCATCATCACAAATTTTCATATCAGGAGTATCTGAACTATTCCAATGGAAACTACCATTTTTAAATACTTTGTAGCCAAGTGATGAAATTGCATTCATCACTTGTTCTTTATCTGCATTTAAAGCCATTATCTACTAAAATTTCCACGATTTTTATTTTTCTGTTTAGGTTTAAAAGTTCTTTGTTTAACTGGAGGAGGAGGGGTGTTTGTTCGTTCTTTAGTTTCAGATTTTTCTCCAAAAAGCTTAGGGCTAGGAGTAGGGTCAGAATCTGAATACCCTGTATAATTAGAATAATCTTCTTTTTTATACATTTGTAAGCCTTTATGATATAGAGATTATCTCTCTATATCTTGTTCTTTTACTTTTGATTTATTTTGTGGTTTAAATGCTTTTTTTTTATCTTCAGTATCTTTGGTTGGAGCTTCTTTACTTTTATCTTGCTCTTGAGATTGTTTTGATTCTCTTCTAGCTTGAAGCTCTCCATTTGATATAATTTCAAGTTTATTTTTTCCAATTATTGCTGTATGTCTTTGATTAGTATCAAATTCTTTATCAATTAATAAATCTTTAATTTCGTCATTTTTTAGAGTAACTCTTGCACCTAAGTAAGCTGATTTATCAGTTGCAGTAACTTTTATACTTTCAACAACTTGTTCAGCATTACCAGCTTTACTCATATTATAAAAATATTTATCAGGATTATTTATATCTACTTTTTTATTGAAGTAAATAAAATTGTCTTTATCCTCTTGTAAAGTTTTATCCATTGGTACTAAAGCAATATCATCTTTATCTGTTTTATTTACAAAATAGTTTTTATAACCTTTTTCTGTATTTAAAGAAACCGTAACAGCTCCTTTATTCATATTTGCAACTTGTCCAGCTTCTTTTACGATATTAATTAAAGCTGTTACTTTTTGTCTATCTTGTAAATTTCCAGCTGCATCTTTATATTTTAAAGAATTATTCACTTGAACTGCTAATTTTGGTTTTTCTTCTTTTGTTAATTCTATAAATGCCATTTTATTGTCCTTCTTGTTTATCATCGACTAATCATCGAAAATATTCTATAATCTAAAACTTTTTAAAGCTTCACCAATTTTTTCTTTTCTGTTTTAAAATTTAATTTCACATTTCACACCTCCTAAATAAAATTTGGATATAAAAAAAGGTGAAACTCAAAAGAGTCCCACCTTTTTTTATATTATTTCTATTTCTTTTAATATTTTAAAAAGTTTAATTTTTTAATATTTTGTTTTTCTAGTAAAGTATTATAAATTCGTATATTGTAAAACTTATAAATATTTGATCTATTAAAATAGATTAAATTTATAAGTTCTGAATTTTTTTAATTTTAAATAATACCTGGACCAATTTTAATTGGTCTAAGAATTATTATTTAGTGTTTGAATAGGAATCTCTATATTAGTTTCATTTAACTGAAGCATTTTTTCCCAATCTTTATGATTAGGATTTTTAATACTTTTCATAAAAGGTGAAACTTGTCTAAATTTATTAATAAAATATTCATCATTGTAATAAAAAGCTTTATTACATAATATAGGTTTTTGATAATTCATCATTAATAAAGCTTTACTTTGTGATAACTCCATAAGTTCTTGTGGTAACATTAAGGCTCTTTTTTGTTCACTAACAGAATGAGAAGAACTTCCAGCTTCTAAAAACTTACCGTGATTATAAGATTTAGAAATTGCTTTAAATGTTGTATCTCCTAATCTTTTTGAAATTTTTTCAGCTTCTTCAAATTCGTTAGGTGTGTAATAAATTTTTACTCCCATATTTTGAAGTAGGGTATTAGCTCCCTCTTTATCATATCCATCAGGAGTTCTAGCTTCAAGTTGAGATATTGCTTGAAATATCATCAAAATTCTTAAATGGAAACTAGCAATATATGAAACACCTTTTTTAAGAATTGGCATATTCCCAATGCTTGTGAACTCATCTAATAACAATAAACAAGTATATTTTAAATCAGGATTTTTTTGTGGTAACTCTTTTGTATTTACACTAAGTAATTGCGAAAAAAAGATATTTAAAATAGGTCTTGCAATAGCAAGTTTATCAGGTGTTATACCTATAAAAATAGTCATTCTTTTCTTTCTTAAATCTCTTAAATCAAAATCACTTGTTGCTGTTGCAGTTGTTATTGGTTGATTCCTATATATCATTAGTGGAGCATTAAAAGAACTCATAACTCCTGATTTAGTATTTTGGCTATCTATTGTAAAATAGCTATTCAATTTTTCTTTAGTCGGTTTAGAAATTATTTCTAAATGTTCTAAATATTCAAAAGTATCATCAAGCCCTGTAATTTTTGTATCTTCTTCCTCTTCACTTGGAATTGATAAATCAAATCCAGCACTTAAATTTAATAAACCACACATAGACCATTCGACATTTAAATTATGTTCCTCTAAAAATTCTCTTCCATTCTTTGTTAGTGCTAAATCTTTATAAAGATATGCAAGACCTATAAAAAGATTTTGAGCTAATTGGTTAAAGAAAACTGTTGTACTATCTCCATCAGCTGGATAAAGTAAATTCACAAAGTCTAATAGGTCATTATCTCTTGTTGTTTCATTTTCTAAATCTATATAAGTTAAAGGATTGTATCTATGAGTTCTAAAGTCAAAAGGATTAAATAAATAAACTTCTTGTCCTAAGATATCTCTTCTATATTTACTTGAAAAATCGAAACATTCTTGTTTTATATCTAAAACAACACAACTTTCTTCCCATTCCATTAAGTTGGGTATAACTATACCAACACCTTTACCACTTCTTGTAGGAGCTCCTAAAGCTAGAAACTCACTACTCTTCCATTTAAGAAGTTCACCACTTTCTAATTTTCCAACAACTAAACCTTTGTCTTGAAAAAGACCCATCTTTTTTATTTCATTTCTATTTGCAAAACGAGCTTCTCCATGTAAGCTTTTTTTGTTTGGTAAAAGTATTAAAATAAAAAAAACTACACTATAAAATGAAGCACTATAAAATATAGCTTCCCAAATTCTTGGATAATTATTAATAATTGCTTTATAAGTAAATAATAAATCATAATTATTGTTAATCAATTTGAATAAATTAAGATTAAAATATCCATTTAAAAAAAAGATTAAAAGACCTGATGTTAAATATGTAAAAAATATTACAGAGAAAACAAAAAATAATAAACTTCCTTTATTTATATTTTTCATCTTTAGCTCCTTTGTAATAGATATCACTTATATTTCTTTTACCATTATGTGCTTGTATATGTACTACAATATCAATTACATCATTTAAGTTTTTTTGGATAATTTCAAAGGGTAATTTTTGTCCTTGTGGATTTTGTAATATCATTAATGAAAGTCGTGTAAAAGTCTCTCTTACACTTCCAGCATGAAGTGAAGTAATACTTCCTCCATGACCTGAATTTAAAACATTTAAATAATCATAAGCTTCTCCACTTCGAAGCTCTGCTAAAAGTATTCTATTAGGTTTCATACGCAGACAACTTTTTAATAAAATAGCACTTGTAACAGGGTCTCCTTCTTTTGCTTCAGAAGGATAAAATAACTGTACATGATTTTTATGTTTATAAAAAACTATTTCTTCTGTATCTTCTATTGTTATTAATCTTTCTTCTAAAGGAATAAAATCAATTAGAGATTTCATAAAAGTAGTTTTACCCGACCCAGTTGCTCCAGCAATAACAATATTTTTTCCAATTCTTACTGCTTCAGTAATAAATTCTTTATATTTTTTATCATTATATAATTTAGATAAATTAACTTCATCTAAAGTTAATTGAACATCATCTTCATGTATTATATTACTAAATATTCCTTGTTTTTCATAATCTTCAATTGTATATCTTGTTTTAGATGGTTTTCTAATAGTAATTGATAACATATCTTTTTTTGTAACAGGAGGAACAACTATCTGTACTCTTTCTCCATTGTTTAGAGTTGCAGATAAAATAGGTTTATTAGCCTTTATAGTATCTTCCTTATGACTTGCAACTGGAACTGCAAAAGCTAACATTTGCTTATAAGGTATTTCTTTTTTATGCTCTTCCCAAATTCCATTATAATCTTGAGTCCAAATGCTACCATCTCCATTCGCACATATTTCATTTATTGAATCATCGGCTAAGAAATCTCCAAAAATAGATTCTGTTTGTATTTTTAAAGACCTTGAAATATTATTTTCGTTTTTATCATTCATTTTGAACTACTTTTTTTCAAGTTTGTAAACTTTTGAAAAATCAACATCTCTATTTACATAAACACCTATTAAATCACCATGTTGTTTATAAATAGTTGGTTTTATATTTATAAATTTTTCAAGAGCAATTGTTGCCATATTTGAAGCATTATCTCTTGTGTTCTCGCTATAATCTATATCATCATCATTATTATTAGAATTTGTTAACTTATAAGCTAAAACATTAAATAAATCATCAACGGCACTTAACATTATTGAACTACCGAATCTCATTAACCATTTATGGTCAATCTCTCCTTCAAGTCCAGATGCTCCAAGTTCATCTGTTGCTCCACTATATAAAGGTATTCTTAAATGATTAGGTGTTCTTACTTCTTGCCAAATAACTAAATATCTACTTGTTCCATCGTTTGTTTCACCACCTTTAAAATTTCCAAAAAGTTTTGAACCTTTTTCTATTAATAGAACATTTCCATTTGAACTGTAAATATTGTTGCTAACTGTACAAGATGTATTTCCTTCAATAGCAGAAACAAATCGTGTATCTAAACTACAACTAATAAAAGAACCTTTTGGCAAAAGTAAATCAGGATTAAATTCATTCATTTTAGCAGCAGTTGGAACAAATGTATCCCCTGTAAAATTTTTATTACTATCTTCTTCTTTAATATTTTGTTGATTAGCAACTAACTCATCTATTTGTTGTTTATAATTGTTCTGCTCTTTGGAATTTAAATCATTATTATTAATAACTAAAGTACCCGTTGAACCTTTTATTATTTTTGCTTTAAAAAGAGGTTCTTTAGGTGTTACTGAAAACATATTGTCAGTAGTTTCTATTTTTTCTTCTTTTTTATCTTCAACTTCTTTAGTTTTCCATTCAGCTGGTGGAAATAATATAGTTTTTTCTAAAGGAATATCTTCTTTTTTTAGAACCTTTACATTAGCCGTCTCTATCTTTTTTACTTCATCTTTTTTATTATAATTAATTATAATATTTTTAAATAATGAATAAATAATCAAAATAGTAACTATAAAACCAAGTATCATAATTATATAAAACTGTAATTTTTTTACAGTTGAATTTTTATTATCAACTAATTCACTTTTATTATGATTCATAATATTTATTTCTTCTTTTTTAATAGATAATTCTTCATTATTAGTATTATTTTCCATTTAGAACTCTTTCTATATTAGGTGAATTAGTATTTTTAAAATCTTCAAGAGGATTAACTCCAAAACTTTTATTTAAAATTCCAATTATTCTCTTACCACTTCTTAAAATCATCTGTTTAGCTGTTTTTTGAATTACTAAAACATCATAATTACCTTCTTTTTTAACATGAGTATTTAAAATACTCTCTTTTTCATTTTCATATAAAAAAATAGAGGGCATATCTTTTGTATTGTCAAATCCAAGATATGTGAATAGACCATCGTCATATGCAAATGAAGGAGCAATACTCTCGCTTTCAGGATTAATATTCATATAATAATCCCAATTTCGAGGAACAGCTGTTCTATTTAATTCTACTTGAATATCTTGCTTTTCAGACTCAGCTTTTGCAAGTTGTTGTTTTATATCTTCTTTTTTTAATTTCTCTAAAGGATAATTAAAAGTAAATTTAAAAAAGCTATTCTTTTCAACATTTAAATCAAGATTAAAGATATATTCTCTTTTATTTGTTAAAACTATTAAATTTGTTTTCCATTCAATCGGAGTTGGTTCAATTATTGTTGTTTTTTTTACTGTTTCACCATATTCATCAACTGCAAAAGTTGATTCATAAGCTTTAGGTTTTATAAATATAAAATTTCTTCTATCTTGAAAATCCCATCCATTTGAAAAACCTGAAGCCATATCAAGAATCCTTTCATCATCTGCAAATTGGATTACTGTTGTATATCCATTTTTTGCATATATTTGAAATACATCATCTTTATTAAAGTCAGTATAAACTACTCTTTTATCAAAAACTGTACTTTTAGGAACTTCTATTGCAAAAAGTATTGTAATTGTTAAAAAATAAATTAAAATTGTTTTTTTCATTTACTTTCCTCTTTTATTTCATCATCTACTCTTTTTATTTCATCATCTATACGATAAGAATTAACTATAAATCCTAAAGGATTTTCTAATCTTTGTTTTGCATTTTGTTTCAAATTTATATATTCATAAGTTAATGTAATAACCTTAGTAATAACAGCAACTGAATTTGTTGTTACATCTTTTTCTTTTAATTCAACTCTTACTGTACTTGTTTTAGTACCATTGCTATCATTTAGAACAATAGATAAAATTTCAGCTTCAATTTCAAATTTATTTTTTAAAGTATCAAGCTTTCCAGTTTTGGTTTCTGTCATTTGTTTTACATATACATTTGATACATCTTTATTTGAATACATTTGAACATTCTCATAATCTTGATTTAAAGTATTATAAAAATATTGTTCTCTAGTTTTTACATATTTACCTATAAAATGTTTATCTAGTGCTTCATCTTTTGTTATAATTTGTTCATCTAAATTTGTTATAATGTCTATAAAGCCATTTTTATCAACTTTAACTACTGCTAAATCAACTCTTTTTAAAGGTATTAATGTTGCTAATGCAATAGCTAACAAAACAGCAACAAATAGAGATGCTCCAGCTACAAGCCAAGCTCTTTTGTTACTACTAATAATTAAATAATTCCGAGAAGTTTCGTAATCTAAAGCATCATCTTCTTTATAATTACTTTCAGTTATATATTTTTTTTCTTTCATTATTTAATCACCTTTTCATTTTCAATAAGTGGATTTTTATTTATTGGTTTCCAATTATTACTATCAAACAATTTTTTATTATTTTCTTCTACAATTTGAGCAGTATTTGTTGTTGCTGCACAACCTGTAAATAAAAAAATTAAAAAACAAAAAATTAAATATTTCATTTTTATCCTTATTATAAATACTAATTAATACTAAATAATATTAATTAACACATAAAAAAAGGTAGAACAAATGTCCTACCTTTTTTATTTATCTAATATTCTAAAACCAATTTTAAAATTTAGAATTAAGCCCTTTCATTTTATTAAGTATAAAATCTGCACCAGCTTTTGGAGCTGAAATTGTCGATTGCATAGTGTTTAATGCATCTTTTCCATTCGTAAAATTATCCTTATTTGTTAAAGATTTTTGGGATAAAGTTTCTATACTAACAGTTCCTATCTTATCTGCAAGAGATATTGCAACTTTTAAAAGCCCAGCAAGAAGAGTTCCCATTATTAAAGCATTAAAACCAATAATTAAAACATCTGAAGTTTGGAAATTATTATCTGCTTTTTGAATAAAATCTCCATATTTCTCAGTAAATTTACTAAGTAATATTCCAACAATATATACGGTTAAAAGATTAGTTATAAATATATTTAACCATTGGGTAAAAACATTTTTGAACCAAGGATATAATGTAGCAAAAATAACAATAGGAGCTATTAATAATAAGATTTTTAATGTTATTCCTGTTGTAACAACAATTAAAAATGATGGTACTATTCCAAACAAGAAACCTAAAAAAACTAAAATTATTGATAATCCTGTTGCAAAGATTGAATGACCAGATTTTAAAAAACTATATTCATGCCAAATTTTTGAAATTAAATTCGTCGTAGCATTAAATTTTTCATCTAGTTCTGCATATAAATTTGTATTTCCCGACATGATATTGTGAAGATTTTCCATACCTGTTTTTATAGTATCTAGGTATCCATTTAAATTTAGAGCTACACCAACTACTAAAACTCTAATCGTAATATCCCAAATCAACTCTTTCACAGGCTCATTAGATTTACCTGCAAAAGACTGATAAGATTTAAACATAATTTGTAGCGTGATTGTTAATCCTACTAAAGTGCTAAGAATTTGTACAACATCTGTATTTGAAGAATTTTTTATAAAATCAAAAAGGGAATCTATCCATACACCTAAGTATTCGAAGAATCCCATTTTTTTAACTTATTTTTATATTCTATTTTCATAAGTTCTCCTTTTTTTAATATTTTGGTGCTTTACCACTTCGTAATTTTAGAGCTTCAATTCCTAAAGCTTCCCATTCATTTGTCTCTTTAAGTTCTTCAAACCATACATTTGCCTTCATCCCATACTCTTTTTCATAGAAATCTTTTGTTTTTTCTACTTCAATAAAAAAGTTTTCAGGTTTAATTGATAACATCTTTTCTTTAAATTCTAGTTTTGCTTTATCTTCTGCACTTTCACCACAACCAGTTAATAATAATAAAATAGCTAATGTTATTGCCGTTCCTAATATAATTTTTTTCATGAATTACCTTCTTTTTTATAATTTAATAATTCATTTTATCTAAATGAATATTAATATTTTGGTTTCACTCCAACTTTTGAAGCAAAATATCTTTCTGTTTGTTCTTGTTCACTTTTATCAACAGCATTATTTTGTTTATCTAACATATCCATTTTCATTTGAACTACTTGCAATTGAGCTATTTCAATATTTATTGCATTTGCAATATCTTGACTTTCTTTTATATCTTCTGTATTTGATACTTTTTTTGATAAATTCTCTAAATTTTGTGCTGATTTATCAACAAGTGTTTTTGTTTGTTGAACTGTCGCTATTGTTGTTACTTCTCTTTCTAGTTTATTTTCACAAGCTTCTTTATTAATACTACTTGAGCATCTATCAAAAACATTGTATTTATCAAATAATTGTCTTGCTTGATTTCCAACCATTGAGTTCTTATTAGCTAATGCAGCACCTAAATCTAAATAATCATTTCCATAAATTTTTGCATAACTTTGTAATCTGTTTAAATCTTGTACAAAGCTTACTGTATCTCTAATACCTGTTTTACTTAATAATTCATCTTCGTAAGCTTTTAACTGGTCTTGATAATGTGTAACAGTATTTGCCCATCTTTCTGCTTCTTTTGCCCATTCTGCAATTGTTTTTATATTCTGAGCCATTGCTTGTGCATTTGCAACTCCATCAATAACAGGAATACCAGCACTAAATAATAACTGTGTACTCAAGATTGCACTTAGTAGATATTTTTTCATTTTTTCTCCATTCTTTTCTGATTTATAACTCTTCGAGTTTTCGGTATGTTTGCCTTATAAAATAGATTACGCATTCGCTTGATCTATTTTATAAGTTTGCCATATCCGACCTAGTTCTTTTTTTCTTGGTTTTTACTTACTAATAGTATTAAAGAAAAGTATATTTACTTTATTATAGTCTTTATGTATAGGTTTTACTGCTTGGAGTTTTATATTAGCTGTAACTTGATTTTCTAAAAAATAGTTTTTATACTCATTTATTAAATCTTCTCTCCCAATTAAAATAATTTCACTTGCGTTATGTCCAACTAAAAATATTTTAGATATATCTTCATTTTTAAAAAGATATTTTCCTTGTTTTTCTGCATGAGCTTGAAAAGTCCAATTTTGTTTGTCTAATATTGGGTCTTTTGGAACTTTAAACTCTTTTGTTAATAAAAATTCTTGATTTATAGTTAATGCACTATCTTTTTGCCATTTAACTGGTTGAGCGTTTGGTATTTTGTTTGAACAACCTGTACCTAAAACTACTAAAGTTGTTAAGCTTAGTAATATTTTTTTATTCATTTTTATTTCTCCATTTCTTTATTAATTTGTTGTTGCTATTTAACATTATTTATTCATTAAATATTTTTATAATAATTTCTAAGTTCATTAACTTTTTCTTCTAAAGAAATATCATTTCTATTAAATATTTCATCAACTTTTTCGACATGAACTATCCCTGTTGAAATTATTGATATATTTTCTTTTCCTAAAGTGCTTAAATCTAGAGTTACAATAGCTGCTTCTTTTCCTCTTTTTATCAAAAATGGGTACATGCCTGTATTAAAATTTTTAATTATGTTAAATTCTTCTTCTGTACAAGATAAACCTTCAACATAATCATCTTTATTAGCTTTTTCATTTGGAAAGAAAATATGTGTAGATGTTTGTTCAACTATTGCTCTTGCAATTTTTAATTTTAAAACATCTTCCACAGATTGAGAAGCCATACCTATAAAACCATTTTCTTTTCTAATAGTTTTTAGTTTATTAAAAATTTCTTCTTGAATAAGAAGATTTGCAAACCATTGCCAAAATTCATCTGCAATTAATCCAAACCTTCTACCATCAATTAAATTTGTTACTCTCCATAAAATATAAAAACTTAAAGGAGCTGATACATCAGGGTCATTTAAAAATTCTGTTCCATCTATTCCAAAAATATTAATATCATCAGGAAAATCTAATAAATCATTTTCGTTATCAAATACCCATCCATATTTTGCACCTTTCTTCCATAATGAGAATCTTTGTTTTAAAGAATTTTCATCAGTGTTATCATCCGTTAAGTTTTCTAAGAGTAAAGAAATGCCGTACTTTCTTTTAGATAATGGAATAAAATCCATGATAAAATCAATAGCATTTGCAAGTTCTTTTTCTTCACTTGTTTTTAATACTTCTCCGTTTGCTGTAACAAGAATTTTCATTAATATTTGTAAATTTCTTTTATTGTTTTTAGTATTTTCAATCATAAATGGATTAAATCCTGTTTCAAGTCCATTTTGAATATTGATATATCTTCCTCCAGCACTTAAAATATTCCCTTTAGCACCATAATCTTTATCCAAATAAACTAAAGTCATCTTTTTTAAATTATCAGGAATATTTTTAGGAAAAGTTTCTTTATTTGCAAACTTCAGCAATTGATTATTTAGAAATTGTAACATTGCTGTTTTTCCACCACCACTTTGTCCTAAAACTAAAAAATTACCTAATGTGAACTCGCCAAAATCATTTTTGGATTTTTCAGCATGAATATTGAAATAGTATATTTGTTTTGAAGGAGTTTTTAATATCGTTATCGCATCTCCCCATTGGTTGTTTTTTTTTCTACCTTTTGCAAAATTATGCAAAGCTATTAAACTTGCAAAATTTTCATTTGTTACTGGACTAACACGAGGTCTTAAACCAAAATTGCAAGGTATTTGTGAAAAATAACTAGAAGGAAGTGCTATATCTGCAAGAATAACTTGTAATCCAATATCTTGCAAACAAGTAATTACTTTATTTGTATTAGATTTTGTTTCTTCAATAGTTTCACCAAAAACCGATAAAGAAAAATGGTAGTTACCAAAGCATAAATCACCATTCGTTAATCTATCAAGAGCTATATCAAACTCAGCTTCTTGAGTAATACTATCATCATCAGTTGATTTAAAATGTTTTTTTTGCTTTTTTAATTTTTCTTTTGCTTTATTTCTTTGCATTGGAGTAAAGGATTGTGTAAGGGTATAATTTACATCCAAATACATCAAAATGTCTAAAATCCCTGTAAAAGTTATTGAAGTATAATCTTTTATTTCAATTAGTTGTGCAAATTTTTTAGTTCCATCAATATAATTAAGTTGAACTAAATCATTTGAAAACTGTATATTTTTTAAAGAACCTATAAGATATTCAGAAACAGGTGTATTTAATGCTCTTACTTTTTGAAATTTACCTCCCAATAAATAATTATAAAGTTCTAATTGTGTTGAAAAAGTTTTACCTTCTTTCTCATATATTTTTAATTTTTTAGCAACAAATTTACTTAAATTTGCTTCTAATCTATTAGAATAATCATGAAATTTAGAAATATAATTTAAAAGTTCTTTTCTTGATTTTTCTGGTGAAGAACTTAAAAATTTACTTTTTTCTAGATTATTTAAAAATGGATTATAAATCATTGTTAAATATAAATCTGTTGATTTACTATTACCTTTTGAAAAAGACAGATAATATAAATCATTTATTTCTTGTAAATAAGAATTATCATATTTTGCTTTCAAATCTGTATCTATATCAAACCTTGTAGAATGGAAATAAAAACTTACAGGTTCACTTGAAAACGATTGAAAAACATTTGCTAATAATATTTTTATAAAATCTTGATTCTCATCAGATTCTACCTCAAAACTAATTCCTTGAATCTTCCACGAACTAACCAAATTGAAATCTTTTGTTAATACAATATCTTTTTTTATCAAAGATGAAAAAGGTATGAATTTTTCAAAAGTAGGGTTAGAATCTAATCCTAAAATTGATAATGTTGGAAATCCTACATTTTTATTCATTTTTCTATACTCCATACTTGAATATGATTTTACACCATAATATTTTTTATTTAAGGTAGGTGTTTTAGTTTTAAAAGATTGAAAAAGCAAATTGAACATATAATCATCTTGCATAACAATAAATTTCATGACTAGTATTACAGGTATGACAAAAAACATATATATAATATTAGTCCAAACTGAAACAAGTGCAAAAATTGATATAACTAAGATTAAAGGATAAATTGGAACACCATATAACATAGCAGGTCTAGTCATACCTTTAAATAATATTTCAGGTTGCTTTGCCATAAAATAAACCTTACTTAACTAACAAATGAAGCAAAAACTCCACCAATCGCAGTAGCAGAAGCTAATAAACCAGCTCCAACAATAATTTTTGTCATCTCATCAATTGGACGACCTTTGTGCATAACCTGATAAGATACATAAGCAATTAATACAGTAATAGTAATACCAGCAACTGCAAAAAGTGCTGTTTTTATTGATTCTAATACATTTGTAGCGCCATCTGTACTAATTGATGCTCCCCAAAGTAAATTTGGTAATATCATAAGAGCTAATAACATCATAATTTTTCTTTTCATTCTTTTCCTTTTATTTATTTTTTTAGTGTTTATTAAGTTATTATTTTTAATAATAAAAATTCATCTTCTTTTCTCCTTATAATTGATTTTAATTAACTCTAAAAATTAGAATTAACACAAATCAAAATACGCTTAATTAATTTAAATATCTAATAAGTAGATTAACTACTTATTTTTCTGATAAAATGTAACTCCTACTCCAAATCTAAGATTTTTGCCTTAGTTCCAGTCTTTCAAGTTACTGTTTATGCTTAGGGTGAATCTTGTTTTATACTCCTATCACTTCCACATAGTCGGAGTTTTGTTTTAATTAAAAATTTATAATTAGGTAATCAGGAAGAGTTATTTTTTGAATTATGGGTATTAATTAATTCTTGATAATTTTTTATTGCTTGGTTATAGTTATCTAGTAGTTCTTTATTTTGTTTTGTATAGAAATAAGATGAATGTAAATAGTATTTTATTTTTTCATCTGAAATTATGTATTTTTTAGAAAAATTTTTATCTTTTGATTGATAAGTTGCTAGGAAAATATTATTTGTAAATATTAAATCTTTGAAGTATAAAATATTTTTTTGGTAGAAATTTTCATTTTCATTTTGTTCTAAAGATATAGTTAGTGTTTCAAGAATATCTTTTTGTTCTTTTTTTACCAGAGCTTCATAATATTTATCTACACCATTGAAACTATTATTTGAAATTGATTTAATTATTGATTTTTTATAAGCTTCTTTATTTTCAATAATTCCTTCATCTATTTTATTTTGAACTTTAGAAGTATTCATTATATAAGTTGCAACTTTTTCTATATCTTCAAGAGGAACTTGAGAATTTTCTGTATTAGATGCATTTATCTTATTACTTAAATTTTTTAATCTATTTGCTAGATTATCTTTAGATATATTTCCTTCTTCATTTAATCTTTGTAGTTCTGCAAGTTCTTTAGCTATATTTTCTTTTTCATCTTCTTTATCTTCATATTTGACATCATTAAAGAACTCATCATGCTCTTTTAAATATTGTTCTTTTTTCCATTCTAAATCTAAAGTCATATAAACAATTTGTTTACCTTTTGGTCCTACATATTCCCTTTTTAGAAGTCCAATTTTTTCTAATGATTTTTTTATATTTGCAACAGTTATGATTGCATTTTTCATTTTTTCATTTTTAAATTTTATTTTTTCATCATCTTCTATTTTTTCATATTTTTCATAAGCTTTTGAACCTTTTTCAAAATTTCCGAATCCACAATAAAATGCAATTACTCTATTAGAAGGAAATGAATTTGATTGTCTATCTTTTATATCTGCATGAGATAAGATAGCAGCTACAACTTTTAGTTGTCCTTCATTTAAATATCTAAAGAACCAAGGCTCAATTTGTATAGGTCTAGTTTTAGGTTTTATAATTTTTAATTTATTCATTTTTTTATGTTTCTTTCCCAATTCACAAAATCAAGTGTCATATCCTTTTTTAAGAGACCAATATCCTCTAGTGATTTTTTTATGTTTGAGACAATTTTAATATCATTGAATCCACCAAAAAAAGCGATACTTTTATCTGATAAAGGAAAAGAAGATTTTTGTTGATTAGAAGCTAATATCGCTCCTATAACTTTTAGTTGTTCTTCATTTAAATATCTAATAAAGTTTTTATCTATTAAAATAGGTTCTATATGAGAAAAACTATGTTTATTTTCCATTAGCTTATAGCCTTTACTTTTTCACTATATAAATAATTTGTTACTTCATCGGGGTCAAAAATTATTATTTTTCGTCCACCTTTTTCATTAAAGCTACCTGTTAGTTGAATAAATGGAAGTTGTCTAGCTCTTCTTCTCTCATCTATCGTTCTTTCAGAAAGTCCAGTAAGTTTTGAAAGAGTTTTTTTATCACAAGTTATAGGTTTCATTTTGTCAGCTAGAAGGAAAAAATGTAAAATTAAATTTATTGGATTTTCATCTTCTTTTTGTTTTTTTAGTTCTTCTACAAAAGTTTTAGTCAGCTTACTCGTTGAATATCTAATAATTATTTGATTAATGAGAGTTTCTTCAATTTTTAAATTTTTAAGCATATTTTCTAAGCTATTATTTGTCTCATATAGTTTCATTTTTAATTACCTGATTTTTTCTTTTCATTTGTAGAAGATAAAGTTTTAATAAACTTTGAAACTATTTCTAGGTCATATCTATATACTCTTCCAATTTTGGTGTAAGGCATATTTTTTGTTTTTCTTAATTGTTCTACTTCATAGACAGATAAATTAAGTCTTACAGCTAATTCTTCTTTAGTGAGTAGATTTTCATTCATTTTTATCCTTTTTTATTATTTTTATGAAATAAACCTACACCTATAAAAGAGTATGAAAATCCACTTTTTAATGGATTTTTAGGTATCCTTAAAGGCTAAAATGTAAATAAATGTAAGTTTATTAACTTATTGAATAATTATATTCAAAACAATAATAAATGTCAATAGGATTATTAATATAATGAGTATAAATAATAACTTTCTTAATATTAGGAAGATTTTGGGATTAAATCAAACTGAATTTGCTGAAAAATTGGAAACTTCACAAAATTTAATCTCAAAATATGAAAAAGGTCAAGTTGAATTGCCATTTAAGATTATTAATAATTTGAATAAAGTATTCAATATAAATATAAATTGGCTATTGACAAATACAGGTAATATGTTTAGAACTAATGAAACGCCTAAAAAAGATATAAATGATACTTCTAATTTATTAGTTGAAAATAAATCTTTATTTAAAGATGAATTACTTAATGATATACAGAAACTTTCTCAAAAACGACAAGAATATTATTATCATAGAATAAAAGCTGATTTAATTGAAGATGAGTTGAAAAGCGATTAATATAAATAAAAATTGCTTTGAAGGATTAATCATTTTAGAAAAAACATGATATAATTCTTCCATGAAACAAAGGTTTCCTTTTTTCAGGAGTGATGACCTGAATAGAGAGAATCATAGAAAGGTAGAGCTTTATAGCTTTACCTTTTTTTTTGCTGGGTGGTTTGGTAAGAATGTAAATTCTGGGGAAAGTGGGATTCTCTCAAAAGGAGTACCTTTGTTTCAAAAATTAGTAATACTACTTTTGATATGCTTAATATTTGCTATTAAGTTATATTGATAAAAGGGGGACTTCATCACTCCCCTGGTATTACTTCAAAGTATCAAAAACTTTTTTAATTCCTTGTGCTGCAACTTTTTGTTGAACTTTTGCATATCTTCTTGTGGGTCTAGTAGAACTATGTCCTAATATAGCTGCTACAACTTCCATACTATTATCTGTGTTATTTAAAGATATTTCTCCAATTAAATGTCTTAAATCATGTATTCTCATACTTTTATTAATATTTGCTTCTTTAAGTATTCTATCCCAAGCCCATCTAAGATTTTTTATTTTTTCCCCTGTTACTAAAGATTTAAATACATATCCATCTTTATCTTCTATATTTATAAAGATATTATAGAGCTCATCAGTCATTTCATAACTCATATTCTTTTTTGCTTTGTTTATTTCATATTTAATAGTATAAGTTCTTTTTTCAAAATCTATCATATCCCAAGTTAAATTTAAAACTTCTCCAGTTCTTCTTCCATGTAATAAAAAAGTAAATATGTCTTTATATAAAGGTTCTTTAAAATTTATTATTGTATTGAATAATCTTTTTGATTCTACAAAATCTAAAGGATATTCTCTTGTATTATCGTATTTTGGTTTATCTACAAGTATTACAGGATTATTTGTTGTAATTTTATATTTAATCGCAAATTTGAAAAGAGCTGATAAATCTGCAAGATAGTTATCAACACTTTTAGGAGATTTTGTCTTTAATAGTTCATTTGCAAATAGTTGTATATTATATGTTTGAATAGAATTTATTTTTAGGTTTTCAAATCTTGATTTAAAATGACAATTGTAAGTGCTTTTTTTACTTGTTAAAGTTTTTTTAGATACAGATTTTGAATCTATTATATGATTAAAATATAATTCCCATAATTGTTTAAAAGTTAAATCTTTTTTTATATATGTATTATTTTCAATCTCACTTTTCATCTCTTCTTTTTTCAAAAAAGCAATTTTTGCATTTGTTTTAAATTCATCATTTTCATAACCAATGATTTTTCTATATTTCTTTTTATTGATTGTAAATGTTGCTAAAAATACTTTACCTTTTTGACTATCACTATAGTAACTTATTCCAGGATAATTAGTCTTTGTTGTTTTTGGTATTGCCAAAGGTGTCCTTTTAGGTGTCTTTTTTAAATGTAAATTAATGTAAATTTATAAGTTGTATATTATAGTATATGAACTTATGAATACTATAAAATAGGCTTTTTTAGTAAGAATTGGAAGTTTATGTAAATATAAGACATAAAGATTTCCTCCAGAACACGCATGTTCGAATCATGCTGGGGTCGCCATTGATTTAAAGGGCTTTCTAAAGCTTTTTAAGTTTTCTTTTTAACATCTTTTCTACCCTATTTATACCCTTACATAATAAAACCATATTATTAATACTATATAAATTTAAAAAATTAATTTATTTTTTTAAGTAAGTAATTTTAAATACTACTATATATCGAATTATTTATAGTAATTTACTTTTATTCATATCATATCAAATACTTTTTTTATTAAAAATCTTTTTATTTACAATGCCCATAAAATCCTATATACTAGCTCTATAAATATTTAGAGCTTGGCAAGCTACATATTTGCTTGGTAGATTTATCGCTCGGTAAATTTGCTAAGCTCTAAGTATTTTAATTAGATATGTAACTTGCCAAATCTACATTCTAATTTTAAATACAAATCTTAAAATAAATTCAAATGTTAAATATAAAAGTATGAAAACCACTTAATTGTTGGAGAATATTTTTATGTCTAAAAAAAGGAGGTACTCTAGCAATTCTTAACATGTTAGTTTGGCGACTACAAGAATTGCTAAAAAAGTAATTTTATTCTATCAAATATCTAAATAAATTTCAAGCTTTTAATCCAAAAATTTTACAAAAAAAATCAACTTAAGTGTTGAGGATAAAGTATTGTCTGAAAACTATTTAAGCGGTAGAGTGTAAGGACTGCACTGTAAGACGAAAACCTTGCGATAAAATTAAATACTTGCATAAGGTGAGAATGAACTCACCGAAAACAATCATAGCCAAATAAGAGACCAAATCAGCACCGTGTGAGGATGGAATGAGGTACGATTCACGGTGGAGATGCCCGCTCATCTGCGAAAGCAGTAGCAAGAACACTCCTATATATTTACTAGTTAAGATGTAAAACAGAGGTTTTTAAATTAGAGATAAGCTCTAATACTGGATTAATTAAATAGATAGGTTACTAGATAAGGGGAGCCGTCTAGTGTAATTGTGTTGTAGATTAAGAGTTGAACAATAATCTACTAAAAGTCGAAACGAAAGTCCTGCAAAAGCCGTGTCATTTGCATAATTTTGACTAACTTGTCCTGAACTATTTTGTTAAATCCAAAGTAGTCCAAGGGCAAGTTGTCTTCACTCTTGAGCCATTCCCTACCATATCATTTGATATAGCCAAAGGCAAACGGGAAGATTAAATTAGGAGAGTGGAGACAACTGAGACAAAAAAGGTGGTTTAATTTAGGTATTAAAATTAAATACTTTATCTTCTAAATTAATTTTTAATTCTTCTGAATAATTATTTTTTCTATTATAGTCATTATTTAAATATTCTTGAATTTGAAATTTATGTATTTCTTCAAAATCTTTTTCCATACATTTATTTAATTTATTAAATTCAATTAGATTGTGCTGATTTAAGATATTCATCGCATTAATTCTTGAGTTAATCAAATTTGAGAATTCTTTATCTAATGTAGCAAAAATAATATAAGATTCTTTATTGTCATTTTTTACATCTGATTTTTTATCTAAATAAAGTAGTTCTGCTATTCTCAAATGGAAAATATCCCAAGAGGCATTTATCAATTCACGTTTTATATCTTCTTTTTTTAATTCCCCACGTTTAATTTTATTGTATTGTTTGATTATTTTTTTAAAATTTGACTCTGATTTTTCACAAAAAATATCGCACGCAATAATTAATTCATATGATGATAAACATTTTAATTCATTATTCATAAAAAGAATAAAAGATTTAACTTTTTCTATGAATGTAATTTCTTTTCTATCAATATCAATAATTTTTAAAAATAAAACATAAGTTATATTCAGATAATCATTTGAAAAATTTTTAAAAGATTCAATTTTTTTTTGGTCTTCGTATATTGATTTACTTTTAAAGGAAAGATAACCGTCATAACCATCATTTATATATTTATTAAAAGTATTTTCTATATCTGAAAATCTTTCATAGTTATAAGACATATTCATCTTATCAAAAGAATATTCTAAAGAAGCTCCCATCCCTATTAAATCTAAATCTTTAATTTTTTTTATTCTATTAAATTCATTTAATATATCTGTTAGAGATGGATTATTATAATAATCTTGAAATCTTGAAATCACATTTGTATCTAAATATGCACTACAAGCATATCTCTTTGATTCATTTTTTACTATTACTTTTAATTGTTCTAGTGTATTGATTTTTTTACCAGTTTGTAAATCAAAAAGATAAAGTTTTTTAAATTCTTTCATTTTTAACCTTAGTTAAAAGATATTCTTCAAAAAGGTCTTTTATAAGTAATGCTTTTTCACGATAATGGATATTATATGTTATGGTAGGTTCTAGGTATTTTTTATATATTAGTATATTGTATCCAATCATATAATTTTTTTCAACTTCAATTTTTCTAATCTCTTCAAAATTTATAATTATTGAAGTTTCTTTTTCTTTTATTATTTCAACTTTTTTTTTGTCAATTAAAATATAATTTTTATAGTCAATTTTTTTAAATGTACTCTTGAAACTTGCTTTTAACATCTGATAATAATTAAATGAAAATAATACTATTCCTAAAATTATATAAAAAGATAAAAGTACTTGAAGAAATTTAAATAAATTAAGATTTTCTATAGAAATTGATATTAAAACAGTAAATATAATTAATGGTAAAAAAGCTGTAAATAAAATATCTTTAATTTGCTCATTTTTTAGCAATTCAAAAATATAAATTTTATAAGGCTCTTTTAGTTCTATTTTTACACTAGGATTAGAAATAGAGTAGTAATTGTTTTGAGTCCCAATTTGTTGAGAGTTTGCACCAGTTTGAGTGTAAGTATTTGATTTATTTTCTGACATTTATTTTACAAATTTACAAAGTTGGTAATATAGAAATTAATTTTGTTAATTCTTCTTTTAATTTATCTTTTTTATCCAAAGCATTTGAAACAGATAATAAAGCATCAAAAAGAGGTTGTAATTCATCTTCTTTTTTTATATTAGTATGATTATTAAGTGCATCTATATTTGGATGAACTACCATACCTGCACCAGCATTATGTTGTGTATTAACTTGTTGGGAATTTGCACCAGTCTGAGAAAAATTTACACTATTTCCTGAAAATATATATTCTAAAGCTTCAGGGTCTTTATTTGCTACTGTGTCTGTTAATGCACCTATTGCATTTCTAGTTTTCCAGTTTGAAACAACTCCTTGAGTAATTTCAAATTTGTTTGCTAATTGTGCTGCATTTGACAAAGAATAATATTTAATTAAGTTAATAATAGCTTTTTCTGTTATATTCATTTTTAAACCTTATATATACAATATTAATACAATATGTATTAAATATTAAAATTTTAATTAAAATAACTTGACAATAGTTTTCAAATAGAATATAATTCTATTAGTATTTAAAAGTTTAGTTTTAATATTAATAGTATTATACATACTTAAGGCTCTTTAACAACTTAATTGTCATTAAATTTTGCGATGAGACTGAAATAGCTCATCGGAACAATTAATAAAATCTAACTGAAAGGATTAAAAATGAATATTGAAGAAGAAATTGAAAAATATGAAAAAGAGATAAAAGCTTTGGGATTAACCAAAGGTTTAAATCTTAACTCAAAACAAACAGCCCAAGTTGTAGGAATATCACCAAGTACAATCGAGAAGTGGAGAAAAGAAGGAATAGGAATAGACCATATAATTGCAGGTGGTAGAGTAATGTATCCTATAAGAGCAATTGCAAGATTCCAAGTTTTGAGTCAAATTAAGACTGCTTAGGGAGTTAAAATGTGAAGAATATGCTTAAAACTCGTAAGGAACAAATAGTTAATAATGTAGGTGGAGAGGATGAACTTAAAAAGCTTCAAAAAGTTAAGTTACTTAAGTTAATGGAGCTTGAAATTCAACAGATGCTTGAATTTTGGAGTTTAGGTCAAGTTTTAAAAATTTTAAATAGTGAATTAGGATTTAAAATATCAAAAACGGTTTTTTATGAATTTTGTGCAAAAAATCTTAAAAAAGACAAAAAATCAGATGTAGGTGTATCTCAAAAGAGAGATATAAAAAAAGATGAAAAATCTATCAATAATATTGATGATTTAACCAATTCAGCTGTAGATTTTGTGACAAAAAATCTGCCTAAAAAATAAAGGATTAAAAAATGTTAATAACTAAAAAAGATGCGGTAAAAATTCTTAATGTATCAGCTACTAAATTGTATCAGCTGGTAAAAGAAGGCAAGTTAGAGACATATTCTCCCGATTTTCCTGTTAACTCAAATAAAGTTTGTTTTAAGAAAAGTGATTTAGAAAGATTTCTTTTCAGAAGATAAAAAATAAATGAAAAATTTTAAAAATACAAAGGATTTATAATGGCAAAAAAGAATATGACAGTAGTATACAAAAATGTTTATGTTGTAGTTTCAACAAAAGGTGGAGAGGGTAAAACTTTCCTCTCTTTGCAAGTTTTACCTATTTTATTTTTAAATAAAAATATAAATATTTTTGAAGTTGATAACAATAATAATTCAAAAAAAATGATTAAAAATTCTCAAAAAATAAGTTTTAAATCATTTAAAATTGATGATGGTTTAGATGCAATCGATGAGATAGAGTTTAATAATATGTTATCACAAGATGATAGTGTAAATATTATAGATGCTGGTGGAGGAGATGATACTATAAAACTTTTAAAAATTTTAGAAGAAAAAGAACTATTTGGACTTACTTATATTGTTCCTCTATCTAACAGTATATCAAATGTAGATAATGCACTTCAAACTATAGATTCTATTTTATCTTTTGATAAAGATGCAAAAATAAATTTAGTTTTAAATAAATGTCCATCTTTTGATTTTGAAGATATTAAATATAAGTTTAAATCATTCTTTGGAAATGAATCTTTTGGATTAGCGTCAAGATATGAGGAGTTCAAGGATAAAATTCAAAATTTAAATTATGTAACTGAGACAGATTTGCCTGATATTATTAGTTCAAAACATCAATATTCTTTAATTGATGCTTATTTAAAAGCAAAAATTATAATGGAAAATTTCGATGAAGTTAAAGCTGAATGGGCAAAAAAAGGGAAAGATGAATTCTTAAAAGCAAAAAAATTAAATCGAATTAACGAGGAGATTTATGAGTATTGTCAAACATTAATTCAGAATTTTAAATTAGATTAGGAGTTTAAAATGGAAAATAATAAATCAAAAGGTATATTAGTAAGTGACACTCAATTGGTGGATATTTTAGACAAATATGAGTTTTTAATGCTTCATTTAAATACCCAAATTACACCAACAATAAATAAAATGATACAACTTCAAAAAGAGGTGCAAAATTTAGATGTAATTTTAAATAAAACAAAAGAAATTGAAAATGCTTTAAATCAAATAAATTTAAAAATTGAAAATTCTACAAATCAAATTTTAAGTGAAAAAATTGATGAAGCTGTAAAAATTAATATTGATGAAAAATCAAAAATTTTAGATGAAATTATTCAAAAACAAAATCAAAAAATTTATAAAAAAGAGTTATTAGTAATTGCTACAAGTTTTCTATTTTTAGGTATTTTAATTGGATGTTTCCTATGAAAAAACAAAATAAATCAAAAAGAATTGAAGTACGTGTAACAGATGATTTTTTTAAAGATTTAGAGTTAAAAATTCAAGATAGTGGTTTAAAAAAAGCAGAATACTTTAGATATATATTATCTCAAGGTAAAGTTGTTGTAAAAAAAGATTATAACAGTCTAGCGACACAAGTACGAAAAGTCGGAATTAATTTAAATGAGGTTGCATTTGTACTTAATGTTGCAAATTTAAAAAATGCTTTAAATATTTATGATTATCAGGCTTTGCTGGTGGAGTTAAAACTGATTCAAAATCAATTAAATAAAATTGGAGCTTAAGATGATAGTTCGTATAAGACGTGCTAAATCAGGATTATCAAAATATCTTCGAGATGGGAAAAAAGCTGATTCAAATTATTCAAGAAATGAAAAAGATATAGTTACTCCAATTTGGGGTAACCTTGATGATTTTGAGAGAGCTGAAAATTATTGTGCCCAAAATAAAAATTGGGCTGAGAATTATTTACATATTACTTTTGCTTTTAGTGATAATGATTATCAAAAAATAGAATCTCTACCAACAAAAGATGAACAAAATGTACTAATGCAAGAGTTAGTTCAAGATTATATAAAACATCATTTTAGTGGTTATGACATTGATAATGAAATTATATCTTATGCAGAGCTCCATTACCCAAAGCTTAAGTACGACGAACAAGGCAATAAGAGATATCCACATATTCATCTAGGGGTATCCTTTTTAAATCCATTAAGTGATACTAAACTTCGTAATTTGTTTGCAACTAACAGCTTCTATGATGAAGTAATGGTACGTAAAAGTAACTACAAATTTGGGTTTGAACAAATAAAAAAAAGAGACTTTAGGATTAAAAATTTTGATTCACAAGTGGGACGAGATAGGAGAGAATGGACTGAGCTTTTAGATGAACTAAATGATAGACAAGAGCTTATTCATTTCTTGGAAAACCAACTGAATTTTAAAGAAAATGTAGATTTTAGAGTTGTTAATACAAAAAACAATAACTATATTAAGTTAATTGGAAAAAGTTTTAAAACAGATAAAAGCGGTAAAAAAATAATCCAAGATATAAATATACAAGGGCGAGGTTTCGAAAGATTTGTTGATGCAACTTCAAATGAAAAAAATCATAAAAAACTTGAAGACATGACACAAGAAGAGTTAGAAAAAATTCTAAATGAAGTTTATGAAAAAAGAGTTGAAGAAATTGGAAAAAGAAGAAGTAAAAAAGCTACAGAAGATTTAAAAAAAATTTATGAAAATGATGAGCAATTAAAAAAATCTTTTGAAAAAAAATATTCAAAAAAAGCTGATTATAATTCTTTCAAATCTTTAACTTTTCAACAAAAAATATTCTACAAGCATTATGGTGTAAATATTGAGGATTCACTCCGTGGTTATTATGTAAAAACTGATGAAACAGGTGTAGATAATACAACTTTCATTAATCACTCAAAAGGTGTAAAAGTTGAAGATAAAGGGGATAAAATACTCTCTTATTCTAATGCAAATTCAATTGAAGATGAAGTTAGATTAATGGTTAATATAGCCCTTGCAAAAGGATGGGATTTATTAAATATTCAAGTTGATGGAACACCTGAATTTATAAAAGAGGCTAAAAAACAGATTCTTAAAAAAGTTGAAGAGCAAAATCAAGTTCAGGTTAAAAAGCAAGAGAAAAAAGAGCTAAAAAAAGTTGATAAACCAACTAGACCAGTATCTCAATTAGATAATTACATCATTGCAAATTCTTCAAAAATCCTTGAAGTAGAAAAAGTACATGATATTCAATTTCTAAAAGAAAATTTAAAAGCTCAAGTAGTGTTAGATTTTGCTTCTAAAAAATATAACATTAACTTAGATGAGTTTGAAGTAGGGGATGGAAATAAAATTAATAATAAAACTAATCGACAAAAGCCTAGAAGTATTGTCGATTTCCTCACAAAAGAGATAGGTATAAACATAAAAGAAGCAACAGAGATTTGTAATGATTTAATGGCTAAACAGCCTAAAAAAGTAGTTGATGTAGTTAAAGGTGAAGAAAAGTTAAAAGAATTAGTGCAACAACATCAAGAGCTTCAAAACAAAGATTCTAAACATAAACAAATTGAAATTAATCAAGAAGAGGAGGTTAATCATCATTCAAAAAATAGAAATAAAAAAAGATAGATATATTAGATTAACTCTCTTTTTTATCACGATGTTTTTTATTGTATTGGTCAATAAATTTACGAAGCTCCTTGTTGGTATCAGAGTTTTCTCTTTTGCAAAGTTTGATAAATTCATCCCAAGCATCTTGATAAACATTGAATGTTTTTTTAATGTATTTTTTTTCTTCCAAATCAGTCCTTTTTTTGATTATAAATATTATAACAAAATTATAATAAATCAAAAAATGAATCAATTTAATTTAAATAAAAAGGTTTAAAAATGATGAAATTAAGTAAAAAATTTGTTTTAGCTTTAGGTCTTGTTTTAGTAGTAAATAGTTTGTTTGCAATAGAGATTGAAAATCTAAATAATAATAGCAATATTGAACCAACTAAGCTAATTCAAAAATGCACAATTGAAAATGAATCAACTGATTATAAAAAAGCTTTTATTGAAAAATATGAAGTATATTTTACAACTCCTTATCCTATGTATTTTGATAAGGGATTTGTATTAAATGATAAAGTGTATATTTTTGATAAAGAGGTAAAGAATCCAATTAATAAAGTTGATTATATGTTTTGCAATACTATAGAAAGTAAAAATAGTATCAAATTATCTAAAGAGCTTACTAACTTAATGTTTGAATATTATAGCTTAAATAAACAAGTAGTTGAGCTTCCAAAATATTTAATAAAGTATGAAAAAAATCCATTTGTAGTTAAAAATGTTGATAAAAAATCATTAACAGAATTAAATCAGTTAATTGCAGAAGCTATTAGAGCTTATAGATAAAAAAGGAATTATATGAGAATAAATAAATATCCATTTTTCCTTTGGCTCACTCAAAGTAGGGAAGATTTGACATTAGATTTTAAAAATCTAAAAGTATCAAGTGATGATTTAGGAGAATCATCACTTAAAAAAGTTCCCATATATTTAATAGTTTTAATTAAATATTTGCCTTTTCTATTGGTTTTGCCTTATTTTTACTACCCAAGTAATAAAAATGATTTAATACCTTTTATTGGAGCATTTGTAGTTGTTATAAGTATGTTATTTGTTTATTTAAAAACAAATCTAATCTTTTTTAAAATATATGTAGTTGCAATTTGTATTATAAATGCAGTTTTTATATTTTTAATTAATGATTATGCAGTAAGTTTAGATATAGGTTTAACTTTTTTTGCCCAAATACTTTTATTTTCAATTTTAGCATTAGATATTTTTTATTTCAAAGGTTATAAAAATTGGTATTTTTTGGAGAATTTTAAAAATGAGATTGATATTAAATTTGCCGAAAAAAAACAAAGAAAATTCCTATTTTTCTTAAAACCAAAAACTGGTTTTAACGTTTCAAAAAAAGTTTTCATCAAAGGTTATTTCTTAAGGATTGAGAATGAAGATATTCAATAAATTAATTATTACTATTTTATTTTTAAATAGTGCTATTTTTGGAGCTGATACTACTACACCTGAAACACAATTTACAAAAGGTGTAAATCAAAGAACTAGTTGTGAGGTAGAGTGTCCACCATTCAAAGATGGATTTTTCGGAAGAATTGCTAATTTTGAGTTTGAAAGTGGTGCAACTACTTGTTATGTTTATTCAAAACAATCTCTACAAACAGCAATAGGAAAAGTTGTAAATATAAATCAGCATTGTGCAAAAACGATGTTAAATCCTGAATCAGTAAATGAGATTAACTCAAATACTAATACAGTTAATAGCCATTTATTCACCTTAAAAGATAAATTAAATGACCTTTATACTAACGCTGGAACAACAAAATATGTAAATCTTCCAAAATATATGGTTGCTGGACTGTTGGCAGATGAAAAAATAATTGATATACCAACTTCAATTACAACAAATGAAGTTACTTTAAATAGTGGATATACAAATACACCTAATCTTGTTAGTTCAAATTTAGTAAATCCAACACTAATTTCAAGAACAGTAGATGCTCTTTCAAATTCAGTTACCTTTATTATTAATTTTTTAAGTTCAAGTGACAAGATATTATTGTCATTAAAAGTAATGTTATTTTTATTTGTTGGTGCATTATCAATACTTTTGGCAGTTTCAGAGCAAACAACAAAAAAGATTTCAAAACTTCAAAATCATGAAGATATAGCTCAAAAAGTCTTTTTAGGTGTATTTTCTTTAATAGTATTCTTTTTTAGTGTAAATAAAATAGAAACATCAACTGGACAATTATCACAAACTGGTTATCAACAAATTATTAGACCTTTAATGTATTTAGGAATCAATACAGCAGATAAATTAACTGAAACAGCAACATCATCTGTTTTAAGATACAAGTTTGCTGGTGTAGGTGTAAACTTACAGGAGGATTTTCAAGCTTTAAAAGATTTGGAATATAAGGAAAAAATAAAAAATAAATATTATAATGAGCTACTTAAACAATGTAAAATTTATTACAATACTGATGCAACATCTCATTATGTAAGTCTTTTAAATTCAAATACTTTATTTCCACCGAGCGAAATCATCTACACAAAAGGAATAGCCGAAGAAGAAAAAAGAGCTATTAATTTTTATACAAGAGGAATGATGAATGGTGAAGCATATTTAACACAAAATGAGATTCCAGCAGTTTCATATTGTTATCAAATGGAAAGAGCTTATTATAACAGTAATGCCTTTTTATCAAATTTAGCTTTTAAAATAGAAAATTACAATTCTGCAATTTCTACTCAAATGGAAAATAAAATCAATAAAATGGTTGATTTAACATATAAAAATATATCTGAGCTTGGTTTTGTATCTATTGTAAATCTTGGAACTACTGTAATGGCTTTTGATACTTTTTCACTTTTAGGTAAAAATGAAAATAGGCAAGAAAATTATGAGTATAAACTAGAGGAGTTTAGAAATCAAAGTGGCTATGATATTCAAGGTTTTGCAAAGCCTGAGGAAGTAGGTGGTATTACAGGTCTGATTAATTCAGCTACCTATGAAGTTTTAACAAATGCTCCTTATTATGCTTTTATACCCTTTTCAGACAATATGCTAAATTATATCAATAGAGTTTTTAATCCCGTAAAAGAATCTATTGGTGCTATTGGTTCAGGAGTTGGTACATTAATAAGTCTTATTCCTTTTAAAGGAGAGATGATTGGAAAAGCTGTTGATAAAATTTTAACAACAGGAACAAATGCAATAGTTGATTCTATTGTTGGTATGCTTACAATATTTTTATTAAAAAGTATAATTGGAGCATTACCTTTAATTGCAATAATTGGAGCTGGATTTTTAGTTATAACTTTTTATTTTTTAAGTGTAGAGATACTTTATATAGTAATTCCTTTTGCTAGTATTTTTGCTTTTTCAACTGGAAATTTAGACATTATAAAAAACTTAATAAAACATACATTTTTATTAGCATTAAAACCTATTTTAATTGTTGTATCAGTAATAATGGCAATATTTGCTTATGATGTATTAAATAGTCTAAATCAGGTTGTTGTAGCTGGTATGTTTGAACCATTATTTATGCTAACTAATGATATTCAAGCAGATAGTGGTTCAGGTACTTTTGATATGATTGAAAATTTTACCCATGGTCTTGGAGCTGGAGCAATTTTATTGTTTTTAAAATCTACTCTTTTATTAGCAACTTCATTCATTACAATTTTTGTATGTTTTTATCTTGTATTTAACGGAGCAAATATCATACTTGATATTTTAGGAATGAGAGATGGTGGGTTTGATGTTGGTGGAGTGATTGGTGATAAAGTTGAATCAAAACATTCTGTTGCAAAAATGAATACAGTAGTTTAAAAAACTGCTGTATTTTTAATATAAATACTAAAAATATATTGTAATAATATATTTATTTTGTTATAATAATATTATAACAAATAAGGAGAAAGAGAAATGAAATTTTTTAAAATACTAAGCAGATATTTACTGATTCAAGCTCAAATGATTAACTTAAAAGTTATTGTTGTATTTGGATTTGTAATACCATTGATTCTAGCACTTTTGAGTATTTTTAAAGAAGTTAGAGCAGACCAAAATGATAATCAAATGAAACATCATTATAATTTATTGAAAGAATCAGGTTTTTTTGAAAATTGGGCAGATTTATTTGTACCATTTTTAAATTTTTCATCATCTTTCTTTGATTTAGGAGAAAAAGAATTAGCAACATTTATTATTGCTGGTTTTTTATTTGGTTTTGTTCTTTTACAAATAATTATACATTTAGTTTGGATAGTTTTTGAAATAACTCTTTACTTTGCAAAAAAGAAGAATTATTTTGAAACAGAAAAAGAGCTTGAGGAATATATGTATATAAAAATCTTCAAAAAGAATCTTAATGATGGATTTTGGAGTGATGCAGAAAATAGTAAAAATAAATAAAGGAGTTTAATATGTCTATAATTGAAGCAATTTTAGGAGTTTATGGTACTAACTTAAAAAAAAGTATTAAAGTTAGTGATGAAGAAATTACAGGTTGGTATATCGAAGGTATGTCTAAAGATGAACTTCAACAAAAGTTCACAAAGGAAGAGATTGAATATATTTATTTTCATGCAGTTTAGAAATAAAATCTGATTTTCTCAGGAACAAAAAAAGCATAAAGAATATAAGCTTGATTTAAAGAGAAATCAGAAATATTTTATTAGTTGAAAATTGTAAGTACATATGTTATGGAAATTTATACATATGTTGTGGAAATATTTTATATAAAAATAAGTGTTCATTTCATTTAAATGATTTGAACACTAATCCTATTAATAATTATATTAATAGGATTCAAATTAATACAATAAGCCCTAAAATATAGGTTTTAGTTAATTAAATAAGACTATTTATAAATATTATTATTTTATAATAATAAAATATTTTATGATATGATTACAGAATATTTAATTTAGGAGTTTTATTATGAAAGTTGGAAAATTTATTTTTGCACCATATTTTAATAAAAAATATTTGGTTTTTAAACCACATATTTTTATAAAAGAGAATTTTTCATTTAAAACTGTTTTTGTTTATTTTCCTATTGTTTTTTTATTTTTAAAATTTTTAGGTGGAAGTTTATATCATTATGCAGATAAAAACACTAAAGAGCAAATTAGTTGGTTTACAGACATTTTAAGAGGTACAACTACTCTTGATAAAGCCTTTGAAAGTTATTATGGGGTAGTTGCAGAATATATAGCTACAAGTTTCAATTTAGGAAGCCAATCATTTGAAATACTTGCGTTAGGCTGGATGGCTTTAGGTTTGTTTACTTTTTTAAAATTTATTACTGTTTGGTATATCTTTATGAAAATTATGTGGATTTTTTTTGATAACCCTTATGCAATTGAAAGACAAATGAGTAAAAGTAAATTAATAGAATATACAAGTAAAAAAAGCGAGTATATTGGAAAAGATTTAAGTGAAGTAATTGAAGATGTTGAAATTCAATTAAAAGCTATGGCTCAAATGCAAAGATGCTAACTCTTTAGTTTTATATTATAAACCCCACTACGGACATAGTGGGAAAAAGAACAAACACACATTGGCTTATATATGTTTGAAATAAAAATAGGTGTTCCTTTCATTTAAGTGATTTGAACACTAACTAAAAACATTCACTTCTTTTTCTTAGCTTTTATCTCTTGCCATTCTTTCAATAACTCTTTGTCATACTCTTGTAAACTAAATGATTCTTCTTTTTGATTATGATATATTTTTAATTCTTTAATTTCTTCTTCTGTATATGTTAATGCTTCTTGATTTTCTTGCGAAGATTTTTCTAGTTCATTAAAAATATCAAGATATTTTTTTGAAGTATGATAAGGTATATTTTTATATTTTTTTAGATTGTATTGTGTAACTTCAATATCTTTTTCAGTTAAATCAAAAATTGCATCAAATAATTTTGCTCTTGCTATTTCACTTCTATGAAATGTAGCTCTTTTCATTGAATCAGTTTTTTTTTCTGATACTTTAATCTTTTTTGCTTTTGATAATATATTCTCATTTAGATTGTTTTTTATTAAATTAAATTCATCTTCTGTTAAATCTAACCTATAAGTAAATTTATCCATTCATTTTTCCAATAATTAATAATTCTAAATGTTTAAATATGTTTAACGTATTTAAACAATAATTTAAGAATTTATGTATTAGAATAACGTAATTTGAATTAAAAGATTTAGAATCAAAATAATGCTTCTATAAACTCTTTTATACACTTTAATTTGGAGTTAAATATGTTCATAATAAAAGAAAAAGATAATGTAGAAGTTGTTCTAAAAATAAACTCAAAAGAAAATAAAAATTTAGAATCTGTGAAAAGCAGAATTAACAATATTGTCGATGAGTTTAATATCTCACTTTTTTTAGATATTAAAATAGATAATTTAGTTCCAAAAGACGAAGTAAGAGTTGAATACTATTCAAGAGCTTCTGCAAGTGAAAAAATAGGGGATAACTATTTAAACTTCTTAAATAAGTTTTTAGAAATTGGTTATGAAGATGGTGTAAAAACTGTTCCTATGGAGTAAAAAAATGTTAGAAAATTCAGAAAACAGAAAAAAATTAAAAGAGTTAAAAATCTTTGAAAAAGTACCATTTGAATTTAAAGATGGTTGGACTGATTTAATTTATGAATTAGGAAAAGATATTACAGAACTTTGTGAATTAACAAATTGTGAACTTCCGTATATTCAACAAATAAAAGAAAAAATGGGAATATTAAAATTTTATTACAACTGCTTAAATTCTCCATATCCTGAAATAGTTGAAAAAAGTATCAGAGCTTTAGTTAGACAAGCTGAAAATAAATCTGCTAATATTTGTGAAACTTGTGGGAAATATGGAGAATTAAGAACAACTGGACTTTGGTTTACTGCTTGTGATGAACACAAAAGAAATTCAATTACTCTTGAAGAGTGGAAAGAATTAGACAAAAAACAAAGAGAAGATTTAGAAAATGAAAAGATTAATACAAAACCATACAAAGCATTAAAATTTGAAGATATTAAATCACCAATTTTAAAAAGAAAGATTATGGAAAAAGTTGCTTGTTTTGAAGCGGTATGTTGGGATTATGAAATAAATGCAGTTGATGTTTTTAATATTTTAAGAACAAAAGATGATGAAGATTTTCCAATTAGTTATGATGTTTTGAGAAAAAAAGTATTGAAATATGTATCAGTAGATAATTTGAAAAATGTATTTAATCAGGAGCAATTAATAGAAATTTTTTCTGATATAAGTTTAAGAACAATCAGAAATCCTGATACAAAAATTTTTATAAAAGAGTTGAAAAAGGCTTGAAAATGGAAGAGAATTTTGAAGAAAGAATTATTGAAACAATACAAAAATCTAAATCAAGATTAAGCGAAGAAAATAGAGCTAAATTGAATGAGCTAGAATTATTTAAAAATAAAGTACCTTATCAAATATTAAATGGATGGACAGATTTAGTTTATGAATTAGGAAAAAATATAGAAGAGCTTTGCAAATTAGCAAATTGTGAACTTCCACAAATTGAACATATAAAAAGTAAATATGCAAGTTTGAGATTTGATTACTACTTTAATTCATCTGTTCCAAGAATTGTTGAAAAATTAATTGATTCACTAATCTATGAAGCAGAAGATAAATCGGAAAGAATTTGTGAATACTGTGGAGCAGATGGAGAAATAAGAATCACAAAAACTGGAAGTTGGTATTTAACTACTTGTGATAAATGCTCAAAAGAAAAACACGATTTAGTAAAAAATAAAGATTTTGAAAAAAGAGCAGATAAATTAACTTCTGAATATTCAATTTAAAGGATTTTAAAATGCCTAAAAAATTAGAAAAGATTTTAAAATGTATTGAAGATATTGATTTTATTTTAAATCATAATAATTTTAAAATCACACAAGAAATAGAAGATAAAATCATAAAACCAGCTATTAATATGAACATTATGAGAATTGCTGAACAATTCAAAAAATTAAAAGATGATTTTGAAATTAAGATATTAAAAAATTTCAAAAATGAAGATTTAAAAAGTATGAGTGATATTTTTGGTAATTATGATTTAGATGATATTAGTGTAGAAAATATTATTAAAAATCATTTACCAACTATAAAAGCAACTATTGAAAAAATAAGAGAGATTTAGTATGCAAGATGTAAGTGAATTTTTAAAAGCTAGTCGCAAATGTAAAAAAAGTAGAGAAAACTGGTATGCAGATGAACTGCTTGAATTAGTTGCTCATATTCAAGAACACGCAGAAAATAAAGATATTTCAAAAGTTGATTATTGCGAAATGCTTGATGCGGTAATTAAAAGAGCAAATTTAATTAAAGAAAAAATGCTTGAAGATAAAGAGCTAGTAGTTTTTAATCCAAAAGATTTTACAGACAATTGTTTTTATAAACAACCAAATGCAGATAAACCATCAATTAAAACAGTTTCAAATGTAATTAAAAGATATTTAGGAACTATGAATAAACAAGATATTCATACTTTATGTGAAAAGTTTGGAAAAGATAGGGTTTTAAAAGAACTAGATAACAAATTTATAGAACTTTTTGAGATAGGATATTATGAATTAAAAGGTGGTATGAGAATTCCTTTGACTGGTGATTATAAAAATTATGGTGTTTACAAAGAAATATTAGAAATTGTTGAAAGTTACAAGGAAATAAAATGAGAAATCTAGCTGAATTGATTAGATACAATCAAGAAGATAAAGATGATTTATATAGAGATGCTTTGTATGGAGAATTAAATTGCTTTATTACAACTACACTTGATAGAAAGATTTCAAAAAAAGATTATTTAGAAAGATTGAGAATTTTAATTAATGAAATAAACAAAATCTATGATGAATTATTGCCAAAATACGATGAATATATCAAAAGATTTAATTTAAAAATTGAAATTCCAATTGAAGATTTGGAATACAAAGATTTTAAAATAGTTCCAAAAAATAAAAATGATGTGAACATAATAGAAAGTATTAAATTTGCCAATGAGCTTCTTTTTGAAGCAAAAAAGAAAATATATGAAAGCAAATTAAATCCTCTTTATTTATTATTTGAAGCTTTAAATGATGATATTGATGGGATGTTTCTTGTTGCTTCAACAAATTGGTATAAAAGATTTTTTGTTGAAGAAGATATTAAGAACATATACCACATGGAGTAAGTATATACGAGATGGAACAAATATATATAATCGGTGATGTTCACGGTTGCTATAAATCACTACTTGCATTAATAGAACAACTTCCAAATAAAAAAAACTCTAAAATAGTTTTTGTTGGAGATTTAATTGATAGAGGTAAAAATAGTTGTGAAGTTATAGAACTTATTATCAATAATAACTATGATTGTGTAATGGGAAATCACGAAGAACTATTTTTAGAATATGCTCCAAATAAAGATGAGTTTGGAAATGATTTTAATATGGAAAATTCTTTACATTATCTTGAAAAGTGTGGTGGAAAAGCAACAATAGAATCATATAAATCAAAAGAGATTTATTTAAAACATTATGATTTTATAAAAAATCTACCTTTATATCTTGAATATAAAGATTATAAAACTGCTGATGATAGATACTTAGTTGTTTCTCATTCTGCTGTTGTAAATGTATGGGATAAAAGAGATAGTAAAGATAAATTTGATATTGAAAATTTTGAAAATCAATTGCTCTATAAAAGATATAAACAATTTGATAATAAAGATATTTTTAATGTTTATGGACACACACCAAGAAGTGAAGCAAAATTAACTTCATTTGATGCAAATGTTGACTTAGGTTGCGTTTATAAAAAAGAAAAAGTAATAAACCCACGACTTTGTGCTTTAGAGTTTCCGTCTATGAAAGTTTATACGCAAGAAAATATAGAATAAAAACACCCCAAAATAGACAAAAAGCTATTTGAAACTGAATCACTAAAATAGTGATTCAAGAGGTGTTTCAAATTTAATTATACTATTTTTTTTCTTCTTTTTCAGTTACAGTTTTTGGAGCTAAAAATTCTAATTTTGTTTCTAAAATTGTAATTTTTTTATCTTTTTCTTTTTCGATAGCTGATAATTTTTTTTCTGAATCTTTATATAAATCTTCAAAATTTTTACAAGTTTTATATGTTTCTAAATATTTATTATTAGCTTCTTTTATTTTTTCATCTTTTTCATTTATTGTGAATTTCAGTATCATTTCTGATTTTTCAAGTTTTTTGACTAATTCATCTTTTTCATCAAGTTTTTTTTCATTTATTTTTTTATATTCATCAAAATCTTTTTTAAAATAATTTAGTAAATTTATATCTTCATGTTAAATAGAATTTTTAGGAAATTTATGTAGAAAATGAAAAAAAATAGGAAAAATAAGGATAATTTAGGAATAAATAGAAAAATACAGAAAATAAGAGGAAAAAAAAGAAAAATATAGGAAAATCAATTTTTCTCCTAAAACTAAAATAGGCACATCGACCAATCACCGTACAAAAATCGCATACGCTAATTTTGAGTGATTGATGTACTTTAAGGGATTCTCCCTTAAAAAACCTGAAATATAATCATTTAAAATACAATCTATTTTTTTAGACAAAAACTTGTCCAATTAATAAATTATAATAAAATTTCTAAAAAAAAGACAAAAAAGAGTTTTTAGATTGATATAATATTATAAATTATGAAGAGGTTATAAATTGAAATTATCAAAATCACTTTATACAAGAGGATTACAGTGTCAAAAATCTCTTTGGTTAAAAAAGTATAAAAAAGAAGTTTTAACAACTCCTGATTCAAAAGCAGAAGCTATTTTTGAAAATGGAAATGAAGTAGGGGATTTAGCTTGTAAACTTTTTCCTAATGGAATTGAAATTCCCTATGATAATACAACTTTTCAAGATAAAATCATTCTAACTCAAGATTATATAAATCAAGGTATTGAAAATATCTATGAAGCTACTTTTGAGTTTGATGGTATTTTGATTATGATTGATATTTTAAATATTCATGATAATAAAGTTGTTATAAATGAAGTTAAAAGCTCAACTGAAGTAAAAGATGTATATCTTCATGATGCAAGTATTCAATACTATGTTTTAAATGGTTTGGGATATGAAATAAGTCAAGTAAATATTATACATATCAATAATCAATATGTAAGAGATGATGAATTAAATATAAATCAATTATTCTGTATAGTTGATGTAACCTATGAAGTTAAAGAACTACAAGCAAATATAAAAAATAATCTAAATATTTTTAGAAAAACTCTTTCAAAAGAAGATGAACCAAATATTGATATTGGAACACATTGTAATGACCCATACTCTTGTGATGCAATTGATTATTGTTGGAAACATATTCCTCAATACTCAATATTTGATATTTCAAGATTACAAAGTAAAAAGAAATTTGAACTTTATAAAAATGGTATTTTAGAATTTTCTCAAATTAAAGATATAAACTCTTTTTCTGTTTCTCAACAAATACAAATACAATCAGAATTAGAAAATAAAACTATAATAAATAAAGAAGCTATAAAAGAGTTTGTAAATACTTTAACTTACCCAATATATCATCTTGATTTTGAAACATTCCAACAAGCAATTCCAGAGTTTAAAGGATTAAGTCCATACCAACAAATTCCTTTTCAATACTCTCTTCATATTGAACATGAAAATGGAACACTTGAACATAAAGAGTTTTTATCTCTTGATGGAATTGACCCAAGAGAACAAATAGCAAAAAGGTTAGTTGAAGATATTCCAACTAATGTAACAGTATTAGCATATAACATGGGATTTGAAAAAGGAGTTATTAGAAAACTAGCTAATTTGTTTGGTGAATATACATATGATTTAATGGCTATTCATGATAACTGTAAAGATTTAATGATTCCTTTTCAAAATAAAGATTACTATCATCCTAATATGAAAGGAAGTTACTCTATCAAATATGTACTTCCATCACTTGTGCCAGAGTTTGAAAATGCTTATAAAGAACTAGATTTAATTCATAATGGTGGTGAAGCTATGGAAGCTTTTTCAAATTTATCAAAAATTGATGATGAAGCGTTGAAACAAAGATATAGAGATTCGTTGTTGGAGTATTGTAAACTTGATACTTTAGCGATGGTAAAAGTTTTAGAGAAATTAAGGGAGTGTGTTAAATGAGTGAAGAAATAAAAGTATGGGTTGTAGGTGATGATTACCGATGTAAAGAATTTTTAGAAGAAAATTTTTGGGAAATTGGATTTGTAGAAGATGATGAAGGTTTTCAACCAAATATAAAGAATTTAAATGATATTTCAATTAATGATTTAATTGTTTTGAAAAGAAAAGATGGTAATTTAAAAAATAAAACTACAAAAATATTTGCAATAGGTATTGTTCTATCACAAAAAAATGAAAGATCGATAAATATAAATTGGTTAATTAAATATGGTTGTAATAATTCTAAAGAAATAAATAGTATTTATGCAAAAACTTTAGTTCAACTTTCAGATACAAATGAAGAGCTAATACTAGGAAAAAGTCTAAATGATTTTATTATAGAGAATCATATTGAAGCAACAAGAGGGGATAAAATCTTTTCATTTAAAACTTTTAAACCAGATATTCAAACAGAAATTAATTCAAAAGATAGAAATAAAATGCAAAGTGATGTAAAACAAATTCAACCATTAAATCAAATATTATATGGAAGTCCAGGGACTGGTAAAACTTACAATACTATAAATAAAGCTTTGGAAATTATTCTTGAAAAAGAGTTAGGAGAGGATTATTTAAAATTATCTAGTAAAGAACAAGAAGAAAAGCTTATTTCTGAAGCTAAAAAAATTTATGAATTAAATAAAACAGAAATTTCATTAAAAAAAGAAGATGATAATAGAGAAGTATTAAAACAAGTTTTTGTATTTTATAAAAAACAAGGACAAATAGAATTTGTAACTTTCCATCAAAGTTATGGATATGAAGAATTTGTTGAGGGAATAAAAGCCAAAACAAATGAAGAAACAAAACAAGTTGAATATGAAATAGAAGCTGGAATATTTAAGAAATTATCAATCGAAGCTTTAAAAAATGTTTTAATTAATTCTAAACAAATTAATAATAAGAAAAAATTTATATTAAATGCAAAATCATTGAATATTCAAGCTGAACTTATTCAAGAAGATGAAAATACATATAAAGTTTTAAAGGGCTCAAAAATAAGAAAAGGTGAAGCAGAATCTTTTAAAAATTATAATTATAGTGAGTTAAAAAATATTGTTCTAAAAAAAGCAAAGTTAAAAGAAGAAAGTGAATTTTATATTTTAGAAGAAGATTACTCTTTCCAAAGTTTGAGTGCTGCATCATCAGTAATCTTAGGAAGAATGTCAAATGGTTTAATTGATTGGAAAGAAATTATAGAAACAGATAATTCATTTATAGAAAAAGAAAATAATCCATCTAAAAATTATGTCTTAATAATAGATGAAATAAACAGAGGAAATATTTCAAAAATTTTTGGAGAACTTATCACACTTATTGAACCATCAAAAAGAATAGGGGCTGATGAAGAGATAAAAGTAAAACTTACTTATAGTGGAGATAGTGAAGAACCTTTTGGAGTACCAAAAAATCTTTATATCATAGGTACTATGAATACAGCTGATAGAAGTATCGCTCCTATTGATACAGCACTTAGAAGAAGATTTGTATTTGAAGAAATGGCTCCAGATTCTAGTTTATTGAATGAAAATATTCAAGGTATTAATTTGCAATTATTACTTGAAGCTATAAATACAAGAATAGAATATTTATACGATAGAGACCATACTATTGGTCATGCTTATTTGATAGATATAAAAACTTTAGATGATTTGAAATTTGCATTTAAAAATAAAATTATTCCACTTCTTGCAGAGTATTTTTATGAAGATTGGGAAAACATAGATTTAGTTTTAAATCAAAATAGATTTGTAGTTTCAAATAGTGAAAACAAAGGGTATATCTCTAAAAAACTTGAAGAAAGAATTAGAAATAAAATTACCTATAAAGTAAGTGATGATGAAAAAGATTGGAGAATAGAAAATTTTCAAAAAATCTATGATAATGAAGTTGATTTAACAAAGAAAGAAAAAACAGAACAAAATAATCAAGTAAATACAGAATTTTCAAATGAAGGATAAAGCAACTATTAGTGAATTTGGACTTATTGGATGTGAAATTGAGCCATCAAATAAGTTCTTATGTGCAAAAATAGATAAAAAATTTTATGATGAGTTAGAATCATTTGCTAAAATAGATAAAGGTAAAGATGTTTTACAGTTTACTGGAAATGGTAGATATTTACAAGCAAAAAGTTATGTAGGAACTATTCAAACTACAAGTGGATTTATTCTTGAGATATTACCAAAGACTGTAAAAGATAATGATGTAGAAAAATCAAAACAAGTTTTTATGAAGCTTTTACATCTTCTTTATAAATTGCCAAATTATAAAAATATTGATAGTGCTAATTTTGAAAGAATTAAAGATTTAGAGATTTTTGAAATATTTATTTTTATGTTTTTAGAAGAAGTTGGGATTATCATAAAAAAAGGGATAAAGTCTGATTATGTAGGGTGTGAAGATAGTCTTTTTTATCTAAAAGGAAAACTTCTTATAAATGAACAGATAAAAAGAAATAGTATTCACAAAGAGAGATTTTATGTTCAATATGATGACTATAATCAAAATAGAGCAGAAAATAGACTTATAAAATCTACTTTAAAACTATTGTCAAATATTTCAAAAGATTTTAATAATCAAAGAAAAATAAGACAATATTTAGAGCATTTGAATTGGATTGAGTTATCACTTAATATTGATAAAGATTTTTCAATGGTTAAAACAGGTCGAGGAATGGAACACTATAAAAATGCTTTGATTTGGTCAAAAGTATTTTTAAAAAAAGAGTCATTTAGTTCATTTAGTGGTGATACTATTGCTTTTGCTATTTTATATCCAATGGAAAAACTTTTTGAATGTTTTGTGCAATGGTGGCTAGAAAAAAGATATTCGTATCTTCAAATTGAAGCTCAAAATGGTGGAGTTGATTTTGTAAAAAAACTATTTACCGTAAGACCTGATTTTTTAATCAAAAAAGATAATCAAGTTATTTGTGTAGCAGATGCAAAATGGAAATTAATAGAAAGTGATAAAGAGTTTTCACAAAGTGATTTTTATCAACTATTTGCATATAAGCATATATTTTTAAAAGAACAAAAAGAGAATTATAAAGATGAGATTTGTGAACTAATGAGTTTAAAAATCTATTATCCAAAATCAGATTATTTGGAAAAAAGTAGAATATTTGAATATTTTGATAATACAGAAATTAAAATAGTTCCACTTGATATTGAAACAGAATTATTAAAATAAATTAGACAAAATTGTGTCCAATACATTTTTTATAATTGTAAATAATAAAATAAAATTAGAAGGTGTTAAATGAGTAATAAAATTGAACAATTAAAAAAACAATGGAATACTTGGGATAAATCATGGAATAGTGTAGAACAATATAATGGTTTTATAGAAAAATACCCAGTTAATTTATTAGAAAAATTAACTTTGGAAGAATACACTAATATAAAAATAAATGATAATGATGAATATTTTACTCATTGGTTAGAGCGGAAAACTGAGAACTGTGGAAAGTTTAGAACAGCAAGTTCGTATGCTTATGGAATTTATAAAGTAAATCCAAATAATATCCAAGACGAAAATGAGAAAAAAATTGCTGAAGATAAATACAAAGCTTTTGATGAAAATAATAAAAAATCTAAAGATTATTTGAGTAATGATAAAGCACAAGAGTATTTTAAGAAAAAGGTATTACCAATAATAGTTGCATTGTCAAAATATGAAGATATTGGAGATAATTATAACTTAAAAACTGTAAGACCACTTGATATAAATTATGCAAGAAAAATAGCTTATATGTATAATGTAGATAAACTAATACCTATATTTAAAAAAGAGGTATTGGAGTCTATTTCAGAGTTTTTTGATATTAAAGATGAAATTGATTTTTCATCTTATAAGGCAACAGAACTAATTTTAGAAAAAATAAAGAAAGAGTTTGAAATTAATGAAGATATTGATATTCAACAAAGTCAAAAACTTGCTAGTTTTTTATGGGAAAAATTTGGAACATCAATAAGTTTTGAGAGTAAAAATATAATTTATTATGGAGCACCAGGTACTGGGAAAACATACACTGTACAAAATGCGATTAAACAAAAAATGTTACTTGAAAATGCAAAATCGTTTTTTACACAATTTCATCCATCTTTTGGATATGAAGATTTTATAGAAGGATTGAAACCATCGATAAAAAATGGAGCTACTGAATTAGTTTTGACAGATGGTATATTCAAAAAATTTTGTAAAGAAGCAATGAATGAATTAAAAAATGCAAGAAAAGAAAAAAGAGAACCTATTAGCTATTATTTTTTAGCTGATGAAATAAACAGAGCAGAATTATCTACAGTTTTTGGTGAACTTTTACTATGTATTGAAGAGAGTAAAAGAGTAGATTTTGATGATAAAGGTAATATCAAAGATGGCTCAATGCTTATTGGTACACAATATAGTTATCTTTATAAAAATGAAAATGATGCTGTAATTGTTGATAAGGGCGAATATAAATTTGGAGTTCCTATCAATTTATATTTTATTGGAACGATGAATGATATAGATAGAAGTATTGATAGTTTTGATTTGGCTCTTAGAAGAAGATTTATTTGGGAAAGAATGGATTGTAAATATGAAGTAATTTTAAATGATGAAAAATTTAAAGATGTAGAAGAGAGAAATCTAAACAACTACATAACAATTTGTGAAAACTTAAATAATTTTATTGCGCTTACTTTAGGATTAGGAAAATCTTATGAAATAGGACATTCGTATTTTATGAATATTGAAATACCAACTAAAGGGCAAAATGCAAATAAAATTACTCAAAATAATGTCGAACTACTTTTTAATAAAAAACTTAAACCATTGATTGAAGAGTATTTAAGAGGTGAGTATTCACTATCTGATATAGAAAAAGAACTAGAAAAAGCTCAAAATATATTTAAGTTAAAATAATGATACAAACAGTTGATAATTATCAAAAAATAGAAATAGATACTAATAGATATTATTTTAGATTTGAAGGTAATAAAACTCAAATTAATAATGATAAAAAAGTTATTGGTGAAAAACTTGAAATAAATCTAAATGATTATCAAACCAAATCACTAATCTTTTCATTTTTCAAAGATGAAGAGAAAATAATATCTAAAAATGAAGATGATTTAATCATCTCTATCAAAAAAGATGGGGATAACTACCTTGCTCAAACTGGAAATTATGTAGGAAAGTTTGTTTGGCAAGGTTTAGAAATTGATATAAAATCAAGATTTTCAAATACTTTTTTAGAGAGAATGTTAAATTTTGCAAATGATATTTTTCTTGATGATGTAAGTATTACAGGTAATAAAGTAGATAAAGATTTTGATATTTCGAAATATATAATTTATTACATGTTTGTTCAAAATCTTGAAAAGGCTTTTTTACTTGGACTCCCAAAGTCATATAGAAGTATAGAACATCATGAGATGAAATTAAAAGGGAAAATTGATATTAATAAATTTATTAAATATGATATTCCATTTCAAGGTAAAATTTCAAGTGTAAGTAGAGAACAAAAAGAGATTCAAGAAATCATAGATGTATTATATAAAGCTGTAAAAATTATAGATAATAAAAATAAAGCTTTTTTAAAAAATATTTTACATATAAAAACTCATCTAAAACAATATAAAAGTAATAACTATGTTTCAAATGAAACCATAAATAAAGCATTAAAATCAAAAGCTTTACAAAATCCAATTTTTGCACCATATAAAAAAGTGCTTGAATATGCAAGATTTATTATAAATGGAAATAATATAGAAGAAAAAAATGATGGAAAACAAGAAACTTTCGGATTTATTATCAATGTAGCAGAGCTATTTGAAATTTATATCACTAAACTTCTTCAAAAAGAGTTTAGTGATTGGTATGTTGAAAGTCCTAAAATAGAGCTATATGATACACCACAAATGTTTTATCAAAGAAAAATTATTCCTGACATTGTGATGATAAAAGATAAAGATGTGATAGTTTTTGATACAAAATATAAAAGAATGAATATGATAGGTAAAAATAAAAATGGAGCTGGAGATGTTGATAGAAATGATTTTTTCCAAATCAATACCTATATGAGTTATTATCAAAATAAAAATTTTAATGTAAAAATTGGTGGACTTTTATATCCAATAGAAAAATCATTTATAGAAAATAAAAATATTTGTCATAGTCAAACTTGGTTTGGAAATTTAAATACAAAATTCATAGTTGATGGTATTGATTTATCAAATTTAGAAGAAGCAAAAGATAATGAAAATAAATTCGCTCCAATATTAAAAAGAGAGCAGAAATTTATTAAAGGGATTAAAAATTTATTAAATTAGACATAAATATGTCCACTTAAAATTTTATACTTCTTTATATCAAATATAAAGGAGCATAAAATGCTAGAAAATAACATAATTGTAGAACTTACAATAAATGGTCAAAAAGTAAAAGTTGGACATAAATTTTTGGAATCTATAATCATAGATATACCTGATGTAAAAGAAAATATGAAAATATTTACTTTATTAGCTTGTAATGATAATTATGAAATAAGAGAAAAAATTTCAAATAAAGATTATTTGTCAAAAGAAGCGATAGATATTTTATTAAATGATAAATCCGATGATGTTATTGTAAATATACTTTCAAATAGAGATGTAAATAAATATATCACAAATGAGCAGATATTTTCAATTATTGAGAAAGATAACACAAAATTACTTTCTACAATTGCAAAAAATATAGATGAATTTAAAAATTGCGATAGATGCAAAATTATCAGTCACATGGTAAAACATGAAAGTGCAAAAGTTAAAGCTTCTTTGTTCACATATAGTGTATCTGATTTACTTTCAAATGAAATGTTAAGTGAGTTGTCAAATGATAAAGATTTTGATGTGGCTTATGAAGCTAAAAAAGAACTAAAAGATAGAATGAAAGATTAACCATAGTTTTATTAGTTAAATTATTTATTGCTTCTATAAAAAGGATATAAAAATGTCAAAGCGAAATAAGAATACTTCTCAAGAGTTGCCAATTGATTATAAAGATTTCCAAGAAATACTTTTAAAACAAGGAAAAATAATTGGAATTGTAAAATTATTTGATGTTATAAATATTGAGAATATAACTAAAGAAATTAAAAATGAGTTTAGAGAAGAAATTAAAAAAGCAAAAGGTATTTTGATTCATTTTGAATCGTGTAATGATATTTCTCTTTTTACTATAAATGATTTTATTTCTTCTGTTAGAGAAAATACTTCTTTTGATTGTAAAGTAGTTTTTGGAACAAAAAGAAATCATAGTATAGAAACAAATAGTTGTTTGCTTCAAATTATTTTTAGTGGGTTGTGAATAAGACAAAAATATGTCCCGTAGTTTATTTATAATCTTTTATAAATAAATCAAAAGGACAAAAAATGCTAAAAGATGTTTTATTTATCACAAAAGAAGTTTTCTCGAAAGCTTTATCAAAAAAGAAAAACCTAAGAAATCCAAAAAGAGTTTATGATGTTTTTAGAAGTTTTCAAGAAGTTATAAGTGATGTAAATTTAGTAGCAAATCACTATTTAGCTTTGAATTTTACAGAACATTATCTTCAAAACTCATCTTTTGGAGAACCTGTTGATAAATGGAGATATTTTTTAAATAAAGATTTAGAAGAGTTAAATGGAACTGTAAAAGAGTATTTACAAAATCTATCTTATCTTTCACATGATGATTCTACATTTGAAACTTATGTAAATGAGATTTTTAATGCAAAGGTATATTATGCATTTGTTAGAGATAACTATAATGTAGGATTTGTGGAACAAAAAGGAAATTTATTACATCTAAATATTTTAGAAACTGATAAAAAAGATATACAAAGTGTTTATATAGGTAAACATAAAAAAATAGATTTATCAACTTTTGAAGCAAAAGTATCTTTACAAAAAGAGTTAAATGATATAAATGTTGAGTTGAAAATAGAACTTGAGAAATTAAAACAATATATTAAAAATAGATATAGTTTAGATGATTTATTGGTTTAATTAAATATCTAAAATTGTAAAAAAATAGAATTTGTATCTCAGAAATTATTAATTAAATAATTTTTAAGATAGAATCAATTGTTTAATATCATATACGAGGACTTAAAAATGAAATATACAAATGCCGATATATGTGAATTAGTAGCTAAATTAGAAGGTTTTATCGGGCGAGAAACATCATCATTCAATATAAATGAATGGTATGGTTTTAATAATTCTTTTAAACAAACTGCTTATTTTAAAGTTTGTCAAGGTGCTGATAAGAATGGAACAGGAAAGTACAATTTTTATAAAAATAAGTTACCAACAAATAAAATTTTTATTATTATTAAAGATGGAGAAAACTTTTGTTATAGAGAAGCATCTTTTAATGAATTTGATTATACACAAAGTTCTAAAATATCTATTGCTAAAAATAACTTAAATAATTTTAAGCATTTAATTTGGGATGAAGAGATAATAGAACAAATTAATGCTACTAATGTTGTTTATAATCGAATTTGTAATAGAAATGAAGAAGTAAATAAAAAAGCTATTGAAGATTTACTTAATCAAAATCCAAAACAATGTTATTATTGTGGAATAGATATGAAAACAATTAATGAATTAAATAATGCTTCTATATTAAATTCTTCTCTATCTTGGCATCATTCTAAAGGATTAACAAAAAGAACAACTAGAATGACTTTAGAAGTTGAACAATTAAATCCAAATGGTGGTTATGTAAAAGGAAATATTGTTTGGGCTTGTTCTTGGTGTAATAATGCAAAAACAGATACTTTTACAGAAGATGAATTTAAAAATATTGCTTGTGGGATTAATATTGCTTGGAATGATAGATTACAACAAATAGGCTCAAATTCTAAAGTGATTTTTCCTTGGCAAAATCAAGTTAAATGTTGTAAATAAAGCATAAAAGAGAACTAAAATTCTCTTTTATTTCCTTTCTCAAATTCCAATTTTTTCACTAGAAACGCAATGCAAAGCACCACCTTCTTTTATTATAGAATTAAATTTTATAGGTTCAATAATACAATTTTTATAAATATTCTGAAGTTGCTCTAAAGCTAAAATATCTTCTTTTATACCATAAATAGGCACTATTAAAACATTTTCTATTTTTACAAAATTTAAGTAAGCTCCCCAATTTCTATTTTTTGTAAAAAAGCTATTGGTATATTTCATAGCTTGGATATTTAGATGGTGTTTTTGTAAAGTTTTTAATAATTTGTCATTAAAAGTTTTTGATTCAAGAGAAAAATCATTTATTAAAACGCTATTTTCATTAATCCATTGCACCATACTATCGCTATGCCCAAATGTATCATATGGTTGTTTTGGAATAATGATTAAATCTTTTAAATCACATTTTGATTTGATAATTTCTATTATTTCAGCTTTTGTTTTTGATGGATTTTCTTTGAAAATTTTATCTGTCATTATAGCTTTGTTTTTATATCTCACAAAATTTCCACCATCTATAATTAAATTCATGTGATTTTTCTCATAAATGATTTTGGTTTTAATATCTTTATATTTATTGTTTTGTAAATAATTAGGTTCATAAATATAGGATACTAATGTTCCATCATCTAAACATATAGGCATAAAATCCCTTGTCCAAATATCTTTAGTATTTTCTAAAATTTCATAAGAAATATTATGTTTATTTAAAATATTTACTAAATTTTCTGATTCTTTTGGATAATTATCAAAAAATATCTTTGATAAACGAATTGTTTTTTTCATATTAATCCTAGTTATAAAATATTTTTGTAGAAGTTAATCTTAACATTGTAAATAGACAATATTATGTCTTGTTGATAGAGTAAAATATTTTAGAAAAAGTAGGAGTTTATAAATGGATAAAAATATAATTGTCAAAGATAAAAATGCAGATTCAATTTCTATTGAAAAAATCAAAAATATTTTAGAAAATCAGAAATCTAATGATAAAGATTTGTATAAAAAAATAGGTTATAACTCAAAACAAATATTTGAAAAGAGTTTAAATAAGTTTTTAAAATATAAAAGTCTTAAAGAATGGATTGAAAAAGGTTATTATGATTTTACAAATAATGCCACTGAATTTTTTGTAAAACTTTCAAAAGAATTAGGATTTAAAGATAGTGAAATTAATAATATTATTTTCAAAATAACTGAATATATTGAAGAAAAAAATAAATTATCAAGTAGTTATATCTTTATAAATACAAATTTCAAAAGAGAAGGTGAATCTATTTTAACACTTGCAATGTTGGAGAATAAAAGAAGAATTTCCTTATATAAAAATGAAAAGTTTTTGTTTAAACCAATAAATGAAATATTAGAACTTGTATCAAGTATAGTTGTAGAACACTATGAGATAAATAATGGGAAATGCTTTATTTGGGGGAGATATTGTTAATTATCAATTGCATTTATTTGACAATTTATATACATATTCAATAGATGGTAAACTAACAGATGAGAAAAATAATTTAGATACAAATATTGCATCTATAAGCATTTAAGGAAAACAATGTATTTACTAAATGAAGCACCAATATTTTTTAAATTTTTAGATAGATTTTTAAAAAAAGCTGGTTCAAATATTGATATAAAAAAATCAAAAAATCTTTTTTTATATGATAAATGTATGTGCAATAAAAATAGTTGTAATACATTTATTTTAAAAAGTAAGAGAAAAATTGAAGATGGATATTATGTTTATCATACAATAGAGACAAATAAAGGAACTTTTGGAATTGAACTTTGTGATAATGGCTATTTTTCATTTGTAGCTCAAGGAAATAGTAATTTACCTTTTAAAAAAGAGTTTGAAGTGATGTTTAAAAAAGAGTCATCTATTACAAATAATTTGATAATAAAAAATTCTAAAAAAGAGTTGTCATATAAAGACCATCTTATTTTAGAGAGATTTTTTATGGATTTAGAAATTGACCCTATGTATTTTATTTGTATTGATGAATATATAGAAGATTTTATTTAAAAGGATTTTGAAATGATTTTTCCAAAAGATATAACTAAACAGAGTGCTAAAAAATATTTAGAAATAAGAAATAAAGATTTTATAGCAATGTTTGTATCAGGTTCAAACTTACATCCAAATCCTAAATTATATAAATATTATTGGTGGATATATGCAATTGATTCTAAAGAAGATAATGCAGAAAAAGTTTTTTATCAAGATAAATATAGATTAACAACTAAAGAGTTCATGGATGAATATGAAAGATTAAATAAAGAAAAAATATCATTTGCTTATGTAAATGTAAAATATCATAGATTGGGTGCTTCATTTAATTATGATAAATTAAAACAATTAAATCCAGATATTGAATTTGCACCAAAATTTGATGATGATAATGATGAGATAAGCAAGGATGGGCATAAATGAGAATGTTCTTAGATGATATTCGAGAACCTAAAAATAATTATGATGTAATAGTTAGAAATTATGATGAAGCAATAAACTTTGTAAAACAAAAAGGTATTCCATCTTTTATATCATTTGACCATGATTTAGGTTGTGATGAAAAAGGAAATGTACTAAAAAGTGGTTATGATTTTGCAAAATGGTTAGTTGATATGGATATTGAAAATATTTATAAATTTCCAAATGATTTTTCATTTGAAGTGCATAGTGCAAATCCAATAGGAAGAAATAATATAAATTCAATTTTGAATAATTATCTACTTTTTAAAGTAAAATATAAATAAGAATTTGGAGAAAAATATGGCAAAAGTAATAATATTAAGTGGAGCAGGAATTAGTGCAGAATCAGGTATTTCAACATTTAGAGATGATAATGGACTTTGGGAAAATCATAAAATAGAAGATGTTTGTACAAATGGCTGTTTAATTACAAATAGAGAACAAACTATTAAATTTTATGATATGTTAAGAGTAGGACTTGAAGATAAAGAACCAAATTATGCCCATAAAATTGTTAGTAATTTAAAAAATAAATACCCAAATGATATTGCAGTTATTACTCAAAATGTTGATGATTTATTTGAAAAAGCTGGATGTACTGATGTACTACATTTACATGGATTTTTAAAAGAACTTAGATGTGAAAAATGTAATACGATAGTTAATATAGAGTATGAAAAACAATTCAAAGATCATGATAACTGTCCCAAATGTAATAACTTACTAAGACCAAATATTGTTTTTTTTGGAGATTCTGCTCCAAAATATAAAGATATGTATGAAGAATTTGAAACTTGTGAAGTATTTGTAGTAATTGGAACAAGTGGTGCAGTTATTTATACAGATATGTTTTTAAATCCACAAATTAAACTCTCTATTTTAAATAATTTACAAGAAAGTCCATATATAAATGATACTGTTTATTCAAAAGTTTTATATAAAAAAGCTAGTGAAGCAATTGATGAAATTGCTAGTGACATTGAAAAGTATCTTTTAAATTAGAATAAGACAAGAATTTGTCCAGATAAAACTATAAACTTCTTATATAAAACATAAGGAGTTTATAAATGCAAAGCCTTTACTCAAAATTACTAATTTTAAAAGATGATGAAGATTTTTTCAAAAATAGTAAAAGAAATAGTGTTATTAAACAATTACAAAAAGAGTTGAATTTAACTCTTGAAGAATCAACTATTTTCTCAATTATTATGTCATATCAATTAAACTCAAATTATGCATCAGAGTTCTCAAAAATAAAAGATGATTTTAAATTAGAGAATGAGGCTTATTTAAAATATTTACATACAGCTTATAAACTTGAGAAAAAAGGTTTAATAACATTAGCAGAAAAAAGAAGAAGACGAACTTCAAAAATTAATCCTGAGTTTAATATCGATGATATGATTTTTAATAAATTAATCCTTGGATTTGATTATTTAGATGAAGTTGATTTTAGTGATATTTACTCTGTTGCAAATGTAATTGAAGATTTACTTGATAAAAAGAATGAAAATAAACTATCTGAATATAGATTTTATGATGAAGTTCAAAGAGTATTTGATAAGGTAGATAAAAACCAAGAGTTTGTTAAAATTATTAATAAATACACTACACATGAACAATTAATAATCTGTCATTTGATTTGTAGATATATTGATGGTAATAATTATGATGGAGCAAGTGATTTTGCAGAAACTTTTTTTGATAATCTTTCAGAAAGAGCAAGATTCTTAGAATCACTTTTGAAAGAAGAATTAGAAATTTTTCAAGATAAATTAGTGCAACTTGAAGTTAGAAGTAATTTTTTTGATTCTTCATCTAATATTGAATTAACACCAAAGGCAATTGCACTTTTACTTCAATCAAAAGATAAAACAAAAAAACAAGAGTTTAAAGCACAGTTTACTAAACATATAAAATTTAACACTTTAAAAAAAGAGATATTTTTAGATGAAAGAATTGCAAAAGATATAAACCAATTAAAAAATGTATGTAGTGCTAAAAACTTTAATAAAATCATAAAAGATTTGAAAAAAGCAAATCTACCATCTGGAATTGTTTCTATTTTTTATGGATTTCCTGGAACTGGAAAAACAGCATCAGTTTATGAAATAGCAAAACTTACAAAAAGAGATGTTTTACAAGTTGATATTAGCTCAATCCAATCAAAATGGGTAGGAGAGAGTGAAAAAAATACTAAAGCAATATTTGATGAATATAAAAGAGCTTGTGAGATTTTAAAATCAAAACCAATACTGCTTTTTAATGAAGCAGATGCACTTATTTCAAAAAGATTAGATGTCACAGATACTGTTGGTCAAATGAATAATACTATGCAAAATATTTTACTTGAAGAGTTAGAAAACTTTGATGGTATTTTTATGGCTACAACAAACCTAATAGATAACATGGATGATGCATTTTCAAGAAGATTTTTAAATAAAATCAAATTTGATAGACCAACAGCAAAAACAAGAACATATATTTGGAAATCAAAATTGCCAGAACTTGAAGATAAAATCTATGAAAAACTATCAATTTATGATTTAAGTGGTGGTCAAATAGAGAATGTAAGTAGAAAATATCTAATAAATAAAATTCTAAATCAAAAAGAGTTTGATTATAAAGAGATTTTAGAATATATAGAAGAAGAATTAGAGTTTAAAAAAAGTGACGAAAATGGTGGAACTAAAATGGGGTTTTTATCTTGATATTTTATAAAGGAGTATATTTTGCAAGGAACTTGGAAAACAAAAATAAAACATATTCAAAAAGATAAATTTAAACAAATAGTGCAAACGAAGAGTATTTTAAAACCAAAAAAGTTTTCAAAAGAGTTAAAAATAGATTCTTTAGAAACTTATAAATTTAAACAATCAAAATGTCCAAATAATCCCAAAAAAAGAATTTATAAAAAAATTGTATCTTCTAAAAATAGAAGAATACAAAGGGATTGGATAAAAGATGAAAGTTGGGAAAATGAGATTCCTACGCACAAACTTTCAAAATCTATATTAAGAGAGATTGTTTAGTAGTTATCAATTCTTGAATAAGAAGTACCATCTTGATAATTGATAACTATTCGTACTTGTTTAATATCTTTATCAAAATAGAAATTAGCCCAATTATCTTCTTTATCTCTAAAAATAAGATGTCTTAAAATAGAATTGGAATAACTATCACAAAAGTCTTTTTTAGTTATTTCAAATTCTTCTTTTAGTTCTTTCCATTTTGAGTACATTTTTTATTCCTTAAACTAAATTTGAGGGATGAATATTTTAGGAGTTTTTTAAGACATAAACATGTCTTGTTTTTATAATGCATTTATTTATATTGAAGTAGAATAATCAATATCTTTACAAAGGTTTAAAATGATTCAAGTTGTTCAAAAACAAAACGATAACACCAAATATAATAGAATAAATCAAATCTATGAAATGTTAAAAAATAATACTCATGGTATGACTATAACTGAATTATCAAAAGAATTAGATGTTAGTACAAAAACTATTCAAAGAGATTTATATGAGGTATTAAGTACATATGGAGCTATAAAAGAGGGAAGAACTTGGAAAATAGACCCAAAATTAAAAGAAGATAATCTAGCTTCTAATGAAAAAATGATTTTAGGAATCCTTGATGAAATGGCAAAAGGTGCAGGTAAAATATTTTACTCAAAAGCTCACTCTTTATTATCTCAAGTAACTCAACAACTAGAACATCCAATTTTTGCAAATATAAATGGTGAATATTTAGAAGAAAAAAGTATTGCTTTATTTGAACAAATAGAAAAAGCTATCAAACAAAAAGTTGAAATTAAATTTGATTATGAAAATTATAACTTTCATGTAAAACCTCTTAAATTAGCATTTTTTGATGGATTTTGGTATTTATTGGCTCTTCATATAGGGGAAAAAGAGATATTCAAAAAGTATCATTTAAAGAGTATTAAAAATGTACAAATTTTAGAATATACCTTTGAAATTCCCCAAATTGTAGAAGATAGATTAAGATATGCTAACTCTGTTTGGTTTAACCTTGATGAACAATTTAGTGTTAGATTATTTATAGATAAAAATGTTAGAAAATATTTTGAAAGAAAACCATTAAAAGGTCAAACAATAATAGGTGTTGATAAAGATGGTTCAATAGAAATAGAGATAAAAATCACAAATGAAATGGAAATAATTCCATTAATTCTTTATTATATTCCATATATAAAAGTAATAGAGCCTCAATGGTTGGCTGATGGTGTTAAGGAAAAAGTTCAAGGGTATTTGAAAGAGATATAATAAGATAATTTTGTTATAATAACGCAGGTTATCATAACAAAGGTTTTTATAATGAAATTTTACAATAGAGAAAAAGAGTTAGCAGTTCTAAAAAAAGCAGACAATTTGAAATCTCAAAAGTCAATAATGACAATGTTGATTGGTAGAAGAAGAGTTGGAAAAACAACTCTTGCTTTACAAAACTATTCAAATAAAAAGGTTTTATATTTTTTTGTTTCTAAAAAAAATGAACAACTACTTTGTGAAGAGTTCTGTAACGAAATAGTTGATAAGTTAGAAGTTAAGATTTTTGGAAAACTTACAAAATTTGAAGAGCTTTTTGAATATATTTTAGAGCTTGGAAAAACACAATCATTTACACTTATAATTGATGAATTTCAAGAGTTTTTTAGAATAAATGAATCAATTTATTCATCTATGCAAAAACTGTGGGATTTGAACAAAGATAAAACAAATATTCATCTCATAACTTGTGGTTCTGTTTATTCACTAATGAAAAAAATCTATGAAGATAATAAAGAACCATTATTTGGAAGAAGTGATTTTAAAATAGATTTAAAACCTTTAAAAGTTAGTGTATTAAAAGAGATTTTAAAAGATTACAACTCATATTCAAATGAAAATTTACTTGATTTTTATTTGCTAACAGGTGGTGTGGCAAAATATATTGAACTATTTATTTTAAATAATAGCTTTGATTTAAAATCAATGATAGATACTATAATTGACCCAAACTCTATGTTTTTAGAAGAGGGTAAAAATAGACTTATAGAAGAGTTTGGAAAAGAGTATGGAACATATTTTTCAATTTTAGCTTTGATTAGTGATTCTAAAACTTCAAAAAGTGAAATAGAATCTATTTTAGAACGAAATATTTCAGGACATTTAGCACGACTTGAAAATGACTATAACATCATAAAATCAATTAAACCAATAAATGCAAAACCAAACTCAAAAGTTCAAAAATATGAAATAGTAGATAATTTTTTAGCCTTTTGGTTTAGATTTATTTTTAAATACCAATCACTTATTGAAGCTGAAAACTTTGATAGATTAAAAGAGATTATATATAGAGATATTTCAACTTTTAAAGGAAAATTCCTTGAAAAGCTTTTTGTAGAACTTTTAAAAGAGAAACAAACTTTTACAAATATTGGTTCATATTGGGAAAGAAATAATCAAAATGAAATAGATATAGTTGCTATTGATAATATTGATAAAAAACTTTTGATTTGTGAAGTGAAATTAAATGAAAAACGCTTAAACTATAACGATTTAGTTTTGAAATCTCAAAAATTAGTTCAAGAATATAAAGCTTATGAGATTGAATATAGGCTTTTGTCTGTAAAAGATATTTGATTTATTTTAAAGACACTTTTTCGTCCAATTAAAACAATAAACTATTCCAAAGAAAACATCGGAAGAAAAAATGATAGAAAAACTAAATGAAATAACACAAATTATAAATGAAGCCCAAGCTATCTTAATAACAGCTGGTGCTGGAATGGGTGTTGATAGTGGCTTACCTGATTTTAGAGGAAATGAGGGATTTTGGAATGCTTATCCAATAGCTAAGAAATTAAATTTAGGTTTTCAAGATTTGGCAAATCCTATTTGGTTTGCTACAAATCCACCAATGGCTTGGGCTTTTTATGGTCATAGATATAATTTATATAAAAATACTATTCCTCATGATGGTTTTAAAATGCTTTTGGATTTAGTAAAATCAAAAAATGATAATTATTTTATATTTACTTCAAATGTAGATGGTCAGTTTCAAAAAGCTGGATTTGATGAAAATAAAATTGTTGAATGTCATGGGAGTATTTCATATTTTCAATGTAGTGAAGATTGTAGAAAAGAGATTTGGGAAGCACATGAAGAGTTTGATATTGATATGGAAAAATTTGAATCAATAACTATTCCTTTATGCCCTAACTGTGGTGATATCTCTAGACCAAATATTTTAATGTTTGGAGATTGGAAATGGAATCATAAAAGAACTACTTCTCAAGAAGCAAAATATAATAAATGGCGAAAACAAAACAAATCAAAGAAACTTTTAGTTATTGAACTTGGTGCTGGAACAGCAATTTCAACAGTTAGAGCTGAAAGTCAAAATATTGCTAAATATTATAATGGAAAACTGATAAGAATAAATCCAAGAGAGTTTGATGTGGATTCAAGTTATGGTTATTCTATTGCTTTGGGAGCTTTAGAAGGCTTAAAAGTTATTATTTAATTAAATATATTTTGAAAATACAGAAAGTCTTTAAAGACTTCCTGCATCTAATTCATCTAATTCTTGTAATTTTTTGTAGATAGTTTCTTCATAACCTTCTTTAAATTCAGGAAATGTATCTTTAGCATAAGATAATGCAAGATTTAAATATTCTCTTGATTTTTTAGGACTATCATTTTTAATAGCATCCGCCATAATCACATATGTTTTTGTATAAGTAGTATAGTTAGTTGTGTCTATTTTAGTTAGATAATGTTCACAATATTTTAAAACTTTGTTAGAATTATTGTTTTTAGAAAAATATTTTATTAGAGTTTGATATACTCCATTAAAATTTGTTAGTAAATCAGGGTTTAAATTACAAAGTTCAGGTGTATTAATAACATTTTCCATATGCTCTATATAAATTGCTTCAAAATTACAAGAGTTTATATTTTCATTATTTTTAAATTTATCAGTAATAGAATCAAAGATTTTGTCATTTCTATCAAAAATTTTCAAATACTCTTTTAATGCAGTACTTTTTTTTACTTTTTTCCAAGATTCAAAAGTATCTATAAAATCACAAGTTTTTTTCCAACAAATTATAGAAGATTTCCCATCATATTGTGATTCTATAAATTTCCAAATTATATTTTTTTCTTTTTGTGACCAATTATGCTCTAGTGAAAATCTATTTACTAAACTATACTCAATTTCATAATTTTTATAGTAAATATGGTGTATATCACTATAATATGCATTATAAAGCATATCTAAACAACTAGCATCATAGCTATCTAAATTTTTTAAAATCATTGATGCAAAAGGGTATTCGCTAAAATCAGATTGTGTTAATGCATAATGCCCTAATTGTTTTAAAATAACATGACCCAATAGTGTTTTATAAATTTCAAGATTTGATTCTTCTAAATTCCATTTTTCTTTAAGTACAAATGCGGAATGTAATATTCTCTCAGGACAGATTTTAATTAAAATTTGACCATTTAATTCATCACTATTTTCTATATACACACCTAAAAACTCAGTATCAAAAAGAGATAAATCTTCCATTTTATAAGTACGTTTATCTCTTTTTATTATGTCACCATAAAGTTCAACTTCATTAACAAAAAAGATGTTAAGTTGATTTAATTTATTTTGTCCATTATGGATTAAAGAGTGATTTATAATTTTATTTATCTCTTCTTTCATTTTGTAATCTACAGGTAGGATTGTAGATTTATTTACATATATTATTTCAAGTTGCATATTTTCTCCTTTTTTTATTTTTTATAGTATTTAATATATGAGACAAATATATGTCCATTAAAATTAATAAAATTACTTAAATAATAAAAGGAAAATATAAATGCTTATTAATATTTTAGAAGATGCTTGTACAGGATTAAGAAAAGAAGAGAAAAGCTATAAAGTTATTGATACTTTAAAAATATTAGGATTAAATGGATATTGGTTTGAAAATATTGAAGAAAAATTCGAAATTTATTGTTTATTTGAAAACGAATTAAACCTGTCTAATGAAGATTTTGGAACTTTATGTCTATTAACAAAGGATTGTGCTTTAGAAATAGGAATCAGAAATGGAATAATTAATGTTGGATAATCTTAAAGCTTAGTAAATAGCTTTTTTAGTAGCATTAGATATGAAAATTAGAAAAAATAATTATAAGTAGGATTGAAATGAAAATAGCATTAGTCGTAACAGATAAATTTAAAGATTATAAACTTTTAGAAATAAAATTAGATGAATTAAAAGTAAAAGAAGTTATTTCAGGTACTTCTAATGGCTATGTTATGCTTGAAGAATATATTAAAACAAGACCTAATGTAAAAATAAGTTTGGCAAAAGGAGAAAATCGTCCAATTATAAGAGCATATAATGCAATAAATGAAGCTGATAATGTAGTTATTTTCGCAAATGGAGATGGAATTAGAACAGAACATTCAATAGCAAATGCTCTCAATGAAAATAAGAGACTTAAAATTTATCCTTATAAATCAAAAGCTTTTAATATAGAACAACAAAATGAATATATAAAAATTTCTATGTGTGGCAACTTGCAAAAAGCTTCAAAAATAGAAAGTGTGTGTTTGAATAAAAAAGAGGTTGAAAAACTGATTGATAGATTAACTGAAATGAAAAATAAATTATAAAATAAAGCTAATGAAAATACTTATTTATTTTAATTAAGCCTAGAATTTCCAAAATTAGACAAATAATTGTCCTATAAAAACAATAAACTTCTTTTTTATAAAAGGAGTTTATTATGTCAACAAGAATATTTTTTCAAACTTTTCCAAAACTTTTTTTACCAGAGTTTCAAAAAAGAAATAGCTGGATTGTAACTGTTTATTCAAATGAAAATGAAGAAAAAGCAGAATTTTATAATGCTTATTTTATTTATAAACACTATTATTGTTCTAAATGTGGAACAGTTGAAATAACTAAAAAAAGAGCAAAAAGAAGAGATAACTTTTATTGTGGTTATACTTGTAAAGTTTGTAAAAATAGTGATTTCCTAAATTTACTTTCAAATAATGAATTTTTTAAAGCAAAAAATATAAGTTTTGAGCTTTTTGAAAATCAAGATTTTTATCATATTCAACCATATATTCATATTCCATCTGTAAATTATGAAAATAAAGTTATAGATAAAAGAATAGAACTAAGAGGTTATAAATGTGATAAAAAAATCTATAATTCAAACTATTTTAAAGATGATTTTTTTAAAGAAGAAAATATCAAATATAGATTTACTGATATTTCTATAAATGAGATAAATAATTTCTTTTTGGAGAGTTTGAGGGTTGAATATATATGTAAAAAAGATGAGATTAAAAATAGTATATTTTATAAATAATTTGATAAACTCAATGAAATAAATAAGATTGATAAAAGGATAAATATTGACTATTTCTATACATTCTCAAACAAAATTTGATGATTATAATTTTTTTAGAGAGAAGATGGATGAAGTAATAAAAAAATATCCAAATATAAGTAAATGTTTTACAAAAAGAAGTAAAACTACTGAATTTGCAATAAGATATTTTGAAGATAAGAATGTAATTTGTGAACAACCTGATTTAGCAATTAGAAAGTTGGCAAAATTAAAAAGATTAGTTGAAGTTGCAAATTTAAGTATCTTTTTTTATAGAGAAGATATTATTGTAGGTGCAGAATTAACAAAAAATACAATTGATAGAGCAAAAAAATTGAATAAAGAATTTATTATTTTTGAATATCCGATATTTTAAAATTTAATATATTAAAAATTATTTATGGAGATATTATAAATGCAAATTAATTTAATTGAGTTAGAAGAAACTTTAAAACAGATGAATACTTTTAACTTATTTAAAAATAATGATACATATTTTGATATATTAGGATATGGACATTATGAAAATATTAACAGCAATATTTTATCTTATTATTTTTCTTCTGATAAAGGACATAATTTATATAAATATTTTATTGAATCACTTTTTGAGCTGTTAAATATAAAAGAAAACTTTTTTACTTTCTCGAAAACAATAAGAGAATATTCTACATTAAATGGTGGAAGATTAGATATTTTAATTGAAACAGATGGATTTATTATAGGTATAGAAAACAAAATTTATCATCATGTATATAATGATTTAAAAGATTATGAAAATACAATTTCAAAAATTGCAAAAAAAGGTAATAAACAAGCTATTTTATGTTTATTATCACTTGATAAAGTATCTGGATTTTCTATAAAAAATATTTCTCATATAGAATTATGGAATAAAATATTTGAAAAAATAGAATTCAATAAATTTATACTTGATAAACATATTATTTTACTTAATGAAGTAAAAAAAAATATAGAATTTATCACAAAAGGAATACAAATGGAAGTAGAACAAATTAAATTTTTACAAAAAAATTCAGAAAATATAAAAAAATTATTAATATTAAAAGATGATTTTGCAAAAGAACAAAAAAATAAATGTGATAAATTAAAACAAGAAATTGATGAATTATTTAATGATAAAATAATAATTAAAACAGGATTTGCAACTGTAAATAATAAAGGATACTTTTTAAATGATTATATAGTTTATGTAGATATTGAAATAGATAATATTATTATTGCAATAGATATCGTTTTAGATATTTATCAGAAATGGAAAATTTTTTTATTTGATAGAAAAGAGGGAAAATTAAACAATAGAGTAAAAAAAATTTTAGATGATCATGATATTAAAGTTAAAGAAGAAGAAAAATATGATAACTGTATTAGAGCAAAAGTTCTAAAAACTGAAAATATAGAAGATTGTATAGAATTTTTAGAAGATTTTTTAAGAAATTTCATAAATTAAATTAATTTTAATAAATTCTAGATAAAACAAATATAGAGCGAATCAATAAATATAAAAGAATTTATTCAATTAAAATTTAGACAAAATATTGTCCACTTAAAACTATAAACTTCTCATTATTCTTATGGGAAGTTTATTTTTGAAATACTCATAAAAATATTATGTAAAAGCAGGAAGATTTTTTTATGGGACTAATATATTATAACTATGAATTTAAAAGTTCAAAATATCAAGAACTTTGGAAAGATGAATTAGAAAATACCATTTCAAATATGCAAAAATATTATAAAAATCACATGAGCTTAAATGCAATTTTATCAATATTTAAAAAAGTATTTCATATTACACCAATTACACTAAAAACTGATTTATCACTAAATAAAAGATATTTAAGAACACTTGCTATTTATCTTTTACTTACATACAGTTTTTAAGAAAAAGAAAAAATTGCACTTGAATTTCAAATCAGTTTAAATGAATTAGAACAATTTGAAAATATTGGTATTGGTTTTACTAATGATATTAAAACTTTTTTTGAATATTTTAAAGATGACTATTTAATAGAAAGAAAAAGTAATTTAGCTTTTCAAGAGGAAATTTCATTAAATTTAACAGATGGAGTTTTAAAACAAATAGACAAAATATTGTCCACATAGAACTATAAACTTCTCCTATAAAATATGAGAGGCTTATATGAAAATAGCTACAAAAAAACTACAAAATATCAAACTACAAATTACTTTTCCATTTGCAAATAAAAATGATGAAAATGAGCTAATTATTTATCAAAAAACTATACAAGAAGTTATGAAACTTTTTAATCAAGAGAGATTTTATATATCTTTTAATCGTAATAATAAAGGAATAGTTTGTGTTAAATCTATTGTTGATTTTATTTATAGTTTGGATGAAGAGATTAAAAAATCATTAGATTATCCAACTGTTGAGATTTTTTCAAGGGATGAAACTTTTGAGAATAATTTTATTTGTATTACTTCTTGTGAAAACTTATCAGTTAATCTAAAGGATAAAGAGAATAGTGATTTCCAGTTAGATGAATATTTACGAACTACTACAGTTGATTTAAAAAATTTAAAAATTTGTATCTCTTGTGATATTGAATATATTTTAATTTAAAAGGAAAATCTAAATGAAAAAAACATCTTTTGTAATAGATTTGAGTAAAGAAGATTATATTAAATCATATATAGAAAAAACTAATTTTAATAAAACTAAAATTTATAATAAAAATGAAGTTGAAAAAATTGGTTTAGATGGATGTAACAGTATAGATACTTTTAAAGCAATAAAATCTATTTCAGAAGCATATATAAAAGCTGTAAAAAATATAAATGAAAAGATTGATGAAACTGTGATTATAATTGGACAAGATTATGTAAAAATGCCACTTGTTGATATAGAAATCAATATGGAAAATAAAATCATTACTAAAAATGATATTACAAAAATCTTACAAGATATGGTTAAAAATCATAAATACCATAATGATTATATTGCTATTCAAGTTCAATCTGTATGGTTCGTTTTAGATAATGATAGACATGTACTTGACGTAGTAAATCATAAAACTTCAATACTTAGATGTTATGCTTCTATATATTTTGTAGATAAAAATATATTTTCAAATTTTCAAGAGATATTTAGTAAATGTGGAATTATAAATCCAAGATTTAAAGCCATGTTTTTTGAAAGAAAGCATAAATATGAACTAGACATAAAGGGAAATCTTATTGAATTAGAAATTTTGAGTGCTTTTGAAAAAAAGTCATCTTTTGGTAAATGGCTACATGAAAGAAAATTTGTTTTAAGAGAGATTTTTAAAATTTTTTGTAAAAAATTAAATCAATAAAAAAATAGAAATCCTTATAAAAGATTGAGTTTTAGACAAAAGAGTGTCCAAAATTTTGTATATGATGTTTTAAATAAATTAGGAGAAAAAGATGCCAATAGCACTTTATACAATAGAAGAATATATAGTAAAAGAGAGAAAAAGAGATACTTATTGGTTGGTTTTTAATACAGTTTACAATGACATCCATGCTTTTAAAAAAGAGCCAACCGTAAATGAAGATGGTTCAAGAAATTATTTAAAAAAAGAGTTTACAGATTATAAAGCAAGAGAAGAATTTTTAGACTTTATGAAAACAAATTTTCCACAAACTAAGCTGATTGAAGTTTTTGATTTTGTGAGTACTTGTTATTTGTTATATCCATATTTAGGTAGTATTGCTATTGATTGTGAAAAAGATGATGAAGTTTTTATGGCTTTGAGTGAAAAATATGGAAATCCTTACGAAGATGGTATCAAAAATAATGCTGTTTTTTGGGCAATGACTTATGAACTTGCATTAGAGTCTCATAACGAAAGAATGGAAGTAATTGAGGGTGAGTTTGGGGATTGAAAGTTAAAATATAGATTAAAAATAATTTATAAAAGGCTATAATAATTCAATTTTGTTACAGTAAGAATACAGGAGTAAAATTTGTTGGATGAAAAATATATAAATTTTTTTGAGAAAATTAGGCTTTTTAAAGAAGAGCAAAAAAAACAAAAACAGCGTGGTCTAAATGATTATAATATGGTAAATGTTGTAAGAAAAGAAAACGCTGAAGTTGGAATGCATTCAAATGTAATCTACTCATTAATTGACCCAGATGGATTGCATTATCAAGATGATTTATTTTTACAAATATTTATTAAAGATGTTTTAGAAATAAATGATTTTGGAAATATTTTAAGTGTTAATGCTGAAGAATCAACAAATGAGAATAGAAGAGTTGATTTTACTATAAAAAGTAGTAATTACTATATTGGAATAGAAATGAAAGTTGATGCTGGAGATTTGGATAATCAAATTTCTCACTATTATGATGATTTAAAAGAAAAAGCATCAAAAGATTCAAATCAAGAAGTTATAATATATTATCTTACAAAAAATGGAAAAGATGCTTCAATATATAGTCATAATAATCAAGTTAAATACAAAAAAATTTCTTTTGAAAAACATATTTTAAATTGGATAGAAAATTGCCAAAAAGAAGTTAGAAATATTACAAATCTAAATGAAGCTTTTGAAAATTATAAAGATATTGTAAAAAAAATCACAAATAAATATGAAGGAAGAGTAATGTCATTAGAAAAAGAATTATTGAAAAAAGAAAATTTTGGATTAGCTAAAGAAATTAGTGAAGCATTTCAAAAAGCAATGCTTGAATATAAGGAAGAACAAATAAATTTAATTATTAATATGGTAAAAGAAAAAGGATTAGAATTTAAAACATGTTTTCCTAAGGATACGTCAATAGAGGTATTATCTGAATATATAATCAAATTTTTAGCTAGAGATGATCATTATTTGATACAAGTTTTTGATAAAACTGGTTATGGATTAGATGTTGATAAATTAAAAAAAGATATTATTTTAAAAAAACTAATAAATATTGATAATAGGTTTAAAGGTGTATATTCAAAAGTATATGGTCAAATGACAATTAATTATCAAGATGTAAATGACGAAAAATTAAAGGATTTATTTTCAAAATTAATAAACTTAAAAGATGAAAAATAATGATACTATCTAAATCTCAATATATCCGAGGACTTCAATGCCACAAGTCCCTTTGGCTTTATAAAAATAAGCCAAAATGATATTGTATTTCCTATTTATGATTCGAAAACTTCTGTTTTAGCAAAAAGTTCAGGGGTCATATGCTACTAGCAACTACAAAAGGAACATTTGCATTTGACAAAAATATTGCAAAAACCAAAATATATAGATGATAGACAATATCCAATTATTAGAAATGTTGGAATGGATGTACCTATTACTAGATTTAGTAAATAGTTTATAATGAATTATTGTTTCTATATAATTAAAAAGGTAATTTTTCAACAAAAGCTTTTCCACTATCTGGTGCAAGTTTTGCATATCTTAACGTCATTCTTATATCTTTATGATTCATCAATTTTTGAATTGTAAAGATTGGAGTTCCTATTATCGCTAGATGACTTGCAAAAGTGTGTCTTAGAGAATGGAAAACTATTTTGTTTTTTCTATCATTAAAATCTATTCCTTCATTGAAAAGTTCATCAAGTATTTTTCTTAATCTTCTTTCTGGATTTGAAGGAAATAGTTGATCATTTAATTTCAAATCAACAACTTTTTTTTCCAATAGACTTTTTAAATCATCTGTTAAAAAAGCTTTATATGTACTATTATTTTTAAAATCTTTTAATGTAAGCAAATTATGGCTGAAATCAATATCTTTTTTTTGTATATTTAAAAGAGTTTCTAGTCTTCCTCCTGTTTTTAATGCAAGATTAAAAAGTAAAAAAAGTGTTTCATCATCTTTTGAATTTTCATAAAGCGTTTCGATTTCTTCTTTTGTTAAAAATCTTTCTCTTGCATTATCTATATCGAGTAAGATTATATATTTAGAAAAATCATTTTTTATAAAATCATTTTTAAAAGCATATTTTATAAGAGCTTTTAAGAAGTTAAGTATATTATTAATAGATTTATCAGCCAATAATTCTTTTTTCAATACAGATTTTGTTTTTTTTAGTTGAAAAGTAAATTTTTGTATTTCATCTTTTGTTATATTTTCAAAATCTAGATTTTTAAAGTAGGGTAGAATGTAATGAGTAAAATGAGATTTATCAGTAAGTTTTGATTTTCCATCTTTTCTCAAAGTAAAATATTCATTTGCAATAGTTTCAATAGATAAAACATTTCTTTTTTTCTTTTGTGCAATTACAGGTGGTTCTTCACCATTTCTTTGTTTTGTGAGTATTTCATTTCTTTTTTGATTACAATATGCTTCTCTTATTCCTTCTGAATATTTACCTATTTTTTGCCATACTTTTTTATTTTGTTCATTTTTGTATGTGATATAATAAGTTTTATCAATTTTGTCATTTGTAGTAGTTTCTCTAAAATAGATGCCAGTTAGATTTGTTTTAATCATTTGAAAATTTTATACCCTATTTATACCTTCAGAATATGTAAATCATATTTTATAAGCTTTATTTGATTTTGTCAAGTTTAAACTAGTATCGATAAAATAGTATTTAAAGGCATATTTGAAAATTTAAGTTTTATAGAAAATTAACTTTACTTAGGATTTCCTCCAGAACACGCAAGTTCGAATCTTGCTGGGGTCGCCATTTTAAAAGCCCATAAAATAGGCTTTTATTTGAAAAAATAATTTAATATTTTATATATTTTTGTAAGATATATTTTTTTAGGTGTCCTTATAGGATAGTAAAAAGAAGTATTCTGGGCTAAAAATAAAGTAGCTTTCAAATATTGCTGGAAGATTAGTAACACTTTTAAATATACATAAAAAATATACTGACTTTACTCATAATCTTATAGCTTTAAAAGATTTTAAAAATAATTCAACTTACAAAGCTTTTCTAACAGATGAATTAAAGTACTTATTAGAGCTTAGAACTCAAAAATTATCTTTAAATGATAAAATCTTTACATCTAATCCTGAAAAGAGATTAAGGGCTATTTTAGACAATCTTTTTAATGATGGAATAATACACATGATAGAAAAAATAAAGTTGTAATCCATACATTAAGACATACTTTTGCAAGTCATCTAGCTATCAATGGAACACCTATCTTTACAATTCAGAAACTAATGAATCATAAAGATATAAAAATGACTTTGAGATATGCAAAATTAAGTCCTGATAGCGGACGAGAAGCTGTTATTAATTTAGGATTATAGAATAAAAAAAGACTGTTCAGAGTCTTTGTGTCAAAGATTGGTAGCCCTAGAATTTTAGCATAGTTAATCTTACTAATCCTAATTTGTGCCAAAAAGTACAGGTTATGGAACAAGCATTTTGATAACTCATTTTTTGTCCTATTTAGTGTTGACAGATCACTACCCTGCTATTAATATTAAATCATTAATAAAGTTATTGGTTAATTAGTATATAATAATTTAAGTTTTTTATTTAGGGATTTTTATGAATAGGATATTAAGTTTAGATTTGGGTGTTACATCATGTGGATTTAGTGTTTTAGATGAAGTTGAAACTAATCAATATTCTCTTATAGATTATGGTGTTGTTATGAGAGACAATCCAAATGAAGGTGGTACTCAAAGTGATTGGAAAGCTTATATTCAGCAACGAAAATTAAAAGATAAGAAAAAACAAAGAGTGAAAGATTTAAAAGACATATTCAAATCTTTTAATTTAAATTTTGTAGAAAAAAACTATAGTAATCTTTGGGAGCTAAGAGCTAAAGATAGTTTTGAAAGAAAACTACAAATAGATGAACTATTTGCTATATTTAGATATTTAGCAAAACATCGTGGTTATAAATCTTTAAAAATGGAAGACTTAATTGCTGAGATTGAGTCACAAGAAAAGATAGGCAACTGTGAAAGTGATGATGTTATAGAACCTAATAGTGAAGAATTTACAGAAACATTAGCATATCTTGATGCTTTAAAGTGTAAGTTCAAAGAGAAAACAGTAGCTCAAATTATCTACGATATTGAGTCACAAAAAGAAAATCCAAATTTTAGAAACCATAACAACTACAAATATATGATAAGAAGAGAAGATACTAAAGATGAGATTGAGAAGATAGTTGAAGCTCAAAAACTGTTCGGATTTTTTAAAGATGAAAAAGAAGCAGAAAATTTTAAAAATAGTATTATAGATGAAATTATCCCACAAGACCCTGTATTACTAAATCCAAATCTTATAAATAATTGCTTGATTTATAAAGAAGAAAAATCTGCTCCAATCTACTCATATAGTTTTGATATTTTTAATTTTTATAAACATATAAATGATTTAAAAATAGGAAATAAAAATGCTACAAATGAACAAAAAGAGATATTAACCAATGATTTTGAACTCAAACTAAAGGAGTTGAAAAATATCTCATCTTATACCATTAAAGGTATAAAAGAGTTACTTGATATAAAAGATGATATAAAAATATCTGGACTTCGCGAAACAAAGATAGTTAAAGGAAAAAGTGTAGATAATTATTTGGTAAAATTTAACTTTTTAGCACATTGGGCAAAGTTTGATAAAGAGATTGTAGTAGCTTTAAAAGATAAAATAAATTATTTTGACAAAATAGCTACAATATTTCATATCAATATAAATCCAAATGCTTTAATTGAAGGGTTTAGTAAATATTTTAAAGAAAACAATCTCTTTTTTGAAGAGGAAAAGATTAAAAACTTTGCTTTATCTCTTTACAAAAATAAAGTTAAAGGAACTTCGGCTTATTCATTTAAAGCATTAAATGATTTGATAGTGCATATGAAAGATGGTAAAAATGAAAGTGATGCAAAAGAGATTTTAGGGGTAAGTAAAAGTGAAGATTATTCATCTTTTGAGAAAAGCATAAAGTATTTAAAACCAATAGATAAAAATGGAACACTCCGATATGAGATAGATGAAAATAGTATCTCAAACCATGTAGTAAAATCGCTTATTTCTTGGGCTTGTAGAATTATTATAGATTTACATGAAAAGTATGGTTCTTTTGATATGATAAAACTCGAATCAACTAGAGAACTTTCACAACCTGATGAGAAAAAAAGGGAGATAAAAAGTGCAAATGATAGAATACAAAAAGAGTGGGAAGATTTAAAAGATAGATATAAAAGTCATTTTGAAGCATTGGGCTTAAATATGGGCAATAATAAAGAGTATCTTTTAAAAATAAAGCTTTGGGAACAGCAAGGAGAAATAGGGATATATTCAGGGCAAAGTCTTGGGATAGTTGATATCCTTAGTGATAAAACGGAGATAGAGCATATTGTACCAAGAGAGTGTGGTGGGGCAAATGCTGAATACAATAAAGCAATAGATACAAAAAATGAAAATGCTATAAAAGCTAGAAGATTGCCATTGGATTATCTTGTTGAAGAAAAAAGAGAAGTTTTTTTACAAAATATAGATGAACTAAAAAATAGTAAAAAAATAAACTTTAAAAAATGGTTGAATTTAAAAGCACAAACTTTAGATGAAACTTTTAAAGAGGTAAAAGATGATGTAAGTATGCATGCTACTAGTTATACGGAAAAACTATTGGGTGAGATTTTAAAAAGATATTATCCATTTACAGATAAACAAAAAGAGAACCAAAAAGTGATGCATATCTCTGGTCGAGCAACTTCATATTTAAGAAAAATATTAAGTATAGAAAATAAAAGTAGAGGTACAAATTTTCACCATGCAGAAGATGCGATTTTAATAGCTTGTATGAGTAAATCTTATCTTCAAAATATCTCAACAAATTTTGAAAAAAACTATGAGCTAACACGTGAAAATGCAAAAGATAACTTTAAAAAAATAGTACCCTTCATAAATGGTGCAAATCCAAATGAGATATTTAGTTATTTGCAAAAAAGCTATACACAAGATATAGAGGAAAATCCATTTTATACAAATGTGATAGATAATACTCTAAGGATTCCTGCATTTTGGGTGTCTAAAAAACCTATAGGAACAAAAGCTCACAATGAAACTATTCAATCTAAAAAGAACTTAGCTTATCGTGTTAATATAGATAGTTTACTTGAAAGGGTAAAGCCAAATCACAAAATGAGTGCTGAGAGTTTTTTTGAACAATACAATAAAGAAATCTTAGAAAAAATTCAAGTTTTTAAAGATAATCCAAAAGATTTTACAGCTCAAGCATTTATAAAAAAAAGGGATAATATCATTCAGTTATTACAAGAAGCAAATTTTATAACATCAAAAGATGAAAAAGCAGATATAGATAAAAAGCTAAGAGATGAGATGAAAAAACCTATTGAAGATGTAAATGGCAATACTATAAGAAGAGTAAAAAGAGTTGGAGAAGATGCAACCATTGAGGTACGAAATGGTCTTGCATATACTGCACCATCATTGGTTTGTTTACGATGTAGTTTTGATGAGCCTAAATTACAACTTCAAAGAATAGATATAAGAAGTCATGTTCAAAATAGAAATAAAAATGATACACAAATAGATATATTTAATAATGACTTGATTGAAATATATGTTATTAAATCTAAAAAAATTGAATATAAAGCTATAGGAGTATTAAAGGGATTTACAGAAAGTAAAGGTGGAAGAGCAAATTTAAGAAATCCAAAATATCCACTTCTAAAAGACAAACAACCTAAATTATTTCAAGGAGAATTTTCTATAGGTTCAACTTGCGGTATCAAAAAATACAAAACTGATGCAAGTGGTAGAGTTCTTGGATTTTATTATTTAGGTAGAGTTTTAGAAGGTGATAAAGAAGTGTTTTCAAAAGTAGTGACATATAGGAAGATGTGATGGGTTTTCAATCTTTATTTATAACAAATCCTTGTAAAATAAGTATCAAAGATGATAACCTAGTGATAAGTAATGACGATGGACATTTTAAAGTTATATTGGATAACTTAGTCTCAATCGTTATTGAAACTACACAAGCTACTATTACCACTTATGCTATCTCAAGATTAGCTGAGGAGGGTGTAAGTATTTTATATGTGGATAAAAAATATAATTTAAATGCTATAACCCTACCTTTTCATACTCATTCAACTTTTTCAAAGATAGTACACTCTCAAATAGATATCTCAAAACCTTTTCAAAAGAAACTTTGGCAAGAACTGATAAAACAAAAAATTTATAATCAAGCGAGTGTATTGGAGTATTTTAAAAAAGAAAAAGAAGCAAATGAACTTTATACTTATATTGACTATGTAAAATCAGGCGATAGTGACAATGTTGAAGCAAAAGCTGCAAAGGTGTATTGGAGCAGTTTATTTGATAATTTTGTAAGGATTCAAAAAGGAGCAGAAGATGTGCGAAATGCATCTTTAAACTACTGTTATGCCGTGGTAAGAAGTGCGGTTGCTAGATCTATTACAAATGCAGGGCTTATGCCATCATTTGGAGTACACCATAAAAACTACTTTAATCCCTTTAATCTTGCAGATGATTTAATAGAGCCTTTTCGTCCTTTTGTTGATTTGCATATAAAACAAACCCTTATAAAATATAATGAGCCAGTTTTAATCTCTGCAATGAAACCTGAATATGTAAATATATTAAACCTTGAATATGTCAATATACAAAACAATATAAGTGCTGTAAGAGTTGCTATAGATACAGTTGTGCAATTGGTACAAAAATCAATTTTACAAAAAGATATAAGCTTTTTGGTTTTACCAAAAATTGATTTTCAAAGATATGAAGATGAGTGCGTATAGATTTATGTGGTTGATGATAATGTTTGATATGCCTACAGATACTAAAAAGGCAAAGAAAAAATATAGATATCTTAGAACAAAACTTTTAAAAGAGGGATATATTATGATGCAGTTTTCTATTTATATTCGCTCATTTCACTCTTATGAATCAGCACTCAATGGGAAAAAGAAAATAAAAGATTTTATAGCATCTAATACTGTTAAAGGGAAGATAAGAATTATAGTATTTACTGATAAACAGTTTGCAAATATGGATATAATAGTTGGTACAAAAAGTGAAGAAGAAAAAAATGCGCCAAAACAGCTATTGCTGTTTTGACCATTCAAAATCTCCTTTGAAAAATCAAAGGATTATTTTAAGTCCCCATAAGAAACTTTTAGTTTCACAAACCCCTTTGTGATAAAACTTCTAAATATTAGCTAAAAAAAGCTCAAATTGTCAATATTTTTTTAACTAAAACTAGGTAAAAGCCTATGAATAAGGCTATCTCAAGACACCCATTTTATCACAAAGGGGTTTGTAGGGGTCTTAAAACTCTGTTACTATATCAGTTACATCTGTATCTATTTTATCACAAAGGGGTTTGTAGGGGTCTTAAAACCTAAAAGTCTTTGTGCAACACTTGTCATTTATTTTATCACAAAGGGGTTTGTAGGGGTCTTAAAACGCTTTAATAGTTATGTCTCCAACTGCATCAATTTTATCACAAAGGGGTTTGTAGGGGTCTTAAAACATATAACCAATAAGCACAATTCTCTTTTTTATTTTATCACAAAGGGGTTTGTAGGGGTCTTAAAACAAAACTGGTACAAGTTCAATTGAAGATACAATTTTATCACAAAGGGGTTTGTAGGGGTCTTAAAACCGAACAAAAGTAGTCGGGGTGAGTGTATTTATTTTATCACAAAGGGGTTTGTAGGGGTCTTAAAACCAAGCATTCTTTATTATTTCTAACGGTGAAATTTTATCACAAAGGGGTTTGTAGGGGTCTTAAAACTGTAAACAGGTGACAAATATCTATAAGCTCATTTTATCACAAAGGGGTTTGTAGGGGTCTTAAAACATGAGTTCAATAGAAAAAGTTAAGTTTTCAATTTTATCACAAAGGGGTTTGTAGGGGTCTTAAAACTTAGATTTATTATCTTATCTTGGTGTTATTATTTTATCACAAAGGGGTTTGTAGGGGTCTTAAAACTAAGTTCGTATTGTCAAATGAGGGAAAATTATTTTATCACAAAGGGGTTTGTAGGGGTCTTAAAACAAGGAACTACTACAAGAGCAAAGAAAAGAGATTTTATCACAAAGGGGTTTGTAGGGGTCTTAAAACTAACAAAGCCCTGTAGTTCCTGCAACTAACATTTTATCACAAAGGGGTTTGTAGGGGTCTTAAAACTAATATCTTGTTCTAGAGCTTTAACCTGTTATTTTATCACAAAGGGGTTTGTAGGGGTCTTAAAACCCACCTTTTGAAAGTGGAACTTTAGGATATATTTTATCACAAAGGGGTTTGTAGGGGTCTTAAAACACTAAGTTATCAGCATAAGAGTAGTAGTTAATTTTATCACAAAGGGGTTTGTAGGGGTCTTAAAACTGACTCTTGTAATGATTCTAATTTAACTTATTTTATCACAAAGGGGTTTGTAGGGGTCTTAAAACACTTTTGATGGGAATGCGAGTACAGTTTCTATTTTATCACAAAGGGGTTTGTAGGGGTCTTAAAACTACTCATAAGTTCTTAAAATATTCCATTACATTTTATCACAAAGGGGTTTGTAGGGGTCTTAAAACAAAGCCCAAGTTCTTTAAGTCCTTTTGAATATTTTATCACAAAGGGGTTTGTAGGGGTCTTAAAACACTGTTTTGATATTTGTTCCACTTACTAATATTTTATCACAAAGGGGTTTGTAGGGGTCTTAAAACACTGTTTTGATATTTGTTCCACTTACTAATATTTTATCACAAAGGGGTTTGTAGGGGTCTTAAAACAAAGTCATTGGATTTGTATTCTTTTGCATTATTTTATCACAAAGGGGTTTGTAGAGGTCTTAAAACACAAGTGCACTTGCACTCATCCACTCCGTTATTTTATCACAAAGGGGTTTGTAGGGGTCTTAAAACTACTCATAAGTTCTTAAAATATTCCATTACATTTTATCACAAAGGGGTTTGTAGGGGTCTTAAAACGAGTTGGTGCGGGAGTATTTGATAGATTAGATTTTATCACAAAGGGGTTTGTAGGGGTCTTAAAATAAAGAGGTTCAAGATGTTACAGGTTCTTGAACTTTTCGTATATTCAAGTCATCATTTCATGTCTTATTTTCTGTTGACAGATCAATTTTAACTTGACGTTTTTTCAAGTGATTTAGCTTTTTTTAATTATTCGTTTTAATTTTCACTACTATTTGCAATTCTTTTTCTTTCTGTCATAATCTTTAAAGCTAAAGTTTTATCAATTTTTATTCTAAAAGTATCGTGAATAGTACTAATAACTTTTGAGGCTAAATACAAAGATGTAATAACGGCTCCAACTGTTCCAATACCAGCTACCCAAGTTCCAATCATAATCCAAAATGTTGATGTTTCTATACTCATTTAAAACCTCTTATTATTTAATTTTCGCAAAAGGATTAATAAACTCTAACTTATCTAACTCACTATTGTATGAAAGCAATATGGTCTTACTAAAAATAAATTCATTTGGTATTTCCTTTACTTCATTATTATTGTACTTCTCTAAAAACATTAAAAATGAAGTTATTGTATTAGTATATTCTTGATTTGTAATTTCTTTAGGTATTAATAGTTTAAATCTGTTACCATTATTCGCCTCTGCCATAATAGAAAAATCTAATGAATATTTACCCGATTTGTCTTTAAGTTTATTAGGAGAAGAACTTGACGGAATTAAAACTCTTTTAGCAACATTATCTCCGAAAAAACAATCTTTTAAGTCAAGTAACCCTTTTTTTAATAATTGATAATGGTCTTTTCCCATCTCTGATAAAAAACTGTTAAAGTATGGTTTTGCAAGATATATAACTACTGCAGTAGCCATTAGCCATTCAACACCCATTTTTGGTTGAGATGGCACTTCTTCCATTGTAATAGAAATACCATTTTTATTTACTGTAGTAACAAAATCATTAAGTATTTTCTTTTCCCTATCAGTTTCATAAATAATAAAAATATTAGATTCTTTCATCAATTAACCTTTTTAATTTGAATATATAATAATTCCGATATTTTTTTAAATAATTTTAGATAACAAACCCGACGTTTTTTAATTCATTAATTAATAACCCATATATAAGGGCTTTAGTTTATAAAGTAATTATTTGTAATGTATCTGTTCTACATAAGTAAAGTAGGTTATCTTAGTAGTAAGCTTTTTAGCTATTTTATTCTATACAATTATCTAATTAAAATCAGTAGTTAAAATACTTGAATCATAAAATCCATTTTCATTTAGTTTATTTGATTTGTTTTTTAAAGCAATACTCTTATTTGATAAATAAAAAGATTTAGCATTTTCATTAGAAATATTTGAGAAGTTCCCATAATCTTGTATTGCCTCATAACTAACCATTATTCTAAGTTTTTCATTTCTATCTATTATTATAAATTGTCCAGATGAAGAATCTCTTCCTACTTGTATATCAGTCATTTTTTCCCTTATTAATAAATTGCACTTATTTTATTTAAAATATTGTTATTTATTATCAAGTGATTAAGAAATATGATCTGTCAGGACGTAAAACTCTAAACAGCCTCTTTCTCAACCTCTAAGTTTTGGAATAAAATTAGAAAATCTCACTTATTGGCTTTATAACCTTTATGTAGAAATATAATTTGTTTAAAAAAGTGTTCAAGAAGTAGAATCTAAAAATTCTCTCAAACCCTTAGGATTTTTAGAACAACAAAAATCATTTTTTAAGTCATAAATTAAAAAACTCATTTAATTCGCTTTCAAACAATATTGCCAACTATGAAATAGTTAAATACCAATTTCTTAAGCTTTATTTTTGTACCAGCTTTAATTTGTTCAAGTGCATCTGTTAAATTAAGTGTTTAATTTATTGTTCAATCCTTTAGAATAAATTCTATCAGATTGACACAAAATTTCTAGCACACCCAAGCTAAAAGCTGTACTTTTTTAATTTTTCTACTTATTTAAATATTTAGAATCTATCTTTTAGATTCTTATAAATTTTATCTTTTTCCCTTTTTCCAACACTCAATACTAAAACAACAATTTCTTCATCTTTAACTTGATAAGCAAGTCTATATCCAGCAGTTTTTAGTTTTATTTTATAAACATTTTCATATCCACTTAGTTTATCTTTTTCTACTTTTGGATTTTCTAGTCTTTCTTCTAATTTCTTTTTAAATTGTTCTTTTATTGTTGAGCCTAATTTAGTCCACTCTTTTAAAGCTTGAGGTTTAAATTCAAGATTATAAGTCATCTAAACTTACTTTAACTGGTTTTTCACCATCATTTAAAGCTTTTCCAACTTCTAATGACAAATGATAATCATCTATAATATCCATCATTTTTTCATAAAGTTTACTTGGAACTAAATAAGCACTAGGGATATTATGATTTAATATTGCTATAACTTCATTATCTGCTTCATTTAGTAATTGTGTAGGAGATTTTTTAAGTTCTGTTATACTTGCACTATAATTTGCTAAAATTGGTTGCATTTTATATCCTTAATTAAATATGAAATATTATACTAAATATAGTATCTTTCTGTCAATATACTCAACAAACAATAGGACAAGCAAAAACAAAAAAAGCCATAAATGAAACAATATCTTTCATATGTGAAAAAGAAAATATAAATTTTAATTGGATACAAACAGGTAAAGGTGAAATATTTATTGATGAAAGTAATTCACATTTTCTTCAAAATGAAGAAAATATTTATATAAATAAATCATTTCAAGAAGAAATAATAAATGATATTCAAAAACTTTCTTCAAAACGACAAGAATATTATTATCAACAAATAAAGGCAGATGTATTAAAAGAAGAGTTAGAAAACAAGTATAATATAAGTGATGATAAATGAATGATTTATTTTTTTTAATTACTCATAAGATTCTTGATTAATATGTTCATATTGACACAATATTAATTATGTGATAGAATCTCTCTATGAAACAAAGGTTTCCTTTTTTCAGGAGTGATGACTTGAATAGAGAGAATCATAAGTGGGTAGAGCCTAACAGCTTTACCTTTTTTTATACTTAGAATTTGATATAAAATATTGACCTGGTACAATTACAATCTAAGTTATTTTAAAGTTCTATTAGAAAGATTTAAGCTAGAAAGAGTTAATATTCTTTATTAAGATAAAAGAAGATGTACTTTCAATAAAGCTAAAAGGTTTTATTGAGAGTACCCACTTCTCACAAAACCATCGGAATGAACGACTTGTATCGTTTTTGGGATGAAAACTCTCGATAACCGTAAAATGTGGCAGTTTTTGGTCTGCTACTTTTTTATTGTCTAAAAAGTGTTTTAAAAGATAATATTTTAGATTTAATAACTCTTAAAGCTACCATTCTAACTACTCCATCATCAAACTTTTTTCTGAATACTAAACTAACATCAGTTTGTCCAGTTTGAGTATTTCTTGTTAGGCTCTTTTCAATACTACTAAAACTATTCAATATTTCAGGAATTTTGCTCAAGTAATATAAGTCTTCTTCATGTTTATTTTTTACATGTCTTATATACTCTTCTTGAATTATAAATTTATATGTACAAATATCAAGTTTTGTATGTTTTTTTATAGACTTACAAGCTTCTTCTTTAATTTTTAACTCAAAAATTTCTGTTGTGGTATTACTTGTAAGAGCAAAATCTATAAATTCATTGAGATTCAAAACATTTCCTAATTTTTAATTTGTAGAATACTAACTTAATAATTTTTAATTTTTTCTTTCCAGTTCGTATTGAAAATTTAAAAATTGGGTACGATTCTTCTCCGAAGTAAAGGTTTCCTTTTTTCAGGAGGAATGACCTGAATAGAGGTAATCATAAAAAGGTGTAGTTTTATAGCTTTAGCTCTTTTTTTAGTAAGATAGTTGATATTTCATCAATGAGAGGCAGGGGAGTGCTAAAAATATAAATTCAATACTTATCACTTTATACGTAGCTACTTAAGTTAATTATGTCTTGACATATATAATTTTATTATATATAATACTTATCTGATTAGATGTATTTATGTAAATCTGATTGAGTTTCTATCTCAAAGTATAAGTTTTATATTTGAAGATGGAAACATTTTACATAGGCGTGAAGTGGGGTCGACTAGTACTAGTAATGGTTAGTCCTAGATGACTTTCAACTGTTATCGTCTTACTTTGTTTTAATATAAAATTTTGAAAGGATTCTAAATATGGCAGTAGTACATTTAAATAATAGTGCTAAAGCAGAAAGTAGCGTAAGAGTTTCTGGTATTGATGCAAAAAAAGTTTCTGCTATATTAATAGATGAAACTAAAAAGATTACAAAAGGTAATTTAAATTTTCTTAAATCAGTTACTGCATCTCTAAAAAACTATAAATAAATGCCTCTAAAAATTACACAAATTAGTAATTACACTAGAGGTGAATTTAAAAAAATCATAAAAGATATTAATATTTCTGTTGAGCCTTTAAAAAACTATCTTAGTTCTATGGCACATAAACATACAGTAGATGGATGTTTTATTACTTATTTACTGGAAGATATTCGAGATAATGATAGTACAGTGTTAGGATATATATCATTTTCAAATACAGTAATTGATAGTGATTGTGAAGAAGCAAAAAATTTGTTAAATGTTAGTAATGGGATGAAATATCCTATCCCAACATTAAAAATAACAAGACTTGCCGTTGCTGATGATTTTCAAGGTCAAAAATTAGGTAAGTTATTAATAGCTTTTGCCGAAATAAAAGCTTTTATTCAACAAGAATCTACAGGTTGTAAAGCTCTCGTTGTTGATTCAAAAAATGCAGCAATTGATTTCTATAAAAATGCGAATTTTATTCCAATTGAGAATTATTCAGATGATGATTCAATAATATTTATGATAAAAAAGATATCTACTATAAAAGAATTAAAAAAAGAAGAATTATTTGATGAAACTATTGAAAATTATAATGAAATTTGTAAATTATGTAATTTAGATACTGAATCAAATTTTTTAAATAATTTAATACAATAACTTTTATTTTAAAGTATCAAAAACTTTTTTAATTCCTTGTGCTGCAACTTTTTGTTGAACTTTTGCATATCTTCTTGTGGGTCTTGTAGAACTGTGTCCTAATATAGCTGCTACAACTTCCATACTATTATCTGTGTTATTTAAAGATATTTCTCCAATTAAATGTCTTAAATCATGTATTCTCATACTTTTATTAATATTTGCTTCTTTAAGTATTCTATCCCAAGCCCATCTAAGATTTTTTATTTTTGCACCTGTTACTAAAGATTTAAATACATATCCATCTTTATCTTCTATATTTATAAAGATATTATAGAGCTCATCAGTCATTTCATAACTCATATTCTTTTTTGCTTTGTTTATTTCATATTTAATAGTATAAGTTCTTTTTTCAAAATCTATCATATCCCAAGTTAAATTTAAAACTTCTCCAGTTCTTCTTCCATGTAATAAAAAAGTAAATATGTCTTTATATAAAGGTTCTTTAAAATTTATTATTGTATTGAATAATCTTTTTGATTCTACAAAATCTAAAGGATATTCTCTTGTATTATCATATTTTGGTTTATCAACTAAAATTACAGGATTATTTGTTGTAATCTTGTGTTTAATCGCAAATTTGAAAAGAGCTGATAAATCTGCAAGATAATTATCAACACTTTTGGGAGATTTTGTTTTTAATAGATCATTTGCAAATTGTTGTATATTATATGTTTGAATAGTATTTATTTTTAAATTGTCAAATTTTGTTTTGAAATGACAATTATATACACTCTTTTTATTGATCAATGTTTTTTGAGATACAGATTTAGAATTAATTAGATGTTCTAAGTACAGTTCCCATAGCTGCTTAAATGTTAAATCTTTTTTTATGTAAGTGTTATTTTCAATCTCATTTTTCATCGATTCTTTTTTTAAAAAAGCAATTTTTGCATTTGTTTTAAATTCATCATTTTCATAACCAATTATTTTTCTATATTTCTTTTTATTGATTGTAAATGTTGCTAAAAATACTTTACCTTTTTGACTATCACTATAGTAACTTATTCCAGGATAATTAGTCTTTGTTGTTTTTGGTATTGCCAAAGGTGTCCTTTTAGGTGTCTTTTTTAAATGTAAATTAATGTAAATTTATAAGTTGTATATTATAGTATATGAACTTATAAATACCATAAAATAGGCTTTTTTAGTAAGAATTGGAAGTTTATGTAAATATAATACATAAAGATTTCCTCCAGAACACGCATGTTCGAATCATGCTGGGGTCGCCATATACCAAAATAATCTCATAAAACCATATTAAATAAATTATAATCAATTGAAAATGAATTTGTTATTTTTAACTAACTTAATAATTAGGAAATGAATTTTAGGATAATATTGTATAACTTAAAGAAATAGTAGGAATAAATATGGATTTAACTGTACTTATCGGAATAATTGGTGCTATTGCATCTATTTCCATTGGTGACTTATTAGAAGGTGGAAATCCTGCCCATGTAATTCATATCACTTCATTAATAATTGTTATTCCAACAGCATTATTTGCAGCAGCAGCAGCTTGTGAAGCTTCAGCAATAAAAGCAGCCTATCTTGAATTAAAAATGGTTTTCATAAAATTACCAGTTGATTATGAATCACGAATAGATGAATTGGTTGAATATTCTATTTTAGTTAAGAAAAATGGTGTACTATCTTTAGAAAAATATCTTCAAGATATAGATGATGAATTTTTAAAAGAAGCGATGAATATGGTCGTTGATGGTTCTAAAGAAGAGCAGATAGAAGAATCTTTAGATGTAATTATTGATGAAACAGAACATTATTATCATAGTGCTTCACATTATTGGATTTTAGCAGCAGAAACTTCTCCTACGATTGGATTAATAGGTGCTGTTTTAGGACTTATTTTAGCTTTACAAAGATTAGACAATCCAGCAGAAATGGCAGCAGGTATTGCAGGTGCATTTACAGCTACTGTAACAGGAATTGCATCTTCTTATATTTTCTTCGGTCCTTGGGGAAATAAAATGAGAGCAAAAGCTCGTATGATTATCAAAGAAAAAGAGCTTATTTTATATGCAGCAAGAGCAATTGTAAGAGGTGATGCTCCTGGAGAATTGAAACTTAAGCTGACAAAAATGGTAACAGTAATGCCTCTAAAAGGTTGATTTATGGCAAGAAAAAAACGTACAAAATGTGATTGTCCATCAGGTGAAAAATGGGCTGTTCCTTATGCAGATTTCTTAAGTTTATTACTTGCTTTATTTATTGCTCTTTATGCATTGGCTTCTGTAAATATTGAGAAACAAAAGGCATTAAAAGAAGAATTCTTTAAAATATTTAATTTAAATGTCGATACAAGTTCACTAATAGATAGAGAAAAAATATCAAAAGCATTAGCAGAAAAAGATGCAAATATGGATGATGCAAAAGATACATTTGTACAAATAAATGCAAAATTAAATGATTTAGAAAGTAAAAATGCAAATGATGGAGATTTACAAGAAAAAATAAATGGAACTTTGATGTCAATTCCTGCACAGTTATTATTTGATGATGGAAAAGCTGAGATAAAAGGTGAAGGTTCTTCTTCATTTTTTACAAGATTAGCCAAAATTATTTCTGTTTTACCTAAAGACACACAAATTAATGTAAAAGGTTATGCAGAAGATTATGAAATAAGAGGCTCAAAATATAAAGATGCTTTAGATTTATCAACTGCAAGAGCAAATAATGTTATAAGAGAATTATTAAAATATGGCGTATCTGCAGAAAAATTATATTCAAGTGGATTTGGTTCAACTCAATCAGGTTGGAAAGAAAAAAAATCTGTTGAATTTGAATTTAAAACTTCAAAAGAGTTTGCAAAAGAACAAAGTATTGAAGATATATTAAAAGAGAATTAAAATTTTAAGATAAGAGTTTTAGAGGAAATTATTTTGGAAGAAAAATCACTAATTTCATATTTTTATGGTTTTTTTGTAGTTTGGTTTGTTGCAACTATTTTACTTTATCTTTACGGAGGTTTTTTTGCTGTTTATCAAGGTACAGTTTTATCTGTACTTGAATTGTCGCTTTCTTTTGATAATGCAGTTGTAAATGCAACAATTTTAGCAACAATGGCTGTTATTTGGAGAAAAAGATTTCTTATTTGGGGTATGATTATTGCTGTATTTGGAGTAAGATTTATTTTCCCTATCTTAATAGTTTATTTCTCAACTTCAATGGGAATAATAGATTCTTTTAATCTTTCTATAACTAATCCAGATGAATATGAAAAAATTATTCAAAGTTCTCATCATGTAATTATGTCTTTTGGTGGAATGTTTTTATTAATGCTCTTTTTAAAATTTCTTTTCAATGAAAATAAAGATTTATACTGGATAAAATTTATAGAAAAATTTGCAAGTAAAATATCAAAAAAGGGTGATATAAAAATTATTTTCATTCTATTTCTAATGTTAGGAATTACATATATAGCACCAAATAATGTTGTAATGGGTGATAGTATGATTGCTGTAAATAAAATTGAGATTTTAGCACCGATGTTAATAGGATTAATAGCTTTTTATTTAATAGAGTTTTTTAAGAGTTTTATGGAAACAAATAGTGATAAAAATTCTAATATTACTCAAGTAAGTGGTGGATTTATCTCATTTATATATCTTGAAACTATTGATATGTCTTTTTCTTTAGATGGAGTTTTAGGAGCATTTGCTGTTACTCAAAATATTATAATAATTATGCTAGGTTTAGGCATTGGTGCAATGGCTGTTAGATCTTTAACTATTTATATGGTAGATAAAGATGTTGTATCAAAATATATTTATCTTGAGCATGGTGCAATGTGGTCTATTGGTTTTTTAGCACTTTCTATGATAGTTCAAATTTTTTATCATCTACCTTCGATGCTTGTAACTACCTTTGCTATAGTTCCAATTTCTTTAGCCTTTATTCAATCTATTTATAAAAATAGAGAATTTATTTTAGATTCTAAGGATTAATTTTTATTTTATAGAGTTATTTTATATAAATGAAGCAATATTAGACTATAAATATAGCACTATAAAACAATAAACTTATCACAAAATAAGAAGACCTATTTTCTAAAATAAAATACAATACATTTTTAAAATACTTAGAAAAATTGTTGTTAAAATAACAAAATTTTTTAGCAACAACTACAAAAACACAAAAGGAAACAAATGCTAAAAATATTTTTAGGATTATTTTTAACTATAGTGCATCTATTTGCAAATAGTTCAGAATCTAGTGAATCTTTCCCTGACCTTACAATGACTTGGGTAGGAATAAGTTCTCTTTTTATATTTGTTATTGGTTACTACTTTATAGCAGCTGAAGATAAATATCATGTTGATAAAGCTAAACCAGCTTTATTTATTGGAACATTTATGTTTATGTTAATTGGTTTATATTATGTATTAAATGACTTAGATATAAATATTTTAAGTAATGATATGAATCATTTGATTTTAGAAATTGCAGGGATTTTCTTCTTCTTATATGTTGCTATGACTTATATTGAAACATTAATTTCAATGGGAGTATTTGATAGATTAAAATATAATCTTATTTCAAAAGGTTATACATATAGAAAACTGTTTTGGATTACAGGATTTTTAGCATTTTTTATCTCTCCTGTTGCAGATAATTTAACTACGGCACTTATTTTATCAACAGTTTTAATTACAATAGATAGAAATAAAAAAGAATTTTTAGTTCCAGGTGCAATTAATATTGTTGTTGCAGCAAATGCAGGAGGTGCTTGGTCTCCATTTGGTGATATTACAACACTTATGGTTTGGACAGCAGGAAAAGGTGATTTTACTGATTTCTTTTATTTATTTCCATCAGCATTCTTAGGATTTCTAGTAACTGCGATACTATTATCTTCTTTTGTTCCAAATTCAAAACCTCAATTTGATGCTTCAAAAGAGAAAAAACCAGAATTAATGACAGGTGCAACTGTAGTAATTGCTCTTGGGATTTTAACAATTATTTTAGCTGTAATTTCTCATCAAGTTTTCCATTTCCCTGCAATGTGGGGTATGTTATTTGGTTTAGCATTACTTAAACTTTATACAATTAGAATTATCAAAAAATATAATAGTCCTTTAAATATTTTCCATGCAATAGCAAAAATAGAGAATAATACGTTACTTTTCTTTTTTGGTATTTTAGCTGCTGTTGGAGCTTTATATTTTATTGGATGGTTACATTTGGCAGTTGTTGTTTATGAACCTGATATGTTAGGTGCATCTTGGGCAAATATTGCAGTTGGATTTTTATCTGCTTTTGTAGATAATGTTCCAGTAATGAGTGCTGTTTTAAAAGCTAATCCTCAAATGGGATTAGATCAATGGATGTTAGTTACATTAACAGCTGGAATTGGTGGTTCTTTAATCTCTTTTGGATCAGCAGCTGGTGTTGGTGTTATGGGAAAAATGGCTGGAATTTATACTTTTGCTAGTCATATGAAATATGCATGGACAGTATTTTTAGGGTATGTTGTTTCTGTTGCTATTTGGTATTTTCAATATGAAATGTTAGGAATTAAACATTACTAATATTGATAAAAGATATAGGTTCTCCTATATCTTTTATTTGTTTATATTATTTTTTAATAGTAATTTTACTTCTATTATTTCATCTCTTAATTTTTTTATTTCATCGTGTATATGTGATTCATTTGAATGAACCTCATTTATAATATTATCTTCTTCATCTTTATTTAGAATCGCCATTGCATCTACGATAATAGCTACAACTAGATTTATCATTACAAAAGTAACAACAAAAATAAATGGTACAAAGAAAATCCAAGCATAAGGATAAACTTCCATTATTGGTCTTACTATTCCCATAGACCAAGATTCCAAAGTCATTATTTGGAAAAGTGTGTAAAAAGATTCTCCTAAAGTTCCAAACCATTGTGGGAAACTTTGCGCAAAAAGATGAGTTGACATAATTGCAAATACATAAAAAAATAGAGTCATTAAAGCAACTACACTTAACATTCCCGGAATTACACTAATTAATGCTGTCACAATTTTTCTCATTTGAGGAACAACAGTTATTAATCTAAATAATCTAAGAACTCTTAAAACTCTTAATATTTCAAAACCTGGATTTAAAGGAATCAATGAAATAGCAACTATTGTAAAATCAAATATACTCCAAGAATCTTTGAAAAAAGATACTCTATGAACATAAATTCTAAGTATTATTTCTATTGTAAAAATAGTAATAACCATTTGATTAAACAATGAAGTATAAGTTTCAAAACTAGACATAAAATCTTTTGAAGTTTCTAAACCCATTGTTATACCATTTATAATGATTAAATAAGTAATAAATTTTGAGAAAAAACTACTTTCAATGAAAATTTTAATTTTGTTATACATATCACTCCCAAATTAAGTTAAAATTTTTTTGCAATCATAACCAAAAATTTGTAAAGAAAATATGTATTAAAATTTAAATAGTTTTATTTTTCAGTTCTCTTATAATCTCTTTTATTCTAAATGAGATATAATTATCTAAAATTTGATGATCTTGTTCATCTAATTTAAACTTTAAAAGTATTTTTTCTCCATCAACTGTGTAAAACATCTCTTTAACAAAAGCATTAGTTCTAATGATATAATTTGGATTATTTGCAATCTTATTATTAATATGGCAATTTATAGCAATTTTTGCATTTGAATGAATCTTTAATTCGGGATTTAGTTCTTTTGAAATACATAATACGTGATCAATAGAAATATTTATAATATCAACTTTTATAAGTTTATTATTTATTTCAATGATAACATTTGAATTCTTTTTAGGATCAACTCTTGGTTTTTTTCTGTGATGAACATAGGAATCTATAAGATTGTTGTACATCAAATCTATTTCATTTTTTTCATAATCAAAAAATTTTGTAATAGTTAATATTTCAACACCTAAATGTTTAGAAGAGATAACTACATGATCATTTATTTTTATAGTTTTTAATTGAGTATTATCAATTTTTATTTTGATTATTTCATCATTAAAATCCAAAATTTCAGCAGCTCGAATAATTGCTATTCCTTTAAAATGATTGACTAATTTAATATTTGGTTGCTCATCTTTTAAAAATTTTAAACAATCAATTACATCAAATTTATTTTTATTTTCATTAAATTTATTACTATTATTCATCAAAAGTTTTTTAACAGAAACTTTTAAAAAATCTTTTAAATCTTGTTCATTACTATTACAACACATAAAACCTGTAATATTATATTTAAAACATTTCATTAAAATATCATAATCAACATATTTAGAAAATATAATTACTTTTATCAATGGATTTATTACATGCACATCTTTTACAAATAAAAATGTAGATTCAATATCATAAATATCATTGTCAAATAATAAAATATCAAAATTATTACTATCTAATTCTGATAAAAACTTTTTTTGACAATCATATATTTTTATTTCTTTGAAAATTGAATAAAGATAATCACCATATTTGTTTGTTATTGAATTGTCTTTTTCAATAATAACCAAATTTAATTTCTTTGTGAAGTATGTTAGTAAAAAAACATTTAACACTAAATTTCCTAAAGTTAGATTTTATTAATATTAAATTTTAACTTTTTTTAGTGAACTTTTAATTGATTTAAATCAATAGATTATTTTTGATTTATTGCATAAACCTTTATATTGAGGATATAAATCAATATTTTTAAGAAATTTACTAGGTGTTTCATTGCAAAATGATTTAAATTCTCTAATAAAATGTGATTGGTCAGAAAAGTTATATTCTAAAGCTAATTCACAATATTCAAGATTGAATTGTCTAAATTTCATATATTCTAAAACAGAATAAAATCTTCCTAATCTACTTAAATTTTGTGGAGTTAATCCTGTATAATTTTTTACTTTTCTCTCTATTTGTCGAATTGATAAATTTTGAGAATGAAAAAAATCATCTAAATTTCCATTTTTGTAAAGAATACTTAAGTTATAAATTAGCTCGTCTGGATAAAAATTATTTCTAGTAAATAAATTAGTTAAGAAATTATTTATTTCTAAATATAACTTTAAATCATCATTTTTAATTTCATAAAGTTTTTCTAATATAGTTCTATCAAAATTTATTGAAATATCATCAAAAGTATAAACTTTATTTTTAAATTCATTTACTGGAAAATTAAAAAGTTTAAAAAAAACACTTGGTTTTAATTGAATATCAATAACTTTTATATTATTTGACATACTTATTTTGTATGGTTTATAAATCGGAGGAACAATATAAATACCATTAGTTAATATACTATCAAAATATTCATTTCCATGGCTAAAATCAATTATACCTTCAAATACCATTAAAATAGTTGCACATCCATCAGGTATAAAAATTGTATCTAAAAAATTTTTGCCTGTTCCATTTGCTTCTAAAAACCAATATACTTTTATCCATTGTTCTAATTTGCAGTTTGGTATAAACATTTTAGACGAGTACATTTTTAATCCTTTCTTTATAATATTAATAAGAATGTATTCTAATATAAATAAAAAATTAACTTTCTATAAGAATGTTTAAAAAATTTATATAAAAAATAAAAATTAATTATTAAATTGTTAAAAATGTCGTTTTTATACTATATTTAATAATTAGTAACAATGTACTTTATATATGTATATAATTTATACATATATGTCGTTCTTTTTCTATACTAAAATCTTTATTATAACTATAATTCCTCTAATCAATTTAAATTGATTTATATAAAAAAGGAGGAAAATAGTATTGAAAACTACATATTTAAATTCAATATGGAAAATAAGTATGGGATTTTTAATGTCAGCGGCAGCTCTTTACGGTAATGAATTCCAAGAGGGTAAAAATATCATTGAAACAAAATGTGTTTCTTGTCATACAGGAAATATAAATGTAGGTTTAAGTCGTATAGAAGGACAAAGAAAAACCCCTGAAGGATGGTATATGACAATTTATAGAATGAAAAATCATGGCTTGTCAATAACAGATAGGGAAATCAAGTTTGCTGTTAAATATTTATCAGATATTCAAGGATTAAATTATCAAGAAACAATTCCTTATAGATACATTTTGGAACAAACACCAAATTATCAAGAAAAATACAGTACTCCATTATTGACTGAAACATGTGCAAGATGTCATAGCGAAGCAAGAATAGGTATCCAAAGAAGAAATTTTACTGAATGGACAAAATTGGTAGATTTTCATATTGGTCAATTTCCTACATTAGAATTTCAAGCTTTATCAAGAGATAGAGATTGGGTTAATATTGCAAAAAATGAAGTTGTTCCATATTTATCAGAAAATTTTGGAAATGACAAAAAATTTGAACTAAAAGCAATTGATTTTGAAGGTAGTTGGACTCTATTTGGACATAAACTTGGTGATGGTGATTTTAGTGCAACTTTAAAATTAACAAAAACATCTAAAGATAATTATAGTTTAACATTAGATGGAAATTTTGTTGATGGTAGAGAGCTTAAAGCAACAGGAAATGCAATTGTTTATAGTGGATATGAATTTAGAGCTAAATTAGATGTAAATGGTATTTCATATAATCAAATATTTGCAGTAAATCCACAAACTTTACAATTAGCTGGAAGTATGTTTGAAACTTTACATCATGAAGAATATTCTTTTGTAAAAGGTGCAAAAAATAGTGATAAAGAAACTTCAATTTTAGGTGTTTCACCAATTTCAGTAAAAGCTGGTAATAGCAAGACAATAACAATTATTGGAAATAATTTAGATAAAAATATCAAATTATCAAATGGTTTAAAAATCAATAAAGTAGTTGAAAAATCATCAAATAAAGTAGTTTTAGATGTGACTGCTAGTTCAAAATATGATGTAAAACAAATTGATTTGATTTTTGATTCTAAAACATTTGAAAAAGAGTTAGTAGTTTATAAAAAGATTGATGCTTTAAAAATAGTTCCAGATTATGCAATTTCAAGAGTTGGTGATGGTGGTGGCGCTATGCCAAAACAATATGCAAACTTTGAAGCAATTGGATTATTAGCAGGTACTGATGGAAAAATTGGAACGTCTGATGATATAAGTATTGGAAAAGTAAACGCAAAATGGAATATAGAGGCTTTTGATGAAAGAGCTATTGAAGATGAAGATGTTAAATATGTAGGAAAAATTGATGCATTTAGTGGGAAATTTACTCCATCATTTGCTGGACCAAATCCTTTACGAAAATTTAGTACAAATAATGCTGGAAATATAAAAGTTGTAGCAACTTATAAAGATGGTGTTGAAACATATAAAGCAGATTCTCATATGATGGTTACAGTTCAAAAATGGGTAAATCCTCCAATTAATTAGGAGTTAATTATGAGTAATAATGAGTTTAAAGTAAATAGACAAAATTTTAGAATTGTTAAAAAAGATAATGAGAATTTACTTTTTCATGTACCAACAACTTCACTTTTTGAAATTGATGAAACAAATGAGAAGTTGTTAAATAGATTAGATAATAAAGAGTCTAAAATAACTGATTTTTCCAAAGAAGAATTAGTTGAGTTAGAAAAACTAAATATCATTGGAAATATCGAAAAACAAGAGTATATAGAAGTTAAAAACTTTCCTGCAACTACACTTATTTTAAATGTAGCATCAGGTTGTAATCTTAGTTGTACTTATTGTTATAAAGCAGACTTAACTACTTTGAAAAATAGTGGAAATATGAGTTTTGAAACTGCAACTGCTGCAATTGAACAGCTTTATGCAGGGGCAGCTAATCAAAAAGTTTATAATGTAACTTTTTTTGGTGGAGAGCCTTTGAGTAATTTTGCTTTGATTAAAGAAGTTACGACTTTTGCAGTTAAATTTTTCAAAGAGAAAAATGCACTTGTTGATTTTACAATGACAACAAACGCGACACTATTAACAAAAGAGATAATAGAGTTTTTAAAAGCTTTTAAGTTTGGAATTACAATTAGTATTGATGGACCAAAAGCAATACACAATAAAACTAGACTTACAAATGCTGGAACTGGAAGTTATGAAACAGTTAGAAAAAAAGTAGAGATGCTTTTAAGTTTATATAATGATAGACCAATAGGTGCAAGAGTAACACTAACGCGCGGAGTTACTCAGATTGAAGAGATTTGGGACCATTTATATAATGAACTAAAATTTACAGAAGTTGGATTTGCACCAGCAACTGCAAGTGATAATGCTATGTTTAATCTAAGTGAATTTGAACTTTTAAAAGTATTTGAAGGTTTCAAAGAAATGGGAGAAAAATATATAAATTCAGCTTTAAAAGATGAATTTAATGGTTTTTCAAATCTACATAGATTACTTGGCGACATTCATGCAGGAAGAAAGAAAAAACTTCCTTGTGGTGCAGGTGTTGGATTATTATCAGTTAGTTATGATGGAAATTTTGATTTATGCCATAGATTTACTGGAAGTGATTTTGGTAATTTTGGAAATATAAAAACAGGGCTTGATAAACCAAAACTATCAAATTTTATTGAAAAAAGATTAAATAAAAAAGATGGGGATTGTTCAACTTGTCATATTAGAAATCTATGTGCAGGAGGTTGTTATCATGAAAGTTATATTAGATACAACGACCCTACAAAAGCGGTGCTTCATTACTGCGATATTATGAGAGACTGGATAGATTTTGGATTATATGCTTATTCAAAGATTAGAAATAATAATCCAAAGTTTTTTGATTTGTATTTTAAAGAAGAAAAAGGAGATGTAAATGGGCTTATTTAAACCTTTAAATCCAAAAGCAGATTTATTAAATAAATCTATAAAAGATGGAAGAGAAAAAGAAGTTGTTGCAATGCAAAGTATTGTTGGATGTTCTTCGACATTTGACCCAGGTTGGGAAGTTGATGCCTTTGGTGGAGTAGGGGGACTTTGTCAACCAATGGAAGCGGATCTTTATGGGTGTTCTGAACCTTGTTGGTGGCCAACACAAGTTCCAGATATCATAAGTAATCCAGAATGGAGTAAAGGTTCTCCATCAGCTGCAAAAGAGTGGAGAAATTTATCTTCAGTATATCCATTAGAAAAATAAAGAGAGGAAATATTAATATGAAAAAAACTTCTTTAATAACAATATTTTTATTAGGCTTATTTATAGGTGGATGTAGTATAAATCAACCTATTATATCAGATAATAAAATTGAATATAAACAGTTAAAAAAAGATAGAGATTATATTATTTCAATAAGTAAAAAAAATGAACTTCATATCATAGATGGGAAAACTGAAAAAGTGTATAAAACATGTAAATTAGAAGGAACTTTTAGCACAGCAGCGATGATTGTTTCTCCTGATGGAAGAAAAGTTTATGCATTACAAGATGCATGGCAAGCTATTTATGGCTATGATTTAAATAGTTGTGAGAATTTTTTTAGTGCAAAATTACATTCTGAAAATTTAAGAGCTCCATCAATTTTTTCTTTAGCATTAAGTAATGATGGAAAAGAATTATATTCTATATCTAATCCAACAAAAATATTAAATGATAGTTATGAAATTCAACAGCCAATATTTAAAACATTTGATACTTCATCTGGATTAAATGCTAAAGAAATAGATAGTTTTGAAGTTCCAAGACAAATTACAATAATGATGACATCAAGGGATGGAACAATTTATGCAGCAGGACCAAATTTATATAAAATTAACCCTAAATCTCATAAAATTGATATTGCTAAAAAATTAAGAAATTGGGATAGACCTAATTATTCGGTTCCTGATATTCTAGCTTTATGGCCATCTGGTCAAATATCTAATGAAATGTTACTTTTATACGTAGCATCAAAATATAGTGATGAAACAAAAAAAGTTGATACTGCTGAACAAGTTTGGGGTGCAACGAGAGTTAATTTAAATACTGGAGAAATAGAACAAGGTGATTTTGCACCTTTAGAAAATCTTATGTTTACTGGAATGACAGATCCACTTGATTCAAATATTTTATATGGAGTTTTAACTGATTTAACAAAATTTGATAGAAAAAATCAAAAAGTTATTAAAAGAGTTTGGTTAGATCATACATATTATCAAATAAATTTTTCAACAGATGGTTCTAAAATTTATTTAGGTGGAACTTATAATGATATTGCAGTATATGATCCTAAAACATTAAAAAAATTAAATAATATTCAATTACCAGAAGGAGATGTTGCATTAGGTACAATGCAAGTGTTTAGAGTTAAATAAAAGGTCTTAAGACCTTTTATTTTTGAAAAATAAAAGTGTTCCATATAAAGAGATTATTCCAAATAAAAACATTGGAATCAAACTATTTAAAGCAATAGAAAAACTAATATCTTTTAAAAATATACCTTTTATAAGTTCTAAATAATATTTTAAAGGTATAAAATCAGTGAAAGTTTGTAACCATGCTGGCATATTTGAAATTGGTGTTGCGAAACCTGAAAGTAAAAAAGAGGGTAACATCACTATAAAACTTCCTAAAATTGCTTGTTGTTGAGTATTTGAAATTGAAGAGATAAATAAACCAATCCCAGACATAGAAAATAAAAAAACTACAACACTTAAATATAAAAGCCAAATTGAGCCATTTAATGGTACACCAAAAAGAAATATTGCGACAAAAAGTATAAAACTTGATTCTATTGTACTTATAATAAGTGCAGGAAGAAGTTTCCCTAAAAGTATTTCAACAGAATTTAAAGGGGAAACTAAAATCTGCTCAAATGTTCCCAACTCTTTTTCTCTAGCTATTGATAAAGCAGTTAAAATCATGGCAACAACCATTGAAATGGAACAAAAAAGAGAAGGAACTATCCACCAAAAATTATCTAAATTTGGATTATAAAAATTTCTTGGAATTATATGAATTTTTGACGTGATTTCATCTTTTTTTAAATAATTTAGAATTATTTGATTTAGATAACCTTCAACTATTTGAGAAGTATTTGAACGTCTTCCATCAAGTATTAGCTGAATATTTGAGTTTCCTTTTTCTAAATTTTTTGCAAAATTATTTGGAATAATTAAAAACCCAATTGCATCTTGAATATCAATTTTTTCTTTTCCCTCTTCATAACTTTTTACAAATTTTAAAGATTTTATATAGTTTGAGCCTTGAAGATTTCTTATTAATTCTTGACTTTTTTGACTTCCATCTTGATTTAATAAAACTAAATCTATATTTTTTACTTCTAAAGTTGCAGCAAATGAAAAAATAATTACTTGCACAAGTGGAGGAATAATCACTACCATTAAACTTTTTTTATCATTTCTGATAGCTAAAATCTCTTTTTTTATCAAAGCCAATAATCTTTGTAACATTTATAAACCTTTTTTTGACTTTTTTAAAACTAATAAAAAGAAAAATGCGCCTATTAAAATCATAGAGATAATATTAGAAATAAATATTTCATATATATTTCCAGCTAAAAATATTGTTTGTAATGATTCTACAAAATATCTTGCTGGAACAATTAATGTTAATATTTGAAGCCAAGGAGGCATATTTCCTATCTCAAATAAAAAGCCTGAAAGAATAAAAGCTGGTAAAAAACCTGCAATGATAGATATTTGAGCGGCAACAAATTGATTTTTAGCTAAAGTTGAAATAAGTAATCCAATACTTAAAGACGAAAATAGATAAATTGCACTTAGAAGTATTAAAATCCAAAAACTTCCCATAAATGGTATTTCATACCAAAAATATGCAACAACAAAACATAAAAGCATAGAAAACATCCCAAGTATAAAATAAGGAATAAGTTTTCCAACAATGATTTCACTCATAGTTGCAGGTGTCGCCATTAGTGCTTCCATTGTTCCTCTCTCCCATTCTCTTGCAATTACAAGAGCTGTTAGAAGTGTTCCTATTAAAGTCATAATAACAGCAATTGAACCAGGAAGTAAAAAGTATCTACTAGAAACAGGAGCATTAAACCAAAAACGAGTTAGAAGTTGAATATTTTCTTTATTCACTATATTATTATTTTTAGCCCAAAGTTTTACGACACCATTTACATAGTTTTGTACAAGACCAGCACTGTTTGGTTCACTTCCATCAGTTATTACTTGTATGTCAAAATTGTTATTTTTTCCAAAATCATTATTTAAACTCAAAATTGCTTTTATTTTTCCTTCTTGCATTTTTTCTATATAAAAATCTCTATTTTTATCTAAATCAACTTCAAAATAACGAGAACTTATAAAAGATGAGATTAATTTTTGAGATAATTCACTATTAGTTTTTGAAATAATTGCAATAGGAATTTTTCTAGCATCTAAGGAAACTGCATATCCCATCAAAAAAAGTAAAATAAGGGGTAAAATAAAAGCTATTAAAATAGAACTAGGGTCTTTAAATACTTGCAAACTCTCTTTTCTAAGAAGGGCTTTTAATCTTTTAAAATTCATTTTTCTTCTTTATCATATTGTCTAATTAAAGAAATAAATGTATCTTGCATAGATGCTTGAGAACCTACTAAGTTTTTAAGTTCATCAGGTGTTCCATTTGCTATGGCTTTTCCTTTATAAATAAGCATAATTTTATCACAATATTCAGCTTCATCCATGAAGTGAGTAGTAACCATTATGGATATTCCTTTTTTTACTAAACTATTTATATGTGTCCAAAATTCTTTTCTTGTAATTGGATCAACTCCAGAAGTTGGTTCATCTAAAAATAGAACTCTTGGTTCATGCATTACTGAACAAGCAAGGGCCAATCTTTGTTTTATTCCCAGAGGTAAGGTATTTGCATTTGAAAATAGATAGTTTTTAAAATCAAAAATTTCTATCATCTCTTCTATTTTTTCTTTTCTTTGTTTTCCTTTTAATCCATAAATTCCTGAGAAAAACTCCAAATTATCTTTGATTTTTAAATTTCCATATAAAGAGAATTTTTGTGCCATATAACCAATAGAGTTTCGAACAGTTGCTTTTGAGTTATATAAATCTTCACCTAAAACTTTTGCAGTTCCAAAAGTAGGGGTTAGTAAACCACAAAGCATTTTAAAAGTTGTAGATTTTCCTGCACCATTTGGTCCTAAAAAACCAAAAATTTCACCTTGACCTATTTCAAAATCAATATTATCAGTAGCAACAAAATCTCCAAATTTTTTAGTTAAATTTTTTGCTTCTATTAATTTTTTATCTGAACTTTCAAAATTTTTCATATTTTCAACAAGTTTTGAATGAGCTTGAGTTTTTTCACCCAAAATATTTACAAAAGCATCTTCAAATATAGGATTTATAGGTTCAATTTTTATATTTTTTCCTAAAGTATATAAAATATTTTTTGGTAATAATTTATCTTTTTGCAAATTTATTCTAATTTTTGAACCAACTAATACAGCATCTAAAATCTCTTCTTGTTCTAAAATAGTAGTAAGTGCTTCTCTTTTTTTTAAAAATTCTCCACTTACTAAAAAAACTCTTGTATTCATAGTTTCTCTGAAATCTTTTGGTGCCCCTTTGTATAAACAATTACCTTCATTTAGTAAAATTACTTCATCACAAATATCTGCTTCATCAAGATATGATGTACTCCAAACAACAGCTATATCATCTTTTAAAAGTTCTTGAACCATCTCCCAAAGCTCAATCCTTGAAATTGGATCAACTCCAACTCCAGGTTCATCTAATAGAAGTATTTTAGGTTTTTTAATTAATGCACAAGCAAGTCCTAATTTTTGTTTCATTCCACCTGAAAGATTACCTGCGAGTCTATCTTTAAATTTCTTTAGATTAGTAAACTCTAAAAGTTCATCTATTCGAAAATTAAGACTTTCAATTGATTGTAAATTTGCATAAAGTCTTAGATTTTCAAAAACAGATAAATCTTCATATAAGCCAAACTTTTGTGGCATATAACCAATTTGTTGCAAAAACTCACTTGATGTATTTGGCATTTGATAGTTTAAAACTTCAAGTTTTCCTAAACTTGGAGTTAAAAGTCCTGTTAGCATTCTAATAAGAGTAGTTTTTCCTGCACCATCAGGTCCCACAAGTCCTGTAATTTTTCCACTTGAGATAGAAAAATTTATTTTTTTTATAGCTTTATTATTTCCAAAATCTTTTTCTAAATTTATTGCATTAATTACTTGCATTATTATCAGCTATTTGTAAAGTTACAGGCATTCCCTGTCTTAGTTTATCATCGCTATTTTTTACAATAACTCTAAAACTATAAACCAAATCTGCTCTTAATTCTTGTGTTTCTATATTTTTGGGAGTAAATTCTGCAATAGGTGAAATAAAACCAATATATCCTTCATAAGGTTCTTTTCTTGAATCAGTAAAAATTAACATTTTTAGATTTGGTTTGATATCTCCTAAATGATTTTCATCAATATAAGCTCTCACCCAAAATTCGTCTGTTTTTGCTATTTCAAGTACAGATTCACCAGCAGTTGTAATTGAACCAATTTCTTTGTATCTATTAAGAATTACACCATCAACAGGTGAAATTATATTTGAATCTTTTATATCAACTTCAAGTTTTTCTTTCTGTGCTTCTAAAGCTTTTAATTTTGCTTCTTGAACTAAAATATCTTCTTTTCTATAACCATTTTTAACTAATTCATAAGCAGCTTTTGCTTTATCTAAAGTAGCAAGTGCTTGTTTATAATTTAGTTCAGAAAGTATAAAATTCTCTTCAGATGTAGATTTTGTTTTATAAAGATTTTTTTGTCTTGTATAAGTATCATTTATTTTATTTAAATTTGCAGTTGCTTCATCAAAAGTTGCTTTTGCTTCTTGTATCTCTTCATCTCTAAAGCCTGATTTTAGTTTTGATAGTTCAATAGTAGAAGCTTCAATATTTGCTTCAAGTTCTTTTATAGATTTTTTTAAACTTGAATTATCCAAAAGTACAAGAGTTTCACCTTTTTTTACATTTTCACCTTCATCTTTAGTGATATTTTCAATTTTTCCAATAAATCTAAAACCAACTTTTACTGTTCTTGTATCTATGTTTCCATAATATTTATTATCTACATTATTTGAATTTTTTATATAAGTTTTTAATATAAAAAACAAAATAAGTGAAATAAAAATTATAAGAAAAATAAAAGCAATTTTTTTCATCTGAAAACCTTAAAAAATAGATAATATCTTATACAATAATAAAAATTAAAGTAAGGCTTAATAAATATAAAAATGATTTTATATATAATAAATAGGAATTGAAGATAATAATTTTATTAGTATCTCATGAAGGAAAAAGAAAAGTTATTGTTAAAAATTATTTTTTAACAATAACCATATCAAAAGATGATTTTTGTACAACTAAAGCTTTCGTGTCAGGAACAACAGAAAGAGAGTTTATGCTTTTTATTTTACTTTTAAAAATATGTACATCTTTTTCTAACTCTTCAATTCTTCTATTTAATTGTAAAATAATATCAACACCAGCTAAATTTACTCCAAGCTCTCTAGTAAGAGTTAAAAGATATTTTATATGATCTATGTCTTTTTGAGAATAAAGTCTTATTTTCCCATTTGTACGACTTGGTTTTATAAGTCCTTCTCTTTCATATTGTCTTAATGTTTGAGGATGAATATTTAAAATTTCTGCAACAGCAGAGATTAAATAAACAGGTTCAATATAGCTATTTGTTTCCATGAAAAATCCTTTTTATTTTTCAGGAAGCTTAGCTTCCATCATTTTTACTAATTCCTCATCTAAATTCTCAAGTTTTGGTAAAATAATATTTGCTTTTAAATATAAATCACCTTTTACACCACTTTTTCTATTTAGAACACCTAATTCTTTTACTCTAAATTTTTGATTTTGTTTTGTATTTTGTGGAACTTTTAATGTAATATCTTTGTGAATAGTTTTAACTTCAACTTTTCCACCAAATAACGCAGTTTTTAAAGGTAAATCAAAATATTTTGTTAATGTATCACCATCTCTTGTATATTCTGGGCTTTGTGAAACATTGATTTTTAAAATCAAATCACCTCTTTGTCCTTGATATGATTTTCCTTTTCCTTTTGCTCTGATTTTTTGTCCATTTTCAATTCCTTCAGGAATTTTTACATCAAAAGAATCACTATTTAAAGTGATGTGTTGTTTTCCACCAACAATAGAAACATCAAATGGAATAGTAATTTGAGCATTTGTATCTAAGTCAGGTTCACTAAACCCTCCAAATCCACTAAATCCTCCTTGAGAAAAACCAGATCTACTAAATCCACCTGATTGACCAAACATTTGTCGTAAGATTTCATCTAAATCTACATTTGAACCTTGTGATCTTGCAAAATCTTGGAAATTTTGACCACCAAACATAGAATCACCATATTGATCATATTGTTGTTTTTTTTCTGGATTACTTAAAACTTCGTATGCAGCATTGATTTCTTTGAATTTATCTTCTGCACTTGGGTCTTTATTTACATCCGGATGATATTTTCTTGCTAGTTTTCTATATGCTTTTTTTATTTCATCTGCACTTGCATTTTCATTTACTTCTAATGTTTCATATAAACTTTTTGCCATTTTAAATCCTATTCATATTTTTTAATATAGTTTAATTTCTAAAAGGAAATTATAGCAAAAAGGTTGAGTCAATGTCAATCAAGTATTACTTGATAAAATAATTTTAAATTGAGCTCCAATATATTTTTCATTTTCATAAATAAATTCTTCATTAGAAACGAAAATTTCACCTTTCATACTCATTTTTATTATTTTATGAGTCATATAAAGTCCTAAACCTGTACCTTGAAATTTATGTTTTGTAGTAAAATATGGTTCAAAAATTTTATCGATAATGTTTTTATCTATGCCACCTGCATTATCAAGTATTGTAATTTCAATACTATCATTTATTTGTTTAGTTGAGATTTTAATTAGTCTTAGTTCTTCTTGCGCTAATCTTGAACTTATTGCATCACTTGCATTATGTAAAATATTAATTAATGCTTGACTAAATTCATTTGAAAAATTATATAAATATATTTCATCATCCAAATCTAAATCAATTCTGATTTTATTTTCATTTAAAATAGTTTCAATTAATGAAATATTATTTTGAATATTTTGAGTTAAGTTGAATAAAGATTTTTCTTTGTCTTCTTTTAGAAAATCTTTGAATACATCAATTGTATTAGATAAATGTTCAGTTGTATCAGAAATTAGTTTTAAAGAATCTAATAATATTTTATCAGTTAATAAACCAATCTCTTTTTTTAGTTTTGTACTTGAAGCAGTAATTGAAATTATATTTAATGGTTGTCTCCATTGGTGCGCAATATTTCCTATCATTTCTCCCATTGCTGCAAGTTTTGATTGTTCTGCTAAAAGAGTCTCTTTTCTTTTTATTTCACTAATATCAACTATTGTTAAAATTTTAAAAGTTTGAGATTTTATAATAGTATCTTTGATGTTTATCAATGCTTTAAATGTAGATTTGTCTTCTTTGAAAATAGTCGTTTCAATTGGTTTATTACTAGCTTTTTCTAAAACCCTTTTATTATGAATAAGTTCTTCAAAATGTTTATTAATTAAATCATATTTTGATGAGTAATTAAATAAATCTATTGCAACTTTATTACAATCAACTACTTTATCATCTTTAAATAAAATAATAGCTTCCATCGTTGTATCAAAAAGTAGTTTTAATTCTTCGTTTTTTTCTTCAACTTTTTCTTTTATTTCTTTTAATTTAAAATTAATTTCTGAAAGCATAGTAACATCATAAATATAGATAATTACAAGTTCATTTTTTACATCTAATGGTGTGATTGTAATACTTTGTTGCATATTATCAAAAACTTTATCTGTAACTTTTCCTAATTCAATATTTACTAAAAATTTACTAATTTGTGGAGTATAAAATGTAGATGAGTTTAATTTTAATGCTGTAGTAATCTTTCTTACTAATTTTTTTTCATCAATGTTTGGATAAAATTGCATTAAATTCTTATTTATAATTTCATTTGATGAGATACCTGTTCTAATTTCAAGCCATTTATTCCAAAATTGTACTTCTAAGTTTTTATTTATTAAAATAATTCCATTATCAACTGTATTACAAATAATGTCAAATTTGTTAGTGTCTAATTTCAAAGTTCATCCAATATTTTATTTAGTTTTTCTTTTATATATAAAATTGAATTATCTGTTGTGAAAATAAATAATTCGGCATGAATATTTAAATCATCAAAATTTAATTGTGTAGATATGATAATTACTTTTTCATATTTACTAATAAATAAATTATTTAATTGGTTTATTGAAGTTAAATTTTTGATAGTTGGTGCAGAAAAAGAAACATTTGTATCTATATCTTCTGCTAATTTACTAATCGTTGATGATGATAAAATATTTGTAATTTCTAAAACAATATCACATATTTCTTCGTCATTTATTTCATTTTCTTCTAAACCAAATTTATAAGCAATATTTTTTGCAGATTTTTTATCTATTACAAACATATTTTCACCACTAATTGTTCCATTTATTTGTTGTAGTGAAACCAAATGCTCTTCGTCTAAATTTAATTCTTTTGATAAATATGATTTTAATTCATTTGCATTTATTATTTGAATTTTAGGAATAGATAATTTTGCAAAGGCATCTAAAATTTCAGTTATAGCAGCAGTTGCGCTACCATATGCTACATTCATAAGTTCTTGTAGACAATCTTTTTCATCTTCTGTTAAGTGTATTTTAGATTCCATTATGTTCCAATTCATCAAGTTTTTTTAAAATTTGTTGCATTTTTGCTGTATCAACAGGTTTTTTTATAAAATTAAAAGCACCTAAAGCTAAAGCTTTATCCATAGAAAGTTTTTGAATATCTGCAGAAATTATAACAACTTTCGCATTTTTATCAAATTCTTTAATCTTTTCTAAAGCTACAAATCCATCCATAACAGGCATGGTTAAATCAAGAAAAACAATTTTTGGGGAATGTTGTTTATACAAATCTAAGGCTTCTTGACCATTTTGAGCTTCAAAAATTTCTAAATCTTTTTTTGTAGAGTCATTTAAAGTTTTAATAACCATTTTTCTTGCCATTTTAGAATCATCTGTAACCAAAATTTTCATAAATTATTTCCTATTTTCTAATTGATAGTAATTTTATCTAAAATTCAATAAGAATTACTTTTATTTAATAGGGAATATACTAATATAGTATTTTATAAAAAAGGGAAGTATCTTATGTTTTCAAAAGATGAATGGACTCAGATTGAATTGTTTAAAAATAAGAAAGAATTAGAAAAAAAAGGTATAAAAGTTGTAATTGTAGATACAATCTTAAAACCTTTAGAAAGTATAGAAACAATCACTTATAATCCATATGAGATGGCTTTATATGAAGAAGGTACAGTTTTTGTTTTTTATTGTGACACGGGAAAAACTACAAAAGAGAGACTTGAATACTATAAAAAGAAATTTCCAAAATATAAATGTATTAGCTTAAAAGGTGGGAGAGCTTATTTTAGACCAAATTATCAACTTTTGGATAATAAATGAAAAAATATGAGTATGTAGTTATTGGTGCTGGAATTGCAGGCTGTTCTTTATCACATTTTTTAAAAAAATATTCAGATTCAATTTTATTAATAGATAAAAATGAAGATGTTGCTTCTGGAGCAAGTGGAGCTGCTGGAGCTTTTTTATCTCCACTTTTAGGAAAACCAAATAAATTTAAAGAATTGATTACTAAAGCTTTAAATTTTTCAATGGATTATTATAAAAATAATTTTAATGAAGAGTTACAAAATTGTGGAACTTGTAGAATTCCAAGAAACCAAGAAGATGAAGAAAAATTTCAAAGTTATATTCCATATATGGATTTTGAGTATGAAAAATATGAAGATGGATATTTGTTCCCAATAGGAAGTGTTATAAAGCCCTATGAAGTTTGTTTAAAATTATCAAAAGATATAGAAAAACTTTTTAATTATGAAGTTTCTAAAATAGAGAAAATAGATGATTATTGGTTGATAAATGATGAAATTAAAGCAAAAAAACTTTTTTTATCAACAGGTGCAAATATATCTTTGATAGATGAAAAATATTTTGATATAAGAGCTGTTTGGGGACAAAAAATAGATGTTTTAACTTCTTCACAAATAGATATAAATTATCATAAAGAGTGTTCATTATCAAAAAGTAAAAAAATTGATGAAAATAGATATTTAGTTTCAATTGGTGCTACTCATAATCGATTTGATAAAGATATGAAGAATAGTAGTTATAATTTGGAATTAGCAAACATAAATAAAATTGAACATAATAAAGAGACAAAAGAAATTATCGAGACAGATATTCGAAAGTTATTAAAAAAAGCAAATGATATAAAACAGTTAAATGATATTGAAGTTATTGATGTAAAAATAGGTGCAAGAGCTTCTAGTATTGATTATTTTCCAATGGTTGGAAAATTGATTGATTCTAAAAAAAGTTTTGAAAAATATCCTCATATAAAAAATGGAACGCATATAAAAAATGAAAATCTAATAATGATAGATAATTTATTTGTCTTAAATGGTGTAGGGGGAAGAGGATTTGTTTTGTCTTTATATCTAGCAAATCAATTAGTTCAGAGTGCACTAGATGATAAAAAGTTAGATGATGAGATAACAAATTATAGATTATTCTCAAGATGGGCTAAAAAACAAAAGAATTAAGAGGAAATATGAAAAATATATTAAAAATAGTTTTTTTAGGAATAGTTGGATTTTCAATTTTAGTTTATTTAACAATGCCTAAGAATGTAAACAAAATAAACAACAAAAATGTAACTATTACAATAGAAACAATACCAAAATATTTTGATATTGTAGGTAATAATCCTTATACAAAAGTAGAAAATTTATTTAAATTAGGTGAAGAGAAGTATATTATAGTTTTAAATCACGATGCTTTAGCCGTTTTTAAAGAGTTGTATAAATATACGGATAAAAATAATATAGTGCTAGTTGCAAATATATCAAATACTCCTTGGATTATAAAACAAATAGCAGTAAATGGTGAATTAGAAAAAATGTATAAAAATTCTAAAATTCCATTGATTAATGATTCTGATGGAAATTTTATAAGTAGTTTAGGACTAAATGACAATAAACAAAATAAATACTTTGTTTATAAATTGACAAATAATGGAATAGTTATGAAAATAGGTGAGTCTAAAGTAAAAGAAGGAGCACTTGAAAAAAGCTTATCTTTAGATGAAGTTGAAAAAAGTTTGAATGAGATGAAAAAAATCTTAGAATAAAATAATTATAAAGTAAAAAATTCAAGAAATATTATCATTGAAATTTTAATATTTATTGCAGAAGAAAATTCAAAGTCAGTGTTTTCAACTTTAATAATTGCCTTTTATAAGACTTCAGCACCTTTATTTGTTAACTTAATAATTTTTGCTTTTGTATCAATTAGATGTTCATATATTGCAATAAATTTTTTTAAAATCTCTTATTTGAAGTGATGTAAATTCTGATTGTCTTATCCTATATTTGCAATTATAATATATATGACAACTAGAGTTAAGCTAATTTTATATTTTAATATAAATATAAAATATAAAAAACTAAGAATAATCTGTTCAAAGTTTGAATAAAAAAATAGATATTATTTTACAATTATTAAAAGTAATAAAAATTATTTATTTTGATTAATTAGTTTATGAATTTTTCAAGAGTTAAGATATTTCTTAAGTAAAATATTTAAAAATAGTTATTGATAATTTATAAGTGGTACCGCTAGTCGGACTCGAACCGACACACCAAAGGCGAGGGATTTTGAATCCCTTGTGTCTACCAATTTCACCATAGCGGCATGTTTTTAGAGAATAAAAAAAGAACCCATTGAAAAATGGATTCTTTTTCTATGATAAAGATTATTTAGCTGATACAGCTTCTTTAAGAGCTTTTCCTACTTTGAATTTCGCAACAGTAGTAGCTGGAACATCAACAGTTTTATCAGTACCTGGAACTTTTGCAGTTCTTGCAGCTCTATCTGCAACAGTAAATGTACCAAATCCAATAAAGCTTACAGATTCTTTTTTTACTAATGCTTCTGTAATTGTGTCTAAAACAGCATCAACAGCACCTTTTGCATCTTTTTTAGATAAACCAGCTTTTGCAGCTACTGCATCGATAAATTCTGCCTTGTTCATGGATGAACTCCTTGTATAAAATTAAATTGTGAAAACTTTATAGTATTTAAGCTTTGAAATAGCTAAAATTAGGGAGCTTAGAGAAAAAAATATAAAAAAAATAATCAAAAATCGTTTTTTTTATTCAAAAGAACTCTTTATGCTTAATAATCTACAAGAATTTTCTAATATTGCTATTTTTTTTACCAATTCATGAACATCTCTATCATAAACGTAAGTACCTATTCCTTTTATTATCATAACGTTATGATTTGACTCTTTTAAGTATTTAGTTATTTCAAGTGCATTTCTTTTATACCAAGTTGAAAAATTACCAGGATTGTATATATCAATTTCTCCAAAAATAGTTTTTCCAAAGAAATCTTCAAAAACAATTTTATTATGTTTTAATGTATACGCAGTAGTATAAATAGGCATTCCAAATGCTATGTATTTTGCCTCATGTATATTTGTATAAATAGTTGCGTGGATATGAGATTCAATACTTGCAATATTCCATCTATAATCTTGTTTATTTATATTTAGTGAACAAAATGATTTTTCATCCATTTTATCAAAAATTGCATCACCTGTATTAATTATAAAATTATATTGATCTAGTTTTGCAGAAATTGCACCGTGATAAATACCAAAAAAATTTTTACTAAACATTGTTACAGATAAATCAGAAAGTAATTTTATTGTATCTTTATCCATCATTTTAAAAGCCTCAAATATATTTTTAGATATTATATACTAATTTAAATAAGGACCATTTTAATGAATATTCCCCATATACCTGTTTTATATAATGAAACATTAGAAGCTTTCAAAGATATAAATGATGGTTATATAATAGATTGTACAACAGGTTTTGCAGGTCATAGTAGTGGATTGTTAAATCAGAATGAAAATATAAATTTAATTTGTAATGACCAAGATGACGAAGCTTTAGCTTTTAGTAAAAAAAGACTTGAATCTTTTAGTAGTAGAGTCATTTTTAATAAAGGAAATTTTGAGCATGTTATTGAAACTTTCAAAGATTATGATATTAAAGGTATTTTAGCAGATATTGGAGTTTCATCTTTACAACTTGATAAACAAGATCGTGGTTTTGGGTTTGAGAGTGATACTTTAGATATGCGAATGAATCAAAATCAAAGTTTAGATGCAGCAACTGTAGTTAATACTTATTCTCAAGGTGAGCTTGAAAGAATATTTAAAGATTATGGTGAAGTACGAGAGTATAAAAAAGTTGCATCAATCATAGTAAATAATAGACCTTTTAATAGTTCAAAAGAGCTAGCAGAATTTTTATCAAAAAAAATGTCAAAAGGAAAACTTCATCCTGCAACTTTGCCTTTCCAAGCAATTAGAATAGAAGTAAATGATGAATTAGGAGTTCTTGAAAGGCTTTTTGATTCTTTAGAAAAAGCAAAATTCAAAAATTGTATTGTTGCAATTATCTCTTTTCACTCTTTAGAAGATAGAATAGTAAAAAACTATTTTAAAAAATGGAGTAAATCATGTATTTGTCCTGAAGGTGTTTTTAGATGTGAATGTGGAAATAATCATGCTTTAGGAAAAATTATTACAAAAAAACCTATAATTCCAACTGCACTTGAAATAAAACAAAACCCACGAAGTAGAAGTTCTAAATTAAGGATTTTCAAATTTGAATAGGATAACTGCAAAAAATGCTTTAATTATCGTATTTTCTATATTATTTTTAGCAATATTTATATATTTCCCAAAAATATATATAAGAAATAATATTTATTATACAAGTAAAGATATAAATAAATTATATGCTCATTATATTTCGCTTCAAGAAGAAAATACTTTCTTAGCACAGCAACTCGAAGATATGAAGTTTAAGAATCAAATTATGGATTCTTTATTATTTAATCCTCTAGATAAATTAAATAATAAAAATTTAAATACAATGGAAAATTCAAATGATAAAAGCGATGATTGAGTTTTCTTTAAGAAAACCTCTTTTAAACCATTTTATTCTTTTTTTTATTTTTCTTTTATCTGTTTTTTCATATTTGAAAATTCCAAAAGAAATTTTTCCACCATCAGCTAAAGATGCTGTTATAATAAATGGAGCGTACACAGGAGCTAGTTCTGAGTTACTTGATAAAATTGCAGTTGCTGAAATTGAAGATGAATTATTGAGTTTAAGTAGTGCCGATACAATTACATCAACTATTAAAAATGGAAGTTTTTCTATAAATGTTGATTTAAAAGATGGCTATAAATCAAAAGATATTTTAGATGATGTAAAAGATATTATTACAAAAGTTAAAACAAATTTACCTTCTGATATGGATGAACCAACTGTAAAAGCAGTTGAATTTGCTTTTCCTTTAATAACAGTTGCAGTTTACTCAAAAAATCACGATTCAAAAGAGTATCTAATTGAAGTTGCAAAAGAAGTAAAATCAAAAGTTATGCAACTAAAAGACCTATCTCAAGTTCAGGTTTTAGGTGAAAGTGATAAAGAACTTTTGATGATATTAGATGATGAAAAAATCAATGCTTATGGTTTTGAAAAAATTGCTGTAATAAATGCCATTTCATCTTTAAGTTCAATTTTTCCAATAGGAATGATAAAAGATACTTCAACACATTACTATTTATCTACATTTAATGGTGAAAAAGATGTAGAGAAAATCAAAAATACAATAATAAAAATTAATGGTAAATCAATTTATTTAAAAGATATCGCACAAATCAAATATGAGTTAGCTGATGTTTCTAATATCTCTCATTTTAATGGAAATACAAATATTGCAGTTTCAATAAATAAAGGTTTTCAAGGTGATGCTATTGAGTTAGTTAAACAAATAAAACAGATTACAAAAGATTTTGAAAAAAAATATGAAAATCTAAGATTTGATACATATATTGACACTTCTATTTGGATTAAAAATAGATTAAATACAGTTGTATCAAATATTATTTTTGGATTAATTTTACTTTGTATAGCTCTTTATTATTTTATTAATTTAAGAATTGCAATTGTTATTGCCATTGGTATTCCAACATCTTTTATGATAGGGTTAATTGGTGCAGAATATTTAGGATATAGCTTAAATATGCTTTCTCTTTTAGGAGCTTTAATTGCTCTTGGAATGTTAGTTGATGAAGCTATAGTTGTTGGAGAGAATATTTATCGGCACATGGAAATGGGAAAAGATAAATTTACCGCTGCAAGAGATGGTGCTTTAGAAATGTATCCAGCTGTTTTAACAGCAACTGCAACAACAATTTTTGCATTTTTACCAATCTTACTTATGAGTGGAGAAGTTGGAAAATTTATGCAGATTCTTCCAATAATGATAAGTATTTTGCTTTTGAGTTCTCTATTTGAAGCCTTTTTCTTTTTACCTTTACATGCAAAAGATATTTTAAAAGTAAATCATTCAGAAAAAAAATCCCATAAAATTTGGGATTTTAACTATAAACTTTATGGAAATATTTTAGAATTTTTATTAAAAGGTAAGTATATATCAATAATTTTGATGTTACTTTTAATAATCATTGGTTCAATTATGATATTTAAAACTCAAAAATTTAAATTTATGCCTGCTTTTGATTCAACGCAAGTTTATATAACAGGTTCTGTTGGGGTTGGTAAAAAGATAGAACAAACAGAAGAGATCGTTTTAGAATTAGAGAAAAAAATGTTAAATTCAATGGATTTTAAAAATAGTATTAGTTCAGTTAGTTCTGTAATTGGTATGAAATTAGATGGGAAAAATTTACCTCATTATGAAGAGTTTTATTTTCATGTATTTGTAAATTTACATGAACGTGCAGCTGATAATTTTTTTGAAAAATATATAAATCCATATTTATCCCCAAAATATGATGATTCAAATATGATTAGAACTGTAAGTGCTCAAGATATTGAAAGTGAATTAAAAAAGATTTTAGAAAAAGATGTGAAATCTGGAAAATTTGAAGAATTAAAAGTATTTGTACCTCAAACTGGAATTGTAAAAAATGATGTAGAAATAGCAGTTTCAGGTAAAAAAGAAGAGGTATTAAAAGCAGTTGAAAAACTAAAAAATAGTTTGCATGGTGTAAAAGGTGTTTCAAATATTGCTGATGATTCTATTATTGGGAATTATGAGTTGAAATTTAAAGTAAATAGTTATGGAAATAGTTTAGGAATTACGGAAGAGAATATTTTAAATCAATTAAGACCTTTTTATTTAAAAGCTTCATATTCAAAAATGTTTGATGATAGTGGACTTGTAGATATAGTTTTTGAAAGTTCGAAAAAAGATATTTTACAGAGCTTAGATAGTTTTACAATAAATACTTCAAATAATGAAAAAGTGTTATTAAAAGAAGTTGCAGATTTTATTAAAATTCCTTCATATTCACAAATTTTTAAAGAAAATAGTGAACAAATTATAAGTGTTACGGCATCTTTGACTAAAATTACATCTGCTGAATTATTTGAAGAAATTAATGATGAAATATCAGAATTACGAAAATCTGTAACAATTTCAATAAAAGGTGAACAAGAAGAGAATGAAAAAGTTCAAAGAGAAATGTCACAAGCAGCTGTTATTGCTATTGTTTTGATTTTTATGGCTCTTATTTGGATGTTTGATTCTATTGTTAAACCTTTGATTATATTAAGTACAATTCCTTTATCCATTTTAGGTGTTTTAATAGGACACTTAATTATGGATATTAATATAACAATGCCAAGTTTAATAGGAATGGTTGGACTTGCTGGAGTTATTGTTAATGATGGAATTATAATGATGGATTTTATTAAAAAAGCTAAAAATTTATCTGAATTAGTTGAATTTGCAAAAATGAGATTAAGACCAATTTTATTGACTTCAATTACAACAGTTTTAGGTCTTGCAAGTTTGATATTTTTTGCTTCTGGACAATCTTTGATACTTCAACCAATGGCTGTATCGTTAGGATTTGGTATTTTATGGGCAACAGTTTTAAATCTATATTTTGTGCCTATGATGTATAGAATAATTTATTTGAGAAAATTTTGAATATAAGCTTTAGAAATTTCTAAAGCTTATAAAACAGTTATTCCTAAAACTCTTCGTAAAATATTATTATCTTCATCAAAATCTTTTAATTCTTTTCCTGGTTCTAAAGTTGTAATAGTTGCTTTACCTATGATATTTCTATATTTTCTTCCTGAACTATCTTTTAACCTTACACTCCAAATATTATGAACAACTAAAGGTTCATTATCTTTAATCCCAACATAAAGCATAATATGACCTTTTAAATAGACTAAAGTTGAAAAAGGAACACCATACTCTTTCATAAACTCTTTTTTCTCTTTTATGCTCATTTTTGACATATCAAGATATTTTCCATTTGATGTTTGAGATTTTGAATTTCTATGTAAATATTTTCCAAAAGGAACAAAAAAATCTTGAGTAAAACTAGAACAATCTCTATTATTTAATAATCCACCCCAACCATACGGTTCTTCTAAAAGTTGATTTAAAATTTTTACTCTATTTTCAGAAGTATATGCTATTGGCATAGCTTCAACTTCATCAATATTTAAATTTATATAAGAGATTATTGCTTTTTGATTATCATCTTTTTTTGCAATTAAAAATTTGTCATCTTTTTTAGGAAAAATTGTAGCAACTTTTACATATTCTCTAAAAATTGGGTCATAAATAGGAAATTTTTCTTTTACACTAACATAATAATTAGTTGTTTTAAACTCTTTAATAAAATTATCATCTACAAAAGCAATTGAGCCTATTTCAACCCATCCTCCAACTGTACTTGATTCCATATAAGCCCAAGCTCTATCTTTTGATAAATGAGAAACAATAATTGGTGTATTGATTTTTATTAAAGAATTTTGATTGTAGTCAAATGGAAATCCTTCTCCTGGTTTTGTTGGATCGTAAAACATAGGTGAATTTGTTGGAAGAACTCTTACATTTGCATTTTTTAACATAATTGCTTTTTTAGGAAGAACATTATATTCATCAAAATTTGAATTTTCTATTTGTTTTTTAAACCATTCTTCTGTTGCAAGTCTATGATTTTCTAAATATACTTTTTTAAATTTATATGATTGTCCCCACATTGCTTCAATTTTTGGATATGAAACTTTTGAAGAATCCCAAGGTTTGAAATATTTAGTAAAATAATCATTTGTAGCTCTATTTTGGTCTAAAAAATTATCGTTTGCTTTTTTTGAAAGTTCAGCAATATCACTCTCTTTTGGAATAACAATAGGTTCTTTAATAGAACATGCAGTAAACAAAACAGTAATTAAGAAAATAAAAGATAATTGTTTAAAATTTCTTAACATATACATTTCCTTTAATAATTTTTTTTGTGATTGTATCATTTTATCATTAAAGCTAGTTGTAATATTTTTAATTTAGTAATTAATAGTTATAGTAAACAAAAACTTTGAGGGAATAGGGTGTATAAACTTTCTATAAATAAAGATTTGTTCGAAAAAGTATTATTAAAAAAGATTCATATTTTAGAAAAAGAGAATAATAATTATTGGAAAAAAGAGTTACTTGAACCTATTATAAAAGATGATAAATTAACATATACTATTAAACAAATAAAAAAACTTTTTATAACAAATGGTTTAGGAGATGATAAACCTCAATTATTAATTGAATGTTTAAAAGTTGATTATTCTATTGAAAAAGGTTTATTTGAATTTCATTTAGGAAAAATTTTAGAACAGAAAAATATACCAGAAGTTGATGATGAAAAAGATATTTTAATAAAACAACTTTTAGATGAAAAAAAAGAGTTGATGAATATTTTAGAAGAGATAAAAAAGAGTAAGTTATTTAAAAACTAGAGTTTTAATTCTAGTTTTTAAATTATTGAATTATTTGATGATTAAATCTGCTATTTCATTCATTGTTGCTTCTGTCATATCTTTTACTTGACCAATCATCAATGTTTTTTGAGCTCCACCATAAGTTCCATCTTGATAACCTTTTAAAGCAGCAACAAAATCAGCTTTTGTCATATCTTTGATGATTTTAGATTTACCTAAAGCAACTTTCTCTCCATTTGCACCATGACATACAACACATTTTGCATAAGGGTTTGCAAAAGCAACACATGCAGTTAATAAAGATGCAGCTATAACGATTTTTTTCATAAATAATCCTTTGTTTGTTAGATATTAGATTATATACTAAGATTGTTTAGAGTTTATTGACTTCAATCAAGATTTAAGATTTATAAAAAGAATAATTTAAAAATTATTCTTTTTATTTTGAAATAAGTTCTTTTTTTAGTTCTTCTTTATTGATTTTATTTTTATCAGAAGGAACAAGGGGTAAAGATTTTTTGTAGATTATTTTAGATGGAATCATATATGAGGCTAAATGTTTTTTTAGTTCAAATAAAATTTCACTACTACTTAATTCATTTTTTGCACTATAAACTAAAACAATCTCTTCTTCTATCTCATCATTTTCTATTGAAAATACTGCACATTTTTCAATATCTTTTAATTCTTTTTTTACAACTGATTCAATTTCATAAGGATTAACTCTATAACCTCTTGTTTTAATCATATCATCAAGTCTTGAAACAAAATATAAGTAACCTTCTTCATCTTTATAAACAAAATCTCCGGTTTTTACAACAATTTCATCTGTTAATTGTCCTTCAAGATTTATTACATTTTTAAGTATTTGAATTGATTTAAATCTTTCAGCAGTCTCTTTTGGTGCATTCCAATAACCTTTGTAGATGTATCCACCTCTGTGAATTAATTCACCTGTAACTCTTGGTTTACATTCATTTCCATTTTCATCAATTACATATAATTCAACATCAGGAATAGCTTTTCCAATAGAATCAGGTCTTATTTTTAATTGACTTGGATCTAAATAAGTTGATCTAAATGCTTCTGTTAATCCATGCATTAAATAAAATTCTGCATTAATAAAATATTTTTCAATATCTTTAATCATTTTAGAAGTTACATTTCCACCAGAAGATGCAATAATTCTTACATTTTCAAGTAAAGATGGATTTGGAAGTCTAAATTCATCTTCATCAAACATTTCAGTTATATTTATAGGCATTAGTGAAATTACACTTACTTTATCATTGATTATATGATTAAAAAAATCTGTTGGTAAAACAAATCTATGTAAAGCTAAAGTTGCTCTTTTATATAAAGAACAAAAGATTTGATTTAATCCATAATCAAGATTAAAAAGTAATAATCCAGAAATAACATCATCTTCTTTTAGTTTTAGATATTGTGAAACAACTCTTGCACTATCGATTAAATTTCTATGTGAAATCACTATTCCTTTTGGTTTACCATTTAAACCAAATGAATAAGTAATAACAGCATTATCATGTCCACTTACATCACAAATATAAGGCTTTTTATAATATTTATAAATCTCTTCAAAAGAAGCTAAATCTTTATTTGTTGTTTCATAAGAGATGATTTTTCCATCAAATTTTATCTCTTCAATAGACTCAATTTTTATTTTATCAGTAATAATACATTTAATATCACAATCTTCAATGATATATTCTATTTGTTCTGGTTTTAAAAGTTTTGTTAATGGAACTAAAACATAGTTTGTTGATAAAATTGCAAGTATTGCTATAACTTGATTTATATCTTTATTTGAATAAATACCAATTCTACTACCTTTTGGTAAGTCTAATTCTGATAAATAAAGGGCTATTTGATTAACTTTAGTGAAAAGTTCACTATAAGTTAATTTTTCATTTCCATATATTAAAGCAACTTTTTGTGGATGAGAAATATTTGCATCTTCGATTAAAGTTCTAATACAATTTATTGACATAATTACCCCTTTTTATTGTTGTGTAATACCTAAAGTCCAAATATCATAGTTATAATCCATGATAATTGCTGGATGAATATCTGAATTTAAAATCTTTTTATAGAAGAAAGAGATAATATCTGTTGCTTCTTCAAAACTTAAAACTTTTGTGATACCACCAGTTAATACAATTGATTTTAGTAAATTTAACTTTAATTTTATATATAAAGGATGAGCATCACTTACTTTATATAAAACTAAGAAAATTGCTAGTTGCATTAAAACTTTTAAAGCTTTAGAAGAATCTTCATTGAAAATATTTTCTGTAACTTTTAAGTGTTCAAGTAATTCATAAACAAACTCGTTGTTTTTTGCTGCAAAAATTAGTGATTCTTTTGATTTATAAACTCCAAGTTTTTTAAATACAAGTCTATCATACTCATTTTCAGTAACCATATTATCCATTGATAAATCTTTTGAGTAGTGAATATCTGTTGTTGCTCCACCAATATCAATTAAAATAAATGGATTTACAACTGCAAATTTTGTATCAATAAGTGGTAATGTTTTATTTACGATGTAAGGTGTTGAATATATTTGATTTGAAGTTAATTCATAAAGGTGTTTTATATCCTCTTTCCCCATAATATCTGCTTGATAAAGGTTTGTTAAATACTCTTTTAATGGCTCTTCAACAACATGAAGTTTATTATTTATGATATTATCAACAACTACTAAATTTTTGATTTTTTCTTTTAAATATTTTTCATCTTGTGTTGTTCCTGCAAAAACTACATTAGAATAATTTAAATTATCTAAGAAATTAAACAGTTTTTCATCAAATACATTTGAAATAGAATCAATTCCTCCAACAATAATAACAACATCAATTAAATCACTTGGGATTGAAGTTGTATCTATATCTTGATATAAAACTGTATTAATAATATTTATTCCAGAGTTATATGCAATATTTGTAGCAAATTTAAGTGAAAAAGAGTTTGTAACACCAATAATTAACGTAGTTAATCCACCATTAGCAGATGAACAAATAAATACTTCATCCTTTTTAAATTTAGAGATAATATCACCACATTTGCTAGTTAAATCATCAAATATATCTTTATTAAAATCTCTAAAATATTGATTTATATCGTTATTTGCACAAACTTTAAAGTATGTACTTCCAACATCTATTAATAATTTGTTTTGGCTCATTGCATAATTCCTATATCATGGATAATATCATTTACGATTGAAGAGGCATCTTTATTTAAATCACATTTTGATTTTTCATATTCAAAACATCTATCTGAAATTGGAAGTTTTCCTCTTTGAATAATTCTAATATTTTTGTTTTTATCTCTTACAGTTACAACTTCATTATGATTTATAATATGTGGAGAATAAGGAACGTCTATAATTCCAGCTTTTATACAGTTAAATACTTTTCTCCATAAAGTGTCAGCTTTATCATTGAATACAGCTTCCATAATACTTCTTACTTCTTCTGTTAGGATTTCTTCTTCCATTTCATCTGTGATTGTTGGAATTCCATGTAACATTCCTAAAGTATATTGAGTATTTGCAACTGTTTTTGCATTTGATTCTCGAGTTGGAATACCAAAAGATTCATCTCTTGTTTTTGTAATAATTTTATCAGCTTTTACCATCATCGCAATTACTGTTGAAGTATTGATTAATGATTCACTATAATCTTTATTTGAAGGGAAAGCACCCATCCATTGGTGATATACTAGATTTATTCTAGCATCTGCACATCCAATTTGTTCTGCATAATATTTTGCCATTTTTCTTAATACATTTGCTGTTACAATATCTTGAATCATAGAACCACTTTGAGAAAATGATACCGAGAAAGATTTAACACCTTCTTCCAGTGATAAGAGCATTTCGCAAAGTTGAATAACAATAGTAATACAAGGTGGAACTAATGTTGCTGTTAAAGGTCCAAATGATTCTCTGTTGATTGGTTCATTTAGTTTTGAGTAGTTAGCACAGATTTTTTCAACATATTTCCAATACATAAATGCTTTATCAAGTGGAAAGTTTTTTGAATATGGTAAAAGGTAAGTAATTGGACCACCTTCAATTTCAAAAATACCAGAAGCTAAAGCAGTTTCTATTAAAAGTCTAGCATCAGGAGTTCCGTGTCTTAAAGAAATTGGTTTATCAAAATGAGTCATCATTTTTCTAGTTGTTCTATATCCATGATTAACAAGTGGATAACCATTTAACATATCAACTTCATTTTCTTCTGAAAGTTTTAACATCTTAGCACTTGTTGCATAGTCGTTTAATCTTGTATTTGAATCAATTGTACATGGTAATACATCTACATTTGCACCAACAAAATATTCATATAAAGAGAACATTTTTTTATAAGTTGGGAAACCACCGCGAGGTTGCACTAGCATTTTATTAGCATTTTTAAAGTGATGAGAAATAAATAAGTTTTTTGAAGCATTTTTTATAAACTCTTCAATTTCTGCAAAATCAAAATTATCTGCATATTTATTTTGAACTAATATATTTCTTTCTTCTTGCAGTAAACTCAATTTCTCTCCTTTAAATATTTTTCTAATTCATTAAGTCCAGTATTTAAATCAACTTGATGAAAAACTAAGTCAAAACCATAGTTTTTGAATTTTGGAACAATAACACTAGCATCACCTTCACCAACTGCTAAATTTCCACCAAGCATAAATACTACATCTTTTAAATTTTTATATTTTGATTTTAAAACAGGAAGATCTCTACACCAACCCTCAGCTTCACCATTTAGGGAAGAGATTAATAACACATCGGCATTTGTTTCAATAACTGCATCTATAAACTCTTCAAGGTATGTATTAACACCAAGATTAAAAACCTCAAAACCTCTTGCTTGTAGTGATATATCAATTAGTCGATTTGCGACTACGTGAATATCATTACCTACTACTCCGATAACTACTTTCATGTTTTCTACCTAAATACTTTTATCTTTTACAAAGGGCGCAATTTTATCTAAAGAAGAGTTATATATTCTTTAGATATTATAAAAAACTAGTCTATTTTTTTAATAGAATATAAATTTTAGATATTCTATTAAAATATTTGTCTCAATAATGTTTATACTAAAAAGCTTTTTTTTCTTCAAAAAACTTTTTTTCTAAAGTATCAACTAATTCTTGAACTGAAGATACAGATTTTGAAAATTGAATTTTTTGTTCATCTTTTAAATCCAATTCAATTATTTTTTCTGCACCATTAATACCAAGCATAATTGGAACGCCTGAAACAATATTGTTATAACCATATTCTCCTTCAAGCATAACAGCACAAGGATAAATTTTCTTTTTATCTTCCAAAATTGCTTCAATCATTAATGATGTTGAATAAGCAGGAGCATAATAAGCAGAACCAGTTTCAAGTAATTTTACAATTTGAGCCCCACCATTTTTTGTTTTATTTATAATATCTTCTATATCTTCTTCTGAAAGAAGAGTATTGAGTTTTACACCAGCAACTGTTGAAAAATCAGCGAGTGGAACCATAGAATCACCATGTCCCCCCATAACTGAAGCTTCAATTTGTCCTTGTCCATAACCTAATTTTTCAAATATAAAATAACTCATTCTTGCACTATCTAAAATTCCTGCCATTCCAATAATCTTGTTTCTATTCCAATTTGATGCTTTAAGTGCCGCATAAACCATAGCATCAAGAGGATTTGAAACTATTATTACAATAGCATTTGGATTGTATTTTGTTATGCTATTCATAACAGAAGTCATAATTTTTGCATTTGTTATTAATAAGTCATCTCTTGTCATTCCTGGACGTCTAGCAATCCCTGCTGTAATAACTATTACATCACAATTTTTAAATTCTTCATCCTTTAGACAGGGCTTTGTAATAGTTTTACTTTTTGCTGCATTTGTAGCTTGTGAGATGTCAAGTGCCATAGCTTGAACTATATTTTCTCTTACATCTTTTAAAAGTAAAGTTGAGCAGATGTTTTTTGTGGCAAGAATAAAAGCTAGTGTTGCTCCAACATTTCCAACTCCTACGATTCCAACAGTTTTATTATTCAAAACAATCCTTTAAAATTTTTTGAATAAATTATAACAATTTAGCTCTTAGGCTTTATTTTTAATAGAAAGAAATTTTGAGATTTATAAAAGATTTTTGAAAAGTGTAAAAGAGAAGAAAATCTTCTCTTTTTTAATTATCCGATAATTGCGTTTAATGTTGCAGATGGTCTCATAGCAGCAGATGTTTTTGCATCATCTGGAAGATAATATCCACCCATATCAACAGCTTTTCCTTGACATTGTGTTAATTCTTTAACAATTTTTTCTTCATTTTCAGTCATTGCTTTTGCAATTGGAGTAAACTCAGCTTTTAAAGCTGCATCATCATTTTGAGCAGCTAATTCTTGAGCCCAGTACATAGCTAAATAGAAATGACTTCCTCTATTATCAATTTGTCCAATTTTTCTAGCAGGAGATTTATCATTGATTAAGAAAGTTCCTGTTGCTCTATCTAAAGTATCAGCTAAAACTTTTGCTTTTGGATTATTTTGAGTATTAGATAAATGTTCAAATGAAGCAGCAAGTGCCATAAATTCACCTAAAGAATCCCATCTTAAATAATCTTCTTCTTGGAATTGTTGAACATGTTTAGGTGCACTTCCTCCTGCACCAGTTTCAAATAATCCTCCACCTTGCATTAATGGAACGATTGATAACATTTTTGCAGATGTTCCTAATTCTAAAATTGGGAATAAGTCAGTGTTATAATCTCTTAAAATATTTCCAGTTACAGAAATAGTATCAAGTCCAGCTCTCATTCTTTCTAAAGATTTTTTAGTAGCATCAACAGGAGACATAATAGTAATATCTAAACCAGTAGTATCGTGAGTTGGTAAATATTTTTCAACTTTTTTAATCATTTGAGCATCGTGAGCTCTGTTTTTGTCTAACCAGAAAATAGCAGGTGTATTAGATAGTCTTGATCTTGTAACTGCTAATTTAATCCAATCTTGAATTGGTGCATCTTTAGTTTGGCACATTCTGAAAATATCACCGTCTTCAACATCAAATGAGAATACAGCATTTCCATCTTTGTCAATAACTTTGATTTGACCATTTGCTTTTGCTTGGAAAGTTTTGTCATGTGAACCATATTCTTCAGCTTTTTGAGCCATTAATCCAACATTAGGAACAGTTCCAATAGTTGTAACATCTAATGCTCCATGTTCTTTACAATCATCAATTACAGCTTTAAAACTTGCAGCATATGCTCTATCTGGAATCATAGCAATTGTATCTTCTTCTTTATCAGAAGCATTCCACATTTTTCCACCACCTTTAATCATAGCAGGCATAGAAGCATCAATAATAACATCCGAAGGAACATGTAAGTTTGTAATTCCTTTTGCAGAGTTTACCATTGCAAGTCTTGGTTGTTTTGCATAAATTGCATCAATATCAGCTAAAATTTCAGCTTTTTTAGCTGCATCAATAGTTTCTAATTTTGAATATAAGTCACCTAAACCATTATTGAAATTTACACCCATTTCATCAAATAATGCACCATATTTAGCAATTAAATCTTTGAAATATACTTTTACAGCAAATCCAAACATAATTGGATCTGAATTTTTCATCATTGTAGCTTTTAAGTGTAAAGATAATAATACATCTTCTTGTTTAGCTCTTTCAATTGTTTTTGCATAAAAATCTTGTAATGCTTTAGCACTCATAACAGTTGCATCAATAATTTCACCTGCTAATACTTTTGTAGAAGCTTTTAATACAGTTTCAGCACCATTTTTGTCAAAGAAAGAGATTTTTAAATCATTTGCTTCATCAAAAGTTTTTGATACTTCTGAACCATAAAAGTCACCTGAATCCATACAAGCAACATCAGTTTTAGAATCTTTTGTCCATTTACCCATTCTGTGAGGATTAGCTTTTGCGTAATTTTTAACTGCACCAGGAGCTCTTCTGTCAGAATTTCCTTCTCTTAATACTGGATTAACAGCAGAACCTGTAATTTTTGAGTATCTAGCTGTAATTTCTTCACTAGCATCATAATTAGGTATGTTGTAACCTTTTGCTTGTAATTCTGCAATTGCAGCTTTTAGTTGAGGAATAGAAGCTGAAATATTTGGTAATTTAATAATATTAGCTTCAGGATCTTGTGTTAAAGCTCCAAGTTCTGCTAAATCATCACTGATTTTTTGTTCAGGTGTTAAGTTCTCAGGGAAGTTAGCTAAAATTCTTCCAGCTAAAGAAATATCTTTTGTAACCATTTCAATACCAGAACTTTTTGTAAAAGCTTTGATAATTGGTAAAAAAGAGTATGTTGCTAAAGCTGGAGCTTCATCAACTTTTGTGTAAATGATTTTTGACATATTTTTTCCTAAATTTGAATTTTAATGTTGGAGATATATTAGCTAGATTTGATTTTAAGGAAATTGAAAGTTGAAAATATTTAAAGTCGTGAAAATTTGATTGTTTCAAATTTTCACAAGTTGTTTTAATTTATATTGTTAAATAAATCTTTAATTGAAGATGGTTTTTGTTTTGTTACATCAGTTTTCATAATAGTTTCAGCTTCTTCATCAATTTTTGTTTCAATATCTTTAACTTTTGTATAAGTTTTTTCTACACCAACATTTGCTTTTATATTAGCTTGATGTTCTTCAAATGTACTTGCAAATTTATGAAGACCAGTTTTGTTTTCTCTAACAAAATATAAATAATTACTTTTTACAGGAAAAATAGCAGCTTTGATTGCATTTAAACTTACTGCACAAACAGGATCTTTAGGAAGTCCTACAAACTTATACGTATTATAAGATGTATTATCTTCTCGTATTCTATCTGCTGTTACAATTTCATTTGAATATTTTCCATAATTTAAAGTTCCATCCATTTGGAGCTTCATTCCTTTTTTTAGTCTATTATGTATTACACTTGCAACTATTGGCATCTCATTTGTTGTTGCAGCTTCTTTTTGTATTACAGAGGCTAAAATAAGATAGTTAAACCATTTATTTTTATCATACATACCAAAAATCTTTTTAGAAAATTCTTCATATTTTTTATTTGTTTGAGAAAACAGATAAAAAATCATATAATCTTCTTTCATTCCTAAAGGTAAAGAATATGTATCTGCTAAAATATTTCCATCAGCTTTAAAAGCATATTCATTGTATAGTTGAGTTAGCTTTTCTTCTGAAAGATTAAACTCATTTGCTAATTTTTTTAGAAACACATATGATGTTTCACCAGGAATTAATGTAATATCTTTTAAAGCAGCTTTTGATGTGATTAGTTTATAAATAAAATCCATTTTAGTTAATTTATTCTGATTTATATCTATCCAACCACTTTGAACATAACCCATTGATTTGATAATCAAAGCATCCAGATTATTCATCTCATATCCACTTTTATTTAAGTATGATATAATATTGGCCGTACTGCCTTTAGGAATAAACAATACTTTTGTAGAAGTTACTGGCATTGTTACATAAAATAAAACAACAACAAAACAAATAAGGATAAAATCGATTATGTTGAAGAGTATTAAACTTCTACTTCTACTGTTTTTTTTAATTATATTATTACTTCTTTCATCTTTGTATTGGGGCATAAAAATAGACTCTTTCTCTCTTTCAAATTTTTCAGTTTCGCAATTCTATATTAAAATGGATAAAAAACTTATTTTGGATATTGGGAATCTAGAGTATAAGTCTAAAAAGACTCAAACAAAAAGCTCATTTGATGATTTAAAAAAAGATATTGAATTATTACCTAAAGTATTAATGCTTTTTCAAAAAATAAATATAAAAAAGTTAAAAATTGATGATAATGAGTTTAAAATAGTTCTGGATGAAAATAATTTATATCTTGATAATAAATATATAAATATTTCTTCAAAATTGGATGTTGCATCTAATCAAATTTTATTTGAATTATCTTCTTTATATTTAAAAGATATAGATATATTATTTGATGGGAAAATTAAAATAGACTATTTTACTGAAGAATTGAATTATTTTGGAAAATTTTATTATCAAGATTTAGAAGCAAATTTAAATATAGATATGACAAAAGAATTGGCTAAATTTTATATTGTTAGTTCTCCTTTTAAAAGTTTAAAATTTCTAAAAAATTTTTTAGATTTACCAAAAACAGCAGAAGAATGGATGTATGATAATGTTGAAGGTAATATAACTTTAGAAGGTTTATATGCTGAATTTGATTTGAAAAATAATAAATTAATTGAAAAATCTTTAAATGGAAAAGCACATATTGAAAATGCAAAAATTAAATTTCATCAAGATGTAGATGCTATTCAAACTAAAAATCTCGATATTACTTTTAAAGATGATAATTTATATTTTAATTTAATAGAACCAACTTTTAAAGATAAAAGTTTAGAAGGAAGTTATGTAACTATTCATAATTTAGCAAGTGTACAAAATGGGGAAGTTGAAGTAAATATAAAAACAAATAGTAAACTAGATAAAGATATTTTAGATATTTTAAAAGCTTATAAAATAAATCTTCCCTTAGTTCAAAAAAGTGGAACTACAGATGCAACTTTGACTTTGATTTTTCCATATGAATTAGAAAAACCTATGACAACTAAAGGTGAATTTTTAGTAAATGATGCAGAAATTTCAATAGGAAATTTTTCTTTTAATAGTAAAACTGCAACGGTAATTTTAGATGGAAGTAATGTATTAGTAAAAGATGCAGATTTTAAATACAAAGATATGATAGATGCTTTAGTAAATATAAATATTGATACAAAAACTTTAAAATCTTCAGGTGATACAATTATAAATTCTTTAATAATAAAAAAAGAAAATGGAGAAAAAATAATTGATATAAAAGATAAAAAAACAGCTTTAGATATGGATTTTAATAAAGATACAATTATAGACTTAAAAGATTTAGAAACAACTATAAAAATAGCTGATTTAATTTATGTAAATATAAATAATATATCAAAAATTTATCCATATTCAAAGCTTTTAAAAGATATTTCAATAAAAGATGGAAATATCTCTTTAGATATAAAAGATGACAAAAATATCAAATTTAAAGCTTTAATAAAAGGTTTAAACTTACCTCTTAAAAAAGATGGGCAAAGTATTGAAAATCTCGATATTGTAGGAAATATTAGTGGTAAAAATATAGATATTCACTCAATTGATGAAAATATAAAAGTTGAAATAAAAGATGATTTAAAAATTTATTTAAATAATCTTTTTATAACTATCGATACAAAAAAACAAGATACAAATAATATAAATCAAAAGATGAATTTATATCTAACAAATGATGAAATAGATTTAAATGGAACAATTTACAAGATAAAAAATGCAAATCTATCAATAAAAAAAGAAGAAATAAATTTTGAAGCAAATTTAAAAGAGCTAGATCTTCCACTCAAAAAGAATGGAAAAAAGATCAATGAATTGACACTTTTGGGAATATATAAAAATAATTATACAAAATTAAACACAAAAAATAATGATTTGATTTTGGAATTAAAAAATGAAAATTTATCATTAAATATTAATGGTTATGATATTTTATATTCAAGTGAAGATAAAGAAGAAAATGATAGCTATAAAAATATTAATATTATAGGAAATAGTTCAAATATAATAGTGAATGATAAATATAAGTTTTTATCTGATACTTTTGAAATAAGAGTAAGAGAAAATGAAAAATTTATTCATTTAAAACATAAAAAAAGTGATATTACATTTAAAGAGTCAAAAGATAAAAAAATAGATATTTTCACAAGTGATATAAGTGATGAGTTTGTAAATACAATTTTTGATAAAAATATTTTTAAAGGTGGAAATATACTTTTTTTAGCAAATGGAGACATAAATAATTTAAATGGAAAAATAATTATTGAAAATAGTAATATTGAAGACTTAGCAATTTTAAATAATCTTTTAATATTTATTCACACTTCTCCTGCTCTTGTAAATCCTCTTTTAGCTGTTCCTTCTGTTGTAGGAATGGCAACAAATCAAGGATTTAATTTAACTGCATACAAAATAGTAAATGGTGTTATGGAGTTTAATTATAGTAAAGAAAAAGAGTTAATAGATGTTAAAAAATTAGTAACTATTGGAAATGGTATTGATTTTGAAGGTAAAGGAAAAGTAAATTTAAATGATTTAACTTTAGATTCAGAGATAAAATTAATTTTTCTAAAAGACTATTCAAAAATCGTAGGTGCAATACCTGTAGTTAATTATGTTTTATTAGGAGATAGTAATAGAGTTGAAACACAAGTAAATGTTTTTGGGGAATTATCAAATCCAAAAATTTCAACAAATTTAACAAAAGAGACTTTTAGTATTCCAGTTAATATTGCAAAAAGAATATTAAGTTCACCATCAATGCTCTTAGATTTTATAAAAGGAACTAATGAAAGTGAAAAAAAAGAAGAAAAAAGTAGTGAAGAGTTAATAAATAAGCCTTTAAAATAAAGGCTTATTCATTTCTTAAAACATCAATTACATCTATATTTGTAGCTTTTGAAGCTGGGTAATATGATGAAATAAGTACAATTATAACTGCTCCAATGATTATAGAAACAAAATCAGTTAATGCTAAATCAAGCGGTAATTTTGCACTTCCATAAACATCTGCTGGCAAAGTAACAATATCAAAATTATCTAGTAACCAATATCCAAAAAATCCTAACGCAATTCCTGTTAAAATCCCTGAAAATCCTATGATTGTACCAACTCTTAAAAATATTGTTTTTATCTCTTTTGCACTGGCTCCCATTGATAAAAGTAGGGCGATTTCTTTTCTTCTACTCATAACTGTCATTAGAAGTGATGAAATAATATTTAGTGAAGCTACTAAAATGATTAGCATTAAAACTATAAACAAAGCTGTTTTTTCCATTTTCATAGCTGCAAAGAAGTTACCATTTTGCTGCCACCAACCAACAATTCCTGTATTTGTATTTTGTAATGAAATTTTTAATTTTTCAATATCGGCAAAAGCATCTTCTGAATAGATATGTATCCCATCATAAATATTTGGTTCTTTTTTTAATAAAGTTTGTAAAGAGTCAATTGTTGTGTACATATAAGCTTTATCATAAGCATTTAAGCCAGAAGTAAACGAAGTAAGATAAGTAAATCTTTTCATTTTTGGCATCATTGAAAAACCAGTCGGATTTAATTCTGTAAAATATAAAGTAGTTTTAACGCCATTGTTTAAATATAATTTATCAGTTATTCCAGAACCTGTAATTACATCATATTTATTTATTAACAAATCCCCAATAGCCTCTTTAAAAATATGATTAATTTGTGCTTCTTTTTCAGGAATTACACCAAAAATCATTCCTCCACTCATTATGTCACCATTTTGAATAATAGCTTGTGATGAAACAAAAGGAGAGAATTTTAAATAAGGATATTCTTTTTGAAGTTTTTCAAGTAATTCTTCATTCACTGAATTGTCAATTTTTGGATAAATTGTTAATGGATAATTCATCGTAAATAGTTTTTTTTCAAACTCTTTAGCTGTTCCATTCATAATAGCCATAGAAAGAATTAAAACCATAACACCAATAGAAACTCCTATAAATGCTAGAATAGCACTTATAGAGATGAAAGGATTTTTTTTATCAAATCTTAGATATTTTTTTACAATAAAATTGACTAATTTTTTATTCAAATTAGTTTCCTGCTACTAAACCAATTTTTGGGCCACTTTTCCCACAACATTGTTTATATTTCAATCCACTTCCACAAGGACAAGGTTCATTTCTAGCAATTTTTTTATCACTATTTCGTACAGCTTCTTGTGCAATATTTGTAGTTATATGCTCTGTTGCTTCTTCCATTTGTTCTTTCATTCTTGCAATTGCTTCTTGTTCTTTTTCTCTGTCTTCATTTGATTGAAGTTGAATAGTAAATAAAATTTTGATAATTTCATGTTTAATATTTGAAATTAATTCTATAAACATATTATATGACTCTTTTTTATATTCAACAAGTGGATCTTTTTGGTTATAACCTCGAAGACCAATTCCTGCTTTTAAAGTATCCATAGCATATAAATGTTCTCTCCAAGCATTATCTAAAATTTGTAAATATAAGATTCTTTCGATTTCACTTTTTTGTTCTGGTGCAGCCATTGACATTTTTTTAGTATAAACTTCTTTTAAAATAGAGGCTAAATTAGACTCTAAATTTTCATAAGAATCACTTTTTAATGCTTCTTCATTAACTACTAAATGTAACTCTTCTTGTAATTTACTTTTAATAAATTCATAATCAAAATCTTCTTCAGGCATACCATGAATAATATTTGCTTCACTTAATAGATTTTGTACATATTCAAGTCTATTTTCGTCAAGTTTTGAATCAATATCATAATCACTTTTTAATAAATCATTTCTAAATGTATAAATCACTTTTCTTTGTTCATTTGCAACATCATCATATTCAAGTAAGTGTTTTCTGCTTTCAAAATGCATTGATTCTACTTTTTTCTGAGCATTTTCAACAGCACGTGTAACCATTCTTGATTCGATATGTTCACCTTCTTCAATACCAAGTCTTTCCATAATTCCTTTTATTTTATCACTTCCAAAGATTCTTAAAAGATTATCTTCTAAAGATAAATAAAATTGAGATTCTCCAACATCACCTTGACGTCCAGATCTTCCTCTTAATTGGTTATCAATTCTTCTAGATTCATGTCTTTCAGTTCCAATAATTGCTAAACCACCTAAATCTAAAATCTCTTGTGTAAGTTTAATATCAACTCCCCGTCCAGCCATATTTGTTGCAATTGTAACTGCACCTTTTTGACCAGCATCAGCAATAATTTTCCCTTCTTTTTCATGTTGTTTTGCATTTAAAACTGTATGAGGGATTTTTTTATCAACTAAAATTTTATGTAGTTTTTCTGATTTTTCAATTGAAGCAGTTCCCACAAGAACAGGTTGACCTTTTTCATGAAATTCTTTGATTTTATTGCAAACAGCTTCAAATTTTTCTTTTTCACTTTTATAAATTAAATCATTTTTATCTATTCTTTGAACAGGAACATTTGTAGGAATAGAAACAACATCAAGGTTATAAATTTCCGCAAATTCTGTAGCTTCTGTTTGAGCTGTTCCTGTCATACCAGCTAATTTTTTATACATTCTAAAATAATTTTGGAATGTAATATCTGCTAAAGTTTGTGATTCATCCTGAATTGCTACACCTTCTTTTGCTTCAAGTGCTTGGTGTAATCCTTCACTAAATCTTCTTCCTTCACTTAATCTTCCTGTAAATTCATCAACAATTACAATTTGATTATCTTTTACAACATAATCAACATCTTTTTCAAAGATATAGTTTGCTTTTAAAGCTTGATCAAGAGAGTGAGAAAGCATTGCATTTTCAAGTGAATAAAGATTATCTACACCAAAAAGTTTTTCGGCATTTTCATGCCCTTGTTCTGTAAGCGTAACAGCTCTATTTTTTTCATCAACTATAAAATCACCAGTTGTTGATGGTTTTTCAGAAGAATTTTTTGGTTCTATTAATTTACCAAGTTCAAGTTTTAAAGCTATTTCATTTGCTTTTACATAATTTGAATTTTTGTGATTTGTTGGACCTGAAATAATAAGTGGAGTTCTTGCTTCATCAATTAAAATTGAGTCAACTTCATCTACAATTACAAAGTTATGTTCTCTTTGAACTTTTTCATTGATATCGTAATTCATATTATCTCTTAGATAATCAAATCCAAATTCATTGTTTGTACCGTATGTTATATCACAAGCATATTGAGCACGTCTTTCTTCATCATTTCTTAATCCACCAACAATTGCTCCAACGCTATAGCCTAAAAAATTATATAAAGGTGTTAATTCATTAGCATCTCTAGCAGCAAGATAGTCATTTACTGTTACAACATGAACACCTTTTCCAGTTAGTGCATTTAATGCAACTGCAAGTGAACCAACCAAAGTTTTACCTTCTCCTGTTTTCATCTCTGCAATTCTTCCATCATGTAAAACCATTGCTCCAATTAATTGAACATCATAAGGTCTCATTCCAAGGGCTCTTTTACTAGCTTCTCTTGTAATTGCAAAAGATTCAAACAATACGTCATTTAATGATTTTTCTTCTTTTTGTACAAGCTCTTTTAGCTTATTGAATTCATTTTTTAGTTCATCATCACTTAAATTTTCATATTTACTTTCTAAAGCTGTAATTGATTCAGCTTTCTTTCTATATTTTTTTACTTCTCTATCATTTCTTGTACCAAAAATTTTTGAAAAAACATTTAACATAAAATTAGTTCCTTTTCGTTATAATCGCAAGATTATATAAAAAAAAAGGTTAAAGTATGTTTTATAAATCGCTAATTTTATTAGTACTCTTTTGTATTTCTTGTGTAGCTTCGAGTGATATAAGAAATTTAGACTCATTTAAAGCAAGTTTTACTCAGATTATTACATCAAGTTCTAATAATATTATTGAATATAAAGGTGAAGTTTTTATCAAAAAAAGTGGGAAAATTTTATGGAAATATGAAACACCAGTTGTTAAAAATGTGTACATAAATAACGACTTCGCAATAGTTGATGAACCAGAACTCGAACAAGCAATATTTACTCAATTAGAAAGTGAAATAAATATAATAAAATTATTAAATACTTCTAAAAAAATGGATAATGATACTTACTCTACAAATATAGATGATGTTGAGTATTTAATTACATTATCAAAAAATGATGAAAAAATCAAAGAAATAAAATATAAAGATAAACTTGAAAATAATGTAGAAATTAAATTTTCAAATGTTATACAAAATGGTGAAATTTCTGATGAAATTTTCAAATTTATAGTTCCTGAGTATTATGATATTATAAGAAAATAGAATTTAAGAATTAAAAGCTATAATTTCAGTTAGGTAAACCAGACAATAGCTTAGAAATTTCTAAGAGGAAAGTCCGGGCTGCTGTGAAGTATGGTTCCATTTAAATAATGGCTAGGGTAACCTAAGGGATAGTGCAACAGAAAGTAAACAGCCGATTTTCGGTGATGGTGAAACGGTGAGGTAAGAGCTTACCAGCATTTTGAGTAATCTTAATGGCTATGTAAACCCAACCTGCAGCAAGAAGACTAGGTAATTACTTCACAATTTTGGTCTTCGCAAGACTACTAAAGTAATTTAGTAGCTAGATAAATTATTGTCTTAATAACAAAACGCGGCTTATTGGTTTACCTAATTTAATCAAATTTGAATTTGTATTAAAACTTCTTTGTTAATCAACTATCTAAACTTTAATGTGTTAAAGCTTATTCAAAATTTCTAAAAAAAATCAATATCTTAATTTATGTGGATTTATATTAAAATTGCAAAAAAATTAGTATATAAAGATAAAAATGAAAAAAAGCATTATAGAAAATAGAGAGATATTATCAATTGAAGATGGCATTCATGATACAAATTTAAAAAGTGTAAAAATATTTAAAACAAAAAATTATGAACCAAAAAGTCCTTTAATCTATGATGTTTGTTTAATACTTGTACTTCAAGGCAAAAAGATTGCAAATCTTGCAAACAATCGATTTATCTTTGATTGTGATAACTATTTAGTAGTTCCAACTACACTTCCTTTAGAGTGTGAAACTTATGCAACAAAAGATGAACCTTTTATTTGTTTGATTATTTCACTTGATAGAGAAATGATGGTGGATATTATTGAAGAATTAAAACAAAAAAATTTCAATACTCAAAATCCAAATAATATGGGGATTTTTTCAGATAAAGTTACTGTTCAAATTGAACAAACAACTGAAAAATTATTGGATATTTTAGAATCAAAAGAAGAATCAATAATTTTAGGTGATGGTGTTTTAAAAGAGCTGTTTTATAGAATTGCTATTGGGCAAAATGCTCAAATGCTTCATAAAATGTTTTTAGAAGAAAACAATGAATCTAAAATTGCAAAAGCTTTAAAACATATCCATGATAATTATAATAAAAGCCTAGATATGGACTCATTAGCACGTATTTGTGATATGAGTGTTTCTTCATTTCATAATCATTTTAAAATAATTACATCACATACTCCTTTACAGTACATCAAAAAAATTCGATTAACAAAAGCAAAAGATTTATTAATAAAATATGATTATAAAGCTGTTGATGTAGCAAATGAGTTAGGATATGATAATCCTTCACATTTTAGTAGAGATTTCAAAAATTATTTTGGGTATTCGCCTAAAGAGGCAAAAGCCTCTTTATAAGTATTTAGTGAAACAAAAAGTTTTAAGCTACCATAGAACGATTTAAAATATTTGCAACTTTTTCTAAAGTTACAGTTCCATTTTCACCAATTTCTAAATAACCATGAGATTTAAATGCATTATGAACATTTTCAATAACTTTATTATCAATTTCATATTCTGTTAATTTTGTAGGAACTCCAACACTTTCAAATATTTCTTCAATTTTTTTGATAATAGCTTCATTGTTATTTTCAATTCCAAACACATTTTTACCAAATTGTGCTAATTTTTCTTGTTTTTCTTCAATCATTTCTCTTAATAAATGAGGAAGAACAACTGCTAATGATCTTGCGTGATCAAGGTTATAAAATGCTGTTAATTCGTGACCAATTATGTGTGTTGACCAATCTTGACAAACACCATTTGCAAGTTGGAAATTTAATGCTTGATTACAAATGTGCATTAAATTTTCTTGCCACCATAATGTTCTTCTCTCATTCCATTTGTTTGCAAGAGTTACTAAACCTTTATATAAAGTTTCAGCATAACCATCATTTACTAATAAATCATTTGTTTTAGTTAAATATTGCTCAGAAATATGAACAAATGCATCAACTAAACCATTTCCTAGTTGTCTATCACTTAATGTTCCCATAAATGATGGGTCTAGAACTGCAAATTTTGGGTAAGAATAATTTGAAAAATACATTCTTTTCTCATCTGTAGTTTTTCTTGAAACAACTGTTAAGTTATTTGATTCTGAACCAGTTGCAGCTAAAGTTAAAACAACTCCGATTGGAAGTGCTTTTTCAACTACTGCTGTTCCATCTAAAAAGTCCCAACCATCTCCATCATATAATGATGCAGCTGCAAGATATTTAGAACCATCAATAACAGAACCTCCACCAACTGCTAAAATAAAGTCAACACCTTCACTTCTAACAAGTTCAACAGCTTTATTCATTGTTTCAACTGTTGGGTTTACTTCAACTCCACCAAATTCTACCCATTTGTGACCATTTAATGCTTCAATAACTTGCTCATAAGCACCATTTTTTTTAATTGATCCACCACCATAAACTACTAATACTTTTTTATCTTTTGGAATAAGATTAGCAATCTCTTTTATTTTTCCTTTTCCAAACTCTATTCCTGTTGGGTTATGATAAGAAAATTCCATATTTTAAATCCTTCAAATTATTTTTGTAAGGGAATTATAAAAATAATAGAAAAAGATTTAAAGACCAAATTCTACAAATGAAAAATTATAATGCTCTATGATAGTTTAGAAGATAGAAGTGATACGCATATATAGCTTGATGAAATACAAATATAGATTGAATATTTACCTTTTTTATATTTTTATAATCATTATGACATTTAGATAAATCGAGTATTTTATGTATTTTTATATAATTTCGATATTATTTCATTATACAACTATGTAAGGTATGGCGTGAGTACAATTATCTCTAAAATTATTATTTTATTATTTTGTATTATTTCTTTTTTACATTCTGCTGAACAAAATAAAAAAATTGCTTATATAGTATCTGATTTAGAAATTCCATTTTGGCAAATAATGGCGAAAGGAATAAAAGCAAAAGCTTCTAAATTAGGTTATGACATTGAAATTTATAGTTCAAATAATCTAAAAAAAATTGAGCTGGAAAATCTAGTTAAAGCTATTTCTTCTAGAGTAGATGGTTTGATTCTTTCACCAATTAACTCATCAACAGCTGTTACTCTTTTAGAACTTGCAAAAAATGCAAATATTCCTGTTGTTATATCTGATATAGGTACAAATAGTGGTGAATATGTCTCTTTTATATCTTCTGATAATAAAAAAGGTGCTTATGAACTAGGTAAAATCTTAACTAAAAAAATGACCGAACTTTCTTGGAACAAAGAAGGTACAGTTGGTATTATCTCAATTCCTCAAAAAAGAACAAATGGAAAAGATAGAACTTTAGGTTTTATAAAAGCACTAAATGAATCAGACATAAAAAGTGCAGGTTTGTATCAACAAGTAAATTTTTCGTATAAAGAAACATATGATTATTCTTTAAAATTAATAGAGGAAAAGCCAAAATTGAGAGCGATTTGGCTTCAAGGTTCTGATAAATATAAAGCTACATTAGAAGCTATAAAAGATAGTAAAAAAGAGGGGCAGATTCTTCTTATTTGTTTTGATGTTGAACCTGAATTTTTAGATTTGATAAAAAAAGGCATATTAGTTGGTTCGGCAATGCAACAACCTTATTTAATGGGACAAAAAGCTGTTAGTTCTTTAGATGATTTTTTTAACAATAAAAAAGTTGAAAAAGAACAAAAACTTCCTATTTTAGCCATTTCAAAAGATAATCTTCAAGAAAATTTACCTACAATAAAATTAAATGTATTAGGTATTGAATAATTTATGAAAAATAGAACATTATTACTCTCTTTTCTTACTCCTTTATTATTATGTGTTGTAACAATTATGTCTTTTTATACGATGTATAATTATTCTCAAACAAAAGAAAGAATAATAAGTAACATAAATTTAGATTTAGAATCAATAAATAACCAGTTAAAAGATACCTTACCTTATTTTATAAACTCTTATGCAATAAATGAATATGAAAAAATACTTGAAAATCAAATGAAAGATAAAAATATTTTAGCCATCATAATCAAAGATTATAATTATGGAAAAATATTTAGTAAAGAATTTATTGAAACTGGAAAAATTAAAATAGAAGATAAAATAGTAGAATTTGATTCAACAAATCTAAAACACCAAGAATTACTCACTAAATATTTTTCTTTTAAAAGTCAAATTATAGAAAATAATTCTCATATCAAGATTGCTGAAATATTGATTTATAGTTCAAATGAATTTTTAAAAAATGAACTTAATACTATTATAAAAAAAAGCTTATTAGAGATTTTTATTTCTTCAATTTTCATAATTTTGATTATATTTTTTATAATTAAAGTTTTTATTTTAAAACCTATTTATACTATTGCTAATGCAATTTTAAATAATGATAAAGATGGAATACCAAAAGATATGATTCCCAAATTTAGTACTAAAGAATTAAATGAATTATCGTTAAAAATGAATGAAATGATTACTACTATAAAAACTTCTAAATCAAAAATTGATGAGATAAATAATAGATTTGAATTGGTTATTGATAGTATAAACGAAGGTATTTGGGATTGGAATTTAATTACGAATGAGGCATATTTCTCTTCTAAATGGAAAAAATTATTAGGGTATGAAGATAATGAAATTGGAAATAATGCAAAATATTTTTTTGATTTAGTTCATCCTGATGATAAAAGTAAAGTAGAGGAAAATTTAAGAAATTATCTAAAAAATCCAGAAAATAATATATATTCTTTAGAAATTAGAATGAAAAATAAATATGGTAAATATACTTGGATTTTAACGAGAGGAAAAGTTATTCTTGATAAAAATAACAAGCCTATTCGAATACTTGGAACACATAGTGATATTAGTTTAAGAAAAGAATTAGAAAAACAAATCATAAAAGAGCGAGATTTTATTTCAACGATTATTGATAATTCAAATGCTGTTATTGTTGTAATTAATAGTGAAGGAGTAATGTTTAAAGTAAATAAATATGCTCAGAAATTTTTAGGTTATACAGAAGAAGAAATATCAAGTGAACCATATTTTTGGTCAAGATTTTTGAATGAAAATGTTAAAGATAAAGTTATAAATATAATTGATGAAGCCAAAAAAGGAAATATGATTAAACATTTTAGAAATTCTTGGATTTCTAGAAATGGTGAGGAAAAAGTATTTGAATGGTCAAATATGCTTGTACAAAAAGAAGATGGTTCAATGGATTATCTTACCACTATCGGAATTGATATAACAGAAAAAGAATTAATAGAAAAACAGATATTTGAGCAAAAACAAGAATTTGAGCTGATTTTTAATTATTCAAAAGATGGTATAGCAATTTTAGATTTAGATTCTAAATTTATAAAATTTAATGAAGCTTTTTTAAATATGACAGAATTAAGTGAAGAGGATTTATTAACTAAAAAATTAATAGATTTTATGATGACAAAAAATGAGAAGAATAAAAAATTATTAGAAGAAGTAATAACAAAAGGATATGTAAGTAATTATGAAGAGACTTTTATAATTAATAATAAAAGAGTTTCAGTAAATTTAAGTTTATCTTTATTACCAGATAAAGAAAGATTTCTTATGGTTATAAAAGATGTAAGTTCTCTAAAAATAATGCAAGAGCAAGCAAAACTAGCATCACTTGGTGAAATGATAGGAAATATTGCACATCAATGGAGACAACCTTTGAGTTTTATTAGTACAAGTGCAAGTGCACTAAGAGTGAAATCTGAATATGGAATGTTAAATAAAGAAGATATTGAAGAATCTTCTATTGCAATAGTAAAACAAACTGAATATTTATCAAATACAATAGATAATTTTAGAGATTTTATAAAAGAAGATAAATCTTATAAAGAGATAAGTGTTAAAGAAGTTTTAGATAATACTTTGAATCTTGTATATGCTTCTTTACACAATAATTTTATTAATCTTAAATTGGAAGTAAATGATGACTTGTTAATTTTAGGTAATAAAAATGAGTTAACAGAAGCATTTTTAAATATTATTTCAAATAGTAAAGATGTATTAAAAGAAAAGAATGAAGAAGATAGATTTTTATTTATAAAAAGTATAAAACTTGATGAAAATAAACTAGAGTTACAATTTTTGGATAGTGGTGGGGGAATTGATGAATCAATCATTTCTAAAGTGTTAGAACCATACTTTACTACAAAACATAAATCTCAAGGCACAGGATTGGGGCTTGCCATTGTTGATAAAATTATAAGAGAGAGACATAAAGGGATAATAAATATTCATAATGAAAAGTTTACTTATAATCAAAAACAATATATTGGTGCTTGTTTTTCTATCATTTTTGAAAATAAGTTTTAGTCAAACCATTTAACTTGTTCTCTTAAATTTACAACTTCTCCTACGATTATAATGGCTGGTGTTGGTAAATCTTTTGCTTTTTGCGTAATATCTTCCAATGTTCCAACAACTACTTTTTGCTCTTTTGTTGTTCCTTTTGAAACAACTGCACAAGGATAATCTTTTCTTTTTCCTAGACTCATTAATTTTGATGTAATTAATCCAATATTATGTAATCCCATCAAAAATACTATTGTTTCATCATTTAAAAAAGTTTGCCATTCGATTTGAGATATTTTTTTATTTGGTGTTTCATGGCCAGTTACTACTCTAAATGAAGTTGTAATTCCCCTATGCGTTACTGGAATTCCAGCATAAGCTGGAACTGCTACACTTGAGCTAATTCCTGGAATTATTTCAAATTTTATTCCTCTTTTGTGAAGATAAATAGCTTCTTCTCCACCACGCCCGAAAACAAATGGATCTCCACCTTTTAATCTAACAATGACTTTATTACTGTATTTTAAAGCACTTTGATAAATTATTTCATTTATCTCTTCTTGAGGAACAGAGTGATTTCCACTCTCTTTTCCTACAAAAATAAACTGACAATCTTTTTTTGCCATTTCTAAAATCTCTGGATTTGCTAATTTATCATAGATTATTACATCAGCTTCACTTATAACTCTAGCTGCTTTTAATGTAAGTAATTCAATATCTCCAGGACCCGCACCTGTTAGATAAACTCTATTTTCCATTTTAAATTCCTAAATAGATTATGTTTTCAACAATTTTTGTTTCATACACATTTGTACAACCATGGTCATTTCCTAAAGCTTCACCACTTTTTAAATCTATATTCCAGTTATGAAGTGGACAAGTAACAATATGTTCATGAACTAATCCTTCACTTAATTTTCCTTTTTTATGAGGACAAGTGTTGTTTACTGCAAAGATTGAATCATCTTTTGTTCTAAATATAGCAATTTGTAAATCACCAATTTCTATCACTCTTGAACCCATAAAAGGAATTTCTTCTATATTTACAATTTTGTACCATTTTTTCATCTTAAAACTCCTTTGCTTCAAAACTATGTGATTCTTCTGGATTGATTACAATTGTAGAAAACTCTTTTGTAAATCCATCTTCTATTGCTTTAGCCCAAGGATCAACTTGTGCTGATTTTTGTGATTCTTCAAATCTTAGAGCATAAAACTCTCTTTTTTCTTTATCTAAAATTACATCTTTTACATATTGAAGTCCAACTCGCTCAACCCAGTGAGCAGTTCTTTCTAAATAGTAGGCATCTTCTCTATAAAACTGCATAAATGCTTTTGTATATTCGATTAACTCTTCATCAGTTTCCACTTTACAAAGTAGGTCTGTAACTCTTACTTTTATACCACCATTTCCAGCTATATGAATTTCCCATCCAGAATCAACTCCAACTACACCAAAATCTTTGATAGTTGCTTCTGCACAGTTTCTTGGACATCCTGAAACTGCTAGTTTATATTTATGTGGTGTCCAACTTCCCCAAGTGATTTTTTCTAAAAGAACTCCCATATTCATAGAATCTTGAGTTCCAAATCTACAATAAGTATTTCCAACACAAGTTTTAACAGTTCTTAATCCTTTTGCATAAGCTTGACCTGAAACAAAACCACAATCATTTAAATCTTTCCACATTGGCTCTAATTGCTCTTTTTTAACTCCAAGCATATCAAGTCGTTGACCACCAGTAAATTTAACTGTTGGAACATCATATTTAACTGCAATATCTGCAATATCTTTAAGTTCTTGTGGAGATGTAAGTCCACCCCAGATTCTTGGAACTACAGAATAAGTTCCATCTTTTTGGATATTTGCAAACATTCTATCATTTACTAAAGCACTTCTTTTATCATTTTTATATTTATCATCATTGTATTTTACAAGTAAGTAGTAGTTGATAGCTGGTCGGCATTTTGCACAACCATCGTGCGTTTTCCATGAAAGTTTACTAAACACATCATAAACAGTTTCAAATTCACCTTCATCAATAGCTAGTTTAATCTCTTTATGACCTAAAGTTGTACAAGAACAAATTCCTTCTTCGCAAGCATTGTATTCATCACCCAAAGTATTTACTAAAATTTGCTCAACTAAACCACTACAACTTCCGCAAGAAGCCCCAGCTTTTGTACAAGATTTTACATCAGAGAGTGATTTTAAATCTTTTTCTTTTATAGCTCTTACAATATCGCCTTTACAAACTCCATTACAACCACAAACTTCTTCATCATCACTCATACTATTTATATCATTTCCACCATGACCTGTATCACCACTAAGTGCTGATTTACCAAAAAGAATTTTTGTTCTTAAATCATTTATATCTGTCTCTTCTTTTAGTAGTTTTAAATACCAAGAAGCATCAGCTGTATCGCCATATAAAACCATTCCAATAATTTTGTCATTATAAATTACTAATTTTTTATAAATTCCAACTTTTTCATCTAATAAAATCAAATCTTCAGTTGTTTCATCTCCAAGATAATCACCTGCACTAAACAAATCAACACCTGAGATTTTAAGTCTTGTTGAAAGAGTTGAGCCATTGTAACCTTCCGTTTTAACTTCAGCTAAATATTTAGCTAAAACTTTTGCTTGTTCATATAGAGGAGCAACTAAACCATAAGTATTTCCTTTATGTTCAACACATTCTCCAATAGCAAAAATGTTTTCATCACTTGTTTGTAAAAAATCATTTACAACAATTCCTTTGTTACATTCTAATAAAGCATTTATTGCTAACTCTTTATTTGGAATAATTCCCGTTGCAAAAATTACAAGATTTGAATCAACTACATCTCCATCACTAAATGTTACTTTTTCAACCCCACTTGTACCATCAATTTGTGTTACTGTAGTATTTAGTTTAAATTCTATTCCATAAGATTCAAGATTTTTTTGTAAAAGTTTTCCACCAGTAGAATCAAGTTGTTGAGAAAGAATTGAGCTACTTCTATGAACTAAAATAGTTTTAATTCCATGTTTTGCAATTCCATAAGCAGCTTCAAGTCCAAGTAATCCACCACCAACTACAACTGCTGTTTTTGATTTGTCAATAGTTGATAAAATTGTATCAACATCAGCTTTTGTTCTAAATGCAATTACATTTTTTAAATCACTTCCAGTAGTTTTAGGAATAAAAGCAAGTGAACCAGTAGCAATTAGAAGTTTGTCATATGATTCAATTTTTCCACTAGCACTTGTGATAGTTTTTTCACTTTTATTGATAGATATTACTTTATCGCCTTTATTTAAAGTAATATTGTTTTGTTCATACCAAGTTTGATGATTTATGATAGTATCTTCAAAAGTTTTTTCACTTGAAAGTATGTATGAAAGCATGATTCTATTATAGTTAACATGAGGTTCATCACCATAAATAGTTATATCGTATTTGTCATTTGTAAGTTCAAGTAAATCCTCAATGGTTCGTAAACCACTCATTCCGTTTCCAATTACAACTAATTTCTTTTTCACTTTTCTTTCCTTTAATTCTTATATTTGAATTATCCCATAAAGAAAAAATTTTGTGTTTTAAAAATTGTATATAATTTATTCATTAGTCTTAATTTTAAATTAAATATATAAAAATAAGTATTTTAATAATGTTTATATTTTATTTTAAACTTATTTTTACATTAAATTATTAAATTTAATTTATCTATTTTATAATTGCTGATTTTTTAAATCATTTAAAGCGAAAGTTTCTCTTTTATAACCATATGTCTAATTTGAGTGATGATTTTTTCTTTTATACTTTAGGAAACTTTAAACGTATGAGATTGAACTGCACACAGTTTAAAGTTTGGCTTAGAAGATTTTGGGTTAATTACAATATAAATTTATAATTTTTCTATATTAACTGCACTATGATTATAGTCAGGTTGTAGAGATTCTCTATCATATAAATCATTTGTTAGATAGTTTATTTTTCTATTACTAATAGGTACAAAAATAGTATCTATTTTTATATTGTCAGTGATTAATGCAACTGATTCAATTTGCCCCCGTTTTGAAATGATTCTTATGTTATCTCCATCTTTGATACCTAAAATTTTTGCATTTTTACTATTTATTTCACAAAAATTTAAAGCTTTATGTTTTAAAAGTGTTCTTGGAAGATTTGTTTTTGTTCCACTATGCCATTGGTCACGCGTACGTCCTGTTAATAAAATAAAAGGAAACTCTAAAGAAGTTTTTTCACTTAAAACTTTGTTTTCAACAAAAAATAGATTTCCTTTTTTATCAGGTGTAAAAAACTCTTTATTTTCTCTAATTTTTTCTCCCCAAACAAAAGGTTTTTCTTTTAATTCATCATAAGATGTTTCATAAATATTTAAATGAGGATTTATTTTTGTCATCTCTTGATACTCTTCAAAAATCTCTTTTGGAGAAGCAAAACAAAACTCTTTTAAATAGCCTAATTTTTGAGCAATAAGTTGGAAAATTTCCCAATCAGCTTTACAATCAATTGAAACACGAGTTAGTTTTTCTTGTTTCGTAATTGTTCTATCAAGATTTGTTTGAGTTCCTTCTTTTTCTCCCCAAGGAGCAGCGGGAAGTCTAATATGTGCAAATTTTGCAGTTTCAGAGTTTTCATAAGCATTTATCTCCACAACTAATGGAATTTTTTTGATTAACTCTTCCATTTTATTTCTATTTGGAAGATGATAAATTGGGTCAGTATGACAAATAACTAAAACATCAAGATCAGCTTCAAGCATTTGAGTTGCTGTAAGTCCTGGTTTATTTGAAACTTTTTTTGTTCCCCAAAATTGATTTACTTTTTTGATTGATTCACTATCAAATCCTAAATGAACAGCAAGCATAGTTGAAAGTCCTCCAACTTCTCTTCCACCCATTGCATTTGGTTGTCCAGTTAGAGAAAATGGACCATTTCCTCTTTTAAATATTTTTCCCGTTAGTAAATGTGTATTTATTATTGCTAAATTTTTATCAACACCTTGAACTGATTGATTTATTCCCATCGTCCATGCTGTTATGATATTTTCATTTGATTTATACATTTCCCAAAACTCTTCAAATTGCTCTTTTGTAAGTCCTGTTCTTTTTAAAAGTTTTGTAGATGGTAATCTTTTAAATTTATTTTGAAGTAGGGTGAAGTTATTTATATGATTTTCTACAAACTCTTTATCTATTAAATCTTCATCAATAATTCTTTTTGATACAAGATTGAAAAAGTCAATATCACTTCCTGGTTTAATTGGTAAATATAAATCAGCATATTTTGCAGTATCTGTAAATCTTGGGTCAATTACAATGATTTTTAAGCCGTTTTTTTTAGCGGTTTTTATTCTATTATGAAATACAACATGAGCTTCTGCTGTATTTGCTCCAACTAAAATAAGTAAATTTGCATCATGTACATCATTCATACGAACTGGAACATAATCAATTCCTAAAGATTTCTTATAAGCTACAACTGCACTAGACATACAGGTTCTACTATTTGTATCAACATTATTAGAACCTATAAAACCTTTCATAAGTTTATTTGCAATGTAATAATCTTCTGTTAAAAGTTGACCTGAAAGATAAAATCCAACTTTGTCTTTGTTTGAAATAGCAATTCTTGTGGCAACTTGATTTATAGCACTTTCCCAAGAAATAGTTTTAAAATCTTCATCTAAATTTTCTCTAGAAATTGGTCTTAAAAGTCTTGTTGGAGTTTGAATACTAATAAGTTCAGAAACACCTTTTGAACAAAGCTTACCTTCATTTGTTGGATAAACTACATCACCAACTAATTTATTCTCTTCAAATTCTAATCCACATCCAACACCACAATATCCACAAACTGACTTAATCATTGTAAAAAATCCTTATTTTTGCAATTTTTATATTTTATAATCATTATTATACAAAAAATTAATGTAAGATTAAGGAATATATGTTTAAAAAATATACATTATATTGTAAGATAAATTAATTAAAAAAATTATTTTTTTATAATATAAGTTTGCTTTTTATTTTTTTGTGTTATAAATTTATGTTTTTTATTTAAGGAATTATATGGATATTCAGGACAAAGATATAATATTTAGATTTACAAAAGACTTAACACTATTATATTTATCAATAGATAAAAATGATAACTCAATAAATTATTTTAAGAAAATATTCAAGAAAATGATTTTTTCAAATAATGAAATTGATGTATTTAAAAAATTTAATGAAAGTGAAATATCTGTATTAATTGCTGACACAGAAATTCCAGAGCTGGAAGTTTTTTCATTAATAACAAGAGTTAAAAAAATAAATCCTAAACTTATCACAATAATTTATTCCCATAATGAAGATAAAGAAGTTTTTATAAAAGCAATCTCTTGTGGAGTAAATGGCTATCTTTCTAAACCTTTAGATGAAAATCAATTTTTAGCTATTTTAAGTAAATTTATAGAAACTGAAAAAATAAAAGTAGATAAATTCTTTTTAAAAAAACAATATGATGCAATTATTGATGAAAATACAATTGTTTCTAAAACAAATAGACATGGGATTATTACCTTTGCAAATGAAAATTTTTGTAAATCATCTGAATATACAAGTTCAGAGTTAATAGGTAAAAGTCATAATATTGTACGACATCCAGAAAATCCAAAAGAGTTATTCAAAGATTTGTGGAATACAATAAAAGTCAAAAAAGAGCCTTGGACAGGAGTATTAAAAAATCTTTCTAAAAGTGGAAAACCTTACTTTATAAAAACAACAATTAAACCTATATTTGACTTAAATGGTGAAATTACTGAGTATATAAGTATAAGAAGTAATGTAAATACTGTAATGAGTGATAAAAAACAGTTGATTGAGAAAATAAATGAAAAAGGTTTGCATCTTTTAATTCTTATACAAATAGAGGATTTTAATATTCTTGATAAGTTTTATAATATGTTGATTGTTGATAAAATTGAAAAAATATTTGGTTTTAATTTATTAACATATTTACCTAATTCTTATATTTTTGACACGATTTATTATTTAGGAAATGGTCAATTTGCATTATTGACCGAGTTTTTTGATTTTTTATCAACTCATACAAATATAAATGATTATTTAAATAGTTTAGTAAAAAATGTAAAAGAATCACGTTTAATCGTTGATGAAATAGAGTATGATTTGAATGTTATTGTTAGTTATTCATTTGGAAGAGAACATTTATATGAAGATTCAAAGTATGGTTTAGATGAGGCAATTAAAAAAAGTGAAATAATTAAATATTCAAATGATTTTTCTATAAAAGAGCAAATAGAAGCTAAAAAAAATATGGAAGTAATCAAAATGGTAAAAATTGCTCTTGAAAATTACAATGTAATTTCTTATTTTCAACCAATAATTAATAATAAAACAAAAAAGATAGAAAAATATGAATCTTTAGTTAGAATTATTGATGAAAATCAAAATATTTTGTCTCCTCATGAATTTTTAGATATATCAAAAAAAGGTAATTATTACAATAAAATTACTCATAGAGTTTTAGAAAATTCATTTAAAATTCTAAAACAAATTTCAACAAAAATCTCTATAAATCTCTCTTCTTTAGATATTGAAAAAGAAGAAACAAGGACTAAACTTTTTCAATTATTAGATGAGTATGAAAGTGATAGACATCGAGTTATTTTTGAACTACTTGAAGATGAAAATGTTAAAGATTTTCAAGTTATTAAAGCTTTTATCAAAAAAGTAAAAAGTATGGGTGTTATGATTGCAATTGATGATTTTGGAGCAGGATATTCAAATTTTGAAAGATTATTAGAGTTTAATCCTGATATTTTAAAAATTGATGGAAAATTGATAAAAAATATAGCAAATGATAATTATAGTCGAAATATAGTTGAAACAATAGTTACATTTACAAAAAAACAAAATATTATTACTATTGCTGAATTTGTAGAAAATGAAGAGATTTTTAATATTCTCGATGAATTAGGAGTTGATTATTCTCAAGGTTACTATTTTGGAAAACCTGAGAATATGAATTTTTAATTTGAAGATATTTGTAAAAATAAAATAAAATTTAAAATCAAAAGTAAATAAAATCCAATTTTATAGAACTTTTTAGGTGATTTTTCAAGAAAAGGAGCCTTTTTATCAAAAAATGGTTTTACTTTTGTTGGATTCTCAAGTTCATATTTCATATATGAATAGTTCTCATATCTTCTATTTTCATCAACACTAATCGCTCTTAATATTATACTATTTAGCCAATCTGGAATTTTTGAGTTTAAAGATTTTGGATTTTTTGGCTTTGAAAAAGATGGATTTTGAAAAGGTTCAATTTCTCCATAAGGATAACTACCTGTTAAAGCTTGATAAATTGTAACTCCTATAGAAAAAATCTCTGTTTTTTCATTTATAGTGCTTTCCTTAAATCTTTCAGGAGCAAGATATGAAGGCGTTCCAGCTTTACTTGTAATAGAAAAGATTTCAGTGATTGAACCAAAATCAATGATTTTAAATATTCTTTTATCATCCCTTTGAATTACAATAATATTTTCAGGTTTTACATCTCCATGAACTAAATTGTATTTTAATAAATACTCTTCCATCGTTATCAAGGTTTTTGTAAGATTTATCGCATCATCGATTGTTAGTTGTCTTTTTTTCAGATATTGTTTTAGATTTACCCCATCAAGTTTAGTCATAAGATAATATCTTGCTGTTCTATATTTTGGAATAAATGATTTTGGGAAAAAACCAGCTTTTAATCTCTTTGCATTCCAAGCTTCTTTTACATATAAATCTAAAATAGTTTCATTGTCTATTGCTTCAAGTGGGGCAAATTTGATTACATATTCTTGCTCATTTTTTTTACAAATCCAAGTTCTATCATTTCTAATTAATGATTGAACTAATTCATAACCATCGATAATATCACCTTTATTTAATTTTTCTGGGATTTCTAAATCTAAGTTTTTTAATATTTCTCTATAATCATCATCTAAAATTTCTAAGACAATAGCAGTTGTATCATCAGGAAGATTATCTTCAACTAAAGAACTAGCCTTTTTAACGATATGATAAGCTCCATTTACTAGATGTTTACTAAGAGTATCACTACTCATTAGGTTGTATAAACCATCACTACACATTAAAATTTTGTCATCTTTTTGGATGTTATTTTCAAAATAGTAAATATCTACATTTTTATCTATACCAATTGCATTTGATAAAACATTATCCATTCCCTCTTCGTTGTGGTCAATTGATAGTTGAGATAGTTTATTATCTCTTAAAAGATAAATTCTACTATCTCCAACATTTGCACCATAAAGTCTATTTCCTTTGATTACTACAACAGTTACAGTTGTTACATATTCAGGTCTTTCATATTCTTGAATAGATTTTGCATAAAGAATAGAGTTAATCGAAGTTAAAAATTCTTTTATAGCTTTTTCAAAACTCCAAACACTTGGTAGGTTTTTAAAATTATTGATAATATGATGAGTAACTTTTTTAGCTGCATTTGCACCTTCAACTGCACTTCCAACTCCATCACAAAGTACAGCAATAGTAAAATCTTCAAATTGTTTAATCTCATAAAAGTCATCACCAGTTAACTCTTTACCTTTAGCAAGTGAAAAACCTGAAGATTTGATGTTTTCTTTACTCATTAAAATTACCTTTGATATATTTAATTTAAAATTTTATCAAAATCCTAAATTAAATATAAAAAGAGGATTTCCTCTTTTTATATTCTTCCTCCAGAACTTGCTCCCCAAGTTGTTCTCCATCTTGTTTTTACTAAAGAAATTCCAGAAATAGCAACTAAAACTACAGTTGCAAAGATAAAGAATCCAGCTGTATAACCTTCAAATGTACTTTGAGACCATCCTAAAGTTTTAATTAATGCTGTTCCTCCAAGACCACCAGCACATCCAACAATTCCTGTCATAATACCAATATCTTTACCAAATCTTTGAGGTACTAATTGAAATACTGCACCATTTGCCATACCAAGATTAGCCATGATTAAAAATAATACTAATATAGCTAAACCAAAAGGTAAATTAAATGTTGCGTTTATAATTGCAAGTAAAGAAACTATTCCATAGAAGAAGTATAAAGATTTTACTCCACCTAATTTATCAGCTATTGCTCCACCAACTGGTCTTAAAACTGCACCTGCAAAAATACATAACGCACCAAAATATCCTGCAACAACTAATACATTTGTTTCACTTAAGAAACCTAAACCAAATTCAGTCATTTCAGGTTTATATGTATTTAATAAATATACTTTCATATAGTTTGCAAAACCAACGAAACCACCAAAACTTACCGCATAAAATAGACAAAACCACCAAGTATCTTTATCTTTTAATAGTTTTCCATAATCTTTTAATTTTTTAGGATTAGCTTTATAAACAGTTTCAGGTGCATCTTTTGCCATAAACAAATAAACAAAAAAGATAAAAGTTGATAAAACAGCACCTACTAAAAATACTGATTGCCAACCCCAAATTTCTGCAATTTTAGGAGCAAAAATGAAATCAATAACAACACCAATGTTTCCAGCACCTGCAAGTCCAAGAACAACACCTTGAAGTTTTGGAGGATACCATTGTCCTGCTTGTGGAAGAGCAACAGCAAATGAACCACCAGCAAATCCTAAAACAAATGCAACTATTAATAACTCATTATAAGTTATTTGTTCACCTTTAAAATAAGCATAAAAAAGACCACAAACAACAACAAATTGTGACATCAAAGCTGTTTTTTTAGCACCAATTTTATCAACTAGAAATCCTAGAAGTACTCTTAATATTGCTCCACCTAATACAGGAATTGCTAATAATGTTGCTTTTTGGTCAGCATTCATTACAAAGTTTTGAGTGATTTTTAATGATTCACTAATTTCTGTAGCTAAAGGACCTAACATCGTCCAAACCATAAAACTAAAATCAAAGTAAAGAAAGGCTGCTAAAACTGTTGGCCAGTGTCCTTGTCCTTTTAATTCTTTTAATGACATTTTGTCTCCTAATTTTTAATTATAAAGAATTATAAATTAATTGGAAAATAAATAATTGATTTTATTGTATAAAAAATATTCAAATATGTTTAAAAATATAAAAATTAATGTTTTAATAAGTTAGTTTTATTTAATTTAGATTTTTATATATCTAAAAAATATAAAAATTAATGTAAAATTAAGCTTAATAAAATATTTGTAAAACACAATAATTACATAGTGAAAATGATATAAGCATATAAATTAGTTTGATTAAAAGTATTTTTTAAGAACTGGTCTAAAAGACCAGTTTAAAGAGATTATTGGATTATATGTCCAACAAATTTTGACATATTATTTAAAATTTTTCCACCACGTCTAAATCCTAAACCACAAGCTTCATAAGCAAAAAATACTCCTGCTTGATAATAATTTCCATTTGAATCTTTTGGAAATTCTACAAATTCTTGATAGATTGGTTTATGACCGGCGTATTCTCCACTTGTTTGCTCATCGATAGTTCCATCTGAATTGATGATTTTAGTATTTGCACCTTCTCTTCCAAAACATCTTTTTTCAACTTGTTTTTTATCGACTAATGGTTCAAAAGAGGTTTCTAAAAGTAGAGGATGATTTGGATATAAATCCCATAAAATTTTCATAAATCCTTTTGATTGAAACATCAAAGTATATGCAGGATTAAAAATAATAGCTTTTTTTTCTTTTATAATTTCAGTTAAAAGTAGGGCTAATTCACTCTCTTCGATTCCTATATTTTCCCAAGGAATTAATTTAAACCAAAATTCAAAAAGTTCATCATTTTTAAATATTCCATCATCACTAAATTGTACATTTTCAATAAATTCAAAATCAGTATTAAATCCAGCTTCACTAGCAATATGTTGTAATAGTTTTGTAGTATTTATATCTTCTGTTGAACTTGAAATTGAAGAAAATAGTATTTTCCAACCAAGTGTTGAGTAATATTCTTCAAATTTTTCAATATCTGTATCTAAAGTAATTATTCTTTTAAAATTATCTTTTAAAGCTTCATATAAACCATTAAATTGACTCATCTCATCTAAACCATTAGCTTTTAACATTGCCCATTGAATGATTGCTGTCTCAAAGAGTGAAGTTGGTGTATCAGCATTAAATTCAATCAGTTTTATAGGTTGTCCATCTATTCCACCAGCTAAGTCAAATCTTGAGTATAAATGCCAGTGAACATTACTTTCCCAAGATTCTTTTATGATTTCTACAAGATTAAAAGGAATATTTAATTCATGAAATAAATTGTTTTCAATTACATACTCTCCTGCTTCTATAAACATATCGTATAATTCATTACAAGCTTCATAATAAGCATTTGCTTCTTCTTCATTTATAACAACTATTTCATCACTTACATAAGATGAATTATCGCTATCTGTATGCCAAACAAAACCAATTGATTCTAAATATTCATCACTCAAAGGAGTTAATTTTTTTAATTCCATTTTTTAACCTCCAAATACTGATGAACCAGAAGATTTAGTTGTATTAGAATTACTTGTATTCCCAAAAAATCCAGTTTTTTTAGTTGAACTATTTGTATTAGTTCCCGTTGATGGGCTTTTTGAAAAAGAACTTTGAGATTTACTATAAGTTTGAGGTGATTTATATTGTGTTTGTCTTTGATTTTGATAATTTTGATTATTGAATAATTTATTTCCAAGCCAAGAACCAATCATTGCACCTGCAATTGAAGACAATAAAACTCCACCAAGTCCCATTCCACCATTACTCACTTCAGCATTTGGATTAGTAAGTGCAGAAGTTCCAGCATCAATCTTTGCTTCTTCTTCTCTTACAAGTTTATCTATTTCTTCTTGAGTCAAAATTCTTTCAGTTCCATCAGGATTTCTTAAAACAATAGTAGTTTTTGAAGCAGGAAATTCATCTGCAATTTTATATTTTCCATCAGCAGATTGTTCAATAATTACAAAAGCACCTTGTTTTTGACTTGCATTTGTAAAAGCATCATTTTGACCTTGATTTTGGTTATTGCTTCCTTTATCATCACAACCTGTAAGTCCAATAACTAAAAACGCACCCAAACCACCAACTATTGCATAATCTGATATTTTTTTAATATAATTTCTTTTTTTCAAAACTAATAATCCTTCCATATTGTATGTATTAATTTTAATAATACATAAAAGTTTCTATAAATTAGATGAAGAAAGATTTTAGCTAAGTTTGGTTAATCAACTGTAATTTTATCTTTTCCTGTTTTTTTAGAAATATACATTAAATCATCAATTCTTTTAAATATAGAAGCTTCATCATCATTTTCTTTCATTTGTGTTAATCCAACACTTAATGTAATTTGATGGTTTTTTATTATATTTTCATTTTTTATTATGTGAGTTATTTTTTCAATAGATAAAAAAGCTTCATCAATTAAAGTTTTAGGATATAAAATCACAAATTCTTCTCCACCAATTCTAAATATTAAATCAGTATTTCGAATATTTTCTTTTGCAATTCCACAAACTTTTATAAGAACTTCATCTCCTATATCATGACCAAAAGTATCATTTACTTTTTTAAAATCATCAATATCAACTAAAGCCAAACAAAAATTACTTTCATATCTTCTAAACATTTCTATTTTCTCTTTTAGTCTTTCGTTAAAAGATTTTCTATTATAAACTTTTGTTAGTTCATCTACTGTTGCTTGCTCTTCAAGTTTTTTTTGAATTTCATAAAGACTTGTAATATCTCTACTTACACCTAAAATTCCTATTTTTGTTTCAGTATATTTTAGAGGTCTTTTTTTTGATTGGAAAAGCAATAATTTATTATCAAATTCTAACCATTCTTCATCTATTGACATTTTATTTGTTCTTAAAACTTTTAGATCATTATCTCTAAAAATTTTTGCAAATTTATTTTCAAATATATCAAAATCATCTTTTCCTAAGATTTCATTTTCAGATTTATTTGCAAATCTTTTAAAAGCATCATTACAACCAATATATTTTAACCTTTGATCTTTATAATAAATTAAATCATCACTTGTATTTATAACAGCATCCAATAATTTCTTTTTAGTATGAATCCGACTTAGGAAAAATATAGTTAATACAAAAATAATGCTTATAAATATAACTAGCATTATAAACATATTTTTTTGTTCATATGCAATTTCAAAAATGATTTTCTTATGATGATTATTAGTATAAATAAAATTATCTAAATTTATTTTTCCATTTGTTAATCCTAATACTTTAAAAACTTCAAATATTTTTTCAAGTTTATTTTTATCTAAAAAACCTATTTGTCTATTATCTTTATCAATGACTAAACTCTCAAGTATTTCAGCTTCTTTTATAAGATTGATAAGAGATTTATTTTGAGTATTGTATTTTTTATATATTATTTCTGCTGCTTCAGTCTTATTTTTGAAAGCATATTCCCAACCTTTTAAAGTTGCTTCATAAAAACTTTTTGTAGTTAGTGGATTTTCTTTTATAAATTTTGATGAAGTAAATAAAATATCACTATAAAAATCAAATCCATAATCTTTTGGATGAAAAATCTTATATTTTATTCCTTTTTCTTGAAGTATAATAGGTTCATTTGAAATATAACAAGACATTAAATCAACTTTTTTATTTATTAAATCATCTACATTAAAAGAGTGCTTGAAAATTTTTAAATCTTTTCTATTTATATCATTTGAATTTAACATAGCAGTGATTGAAGCTGTAAATTCAGCATCAGGTGTAATCATAATAGTTTTATTTTTTATATCTTTTATTGTTTTTATTTCTTCATTAGTTGTAAGTAACATCAAAGGAGAATGTTGAAATATTGCTCCAAGAATTACAATATCGTCACCATTTATTTTATTTATAAGTAAAGAAGAACGTCCAATTGCAAAATCAACTTTTCCATCTTTTATAATATTTGTTAATTCTTGTTTATCTTTTAATTCATTTATTGTTACATTTAATCCAACATCTTTATAAAATCCTTTTTCCTTTGCAACATAGTATCCTGCAAATTGAAATTGATTTAACCAATTTAATTGTAATGTTATATCTTTTTTTTCATCAGCTTGTAACAAAATTATAATTATTAGTATTATTGATAAAACTTTCATAAGTATCCTCTTATTAGGGAATTTTACAATTTCTTATATTATATATCATTTTAAGTAATTAAATATACTTGTGATGTAAAAGATTTAAATTGTGTATCTAAAATTAACTTATTGTAATAATTTAATAATTTAGTTATTTCTTGTTATAATTGATTTTATAATAATATTTGAGAAGGTTATTAAATGAAATTAAAAAAATTAAGATTAGAAAATTTCAGAAGCTATAGAGAACTAGATATTAATTTTGATTACAATATGAATATCATTATAGGGAAAAACGATGTTGGTAAATCAACAGTTATGGAAGCTTTAGAAATTTTTTTTAATAATGATTTAGTAAAACTTCAACAAGATGATTTAAATATAGATGCACAAAAGGAAGGTATGACCTCTTTAAAAATTATCTTATCTTTTAAAGTAGAAGATAGTGATACTATAGTAATTGACTCTTCAAATCCTACTAATTTAGAAGATGAATTTTTATTAGATAAAAATGGTTTATTAACATTGATTCAAGAGTGTGATTGTTCAAAAAATATTACAAAAGCTAGTATAAAATATTCTTTAGAGTGTGATTATCCTAGTGTATGGAAAGATAAACCAAAAATAAATTTAAAAATAAATGATTTAAAAAAAGAGTTAAACGAGTTAGTTGATAATGAAGTAATAAGTGAGGAAGCTTATGAGTCTATTACTAAAAGTGCAAATGCTCCAATAAGACAAGCTTTATATAAATATTTACTTGAAGAAGAGGATAAAAACGATAGAACAACAATTCAAATAGATTTGGCTAAAGGTGATGAATCAAAAAGTTTAAAAGAGAGTATAGATAAAAACTTACCTCTATATTTTTTATTTCAATCTGATAGAGCAAATAAAGATAGTGATGATGATGTTCAAAATCCTTTGAAAATAGCTATTCAAAAAGCACTTCAAAATGATAAAATAAAGAATATGCTTGATGAAGTTGAAAAATTAATGAAAGAACAAATAAAGCAAGTTGGTGATGATACGTTAGCTAAACTTCAAGAGATGGATCCAGCAATAGCTTCAACACTAAATCCTAATTACTCGAAAGAACCTGATTGGAAATCAGTTTTTAAGTTTAATTTTACTGGTAATGACATTCCATTAAACAAAAGAGGTAGTGGAGTTAGAAGACTAGTTTTATTAAATTATTTTAGAGCAGAAGCAGATAGAAAAATTAATGATAGGTATAATAAAAGTGTAATTTATGCTATTGAAGAGCCTGAGACATCACAACATCCTGATTATCAACAGATGTTAATTAAATCACTTTTAGAGCTTTCAAGTCATAAAAATCATCAAGTAATTATTACTACGCATACACCTAATATTGCAAAAATGGTAGAACTTGAAAATGTAATAGCAATAATAAAAGATGAAACAGGGAATATTAAAAAATATAAAGATTTTGATTTGTTATTTGAAGATATAAAAAATACATTAGGTGTCTTACCAAGCATAGATATTAAGAATATTTCAAAAGTCAAATGTATAGTATGCTTAGAAGGTAAACTTGATGTAGAGTTTCTTTTAAATATTAATGATCAAATTAGTGAATATAAAGAAATAATTGAATTAAAAGATAATAATGAAATACTTATAATACCAATGGGTGGAAGTACCATTCAGTATTGGGCAAATAAAAATTTATTAAAAAAATTGCAAATAAATCAAGTACATATATATGATAGTGATATTGGTTCAGATGAACCAAATAAATATAGTAAATATTTTGATTCTATCAATAGTCAAGGACTAAATAACTTTACATTTGAAACAAAAAAAAGAGAGATGGAAAACTATATTCACCACAATATTATCAATGATACCTATGAAGGGTTTCCTATAATATATAGTGAAGAATGGGATACATTAGATTTAGGAGAAGAAGTTGCAAAATATGTTCATAATAATTCAGAAAATTCAGAAATTGATTGGGATGAGATTGAAGATAAAGATAAAAAGAAAAAGAAAGTTAGTCGTGTAAAACAAAGATTTAATGAAGAGTTATCAAAACAAATTACAAAACAACATCTTGAAGAGCTAGAAGCTTTTGAAGAGATAAAAGAATGGTTTGAAAAAATCAAGGAAGCTACAAGAGGATAGTCTTGAAAACAAATCATCAAAAACTAATCAAACTTTTATATGATAATGATGAGTTAATAGATCAGATTTATAAAAATCCAAATTCTGTTCACTCTTCAAATATTCCTCCTACTCTTTTAGAACAAGGAATAATATTAAAACTGGGAGAAGCTGTTGATATAAACCCTTTTTATAGGCAGTTTGTAAACACTATTTTATTAAAAGCTGATTATTCAATTCTTTTTGGAAATTTTGATGAACACTCAAAAGAACTTGTCTCTCTAAAAAAACGTTATTTAGAGACAAATAATCATGGCTTAATAGTAAAAATAAAAAATCTGATACATAGTTTGTATATGTCAGTTGAGTTACAAAATAAGCAAATAGAAGCTTTACTTAACAATATGGAAAATCAAATAAATATAGAACTAGACCAATTAATTCATGAAGCTAGTTCATTGCATGATAAGGTGGAAAGGTATTTAAACTCTATAAAAAAAATATTAAGAGATTTAGATGATGATTTAGCATCTATTCATATGGAGATTGAAGAGACTATAGATAATACAAATTATACTTTAGAACCTTATTTATCTAAGATAGAATCTTACTGTGATAGATTTTCTGATTTGATTAGAATTAGTGAAGAGAAAAAAGTATTAAATCAAAAGCTTTTTTCATTAAGAGCTATGATACTTCAAAATAACGATGACTATTTAGTGGACTTCTTAATAGAAAATCAAGACATTATAGCATTTACATTAGATGAAAGAATTATCTTTGTTCCAAATGAAGAGACCGATTTAACTAGAATTACGAATCTACTAAAAAGTGTTTTATCAATTCCTAAACCTAAGATAAGGAAAACAATCACTAAAAAAGTTTCTACAACTAGAAATATTATATATATTGATGAAGAGAAAATTATAAATGATTTAGAAGAAAATGGATGTGATGATTTATATAGTTTTTTATTAAAACATCCAGAAATAAAAAAATTAGAATCTTCAAGACAAGATACAGAAGCATTTAGGATATTTATGTTGTTTTGTATAAATAAAGAATACCCTTTATTAAAAAGTATGGATTTTAATAGTTCTAATATTAGGAGAGTATCTTGGCATTGACAGCAATAGTTTTTGAAATACTAAAAGATGGGAGTATTATATCTTCAAATTCTAAAGATGAACAAATAAGAAGTATATTTTATAGCCTAAGTGATGATAATGTATTTGAAGAAACACAAAAGGTATTTCAACAAATAGGATTTAAACTTATCTATGAAGATAATTGTTTTTATTTGTCTAAAAAAAGCTATTTCAATGATAAAGAACAAGATAAATTCATTAAAAAATATAGAGATAGTTTTCTAGCACTTTCTATATTAAAGTATTTCTTTCAAGGTATATCTAGTGGAAGAGAATTTTCAAAAAGTTCTTTAATAGCAAAAGCAAATAATAATTTGGATCTTCAAGTAAAAGAGACTTTAGAATATCTAACAAAAAAAGAGGATGATTTATCCGGTTCAATGGAAGTGGTATTAAAAATATTAAGGGAAAATAGAATTATAGAAAGAATAGATAAAAAAAATGAAGATAAATATTTTGTTTTAGATTCTATAGGATATTTTAATAGTATTTTAAAACAGTTGGAGAATAGTGATGCTTAAAAAGTTGTATATGATTAATTCAGGTGAGATGGATTATATTGAAATAGATGTTGATAGTAATCTTTTTTTTGCAGGGGATAATGGAAGTGGTAAAACAACAACTATTAGGGCGTTACATTACTTATTTGTAACAGAGTCTAGGTCAGTAGGTATATCTGGAGATCAAACTCCTTTTAATGAGTATTATTTTCCAGATATTCAGCGTTCTTATTTAATATATGATTTTGGTATTTATTTTATAGTTATGTTTAGAGATAGTGAAGGGATTAAGAAATATTTTTCTAAAAGGGAATTAGATATTAATAGATTTTTTTATGAAGATAATGTATTAAAAGAACATAGAGATATAATGAAATATATCACAATGGGCACAAGTAAAAAAACTATTGCATTACAAGATTATCGTACTCAATTTTATGGTGATGGAGAATTTTCTTTTAATAAAATAGACAATTATGAAACTTTTATTAAACTGTATTCTAAGCTTTTTAATATCTCAAAAACAGTTATAGATAGTAATTCAATAAAAGAAGCTATTAAAGATTCTATTGGAAAAAAAGATGAATTCTTTGAATTTAATGCTTTAGAGTTTTATAATAGTTTTTATAAATTGCAATATCTTAATAAGTTTTATAAAACTTATGAGAAAAATAAAAATAGAATAAATGAACTAATGGATATTTATAAAAACGTGATACAAATAGAGAGTGATTTAAATATATCATTAAAACAAATAAAATATAGATATGATTATGAACAAAAAGAATATGAAAGTTTAAAAATAAGAATTACAAGTATTGAAAATAGACTAAGAATTAAAAACTCTTATGCTGGACATTTAAGACAAAGATTAAACTATATAACTGATAAAATCAAAAATCTTCACGATGATTTAATTTATGAATTAAAAGAAATAGAAAAACTTGAAATAGAGTTTTCTAAAGAAGAGGTTTTAAAAAACAAAAATATTCTTTTAACTAAAGATAGTTTAATTATCAAGCAAAAACAGATACAAAAAAATATTTTACAAATTGAAAATCAATATAAAAGCCTACTAGAGACTATAGATAATGAAATAGTTCAAATAAAACAATCTATAAAGTATGAAGAGCTAAAACTAAAAGAGCAAACTAATCTTTTAAAAGAACAAAATTCAGAACAAATAGAAATAAAATATCAAGAGCTCCAGCTAGACAAGGATATAAAAATTGAACAAATTAATGACAAAATAGATTTAACTCAAAAAGATATATTAAGTTTTGAACAGGAAAAAGAAAAAGTAATATTATCCAAAGAAGAAATATATGGTGAGTATGAGAAAAAGCTTGAATTGATAAGGGAAAAGTTTGAAACAGATAATAAAAAAGTTAGTGAAGAAATTGATACTTTAGAAAAAGATAAAATTAATATAAATAAAAAGATTTTTGAATATGAAGAAAATAAAAATAAGATAAATAAAGAATATAAAAAAATTATAGAAACAAATAAAGATGAGTATGAAAAAGCAAAAAAAATTGGAATAGAAAAACGAAGTTATTTGGAGAAATTATTTAACATAGATGAAAATAGTTTTCAAGCTTTTTTAAATGATAATATTGATGATTGGGAAAAAAGATTATATCCTATAATGGAAAAGAAACTATTAAGCATGGATATTCAGACATTAAATCCTAATGTTATAGATAGTGATAAACTTTTTGGAATTTCATTGAATTTAGATTTATTAGATACTATACCAACAAGAGTACAAATTGAGTTAGATATTGAAAAAATATCTAATGAACTGGATATTATGAAAGATAGTTTTGAAAAAGAGACTAAAAATATAGAAGATGAATATAAGAAAAAAATAGAAGAAGTTGAAAGCTTAATATCTAAAGAAAAAAGAAATTTAGAGATTTTATTACTAAAAATAGAAGAAATTAAAATAAAAAAAGTAAAAATTCTTGATAGTTATAATAATGAGCAAAAAACCATATTAAAAGAAAGAAATGAAAAGAAGATAAAACTTGATACTCAAATTGGGAAAATTAAAGATAATATTTTAAAAGAACAAGGAATAGTAAAAGAATTGAACTTACAACTTAAACAAATTAATAAAACTTTTATTGATAGTTTTGCTCTTTATAAAAAAGATGAAATAAAAGAGTTAGATAAAAAGATTGAAGAGTTTAAAAATGTATCAAGACAAAAGATAGAAGAGATAAATGAAAAAATAGTAGAGTTAGAAAATAAAAAACATGATATTACACAAGAAGAAAAACTAAGAGAACTAGATATAGAGCTACAAAATGTAGAACAAAAACTTTTAGCTGTTTCGCAAAGTGAAGCTTATTTTAAACGTTATGAGGATGTTCAAAGTAAAATATTAAATAAAATAAATATTGAAAAAAGTTTATCAAAACAAGAGCAATTTAAAAATAAAGTAGAATTGTTATTTGATAAAAAACAAAAAGAATTAGAAAGGTTTATTTTAGAACAAACAAAAGTCTTGGAAGAGTTAACTTTAAAATCTAAATCTTATAAAAATGGTTTAGAAAAAATTTCCTCGTTAGAAATTAGTTTATCAGATGATTTTATAGAAACTAATATTTTACTAGAAACTTTAGTTTCAGAGTTTATAAATAAACAAGATGAACATATTTCCCAAAGGTCTAAATTTAGAGAATCTTTTGAAATAGTTGTAAAAAAATTAAAAAAATATGGAAAATTTGATTTACCAATTGATTTAGAGTATTTTAGTGAACTTATAAAATTATCTAATGAAAAAGATCTAGAAAACTCTATATATGAATTGTTTCATTATCAAAGGAAAATAAAAGATGAAAAAAGAAATTCTACATTGGAATTATCAGCTTTAGTTGAAAGGACAAATCAAAGATTAAAAAACTTTGATTCTTCAAATAAAAAATTGAAAAGTAAAATTGCTAAAATCAATAAAAACTTAAATAATATTGATTTTTCTGTTATTAATTCTATTCAATTAAAAAGGGAAGATGCAAGTGGAAATAATATAGGTGCCTATTTAGTTGATTTAAGAAGTTTACTTACTAATATAGAAATCAATGAAGAGAATAGTTTATTTGAAAATAATATACAACTTGAAAAAGATATTGATGAAACTATTCAATTGCTAAATAATATAAAAAATATATTAGGAGATAGCAAATTATCTAGTTATGATAGTTCAACTATTAGGATAGGGTATAGTGAAAATAGTAAGCCTGTAAAATGGGTTGAACAAATACAATCACAAGCTTCAACAGGTACAAACCTTATGTTAAAAGTGGCAATTACTATTTCTATATTAGGGGAATATATTACAAATAATGAAAATCTATTTTATTTAATTATTGATGAAGTGTCTCAGTTACATAGTAATAATCAGAATAAGATGAGAGAGTTTGCAAAAAAACGTGGATTTAATATAGTATTTGTTGCACCTGAACCAACATTGATAAAACCTAAAGATATTAGATATTATATTTTTGAGAATAAAAATGCAATATTGATGAATCATGTTTAAATATTAAAATTCAATTATATTTTAATATTAATTTAAGTAAGATGATGAAATGTTAAGAATAAAACTATATGTAATATTAATTTTATCACTACTTACTGTTAATCTTCAAGCATTTGAAACAAATTATATAAATACTTATAGCAAATTAATTGCAAATAATTTTAAATTAGTAGATTTAGATGATGAAAATGCTGAATTTAAAATGGCAAAAAAAGAAGAAAATTATGATTATGCTCTTAAATACAAATTAGCAAAATCAGGTTATGAAAATAGCGATTATATAAATTACCATACAGAAAATTTTTACAATGAAGATAGTTATAATCTAATATTTAGTAGTAGTATTTATTTATATGATTATATGTGGTTAAATTTTGATATGAATTATAAAGATTCATTAAGAAGTATTATGGAGTCTTCAGGTGGAGTTGCGTATTTGAAAAAAAGCACAAAAGAAGAATCTTCAGTTGGATTATATTTTAAACCAAATTCTATAATAACATCAAGTATTAGTTTTGAAAATTTAAATACAAATATAGATTATGATAAATTTATAAATCAAAGTTCTAAAAATACAGACAACAAAAAACTTAAGTTTAGTATTACTTCAGATTTAGATTTTGTTACATTGGATACTTCTGTGTATCAAATATTTAAAGATAATAGATATTTATCAAGAAGTGAAGATAATGAAGATTATTTACAAAATACTCAAGAATTATATAGAGGTTTAGAAATAGCTTTATCAAAAGACTTAACAGAAAATCTAAAACTTACATCTAGTGCAAAATTTTCAAATATTGAGATTTTAAATAGTAATATAGAAGATTATAAGGGAAATGTTCCTTTATATACGCCACAAAAAGAGTTTGATTTAAAAACTGAATATTTATATAAAGATATAAAATTTATAAGTAAAGTTTCTTATGTAGGAAGTAGATATATAGATAATGTCAATAGTCAAAAATTAGGTAGTTATACTATTGGAAGTTTAGGAGCTAGTTTTTACACTAAATTTATTGATGAAGATGCAAAAATTGATTTGAGTATTAAAAATATTTTAAATAAAGATTATTATTTATATTCTGATACAAAAGGTGATTCGACAAGTTTTATGATGAACATGTCAATGCCATTTTGATAACTTACTTATCTACTATTTTGTATAATAAATAAAATAGTTATGGATTAAATTTATGTCTTATTTAAAAATAATTTTTCTTTTATTAGTTTCAATAAATCTTTATGCAAATATAATAAATATAAATGAACAAACGAAATCTATCGAGATACTTCCAAATAGTGAAATTTATATTGATAAAAATAGAAATTTAACTATTGAAGATATAATAAAACAAAATGTAAAATTTGAAAAAAGTAATAAAGAGATTTTATCATTTGGATATTCTCCCGATTTTGATGTTTGGATAAAAATTGTTTTAAAAAATGATTTAAATAAACCTATAAAAAAAATACTCGAATATAATAATCCTTTGACAACAAATGTTGATTTTTATGATGTAAATAAAGATAATTATTTCCAAAAAGATGGGCTTTTAACTCAAAATAAAGACAAATATGTAATTAATCCAATTTTTGAAATAGAACTCAATCCAAATGAAGAAAAAGTATATTTTGTAAAAGCATCTTCTTATATAACAACATTAATTATAGATTTGAAACTTTGGAATGAGAATAGTTTTTATCAAAAAGAGATAAAACATCAAATAATATTATCTCTGTTCTTTGGAGCAATGTTTATACTAGGAATTTATAATTTATTTATATATTTATTTACAAGAGATAAAAGCTATTTATATTATGTAATATATATTTTTGGTTTAATTGCACATCATTTAGTATATGTAGGTTTTACTAAGCTTTATATGTTTAATTCAAAAATACTTTTAGATATACTTGAATTATCCTCTGTTTTAGTTGCTCTTCCTGTTTATGCTTTAGGATTATTTACAAAAAGTTTTTTACAAACAAATCAATATCCAATTTTGAATAAAATTTTAAATGGCTTTTTGATAGTTATTCCAATATCAATTTTATTTTTTATATTTACAGATGATTATGATAAATATAGAAATAGTTTAACTATGTTATTTTTACTATTTTTAATGATAGTAACAATATATGGAGCAATAAAAAGAAATAAACAGGCATATTTTATTTTATTTGGTTGGTTTATATTTTTATCTTCTGGAATGCTTATGTTCCTTTCAAGCTCAGGAATTTTTGATATTAAGAAGTTTTTCCCTTATTTAATTGAAACTTCATTTGTAATGGAAGCAATAATTTTTTCAATTGCTTTGGCAAATAGAATTACAAGTTTACAAAAAGAGAAAAATGAAGCAAATAATAGATTAATAATTCAACAAAAAAATGAAACTAAAAGATTATCAAAAGAGGTAGATTTACGAACAAAAGATTTAAAAACAGCTCTTGATGAAAAAGAGTTATTATTAAAAGAGTTAAATCATAGAGTTAAAAATAATATGCAAACAATTGTATCTTTGATAAGACTTCAAAGTGATGAAGTTGAAAATGAAAAATTAAAAGATATTTTACTTACAATTCAAAATAGAATTAGTGCAATGGGACATCTTCATGAACTTTTATATAAGCAAGATAATATAAATTATATTGATGTTTATGAATATTTTGAAATATTAATTGAAGAGGTAAGATATAGTTATGATAGTTATATAAATATTCATCTCGATATAAAAACAAAATTAAAAATGGAACAAGCTATATATTGTGGACTTATAATAAATGAATTAATAACAAATTCTTTTAAGTATGCTTTTCCAAATAAAGAGGGAAATATTTATGTTATTTTAGAAAAAGATGAAAAAATGAAACTAACTGTCAAAGACGATGGAATAGGGTTTGAAAAAACAAATACAACTTTCTCTTTAGGTCTAACTTTAGTTAACACTTTAGCTTTAAATCAACTAAAAGGAAAAATAATTACAGATATAAAAGATGGAGTAACTACAACTATTTTATGGGATGAAGATGAATAGTGTAAAAATCTTAATAATTGAAGATGAAGCAATAGTTGCTTTAGATGTAAAAAGAATTCTTACTAATCTTGGTCAAATAGTGATAAATTGTGTATCAAATTATGAGAATGCAATAGAAAGTATCAAAGAAAATAGACCAGAATTAATATTTTCAGATATAAATCTTGGAAAAGGTAAAGATGGAATTGAAATCATTGAAGAGATTCAAAAAAATGATTTTATACCAGTTATTTATCTTACTGCTTATAGTGATGAAGAGACTATTCAACGAGCGATAAAAACTAATCCTTTAGGTTACATCTTAAAACCATTTAAAAAAGAAGATATAAAATCAACACTACTTTTATCTCTTTATAAATTAAAAACACAAACTTTTAATAAAAATAATTCTTATGAAAAATTAGGAGATAATTATTTTTATGATTTAGAAAATGAAATACTTTTTTTTAAAACCAAACCAATAAAATTAAGTATTAAAGAAAAACAACTTCTTACTCTTTTAGTTGAAGCAAAAGGGCAAATAGTCTCTTTTAAATATATAGAATATTTTCTTTGGCCAGATGCTCCTATTTGTGATAGTACATTAAGAACACTGATTTATCGACTAAGAACAAAATTAAATTATAAAATAATTGAAACCATTTCAAGTATAGGATGCAAAATCTCAAATAGTTCATAAAATAAAGAAATTGTGACGCAAATTGTGACGCATATCTAATAAAGTTTGTCCTAAAAAAAGGACAAACAAATGGCTTACATAAACAAAAATATCTCGTTAAATCAACTTCAAGAAATCATCAAGGCTGATATTCACCAAAAACAAACTTACCTTCCAGAGTCTTTTTTATCTCTACAGAAACAAGCTTTAGAAATTTTCCAAAAAAGGGTTTTTTTAGAAAGTGTTTTAGAAGATACTATTTCTTTTAATAAAAAACTATCTTGGGAAGATAAATATAAAAATTTATCATTAGTTAAAAATGCAGAAGAGTTAATTGAAGTATTTAAATTAAGAAGTGATGTATTTACACAAATTAATTATCAAAATGAATTTCCAGACACAATTGAAGGATTGAATTTTGATATTTATGATAAAAATTCTGCTGTAATTTTTTATAAAAATAATAAAGAAGTAACAGCAACTATAAGACTGATTTTTGATTCAGAAAATAAACTTCCTTCTGAAAATAAATGTTCTTTTGATGATTTGAGAAAAAAATATAATTGTATAGGTGAGATTTCAAGAAATATTGTAAAAAATAGAGGTCAAGGATTAAATTTAGAGTTTAAATATCTTATGTGTGGAATTTACAATATATTTATGAATAATGATATTGATATGTCATTTTCTGGGATAAAACAAGAGCATTTAAAACTGTTTAAGAAATTAGGAGGAGTTGAAATCTATAAAGAAATGGATTCTTATGGAAGTTTAGATATTCCTTTTTTAATTATCTCTTATAATCCAAATGAAGCTTCAAATTTTTTTAAAAAAGTTTTTTTAGAAGAATAAATTTTGTGACAGAAACTGTGACAGCAAAATGATAAGATTTATAAAAAGTAAAAAGAAGAACTAATGAAAAAGAAAAAAATTCTTATAGTAGAAGATGAAAGTATTGTTGCACTTGATATAAAAAGGACATTGGAAAAGTTAGATTATGAGATAACAAATACAGCTTTTGATTATCAAGGAGCAATAAATAGTGTTTTGTCAAATAAACCCGATTTGATTTTAATGGATGTGAATTTAGGTAAAAGTAAAGATGGAATTGAAACAGCAAAAAAAATAAAAACTTTTGAAGATATTCCAATTATTTATCTTACAGCATTTTCTGATGAAGAGACAATAAATAGAGCAATACAAACAAAACCAGTGAGTTACTTAATAAAACCATTTAAAAGAGATGAATTAAAATCAAATATAATGTTGGGTTTATATAAAAATGAAGAAATTGAAGATATTTTTTATGATGAAAATCTTTTATTGATAGGTGAGAATTACTATTTCAATAAAAAAGAAGATAGATTGTATTTCAAATCTTTACCTATAAATCTTGGATCAAAAGAAGTTTTACTTTTAAAAATACTATTAGAATCAAGAGGACAAATAGTTACAATTAAAGATTTAGAAAGTTTAATTTGGGGAGAAAATAGCATATCAAGTAGTACATTAAGAACACTTATTTATAGACTTAGAACAAAGCTTGAGTACAAATTTGTAGAGACGATTCCTTATGTTGGTTGTAGAATTTGTTAATTTTATAATTTTGTGACGGGATATGTGACACGTTTTAGATAAAATTTTTTTAAGTAGATAAAAGGGAACATTTATGAATATAATTACTAATTTTTGGAAAGCTTATTTCTGGTTTGTGATAATTAGTTTTATTACAATAGTAGGTTTTGTAGTTTTACATGAAGAAAAAGTTTTTTTTGGAAATATTTTTTCAAGAATGTATGATGTGTTTTTTCTAATAATTGCACTTATTTCAATGTTAAGTATTAGAGGATATGTTTATAAAAAAAGATATTTTTCAAAGTATGTTTGGATTTTTTTATTTTTTATAATAATGGTTGATTCATTAGGATATATTTTTTTAGAATTTAATTATTTTTTCACTCAAAATAGTAATTATTTATTATTTTCTATTTTACTTTTACCTTGGTATTATGCTTTATATAAATATACTTTTTGTATGAATGACCTTTTTGAAGATGAATTTGATTATGAAGATGAATCTTTAACATCTTTGATTTCAGGATAACAAAGAAGATTTTTTTCTTTTGTTGTCTTTTTACATTTATTACAAAAATAAATTTGATTAGATGTGATTTTCTCATCTAAAGGTAAAATAATATAAGTTTTTTTTGCTCCACAGAGTTTTGTTATTTTTTTCATGATTAAACTTTTATCAATTTTAATATTTATATAAAATTATAGTTGAAATTTAATTTAAAAAGAATTTAAATTAAAAAATTTGATAAAAAAGAAAAAGTAGAAAATTCTATTTACTTTTCATTGCTTTCCATATTGTTTTTGCAGTAGCACAAGGATTATTATTCCCTTCTATATAAATCTCATGTATAAAAGAGTTTTCACCATCAACTTTATTTGTATAAGAAACAATACTATCCCCATACTGTGACTCTGATAAAAAACGCCCATCAATAGAGTGTAAATAATAGTTATCTATAATCTCTTTGGGTATTGATTCTAGAAGCCAATGAAAATAACTTATATTATTTACATGCTTATTTGTGTCTGTATCATAGCGATTGACAGTAAACTTATTGAGATATTGAGGGGATTTAATGCTCTGCATTGTACTTGATATATCATAATCTAAAGATGTTTCCTCGCAAGACAACCAATTTTCTCTAAAATAATTTGGAATTTTTTTAGGTCTTCGTTTTTCGATATCAAAAAAAAGCCATAACCCTTTGGCTTTCCCTATAATATTGTAATGTTCATCATAAATAATGTTTTCTCTTGTCCCTCTGATAGATTTATATTTTGAAAGCCATGTTCGTATAATAATCTTTTCATTGTACTCAGGATATCTGTCTATTTCCATCATTCCCGAAAGTAATACCCATCCTAGATTTTGTGACATAAGAGACAATAAGCTATGACCAGCAAAAGCACAGTGATCTGCTGCAGTTTCTTGCAGCAATGTCATCATAGTTATAGGAGAAGCTTTTCCTGTGTTATCCATTTCAAAATATCGTAGCTTAAACTCTTTTTCAAAATAGTTTTCCATTTTAATTCCTTTATTGTTCTGCAGTTTTGAAGTCTAAATATAACTGCATAATTTACAAGTTGCTTTTCTTTATATTTAAAATTAATTCATTTATAGATTTTTCGATAGAATCGTGGGAGTGCTTTTTCTAAAATCTCTTTATTGTTCAATAAACTAGAGAATGCAAATCTGGCTGTTTGAACTTAAAAATATGAATACCAAAAGTGAACACAAATTTAATGTTAATATTACTTTTATTGAAACTACTCCGAGATACTTAATATCTCAGCTTTCCCATTGATTATAGCAATTGTATGCTCATAATGACTTCCTCCAACCGTTTTTTAAGATAACTGGTTCTTTATCTTTTTGATATATCATAGGCTCAATACAAAATACCATTCCACCTTTTATTTTGAATCCAGATTTAGGAATTTCATTTTCTAAATAATTTGGAATTTCTGGTTCTTCATGTGTTTTTATCCCAATTCCATGACCACAAAATTTAACTAAAGGTTAATATCCTCTATTAACAATAAATTTCTCTATTTCATATGATAACTCTTTAAATCTCATACCTACCTTTATTATACTGATTGCATGATATAATGAATCTTTTGCACAAGCAATTAATGTATCATCTTCTTTTGATATTTTAGCAATTGGCATTGTAATAGCAGCATCACCATACCATCCATCAACCTCAGTAGCATAAAATATTTCCATTTTTTAATACAATGTCTGAAGGCAAACCATGAATGATAACTTCATTCAAGGATAAACAAATAGCACCAGAAAATCCATATAATCCTTTAAAAGAAGGACGGGCACCTAACTTTACTATACATTTCTCTGCCATAATATCAACTTCTTTTAATGTCATACCAGATTTAACAAGTTGTTGAACTTGGTATTTTAACTTAGATACTTTTAAATTCTATGTCTGAAATAATGTTACCTCTTCACTTACTTCTGGTACAGTTTTTACTGATCTTTTTTCTGAGAAAATCTTTTCACAGCCTGAATTCTTGAGTTGATCAATTTGATTCTCAAGATTTTGGCTTGAAGTTGAAACTCTTGCATAACCTACATTCATAATAAATCCTTTGTATTGAACTTAAGACCTCATATTACTGTCCCCGAATGAATATGATATGATTGTTTACTTCATAAGATAAGCCATAAAATTTAGCTACATAAAATCTAAAGTTAATATCAAACGCTTTTCATTGGCTATTAATCCCGGTGAACGGTGAACTAAGCCTGCATTTTCATTGCCTTCCCAAAGCGTACCTTTGATTAATGCAACATCGCCACAATCTAGTTGTTGGATATCAATTTCACTTTGATAAAGACCAGATTCACTGTCAGGCAAACCGTTACAACCCCATCCCAGTTTTGTTTGATCAACCACCTCGTGTGGTAGCCATTCTGTGGCCATACCTTGATAGGTTGTTACAAGACGGCAAGGCACTTTGTCCACATGAAACTTAGGGCACATCGCTCGATCTAAAACTTTCAAACGCATGCCTACTTGTTTAAGTTCAAACAAATAACAAAACATATCCACAAGCAGAGCAATATCTTCACTAACTTCAGTCATATTATTATCAAAAGATTCGCTAATACGTGAAAGTGCATCTTGTGGCGTTAAAATCATTTCCTTTTGAAATGTAGGATTCAACGCTAAAAATTCTTTTACTGAAAATTGTTTCTCACGTCGCCAAATGGCTATATTGATCTCTTCTTTATAGATATCGCTCAAAACAGTTGGTTGTTTATCTTGAGACATATGTCGGAACATATATCCCTCATGACGCCATTCACTAGCAATATTAAGATTTTTTTTATTCATCATCATTTTTTCCTTTAATATTCATTAATGTTCATGTTCGTCTTCATGTTCATCAAGCATATTTCTAATTTTTTTATAGATATCTTTTGCATCTTTATTTGATAGTCTCTTTTCTTCAATCAGTTTTAAAACTTGATTTAATTCCTCAATAAAAGATGCAATATCTTTTTTTGCTTCAATAATCTCTTCTTCTTCATTTCCTTTTTCTATTTCTTCATTTAATTCATCTAAAAAAGCTTGTGATTCTGGTAGCATCACATTAAATATTATACTTTCTAATTCTACTTTTATATTTTTCACTTATTTCCTCATTATCCCAGTCATGTCTTTTGTAAAGTTCTTAATCTCTATATCTCTTTGTTCCAAAGTAGAAAATATAAATATTCTTTTTAAAAATGGTTGAAGAATTTGTATTGTAACCATCTGGAAATAGTTTTCTTTTATATATTTCTGTTCTTTTTCATCGATTTTACCATTGCAATTTTCATCAAATTCCATAATTAGAAGTTCTGATGTCATTTCATCAAATTTCCACATCATAGATATTGAAGTTATCCTATTTTCTTTATTATAAATTTAGGAAAAATATCGATGAATGTATAAGGATGGGCAAATAAAGTTATAGTTGAAACAAAAAATAAAATTATAAAACTTTTCATAAATCACTCTTTTTAAATTTTGCAAATTAATTGCAAGTCTGAAATATTATCAAATAAGATTTAAATGCAACTTAGTTGCATTTTTAAACTCTTTAGTTAGGATGCTTCAAATAAAAAAGGAACATTTGCTATGGAAAAATCTATTATAAACTCTGCTTTAGACATGCATCTTCATTTAAGAGATGATGATATGCTAAAACTTGTAGCACCTTTGACTTCAAAAAGTTTTGCAGGTGCACTTATTATGCCAAATCTTCTTCCTCCAATTACTACAGGTTGCTGAACTTATTTTATAACTTATCATTGTAACAATTTTCTGCCCACATTACTCCTCATAATATATTTAACATTTTGCAGATTTATCACTATATCATCTAAATATAAATATTAAACATGCTCAACAACTATAGTAAAAAATAAAAATTGTTTGAAAAAACATTTATACTTACAATGTTTTTTACTAAAAAGTTTTACATTTGCTTTATTTAAAGTCTTTATAAATATCTCAATATATAACATTTTAGTGTATGTTACTTATTGATTCTTAGACTATTTTGCATATAATGTACGTTTTATAAATAGTTATGTAAAGGTCAAATATGAAGCAATGTCCTAATTGTCATGAAAAAACGGATTCCTATGAATTGGATTTTATTTCATCAAATTTTGAAAAAAAATTGTAATTTTTATGAATGTCCAAGTTGCAAAAAGAATATAAGAACAGGTCATTTATTTAATTTTAGTGTTATTTCTACACCATTTAAAAATGATGATTTTGAAAAATATAAACTTGATATTCAAAGAGTTTCAAGTATGCTAAAAAAATTTGCTTTCTTTTCATCTGTTGAAGATGATTTAAAATTTGTAAATGAAAAAATAGCTGAAGTTGAAAACTCAAATTTATCAACTACAGATAAAGCTCTTCAAATTAAAATTTTAAGAGATACTATTGAAACTCTAAGAGAGATTCAATAATCTCACTTCTTTTCAACAAATTTTTTCAGAAAATCTTTCCTTTTAATAAATCTTAAAATTAATATCTATTTTTTAATAAATATTGCGGTTAAATTTAGGGCAGTAATTAATGTATAAAAAGAGTTAAAAAATGGGTATAAATTACGCTAGAAATTTGTGACCACATTTGGCATACTCGCTTCTCTTAAATTTTTTACTAAAAATTACCCTTTTTTTTGATAAAAAAAGAATTTAAAATATATGAAATTTAATTTAGTTTTTGATGATTACAAATTTTTTTATAATGAATATTATATAAAATATGCAAGTTTTAATCTAAAAAAACAATAAAAAAAAGCTACAATGTTTATATATAGGTAGCTATAGGGTAGCTAAGAAAAGAAATTCATTCTCCTCTTAGTCCTTTTCTCATAGCCTCAACTACTGAATTATCGGCTTTAGTATTAGTAAAAAGTTCAAACGCTAGTAAGCCTTGAAACAAAAGCATATCATTTAAAAGAAAGAGGAGGAACGCTAAAAAGCCCGACTGAATCAGATATTTCTTTTAGACTTGAAGGTAAAAAAGAGTGTAGTTGTAGAGGTACAAATTTAAATTGTTATAAATGTAATGGCTCAGGATTTGTAGAAAAAAATCATATTAATCCATTACTGATAAAACCTGTAAATTTTCCTGAAAATAAAAATAGTTCATCAAATACTCAAGCAACGGTTATAAAGTTAACGACTAAAAAAGTTCTTGAAGGAATGTTTAAATGCCCTTATTGTGAATTAAAGTATGAAAAAAATTCATCATTAAAGATTCATATTGAAAATGTGCATAAATCTAATAATGTTAAAATAAAAAAGGCTTCAAAACCTCGAATTGTAAAAGAAAAGAAAAATTTATTAGATACAAATATTTTTGATAAAAAAACTATAAATAAAAAGATTAACGAAAAAATAAAAAATAAAAATGAGATAATCCCAAGTAAAAAATTGAAAGAATCAACTAAAACAGATTTTAAACCTAAAAAAGATGGACTAAAAATAGTAAATAAAATTAATAAAAAAGATAAACCAATAAGTATTAGTGATTTAGCAAGTAAAGGATGGACTATAAAATAATTTACTAAATAAGAAACTATTGAGTTACTTACTTAAGTAATTGATATGTGATAATATTATTTTATTGGTTCAAAAGCCAAATAAAGGTATCCTATTACCTATTTATAGGGATTTGGAGAAACATTTGAATAACGATTATATATTTTCATATACAGCAGCTACACTCATGTTACATGAAACAGATGAAGTGATGAAAAAATATTTAGAATATAAAGATTGGGAAAAGGTTAAAGATTTGGTTGTTGAAGAAAATATTATGCAAAAACAATCAGTTTCATCAAGAAAAAGAGTTTTTGCTGAAATCAAAAGAAGAATAGAGTCTTTAACTTCTCAACAATTAGAATATGTAAATGAAGCTAATAGTTCTGATATTAGAAATTTGATTTTTTTATCAATTCTAAAAACATATAGATTTATTTACGAATTTATGGCAGAAGTTATTTCAAAAAAGGTTTTGATGTTTGATTATAAGATTTTAAATAGTGATTATGAAACTTTTTTTGAAAGTAAAAAATATGCAGTTGAACAGTTGGAAAATATAACAGAAGCAACGCAATATAAATTAAAACAAGTTTTATTCAGAATCCTTGAAGAAGCTATGATTATTGATAACACAAAAAGTAAAAATATTTTAAAACCACATTTAAGTAGTGAAGTTGTTGAACTTATTTTAAAAGATAATCCTACTTATTTAAAAGCATTTTTATATACAGATTATGAGATTGAAAAGATGAAAGAAAGGTATTTATGAAGCAAGAAAGATTAGAAGAAAAATTTGAAAAACTATATGAAACATTTATCAATGAAAATTTTCTGTCAATGAAAGCATTAGGTGGAGAGATACCATTTTATATTAGTTCTTACAATCCAAATCAAGAAATAAGTATATTTGATGAAGTTCAAAGATTGATTAATAGGCTAAAGATAGTGGGTGTTAGTGTGTATGAAATCAATCTTTTTTCTTTAGTTGTAGAAATGCTAAAAGATAGAGGAATTTTAAATAAAATCATAGATAAAGAAGTTGATTTATCAAAAGATAAACTATATAAAACTATTCAAGGTGCAATTGATACGCAAAAGTATCTGATTCCAAAAATTGAAGAATTAACAACAAATAATCCATCAAATATTGTATTTTTAACAGGTATAGGACAAGTTTATCCATTTATTAGGTCACACTCTATTTTAAACAATCTGCAAAATTCAATTAAAGATAGACCAACTGTTATGTTTTTCCCTGGTATTTATGACGGAACAAGTTTATCTTTGTTTGGAAAATTAAAAGATGATAATTATTATAGAGCATTTAATTTAGAAACAATAAATTTAGTAAAGTAAGGAATCAAAGTGATTAGAAATGTATTTAAAAAAGATATAAAAAGACCTATTGAAGGGGTTATCAAAGCTGATAATTTAAGTGATGAATCAGTATTTACTGAAGTTGATGAATATGTAATAACAAATGATTTATCTAAAAAACTAGATGAGTTTTTTGAAGTTTATAGTTCAACTATTGGAAAACCAACTGAAAGTATTGGTGTTTGGATTAGTGGTTTCTTTGGAAGCGGTAAATCTCACTTACTAAAAATTTTATCTTACATATTATCTAATCATAGAGTTCATTCTGATTTAATTGGTGAACTGTTTATGCAAAAAGTTCAACAAGATTTTGAATTAAAAAACAATATTGAAAAAGCTTTAAAAATCCCTGCTCATGCTATTTTATTTAACATTGACCAAAAGGCAGAAGTTGGTGCAAAAAACTCTGATGATGCTATTTTATCTGTGTTTATGAAAGTATTTAACGAAATGAGAGGATATTATCCTAAGTTTGGATATATCGCTAAGTTTGAAAGTGATTTAGATAAACAAGGTTTATTTACTAACTTTAAAACAAGATTTCAAGAACTTAGTGGTGAAAGTTGGGAAACTGGTAGAGAAACTATTTTTATTGAAAATGATAATGTAGCTCAAGCATTAAGTGAAGTAAAGGGAATTTCACTTGATAGTGCAAGTGAAGTTATTGATAAATATGAAGAAAATTATTCATTATCTATTGAAGAGTTTGTAAAAGATGTAAAAGAGTATATTGATAATCAAGACCCTAATTATAGATTAATTTTCTGTGTGGATGAAGTAGGACAATTTATTGGTGATAACACAAAACTTATGTTAAATCTTCAAACAATAGTAGAAACACTAGCAACAGTTTGCAAAGGTCAAGCATGGGTAATTGTAACATCACAAAGTGCTGTAAATGACCTTGTAGCAAATCAAAAATCAACAGAATTTGACTTCTCTAAAATCATGGGAAGATTTAAAGTTAAATTAAATCTTACATCTCAAAACGCAAATGAAGTTATTCAAAAAAGACTTTTAGATAAAAATGAGACTTCACATCAAGATTTAGTTTCAATTTACAATAAAGTTCAAAACTCTTTAAAATCTATTATTCATTTTAGCGATAGAGGAAGACAATACAAATCTTATGATAGTAGTGAGAATTTTGCTTCTATTTATCCTTTTGTACCATATCAAATGGATTTATTCCAATCTTGTATCATGGGATTATCAAGAAATAGTGCATTTCAAGGAAAGCATCAATCTATTGGTGAAAGAAGTATGTTAGATGTTGTTCAAAATGTAACTATTAGAGTTAGTGAAGAAAGTATTGGAACAATAGCTACTTTTGATAAGTTTTTTGATGGACTAAGCTCTACTATTCGAGGTGAATTACAAGCACAAATAAATCAAGCTATCAATTCTTTAGGAATTGATAGTTTAGAAGTAAAAATTCTTAAAATTCTATTTATGGTTAAGTATGTAAAAGAGTTCAACGCTAGTATTGATAATATAACTACACTTCTTGTAAATAGTGTTGAACTTGATATTTCTGATTTAAAAAAGAGAGTTACTCATGCTTTATCTGTTTTAATAGAACAAGTGTTTATCCAAAGAATTGGAGATATTTACGAGTTTTTAACAGATGTTGAGAAAGATATTGAAAATGAGATAAAAGAGATTTCAATAGAGCAAAGAGAAGTTACAGCTGAATTAGTTAAATGGATTTATGATGATATTCTAAGAACTAACAAAGTTAGATTTGATTTTAACAAACAAGATTATATTTTTGCTAGAAAAATTGATGATACTTTGGTTAAAGGAAAAGATGAAGAGCTTACTTTAAATATCATTACACCATTAACAAGTGATGATTATTCAAGTGAAAGATTATTTGGAAAATCAATTGGTGATAGGGATGTAATTGTTTATTTAGAGCCAAATTTTGATTTTATAAAAGATTTAGAACTATTTGTAAAAACTGAAAAATTTATTCCTCAAAAGAGAAATGGAAATTTAACAGATACAGAAAACAATCTATTATTTAATAAATCAAGTGATAACTACAAAAGAAGAGATAAATTACAATCTGATTTAAAAGATATGTTTTCAAATGCAAAAATTTATTTCAATGGTAGTTTATTAGATATTAAATCAAGTGACCCAAGACTTCTTATTGATAAGGCATTTAATGAAGCAATACCAGTTGTTTATCCAAATATTACTATGCTTAATAGAATCTATAATGAAACGGATATAAAAACTATTTTAATGCAAAGTGATGATTTATTAACAGGTAGTGATGATGCTTTAAATGAACCAGAGAATGAAATATTTAACTATTTAAAAAGACAAAAAACTTCACATCAAAATGTAACTGTTTCAAAACTTTTAGAGCAATATAGTATTAAACCTTATGGTTGGTATCAAAGTGCTATTTTATGTCTTGTTGCTTCAATGTATATGAAAAAAAGAGTTGATTTAAAGAAGAACTCAAATCCTCTTACAAAATCAGAAATATTAAGTATATTAAGTAACAATAGAGAACAATCAAATATCATAGTTTCTGTTGTTGAAAAGATTGATGATAAAGATATAAAAGCAGCAAAAGATATTTTAAAAGAGTTTTTCCCAAATGGAAACTTTACATCAACAAGTGCAAGAGAGATAATAGAGTTAGCAAATAAAGAGTATGATATGACCCTATCAAAACTAAACTCATTTTTTTCTCATTCATATCCATTTAGAGACAGTTTCAAACAAGCAATTGAAAAAATAAAAGTTTATGAAAAACTAGATTATGACAATTTCTTTACAGATATAAAAAAATATGAAGATGATTTATTAGATTTAAAAGATGATTTATTAGATTCATTATTTGAATTTATGGAGGGAGATAAGAAAAAAATCTATGATGAAATAGCTTCATTTATCTCTACAAATAAAGATAATTTATATCATATCAAAGATACTAAAATCAATGATTTATATGCTTTAATGGACGACAAAACACCTTTCAAAGGTAATAAAATCCAAACTGCTAAATCATCATTAAAAGTTATACAAGAACAACTAACTCCTATGATAGAAAGTGTAAAAAATGAAGCATTAGCAAAAGTAGATGAACTAATAGTAAAAATCCAATCCCTTGAAGAATTTTCAAAAATAGAGGGCGATAAAAGTTCTGTTATTAGACCACTACAAAACATAAAAGCGAATATTCAAAACTCAAATAACATTGACTTTATAAATCAAAGGGTTAATAATGAGAGTTTAGAAAAAGAGTTTGATAATGCAAATGAAAAAATCTTAGAGTTGTTACCAACAAAAGATAAATATATACCTCAAAAAGTAAGAACTAGATTTGATAAAATCAAACCAAAAAACAAATATACTCTTGAAACAGTAAATGATGTGGAAGAGTTTATAAATGAATTAAAATCAAAGATGATTGAAGAGATAAATAGCGGTAGAGAAATTACATTATAGGAAAGAGTATGAACAAATCAGTATTAAAAAAGTTTGCAACAAATATCAGAATTGAATTATTAAGTTTAGTAAAAACAAAAGTAGATTACTTTTTAAAGCTTGATATTTCAAATCTTCCTATTGAGTTTAAATCACATGAATCATCTATTAAAGAGATTATAAACAGATGTACAACTGCTGAAAAATTAGATAAAACAAAATATGAAGATTTTATAGAGGAAGTAGCATATACTTGGTTTAATAGACTTGTTGCTTTAAGATTTATGGATGTAAATGATATTACAGATACAAAAGTAATCTCACCTCTTGATGGACATATAATTCCTGCAATATTCACAGAAGCAAAATCAGGAAATATAAGTGAAGATTTAAACATAGATAGAACTCAATTTTTTAATATTTTAGATAAAAAAGTAGAGAGTAAAGACGGCGACAATGAGTGCTATAAAATGCTATTTATCTCTACTTGTAACTACTACTCTTCTATCATGCCTTTTATGTTTGAGTCAATCTCTGATTATTCTGAACTACTTTTACCCGATGATTTATTATCAACAAACTCTATTAGAACAAAAGTAATAGAAGGGATGAGTGAAGAAAACTGTGCTGATATTGAAGTTATTGGATGGTTATATCAGTTTTATATTTCTGAAAAAAAAGATGATGTATTTGAAAAATTAAAGAAAAATGTAAAAATCACACCATCAAATATTCCTGCTGCAACTCAACTTTTTACACCACATTGGATTGTAAAATATATGGTTGAAAATTCACTTGGAAAACTTTGGATGCTAAATCATCCAAACTCATCTTTAAAAGATAGTATGAAATACTATATTGATGAAGATACTCCAACAGATACATTTTTAAAAATCTCAACACCACAAGAATTAACTTTAATAGATCCTTGTTGTGGAAGTGGGCATGTACTAACTTATGCTTTTGATTTACTAACTTTGATATATGAAGAAGAAGGTTATAGTAAAAGTGAAATTCCAACATTGATTTTAGAAAACAATCTTTTTGGATGTGATATAGACAAAAGAGCAGCAACACTTGCAAATTTTGCACTTACCATGAAAGCAAGATTATATCATAGAAGATTTTTCAAAAAATCTACAAATCCAAATATCGTAGAACTTCAAGAGTTTGGAACACAAGAGTTTAAAGGAATCAAAAACTTTGGTTCATTATTAGCTCCAAAAGATATACAAAGTTTTGATGATGGGATATTTTCACAAAGCAATGCCCAATATGATTTACAACTAAAAATTTTAACTTCAACTTACTCATGTGTAGTTACAAATCCACCATATATGGGTGGAAAAGGTATGAATGCAGAGTTGGGAGATTTTGTGAAGAAAAACTATCCTGATAGTAAATCTGATTTATTTGCTGTCTTTATGGAAAGAGGATTTGAAATAACAAAAGATTTAGGTTATATGGCAATGATTACAATGCAATCTTGGATGTTTTTAAGTTCTTATGAAAAAATGAGAGAAAAATTACTTAAAAATTATTCTATTTCTACAATGGCACACCTTGATAATATGGTAATGGGAATAGCATTTGGAACATCAGCAACAGTATTTAATAAAAAGAAACCTGATGCAAACACAAAAGGTGTTTATTTTAAAATAAATCTTGATGATTTAGATGAGAATAGAGAAATCAGAGGTTTAAGATGATAGAAAGATTTTTAGAATATCTTATTAAATATCAAGATGCTTTGTATGTAATAGGAGGTTTTGCTGCAGGTTCAATTGCAACATATTTTAAATTTTATCCAATTTTAAAAGAAAAAGAGAATAAGCAAATAAAATTTGATAGTAACATTTTTAAACAATCAGATGCTGTTTTATCAGAAAAACAAATTAATGAACTTATTGGAGATTTAGAATCTAACCATTCATATAGAAGTAATCAAGATAATAGATTAAACTCATTTTTGTCTTTTTTTGAAGATACAAGTAATATATATGAATACAAAGAATTAAATTGTCATATAACTACTTTAAAAAAAGATTTAGAAAAACTTCAATATTTCTATTCAACTCATTTTTTTATTTTTCCAGATTATCAAACTTCCGATAATACTAAGTTTTGTATGTACCCAGAAGGAAATGTTGATAGAAATTGGAATGGTAAACAAGAAAGTAAGTCTAATTATGAAGAAAAGGAAGAAAAGCTTTTAGAATTATGTATTAAAACAAAAGAAAGTTACAAAAAATATAGATTAGAGATTAGAAAAATATTAAAGGTATAAAATGGAAATTATTACAAAAGTAAAAAATCAACTGGAAGAAATAAAGAAATTAACCACAAAAGAAATTTTAAATTATTTAAAAATAGTTGCTTTTAGTATTTTAATAGTGGTATTTTTTACTATTTTATTTCAATTTTTTATAGGTAATGGTGAAAGAATTATTGGATTAATTAGTGCATTAGGTATTTTAATATCTGCATTATTAGCTTCTTACTCTGTGATGTTGAATATAGAAAATACAAATAATAATGAAGAAAAGAAGAAAGAGTCTGAAAAAAAATCAAATATTATTTATTTATTTCAAAATTTAAATGACATATTGTCTGTATTAAATAGATATAAAGACACAGACATAGGAACTTTTAGAATAAATACTCACAATACTTTGCTGTTAATTTTAGAAAAAAAACTTGATAAGATTGACGATAAAGAAATAATAAAAAATCTAACCGATGATGAATCAAATTATTTGTTATTTGTTAGGTTAAGGTTATCTGAAAGTATTGGAATACTTTATAATTACACGCAATCAATTATTGTTGATGACCCTCAAAAGTTTAATGAAAATACAAAATTTATAATTGAAAAACTTAATCTATTAATACCACTATTGGCAACTAATAATAAAATTTATATTCAGAAAGTTGAGAATAAATAATGGATAAAAATCAAATCATCAATAAAGATTTTCAAACCGTACTAAGCCAAATACAAAATGCTAAACAAAAAGCATATAGCAGTGTTAATACTATTCTTATCGAGCTTTATTGGGAGATAGGAAAATATATATCTACAAAAACTACACAAGAAAATTGGGGTAAAGGTGTAGTCAAAGAGTTGGCAACTTTCTTAAAAGAAAAAGACCCAACTTCAAAAGGGTTTGGAGATAAAAACTTATGGCTTATGAAACAGTTTTTTGAAACTTACAAAGAAGATGAAAAACTCTACACACTGTGTAGAGAAATTTCTTGGAGCAATAATCGAAGGATAATGAGCTTACAAACCATAGAAGAGAGGGAGTTCTATCTTGTTTTATCTATTAAAAATAGATATTCCTACAGAGAACTTGACAAACAAATCAACACATCAACTTTTGAACGAACGATGATAGCTGATAAAAAACTCTCAACCGTACTAAAAGAATTACCTCAAAATGTAAGTGGAGTGTTTAAAGATAGCTATATTGTGGACTTTTTGGATTTACCACATAATCATAAAGAAAAAGATTTACAAAATGGACTTATAGGTTCACTAAAAGAGTTTATCTTAGAGCTTGGTCTGGGTTTTGCTTTTATAGGACAAGAGTATCGTGTGCAAGTGGGGAATGAAGATTTTTATATTGATTTGCTTTTTTTCCATAGAACTTTACAGTGTTTGGTGGCATTTGAGCTAAAAGTTGGCAAGTTTAAACCAAGTGATTTGGGACAGTTGGAGTTTTATCTTGAAGCACTTGATAGAGATGTAAAACAGCCCCAAGAAAATCCAAGTATTGGAGTGCTTCTTTGTAGAGAAAAAAATGATGAAGTAGTAGAGTACGCACTTAGTCGAACACTAAGTCCAACGATAATATCGCAATACAAAACAAAACTTATCCCAAAAGAGATACTACAACAAAAAATGAATGAACTTTATGAACAGCTTGAAAATGAGGAAAACTAAATGGCAACATACATAAGACTAACAGACTACAAAGACAGTGACAGCAAAGAACAAGGGTTTTTTAAGAGTGAAAATAGATATGAAGCAAAACAAGATGATTTTGCAAAAATCCCTGGAAGTCCTATTGCTTATTGGGTGAGTGATAAAATTTTTGATAATTTTAAAAATATTCCTAAATTACATAAATACGCAACACCAAGAGCTGGAATGATTACTGGAAACAATGAATTATTTGTAAAATTATGGCAAGAAATAAATTATAATAAAATTGGTTTTTCTTTTTCTAATCGGCAAGATGCACTTGAAAGTGTTTACAAGTGGTTTCCCTATCAAAAAGGTGGGGCAGCAAGAAAATGGTTCGGAAATAATGAATATATTGTAATTTGGGAAAATGATGGATTTTTATTAAAGACTACAACAGATAGTAATGGAAAAGTTCCTGCACATGCATTTAATGAAGAATATATTTTCAAACCTAATGCAAATTGGTCAGCAGTTACATCTGGATTATTTACTGTTAGAATTTCATTTAATGGTTCTTTATTTGATGCTTCAGGTTCTGCCGCTTTTCCAAATAATGAAAGTAACCTTTTAGGTATTTCTGCATTTTTAAATTCTAAGATAGCAAATTTTTTATTGAATGCAATAAATCCTACAATTAATTATCAAGCTTGGAATATTGGTAATTTACCAATAAATATAACAAATGGATTTATTAATAATATAGACACCTTAACTCAAGAATGTGTAGATATTTCAAAAGAAGAGTGGGATAGCAGAGAAATATCTTGGGATTTCACAGAAAATGAACTTCTAAAACACAAATCAGATTCTAAAATAGAAACTGCTTACAATAACTATTGTTCATATTGGAAAGAGAAGTTCTATAAACTTCACGCAAATGAAGAAGAGTTAAATAGACTATTTATAGATATTTATGAACTTGGCGATGAGCTAACACCTGATGTAGCTCTAAAAGACATAACTATCTTAAAAAGTGAATCAATCATCAATGACAATAATGAATTAGAGTTTAAAGCAGATGAGATTATGAAACAGTTTATATCTTATGCTGTTGGGGTTATGTTTGGAAGATACTCAATAGACAGTGATGGTTTAGTTGTGGCAAATCTAAATCAAGATTATCCAAAAGATACCACATTTGAAATAGATGATGATAATGTAATTCCTGTTTTAGAAGATGACTATTTTAGTGATGATATAGCAAGTAGAATAATCAACTTTGTAAAAACAACATTTGGAAGTGAAAGTTTAAGTGAAAATATCAATTTTATAGAAAAATGTTTGGGAAAAACTATCAGAGCTTATATGGTAAAAGATTTTTATGAAGACCATATCAAACGATATAAAAAAAGACCTATTTATTGGATGGTTTCAAGCCCTAAAAAAGGTTTTATGAGTCTCTGTTATATGCACAGATACACAAATGATTTGTTTGCAAGAGTTCAAAACAACTATTTAAGAGAATATATCACTAAATTAGAGGGTACAAAAGAGATTCAAAAACAAACAATTCTAAATGAAAATGCAACAAATAAAGATAAAAATGAAGCAGATAAAAGAATAAAAAATATTGAATTAAAACTAAAAGAACTAATCTCTTTTGATAGAGATAATTTAACTTCTTTTGCACAAAATAGAGTTGATATTGATTTAGATGATGGTGTAAAGGTAAATTACAATAAATTTAAAGAAGTTTTATATCCTATAAAAGGGTTGGATAAAGAGTAATTAATATTAAATATTACTTAAAATAAAATGTTTTTTATTTGAAAAACATTTCAAAATATTGTATAATTACAATATCAAAAAAGAAAAGGAGGTTAAGATGTCAGTAGCAAAGATAACAAGAGATTTTGTGACAAATATTGAAGGTGCAAAACTATTTACTTATGATGATATACCATGTTTAAATAAAACATCGGCTGCTATTGAACTTAGCCGACTTTTTAAAAAAGGTATTATAAAAAAAATTTCAAAAGGAAAATTTTATAAACCAAAAATTAGAGTGTTTGGAGAAGTTGCTCCAAATACAAATGATAAAATAAAAAGCTATCTAAAATCAGATGAAACAAATAGTTATGAAACAGGTGCAAATAGCTTTAGAAAACTAGGACTTACTACTCAAGTTTCAAATGAAACTGTAATAGCAACAAATGGAATATATAGAAAGGTAAAAATAGATAATATAAATCTAAAATTTATACCAAAAAGAGTTGATGTAAATGATGATGAGATTTATTTAGTTCAGATACTTGATGCTATAAAAGATATAAATAAAATACCTGCAACAACACCAAATGAAGTAGTTAAATATTTAAAAGAGATTATAAAAAAAGAATCTTTAGAAAATCAAAATAAGCTTACAAAATTTGCTTTGAAATATACTCCAAGAACAAGAGCAGTTTTAGGTGCGATTTTTAAAGAGATAGGAAATAAAAATTGTGCTTATGAGTTGAAATCAACTCTAAATCCAATGACAAATTATAAATTAAAAATAGAAGAAGATGTTATTAAAGATAGAAAATACTGGAATTTTATATGATATTACATAATGATAAAGAAACTTTTAATGATTTGATAGAAACAACAGCGGGAGTGCTTGGCATTCCTGCTGTTTTTATTGAAAAAGATTATTGGGTAACTTATATTTTAAATAGGTTATCAAAAAGCACTTATAAAGAAACTGCAATTTTTAAAGGTGGAACATCCTTATCAAAAGCATATAAAATTATAGATAGATTTTCAGAAGATATTGATTTAGCAATAATAACTGATGGAAAAGACGGAAATGCAGTTAAGAGTTTGATTAAAAATATTGAAAAAGCTTTGCTATATGAAAATTTTGAGGAAACGATTACTCCTCAAACCTCAAAAGGTTCAAAGTTTAGAAAAACGGTACATCAATATCCAAAGATAATAGAGGGTGATTTTGGACATGCAAATGAGAATTTAATCCTTGAATTAAACTCTTTTGCTAAGCCACATCCATTTGTTAGTAAAACTATATCTAGTTATATATTTGATTTTTTAAGTACTCAAAGTGATGAAGCAAAAAAATTAATTACTGATTTCCAGTTAGAGCCATTTGAAATAAATGTTTTGGATTATAAAAGAACATTTTGTGAAAAGATTAGTGCAGTTGCAAGAGCTTCATTTGAAAGTGATGAATTTTATAGTCAATTGAAAGAAAAAATAAGACATTTTTACGATATTTACCACTTAATGCAAGAAGATGAAATAAAAGCATTTTTAAATAGTAATGATATGAATATTATGATAGAAAATGTAAGAGAAGATGACCAAAAACAGTTTAGTTCTGATTGGGCAATTGTAAAATTACACTCAACAAAGATTTTTGAAAATATCAATATTTTAGATGAGTTAAATAGTTATTATAATAGTAATTTTAAAACATTGGTTTATTCAGAAACTTTACCAAATATAGAAGATATAAAAGCAAAATTTGAAGAGTTATCAAAAATACTAAAAGAGAAAGATTTATAGAATGAGTAAAATTGAACAAAGATTAAATACACTATTTCAAGAGCATAGAATTATCATTTGGTATGATGAGGGTGGAAGTTTAAAAGATGAGTTTGATTCAATCAATTTAGATATAAAAAAACTTGAATTAAATAATAATGAGTTTGGAATAAAAGTAAAAATACTTTATGAAGATAAAGCTTCTAAATATCTAATTTATTCTGCAAATGCTGAACCAAATATGGAAGATAATTGGCTTTTGGATATTGAACAAAGTTTTCATAAATTCTCTGCTGACCCAATAAGTATGATTGTTAGTGAACTAGATCTTGATATTACAAAAAAAGCATTTATTAGTGAACATAAAGCATTTTTCAATGCAAAAAGTAGATTTGATAAATATAAATCAATTATTACAGAAAAAGATAGTGATGAAGAATTAACAAATAAAATGATAGCAATTATTTTAAATTGTGATGAAACACTTGAAGAGATTTTATTTAAACTAATTGCAAATGAGAGTTTAATAGATGAGTTAGATAAATATGAACTAACAAAAAAATTATTAAAAGAGATTTCTAGTAGGTTTAAATATAAAAGTGATAAGTTATCAATAACTGATTTAACTTATAAACTTCTTCAAAATCATTTTTATTCAAATGTTGAGCCATCAAAATGTGAGCTAAATAAAGAAGCAACACTTTTTGTAAAACATTGGATGGATAGTAATAGACATAAAGAACTATTTAAAACTGTATCTTTAAAAGTGCAAAATGATTTAAATATTCAATCAATTATTTCAAATTATGAGTTGTCTCAAGTTATTGATTGTGATACTTATGAGGTTTGTGAACAACTTGTTATTGCAAAATTAAGAGATTTGATTGTTAGCTCAAAAATAAATGAAAAAGAGTTTGAAAACTATTTTAATAAAAGAGAACATAAGTTTTGGTATGAAAAATATGAGAATATTTATAAAGCATTTAATTATGCAATAAAACTTTATTTTGGAATAAACAATTTCAAAGTTGATATCTCAAGTTTTGAAGATGGTATAAATAAATATAGTGAATATTGGTATGAAATAGATTATAACTATCGAAAATTTGTCTATTTTTATAATCAAAGTAGCCATAAAGAGATACTAAAGTCTTTAAGTATTTTAGAAGATGCTTATTTAAACTCATATTTAAGAGTTTTAAATGATAAATGGCAAAATTTTGTAAAAGATTACTCTGTAAAAATAGTAAATCATCAAAGAAGTTTTTACAAATCAAAAGTTCCTCAAATAGTAGGAAAAAATCAAAAAGTATTTGTAATTATAAGTGATGCACTAAGATATGAATGTGCAAAAGAGTTATCAAAATTAATATCTTATGAAAATACAGAAAGTAGAAGTTTTAGTGTAAAAGAAAACTATATGATAAGCTCACTTCCTTCTTATACTCAACTTGGAATGGCTTCACTATTACCAAATAATGAAGTTGAAATAAAATCAACAGATGATACAGTTTATGTGGATGGAAAATCCTCAAAAGGGAAAGATGCAAGAACAAAAATTCTTCAAAGTGAAGATATAAACTCTATTGCAGTAAATGATGAAGAGTTTTTAACTCTAAATAGAGAAAGTGGAAGAGAATTAGTTAAATCAAATAATATAATTTATATTTATCATAACCAAATAGATGCAATGGGTGATGATGCTATAACCGAAGAAAAAGTATTTGATGCTGTTGAAAGCAGTTTTAGTACAATCACTAAAATTATAAAACAAATCGTAAATCTAAATGGAACAAATATATTTGTTACTGCTGATCATGGGTTTATTTATACAAATACACCAACGCAAGATAGTGAATTTTGTAAATTAGATACTACATTTATGGAAACTTCAAAAGTAAATAGAAGATTTGTTATTGGTAAAAATTTAGAAGAAAATAGTTGTACACAAAAGTTTAGTTCAGATGAATTAGGAATTAGTGGTGATAATGATTTTTATATTACAAAATCAATTAATAAAATCAGGAAACAAGGTGGTGGTAATAGATTTGTTCATGGGGGAGCTAGTCTTCAAGAGTTAGTTATTCCACTGCTTGAAATTAAATATCAAAGAAAAAATGTAATTAGTGAAGTTGAAGCTACAATAATGCCAATTTCAACAATTACAACAAATAATATAAATGTATCAATTTATCAAGAAGAGCCAATAAGTGATAAAGTAAAACCAATTACTCTTGTTTGTGGTTTTTATAGTGAAGATGGAGTTGAACTTAGTGATAAACATAAAATCACTTTAAATAGTAGTGATGAAGAAAATAGAAATAGAGAAAATAAATTAAGATTTACATTTAAAGAGATTTCAAATAAATATAGTGGAAAATTTATTAAATTTACTATGAAAAAAGTTATTGAAAATAGTAGTGAACAACCAATATATAAAACTTATGATGTTAAACTACAATTATCGTTCTTTAATGATTTTGATGAGTTTTAAAAAGGTTTATTATGGGTTTAAATGAAAAATTAAATGAAGTATATGCAGGACTTGTTGTTAGAAAAGATTTAACAAAATCTATAAAAGATGGTGCAAATGTTCCTATTTATGTACTTGAATATCTTCTTGGAATGTATTGTGCTACTGATAATGAAGAACAAATAAAAGATGGTGTTCAAAAAGTAAAAGACATCCTTGCTAAAAACTATGTTAGACCTGATGAAGCTGAAGTTGTAAAATCAAGAATTAAAGAGCAGGGTAGATATAAAATCATTGATAAAGTTAGTGTAAAACTAAATGAAAATAAAGATATTTATGAAGCTGAATTTTCAAATTTAGGTATCAAAAATATTTTTGTAGAGAGTGATTATGTAAAAAATTACCAAAAACTACTAGCTGGTGGTATTTGGTGTATTATGACTATTGAATATTTTAGTGATGAAAACTCAAAAAGTAGTCCATTTAGAATAGAAAATTTAAAACCTATTCAAATGCCTAATATGGATTTTGAAGGGTTTGTTAAAAATAGAAATAGATTCTCAAATGAAGAATGGATTGATATTTTAATTCGTTCAACTGGTATGGAGCCAACTAATTTAGATGATAAAACAAGATGGCATTTATTAGCTAGATTAATTCCATTTGTAGAAAACAATTACAATATGTGTGAACTAGGACCAAGAGGAACTGGTAAATCGTTTGTATATAAAGAAATTTCACCAAACTCTATATTGGTATCAGGTGGGCAAACTACTGTTGCTAACTTGTTTTACAATATGGGTTCAAGAACAATGGGATTAGTTGGTCTTTGGGATATAGTTGCATTTGATGAAGTTGCAGGTATTAGATTCAAAGATAAAGATGGTGTTCAAATAATGAAAGACTATATGGAAAGTGGTTCATTTGCAAGAGGAAAAGAGCAAAAAATAGCAAAAGCATCTATGATATTCGTGGGAAATATTGATGGAAGTATAGAAAATATTGTTAAAACTTCACATTTATTAAGTCCATTTCCAAAAGAGATGATTGATACGGCTTTCTTTGATAGATTCCATCACTATTTACCAGGGTGGGAAGTTCCAAAAATGAGACCTGAATTTTTTACAAATGAGTATGGTTTTATTACAGACTTTATGGCTGAATGGATGAGAGAACTACAAAAATACAATTTCTCAAATGCTATTGATAAGTTTTTTAAATTAGGAAGAGATTTAAATCAAAGAGATACAAAAGCTGTTAAAAAAACTGTTAGTGGTTTATTAAAACTTTTATTTCCTGATGAAAATTATACAAAAGAAGATGTGAGAGTTGCACTTGAGTATGCACTTGTTGGTAGAAGAAGAATAAAAGAACAACTAAAAAAAATTGGTGGTATGGAATTTTATGATGTAAATTTTTCATATATTGATTTGGAAAATAATGATGAAATAAGAGTAAATGTTCCTGAAAGTGGTGGTAAAAGTTTAATTCCTGATGGTGAATTACCAAATGGTTCTTTATATACTGTTGCAACTAATCCTGATACTTCTCATAAAGGTTTATTTAGATTTGATTTACAAGTTATGTCTGGAAATGGAAAACTAGATAGTGCAGGTTTTAGTAGTTCAAGTGACGTAAAAGAAGAGATAAAAGAAGCTGTAAATTATATAAATGCAAATTTAAATAGAGTTAGTATCAATGCAAAATACAAAGAACATGATTATTTTTTAAAGGTGCATGATTTAAATGGTATCGGAAAATCAAAAGGTATTTCACTTGCTGTATTTATTTCACTTTGTAGTGGAATATTAGAAAGACCTATATTATCTCAAACTGTTATTTTAGGTTCATTTTCTATTGGTGGAACAGTTATTGGAACTGATTCATTGCCTGATGCACTTCAAATTGCAAGTGATTCTGGTGCAAAAAAAGTTTTAATTCCAGTTGTTGATATGATTCATATAGGAAAAGTTCCCCCTGAATTATTGAGTAAATTTCAATTACTTATTTATTCAGATCCAATAGATGCAGTGTTTAAAAGTATTGGGGTTCAATAAGAGTAATAAAATATTAAATTAAAAGATATTACAGGTGCAATTTTAGAATATAAATAAAGTAAAACTATCACAAATATATTATTAAAAATAAATTATTTGGCTATGCTTTAAATTTAATTTAATTGCACTAGTACAGATTCTAATTTTCCATTTCATCTAATAAAAATTTTTCAAGTTCATATATACATTTATCATTAATTTCTAATTCTGCTATTTCTTTTTCATCTAAAACTCTATGATTATTTTTTGAAATACCTTTTATATTATTTTCTGCTATTTTTAAAAGTTCTAAATATTTTTTTGAAGTGGTATATGAAATATTTGCATATTTTCTTAAGTTATATTGAGTTGGTTCTATTTTTTGTTCTTTTAGTCGTAATAAACTATTTTCAAATTTTCTTCTTGTTGCTTCAATTTTTACAGAAGAAGCTTTTTTCATTGAATCAATTTTTTTTTCTGAAATTTCAATTTTTTTAAATTTAATTAATAACTCTACATCTAATTTATCTTTGAATTCTTTCAGTTCCTCCGGTGTTAAATCTAATCTATAAATAAATTTAGTCATATGTTCTCCTAATAAAATTGTATTTTAGCAAAAACTTTCTTTTAATAAACTAGTTTAAATCGTTTAACGATTAATACTATATTAAGAAAACTTTTTATATTATGCTTTTATGAAAAACTATAATTAGGAGAATATGATGAAAATGGGATTTAATACTCCAAGAGGAAAATATGTAAAAAGCATAGAAGTTCCAAAAGATTTTACTAATGCCATATTTTTTGGAAGAACAGGAAGTGGAAAAACAACAGGTGCAATATTACCAATAGTAGAAGATAGAATAAAATCTGATTATGGAATTTTGATATATGATTTTAAAGGAAATTTACATTTACAAGTAAAATATCTTGCAAATAAATATAATAGATTAGATGATGTTATAGAAATTGGAAAACCTTGGGGAAAAAACATAAATATACTTAAGTATCTAACTACAAAACAATTTTTAGAGATAGTACAATCAAATACTGAAGCAAAAACAGATTTTTGGGATATTGCTTCAAGAAACTTATTAGAGGGAGTTTATAATATTTTAAAACTTGAAAAATATATATACACTCAAATAAATAAACTATTAGAGAATGAGTATAAAAATGAGATAAATATAAAGAAGATTCATAAAATAGTAAATAAACCAAGCAATCTAAAAAAATTTCTATTAGATTATAAAAAATCTAAATTAAAATTAATACATTTAGAATTTGAAAATGTTTTAAATAAGACTGATAATACATACTTAATAGATACTATTTCTAAAAAACTAGAAGAGTTAAAAGAGAATTTAGAACTATTATCAAACTATGAATTAGCAGATGATGGTGATGATGCAGGAAGAAATGCAGTTGTTAGTCATTTAGCTTCATATACAGTAAATGCAGCATCATATGATTTTTTGAATAAAGATGAGTTTGATATTGTAAATAGTTTAAGAAGTGGAAAGATTATAATAATTGATGTTTCTAATTTAACAGAAAACAGTTTAAATCTAATAAATTTAGGGATATATTCATCATTACAAAGAATAAATGAGAAAAATTTAAAACCTGTATCAATTATCATAGATGAAGCTCAAAAGATTTTACATAAAGATTATTTACCACAAACAGATATTTGTAGAGAATCAAGATTTGAATATATTTTTGCAACTCAATCTGATGTATTACTAAAAAACAAACTTACATCTAATAAATATGATGAATTAATTGAAAATATAATAACAAGATGCTCATTTGCAACAAATACAAATGATTTAGAAGAGACATATGAATATATAGATAGTCATTTTAGGTCATACTTTGCAACACCAATACTTATAAATGATGAAGATTTATTTAATATAGAAATCATTTATCAAAAAAATATAGATGTATATGATTGTATAGATGGATATATAAATGATGATTTTTATCTAAAGTTTGATGCAAAACTATTTGAAGAGAATAAAATCTATAAGGTTTTTGAAAATGGAGAAAAAATAGAAGTTGATTTTTATGAAAAGATGGATGATAGCCCAATATTAGAAGATGAAAAAAGTATTGAAGAATTAATAGCTAACTTTGAATTGAGAAATTTTAAGGTTGAAGATAAAAAGAAAATAATTGCATTAGCTTATGCAATAGGAGAAATGAATGAAAGAATCGAAGAGAATAGAAAAATCATAGAACAATTTAAACAAGAGAAAAAAGAGATTGAAGAAGATTTCAAAATCGCTTTAAGGGGAATTAATGGGTTTAGGAATGGGGCATAAAAATGAAACTAGATATATTAAGTGATACTCACTTTGATTTTTACTTCTACCAAAAATATAATGAAGATGATGTAGTTAAATTTTTTAAAAATATTATTAATTTTGAAGATATTGCAGATGTATTAATAATCGCAGGTGATATTGGTCATAACAATACTCAAAATATTAAGATATTAAAAATTTTAAAACAGTTCTATAAAAATATAATTTGTGTATTAGGTAATCATGATTACTACTTACTAAATAAAGAAGATAAATCAATATTTAAAGACTCTTTTGCAAGAGCTGAAAATATGAGAGATTTAATTAATCAAGAAAAAGGAATCTATTGTCTTGATGGATTTGTAGTTGAAATAGATGGAATTAGATTTGGTGGATGTGATGGTTGGTATAATGGTGGATATTTGTGGAAACAATATCCAACTGAATCTTTTCCAAAAAAATCAACAAATATTATGTGGCAAAACTGTATGAATGATGCAAAATGTCTAATTGGTGTAGAAAATTTTGATGATATATTTGAAATAGAAAGACCAAAAATAGAGAGAGTTTATAAAAATTGTGATGTGATGATTACTCATATAAATCCATCTGCAAAAGATGAACATTTTAGTATTAGATACCAAAAATCTCCATCAAATACTTTTTTTTCTTTTGATGGTGAAAAGTATCTAAAAGATGGAACTATGAAATATTGGATATTTGGTCATACTCATGAAGAGATGGATTATAAAGAACATAATGTTAGATGTATTTGTAATCCTTTAGGTTATCCAAGTGAAAGTGGTAATGGTCAATGGGTAAAAGTTTTAAGAATAGAAATATAATATATTAAATAAAAGGTGTGGTTATGAAAAGAAATATTGAAAATAAAATTACAAGTGAAGTTTTTGCAAAAATTGTTGAATTAGAAAAAGAAAGAAATCAAGAAAAACAAAAAGTTATCGCAAAAGAAATAATTAATGCCCTTGATATTGAAGATTTTACGCCGTATATGGCTTATGATAATGAAGGAGATATTTTTATTGCATTGAATTATGATTACAGTTCTAATGAAATTAACAACTCATTAATAACTCAAAAACACGATATTTATATTACATCAGATGGTGTATATATTAATGATGAATTAGATTTAAAACAATTAAAAGAAGAATATAATGAAACGATAAAAGAACAATATAATGAAAGTTTGGAAGAAGCAAAAAATATATGTAAAGAGCAAAAAGAATTTGATGATATAAATGAAAAATTAGAATTTTTCAATAATCAATTAATGAATTTGGTAAATTTCCAAAGACCTAAATATGTTGGCAATTATGAAAAAATAATTAAAATTGATGAAGAAATTGGAAAAGTAGAAGAAATAATAAAAATTTATGAAAATAAATTAAAGATAAAAAACAAAGAGAAGATTTAGAAAATGGGAAGATTAATAAAAATCCGTATAAACATTTGAAATTTGAAGATATTAAATCACCGATTTTAAAAAGAAAGATTATGGAAAAAGTTGCTTGTTTTGAAGCGGTTTGTTGGGATTATGGGGTAAAAGAAGGAACTAGCTATATTTATCTTGCTGATTGGGAAAGTTTTTGTAGTTTTTTATAAATACAGGTAAACATAGATTTTCAAATATTGACTAATGAGCTACAAAACTAATAAATTAAAAAATTGTACTTTAAGCTAGTTAATTTTATCAACTAGCTTGAGACTGTTTAGAGTTTTGTGTCAAATCCTGATAGTTGAATAAAACTATATCATATTCATAATTATTTGTAAATTTAATTCCACTAATAATAAATCAACTTGACAAACATATTTTATTATATTAGAATATTCAAATATAATTATATTGGAGTTTATATGAGTGAAGAATGTTATAGAGAATCAAGTAATATCAGTGAAGTTGAAAAAGCTAAGAGTTTTATTTCTAATAATCATTTAGAGATAGAAAAAGAATCAGAAAAATTAGCACTACTGTCAAATAGTGTTAGACTAAAAATTGTATTACTACTTAAAAACTTCAATAAACTTTGTGTATGTGACATTGGTGAAATATTAGAAGTTAATCAATCTGCAATTTCACAACACCTTAGAAAATTAAAAGATGGTGGAATATTGAATAAATCAAGAGAAGGTTTAACTATTTACTATTTTATTGATGAAGGGAATAACCCTGATTTAATAGGTTTATTAGAAAAAATATTTTTATTCAAGGAATAAGTATGGAATTTATATTAAATTTTTTGCAAAGCTTTTGGGAACTATCAGTAATGATAGGTCTATATGTTTTAATTGGATTAATTTTTGTAGGAATAATCCACCTATATATTTCAGAAGATTGGATTAAAAAACATTTAGGTGAAGATAATAAATATAGTGCTTTAAAAGGGGCATTATATGGTATTCCTCTTCCTCTTTGTTCTTGTGGTGTAATACCTTTGGCTACAAGTTTAAGACAAAAAGGTGCTTCTAAAAAAGCTGTGACAAGTTTTTATATTACTACTCCAATGACTGGAATTGATTCAATTATAGCTACATATGGAGTATTTGGTCTTCCAATGGCAATAATTAGAGTTATTTCAAGTTTCATTAGTGGAGTTGTTGCTGGTAGTTTTGTAAAAGAATCATATGATGACATTCAAGAAGAAGAGAAAAAGTCTTGTTGTAGTTCTTCTTGTTGTGGTTCTTCTTCTAATGAAGTAGTAAAAGAGAGTCAATTTAAAAAAGCATATGATTATGCAATGAATGAAGTTTTTAGTGATTTAGCCAAACCAATGTTTTATGGGCTAATATTAGCAACTTTATTTTTACTTTTAATTCCAAATAATGGGGTTGAATTTTTAAATGATAATTTGTTTATCGCTTATGCATTAGTTTTTTTAGTTGCATTACCTTTATATGTATGCTCTATTTCAGCCATTCCTATTGCTTTATCAATGTTAGCAGTTGGAGTAAGTCCTGGAGTAGCTTTTATTTTTTTAGCAGCAGCTCCTGCTACAAATATCATTACAGCATGGATTATAAAGAAAATTCTTGGAAATGATGTCTTAATAATATATCTTATCTCAATTATTGTAGTCACTTTTTCATTTGCATTAATGATTGATTTTGCATTTCCAAAAGAATGGTTTGTTTATACATTAGATAGTTTAGAAAGTGAATCAAAATCAATACTTGATATAGGTGGTGCTATTATATTTTTAGTCACTATGTTTTATTTTGTTGGTAAGCAATGGATTAAGACTATATCTTCAAAAAAAAATTAAAGTAGCCATCTAAAAAAGATGGCTATTATACTTATAGTTTTAAATACTCAATTGATTATCTAACCTACCTTCAAAAAATATTGTAAGTTGAGAGATTGTAAGAGACCAATTCCTAACTGGCATAGACTGATTCAAGTGGTCTTTGTTGCCACTCTTTTAATAATGGTATAACTTTATCAGTAACAGCACTTATTGTAGCTTTAGAAAAACTCATTCCATACATTTCTTCAATATGTTCAGATATTTGACTATAACTATTTCCTAAAGCATACAAAGATAGAATTTTTTGTTCTATATTATCTGACATATGAGTTTGATGTTTTTTAACTATTTGAGGCTCATAAGAACCATTTCTATCTCTTGGAACATCAAGTTCAAATTCACCAACACTACTTTTCATAGTTTTAATAGATTTACCATTTTTTCTGTTTTTATTTATCTCAGAAGTTAAATGAGACTCAAGTTCAGCTTGTAATACAGCTTCTGTAAGTTGTTTAATAAGAGGAACTAAGACTCCATCTTTACCATCTATTTTTGAACCTGCTTTTATTTGTTCAAGTGCTTCATTTAAATCAAATGTTTGATTCATTGTTCAATCCTTTAGAATTATAAATTCTATCAGACTGACACAAAATTTCTAACACTCCCACTAGCTTATTTTACAGACTCAAACTAGCAATTTTTTTGTGGATTTTTTTGACTAATTTTTAACTTAAAAATTAAATTCATGCTCGATACTGGCATAGAATTCTACTATGATAATTTCTTAACACGGAATATTTAACGATCATTATTTCTCTTTTTTCTATGTTCACTATTTTCCTCAATTTTACTAGAATAAACAACACTATTTTCATAAATTTCCATACAAACCTCAATAGCTTCTTTAGTACTTAAATTCAATTCCTTTTGTAAAAAATCTATCACATTTTTTGGTTTTTGTTTATTTTTTAAGTTATCTATTTTATTATCATCAGTTATTGAAAAATTTGAAATATCAAGTTTATAATTCTCTTTTACATATTCTAGGAGAAAATTTACATCAAGTTTTTCTTTTAGTTCTTGTAAGTTTATTTTAGGGTTTAAATCTTCATTTTGTAGATTTACTTTTTGCTGTTGAAGTGGTGATTTTACTCTTTTGATTTCTACATTACTATTTTTAATTTGATTTTTTTTCAAAATTAAATCTGCTATTTGTCTATTTGCTTCATTTATAAAATCTTCATCTCCATATGGTTCTATATTTTCAAGTTTCCAATCTTTTGCAAGTGCTATTTGTATCATTATTTTTACTTGTTCTTCTATATTTGTTCTATTTTTAACAGATACAATTTCTTCACCTTTATCTATTATTTGAATATTTTTGGAAAAATTACTAACAATTACTTCATTATTCTCTTTTTTTACATAATATCCCTCTAATTTATCTTTTATTAGATAATCGTAGTGTTCAATAAATAGTTTTTGTTGATAGCTTAGGTATTTAAAACTATTTTGAATATTTTTATTTGACTTTATTTTATAATTTTCAGATTCATAGATATTATTTAATTTTTCTTTTGATTTTTTGCTTTTTCTTTCATAGATATTTTCTATTCTAGTTTCATAATAGCTTAGTAAAATATCTTCAAGTTCTTTTTTTGATTTATGTCTTGGAAAGGTTCTATTTTTATCATCTTTTAAAATAAATCTTGAAAAATCTTTACCATTTAGATTTAAAGAGTTTGATTTTTTATTTCTTTCTTGTAGATTTAATATTTTTATATATTTATATGTTTTACTTCCAGCTATTTTAAAATCTCTGTTTTCTTCAAATTTTAGGTCATTTTGTAAAAAGTATAAAAGTTCATCTGCTGTTTTTATATCTTTTAAAAGTTCTATCCAATTAGCTCTTGTAATTGCTATTTTACTTCTAATTTTATCTTCTAAAATATTCTTATTTTGAATTTTTTCCTTAGTATCAGTTTCATCATTCTCATCTTCATCTTTTCTAGGTATTTCAAATCCATATTTTTTACAAACATAACTTTGTAAAACATCATCTAAAAAAGAGTTATTAAAAAAAGTAGTTCTTAATTGTGTATCATCCAAAGGATTATATTTTGCAATTGCAATATGAATATGGGGAAATCTTTGTCTGTTTTTTTCATTTATTTGAATTTTTGGCATATGGGCTTCAGAGTAAGCGATAACTTCATTTTCCAAGTTATATCCACTTGTATGATGTTTAATATATATAAGAGCTAACTCTTTAAATAGTTCATCTCTTTTTTGCTCATCATCTATTTCATTTAATTTTTTCACATCTTCTTGTGAGAAAGATAGAGTGATATGAATATAATTGCTTTCATAGTTTTTATATTTATTTAAATATTTTTCAGTTTGTTTAAAAGTTTGAAGATTTCCATATAGAGTAATAGTTTTATCTTTTTGGTCTCTTGTGTAAATACTATCTTTTCTAGCACCACTTATTAAATAATCTGCAAATCCCTCTTTTGCTCTTGAAATCCTTGCTAACAATTAAAACTCCTTTTCAAGGATTGAATCTAATTGGTTTTCAATGATAATTAATTTATTGATTAGATTTTTATAGTTATAAGAATCAAGTTTTTCCATTTGGATTGAATAATTTAAACTATGAGCTAATTGATTAATATTAACTCCAATTTTATTTATATTCCAGATCAACTCTTTTAAATCTTTTTTATTGTTTATTTTTACATTAATATTTGAAGATGAAATAAATTGTCTTAAAAACTCACTTGCACTCATATTGACATATTGAGATTTTGATTCTAGTAGATCTTTTAATTCTTTTGAGATTCTAAATTTAAATAATTCTTCTTTTTTCATAACAATCCTTCGTAAAAATATTTCTTATATATCTATTCACAATTTCCAAGATTTATTTTAATTTTTAGATTTGTTAAAAAATATTGATAAAATATTTATAGATTAAAGGGTTTATTTATTTTTTGGATTAAAAATATTTGGATTAATATTTATGTGTAGATTAAAATTTTGGGATTTTTAAGGGGAAACCCTTAAAGAACGATGTCATGTGGAGAAACGTAGTGTACCCACAATGGCTGTCGTTCCTATTTTGGTTTTATCTAAAAACCTAGATTTTTACTTTATTTGAACATTTTGGAAAAACTTTTCATTTTATTTGAATAAATTGGAATGTTTTTCACTTTTATTTGAATTAATTTCACTTATTTGGAATAACTATAATAAAGGAATATCTCTCTTTTAAATCTAAAACTTTAATTTGAACATTTGGAATTATATATTCAATTTTTATATTACCTAAAATATCGCCTTCTTTAAATATTTGACCTTTATATATAAAGCTTTTAGAATTAAATTGAAATTCATTAAACTTACTCTTAAACTCTTTAATATTTTCAAATCTGATTGAATTATTCTGTGATTTAGATTTTATCTCTTTTACAATTGGTGGAGTTAGACCTAAATAAAAACTTGAACAACTAATCCAACCTATAAAAAAAAATATAAGACCAGATAAAATTAATTTAATGAAGTCATTTCTTTTTTTATTTACATTATACATTTCCATTTCATTTTTTATTAAACCTAATTCAAAGAGTAATCCACTCTCATGTGGATTACCTTTTAAAAGTTTAATTGTTTTAACTAAGTCCTTACTTATTATATCTAGTTGTTCTTGTGTCATTTTTTTACTTTAATTTATTAATGATTTTTTCAATACCAGGAAGAATATAATTCTTTTGCAAAAGTAAAGCACTTTTAACGATATTTCGCTTTTTAATTAGTTGCATTAATTCTTCATCTTGTTCATTTGTAATTTCATCAATTTTCTGATTAATTGAATCAAGATTAGCATCACATAGTGCTTTAATTGTAATTGCATTACGTCTTGCGTATTTAACAGGAAGTGAATCTTTAATTGCAAAGTAATTAGATTCATTATTCAAATCAACTTTATATTTTTTTTGAATAATTTTTGCATTATCAAAAAATTGATCAAATTGATTTTGAACACTTGAATATTCATATTCATTAAATCTATTAAAAACAAATATTACTTTATTTTCCAAATCAACATGATCTTTAATTGATTCTAGAAAGTCCATAGCAACACTAAAATCATCAGATCCATCCATGCAAGGGATTAAAAACAGATCAATATATTGATATAAATCATTAGTTACCATAGATTTATGAAAAGTTGATAACTTATTAGCACCCACATCAATAATGATATTTTTATCAGATTTTCTTAAAATTCTTTCAAATTTAAAAAACTCATCATCAAGTTCTGTTAAAAAATCCATCTGTATTGATTCATAATAATCTTTTGAACTAATTCTTTTATCACTTTGATTGATTGTATCCATCTCAATTAACATAGAATTATTCAAATAAGATGCAGTTGTTGAAGATAGTGTTGTTTTTCCAGAACCACCTTTAAAATTTAAAGAAAGTATATTTTTTGCCATTTTGTTATCCTTTTTAATTTATTTTTATAACTATTTAAAATCTGATTTATCAGCTATTTTTAGCTCTCCATCATCTTTTAACTCTTTAACTTGTGCCAATTGAACTTGACTATTTGCAAAATCATTTTTTACTTCACTTTTATCTATTTGATTTTTTGAAGTAATATCTTCTTTTTTAGTATTGTTTTTTGGAACTATTATTTCATTTTTTATAATATTTTTTACATACCACTTATAAAAATTACTGTATTTTACTTTTGTTTCAAAGACAGAATTTACAAGTTCTAAAATCTCTACTTTTGTAAAAAAATCATTTAAGTAAACTAACTCATTTCTAATGAGTTTTAAAAACTTTGTTGATTTTTTTATCTCTTTTAACTCTTTTCCTAAAAGAGTTTCTAACTCTTTTTTACGTTTAAAAAGTAATTCTTCCATTTATAACATCCTACTTCTCCTAGAATTTTTTTAAAGATTTTTAAATCTCATAAAGGTATTCACAAAAATTGAAAAAAAGTAAAAATTGGTGAAATTGTGAATAGAGTAAATACAAATTAATAAAGGACAAAAGATGGAAAACCAAGAAATACAAAAAGCAAACAATAAGATAGAAAGAGCAATTAATCAATTAGAACTTATTCTTTTAGACATAAAAATCGCCCATTCAAAGATTAAAATAGAGATGTTCGATGATTGTTATCAATTTTTAATTCAGGAAATGGAATATGAAAAAAGAATTGAAGAACTTGAAAAAGAACTAAAATATATTAAAAATGAAAGAAATAAATACACTATTGATGTGGAGGTTGAATAAAATGAAAAAAATAGAAGCAATATTAAAATGTTATGGAGAAAAAGCATTAAAACAAGATATTAAAATTATAAGAAAAGGTATAGATTACAATACTTGGATGATAGAAAAAATAAAAACAGCTAAAAAATTAAAAAAGATGTATACAAAAAAACAAATAATTACAATATATGAAAGTGGAATTTAATTTGTAAGAAATTTGTATCAAAAGATTCATTTTGATACAAATTGTAACATATTGAAAATTTTATACTTATTTTTAAATCATAAAATTTAATGAAAAATTGATATTTTTTAGGAAATCTAAATATTAAATTAAACTTAAATCAATATAACTTAATACTGAATTTATTTTTAATTAAGCTGTTAAAACTACTAAAACAAGCCTGTTGTAGAGATATTTTTACATTTGACAAGCATTTGTTATTTTTATAGAATGATTTCGTGATTAAATAATCATACAGAAGATTCTTTTTCAAAATCTGATAGTTGGCGCTTAAGAATGAAAAAGAATCTATATTAATAAACAGGAGATAGCATGTATAAAAAAATATTAATCCCTTACTTATCATCGGATTATAACAATATTTTGGAAAATTTCCAAATTGAAAAAATTAGATCTATGGGAAAAGATGAATTAATAGTTTGTATTAAAAATCCAGAATCTTGGATTTATGATTTTTATTTGAGAGAAAAATGTATTAACTTGTTTGTAAGAACAGGTGGATTTACAGGAATTGGTTTGTGTGATGATGATCTATATAGAATTGGTGTTGATATTACGATAAATCAAATAAATAAGCGATATTTTTTTGAGTTAGTTGATGATAATCTTTTAATTTTAAACAAAGTTAAAAGTAGAATAGTTAATAATATAAAAAATTACTTTAGTCCAACTAGAAAGGTAAATTATCAACAATTTCAAAATTTTATATTTCAAATAGACGATTTGTATGACAATTCTGAAGAAATTATTTTTGAAATAGATCTAGAAAAAATCGATAATAAAACATTAAAAGAAGGGCTTAAAAAAGTCTGGGAAGATGCTGTTGGTGATATGGATTTTGATTTGCAGGATTTTGAAGAACTGTGTAAAAAATTTGGTTTTAGACCTTTAGATGTGTTGATTTATAATCCTTATATTCTACCACAAATGTCAAAAGAAGGATGTAATAATAGTAATTATCAGTTAGTTTTATTTTTTGATAAAAAAGAGGTGATGTAATGGAAAAAAAGATTAAATTCACTCAAATTAGTAATACTTGCCTCTATGATACAAACTTAAGTTTAGATGCAAAAGGTTTAATGTGTTTAATCAAATCATATCCTAATGATTGGCAATTTTACAATACTCATATTATAAAGGTTTCAAATGTAGGAAAAGAAAAATTGAATAAATTATTTAAACAACTTGAGAGTAATGGATATATAACAAGAACTAAAAAAAGAGATAGTAAAGGTAAATTTAGAGGTTTTGAGTTTAAAATTTGTGATCAAGGAAGCTATAAAATGATACCAGAATCCATAACGAAAAAAACACCATTACGGCAAAAATCCATTGCGGCTAAATCGGTAGCTACTAATACTAATCTAACTAATACTAATCTAACTAATACTAATAATTCATATGATGTTATAGACAATGATTATCAAGAAAAAATGTATGAGTTAAACCAAAAGCTTTTACATAAACAGTTAAATAAAGATATTTTAATGCAAAAATTAGAAAATCTTGCAGTATCGACTCAAAATCAAATAGATTTTTAAGGATAAAATAATGGAAAATTTTAATGAACAATTATTTAATACAATGCTTGTTACACTTATTCAAAAATATGGACTTTTTATCAACACAAAAAATTGTGCAACAATTCTTGGTATTAGTGGTAGGACACTCGACGAAAGAAGGAAAGCTGCTATAGATTGCCCAGAGTACATCGAAGAAAAAAAATGCATAATGTATCCTGTTCAAAAAATAGTTGAGTATCAAATCAATAAAACTAAAAATTCAATTAAAACTAAATAAAACCACATTTATGTGGTTTTATTTTCTAATTATTCTCTTTTATATCTTTTAATGTTTTTTTGCATATCTTTAAATTCAAACCTATAGTTTTTTTCTTAATATAAAGCTAAAAATAGGCTATAAAATATCTCCTTATAATCCTTTTTCATTGTTTATAATACGCTATTACAGGCTTTTGTATTGATAAAAGGGTCAAATGCTAGTAAGCCTTGATACAAAAACATATCCGTTTTAGATGATTATATTTTTTTATAATAAATATTAAAAAATGATGTGCCTAATTAGTTTTAAAATTAGGTACTTTTTTTAAACTTTTGTATTTAACCTAATTCTTGTAATTTTTTGTAGATAGTTTCTTCATAACCTTCTTTAAATTCAGAAAATGTATTTTTAGTATATGATAATGCAAGATTTAAATATTCTCCTGATTATTTTTGATTATCATTTTTTAATGGCATCAGCCATAGTTGCATAAGTTTATGATATTCAAAATATAAGACAAATATATGTCCAAAAAAGTTAATAGAATTTCTTAAATAATAAAAGGAAAATATAGATGCTTGTTAATATATTAGAGGATGCTTGTACTGGATTAAGAAAAGAAGAGAAAAATTATGAAATTATCAATACATTAAAAAAATTGGGATTAGATGGATATTGGTTTGAAAATATTGAAGAAGAATTAGAAGTTTATTGTTTATATGAAAATAAATTAAATCTATCTAATGAACATTTTGAAACTTTATGTTTTTTAACAAAAGATTGTGCTTTAGAAATTGGAATCAGAAATGGAATAATTAATGTTGGATAATTTTATTTAAAGCTTTATAAATAGCTTTATTTAGTAATATTATGAGTAGAATTAAAGAAACAATTATAAATAGGAATGAGATGAAAATAGCATTAGTTGTAACAGATAAATTTAAAGATTATAAACTATTAGAAATGAAATTAGATGAATTGAAAGTAAAAGAAGTTATTTCAGGTACTTCTAATGGCTATGTTATGCTTGAAGAATATATTAAAACAAGACCTAATGTAAAAATAAGTTTGGCAAAAGGAGAAAATCGTCCAATTATAAGAGCATATAATGCAATAAATGAAGCTGATAATGTAGTTATTTTCGCAAATGGAGATGGAATTAGAACAGAACATTCAATAGCAAATGCTCTCAATGAAAATAAGAGACTTAAAATTTATCCTTATAAATCAAAAGCTTTTAATATAGAACAACAAAATGAATATATAAAAATTTCTATGTGTGGCAACTTGCAAAAAGCTTCAAAAATAGAAAGTGTGTGTTTGAATAAAAAAGAGGTTGAAAAACTGATTGATAGATTAACTGAAATGAAAAATAAATTATAAAATAAAGCTAATGAAAATACTTATTTATTTTAATTAAGCCTAGAATTTCCAAAATTAGACAAATAATTGTCCTATAAAAACAATAAACTTCTTTTTTATAAAAGGAGTTTATTATGTCAACAAGAATATTTTTTCAAACTTTTCCAAAACTTTTTTTACCAGAGTTTCAAAAAAGAAATAGCTGGATTGTAACTGTTTATTCAAATGAAAATGAAGAAAAAGCAGAATTTTATAATGCTTATTTTATTTATAAACACTATTATTGTTCTAAATGTGGAACAGTTGAAATAACTAAAAAAAGAGCAAAAAGAAGAGATAACTTTTATTGTGGTTATACTTGTAAAGTTTGTAAAAATAGTGATTTCCTAAATTTACTTTCAAATAATGAATTTTTTAAAGCAAAAAATATAAGTTTTGAGCTTTTTGAAAATCAAGATTTTTATCATATTCAACCATATATTCATATTCCATCTGTAAATTATGAAAATAAAGTTGTAGATAAAAGAATAGAACTAAGAGGTTATAAATGTGATAAAAAAATTTATAACCCAAACTACTTCAAAGATGATTTTTTTAAAGAGGAAAATATCAAATATAGATTTACTGATATTTCTATAAATGAGATAAATAATTTCTTTTTGGAGAGTTTGAGTGATGAATTTATAGTGAAAAAAGAAGAAATAAAAAATGTGTTGTTTAATAACTAAATTAAAAATGATTTAATATATAATAAATAGCTAATAAACTGTAAAACTTGTAAAAAAGGAATAGAATTTAATGATTAATAATATAAATAATATAATAAAAATAGTTGAAAATGATCAAAAATTGATGAATATGAGAGGTTGTATTTTTTATAGCGATAAAAAAACTTTACAAAAAGGAAAATTTTATTTTCTTGGAGTAAATCCAGGTGGAGAGAATTCTGAAACTTTAATTGAAGATTTGAAAAAGTTAGAAGGAGAAAAAATTAATCATTATTTAGTATCTTGGGAAAATGATATTAAAGAATATGCTAAAGGAGAAGCACCCTTACAAAAAAGAGTTAAAAAATTATTTTGTAGATTAAATATTTCTATTGAAGAAGTTTGTTCTTCTAATCTAATTTTTAAACAATCAAAAGATTTAAAAAATTATGATGGTAATCTATTTGAGGATGCTGATGCTTGTTGGAAAATTCATGAACTTATAATAAATGATATAGTTCAACCAGAATATATAATTACACATGGTAAATATGTATATGAGTATTTAATAACTAATCAAGAATTTAAAGAAGATATTGCATTTAATTCTGGACATGGAAATTGGTCTATTAAAATAGCAAAAAGAAATAATATTACTTTAATAAATTTACCTCATTTAAGTTATTATAGTCCTTTTACTAAAAACATTAAGAAAAAAGAAGCAATAGAAAAATTATTAAAATATATTAAATAATTAGACAAAATATTGTCCACATAAAATTATAAACTTCTCTTATAAAATATGAGAGGTTTATATGAAAATAGCTACAAAAAAACTACAAAATATCAAACTTAAAATCACTTTTCCATTTGCAAATAAAAATGATGAAAATGAACTAATTATTTATCAAAAAACTATACAAGAAGTTATGAAACTTTTTAATCAAGAGAGATTTTATATATCTTTTAATCGTAATAATAAAGGAATAGTTTGTGTTAAATCTATTGTTGATTTTATTTATAGTTTGGATGAAGAGATTAAAAAATCATTAGATTATCCAACTGTTGAGATTTTTTCAAGGGATGAAACTTTTGAGAATAATTTTATTTGTATTACTTCTTGTGAAAACTTATCAGTTAATCTAAAGGATAAAGAGAATAGTGATTTCCAGTTAGATGAATATTTACGAACTACTACAGTTGATTTAAAAAATTTAAAAATTTGTATCTCTTGTGATATTGAATATATTTTAATTTAAAAGGAAAATCTAAATGAAAAAAACATCTTTTGTAATAGATTTGAGTAAAGAAGATTATATTAAATCATATATAGAAAAAACTAATTTTAATAAAACTAAAATTTATAATAAAAATGAAGTTGAAAAAATTGGTTTAGATGGATGTAACAGTATAGATACTTTTAAAGCAATAAAATCTATTTCAGAAGCATATATAAAAGCTGTAAAAAATATAAATGAAAAGATTGATGAAACTGTGATTATAATTGGACAAGATTATGTAAAAATGCCACTTGTTGATATAGAAATCAATATGGAAAATAAAATCATTACTAAAAATGATATTACAAAAATCTTACAAGATATGGTTAAAAATCATAAATACCATAATGATTATATTGCTATTCAAGTTCAATCTGTATGGTTCGTTTTAGATAATGATAGACATGTACTTGACGTAGTAAATCATAAAACTTCAATACTTAGATGTTATGCTTCTATATATTTTGTAGATAAAAATATATTTTCAAATTTTCAAGAGATATTTAGTAAATGTGGAATTATAAATCCAAGATTTAAAGCCATGTTTTTTGAAAGAAAGCATAAATATGAACTAGACATAAAGGGAAATCTTATTGAATTAGAAATTTTGAGTGCTTTTGAAAAAAAGTCATCTTTTGGTAAATGGCTACATGAAAGAAAATTTGTTTTAAGAGAGATTTTTAAAATTTTTTGTAAAAAATTAAATCAATAAAAAAATAGAAACCCTTATAAAAGATTGAGTTTTAGACAAAAGAGTGTCCAAAATTTTGTATATGATGTTTTAAATAAATTAGGAGAAAAAGATGCCAATAGCACTTTATACAATAGAAGAATATATAGTAAAAGAGAGAAAAAGAGATACTTATTGGTTGGTTTTTAATACAGTTTACAATGACATCCATGCTTTTAAAAAAGAGCCAACCGTAAATGAAGATGGTTCAAGAAATTATTTAAAAAAAGAGTTTACAGATTATAAAGCAAGAGAAGAATTTTTAGACTTTATGAAAACAAATTTTCCACAAACTAAGCTGATTGAAGTTTTTGATTTTGTGAGTACTTGTTATTTGTTATATCCATATTTAGGTAGTATTGCTATTGATTGTGAAAAAGATGATGAAGTTTTTATGGCTTTGAGTGAAAAATATGGAAATCCTTACGAAGATGGTATCAAAAATAATGCTGTTTTTTGGGCAATGACTTATGAACTTGCATTAGAGTCTCATAACGAAAGAATGGAAGTAATTGAGGGTGAGTTTGGGGATTGAAAGTTAAAATATAGATTAAAAATAATTTATAAAAGGCTATAATAATTCAATTTTGTTACAGTAAGAATACAGGAGTAAAATTTGTTGGATGAAAAATATATAAATTTTTTTGAGAAAATTAGGCTTTTTAAAGAAGAGCAAAAAAAACAAAAACAGCGTGGTCTAAATGATTATAATATGGTAAATGTTGTAAGAAAAGAAAACGCTGAAGTTGGAATGCATTCAAATGTAATCTACTCATTAATTGACCCAGATGGATTGCATTATCAAGATGATTTATTTTTGCAAATATTTATCAAAGATGTTTTAGAGATAAATGATTTTGGAAATATTTTAAGTGTTCAAGCTGAAGAATCAACAAATGAAAATAGAAGAGTTGATTTTACTATAAAAAGTAGTAATTACTATATTGGAATAGAAATGAAAGTTGATGCAAGTGACCTTGAAAATCAGATTTCACACTATTATGATGATTTAAAAGAAAAAGCATCAAAAGATTCAAATCAAGAAGTTATAATATATTATCTTACAAAAAATGGAAAAGATGCTTCATCTCATAGTCATAGGGAAATTGAATATAAAAAAATCTCTTTTGAAAAACATATTTTACAATGGATAGAAAATTGTCAAAAAGAGGTTCGAAATATTACAAATTTAAATGAAGCTTTTGAGAATTATAAAGATATTGTAAAAAAAATTACAAATAAATATGAAGGAAGAGTAATGTCCTTAAAAAATGAATTATTGAAAAATGAAGAATATTTTGAATTAGCTAAAGAAATTAGTGAAGCATTTCAAGAAGCAAAAAATGAAAAAATAAATGAATTTAAAAATAAACAAATAAATTTAATTATTGAAATTGTAAAAGAAAAAAATTTACAATATGTTAGTTATTTACCAAAAAATTGGACTGCTATTGATATTTTGTCAGAATTATCACTGAGAATCATAGCTAATGAAAATGATTATCTAATTCAAATTTTTGATAAAGAAGGTTATGGACAAGATGTTGATAAATTAAAAAAAGAAGTTATATTAGAAAAATTAATTAATATTGATAATAAATTTAAAAGTGCTTATTCAAAAGTATATGGTCAAATGCAAATCAACTATCAAGATACAGATAAAGAAAAATTGGATGTTTTACTTTCTAAACTGATAAATTTAAAAGACGAAATTTAATATGCCACTATCTAAATCCCAATACATCAGAGGACTTCAATGCCACAAGTCTCTTTGGCTTTATAAAAATAAACCTGAACTTAGAGATACTCCAAATCAAGCTCAAGAATCATTATTTAACACAGGTTTTGATGTAGGAGATTTAGCAAAACAACTATTTCCAAATGGTATTGAAATAGAGTTTGATTCATCAAATTTCGATGGAATGATTACTAAAACAAAAGAGCTAATTAATAATGGTTGTGAAGTGATATATGAAGCAACATTTAAAGAAAATGGTATTTTTGCAATGGCAGATATACTTGTAAAAAATGCTGATAGTTGGGATATATATGAAGTAAAAGCAAGTACCAATGTAAAAGAATATCATCTAAATGATGCTTCTGTTCAATGGTATTGTTTAAGTAAATCAATTAAACTAAATAAAGTATATATAGTTCATATAAACAATAGCTATGAAAGAAATGGAACTTTAGATATTAAAAATCTTTTTTCAATTGTTGATATAACAGAAGAAGTACAAAATAGACAATATCAAATACCATTTAATATTGAACAAATGGATTTAATGCTTAAGGATGATATACCAAATATAGATATAGGAACTCATTGTAGTAATCCATATTCTTGTGATTTTGAAAGCCATTGTTGGAAACATATTTCATATCCATCAGTTTTTAATCTTTATTGGATGAATAGTTCTAAAAAATTTGAGATGTATTACAAAGGAATAATAAATTATGAAGATATTCCTTTTGATTTTGCACTAAATACAACTCAAAAACTTCAAGTTGAAACTTCTAAATCAAATGAACCATATATAGACAAATCTATAATAAAAGATTTTATAGAAACTGTTAAATTTCCTATTAATTTTTTTGATTTTGAAACATTTCAAAATGCAATTCCAAGATTTGATGGTCAGCGACCATATATGCAAATACCTTTTCAATATTCGCTTCATATTTTGCACGAAGATGGAACATTAGAACATAAAGAATTTTTAGGTGATGAAAATAGTGACCCAAGAGATGCTTTGATAAATCAAATGTTAAATGATATAACTCCAAATGGAAGTATTATGGCTTATAATCAAGCTTTTGAAATAACTAGGATTAAAGAATTAGCTAATTATAATATTGAAAAAAAAGATGAACTTTTAACTTTAGTTGATAGATTTGTAGATTTAATAGTTCCATTTAGAGGAAGAGGATATTATCATCCAAATTTTAATGGAAGTTTTTCTATAAAATCAGTTCTTCCTGCAATGTTTCCAAATAATGATGAATTGAATTATAAAAAATTAGGCTCAATTCAAAATGGTGGAGATGCTATGGATACTTTTGCAAATCTTTATTTACTAAAAGATAAATCAAAAAGAGACGAAATTAGAAAAGATTTATTAGCTTATTGTCATTTGGATACATTGGCAATGGTTAAGATTTTTGAGAAATTAAAAGAAATTATTAAAAACTAGACATAATATTGTCTAGTTAATAACTTATTATTCTTTTATATGTTAGTTGACAAATAAAGGAGTAGTTTGTGAATAATATTTGCTGTATGACATTAATAATGATTTTTATAATAATTTTTTTTATAGGTCTTAGAAAATATTATAAGAAAAATGAAGAAATAAACCAAAAAGTTAAAATTATTGGAATAGGTGGAGGAGGTTCTAATATTGTCGAATATTTATCAACAACATATTCTGATAATTATGATGCACTTATTATAAATAGTGATAAAAAAGCTTTAGAATCAAAAAAAGTTGATAAAAAGATTTTATTACAAAAAGATAATAATTATGGCTGTGGTTCTAATATAGTTTGTGGATATACTCTTATAACTTCTGATGTAATTTCTAAAATTAAATATTTTATAGTAAGAAATAAAGAAATTTATATTTTTGTAACTTTAGGTGGTGGTTGTGGTACAGGCTCATTAAAAGCTATTGCTCAAGAATTTAAAAATACTAATTATCAATTAAATTTTATTTTAACTACACCATTTAAATGGGAAGGTACTAAAAAAAATGAAAGAGCAAATGAAGTAGTTAAAGTACTTAAAAATGATTTCAAGAATGTTTATATTTATTCAAATGATGATTTATTAACTTACGGTAATTTGGGAATTAATGACTGTTTCAGAATTCAAAATGAAAATTTTAATAAATTAGTTTTAGAATCAGAAGAGAGAAATTATGATTTATAAAATAATAGAAGATGATTATACATTTGAACAAATAGAATCAATTCAAGATATTGAGGAGTTAGAAAAAAAGTATAACTTAAATATAAGTATTGAAGATAAAACATATCCAGAGCTTTATCCTGAAATAGGTTTGAATACAAGTTATAAAGTGTATAAAAATGATAAATTAATAGCTTTTTCTGGTTTCCAATTTTATTATTATAGTATTGCAGCTTTAACACCTTTTGATATTGTAAAAATTTGTAAATTTAAAATAAAACATTTTCCAAAACAATATGAATCTGATTTAGATTTGTTGAAATTTGGAGATATAGGAAGTATTTGGTATCTTACTGAAATTAAGTGGCGTTCATCTCTTACAATTGGAAATAAATGTCATTATTTAGAAGAAGAAAAATTTAAAGAGATATTTTTATCTCAAGATTTTAATAAAAAGAATTACAAAGATTTAATAAAACTTTTAAAATATAGTGAAAAAATTAGAACACCTATTGCTGAATGTATGTATGAATATGTTCGGCTTAATAATTTTCCTATATCATCATATAAAAGATGTGAAAAGTTATTATCAAAATATGCAGATTATTTTGAAGAATTATTCATTTTATTTGTCACAAAAGATGCTTGTATTAGTTTATCAAAAAAAGAACAAAATTATAAAATAATAGATACATTAACAACTTTAGGTTTAAAAGGATATTGGGAGCAAAAAGAAGAAGATAATTATGAAACATATTATTTGTATGAAAAAGAATTAAAAATATCTAAAGAAAATTTCTTGATTTTATGCTCTTTAACTGAAAAATGTACATTGACTATAGAAATTAAATATAAAGTTATAACTATTAATTCTTTTAAACATTATAGTTTAACTAGAAAAAATTTATAATACTAAATATTTATAAAAAGGGTTTAGATGCCAAAAGTTGTTCAAAAACAAAATGATAATACCAAATATAATAGAATAAATCAAATCTATGAAATGTTAAAAAATAATACTAATGGTATGACTATAAAAGAACTATCAGAAGAATTAGATGTTAGTACAAAAACAATACAAAGAGATTTATATGAAGTATTAAGTGATTTTGGAGCTATAAAAGAGGGAAGAACTTGGAAAATAGACCCAAAATTAAAAGAAGATAATTTAGCATCAAATGAAAAAATGATTTTAGGTATCTTAGATGAAATGGCAAAAGGTGCAGGGGGAATATTTTATTCTAAAGCTCACTCTTTACTATCACAAGTTACTCAACAACTTGAACACCCAATTTTTGCAAATATTAATGGTGAATATCTAGAAGAAAAAAATATTGCTTTGTTTGAAGAAATTGAGAAATCTATTAAACAAAAAGTTGAAATACAATTTGATTATGAAAATTATAACTTTCATGTAAAACCTCTTAAATTAGCCTTCTTTGATGGATTTTGGTATCTTCTTGCACTTCATATTAAAAAAGATAAAGAAACATTTAAAAAATATCATCTAAAAACAATTAAAAATATCCAAACCTTAGATAAAAATTTTGAAATTCCCCAAATTGTAGAAGATAGATTAAGATATGCAAACTCTGTTTGGTTTAACCTTGATGAGCAATTTGTAATTAGATTGTTTATAGATAAAAGCATTAGAAAATACTTTGAAAGAAAACCATTAAGAGGACAAACAATAATTGGTGAAGATAGAGATGGCTCAATAGAAATAGAAATAAAGCTCACACATGAAATGGAAATAATACCTTTGATTCTTTGGTATATACCATATATAAAAGTACTTGAACCACAATGGTTAGCTAATGATGTGAAAGAAAGAGTTCAAGAGTATTTAAAAGAGATTTGAAAAATACTTTTATATAAATTTTTTTGATGACATTATCAGGTGTAGCAAGTATAATCATTATAGACTATCATGGAAAATTTAAGAATAAATCCAAGATAGTTTAGTATTAATTTTAGCTATATTTGTTCTTTGTTTTTAGATATCAAAATATTTAGAATTAATTTTTTAATATATAAATATCTATACATAGCTAGATATAAGCTAGAAAAATTATAAAATTTTTTCTCCCCTTAAACCTTTTCTCATAGCTTCAATTACCTTATTATCGGCTTTTGTATTTGTAAAATATTCAAATGCTAAAACCCCTTGATGGAGTAGCATATCTTCCCCATCTTTAATTTCACAATTATTTTCACGTGCAAGAGCTAAAAAAGGAGTGATTTTTCCATAAACACAATCAAAAGCAAAAGAGGCATTTTTTAGTATTGGTTCAAGAAGCTCTTTAGGTGCAGGTAAATAATCATCTTTTAGTCCAGCACTTGTAGAGTTTACAACTAAATCATAAATATCAGGTTTGAAGTTTTCCCATGAAAAAGAAGGGATATTATGATTTTTAAAAAATTCTAGTTTTCCTTCACTTCTATTTAACACTGTTACTCTTATACCTTTTTCTTTTAGAGCTAAACTTATAGCTTTTGCAGTTCCACCAGCTCCTAATAAAAGTACATTTTTTACTTTACCAAAACTCTCTATTGCTTTTAAAAAACCAGGAGCATCAGTGTTATAAGCTACAACTTTTCCATCTTTCAAAATATATGTATTAACTGCTTTTATCTCTTTTGCAATTCCTTCTACAATATCTGCATTTTCATAGGCAAACTCTTTATGTGGTACAGTTATATTTGCACCACTGTAATTATTTTCTAAAAAAATATTTTTTATGATATTTCCATCAATCAAGTGATGTTTTTCATAAATTCCATCAAAATTGATATATTTCAATCCTGCATTTTGCATTTGAGGTGATTTTGAGTGTTCAACAGGATTTCCAAAGATTACAAATTTTTTTGTCATTATTTTTTCCCTATTAAATTAAAAAGTGGATATTCTTTATCGTTTCTTTCATGTACAAATACTGTGTCACATGAAATTATTTCAAATCCAACATCTTCAAAAATTTTACATACTTTTTCTATATCATATCCAAAGTGTTCAACTCCATCGTTATTATGTCGAGAATGAAAAGTTCCATCTTCTTCTTCTAAATCATTTATACAAATTATTCCACCATCAACTAAACTTTCATAAGCTTTTTTTGCAAACATTTTAGTATCTTTGATATGATGCATAGTCATTGAAGAGATAAATAAATTAAATTCATTTTTTGGTAAATCTTCTTCATTGATATTATGTTGTATTGCTTGTATGTTTGAAAAATTTAATTCTTTTGCTTTTTCATTAAATTTGTTAATCATTCCTATAGAATAATCCATCCCTACAACATTATTTTGTTCTGTACTTAAAGCAAAAGCTATAAATCCAGTTCCACAACCATAATCTAAAATTTTAGAGTTTTCATTTAAAGTTATATATTTTTTGAAATTTTCTACACAGGCATTTGAACTTTCAATACTTGTTTGTTTATTTTCCCAAGTTTTAGCTGCTTCATCAAATCTATTCAAATCTTGTCCTTAAACATTTTTTTGATAAATTATATCAAAAGCAAATAAAAAGAAGAAAAAATGAGCCAAAAAATTTTAATAAATTTTACAACAACACAAGATGGTAATTTAGCTTATCATGTTGGTGATATAAAAGAAAATGTAGATAAGAATAGAGAAAACTTAGCAATAAAACTAAATTTTAAAAATGAAAATCTTGTTTATATGAACCAAGTTCATGGAAATAATGTACAAATTGTAGATGAAAAATCACTTAAATTGATAGATAATTGTGATGGATTGATTACAAATTCTAAAAATCTACCTTTGATGGTAATGGTAGCAGATTGTATTCCAATACTGTTTTATGATGAAATTCAAGGTGTAATTGCAGCTGTTCATGCAGGAAGAAATTCTACTTTTCTAAGAATTGCAGAGATTACAGCAAAAAAAATGATAGAAAATTTTTCTTGTAAAGTAGAAGATATAAAAGTAATTATGGGACCATCAATTCAAAAATGTTGTTATGAAGTAAGTGATGAACTTTTAAAAATTGTAAAAACTTCATTTGGAGAAGAGTTTTGTATAGATAAAAACATTGATTTACAAGGAATCAATAAAATGTTATTAGAAAATTTAGGAATAAAAAATATAGAAATCTCGAATATTTGTACAAAATGTTCAAATAAACCATATTTTTCTTTTAGAAAAAATCCCAAAACAGGAAGATTTGCAGGAATTATAAGTATTACTAATGTATAAAGCTTAAAAGATAATTATAAATTATAATTAAATAAAAAAACTTACATAAATTTTACATAACTGATAAATATTTACTTAAATGAATACATATTCATAAAAAATCAACAAAATTCTTTTTATTTAAGTTTCATTTTGTTACTATTTTGCGATTTTATAATAAATCAGTTTATAAAAAGGGAAACAAAATGAGTACGAAAGTTACAAAAGAAGAGGCATTAGAGTATCACAGAGTTCCAAATCCAGGGAAAGTTGCAATTTCAACAACTACAAGATTGGAAACTCAAAGAGATTTATCCTTGGCATATTCTCCTGGTGTTGCTTATCCTTGTGAAGAGATTCAAAAAAATCCAGAATTAGCTTTTGAATATACATCTAAGAGAAATCTTGTTGCAGTTATTTCAAATGGTACAGCAGTTCTTGGACTTGGTGATATTGGAGCAATTGCTTCAAAACCAGTTATGGAAGGTAAATCTGTATTATTTAAAAAATTTGCTGCTGTTGATTCTTTTGATATAGAAGTTGATGAAACGGATATTGATAAATTTTGTGAAGTTGTAAAAGCTATTTCTCCTACTTTTGGTGGAATTAATCTTGAAGATATAAAAGCACCGGAATGTTTTGAAATTGAAAAAAGATTAGTTGAAGAGTTAAATATTCCTGTTATGCATGATGACCAACATGGTACTGCTATTATTACAAGTGCTGCACTTATTAATGCAAGTGAAATGATGGGAGAAAAATTAGAAGATATGAAAGTAGTTGTTGTAGGGGCGGGGGCTTCGGCAATTGCTTGTTCAACAATGTATAAAGAACTTGGAGTAAAAAACTTAATTATGTGTGATTCAAAAGGTGTAATTCACAAAGGAAGAACTGATTTAAACAAATATAAAAAAGAGTTTATTACACAAACTGATATAACGACAATGGAAGAGGCGTTTAAAAATGCCGATATGGTTTTAGGATTATCAAGACCAGGAACATTTACAGTAGAACATATAAAACTTATGAATGATGAACCAATTATCTTTACTTTAGCAAATCCAACTCCAGAACTTTTCCCAGAAGAGGTAAAAGCTGTAAAACCAAAAGCTATAATAGGAACAGGACGTTCAGATTATCCTAATCAAGTAAATAATGTTTTAGGTTTCCCTTTTATTTTCAGAGGTGCACTTGATGTTCAAGCAAGAAAAATAAATATGCATATGAAAAAAGCAGCTGCTTATGCTATTGCAAATCTTGCAAAAGAACCAATAACAGACCAATTAAAAGCTTCATTTGGTGATTTAACTTATGGAAGAGAGTATATTATTCCTATTCCATTTGATAAAAGACTGATGGTTGAAGTATCAAGTGCTGTTGCTTTAGGTGCTGTTGAATCAGGAGTAGCTAGAATAAAAAATTTTGATTTAGAAAAATATAGAGAAAAACTAGCTTCTATGCTATAACTTAAAATTATCTATTAATTTATAAAATGGTATTATTCAAGCTTTAAAAATTTAAGCTTGAATAGTCATAGGATAAATATGGAAGAGTATATACTGTTAATTGATACAGAAGATGCAAAAGGATTAGTTTATAATATCTCAAAAGTTCTTTTTGCAAACCACTTAAATATAGAGCAAAATGCTGAATATGTTGACCCTGAAACAAAAAAGTTTTTTATGAGAAGTATAATATCAGGGAAAGTTTTAAAAAATATTTTATTAAAAGAGTTACAAGAAGTTTTACCAAAAGGTGCTTCAATTAAATTAAATAAAAAAGAGAAAAAAGATGTTGTTATTTTAGCAACAAAAGAGTCTCATGTTTTAGGTGATTTATTGATTCGTTATATTGCAGGAGAATTAAATGCAAATATCAAAGCAGTTATTGCAAATCATGAATATTTAAAAGATTTAGTAGAAAAGTTTAATATTCCTTTTACATGTATTAGCGCTGAAGGTCTTAGTAGAGAAGAACACGAAGATAAAATGATTGCAAAAATTTCTGAATATGAACCAGAACTTATCGTTCTTGCAAAATATATGAGAATTTTAACTCCAAAATTTGTAGAAGCATTCCCTAAAAAAGTTTTAAATATTCATCACTCATTTTTACCAGCATTTATTGGAGCAAATCCATATAAACAAGCTCATGAAAGAGGAGTTAAAATCATAGGAGCAACTGCACATTATGTAACTGATGATTTAGATGAAGGTCCGATTATTTTCCAAGATGTAGTAAGAGTTGATCATAGTTATTCTTGGGAAGATATGCGAAATGCAGGAAGAAATGTAGAAAAAATCGTATTATCAAATGCTTTTGAATTACTTTTAAATGATAGAGTATTTGTTCATGGAAACAAAACGGTAATTTTATAATGTTTAATATAGTTTTATTAGAACCACGAATACCTGGAAATGTTGGAACAATTGGAAGACTTTGTTTTGCTATGAATTGTACTTTACATCTTATTAAACCTTATGGTTTTGGTGAGATTACTGAAAAAGAGGTACGTCGCGCAGGACTTGATTATTGGTATGATTTAGATGTTAGAGAATATGAAAATATTGAAGATTTTTGGTCGAAAAATCCTTTTAATGATAGACATTTTTTAGCAACTACTAAAACAAAACAAGTATATTTTGATGCCGAATATAAAGTTGGTGATTATATATATTTTGGTAGAGAAGATGCTGGACTTCCTGTTTCTTTATTAGAAAAAAGTCCTAAAACTTGTATTACAATTCCCATGACAAATGAAGCAAGAAGTTTGAATATTGCAAATTCAGTATCAATCGTAGCTTACGAAGCTTTAAGACAAAACTTTAAAGATTTTAAATAAGTTTATTACTTTTTTCAATAAGTTTTATTACTGCTTCAAGCTCTTTTTGAAGTTTTTCTTTTTCTGAATCTTTTTTAGCTTCTTTAATCTCTTTTTTTATTTTTGCTTTTTTTAGAGATAATTTTTCAATTATCTCTTTAACTTTTTCTTGTTTAGATTCATCTAAACTCTCTTCTTTTAGATATTTTTTGATTTTATTGATAATTTTATCTAGGTTCATTTTGTGTATCTCCTATTTCTTTTAAAAGATTATTATTTATAAATAATATGCTTGCCATTTCAACAAGTTTTTTCTGAATAGAATAAACAGTCGCACTATCATTTATAAGAGAAGTTGCCATTGTTGCTTTTATTTTATCTTCTCTAATTAAAGCATCAATCTTTCCTGTGTTTGAAAAATCATTTGCTTGAAGTGTTGATTTTATCACTTCTAATTGAGTAAGCTTTTCTAAGTCTGTTTCATTACTATCAAGCATATTAATATCTATTAAAATTGTTGCTAACTCTTTTCTTAATATATTATACTCTTCTTTAATATATTCATTTCGGCTTTTTAAATAAAAATTAACATTTTTTTGAATATCTCTTGTATCTTTTAGAACTTCAATAATCAATTTTGCACTTCTTTTTATATTTGCAACTTCTCTTTGTTGTGAACTTGACATATTTTCTTGAGCAAAAGAAGAATATTTTATGATTTCACTATATAAGTTTTTTAAATTTGAATGATAAATTTCATCAATATTTGTATCGATTTTTGTAACTTCTTTAGAAATTTGTAAATCTAAATCTTCTTTTGTTTTTAGATTACTTGTATGAAGATTTAAAGCATGAAGCATAGCTTTTTGACAATTTTCATAAAGATTTATACTCTCTTTTCTAATAGAAACTATAGCTGTATCTGGAACATTTAAATTTGAATCTAAAAGATATTTTGGTTTTGATAAAGCTGATACTTTTTTCTTAATAAGTTTTTCTGATAATTTTACTATTTGATTCACAAATGGTGAAAGTATGATAATTCCAAGTAAACTAAAAATAGTATGAAATAGTGATAATTTCATTCCATAATTATTTTCACTAATTCCTAAATATGGAGCTAAGAAATCAACTAAATCTTTAAATTGATAAATAAATAGGGTAATTATTGTGGCTGTTATTATATTAAAAAGGAAATGTGCAAATGCAACTCTTTTACCATTTTCATTTGAAGCCAATGAAGCTAAAATAGCTGTAAAAGTTGTTCCTACATTAGCACCAATGGCTAAAGATAAAGCATTTATATAAATAATACTTCCAGCACTTAAAGCTGTGATAATAATAGCCAATGTTGCTGCACTTGATTGAATAATTACCGTTGCAACAGCTCCAATTAAAATGTAGATTATTATTCCAAGAGGTCCTTCCATAGCAAAAGAAGCTAAATCAATAGAATTTTTTAAAGTATCAAAACCATCTTTCATATATGAAATTCCAAGAAAAATAAATCCTAATCCTAAAAGAACATTTCCAATTCCTTTATATGTATTACTTTTTAAAAATCTTAAAACAACACCAAAAACTATCATAGGAAAAGCATAAGCTGAAATTTTTACATCAAATCCTAAACTTGAAACAATCCAAGCAGTAGTTGTACTTCCCAAATTTGAACCAAAGATTATTCCAATTCCTTGAACTAAAGTTAATAACTCAACAGATAAAAATGAGATAACAACTAAAGAGATAATAGAAGAACTTTGAACAATAGATGTTGATAAAAATCCAGTCAAAATAGAATAAAACAAATTACTTGTGAATTTTTGAAGTAATTTTTCTAAAATACCACCAGAAAGTTGTTTGAATCCTTCTTGCATAAAAAACATTCCAATCAAAAATATTGCGATTCCACTCAAGATTACAGTGAAGTTTTCTTGTGAAATTACAAAATATGCAAGAATAAGAAATCCAAAAGGTAAAAGTAAGTTTTTTGCCATTAAACATCCTAAAAATTATTTTTAAAACCTTTATTGTAGCAAATTAATATTAATATCTTTAGATTTACTATAATTTATAGATAATATAATATTTTGAACTCTTTTTTTCCCTTGTTTGTAAAAATTATCAACTATTTAACAAAAAATAAATATAATAAATATAGCTGTTAAGTAAGGATTATTTTTGTATAAAATTTTAGTTTTAGAAGATGATGAACTTTTTTCCTCAACACTTGAAGATTTTTTAAGTGATGAAGGTTTTATTGTTGATATTGCAAGTGATGGTGAAGAGTGTTTAAGTCTAAATTATGAAAAAAACTATGATTTATATATTTTTGATATAAATGTTCCAAAAATAAATGGTCTTGATTTATTATTAAATTTACGAAAAAGTGAAGATAACACCCCAACTATATTTTTAACTTCATATAAAGATAAAGATACTTTACATGATGCTTTTTTAAAAGGTTGCGATGATTATTTGAAAAAGCCAGCTGATTTAGATGAGTTACTTTTGCGAATAAAAGCTTTATTGAAAAGAAATAAAAAACAATTTGATATTATAAAGTTATCAGATAATTTAACTTTTAATCCTTTGAATAAAAGAGTTTATGAAAATGGAATTGATTTAAATCTTCCAGTAAAAGTTTTAGAATTATTTGAATTATTCATAGAAAATAGAGGAGAAATAGTTACAAAAGAGATGATTATTTCAAAACTTTGGGCTACAAGTGAAGGTTATAGTGAAGGTTCAATTAGAGTTTATATAAATCAAATCAAAAAACTTTTTGAAAATAAAGATTCAATTTCAAATATCAAAGGTATAGGATATAAAATTGAATTCTAAAAAAAGAGATTTTTTAATCTCAATATCTATAATTTTTACTTTTTGTTTAGTAATTATTTTGTATTTAAACTATTTTTTTATCTCTAAATTTGGTCTAAATCAAGATAATTTTATATATATAATTGTTCCTTTAATAATTTTAGGTTTATCTATATTTCTAAGTTTTTCAATCTCTATTTTAAAACCATTGTTTAAAAGTGATGAGAAATTAGAACTTAGTATAAAAGAGACTATTCATGAACTAAATATTCCAGTTTCAACTATAAAAATGAATACTCAACTTTTAGAAAAAACAATTACAGATGAAAAGAGTTTAAAAAGATTAGAACGAATAAAACAAGCTAGTAATAATCTTTTGAAATTATATGAGAATATGGAATATAATATAAAAAAAGAGATTGATAAAATAGATAAACAAGAGTTTTTTTTAGATGAGATTATAAATACTTCTATTGAAAAATTTGATGATATAAAAAATGATACAAAAATTTTTGTAAATATACCAAATATAAAAGTTAAAAGCGATATGAATGGTTTTTTAAAAACTATTGATAATCTTATTTCAAATGCAATAAAATACAATATTAAAGAAAATCCAATAGTAGAAATTAGCTATAAAAACTCAATTTTATCAATTTATAATTCTGGTGAAAAAATTGACACTAAAAATCTTTTTATAGTTTTTGATAAATATTTCCAAGAAAATCCTTCTCATGATGGTTTTGGTTTAGGACTTGCTATGGTAAAAGAATTTTGTGATAAAAATAAAATTTTGATAAATATCGAAACTTTAGAGTCTGGAAATAAGTTCAATCTAAATTTGAAAAATATAATTATTTAAAAGCTTTGCTTTAAAATAAATTATTATATTATAGATGTAATTTTAAATTAAAAAAAGGAAATTCAATGGAACCAAGTATTGTATTTGCTATTGCAATAATATTTTTTGTTTTGATTATTATTGTAAAAGGTGTAAAAATTGTTCCACAATCAGATTTATACTTAATTGAAAGATTAGGAAAGTTTCATAAAGTTCTGCATGGTGGTTTTCATATTATTATTCCAATTATTGATAGAGTAAGAGCAGTTCTTACTTCAAGAGAACAATTAGTTGATATAGAAAAACAATCAGTTATTACACGAGATAATGTAAATATTTCTATTGATGGAATAGTTTTTTGTAAAGTTGATGATGCAATGCAAGCAACTTATAATGTAGTTGATTTTAAAAATGCAATTGCAAATCTTGCAATGACAACTTTAAGAGCTGAAATTGGTGGAATGGATTTAGATGATACTTTATCAAATAGAGAAACACTTAATGCAAAATTACAAAATGAATTAGGAAGTGCTGCAACAAACTGGGGAATCAAAGTAACTAGAGTTGAAATTTCTGATATTTCAGTTCCTGCTGAAATTGAAAGAGCTATGAATATGCAAATGGAAGCAGAAAGAGAAAAAAGAGCCATTGAAACAAAAGCACGAGCAGATAAAGAAGCAGTGATTAGAAAAGCAGAAGCATTTAAACAAGAAGAAGTTTTAAAAGCAGAAGCAATTGAAAGAATGGCAGATGCAAAAAGATATGAACAAGAACAAATGGCAGCAGGGCAACAAGAAGCTATGAGATTGATTAATATTTCAATGGTCGAAAATGAAAAAGCAGCAGAATTTTTACTTGCAAAAGATAGAATTGCAGCTTTTAGAGCATTGGCTGAAAGTAACTCAACTGATAAAATGATTTTACCTTATGAAGTTTCTCAAATGATAGGTTCAACATCTGTTTTAGGAGATGCTTTTTTCAAAGGTGTAAGTAATGGAGCTACAAATAATGCTTAGTGCGGTTGATCCATATATATTATTAGCAATAGGTGTAGCTTTGATAGCTTTAGAAGCTTTAATAGTTTCATTTATTCTTATTTGGTTTGGAATAGGTTTTATTATAGTTGCTTTAATTAGTTATTTTTTTATATTTTCAGGAGCTGTTTGGCAATTAGCTATTGTTTCCTTGATTTCATTATTTTTAATATTGATTTTAAGAAAAAAAGTTTTAGAAAAATTTTTAAAATCAAAAATGGAAATATCAGATGATTTTTTTAATGAAAAAGGAATAGGTGAGATAAAAAATTCAAAAGTTTTTTATAAAGGGACTTATTGGGAAATAGATTCAAAACTTGATGAGAAAGAGTTTAAAGAAGGTGAAAAAGTTGTAGTTCTAAAAACTTCTAGAAATAGTGCAACTATTGAAAAAAAGTAGAGAGATATTCTCTACTTTCCTCTAGATTATACGACATGACATAAAAAACTTAATTTATTCAAAATTGGTAACTCTCCATCTGCATATTTTAATAATACTTCATCTATTTTAATTTTATTTGTACCAGAAAAATATACTTTTATACCATTATCTTTTAAATTTTGAAAAGTTTTTTCTCCTACATGAAAAGCAATAAGAATATTTACATTTTTATCTTTTAACCAACTTACTACTGCTTTTTTATCTTCTTGTTCATTTTTTAAAATCTCAATTTTATTATTATTTATAAAAGCAAAATATTTCGCTTTTCCAAATTTTTTTGATAAACCACTATTTTCTTCTTCATTATTTAACGGTATTGCAATCATTTAATCTCCTTTGTTGCATTTTTCATAGAAAACTTATATCCAAGATATATAACAATGGGCCAAAGACTTAACCAGATTAATTCACTAATATATTCCATAATTCATACTCATTTTTAATAATTGTGAGAATCAGAAGATTCTATTTCATCTTTTGTAATTTTTACTCTATCCATACTGTACCAAGCATAAGCTATATAAGCTAATACAAAAGGTACCATTAAAGAAACATAACTCATAGTCATAAGTGTATAATGACTTCCTGAACTGTTCATAATAGTTAAACTACTTTGCAAATCGGATATTGATGGATAGTATGATGTGTTATTAAAACCAACATTTAAAAGCACAGCCATAACAGTTAGAACTATTCCAATTCCACCTGTTTTTATGCAACACGTTTTTTTAAATGTAATTGTCACAAAAACTGCAACTATAACCATAATAACACCAATTAAAAACATACTTAAAACAATAGGCATTTCTATAAAATTTTGAAGATATTTGTATTCTTGTAAGAAAATAATACCATCGTTTTGCACTGCAAATCCATCTTTTGTAAGAATCCAAAATATAAATCCTAAAAAGAAAACTAAGAAAAAAATCATATTTATTTTTATAGAATAAACAGCTTTTTCTCTAATTTTTTCATAATTTATATTATTTATAAAATATAAAGCTCCACTTATTTTTGCTAAAAAAACAAGCGAAAAGCCAAGTAAGTAATTATAAGGATTAAGTAGTGCTTCTAAACCTCTTAATGAATTTTGCCAATCTACAAAGTTATTACTATCAACTATAAATTCACTTCCGCTAAAAAATGTACTAATTGCAACACCTAATAAAAATGTTCCAATATTTCCATTTATTTTTAAAAAATTTTCATAGGTTTTTTGTCCAAGAAAATTGTTTGGTTTTGTTCTATATTCATAACTAACAGCTTGAATAATAAAACAAAAAAGTATTGCTAACCACACCCAGTAAGCTCCACCAAAACTTGTTGAATAAAATAGTGGGAAAGCAGCAAATAATGCTCCACCAAATAGAACTAAAGTTGTAAAACCAAGTTCCCATTTTCTTCCTATACTATTTATTAACATAGTTTTCTCAGTTTCATTTTCACTTAATTTATCTATTAAGGTTTGTCCTCCTTGAACAAACATTATAAATACAAAAAGACCTCCTAATAAAGATATTATTATCCACCAATATTGTTGGAGTGTTAAAAGTTCAAGCGATCCAAAGCCCATATTAATGCTCCTTGTCTGGACCAATTTTGATTTGTTTGGTCATTATTTTGATTTCGGCTATAAGTAACAATGTAAAAAGTATTGCAAATATAAAAAAACTTATCATTACATTTGTAGTTGCAATTTTTGTAGCAGCAATTCCCACAGGCATTAAATCTTGTATAGCCCAAGGTTGTCTTCCAACTTCTGCAACAATCCATCCTGCTTCACTTGCAATATATCCTAAAGGTATAGTAAATAAAGTAGCTTTTAAAATAATTGGGTAATTCATAATATCTCTTTTAGTAGATAAGAATAGAACAATAATAAAAAGTAGGGTAAACCAACTTCCTAAAATTACCATTATATGAAATGAATAAAAATTTATTGAGATGGGAGGAATCACATCTTGTGGATTTTTTATATGTCCATAACCAAAATATTGCATATTTTCGTCCAAGATTTTTCTAGCTTCAATCATTTTTGATTCATCACTTGATTTTTTTGCCTCTTTATAGGTTTCTAAAGCCTCAACGGCCAACTTTCCCTTTAGCATTTTTTCTTGTGTACTTATAATTCCTTGATCTTCATTACCATAAATTAAATCTTTAATTCCAGGAACAAAAGCATTAATGTTATGATACCCCAAAAAAGATAAAGCGTAAGGTATTGTAAACTCAAAAATAAAAGTTTTTTCATCATTTTCTAAAGTTTTATTTGGATTTAAAATTCCAATTGCAACAATACCAGCATCTTTTTCACCCTCATAAAGTCCTTCCATAGCCGCTAACTTCATTGGTTGTTTAAGTGCAACTTGATGAGCTGATTCATCTCCACTTAAAATTAAAAATAAAGATGTAATCAATCCAAATGTAGCTCCAATAATCATAGATTTTTTTGCAAATAATATGTCTCTTTTTTTTAGTAAATACCAAGCACTAACACCTATTACAAAAAGTGAAGCTAAAACATAACCACTTGCAATAGTATGTAAAAATTTGCTTATGGCAACTGGTGAAAGTAGTACATCCCAAAAATTATTCATCTCATTTCTTACAGTATTTGGATTAAAAGTCATTCCAGTTGGATATTGCATCCATCCATTTGCCACAAGAATCCATAATGCAGATAGATTTGAACCAATTGCAACTAACCAAGTAGATATTAGGTGAAATTTCTTACTAACTTTATTCCAACCAAAAAACATAACTGCAAAAAATGTACTTTCCATAAAAAATGCTAAAATACCTTCAACAGCAAGAGGAGCTCCAAAAATATCTCCTACAAACCAAGAATAATTTGCCCAGTTTGTACCAAATTCAAATTCCATTATTATTCCTGTTGCAACTCCAATTGCAAAATTTATGGCAAATAATGTCATCCAAAATTTTGTAGTTTTTTTCCAAAACTCATCATTTGTTTTTACATAAATTGTTTCCATAATAGCAACAATAAAACCAAGACCAAGTGTCAAAGGAACAAAAATCCAATGATACATAGCAGTCAGTGCAAATTGAGCTCTAGACCAGTCAACTAAATGTTCTTCCATTTTGATTTCCTATTTAATTCTTTTTTGTTAGATTTTTATAAACAAAATCAACTTTTTCATCGTATGTTTTATATTCTGTATTTAATGATTTATCATGGATAAAATAATTAAGGAAAATAAGAATTACAAATAATTTTATAATTATAATTTTCCATAAAGTCTTTCCAATTGTCATATTTCTAAAACCATTTAAATAAAAATAATAAATATTTCTTATTGTATTCATATAAGTTCCTCTTATTATAATTATCATAAAATGATAACACTTTGAGATATTTATGTCAATAAAAACTAAGAGTAATTTCAATAAATAATCTTTTTATGTAAGAAATAATAAAATTACGAAATAATATTTATATGGTGAAGAGATAATGGAATACGTTAGAGATGTTTTTTTTGCTACTTCAATATTTGTAGTAGGATATATGATTTTTAAATTTGATATATTTAAAAAATTATCTAGAAAAGGAGTAATTGAAAAGGATTTTAAAGGTTGTTATATTTTAAAGTATCCCAAACAAACTGAATTACATAATAAAGATAATGTTTATAAAATAGATTTAGAAGAATTTTTTAAATTAAATCCAAAACTAAAAGGGAAAATTCCAGTTATAGACAGACCTGAAATTGATTTTACAAAACCAAATGCAAAAAAAGAAGAACTTGAAGAGAGAAGAAAGATTAGAGAAAAATATGGTATTAAAGATTTAGAAATAGAGTAATAAAAAGGAGAAAAATCCCCTTTTTATTAATAACTTAAATTTTGATAGTCTTTATCTAATAATTTTTTAGCAACTTCAGCTGGTTTTGCAACACTTATACCTTCTAATAAAACTGATTCATCTTTTGAAGTATTTGGTAAATAAAGAGGGCAAACTTCAACTTTAGCACCTTGTTTGATTAGAGCTTGTAACATCATTTTTGGTGATTTATCTTGAGGTTTTAAAATAGGACTTTCAATTCCTTTTACAGCTAAATCTCCTGCATCAGAACAAAGAGTCATATTTACTTCTTTTTTTTGTTTTAAAGTCATCATAGATAGAACCATTCCCATCATTTGAGTTTGTGCATCTTTTGATGTGATAACTACATTTAATCCTTTTGCTAAATTATCATTTGCAAAAAGAGAAGTTGATAAAACTAACGAAGATAATAAAATAGGTAAAGTTTTTTTCATATTATAAATCCTTATATAAAATTGTTTTAATATTATAATTAAAACTTATTTATTCTAAATAGTTTTAACTTATAATAAGATAAAAAAAAGAATTATTTTCCTCTTTTAAAAAGAAAACTTTTTGTAAAGTTTAAAGAAATAGATAATAGTTTTTATTTGAATGTAAATAAAAGGAATCATTAAAATAAAATAAGCCATAGAATATTTTGAAATAATTTCATTATATGTTAATCCAAAATTTATAAAAAACATACCAAACACAAAAAAAGCAACTCCAGGACAAATCAAAGCAAATGAAATTGCAGATTTTTCACCTGATTCTATATATTTTTCAAAGTATCCTATTTGTTTCATAACCATATATCCTAAAATACCAAATATAATTTGTAAAGATAAGATAACAGAAGTTAAAATAAATAAAGAAGTTATTTCTACGGGTGAAGAATAGTGATGCTCTAATCCAAATGAGATTCTTATAAAAGCAATACCTAAAAGTGTTAAAATAGGAATAATTATCCAAATAGAAGGAGCTGCTTCAAGATTTAGCCCTTTTTCAAACATATTTTTGAAACCCAATGTTATTTTTATTAATATTAATAAAATTGATAAAGAGGCAAAAAATATTGAAAAGAATAATCCAATAGAATTTATAACTATATTATGGCTCATTGCTCCTGGTGCTGCAAATCCAACAGCAACCATTGCAAGGGCAAATATTGAAATCATTTGAGATAGGTTATTGTTTTTTGAAAAATCAAAATCACCTTTTGTTAAAAGTCTTGAAAAATACTCAAAAAATATTTTTAAAGCAAAATAACCAGTTGTTATAAAACCAAGTAGTGCAAAAGGAAATAAATATTCAACAAAACTCCAAAGACCAGGAACAAAAACTGCACCTAAAACAAAACAAACATTTATAGTCATTGTGTAAGTTAAAGGAAGAGTCATAAGAGTAATTTGTGCATTTGAATTTTTTAAATCTTCATAAGCTTTTGTTTTTTTATATAAATTATATTGTTTTGTATTCCAAAGCAATAATTTGAAATGAAAAAAAGCAAATGCAATAATAAATACTAATGAAAATGAGATTACAAAAGATAACCAATCTCCTTTTAATAAAGCTGGCATTATAAAATCATAAGTTGCCATTGGTGTGTTTGGATGTGGAACTAAAAACATTAGATACATAAAAAATGATACACTTAATCCACCTGCACCTAAAGCAGATAAAAAACAAGTCGGAGAGAATTTTTCTCTTAAAGTCATAAATAATCCTTAATAATTTTTTTTGTTATCTTACTTATTAATATATTAAAATATTATAAATAATATATAAGAAAAATTAATATATTTGAATTTAATTTATTCTTAGTATTATAATTATATATTATGATAAATTTATAAATTTATTTTATTTTTAAGGTCTAATTTATTTTAAATCATATACAATTCTTTTTATCAAAGGAAAAATATTATCCTTTGTTTAAAAGGAGAAACTTATGGCTTGCGATACAGGTGCAAAACCAATAGAAGAAAAAGAAACAGTTTTAGAAAATGAAAATAATAATGAAATAAAAAAGGAAAAAAATATGAGTTCAAGTTTAGTTTTAAGAAGAGTTCCAGAGTTCAAAATGGATGCTTATGATTCAAAAACAGGTCATTATACAACAGTTAGTAGTGAAGATTATAAAGGTAAATGGCACGTTGTTTGTTTTTATCCAGCAGATTTTACATTTGTTTGTCCAACTGAGATTGCAGCTATGAATGCAAAATATGATGAATTTCAAGAATTAGGAGTTGAAATTTTAGCTGTTTCAACTGATACAAAATTTTCTCATAAAAGATTTGTTGAAACTGAACCTTTATTAAAAGGATTAAAACTTACAATTGGAGCTGATTCAACAGGAAATGTAAGTAGGGCATTTGGTGTAATGATTGAAGAAGAGGGACAAGCTTTAAGAGGAAGATTTTTAATCAATCCTGATGGTGTTGTTGTAGCTCAAGAAGTTCAAGCTCCAATGGTTGGAAGAAATGTAAATGAATTTTTAAGACAAGTAAAAGCTTGGCAACATGCATCTAAAACAGGTGAAGTTTGTCCAGCTGGTTGGGTTCCTGGTAAAAAAACACTTCCAGTTAATACTGATGTTGAACAAATGACAGGAAGAGTTGGTGATTATATTACTATTGAAGAAATTTTAGCCTAGTTTTTTTCTTATCCCAAGATTTTTCTTGGGATAATCACCTTTTTATTACAAATCTAACAAAAAATTAACAGAAAGTTAACAGAGTAGTTCTATCATTTCAAAAACTTATTTAAGGACTGAAATGAGACTAAAATACTCTATATTTGCACTAATTGCATTAAATGCAAATCTTTTATCAAATGAAACAATAAAACTAGAACAGATGTCAGTAACTGCTACAAAAGTTGAAAAAGCAACAAAAGAAGTAAGCGAAAGTATTGCTGTTGTAGATGAAAAAACAATCAAAGATAAAAATATCTTAAATATTCAAGATGCTTTACAAAATATTCCAGGTGTGATTGCTGAATCTTCATCAAATTCTCCTAGTCCAAGACTAATTATAAGAGGTGCTGGATTAAAAGCTAGATATGGGGTAAGAGAAATCATGGTTATGAAAGATGGTGTTCCTATGACAGATCCAGATTCTTTTACTAGATTTGATTTTATTGATATGCAAGATGTTTCAAGTATTGAAGTTCAAAAAGGACCAGGGTCTATAAATGCTGTTAATTCAACAGGTGGAGTTATTCAGTTAATTACAAAATCAGTTTTTGATGAAGATAAAAATAGTTTCAAAGTTGGAGTTGGTGACGAAAATCAAAGAAATGTTAATCTTAAATTAAGAGGTGTAATAGATGAAAATGATTTTGCTTCATTTACATTTAGTTCAAGAAAAATCGATAACTCTTGGAGAGATAACAATGAGTTTGATACTACACAAGCAACTTTAAAATATGGTCATATTTTTGATGATGACTCAACAATCGAAAATGAACTTTCATATACAGAATCAAATTTAGAACTTCCAGCTTCTATGACAAAAGAAGAGTTTGAGATTTTTAAACAAACAGGAAAACAACATGATACTTCAAGTCAATGGCAAAATAGTGCAAGGGATTCGAAAATCTTTTCATTAAATAGTAAATATGAAAAAGAAGTAGGAAATATTACATATAAGCCAAGATTTTATTTTAACTCTTGGGAACATTTCCATCCTGTAACTGGTCTTATAAATGATGCTGATGACAATAAAGTATTTGGTACAGATTTAGAGTTTAATGCAGCTCATAAACTATTTGAAAAAGATGCAATGCTTGTTGGTGGATTGACATTTAAAATGGACAAAACAAATGATGCTAAAAAATATGAATATGCAGATGTTATAACTAATACTGTAACAACAGGTTGGGGTGCAAATAAAACAACAGTTGATCAAATAGTAAAAACTTTATCAAATAATAAAGGAGCCTTAGCTTCAACTGAAGATTCTCAAACTTTACTTTATGGTGCTTATTTAATGGAGAGTTTTAAAGCAACAGATAAATTGGGTTTTGATATTAGTACAAGAATTGATAAATTAAAATTTGATATAGATGGAAATGAAATTTCAACTTATGATTATTCAACAAAAAGTTATAAAGCTGGTATTGGTGAGTATTCAATAGATAATTCATTTACTCTATTTTCTGCAAAATTTGGTTCAAGTTATGCAATAACAGATAATACAAATATTTATGCATCAATTGCAACTGCAAATCAAGCTCCAACAACAAGTGAATTAGGAGAAAATGAAGATTTAGATAAATCTCAAAGTACAAACTATGAAATTGGATTAAAAACAAGAACTGATAAATTAGCTTATGATTTAGCACTTTTCCAGAATTTTGTAGATGATGAGATTATACAAATCAAAGATGCAAATGGAAATTCTATCTATGACAATGCAGGAAAAACAGATAAAAAAGGTTTAGAGTTTAATTTAGCTTATGATTTAACTTCTTTTATTCAAGTTGGTGGAGCTTATGCTTATAGTAATTTTAAATTTGATACTTTTAATGAATCAGTTAGAGGAAGTTTAGTTTCAAGAGATGGAAACTATATGCCATATATTCCAAAAAATCAATACTCGCTATTTGCAGCTTATAATCTAGCAAATGGATTTAAAACAAGAGTAACTGCAAGAACTTATGGAAGTTATTATATGGATAATGCAAATACACAAAAGTATGAAGGTTATGATTTAATCACTGATTTTATGATTGGATATGAAAAAAGTAATCACAATATTCAGTTAAATATCAATAACTTATTTGATAAATATTACGCTTCAGAAGCTTCAAAAGATGTTTATGGGATTGAGTCATATAAAGCTGCAAGTCCTAGAATGACAATGCTTACATATACATATAAATTTTAGGAAATAATTATGGTAAATTTTGTAAAAAGAGATAAAAATGATATTTTTGGAATGCCTATTTTAAATATCATTTTTAAAAATAGAGTTTTTCAAAGAACAGTTCAGATTTTAGTCTTATTTTTATTTGTATATGCAATTTATATGGGATTTATTAATCCAACAAAAGAGGAAAATCTATTTACAACAGCACTCTTTTGGGGATTGTTTTGGCCATTTTTTATGGTTACAACATTATCAACATTTGGAAGAATTTTTTGTGGAATTTGTCCTCATGGATTTATAGGAAAATATATCACTAAAATTGGATTAAAGAAAAAAATTCCTCAAAGTTTAGCAAATCCTTTTATTGGAGTTTTTTTACTTTTTATTGGTTGGTGGGCTACATATTATATGTATCCGGAGTTTTTCAAAACACCTTATTCAACTGCACTTTTATTTTTTATTATGACTTTAGTTGCTGTAGTTTTTTATTATATTTATGATGAAATGGCATATTGTAAATATATTTGTCCTATTGGAACTATGACAAAAGCTTTCTCAAAAGTAGGATTTACAAAACTTGAAACTTACAAAGAACACTGTTCATCTTGTAAAACATTTGATTGTGCAACTGCTTGTAGTTATAACTTAAAACCATTTACTTTTGCAAAGAAAAATTCTATGGAAGATTGTACTTTATGTATGGATTGTAGTAGTGTCTGTGAAAGTGTAGCTTTTAAATTTAAAAAACCTTCAAGCACATTATTTGATAAGTTTAAAACATCAAAAGCAGAAGTTTGGGCATTGATTTTTATAACCGCAGCTATTAGTATAACTATGGGATTTCATCACGCACTTGGAAGAAGTGCGATAGTTGAAGAGTTTTTTTGGACTAAAACAGCAAGATATTTTGAATCATTTATAAATTTTGGAACTATTGATGTTATTGGACTTTTTGCATTTTTATATGCAGTTTTAATCTCAATAGTTTTAAGTGTTGGAGGAATGTTTATAGCTTCAAAGATTTTAAAAGTTAATTTTCAAACTACATTTTACACTTTAGGATATGCTTTTGCTCCACTATTTATAATAGGTGGATTATCACATATTGGAGAATTTTTCTTTTATTCTTATGCTTCAAATATCGTAAATGGGTTTAATCAAGCTTTTTATTTAGGATTTGAAACTATGCAACCACTTGCAAGTAGAAAAGATGACTGGGTTCATATTTTTAAAGTTTTTAATCACATTGGTTATATTTGGGCTTTTGTGTTGATGATAAATAGATTTAAACTAATAGAGAGTAAAACTATTTTAAAAGTTTTTGCTTTTCCTTTTGCATCTGCACTTATAATCTTTTATATGAGTCTAAATTTTTATACGGGTTATGTATTTAAAACTTATGGTGCAAATATGGGACACAATCATAAAAATCATCAAATGAGCATGGAGAATAAATGAATATCGAAGTTTTAAAAAATCTTATAGATTATGGAGTTATTGCTCTTTTACTTTTTATGAGTTTTATCTCATTTTGGTTTTTTGTTGAAAGAATAATTTTTTATAAAAAGTTAGATGTAAAAAGTTTTAAAAACAAAAAACAACTTGATGTTGCATTAACAAAACATCTAACAATCATAGGAACAATAGCTTCAAATTCGCCTTATATTGGATTGCTTGGAACGGTGTTGGCTATTATGCTTACTTTTATGACTATGGGAAGTGGAGATATTGATGCAGCAAAAATCATGAGTTCATTAGCGCTTGCTTTAAAAGCAACTGCTATTGGACTTGTAGTTGCTATTAGTTCTCAGATTTTTTATAATATTTTGGGACGTTATGCTGAAGTTTTGGAGAGTCATTATGAAACTGAAGAAATATGATTCAATAAATGTAATTCCATTTATTGATGTATTACTTGTTTTATTAACTATTGTTTTGATGACATCAACTTTTATTACAAAAGGAATAATTCCGATATCTCTTCCCAAAGCATCAAATGCTGAAAATTTAAAAGTAAATAAAGAGATAATTATAGTAATAAAAGAGGATGGAACTCTATTTTGTAATAATAATATAGAGGGTTTAAAGAATATAGAAGAACATATTTTACAATTTTCTAAAGATACACCAATTCATATAAATAGTGATAAAAATTCAAAATTTGAAATTTTTGTATCTGTTTTAAATATGTTAAAAAGATACGAATATTCAAATATTTCAATTGTGACTAAAAAATGAAAAGATATTTTAATTCTTTTATTATTGCATTAGTTTTTTATAGTTCTTTTGCTTTTGGAATTTTCTATTTTTTTATAGATAAAAAGATAATTACAAAAGATTCTCAAGTAGTTCAAAAAATATCTTTAAATCATATTGAGTTAAAACCTGAGCCAGTTGTTAATCAAATAAAAGAAAAAAAGATTATACAAGAAGAAATAAAAGAGCAAATTAAAGAAGAAATAAAACCAGAACCAATAGAAAAAGTAATTAAAAAAGAAGAAAAGAAAAAGGTTCAAAAAAAGCCAAAAGAGAAAAAAATAGAAAAAGAAAAAGTAGTTAAAAAACAGGAAATAAAAGAGCAGAAAAATTCTACAAAAGAAGAAGTTGTAAAAGAAAATATAGTAAATAATAATATACAAAAAGAAACTAAAGAATTATCAGCTACAAAACCAGTAGTTGATGAAAAAAAAGAGTATTTAGAAAAACATTTAGCACTTATTAGAAATTTGATAAATCAAAATGTAAAATATCCTTTGAAAGCTAGAAAATTATCTATTCAAGGAGTTGTAACAGTAAGATTTAAAATCAATGAAAATGGAACTGTTGAAAATATTATTATAGTTGATGGTCATAAATTTTTACAAAATGCAACAATTGAAGCTATACAAGAGGCTTCAAGAAATTTTCCTAAAACAAATAAAAGTATAGAAATTCAAATTCCAATAGAGTATAAGTTAATCTAAAAAAGTCATTTGTGAGTAATTTGTTTGTTATAATCTTTTAATAATTTTTAAAAAAGAAAGAACAAACTTTGAAAATACTACATTTTAGCGATACACATCTAGGTTTTAATGACCTAGATATTATAAATGAAAACAATATAAACCAAAGAGAAGCAGACTTTTATGATGCTTTTTCTCAAGTAGTTGAACAAATAAAACTAATAAAACCTGATTACATAATCCATACGGGAGATTTATTTCATAGAGCAAGTCCAAGTAATAGAGCAATTACCTTTGCACTTGAAAAATTCAATGAGATAAATGATTTAAATATTCCATTTATTTTAATAGCTGGAAATCACTCAACTCCTCGAACAAATCTAAGTTCTCCTATTTTAAAGATATTTGAAAACTTTAAAAATATCTATGTTTCATATAATCAAGAGTATAAAAAAATAGAGTTTGAAGATGTAGTATTTCATACCTTACCTCATATGAATGATGAAAATATTGCAATAGAGCAAATAAACTTTTGTGAAGCAAATATAGACGAAAACAAAAAAAATGTCATGATGATGCACTGTTCAGTTGGTGCTTGGTATTTGATGAGTGAGTTTGGAGAATGGGTATATCCATCAAACAAAGAGTATATATTTGAAAAGATGGATTATGTGGCTCTTGGTCATTGGCATGGTTTTGGAAAAGTTGGAAAGTACGAAAATGTTTATTATAGTGGAAGCGTTGAGCGAACAAGTCTAAATGATAAACGAAACTCAAAAGGTTTTATAATTGCAAATATTGAAGATACACTTACTATAGACTATAAAGAGATAAACATAAGAGCTATTAGACAAAAAGAGATAGATTGTGAAGATTATGAAGTTTCAATACAAGCTTTAGATACAAGTGATTGTCAAAATGCTATAGTAGAAGTAAAACTAACAAATCTTACACCACTTTCTTCAATAGATATTCAAAACAAACAAATCAAAGAGTTATTCCCAACTGCTTTAAGTGTTAGTATAAAAAGAGAGTTTAAAAAAGATACTACCTCATCAAATATTGATAATCTTGAAGCTATATCACTTGAAGAGTATTTTTTAGAGCATATAAAAGAGAGTTGTAATGATATAGAGTATGAAAGACTAAAACAAAAGACACAAGAATTATTTTCTAAGTATGAAGAGGTAAGTTATGATACTAACTAAACTAAAACTAGAAAACTTTAAAAAGTATAACTCTTTTGAAATCTCTTTTGATTTAGGACTTATAGGAATCATAGGGAAAAATGGTAGTGGAAAATCTACTATTTTTGAAGCTATCTTATTTGCCTTATATGGAGAACTAAGAAACAAAGGTGATAAAGAAGTGGTAAGAAATGCAAATGCAACTTCAAAAGATATTGTAAGTGTTGAACTTGATTTTGAAATAGGTGAGAGTATATATAAAATCATCAGAGAGTTTAGAGGAAAGACATTAAGTGCAAATGCAAAACTATATAAAAACGAAGAACTTATAACAACAGGTGCAAAAGAAGTAACTACAACTATCTCAAATCTAACAAAGATGAGTAAAGATGCTTTTATGCATACACTATTTGCTAGTCAAAAAGAACTTACAAGTTTAAGTAATAGTAAACCAGAAGATAGAAAAAAGATGATTAGAAAACTTCTTGGTCTTGAAAAGATAGATTTTGTAGAAAAAGAGTTAATAGAAAAAAGTAGGGAATTAAAAAGAGAGATAGATGCTTTTAAAGAAGTATTACTAAGTAGTGAAGATATAACTATAAAAAAAGAAAACATAGTTGAACAAACATCTCAAAAAGAAGAGTTTTTAAAAGAGATAGATAAACAAAGTTTAGTTTTAGAAGAGTTAAATAAAAAAGCTTCTACTATAAAACAAGAGTTAGAACAACTTACAAAAACAAAAGAACAAAAACAAAGCCTAAAAGCTAGATGTGAACTTTTAACAAATACAATCAACTCTCACCAAAAAGCACAAGAGAAACTACAAACGGAATTAAATACTCTATATACAAAACAAGAAGAGTTAAAAGGTTTACAAACTATAAAGCAAGAGTATATAACTTTACATGAAACTCTAAAAGAGCAAGATAAACTAAAAGAGTATAGTCTAAGAAAAGATGGATTACTTTTAGAGCAAAAAGAGTTAAGAGAACAATACACAAAAGCAAAGGATAGTATAAAAGTATTAGAGTTTGAAACAAAAGAGCATTTAGAGTTAGTAGAAAAAGAAAAAGAGTTAGATAAGAGTATAGAAAAGTATAAACAACTACTAACAAATAAAGAGTTAGATGAAAAAAGAGTAATACAAGAAATAGCAGGTGAAGAGAAGCTAATAGCTGATATAAAAAAGAAAATAGAAAATATCACAACACTTGGACGTGAATCAAACTGTCCAACTTGTACAAGACCTCTTTTAGATGAGTATGATAGTGTTATATTCTCACTAGAGCAAATAGTAACAAATACACAAAATACAAAGATAGATACTGCAAAAGAACAACTAGCAAATATAAAAGATGAAAAAGAAAAACTAGAAGAACAACAAAAAGCATATATAAAAGAGCATTTTGAAATCTCTAAAAAGATAAATCTAATAGAAAATAAAAAAAGAGATTTATTAGCCCTAAAAGAACACTTTGAAAAAGTGACACAAAAGGGAGTGAAAAATAAAGAGGAGTTAAGTAAACTTGAAATCTATAGTTATGATAAGAACTTACATGAAGAACTGCTTTTAAAACAAAAAGAGTTAAAAACTAAGTATGAGTATATACTCTCTCTTGAAACAATGCTAAAAAGAGTTGATACTATAAAAGAGGAGTTACAAACTTCTATAAATAATCAAGATAAATACAATCTAGAACTTCTTCAAAAAGATTTAGAGTATAAAGCTATAGACTATGATGAGGTAAAACATCAAGAAAAATCAAAAGAGTTTGATGAGGTACAAAAACAAAAAGATAGTCTAATAAGTCTAATAAATGATTTAAAAGTAAAAATAGCAACTATACAAGGACAAATCAAAACTATACAAGAGAGTTTATCAAACAATGAAACTCAACTAAAAAAAGTACAAACAAAAAAAGATGACCTAAACGACTATGAAAAAATCAAAATAAATCTAGCAGAGTTTAAAACAAAACTAAACTCAAAAGTAGCTCCAAGAATCTCTGATATTGCTTCAACTATGTTTGCTCAAATCACAAAAGGAAAATATCAACATATAGAGGTTTCAAATGAGTTTGACTTTTATATCTATGATGAAGGTAAAAGATATCCAATAGAGCGATTTAGTGGTGGTGAAATCGACCTTGCAAACTTGGTTTTAAGAATCGCCATTTCTAAAACTTTGAGTGAATTAAGTGGTGCAAATAGTGTAGAGTTTTTAGCTTTTGATGAAGTTTTTGGAAGTCAAGATGATACAAGACGAATGGAAATCCTTGAAGCCTTTCATACAATCAAAGAACAATATAGACAAATATTTTTGATCAGCCATGAAATGGAGATAAAAGAGATGTTTGAACGGGTTGTAGAGGTTTAGAAATAAAAAAGAGTTATTTGTGAGTATTTTATATAATATACTTGATTTTTAAAATTAGACAAGGAAAAAAATTGAGTGAAGAAATAAAAAATACGCTAGATATAGAATGTCCACATTGTTTAGAAGAAAATAAAATAAATTTATCTAAAGAAATAAGATGCAAGAAATGCGAGAAACCTTTAATTGGTGAAAAATATAGAAAACCTATATTATCTGCAATGACTACAATTCTTATTGGAAGTGGATTGGGTATTACTGCTGATGCTTATTTGAATATAAATAGAGCATCTGTGAAAACTGAATATAAAATGATGAAAACTTGCATTGGATTATTTGGCTCATATACTTTTGTTAGAGATAGATGTGCTTGTGCTGTTGAGTCTATGTCAGGTGTAATTGATGCACAAAGAGCTAGAATATTAGGTATAGAAAAACTTGAAAAAATTTTGAGAAACCGTTACAATGAATGTGACTAAATTTTTTAATTTAATCAAACCAATGTTCAGGTGTTTCATCTTCTAATAGCTCTTGAATAAAGTAACCATTATTTAAAAATTTACAATATTCTTGTAGCTGCAAAAAAGTAACTTCTCTGATGCTTTTTTGTTTTTGTATTATTATTCTTTTATGCCACTTTTCTAATTTATCTAAAACTCTTTTTTTATCATTTTCTTCATTTGTATCACTATGTTTTTCATAATATTTTGCAAAACCTTTTAAGTCGTTTGTCTCAAGTCTTGTAGATATTTTTATTTCTTTTTCAAAAATAATCCATAATTTTTTGAATTTTTCTAAATTAGTTTCTTTTGTCCCCATATTTGTCCTTAATGGTTATTGCATAATTCTTTAATTGATAATAACTTTATCAAAAAATAATAAAAAAGGAATAAAAAATGGCAAATGATAATCATAAAGCTAATCAAGGAAATAAAAATAAAGGAACATCTGGTAATAATGTTGCAAATGCAAAAGTTAATGGTAATAGAGGTGCACAGTTAAATCCTAATAATAAAAGAGGGAATAACTACTCAAATAAAGGTAAATAATAAAAAAGAGATATTCTTATATCTCTTTTTTTAGGATATTAGTATTTTATATTAATATAAGAGAAAATATAGCAATTATTAAAATTTGAACAGAGGTAATAATTAAAAAAAATTTTCTTTTATATGTTATATTATGAATGGATTATTTTAAATTTTTAAATAATTTTTATAATATTAAATAAAGAGTTAAATAGTAAGTATAATAAATTAAAAACAATGAACAAAATAAAACTAGAATACCACCAAGAAATAGATAACAAAATAGTAAAAAAAGAGTTAGAGTTTGAAGAGGATTTGATTAAAGTTCCATACTCTAAGACTTCACTTTTTGTCTCAAAAATAGAAGGTAAATCTATGCAACCAGTTATTTCTGATAACTCTTTGGTTGTTGCTGATTTATCTCAAAAAGAGTTTGAAGATGAAGCAATATTTTTGATTTATAAAGATGATAATATGTGGATAAAAAAAGCTAGTCTTATAGAGCAAAAAGAGTTTTTTGTATCTATAAATCCTGATTTTTCTCATCTTGTTTATAAAAAAGAGGATTGTAGAATCATCGCAAAAGTTTTGATATATTTTGAAAATGAAAACTAATCAAATAATCATATTTTACGATGAAGAGTGCCCTTTTTGTAAAAACTATACAAACTTTTTGAAGCTAAAAAAGAGTTTTGATTTAAAACTAATAGATGCAAGAAAAAATAAAATAGAACTAGAAAATATTTGTAAAAACCTAGATATAAACGATGGTTTTATAGTTGTTTATGAAAATCATTGTTTTCAAGGAGCTAAAGCTTTAGAGTTTTTAAATAGTGCAGTTGATAAAACTACGATTTTGGGAAAATTGCACTTTTTCTTTGCTTACGATAATACTTTTTCAAAATTTTTATACAAAATTCTTTTTATTTTGAGAAAATTTATACTTTTTATTTTAAGAAAAGATAGCAAAATCTAATCTTTTCTTAATATCTTAAAAATCACTCATAAAATGAGTCTATATTTTTTTTGTGTCTATTTGCCCACTCTTCAAAACTCAAAGCAGACTCTTTTTTAACTTTTTCTTTACACTCTTGATATATCTCTTCGGCTCTATCTTTTGGAATAACTGCAATTCCTTCTTCATCAGCAACTATTATATCACCTGGATTTACATTTATTCCACCAGCAATTATTGGTGTATTTACTGGAACAGCTTGTTTTTTTGTTCCTGGCATTGCTAAAACACCACGTCCAAACATTGGAATTCTTTTTTCTCTAATCTCTGCGATATCCCTTACAACACCATCAATCACAAAACCTACAATTCCTCTGTTATACGCAATAGTGGCTACATTTCCACCAATCACTGCATAATCCATTGTATTTGATTGGGCTACTATTATAGAACCAACTGGCGCTTCATAAATAGCTCTATGAAGTGCTAAATTTTCTCCTGCAACCATATTTACAGTAAATGCAGGACCTGAGATTCTAGGAATATTTGACCAAAGCTCTTTTATTCCAGCATCCATAAAACTTTCTCTTTTTAAAGTTCCTGCATAATCACAAGGTGAAATTTCACTAAATTTTTTATAATCCACATATTCTCCTTATTATTGGTAAGAAATATTACACTATTAAAATAAAAAGTTGCAAATACTTAGAAAATCAATAATACAATTTTCATTATCAATAGGATAAAATAAGATATGTCAAATACAAAAACACTACATCCCAGAAATTTTCATAACAATAGATATGATTTTACTACTTTAATAAAATCTCAAGATAGTCTAAAAGAGTTTGTAAAACCAAATAAATATGGTGATTTATCAATAGATTTTGCAAATCCTGAGGCTGTTATTACTTTAAATAAAGCCTTATTATCGCATTTTTATGGGATTAAAAATTGGGAAATCCCAAAAGGATATTTATGTCCTCCAATTCCTGGACGAGCTGATTATATACATCATATTGCGGATTTATTAGCTTTAAGTAACAATGGAAAAATTCCTAAAGGAAAAGCTATAAAAGGTTTAGATGTTGGAGTTGGAGCAAATTGTATTTATCCTATTATTGGTGTTAGCGTTTATGGTTGGCAGTTTTTAGGAAGTGATATAGAAAAAAGTTCTATTGAATCAGTTTTAAATATCATAAATTCAAATGAAATTTTAAAAGAAAATATCAAAGTATTACAGCAAGAAAATCCTTCTAATATTTTTGTAAATATTATCAATAAAGATGAAAAATATGATTTTACTTTATGCAATCCTCCTTTTCATAAATCATTAGATGAAGCATTAGCAGGAAATAAAAGAAAAGTTCAAAATCTTACAAAACAAAAAAGTACAAAAAGTGCTCTAAATTTTGGTGGGAAAAACAACGAACTTTGGTGCGAAGGTGGAGAAATAGTATTTATTAAAAATATGATAAAAGAGAGTTTAGCGTTTTCAAAAAACTGTCTTTGGTTTACAACTCTTGTATCAAAAAAAGAGAATCTTCCTTTTATTTATAAAGCATTAAAAGATCTAAAAGCAGTAGAAGTAAAAACAATAGAAATGGCTCACGGTCAAAAGATAAGTAGAATAGTAGCTTGGACTTTTTTACCAAAAGATGAGCAAAAAACTTGGGCTAAAAATAGAGTAAATTAATCTACGCCCAATATTTTAAAATACTCATCTCTGCTTATTTCACTAGCTCCCAAACTAGCTAAATGGTCATTGTAAACTTGACAATCTATGATTTTGATTTCATTTTCTTTTGCCCATTGGCAAAGATGATAAAAAGCAACTTTTGAAGCATCAGTTACCTTTGCAAACATACTTTCACCACAAAAAACATCACCAATAACAAGTCCATAAAGTCCACCAACTAACTCATCATCCAAATATGTTTCAATAGAAAATGCAACTTCAAGTTCATGTAAGTTTGTATAAGCTTGTATGAACTCTTCACTTATCCAAGTGCTATCTTCATGTTTTCGTTTAATTTCGGCACATTCACGCATAACTCTTTCAAAGTTTTCATTTGATTTGACAACAAAGCCTTTGTTTGTTATTGATTTTTTTAGGCTTTTAGATACTTTCATTTCATTTGGATTTAACACCATTCTTTTATTTGGAGAAAACCAATGAATATAACCATAATCGTCAATATACCAAGGAAAAATCCCATTTTCATAAGCATTTATAAGTCTTTGAGGATGAAAGTCACCACCAACAGCAACTAAATCATCTTTCATCATCTCCAAAGTTGGAAAATCAAAGTTATCATCATCTAATAAATAGATTTTATATTTTTTATCAAGTAATTTCATATTTGTATTTTATTGAAAAAAATGTTAATATCCGACCAATTTAAAAGAAAAAGATAGGAATTTATGGCAAATAGTTATAAAAGAATAGATGCACATCTGTCTAGTTTGGGATATTGTACACGAGGTGAAGCAAAAAAGTTTTTGAGAATTTTTGAAGTTTTAGTAAAAGACAAAAGAGTTTTTGACCCATCTTTAAAAGCATATCATGATGATATCAAAATTGATGGTGAGCCAATAGATGCTGAAACAATCACTATTTTATTAAATAAACCAAATGGTTTTATTTGCTCTCATAATGATGCAGGAAGTTTGATTTATTCTTTAATTCCACAACGTTGGAATAGAAGAAATCCAAAAATCTCAACTGTTGGAAGACTTGATGTTGATACAACAGGAGCTATTATTTTAACAGATGATGGAGACTTAAATCATAGATTAACAAGTCCAAAAAGTGATGTTATAAAAGTTTATGAAGCTACACTTGCAAAACCACTAAAAGGTGATGAAGCTCAAATCTTTGCAAGTGGAGAACTTATGCTAAATGGTGAAAAGAAACCTTTACTTCCAGCTATTCTTGAAATTATAACTCCAACACAAGTTCGACTTGAAATTGTTGAGGGAAAATATCATCAAGTAAAAAGAATGTTTGCAGCAGTAGGAAATAGGGTAGTTAAACTTCATAGATTAAATTTTGCAGGATTTGATGTAGAAGATTTAAAAGAGGGTGAATATAAGTTTATAAAACTTTAACACTCCTCTTTTTTTGTTATTGTCCAATCTTTATTTTCTTCTTGAAGTTTATCTATTTGTTTTTGAGTTAAGTCAAGATACTTCATAATTTTTCCATCAAAAATAATACAAGGGAAAACTTCCTCTTTTTTAAAGAGATTTTTTATACTTTCAAACATAATAACTCTTAGTAAAATTTTGCTTTTATTTTATTTTCTAACTCTTGAACAGTTTCAATTGCATCTTTTTCATGATTTGAAAATCCCCAATTAACTAAAACTGAATCAACACCTGCATTTGTAGCAGCCATAATATCTTTGTGAGAATCACCAATTAGTTGTGCATTATGTTTTTGTATATTATGTTTATCCAAAATTTTATAAACCATTTCAGGATGTGGTTTTGGATTTTTTACACTGTCATATCCTAAAATAGTTGAAAAATATTTTGCTAAACCCACATGATTTAGCATCTTATATGCATAAGTTGAGTTTGCATTTGTTGCAACTGCAAGTGTAAAATCACCTTTTAAATCTTCAATTAGTTTAGTAATACCATCATAAACAGCCAAATCACTTAAACAGTGTTGATTATAATACTCTTCAAAAAGTTTTGTTTGTTCTTGTGTAAACTCTTTTGTTCCATAAAAAAACTCTGCTGAGTTTATAGTTGGGTCATTTACTTTTTCTAAAATATGATTTTTTTCTAATTTTTCAAAACCTAAATTTTCTCGTACATAATTTATAGTATTTGTAATGGCAAATCCACTATCAATCAATGTTCCGTCCATATCAAACATTATTAGACGCATTAAATTCCTTTTTTCTTTTGATTTTTTATTATATTATTAAAAATATAAGTAAATAGTTAAAAAAAATAAACAAATAGGAGAACTTTTATCTTATTTTAATATTTGAACTGATATTATTCTTCCATAGGATATTTGTATTAAATCCTCCTACTACTAAATACATATGATTTTGTATCCTATACTCTGAAATAGATTTGAATACGGGCTTTACAGTTTTTCCCTCTGTAAAGCCTTTTTTTATGCCTTAATAATCTGAATTTTATAAACAAGTGAATATAATACGGCTAAAATTTGGGAGTTCCAATTGAAAAAAATCTTACCTTTTTTTACAATAATAGTAATAATTGCCATCATTGTTATAATATTTTTATCAATGTCAAATAGTAAACAAATGGTTGTTTTAAAAGAGGGTAATACTACTCAAACACCACTTGATATAGTTTTAGGAAAATATCAAGATAGTGATTGTGGGATGATTATTGATAATCTTGATTATGTTTCTCAAGTTGTAGCTCCTGATGGTAAAACTTGGTTTTTCCATGATCACGGTGGAATGGCAAATTGGTTAAAAGATAAAGCTTTTAAAGATGAAGCAAAAATCTGGGTTAGAACTATCGATACAAAAAAATATATAGATGGAAGAACGGCTTGGTATAGTCAAACAGATATAACTCCTATGAGATACGGATTTGGTGCTTATGAAAATAAACAAGATGGATTTATTACTTTTGAAGAGATGAGTTTAAAAATGCTTCGAGGTGAAACTATGGCAAATCCAGTTTACAAAAAAGAATTATTAGGTAAATAATGGAAGCAATTAGTATTATAACTATTATTTCAATAGCTTTTTTAGGTTCATTTGGTCATTGTGTTGGAATGTGTGGAGGAATTGTTATCGCATATTCAAGTACAAAAATAAAAGCTGAATGGTCAAAACAAGTTCAAGCTATTGCTCATTTATTGTACTCTTTTGGAAGAATTACAACTTATATGATATTGGGAGCTTTATTTGGTCTTGTTGGTGGAGTTGTGACTTTTGATAATCTTACAAGTGGGATATTTTTACTTATAACTGGATTTATGATGGTTTTAGTTGGACTTTCACTTCTTGGAAAAATCAAGTTTTTAACAATGCTTGAACATAGTTGCTCAAAATCATCTTTTTATCAAAAAACATTTAAATCACTTTTAGGTTCAGATTCTTTATTTAGTTTTTATCTTTTAGGTATGCTAAATGGACTACTTCCATGTGGTTTTGTATATGTTTTTGCAATTACAGCAGCTAGTACAGGAAGTGCATTTTGGGGTGCATTTGTAATGCTGATTTTTGGACTTAGTACAATACCTGCACTTTTTTCTCTTGGTTTTTTTGTTGGACTTTTTAAACAATCAAATTTAAGAGATTTATTTATTAAACTTGCTTCAATTTTAGTAATTGCTTTTGGAATATACATAGGATATATCGGTTATGAATATCTAACAGATCCAACAAAATCAATTTTAAGTTGTCATATATAAATCAACAAAATAAATTTTATAAAGGAGGAAATAATGATCAGTAAAAATAGAAAATACTTTAGTCTTTTCGGAATTTTAGCTGCGACTGTAGATAAAAAAATACAATCAATAAATTGTATGATTCATTCTATTTTATCAAAAATGCCAAAAATTACTAAACAATTGTTACAAAAACAATTAAAACCAATCAAATTATATTCAACAAATAACATATAAATAATAATTTAGGAAAATTAATAATGCAAAAAAAATTATCTATAAGCTTAGTTGCAAGCTTTCTAATAGCAACAAACCTTTTCTCAGCTCAAGATTTAGAAACAATCACAGTTAATTCATCTGCAATTAAATCTGATGAAAAAACAGCAACTTTTTCTACAGAAATATATACAAAAGAAGATATTGATAAATCAAAATCAAAAGATATTTATGAATTTCTATCATCTCAAACTTCTGTTAATGTTAATTCATATTTTGGGAATACATTTTCTCAATTATTAGATTTAAGAGGTTATGGAATATCAAATGGTGGTGAAAATCTTATAGTTTTAGTTAATGGTAGAAGAATGAATAATATTGATTCTACACCACAATTATTGAGTTCAATTCCAATTGATAGCATTGAAAAAATTGAAATTTTAAAAGGTACAGGTTCTGTTCAGTTTGGTGATGGAGCAAATGCAGGTGTAATTAATATTATTACTAATGGTATTAATGAAAGTTATATAAAAGCCTATGTTGGAAATAATGGTGTTAAAAATGGAACATTAAGTTTTGGACATAGTTTTGATAAAGTTATTATAAATGGTTACACAGATTATAGTTCAACAGATGGAAATATATATAATAGCAATGATGAAAAAAATGATAATTACAATAAAAATAAAAAGATTAGTGTAACATATTTTCCAATAGATGAATTAGAATTAAATTTATCAAGAAGTTACTCAAATATGAATACTAAATATGGAAGTTCTATAACATTAGATGATTATGAAAATAATATCAATAGAACATCATATTTTACAGAACAATATTTTAGAAGTTATGTAACAAGTGTAGGAGCTAAATATAATATAAATAATAATTTATCTCTTGAATTAGATTTTAATGATGAAAATAAGTTAAGTAGATATTCTTCAGGTTGGGCTTCAAATTATGATTATAAATCTTTTGGAAGTAAATTAAATTATAATTATGAAGATTTAAAAATTGCTGTAGGCATTGATGGATTTAATGGTGATAGAATAAGTTCTAGTGATATAACTACAAAAGACAATAAAGCAGTTTTCATATCAGCAGAATATAATATAACAGATGATTTAAAAATATCTTCTGGTGTAAGAAGAGAAAATGTTGAATACAAATATCAACCAAATAGTGGAAGTAGTTTAGAAGAAGATGATTATTTAAATGCTTACGATGTAGGAGTTAACTATATTTTGGATGAGAAATCATCTATATTTGCAAATTATAATAGAAGTTATCAAGCTCCTGATATTGATAAATTTTTTACCTATGGTTCGTTTAATAATTTTATCGAACCATCTAAAGTTCATAATTATACAGTTGGATATAATAATATTTTACAAAATAATAAATTTAAATTTTCTATATTTAGAGCTGATTTAAAAAATGAAATTTATTATTATAATACTGGTTCTTGGTTAACTTCATTTAATACAAATATAGATAAATCTCATAAATATGGTTTAGAGATATTTGATAAATATTTAATTAATGAAAATTTATATACATCTTTTAATTATTCATATATTATTGCAAAAATTGATGAAGAAAATGAAGGAAATGGTGCATATAATGGTAAATATTTGCCAGGAGTTTCAAAGCACAATATTACAGTTAATTTAGGTTATAATATAAATAATATAAATACTATATTATCTCATACTTATAAAAGTAGCGCTTATGCATCTAATGATTTTGAAAATAATTTTACTCAAAAACAAGAAGTGTATAATTCTACAGATTTTACAATTTCATATACTTATCAAAATCTTGAATTATTTGGGAAAATTCAAAATATTTTTGATGAAAAAAATGGAATGTGGATTAGGGATGATGCAATTTATCCAATTAATTTTGAAACAACGTATTATGCTGGTATGAAAGTAAAATTCTAATATGAAAAAAATTTTATTTATACTAATTTTTTGTATAAATTTGTTGGCAGAAGAGAGAATTGTAACTCTCTCTCCATCAATAAATGAAATTGTATTTGCTTTAGGTGTTGGAAAAAATGTAGTTGCAAATACAAATTTTTGTGATTATCCTGAAGAATCAAAGAATGTTACAAAAATTGGTGGATATAACAATATCTCTTTAGAAAAGATATTGAAATTAAAACCAACAGTTGTAATAGGGCAAGATTATGATGAAAAACTAAATTCAAATTTAAAAGCTTTGGGTATTAAAACTTTGATTTATAAAACAAATACAATAAATACTATTCAAAATACTATAAATGATTTAGGTGATTTTTTTGATAAAAAAGATAAAGCAAAAGAGTTAAATATGAATATAACAAATGCTTTAAATTCTTTAAATTCAATAGTTGAAAATAAGAAATTCTTGATTGTTATAAGTCCACAAACCACTCTTTCTAATCAAATTTATATAACAGGGAATTATATCTATTTTGAAGATGTTATAAAAGCAAGTGGAAATCAAAATGCTTATTCTTCAAAAAATCATGCGCAACCTGTTGTAAATACAGAAAAAATTATAAATATGAATCCTGATATAATTGTTTTATTAACTCCATTTTTAGAAGGCGATAAAAAATCTCAAAATGAGATTATCAAAATTTGGAAAGATTTACCAATAAATGCATCAAAAAATGATAATATTTATACTATCGATAAATTATACGCTGGAATACCAAGCCATAGAATAGAGTTTTTTATAAAAGATTTTAGGAAGATATTAGAAAATGTTAGAGATAAAAAATTACAATAGTTCAATTTTAAAAGATATTTCATTTGTTTTAAAAAAAGGTGAAAATCTAATAATTTTGGGCGAAAATGGTGCAGGAAAATCAACTTTAGCAAAAGTTTTATCTAATCTAATATCAAATGATAAGGTTTTACTTTTTGAAGAGAATATCTCAAAAATAGATGATTTAAAAAGAGCAAAACTTATAAATTATATTCCTCCAAGACTCTCTATTTTTGATGAATATATTACTTTAAAAGAGTTTTTAGAACTCTCAAGTGTTGATATAGTTGATAATAATAAAATAGATAAAATAATCTTTTTATTAAAACTTGAAAAATTAAAAAATAGGTTTTGCAAAGCTTTTAGTTCAGGTGAAAAGCAACTTTTACTTCTTGCAAGTGCAATTATGCATAATGCAAAAATAACGATTTTTGATGAATTAACAGCAAATTTAGATATAAGTAGATTAAAAGAAGTTTTTGAGATATTAAATTCAGATTTATTGGAGCAAAAAATAGTAATTACACATAATTTAGATTTAGCCTATGCACTAAAATATAAAGTTTTATTTGTAAAAAATGGAAAAATAGCGTTTTTTGATGAGCATGAAAAATTTTTTACAAATGAGAATTTAGAAAAATTTTATAATAAAACTATTTTAAAACTAGAAAACCATTTGGTAGTTAATTTATGAAAATTTTACTTTATTTTTTTAGTTTTATTATAGTTATTATTTCGCCATTTTTAGGTGAAGTAACTCTTAGTTTTAAAGAAATTTTTGATTCAACAAATAGTTCTTCTATGGTATTTTGGGATTTAAGAGTTTCTAGGATTTTATTGGCATTTTTTGTTGGAGGAATTTTATCTTTGAGTGGTTTGATTTTTCAAATCATTTTTAAAAATGAACTAATAACTCCATATACGTTGGGAATTGCAAGTGGAACTACACTTTTTACTGCAATTGGTATAGTTTTTGTTCCTTTTTTATCTTTGACAATTTCATCAATATTTGGCTCGATTATTACTATTTTGATTTTGTATTTTATTTCAAGAGTTATAAATAAAAACTCTGTTGCTGTTTCTACAAACTCAATTTTATTAATAGGAATTGCATTATCTTATTTTTATAGTTCTGCGTTGATGTTGGTTTTTTATATGAGTAATTTACAAGAAAACTATTCTATTGTTAGATTTACTCTTGGAAGTTTAGATACAGTTGGATTTACAAATAGTTTTATTCTTATGGCGGTAAGTTTTGTTTTTTATTTAATAATTTATTTGTATAAAGAAAAAATTAAACTACTTTTGATTTGTAATGATACTGCTTTTTTAAAAGGTCTAAATGTAAATAAAATAAATTTAATACTTTTGATTGTAGTTTCTTTAAGTGTTGGAATAAGTATAAGTTTTGTAGGTCCAATAGGTTTTATAGGATTAGTTATTCCTCATATAATTAAACTAATTTATAAACAAAGTGCTCATAATTTGATATTTCCAGTATTTTTCTTTGGAGGAATTTTTTTAGTATTTTCTGATTTAATTTCTAGAAATTTAAACACTGATTCAACTTTGCCTATTGGCGTTGTTACAGCTTTTATTGGAGCGCCATTTTTTGTATATTTACTTATAAAAAGAAATAAAAAAGTATAAATTTTTATTTATACTTTTTAGGGTATTCAAAAAAGATAAGTTTTGAGTTTTCTTTTGATATATCTTTCCAAGATTTAGTATCAAAATCTACCTCAACAATACCACAAGTTGGAATATTTTCAAAATACTCTTTAGATAAAAAATTTACTAAATCAGAAATTCCAGGATTATGACCAAATAAAAAAGCTATTTTATTTTTATCTTCTATATTTTGTAAAACTTTTAGAAGATTTTCATAAGGTGCTTCATAAATAGATTTTTCAAATATAAATTTACCTTTAAAATCTAACTCTTTTATAAAATACTCACTTGTTAGTTTTGTTCTAAGTGATGGTGAGCAGATTATCAAATCAGGTTTTATATCTTTTTATTTTAAAATTTTTGCCATAAAAGGAGCATCTTTTAATCCTCTTTTATTTAAAGCTCTATCAAAATCTTCTAAAAAAGGATTACTCCAATCTGATTTTGCATGTCGAATTAAAACCAACTTTTTCATCTAAATTCTCCAATGTTTTAATCTATCTTTATCTAAATCTTGTTTTACAGTTTTACAAAGTTGTGGAAAAAATTCTAAAAAGTCTTTTTCTAAATGGTGAATATTTTCAACTACAGTTTTTGAATAACTGCTTGCACTATCTCTTTGTAAAAGTCTAGGGGATAATCTTCTATCCATTCTTGAAAAAGAAGTTTTTAGTTGATTTATAGTGTGATATTTATTTAACAAATCTCTTTCTATCATATGTGAAATTGGTAAATTTGCTTGATATGGCATAAAAGGAGTTCTTTTATAAGCTTCATGATAAAAATTATTGGAAAATTTTTTCAAAGGAACATTACAAAATTTATCCCAATTTTTTGTTAGAAAATAATCATAAGTTAAATCTATGATTATAGGTTTTAATAAACCTTTTTCTCTTAATCTTTTTTTACTTATAGTTACTATTTCATGTTTATCTGTAAAAGAATCAATTTGTTTATGTGTAAACATACCTTTTTTGATCTCTTCATTGGCATTTTCCCAAGCTTTTCCTTTTAAGGGATCAGCTAAAAAATTTCCAATTTGAAAATCTATATTTGATTCAGATAAAAATATATGTGCTAACCAATTCAAACATTTTCCTTAGTATTATAATTTATACTTATATAAAATAAAACAAACTTTAAATTTTATAAGTTATAATTATAAAAATATTTAGAAAAAAACATTATTTTTCTTTAGGATTTAGTTTGGCTTTTAACTTTTTAGGTAGATGAGCGAAAACCATAGTGCTATTTTTGATAAATTTATCTTTTTCATAAATTGCAATATCTAAACTCATACTTTCTATCTTAAAATTCAATAGTTTTATAGTTTGATTTCTATCTTCAAAAGATAGATTTTCTTTACTTAAATCTATGATTTTTTTACTTTTTGCCAAAATAAACCTTTTAAATTTTTTCTAATTATAATAAATTAATCTTAATAGGATTTATAATGCAAGAACAAGAGAGTATAAAAGCAATTCCTTCCAATAGATTGCAATTTTTCCCTATAATGATGTTTGCTACAATTATGGGATTAGGTGGTTTGACTTTAGTATATGAAAGAATGAGTAGTGTATTTCTTTTCCCAATGTTAATAGCCACAGTAATGATAGCTATTTCAACAATTTTATTTTTTGTTGTTTTAATTTTTTATAGTTTAAAACTTATTAAATTTAAAGATGAAGTTAAAAAAGAGTTCACCCACCCAATAAGAGTAAACTTTTTTGCAGCTTTTTCTATATCTATGTTGATTTTATCTATTGATTTTAGAGCTTATTCTATAAATATATCTGAAATATTTTTTATTTTTGGAGCACTTTTTCATATCTTTTTTACTTATTACACTATTAAATTTTGGATAAATAATAATCTTGAAATACAACACTCAAATCCAGCTTGGTTTATTCCTATTGTTGGAAATCTTATCGTTCCCATTGCTGGAAAAGGTTTTGTTGATGATTCTATTCTTTATTTTTATTTTTCAATTGGAATTTTTTTCTGGATTATTCTATTTTCTATTATTTTAAATAGAATTATTTTTCATAATCAATTTGCACCAAAATTTATGCCAACACTATTTATCTTAATAGCACCTCCTGCTATTGGATTTATTTCATATATAAAATTAACTGGAAATTTAGACTTTTTTGCACAAATTTTATTTAATTTAGGGCTATTTTTTACAATTCTAGTTTTTGTAATGTACAAAAACTTTGTAAAAATTAAATTCTTTATATCATGGTGGGCATTTACTTTTCCGATGGCAGCTGTAAGTTTAAGTGCTATTTTAATGCATGAATTAACTAAATATTGGATATATGAATTACTTGCTTATGTACTTACAACAATTACAACAGTGATTGTTATTTTAGTTGCTATTCAAACTATAAAACATATGAGAAAAAAAGAGATTTGTATTATGGAATAATCAACTTAAAACGATATAATCTAATTCCTATAAAAACAATTTATTGTTTTACATAGAATTTTACTTCTTAAAATTTTTTTAAGAGTTTAAAAAGGATATATTATGGAATTTCGTTATATTGGAAAAAGTGGATTAAGAGTTTCTACTATTTGTATGGGAACTATGACTTTTGGTTCAACTACAACAAAAGAAGAAGCATTCAAAATAATGGATAAAGCTTACGAAAATGGAATAAATTTTTTTGATACAGCCGAGCTTTATCCTGTCCCTCCCAAAGCAAATACAACAGGTATTACTGAACAAATTGTTGGTGAATGGCTAAAAACAAAACCAAGAGATTCAATCATTTTAGCAACAAAGGTTGCTGGTGCTGCTTCTGGTTGGTTTGTCCCTCCAATTCGTCACGGACTTACAGCTATTGATTCTTTTCATATAAAAAGAGCAGTAGAAGGAAGTTTAAAAAAACTTCAAACAGATTATATAGATTTATATCAAATGCATTGGCCTGACACTGTTGTTCCTATTGAAGAGTCATTAAAAGCTTTTGATGAACTTGTAAAAGAAGGAAAAGTACGATATATTGGAACTTCAAATGATAGTGCTTATGGTCTAACAAAAGCAAATGAAGTTGCAAAATATGAAAAACTAACTAGATTTGAATCTATTCAGAATAATTTTTCTTTATTAAATCCAAGATTTCATGATGAATTAGCAAATGTTTGTAGACGTGAAAATATTTCGCTTTTACCTTATTCTCCAATAGCAGGAGGAGTTTTAAGTGGAAAATATAATAATGATTTTTATCCTTCTGATGCACGATTTACAGCATATACAAACAATCCTAATATAAGAGTTCAAGCAATGGCAAAAAGGTTTGTAAATGATAAAACACTAAATGCAACAGTAAGATATATTGAACTTTCACATGAATATGGAATTTCACCTGTTACTTTAGCTGTTGCATATTCAAAACATTTTGATTTTGTTGCTTCAACAATAATTGGTGCAAGAGTTTTAAATCAATTAGATGAGTCACTAAAAGCATTTAATTTTAAGATAAATGATGAACTTTTAGCAAAAATTGAAGAGATTCAAAAGGATATTTTATATCCAATGGGATAAATTATTTTTTTATAAATTTAATCTTTTTTAATGAATATTTCAATAAAATGTAAGTTATTTCCACAAAAGGATAAAGATGAAAGACTTGAGTATTAGTAAAAAATTCACACTAACAAATGTAATAGTTACATTATTAGTTCTTGTTATAGGATATTTTATATTAAATAAGTATAGAAATGATTTAACAAAAGAAGTTTATCAAGATGTAACTACAAACTTAAATTCTTTAAGTAATCAAAGAATAAAAGCTAAATTTGAAGTAGGAATTTCAAATGCAATCTCAATTGCAAATGATTCTTCAATAAAAGAATCATTATCTACAAAAAATAGAGAATTAGCTATATCTACTTTAGCAAATTTATCTTCGAGTATGAAAGAATCTACTCCATTTAAAAATATTCAGGTTCACCTTCATACAAAAGATAATCATTCTTTTTTAAGATCATGGCAACCTACAAAATTTGGAGATGATTTAAGTTCATTTAGAGCAAGTGTTGTAAAAGTAAATAAAGATAAAATTGCAGTAAATGGTTTTGAAATAGGAAAAGCAGGATTAAGTTTAAGAGCTGTTGTTCCAGTTTTTGATTCAAATAAAGAGCATGTTGGATCATTAGAATTTATGCAAGGAATAAACTCTGTTGCAATCTCTTTTGATGAAGAGAAAAGAGGTTTCTTGTTATTGATGGATACTTCTTTAGCTATTGCAGATGTAAAAAAAGAAGACACTTTAGATAAATATCTTATTTCACAAAAATTTGTAAACAAAGATTTTTTAGAAGAAACTAAAAAAATAGATTTTAATAAACTTTTAAATAGTAAATATCTTATTACAGACAAGTATTTTTATACTTTTAGTGAAGTAACAGATTTTGAAGGTAAAAAACTTGGTATTGCTTTAGTTGCTGAACCAATTGATTCTGTTAAAAATGCTATTGATCATGCTTCAAATATTATTTGGGTTGCACTTATTATTTTAGTAATTGCTGTTTTAATTATAATGAGTATTTCATTGGTAAATATGAGAAATAATATTTTACTTCCTATATTTAATCTAAAAAATTCAATTGAAAATATCTCAAATAATTCAAATGAAAGAACAAGAATTGAAGTTAAATCAAATGATGAAATAGGAGAAGTTGTAAATAGTTTCAATAATTATTTAGATTCAATTGAAAAAGGCTTAAATCAGGATCAAATAGTTATAGAAGAATCAAGACAAATTATTGAAAAAGTAAATGCTGGTTTATTAAATGATAGAATAAAAGGAAAAGCTAATTCATTAGGAGTTGATTCTTTAGTAAAAGAAATTAATAATATGATAGAAAGAATGCAAAAAAATCTTACTATTTTAAGTGAAACATTAATTGCATTATCAACAGCAAAATATGATTATCAAATTCCTCATATTCAAAATGTTACAGGAATAATTGCTTCTTTATTAAGTGGGGCAAAAGTTACTCAATCATCAATCAACGAAATTATGTGTTTAATTGAAAAATCAAATAATGAATTATCATCAAGTTCATCTGAACTTGCAAATGCTTCTAAAAAATTAAGTGATTCATCAAATACGCAAGCAGCATCTTTAGAAGAAACAGCTGCTGCAATTGAAGAGATATCTGCAACAGTTACAAGAAGTAGTGAAAATGCTATTCAAATGGCACAATATGCACAAAATGTTACAAAATCAAGTAATATTGGAAAAGATTTAGCTGAAAAAACAGCTATTTCTATGGATGAAATAAATAATCAAGTAATAGCTATAAATGAAGCAATTTCTGTAATAGATCAAATAGCTTTCCAAACAAATATTCTTTCTTTAAATGCTGCTGTTGAAGCTGCAACTGCTGGTGAAGCTGGAAAAGGTTTTGCTGTTGTTGCTGCTGAAGTAAGAAATCTTGCAAGTAGAAGTGCTGAAGCTGCAAATGAAATAAAAACAATAGTTTCTAATGCAACTATAAAAGCAAAAGAAGGAAAAGATATTACTTCAAAAATGATTGAAGGATATAATGAGTTAAATGAAAATATTGTTGTAACAACAAAATTAATTGCCGATGTAGCAACTGCATCAAAAGAACAACAAAAAGCAATGGCTCAAATAAATGATACAGTTAATTCTTTGGATCAAGCTACTCAACAAAATGCTGCTTTAGCTTCAACTATAAATGATATGGCTACTAAAACTTCAGATTTAGTAACTCATCTTGAAAATACTATAAATCAAACAAGTTTTGATAGAAATGCTCATAAAAGAGTTTGTGATACAGATTTAATAATTGATATAAATAGACTAAAATCTGATCACATAAGTTTTAAGAATACAAATTTTGCTTTATGTAAAGCAGGATTTAAATTTACTGTAAAAAATGATCATGAATGTAATTTAGGTAAATGGATAGATGCAAATGAAAATAAACTTTTTGCAAAAAGTAAAGAGTGGGGTGATTTAAAAGTAGCTCATAAAAAAGTTCATGATTTAGTTCAATCAACTGTAAATTTATATGCAGATGAAAGTAATAATGAAAAAATCTTCTCAACAACTAAAGAAATGGAAGATAATATAGAAATTGTTTTTGATTTATTAAATAAAATTAGAGAGATAAATTGTTCTAATTAAAATTCAAAATTTAGATTTATTTTAGGCTAGAAGTTTTTCTAGCCTTTTTTTATTTTAAAGGATTGTTGTGAACAAAGATAAACAAATACTTCAAGAGGCTTATAAATTAAGATTTGAGTATTATAATTTTTATGAAAATAAAGAACCTGAATGGCATAATAAATACAAAAATCATAAGTTATATGATATTGTTGTTGAAAGTTTTGACTATAAATACAATGAAATAGGAATCATAATGCCAAAACTTTTAGGAAAATTAGTTTAATATCAACTTTTTTTACTCACTAAAACTAGCAAAAGCACCTTCAACACTAGGAATAGTTTTATAATGAGTTTTTGTTAATCTTACATTTTTTGTTTTAAGATCACAAATTGCGATTCTAAAACTAGCTCCCATGATAGGTTCTACAACACAAATAATTTTATCTTCTATTTGTCTTGTCACATAAATAGTGCCTTGTAAATCATGAAAAAAATATTTTGGATAACTTAATGGCGTAATTTCTACAATATCAATAATTTCTGGATTTTCAAGAGTTTGAACTATATCCCTAGCATCATCATAATTTTCAAATTGAATACACCAATCATCAAATTTTTTATTAAAATGTACTAAATCTTCATCTAGAAAACCACCAGCTATTGATTGTAAAGCAAAAATAGACACGAAAAACACCTTTAAATATATACGATTTTAAAAAAGGATTTTAACATATTTAACTTTCTCTTTTTCTTTTTTAAAATAAGTGCACCACTAAATCCTGTATAAATAAGTTCTTTTATTTCTAATTATAAGTCCAATTGAATTTGATAAAAGATACAATCAAGAACTTACATTAGAAATATATAATAAGGAAAATTATAATGAAAATTCGTGTTTATTACGAAGATACAGATTGTGGAGGAGTTGTTTATCACTCTAATTATTTTAATTTTTGTGAACGTGCTAGAAGTGAACTTTTTTTTCAAAAAGGTTTATCCCCTCATAATAAAGATGAATTTTTTGTAGTTAAAAGTACAATAGCAGATTGGATAAAACCTGCTATTTTTGGAGATATTTTGGAAATATCTGCAAAACTGGTTGAAAAAAAATCGGCTTCAATTGTAATGTATCAAGAAATTACTAGAGATAATGAAGTTTTATTTAAAGCTACATTTAAATTAGCATTTTTAAAAAATTTCAAACCTTCAAAAATTCCTTTGGATTTTTTTGAATTATTTAATTAGGAAAAAATTATGTTAAAAATTTTATTTATATCTTTGTTTTTGGTTTTAAATTTATATTCAAGTGAAGTTTTTATTCTTCCAAATGATTCAAAAAAAGCACAAGAACAAATTAGTTCAGCTATATTGGATGCAAAAACAGAGATTTTTATTGCAATGTATAACTTTTCATATAAAAGTTTTGCAAAGGATTTGATAAAAGCCTCAAAAAAAGGTGTACAAGTAACTGTTTTATTTGATGATAAAAAAACAAAAAAAGATGATGAAGTATTGGATTTGTTAAAAGAAAATGAAATAAAAACCATAATCAACAAAGATAAAAATAAAATGCATCTAAAAGTTGCTTTAATTGATTCTTCTAAAGCCATTATTGGAAGTACAAATTGGACAAAAGAGTCATTTGAAGAAAATTATGATTTGATTTATATAACTGATGATAAAAAAGTTATAGATAAGTTAGTTGAATTAAAAGAAATATTCAATTAAAAGCATTAAAATTGTATCATATAAATAAAAATATTTAAAAAGGATTTTTTAGTGTTAGAGATATTTGTTATAGGTTTTTGTATCTATTTTGCATTTAATATTTATACTTCTTTTATGCAAATAGGATTTGTTAAAAATGCAAAAACATTACAAGCTATTATATTAGATTCAGCAAAATATGAAGAGGCTGCAAATTATTCAATAGAAAAAGAAAAACTTGCTATTGTTTCAACTTTCTATGATTTTGTATTATTTATTTTATGGATTGGGTTTGGGTTATCTTATTTAGATTCTTTAGTTCAAGTTGATTCATACTGGTTAAAAGCAGTGATTTTCGTAGATTTATTTATTGTTATAAATTGGTTTTTGACTTTACCTTTTGAACTTTATTCAACTTTTAAATTAAATAAAAAATATGGTTTTTCAAATATGACACCAGCTTTATTTATAAAAGATACAATAAAAACTGGAATATTGTTTTTAGTTTTTGGTTCAATTGTAATTGCAGGAATTTCATTTATTATAAATAGTTTTTCTGCTTGGTGGATTTGGGGATTTGCTTTTATATTTGCTGTTATTATTTTGATAAATATGCTTTATCCAGTAATCAGAGATAAAATGTTTGATAAATTTGAAAAATTAAAAGATAAAGAATTAGAAAAGAAAATAGAAAATCTTTTAGATGAAGTAGGATTTAAAAGTAGTGGAGTTTTTTCTGTAGATGCAAGTAAAAGAGATAATAGATTAAATGCTTATTTTGGTGGATTAGGAAGTACAAAAAGAGTAGTTTTATTTGACACATTGATTGAAAAATTAACACATAATGAATTATTAGCAGTTCTAGGGCATGAATTAGGACACTTTAAAAATGGTGATATTATAAAAAATATTGGAATTATGGGTGTTGTTATGTTTGTATTTTTTGCAATTTTTGGAAATTTACCAGATAAACTATTTTTAGGACTAAATTTACAAAATGAACCTTATGCAATTATAGTTGTATTTTTGATTTTTTCTCCAATCTTGTCATTTTTCTTAATGCCTTTAATATCTTTTATTTCAAGACATAATGAATATGCAGCAGATAGTTTTGGTTCAAATTTGGCAACAAAAGAAGATTTAGTAAATGCTTTGTTAAAACTGGCAAATGAAAATAAATCATTTCCTTTATCACATCCTTTATATATTTTCTTTTATTATTCTCATCCACCTTTAGTAGAGAGATTTAAAGAGTTAGGATATGATGTTAAAAGTTTAAAATTTAGTGAGAATAAATAGATGTTAAGTGAAGGAATAATTGAGGTAAATTATTTAACATTAATAGTTACTTTTATTGCAATATTATCAGGATTATTGATAATATTGCAATTTTCTAGACAAAAATACGAAAATCAATTAAAAGCTTTACAAGATGAAGCATTACTTAAACTAAAAGCATTAAATGAAAAAATAGAATTAAATCATAGTTCTTATGAAACTCAAATAACTAATCTAAACAATGCCAATAGAAAACTTGAAGAAGAAAAAAAACTTATTAAAGAGAGTTTTGAAGATAAATTAAAGATTTTGGAAAAACACGCTTCTCAAATAAATTCAAATACAATAGAAGCTTATGAATTTAAACTTTCAAGCCTTGCAAAAATGTCTGAAGCAAAAGAGAAACAACTTCTTAGAGAGTTTGAAATAAAAGAAGAAAATTTCAATGAAAAAATAACTCTTTTAGAAGAGTCAAAGAAACAATTAAAAATAGAGTTTGAAAATCTTGCAAATAAATTATTTGATGAAAATCAAAAAAAATCAAATTTAAATTTAACACAAGTTTTAACTTCATTTAAAGATCAGCTAGAATCTTTTGGGAAAAGAGTAAATGAAATTCATAATGAAGAGACAAAACAAAGAACTTCACTTTTAACAGAGATAAAAAATCTAAAAGATTTAAATAATCAGATTTCAACTGATGCAGTTAATTTAACAAAAGCTTTAAAAGGACAAAATAAAACTCAAGGTGATTGGGGAGAGATGATTTTATCATCAATTTTAGACCAAACTGGACTTAGAGAAGGGAATGAATATACAATTCAAGGCTCATTCAATGACAATGATGGAAAAAGATTAAGACCTGATGTTATTGTTCATTTACCATCAAAAAAAGATATTGTTATTGATTCTAAAGTTTCTTTAAATGCTTATATAAACTATTGTAAAACTGAAAATGAAGAACACAAAGCAACAGCTTCAAAAGAGTTAGTAAAATCAATCACATCTCATATCAAAGCACTTAGTTCTAAAAAATATGAAGAATTAGATGGTGTCAGAACTTTAGATTTTGTATTGATGTTTATTCCTGTTGAAGGTGCTTTTATCCTTGCAACTTCAACTGATGATAATCTATTTAAATTAGCGTTTGAAAATAACATTATGTTAGTTTCTCCTTCAACTTTATATGTTACTTTAAGAACAATAGAAAATATTTGGAGAAATGAACATCAAAATGAAAATGCTTTATTGATTTCTAAAAAAGCAGCTGATTTATATGACAAATTTGCTTCATTTGTAGCTGATATTGAAGATATAGGCGTAAATATAAACAGAACTCAAAAAGCTTATGATAGTGCTATGAATAAACTTACTTTAGGAAATGCAAATCTAATAAAAAGAGCTGAAGAGTTTATAGATTTAGGTGTAAAACCTAAAAAACAAATTTCAAATAAATTGATAAATTCTCAAGAGGAATAAATATGGAATTAGCAATAACTTTGGCTAATAACTTTTTAGCGTTACTTGATGCAATGGCTATTTATATTTTAGTTGGATTATTAATTGCTGGATTTTTAAAACAAATAGTTCCAGATGATTTTATAATAAAACATCTAGGAAGTGGAAATATAAGTTCAGTTATAAAAGCTACTATTTTTGGAATACCACTTCCCGTTTGTTCTTGTTCTGTTATACCACTTGCTCAAAGTCTTAGAAAAGAGGGTGCTAGTAAAGGTGCAGTGCAGAGTTTTTTGATATCAAGTCCAATAACTGGAGTTGATTCTATTTTAGCAACTTACTCTTTTTTTGGTCTTATTTTTACAATTTATAGAGTTATTTCATCAATTATAATTGCGATTGTTGTAGGAATTATTCAAAATATTTTTGACAAAGATGAAGAAAAAGAGATAAAAAAAGAAGAAACTTCTTCTTGTTCTTGTCACTGTTCTTGTAGTTCAGAAAAACCAGCTAAAAAAACTTTTTCTATAAAAGAAGTTTTCTCTTACGCTTATGTAACTTTATTTAAAGATATGGTAAAACCACTTTTTATTGGACTTATTTTCGCAACACTTTTTACTTCATTAGCTCCAAAAGAGTATACAAGTCTACTTTTTGAAAATCAATTTTTAACTTATCTTGTAATAATTTTATTTTCAATGCCTTTATATATTTGTGCAACTGCTTCACTTCCAATTGCTGCTGCTTTAATAATAGAAGGTATGAGTCCAGGAGCTGCATTTATACTTTTAAGTGCTGGTCCAGCAACAAGTTTAATAACAATGAGTGTTGTATATAAAAGCTTAGGAAAAACTTCACTAATTATCTATTTAACTATGATTGCTGTTTTATCTTTATTATTTGGTTACTTATTTGACACATTTTTTACAAATGTAAATATATTAAATTTTAGTCTTGAAGAAGAAAGAAGTTCCTTATTATCTCAAATTTCAAGTTTTATTATGCTAGTTTTAATGTCATATTATTTAATAAAACCTTGGTTAAATAGAAAAAAGGTTGATGCATAATGAAATGGGAAGATAATAGAAAAAGTTCAAATGTCGAAGATAGAAGAGGTGAAACAGGAGTAAATTTTGGTAGCAATAATAACTCTTTAGCTTTATTGATTCCTATTGTAAAGACACTTTTAGGTACAAAAATAGGAAGAATAATTTTAATAGTTGGAGTTATTGCTTATTTTATGGGATTTAATCCTTTATCTTTGATGGATGGAAATACAACATCAAATAATAGTTCAAATAAAGTAATAAATGAAAAAACAGATGATAAAAGTGCTCAATTTGTAAGTGCAGTTTTAGCTCAAACAGAAGATATTTGGAGCAAAGTTTTTAAAATGTATGATTTAAAGTACGTTGATCCAAAACTTGTATTATTTAGAAATTCAGTAAAAAGTGGTTGTGGATTTGCTTCTTCTCAAACTGGACCATTTTATTGTCCAACTGATGAAAAAGTATATCTTGATTTATCATTTTTTGATGAATTAGCAAAAAGACATGATGCTCCAGGAGATTTTGCACAAGCTTATGTAATAGCTCATGAAATAGGGCATCATGTTCAAAATCTTTTAGGAACTTTAAGCGAAGTTCAAAAAGCAAAACAAAATCTATCAACAACAAAAGAGAATCAACTTCAAGTAAAGGTTGAACTTCAAGCTGATTGTTATGCTGGGCTTTGGGCATATTATTCTAAAAAAGATTTTAACTCTTTAGAAAAAGGTGATATTGAAGAGGCTTTAAATGCAGCAAATGCGATTGGCGATGATACTTTACAAAAAGAAGCAAGAGGATATGTGGTTCCTGATTCTTTTACACATGGAACTTCAGCTCAAAGGATGAGTTGGTTTAAAAAAGGTTTTGATACTGGTGATTTGAATAATTGTAATACTTTTTAATTCTTTCTAAATAGTTTAAAAATATTTAAATTATTTAGAATATAAATAGCAATTATTGTAAAAATTGTACCAATAACTATATTATAAGTAATCTTTTCTCCTAAAAATATAGCTCCAATTATAAGAGCTGATGCTGGAACTAAAAATATATATGAAGATACCTCTTTTGCACCTAATTTACTTGCTCCAATAAAATAAATAGATGTTGCAAAAGTTGTACTTAAAATAGTTATAACAAAAATATTAAACCAAAAAATAGAATCAAAGTTTATTATTTTTGTAAACAGTGTATTGTCAACAAAAAATAAATAAAGAGTGAAACTAGAGATTATATAAGTATAAAAAGTAAATACCATAGCATTTATTTTTGTAGCTTTTGCTGTAATTATAGTAAGAATTGGCCATAAAATAGAAGCTATTAAAAAGTATATATTATCTTTTGAAAAAATCTCATTTAAATTAAAATTCCAAATATTTAGCATATTTAAAACTCCAAAAGCTCCAAGTATTAATGCAAAAGAGTGTTTTAAACTAATACTTTTTTGATTTATTATTGCAATTATTATAAAAGTATTTATTGGAATTAGCGTTGTTACTAAAGCTCCACCAAAGCTTCCTGTTCCATGTTCGACACCCAAAAACATAACAATACTATAAAATGTTAAAACAACAGAAGCAACTAAAATCAAAAGAAAAGATTTAAAATCAAATTTAAATGAAAGTTTATAAAAATATATTATTGGAAACATTGTAATAAAACATATTCCCATTCTTAAAAATACTAATTCATACTCATTTACATAAGTAGTAAGAACTTTTGTACTTATCCAAGATGCTCCCCAAAACACCATGGCAAAAACCATAAGAATATGAAATAGATTTTTAGACATCTATTTTAAATGATTAATTAATAAAATATCTACTAAATCACCAGCTTTTAAATCACCACTATTTTCATCTTGAATCAATAGAGCAGGGCTTTCAAGCATATTTGTTAAAATAGCGCTTGTTCCTTCTTTTTTACCTTTGAAATCTACAAAATATTCACCATTTATATAACTAACATTACAAGCAGTAAATACAGTTTTATCTGTTTTTTTAGGAAAATTTTGAGTTATTTTTGCTTTTATTATTGGTAAAGATTCATTGGAATTTCTAAATTTATAAATTAATGGTAAAACATAAAGTATCGCACAAACAGTTGATGAATAAGCAAATCCAGGAAGAGCAACAATAATTTTTTCATCTTTTGTTGCAATTAAGATATGCATTCCAGGTTTTATTGAAACTCCGTGAAAAAGTATTTTTGCTTTTAATCTGTCTTTAACTACATCTTGTACAAAATCATAATCACCAACACTAACTCCACCAGTTGTCACAACAATATCAGCTTTTTGTAAAGCAGTTTCAAATAAGCTTGTAATAGAATCAATATCATCTTTTACTACACCCATTTGTAAAATATTTGCACCATTACTTTTAAATAATGCTTCCAAAGTTAAATGATTAGAGCTTCTTATTTGAGCTTCGTTTGTTTGTATTTCACCTAAATCTAAAACTTCACTTCCTGTACTTGCTATGGCAATTGTAGGATTTACAATAACATTGATTTGAGAAATATTTAATGATGCTAAAACACCAATTTCTGCAAAACCAATAATAGTTCCTTTTTTGATTAAAACTTCATCTTTTTTATAGTTTTCACCAATATCACGAACTGCAAAACCAAAAGGAACCTCTTTTTTTATTTTAATTTTATTATCAAATACTTCAACATTTTCTATTGGAATTAAAGTATCACTTCCTTTTGGCATAAGTGAACCTGTGAATGTTTTTATACATTTTTCTGATGTAACTTCTACTTCAACTACACTACCAGCAGGATTTTTTGCAATTATTTCTAAAAATTCACTTTTTAAATCTTCAAATTTTATGGCATATCCATCCATCGCTGAAGTTGGAAATTCTGGACTATTATGTGATGCAATTACGTCATTTGCAATAACTTTTCCAATTGCATTTGTGATAAATAGTTTTTGTGTTGTGGCATTGTTTAATTGAATATTATTTATTATTTCAATTGATTCTTTATAATTTATAAAATTTCTCATATTTACTTTTATTATTTATTTAATTGATTATATTTATATACCATTATTTGTTCAAATAACATATCCGCAAAACCTTTTGGTAGATTACTATTTGATTTCTCAACAGATAATATAACTTTTCTTATTTGATCTTCTGTCATATTTACTGCAAATGGTAAAATAGTCTCTTGGATTTTTTGTTTAAACTCTTTTTCTTCTTCTAATGTCATTTTGAATCTTTGTATAATATTTATGAAATTATATATTTTTTATCTAAAATTAGAGTAAAATTTTCTCTATACTTTAAATTTAGTGAATATAGTTGCCATAATAACATAATAAAAGGATTTTCTATTGGAAATAAAAATTGCAACAGAAGAAGAAATAAAATATTGTTATAAAATAATGCATCAAATTAAAAAAGAGTTATCAGAAAAAGATTTTTTAAAGAGTATCTCTTTACAGATTAAAAGTGGTTATAAACTGGCATATATTACTGATAATAATCAAATCATTTGTGTCGTAGGATTTTCAATAAGAGAAAAACTTGCTTGGGGAAAACATATCTATATCGATGATTTTGTGACTGATAAAAGTGTTAAATCATCTGATGCTGCAAAAGCTTTATTGAATTTTATAAAAATCTATGCAAAACAACAAAATTGTACATCAATTCATCTTGATTCTTCTGTCCATAGACATGAAGCACATAAATTCTATTTGAATCAAGATATGAAAATTGATTCTTACCATTTTAGTTTTGATGTAAAATAGTATTAAAACTTTTTTGATATAATCACAAAAAAATTATAGGAATAATATATTGGTTGAATTAAGTAAAAAAATTTCTACAATAGTTGGAAAAACTAATGCAGAATATGGATTAATAAAAGAGGGTGATAGAATATTAGTTGGATTTTCTGGTGGAAAAGATTCTTTAACATTAATTCATACATTAAATAGATTAAAAAAAGTCGCTCCATACAATTTTGAATTTAAGGCTGTAACTGTAACTTATGGTATGGGTGAACAAGTTGAGTTTTTAAGCAACCATTGTAAAGAACATGGAATTGAACATCAAATAATTGATACACAAATTTTTGAATTGGCTGGTGAAAAAATCAGAAAAAATTCCTCTTTTTGTTCATTCTTTTCAAGAATGAGAAGAGGATATTTATATTCAACAGCTCAAGAGCAAGGATATAACAAAGTAGCTTTAGGACACCATCTAGATGATGCAATGGAATCATTTTTTATGAACTTCTTCTATAATGGAACTATGCGTTCTATGCCTCCCATTTATAAAGCTGAAAATGGTTTAGAAGTTATTCGACCTTTGATTTTTTGTAGAGAGAGACAATTACGTGCATTTGCAAATACAAATGAAATCAATGTAATTGGTGATGAAGCTTGTCCTGGATTAAGATTTGATGTAAAAATGCCACATGCAAGAGCTACTACAAAAGAATTATTAGCTAAACTTGAAGAAGAAAATCCAAAAATCTTTGTTTCAATGAAAGCAGCTTTTAGTAATATCCAATTATCAACATTCTTTTATAAAGATTTAAAAGAATTAACGGATGAAGTAACTGAAGAAGATAATACTATATGAAAATATTAATATCTTCTTGTTTATTGGGAGAAGATGTTAGATATGATGGAAATAATTCATCTATAGCATTTAATCCGAAATTTTCATTCTCACTAAAAGAACTATTTATGGATATTTTATGTGAAAATGAAATTTATTCATTTTGTCCTGAAGTTGCTGGTGGATTATCAATTCCAAGAATTCCAGCTGAAATAGTAAAAAATGATAAACCTTTTATTGTTAAAAATCAAGAAGGACTGGATATAACAATAAATTTTTTATTAGGTGCAAAAAAAGCTTTAGATATTTGTAAAGATGAAAATATCAAAGTTGCACTTTTAAAGGCAAATTCTCCTTCTTGTGGAAATATCAATATATATGATGGAACTTTTTCTAATAATTTAATAGCCGGACAAGGTTTAACAGCAAAATTACTTGAAGAAAATGGAATTATGGTATTTAATGAAACTCAATTAAAAGAGTTAAATAAGTTTATAAAAACTAATAAATAGTTCTTATAAACTTTCATTTACAAGATTTGATAGTCTAAGTGGATCTAAAGCTCCTGAAACTCTCTTTTTCTCAATACCATTTTTATAAACTATTAATGTAGGAATAGATTTTATATTAAATCTTCCTGCTAAATTTTGATGTGATTCTGTATTAACTTTTACAAAAAGTGCTTTCAAAGGATATTTTTTTGAAACTTCACTAAAAATTGGAGCAAACATTTTACAAGGTCCACACCAAGGTGCCCAAAAATCAACAATTACTGGAATTTCTGAATTTACAATTACATGATCAAAATTTGATTCATCTACTTCTATAGGTGATGTATCAAGTAATGATTTTTTACAAGCTCCACAATTTGCTTTTGAATAACTATCTTTAAAAGGAATGGCATTTATTTTTAAACAATGAGGACAAACTATATTTATTTTTGACATTTTCAAGCCTTAATATTTAATAACATATCTGAAACAGCATTTTGCGTTTCTATACTTTTTGCATTTGCAGAATATGAAATAACTTCTGGAATTTGTCCTACAATAGAATCTATTAAATCTGCACTTACTTCTTGAAACTCTGGATCTGCAACTGTATTTGCAACTCTTGCAATATTTGTTGCCATATCATTTATTTGTAATTCTGAAGCTATCATCGAATTTAAATTATTATCAATTCTCATAAGTAAATCCTTGTTTTAAACTTTCTAATAACATTTTATTTAAATTTGCAGTTTGTGCAATACTTGCATCTGCACCACTTAAAGAACTAACAGAACTAGATGCTTTTTTTAATTGTTCAAGTTTTACTTTAGCACTTTGTGAATTTTCTGGTATAGATGTATCAAATCTAACACTTCCACCCATCGCATATAATTTTCCATCTGGTCCAACTTGATAATTATAATTTATTGCACTTGTTGTAGTCGCACCTGATGCATGAGTTTGTTCATGAGTTCTTACTTCATTATCTTTATTTTTAAATTTATTTAAAACTCGTTGATAATCATTTTCATCATAATTTTTTTCACCAAGAGTTACTAAATCGTTCTTTTCAAAAGTTGATTTTTCATTCTCTTTTTTGTCAATATTTGATAATTGACTTTTTTTAAGAGATAATTCTTGATAAATTGATGATATATTTAGATAATTATCAGTTATTTCCAAAAGTAATCCATTTTTTCTTTCATTTTAACAAAAAAGAATGAAAATGTAAATAAAAGATTTACTTTTATTTGGATAAAATAACTAAATGATATACAAGTTTTTAAAGTCTACAACATTAAAACTGTTAATGCTCGTATGTACAGTTCTTGCTACATTAATAGTTTCTGCTTTACTATTTTATAGCCAAATAGATGAATTAAAAAAGCAAATTGACAATATCTATTTTGGAAATCTAATTCCTATTATAAAACTTCAAATTATTTCAGATAATTATCAAGAAATAGCAAATTGTAGAAAAGTAAAATATAATTGTGATTTTAAAAAAGAAGAAGAAATTATATTACAAGAATGGGACTATTATTTTAAATCATATAAAAATAATGATGAAAGAATAGTTGTTGATACAATTAATGATGAAATATTAAATTCATTTAAAGAAAATAAATACAATTTATTTGTCAATATTTTAAAAAGAATTGATTTTCTAATAAAATATGAAACACAACAAGCCTTTAAACAAAGAAAAGCTTTTTTAGATGATTATGAGCAAATGAAAAATTATCTATTTTATAATATAGTTTTAATTCTAATTTTGTCATTTGTTGTTATCGCTTATATTATTTTACAGGTTATAAAAAAAGACAGACAATTAACTATTTTAAATAAAAGATATAAAATAGATTCTATTACAGATTCAATGACAAAACTTTATAATAGAAAATATTTTGATACGATTTTTGATAATATGCCATTTATTGCAAATGCAAATAATTGGAAATGTGCTTTTATAATGATTGATATAGATTATTTTAAACAATATAATGATACATATGGTCACGACTCGGGAGATGTGACTTTAAAAAAAGTTGCAAATAATTTAAAAGAATATTTTAATAAAAAATATGAATTTGTATTTAGATTAGGTGGTGAAGAATTTGGAGTAATTTTATTTGATATTGATTTAAATATTTTAGAAAATTGCCTAAAAGATATGAATAAACGAATTATCGAATTACAAATTGAGCATAAAAATAGTAAAATACTCGATGTTGTTTCTATTTCGATGGGAGCTATAATATATGAGCCAAATTCATATATTTCAGCAAACAAACTTTATAAATTTGCAGATGAATGCTTATATAAGTCAAAAGAAAATGGAAGAAATCAATATCATATATATAACAAAGGGAAAGAATGAGTTTTTTGTTTAATAAATACAATCACTTTAATTTAGCAAATATAGTGACTTTTTTTAATATTGCATCAGGACTATTTGCAATTTATTTTCTAACACACCATCAATTTTTTGCAGCAGCATTATTTGCATGGCTTGCTGGAGGATTTGATATATTTGATGGAAAAATTGCGAGAAAATATAATCTTTCTACTCAATTTGGTATTCAGTTAGATTCATTTGCAGATTTTTTATCATTTGTAATTGTTCCAGCAATGTTTATCTATTTTGCAATAATTGATACAAAAGAACCTTTTTTAAGTGTTCCTTTAATTATTTTTGCATTCGTTTATTATGTAATTTCAGGATTAAGAAGATTAATTCAATTTAATATCAATGCAGATGAAGGTAAAGTAGAAAAATATTTTACAGGTGTTCCAACTCCTTTAGGTGCTATTTTATTGTGGATTGTTTATTTGATTTTTTTAACAGGATTTATATCTGAAACTTTTGTTCTTTTTATGATGATAATTATAGGTTATTTACTAAATTCAAAAGTTAAAATTCCTCATTTATAAGAAAACCTATGAATAATGAAATTGTTAGTGTTGATTTAGGTTCAAACTCTTTTAGAGTTTTAAAATATGATTGTTTAAATCATAAAATCGTTTTAGAATATAATGAAGTTGTTGGAATGGCTGATGGCCTAGTAGATACTGGGATTATTTCAAAAGAAGCAATGCTAAGAGTAGTAAGTGCAATTAAACATTCGAGTGAAGTTCTAAATTATAAACCTGAAAATGCAGTTTGTGTTACAACAGCAGCTATGAGAAAAGCAAAGAATAGTAAAGAAGTTTTAGAATTTTTCAAAAATGAAACGGGAATAAATTTTGAAATAATAAATGGCGATGAAGAAGCAAGACTTACTTTACTTGCCGTTAAGTATGCTTTAAAAAGAGAAAATATTAATTCAGATAATTTTATACTTCTTGATATTGGTGGTGGTTCTACTGAAATTATCGTAAATACTAAAGATAAATATAGTGCAAAAAGTTTTGATTTTGGTATTGTTACAATGACTCAAAAATTTTTAAAAAATCATGACTTACATAAAGATTTAGAGAATAGAAAAATAGAAATAAGAGATTTTTTAGATTCACTACATTTAGATTTAAAAAATTATAGTTTTGTTGCAACCGCTGGAACTCCTACAACAATAGCAGCTATTAAATTAGGACAAGATTTTTTCTCTTATGATAGAAATATTGTAAATGGAGCAATTGTTAATTTAGAAGATTTAGCAAATAGTTTAGATATTTTTAAAAACTCTTCAAAAGAAGAAATTGCAAGACTTGTTGGTCGTGGTAGAGTTGAATTTATTGAAGTTGGAATTTTTATTTATAAAGCAATATTTGAAGTTTTAAATAAAAAAGAATCGATAGTTTTAGACGATGGATTAAGAGAAGGTGTAGCTATAAACTACTGTTTAACAAAGTGTAAAAATTAAGAAAGTAATCTTACACTTTGCTCTTGAACTATATTTGCTTGAGAAGCAGCTAAATAACCTGCATTTGCATTTACATTAGATTTTGAGAAATCAGTTGATTCTCTTCCAAAATCTTTATTTTTGTTCATTTTATTTTCATTATATAGATTATTTTGTTCTTTTATATTTTCTAATGCTTTTTCTTCGAGTTGTTTACTAAACTGAGAAAATTGATTAGAAATACTATCTAATTGACTTGAAGAAGATGATACTTTATTTAAAGCATTGTTCAAATTTTCATTATTATTTAAATCACTATTATTTATAGTTTCAAAAATATCATTAGCAAAATTTGTTGTATTTGGTTTTGACATTGTAAAATTTTCTGAACTTGTATTTATATCAATTGTTGTTTTATCATCATAAAAATCATTAGCCAATAATGATTCATTTTTATATTTTGTTTCATAAGCTGTTTGATTAAAATTTCTTAAATCTTCATTTATACTTTGTTTTATATCATTTTTATTTTCTAAATTATTTGTATTTTCAAGTTTATTTTGAACGTTTTTCAAAAATTCTTGCTGTTTTTCAATTCCATTTTGTGCAATTTTTGAAATTGCTATTCCATCATTTAAAGACTGAACATTTAAAGATAATTCATCTCTTTGTTTATTATAATTATTGATATTTAAATTTAAAGCTTCTTTTTCAGAATCATTAATTTTATATTTTGAAGAAGTTTTTTCTAATTGCAGTGAAGAAGTGTTTAAATTAGAAAGCGTATTATTATTTATAGCGTTTACATCCATATTTACTCCTTAAAAATAGTTACTTTTATTATATCAAAAAATATTGAGTTTTTATTAAAACATTATTCATTTCCAAGAAAAAAACAATTTTTTTAAATTAATCTTTCTATCAAAAGGTAATTTAATCATAGTTTTTGTAAAATAAAACCTTATTTTTAGAAAAACGGAGAATTATTATGAAGATGACTGGCGCAAAAATGGTTGTAGAATCATTACATCAAGAAGGGGTTGAAGTAGTATTTGGATACCCTGGAGGCGCTATTATGAACGTCTATGATGAAATATATAAACAAAACTATTTTCAACACATTCTAAATAGACATGAACAAGCTTCAATTATTGCAGCAGAAGGTTATGCAAGAGCTACAGGTAAAGTTGGAGTTTCAATAGTAACAAGTGGTCCAGGATTTACAAATGCAGTTACAGGATTAGCTGATGCATATATGGATTCTATTCCTTTAGTTGTAATTTCAGGACAAGTTCCAACTACAATTATTGGAACTGATGGATTCCAAGAAATTGATGCTGTAGGAATTTCAAGACCTTGTACTAAACACAATTATTTAGTTAATAGAATTGAAGATTTACCAAGAATTATAAAAGAGGCGTTTCATATAGCAAGTACTGGAAGACCAGGACCTGTACATGTGGATATTCCAAAAGATATTACTGCTCAAGTTGCTGAATTTATTTATCCAGAAGAGATAAATTTACCAACATATAAACCAACTATTAACTACAATAAAAGACAATTGAAAAAAGCTATGGAAGCTATTTCAAATGCTAAAAAACCACTTTTATATGTTGGTGGTGGAGCTATATTATCAAATTGTGCATTTGAAATTAGAGAATTAGCTAGAAAATTAAATATTCCTGCTGTTGAGACATTAATGGCAAGAGGAGCAATGGGTGATGAAAATCCATTATTCTTTGGAATGTTAGGGATGCATGGAGAATTTGCAGCTAATATGGCTGCATATGAAACAGATTTATTAATCTCTTTAGGTGCAAGATTTGATGATAGGGTAACAGGAAGACTTGATGAATTTGCTTCTAAAGCAAAAGTTATTCATGTAGATATTGATCCCACATCTATTGCAAAATTAGTAGTTCCTGATTATCCAATTGTTGGAGACTTAAAAATTACTGTTAAAGCTATGATAGAAGCAATAAGCGATTATGAATTTAATGATTATACAAATTGGGTTGAATTACTAAAAGATTATAGAGAAAAAGAACCTTTAAGATATATTGATTCAAATGAAGTTATTAAACCTCAATGGCCAATTGAAAGAGTAGGAAAAATTTTAGGTTCAAAAGCAATTATTTCTACTGATGTTGGTCAACATCAAATGTGGACAGCACAATTTTATCCATTTTCATATCCTAGACAATGGGTTACAAGTGGTGGTTTAGGAACAATGGGATTTGGATTACCAGCAGCTTTAGGAGTAGCTAGAGCTATAAAAGGAACAGACAAAGTTTCTGTTAATTTTACTGGTGATGGATCAATTTTAATGAATATTCAAGAGCTTATGACTTGTGTTGAATATGAATTACCAGTAATAAATATTGTTTTAAATAATAACTACTTAGGTATGGTTAGACAGTGGCAAACAATGTTTTATGATAATAGATTATCTCAAACTGATTTATCAGCTCAACCAAACTTTAAAATGTTAGTTGAAGCTTTTGGGGGATTAGGTTATAGAGTTACTACAAAAGAGGAGTTTGATGCTGCTTTAAAAGATGCAGTAGAAAAGAAAAAACCAGCAATGATTGAAGTTGTTGTTGCTAGAAATGAAGAGGTATTACCAATGGTTCCAAATGGTCATGCATTAAATGAAATGACATTAATAGAAGGAGGAAAATAATGAACAATTTTAATCATTATTATGATAGTGAAACAACAAGACAAGTTATTTCTGTTGTTGTATTAAATGAACATAATGTTTTATCAAGAATTGTTGGATTATTTTCAGCTAGAGGTTATAATATAGACTCTTTAACTGTTGCTCCAATTGCAGAAAGTCCTTATTCAAGAATGACAATTGTAACAACAGGTGATAAAAGAGTGATTGATCAAATTGTTAAACAATTAAATAAATTAATTCCTGTATTAAAAGTAAATGAACATAAAAATGTAGTTGAAAAAGATACAGTTTTAATGAAATTCTCAATTGATAATAATTTATCAGATATAGATGTAATTGCTCGTGCTTATCATGGAACAATTCAAAATGTTACGGATGAAGCTATTATTGTAAGTGCTACTGATTCAAGTGCAAGAATTATGAATTTCATCAAAGTTATGCAAAAATTTAATCCACTTGAAGTTGTAAGAAGTGGAATAGTTGCAATGGAAAGATAAGAGTATTTTGCTCTTATCTTGTTCTTATATTAAGGATAAAAAATGACTCTTCAAGAGATTGCAGATTTTATTGGTATAGATTGCCAAGAGAAAAAAGAAATTACAGGTTTAAATACTTTATTAGATTCAAATGAAAATCAACTTACTTTTTTAGAAAATAAAAAATATTTATCGGATTTGAAAAATACAAAAGCAGCAGCTGTTTTAGTAACAGAAGAAAATTCAAAAGAAGTTCCATCTTCAAGTATTGCTTTAATTTGTGATGAACCATATTTAATGTTAGCAAAAATAAGCAAACTTTTTGCTCCAAATGTGATAGAAATGGATGGTGAGAAACCATTAATTGGTGGTGGAACAAAAGTTATGCCAAATGTATATATTGGTAAAAATTCAGTTATTGGAAGTGATTGTACAATAATGGCAGGAGCTTTTATTGGTGATAATGTAACTATTGGAAATAACACTATTATTTATCCAAATGTTACAGTATATAGAGATTGTAGTATTGGAAATGATTGTATAATTCATGCTGGAACTGTAATAGGTAGTGATGGTTTTGGATTTGCAAATACAAAAGATGGAAAATATATAAAAATTTATCAAAATGGTAATGTAACAATCGGAAATGATATTGAAATTGGAGCAAATTCTACAATAGATAGAGCAGTTTTTAACTCAACAATTATTGAAGATGGTGTAAGAATAGACAATTTAGTACATATTGGGCATAATTGTAAAATTAGTCGAGGGTCTATTTTAGTTGCACAAGTTGGATTATCTGGATCTACAACATTACATCCTTATGTTGTGATGGGCGGACAAAGTGCAACAGCAGGGCACTTAGAAATTGCACCATTTACAACAATTGCTGCACGTAGTGGAGTTACGAAAACAATACATGAACCTAAAAAACAATGGGCAGGATTTCCTTTATTCGAGCATAAACAATGGCTTAAATTACAAGGTAAAATTTCAAATTTATTAAAATAACAAAGGTTTTATCATCGCTAAGAAAATTATATCACTAATCCTTCTATTTATTATTGTTTATTTTCAATTTACTACTTTTGAAAGTAGTAAAGATATTGTTGGGAATGTTGGATTTGTATTTTCTGATTTTTCCCATAAATATTTTGGATATTTATCATATATATATTTATTACTATTGATTATTCCTTTATATATAATTAATTTTAGAAAAAATATTGACCAAAAAGATTTAATATTAAATATTTTAGTAGTTTTTTTACTATTTTTTGTAAGTTTAATATTTCAAGCATTAATTTTAGAAAATCCTTATACAAGAGGAGAAATTGGAAATATTTTAGTTGATTCTCTAAGTCCTGTTATTGGGCGAGCAGGTTTATATTTTTTTGTAATTGTAGGATTTACTATCTCTTCTTTAGTTTTATTTGAAACTTCTGAATTTGATATGGATGATTTAAAAAAGTTAAGAAATAAAATAAAATTAAAAAATAGTTTAGATGTAAAAAGAATAGAAAATAAACATAGAGAAAAAAGAGTAGAAGAGAATACTAAAGAGATTTTAAATAGTATAGATAAAAAATTAAATAAATCTCTTCCTGAAGTAAAAGAAGTCAAAGTAGTAGAAAATAATATTACAACAATAACTCCTGAAATTTATGAAAATATTGAAAAAATAAAAGATAAAGAAGTTTATGAAACTTCTTTATTTGATAGTGATGATTTTGAAAAAGATATTCAAGTAGTTGAATCTCATGGAATTATTGTTGACGAATTAGAAGAAAATAAAAAACTTCTTGCAGAAATTGAAGTAGGAAAAACAGAAAAACCAAAAAATTTTGAATTACCACCAGCATCATTCTTTCAAAGTTCACCAAAAGATAATAAATCTAAAGTATCAGAAGCTTTTATTGACCAAAAAATCGGAGATTTATTAGATAAACTTGCAATGTTTAAAATAGAAGGTGATGTTGTAAGAACTTATACAGGACCAGTTGTTACAACATTTGAGTTTAAACCAGCTCCAAATGTAAAAGTTTCAAAAATATTAAATCTTCAAGATGATTTAGCAATGGCTTTAAAAGCACAAACAATTAGAATTCAAGCTCCAATTCCTGGAAAAGATGTAGTTGGTATTGAAGTTCCAAATGAAGACACTCAAACAATTTATTTAAGAGAGATGTTAGAAAGTGATATTTTCCAAAACTCTATTTCTCCACTTACTATGATTTTAGGAAAAGATATAGTTGGAAAACCATTTGTAACAGATTTAAAAAAATTGCCACATCTTTTAATCGCTGGAACAACAGGTTCAGGAAAATCTGTGGGAATTAATTCAATGATTTTATCATTGCTTTATAAAAATTCGCCAGATAATTTGCGTTTAGTTATGATTGACCCCAAAATGCTTGAGTTTTCAATGTATAACGATATTCCACATCTTTTAACTCCAGTTATTACAAAAGCAAGTGACGCAATCAATGCTTTAGCAAATATGGTTAGTGAAATGGAAAGACGTTATACACTTATGTCAAAAACTAAAACTAAGAATATTGAAAATTACAATGAAAAAGCTAAAAATGAAGGTCATGAAACAATGCCTTATATTGTAGTTGTAATTGATGAGTTAGCTGATTTAATGATGACAAGTGGAAAAGATGTAGAATATTCAATTGCAAGACTTGCTCAAATGGCAAGAGCAAGTGGGATTCACTTAATAGTTGCAACTCAAAGACCATCTGTTGATGTTGTAACAGGACTTATTAAAGCAAATTTACCAAGTAGATTGTCTTATAAAGTAGGGCAAAAAATCGATTCTAAGATTATCTTGGACTCACAGGGTGCTGAATCACTTTTAGGAAGAGGAGATATGTTATTTACTCCTCCTGGAATGTCTGGACTTGTAAGAATTCACGCTCCTTGGTCAACTGAGGCTGAAATAGAAAAAGTTGTAGAATTTTTAAAAGAACAACGAGAAGTTGTTTATGATATGAATTTTATAAAAGATAGAGCAACTTCTGTTTCTTCAAATTCAAATGGTTCTAATAATTCTGATTTAAGTGATCTTGATGAACTTTATGAAGATGCAAAAGAGATAGTTTTAACAGAGAAAAAAACATCTATTTCTTATATACAAAGAAGACTTAGAATAGGATACAATAGAGCTGCAACAATTGTTGAGCAATTAGAACAAACAGGTATTTTATCAGAGGTAAATGCTAAAGGAAACAGAGAAATTTTAATCTAAATAAAAATGTTACTCTTTTACTTAAAAAATTCATCAACTTTAACTTCTACATTTAATTACGCTTAGAAATTCCTAAGCGTAATTAAAAAAAATCTCATATAATTATTCATTTTACAGTAATTACAAGGTTATACAAGGGTTATTTTTTTGAGAAAAGTACCCATTTTATCTTTTTTATGTTAGAATATATAAATTATTATTAAGGAGTATGTTATGAATACAAGTATTGTAGGAAGACACATAGAATTAACAGATGCAATTAAAGATTACATTAATAGTTCAGTAGAAGTATTTAAAAAATTTAATTTAGATATTATTTCTGTAAACTCAATTATTTCTCAAGACGAAAAATTAGGTAAAAAAGCTTTCTCGTTTGAATTTACTTTAAATATTGCGCATTTAGATACAATAGTTGTAAAACAAAAAGATAAAGATTTATATTCTGCTATTGATATTGCTGTTGATAGAGTATCAAAAGTATTAAGAAGACATCATGATAAAATAGCAGCTCATAAAGCTACTAAATTAGCTGAAGTTGTAGCTAATGAAATTCAAGATAAAATAGCTTTAGAATTAGAGAAATTTGAAGATGAAATTACTCCTGTAAGATTAACATCTTATAAACCAATTGATATAGAAGAAGCTTTAGAAGATTTAAAAGCATCAGATTCAGCATTTAAAGTATTCTATGATAAAGATGATAATATGAGAGTTTTATATAAAAGCTCAGTTGAAGGAAAATTTGGGTTATATTAATAAAAACTCATATTTAGTTAAAAGGTATTAGCTAAAATGCTAATACCTTTTTTAATTTATAATATAAAGAAAATTAGGATTAAAAATACTTATGGATAAAACACTAAAAAAAATCGCACTAATTGGACAACCAAATGTGGGAAAATCTTCATTATTCAATAGAATTGCAAATAAAAGAATTGCAATTGTTTCTGATATGGCTGGAACAACAAGGGATATTAGAAAACATGAAATTGAAATATTGGATAGAAAAGCTTTAATGCTTGATACTGGTGGAATAGATGAAACAAATGATGCTATATTTTCAAATGTAAAAAGAAAAGCTATTGAGACGGCAAAAGAGGCTGATATAATACTTTTTATGGTTGATGGTAAAAATATACCAGATGATAAAGATAAAGAATTATTTTATGAGCTTCAACGACTAGGTAAAGAGTTAGCTTTAGTTGTAAATAAAATAGATAATGATAAAGAACTTGAAAGACTTTGGGAATTTTTTGAATTTGGAATAGGGGATGAAAATCTTTTTGGAATTTCTGTATCTCACAATAGAGGAACAAAAAATTTATTTGAATGGATTTATCAACATCTTCCTGTAAATCTTGAAACAGTAGCACGTGAAGAGGCTGAAGCTTTAAAAAAACAAAGAGAAAATGAATTTGATTTTGATGATGAAGAGGATTATTCAGAAGAAGAACAAGAAATTTCTCAACAAGAAATAATAAATAAAGAAGTTGATGAAAATAAAATCAATGTAGCAATTATAGGAAGAGTAAATGTAGGAAAATCTTCAATTCTAAATGCTATTATTGGAGAAGAAAGATCTGTTGTTTCTCCAATTGCAGGAACTACTATTGATCCTGTTGATGAATCTTTTGAATATAAAGAGAAAAAAATTACATTTGTTGATACAGCAGGACTTAGAAGAAGAGGAAGTATTGAAGGAATTGAAAAATATGCTTTAATGAGAACTAAAGATATGTTAGAAAAGGCAAATATGGCTTTAGTTATTTTAGATGCTTCAAGAGAACTTACTGATTTAGATGAAAAAATTGCCGGGCTTGTAGATGAATATGGATTGGGAACAATTATCGTTTTAAATAAATGGGATGAGAATATGGATACTTTCCAAAAAATTGAAGAAGAAATTAGAAGAAGATTTAGATTTTTATCTTATGCACCAATTATCGCTGTTTCAGCAAAAACAGGAAGAAGTATAGAAAGATTAAAAGATAAAATTATTGAAATTCATAATAACTATACGCAAAGAATACCAACTTCTCAATTAAATAGAGTTATTGAAGAAGCAGTTATTAGACATTCACTTCCAAGTCCAAATGGAGCATATTTAAGAATTTATTATACAACTCAATTTGATACAAGACCACCTAGAATTGCTCTTGTTATGAATAAACCAAATCTTTTACACTTTACATATAAAAGATATTTAATTAATTATTTAAGAGAACAATTTAATTTTGAAGGGACTCCTATTCACGTAATTGCACGTGGTAAAAATGATAAAATGGGTGATGAAGAGTATTTAGAAAAAAGTTAAAAAAATTTTAGGAGTATTCCTTGAATAGAGTAAAAAATGATATTTTTGCTGGTATTACAGCAGCTGTAGTTGCTTTACCATTGGCTTTAGCTTTTGGTGTTGCAAGTGGTGCAGGAGCGATTGCAGGATTATATGGTGCCATAATATTAGGTTTTTTTGCTGCTTTATTTGGAGGAACTCCAACTCAAATATCAGGACCAACTGGTCCAATGACAGTTATTGTTGCCACAGCAATTGCAACTTTTCCAAATGATTTTCAAACTGTAATGACAATCGTTTTTTTAGCTGGACTTATGCAAATTTCTTTTGGAATAGTAGGAATTGGAAAATGGATAAAATATATTCCTTATCCTGTTATTTCAGGTTTTATGTGTGGAATAGGTGTTATTATAATTATTTTACAAATAAATCCTTTTTTAGGTGTTGAAGGATATAGTTCTATTGTTTATACATTAACACATCTTACTGATACACTAACAAAAGTAAATTATGAAGCTATATTAATTGCAACAATTACACTAGCAATAATGTTCTTAACACCTAAAAAAATATCAAAAATAATTCCTCCTGCTTTAATTGCCTTGGTATTAGTAACATTATTTTCAATTTTTTTCCATTTTAAAGTTATGATTATCGGAGAAATTCCTATGGGATTACCTCAATTTGTTTTACCAATATCATTTGATATTTTAAAATTAAGTACAATTTTAACTTTAGCTATTACTTTAGCTCTTTTAGGTTCTATTGATTCCCTTTTAACTTCTATAGTTGCAGATTCAAAAACAAAAACAAAACACGATTCTAAAAAAGAATTGATAGGACAAGGAATAGGAAATACAATTTGTTCTTTTTTTGGTGCAATTCCAGGAGCAGGTGCAACAATGAGAACTGTAATAAATATAAATAGTGGTGCGACTTCAAAATTATCTGGAATGGTTCACTCAGTTACTCTTTTATTAATAGTTTTATTTTTGGCTCCTCTTGCTTCGCAAATTCCACTTGCCGTATTATCTGGAATTTTGATAAAAGTTGGATTTGATATTTTAGATTATAAATTTTTAAAAGTAATAAATAAGGTATCAAAACAAGATTTAATTATAATGATAACAGTATTTTTACTTACTGTTTTTGTAGATTTAATTATGGCAGTAGGTGTGGGAATTACAATTTCTTCAATAATAGCTGTATATCAAATTTCAAAAAATACACAAATGAAAACAGCTCACTCAAAAGTATCTTTTGATATTGATATAGAAAACCATGACATTGAGATTATTAAAGTTAATGGTTCTTTATTTTTTGGTACAGCTTCAGCTTTGGATACAAGATTAGAAAAAATAAAAAATAGTAAAAAGATTATCATTGATTGTAGAAATGTCTCTTTTTTAGATATTTCTGCGATTTTTACACTTGAGGATATAATTGAAAAATTTAAAAGTAAAGATTTAGAGATTATTTTAGTTCTTAAATATAGACATAAGAAAAAAGTTTTAGCGGTTGATAGTTTAAATGTATTCAAAAAAATAAGAATATATCATAATCTTGATGATGCAATAAATTATACACAAAAATATGAGTTAATATATGGCTAAAATTTATTTATTAAATAATCAAAAATACTCTGATGTTGAAAATTTAGAAGTTTTTCAAATAGAATATATAAAATCAAAAATTGATTTAAATAAATATGACGCCTTGATTTTTACATCAAAGAATGCAGTTTATTCTTTAGATTCATTTAACAAAGATTGGAAGAATATCCCTTGTTATGCAATAGCTTTAAAAACTGCAAATATCATAAAAAATTTGGGTGGTAAGATTTCGTTTATTGGTAGTTCAGGACATGGGAATGATTTTGCACAAGAATTAATAGCTTTATTAAAAAACAAAAAAGTTTTATATATAAAAGCTTTAAAAACTGTATCTGATTTACCAAATATTTTAAGAAAAAATGAGATTCTTTTAGATGAACTAATAGCATATAAAACTTCATGTAAAAAATCAACTGCTATTTTGGAAGATAATTCTACATTTATTTTTACTTCACCTTCGAGTGTAGAATGCTTTTTTAAACAATATACTTGGAAAGATTCTTATAAAGCAATAGTTATTGGTAATACAACAGCAAAATTTCTACCTGAAAATGTTAAGTATGAAATTAGTTCTCTAACATCTATTGAAGAGTGTATAAATCTAGCGAAGCATTCCTTTTTTTAAACTCAAATTTAATCATATTTAGATAAAATAAGAGAATCTAAGTAGTTCGAGATTTCCATTGTTGTGGGTCCGAATAAATAATTTTCGCGGGCAGTTGTAGTCAAATGGTGTGCAGCGATTCATTGCGTTCTCGCTCCTGAAATTTGCACTTGCCTGCAATTTGTGGCTTATGTGGGCCATTTGATGGTTAACGGCTACTTGGGTAATCTTACCTAATTAAAAACATTACAAGGAATTATCGTGAATATATTGATACTAGGAAGTGGTGGTAGAGAATACTCTATTGGATTAGCAATATACAAAGAAAATGCTCATAATTTATATTTTATGCCAGGAAATGGTGCAACTGATAGATTGGGTACAAATATTAATATAAAAGATTATAATCAACTAGCAGTTTGGGCAAAAGATAATTCTATTGATTTAACAATTGTAGGACCAGAGGCTCCTTTAGTAGATGGTGTTGTTGATATATTTAAAGAAAATGGTTTAACAATTTTTGGACCAAGTGCAGCAGCTGCTCAACTTGAAGGTTCAAAAGTTTATATGAAAAATATACTTAAAAAGTATAACATACCAACAGCAGCATTTATAGAAACATCAAATGAAAAAGAGGCTTTTGATTTTATTGATACAATGAACGAACCAATTGTAGTAAAAGCAGATGGTTTATGTGCAGGTAAAGGTGTAATTATTGCACAAACAAAAGATGAAGCAAAAAAAGCTGCTTCTGAAATGTTAAGCGGAGTAGCTTTTGGTGACGCTGGAACATCTATTGTTGTAGAAGAGTATTTAGATGGTTATGAATTATCAGTATTTGCAATTTGTGATGGAGAAAACTATAAAGTATTACCAGCTGCTCAGGATCATAAAAGAGTAGGGGATGGAGATACAGGTCCAAATACTGGTGGAATGGGTGCTTATGCTCCAACACCACTTGTAAATGAAGATATTTATAAAAAAATTGAAGAAAGAGTGATAAAACCAACTTTAAAAGGTATGCAAAATGAAGGTGCACCTTTTGAAGGTGTACTATTTATTGGAGTAATGGTTGTACGAGGTGAACCAATTATTTTAGAATATAATGTTAGATTTGGTGATCCAGAATGCGAGATTTTAATGCCATTATTAGCAACTCCTGTATCTGAATTATTTTATAAAGGTGCAACAAAACAATTAGATAAACTTGATATTAAAATCAGAGATGAATTTGGAGTTGGTGTTGTAATGGCAAGTGAAAATTATCCATATGGTTCTAGTACACCTGCTGAAATTATAGTTGATGAAATAGTTGATGAAGATTTACTTCAAAATTCTCATATCTCTTTTGCTGGTGTTGAAAAAATTGATGATAAATTAATGGCAACTGGTGGAAGAGTACTTGTTTGTGTTGGCTTTGGTAAATCAATAAAAGAGGCAAGAGATAGAGCTTATGCTTTATGCGGTCAAGTGCATTTTGCAGGCAAAAAATGTAGATCTGATATTGCTTATCAAGCTTTAAAGTAAAAATATATGCAAGACAATACAAACAATCTTCAATTAGCTTCAATGCGTTCTCGTGCATTTGCGTTTGTAATTGATGATTTATTAGTTACAATTATTATAATGGTGATTTTTTGGGAAAATATCCTTGCTGTTAGTCAAAATATGGATGCAATGATGTATTTGATGAAAACAGATTTAGTTATGCCATTAATCATACTAAAAATAATCTATCAAACTTTTTTTGTTTGGTATTATGGTGCAACAGTAGGAAAAATAGTGGCAAAAATTAGAGTTATTGATGCAAATTCTTGGGGAAGAGTATCTTTCTTTTCATCTTTCTTAAGAGCAGTAGGAAGAATTTTTTCAGAAATGTTTTTTTATGTGGGGTTTTTAGTGGGGTTTTTCAACGATGGAAGAAGAACTTTTCATGATATTACTGGTAAAACGTTGGTAGTAAATGTATAAGAAAATTTTAATTTCACTACTACTAAGTACCTCATTATTAACAGCTCAAGAAATAAATAATGAAAAATTCCAATTAATTGCGAAAAATATAGATTCAAAAGAAAATATAATAACAGCAGTTGGAAGTGTTGTTATTTATTCTCCTACTTATTATTTAAGTGCTGATAAAATTATATATGACAAAGAAAAAGAAACTTTTGAACTTTTTGATAATGTTCTAATTATAAAAGACAATAATATTCAAACCCAAAGTAATCATGCTTTTGTTGATTTAAAAAATGAACTATCCAATCAAAGTCCTATGTTTTTATATGAGAATACTAACAATATTTGGATGAATACTAAAGAATCAAATAAAGAAAAAGAGATTATTCAATTAGATAGTTCTATTATCTCATCTTGTGATTGTTTAGACCCTGCTTGGAGTATTAGAGCATCAAGTGCAGATTATGATACAGAAGCTAAATGGATAAATGCGTATAATCCAAGATTATATATAAAAGATGTTCCAGTTTTTTATAGTCCTTATTTTGGATTTCCAACTGATAAAACAAGAAGAACAGGATTATTATTTCCTACTTTAGGTTATTCAAGAGAAGAAGGAGTTTATTACTCTCAACCAATATATTTTGCACCTGCACAAAATTATGATTTAGAATTTGTTCCTCAAATTAGAACTTTTAGAGGAAAAGGTGGATATTTATATTATAGATATGCAGATTCACCTGATTCTATGTTAAATGTAAAAGGTGGTTTATTCAGAGAAGATGGTGATTATAGGGAAGAAAATTCATTAGATCATCAAGAACATTTTGGTTTAAATGTTGATTATAGTAGAAAAAATATTTTTGCTAATCAAAATACAGAAGATGGATTATTTACTTCTATAAAATATCTAAATGATGTTGAATATATAACTTTAGAGGATGATGAACAAAGTATTTCAACAGATAAAAAAGTTGAATCTAAGATAAATTATTTTTATAATACTCCTGATTATTATATGGGAACTTATGCAAGATATTATATAGACACATCTAAAAAATCAAACTCAAATACGTTACAAGAATTACCTCAAGCACATTTTCATTCATATAATAAAGAAGTATTTATTGATAATCTATTATATTCAATTGATACAAAAGTTATGAATTATACTAGACCTGAAGGTTTAACAGCTAATGTTTATGAAATAAGTGTTCCTATTAGTTATAGTAAATATTTCCTTGATGATTATTTGTATTTAACTGTTGAAAATAAAACTATTATTAGTAAATATGATTATGACAATTTTACAAATAATGATTATGAAGATGGAAATTTAATACAAAATAGAACATCAATTTTAGTTGGAAGTGATTTAATTAAACCTTATGAAAACTATTTACATACTATGAATTTAGGTGCAGAATATGTAATTCCAAAAAATCTGAAAGAAGATGGTGATTTATATAAAATTACAACAGTTAGTGGTTCTACAAAAGAAAATGAATTAAAAGCCTTTCCAATAACTCAAGAAGAAAAAAATATTAATTTGACATTGAATCAATCTTTATATGAGAAAAACAGTTTAAAACAATTAATCAATCATAAAATGTCTCAATCTATTCTCTATGATGAAGTAGATAATCCAAAATTTGAAGATTTTGAAAACTACGTAAAAGTAAATCATGATTTCGGATCTATTTCTGGAAGAGTAGTTTATAATATGGATGATAATACTTTTGTTGAAAACAGTATATCTAATACTCTATCTTATGAAGATTTTTCTTTAACAGCAGGTTATTATAAATCGAAAAAAACAGATAATACTTTTAACGATAGAGATGATTTAGAATCATATAGATTTAATACTTCTTATAAAATATCGAAAGACTACAAAATAACTTATTATGAAAATTATAATATTTTAGAAAAAACAAGAAATAAACAAGGTATAAGTTTTAATATAAATGATAATTGTTGGAATTTAGATTTAAAATATGAAAAAGAAGTAATTCCAGAAACTCGATATAATGATTTAACAAATAAATATGATTCAAAAGAACAAGAAATAATTTTTGTTAATTTAATATTAAAACCATTAGGTGGAATAAAACAAAAATATAAAATGGAAAATGACAACTAATGAATTCTGATAAAATATATTTCAAAAATAGAGAAGTAGCAGCTTATAGATTATTAGATGTTTTACCTATTGATAGTATGAAATTAGAAGATTGGACTGTAATTTCTAGTTCATATGGTGGATTTATAATTGCAAAAATTATTGCAAAAACTTTAAATAGTAAATGTGATATGATGTTTTCAGGGAAAATTTATGCTCCAAATAATGAAGATTGTGAAATTGCAGTTGTTACAGAGCATGAAGAGGTATTAATACATGAGGAGTTAGTAAAATCGTTTGATATAAGTTTAGATTATGTGTATTCTAAATCTAAGCAAGTTTTTGAAGAGTCTATTAAACATAGAATTAATAGATTTAGACAAGGTGAGAAAATTGAAAAATTAGAAAATAAAAATGTTTTAATTGTTGATGAAGGTATAAATACAGGTCTTACAATGATGGCTTGTATAAAAACTGCAATTAATTTAAAAGCAAAATCTATTTCAGTGGCAACTCCAATTTTACCAACAGCTAGTATTCCGACCATAGAATCAATTGCAGATGATTTATATTTCATAAAAAAATTGGATCATTTTGTTGAAATTGATTTTTATTATGATAGTTTAGAAGATGTTAGTTTTGAAGAATTAGAAAAAATAAATAAAGGATAAAAAAATAATGGCAACAGTTTGTGAATTTGATTTAAATGGAAAACAAGAGGTTTTCGAATTTGAGAAAGTAGCGAAACAAGCAAATGGCGCAGTTTTAGCGAAAATAGGGAATGCTGTAGTTTTAGCTACAGTTGTAAGTGAATTTGATAATCCCGTAAGTGAAGATTTTACTCCTTTAACTGTTCAATATATTGAAAAAACTTATGCCGCAGCAAAATTACCAGGAGGTTTTATAAAAAGAGAAGGTAAACCAAGTGATTTTGAAACTTTAACATCAAGAGTAATTGATAGAAGTTTAAGACCTCTTTTTCCTAAAGGATATGTTTATCCTACAACAATCACGGTAATGGTATTAAGTGCAGATAAAGATGTTGATTTACAAACATTATCATTAAATGCAGCAAATGCAGCTTTATATACTTCTAATTTACCAATAAAAAAGTCAGTTTGTGGAGTAAGAGTAGGAAAAATTGAAAATGAATTAATTATTAATCCAACATCAGAACAATTAGAAAATTCTACTTTAGATTTATATGTAGCTGGTTCTAAAGATGAATTATTAATGATAGAAATGAAAACTATATCATCAAGTGAATTAGTTGAAATTGATATAGAAGCATTTACAAAAATTCATAATACAAATGAAATGGATGAAGAGAGTTTAGTTGAAGCTATTTCTTTTGCGCAAAATGCTTTAAAAGAGTCAAATTTAACTTATGAAAAAGCTTTTGAAGAAGTATGCAAAGAAAAAGTAGAAGTAGAGTTAATCAAATTTACAATTGATGAATCAGTTATAAATTATGTAAGAGATAATTTTTCAAATGAGATAAAAGAGGCAATTAAAAAATTAGCAAAAAGTGAAAGAGCTACTCAGCTTAAAGATGTTGCCAAAATGATATCTTCAAATGAATATTGTTCTACGAATGAATTAGATTTTACTACTATTTATGAAGCTGTTTCTATTGTAAAAAGAGAAATTGTAAGAAATATGATTGTAAGCGATAAAGTAAGAGCTGATGGAAGAGGTTTAAAAGATGTAAGACCAATTACAATTGAAACTAATATTTTACCATCAACTCACTCTTCTTGTCTATTTACAAGAGGTGAAACACAAGCATTAGTTATTGGAACAATTGCTGGTCCTAAAGATGGGCAAATGTATGAAGTTTTAACTGATAAATCAACTTCAATGGAAAGATTTATGGTACATTATAATTTTCCAGGTTTTTCTGTTGGTGAAGCTAAACCCATGTTTGGTGTTGGGAGACGTGAATTAGGACATGGAAATTTAGCAAAAAAAGCATTAGAAGCAACAATTGATGATGATTATACAGAAACAATAAGATTAGTTTCTGAAATTTTAGAATCAAATGGTTCTTCATCAATGGCAACTGTTTGTGGTGGTTCATTAGCACTTAAAGCTGCAGGTGTACCTATCTCTGATTTAGTTGCAGGTGTTGCAATGGGTATGGTTGTTGAAGGAGATAATTATTCAGTATTAACTGACATTATGGGATTAGAAGATCATGATGGTGATATGGATTTTAAAGTAGCAGGAACGAATAAAGGAATTACTGCTTTACAAATGGATATTAAATTAGGTGGAATTGAATTATCAGTATTAAAAGAAGCATTACTTCAAGCAAAAGAAGGTCGAGTTCATATTTTATCTTTAATGAATGAAGCTGCTAAAGATATCGTTCCAAGTGAAGCTTTACCATTAGTAGAACAATTTGCAATTGATCCAAGTAAAATAATGGTAATTATTGGAAAAGCAGGTGCAACTATAAAAGAAATAATTGAAAAATTCACTGTTTCAATTGATTTAGATAGAGATAGTGGAACAGTAAAAGTTAGTGGAGGAAATAAACAAAATGTTCTTGATGCTTGTGAACATATAAAAACAATCTCAAATAATGCTCCTGCAAGAAAAGACGCTCCAAAAAATGTTGATTTTGAAAAATTATACGCTGTTGATGAAGTTGTAACTGGAAAAGTAGAAAGAGTAGTTGATTTTGGTGCATTTATTCTTTTACCAAAAGGTGGAGAAGGTCTTTTACATATTTCAAAAATTTCTAAAGAGAGAGTAAATAATGTTTCAGATGTTTTATCTGTTGGTCAAGAAATAGAAGTAAAAGTTTTAAAAGTAAAAAAAGATAGAATAGAATTATCTTCAAATTAATCCTTAAAAAAGGATTAATTTATATCTACATATCCCTACAAAATAACGATTTTACCAATTTATCAGACAATAATAAAAAATTATAATAAATTCTAATCCTAAATTAATATTTCTTACGTTAGTATAGTAAAAATAATTTTTTATAAGCAAACTTAAGGGGTTCTAATATGGCTAAGCTTTTAATAGTAGATGATTCTACAATGCTAAGAGATATGCTAAACTATGCATTAAATGAGGGTGGTTATACTGATGTAACTGAAGCCGTTGATGGAGTTGATGGTTTAGCAAAAGCAAAAGCTGCAGATTTTGATTTAATAATTACAGATGTTAATATGCCAAATATGGATGGGTTAACATTAATAGGTGAATTAAGAAAAATATCACAATATTCAAAAAAACCTATTTTAGTACTTACAACAGAAAGAAGTGATGAGATGAAGGCGAAAGGTAAAGCTGCAGGAGCTACTGGTTGGATTGTAAAACCATTTGTACCAGATCAGTTATTAAAAGCAGTAAATATAGTGTTAAGTAGATAATAAAGGAGCTTTCATGTCGTTTGATATTTCTAAATATAGGGAAATGTTTCTTGAAGAAGCTGAAGAACTTTTTGAATCAGCGGATAATGTTCTTTTAGAAGCTGAAAATAATGGTACTTTAACTGATGAAGAAATGGGGCAGTTATTTCGAGATGTACATACTTTAAAAGGTAGTGGTGCTTCTGTAGAATTAGCTTTATTTGCTGAATTTACTCATGATGTTGAAAACTTGATGGATAAATTAAGAAATCATAAAATTGAATTTATTCCAGAAATGGCTGAAACATTAATAGATGGTCTTGATGTAATGAAAGAGATTTTGGACCTTGAGGTTGCAGATAAATTAGATAGAGATACTTTTACTGAAATGACTAGTTCATTATTAGAAGAAATAAGAGCTTATTCTAACGGTGGAAATATTGCAAAAAAAGAAGTAGAACAACCTGTTGTTGAAAAAATTGAAAAACCTAAAGAAGAACCTATAAAAGTAAAAGAAGAAGTTGTTGTTGATAGCGATAATTTTGGTTTTTTTGATGATGATTTAAATGAGCAAAGAGATAATAAAAATAAACCTTATGGAATTTTTGCAGATGATGAAATTGATGAAGAACATGAAAATATAGGTTTCTATGATGATGATTTAGAAACAATTTCAAAAAATACAAAAGATAGTGATTTCAAAATATCAAATGAAGATAAAGATAATTTTGGATTTTTTGATGAAATGCCTGAAATGACACCTTCAGCAGTGATGCAGACAAATGATATTGAAGAAAAAGTAATAGCTGAATCTGAAATTGAAAAAACAAAACCTGCACAAAACAATACTCCTGTAGTTAGAAAACAAAAAACTGCTTCAGAAGATAATGAAGAAGCAACAACTAAAAAATCTGTTTCTAATAATAACAACAGTATTAGAGTAAATCTAGATAAAATTGATTTATTAATGAATAATGTTGGAGATTTAGTTATAACTAATGCAATGTTAACACAATTTTCATCAACAATTGAAGAATCAAAAACAAGAAATTCTGTATTAGAAAGACTTGAGTTACTTGAAAGACATATAAGAGATATGCAAGATTCAATTATGAGTATTAGAATGGTTCCTATGGATTCAATTTACTCAAAATTCCCAAAAGTTGTAAGAGATATTTCTAAAAAACTTGGTAAAAAAGTTGAATTTAAACATTATGGAGATAATGTTGAAATTGACAAAGCTATGATTGAAGGATTAACAGATCCTTTAATGCATATTATTAGAAATTCTTTAGACCATGGAATAGAAACTCCAAGTGAAAGAGAATTAACAGGAAAGCCTGAAGTTGGATCAATAAGTATTTCAGCAGAGCAAGCAAATGGACAAATGATTATTACTATTGAAGATGATGGTAAGGGAATCAACTCAGAAAAAGTTGCGCAAAAAGCTCTTGAGCAAGGTCAAATTGATGAAAATCAATATAATTCAATGACTGAAAATGAAAAAGCTTTATTAATTTTTGGAGCAGGTGTTTCAACAGCAGATCAAATTACTGATATTTCAGGTCGTGGTGTTGGAATGGATGTTGTTAAAACAAATATTCATAAACTAGGTGGAGCAATTAAACTTGATACTCATTTAGGAGAGGGAACAACTATTACTATTATGTTACCGTTAACTCTTGCAATTCTAGATGGCTTAGATATAAGAGTTGGAAATCAAAAATATATTTTACCTTTAAGTTCAATTGTAGAATCTTTACAACCAACTTCAGATATGATTAAAAAAATTGGAGATGGAACACAAGATTTATTAATGTTACGAGAAGAATTTATTCCTGTTGTAAAATTACATCAATTGTTTAGTTTGGAAAAAAGTTTTGATAAATTAGAAGATGGTATGTTAATTGTTGTTAAATCTGGTAATACTAAAGTAGCTTTATCAATAGATGAGTTTTTAAATCAACATCAAGTTGTTGTTAAACCTTTAGATAAAAACTTTAGAAGTGTTCAAGGAATTGGTGCTGCAACTGTAAGAGGTGATGGAAGTATTGGTTTAATTTTAGATGTAGTTGGAATAATCAATGCCCAAATTAAAATTGAGAAAGATATGAACTTAGCAAAAAGGGCTTCATAAAATATATGGCTTATACGACGCAAGATGTTCATAATAAAGTAAAAAAACTTCTTTATTCTTTAACAGGTATTACTCTTTCAGAGAATAAAGATATTATGATTTCAAATAGAATTGATAAATTAAAAAGAAATTGTAGATATTCTGGTGATATTATGGATTTATTAAATTCTATTGAAGAAGGAAATAATGTAACAGAATTTATTAATTCTTTTACTACAAATAAAACTCATTTTTTTAGAGAAGATTTTCATTTTGTAGATTTGAAAGATAGGATTCTTCCCACTTTTGCTACTAGTGGCAATAAAATAAATATGTATTGTTCTGCTTCTTCTACAGGAGAAGAACCTTATTCTATGGCAATGACTGTTTTTAAAGCAATGGAAGATTTAGGAAAACATATTAATGCATCTATTATTGCAACAGATATTGATACAAGTGTATTACAATACGCTGCAAATGGAATATATAGATATTCAAAATCATCAAAAGAGTTTCCTTCTTGGATTAAACCTCAAAAGTATTTTAAAAGAAGAGTTCAAAAAAATCTTTCAGGAGAAGAAATTCTTATAAAAGTAAATGATGAACTAAAAAAAATGATAACTTTTCATGTTATGAATTTAAGTAGTTCATCTTATCCTTTTTCTAAAAATCAATTTGATGTGATTTTTTGTAGAAATGTATTGATATATTTTTCTGCTGAAGACCAAAATATAATATTAAAAAAACTATTTAGTCATTTAAAAATAGGTGGAACTTTATATCTAGGACATTCAGAAAATCCTCAAGATTTAGTTCCCTTTGTTAAAAGAGTAGGACAAAATATTTTTGTAAAGGAAAAGGAAATTATATGATTGTAATAGGTCATAAAGATGGAAGCATTGAAAAAACTTCTGCTGTTCGATATACACAAAAAACTAAAGGATATTTAACTCATACTGTTATTGGTGGAGAATTTGCTGTTGGAAGTGATACAGATCAAATAGCTTTTAAAACTTTACTTGGTTCTTGTGTAGCTATTATGTTTTATGACAAAAATACAAAAATAAAAGGGATGAATCATTTTTTATTACCAAAAACAAATAATACAAATGATGATATGAAATATGGTCTATATTCAGTTGAAGCTATGTTAAATGAAATGTATAAATTAGGTTGTAGTAAAGGAAATATGGTTGCAAAAATATCAGGTGGTGCAGATATAATGCAAATAAATATGTCTAATCAATCGATTGGATTTAGAAATGTTGAATTTGCTAAAGATTTTTGTAAATCAGAAGGTTTTAAATTAATAAGTGAACATACACGTGGAGAACATGGAAGGTTAATATTATTAGCAAATGATTTTGAAACTTTTATTAAAGTAACTCAAAAATCTGAAACAGATAGTAAAATTTTGTCAGAAGAAAAATATTTACAACAAGAAATTACAAAAGCACCTGTTATCAAAGAATATGTTGGTGGAGTTGATTTATTTGGTATTGATACTAAAGAAGTTGAACCTCAAATGGAAATTGAACTTTTCTAAAATAAAGTAGGGTGGAAAGATAAGTGTATACTGTTTTAGTTATAGATGATTCGCCATCAATGCGAAGAATTATAAAAGATATGATAAATTCTATTGAAGAGTTTGAAGTTATTGGTGTAGCAACTGATGCATATGATGCAAGAGAAAAAATAAAAGAGTATGAACCTGATTTAGTAACAATAGATATTAATATGCCTAAAATGGATGGTGTTACATTCTTAAGAAATTTAATGAGATTACATCCAATGCCTGCTGTTGTTATTTCAGGTGAAAGTGTTAGAGGTAATGATATTTTTGATGATGGAGCAGTGGGGTTTATACCAAAACCTGATACTGGTGAATCAATGATTTCATTTCAACATAGAATAAAAGATACTCTTTTAAATTTAACATTTTTATTAAAAAGATATACTTTAAAAAAACCACCTGCTTTAAAAAAGAATTATAAGCCAACTATAAATGTGGAATATAAAGTACATCCAGATGAAGTGATTCCTCTTAGAGCTTCAACTTTTCCAGGAATGAAATTAATTGCAATTGGTTCATCAACAGGTGGAGTAGAGTCTTTATTAAAAGTTTTTAAACGATTACCTGGAGATTTACCTCCAATATTAATAACTCAACATATACCTTATGGATTTTCAAACTCTTTTGCACAAAGATTAAATGATAATTCTGAAGTTAATGTTTGTGAAGCAAAAGATGGAATGATTTTAGAAAGAGGGCATGGATATTTAGCTCCTGGAAATATGCATCTTACTATTGAAAAATATGCTAATGAATATAGAACTAAGTTATTAGATACAAAAAAAGTAAGTCAACATAAACCAAGTGTTGATGTTTTATTTAGATCAGTAAATAATGCTGTTGGTGGTGCTGCAATGGCTGTTATGATGACTGGAATGGGTGATGATGGAACAATTGCCATGAAAGAATTGCATGATAATGGTGCATATACAGTTGCACAAAATGAAGAGAGTTGTGTAGTTTTTGGAATGCCTATGAAAGCAATTCAAGCAGGAGCTGTAAAAGATATCGTTCATTTAGATGAAATTGCAGATTACATTATAGATTTTTCTAAAGGAAAAAAGAGGTAATGTCTTTTAAATGTTTATAAACATAATTGATTGCACTGAAAGATCAGATAAAAATATTGAAGATATAATAAGCTTTCTCATAAATTATTTTGATTCTTTAAATATAAAAAATGAAAGAATAAGATTTAAAGATTTCAAAATTGTTACATGTACACAATGTAGATGTTGCACTTTAATAAAAAGTGATAATCCTACAAAATGTGTTATAAAAGATGATATGAATGATTTACTTGATAAAATTGAAGAAGCTACGGCATTTGTAATTGTAGCTGATAGAAATGATTTATTTAATAGAAATAAGTTATTTGAAAAAGTTGAAAGTAGGTTAATCGCATATCATTATTGGCCATATGGCCAAGCTCATTCAACTCCAAGAAAAACAATTTTGGATAAAACTTCTATTTTAATAAATTATAATACAACAAAATATTTTATGAATCATAGTTTTTACATGGCAAGAATGTATATGGAAGAAGCATCAGTTTCTATTGGAGCAAAAGTATTAGACTGGCAAGTAATTATTCCTACAAATGATTTAATTAAAGATTATGCTAAAAGATTAAAAGAAATGGCAGATAAATTAGTCAATAACTCATAATAGATATTCTAAATTTATTTTAGTATTGAAAACTATAATTTTCAAACTAAAATAAATATATCTTCTGATATAATACTTTCATTAAATATTAATTGATTAGGATTAAGATGAGATACGATTTAGATTTTAAAAATAGTTTTAATGATACATTTTTATTTTGGATTGAAAGATTTGTTAGAAATAAACTTACAACACTATCAAACAGACAAGTTACAGATAAAGAAAAATTAGCTTCTATAATTCAACAATTAGTAAAAGGAACTAAATCTATTGATGAATTAGCTACTATTGTCAAAGAAGCTAGAAATATTGGTTTAGCAGGTGTCAATACATATTTTAATCCCCTATTTAAACTATACAATTTTATTGTAACTCTTGGACTTGCTTCAATGAGAGAAATAGATGAAGAATTACTTAGCGATTTTTTAGCAAGTGAAACTAGCTCATTATCTGATGCCTCTAAAAAAAACCATAGAATAGCCCTATTATCACTATTTTCATATATAGATAAGCAAAATCAAAATGAAGATGGAAGTTCATATTTATTTAAAATTGAATTAAAAAATTGGGGAGGTTTAAGTGGAAAAAGTGGCACAAAACTACCCTCTTTTATGAATAAAGATGAAATTGATAGATTTTTAAATGCAATTGATACTTTTGAGTTTTCAGATAATACTTCTTATCGAAATAGATTAATATTAAAAATTATAATTTATACTGGTATTAGGGTTAGTGAAATCCTAAATTTGAAAATCAAAGATATGTTTCAAGAAGATAATGTTTATTTACTTCAAATTAGAGGTAAAGGTAATAAACCAAGAGTTGTAATGATAAAAAGCTCAATTATTGAAACTGATTTAAAAAATTGGTTAGATATGCGAGTTTGTAATAGTGATTTGTTAGTTTGTAATCAAAAAGGTGACAGATTAACGCAAGCTTATATAAGTAGAATTGTTGAAAATATCTTAATAAGTGCTGGAATTAGAAAAGAAAAAAATGGTGCACATATGTTAAGGCACAGTTTTGCAACCCTACTTTATGCAAAACATCATGATTTAATACTTGTTCAAGAAGCTTTAGGTCATGCAGATATTAATACTTCTAGAATTTATACACACTTTGATAAAGAAAGATTACGTAAAACTACAGAGATATTTTAAATAATATTTCTGTAATATAAATAAATATTTAATTTAAGAGAAAGGATGAAAGAATGGAAGCTTTAATAATTGTAGCTCATGGTAGTAAAATGAAAAGTTCAAATGATGAAATCGTAACAATTGTAGAAAAAATTAAAGAGTCAAATGAAAACACAAATCTTCATGTTTTTCATGCTTTTCTAGAATCAACAGATCCTTCTTTATTTATATCAATAAATAATGCAATAAGTAAAAAATGTAAAAAAATTAAGATTTTTCCTTATTTCTTAGCTGCAGGAAAACATGTAACTGAAGATATTCCTTGTGAAATAAAAAAATTCAAAAAACAATATCCTGAATTAGAGTTTATTTTATTACCACATATTGGATTATGTAATGGCATTGAAAATATGATAATTTCAAACTCTTGATTACCAAAGAGTTTGAGTATTATCATCTAAGTTTGATTCTGTAACTTCTAAATAAATATTTTTATCATAATCAATATATATATTGTATTCTCCTATAGAAACACTCTCTTCTACATCCCTTTTATTAAAATATACATTATCATTATTGTAATTATAAAAATTTGATAAATGATATTCTACTAATGATGGAGCCATATTATCTATTGTTGTTTCCAATGAATAAAAATTATTGACTCCAAATAAATTAAATAAAGAATCTTTATCTACACTAATAATCATAAATAAATAATTCTTTGATTAATGATTAAAACCATTTAATAAAGAAGCCATTCTATTTAAATCAATTTTATTACTATTTGATTCTTCTTTTACTTCTTCTTTTTGTAATACATTTTCAAAAGAGTTAGGGTTTGTATTTAAAATATTTGGTTCTTCTTTTACTTCTTCCTCTTCTTTCTTATCTTCAACTTTTGTTGTATTAGAAGAATTATTATTTATATTGCTTGTAGTATCAATTTTTCTATTTAAAATACTTTCAATTTTACCTAACATAGAACTAATATTTGATTTATCTTCTTGTGTATGATTTTTAAACTCATCAACATTTTTCTCTAAATCTTCTTTTGCTGCCTCTAGGTCTAGTACTTCATCTTCTAATTCTGTAATTCTACTTTTTAAATTATTATTTTCTTCTTGAAGTTCTTCATATGCCTTAATTAGAGTACTTAAAGCATTATTTAGTTTTGAAATTGTTTCTGCGTTTGTCATGGTTATTAAATCCTCATTGATATATATTATTAAAAGCCGTATTATTACAAAATTTAGCTAATAATTCCATCAATTTTTAATAAAGAATCAACACTTGGTTCTCTTTGTGCAAAATTAAAAAATAATTTATCCATATCATACGAACCACCTTGGCTTAAAATCGTATCTCTATATTTAATTCCTAACTCTTTGTTAAAGATATTTCCTGAATCAATAAACATATAAAATGCATCTGCACTTAAAACTTCTGCCCATTTATATGAGTAATATCCAGCAGAATATCCTCCACTAAAGATATGAGAAAAACTATTTTGGAATTTATTATATCTTGGAGGTATCATTGCTGAGAATTTTTCTCTTACAGAATCCAATAAATTTTGTATCTCTTCTTCAGTTTTGTATAATTTTTGATGTAGTTTAAAATCAAACAATGCAAATTCAACTTGTCTTACAGTTGCTAAAGAAGATTGAAAATTTTTAGCTTTTATAATTCTATTTATAGCTGCATCATCTAAAACTTCTCCTGTTTGATAATGTTTTGCAAAAAGTTTTAAAACATCTTTATCATAAGAGAAATATTCTAAGAATTGTGATGGAAATTCTACTGTATCCCAAGCAACACCAGAAATTCCACTAACAAATGGCTCTTCAATTTTACTTAAAAGGTGATGTAAAGCATGACCCATCTCATGGAAAAGTGTTACAACATCTGAATGTCTTAATAATGAAGGAGTTTCTTCTGTAGATTGTGGGAAATTTCCTACAATATAAGCTGTTGGAAGTTGTATTTCACCTTTTGAGTTTCTATGGTATGTATGCCAATTATTCATCCATGCACCACCACGCTTCTCTTTTCTAGCTTCTAAATCTATATAAATTCTAGCAACTATTTTTCCATCTTCGCTTAAGTCATATACTTTTACTTTTTCATCCCAAGCAGGAGTATTTGCTTTTGTAAATTTAATATTAAACATTTGATGTAAAAAATCAAAAAATCCATTTAAAACTGATTGTTGTTCAAAATATGGTCTATAATATTCTTCATCTAAATCATATTGAGCTTTTTTTAATTTCTCAGAATAATATGACATATCACTAGATCTAAAATCTGTTATTCCATCTTTTAAAGCAAGAGCTTTTATCTCTTCAAGTTCTTCTTTAGCTTTGTTTTTAGCTTTACTCCCTAATTCTTCTAAAAATGAAACAACATCTTCTTCTTTTGAAGCCATTTTTGTAGCAAGTGAATATTGAGCATAGTTTTCAAAACCTAAAATTTTTACTTTTTCATCTTTTAAAGCTAAAAGTTCTTCTATTATTTTTCCATTTTCTGGTGCTCTTGTACAATAAGCTTTATAAATCTCTTCTCTTTTTTCTCTAGAAGTTCCATAAGTAATATATGCTAAATATGATGGCATTTGAAGTGTAAATTTATATTTTGTAATTCCCTCTTCTTCAAATTTTGCTAATTCTAAGTCAGAAGCTGGGATTTCTTTTACATCTTCAAAATTATCAATTATCATTTCAAAAGATTTTGTAGCATTTAAAAGGTTTTGTGAAAACTTATGAGATAGTTCACTAAGTCTTAAACTTATCTCTTCTAATCTTTTCTTTTTGTCATTTTCAAGATGACAACCTGAAAGTTTAAAGTCTCTTATTTCATTTTCTAAAACTTTATTCTGTATATTATTTAAAGATCTTTTTTCTTTAGACTGTATATCTTTAAAAGATAGATATATATTTTCATTTTGAGAAATTTCAGTTTCATATTTAGAGATAACAGGAATACACTCTTCATAAACTTTTGTAGTTATTTCTGAGTTTTTAACAGAATCAATATGAAAGATTGGAGTTAAAAAATCATTTATACTCTCCCCTATTTCTTGAAAAGGTAAAACAAAATTTTTATAAGTTTTATTTTCTATTTTTAATAACTCATCAACTTTTTTTCTATTTTCATCTAAAAACTTTTCTAATAATTCTTTACTATTTTCTAAATTACTTAAATCAAATTCTTTAAACATTTTTTATTCCTTTCTCATTTTCTAAATTTTAGAGTAAAGCCTCTATCAAAACTTTCATAATCTTTATAAAAACTAAATGAGTCCACATTAAACTCTTTGAAATAGTTTTCCAAAGGAGCTTTTTGGTCAAATCCCATTTCACAAAGTAAATATGGTATTTTTCTTTCACTAGTTTGTTTTATAATATCTTTTAAAAGTTCATCTCCAATATCCCCACCAAACAGAGCATTTGATGGTTCATATTTTACATTTGTTGGAAGTTTATAATTATTTGCAATATATGGAGGGTTTGAAATGGTCATAAAAATATCATTTTCTTGAATATTTTCATATAAATTACTCAATCTAAACTCTATTTTATTTTCAACTCCATGTTTTATAGCATTTTGTTTTGCTAACTCCAAAGCTTTTTCATTTATATCAACTGCTATAATTTTTATATTTTCAATCAATATTGCAATCATTACAGATATTATTCCACTTCCTGTTCCAATTTCCAAAACTTTTATCTCTTCTTTTTTATCTTTTAAAATCTCAACAGCATTTTCGACTAAAATTTCTGTTTCAGGTCTTGGAATTAAAACTCCCTCTTTTACAATAAACATTTCTCCATAAAATGAAGCTTTATTTATAATGTATTCTAAAGGGTAGTTTGTAGCTCGTTTTTTTACTAAAATTTCAAGTTCTTTTTCTTTTAAAAACTCTTGATTATAGTTTAAATGGAGCCAAATAGTGTTTTTCTCTAGTAGATGCATAATTAGTATTTCAACTTCTTTTGCAGGAATATGAGTTACTAATTTTAATTGATTTGTATATTTTCTTACAATTTCTTTTATCGTCATTAATTTATTTACCTTTTAAAAGTTTAGATTATATTATAAAAATAATTAAGAGATTAATCTAATATGTATAAAGCTAACTCATCAGCCAATAAAAAGTTCTTATTAAAGACTTTTTCATTTTCTATATAAAGTTTATCATATTGTATTAATTCATCAATTTTTTCTTTTTCTTTTTCATTAAAAAGCTCTAATTCTACGCCATTTGAACATCTAAATCCAAGTAGAATTTTTTCCGTTTTTATATCTGTTTCATCAATTTCTTCTACTTCAAAAAATAGTGGATTAGATATATATTCTTCTATACTTTTTGAAGGATATTCTCTTTGAGAATTTATATATCCAACAGCTCCAGCTCCAACACCTAAATACTCTTTATGTTGCCAATAACCATAATTATGTTTTGATTCTGATTCTTTGTTTTTTGCAAAATTTGAGATTTCATATTGAGTAAAACCTTTTTTTGAAATATAATCAAATATCTCATAAGACAACTCTTCATCATCAATTTTTACACTACTTCTATCAAAGAATTTAGTTCCCTCTTCTATGGTTAAAGAATAAGCACTTAAATGGGTAATAGGAAGAGAAAAAGCAACATCTAAATCACTTTTTATAGTTTCTATTGTATCACCTTGAACACCATAAATTATATCACAATTAATACCTTTAAAACCTATACTATTTGCATTTTGTATAGCTTTTATAGCACTATTACTATTATGTGAACGACCAAGAAATTTAAGCTTATTATTTTCAAAACTTTGAACTCCAAAACTAACACGATTTACACCTAAATCTTTCATACTTTGTAACCATTCAAAAGATGCAGAGTTTGGATTAGCTTCAGTTGTAATCTCTGCATTTTTTTCTAAAAATGGTTTTATCATAGAAAAAATTTCTTCATATTCAAAAGCTTTTATAGTTGAAGGTGTTCCCCCACCTATAAAAACTGTTTCAATTTTTTTATCTCTTTTTAAAACATAATTATCTAAATTATATTTTAATTGTTTTTTTAATGCCTTCATATATTCGTGTTTTAAAGAAAACTTATCTGTATATGAGTTAAAAGCGCAGTAAAAACATTTACTGTCGCAAAAGGGAATGTGTATATATAAAAGCAATTTTTAATCCTAGTTTTTGTAAAATATCTGGCTAATTATAAGGGAAAATATATTTATGACTGATAAAAAAGAAATGACAATTAATCACGAGAAAAAAAAGTTCAGACCAAATGTAGCCGCAATTGTACTATCAGCAAAATATCCTCATAAGTGCGAAATATTTATTGCTTCAAGAACTGATGTAGAAAATGCTTGGCAATTTCCCCAAGGGGGAATTGATGAAGGAGAATCTTCAAAAGAAGCACTTTTTAGAGAACTTGAAGAAGAAATTGGAACTAGAGATATTGAAATCATTGCAGAATACCCTACTTGGGTTTCATATGAATTTCCTCCTGCTATTGCAAAAAGGATGTATCCTTATGATGGACAAAGACAAAAATATTACCTAGTAAAACTAAAAAAAGGCGCTAAAATAAATATTAATACTGAGATTCCTGAATTTAGCGAATATAAATTTGTGCCTACTAAAAATATTTATGAATATATAACTTTTTTCAAAAGAACTGTCTACAAACAAGTTTTAAAATATTTTAAAAATGAAGGTTATATTTAAAAAGGATAAAAAATTAGATGTTAAAAGTACTTAAGTTTGGTGGAACAAGTGTTGGTACACTTGATAGAATACAAAATGTTGCAAATATTATCAAAAAAATAAGAGATGAAGGTGATGATGTAATTGCAGTAGTTTCAGCTATGAGTGGAGAAACTAATAAATTATTAGAATATGCAGAATATTATTCAAAAACTCCTAAGTTAGATGAAATTGATATGCTTTTAAGTTCAGGAGAAAGAGTTACTTCTGCACTTTTATCTATTGCTTTAAATGAAATGGGTTATAAAGCAATGTCTATGAGTGGAAGACAAGCTGGAATTGTTACAGATAATGCTCATACAAAAGCAAGAATTGAATCTATTGATACAACGCAAATGAAAAAAGCTATAAAAGATGGGAATATTATCATAGTTGCTGGTTTTCAAGGAGTTGCTCAAGATACTTTAAGAGTTTCAACTTTAGGTAGAGGTGGAAGTGATTTAACTGCTGTTGCAATTGCTGGAGCGATTGAAGCTGATCTTTGTGAAATTTATACTGATGTTGATGGTATTTATACAACGGATCCAAGAATTGAACCAAAAGCAAAAAAGCTTGAAAAAATTTCTTATGATGAAATGTTAGAATTAGCAAGTTTAGGTGCAAAAGTATTACAAAATAGATCTGTTGAAATGGCGAAAAAATTAAATGTAAATTTAGTATCAAGAAGCAGCTTTACGCCAGAAGTTGAAGGTACGTTAATAACTAAGGAAGAAAATATTATGGAAAAACCAGTTGTAAGTGGAATTGCTTTAGATAAAAATCAAATTAGAGTAGGAATGTATGGAGTTACAGATAGACCTGGAATTGCTTCAGCTATTTTTACAGCACTTGCTGATGCAAATATAAATGTTGATATGATAGTTCAAACAAGAGGACTAGATGGAACAACTGATTTAGATTTTACAATTCCAACTACTGATTTTGAAATTTGTAAAAAAGTTATGGAAAGATTTAGAGAACAAGCTAAAAACATTGATTACAATGAAGCAATTTGTAAAGTATCAATTGTTGGAGTTGGGATGAAATCTCATACAGGTGTAGCTTCAAAAGCATTTACTGCACTTGCAAATGAAAATATAAATATAAGAATAATTTCTACAAGTGAAATTAAAATCTCTATGATAGTTGATTTAAAATATGCAGAACTTGCAGTTCGTGCTTTACATGATGCATATCACTTGGATAACTAGAAGTGCAAGAATTTTTAAATTGGACTGTTAATACAATCAGGGAAGATAGACTTATCTCTCCTTGGTTAGAAGAAAAAAAATATGAATGGACACCATTAGTATCAAAAAACATCAATAATCTACTTGAAAGAGGTTTCTCTATTATTGTTGTTACAGATAAAGAAAGAGAATGGTTTTTAGAATATATTTTAGCTAATATTAATTCTACAAAATTAAATAGACCCTTTTTACCTTATTATGATTTTAAATCTTTTTATAGATACATTGATGCTGTAAAATCAGATGAAGATATTTCATATATAAAAGATATGTTAAGTATCTCTTTTCCAAATGGATACTGTTTTTGGTATATTGGTAAAAGTCAAGATGTAAGAGCTATTATTCCAAAAGTCTCTAAAAACTCTTTTTTATGGCTATTTGATGAAGAAAAACAAGATGCATTTAATCTAAAAAGTAGTGATGAAGCTTTAGATATGAAACTTTTACAAATGTTTAGGTTATATAATAAATCAGTTAGTGCTTCTTTATTTGCTGAAATTAATGTGGAAAATTAAAAGTGATTGAATTTATTGAAAACTCTTCTATTTTAATAGTAAATGATATTGAGTCAACATTAAATGAATTATTGACAAAATATCCTTTACATTCTACAAGAATTATAAAAAATGAAGAGAAAGAAGAATTTTTAATTGCACAAGCTACTCAAGCAATAAAAGAAGCATATATAGCTTCAAATGAAAAAAAATATATTTTTTTATGTGGATCAACTTTTAGAAAAGAAGCTCAAAACTCTTTACTTAAAATTTTAGAAGAACCACCAAGAAATGTTGTATTTATAATAATAACAAATTCAAAAACTTCTCTTTTACCAACAATTTATTCAAGATTGCCTTATAAATATTTAAAAAAATCTTTAATAAAATTTGAATCTACTTTAAATATAAATAAGTTAGATTTGAGAGATATCTATAACTTTTTAAAAGAAAATCAAAAAATTTCTAAACAAGAAGCCAAAGATATTGTTGAATCAATTTTATTAAAAGTAAATAATCAAAAAATAAAGTTATCACAAAAAGAACTAGAATTTTTTTCTAAATCAATAAAACTATTAGAATTAAACTCAAGACCTATAAATGTGTTAACAACCCTACTTCTATTTTTGGCAAATCAAAAAAATAAAAACTAAAAAGGTTTTATATGCAAACATATAAAATATCAATATCTGATACAAAAAAATTTTATGAAAATCTTGGTTGTGATAAAGGTGGTATAGAAATACTATCTAAAAAATCAAAACTTCATACTTTGTACATAAAAGATTTACATGTTGGTGCAGCAAATATTTTAAAACAAGATGCTTTATCTATTGGTGCTGATTTAGCAGTTCCAAGTGGAGTGATTGTAGCTCGCGATAAATATGTGGATGCTGTGTTAATTGGTACAACTAAACACTTTGAAGTTTTATCAAGAAAAGAATTAGCTCAACCTTTTGGTTTAAAAGAGTTAGCAAAATCTTTAAAAGATTATGTAAAAGAACAAAACTATAAAACAAAAATAATGGGTGTTTTAAATGCAAATGAAGACTCATTTTTTAAAAATAGTAGATTTGATAACTCTAGTGCTTCAATAAAAATTGAAAAAATGATTGAAGATGGTGCAAATATTATTGATATTGGAGCTGTTTCTTCTAGACCTGGAAGTCTTGCTGTTACTGAAGATATTGAATTAGAAAGAGTAAAAGATATAGTTCAAACTATTTATAAAAATAAATACTATGAAAAAGTTGATTTTTCAATTGATTCTTTTGCTCCAAAAGTTATTGATTATGTTTTAAATCATGGTTTTAAAATTGTAAATGATATTACAGGTTTAGAAAATGATGAAGTTTGTAAACTTGTAGCAAAATATAATGCTCAAGCAATTATTATGCATATGCAAAATAATCAAACAAATATGCAAGATAATCCAATATATGAAAATGTGATTTTAGATATTGATACTTATTTAAAAAATCAAATCCAAAAAGCAAAAAGTTTTGGAATTAATGATATTGTTTTAGATGTTGGAATTGGATTTGGAAAAACATTAGAACATAATTTATTACTTTTAAAAAATTTAGAACATTTTAAACATTTTGGTTATGAATTATTAATAGGAGCAAGTAGAAAATCAATGATAAATATGATAACTCCAACAGAAGTTGTTGATAGACTTTCTGGAACTCTTGCAATTCATTTGGAATCTATTAGATATGGTGCTTCAATTATTAGATGTCATGATGTAAAAGAACACTATCAAGCAATAAAAGTTTTTGAAGCAATAAACAATATAAATTAAAAAGAGATACTATTTATAGTATCTCATGTAATGTATTTGCTTTTTTCATCCAATCTTCTAAAACTTCATAATTTTCATCTTCTATCATTTTTTTTGCTTCATTTAATTGATTTTCAAATGTTTCAATAGCTGCTAAAAGATTTTTTCTATTTTGTTTAAAAATATCACTCCACATTCTTGGACTTGATTTTGCTATTCTACTCATATCTTTAAATCCACCAGCTGCAAGTGCAATAATAGCTTTTGGATCTTCATGACTCATAACTGTATTTGCTAGAGAAAAAGAGATAATATGAGGTAAATGAGAAATATAACAAGCATGAATATCATGTTGTGAACTATCCATAACAACAATTCTCATACCAATTTCTTGAAAAATTCTAAATGCTTTATTTACATGAATATTTGCATTATCCTCTAAATCACAAAAAACAACTGTTTTCCCTTCATATAAATCATCAATAGCAGCTTTTGGTCCAGATTTTTCTGTTCCTGTCATAGGATGAGCTGCTATAAAATTTTTTCTTATTTTTTCTGGAATATTTTTTACAATATATTCTTTTGTAGAACCCATATCAATAATAGTTGTATTTTCATCAATATCTAAAAAATTTGGAAACATTGAAATAATAGCATCCACAGGAATAGCTAAAATTATTACATCAGAAACTTTTTTTAATGTTTCTAAATCAACTAACTCATCAACTAAGTTTAAATCTAAGATATCTTTTTTATTTTTTTCACTATTAGTAAAACCATAAACTTTTTTTGCAATACCATATCTTTTTACTGCCTTTGCTAAAGAACCACCCATAAGTCCTAAGCCAATAATTCCTACGTTCAAAATATAACCTTTTAACAAATAAATTAAGCTTGGATTATATCTTACTTTATATTTATATAAACTATATTTAGATATATTATTGCACTATAATGAAAATAAGGATAGTTGTGAAAAATAAAGTCGTACTATTATCTTTGGCTTGTGCAACAGCATTAAGTGCAAATACAATAAAATCTATAGAGTATAAAGATGTTAATAAGATTTCACCTCAAATTTTAAATGAAACATTAAATATGAATGTGGGTGATGAACTTGATGAAAATAAATTAAATGATGCGGTTATAAATTTTTATAAACAGGGTTATTTTGAAGATATTAAAGTTATAAATGAAAATGGAAATTTGAAATTAATATTTAAAGAAAAACCTTCAATTGCAAGTATTGATATTAAAGGTTATAAATCAAGAGCTGAAGATATTGATACACTCAAAACTGTTTTGAGGCTCAAAAAAGGGTCAATGTATACTGAAAAAAAAGTAAAAGAAGCAAAAGAAAAACTTCTTAGTATGCTTGAAAGTGAAGGATATATCAATTCTGTTGTTGAAACAGAAGTTGAAAAAATAAATGAACAATCTTTAAAGCTTACATTTAATGTTAATAAAGGTGACGAAATTATTATTAAAAAAGCAAACTATCATGGTGCTGATAAATTAGAACAAGATGAATTTGATCATGTTACTGCAAATAAAGAAAAAGAGTTTGCTTCTTGGTGGTTTGGTCAAAATGATGGTGAAGTAAAGATAGATCAATTAAAATATGATGCTAGAAGAATTAATGATTTATATTATGAAAAAGGTTATTTAGATGCACAAGTTAAAGAACCTTTTTTAGATATTGATTTTGCTTCAAATCAGGCAAAGCTTGACTTTTTTATCACAGAAGGTGAAAAATATACAACTAATGATATAAAAATATATTTAGATTCTTCAATTGTAGATCCTGCAACTATTTATCCTGAACTAAAATTAATTGTAGGAAATACTTTTAATATTAAAAAACTAAGACAAGATCAAGATTATATTAAAACTCAAGTAGCAAATCAAGGTTATGCTTTTGCTGATGTAAGATTTGATTTAAAGAAAAATGAAAAAGAACAAAAAGTTGATGTTGTTTTTAATGTAATCCCTGGTAAAAAAGTTTATATTAATGATGTAAAAATTTCAGGAAACAACAGAACTTTAGATAGAGTTATTAGAAGAGATGTTTATTTAGCTCCTGGAGACTTATATAATCTTACAGATTTTAAAGATTCAACAAATAAACTTAAACGTTCAAGATTCTTTGAAGATGTTCAAATAGAAGAAAAAAGAGTTAGTGATACAAAAATGGATATTGTTGTAAAAGTAACTGAAGCACCAACAGGTTCGTTAATGCTAGGTGGAGGTTATGGTTCTTATGATAAATTTATGGTTAATGGATCAGTTAGTGATGTAAATATCTTTGGTTCAGGTCTTGCTTTATCATTAAGTGCAGATTTGTCAGCTAGATCAAATAGATTTGAATTAAGCTTAAAAAATCCTGCAATTAATGATAGTAATTATAACGGTGAAGTTGAAATTCATAGTACAGAATCAGAAATCAATAGAGATACTTATGATTCAACTATTGATACAAAAGGTTTTTCAGTTGCTTTAGGAAGAGAACTTGTAAGAAACTTATATGCAGGAGCTAGATATAGACTTGACTTTATTAGTGAAAATTATGATTATAGTTCTACTTTCTTAAGTGAATATAATACTAATGTTGCTAATGATCCAGATTTTGCAAAAAGTCATCAATTATATAAAGACCAAGATTATACTTCAAGTTCAATTACTCCCTATCTAAATTATGATAACACTGATGATTACTACTTCCCAAGAGAAGGCTATAGAGCAGGAATTTCTGCTGAATATGCAGGTGTTGGTGGAGATTCAAAATATATAAAACCTAGTGCATATTTAAAATATTTCTATTCACTTGAAGATTTAACAGAACTTGATTGGGTTTTAAGATTAAAAACTCAAATGAAAATATTAATTGACAATGGGCAAATTAATCAAGGTGATTCTTTATATTTAGGAGGACCTAAAACATTAAGAGGATATAAATCTTATGCCTTTCCATCAAATGAGAAAGGATATAAAACTGAACCATATAAAAATATGTGGGCAAGTTCAGCAGAAATGAGTTTTCCATTAATTCCAAGTGCAAAAATGAGATGGGGGGTATTCTATGACTACGGTATGATAGGTCAAGATACTTTTAATGACGTAGAAAGATCAGGTGCAGGATTATTATTAGAATGGATTTCTCCAATGGGTCCATTACAGTTAATCTTTGCAAGAGCACTTGATGATGAACCAGGTGATGATACATCTTCATTTGAATTCTCATTGGGAGCAAGTTTCTAATGGTAAAAAAAATAGAAGTTGATTTAAAAAAACGACTTACAAATGAAGAAGCACTTGATTTAATAAGAAATGCTTCACTTTTAGAATTAGGAGAAATGGCAAGTAGCAAAAAAGCTGAATTGCATCCTGAAAAATTAACAACATTTATAGTTGATAGAAATATTAACTATACAAATGTTTGTTGGGTAGATTGTAAATTTTGTGCCTTTTTTAGACACGGAAAAGATGAAGATTCTTATGTTTTAAAATTTGAAGAGATTGATGAAAAAATAGAAGAGTTATTAGCTATTGGTGGAACGCAAATCCTTTTCCAAGGTGGTGTTCATCCAAAACTAAAAATCGATTATTATGAAGAGTTAGTAAATCATATTCATTCAAAATATCCACAAATCACAATTCATGGATTTTCTGCTATTGAGATTGATTTTATAGCAAGAATTTCAAAAATTTCAAAACTCGAAGTTCTAAAAAGACTACAAGCAAAAGGTTTAAGTTCAATTCCAGGAGCTGGTGCTGAAATTTTATCTGATAGAGTAAGAGATATAATTGCACCAAAAAAAATGGATACACAAGAGTGGTTAGAAGTTCATAGACTTGCCCATTCAATTGGTATGAAAACAACTGCAACTATGATGTTTGGTACAGTTGAAACTGATGAAGAGATAATCGAGCATTGGGAACATTTACGAAAACTTCAAGATGAAACAGGTGGTTTTAGAGCATTTATCATGTGGTCATTTCAAGGTCAGAATACTAAATTATTAGAAGAACACCCAGAAATCAAACCTCAATCTTCAAATAGATATTTAAGATTATTAGCTGTTTCAAGATTATATTTAGACAATTTTAGAAATATGCAAAGTTCTTGGGTAACACAAGGCTCTTATATTGGTCAGTTAGCACTTAAATTTGGTGCAAATGATTTAGGAAGTACAATGATGGAAGAAAACGTTGTAAAAGCAGCTGGTGCAGCAAATAGAATGAATCAAGATGAAATGATTAGATTGATAAAAGATATTGGTGAAAATCCAGCAAAAAGAAATACAGCTTACGAGATTTTAGAAAGGTTCTAAATCTAATGAAAATAAAATACTATTTTTTATTTATACTAGTAATTTTACAAGGAAGTTTAATGAGTGCTACAATTAAGCATATTAATATAAAAGGTGTTGAAATACCAGTAATTTTTGAAGAACAAAAAAGTTTACCAATTCTAAATCTACAACTTGTTTTTAAAAATTCTGGTTATATTCAAGATAAAAATAAAAGTGGTTTAGCTAATCTTTCTTCAAAGCTTTTAAATGAAGGAACAAAAGAGTTAGGTGCAACAAAATTTGCACAAGAACTTGATGAAAATGCAATTAGTTTAAACACTTCAAATGGGTTTGAAACATTTGTTATGGAATTATCAAGTTTAAAAGAAGAAGCATCAAAAGCCATTTTACTTTTAAATGATTTATTAAAATCACCAAATTTTACAGATGATACATTGACAAAGTTAAAAACTATTCAAGTTGGAAGTTTAAAAAGAAAAGAAAATGATTTTGATTATGTTGCACAAAATCAATTAAAATCAATTCTTTTTAAAAATACAGCTTTACAAAATCCTTCTTCTGGAACAATAGAGTCTATTTCTAAAATAGAATTAAAAGATATAGAAAATTTTTTAGATAAAACTTTATGTTTAGAGAATCTAATTATAGTTGCTGGAGGAGATTTTAGTTTAAATGAATTTGAAAATTTAATAAAACCTATTTTAGAAACTTTAAAAGTTGGAACAACTCAAGAAGCAAAAAAAGTTGATTTTATATCTAAAAAAGAGGAAAAAACTCTAATAAAAGATACAGAACAAGCTTATATTTATTTTGGAAGTTCATTTAATGTAGATTCTAAAGATGAAGAAAACTACAAAGCCAAAGTTGCATCATTTATATTAGGTGGTTCAGGTTTTGGTTCAAGATTAATGGAAGAAATTAGAGTAAAAAGAGGTTTAGCCTATAGTGCATATGGTTCAATCTCTATAAATAAATCGCACACATATTTTAATGGTTATTTACAAACTAAAAATGAAAGTGCAAACGAAGCACAAAAATTAGTTTCTCAAATTATTGCTGATTTCGTTGAAAAAGGTGTAACAAAAGAGGAATTAGAAGCGGCTAAAAACTTTTTAACAGGAAGTGAACCACTAAGAAGTGAAACTTTATCTCAAAGATTAAATAGAGCTTTTACTTTATATTATAGAGGTTTAGAGCCTGATTATTCAAAAAAAGAGCTAGAAAAAATTCAAACTTTAGAGCTAGCTGATTTAAATAAATATATAAAATCTCATAATGAGATAAATAATTTAACATTTTCAATTGTAAGGAAATAATTTTGTTAAGATTTGCCCCAAGTCCAACAGGAGATATGCATATTGGTAACCTTAGAGTTGCTATTTTTAATTATATTGTATCAAAACAATTAAATGAAGATTTAATTATTAGAATTGAAGATACAGACCTTGAGCGAAATATAGAAGGTAAAGATAAAGAAATTTTAGAAATATTAGGTCTTTTTTCTATTGAATATAAATCACTTTTTTATCAAAGTGCAAATTTAAAATATCATCAAAAAATGGCTTTACAACTAATGACTCAAAAAAAGGCATTTGCATGTTTTTGTAGTGATGATAAGCTTGATGAACTAAGAGAAGAAGCAAAAAAAGAAGGAAAACCTTTCAGATATGATGGTTTTTGTGAAAATTTATCTGATGAAACAGTTTTAAATACAAATGCTCCTTTTACAGTAAGAATTAAAAAACCAGAGCACAATATCAAATTTACAGACCTTTTAAAAGGTGATTTTGATTATGCACCATTTGATATTGATTCATTCATTATTTTAAGACAAGATAAAACTCCAACATACAACTATGCTTGTGCTGTTGATGATATGTTAATGGATATTTCTGTTGTAATTCGTGGTGAAGACCATGTTTCAAATACTCCAAAACAAATTCATGTAAGAAACTCTTTAGGATATGAAAAAGAGATAAAATATGTTCATTTACCAATTATTTTAAATGCTCAAACTGGTAAAAAAATGAGTAAAAGAGATGATGCAAGTAGCGTTAAATGGTTAATTGAACAAGGTTTTTTACCAAGTGCAATTGCTAATTATTTAGTTTTAATGGGGAATAAAACTCCAACTGAGATTTTTACACTAGAAGAAGCAATAGAATGGTTTAAAATTGAAAATGTATCAAAAAGTTCTGCAAAATTTGATATTGATAAATTAAGATTTATTAATAGAAAACATATTGAACTACTTGATGAAATGAGATTATCAAAAATTTTAGGTTTTGCTGATGCAGATATAGGAAAACTAGGAAAAATTTTCTTAGAAGAAGCTAGTACAATAAAAGAGATAAAAGAAAAAATTGAACCTATTTTTACACCTAAAAACTCTTGTGAAGGTTTTGAAGAAGAATTTTCAAAATTAAAAGAGTGTTTACAAAAAGCACCATTTTTTGAAGACTATGAAGAGTTAAAAAAATATGTGATGGAACAAACAGGATTAAAAGGTAAAAATCTATTTAAACCATTAAGATATATTTTAACAGGTGTTGATAATGGTCCAAATATTTCGGATATTTATCCTTTAGTTAAAAATTATTTAGGAGAAATCATAAAATGATTGATGCCTTATTAAACTCTATTTTTACAGTAGTTTTAACTATTATATTTTTATATAAATGGATTATCATTATTTCAGCTATCTTAAGTTGGATACGACCAGATCCTTATAATCCAATTGTTCAAATGCTTTATAGATTAACAGAACCTGCTTATGCATTTGTAAGAAGATATATCCCAACTGTAGTTGGTGGAATGGATTTAGCTCCACTTATTTTAATTTTTGCATTAATTTTTTTAGAGACATTTTTAAAAAGTTTAGCTTTTTAATACATAATTATGAAAAAACAACTTTTTAGCTTAACTGCTACTATATTATTAAATTTATCTATTAGTGCTAATGAAATTAGCACTACGGATTTCTTACAAAAAGATTTTAAAGTTACTTTAGATTGGCTTGAACAAAAACCTAAATCTTATGCAAAAGATTTTTTTATTTTACAATATCTAAATCAAGACAATTTATCTTTTGAAAATGCGAAAATTGCTTATGAAATGGGCAATGGAACAAATGCTACACTAAAAAAAGTTTTTAATGATAAATATAAAAAAACAGCTCCAATAGATTTAAAATGTTATAGAGCAACTATAGAAGAACTAAAAGATGAAGATTCAAAGTGTATAGCACTTGGTTTATCTTTGAAAGAAGCTTTACAATTATCTAAAAAAGATTTAGAATTTTTTATTAATAAACTTGACCCTTATCCTACTTTAAAATATGATTTAAAAATTATCGCATCAGATGATATTTACACTAATTTAATAAATAGTGATATAAAAAGATTTTCAAGATTCTTTTTTGACTTAGGTAGTAATTTTAGAATAAAAGTTTTAAATAAAAAGTTACCTCCTGAGTTAATAAATAAATTATCTAAAGAAAAAGATTTTGAAAGATTTTTAAGATATGTTGTTTATGATAAAAATCTTAATAATCTTCAAAAATCACTTTTTATTTTAAAAGATGATAAGAGTTTGACATCAAGTACAAATTTTTTACTTGGAATTAATGCAGTAAACAATAATGATGCAAAAATTGCATATAACTTCTTTTTTAATTCATTTAATAAAGCATACTTAAGAATTGATAAAGACAAAGCTTTATTCTGGTTATATTTAGTAACACAAAACAACTCTTTTTTACAAGAATTATCAAAAAGTTGGGATAATAATATTTATACTTTATACGCAAAAGAATTATTAGATATAAAACCAGATAACTTAATCTATACTGTTGATTTAAAAAATACAAAAAGTTCTTTTGATATTTATGATGCTTTTAAATGGATGGAAGTAGTTGAAGATACTAAAAAAAATTTAGATGATACTAAACTACAAAAATATTATGATATTTTCACAGATGAAGATACCCTCCCCCATTTAACTTTTGTTTTAGAAAGATATAATAAATATAAAACTCAATATTATATAACTCCATTTAGAAATATTATAAAAAATTATGATGTATATAAACAAGTTATGATTTATTCAATAGCAAGACAAGAGAGCCATTTCATTCCATCTTCTATATCTTTTTCTTCAGCTCAAGGAGTAATGCAGATTATGCCTTTTTTATCACTTGATATTTCAAAAAAATTAAATGAAAATTATAATATCTATGAACAATTTATTCCAAATAAAAATATTCAATATGGAAGCTTTCATTTAGATACTTTAATGAAACAATTTGACAATAATCCTTTATTTATTGCTTATGCTTATAATGGTGGAGCTGGTTATACAAGAAGCCAATTAAAAAAAGGACTTTTTAAAGAAAAAGGCAAATTTGAGCCATTTTTAAGTATGGAAATGATTTCATTTAATGAGACAAGAGAATATGGAAAAAAAGTTTTAGCTAATTATTATATTTATAATAATTATTTAAATAGTGAAAATAAAATTTCACTATCTACTATTTTTGAAAGTCTAGTATCCCCTTACTAGATTTTTCATTAGTCAATACCAATTTTAAATTATTTCCATCTATTAAATCAAATTTTACTAAATAATAATTACCCCAATTGTTTTTTAGCATTAAATCTTTAAAGTTTTCATTTTCTTTTTCAACTTTCTCTATAAAAATAGGTTCTTTACCATTTAATAAAAATTTATAACTATTATCTTTTATACTTTGTGTTTCAGCATTTGAAAAATATGTAAATACTAAAAATATTTCATTTTTTGTATCAGATAGTTTTTTATCAACTTTATTTAAATAAGTTGCCATAAAAATAACAGATACTTCTTCATCTTTTAATAAATCAGTTTTTTTTGTAAACTGAACTCCTCTTGTTTCTATATCTTTTTTTTCAAAATATCTAAATGCACTATTTTTAGGACCACATGAAATAAAAAAAAGTGAAATAAATAAAAGAAATAACATCTTATACATAACTTCTCCAAACTTTAATTGTTCACATTTTACTGTAGAAAGGCTTTAAAAAATATTTTTATTATTTTAAAGAAAAAATTTAATAAAAAATGTTATCATAAACATAAATAATAATTTTAAGTATAAAATAAAAGAATTGAAAATGAATAAAATTATAAATAAAAAAATTAAGTTAAATGGCAAGTTAAGAAGCAGTTTAAGAAAAAAATCTCCCGAAGTTACTTATTCAAATATAATAAATTCTGGATATATAGAAGTAAAAGAAAAATATAAACCCAAAATTTTATTTATTCAAATTATTTTAAATTCTTTATTATTAGCTGTTGCATTATATTTTGAAATATTATTATTTATTATTATTTTCGCGTTAAATTATATAATCATTTGGTTATATTCATTTATTTCTATAATGAAAGATACATTTAAAAAAAGAAGCAACAAATTATTTTGGATAACGCTCTTGTTATTTGTACCTTTTAGTGCTTTTGTTTATCCTGATTTTAAAAAAGTACAAATTGTTAAAGAGTAACTAAATTTAATTTAACAATCATTTAGATAAAATCCGACTTATGAATAAAAAAAGATTAGTAGTAGCCTTTTCAGGACCATCAAATAGTGGTAAAACAACAGCCATTGTAAAAGTTGCAAGTATCCTTCAAGATCAGGGTTTTAAAGTATGTATTGTAAAACACGATCCAAAAGATAAAGCAATGTTTGATAGAGAAGGAAAAGATTCCTTTAAATTTTCTCAAACAGGTGCTGATGTTGCTGTTATTAGTCCAAATAAAACAACTTTATTTAAAAAATCTACATCTACAATTGATGAATTAATAGAACTTTTTGAAGATTTTGATTATTTATTAGTTGAAGGATTAAAAACTTTAGAACTTCCTAGAATTTCAATTTTTAGAGATAGATTAGATGAGAGTTATTTTAATGTTACTGATGCAATTGCATGTGATGAAACTATTGATGAAAATGATATTCCAAACAATATTGAAAAATTAGATTTAAATAATCCAGAAGATTTAATCTCTTGGATAAATAAAAATGCAAAAAGAGTGTAAAAATGCAAGAAATAATTAAAGCAATTGAAGAATCAGCTATAAAAATAAAATATTTAATTGAAACTGGTGATACAGGGAAAAGTGAATCTGAAAATTCAACTGGTGATACTCAATTAAAACTTGATATTGAAAGTGATGAGATTATTGAAGATATTTTCAAAAAAATTCCAAGTATTAAAGCAATAGTTAGTGAAGAGCAAGAAGCAATAGTTAATTTACATGAAAATGGTAAGTATTTAATTGCTTATGATCCACTTGATGGTTCATCTTTAGTTGACGTAAATCTTTCAGTTGGTTCAATTTTTGGTATTTATGAAAATGAATTTAATGCAAAAAATATAGTTGCTTCTGTTTATGTTGTATTTGGTCCAAGAGTTGAAATGGTTGTAACTACAACTGATGTAAAAATGTATAGACTATTAAATGGTGAATTTAAATTTATTCAAAATATTAAACTAAATGAAAAAGGTAAATTAAATGCTCCTGGATCTACTCAAAACTGTTGGGCACCATTTCATAAACAATTAATTGATGATATTTTCAATGATGGTTATAGATTAAGATATTCTGGGGGTATGGTTCCAGATCTTCATCAAATATTACTAAAAGGTGGAGGATTATTCTCATATCCAGGAACAAGTGATAGACCCAAAGGGAAATTAAGACAATTATTTGAAGTTTTCCCATTTGCATTAGCTTATGAAAAAGCTGGTGGGCAAGCTGTAGATGGATTTAAAAGAGTTTTAGAAGTGCAAACTTCACATATTCATGACACAACTCCATGTTTTTTTGGTTCAAATACTGAAATAAAAAGAGTTTTAGAAGTTTATAGTAAAAATGTCTGATCACGAAGAAATTATAATTGACGAATGGGATTTAAAACTAGATAAAATGCTAGTTGAATTAAAAAATTGTCAAGAATCAAATAGTTTAAAATCTTGTACTCCTTGTAGTCAATTTTTTGAATGTGAATTAAGAAAAAGATATGTTATTGCTGTTTATGAATCGATGAATAAAGGTTCTGGCGGTGGATTTGAATTTTAAAAAAAGAGGTAAGAATGCAAGAATCTTGTAAAAATGTTTATATAACAACACCAATTTATTATGTAAATGATGTAGCGCACATTGGTCATGCATATACGACAATTATCGCTGATATGTTAGCTAGATATTCAAGACTTATGGGTAATGAGACATTTTTTCTAACAGGAACTGATGAACATGGTCAAAAAATAGCACAAAGTGCAGAAGCTAGAGGTAAAACTCCAAAAGAGTATGCAGATGAAATATCTGGTAAATTTAAAACATTATGGGATGATTTTGATATAACATATGATAAATTTATTAGAACAACAGATCTTGAACATAAAGCTGGTGTTCAAAAAGCATTTGAAACAATGTTTAATAAAGGGGATATTTACAAAGGTGAATATGAAGGTTTTTACTGTGTATCTTGTGAGACATTTTTTACTGAAAAACAATTAGTAGATGAGCAATTCTGTCCTGATTGTGGAAGACCAACTTCAATAGTAAAAGAAGAGAGTTATTTCTTTAAATTATCAAAATATGAAGAAAAACTTCTTAAATGGTATGAAGAAAATGAAGATTGTATTTTACCTAGAAGCAAAAAAAATGAAATAGTAAACTTTGTAAAAGGTGGATTAAAAGATTTATCAATTTCAAGAACTTCTTTTGATTGGGGAGTAAAACTACCTGAATCAATGAATGAACCAAAACATGTTATGTATGTTTGGTTAGATGCATTAATGAACTATATCACAGCTTTAGGATATGGAACTGACAATAAAAATATGGATTTCTGGCCTGCAAATGTTCAACTTGTAGGAAAAGATATTTTAAGATTCCATGCTATTTATTGGCCAGCATTTTTAATGTCTTTAGAATTATCTCTTCCAAAACATATTGCAGCTCATGGTTGGTGGACAAGAGATGGTGAAAAAATGTCTAAATCAAAAGGTAATGTTGTAAATCCTAAAGAAGTAGCTGATGCTTATGGACTTGATGCGTTTAGATATTTTATGTTAAGAGAAGTTCCATTTGGGCAAGATGGAGATTTTTCACAAAAAGCATTAATAGATAGAATTAACTCTGATTTAGGAAATGATTTAGGAAACTTATTAAATAGAATTTCTGGAATGAGTGGAAAATATTTTGATTATAAAGTTAGTTCAGTTGATGTTATAAAATTCCATGCAAAAGAACTTGAAGAAGTTCATTCTATTTTAGGAAGTGTTGAAAACTACTTATTTAATATGCAAATAAACAAATATCTTGAAGAAATTTGGAAAGTTTTAACAATTGCAAATAAAGCAATCAATGATTATGAACCTTGGAATTTAATGAAAGATGGAAAAACTGCTGAAGCTATGGCTTTAGTTGCACTAATCACAAACATTATGGCTAAAGTTGCCCTACTTTTAGATTCTGTAATGCCTGAAAAAATAAAATTAATTGCACAATCTTTAGGTATGAATATTAACACTGAAACTTTTAATAAACTAATAAAAAATCAAGAATTATTAGCTGATACAGTTATAACAAAAGTTGATCAACTATTCCCAAGAATTGAAGAAATTCTTTTAGAACAACCTCCTGTATCAGATGAAACAAAAGCTGAATGTGAAATAAAAAAAGTTGCAAAAGTTGAAGAAAAAAAAGAAGAAGATGATAATTTAATCACTATAGACCAATTTTTTCAAACTACTTTAAAAATTGGAACAATTGTTGAGGCAGTTGAAGTTCCAAAATCTGCAAAACTTCTAAAATTACAAGTAGATTTAGGAGAAGGAAGAAATAGACAAATTCTTGCAGGTATTAAAGAATATTATAAAGCTGAAGAATTAGTAGGAACTCAAGCATGTGTTGTTGCAAACTTAAAACCTGCAAAACTTATGGGAATGATTAGTGAAGGTATGTTAATGGCTGCTAAAGATGAAAATGGTTTATCATTATTAAGACCAGAAGCTCCTAAAAAATCTGGAACAAAAATTAGCTAGTGCAAATATCAGCTATTTTAGACATTGTTGATGGAAGTTTATTAAACTCTCCATCAATCTCTTTTATATATTCAATCAAAACAAACGTAAATAAAGTTAAAGAAGGTGATTTATTTATCACCAAAAATTTGAACGAAATTGAATTTGCTATAAAAAATGGTGCATTTGCCATAATTATTGAAGAATATCATCCTATTTTAGATAATGAAATAGCATGGATAAAGGTAAAAAATATAGATTTAAGTATTATAAAATTAATTAGATTTAAACTTGCAGTTAAAAATTTGGAAGCTTATTCTTGTGAAAAAGCAACTTATGATTTGTTAAAAATTTATTCTAATAATTTTGGTGAAAATATAAAATTAGTTCCAAATAAATTGGAAAATTTTTTCAGATATATTGATGATATAGAAGATAATGATATCATAATTTCTTCAGATAAATTAATTTTAGATAAAATTTATCCAAATAATAACCATTTTGATGAAAATAAAACTTTAGATAAAATTGATAATCTGATTGAACACTCTTTATTTGAAACCTCTTTTTCTTATAAAAACATATATTTTTCGAGACTCAAAATTTCTAGTTTATATCTAAAAAATTTTATTAAAGTTTTTAATTTTTTTGAACAAAATATTGATTTTTCAAAATTAAAATCATTTTATCATATAAAACCTCTTTTTCTTGACAGAAATCTAAATTTAATAGAATTTGGGAAAAGTGATAAATTTATCATTTGTCAAAATGAAAAAGATTTATATAAAAATGAAATATTTTATTTAAAAGAAAAATATAAATATGCAAAAACTATTTTTATTTCAACTTTTAAATTAGATTTATTAAAAGATGAAGAACAAATTATTATAAATAATTTAGAAGAATTAAAACCTATATTAAGAGAAATAAAATTTAATGCAATTTATATAATAGGTTTTAATTATAAAGATATTTATGAATATCTTTTAAAATCTGAAAAGTTTTCAACACTCTTTTAAAAGATTAATATACTAAACCAAAAGAACTGATAACTTTTCCTAAAATTTCTAAATCATTTTTATTTAAAATTTGAGAAGGATAATCTTTATTGTCAGATATAATATCAAGCTTTCCATCAACTCGTCTTTGAATTCTTTTTACAAACAATCCATGAGTAGTCGTAAAAGCATATATTCCATCTCTTGAAACATCTTTTTTTGTTTTATCAATAAATATAATATTATCACTATTTAATGTTGGTTCCATTGAATCCCCTACTACATTTATGGCATCAACATTTTTAAGATTTTCTTTCCCTCCTAACATATTTACAAAATATGTAGGTAATTCCAATGATTCATAATTATCTTCTGCTTCGTAAGCTCCACCTCCTGCACTAACAGCAACAGCTGGATAATATTTAATCCAATATTTATCAGTTGTATCAACCAATGAACCAGGATTTTGATTATATAAAAGCCAATTAATTGAGATTTTCTTTTTAGCACAAAAATTTAAAATATTTGAAAACGGTATCTTCCCTCTATTTTTCATAGTTGCGAAATTTGCTTGGCTTAAGTCAAGAGATTCTGCCACATCTTTGTCAAACACTTTTCCATTTTTACCATCTGCACTGATAATATCTTTTAATTTTTCAATAATTTCATCTACTATCAACATTAATAACTCCTTTTAACTATATATTTCAAATTATATTACAAAATGAAATATTTTTCAAGTATTTTTTTATTTTAATATAAAATTTGCAATATTTAATTAATAAGGATAAATTATGGCAAGAAAAATAAGTAAAACTAAGAATAATGTTATAAAAATTCTAAAAAAGATTGATACTTTAATATATGAATTTGGTGAAAAAATTTTATAAATATAAAAATAAAATAAAATTTACAAATTTAATAAAAATCTATTAAAAATCTAAATATTACTAAAGCAACTTTTATATATTATTACGTTGATATTAACAAGTGGTAACCATGGAGAGTAATATGGAAGTAAACTTAATCGCAGAATCAGTAAAGTTTATGTTTTTAGGGATGGGAGTAGTATTTGCATTCCTAATAATCATGATATTAGTACTAAAAGCACAAGGGATAATATTAACAAGATTTTTTCCACAAGAAGAGAAGAAAGTTGTAAATACAACACCAATAAAAAATAGTACAAATACAGAGACTGCAAAAATAGCTGCAATAGTAGCAGCTGTACAACATCATAAAAATCTAAAGGGTTAAAATATATGTCTAAAAAATATATAGATATCATGGATACAACTTTTAGAGATGGATTTCAATCTGTCTTTGGAGGAAGAGTCCTAATGAATGATTTCTTTCCGGCTGTAGAAGCTGCAAAAGAAGCAGGTATAACTCACTTTGAGTTTGGTGGAGGAGCAAGGTTCCAATCTTTATTCTTCTATCTACAAGAAAACGCATTTGAAATGATGGATAAATTTAGAGAAATCGTTGGACCAGATGCAAACTTACAAACTTTAGCAAGAGGTATCAACACAGTAATGCTAGATACTGGTTCTAGAGAATTAATCGACTTACATGCAAAAATGTTCGCAAAACATGGAACAACAACAATCAGAAACTTTGATGCATTAAATGATGTTCAAAACCTTGAATATAGTGCTGAATGTATTAAAAAATATGGATTAAATCATGAAGTAGTTGTTACACTTATGGATTTACCTCCAGGTTGTACTGGTGCTCATGATGTAGCTTTTTATGAAAAAACTTTAAGACAAATTCTAGATAGTGGCTTGCCATTTGATTCTTTATGCTTTAAAGATGCATCAGGGACAAGCTCACCTCAAAAAATTTATGAAACAATCCAAATGGCAAGAAGATTAGTGGGTAATGATACTCATATTAGACTTCATACTCATGAAACAGCAGGTGTTTCAGTTGCCTGTTATCTTGCAGCACTTGAAGCTGGAGCTGATGGTATTGATTTAGCTGCAAGTCCAGTAAGTGGGGGAACAAGCCAACCTGATATTCTTACAATGCTTCATGCAGTAAAAGGCAAGAATTATGATTTAGGTGGTTTAGAAATTGATAAAATTCTAAAATACCAAGATGTATTGGCTAATTGCTTAAAAGACTACTTTATTCCTCCTGAAGCTACTCAAGTTTCTCCTTTAATCCCATTCTCTCCAATGCCAGGTGGTGCATTAACTGCAAATACTCAAATGATGAGAGATAATGGTACTTTAGATAAATTCTCAGAAGTTATTAAAGCTATGAGAGAAGTTGTTGAAAAAGGTGGATATGGAACATCTGTAACTCCTGTTTCTCAGTTTTATTGGCAACAAGCATACGCAAATGTAATGTTTGGTCCCTGGAAACAAATTGCTCCTGGATATGGAAAAATGGTTTTAGGTTACTTTGGTAAAACACCAGTTGAGCCAGATGCAGAAGTTGTAAAACTTGCAGCTGAAAAACTAAAACTTGAACCAACAAAAGAAAATCCTTTAGATATAGCAGATAGAGATGAAAAGAAAAAAATCTCTGTTTGGAAACAAAGATTAGAAATTGAAGGAATTGAAGCAACTGAAGAAAATATCTTTATTGCTGCTGCTTGTGATGAAAAAGGAATTGCATTCTTAAAAGGTGAATCACCTTTAAATGTAAGAAAAATTGATTCAGTTTGTGAAGATAATAAAGATTGTAAATTAGGAGAGAATAAAATGGCAAATGCAAATGGAAACTATACAGTTGTAGTTGATGGTCAAAAGTTTAATGTAACAATTGCTGAAGGTAATGCAGATATTCAAGTAACTCCTGTTTCAAATACAGTAAGTTCAGCACCTGCACCAGTTTCTTCAAATGGTGGAACAGAAGTACCAGCCGCAGTAAATGGAGCAGTATGGAAAATTTTAGTAAAAGAAGGTGATAGAGTTGAAAAAGATCAACAAATCATGATTCTTGAAGCTATGAAAATGGAAATAGATATAACTGCACCAGTTTCTGGAGTTATTACTAAAATTTTAGTTGAAAATACGCAAGCTGTTGATGAAGGTCAAACATTAGCCATTATTGGTTAATGAGGAATAATTTGATGAGAAAAAATATACTTATAGCTTTTTTTCTTCTGTTTAGTGCATTTGCATTAAATAGTTTTGCTTCAACACCTAGTGTTGAAACACCAACTGAAGAGAAACAACCTTATCATTCAAAAACGATGAGTGAATTAGTTGATTCATTTTATGCAACAACTGGTATTAAAGCTTTGTTTGAACCGCAAGCTGGTGTACTAGATTCACATGGAAAAGAGATGACATTCTTTGCTCAAGGGTATGGAAGAATCATCATGATTTTCATCTGTTTCTTATTGTTCTATTTAGCAATTAAAAAAGGGTTTGAACCATTACTATTAATTCCAATTGGATTTGGTGGATTATTAGCAAATATACCAATTGCAAATATGGCAGGACATGATGGAATGCTAGGAATTATTTATAGTATGGGTATTACAAATCAATTTTTCCCATTATTAATCTTTATGGGTGTTGGAGCTATGACAGACTTTGGTCCATTATTAGCTAATCCAAAAACTGCCCTTCTAGGTGGTGCTGCACAATTTGGAATCTTTGGATCACTTGTTGGTGCAGTTTTATTATCTCAATTTGTTCCAGGGATTAACTTTTCATTAGAACAAGCTGCTGCTATTTCAATCATTGGTGGAGCTGATGGACCAACATCTATTTTCGTTGCTTCAAAACTAGCACCTGAATTACTTGGAGCTATTGCAGTTGCAGCATATTCATATATGGCATTAGTACCACTAATTCAGCCACCAATTATGAGAGCATTAACTACAGAAAAAGAGAGAAAAATAAAAATGTCTACACTTAGAAAAGTTTCTAAGTTAGAGAAAATTGTTTTTCCATTAGTAGTATTATCTTTAACATTATTAATTCTTCCAGATGCTGCACCATTAATTGGAGCATTATGCTTTGGTAATTTTGCAAGAGAATCAGGAGTTGTTGATAGACTTTCTGATACAATGCAAAACGCATTAATTAATATAGTAACAATATTTTTAGGATTAGGTGTTGGTTCAAAACTAGCATCAGAGCAATTCTTAGTAGCAGAGACTTTAGGAATTATGGCAATAGGTCTTTTAGCATTTTCTGCAGGGACTGCGATGGGTGTAATAATGGCTAAAATAATGAATTTAGTAAGTTCAAAAGAGAGTCAGATAAATCCTTTAATTGGAGCAGCTGGAGTATCTGCTGTGCCAATGGCAGCAAGGGTTGTTAGTAAAGAAGGTCAACTTTATGACAAATCGAACATTTTATTAATGCATGCGATGGGTCCTAATGTAGCTGGTGTTATTGGTTCAGCAGTTGCTGCTGGTGTCCTTTTATCGATATTTAAATAATAAAAATTAACAAGTAGGAAAGTTAAATTATGTCTGAAATTAAAGACTCATTAGGTTTAGAAAACGTTGGAATTATAAAAAGAAATTTGGATGTTGATTCATTGATTCAATTTGCTGTTGAAAATGAAGGTGCAAAAATATCTTCAACTGGTGCGTTAATGATTGATACTGGTATTTTTACAGGGAGAAGTCCTAAAGATAAATTTTTTGTAAATCAAGATCCATCAAATAAATACATTGCATGGGGAGATATTAACCACAAAGTTTCTAAAGAAGTTTATGAAGATTTATTAAAAAATTCAAAAAAACAACTAAGTAATAAAGATATTTTTGTAACAGATGTTTATTGTGGTTCATCACTTGATTCAAGAAAATCTGTTAGATTTATAACAGAAGTTGCATGGCAAGCACATTTTATTCAAAATATGTTTATTGTACCTCAAACTCAAGAAGAATTAGATAATTTTAAACCAGATTTTACAATTTATAATTCTTGTAAAACTGTTGATATGGCATATGCAAGTCATGGTTTACATTCGGAAGTTTATGTAATATTTAATGTAGAAGAAAATACAGCAATTATTGGTGGAACTTGGTATGCAGGTGAAATGAAAAAAGGTGTATTTTCAATGATGAATTATTGGCTTCCTCTAGAAGGAAAATTACCAATGCATTGTTCTGCAAATATCGGTAAAGATGGTGATACAGCTTTATTTTTTGGATTATCAGGAACAGGAAAAACAACACTTTCAACAGATCCTAATAGAGCTTTAATTGGTGATGATGAACATGGTTGGGATGATGAAGGTATCTTCAACTTTGAAGGTGGTTGTTATGCAAAAGTTATAAATCTTGATAAATCTAGTGAACCTGAAATTTTTAATGCAATTAAAAAAGGTGCTATTTTAGAAAATGTTGTAGCTGATGCAAATGGAGTTGTTGATTATACAGACGGTTCAAAAACTGAAAACACAAGAGTTTCTTATCCATTAGACCATATTCTTAATCATACTCCTGATATGAGAGGTGGTCATCCAAAAAATATAATTTTCTTATGTGCTGATGCATTTGGTGTTTTACCTCCTGTTGCAAAACTCGATAAACAACAAGCAATGTACTACTTTTTAAGTGGTTATACTGCAAAAGTTGCTGGAACAGAAAGAGGAATTACAGAACCAATTGCAACATTTTCTTCTTGTTTTGGAGAAGCATTCTTACCTTTAAATCCTACTGTTTATGCTGAACTTTTAGGTAAAAAAATAGATAAACACAATGTTAATGTATATTTAGTAAATACTGGATGGACAGGTGGTCCATATGGTGTAGGAAAAAGAATGAGTATTAAAAATACAAGAGCTTGTATTAATGCTATTTTAGATGGTTCAATTAATACTTCAGAATTTGAAACATTATCAGTATTTAACTTAGCTATTCCAAAAACATTAAAAGGAGTTGATACAGAAGTATTAAATCCTAGAAATACTTGGGAAGATAAAGTTTCTTATGATGAAACTAAAAAGAAATTAGCTTCAATGTATATAGCTAACTTTAAGAAATACTTAACTTTAGAAAGTGAATATGATTTCACAGCTGCAGGACCAGTTTTATAAGATATAATTCTCCCATAAAAAATTTTATTAGTTAAAGAGTGGTTTTTCCACTCTTTTTTTTAATATAAAAATAGGAGAATACTATGGAATTAACTGTTTTTTTAGAAAATATAAAAAAAAATCAAGAAGAAGTTGTTTATTTTTGTTGTAATCATGTTTTATCAAAAAAATTTGATATAGCTAAAGATAATTTAGATGAAATAACTCTTAAAAATTTATTTATTAATTATGAAAGCTTTACAAAATCATTAAATGATAGTGCTGGAATAATTTATAAAAAATATGAGGCAGAACTTGATGATGTCTACAAAGAGATTTGTAATCTTTTTAATGAAGATTTTGATAATGCTTATTTATTTAACTATCGGCTAACAAGAGTAAAAAATCAAGAAGCAAGACAATTTTTAGATATTGAAGATAAAGATACTCAAGAAACAGTTATTCAAAAATTTGAAGATAAAATAAATACTATTTTGGAATCAAAGTATTATAGAGAAAATAAAGAAAAATTATCAGAAAATTTAATTATTCCCCAAAAAACTTTAGAATTGATAAAATCAGTAGCAGGGATGTACTAAATAGAGTGTTTTTTTAACACTCTATTTGTATTTCTTCAATTATTTCTAAACCAAAACCTTGTAATCCAACAAAAGAGTGTTTTCCTCCACTCGTCATAAGTTTAATTTGTTTTATATTTAAAGAATTTAAAATCTGAGCCCCTATTCCATAATCTTTTTGTGATTCTTTTTTCTTCATTTCATCACTTAAAAAAATAAGAACTCCTCCTTTTGATTGTAAAAAGTTTATAGTTTTTAATATCGAGTGTAATTTTTCATCATTTAGAAATAAATTTATATCAGGTAAAATAGTATGAAATTTTATATGGCTTATTGATTTAATTTCACCAAATATTATTGCTGTATGAATATTCCCTAAATGGTCTTTAAATTCTTTTCTTATTACATTTGTTGAAAAAAAGTTTCTATTCTCACTAGAAATTTCTTCTACAAGTTTTTCATGAGATAATCTATATTCAACCAAATCTGAAATATAAATTTGTTTTAGATTATGTTTTAATGCAAAAATATCTAAATCATCTCGTCTTGCCATTGTTCCATCTTCTTTCATAATTTCACAAATAACAGCTTCACCATTTAAACCAGCTAATTTACATAAATCGATACTACCTTCTGTATGTCCTGTCCTAACTAAGACTCCTCCATCTTTTGCAATTAATGGGAAAATATGCCCTGGTCGAACTAATTCTAAAGGATTAGAAATAGGATTTGATAATATTTTTATAGTATCATCTCTTTCTTTAGCGCTAATGCCGGTGCTTGCATCTGCTGCATCTACTGAAACTGTAAATGCCGTTTCATAAGATGAAGTATTTGAGCTAACCATTGGATTTAATTGTAGTCTATTTGCTGTTTCTTTTGTAACAGATACACAAATCAAACCTTTTGCATGTGTTGCCATGAAGTTTACTTTTTCAGGAGTACTTAAAGGTGCAGCATAAACCAAATCACCTTCATTTTCTCTATCTTCATCATCTAACATAATTACCATATTACCTTTTTGAATCTCTTTTATAGCTTCTTGTACTCTTTGTATTGCATTCATATTTCTTCTTTATTAGTAAGTATTTTTTTATTAAATTATTATATCAAAAAATCCAAAATTTAATCTAAAAAGACTTGACAATAGAAGTATATTTAACTATAATTCGGACACTTAAAAGCTTGGGGTATCGCCAAGTGGTAAGGCAACGGTTTTTGGTACCGTCATTCGAAGGTTCGAATCCTTCTACCCCATCCACAAACACTATAATATCGCGGAATAGAGCAGCTAGGTAGCTCGTCGGGCTCATAACCCGAAGGTCACAGGTTCAAATCCTGTTTCCGCAACCAACCATTTTATAGGCTTTACACTCACTTTTTAACTACTTTAAGTTTTCTAAAAGATACAACAAAGATACAACAAATTTATTATAAATATAATCATTCTTTTATTTTTATACTCTTAACTAATATTTCTATATTTTTTTATTCCTGATACTTTTTATTAAATAAGATAAAAGGCAACAGAAAAATGGCAGAGCCATTTTCCCTTATGCCAACTATTTGTTAATCCAAGACCTAAAATATTTAATCATAGAATTTTGAATTTCTTGACTTAAATAAGGAGTTTGAAGTAATATCTTTTCACTTGTTAAACCATCTTTATATATTAAGCGTCCTTTTGGAAAATCAGCAACCCTTGTTCTTGTTATTTCTTCTATTTCCTCTTGTAATCCAATAGAATTATTTATGTTAAATTGACTGGAAGTTCTTAATAAAAAAGAGCCTTGTAAATTGGTTAACACATTTGTAGGTATATTTGTTGAATCTATCTTTTGACTAAATACTAATAATAAAACTTTGGAAGCTCTACCTTTTTGTCCTATTTCTATTAAATTGTTAAAAATATTTTCTTTTAATTTTTTATCATAATGGGTTGATATTGTTCCAATCTCATCAATTAAGCAAATTCTATATTTTCCACTATAAATTAAATCCCCTTTTTCTTTCATTTCAGAAAAACGCTTATTCATTTCATTTTTAAGCTCTTCAAGGAGTTTATCAACTTGTTCAAGCTTATCTGTAAAAGTTGTATTATTTAACTTATAACGGCTTAATTCTACGCCTTTAAGGTCTATAAAATCTAATTTATCTATGTAGTTGAAATTATGAACCAAAGAGAAGATAAGCATATTTAAGAAATTTGATTTTCCTGCTCCTGATTCTCCACAACAAATAGAAGAAGTTAAATCTGTTAAAGGTAAAAAATAAGCACCATTTTTTGAATGACCTAAATATAAATGTTTATCTTTTAATAGTTCTATATGCCAATTGAATTTTTTAGGAAGTTTAAATAATCTAATAGCTATCTCTTTTTTATTGTGGGCTTTAATTTCAAATTCAACTTCATTTTTATCTTCATATCCTAATAAATGAATTATCTTATCTTTTGAATCAAGATACATTTTTTTATCAATTGCTAATCTATTTTTAAAATAATAGGTATTTGTTTTTTTATCATATTTTTTAAATTTATCTAAAAATATTTTGCTCTCTTTTTGTTCATCTGCTACTCTATTGTATAAAGATAAAGAATAAGGAAGTAATATAAACCTATGATACTTTAAAAAGTATATTGTTCTCTCTATTAGAATAATTGAAGCCCCAATAATAAAATAGTATTGGTATTTTTCTATAAGTTCAGCATTAAGCACTGCTCCATTTTCAATAATATAGATTATTGAAAATAGACCCCAAATTAAAACAGCCCAAAATTTGATTATATCTTGGCTAAATAACTTGAATAAATGAAGCATTTCATTTTAACTCTTTATGAAATTTAATTTGATTAGCTTGTGAATAATATAAATTCCCATTTACTGAACTAATTAAAACAGGAATTGATACAACAGCGTCTTTTTCAAGTTTTGAAATATCACTTTCATTAGTAATTTTTACTTTTAATATTTCCATTCCTTTGCTTTCACTTTCCATTAAAAATTGAGCATATACTGTTTTCTTATTTTCATAAGATTTTTCTAATATTGATATAATTTTTCCATTAATTGTAATACTTGTCATAATTGTTTTCTCCTTTTTAATTTTGTAATTTGATAAATTTTTGTTTAGTATAAATTTCTTCATTTTTATAACTAATCCTTAAAGTTTTAATTTTGTAATACTTATCTTTTTTTTCACTTATAAGTTTTACTTTAAATATAGAACTTTTTTCTCCTACCCTTGTAATTTTTCTATCACTATTTTTTACAACAGTTTTTTCAATAGAAAAATTATCTTGAAAGAAAAGATATATTGGAAGCCCTAATTCTTGGACTTCTAAATCAATTTTTTCTTTCATTGAAACAATATTATCATCACTTTTAAAATTAATCTTATTTTTTTCAATAAATGAAACAGAATTATAAATTTTTTTATAAACCATAACATTTAAAGGTAATAATGAAGAAGTTAAAACTCTTATTTTATGAAATCTTTTCCAACCGTCTAAAACCCTTGCTTTAAATATATCACTCCCATTATTTAGGTCTTTAATAATATATTTTAATAGGTATTTTGAAGCATAATTAACATTATCTTTAAAAGCTACTTCTTCTAAATCAGTTCTATCTAATTTAAAATGTTCAACTACTCTTTTAAAAACTCCTTTTACACTATCTAAATATTCAAATGGAAAATATAAAACAAGGTGGAGGTGGGGAATCATTGTTGAATGATTTTCAACGGCTTTTATATAATATAAATCATTTTTAACATAGTTTTTAACCCTTTTATAAAAGGTTTGATAAATATTATTAAGTTCTTTATATCCATAGCTTACAGCTTCTTTTAAACTACCAAAAATAAAATCTTTGTTATCTTCAACATATAATCTACCTTTTTGAGTTGCTACACTTCTAAACGGGTGATATTTGCTTGGTAATGTTAAAGTTATAAAAACGCTACAAAACTCTTTTCTTTTTGCTAATTCTTGAATGGTTAAGGCTCTTTGTTCTGTAATTTTGGAATATTCCTTATATTTCTTTTCAAAATCATAATTTATTGATAAGGTTTCTTTTTTTGACAAGTTTATAAATTTATGATGTTCTAAATAAGATTTTTGTTTTTGCTCTTTTTCTATTGAATGTTGATAATAGAGTTTTATGTTTTCTTGAAGTTCTGCGTAGAGTTTTGAGTTGTTTTGTAGTTTTTTTGAATAGTAGCCTTTCATAATTTTCTCCTTGGTCTTTATAATATATAAGACCTTGGAGAAAAAATCGGACGGTTTTATTTTAAATTTATTAAAATTTTTATTAGTTATTACAATTCATACTTGTAGCAATCCAACCACGAGAAGTTTTAACTACTGGCATTTCACAAACACCACCATAAATTTCTAATACATAAATTAATTTTCCTTTATCTTCATAAGAATTTAGAATTTTAAATTTTTCACCAAGATATAAATTATGTGAAGGCATATAATAACTGGCAAGTTTTTCTATTGTGCTATTTGATGGTGTTATAAAAAAGTTATATATAAAATAACTAATTACTGATATTCCAATAATTGATAAACTTATCACCAAACTTTTATTAACTTTTGTTTTTTCAACTTTTGTATCTTCATTGTATGAAATTCCATCTATGTTGTTATTATCTATTTGAATTTTTTCTTCTTCTGTAAATAATTCAGGTTTACAATCTTTACAATAACCATCTTTCATAATTAAAGCACTATAAACTACACCACAACTTTTACACATTCCCATTATTTTTCCTTTATTTAAAATTGTATTTTATGCCAGAAGAAACTCTGTCATAATCATAATCACCATAATTTGAAGTCATTGAATAAGTTTTATATTCCAAATTTAAAGCAATATTATTTGTTATTCTATAATCAACTCCTGCTCCATATCCTAATCCTGCTCCGTCAATTCCTCCAATACTTTGATAAATACCTGAACCAATACCATATAATGCTAATTTATTATCAAATAACGCATAACCTAATTTAAAATCAGCACCTGCTGTATAAATGTTATCATTCTTATTTGTTGATTTATTATCAATTTTTATTTCAGAATTATCAAGTTTTCCACCAGAGAAATCAAAAGATACTCCCCAAAAAATACTATTATCAAGATATAAAGAAACACCATATCCAATTCCAATTTCTTTTGAATCAATATTTGCTGCTGTTGAACTTATACCTACTAAATGAATATCTGTTAATGTTTCTTTCGCAGATACATTACTTAATAATAATGTTGAAACACTAAAAGCAACTAATGCCAATTTTTTCATTTGCTTCCTTAAAAATAATTTTATCCCATAGGATAAAGACTTATGTATTCTATCTTAATAAGGTTTATATTTATTTTAACCCCATAGGATAAATGTAATAATGGAAATAGATTTTAGTAATAGCACAAAAGAAGAGATTGATAATTTTTATAAAGTAGTTTCAAATAATGTGAAAAATCATAGAATAGAAAAAGGATTTTCCCAAGAAAAATTAGCTCTTGATATTGGTATAAAATCTATCGCTTTTTATTCAAACTGTGAAAATAATAAATATGATAAACATTTTAATTTAGAACATTTATATAAAATTTCTAAATCTTTAAATGTTCCTCTTGAAGATTTAATTAAGTAATAATAAAAAAATCTTAAATTATTCATTATCATTATTTAGAATATGTTTATTTTTAGTTATTTCTATATAACTGATTGATTTATTCCTATTTTCTTGGTGGTTCCATAACTCTTTTACTTCATTAAGCCCATTATCAGGGGCAAATTTAGCATAACGCATTGTTGATTGTATAGTATGGTGATTTAGTAATTTTTTTACTAAATAGATACTAATGCCTTTTTGAACTAATAAAGAAGCAAAAGTATGTCTAAATGTATGAAAATATACTCTATCTAAATCAAGTGGTTCAAGATTGAAGTTAAAAAGTTCATCTAACACTCTTTTTAAAAGTCGTGGAACTTCTTGAAGTTTTTTCTTTGAATTTTCACTATATAAGATATAATCATTTTCATCATAAGAAGAACTTAATTCAGTTAATCTTTTTAATACTTCTGTATCAGCTATTAATCCTTGATAATATTCGTCATATTTAAAATCATATAATTTAACTTCGCCAGTTTTAAAATTTATATCTCTATATTTTATATTTAAAAGAGTTTCTTTTCTTGCTCCTGTATTTAAAGCTAATATTGTTAAAAGTAAAGAATTAGAATGTCCTTCAAGTTCTAATCTTGAAATAAGTTTTCCTATTTCTGTTTGGGTTAAAAATCGCGTTCTTTTATTATCATATTTTGGTAATTCTAAATGTGAGAACTCATTTCTTCCAAAATAATATCTATTTTTTAAACAATAATTTATTATTGCTCTACATAAAGCAAAAATTTTTTGAATACTTGCTGGGGCATATTCTTTTTCAATTAGTTCATATACCAGTTTATTAAGTTGCTTTTTTGTTATTTTTCTTGTTTCATTTTTAGCCCATTCTTGTATTTTTATATGTTTATCATAACGGCTAATTTCTTTTTGAATAGATTTTTTGCTTAATCCTTTATCTTCAAAATATTTATCTGCTAATTCATTAAGAGTTTTAGAAGATACTTCTATCTCACTTTCCTCTGATTTTCTTATTCTAATTTTTGTATCGTTTAATATAGCAACAGCTTTACTTTTTGTCATACCAGTAGATTTTCTACCAATAGTTTTTCTTACTGATTTACTTTTTTCATCTCTAAACGCTATGGCATAACTCTCATCACCATTCTGTAAAGATTTTACATATACACCACTATATTTTCCACCAAGAGGAACAAAACTCATAATTAAACCTTTTTTATAAAATACAACAAAAATACAACAAAATTATAAAATATTTTTTATAAGAGTAAAATTAAATAAATATTTTGTTGTTTCCTTGTATAAAATATACAGAATAAAAAAGCCTTAATATAGGCTAAAAAGGGATTTAATTGAATGAAAGTTGTATTTTTTGTTGTTTCTTTAATTCTTTAAGGTTAACCGCTTGTAGTACTCATAACCCGAAGGTCATAGGTTCAAATCCTATTTCCGCAACCAATCAAAAATTCTTTCTTTCTTTTTAATTAAACTTAAAATTTTTATTTATGGTATATAATTAGTTATAATTAAAAAATTAAAAGGATGCATTAAGTAATGAAAAAAGTTTTATTAATCATAATATGTATATATGTAGTTAGTAATTTATATGCAAGAGAAGAAAATATTAATATAAATGATCAAAGAATTTATAATAAGCTCATATCAGATCAATTATCTCAACTTAATATAAACTATAAATTATCAATTGATGTAAATATTACAATTGATGAAGATGGATATTTTTCCTATTCAATATTAAATACTTCTGATATTGAGGGTTTTAATGATAAATTAGAAAAATTTTTAGATGAACAAACAAGAAAAAAATTTCCTACTTTTAGAAATCAACCTTTTACAACAAAAATAACTTTTATTCCAGAAGACATAAATCTACCATCAAAGGATAAATTTCATAATAGATTTATAAAACAGTAAAATTTTTACTATTTTTAAGTATCTTTAAAGTTAGTATTCAATATAATTCCAAACATTGTTTTAAGGCATTAAAATTTATATTTTATTTTATAAATTTACTTCCTTTTTTCATACAACTTTAAAAATTTATTTTAGAATGATGTCTTATGTCAAGGTAGCTCAGCTGGCTAGAGCGCTGGTCTCATAAGCCGGAGGTCGAGGGTTCGAGTCCCTCTCTTGACACCATTTTAAAGCCATTTTGTAGGCTTTTCTTACTTATTAACAAATATAAATTTTCCAGTGATGTTATACTTTGTTATAGTTTTCAATTGTTCAAATTTTAATAAAAGTTTGAAGAATGAAAAATATTTATCTAAGAAATAATACTTTTTACTATCGCAAATCAATCCCAAAATCATTAAAAATCTTTTTTAAAAATAAATCCTTATATATACGAACATTAAGCACTAAATCAAGAGTTTTAGCTTTAAAATGTGCTAAACTATTAAATAATAAATTTAACGCAATTAAAGAGGTTTATTTTATGTCTTTTGATATTCATCTTATTAATAAATTAGTTGAAGAATTTCACAACACCCAATTAGAAATTACGGAGAGAGATTTATACAACACACCAAATCCAGAAGACACATTGTTTGCATTATGTTTAGAAGATACTATCGAACAACTTCAAAAAAATTATCATGATAATATTTTTGAAAAAGAAGAAATTAAACTTATTGCAAATAAGCTTAATTACAAGCCAAATAATGAAGAAATTCACGAAATAGGTAAAATACTACTAAATAGCAAAATAAATCATTTAAAAAATATAAATGATAATATAAACAAAGGTTATTACAACAAAGCAAAACCAATATTTAAAAAAGTTGTTGCTGAAATAGAAACAAAAAAAATACATAGAACTATTGAATCAACATTTGAAAAGTTTAAAAAATATCAATCAAAAATAGATAAATGGACTTTGGATACAACTCAATTAGTAGATAGAGCTTTTAATATTTTAAATTTGTATTTTAAAGATAAAGATTTGGTTGATATAAGTTTTGATGATTTAATAGATTTTAGAGATATATTGTTAGAAATACCAAATAAATTAACAATTTACAATTTTTTTAAAAATAAAGATTTAGATTTTATTCTCGAAAATAATGATGATTATGAAAAATTGGAAAATAGTACAATTAATAAATATATTATCAGAATCAATCAATACTTCAAATATATGCATAAGCTAAAATATATAACAAATGATGATTTTATTATTCCAAAATTTGATGAGAACCTAAATAAAAGAGTACCTTATACTAATGAAGAAATTGAGCTAATTAAACAACTTATTAAAAATGACACTTTAGAAAATCAATTTATTACATATATAGCTACTTATCAAGGAATGAGATTAAAGGAAATAACACAATTACAAAAAAAAGATATTATTAAAATTGGTGATATACTTTGTATTGATATAAATACAAATGAAGATAAAACAACTAAAACTAAGAAAAGTGCAAGAATAATACCTATTCATAATAAATTGTTAGAATTGGGATTTTTAGATTTTGTGAATTTAAAAGATGATAAATTATTTAATATATCAAATAAGGATTTTAGTACATATTTTAGAAAAACTTATAAAAATCAAATAAACGATGAAAAAACTTTTTATTGTTTAAGACATTCCTTCTTAGATACTTTAAAACAAAATGATTGCAAAATAGAACATTATCAATCTTTTGTTGGACATAGTCAAGGAAAAAATAGTGTTACAATGGATTATGGTAATCCATTTAATACAAAATTATTAAGTGGATTATTAGTGTTTATAGATTATTAAATAAAATATTTAAGAAAATAAAATTTTTTTGATTGACACAAGTTGGTCATTTACATATGATAAGATTTTATAAATAAAGAAGGAAATAGTGGAATGAATTATAAAAATATAGATTTTAGAAAACTAGAAAATGCTTTAATAAAGTTATATGGAAAAATAGAAATAATTGAAGAATTACAAAAACATAGAGGAGATAAGTTTAATATTTTTTCTATTTTAAAAATGGAAAGATTGGAAGTTAAAACTCATTCATCTTTTTTATATGAACTTATAAATCCAAAAGGTACACATTATCAAGATGATAAATATTTAAGAGTATTTGTATATGAAGTTTTAAAAATTGAAGATTTTGATTTTGTAAATGTAAAAGTTGGTAGAGAAACTTTAATAGATGCAAATAGAAGGATAGATTTTACTATTGAAAATGATGATTATTATGTTGCTATTGAAATGAAAATTGATGCAACAGATCAAGATAAACAATTAAGTGATTATTTTGAATATGCAAAAAAGCAAAATAAAAAGTTTCCTGAAATCTATTATTTAACTTTAGATGGTAGAAATTCCGATGAAAAAAGTGCAAAAGAAATTAAATATGAAAGAATTTCTTTTCAATCTAATATATTAAATTTTATAGAAAAATCCATAGAAAAAAGTGCGAATTTACCAATAATAAGAGAGAGTCTTATTCAATATAGAAATCTAATATTAAATATTACAAATCAAACAACACAGGAAATACAAATGGAAATAATCGAAATTATAGATACTCCAAAAATGGCGGAAGCAGCGACGAAAATGTCAAAAGGTTTAGCTTATGCTTGGGCTAAAAGAGAAGTTTTATTTTGGGAAAAATTAGAAAAAAAATTAAATGAGTATTCTAAAAGTTATAACTTAGATACAAAAGGTTGGATAGTTTCATTTTATGATGAAGATATAAAAGACAATAAATTAAATTACATTATAAATGCAAAGATAAAGAATATGTATTTTAATAAAGATGATTATTATTTTAAAATTTGTTCTTATTTTAATGATGATTTTGGATATCAAATGGAATTTGATGATAGTTCTAAAGATATAAATATTTTAGCTCAAAAAATTGGATTTAAGCCTACTACTAAATCAAGAAATTATAGTTGGATAAATTCAAATCTTAAATTAAATTTTTGTAAAGATTATGAAGAACCAACTTATGATATTTTTGATAATAATAAATTAGATGAAATTGTTGAAAATATTTTTAATGAAATAAAAAGCTATATGGATATCATTGTTAAAGAATTAAACTAAAGGTAAAACAAAATGGAAAATAAACTTGATAGTTGTATTAAAAATCTATTAGAAAATGTAGTTTCTCATAAAGATAGAAATAGTTATTTAGAAAATAGTTTAATATATAAAATTATGGAAAATCAAGAAATGTGTTCAAAAGAGAGTTTTTTTTCATATTTTGAAGAAGAGGGTGAAATTTTTGAACAAATAGTAGAAGAGATAAATTTTGAAGAGTTTCAAAATGTAAAAACTTTATTATTAAATTGTATTTCAAGTAGTGAAGAAGTATTAATTGATTTTTATGCTAATGGTTTTTTAGATGATTTGAATAAATTTAATAAAGAATCTAATATACATTTAGCAAATGTTGTTGTTAGAGATATAGATAAAATATTTTTCAATTTAATTTATCAAAAAAAATAAATCTTAATATGTTAAATGAACTTCAAATAGTAAATAATAGACTTAAAAAATTACAAGATAAACTTTTAAGTGAAGCAATTAAACTTGATAAAGAACTTTTAAAAAGAATATCAAATAAAAATGATTTTTTATTTGATTATGAAATTGAACTTACTATTTCATTTTATCTTAAAGAAGATGAGGAAAATGTTTTTTCAAGTATTGAAGAATATTTGAAAAACATATCTCTAAATAATGACCAACATATTTGGAGATGGAGTGAAAATCATAATGAATTTTTTGGTAGAAAAAATCACCCAATGAAAAATGAATATCATTGTTGGTGGTTTCATTGTTTATATGACCATAATAATTTAGAATTTGAAGATATATTAAAAATAGGAAAAATTTGGAGTGATATAAAAGTTTATTATCAATATCTTGAAGAATAATTTTTTAATAAATTTGATTAAAACTTCAACTCAAAATCAACCAAATTCATATTTTTTCTAAAGATAGATTTTTGATTTTCCAATAGTTCCAATTTCAGATCGATTTTTTCAATAAGATAAGAAGAAAGAAATTTATCTTTTTTGATAAATTTTTCTCTATCATTTTTTAGTTCATTTTGAACAATAACCAAAGCTTTAATTTCCTTTGATAGTTCATCAACAAGAGCATTATTTTTATCACATTGAATTAAATAGTCCTTTTGTAATCTAATAGCACTTAGTTGTTTACTAAGTATTATTAGATGTTTACATGGATTGATATTATATATCACTTTCTTTTTCTCTCAAAGAGTTTAAAAAATCTTGTTCCTGTAATCTTTTTTTATCCTCAAAAAATTGTAAAGTTTTTTCTAAATCTTCTAAAAATAATTGATGTTGATGTTCTTCTATTTTTTGCAAAGCTTTTAAAAATTTCTTGATATTAGTTTCATCAACTTTATAATCAAACTTTTGTAATAACTCTATAATAAGTAAAATCATTTATCTATCCTTTTTACTTGATATATAACGATTTTAAGATTTTATTAAAACCATTTGAAAAAGCTAATGTAATAAGGGTAGATATAACAATTTCTATATCTTCATTTAAAACATAATTTTCACCTAATTTTTGATTTTTCTTATAGGCTTCAAGATTTCTAATAATTAGATTTAAAGAGTATATATCATTTTTATTTTCAATATTTTCTCTTATACTTTTTACTAGGTTTATTAAAGCCAAAATTCTTTGTTTTTTGAAGAAGTCTTGATTTGAACTATCAAATATTACATTTGCTAAATGTAATAAAATTTGTTTTAATGTAGCTTTTTGTAAAGCTTCATTTAAAAAATCTTTTTTAATATAAATCATTGTTTTGTTGTTGCTTTTACAACAATATTCAATCCTATCAAGTGTTAATCTACTATCCATTTTTTAATCCTTATTTATAAATATTTGTATATAAAAAATTGTTTTTATATAGAATCTATTTTAAGTTAGATAATTGATTTAGTTCACTTTTTTTCATATTCAAAAATATTTTTGTCATACAATAAAATAGTTCATATAATTAGTTATAAATTATAATAAGTAAAATAAAATTAAAGATGTATTGATAGTTTCGCTTTCTTTCGCTTTCAAAAATAAAGTTCAATATTTTATTTAATTCATTTTTCAAACAAATTTTTAAGTCGTTATTTTTTTAGTGGTGGGTTGTCTTAGGCCCACTTCGCCATAAATGGCTAACTTAATAAATTAAGTTGTAGGTTTAGGGTTACACCCTAAAAACCCAAAGTTCGACAAACCCACAACTTTAAAAGATAACTTAATTAGGTTTACTATTTTAAAATGTGTTAATCCTTTTTAACTATCTTTCAATCTCATAAGTATTTTGTAAATTTAAATTTCTTGTATATATTTGATAATCTTTCTCAAGATTTTTATCTTTCAAATAGGATTTTAGAGTATAGTTTTCTTCTTCCAATATATCTTTTTTATCAATTAAATCTTTAATTTTTAGATTTAGCAAATCCAACTTTTTTAAATGTTCATTTAAAGATTGGTTATCCAATTTTGATTTTTCCAAATGTGATTTTAAAATAGAATTTTCATTTTTTAACTTTTCAAGTTTTTCTAATTTCAGATCAAGATTTGATACATTATAAAAATTATCAATTAGGGATTTATAAAAATCATTTATATTATTGATGTAATATTTATTATCCTTAGATTTTGAAGTGTTTTCTTTTAGATAGGTTTTGAAATAAGATTTTATTTCATTTGCATATTCTAAATCATCTTGAATAATTTCTTCTTCTTTTTGAACTTGATTTTTTAGTTCTTTGATTTTAGAATCTAATTGTCTAAATTCTTCTCTTTTACTTTGTTCTTCACTTGTAAGATTTTTGATGTTTAGAGATAACATTTTATAAATATTACTATCCTTTTCAAATTGCAATCTTAGTTCTTTTAGTTGATTTTTTTGTGAATTTAGCAAAGTATATAAATCTTTAATTTCTTGATTTTTTTGTAGCAGATCCTTTTGTAAAATCTTCAATTCTTGATTTTGTTTATTTAAAATAAAATCATTTCTTTTTTGATGTTTTAGTTTTGTTTGGAATTTTGATAATCCTCTTCTAAAATCTAATCCAACACTATTAAAAGATTTTTGTGCTAAGGTTTGTAATTGTCTATAATCCTTTTTTCTAAAATTAGAAAGGATTGCTTTCTTTTGTTCAAAGTTATAATTGTGAACAATGAAATGTGCATGGATATTGTGGTGAAGAATATTATCTTTATCAATATAGCCTTCATCTTTATGGATAGAAATTTGTAATGTATTCATTCCAAACTTAGCTTTTAAATCATTCATATATTGCTTAAAACCCTCATTTATATCAATTCCACTACTTATGTACTCTTTTGCCTTTTCTTCGCTTAAACCTACTTCAAATTCAATTAGGTGTTTTGTTTGATAATCTTTTCTATTTTCATTTTGTAATTGTTCCAATCTTAGATTTTCTAAAAAATCAAAGCTATCTTTTAAATCTTTATAATTATTAGATTTACTTTGTTTTGAATAGTAATTCTTTAAATTTTCTTCATAAGTTCCACTACTTACAATACTATATGCAAAAGTAATAGTTTCATTTCCTAAACAATTACTTTCATCAAGTAAATGGGGTAAATCTTCCCCATCTTTTTTTCTTTCAACATTGTGTTCATAACAAGAGCCTAAACTATTTTTTGAATGGCTTATTACATTTACTTGTACAAAATTACTCATTAATCAATCCTTCATTTTTTAGTTCTTTTAAGTAGATTGAAATTTGTGTATTTCCTAATTTTTCATTATTTTGTTCTAAAATGTTTTTTATAGTTTTGATAGTAATTTTTTCATTTTGTGCAACTAAATCTAAAGCATACTTTAAAACCAAAGTTTTTGAATCTTGATGTCTTTTTGCACCATTTATTTTATTAACTTCCTCTCTTGATTTTATACCTTTTTGCTCTTTATGGTCTTGGTAGTATTTTTGATTATAAGCCTTTTCAACTTTTTTTATTTGGCTCATTCTATTGTAATTTTTTTTGCACCATTTCAAAATCTTTGAAATGTATTTTTTTAGTAAATCATTACTTACTAAATTTTCATCATATAAACTAAATTCAAAATCATCAAATGATTTTTTCATTTTTTCAACATATAGTAAATATATCTCATTATTTAATTGTAAAGCCATTTTATTAATTAGTGCAAGTTCTAAAGCTATCCAATCTACTTTAGTATTTTTATACATATAAGCATAGTTTCTAATAGTTTGTTTTTGTTTTAAAGTTGGGTTTTCAATTTTAACTAATTCATCAATTTTTAATTTGAAATTATCTTTGATGATTTTGTTTTCTTTCACTTTATTTTTTATACTTATCATTGTATAAGTAGTAAGTTTTTTATATAGAAACTTTTTATGTTGAGAATATTCAACTTTTATAGTATTTAGTAAATCCATTTTTAAATCCTTTTTTTGATTAAGATACAAATAGATTTTAAGTTAAAGTTTTAGTTCAATTCGCTTTTAAACAAACTTTTTAGAGAAAGTTTTGAAATTTGTAGATGAAATTTTTAATAAGAGGAATTTCGTTTTTAAATTAAGGATATTAAAGGAAGTTAGATAACATTTACAATGTTATCGTTCTTAGTTAAATTAAAAAAATTTAATTCAACTAATCACATTTTTTTCTATTATAAGTTATATTTATCCATTTACAATAATATTCTTCAATTCATACCTTAACAAGTTTTATTTTACTTAATATAAATATTTGATAATAAGATAGATATATAAAAATATAGATACTAATGTTAAATATCCTTATTTTAAAAGCGAAAAAATAGATTTATTCATTAAAATAAAAAGAATTTGTGAATTTTTTGATGTGTTATAGTTTGTTATAGTTTTTTTTAAGTTTTACTTGCTATAATTCCACACGAATTTTTGAAAATTGTTTCAAAAGTCCTACTTTAAAGATTTCTTTAAAAGTGTTGTCCCAATGGCGTATGCTCTCATAAGCCGGAGGTCGAGAGTTCAAGTCTCTCTCTTGACACCATTTTAAAGTAAATCATACTTTTTTACGCTGGTGTAGCTCAGTTGGCTAGAGCAGCTGATTTGTAATCAGCAGGTCGGGGGTTCGACTCCCTTCACCAGCTCCATAATTCTAATTTTTTTTCTCACAATATAAGAAATCATTATAAGTTTAATTATAGATAGATTAATATGCGCGAGTATTAATTTATATAAATATTTGGAGTTTTATCTCCAAATATTTTATAAAATAGCAATTTTTTTATCAATAAAATAATTTCCTCCTCTTACTTACAAAAAGTAAAGTAATATTACTTTAAGAATGTATAAGTTAAAATTTCCTATAGAATCAAACAAAAAACTGAAGATGGAGAAAAAGATGATAGAAAAACAAATACCATTATCTGTATTAGATTTAGTTCCAATCGGTGAAGATTTTACAATAAATGAAGCTATAAAAAATAGCACTAAATTGGCTCAAGCTGTTGAAGAATTCAAATTTAATCGTTATTGGATTGCTGAACATCACAATATGAATGGAATTGCAAGTGCAGCAACATCTGTAATACTTAGTTATATTGGAGCAAATACTAAAAAAATTAGGATTGGTTCAGGTGGAATTATGTTACCAAATCATGCTCCTTTAGTTATTGCTGAACAATTTGGAACTTTAGAATCTTTATATCCAAATAGAATAGATTTGGGCTTAGGAAGAGCTCCTGGAACTGATAGAAAAACAATGTTAGTATTAAGAAAAGATATTTATAATGATGGTTCAGATTTTCCAATTATGCTAGATGAATTACAATTTTATTTATCAGATTATCAAAATAAAGATAGTATAAAAGCTGTTCCTGGATTTGGATTAGATATTCCTATTTGCTTGCTTGGATCTAGCACATTTAGTGCTCAATTAGCTGCACAAAAGGGATTGCCTTTTGCTTTTGCTTCACATTTTGCACCTGATTTAATGGAAGAAGCAATAAAAATTTATCGCTTAAATTTCAAACCTTCAAAACAATTAAAAGAGCCTTATATAATAGTTTGCATAAATGCAATTTGTGCAAATACTTTAGAAGAAGCAGAATTTCTAGCAACAACTGAACTTCAAAAATTTTTATATATTCAAAGAGGTGATAATAGATTATTACCAAAACCAACAAAAGATATGAGTAGTTTGTGGGAACCTTGGGAAGAAAGAACTATAAAAAATAAGATAAGAGAATCTATTTGGGGAACACCTGAAATTGTTAAAAATGGACTTGAAAAACTTATAAAGAGAACAAATGCAAATGAAATAATGATAAATTCATGGATTTATAATCCAGAAGATAGAATAAAGTCTTATAAACTTATTTCTGAAATTTGGGGATTAAATTAGAGATTAAAAAGTACCTAAAAAAGTACTTTTTAATTTATATTGTAATTTCTTTAATATCAGCAATTTTTCTAAATCCTTGATACACAAGACCAATTAAATTTTTTCTATTTGTTTTAATTTTTACATCTTCATGATTTACAAAAACATTATCAAAGAAATTATCAAGTTGTGGTTTTAAAGCAAATAAAGCTTCTAATTCTTCATCAAAAGTTGCATATTTTTTAAATTGAGCTTCATGGAATTTAGTATATAACTCTTTTTCTTCATTGTTTTCAAATAAATCTTCATCAATTACAAGTTTACTATTAACATCAATATCTTTAATAATATTTGCAACCCTTTTAAATGTAGCAACATACTCTTTGAAATTGTCACTTTGAACGATTGGATTTAAAGCACAAATTTTTTGAGAAATTTTGTAAATATCTGTTTCACCACCAGCAAGAACTGCTTTTAAAACAGTTGGATTAACTTCAAATATTTTAAATAATCTTTCATTAAAGAACTCTATTAAAACTTTTTTATCTAAATTTTTATAACTTGTTGATAATTCATCAATGATTTTTGATAAATCAATAGGAAGTTTATGCTCAATTGCAATTTTTACAATTCCAGCTGCTGCACGTCTAAGACCAAATGGATCTTTAGAACCTGTTGGAATTTTTCCAACACTAAATAAAGCCATTAAATTATCTAATTTATTTGATAAAGCAACAATTGATGAAAATACATTTGAAGGAAGTTCAGAATCTTCACCAGTTGGTAAATATTGCTCTTTTAAAGCAAGTGAAAGTAAGTCATTTTCATTTGCAATTTTTGCATAGTAATATCCCATAAGACCTTGAAGTTCTGTAAATTCATAAACCATCTCAGACATTAAGTCAGCTTTAGAAAGCATAACTGCTCTTTGAACTAACTCTTTTTCTTTTACATCTAAAATTTCTGCTAAATATGATGCAATTTTTGCTTCTCTTTCACATTTGTCATACATAGAACCAAGACCTTCAACAAACACAAGTTTTTTAAGACCTTCATTTGACAAACCATTTCTAATATCATTTTTATAAAAAAACATAGCATCAGCTAGTCTTGGTCTTAAAACTTTTTCATTTCCAGCAATAATATATCCAAAATCATCTGTTTTTGCATTTGATACAACAATAAAATTATTTGATAATTTTCCATCTTTATAAACTGCAAAATATCTTTGATTTTCTTTCATCGATGTTACAATTACTTCTTCTGGTAATTCTAAAAACTCAATATCAAATTTACCTATTAAAGCTGTTGGATATTCTGTAATTGCAACAACTTCTTCAAGTAATTCAGTATCAATTTCAATTTTTACATTGTGTCTTTGTTCAATATTTTTCATCTGTTCTAAGATGATTTTTCTTCTTTCATCTGGATATAAAATAACTCCATTTTTATCAAGTTTACAGAAATAATCCCCTGCAAAAGAGTAAGTAAATGGTTCATAAGAAACCATTCTATGTGCAAATGAGAAATTAGAAGACTTAACTCCAAAAAGTTCAGCATCAACTATTTCTTCCCCTAAAAGAATAGATAAACTTCTAATTGGTCTAATAAAACTATCTGTTCTACTTGCCCATCTCATAGATTTTCCAAAGTTTAAAGAAGCAACAAATTCATTTACCATTTCATTTAATAAAGTTTTTGATTCACTACCAACTACTTCTTGTTTAAAATAAAGAACTTCTCCTTTACCTAAATCAATTTTATCTAAAGCAGACACATCAACTCCACATTTTGTAGCAAAACTAATAGCAGCTCCTGTTGGAACTCCATCTTTATAAGCTATTTTAATAGGAGCTCCATATTGTTCAACAGTTGAATCTTCTTGTTTAACTTGAAATTCTCTATGCCATAATACTAATCTTCTTGGTGTATAAAAAAAGTCAAAATCACATAATAATCTATTTTTTTCTAATATATCACTCCATTTTTTTTCAATATTTGGTAATTCGTTTAAAAACGGAATTGCTGGTAATTCTTCAACACCAATCTCAATTAATAATGGTTTATTCATCTACGTTTTCCTTCTTAGAGTTATTGATTTTTTCGTTTTCTTCAATTTTATCTGTATGTTTTTTGATTTGTTGTCTATTAAAATTTATGATAAACAAAGCAACCATAATAACAAACATAATAAGTATTATTGTGTCTAATATATCTTTCACAGTTTTCCTAATTTATATCTAATAAAAGGCTAATATTCTAACTAATAATTACTTATTCTTTAGTAAATCAGCCAATGTTGAGCCTTCATTCATACCTGGCGTTTTAAAAATATCTTCTTTATTTATATGACATTTTTTACACGATGCCAAATTTTGATGTTCCATTCTATTTGATTGTATTAATTTATTTTGAGAATGACAAGCAAAACAATCTCCACCACATTCAACCATTGTAGTTGGCGTTTTTGTATGACAAGCTATACAAGAGGTTAAAATTTTATGGTGTTCTTCATTGATTGAGTTTTTTAAAGTTGCATGACAAGACATACAATCTCCACTACATGCGAATGAATGGAAATATAAAGTAAATATTAATATAAATATTTTCATGATTATAAAATCAAATCTTTATATATAACTCCATCAATTTCATTTTTTGCAATGTTTTCTAACTCATCATTTGATTTAATAATCGCTAAAATCTTAGAATCATACATATAGTTATCTGCTATTTTTTGTAGTTTTTTAGCTAACTTTTTTTCACATATTATATATTTTGCATTTAAACTATTGCAATAAATAGCCTCTTTTATACTTTTTACGACAACTGCACTTGATAATTCATTTTTAAAACAATATTTTAATAACTCTTCATTATAAAAAAATAACAAAGCTGAATTTGCTTTTGTATTTTTTATATCTTCTATAGAATTTATTAAATTCAATTCTTCAAATGGAATTAAATCATCTCCAATTATAATCATTTTAGTAACCTATTTATTTAATAAACACTCATTTGAGCAATAAAATTTACCATTACTTACAATTGCTTCTTTTTTAGAAACATATGTTTTACAAGTTGGGCACTCTACCATATCATCTGTAATCATTTCGTCTTTTTTATTTATCTCTTTTTCTCTAGTTTTTTTAAATAAAAAAACATAAACTAAAAAGGCTACTGCAATTACTAATATAACTTTTAAAACCATTATTAACCTTTTATATATAAATAGTTTCTATCTTTTCTATTTACTATTTTATAATTATTTACTTTAGCATTTTCAATCTCAACTTCTAGCATACTACCTTTGTAAAAAAGGTATGAACTATTCTCTTTTTTGATATTTTTTGTAATATCCAAAAGTAAAGAAGTATTTGTTACAGCTCTTGAAGTTATCAAATCAACTTTTAAATCTTTAACCTCTTCTACTCTATTACATAAAACAGTTAAATTATCAAGTTTTAAACTAGCTTTTACAAAGTTCAAAAAAGACACTCTTTTTATTCTTGGCTCGATTAAATAAGATTTTACATCTCTTAAAGCAATAGCAAGTATAAGTCCAGGATAACCTGCACCTGTTCCAATATCTGCAAAACTTTCATATTTATCTATAAAAGTTAAAGGATATAAAGAATCTAAAATATTTTCATTTATATCCTCTTTTGTTAATCTTCCGCTTAGATTATGAACACTTCCCCATTGCTGTAAAAGTTTTGTAAAAACTTCACAATCACTATAAAATTTTTCATCAAATTTTAAATTATTTGATTCAAGTAATTCTTTCAACATTAAAGTAAATGCCCCATTTTCTCTTTTTTTGTAGCTAAATACTCTTCATTGTATTTATTTGCTTCAATTATTGCAGGAATTCTTTCAACTATTTCTATTCCTAAGCTTTCAATATAACTTATTTTTTTAGGATTATTTGTAATCAATTTTAATTTTTTAACACCTAAATCTTCTAAAATATATCCAATAATAGAATAATCTCTTTCATCTTCTTTAAAACCTAATTCCAAATTAGCTTCTATTGTATTTCTTCCTTGGTCTTGTAAAGAATAAGCATTTACTTTGTTAAATAGACCAATATTTCTACCTTCTTGTTTGTGATAAATCACTAAACCACCATTTTTAGCTATAAAATCTAATGCTAAATTCAACTGTGCTTGACAGTCGCATTTTAGGCTTCCAAGAGCATCTCCTGTTAAACATTCTGAGTGAATTCTCACATATGGAATTTCAATTTTTTCAAAATCTTCACTCATAATGGCTAAATGTTCTTGAATATCATCTTTATATGCTTTTATTTTAAAATTTCCATGTTTTGTTGGTAATTTAGCAATATTTGACTTTTCAATATTCATTTGTATTTAAACCTTAAACTGTTAAAATCCGAAGATTATAACCAAAAGAGGTAAATAGAATGTTTAAACGATTTAGAAGATTAAGAATTAATGAAACACTAAGAAATTTAGTACAAGAAACAGTTTTAACACCTGATGATTTCATCTATCCATTATTTGTAAGAGAAGGTCAAAATATAAAAACTGAAGTTGCATCAATGCCTGGTGTTTATCAAATGAGTATTGATGAAATTTTAAAAGAGTGTGAGTATTTAGTAAGTATAAATTTAAAATCAATTATTCTTTTTGGTATTCCAGATACTAAAGATTCAGTTGGAAGTGAATGTTTATGTGGTGAAAGTATAATTGCAAGAACTATTAAAGCAATTAAAGCAAAATTCCCTCAAATGTTTATCGTAACTGATTTATGTTTTTGTGAATATACAGACCATGGACATTGTGGTATTTTAGACCCAAAAACTGGAAGTGTTGATAATGATAAAACATTAGAAATCTCTGCTCAACAAGCAGTAGTTCACGCTAAAGCTGGAGCTGATATGATTGCACCATCTGGAATGATGGATGGAATTATTACAACTTTAAGAAATGCACTTGATGAAAATGGATTTAAAAATCTTCCAATCATGGCATATTCAACAAAATTTGCAAGTGGTTATTATGGACCATTTAGAGATGTTGCTGAATCAACTCCAAGTTTTGGTGATAGAAGAACTTATCAAATGAATCCTGCTAATAGACTTGAAGCAATTGAAGAATCACTTGAAGATGAAAAAGAAGGTGCAGATATTTTGATGGTAAAACCAGCACTTGCATTTTTAGATATTGTTAGAGACATAAGAAACCAAACTAATCTTCCTTTATGTGTGTATAATGTAAGTGGTGAATATGCAATGCTTAAACATGCAGGAATTGCTGGATTAATCGACTATGAAAGAGTTATGATGGAAACAATGATTGCATTTAAAAGAGCGGGTGCAAATATAATCATCTCTTACCATGCAAAAGAGGTTTGCGAAATTTTAAGAAACAACTAAAAATGAGCACAACTTATCAAGAAGCAATTGAAAATTCAAATATTGTATCAAAAACTGATATAAATGGAATTATCACTTTTGTAAATGATGAGTTTTGCAAAATCTCTGGATACTCTTATGATGAATTAATAGGTCAAAACCATAACATCGTAAGACATCCAGAGGTACAAGCTTCAAGTTTTGAACTTTTATGGAAAACTATTTTAGATAAAAAGCCATATAAAGCAACTGTAAAAAATCTTACAAAAGATGGAAAAACTGTCTACTTAAATACTACAATAACTCCTATTTTAGATGAATTTGAAAATATTATTGAATTTATTGCTATAAGATATGATGTAACTTTTGAGGTTGAGCTCAAAAAAAGTTTAGAGCAAAAAGAAAAAGAGCTTGAAGAGTTAAATCAAAATCTAGAATTAAAAGTAAAAGAACAAACTAAACAATTAAAAGAGCTAAATAAAACTTTAGAAAAAAGAGTTCAAGAAGAGATAGCTAAAAATGATGAAAAACAAAAACTTCTTTTCTGGCAATCAAGAATGGCGAGTTTAGGACAAATGATAGGAAATATTGCCCATCAATGGAGACAACCTCTAACTGAGTTAAATCTTACTTTGTTTAATATGAAAAAATCCTCTTTAAAAAAAGATGAAAAAAAAGTTGAAGAGTTATATAAAGAGAGTAAAAATCTAATTTCAAGTATGTCAACAACTATTGAAGATTTTATGAACTTTTTTAATCCAAGAAAAGAGAAAAAAAGTTTTGAGATAAAAGATAGTATCAATGAAGCTTTAACTATTTTAAAAAAACTAATTCAACAAGAAAATATAAAAATCAAGGTTGATGTTCCTACAAACTACAAAGTTTTAGGTGTTTCAAATGAATTATCACAAGTTATAATAAATCTAATTCAAAATGCAAAAGATGCTTTTATAACAAATGATATAGAAGATAAAAATATTTTAATAACTCTAAAAGAGGATTTAGACAAAAAATATTTTTTACTTGAGATTGAAGATAATGCAGGTGGAATTAAAGAAGAAAATCAAGATTCTATCTTTGAGCCCTACTTTACAACAAAACATAAATCACAAGGCACTGGACTTGGATTGTTTATGTCAAAAATGATTGTAGAAAAGAGTTTAGAAGGTACTTTAAGCCATAAAAATAGTGAAAATGGTTCAATCTTTACAATAACAATTTTAAATGAGAAAGAGTAAAAATGCAAGATATATTAAAAACTCTAAAAATCTTAATAGTTGAAGATGAAAAAAGATTAGCTCAACTTTTAAAAGAGGCAATAAATGATTCATTTTATAAAGTAGTTATTGCAAAAGATGGAACTGAAGGGTTAAAAAAATACAAAAGTTTTAAACCTGATATTATAATCACTGATATTATGATGCCAAAACTTGATGGTTTGGATATGACTATAAAAATCAAAGAGATTGATTCTAATATTCCTATAATTGTGTTAAGTGCACACTCTGATAAAGAAAAACTTTTAAAAGCTATAGATGTTGGAATAAATAAATATTTTATCAAACCTTTTGACCCAGATGAAGTAATAGAACATATAAAGAAGCTCTCAATAAAAATAGAAAAACAAAAGATTTCAATACTAAAAGATGATTTTATTTTTGATAACAATAGCTTCTCTTTACATAAAAATGAACTATTAATAAATCTAACAAAAAGGGAAAAAGAGTTTATATATTTACTCTTAAAAAACAAAAACTCAATAGTTAAAACCCAAACTATAAAAACTTCTCTTTGGAATGAAGAGGTAAATGATGAAAGATTAAGAACCTTTATAAAACGATTACGTCTAAAAACTTCTAAAGATTTGATTGAAAATATTTCAGGACAAGGCTATTTAATTTCTGTATTGAATAACTAAATTTTTACTATCAATTAAACTTTTATCTATAAGCCTACTTTTTTTGATATTTCCTATATTTGATGAGGTTTCTATAAAGTTTTGTAAATAATAAATACCTTTATAATTTAAACAACTAATAGTTTTTATCATAGAATTTATATCTTTTTCATCTAAAAGCCTTGTATTTATTGTAGTTCTTAGTTCAAAATAAAAGCCTATTTTTATTAGATATTTTATAGTAACTATGACTTTTTCATAAAAATTAGTTGCTGTTATTTGAGAAAATTTATATTTTGGAGCTTTAAAATCAATAGCTATAAAATCAACCAATCCTTTTTTTGTTAAATTCTTTACTAAATTTAGATTTGTTCCATTTGTATCAAGTTTTATTTTAAAACCTAACTCTTTTATTTTTTTACAAAAAATTTCTAAGTCATATAAACTAGCTTCTCCACCACTTAAAACAACGGCATCAAGTAAACCAACTCTTGATTTTAGAAACTCTAAAATTTCTAAAAAACTATAATCTCCTTCTTTTGTATAAACTAAACTATTATTATAACAATACAAACATCTAAAATTACACTTTATAAACCAGATTATGCAAGATAAGTGTCCTACATAATCCGTTGTTGTAAATTTTGTAAAATCATAAATTAGTTTTTGATTCAGTAAATTTAACTCTTTGTTTGTGTTCACCTTTTTTTCCTATATTAAAGCTTTCAATTGGTCTATGATAACCCATAACTCTAGTATATATTATACATTTAGTTCTTTTTTTCATATTTTTCTCAAGCAATTCTTGATTTGTCATCTTTTAACTCCTTTTTTAAAATCTCTTCATCACATTTTGGGCAAAACTCATGCTCACCTTCAATATATCCATGAATTTCACAAATAGAAAATACAGGAGTTACAGTTATATAAGGTAATCTAAAATTTGAAATTACATTTTTTACAAATTTTCTACAAGCTTCAAGTGATGAAATTTTTTCTCTCATATAAAGATGAAGCACTGTTCCACCTGTATATTTGCATTGTAATTCATCTTGTAATTCCAAGGCTTCAAATGGGTCTTCTGTAAAATCAACTGGAAGTTGAGAAGAGTTGGTATAATAAATATTTTTATCAAAGCCAGCTTGAATAATATCTTTGTATCTTTTTTTATCCTCTTTTGCAAATCTATAAGTTGTTCCTTCTGCTGGTGTTGCTTCAAGGTTATATAGATTTCCAGTTTCTTCTTGAAATTTGACCATTTTATCTCTCATAAAATCTAATATTTCAATACAAAATTGATTTCCTATTTTTGTAGAAATATCAATATTTTCACCCTTGTGCTTGTCACTCTCTTTGAGAAAATAGTTTTTTAACATCTCATTCATACCATTTACTCCAATAGTCGAAAAATGGTTATTAAAACTCTTTAAATACCTTTTTGTATAAGGATAAAGTCCTTTTTCATACATACTATTTATAAATTTACGTTTTATTTCTAAACTCTCTTTTGCTAAATCCATTAACTCTTCTAATCTGTTTAATAAACCATTTATATCATTTTTATATAAGTATCCAAGTCTTGCCATATTGATTGTTACAACTCCAATACTTCCAGTCATTTCAGCACTACCGAACAAACCTCCACCTCGTTTTAGAAGTTCCCTTAAATCAAGTTGCAATCTACAACACATACTTCTTACATGTCCTGGTTTATAGGCTTGTTCGTTTTGTATTAAATTTCCCTTTTCATCTTTTTTATATTGACTTCCTATAAAATTTTGAAAATAAGAACTTCCTATTTTTGATGTGTTCTCAAAAAGTAAATCTGTATTTTCTCCATACCAATCAAAATCTTCTGTTATATTAACAGTTGGAATTGGAAAAGTAAAAGGTTGTCCTGTTTTATCACCCTTTGTCATTACTTCATAATAGGCTTTATTTATTAGGTTCATCTCTTTTTGAAAATCTTTATAAGTTAATTGTTCAAATGAACTTAAACCTTTTTTTTGAATCTCTAAAAAAAGCTCTTCATCATAAAAATCTTTAAATAGATGTTTTTGATTTCTTGTTGGAATTTGCTCTTTCAAATCACTTGGAACAGTCCAATCAATAGTAATATTTGTAAATGGACTTTGTCCCCAACGTGCAGGAACGTTAAGATTATAAATAAAACTTCTAATTGCTTTTTTTATCTCTTTATATTCAAGTTTATCTTTGAAAACATAAGGAGCAAGATATGTATCAAAAGAACTAAAAGCTTGAGCACCTGCCCATTCACTTTGAAGTATTCCTAAAAAATTTGCCATTTGCCCCAAAGCTTCTCTAAAATGATTTGGTGCATCACTTTCAACTCTTCCTCGCACTTTATTAAATCCCTCATCAAGTAAAATTCTTAAACTCCAACCAGCACAATACCCACTCAAACAATCCAAATCATGTATATGATAATCTCCATTTCTATGGGCATATCCTTGTTCTTTTGTATAAACTTTATCAAGCCAATAATTTGCTATGATTTTTCCAGCACTATTGTTTATAAGTCCAGCGTGAGAATATCCTGTATTTGAATTTGCTTTTATTCTCCAATCATTTCCAGATATATACTCTTCTATTGTTTGTGTTGAGTTTATATATGTTGTATCATCATTTATTTGTAAAATCTGTTCTCTTTGAATTTTATGAAGATGTCTATATAAAATAAATGATTTCATAACTTCAAAATATCTTGCTTTATAAAGCTCTTTTTCAATAATATCTTGAATATCTTCAACAGCAACTACTCTTTTACACTTTAATTCAAATAGAACATTAAAAAATACCGAAATATCATATTTGTTATTTACACTTTTAAAAGCCTTTTTTATAGCATCTTCTATTTTATAAGATTCAAATTTTTGTTTAGTTCCATCTCTTTTTAATATATCAACTATCATTATTTTTTCCTTTCAATAGATTTGTAATTCTAGATGAGTTGTTCTTAATAAGATATAAGCATTTTTGTCACAAAAGTGTCATTTTATGGGAGTCTTTTTAATAATAAATTTTAATTTGAATATTTTTTATCCTTAATTTTTCAAAATTTTAAGATATTCTAAAGTTAAATTAAATAGAATGTTTGTTTTTATTAATTACAGAGGAAATAAAATGAGACATTTCTTAACATTGGCTGATTATACTAAAGAAGAGATTTTAGAAATACTTGCTTTAGCTAAACAAATCAAAGAAGAGACTAAAAGAAGAGAATTTAAAGATTATATGCCTAAAAAAACATTAGGTATGATTTTTGAAAAAAGCTCTACAAGAACAAGAGTATCTTTTGAAACAGGTATTTATCAGTTAGGTGGTATTGGTTTATTTCTTTCATCAAATGATATCCAATTAGGTAGAGGTGAACCTATGAGTGATACATCTAGAGTAATTTCTAGAATGGTAGATATGGTGATGATTAGAACTTTTGAACAATCTAAAATCGAAGAATTTGCAAAATATTCAAAAGTTCCTGTAATAAATGGTTTAACAAATGAGTACCACCCTGTTCAACTTATGGCTGATTATATGACTATCCAAGAAGCTGGTCTTGATAAAGATTTAGTTGTGGCTTATGTTGGTGATGGTAATAATATGGCTCATTCATGGCTGAACTTATCAGCTAAATTAGGTTTTGAACTTAGAATTGCAACTCCTAAAGGTTATGAAGTAGATGCAACTATTTTGGCAAAATCTTTAGAAATGGCAAAATTAAGTGGTGCAAAAATCACTATCACAAATGATCCAAAAGAAGCAATAAAAGGCTCAACTGTAGTTACAACTGATACTTGGGTTTCTATGGGACAAGAAGAGCAAAAAGAGATAAGAGTAAAAGATTTTGCTGGATATATGGTAGATTCAAATATGATGAAATTAGCACAAGATAAAGCTATTTTCTTACATTGTTTACCTGCATATAGAGGTTATGAAGTTAGTGATGAAGTAATGGAAAGTTCTCAAAGTCTTATTTTTGAAGAAGCTGAAAATAGATTACATGCACAAAAAGGTGTAATGGTTTGGCTAGATAGAAAAAGAGACGAGAAATAATGATAGACTTCGCTAAGTTTGTAAAATATTCAAAACCAGGGCCTAGATATACTTCATATCCAACAGCCCCTGAGTTTAGTGAAACTTTCACACAAGAAGATTTAAAAGAGTATTACAAAAATCAAAGTGATGATAGAGCATTATCACTTTATATTCATATGCCATTTTGTAGAAGTGCATGTTATTTTTGTGGTTGTAATACAATTTTTACTTCAAAAGAAGATAAAAAAACTAGATATATTGAGTATTTAAAAAAAGAGTTAAATATCTTAAAAAATCATCTAAATACAAAAAGAGTTGTAACACAAATGCATTTTGGAGGAGGAACACCTACTTATTTCTCTCCTTCTCAACTTGAAGAAGTTATAACTGCAATTAAAGAGATTTTCCCAAACTTTAGTGCCGATGCAGAAATTTCTTGCGAAGTAGACCCAAGATATTTTACTGTTGAACATATGAATGTTTTAAAAGCTGGTGGTTGTAATCGTTTGAGTTTTGGAGTTCAAGATTTAGATGAAGAGGTTCAAAAAACTATTCATAGAATTCAACCATTTGAATTAACTCAAAATGTAATTAAAATAGCAAGAGAAGCTGGAATTCACTCTGTAAATACGGACTTAATTTATGGATTACCTTTTCAAACAAGAGAGAGTTTCAAAAAAACTTTAGAAAAAATGATTACACTTAATACTGATAGATTTGCAGTATTTAATTATGCTCATGTTCCTTGGCTTATGAAGACTATGAGAAAATTTGATGAAACAACTTTTCCAAAACCTCAAGTTAAACTAGAGATGTTAAAAGATACTATTGATTTCTTTACATCAAATGGTTATAAAATGGTTGGAATGGACCACTTTGCAAAACCAGAAGATGAATTATTTAAAGCTATAGAAAAAGGTGAATTACATAGAAATTTCCAAGGTTACACAACTAAAGGAGGTGCAGACTTAATAGGGATTGGTCTTACATCTATTGGAAATGGTGTTGATTATTATGCACAAAATTTCAAAGATTTAGAACCTTGGGAAAATGCAATTGATAATGGAGATTTACCAGTATTTAAAGGTTATAGATTAAGTGATGATGACCAATTAAGACAATTTGTAATCATGGAACTTATGAGTAACTTCTCTTTAAATATTACAAGAGTTGAAGAACAATTTAAAATAGACTTTAAAGATTATTTTAGTGATGCACTAGAAGCTTTAAAAGAGTTTGAAGATGCAGAACTTGTAAAAATAAGTGATGATAAAATTGAAGTTTCACAAACAGGAACTATGCTTATTAGAAATATTTGTATGCCTTTTGATGCATATTTAAATAAAATTCCTGAAGAAAAAAGAAGATTTTCTAAAACTATCTAATAAAGTGGCTTTTCAGCTACTTTATTCGTTGCCCTCTTCCAAAAACTAGATATAAAATTGCTCCAATAACGGGGAAAAAAATCAGTACTAAAATCCAAATAATTTTGTTATACCCAGTAAATTCGTGTTTTAAAATATCTATTAAAATGTAAATATATAAAACAAAAGTAAAAACTACAAATACCATCATAAAAGAAGACATTAAAATACCCATCATTTTTAAACTCCTTTTTTAAAACTCTCTATATATTCATTCATTAAAGAAAAATCAACATTTTCATCAATTTTTATCTCTAAATCCATTAAATAAAGATTTTTTATATTAAACTCTTTTAATTTTACCAAATCTTTTCCTGTAGTTAAAATAGCATAATCTTTATACTCTTTTTGAATTTGTGAAATTTCCTCTTTTGTAAAAGTATGATGATCTGGAAAACTTATCATTTTTATATCTTTTGGTAGATATTCCAATAATCTTTTAGGTTTTGAAATTGCCGTTATTAAAAGAGTATTATTTGGAAGTTCTTCAATATTTCCATCTTTTTTTATAGTAATAACTCTTTTAAAATCTTTTCCTTCAAGTAGTTCTATATCTGCTTGAGCATAAAAACCTTTTGGTTCTCTATATCCACCACTTGGTAAACAAAAAATATTTGTAGGTTCATCTTTTGGTCTTAAAAGAATATTGAATTTTGAAATATGATATTTTGAAAATCCATCATCTAAAAATATGATTTTGCAACCTAATTCTTTTGCTTTTAAAATTGCAGTTACCCTATTTTCACTTACAATTACAGTTGCTTTTGGTAAAGAGTTTGCTAAAAGCATAGCTTCATCACCACTTGTTTTTACATCAACTTCTATTTTTCCTCTTAAACTTACTATTTGTAAACCTTTTGAAGCTCTTCCATAACCTCTTAAAATTATACAAACATCTTCATACTTTGAAGCAAGATTTATTGTTACAGGAGTTTTTCCACTACCACCAACAATAATATTTCCAACAGAAATAATTGGTATTCCAAACTCTATTTGTTTTGCCATTGCCCTTTTTGTAAGAATAATTAGCATATAAATAAAAGTTAAAGGTAATAATAAAAAAGAGATAAGTTTTTGAAAGTTATTTGGAAAGAAGAGATACTCTTCAATCCATAAGTAAAATTTTTGTTTCAAACTAAATTAAACCCATTGTGATGCAACTTCAATTACTTGGTCACATACATAGTTTACATCTTCATCACTAAGCCCTGCATATATAGGAAGTGATAAAATTTGTTGATAGTTATTTAAAGCATTAGGAAATGCTGTAATTTTTATTGAATATTTTGTTTTGTAATAAGATAAAAGATGTAATGGAATATAATTAAGTCCAGTTGATACTCCTCTTTCTTTTAATGCTCTTGCAAAAGCATCTCTATTTCTAGAAATTTTGATGATAAATTGAGTAAAAATATGTTCATCTTTATGAGGTAAGATTGTGATATGTTTTACATTTGATAATCTTTTTTCATAAAGTTTAGCTATCTCTTTTCTTCTTTTTATAAATCTATCTGTTTTATTTAATTGTGCTAACGCATAAGCTGCATCAAGTTCAGATAAATCATATTTATGACCAATATCAACAACATCATATACGTAATCTAAGTTTCCATAACTATCATATGCAGTTGTAAGTGCGTGTGTTCTTAGAAGTTTTGCACGATTTGCTATCTCTTCATTATTTGTTACAATAACTCCAGATCTACTGATCGCATATTTTGAAGGAGATGGATTTGTTGAAAAAATTGTCATATCAGCTCTTAAATTTCCAACTTTTTTCCCTTTATAAGTTGCACCTAAAGATGCTCTACAATCTTCTATTAAAATAATTCCATATTTTTCTACAATATCATAAATTCTATCTAAATCAGGAGCTTGACCACCAATAAATGTAATAATAGCTCCTCTTAATTTTTTAGAATCATTATTTGCCAAGGCTTCTTCAAATTTATCAATATCAATATTCATATCTTCCATATTAATATCAATAAAAATTGGTTCCGCATCAAAATGTCTTACAACTTCAGGAAGATTTATAAAAGAGTTTACAGACATTAAAATCTTATCTCCTCTTTTAAGTTTAATAGCACTTAGTGCTAAATGAACAGCAGCTGTAGATGTAGCAGTTGCAATAGCATATTTTGCACCAATATATTTTTTTATTCCATCTTCAAATTCTAAAACTTTTGATAAGTCGTTTTTTGAATCCAAAACTGATTTAATTTGATTAAATTCATCATTATCAATTGTTGCTTTATATATTGCAATATTTTTTGCCATTTATCAATTCCACCTTATTTTAGCTATTGTTGGTAATTTACCTTTAAATGAGTTTGCTTTTACTCTATAATCTATTTTATCAATAAAAGGTTCATCAAAACCTAGTTTTATTAATTCATCTTTTGATTTATTCTCATCAATCATTGCTTTTAATAAATCATCCATTTCTTTATAAGTATGACCCAATTCTGATTCATCACTTTGACCTTCCCATAAATCTGCACTTGGTGCTTTTCCTAAAATAGATTCAGGAATTTTTAAATATTTTGCAAATTCAAACTCATCACTTTTATAAATCTCTCCTATTGGATTAATTGCACAAGCAATATCTCCAAAAATAGTTCCATAACCTAAAAGTAATTCACTTCTATTTGAAGTTCCAACAACAAGTGATTTTTCTCTTGAAGATACATCATATAAAACTGACATTCTCATTCTTGCAGAGAAATTTCCAATTCTAAGTTTATCTTCATCCATATTTTTTATAAATGCACTAACCATTGGTTCAATCGAGATAATTTCATATTTGATATTGAATTTCTCGCATACTTCAATTGCATGTTCTGTTGAACTTTTTGATGAAAATTGTGATGGCATTAATACGCAGTTTAAATTATCACCAAAAGCTTCTTTACATAAAATAGCAACAACAGCTGAGTCTAAACCTCCTGAAAGTCCTACAGTTACTTTTTTAAGCCCTGTTTTAGCAACTTCATCTTTTAAAAATAAGATTAAATCTTGCTTAATTTTTTCCCAATTTATCATTTTTAATCCTTTATTAAGTAATTATATCTCATCTTTTTTTGTTTTTTCATAAATTTCATCTAAATAATTATTACTTATTTTAGATATGTTTTCTTTTCTTAATTCTAACTCTTTTTGAATATTCAAAAGTTCTTCTTCATCAAAGTATTCAAGGTATTTAGGATTTATTTCAATACTATCATTTGGATTTATTTTGATTAACTCTTTTATATTTTCTATTAATATTTCTTTCATAATTATTCTTTATTAAATTTATTTAAAATTTCTTCTAAATATAGTTCCATTTTTTCAACACCAATATCACTTTGTGAATTTTGACAAGATTTACAACAACTTCCAGCGTCTGTTAATTTAGATAAATCTTCAAGAGTTTTTGCACCTTTTTCTTTAATTGAATAAATGATTTCACCTAAAGTTACATGTTTACAATTACAAACCACAAAAGAGTGAGGGAAACTTCTAGCCATCAAATTCCTTCTTTTTCACTATTTAAAATATCTTTACAATATATCTTTTTCTTAATTTTTCCAAAATCAGCCTCTTCAAATATACAAAATCTACAATCAGTTCCAGCAGTTGTAATATCTTGAATATCTCTAAGAGTTTTTGCATTTTGAGTGATTATTGCATCTTCAATTTGTGCAATTGTAACTTTTTTACAGTTACATACTTCATAAGTTTTAGGAAAATTTAGCAATTTTTATAAACCTTTATCTTTTTTGATGATTTCATATGCTTCATTTATCTCTTGAAGTTTTTTTGTAGCTTCATCAATAATATTTTGACTAGCTCCTTGTCCTGCTATAATATCTGGATGATGTTTTTTTACTAAATTTCTATAATTTTTCTTTAATGTTACTGCATCGTCATTTGGTGTTGACTGTAAAATTTCATAAGCTTTTTCTAAACTTGTAGCTTTATTTGAAGCTTGTTGAGCATAAAAAGCTTCGAACGTTGAAACTAATCTATCAAAATCTTCTTTTTTGATTTTTAATGCATTTGAAATATCTTCTGTTATCATCTTTTCCGTATTTGAAAACTCTTTATCAATAAATGCTAAATTTATTAGATATTCCATGATTTTTAAACGTTTATTATAATCATTTCTTGTTAAAGCATATAATTTTTCGCTAATTACAATAAGATTATCAAAACTTTGTTTCTCTGTTTCATATAAATTCTTTAATTTAGTTCTCACTTCTTCAAAATTTTCAAAATGACTTGAGATATCATTAAATGTATGTTTTAAAAGTTCAGCTTCAAGTTCACTAACTTTTCCATCGGCTTTTGCAACTTTTGCCATTAAAGCTACTAAAAGTCCTGCTTCGTGGTGTAATAAATCACCTTCAAATATCTCTTTTCTTTTTAAATTTATATTTTTAAACTCTTCTGTTTTATAGTTTTTTCCTATAAAAAATAAAATTGCAATTACAACTGCTAAAACTACTAATTCCATATTTTCCCTTATATTCTAGTTTTAATTTTTGGTTGATTTTAACAAATTTTAGGTAAAATCTCTCCCTTTAAATAGACAATGGAGTTACAAATGTTTGGAATGGGCTTTATGGAAATCTTACTAATTGCAATAATTGCAGTTATCGCACTAGGACCTGACAAATTGCCTGAAGCAATGGTTCAAATTGCAAAATTTATCAATAAATTTAAAACAGGTCTTGCAGATGCTAAATCTACATTAGATAACGAATTAAATATTTCAGAAATGAAATCAGAAGCAAATAAATTTAAATCTCAAATAGAAGAGACTAAAGCTTCATTATCTCTTGATTCTAAAATTGATTTAGGATTAAATGAAATTTTAAAAGATGATTTAAAAGATGATTCAATAAAAGGAAAAACAGAAAAAGTTTCATTTAAAAAAGAGAATAAATCAAAAGAAAAATTAGATAATAAAGAGGAAAATGCCTAATGTTTGAAGATTTAAAACCACATATTGCAGATTTAAGAAAAAGGCTTGTAATATCTACTTTAACTATTGTTGCAATGTTTTTTGTATGTTTTTCTTTTTATGAACCAATATTAAACTGGATGATGGTTCCTGTTGAAGCCGTACTTCCTAAAAATTCACATATGGTTGCAGTTGAACTTCAAGAAACATTTTTCACTGCATTAAAAGTTGCTTTTTTTACAGGATTTGTTTTTTCACTACCTGTAATTTTTTGGCAAATGTGGTTGTTCTTAGCTCCTGGACTTTATGATCATGAAAAAAAACTTGTTATTCCATTTGTATTTTTTGCAACATTAATGTTTACAATTGGAGGATCATTTGCTTATTATATTGTTGTTCCTTTTGGATTTGAATTTTTAGTAAATTTTGGTTCTGCTGTTGTTACTGTACTACCAAGTATTGGTGCATATGTAAGTTTTTTTACTAAATTATTAATTGGATTTGGGATTGCTTTTGAATTACCAGTTATTACATTTTTCTTTGCAAAGATTGGACTTGTTGATGATAAAATGCTAAAAGATTTTTTTAGATATGCAGTTGTGCTTATATTTATAATTGCTGCACTTTTAACACCTCCTGATGTTTTAACTCAATTTTTAATGGCTGGTCCACTTATTTTATTATATGGAATTTCTATTTATGTAGCAAAAATATTTAATCCAGCTGTAAAAGAAGAAGAGGAAGAATAAAATTGTTAGACCCTCTTAAAACTTCAAGTTATGATTATGATTTACCAAAAGAATTAATTGCAACAAAACCAGTAAGTCCAGCAGATAGTGCTAGACTTTTGGTTTATAATAGAAAAGAAAATAAAATCACTCATACAACATTTAAAAATCTTATTGAAGTTTTACCTTCTGATTTATCTATTTTTTTAAATGACACAAAAGTTATAAAAGCTAGAATCTTTGGAGAAAAAGAATCAGGTGGTAAAATTGAACTTCTTTTAAATAAACCTCTTTTTATGGATAGATACCTTGTAATGATAAGAGGTAAAGTAAAAATTGGAACAAAACTATTTTTTGATAAAGATTTAATTGCAGAAGTAATTGAATTAAATGAAGATGGAACAAGAGTTGTTAAATTTTTTAAAGAAGACAAAAACCTAGATTTTTTAGAGCTTGTTGAAATCTTAAATAAGATTGGTCATCTTCCACTTCCTCCATATATGAATAGAGAAGATGAAAAAGAGGATGAAAAAGATTATCAAACTTTGTTTGCTAAAAATTATGGAGCAGTTGCAGCTCCTACAGCTTCACTTCATTTTACACCTGAACTATTGGAAAAAATTAATAATAAATATGATGTAAATTATCTTACACTTCATGTTGGTGCTGGAACTTTTAAACCAGTTGATGTGGATGAGATTTTAAATCATCCAATGCATAGTGAATATTTTGAAATAGGTATTGAAGCAAAAAAAGCTTTAGATAATGCAAAAAAAGTTTTAGCTGTAGGTACAACTGTTACAAGAACTATTGAATACTATGCAAGAACAAATAAAATTCAAGGTGAATGTGATTTGTTTTTAAATCCATCAAATCAGCCAATAAAAGTTGATTATTTACTTACAAATTTTCATTTACCAAAATCTACACTAATTATGCTTATTGCATCTTTTGTAGGATTAGAAAAAACACTTGAAATTTACCATGAAGCTATAAAAGAGAAATATAGATTTTACTCTTATGGTGATGGTATGTTAATAATTTAAAGGACAAAAATGGCATATTACGTACTATTTGATACAGAAACAACAGGAAACCAAGAAGAAGATAGAGTTATTCAATTTGGTGCTATGATTGTTGATCAAAAAGGAAAAGTTGAAGCTTTTGATGAATTTTGTTCAAGTGATGTTGAAATTAAACTTGAAGCGATGGAAGTTCATAATATAACTCCTAATTTGTTAATAGGAAAACCAAAAGCTACTGAAACGAGTTTTTATAAGAGATTAGAAGAATTAAATTCTAATGAAAATTTTTTAATAGCACATAATATCTCTTTTGATATGGGAATGATAAAAAAAGAGGGATTTGTAAATCAATATCAAATTATTGACACTTTAAGATGTGCAAAACATCTATTTCCTGAACTTCCTTATCATAGACTTCAATATATAAGATATGCACTTGAACTATATAAAGTAGAAGAAATTGAAGCATCAAAACATAATATCACTATAAAAGCTCATGATGCAATTGGTGATGTACTTGTAATGAAACTTTTTTTAACAAAACTTGTAGGAAGATGTAGAGAAATTTATCCTGATTATAATCCAATTGAAAAACTTGTGGATTTGACAAAAACTCCTGTTTTTATCAAAACTTTCAAATTTGGAAAATACAAAGGTAAAGATGTAGAAGAAGTTGCAAAGATAGATACAAATTATCTAAACTGGATGAGAACAAGTATGGAACTAGATGAAGATTTAAAATATACTTTAGATAAAGTTTTAAAATCTTAAATATAAAAATAGATTAAATACCATCATCAAAAAATTTAAAATATAAAACGCCTTTTTATTAAATATTGAAAGAAATGAGAAAATCAAATAAATAATAAAAAAATAAAAAGGTGTTTTGACTTCATAAACAAACATCTTAAAATCCAAAAAATATTTAATAAAGCCATCAAAATAAATAGCAAAATTAAAAATATGTGCAAAAATCTCAAAAGGATAAAAAAAGCTAAAAAAAATTGTAATTATTGGTGATAAAAACTGTATATATGACGTTTGAGGAAAATAATAATGAACTATTGGATTAAAAATCAAAAACATCCAAATATTAAATAAAAAAAGATGGATCAATCTATTTTTAAAACTAAAATATTGAAGATATAAAAAGATATAAAAAACAGCAATAATTGAAAACCAAAATCCTAAAGAAAAAAGATATTTAGGAAATAAAGATATTACAATTAAAGCTGTAAAAAAGAGAGTTTCAAAAGATAAAATTTTTATATTTGAGCGAAGTAAAAAAATACCTAAACAAAACATCACAAAAGCTCTTAAAAGTGAAGGAACTATTCCAGTTAAAAGTAAATAACAAAAAAGAAACAAAATTGTAATCAAAAGTAAATCATATTTTTTATTTCTATATAAAAAATACTTTTTATGTAAAAAAGAATAAGGAAAATATAATAACCAATAAATAACAAAAGATAAAACCACAAGATGAAAACCACTTAATGCAATTAAGTGACTTATACTGTAATTTGTACAAATATCCCTTAAATCTTTTGAAATTAGAATTGCTAAAAACAAAGCTTGGAATAGTTCCTTTATCATCTCATTTTGATGATTTGAATCTATTTTTTGCACAATTTTATCCCTAAATAAAGGAGATTTTTCTAAGATATCAAAAGAAATAGTTTTTGTATAAAAACCTTTTAGATAATCTAAAAAACTAATATTTTTTGAAATAAAAATAATATTTAATAAATCAGATTTTTTTACATCTTCTTTTTTATCAATATTTGTAAAAAAATCATAATTATCTGCCTTTAATCTCAAAATATTAAATTCTTCTTTATTATAAATATTTAGAACTTCAACTTTTGTTTCATAAATTTCTTCATCAACTAAATCTAAATATTTACTATATTCAATAGAAATATTTAATAAAAATAGTGAAAATAAGAATAAAATTGTTACAATTTGTTTATTTTTCATTTTATTAATAATCATAAAGATTATTATACATAAAAAATCATCTGAAAGGCTTTTTCATGCAAATAACAAACTCTACTTCATTATTCAATACAACATCAAAAGATACACTTTTATCAAAAGATAAAGATGAAATTTTAAATAATTCTTTTGAATCTTTAATTGAAGAAAAAAACGAAGATAAACAAAAAAATATAAAAATAAAAAATGATGAAAAAGAAGAAAGAGAGGCTTTAGTTAAAGATTTATTATCCTTATTAAAAACAGGATTTACAGAAAGTGAATTAGAAAGAATCAAAGAACTTCTAGAAAAATTAGAAACACTAAAAAAAAGAAAGTCATCTGATGGAAATTTAACATTAAGTCAAATAGAATCAACACTAAAAGATTTAAAAACAACTTTGATTGAAGCACAAGAAAAAGCAACAGGAAGATCAGTTAAAAATATTGATGAAGATTCAAATAGTTTTTTACCACTTCAAAAAGAAATTGAAGAAAAAATAAATGGATTAAAAAATAATTTTACACTTAATGAAAATGGTACTTCTTTAAAAGAGAACCCGTTATTAAGTATTAGCTCAAGTGAACAATTAAAACTTCTAGAACAACTAAAACAAAAAAATAGAGTATAAAACTCTATTTTTTCTTCCAAATTGACATCTGTGAAATTGTATGTTGATATTTTCTATTTGTCTCTTTTATTACAAAAGGAACATCTAAAGTATCAAGTAATTCAAACTCTAAAGATAAGTTTTCTCTTAAAGTTTCAAATGTAGTTACTTCTTTATTATCTTTTATAAATCCACCTAACCAATTCTCTTTTGGTGTATAATCTTCAAGCCAAGTATAAGGACTCAAAAGAACAAGTAACCCATCTTTATTTACCCGTGATGGAATATCATCTAAAAATCTTTGAGGATAATATAATCTATCTATTAAATTTGAACAAAATACTAAATCATAGCCTGTATAAATATCCTTTAAATTACAAGCATCACCTTGCATAAAAGTTACTTTATTTTTAATATTTTCTAAATTTAACTCTTTTAAAGAGATAGATTTTTCTTCAAATAATTCACCCTCTTTTTTAATTTTATAAATCAAAGAATCATAAAGTTTTAGTTTAACACCGACATTTATAAAGTTTGCACTAAAATCAATCCCTAATACTTCATCATAAAGTTTTGCTAGCTCAAAAGAAGCTCGCCCTACTGAACAACCTAAATCAAGTGCTTTAGATGTTTTTAAACCATTTACATACGGTTTTAATAATTCAACAGAATTTACACAAAAGTTTTTAACTCCAAAATTTCCATCAGCATAATGAAATTCACAATATTGAGAAATTAATTCATCTGTTTCATAAACATTATTATTCAGTTTTGTTCTATATTCATTAGAAGATTTTACATATCTAAATCCAGCATGCTGAAAAAAGTGTTTTCTAAAAGCATATCTTGCTTCTTTTAATGTTTCATTTCCTAAACTTATAAATGAACCACCTTTCATTAAAGCATGTCTATCATCAAAAGTTGGAGTTGTAAAATCGTCATAAATAGGATGTGTGATAAAATCATCAAAAGGATAAGTTGGAGTTAAACTCCATTGCCAAACATTACCAACAACATCATAAAACTCATCAAATTTATATTTATCAACTCTACTTTGATTAAACTGTTTAAGTCCAATATTTGCATCTTTATTCTGAGCATCTACAAAATCATAAAGTCTATAATATTCATCTTCACTTGGAAGTCTAACTTCAAATCCTAGTTTTGAAGATTTATATTTACAAAAAGCTTCTGCTTCATATAAATTTACATCAACTGGATAATTAAGAGGAAGAGGAATTATTCTATTTATCTCTCTTAAGAAATAATTAGCATCTTTTTTTATCCAAAATATCGGATATTTTGCTTGTGTAAAATCTAACCATTCCCTTCCTTCTTTTGAAAAAAATTCAGGTTTATTATATCCACCCTCTTTTACAAACTCTAAGTATTCACCATTTGAAACAAGATATTTTGAAGCTTGGAAATCTTTTATAAATGCTTTATGATATGAAAATTCATTATCCCAACCATAAAAAATTGGATTTTTTCTATCTTTTTGTAAAATAACTGTATTACCTTTTACATCAATTAACTCATTTGTAGGATAATTTTGAGAAAATTCATTTGAATATTTAAATAATTCATCTTCTTTTAAATATTTTATATCTAATTCTCGAAGTAATACAGAACTAGTTTCAATATGAATATTTTCATGTTCAATTCCCATCAAAATAATCCACATAGGTGAATCCCAATTTATTGGCATTGTAAACTCTATATTTTCAATTAAATCTAAAATTATTTCTTTTACTTTTGCTCTATACTCTTTTATTTCCTCAAAAGTTGGCCATTTATAATTCCCAGAATTTAAATCATCCCAACTCATTTCATCAACACCAATAGCAAAAATTGATTCAAACTCTTTATTTACTCTATGTTTTAAAATATTTGCTAAAACTAATTTATTTATGAAAAAAGTTGCAGTATGTCCGTAATAAAAAATAAGTGGATGTCTTAATCTATTTGCTTGTTCATAAATAAATTTTTTTTCTTTCAATAAATCAAAAAGTTTTTCATCCAATTCATAAGTTTGTAAAAACTGCTTTTTAATTTCAACTCTTTTTTCTTCAATTGTGCCCGTACTTAAATTTACGCTATCTTTTATATAATTCATTCATTTCCTTTTATACTCTTATTCAAATTAATCTATCTAAAAATTCTAATTTTTTTATTTTATTGTTTTTTTCAAACTCTTTGTATATATTTAATAGTTGGTTCAACTCACTTTCTCCTAAAAATGAAATGTAATTTTCAAGTTTTAAAACTACATCATTTACTTCTATTTTTAAAAGAGTTTTTGAAATATAATTCTCTATTAAAACCATTCCTAATCTTTTTACTGATTTTGTTTGTTCAAGAATTTCTAAAGCATCATTTGTTGCATTTAAAACTTCATTACATAAATTCAATGAAAAAGAATTCAAAATTTTATATAACACATTTAATGCAAAATTATGTAAAACAATAGGCATTTCATCCCTATCTCCAACAGATTCTTTCAGAATCATTCCTAGTTTTCCATATTTGATTGATTTATCAATGATTTTTTCATCTTTTATTTCTTGTTCTATATATTTACATCTATAAGAAATAGCCATATTTACAAATGTTGCTCCATATTCAAAAGCTCCAAGAGTTGGTATTGATAAACATTTTTTATAGAAAACTATTGCTTCATCATAATTTTCTTCCCACTCTTTTAGATTTGCTTTTATATTGTAAAAATGCCATAACCATAATGGTTCATTATCTTCACTATGAGAAAATAGTAATGTTTCTAATTTATTTAAAGACTCTATTGCTTCTTCTTTTAAAGCTTCATTTCTTTGAGAGATTATTATCCATGCAGCTTTTCTTTGATAATATCTGATTTCAATATCTGTTGGTTTTGAACTTTTTCCTAAATTTAACTCTTTTGGTAAACTATCATAAGCTTGTTCAAATTTTCCCATTCTTTCATATAAAGAACAGATATTTAAAGCATATTTATTTGGATTAATTTCATATAAATATTGATTTAAAAGTATTGCTTGTTCAAAGTGCCCATTTCTCTCAAATAAAAATGCTAAATCATTTAAAGCATCTATTGAAATCTTTCTATAATAAGAGTTATTTGAACTTTCAAAAGTATTTACATCATTGAAATCAAACATATAACCAGCAATTTCAAACCAATAAAAATTTATTAATTCATATTGTTGTTTATTTTTGATTGAACTTATAAATTTTTCTAAAATTTTTATAGTTCTTCTTTTATCTAAAACTATATCTTTTACGTAATAATATAAAATCAAAAGAGATATAGGATTTTCAAATCTTTCAATACACTCTTCAATATGGTTTCTAAGATAATAAGCAAGACGTTTTTCCTCTTCACTTAAATCTTTAAAGATTACATTTTGTGTGAAAAAAACTTGTAAAGACTTTTCTTGAACTAAAAATTTAAAATCATCAAAACTTCTATTTATAAAATTTTGAAAACCAAAAATCAGTTGATTTTTTGAATCATTTTCTTCTTTTATGAAGTTCTTTCCACAATATTCAAAAAGCTCCAATGATATAAAAGTCTTTTTATCTCTTTGTTTTGCAATAACTGTTGAACATAGTTGCATTAAAGAATAAAGTTTTTGTTCTTTTGCGCTTAATAGAATTTCTACATCACATTTTTTAGGTATTTTTTCTGATTTTATTACTTCTAAATTTAATATTTCAAATTTATTTACTCTTTTTATAATTGTTTGTAATTTATCATTTCTGATATAAAAATTTATATTTGAAAATCTATTTACAACTCTACTTGTAAATATCTTCCAAATCCAATGTTCACTATCTTCTAAATCAAAATTATAAAGATGAATTTCCATCTTTTTATCAAAATTTGAAAGAGCCAATTCTAGTTTTCTTAATTTTCTAATATCTTTATTAAACCAAGATGAAATCAAAGTTTTAAATTCATTTCCTTCACCATCTAAAATTGATGGCATCATCAATAATCCTAAAAAGAAAACAAAAACAAAAATAAAAGATATATAATCATTAAATTCCCAAGCAGAAGGCATTTCAAATATCATCTTCTTTAAAAAATCTTCATAAATTGATACAGATAATAAAGCTATTAAAATCACAAGAACTGAAATAACTGAAATAAAAGTTGCTATAAATCTTTTTTTCAAAAAATATAAAAAAGAAGAAGTTCCAGCAAGTAAATTTATATCTGCTTCAAACTTATCTAAACTATCGTTTTCACAATATGTTACATATAAACTATTATTTTTCTTTGTGATACAACTATCTTCTTTTGTTTTTCTTTTTGAATTACAAAGTTTTGAAATATGAATAAAACAACTATTTTGCTTCATTTAACTTTTAGTTCCTTCACGTGCAGCTTTATTTTGAATTGGATCAGTAAAACTATAATTTCCATTTTTTAGAATAAAAGGATAATTTTCGAAAATTCTTTCAAAATCTTTATTAAAATCCACATCATAATTTTTTAATGCATCTTTTACTATTTGTGTGTATTTTTCTGGTATAAAAGAGTTTTTATCACCAGTTTTTGCTAATTTATCTTCTCTTGTAGTCATAAAAGCTATCAAATCAGCTTTTACATCTAAATTTAAAACATCTTCTTTTTTTATAGTTATACAACTATAATTTTTTTCTCTTAGCTTTAAAATTTCTAACTCTTCATCAGATATTTCAATCATTACACCATATAAAGTAGAGTTTTCACTTTTTTTAATATTTAAAAAAACTCCATTTATAGATTCATCTTCCCCTTCAAATTGTATAGATTCTACGGCATTCCAAATTCTCTCATAACCTTTAATTTTCACAGGAAGTAAATCTTTTTGAGATAAAACTCTTTTAAAAGATTTTTGAGCACTAGAAAGATTTATTAGTGAGCCAAAACCAAAAAGATACATAATTAAACCAATTTTTCTTTACAAATTACTATTCCATCAACATCAACATAAATATAATCACCTGGATAAATTTCCACATCATCAATAACTAAAGGAACACCAATTTGCCCATCTTGAACTGGAATATATTTTCTTGGACAAGTTCCTTTTGCAACAAGACCAAGTTCAAAATCTTTTGTATTGATTGTATCTCTTACATAACCATTTACAATTATTCCTTCATATTTATTATCTGCTGCAAATTTCATTAGATTATCTCCAACTACTGCAAAATATCTCATATTTACATCAACAACTACAACTTTTCCAGTTCCATCATTGTTTTTTAAAAATGTTGCTAAATCTTTATTATTTTTTTCTAGTTTTACAGTAATAACTTCACCCTTAAACTTTTTATTTCCACCATACGATTTAAAATCTGGTCCTAAAATTTGTACTTTTTCACTAAACTCATCGCATAAATCTGCTGTAAAAAATCCCATAAAACTATCCTTAACTATAATATTTATTAAATGATAATATTATCTCATTTTAGAATTAAATTATTCTTATTTAGTAATAATTACACATTATTTATACTAATAAGTTATAATTTTTTATTACAAAAAGGATTTTTATGAAAAATTTATTCCAAATTTTTTTATTAATATTTTTATCATATTTTTTAAGTGGCTGTAGTGCTAAAAAATTAACTGTAAGAACTTTACATCCTTCAAAAATTGAAAAAGAAAAAATAAATACAGTTCTTGTTGAAAGATTCAGAAATGATGATGTAAATCAAACAATAAGTTTAAAAAATAAAATAGCAAATAAAATTGTAGATAATCAAAGAGTTTTTACACTAAAAAATGATATTTTTGGAACTGATGCAATAATTACAGGAGAAGTTTTAAATTCTTCAGTTGCTTTTCAAACATATTATAGAAATGAAATAGATTATTCAAGATGTAGATTTTATAGATATGATGAAAAAAGTAAAACAAAGCATTGTATAGAATATGCTATTAGATATATCCCTTGTGAAAATAGAACATATAATGTTACAACAAATATTCAAGTTATAAAACCTATAAACAACAGTGTAATTTTTTCAAAAACTTATGATAAATCAAGTAATGAAACTGAATGTTATGATAGACCACCCTATTCATTTCCTTATTTTCCACATACAAGATTATCTTTTGATAAACATAGAATAAATTCTCAAATTGCAGATGAAATATCTAGCGATATTTTGGATGACATTTCTCCTCATTATGTCTATTTCAATATCAATATTATCGAAGAATTAGATGATGAGAATCCAATATATACAAAAGAACAAAGAAATAGATTTGAAAACATTGTAAATCTAATTGAAGATACTAGATTAGATATTGCAAAAGCCGAACTTGAAATTTTAGATAAAGAATTAAATCAAAAAAGTTTTGAAGTAATCTATAATCTAGCTTTAATCTATGAAGCTTATGGAAAACTTGAAATTGCAAATAATTTATATAATCAAGCAAAAACTCTCACTTCAAATATTGAATATTTAGATTTAATCAATTATGGGATTAATCGTACAAATATTAATTTAGAAGAAAAAATAAAAGCTAAGTCACAACTTCCATAAAATAGGGATAAATTCCCTATTTAAGAACTTTTAACCAATATTTTTGTATATTAAATTTTTATTATAAATATTATAAATTTTAAAATTATAAAGGGTCTATAAGTGGCTATAGAAAAATTTGACTATACGAAAATTTCTGATGATTGTGTAAAGTGTGGAAAATGTAAACCTGTTTGTACAATCTTTAATATAAATCAAGATGAAGCAACAAGTCCAAGGGGTTTTATTGATTTACTTGGAGCGTATAAAAGAGATGAATTAGAGCTTGATAAAACAGCAAAAGATATATTTGAATCATGTTTTTTATGTACAAATTGTGTTGAAGTTTGTCCAAATGATTTACCAACAGATATGATTATTGAGCAAGTAAGATCAGATATTGCTCAAAAATATGGTATTGCTTGGTATAAAAGATTATTCTTCTATCTTTTAAGACATAGAAAAACTATGGATTTTCTATCAAAAATGGGTTGGATGTTCCAAACTTGTGCTTTAAAAATTGACAATGCAAAACAATCAGCACTTCCACGATTTTCATTACCAATTGTAAAAAAAGATAGAGCATTACCATTTGCTGATAGTACAAGTTTTTTGAATAAATATCCTGCAAACATTCCAGCAATAAATAAAAAAGAAGAAGTTGGTAAAAAAAATAAAGTTGCAATTTTTATTGGTTGTATGAGTAACTATACATATACAAATACTGGAGATTCTTTAGTAAAAATTCTAAAAAAATTAGATTTAGATATCATGATTCCAAAAAAACAACTTTGTTGTGGAGCACCTGCATATTTTACTGGAGCTTTTGATACAGTTGATTATTTAGTTAAAGAAAATATCAAATATTTTGAAACTTGGATTGATGAAGTTGATGCAGTTATTATTCCAGAAGCAACATGTAGTGCAATGATAAATAAAGATTGGGAACACTATTTACATAATCAACCAGAATGGAAAGAAAGAGCAATAAAATTATCTAAAAAAATCTTTTTAGCTACGAAATGGTTAGAAAACAATACAGATTTAAAAGATTTACTTGCAACTAGTGGTAAAAAAATTGATACATTAGTAACTTATCATGACCCATGTCATGCTAAAAAAATGCAAAATGTTTGGCAAGAACCAAGAAATCTTTTAAAACAAAATTATGTTTTAACTGAAATGAGTGACTCAAATAGATGTTGTGGATTTGGTGGAGTAACTATGCAAACTGAAAAATATGATTTTGCAAAAGCTGCTGGTGCTCCAAAAGCTGCAATGATTAGAGATACAAAAGCACAAATTGTAAGTGCTGAATGTAGTGCATGTAGAATGCAAATTACAAACTCTTTATATCAAGCAAATGTTGATGTTCAATTTAAAAATCCAATTGAATTAATAGCTGAAGCATTGGAAGATTAAAATATGGAATTTTGGCAAAATATTTATTCAAATTTTAATCCCGTTGCTTTTAATTTAGGACCAGTAGCAGTTCACTGGTATGGATTAATGTATGCATTAGCATTAATTTCAGCTATTTTCGTAGCGAAATGGTTTATAAAACATGATAAATTACCTATTACAAATGAACTTTTTGATTCATATATTTGGTGGGCAGAAATTGGTGTAATATTAGGCGCAAGACTGGGTTATGTCTTATTCTATGATACACATACCATGTATTATTTAACACATCCTTGGCAAATATTTAACCCATATATAAATGGTGTATACGCAGGAATTTCAGGGATGAGTTATCATGGAGCTTTTTTTGGATTTATAATAGCTTCTTATTTATTTTGTAGAAAGAATAAAATATCTTTTTGGTTTATAACTGATATAGCTGTATTAGGAATTAGTGCAGCGTATATTTTTGGAAGAATTGGAAATTTTTTCAATCAAGAATTAGTTGGACGAATTACAGATGTTCCATGGGGAATATATGTAGGAGGGGTATTAAGACATCCTTCTCAAATTTATGAAGCAATACTTGAAGGTTTAGTCGTATTTATTATTTTAGCTTATTTTAGAAAAAGAAAAACATTTGATGGACAACTAGCACTTATGTATGGATTTTTATATTCATTAGCAAGAATAATTGCAGAATTTTTTAGACAACCAGATATTCAATTAGGGTTTTTATATAGTGATTGGCTAACTATGGGGATTTTACAATCTTTAATAATTTTAGTAATTTGTGTGATAATTTTTATAAATAGAAGAAAAATAAATAGTTAAAATTAACTATTTATTTTCATTTCTTTGGTATAACCTGATTCAGCTGCTAACTCAACAATCTTATTTTTTAATAAATCTAATCTCCAGCCATGTCTACTTGCAAAATTTTCTATTTCAGCATCTCTTTGTTCAGGTGTACAAAATACAAAAATTCTTTTTAAAAAAGGTTTTGGTACTTGTATAGCTATCAATTGAAAATAATTCTCTTTACAGCTCCTTGAACAAAAAGCCTTACTCATAGCAATCTTTTTTTTGCAAAATGGGCAATGCGACATTATTTATTACCTTTAATTATTAATTTGTAGAACTTAGCATTTGTAACATCTTGGAGAAACTTTGGATCTATATCATGCAAAGCTATTATATCAATAACTTTACCATCCATAACCCAACCTTTTCCAGTGTCATCTATCTTCTGTGTTTCAAACAATTGAATTAATTCTTCTTTGGAAACAATCAGTTCTTCCATATTATAACTTTTTTACTAAGATTTTGCAAACTATCATTATTAATTATTTTTAAGAATATCGATAGTATAACCTTTATTCGAATGATTTTTAATTATTTCATAATAAGTTTTTTGTCTAATTTTATTAACTATATTTCTCATTGTATAAATAGACATGTCTTTACCTTTCCATACTATATCTTTTATAGTATCATAATCAGTAATTTCATTTCTTTTAGTTATTAATAATTTTAAAAATGACTTTTCTAGTCTTGTAAAGTCAATTAATACTCCACCTGATTTGAAAAATTGGTCTCTATATTCATCAAAATAGATTCCATTTTCAAATTCAATTTTATCACCTCTTTTTGTTTGATTTAGACACATAATAACAGCTAGTTTTACATCTTTTGCTCTTAAAGGCTTAGATAAAAATGTATAAGCACCTGAATTAATAGCTGTTACGATATTTTCATTATCATCTGAACTAGAAATAACTATTTTTGGTAATGTTGGAGCTAATTGAGATAACTCTGAACATAACTCAGAAAATGAAACACCTTCAATATCTGCATCAATTATAGACATATCATAATTATTTGAACATGCTAGAGATAAAGCCTCTTCCATAGTAACTGCAATTTTCAATTCTTTGAAATAATCATCAAACTCATTTTCAATTGCTTGTTTTACTGCTTGATCATTACTTATAAAAAGTAGCTTTGCATTGTACAACTTTCTTATATTTCTTACTGTTTTTAACATATTATTACTCTTTAAATATTGGTTTAAGATATAATAATAACAAAAATTTCTTTATTTGTCAAAGAAAATTATATATTTAGACAATTTTTATCTTCATTTAAGTTCTTGCCAAGAATTTCCAATGGCAACTGATACTTTTAAAGGAACATTTAGAGTATAAATATTCTCCATTATTTCCTTAATATCACGTGTATATTCTTCAACAAACTCATCTTTTATTTCAAGAATCAATTCATCATGAATTTGTAAAAGTAATCTCATGCTATCATTATTTTTATATTTTTTATGAATTTGTATCATTGATAATTTTATTAAATCAGCTGCACTTCCTTGAAATAATGTATTTACAGCTTCTCTTAAATATGCAGCTTTTAACATTGCATTTGCAGAATTAAAATCAAATAACCTTTTTCTATTTAATAATGTTTTCACATAACCATTTGTATAAGCAAAATCTTCTATTGATTTTAAATAATTTTTTACACTTTTAAATGCTTCAAAATAAGAATCAATATAAAGTTTTGCCTCTTTTGATGGAATACCTAAAGTATCTCCTAATTTTTTACTTCCCATTCCATATAATAGTCCAAAATTTATTGATTTTGCAATTCCTCTTTTTTCTTTAGCTTTTTCTTCACCGAAAATTTTAACAGCAGTTTGATAATGAATATCTAGGTCATTTTTAAATGCTTCTACTAAAGCCTCATCGCAACTAAAATGAGCTAATAATCTTAATTCAATTTGAGAATAATCAATTCCTACTAATTTATATCCATTTTTAGGAATAAATGATTGTCTTATTTGCAAAAGAGAATCACTTCCCACTGGAATATTTTGTAAATTTGGATTTTTTGAGCTTAATCTTCCTGTAGCAGTTCCGGTATGTAAAAATGAAGTATGTATTCTATTATCTTCATTTTTTAAGCCAAGTTCTAATAAAGGTTCAATATATGTGGATTGTAATTTATAAGCTTCTCTATACTTTAAAAGTAGAGGTATTACATCATGTTCATTTACTAAACTACTTAAAACAGCTTCATCTGTACTATAACCTGTTTTTGTTTTTTTTGAAGTATTCAAACCTAAAGTTTCAAATAAAACTACTCCTAATTGTTTTGGAGAATTTATATTAAATTCAACTCCACTAACTTTATAAATTTTATTAGTTAATTCTTGAATATATTTATTAGATTTTTCTTTATACTCCTTTAAAAGATTAACATCGATTTTTATTCCATTATTTTCCATTTCAGCTAATACATAAATAAAATCAAATTCAACATCGAACGCAAGTTTTAAAAGTTCTTCATCATTTTTTTCTTTAAAAATTTCCAATTGTCTATTAAATAATTTTAGTGTCATTAAAGCATCTTCAGCAGCATATTCACAAGCTTTTGATATATCTACATTTGAAAAATTTTCACCTTTTTTTACAACATCAGAGAAACTAATCATTTTATGTTTAAATTGTTTATCAATTTGATAATCAAGTCCAACTTTTTCATTTGTATTTAAAAGCCAAGATAAAATCATTGTATCAGCATAAAGTTTTAATTCAATATTAAAATTATGTTTAATAATCTCATAATCATATTTAAAATTTTGAAGAACTAATTTATATCTATTTAATTGAAAGATTGCTTGAGAAGCTGCCTCTTTTGAAATTTGATTTCCAACACCTAAATATGAGTGTGCAATGGGAACATAATATGCTTTATTCTTTTCATATGCAAAAGAAAAACCAACAATTTTTGCACAAGTTACATCAATATCAGTTGTTTCAGTATCAAATGCAACTATAGAATCTCTTGGAATAGTATTTATGACTAAAGATAAACTATTTTCATTATCAAGTAAAATATATTCTATTTTTTCCTCTTTTTTTATCTCTTTTGGAATTTCAGTTTTGTAAGCCATTCCATTTTTACTTACTTTTTCTAAAATTTTTGTCATGTCATATTTAATTAAAATATCACTAATTTTTAAAATAGGATTTTCAGTAGGTAAAACAAATTCTTCTAAATTATCAATTACATGACAATCTTTTGATAAAGTTACAAGTTTCTTAGAGATAAATGCCATTTCTTTACCTTCAATTAGTAACTCTTTTGTTCTTTTTTTAGTTATATTTTCAAGATTTGCATAGATATTTTCTAAAGTCCCAAACTCTTTGATTAATGCTTCTGCTGTTTTTGCACCAATTCCTTTTACTCCTGGGATATTATCTGCACTATCACCTAAAAGTGATTGATAATCAGTAAATTGAGAAGGAAAAACTCCATATTTTTCAAAACATTTTTCTTCATTTATAACTACTTTTTTTGTAGGATCAAATAAATATATTGTATCATCCTCTATTAATTGGTATAAATCTTTATCATGAGAAACAATTCTAACTTCTAAACCTTTATTTTTTGCATCATGTGCTATTGAAGCAACTATATCATCAGCTTCAAATCCTGTTCTAATAGCAACTTTAAATCCCATTTGTTCAATCCATGAAATAGCAATTGGAAGTTGAGTTAATAAATCTTCTGGAACATCAGGTCTATGGGCTTTATATCCATCATAAAGTTCATTTCTAAAAGTATTTCCTTTTGCATCAAGTGCAAAAACTACATAATCTGTTTGAAAATCTTTTCCTATATTTGATATAAAATTTATAAATCCTGTTAATAAGCCTGTTGGAAATCCATCTCTTGAACGTAAAGGTGGAAGAGCAAAATAACTTCTAAATAAAAATCCAAATGTATCTATAACTGTAATTGTTTTTTTCATAAAATCTCTTTTCTTTGCTTGTTTAAAGATTTTATATTATAATAATGTCACTAAAAATAAGGTTTTATAACAAAAGGAAAGTAAATGATTATTATACCTGCAAGATTAAATTCTAGTAGATTTGCAAATAAAATTATGGTTGATATTTTAGGATTACCTATGGTAATAAGAACAGCTACTCAAGTAAGTAGTTTAGATAAAGTTGTAATTGCAACTGATTCACAAGAAGTAATAAATTTAGCTTCACAACATGGTTTTGATGCAGTTTTAACATCAACTTCTCACAATAGTGGAACAGATAGAATAAATGAAGCTGTAAATATTTTAAATTTAGATGAAAATGAGATTATAATAAATGTTCAAGCAGATGAACCATTTATAGAAACTCAAGTTGTACAAGCTGTTATAGATAGAGTAAAACAAATAAAAGAAAATAATGAAGATATTATGATTACTTCTTGTTATAAAGAAATTAGTCCAGAATTAGCAGATGATCCAAACCATGTAAAAGTAATTTTAGATGAACTTTCTAATGCTATATATTTCTCTCGAGCTAAAATTCCATATCATAGAGATCATCATGAAAGTGCATCATATTTTGGTCATTTAGGAATTTATGGTTTTACAAAAAAATCATTAAATAATTTTTGTCAATTAAACTCATCAAAATTAGAAAACATAGAAAAACTAGAACAATTAAGAGCAATTGATAACGGCCATAAAATTGCTATGGTTAAAGTTGCATCTAAATCTTTTGGTATAGATACACAACAGGATTTAGATAACGCAATAAAAATCTTCAAAAAATAATCATAAAAAGTGCTTTATTACTTTATTTAATAAGTAAAGTAATATTAAAGCACTTTTATGCAAAACTAAGAAATAAATAAAAACGAAGGTGAATTTATGCGTTATGATGTCTTCATCATAGATAATCTTATTAAATTTAATGATTTTAAAGATTATTCACAAAAGAAACTTAGAAATACAAATATCTCTTTATTTCCAAATGTTGAAGATATGATTTATGAAATAGAATTTGTAGATGTGCTTATTGTACATATTGATTCTATTGAATACTTTAAAATTATTGATAACTACCTAAAAAATGAACCTTACATCGTTTTTATAATCAAAGATAATTCAGATTTAGCAAAAATCCCAAACTCTAAAAAATGTGATATATTATACGAACCTTTGGATTTTAATAAATTGATTTTTAAAATAAATCTTTTCATAAATAATATAAACAATCATATTTCATTGAAAAAAGAAGAAGATTTTTCAAATTCAATTATCAATAATATTAATTATCCAATTTTTTCTACTGATTCAGAACATATAATATTTGCAAATAATCATTTTTATGAACTTACAAATTGTTTTTCACTTGAAGAATTAAATAAAAAATATAAAACAACAAATGATATTTTTGAAAACGAAGAAGGTTGTATTACAGATTTAGATTTACTTTCGATTGATAATACAAAAGAAAAAACATTAAAAGTTTGTATAAAAGATTTAGAGAATAAAAAAAGATTTTTTTCAATACAAAAAATTCATTTATCTCATAATGATACAAATATTATTATATTAAATGACATTAGCCATGAAGTAGAACATAAACATGAATTATATAAACTTTTATATACTGATAATTTAACAAAATTTCCTAATCGTGCAAAATTAATAGAAGATTTACAAAATAATGGTTTAAATTTACAAGCTGTTTCTTTACTAAATATCAATTCATTTAAAGAAGTAAATGACTTTTTTGGTCATAAAGTTGGTGATTCGATTTTAATTGATGTTGCAAAACTAATCTCAAAAAAAATAGAAAATTTTAAAAATTTAAAATTATACAAATTCCCATCAGATACATATTGTATTGTAAACACAGAAAATTCTCGTGATGAGTTTGTAAATTTAATAAATGAAATAATTGAAACCATTTATAAAAATGTTTTTATTTTTGAACATTATGAAATTGATATAAGAATGACAGCTGGAATTTCATTTTCAGATAAAAACAATAAATTAATTACAGCAGATATTGCTTTACAAACTGCAAAAAAAGACCATAAAGATTATTTAATTTTCTATGATGAATTGGATAAATTCCAAGAATATGAAAATAATATGTTTTGGACTAAAAAATTAAAATCTGCATTTATAAATGACCATATAGAAGTTTTTGTTCAACCCTTAGTAAACAATAAAACTTTAAATGTTGATAAATATGAATGTTTAGTAAGACTTATTGATGAAGATGGAAAAATCGTAAATCCATATTTCTTTTTAGACATATCAAAAAGGTCAAATCAATACACAAAATTAACAAAAATTGTTATTGAAAAATCATTTAAAAAATTTGATAATCTTCCTTTTGAATTTTCAGTAAATATCTCTTATGAAGATATAGAAAATAGTAATTTTTTAGATTTTATAAAAGAGATGTTAAAAAAATATAATGTTAAAAATAGAGTTGTTTTTGAAATATTAGAAGATGAAAATATAAAAAATTATAATCTTTTAATTTCATTTATTGATGAAATTAAAAGTTTAGGCTGTAAAGTTGCTATTGATGATTTTGGTAGTGGTTATTCAAATTTTGAACATTTATTAAAAATGAATGTTAATTATCTAAAAATTGATGCATCATTAATAAAAAATGTTGCAAAAAATGAAAATTCATATAAAATTACAAAAACTATAATAGAATTTGCTAAAAGTTTAAATTTGAAAACAATAGCAGAATATGTAGAAAATGAAGAAATTTTCAATATAATAAAAGAATTAGGTGCTGATTATTCACAAGGCTACTATTTTTCAGCACCAATTGCAGAGCCAATTATAAATGAATTTAAAGAAAAGATAGAATAATGAATAAAGAAGTTTTAAAAGATATTTCTGTTTTATATGTAGAAGATGAAAATGATGTTAGAGAATTTACTTCTAAACTGTTAAGTTCTTTGCTAAAAAAAGTTTATACTGCAAAAAATGGTTTAGAAGGATTAGAACTATTTAAAGAGAATCAAAATAATATAGATTTAATCATTTCAGATATAAATATGCCTAAAATGAACGGTTTAGATATGTGTGAGCAAATTAGAAAAATAAATAGTGAAATGCCTCTTGTAATAACAAGTGCACATAATGATACAAATTTTTTAAAAAAAGCTATCGAAGTTGGCGTAAATACTTATGCTATGAAACCAATTGATTTATATCAATTAATAGAAAGTATCATAAAAGCTATGGAGCCCATTTTATTAAAAAGAAAACTTATAGAATTAAACCTATCTTTAGAAAGCAAAATAGAACAAGAAATAAATAAAATAAAATCTATATTAGATGCTCAAGACAATATTATAATTGTTACAAATAAAGATGAAATAACAAATGTAAATAAAAAATTTTTAGATTTTTTTGAAATTATGAATTTTAATGAATTTATATCTACTAAAAAAAATATTTTTGATTTTTTCCAAGAAGAGTTTGGATTTATCACAAAAGAGAAAATAAATAGACAAATTTCTTGGGTAAAATATATAAAAGATTTACATGAAATAGATAGAATTGTTAAAATAAAAAATTCATTAAATGAAGAAAAAATTTTTGCTATAAATGTTGATTATTATGAAAACAAAGAAGATTATTATGTTTTTTCTTTAACTGATATTACAAAATTAAAAGAAAAATCAAACTTACTTGAATATCAAGCAAGTCATGATAAATTGACAGGTTTATTTAATAGAAATAGATTTGATGAAATTTATTCTAAAGAGATAAAAAGAGCAAAAAGATATAACAATGATTTATCAATAATACTTTTTGATATTGATAATTTTAAAAATGTAAATGATACTTATGGACATCAAATTGGTGATGAAGTATTAAAAGAAATTGCAAAATTACTTTTAAATAATGTTAGAGATCTTGATATTTGTGTAAGATGGGGAGGAGAAGAATTTTTGATTTTACTTCCTCAAACAAATTTAGATGGAGCAAAAACTGTCGCAGAAAAAATTCGAACAGCTATTATCAAAAATTCTTTAACAGATAAAAATCTTCAAATAACTGCAAGTTTTGGTGTACTTCAAATGATTGACTCTGATGATGAAAATTCATTAATATCAAAGGTAGATAAACTTCTTTATTTGGCAAAAAATAGTGGTAAAAATATAGTAGTAACTTAAATATTACTACTATTTAAAAGTTAAAATCTTCACCTAAATAATGTTCTCTAACCTTTTCATCATTTTTAATTTCTTCACTTGTTCCGCTAGAAAGAAGTCTTCCTGCTTTCATAACATAAGCTCTATCACATATCTGTAAAGTTTCTCTTACGTTATGGTCTGTTATCAAAACTCCAATATTTATTTTTGTTAATTGATGAATTATCTCTTGTATATCTTTAACTGCAATTGGATCAACTCCAGCAAATGGTTCATCTAAAAGTAAAAATTTAGGATGAGAAACTAAAGCTCTTGCTATTTCCGTTCTTCTTCTCTCACCTCCTGATAAAGAAACACCTTTTCTTTGTCTAATTGGCTCGATATTAAATAACTCAAGTAATTCTTCAACTCTTTTTTGTTGTTCATCTTTATCTTTACTAATAATTTCAGCTGCAAGCATCAAATTATCTTCAACTGACAAATCTTTAAAAATTGAAGACTCTTGTGGTAAATAACCTATTCCTTTTATTGCTCTTTTATGTAAAGGTAAAGCTGTTATATCTTTATCATCAAAATAAACATTTCCACTCGTTGGTTTTACTAATCCACAAACTGTATAAAAAGTTGTTGTTTTTCCTGCACCATTTGGACCTAATAATCCAACTATTTCTCCTGAATTTACTTCAAGAGAAATACCATGTAAAATTTGCGTTTTTTTAATAGTTTTTGTTATGTCTTTTATCTCTAATTTATGCATTTATTTTATACAGCCTTTTATTTTCTTTTTTTTCAATATTTATTAAAATAACTTTATATCCATAATCTTTTAATATTTCTTCAAGTTTTTCATCACCCCATTCTATAAAGTGAATACCCTCTTTTTCAAACTCCTCAAGCATTCCAAGAGAAATGAACTCACCTAAAGTTTTATTGTAAACATCATAATGAAAAATATTATCTGAATAAATAGCTTGCAATGAAAAAGTAGGAGAAGTCACTAAATCATTTAATCCTAATGCTTTAACATAATTTTTTACAAGTGTTGTTTTCCCACTTGCTAAATCTCCCCTTAATATAACAATAGTATCTTTATTTCCAATGATGTTTTTTAATTCATCAACTAAAATATTTAAATCTGTTAACTCTAATTCAAACTCTTTTTTCAAAATAATCCTAACTTAACTTTTTAGATACTTCAATAATTTGTTCTAATTTTTTTTGTGCTGCACCACTAATAATAGCCTCTTTTGCCATATCAATACCATCTTTAAAATCTCTAGCTTTTTCATCAACAATAAGTGCAGCAGCAGTATTTAGTAAAACAATATCAAGTTTTGCTCCAACAATTTTTTTAGATAAAATATCTCTTGTTAATCTTGCATTAAATTCTGGTCCTTCTCCTATAATATCTTCTTTTGAAGCCATTGGAATACCATAATTTTCTGGATTAATCTCGATATCAGTAATTTTTCCATTTATTAAAAGTGTTGCATAAGTTATATCAGATACAGAAATTTCATCCATTCCATCATTTGATGATAAGATCATTGCCCTTTTACTATCAAGCATATCAAGAGCAGCTGCTATTCTATTTATATAATCTTTATCAAATACCCCTATTACTTGTTTTGTAACTCCTGCTGGATTACATAAAGGTCCTAAAATATTCATAATTGTTCTATGTGGAATTGTTTTTCTTACAGGAGTAATATATTTCATACAAGGATGATGATTATTTGCAAACATAAAAGCAAAACCCGTTTCTTCAAGCATTTTTGCAGTGTTTTCTAGACTTAAATTTAAATTTATTCCTAAAGCTTCAAGCATATCTGCACTTCCACTTTTACTTGTAACACTTCTATTTCCATGTTTTGCTACATAAGAACCACAAGCTGCAAGTAAAATAGATACTGTACTTGAGATATTAAAACTATAACTTTTATCTCCACCTGTTCCAACTACATCAATAGCTTTTTCTTTTAAATCTTCATAAATTGGAAGAGGAATAAGATGATCTCTCATAGCACTAGCAGCTCCTGCTATTTCTGCAGCTGTTTCACCTCTTTCATAAAGTTCTAATAAATACTCTCTAACTTCTTCTTGTGATAATCTATTTTCAAAAATATCATCAAATTTTAATTTTGCTGCATTAAACATTTAGTTTATCCTTTGTACATATTCTTCAATTTTTGATTTTGGAGTTGATTTAGTAGTTGGGATTTGCAATACTTTAAACTTTTCACTTTTTTCAAGATATTTTATTTCTATAATATCTCCAACTTTTACCTCTTTTGCTTTTTTTACAGCTTGGTCATTTATAAAAACAACTTTATGCTCAAGCATATCTTCAGCAACTGCTCTTCGTTTAGTAATATTAACGGCATTTAAAAATTTATCTATTCTCATAACATAGATTATAACTAAAATAAGCTAAATAATATTTAGAATCATTTAAAAGAAATTTCATACTTTAATATCAAATCTTTCATTTAATATATTACATATAGATTACAATACTATTTATTCTATTTTATTTTTTAGTTGAATTACAACTTATTTTCGATAAAATAGCATCCTTAAAATAATGTAACCATAGGATAGATTTATGAGTAAAAAAGATGTTAAAAAAGTAGTTTTAGCTTATAGTGGAGGTCTTGATACTTCTATTATTTTAAAATGGCTTCAAGATGAATATAAAGCTGAAGTTGTTACTTTTACAGCTGATTTAGGACAAGGTGAAGAAGTTGAACCAGCAAGAGTTAAAGCAATTGCTTGTGGTATCAAACCTGAAAATGTTTATATTTTAGATATTAAAGAAGAATTTGTTAAAGATTACGTTTTCCCTATGTTTAGAGCAAATGCAATTTATGAAGGTGAATATTTATTAGGAACTTCAATAGCTCGTCCATTAATTGCAAAAAAATTAATTGATATTGCAAATGAAACTGGAGCTGATGCAGTTTCACATGGAGCAACTGGAAAAGGAAATGACCAAGTTAGATTTGAATTAGGGGCTTTAGCTCTTAGACCTGATATCAAAGTTATTGCTCCTTGGAGAGAATGGGATTTAAATTCAAGAGAAAGTTTACTTGAATATGCAAGAAAAAATGGAATTGAAATCTCTAAAAAACACGTTGATGAAAATGGAAATCCAAAAGCAAGTCCTTATTCTATGGATGCAAACTTATTACATATCTCTTATGAAGGTTTACATTTAGAAAATCCAGCAAATGAGCCAGAAGAATCTATGTGGTTATGGACAACTGCTCCTGAAAAAGCACCAGATGCACCTGAATATTTAACTATTTCTTATAAAAATGGTGATCCAGTTGCTATTGATGGTGTTGAAATGTCACCAGCTACATTACTTGCTAAATTAAATGAATTAGGAAATAAACACGGTATTGGAAGAGTTGATATCGTTGAAAATAGATATGTTGGTATGAAGGCACGTGGTTGTTATGAAACTCCAGGTGGAACTATTATGTTAAAAGCTCATAGAGCAATCGAATCTATTTGTTTAGATAGAGAAGCTGCTCACTTAAAAGATGAGTTAATGCCAAAATATGCTAAGTTAATTTACCAAGGATACTGGTTCTCACCAGAAAGAGAAATGCTTCAAGCAGCTATTGATGCAACTCAAAAAAATGTTGAAGGTACAGTTAGAATTAAACTTTATAAAGGAAATGTAACTGTTGTTGGAAGAGATTCAAAAATGTCTTTATATAACGATGCTTATTCAACTTTTGAAAAAGATGAAGTTTATAATCAAAAAGATGCAGAAGGATTTATTAGATTAAATGCTTTAAGATTTATCATCGCTGGAAGCAATCCAAACAGAAAATAAGCTAAAAGTGGAATTTCCACTTTAGCTAAACCTATTTCCCCACTTCTTTTTTCTCTTTTCATAACCATTTTGTAACTGTCACTCAACTGTAATTTTTCAACATTAGAATAATCCATCTTATCAGTGAGGAAAGTATGGATTACTTAAAAGATTTAGAAACAATCGTAAATATAAACTCTTACACAAAAAACAAATCAGGTGTTGATTTAGTTGGACAAAAAATGACAAGTTGGATTGAACCTCTTGGATTTAATACTTCTATTTTTACAAGAGAAAATATTGGTAATCACCTACTCTTTTCCTCCCAAAAAAAATCTGGCAATAAAATCTTACTTTTAGGACACAATGACACAGTTTTTCCTCCAAATAGTTTTGAAGGATTTAAAGAAGATAAATTTTGGGTTTATGGACCTGGAGTTTGTGATATGAAAGGTGGGAATATTGTTGCTTTACAAGCTCTTAGAAATATTTTCAATCAAAATGGTAAAGTATTCAACATTGACTTTCTTTTAGTTTCGGATGAAGAAACTGGAAGTGATGATTCAAAAGAATTAACTTCATCAATTGCAGCAAATTATGATTACTGTTTTGTTTTTGAAGCAGCTGGAATTAATCTTGAAGTTGTAACTCAAAGAAAAGGTGTAGGAACTTTTACTATTACTATTGAAGGTCTTGCTAGTCACGCTGGAAATCATTATGATAAAGGAATTGATGCAAACTTGGAAGCAAGTTTCAAACTTCAAGAACTTGTAAAACTAACAAACCTAGAACTTCAAACTACAGTTAATGTTGGAAAAATAAATGGAGGAATTGGTGCAAATACAATCTCTCCAAAATGTGAACTACTTTTAGAAATCAGATATACATCAAATGAAGAGAAACAAAGAGTTTTAAAATCATTGGAAAAAATAGTAAATACTTCTTATGTAAAAGGCTCAAAATCAACTCTTAGTGGAGGAATACAAAGAGATGTTATGTCTGAAAATGAAGAACAACTAAAATTTATAAAAGAGCTAGAAAATATCACTAATACAAAAATTTTTAAAGAAAAAAGAGGTGGAGTTAGTGATGCAAATATTGTTGCTAGTTGTGGTGTAACAACACTTGATGGTTTTGGTCCATTTGGTGATGGGGATCATACAATAAATGAAAGAGCATTAAAAAGTAGTTTTACTTCAAGAATAGAACTTATGACAAAAATATTAAATCATTTTCAAAAAAATCTATAAAAGGGGAAATTATGGCAAAAAGAAATATTGGTATGTGGCTTTATCAAAATAGTGGTGGAGATGTTATTCAAAAAAAGATGATTAAAAAGTTAAAAGAAAGAGATATTGATACTATAACAAATATCAATCTAAAAGATGCAATTGCTAAAAATGGTCATATCCTTTATGAAATGAAAAATAAAAATTTAAAACTTGATAAACTTGATTTGTTTTTCTCTTACAACGCAGGAGAACAAACTCCTTATCAAGTATATTTATATAAAGCCTTAAATAGAATCATTCCTATGATTAACTCTTATGAAGCTTTTGAAATAAGTGAAGATAAATTTCATACATCATTTTTTTTAAGAAAACATGGAATCAGAACTGCTGATTATAAACTTTGTAATAAAGATGAAACTTATAGACTAGAAACTATTATGAAAAAATGGAACAAAATGGTTTATAAACCAACTGATGGTTGGGGAGGAATTGGAGTTACTAAAATAGATAGCGTTGAAGCTTTAAATATGTTAATTCCTTTTTTAAATCAAATAAATCTTAAATATTTCTATGTGGAAAAATATGTGGATTACGATAATACTGATTATAGAATTGATATTGTTGATGGTAAATTTGTTGGTTGTTATGGAAGAAAAGCAGCCGTTGGACATTGGAAAACAAATATCACAAGTGGTGGAAGTGTATTTTTAAGAGAACCAAATGAAGAGATAATAAATCTAGCAATCAAAGCAACAGAAGTTTTGGGACTTGATATCGCAGGAGTTGATATTATTTATGATAGAAAAAAAGAGGAATACATAGTTTTAGAAGTAAATGGAATACCTGCTTTTGCTACACCTGAACAAGAAAAATTAGGTCTTAATTTCAATGATAAAAAAATTGATTTAATTGTTGATTTAATAGATAGGAAAGCATTAAACAAAGGAGAAATAAAATGAAAAAGCTACCGAAGATTGGACTTTTATATCTAGATTATGTTTTAAGATTCTTTGATAAATCAAACTTCAAAGGTTGGAGTGACAAAATTGAATCAGTTGTTTATCATTGGAAAAATGATAAAGAAAGATTTATAAAAGAAGTAAAGAAAAAAAAGATTGATATTTTAGTTGGAAATATTCCTGCAACTGCTTACGATACTTTTGTACAAATTGCAAAAGAATTGCCAAATGTTAGATTTGTTCCTTCAATTGAGAGCCAATTTCCAAATAAATCAAAAGAAAATGTAACGCTTTTTTGTAAAAAATATAATCTATCAATTCCAAAAACAAAAATCTTTTATAATATGGAAAAAGGTTTAGATTACTTAAAAAACAAAGCAAACTATCCACAAATTATAAAAAGAAGTTATGGACCATCAAATTATGGTGGATATTATGTACATAAAGCAAATAACTTTCAAGAAGCAAAAGAATTACTTGAATTAAAAAAATATAATCCAATCTATACACAAAATGCAATTAAACTAAAAGATTCAGGAGATATTAGAGTTATGTTAATTGGGCATAAACCAGTTTGTGCATTTTGGAGATATTCAGGAAAAAATCAATGGATTACAAATACTTCTCAAGGTGGTTCAATGTCATATAAAAATGTTCCAATGAATGCTTTAGAACTTGCAGTTAATGCTTCTAAAGCTTCTAAAGCTGAATATTTTGCTTGTGATATAGCTATTGATGAAAACACAAATAAAGCTTATATATTAGAGTGTGCTACGGCATTTGCTGCTTTTCCATATATTAGAGATTGGATTTGTCAATATTTAATGTGGGATTTTTCAAAAGGAAAATATCCAAAACCACATATTCCCCTATTTTCTTGGGAAGAGTTAGGAAAAATTGATTCATCACTTTTAAGAACTCTAAGAAACATCACTTTTGGTAAATACACACAAAGTTATGATGGAGAAAGATTTGTAAAAGATAAAAAAGATATTTTTGAAATGGAAATGACTGATGAATCAAAAGAATCTGATATGCCATTTACAAATGTAGAAGATTTAAATATACAAATAGATAAACAAAATCAAAATGAACAAGAATTTATGGTAAAAAAAATAGATTTTAACAAAGCTAGTTTAACAGATTTGATGACACTTTATGGAATGGAGGAGGATTTAGCAATTGAAATTAAAGAATATTTACAAGATAACATCATCACTGATTGCTCTGATTTACTTGAACTTGAATCAATAGATGAGCAAATGTTAAAATCTTGGGAAGAGCATATTGATGATATGAGAATTGATATTAATTGTGTTAATAAAGAAGATTTGAAAAAAATCAAAGGAATTGGAAATAAATTAGCAAAAATTATCTCTGATTATAGAGAAAAAATTGGGAAATTTGTAAGTATAGAGGATTTAAAAAATATTGAAGGAATTGGAAAAAATAAGTTTGCCCAATTAAAATCAAGATTAAAAGTTGGAGAATAAATTTTGAAAAGGTTATATCGATCATATAAAGATTCAACAGATATCTTTTTTGATTTGCAAAAAAAATATCCAAATAATCTAAAAATAGAATCTATTGGTCAAACTTGGGAAAAAAGAGAGATATATCTAATAACCATTTCGAAAAATATACAAACAGCCCATATAAAACCAGCACTTTTCTATACAGGAACTATTCATGCTCGAGAGTGGATTGGACATGAATTAGCTATAGAGTTTGTGACATATATTTTAAAAAATTTAGAAACAGATCCCATGCTACAAATTTATCTAAATGAAAGTACCGTTTATATAGTACCTTGTGCTAATCCTGATGGTTTTGAATACTCAAGAAATCACTTTTCATTTTGGAGAAAAAATAGAAGACAAAATGCAGACGGAACTTATGGAGTTGATTTAAATAGAAATTTTTCTATAGGCTTCAATAAAACAACTACTACAACTTCAAATGTTTATGGAGGTTGTGAAGCTTTTAGTGAACCAGAAACTAAGGCCTTACGAGATTTTGTTTTAGCCCATCCAAATATTACTATTGCACTTGATTATCATAGCCAAGGAAATGTATTTTTCCCAGCACACGATTTCAGACATGAAGATACTTTTGATACAACAGATATGAATACTTTATGTGCAAATATGGCAGAAGAGATAAGAAAAATATCTGCTCGTGAATATGGAATACATCAAGGGAAACCACCTGCAAAACTAATAGGTGGAAGTGGCAGGGAGTTTTATTACTCTTTAGGAATTATTGCAACTGTTGTTGAGGTAGGAACTAGAAATATCAGTGATTATATGCAAGATTTAAGTGAAAATATCAAAGAACATATTCCTGCACTTATTTATGCTTTAAAAGAGACTGATAACTATGCAAAAGATAGATTTGTAAAGAGAGTTGAAGAGTTTAATATTACTCATATTGGATCAAATCACGTGACTCTAAAATGGGAATATGAAGTAAATGAAAATATATATTTTGAAATATTTAGAAGTATAAAAGATAAACAATTCTGCAACTCTTCAAACCTAATAACAAAAACAAAAAGTTTAGAGTTCAATGATATAAATCTGACTTCTAATAAAAACTATTATTACAACATAAGAGCCGTAAATAAAAAAACAAATCAAAAATCGCCATTTTGTCCACAAATAAAGGTGCGAACTTTAGTTGAATATGATGAATTCAGTAGAACTTACTATGCAAATGCAAAAGGAACAGGTTATGTTGCTGAAAATCTAAACAACAATCCTAAACACTTTGGAGTAAACTCTTTATTTGTTGGAGTTGATGATGACAAAGGTATTTCCTATGCAATTATTTCAATAAATGTAAAATCTCTTCCAACAAATGCCATTATAAAATCAGCCTCTTTAAACCTTTATCCAATAAACAGAGTTTCAACAACTATTGAAAAATATGGGGAATGGAATGTTGGAATTGTAAATCAAGATACAATGGGCGATATAACAAATTTTGAAGATGTAGAAAATTTACAGATTTTACAATATATTGGTCAAGCTACTCAATCTTTTCAATTAACACAAGGTATTTGGAGAAGTTGGGAGTTATCAGGTTTAGAATGTATAACTTTAAAAAACTCTATTAGAAAAGATACTATTGTTTTAAGAGTTGAAGGACCAAAAGAGTTAAAAATTGGAAGAACAAAACAGATGATGCAATGGGATATTGGATATGGAAAATTTGGTTTTGGATTAAACTATCGTCCAAGACTAGAATTAACTTTTACAGTAGAACCAACTATCACTACTTTGTATCCAAAAGAGATTTTTACTCTAAGTAAAGCAGAAATAAAAAAAGATGAAATTAGTGCTGGATTTGATGAAAAAGGGAATAAAATATATTCTATTTTCGAATTTAATCTTTCTTCTTTACCACCATACAATGATACAATGATTACAAAAGCCTATTTTGAACTAAACTCTACAAAAATCTATTTAAAAGATGATATTAGATTTCATCTTGAATTTATTGATGAACATTTAGAAAAAAATTATGAATCAGTTATAAATAGAGAAGTTATCCAAAATATTGGTTATGATGTAAGTGCAAATGAATTAAAAAATAATCAAACTCAATATTTCATATTTGATTCATTTTCTGAAATCGTTTTAAATGAAAAACTAAAAAATAAATCAGATGTCGCATTTATTTTAAAACCAACATCTGCATTAAAAAGTTTAAAAAACAAAAAAGTTTCTTGGGAAACAAAAAGTGCGAACTTAGAGCCTAAACTAATAATTGAACATATTGTAAAAAGAAGATTTCCAGTTGAAAAAGTATCAAATGTATCTTTAATTATTGAAAATAATAAAATCAAATTATCTTGGACAAATCCTAAAAATGAAGATTTTATAGGTGTAAAAGTAATAAAAAATCCATTTAGAAAACCTCTTTCATCTCATGATGGACAAAAACTTTATGCAGGAGTTGATGAATATACGTTTGATGATTTTGGAGCAATTGATATATCAAAATATTATGCAATATTTACTTATGATAATGTTCCAAATTATAGTGAACCTATAATTTTAGAATATCTTCCAAAATAGCCTTTCCTTTGCTATAATGATTTCTAAATTTAAGCTAAGGAGAGAGCTGTGATTTTGAAATTTAAAGAATTTTACCCAGAAATTCATCCAAGTGCTTGGGTTGCACCAAGTGCAGATTTAATAGGAAATATTCAAATTGGTGAAGATTCATCAGTTTGGTTTGGTTGTGTAATTCGTTCTGATGTTAATGAAGTTAGAATTGGGAAAAACACAAATATTCAGGATTTATCATGTATTCACACCGACACAAATACAAAAACAATCATTGGAGACAATGTAACAATTGGTCATAAAGTTATGCTTCATGGATGTAAAATTGAAGATAATTGTTTGATTGGTATGAGTGCAACTATTTTGGATAATGCTGTAATTGGAGAAGGAAGTATAGTAGGAGCAAATTCACTTGTAACATCGGGAAAAGTATTTCCTCCAAGAAGTATGATTATGGGAAGTCCTGCAAAAGTGGTTAAACAATTAACTCAAGAAGATGTTGATAAATTAATAGCTCACGCTGGACATTATGTAGAATATAAAAATGAATATAGATAAAAATAAATAATAGGTTTTAAACCTATTATTTAACACTTAATAAAAAATCTTTTACATATTTTACTTCACAAATAAAAACCAATAAATCATCTTTTTTTATTTCATATGATGAATCAATATTTATAAACCAATTTCCAGAACTTTTATAAGAAACTATTTTTAAATTTTTAAACTCGTTTTCTATCTGAAAAATTTTTTTATTTATAAATTTTTCATTTGCAAATAATTTTATCATTTTTATTGAATTACTTATATCTATCTCTTCAACTGTTATTGTATCAACAAGTTTTTTAACAAGCATTCTTCCAGCTATTTTTTCAGGATAAACAACTTTATAAGCTCCTATTTTTGACAAAATTTCACCATGAGTTGAATTAATTGCTTTTGCAATAATTGTTTTATTATTTAAATCCTTTAAAGCCATTACAGTTAATATACTAGCTTCAATATTCTCTCCAATACTTACAATCACTGTATCAAGATTGTAAATACCAACTTCTTCTAAAGCTTGTTTATTTATACTATCAATAATATAAGCATCATCAATAAATTCACTTATTTCTTGAACTTTTTTTTCATCATTATCAACTGCAATTACTTTTACATCCAATCTTGATAAACTTTTTGCAACATAAAATCCAAACCTTCCTAAACCAATAACTGCTATTGTTTTCATATTATAATCCTTCCTTTTGGATATTTAAAATGTTTAGTTTTTGCTTTTCCTAATAAAATAATTCCAAAGGCAAAAACACCTAATCTTCCTGCTATCATCAAAATAATAATTAAACTTTTTCCAAAAGTATCAAATTGTTGAGAGAAACTTAATATATCTCCATTTCCAGTTGAAACACCAACTGTTCCAAAAGCAGAAACTACTTCAAATAAAATTTTTACAAAAGGCAGATTTTGAGTTTCAACTAATATCAAAGTGATACAAAGAACGAGAAAAGAAGAAAAAATAATAATTGCTAATGCTTTATTTATAACTTTTTGTTCAATAGTTCTTTTAAAAATACTTGGTTCTTGATTACTATCTTTTAGAATATAAATTACTGTAATTATTAAAATAGCAACTGTAGTGATTTTCATACCTCCGGCTGTACTTCCTTGCCCTCCTCCAATCATCATAAACAAAGTGGAGAAGAATAAAGATGAATCTTTTAAAGCTCCTATATCAATACTATTAAATCCACTTGTTCTAAAATTTATAGATAAAAAGAAAGCATTTAATATTTTTTCATAAAAAGATAGATTTCCAAAAGTTTTAGAATTATTCCATTCTATTGATAGAAATAAAACCATTCCAGAAACAATCAAAATAATTGTTCCATAAAGCATAATTCTTGTATGAATACTAAATCTTTTTGAGAACTTTCTGTTTTCATAAATTTCAATTAAAACAAAATATCCTAATCCTCCTAGAATTACTAAAAAACCTATTGTCAATAAAGAAATTGTATCACTTTGATATGACATTAAACTATCAGTAAAAAGAGAAAATCCCGCGTTATTAAAAGCACTTATACTATGGAATATTCCAAACCATAATGCATCTAAAAATTCGAATTTTTTAAGAAACTGTATTGTTAAAATAATTGCACCTACTAATTCTATAAATAAAACAAAAAGTAAAATCTTTTTTAAAAAACTTCTAACATGTAAAGTTGGTAAATCTAAAGATTGTTTCATTGCTCTTTTTTTATCAATATTCAAACTTTGTCTTATAAATAAAAAAAAGATTATTACTAAACTCATATAACCTATTCCACCTATTTGAATAAGTGTCAAAATTATAAATTCTCCTAAAAAAGTGAAATTCTCAGATGTACTCGTTACGATTAAACCTGTTACACAAGTTGCACTTGCAGATGTAAATAAAGCATCTATAAAAGCTAATTCTCCTATATGACAAATAGGCAAATATAAAAGTATTGCGCCAATAAGAATAAGAATAACATAACCTAAAAAAATTGATTTCACATATTTATGTTGCATGATTTTTTCTTATTAATTACAATTAAATCTATATCCAACACTTGGTTCGGTTATTATATATTTAGGTCTTGTTGAATTTTTTTCAATCTTTTTTCTCAAAGTATTAACATAAGTTCTTAAATATTGCATTTCATTTTGATAACCTGTACCCCAAACTTCTTGAAGTATTTGTTTATGGGTTAAAGTTTTATTTGGATGCAAGATAAAATATTTTAATAATTCATATTCTATTGGAGTTAATTTCAATTTGTCAGTATTCAAAAATATATCTCGTGAAGTTATATCTAACTTTAATTCATCACAAATAAATGTATTATTTATATCAACAATATTTAAGCTTCTTCTTAAATTTGCTCTAATTCTAGCAAGTAATTCATTTACTGAAAATGGTTTAGTTATATAATCATCAGCACCTGCATCAAGTGCTAAAATAATCTCTTTTTCATCATGTCGTGCTGTTAAAACAATGATTGGAATTTTTGAAATTTCTCTTATTTGTTTAATAAAATCTTTTCCATCTCCATCAGGTAAACCCAAATCAACTATCAATAAATCTGGATTATGACTTAAGAACATTGTTAAAGCATTTTTTTTATTTTCACTTGAAATAAAATCAAAATCAAACTCTTTAAAAGTTATCTCTAAAAGTTTTTTTACTGATTTATCATCTTCAATTATTTGTATTAAATTTTTCATTCTATATTTACTCTTTTTACTATTGGAAGTTCAACTTCAATTAAAATTCCTCTATCTTTAGCTATTGCTTTTATCTCACCATTATGTAGCTTTACGATACTTTTACAAATAGCTAATCCTATTCCACTTCCTGAAATATCATTTGTATCTTCAAATCTATAAAACTTATCAAAGATATTTTTTAACTTCTTTTTATCTATAAATTCTGTTTCATTAAATATTTTTATTTTGATAAAATTATTTAAATTTTCTATTTCTAAATCTATTTTTGTGTCACTCTTTGAATATTTAAAAGCATTATCAAGCAAATTTACAATTAACTGAGTTAAAAGTGTATTATCACCCCAAAAAAGTGATAATTCATCTATTTTTATATTTAGTTTTTCATCATTTTGTTTTTGAGAAAATTCATTTAGAGTAACTCCAATAATATCTTCAAAATCGCACCATTCTAATTTTAAATCAAAATTTTCATTTGATAACCTAGTACTATCTAAAAGATTTGTAATTAATCTTTTCATTCTAAGTGAAGCATAATTTATATCTTCTAAAAGACTATCTTGTTTTTTTGTATTAAGATTTTTATTTGATAAAATTAAATTAATACTTCCATGGATTGTAGATAATGGAGTTCTTAAATCATGAGAAATTATATGTAATAAACTCTCTCTTAATTGATTTTGTTTTGTTTGTCTAATTAAATTTTTTGCTTGCATTGTTATTATTAAACCAACTATTCCAAAAATCAAAAAACTCCAAAGATATAACTCATTATTAACATTGAAACTATATAAAGGTGGAATATATAAAAAATTTAGGCATAAAACACTTAAAAATGTCATAAAAAGAGTTGCTTTAATATTTCCATGAATTGCCACAACTACAACTGGAATTATATGAATTAAAGCAATATTTATAATATCTAAATAAAATTTGAATATATGACTAATTCCAGTAATTATTACTAAAATTATTAACGCTTTTAAAATATACATATGTTCTTTATACTTAATAAATACTCTTTTCATTTTAGGCTTTTGGTAATCTTAGCAATAAAATAAAAGTTAAAACACTTAAGATTGAAAGCATTAAAATATTTGAAGTTGACATAACAACCTCCTCTTGGATTTGTTATGTCAATTATATTTCATATCTTGTAAAGAGAGAATCAAAAAGAACCATAAAAATATAAAAATTTTATAAAGAAAAATTATCTATTTTTAGAATACTCTTCTTTTAATTTGTTATATAAGTCATCAAAACCTACATCTTCCATTTTTTTTAATAAATCAACCATTACAACATTGTCTTCATTACCATTCCAAACTTTTATGTAATGCCCTTCTTTATAACCATTATCTTGTCTAAATTGATTTAAACAATTTTTACCAATATATAGCTTTTGTAACCACATAAAAGATAATCCTGAGATTTTACAACATCTAAAGAATTGATCAATAAATCTTTCTATTCCACTAAATGAAGGCATATTACCTGTATCAATTGCTAAAGCAATATAAGATAATTTTTCAGCTTCTTTTACCATAAGTTTTACATCAATTTCTGTTGCTGCTTCATAGATACAATGAGTATTAGATAAAGAAACTGCTTTTGGAACATTTGTCTCTTGTAAAATATAAGACATTAAAAAGTGCCAAATATCTACAAGCTCAACATGAATATTGTTCATATCAGGATCTGCATTGATATTTTTCCAATGTTTCCATGGAGTTGATTCAATAAGTTCAGCCACTTCCATATGAATACATCTAAGCCAATTTATCTCTTTTCCAAATTTATTTACACCTAATTCCCAATTTTTACCATTTGTAGAATCATTTAATTTTTTTTGTAATAAAAACATCTCTTCAAGTTTATGAGGGAAAGAAGAAACTTCTTCAAGTAATGAAGCAAGAGGTAAACACTCTTCAATAACATTATCTAAAGCCCAATTTGTTGGTAATAATTCTTTTTCACCTTTTAAAAGATGTAAAATTAGTGAAACTAAATATGGAACTTCATTTTTTTCTTCCCAACTCAAAACATCATTTGATGTAACACCTGCATAAACCATAAAATCTTCAATACTTAAAAACCCTAATGTTTTTATACTCTCTTTAAAATCTTTATATAACAAACTTAACTCCTATTTTAATGGTAATTCAATTATAAATTTTGTTCCAATTTCAGTATTATATACATTTATTTTACCTAAACTATATTGTTCAATAATAGTTTTACTCATATATAATCCTAAACCTGTTCCATTTTTATTACTTTTTGTTGAAAAATAAGGATTAAATATTTTATTAATAACCTTATCACTTATTCCACCAGCATTATCTTCAAACTCAATATATAACTTTTTATTTTTTTCATAACTATAGATATCTATAACTCTATTTTCAACATTCTTTTCAATCATTGCATCACATGAATTTTTTGCTAGATTTATAAAAACTTGTACCATTTCATTTAAAAAAATATCTACTTTTGAAGTAGATTCATTTTTATAATTTACTTTTATCGAATTTATTTTAAATAAATATGATAAAAAATCCATAGATTTGTTTATAACATTTTCTATATAAACTTCTTCTTTTTTCTTATTTGGTTTAAAATAATCTCTAAAATCATCTATTGTTTTTGACATATAATCAAGTTGATTCGATACTTGAGAAACAACATCATTTAACATTTCATCAGATATTTCACCCTTTAATTCTTTTAGTAAAGGAAGTTTTTGAATCAAAATAGAAACTGCTTGTAAAGGCTGTCTCCATTGGTGTGCTATCATACTAATCATCTCGCCAAGTGCAGCTGATTTTGACTGTTCTACCAGTAAATCTTGTTGATTTTTTAACTCTTTTTGAAAACTAATATCTTCATTTATAGCATCATAACTTATAATATTTCCATCATTATCAAAATTTGGATGGATTGTAGTTTTTAACCAATAAAATCCTCCATTTTTTTTCAGATTTTTTATCTCACCTTGCCACATATTTCCAGATTGGATAGTTTTTTTTATCTCATTAAAAAATTCTGCTTTCATATCTGGATGTTTGAAAAATTCTTGAGTTTTTCCAATCATTTCATAAGATTCATATCCAGAAATTTTACAAAAAGCATTTGAAACACTAATAATTACACCATTAATATCTGTTCTTGACATAATTACATATTTATCAACTATATCAACTGATTTATTTAATGCATTTTCTATTTGAGCTATTGATTTTGAATAAATATCCAATAAAACAGAAAAAATCTTTTCAAAATAAAAATCTATCTCTTCTATTAATTTTGCTGTTTCAAGCTTTGATTTAAAAGCAAATTCTATTAAAGAATTTTTGAAAGTAGAAAAGAGCAAAAAAAGTTCATTTATTTTAATATTTTGTTTTCTTAAATATTTCAAAAAATCAATAACAGCAGAATTTTTTTCAGTTTTTTCATCTTTTTTTACAACTAAAATAAAATGTTCAATAAGAGCAAAAGCATATCTTCTAATAAATAAATTTTCATCAATTGAATTATTCTTTATTAAATCTAAAACAATAGGAAATGAAATCCAAGTTCGAATAATTGTAATTTTATTTTTTTCTATTTGTTCTAAAAAATTTTCCATTATTCCAACTATGTATTAAAATTTTTTTGAGTAAAAAATTTACAAGTTTCACCACTTGAATTTTTTACTGTCACAGATGGCATTAAAAGAGATTTAAATCCGTATGCTTTACAACCATGTGGTCTATTTGCTTCCCAAGTAACAAAATAATATATACATTTTTGACAAACTATTCTTTTTTCCATACTCTAATCTTTTATATTTCAACTTTACTTTGTATAGCTTTTGATAGTGATAAAATATCTACATTTTCTAAACTAACACCTGTTGGAACACCTTGAGCAATTTTTGTAAATTTCAAATCATAAGTTTTAAGTTTATCCTCAATAAATAGGATAAAAGCATCATTTGCAATAGAAGGAGTAATTGCAAATAGTATATTCTTAACACTATTATCTATTATAAACTTTTGCAAAGAATCCAATATATCTTGATCTAACTCTTCTATTACAAAATATCTTCCATCAAATTGATTTGAATCTTCAATAACAAAAATATCTTTTGCACTTTGAACAATACAAAGTTTTTCATTATCTCTACTCTCATCAAGACAAAATTCACAAATTTCATGTTCACTCATTGATCCACATCGTGAACATTTTGTGATATTTTTTAAAGCATTTTCAATACTATGAGCAATCTTAATCCCACAATAATTATCATTCATTACTATATGATATGCTAGACGTAGAGCTGATTTTTTACCAATAGTTGGTAAAGATTCAAAAGCTTCAACAAGTTCGTAAAATTTTTCTAATCCTTTATTCATGTCGCAGATTATATCTAAGATTTTTAATAAATTTTATTAAGATATACTTTATTTGAAAATCATACTTTAATACATTCTTTGGCATCATTTCAAAAATTATTATTTTTTCAAAAAATTTAAAAGACTTTTTATGTTAGATACTAAACCACTTATTTTATTTTTCAAATACGCTATTCCTTCTATTTTAAGCCTTTTAGCTATTTCATCTGCTAGTATTGTTGATGGATATTTTATAGGTAATTATGTAGGTTCTATTGGCTTGGCTGCAATTAATATTTCTCATCCAATGCTAACTATACTTTTTGGATTTGCTTTAATGTTTTCAGTAGGTAGTTCTGTAATAGTAGGAAAATTAATGGGAGAAAATAAAAAAGATGAAATTTCAAATATTTTTACAAAATCAATTATTTCAATTTCTATAATTGGTATTTTCCTTTGTTTATTAATATATTTTAATCTTGAAACTTTTTTTAACTTATTTAAAGTTGAAAATATTTTAAAAGAAGAAACATTATTATATCTTCCTATTATTCTGTTTTTTTTACCTTTTTTGATGACAGCAATAGTTTTAGACTATTTTGTAAGAGTTGATGAGAACCCTACTTTATCATTTTTAGCTCTATTTTTAAGTGCTTTAACAAACATAATTTTAGATTATTTATTTATTGTTAAATTTGATTTTGGCTTAAGTGGTGCAGCATATGCAACAGGAATATCTTATGTCATAATTATTGTTATTTTAATTCCTCATTTTTTTTCAAAAAAAACAAGTTTAAAACTAATAAAACCAAAAGGAAGCTGGTTTAATATTATTAATACATTAAAAAATGGTTTTTCAGAATTTATAAATGAATCATCAATAGGAATTACTGTTTTAGTTTTTAACTATATAATGCTCAAAAATTTTGGTACACAAGGAGTTGCTTCTTATACAATTATTGGTTATCTTATAATGATTAGTATTTTATTGAGTTTTGCTATTTCAGACTCTATGCAACCAATCTTTAGTAAAAATTATGGTGCACGAAATTTTAATAGAATGAAAAGTTTTTTTAAAATTGCTTCTATTTCAATTTTATTAATAGAATTATTAATGACTATTTTAATTCTAACAATACCTGAAATTTTAATAAACCTATTTTTAAAAGATTCAGAACAAGAAACAAGAAAAATTACTTTAGAATTTATTACTTATGCTTGGCCTGCTTTTCTATTTTCAGGTTTAAATATTTTGATAACTTCATATTTAACTTCAATTCAAAAAGCATCACTTTCAGCTTTTATTGCTATATTAAGAAGTCTTGTTTTACCAATTTCAGCAATTTTTATTTTATCTTCTATATTTGGGAATATTGGGATATTTATGGCACTTAGTGTTTCTGAATTTATTACTTTTTTAATTGCAATAAAAATTTTTATGAAAAATAACCCAAATCTAATTCATTTAAGATTTATTAACCTTTAGATAAAATCACGGCTTACATTAAATTTATTATATTTTTTAAGGGAGATAGAAATTGACTGAGATTGATTATTATGAATTACTAGAAGTTAGTAAAAGTTCTGATAAAAGCACAATCAAAAAAGCTTATAGACAAATGGCTATGAAATATCATCCTGACAAAAATCCAGGTGATAATGAAGCTGAAGAAAAATTCAAAGCTATAAATGAAGCTTATCAAGTATTAAGCGATGAAGAAAAAAGAGCTATTTATGATAGATATGGGAAAGCTGGGCTTGAAGGTCATGGGCAAAGAAGTAGTGGTTTTTCTGGTGGATTTGAAGATTTAAGTTCTGTTTTTGAAGAGATGTTTGGATTTGGTTCTAGTTCAAGAGGCAGAAAACAAAAAAAATCATATAACTACAATTTAGACGTTACTATTGAGGTTAAACTTGAGTTTAATGAAGCAGTATTTGGTTGTAAAAAAGATATAAGTTATAAATATAAAACTGCTTGTAAATCTTGTAAAGGAACAGGTGCAAAAGATGGTAAAATGTCTACTTGTTCTATGTGTAATGGACATGGGCAAGTACATTCAAGACAAGGATTTATGACTTTTGCTCAAACTTGTCCAAAATGTGGAGGAACAGGTCAAGCTGCATCAGATTCTTGTAAATCTTGTGGTGGAACAGGATATGATGAAGTAAAAGATACATTTAAAGTTGATATTCCAGAAGGTGTAAACGATGGAATGAGAATTAGAGTTTCAAATAAAGGAAATATTGCTCCTGATGGAAGTCGTGGTGATTTATATCTTCAAGTTAAAGTAAAAGAGGATTCTCATTTTGTTAGACATGATGATGATATTTATTTTGAAGCACCAATTTTCTTTACTCAAGTTGCACTAGGTGGAAAAATAACTGTTCCAGGCTTAAGAGGAAAATTAGAACTTGAAATTCCAAAAGGTGCTAAAGATAAACAACAATTCACTTTCAAAGGTGAAGGTGTAAAATCTGTTCAAGGATATGGAAAAGGTGATTTAGTAGTACAAATAAAAATCGAATATCCAAAAGCTTTAAATAGTGAACAAAAAGAGCTTTTAGAAAAACTTCAAGATAGTTTTGGAATAGAAAGTAAACCTCATGAATCAACATTTGAATCTATGTTTGACAAAGTTAAGAAATGGTTTTCATAAAAATTTTATAAAAATACTCAAGGGAAAATAAATGAATAAATCATATTTAGAAAGTATGCCTGATGCTAATGGTTTTTTTGGTAAATTTGGAGGTTCATTTATTCCTCCTGAATTAGAAAAACCTTTTGAAGAAATTAAAAAAGCTTATGAAGAGTTAAAAAATTCTCCTAAATTTATAGAAGAATTAAAATATGTAAGAAAACATTATCAAGGAAGACCTACTCCCGTATCTTTTGCAAAAAATTTAACTAACTTTTGTGGAGGAGCAAAAATCTATCTAAAAAGAGAAGATTTAAATCACACAGGAGCTCATAAATTAAACCACTGTATGGCTGAAGTTATACTTGCTAAACATCTTGGAAAGAAAAAAGTAATAGCTGAAACAGGTGCAGGACAACACGGTGTTGCATTGGCAACTGCTGCTGCTTATTTTGGTTTAGAGTGTGAAATTCATATGGGTGAAGTTGATATTGCAAAAGAACATCCAAATGTAGTTAGAATGAAAATTCTTGGAGCAAAAGTAATTCCAGCAACTCATGGACTAAAAACGTTAAAAGAAGCTGTTGATTCTGCTTTTGAAGCATATTTAGCTGATACTAAAAATTCTATTTATTGTATTGGTTCTGTTGTAGGTCCTCATCCATTTCCTATGATGGTTAGAGATTTCCAAAGTATAATTGGACTAGAATCACGTGAACAATTTTTAGAACATGAAGGAAAACTTCCAGATGCAGTTGCTGCTTGTATTGGTGGTGGAAGTAATGCTATGGGAATTTTTTCTGGATTTATTGATGATAAAGAAGTTGAACTTTATGGTGTTGAGCCTTTAGGGAAAGGTGAAAACATTGGAGAACACTCAGCATCTTTAACTTATGGAGAAGAAGGAGTTATGCACGGATTTAACTCTATAATGTTAAAAGACAAAGATGGAAATCCTGCGCCTGTTTACTCAATTGGAAGTGGGATTGATTATCCAAGTGTTGGACCTGAACATGCTTATTTAAAAGAATCAGGAAGAAGTAAAGTTGGACTTTGTGACGATAATGAAGCTGTTGAAGCATTTTACAAGTTATCTCAACTTGAAGGAATCATTCCAGCACTTGAATCAGCTCATGCTATTGGATTTGCGATGAAACTAGCAAAAACATTGGATAAAGAAAAAACTATTTTAGTAAGTCTTAGTGGTCGAGGGGATAAAGATATTGATTTTGTTATTAATAACTACCCTATTCCAAACTCAAAATTTTAATATAATACAAGGGGAAAGATAATGAAAGTTGAATATGCAGGTGCGAAACCTATTATAGATGAAAGGGGAATTTTCTTTAAAAATGGGAAAGAAGATAAATTTGTATATTTAACTTTTGCTATTGACATTTTAAATTCTATTAATCATCCATATGAAGATAAAAAAATATATTCTAATCAAATAAACCATAAAAATTTATCTTCAAATGAAGTATTAACTATTCTTCTAAAATTTCACCCAAATTTAGAAAAGACTATGAACAAAGAAATTTCTTCATACTTAATACATTTAGACAATGAAGAAAAAGAAGTAGAAAATAGAACTTCATTATCAGAAATTGAAAAATATGTATATATTTCAAATCTAAAATTAATGAGAAACTATAAAATACAAAGAGCAAAAAATAAAATATTTTATTTTCATTGTATTCAAACTATCGTTGAAATAATTATAGAACATAAAATAAAAAAACTTGAAATGCCATTTAATGAAAAATTTTGGCATATTTTACAAACTATTGAAGGTGAACTTTCTAAACATAGAATTGGTTCTAGTTTAAATGTTACAAATGAAAATGATCATTTAAAGCTTAATCTTACAATAAATATTTATTAAAATTGTTTGATTAAGTTTTTATTGTAATTTTCTAAATCTTGATATTTGTAAATTAATTCTTGATATTTTAAATTATAATCATTGTATAAAAATGAATAATCGTTTTTTTCATTTTTATACTTATCATAACCTTTTTTTGAACTACTTGATAAAGCACTCAAAAAATCAAATGAATTAACTTTTGTTAATATCTCATCTAATTTATCTTGTGATATTACATCAGTTGAATTTGTTTGAGTATTATTTATTTTATTTGTAATTGAACTTTCTAATAAATCAAATAATGAACCACTACTATTTGAACTTAAAAATATATTTTTGTCATTATATCTATCTGTTAAGAATGTATAACCTAAATTAAAAGGTTGTCCTAAAACTGTATTAAATAAAGCTTTTGATAGGTTTTCATCACTTGAAAAAAGTGTTGCTAGTCTTAAATTTCTTGCCATATTCTTATCATCTTCATTTTCAAATAGAGTATCTATTTCTTCTAAAGTTATACCATTTATATTTTCATAAGTTAAATCATTAGTTCTAACTATTGAATTTGTATTATTTGTTGAAGATGAAGAAACAAGCTTATTTAAAAAACTATCTACTTCTTGTTTTATTACTGCATCTGATTTTTGAATTGTTGAAAGTAAAATATCATAATTTGAGCTAATCATTCGTTGCAATCCTCTCTTTTTGATAAAATTTTTAGTTCATTACAAGAAAAACCTGCTTCTTTTCTTGCAGTGAAATTTAAGTCCATTTTTCTATTTGTACTTCCTGGAAAAACTTCTTCAATGATTTTTATATATGTAGATTCTGGTTCCAAATTTAGTCTTTCACACTCATATTTAAACCAAAAATCACCTTTTTTTACATGACTTACTTCTTCTTCTAAAATAACTCTTAATGCTTCAATAAATTTTATATTAAATTCATCTCTATTTGAGTTTAATTTTTCCATAATTTTGGGATTTTGATCAAGTCCATTTGCTTCGAGATATCTAGGAACTGCTGCCATTCTTCTTAAAAAATCAGGTGTTTGCTCCATTGCTTCAAAAAGATTTTTATGAACAGGAAAATCTCCATAAACTCCGCCAAGTTCATGCATTAACTCTTCAAGCATTAAAAAATGCCTTATTTCATCATCTGCAACTTCCAACCAATCTTTATAATATTCAACTGGCATATTTTTATATCTTAAAGCTGCATCTAAAGCTAAATCAATTGCAGAATATTCTATATGTAAAATTGTATGAACTAGATATTTTTTACCTTCTATAGATTTAAAATTTTTAATAGGAGGTAAAGCAGTTGGTTTAATAATCTCTAAAAAATCAGAATATGAAGGTTTATCTAAAATAGGAACTTCATAAGAATTATCAAAAGAAAGGGTATTATTTAAAAAATTTTCATAGAAACTTTTAAATTTCTCAATTTTAATTTTTGGCTCACATGTCAATAAAACTTTTTCAAGTGTATAAAAATAATCCATAAATAACCTCTTTTTTGATATAATCAAGCAATTTTAGCAAAGTAAGGTTTAAAATGGATATAAAAGTTCAACCAATGGGTGATTATCAAACAAATTGTTATATTGTAACAATAGATGGGAAAGATATTATTATAGATCCAGGGGTTAATGCGCTTTCATGGATAAAATCAAATGTAAAAAATCCAATTGCTGTTTTAAATACACATGGACATTTTGATCATATTTGGTCAAATCAAGCAGTAAAAGAAAACTATAATATAAAATTATATACTCCAAAAGATGATGAATTTATGCTAACTTTAGATCCATATGGAATGGGTATGCCACCATCTTATGCAGATATTTTAGTAAATCCTGATGAAGAAATAGAAATTCAAGGTATTAAAATAAAATTTCACCATTTTCCAGGTCATACACCAGGTTGTAGTGCTTTACAAATAGGTAAACATTTATTTACAGGTGATTTTATTTTTAAAGGAACTATTGGAAGATTTGATTTTCCTAACTCAAATGCTATGTTAATGAAACGAAGTTTAAATAAAATTTTACAATGGAATGAAGATTTTCATATTTATCCAGGTCATGGAGATAAAACAACATTAAAAAATGAAATTCAAACTCTAAAACAATGGGAAAGACATATATAAAAAGGCTTAGCTTATGAACCTATCTTGTGAGACGATAATAAATGAGAATGAAAAATTAAAACTTTCTGATTTAGAAAAAAGTTGTTTAAATATTTTTGATTATTTAAGATTACACCATAATATAAATTTTCTAACTATAAATATTAAAAAAAATGATTCAATTGATAATTTATTCAATTGTTCGAACTCTAATATAAACTATTTTGTAAACACATTAGAATTCAAACAAAATTGTGATACAGAAATTATTTTTAACTTTTTATCTGAAAATGAAGAAGAATATACTTCAATAAAAGAAAATCTTGGTTTCATAAAATTGTCTTTACAAATATTTTCTCAATCTTTATATAACAAATATATGGAAAAAACTTTAAATGAAATGTCTTTAGTTGACCATGTAACTGGCTCTTATAATCGTTGTTATTTAAATAATTATGTTGGAAATTTATTAAGTTTATCAAATAGAGAGCAGAAAAAAATTGCTTTTATTAAAATTGGTATTGATCAATTCAAAGCAGTAATTGATGAATTTGATTATGAAATTGGAGATAAAGTTCTAAAAGTTTTAGCACAAACTTTAAAAAATAGTGTTAGAGAATCTGATTTAGTTATTAAAATTTCTAATGATGAATTTCTAGTTATTTTATTAAATATAATTAATGAAAACAATGCTATACTCATTGCTGAAAAACTTATTAATAACTTTAGCAAAGAAAAAGTTGTGATAAATGAAGAGACTAAACAGACTTTAATGAAAACTATTTGTGGTGGAATTTCTATCTATCCTGATGATGCAACAACAATAGATGAAATAATAAAAAAATCTGATATTGCTCTATATGAAGCTAGAAATAGAGGGCGAGGACAAGTTTTTCTCTTTAATGAAGAAGATACAAATAAAATAGATTTTTTTTAGGTAGAAATATGAAAAATAAGATTCTTGAATTAATAAAATTATCTGCTACAAATGAAGATGCGTATAAATCTTTAGTTAGTATTTTTAGCCTACATGAACAACTTCAATATGCTACAAATATAAAACAGCTAGCAGAGGATATATTTTCTTGGTTAAACAAAGAATTTAATATAGATAATATGGTATTCTCACTTTTTGACATAAATAAAAATACAAAAGAAGAGATTTTAGTAAAAGGTGAAGAATTTTATCTAGATGATGATTTATCTCATTTTTTTATAATAAATACACATACAAGTTTAAATGCAACTGTCTCTTTTTGTGCAACTTCAAAAGTACATTTTAAAATTTTAGAAGAAAAATATTCAGTTATTGAAGCTGCTTTCTTTCAAATTTCACCTATGGTTCAAAGTGCAATTTTAAAGAAGAACTTTATAGATTCTTCATCTTTAGATTCAGTTACAAATGTTTACAATAGAAATTATTTAATCGAAAATTTAACAACGCATCTTAGACTTTCAAATAATAAACAAGATGAAATTTACTTTTTGATGATAGGAATTGACCATTTTAAAGCAGTAATTGATGAATTTGATTATGATGTTGCAGATAGAGTTTTAATCGAACTTGCAAAAGTAATTCACTCAAATATAAATGAATTTGATATGGTTGGAAGATTAAATGGAGATGAGTTTTTAGTTTCTATTTTAAATAATGCAAATGAATATCAAGCTTGTGAATTAGCAAAAAAAATAATATCAGATTTTGCACAAATTGATATTCTTGTTAATGAACAAACAAAACAAACATTAAAAAAGACTATATGTATCGGATTTGAAATCTACAAAATAAACTCTGATATTACAATAACAGATTGTATAAAAAATGCAGATATTGCTTTATACGAAGCAAAGAATAAAGGGAGAAGTCAACTATTTAAATTTAGTGATTTAAGTGCAGAAGATACTATTGATTTATTTTAATCTTTAGTATCTTTCATATTTTTTATAAAACTTTTTTAGCTTTTACATAAACTCTTTTGGGTGCTGGATATCCTTCAACAGTTTTTGTATTATCATTTTCATCTAAAAAATCTTCTAAACTTTGATCAAAAGACCATTCTGTTTTTCTCTGTTCTTCGGATGTTGTAACTGTTGTAGCAAGAATTTCGATATCTTCGAATCCTGCTCTTTCTAACCAATTTTTAAGTGCAGGAATTGTTGGAATAAAATAGATATTTGGAATTTTTGAATATCTTTTATTTGGTGTCAAACAAATCTCATCTTCGCCATCTATCATAAAAGTATCAATTAAAATTTCACCTTTACTATTTAATCCTCTTGCTAATGATTTTAAAGTTCCAACTGGGTCTGGTCTATGATATAAGACTCCAAGCATAAAAATAAAATCAAATTTATGATTATAAAATTCTAAATGCTCAACTCCTAGCATTTCATAGATTATTTCTGATTTCACAAAATGATTTATAAACTCAAATTGATGTAAAGTTAAAGGTGATGGATCAAAACCAATTAATCTTTTAGGTTTGTCTTCAAGCATTCTAAACATATAATAACCATTGTTACAACCAATGTCAGCAACAATTTTATCTTTTAGATTAAAAAAAGGACGTATAAGATTGTATTTAATATTACTTTGCCATTCACTATCTATTTCTAAACCAAAAACATTAAAAGGACCTTTTCTCCAAGGGATTAATTTTTTAGCTGTTTTAACTATAACTTCATATTCGTCATTTGTTAAATCTTCTCTTTTTCCTACACTAAACCAATCACCATAATCTATTTTCAAATCTGATTTTTTTATTTTACAAGCTTCTTGAAGCTGCAAATACCAAGGTTCAACATTTTTCCAAGTACGACATTCTTGTTTTTTATTTTGTAATATTTCTAAATTCATGGTGTAATTATAAATTTTTAAGATAAAATTCCATCTTAAATTAATAAGTATAACAGAAAATTGACATTTCATTAACGCTAAGTTAACCTCTTATTAATATAATCGACAAAACTAAAATTAAAAGGATATTTTTTGAAGCTTACAAATGTCTTATTCTCGTTTAAGACTACACTTATATTACTTGCTTTATTAGCAATTGGCGCAGGAGTTGCTACATTTATTGAAAATGATTTTGGTACTTCTTCAGCTAGAGTTTTGGTTTATAATAACCTTTGGTATGAAACAATTCTTGTATTAACTGCAATCAATTTAGTTGGAATAATTTTTAAATACAAAATGTGGAGAAATAAAGCTAGATTCATTTTTCACTCATCTTTTGTTATCATTTTAATTGGTGCTGGAATTACTAGATATATTGGATATGAGGGTATTATGCAAATACCAGAAGGTAAAACAGAGAATCAAATGCTTTCTCTTGAACCTTATTTACAAGTTACTATAAAAGATGGTGAAAAAATTTATTATCAAGAATATCAAAAAGAGTTTACATCTTTATTTCCTGAATTAAATAAATTTTCTCATGTTATTCATTTTGGAGATAAATCTTTAGAAGTAAACTATAAAGATTATATGTTTGTGAAAAAAAATGGTGCTAAAATGGGATTAACAACTGTAGAAGTTACTTATAATGGAGAAAAACAGGAATTAAGATTGCCAGGAATTAGAGGACAAGCTCCTATTCCAAGGGATATACAATTTGGTGATTTAAAAGTAACTTTAGGTTATGGTTCAAAAATTGTTGATTTACCTTTTTCTATTAAATTAAATGACTTTCAACTTGATAGATATCCAGGAAGTATGTCTCCTTCTTCATATGCATCTGAAGTTACAGTAATAAAAGAGGATGGAAAATCTTATGACTATAGAATTTTTATGAATAGAACTTTAAGTGAAGGAAATTTCTTATTTTTCCAAAGTTCATATTTCCCTGATGAAACAGGAACAGTTTTATCTGTAAATAATGACCCAGGAAAATGGCCAACTTATTTAGGATATTTTTTATTAACACTTGGATTACTTTTAAATTTCTTTGATAAAAAATCAAGATTTTGGAAATTAACTAAATTTGTAAGTAGTAAAAATATTGCTGCACTTGCAATTGCTATTGCATGTACATTTGCGACAAATTCTTTACAAGCAGCTGAAAATCAACCTGAAGTTGATAATTCAAAATTAACTGTTGATTATTTAAATAAATTAAAAGATGAATCTTTACAAACAGCTGATAAATTTGGTCATTTAGTTGTGCAAAGTAATGGTGGAAGAATGAAGCCATTAGCAACATTAGATAGAGAAATAATACAAAAATTAAGTGGAAGAGCTACTTTTTTAGGAATGACAGCTGATCAATTAGTAATTGGAATGTTATCTAAACCTGATGTTTGGAAAGATGTGAAAATAATTAAAATTCAAACTCCAAAACTTAAAAAGTTTTTAGGTGTTGATGTAAATGAAAAATATATTGCTTTTTCAGAGGTATTTAAAGATGGAGAATATTTATTAGCAGCAGAAGCTGAAAAAGCTCTACAAACAAAACCAATTGAAAGAGGAACTTACGAAAAGGATATTATAAAACTTGATGAAAAATTAAATATTATGTATTCTGTATTTAATGGTTCACTACTAAATATCTATCCTAAAGTAAAAGATACAAATAATCAAGATGATAATTTTAAATGGTATTCTCCATTAGAAGCAATGCAAAACTTCACAGGACAAAATCAAGCTGCTGTTGAAACAATAACAAGAGGATTGATAAATGCAATTGTTGAAAATAAATGGGAAGATGCTGATAATTTTATAAATATGATTTCTTTATATCAAGAAAGAGTTGGAGCTGATGTAATGCTTCCAAAATCAAAAATTGATGCTGAAATATTATTTAATAAGATAGATATTTTCTTTAAATTAACTTTAGCTTATATGCTTCTTGGTTTCGTAATGCTTGTTGTTGCACTTATGATTATATTTAAACCAGAATTTAAATTTGAAAAAATTACTAAATCATTTTTTGTTGTTTTAGCAATATTATTTGCATTACAAACATTTGGAATGGGTTATAGATGGGTTCTTTCAGGTCATGCACCTTGGTCAAATATTTACGAAACTTTAGTTTATATTTCTTGGTCTGCTGTATTTGCAGGAGTTATTTTCTTTAGAAAATCACTTTTAGCTTTAGGAGCAGCTGTTATTATCGCTGGGATTTTCATGTTTACAGCTCACTTAACAGATGTTGACCCACAAATCACAAACTTAGTTCCTGTATTAAAATCATACTGGTTAACTATTCACGTTTCTATTTTAACAGCTTCATACGGATTCTTTGGATTAGGAGCAATATTAGGTTTCTTAACTTTAGTTATGTTCATCTTTAGAAAAAGAAAACCTCACCTTGATCCAATAATCAAACATATTTCTGCAATTAATGAAATTGCTTTAATTATTGGTCTTGCTGCTGTTACAATTGGAAATTTCCTTGGTGGTGTTTGGGCAAATGAATCATGGGGAAGATATTGGGGATGGGATCCTAAAGAGACTTGGGCTTATGTATCAATTGTTGTTTATGCAATTGTACTTCATTTAAGATTTGTTAAATCATTAAATACACCTTATGCATTAGCTACAGCTTCACTTTTAGGATTTAGTTCAATAATTATGACTTATGTAGGAGTTAACTTCTATCTATCTGGAATGCACTCTTATGCAACAGGAGATCCTGTTCCAATTCCAGTTTGGGCTTATATAACTGTTTCTATTGCAATTATTACTATTATACTTGCATTCAGAAATAGAGATTTAAAAGAAACTATCTAAAAAATTTGAGGAGTTAAGTTATTTAACTCCTCAAAAAATTATTTTAATCTCATAAAACAAAATTTAACTTATTTAATATCAAACTTTTCATATAATATTCACCTTTTAAATTTAATCTTAGGAAAATAATGCATAGTGATAAATTAAAGAATATTATATCTTATACAAAAAACTTCAATGTATTATATATTGAAGATAATATTGATGTACAACAACAAACAACAAAAATGTTATCATCTTTCTTTAAAAAAATTGAACTTGCAAATAATGGAAAAGAAGCTCTTGAACTATTTAAAGAAGCTAGTTTTAATTTAATTATTACAGATATAAAAATGCCTTTAGTTGATGGTATTTCACTAATTGAATCAGTAAGAAGGATTGATAAAAAGATACCTATTATTGTTCTTTCAGCACACGATGATAAAGAATATTTTTTGAAGACTATAAATCAAGGAATTGACGGATATATCCTAAAACCATACACTTTAGAACAAATATTACAAACTTTATATAATTTAATTCAAAAATATGATTTAGAAAAGAAGTTTGATAATAAAGTCAAATTAAAATCAGGTTTTATTTGGGATAAAAATATAAATCAATTACAAAAAAACAATGAAATAATCAAATTATCAAAATATGAAAGAAAACTTTTTGAACTGTTTATTTCTACTAATTGTAACTCAAAAAGTTATGATGAAATAGAATATCATCTATTTAATAACTATGAAAATAATACTAAAAAATTAAGAAATTTAATCACAAGATTAAAACAAAAACTAAATTATGATTTATTTGAAACAGTTTATTCTCATGGCTATACATTGAAATATGAAGAAAATGAAGAATGAAATTTTCATTTTTCATTTTTTTTATCATAATTCTTAATATATCATTAAATGCAAATAATAATGAAATTGTATTAACAAAAGAAGAATATAAATTTCTAGTAGAAAATCAACCTTTAAAAATACAAAATGAACTAAACTGGCCTCCATATAATTTCAATGAAAATGGCATTCCAAAAGGTTTTGCGATTGATTATATGAATTTATTAGCAAAAAAATTAAATATCAAAATAAAATATATCACTGGTCCATCTTGGGATGAATTTATGGAAATGTTAAAAAAAGATGAAATCGATGCAATTATAAATATTTCAAAAAATAAAGAAAGAGAAAAATATTTTGATTTTTCAAATATCTATCATTTAGCTTCAAATGCAATTTATGTAAAAAAAGGAAATGAAACTCTAGATTCATTAGAAAAACTTGAAGGTAAAACTATCGTAATGCCAAAAGGTTTTTTTGCTCAAGAATATCTAGAAAAGAATTATCCAAATATACATCAAATTTTAGTAAAAGACTCTCTTGAAGCATTAAAATTGTTATCTTTAGGTAAAGCTGATGCAACTATTGATAAAAAAAATGTTTTAGATTATTTAATATCAACTAAAAATATTTCAGAAGTTATTCCTACAAACTATATAGATGAAGATAAATTAATAAGTCATATAAGAATAGCAACATCAAAAAACAAACCTTTACTAAACACTATTTTAATCAAAGCTCAAAATAGCGTTTCAGACGAAGAATTATTAAACTTAAAAAAGAAATGGTTTGGAACAACAGATATTAAAAATGAAAAGAATTTTTTAACAAATGATGAAAAAAATTATATTAATAAACACTCTATAAAAATCTGCCATATTATAGATTTAAAACCTATTGAATTTTTTGAAAATAATCAATTTCAAGGAATAAACATAGATTTATTAAATTTAATAGCAAAAAAATTAGCTATTAAATTTGAAGATATAAAAGTTAATGATTATCAAACAGCTATAAACTACTTAAAAAATGGAACTTGTGATATTTTACCAACAACAATTGAAAATACAAATTTAAAAAATATTGCACTTTTAACAACTCCTATTTTAAGTTATAAATTAGCAATCATAACTCAAAAAAACAAACCTGTTGTTCAAAATTTAGATGAAATTATAAACAAAACAATGTCAAAGAAATCAACTTCTGAAACCCTTAATCTTCTAAAATCAAAATATCCTAATATAAATATTTTTGAAACATCAAATGATTATGAAACCCTAGAAGCTGTAAATAACAATAAAGTATATTATGCAGTTGAACCTTTACCTGTAATAACTTATTATATGTCTAAATATGCTTTAAATGATATTTATATATCAAGATATACTGACATGACATTAAATGTAAAATTTGCAATATTAAAAGAAAATTATGTTTTATATGAGATTTTCAATAAAACAATAAGTCAAATAAAAGAGTATGAGTATACAACAATATCCAATAAATGGACAAACTCTTTTTTAAAAGATTCGTATGATTATTCTTTATTATGGAAAGTTTTATCTTTTATTTTTATTATTTTAAGTGTTTTAACTTATAGACAAGTAATTTTAAATAAACATAACAGACTTTTAAAACTTGCAAATAATGAAATTGCAGAAAAAACAAAATTAATTGAAAAACAAAAAGAACTTTTTGAAAAACTATATAATAAATCAGCAGATGGTGTTTTACTTATAAAAGATAATAAAATTATTGATTGTAATGAAGCAAGCTTAAAAATCCTTCAATATGAGAAAGATGAACTTCTAAATAAATTTTTACCTGATATTTCTCCTAAATATCAATTAAATATGAAAGAATCATCTATAAAAGCTCAAGAAAAAATAAATGAAGTTCTAAAAAACGGAATTTGTAGTTTTGAATGGATTCATCAAAATAAAGATTCTGAAAAACTTTGGATAGAAGTAGTTCTTACAGCAATTGAAATAGATAATATATCTGTTATTCATACAGTTATTAGAGATATTAATAAACGTAAAAAAATGGAAAAAGAACTTGAAAGTTTAACTTATAAATTAGAAGAGCGTATTGAAGAAGAAATCAAAAAAAATAAAGAAAAAACAAATCAATTAATTCAACAATCAAGACTGGCTCAAATGGGAGAAATGATTAGTATGATTGCACATCAATGGAGACAACCATTATCAGCTATTAGTGCAACAACTAATACTTTATTATTAAAACTTTTATTAGATGAAAAAATAGATAATGAACAACTAAAAAAAGAGTTAAATCTAATAATAGATTATTCACAACATCTATCTTTAACAATAGATGATTTCAGAAATTTCTTTAAAACTGATAAAATAAAAAGCGAAACTACTTTAGAAGAACTAATAGAAAAATCTGTAAATATTATAAAAACTTCTTTTGTATCAAAAAATATTGAACTAAAAATAAACAATAATTTCAATGAAAAAATCATTACATATACTACTGAATTACAACAAGTAATTCTAATTATTTTAAAAAATGCAGAAGATGCTTTTATTGAAAGAAGAATTAAAAATAAAAAAATCAGTATAAAAACTTATAAAGAAGCTGATTCTATAATAATTCAAATAAAAGATAATGCAGGTGGGATTTCACTTGATATTATTGATAAAGTATTTGATCCATATTTTTCAACAAAAAAAGAAAAAGAAGGAACAGGTATAGGACTTTATATGAGTAAAATTATAATTGATGATCATTGTAAAGGAAATCTAAGTGTAATAAATAGTGAAAATGGTGCTCTTTTTACTATCAAATTACCTCTTAGTTTATAATGATATAATACAAAAAAATTTAAAGGATTTTTAGAAAATGGACAATAATATAATTGATATTTTTAAAGAAATTACTGCAATTCCAAGATGTTCAGGAACTCATGAAGCATTTATAAATTATATGAAAAATTTATCAAAAGAATTAGGATATTTATGTTTAGTTGATGAATATAATAATATTTTATGTAAAAAAGAAAATTCAAATGCAAAATTAGCTTTTCAATCACACTATGACATAGTTTGTTTAAGTGATAATTGTGTTCCTAATATTGTACAAGATGGAGATTTATTAAAAGCTACTGATTCAACACTAGGAAGTGATAATGGAATTGGATGTTCATATATGATTGCTTTAATGTGTGAAAAATATGATGGAGAGTTTTTATTTACAAGTGATGAAGAAATTGGACTTATTGGAGCAAATAACTTAAGTTTACCATTAAATGCCTCTTATATGCTAAATCTTGATAGTGAAGAAGAAGGAGAGATTTGTATAGGTTGTGCAGGTGGAGTTGATATTTTTGGAACTAATTCAAATAAAAAAATTATTCCAAATACAGATAATCTTGATTTATATGAGATAACTATTTCTAAACTTCAAGGTGGGCACAGTGGTGTTGATATAGATAAAAATATTCCAAATGGAATAAAACTAATTGCAAAAACAATCAAAGAGTGTAATGGAAAACTTCTTGATATAAATGGAGGAGAGAGAATCAACTCAATTCCAGTTAATGTAAAAGCAATAATTGCTTCAAAATTGACTCCAATTGCTAGCCATGAATTTATGAAAATAGAAAAAATAGATACAAAAACTGAACATTTAAATGTTTATGATGATAAAATTATTGATTTTATATATGATTTTCAAAATGGTGTAAGAGCTATGAATGATGAATTAAAAGTTGTTCAAAACTCTATAAATCTCGCAATTATAAAAACTGGAATAAATGAAATAAAAATAGAACTAAGCGCTAGGTCTATGGATAATACTGAATTAAAAAATCTAAAAGATGAAACAATAAAAATGTTAGAAGATTATAACTTTATTGTTGAAACAAATGGAAAATATCCAGCTTGGAAACCAGATATAAATGAATTTACATCAAAAGTTTTAGAAATCTATAAAGAGGTTAATCCTAAAGCTTCACTTGAAGCTATTCATGCTGGACTTGAATGTGCAATATTTAAAGACAAATATCCTCATATAAAAGTAGCTTCAATAGGACCTACTATAAACTTTCCTCACTCTAAAAAAGAACAAGTTTCTATAAAATCAGTAGAAAATGTTTATAAAATTGTAAAAAAAATAACTCAAGAAATGAAATAGGATTTTTCCTATTTATTTCTAGCCTTTTCAATATCATAACTATATTTATATACCATATAGTCAAAAAGTTTTGCTTCTTCATTCTTTTGAAAAAATAAAAACATTTCTACAAGCCTAAAAGAAATTCTAAAAAAAGCTGTAAAAGGTACCATATAAGCTAAAACTGTAGCATATGTTCTATATGGATAATACTTATCTAATTCCTCTTTTAATTCTTTTAAAACTAAACTCTCTTCTTGTAATTTTGTTCTATCTTGATTAGAAATAACTCGTATTGCTATTAAAAAATTTAATACAAACATCAAAGCATTTAAATTCCAACCAATTATACAAATATCTAAATAACTCATAAATCACCTATTATTAAAAACTTTCCCACTCATCATCTTCTTTATTTTTTATTGCTTGTATTTTTTCAACTTTTTGATTAGAAATAGCTTTATTTGTTTTTGATATGTTTTCGTTTGATATTTCTTTTTCTATTCTAGTATCTTCTATCTTTATAGAATTTTTGCCTTCAAACTCCTTTTCATCTGCACTCTCAACTATTTTTTTTGCAATTTTTGAAGTTTTTTTTGCTATATCATTCGTCATATTTGCAACTAAAGCATTTTCTTGTGTTTGTTTATCCAAACTATTAATAGCATCATTTATTTGTTCTACACCTTTTTGCTGCTCTTTTGAAGATGTTGTTATTTCTGAAATTAAACTTATTGTTTGGTTTATATTTTCATTTAATAAACTATATCCTTTTATCATTTCATTTGAAATTTCTTTTCCTTCATCAGCTTTAACAGTTGCATCTTGTACTAAATTCTTTATTTCACGCGCTGCTTCTGCACTTCTACTAGCAAGATTTCTTACTTCAGCAGCAACAACAGCAAATCCTTTTCCAGCTTCTCCTGCAGTTGCTGCTTCTACTGCTGCATTAAGTGAAAGTATATTTGTTTGAAATGCTATTTGATCTATTACACTTATCGCTTCATTTATTGCTTCAACTTTTTGATTTATCTCTTCCATTGCATTAGTTGTTTTTGAAGCCAATTTTTCGCCTTGATTTGCAGAAGTTGTTACATTATTTGATATTTGTGCCATTTCTGAAATTTTTAAAGTTGAGTTTGAAATACTACTTGTAACTTCTTCTAAAGCAGCAGCTGTTTCTTCAAGCCTTGCAGCTGCATCATTTGAACTTTGATTTAATTTTGCTACATTAGATAAAAGAATGTTTGAAGATTCATTTAAAGTTAATCCATTTCTTTTATTTTCTTGAAGCATTAAGTTAATTGCACTTCTTAATTTATTTATATCAGTGATTAATAACTCAAAAACTCCACCTTTTTCAATATTATCTAATTTTAATTCATTTATATAATTATATTTTGCATACTCTTCTAAAGTTTCATTTATAGTAACAAAGTGCTGTTTTGTGGATTTAATCATATCATTAATACCATCTTTTAAAATAGCTAATGTTTTATTTGAAGTTTTTTCTTCAATTAATTGACTATACCAACCATGTTTAACTCTTGAAATTACAATAGATGCATCATCAATAAGTTTTTTATCTTCTTCTAAATTATTTTGAATATTTTTAACATTTTCATTAATCAAATTTGCCATTTGACCAAATTCATCAGAACTTTTAATATCAATAAGTTCAATATTTTCATTTTTTCTATTTAGAAAATCAAAAAAAGCATTTAGACCATGTTTAAACTTATTTAATGAACCTACAATATCTTTTGTTAAAATAAAAAGTGCAGAAATGATTATAAATAAAATAATAAATGATTCTATAAAAATAAAGTTTTTTAGACTTGTCATTTCTTCATGATAAGCTTTAGTTCTAATATTTAAACCATTATTTTTTGTTTTAATTATTATGTCAAATGCTTCTTTACTTAATTTCGATAAATTTTCTGTTTTTTCAAGATGCTGCTTGTACATCAAACTTAAAACTTCAGGAGTTTTATTTAAATCTTTTAAACTTTTTATGTCAACTAAAATTTGATTTAATAAAGCAAATGTTTTTTCTTTTGAATCTATTGTCTCTTTAAGTTTTTTATCTTGATTAAAAGTTCCTTTAAAACTTAAATACAACTCTTCAAAAAGTTTTTCTATATTTTCTTTATTTTTTAAAATATTTGCAAGATTTTCATCATAAGAATTTCCTAAAAAAATATTTTTTACAGAACTATCCATCAAATTTAACTCTTTTTCAATATCTAAAGCTAAAAATTTACCATTTACAGCTTTTTCTTTAAAAATATCAAAATTTTTATCTGCATTTAAAACTGTATTAAATTTAAAAACAGCCATTACTAAAATTATTACAAATACACCCACCCCAAAGATGAACATTTTTTTTGCAATACTAAATTTCAAAGCACTACTTTCCACTTTCTCTCCTACTTCACTTATCTTATATTCTAATAAGTATAACATAAAAATTTTTAATATTATTCTCTACTAAAAATGACATTTATCTAAACTACTAAATCAATTTAGTATAATTATTTCTTTTAAATTAATAAAATGAGACGTTATGACAAAAAATGAATATGATTTAAATATTGAAAAATTAATCTCTTGGGCTAAAGCCTATTATGTATTTGATAATCCAATAGCAACTGATGAAGAGTATGATAAACTATCTCGTGCTTGTTTAGCTTTTGAACAAAAAAATCCACAACTTTCACATCCAAATTCACCAAATAAAAGAGTTGGTGGATTTGTACTAGAAGGTTTTGAAAAAGCTTCTCATTTATCTCGTATGTGGTCACAAGAAGATGTTTTTAATACAGAAGAACTTGAGGATTGGATAAAAAGGGCTTCAAAAGTAGCAACAAATTTAGATTTTTATTGTCAACCAAAATTTGATGGAGCTTCACTAAATATCATCTATGAAAATGGTATTTTAAAACAAGCAATTACAAGAGGTGATGGAAGTATTGGAGAAGATGTAACAAACAATGTAAAAACAATCTTTTCTATTCCACTTCAAATAGAAGAAAAATCATTGATAGAAATCAGAGGTGAAATTGTTATAAAAAAAGCTGACTTTGAAAAAATAAATATTGAGCGAATAAAAAACAACGAACAAGTTTTTGCAAATCCAAGAAATGCAGCTGCTGGAAGTTTGCGACAACTTGACCCAAATATCACAGCAAAAAGAAAACTGTTTTTTAATGTTTGGGGAGTTGGTTTAAACTCACTTGGATACACAAAATACTCTGAAATGATGAATTATATCTACTCTTTAGGTTTTGTAAAACCACCTATGCAAACTTTAACTTCAAGTGTTGAAGGAATTGAAAAACTTTACCATGAGATTATTGCAGTAAGAGATAATATAGAAATGATGCTTGATGGAATGGTTATAAAAATAGATGACATCGAAACACAAGATGAATTAGGTTATACAGTTAAATTTCCACGATGGTCATGTGCTTATAAATTCCCTGCTTTAGAAAAAACAACAAAAATCAAAGATATTATCTTACAAGTTGGAAGAACAGGAGTTATTACTCCTGTTGCTGTTGTTGAACCAACAGATATTGAAGGAGTTATAGTAGAACGAGCAAGTTTGCATAACTTTGATGAAATTGCAAGAAAAGATATAAAAATCAATGATGAAGTAATAATCATACGAAGTGGTGATGTTATTCCAAAAATTACAAAAGTTTTTACTGAACGAAGAGATGGAACTCAATTTGATATTCCTCGCCCTACTTCTTGTCCTGATTGTTCTAGTGAACTTTTAGATGAAGGTGCACTTATAAAATGTCAAAATCTTGATTGTCCTTCAAGAGTTGTAAACTCTATCATCTATTTTGCAAGTAAAAATTGTATGAATATTGATGGACTTGGAAACAAAATAGTTGAACAACTTGTAAGGGAGAAAAAAATCTATGATATTTTAGATATTTACTCATTAAAATATAATGATTTACAAGACTTAGAAGGTTTTAAAGAAAAAAAAATAAATAATCTTCTAAATGCAATAGAAAATACAAAAGGAAGTGAACTTCATAGAATTATCAATGCTTTAGGAATTGAACATATTGGAGAAGTAGCTTCAAAACAAATCTGCTTAGAATTTGGATTAAATGTTATAAATTTAACTTTTGAAGAACTTATATCTTTGGACGGTATTGGCGAGCAAATGGCAAACTCATTTACTGAATTTATGAGAGTAAATAAAGAGTTAGTAGAAAAATTAATCTCTATAATAAATCCAAAAGTTGAAGAGAAAATTGAAGTAGAGGAAAATCCTTTTAAAGGAAAAACTGTTGTTATCACTGGAACAATGAGTATTAGCCGAGGTGAGATTAAAAAAACACTTGAATTATTAGGCGCAAAAGTAGCTTCAAGTGTCTCTAAAAAAACAGATTATGTGATTTTTGGAGAAGATGCAGGAAGTAAATATGATAAAGCAATTGAACTAAATGTTACAACAATAACAGAAGATGAAATGAACAAACTAATTTCTTAAAAGGAAATATAAATGGTAAAAAAGCAACGACTTGAAAAGTTTTTATCTAAACATTTTGTTAGATATTCTTTAATTCCTATTTTAGTTGTAGAAATTGCATTATTAGTAATGTACTTTTCAATCAATGCATATATTTCCTCAAAAAATATTAATTTATTACTTAATGAAGCCCAATCACATTCTCAAGCAATACTTGAGAATGAAGCTAATTTTATTAGTGAAAAATTAAATGAAGTTTCAAAAATAGCACTTCTTTTACAAAATGAACACCAAGCAATTTTTGAAAACCCAAATAGATTTGGTTTACCAAATAATGAACCAAAATTTGCAATTGCGCAAAATGGTGTCTTTTATAAAACAAATAAAATAGGAGCAAGTTTATATTATTCTTCTAAAACGCCTATATCACAAAAAGAAATAGATAAAGCAACATTTACTGAAGCTATGGATATATCTTTAAAAAGTATTGTAGATATAAATCCGGATATCGTTGCAGCATATTTTAACTCTTGGGATAATATGAATCGTTTATATCCTTTTATTCCAAAAGTTTATGAGCAATATGGTGAACACATAAATATGGAAGATTATAATTTTTACTATTTAGCCAATAAAAAACATAATCCAGATAAAAAACCTGTTTGGACGGGAGCTTATCTTGATCCAGCTGGAAATGGTTGGATGTTATCATGTATAGTTCCAATATACAAAAATGATTTTTTAGAAGGAGTTACAGGACTTGATATTACAATTGATAGATTTGTTAAAAATATTTTAAATAGAAAACTTCCATATGATGCAAATTTATTTATGGTTGATAAAGATGGTATGATTATTGCTATGCCTGAAAAAATAGAAGAATTATTGGGACTAAAAGAGTTAAAAGAGCATTTATATACAGATGCTATTTTAAAAACTATTTCTAAACCTGAAGAATTTAATCTATTAAAAAATAAAAGTCCATTTGCAGAACATTTTAAAGATTTGATAAAAAATAATAAAACTCTTTCAACACTAAAAATCGACAATAATGAATATCTAACACTACAACAAAATATAAATGAAACAAACTGGAAACTAATGATTTTGATTGATAAAAAGAACATATTTGCATCAATTGAATATTTAAAAAATTTATCAGATAAAATTGGTTATATTGCTATTGTTTTATTATTAGTGTTTTATATCATATTTTTCTATTTATTATTAAAAAAAATCAATAAATTTTCTTTTTCAATTACTCAACCTATTATTGATTTATCTGAGCAAACTTCACAAATAAAAGAGACAAGCAATAAGGTAAAAATTCTTGATACAAATATATTAGAAATTTCTCAATTAAATCAAAATTTTTCAGAAATGATTAATGAATTAAATCTAAAAAACAAAAAACTATATGATGCAAAAGTTTTTGCAGAAGAAGCAAATAGAGCAAAAGATGATTTTCTTGCAAATATGAGTCATGAATTAAAAACTCCATTAAATTCAATAAATGTAATCAGTGATATTATGCTTAAAAATAAATCTAATTCTTTAGATGAAACTCAATTAAAAAATATCAAAATTATAAATAAATGTGGTAAAGATTTAATTTATTTAATAACAGATATTTTAGATTTATCAAAACTGGATGCAAAAAAAACAAATCTTATTATAGAAAAAATTGATATAAAAAAATCTATTCAAACAATCTATGATAAATTTTATGAACAAGCCAAAAATAAAAATTTGGAATTTGTTTTAGAAATAAATGAAGATATTGAAGATATTTATACAGATTTAGGAAAATTAAAACAAATAATCAATAATCTTTTAAGTAATGCTGTTAAATTTACAAATAAAGGTCAAATTAGATTAAAAGTTCAAAATGAAAATGATTTTATTAAAATAAATATAGAAGATGATGGTATTGGTATTGCTCAAGAGAATCTTAATAAAATTTTTGAAAGATTTAAACAAGTAGATAGTAGTACAACTAGAAAATATGGTGGAACAGGACTTGGATTAGCAATTTCTAAAGAATTATGTGAATTATTAGGTATAAAAATTGATGTAAAAAGTGAATTAAATAAAGGAACAATTTTTGAATTATTAATTCCTAAAAATTTTAGAAATGATATAAATAGTTCAAATGAAATGCTAAGTGTAATTGAAGATAAATCAACCATAAATTCATATGAAAATCTAGAATTAGAAAAAGATTCTAATAAGGAGAAAAAAACTAAAGATACTGTTTTAATTCTAAATAATGATCCAATCACTTTTTTAAATTTAATTACCGTATTAAATAAAAAATATATTGTTAAACAAACAAATTCTTTAGAAAAGTTGATTGATTTAAAAAATAAGAATGAAAATTCAAAAATTATAATTGATATTTCAAAATTAACTGATTTAGAAAGAAATCAAATAAATGAAAAATTAGCTAATAACTTGATTGTTCTTTATTCGAATGATGAATTAGATTTTATAAATAAAGATAAAATTGAAAAATCTTTTAAACTTCCAATTTCAAATGAAGAGATGAATAGTATATAAATAGATGATTTTTATCATCTATTTATTTTAAAGTATAATAATAAACTTTAATCCTTTATCTGCATTTACTACTTCCAGTTTACCTTCAAAACTGTTTTCAACAATTATTTTAACTAAATATAAACCTATACCAGTTCCATTTTCTTTGGTTGTAAAATAAGGTTCTAATATTCTGTCTAAATTTTCTTTTTCAACACCACCAGCATTATCTTCTAAAATAAGAACTGTTTTATCATTTTCTTTATGTGCACTTATAAATATTTCTGGTTCTTTAATATCTCTTTCTTTAAATTCATCTAAAGAATTATTTACAATATTAATTATCAATTGTAACAATTCAGTTTCAACACCAAAAATTTTTAAATCTTCATCCAAATCTAAATTTATATTTGCACTATATACTTTTATTTTATTTTTTAATATCTCTTCTGTTTTAACAATGCAATTTTTAAGTAAAAATTCTTCCTTTTTTTTATTGGGTTTAAAAAAATTTAAAAAACCATTTATTGTAGCATCCATATAGTTAATCTGTTTTTTTGTATTATCTGAAAAACGTTTCATATGTTCTTCATCAAGTTCATTAAAATCATAAGACATATTTACATCATCACAATACATTGATAAAACATTTAATGGCTGTTTTAATTGATGAGAAATTAAACCTACCATTTCGCCCATTGAAGCAATTCTGCTATTTTGAATTAGTAAATCTTGAGTTTCATTTAATTTTTCTGTTGTTGCTTTTATTTTGTTATAAATATCTATATAAATCTTTAATTTTGAAGTTAAAAGATGTTTGTCAATTGGCTTAGTTATATATTCAACACCACCAACATCATAACCTTTACTTTTATATTCATCTTTATCATAAATACCTGTTATAAAAATTATTGGTATATGTTTAATTGAATCTATACCTTTTATATATTGAGCAAATTCAAATCCATCAATATCTGGCATTTGAATATCAGTTAAAATCAAATCAATATTATTTTCAACTAATATTTTAATCGCTTCTTTAGCATTTAATGCTGTAAAAATATTTACATCAAAACTCTCTTCAATTAATAATCTCAATGAATAAATATTTTCTTCTATATCATCTACAATCAAAATAGCAAATTTTTCCATTTTATTCCTATAATTTTTAAGTGAAATATTAATTTAAAAAATTTCATCTTTATATTTATCTCTTAATTTAATTATATTATAAAAAAGTATTATAAAAATATCATTTTATCAAGTTTTATTATAGTTATTTTTTTAATGGAATAAAAATTGTAAATATTTCAAACAATTTTTTATATAACAAAATTATGATTTTATGTTACACTTAAGTTGTACGATTATATAAGAAAAGATAAGTTATTTTTTAAATTATTAAATTTTAATTTAAATAAAATAATATTTATATTATTTACTAAGCGATAAAAATGAGAATTGAAAAGAATTTTATTTTTGATAAAATTAAATGTAATGTTTTAATAGTAGATAACTCAAAAGTTATAAATGAAATATTGACAAAAGAGTTTAATAATAAAGGTTACATAACTTTTAATGTATCAACAATAGAAAAAGCAAAAGAAATAATCAAAAAAGAAAAAATAAACTATTTATTATTTGATATAAATCTTATTGAAATAAAAGATACTAATTTTATTACTATTTTAAATAAAAATTCTATAAAGTTTTTTGCTTTATCAAAAGAAAAAAACAATGAGAAAAAAGAGTTTTTTACAAATATTGGAGCTATTGATTTTATTATAAAAGATGATTTTTTGGTAAATAGAAGTAAACAAATCCTTGAAACTATCGAAAAAATTGAAAAAAATAAAAACAATACAATTTTAATTATTGATGATTCTTCTAATAAACAACAAAAATTCAAGAATTTACTAGAAAAAAGAAATTATCAAGTTGTTTTATCTTCAAATCTAGATGATTTTTCTAAAATAATAGATTCTACACAGCCTGATTTAGTTTTATTAAATGGCAATTCAAAAAATTATAATCTAATATCTTTTTTAGAAAAAAATGAATTTTTAATTAATAAATTACAAATTCCAATAATATTAAAAGATATAAAAAATATATCAAATATCAAAGAGGCTTATAATTTAGGTGTTGTAGATATTTTAAGAACACCAGTTTTAATTGAAGAATTATATTTAAAAATTGATTTATGGATTGATTATAAAAAAAGACAAAAAGAATCAATTCATTCTTCTTTATTATTGCAAGAATACAAAGATGCAGTTGATGAAAGTTCAATTGTTTCAAAAACAAATGATAAAGGAATTATAACTTATGTAAATAAACAATTTTGTTTATTATCTGGTTATAAAAAAGAAGAATTAATAGGTAAAAGTCACAATATTGTAAGACATCCAGATAGTTCTAAAAAACTCTTTGAGGAAATTTGGGACACAATAAAAAATAAAAAAAGAATTTGGAAAGGAAAAATAAAAAATAAAAAAAAAGATGGTGGTTATTATTGGGTTGAAGCTTTTATAAAACCTATTTTAGATAAAAATGGAAACATAGAAGAATTTATTGCTTTAAGAAATGATATAACAGAACAAGAAAATGTAAAAGAGTATTTTAAACTAAAATTAAAAGGTTCAGAAGAAAATTTAAATCATTCAATAAAACTTGCAAAAGAGTATGAAAATGCAATTGATATAAGTAATATCTTATTAAGAACTAATAACTTTGGAGAGATTACTTATGTGAATGACAAGTTTTTAGAACTAACTAAATTTTCAAGAAAAGAGTTAATTGGAGCAGATTATAAAATTTTCAAACATGAGGATATTGAAGATTCTTTATTTAAAAATCTTGAACTGTTAATCGATAATAAAAAGATTTTTAATAAAATTTTAAATAATAAATCAAAAAATGGTGATAATTACTGGATAAATATAACTATTGTTCCAATTAAAGATGATAATAATTTTACGATTGAATATATGTGGATTATAAATGATTTAACAGAATTATTTAAATTAAATGAAGAAATTCAATCAACTCAAAAAGAGATTATCTATAAAATGGGAGAAATTGGAGAAACAAGAAGTAAAGAAACAGGAAATCATGTAAAAAGAGTTGCAGAATATTCTAAACTTCTAGCTTTGTTATATGGTATTGATAAAAATGAAGCTGATAATCTTTTAATTGCTTCCCCGATGCATGATATTGGAAAAGTTGGTATCCCTGATTCTATATTGAAAAAACCTGATAAACTAACAATTGAAGAATTTGAATTAATGAAAGAACACTCTATAATTGGATATAACATTTTGAAAGATTCAAATAGAGATATTTTAAAAACTGCTGCTATTGTAGCAAAAGAACATCATGAAAAATATGATGGAAGTGGCTATCCTTTGGGATTAAAAGGTGAAGAAATCCACATTTATGGAAGAATAACAGCTATTGCAGATGTTTTTGATGCGCTTGGAAGTGATAGATGTTACAAAAAAGCATGGAAAGATGAAAAAATTTTTGAATTATTAAAAAAAGAAAAAGGAAAACATTTCGATCCAATACTTGTAGACCTATTTTTCGAGAATATCGATGAATTTATTGAGATTAGAAATAAATATAAAGATTAAAAGAATTAAAATCAAAATGTTACTTTTTTCTATACTTTTATAATCTCTGTTACTATATTTCTGGATTTGCTATGTTTATACTGCGTTTTTATTTTATAATGTCACATATTTAAAGAATTATAATAGAAGGTTTTAAAAATGAGTAGTGAAGAAGTAAAAAGAGAAAAGTCTCTTACAATGACTATGTTAATGACTCCAGATAAAGCTAATTTTTCTGGGAAAAATGTTCATGGTGGTGAAATCTTAAAAATGTTAGATCATGTTGCATATGCTTGTGCAGCAAGATACACAGGAATGTATGCTGTGACATTATCAGTTGATATGGTTTTATTTAAAGACCCTATAAAAATAGGTTCTCTTGTTACTTTCCATGCTTCTGTTAATTATACAGGAAGAACATCGATGGAAATTGGAATTAAAGTAATTTCAGAAGATATAAAAGATCATACGATTAAAAATACAAATGTTTGTTATTTTACTATGATTGCAGTTGATGAACATGGTAAACCAGCTCCTGTACCAAAATTAGATTTAGTAACAGAAGATGATAAAAGAAGATATAATGATGCAATTCAAAGAAGAGAAATTAGAATGGCTTCTAGACATTCAAAATAATAAATAATTCATTTATTAAAAAAAAGGGGGAAGATTTAAATCTTCCCCCTTTTTTTTAATTAAAAGATATATTAAGCCTCTTCTTTAGATTCAATATATTCTTCATAAGTTCCTTTAAAATCAACTATTGTTCCACCTGGTTGGATTTCAATAATTCTATTTGCATAAGCATCTAATAATTCCCTATCGTGAGATACACAAATAACAGATCCAGCATAATCATTTAAACCTTCACCTAAAGCAATAATTGCTTCTAAATCTAAGTGATTTGTAGGTTCATCTAAAACTAAGAAATTCCCTTGTTCTAACATGATTTTAGAAAGCATCATTCTGTGTTTTTCTCCCCCCGAACATGAGTTTACTTTTTTCTCTTGCTCTTGACCATTAAACAACATTCTTCCAAGACAATTTCTAATTTCAGAAATATCAGCATCTCTATCACAATTTCTTAACCAATCATAAAGTGTAATATCACCTTCAATTATATCTGTTGCATTTTGTGGGAAATAAGAATTTTGAATAGTTGCACCCCATAGAACTTCTCCACTATCAGGTTTTAAATTCCCTTCTAAGATTTCACATAAAGTAGTTTTTCCAATACCATTTGTTCCAATAAGAGCAATTTTATCACCTTTTTCTACTGTAAATGAAATATCATTTAAAACAATATGGTCATCATAAGATTTAGAGATATTTTTAACTGTTAATAGCTCTTTTCCTACCTCTCTTTTTTGTTTAAAAATAATAGAAGGATCACGTCTGCTTGATACTTGAATTGCACCAACATCTAGTTTATCAAGTTGTTTTTGTCTTGAAGTTGCTTGTTTTGCTTTAGAAGCATTTGCACTAAATCTAGCGATAAATTTTTCAAGTTCTTCTTTTTCTTTTAATTTTTTACTAACATCTTTTTCATTTTGTTTTGCAATTAAAGTTGATGCAATATACCAATCATCATAAGTTCCAGTAAATTCTCTAATTTGTTTAAAATCAACATCTAAAATATGAGTACAAACTGCATTTAAAAAGTGTCTATCGTGAGAAATTACAACCATTGTTCCATCATGATGTTGTAATTGATTTTCTAACCAACCAATTGTTGCAATATCTAAGTTATTAGTAGGCTCATCTAAAAATAAAACATCTGGTTTTGGATATAAAACTTGTGCTAATAAAACTTTAAATTTATCTCCACCAGTTAATGTACTCATTAAATCTTGATGAGATGAAGCTGGAAATCCTAAATCTTCTAAAATTCTTGTAATTTTTACATCATATTCATAAGTTGGATCTTCTTCACAACAGATAATTTCAAGTTCAGCAAGTCTATTATTTACTTCATCAGTAAATTCTGGACTCATATAAAGTTCTTCTTTTTCTTTTACAGCGTCATATAATTTTTTATTTCCTAAAAGAACTGTATCAAAAATTGAGTAATTTTCATATGCAAATTGATTTTGTGATAATACTCCAACTTTTTTACCATTTTGGATTTGAACTTCACCCTCTGTTGCTTCTTCTTGACCTGATAATATTTTTAAAAATGTAGTCTTACCAGCACCATTTGCACCGATAAGTCCGTATCTTTTCCCCGTATCTAATTTTAAATTTATATCTTGAAATAAAACTCTTGGACCAAAAGCTTTTTTAAGATTGACAGTTTGAACCATATTATAATTCTCTCCATTTATTTTATTTACTTAATTGTATTGATTTTGCGATTATATCTAAAAAAATATATTTAGGACTTAATTACTTTTTTTATAACTCTTTTTCAAAAGCCAATTTCATAATATCTTCTTCACTTACAATATCACTATTATCTTCATTTGGTGGATTTTTTATCCATAAAACTTTCGTTTTTAATTGATCCAATTGATATTTAGTTAAGTTTTTAATTAAAGTATCATTTATCATCTCTTTTGTCAAAGTTCCTGCATTTAGCATTTTTTTGATAACTTTTTCTAAATTCTTTTTAGTTGCTTCAAATGCTTTTTCTTCATCAGTTAATGAAATATACTCTTCATCTAAATATTTCATTACTGAATCACCTGGATATTTATAAGTTGTAACTCCCTTATAATTGTATTTCTGACACTTTAATCTTGGAATATACACACCTGTAAAAACATATCCTAAAACAGTATTTAACCCTTCTAATGATCGTAAAGGATTATGAGAACAGATATAATCACCCTTAACCATAGTTGGTGAATTTAACAAAGAAGTAATATTATTATGTAAAATAATAAAACTTCCTTTTACTTCTTTTGGTCCACCTCTTAATGAATTTAATTCATTTTTGTGAGCTAAGAAACTTCCTGTTACTTTCTTAGGACTTCCATCCAAAGATACTAATTCATTTTCACTAATATCAAAATCACCATCAACAAAATTAAAGTTTATAGGTAATTTAAATAAATTTGTTAGTCTTCCTGATAACTTAACATCTCCTTGAACATCGACTGAACCATCAGGCAAAATAGAGAAGTTTTTAATTTCATATTTATTTAACCAATTAACAATATCTTCATTGTTAATAAGAGCAACCATTGGTTTATAAATATGTGCTATAACATCACTACCTTTATATTTCCAGAATTTTTCTTCTTCATTAAATCTTGATGTTAAATTATTTAATTTAATATTAGTTACTAAATCTCCACCTATTTCATCTGCAAGACCTTCTAAATCACTTAGATTATTTCCATTACAAATATAATCATGTTTAACAGTAACTGGACCACCTGTAAGTCTTTCTAAAAAGTTGTTTGAACAATCAAAATAAGTATCTATATTTTTAGGACCACCTTCTAATGAAACTAATTTATTATCATTACATTTGAAATGTCCTTTTATAGTTCTAGGACTTGCTTTTATTGATTTTAATTCATTAAATGAACAATTAAAACTCCCTTTTACTTCTTTTGGAGCATAAGATAAAGTTTTTAATTGATTATATGAACAATCAAAATCACCAACTTCTGTAGGGCAATCAAATAAAGAGATTAATTTATTTTTTGAACAATTAAAATCTTTTACAACAGTTTTTGGACACCCTTCTAGTGAAGTTAGATTATTATTACTAATATCAAAATATCCTTCTATTCTATCAAATTTTATAGGAAGTTTTTTACCATTTAATCTCTCATTTAAATTTACATTTCCTTGAACTGAAACATATAAATCTTCCGAAATCATATAATTATTTATTGAATGTTCTTTTAACCAATTTTCGATTTCTCCAAGATTAAACATAACCTACCTTTTTGATATTTTTTGGTATTTTAGCATTTAATTTCTTATATAGGAATATAATTTATAGATATAAAATATTCAATATTTAATTATTATGATAAAGTAATTATTTTTCTCATTTTAGTTATAAAATAAATCAAATTATTAATTTTACAATCGAATATTGCTAAAAAAATAAAGAACATAAAAATATTATTTATAAAGCATTATTTAAAATTTGAGTTAATACTTCTTTAGTATAAATATTATCTAATCTTGAATGTTTTGCATTATTTAAAATATTTTCAACAATAACTACTATATCACTTTGTTTTATATTTAACTGACCTAATTTTGTTGGTGTTCCAATTTTATTAAACCAATTTTCTAGTGCTTCTATTCCTTCTTGAGAAGAGTAAACTCCAAAAATTTCATTTGCAAATCTTTCAAATTGAGCTGTATTATTTCTATAGTACCATTTCATCCAAGCTGGCATTACAACTGATAATCCTGCTCCATGAGCAACATTAAATAAAGCTGATAAAGAGTGTTCTATCATATGATTTGGAAAAGAATATTCACTAACTCCTAAATAAGTTGTACCATTTAAAGCATTTGTTGCAGCCCATGCAAATTCTGCTCTTGCATCATAATTTTCACTATCTTTTAGTAAGATTTCAGTAGTTTCAATAACTGTTGAAATATTTGATTCCACATATTTTGAAATTATAGTTGGATGAACTTTTGCAGTAAAATATCCTTCAATAGAATGAGCAATAATATCAGCTGCAGAATAAACTAAATAATCTTTTGATACTGATTTTTGAAGTTCTGGATTTATAACTGAGACTTTAGGATAAATATGATTTGACATAATTGAATATTTTTCTTTTGTCTTTTCATTTGTTACAACGGCAAAAGAGTTCATCTCACTTCCAGTTGCAGCTAATGTGATAATATCAAAAACATTTAAAGCTTTTTCAATAGTTCTACTACCAATAAAAAAATCCCAAACATCTCCATCATCCAAAGCACCAACTGCAATTGATTTAGAACTATCTAGTACAGAACCTCCTCCTAGACTTAAAATTGCTTCAACTTTTTGTTCTTTTGCTAAAGTTATTCCTTCTCTTACTTTTGATAAAACAGGATTACTTATAATTCCACCAAGTTCTATAAATTCAATATTAAACTCTTTTAGACTTTCAATTACAATATCAAATAAACCATCTTTTTTTATTCTATTACTACCATAAGTTAAAAGCACTTTTTTAACTCCATACTCACTTATATATTTCCCTATATTTTTTTCTTTATTTTTCCCAAATTCTATTCTTGTTGGATTTCTGTATGTAAAATTTTGCATTATAAAACTCCTATTTTATTTAATTTTTTTATTATATAAAAAAGTGTTTATTTGAAATAGAAAGATAATCCACAAAGATTGCCTAATTCTATGAATTTTAAAAATTAAGCAATACTATTATTTTTAATATAAAAGGAGTGAGCTTTAGGTGACATTCCAAACATTCTTGAATATTCTCTGCTAAATTGAGAAGGAGATTCATAACCAACACAAAATGCAACTTCAGAAGCTTCAATATTTTGGCTAAGCAAAATATTTTTTGCTTCTTCTAATCTAATCTTTTTTTGAAATTGCAAAGGAGACATTGAAGTAACTTTTTTAAAATTTTGGTATAAAGATGATTCGCTAATACCAATAGATTTTGATAAATCTTTCATATTAATAGTTTTATCAAAATTATTTTTTATTTCACTTATTGCTTTTACTATTTGATTTGTTAAAGTTCCTTCTAAAACATGATGTTTTAGAAAATCACTGCTTGTTTGTAACAGAATATAAATTATCTCTTTTTTGATTAAAGAAGAAAAAAATTCAATATCTTTTTCATTTTTTTCAAGTAGTTTTACTAATCTATAAATAGGTTCCAATAGAGTTTCATCTAATTGATATAAGCAAAACCCTTTTTGAACATCTATTTTATTTTCAATTTTATAATTTGTAGTTTGTTTTAAAACTTCATAAATTTCTTCCAGTGAAAATTTTACCATCAAAGCAATATAAGGCAAATCTTTTGAAGCCATATTTATTTTAACTTTTACAGGAATATGTGTACAAGCTAATAAATATCTAGTAGAATCATAACTATACATCTCATCAGCAAATCCTATAGCCTTCTCTCCTTGTAAAATAATACATAAAGAAGGCTCATAAACAACACTTGTGAATTCACTTTGTTCAGTTGTTATAAAAAATTTAAGAGCTGAAATATTTGTGTCAATTATTCCCTCTTGATTTTTATTTTCTATATAATTTATTAAATTTTTTTGATAATTCATTTTGATTCCTAAAATAAAATTATTACAAAATTTATAGAATTAAGCAATAAAAAAATATACATTATAAAAATTGCACTTTATTTCTACCACTATTTTTTACTATATATAAAGCTTTATCTGCTCTATTTACAATAGAAGTTTCAGTATCATTAATTTTGCTAATTGTTACACCAAAACTACAAGTTTTTTTACCAACTATACCAAAGTTATAATTTTCTATCTCTTTTCTTAGTTTTTCTGCAAATAAAAGAAGATCTTTTTCTTTTGAATCAGGAGCAATAATCAAAAACTCTTCTCCACCCCATCTTCCTAGAATATCGCTACTTCTAACATTTTTTTTAAGAAGTGATGAAATTTCAACTAAAACTTCATCTCCTATATTATGTCCAAAAGTATCATTTACATCTTTAAAAAAATCAATATCTAAAATAATTAATCCAAAACTTATATTTGTTCTATTAAATCTTGATAATTCATATTTTAAAACTTCATCTAATTTATGTCTATTATAAAGCGTAGTTAATTTATCTGTATTTGAAATTCTTTGCAATTCAAAATTTTTTATTTCTAATATATCTTGAAGTTTTTTCAATGAATCCAATGCTTTTTTTGTTTTTTCTTTCTCACTATAAAGTTTTCTATTCCAATAAGTAGAAATAAAAATTAAAAGGAATATAGGAATTAAAATCTTCCATAACATCGAATAATCTACTGATTGTTCAAATTTTATTGAAAACCACTTATTATAAGCAATTTGTTTATCATTATCAGAAAGTGAATTTACTGCTTTTTCAAAAATTTTATTTAAAATAGATTCATCATTTCTCGTTGCAATAGATAATTCCCATTTTTCATCAAGTTTACCTGCAACTTTTATATTATAAAAACTATTTTCTTTAATTGTATAACCAATAGAAATTAAAGTATCAATAAATGCAAAAACTTTTTTTTCAGAGAGTAAAGTCAAACCTTCTTTTACATTATTTACCTCTACAAACTTCGTATTAGGATATTTTTTCTTTAAAAATTCAGTAAAAGCATAATCTTTTACTAATGCAATTTTTTTATCTAAAATGTGTTCAATATTTTCAACAAATAACTCTTTATCCAAAGTAGCAATAACAAAAGGAGAAGAAAAATATGGAGTTGTAAAATCTAAATACTCTTCTCTTTCTTTTGTTTTCATAGCTAGAGATAAAATATCACATTCTTTATTTTTTATAAAATCTAAACTCTGTTTCCAAGAAGATGTTTTTACTAATTCAATATTGAGATTCAATTTATGTGACATAGTTTTTATCAAATCTGCTGATATTCCTTCATGTAAACCATTTTCATTTATTCTTTCAAGAGGCATCCAATTAGGATCAACACACATTTTAATCAATCTTTTTTTTGATAAATAAACTACTTCTTCTTCATTAAGTTTTATACTTGAATTGTCAAATTCTTTAATATCATTTTCTTTTCCAAACCATTTTTCTTCTAATTCATTTAACTCTTTAAAGGTTAAACTTTTTAATCCTTTATTTAAAAGTTGATTTAAAATAGGCTTATCTTTAGAAACCAAAAATCGATAAGAAGTTCTTTCTAAACTATTAAATTCATCAAAAGGCAATGATAACTTCAGATTTGTAAAACCTCTTTTTTTAGTTAGATATTTAAAAATTAGATTTTCACCGATTAAAGCATAAGCTTCACCCTTAGAAACGGCCTCTAACATATCTTCAAAACTATCAACAACTAATAATTTTATTTTTGGATAGTTTTTTGAAATATACTCTTCACTTGCCCAATATTTTCCTACGACTAATATTTTTCCATTTAAATCTTCAATATTCTGTATATCAGGATTATCTTTTCTAATAATAAAGTGTGTTTGATACCAAAGATATGGTTCAGAGAAAAAACCATCATTTTCTCTTTGAGAAGTTTTACTCAAAGTATGCAATAAATCTATTTTTTTATCTTTAAAATCATTATATAATTCAACCCAATTACCATTTACATACTCAAATTTTAATCCTATCTTTTTTGATAAAAGGTTCAATAAATCTATACTAAAACCATACGGTTCTCCACCAATAGAAAAATCAAAAGGAGGAAAATTTATCTCATTACTTACTTTTATTATTGGATTATCTTTCAAAAAAGCTTTTTCTTTATTAGTCAAAGAAATTGTAGATTCATTTGATATAAAAAGTAAATCTTCTAAATTATCTCTTTTAGGAGCAAATCCTAACTCAATGTATAATTCAGAAATTTTTTTCACTTTATTAATATCAATACTTCCTAATGGATAATTTTTTTGTAAAATAAATTTTTTACTCTCATTTGCTTCAAAAATAAGTGCATCTTTTGTTTTATTTTGAGTATTATATTTTTCTAAAATTACATTTACAGTTTCATCTACATTTTTTAAAGCATAATCCCAACCTTTATTCGTTGCTTCTATAAAATCTTTTATTAATACTGAATTTTGCTCTACAAATTTTCTTGAACTAAAAAGATTAACATCATAAAACTCTACACCATAATTATTAGGGTCTAAAATATTATAAGGGATTCCATTTTTTATAAAATAGTATGGTTCATTTGGTAAAAAAGTTGAACTTGCATCAATATTATCTTTTTCAAAATCTGGAATTTTAAAATTTGGCTCAACTATATTTAAACTATCTTTAGAAATGTTAAAAAATTTAAACATCTGTTGAAAACTTGCACTTGATACATCAAAAAAAGGTATCATTACTCTTTTTCCAACTAAATCTTCAGGCGTTCTAATTTCTGGTTTTGTTATTAATGCAAGAGGAGATCTTTTAAAATAATTAGCAAGAAAAACAACATCTTTACCATTTAGCCATTCATTTATTATCCCTGAACCCCAAACACCAATCTGATTCTCTTCATTTAATATTTTATCTGTAATATTTGTTTTTCCATCCGACTCTATAAACTCTACATCTATCCCAAATTTTTGGTAAAAACCTTTTTCTTTTGCCATATAAAAACCAGCAAATTCAAATTGGTGTTTCCATTGTAGTTGAAGTTTTATTTTTTGATTTTGAGTAGTTGCATAAGAATTTAATGAGAAAATAAAAACAAAAAGAAAAAGAATACTTTTTAATCTCAATATAAACCTTTTATTATTCAATAATTTTTATCAATTATATCTACTAAATGATAAAACCATAATAATATCTTTTTTACATAAATTTTAGTTTCTAATTTTTTATAGTTAATCTATAACCAAAGCTATAAATATTTTCTATATTTAAAAGTGGTATTTTCTTTCTAAGTCTTGAAATAATATTTTTTAAATTAGAAATATCAGCCTGATTTGTAAAATCATCTTTCCATAGATAAGTTATTATTTCTTCATTTGTATAGATTTTTTCTGGGTATTTTAAAAGTAATTCTATTAAATAAAACTCTTTTTTTGTTAACTTTATAACTTTATCTTTTAAACTTAATTGTTTTAACTCTTTATTCCAAAATAAATCTTTATCAATTTCTACTAAATTTGAAATTTTAATATCTTTTTTATATTTTAATTCATAAATATTTTTTGATATTTTATAGATTACTTCTAAAAAATTGTTATAGTCAATAGGTTTTAAAATAAATTGAGAAATTCCAATATTTACAAGTTCCATCAAATAGTCAGCTTCATTGTGAGCAGATAAAACAATAACTTTTTGTTTATCATTTAATTTATAAATATTTTTTATCAATTCAATTCCATTCATATTTGGCATTTGAATATCAGTAATTACTAAATCATAATAATTTTTATCTAATTTATAGTTTTCACTATATTTAAAAAAACCTTCTTTACCATCAACAGCAATATCAACTTTTTCAAATATATCTCCTAGTAAAAAACCCATCTCTTTTATTATATTTTCATCATCTTCAACAAATAAAACCGATATTTTTTTACCATATTCTTCTAAGGAGATATAATTTATCAAAATTTTTCCTTTAATGAGCCTCTAAAATAGTTTTTACATCAATTATTATACCAATACTTCCATCACCTCGAACTGTTGCACCAGCAACACTATCCACTTTTCTGAAGTTCGTTTCTATAGTTTTTAAAACTACTTGTTGTTGTTGTAGAAATTCATCGATTAAAAATGCTGCTTTTTGACCTTGTGATTTTACAATTATTAAAAGTCCATCTTCTAGTTTTTTTGATTTTGGTGTTATATTAAAATACTCATATAATTTTATTATAGGAATAAACTCATTTCTTAACATCAATAACTGGCTACTTCCATCCCCAACATATTTAATCATATCTTTTGTTGGCTGTATTGATTCTACTATTGAAGCAGTTGGAAGAATAAATATACTATTTCCAATTTTAATATTTAATCCATCTAATATAGAATGAGTTAAAGGAATAATAATTGAAACTTTTGTTCCAACTTTTTCTACACTCTCAATTTCTAAGTTTCCATTAAATTTAGAAATATTTTCTTTTAATTCACTTATGTTTTCAATATCTTCTTTATCTACTATATCCCCATCATCAACAACTGAAAATGAGATTTGTCCATTTAATTGTTCAATAACTACTTTTACTATTGCTTCTTCATTTTTATCGTTTAAAACTCTTTGATCTACTGTTTCTATTCCAAATAAAACAGCATTTGAAATAAGTTTTTTTATCAATAAATCTAATTGCTCAATTAAAGATTTATCAACCTTGATTTCTCCTCCAACTAATTGAAGTTTTACTTTTTTATTTTGTGGAACTATTTGTTTTAAATAATCAGCATATATTTCATACATTGTTCCAAATTTAATCATTCTTATTTCTGTAGCATAATCTTGAAGTTCAACAATATGCCTTTGCAAAAGAGTAATTTTTTCTATTAAACTCTTTTTTTCATCGCTTGAAGGTAGATTTTCTACTGATTGAGCCATCATAGAATTTGTTATTACTAAATCCCCTACTTTATTTAAAAGTTTTTCCAATTTTTGTAAATCAACTGTTACATTTGTATTTGTCATTTTTCTCTCTTGTTTTTAATTTTTTTAAATACATTGAGCTTTATCTTCATAATTGCCACTTCTCAAATTTAGCACTTTATTGACTTTGTAAATTTTACCTTCTTTTTTACAAATCTCTTCTGTAACTTGATTTTGAGTACAACCTAAGAATAAACAATTAATAAGAAGAATAAGAAATAAGTTTTTCATGCTAGCTCCTTTGACTATATATCTTATTATACTATTAATTTTTATAAAAAAATAATATTTTATGAAAATTACTCATAATTCTGTATATTTTGTATTTAATTAGATAAAATCTATATAATCAAAACAGTATTGGACAAAAATGGGTGAGAATAATAATATATTTATAAATTTAAGTGATGTTATAAATAATACTATTGAAGGTATTTTAGTAATTGAAGAAGGTTTTATAAAAAATATCAATCATTCTTTACTTGAAATTTTAGGATATGAAAATAAAGAAGAATTGATTGATAAATTAGCCACAGGGATATTAATCCCAACATCAAAAGAAAAATTTATAAAATATAATGAAAAACTTTTTCAAGAAATCTCTTTAATCACAAAAGATGGAAATATTATCCCTGTAATTATTAAAATCAAAAATGTACAATATAAAGATAAAGAATATAAAATGGTTTTTATTTTAGATTTAAGTGAATTAAAAGAGAAAGAAAAAATGGTAATTCGCCAATCTAAACTTTCTGCAATGGGAGAAATGCTTTCTATGATTGCTCATCAATGGAGACAACCTTTATCAACAATATCAACTATGATTACTAGAATAAAATTAAAAAATGAAATAAACAAACTTGATAAAATTTTTTTAGATACTATTTTAAATGATATAAATAAATATATTCAATATATGTCCACAACAATAGATGATTTTAGAAATTTTTTTACAATTGATTCTAAAAAAGAATTAATAACTCTAAATGAAATAGTTATAATTACTCATAAAATGCTTGAAAAAACTTTTTTATCTCAAAATATAAAAATTGAAATAAAAGATAAAAAACTTTCAAAATTAAATCTTCCAAAAAATGAATTAATTCAAATAATATTAAACATATTAAATAATTCAAAAGATGCTATTTTAGAAAAAAATATAGAAAATCCTTTGATAAGTATTTCTTTTAATCAAAATAAAAAAGAACAAAAAATTTTTATAGAAGACAATGCTGGAGGAATTGATGAAAATATAATATCAAAAATCTTTAATCCATATTTTTCAACAAAAAATAAAAAAAATGGTTCTGGATTAGGACTTTATATTTGTAAAAATATTTTAGAAAAGGATAATTTAGGTGATATTTTTGTAGAAAATAAAAAAAATGGTGTCTTATTTACTATCATAATAAATAAAAATTAATACTATTTATAAAGGAATAGTTATTATAAAATTAGCACCGTTATACTCTTTTTTATTATAAATAAAATTTTCATTTACTGCAATTATTTTACCATTGAAATGTTTTTCTATAATCTCTTTTGACATAAAAAGTCCTATTCCAGTACCTTTATCAGAACCTTTTGTTGTAAAATAGGGATCAAAAATCTTTTCTAAAATTGTTGGTTCTATTCCATTTGCATTATCTTTTAATGAAATATAAGCTTCATTTTTTTCTTTTTTAATAGTTATAAATATAAATCTTTCTTCATAAGGTAATTTTTCTAATTCATCTCTTGCATTATTTAAAATATTTATAAAAACTTGAACTAATTCATTTTCAAAACCAAAAACAAAAACATCATCACAATCTTCAATAACTTGAATAGATCTACTTGTAAATCTTGAAGTTGTAAGCTTTAAAGTTTTATGAATAATTTCTTTTACATTGAATTTATCTTTTATTTTATCAATTTTATAAAAATCTCTAAAATCATCAATAGTATTTGATAAAAATTGTGTACTATTCATAATATTTTCTATAGCTTCATCTAAAATTTCATCAGTTAAAGTGTGATACTCTTTATTTAATTTTATTCCACTTGCACTTGTGCTAATAAAACTTAAAGGTTGTCTCCATTGATGCGCTATATTTTCAATCATTTCACCCATTGAAGCCATTTTTGATTGTTGAAAAAGCATATTATCTTTTTGCCTATTTTGTTCTACTTCTTCTTCTATCTCTTTTTTTAAATTATCATTTAATTTTTTTAATTCATAAGTTTTTTCTACAACTTTTTTTTCAAGATTTTTATTTAATAAAGTTAATTTACTATCCATTAACTCAAGTTTTACAATATCTTTTTCTAATTCTCTATTAGAAATTTCTAATTGTTTTTCATCTTTTTCTATCTTATCTAACATATTATTTATATCTTTTGATAAAACACCTAATTCATCTTTTCTTGAAATATCAGCTCTTTGATTTCTTGTTCCTGTTGCGGTTTGTTTAGCAATTTTCATCAAAGTATATAAATCTTTTGTTATATTTTTCGCTAAAAAGTATGCAAAGATATATCCAACAATTATTGCAATATTAATAAAAAACAATCCTTCTTTAAAAATTTCTTCTATATTTTGAGAGTTTATATTTTGATTTAAAGCAACTCTAACCCAGCCGATATGTTGATTTTCTCTAAAAACAGGAGAAATATAGTCTAAAATTTTATTATTTTGAATAAGCATTTTTGATTCAATCTTTTTTGAATCAAAAAAATCTGTACTTAATTTATCAGATAGATATAAATTTATTTTTTCTTCTTGAGTATGAGCTAAAATTTTTCCATTTTTATTTATAATCATCGCATATTCTAAATTTGGATATTTTGAGATTGAAGAGATCAACTCTTCTAAACCAACATAATCATTTGATAAAATCCAAGATACAGAGTTTCTCACAATCATTTTTGTTAAACTTGTAACTTGTTCATTACTTTGATTTTTTAAAAATTCTTTTTGTTCACTAATCAAATCATAAACAAAAATACTCATCAAAAATACATGAGTAAGAGTAACAGTTATTATCAATCTTCTTTTAATAGAATGGCTATAAAAAGCTTTTATTTTATCTATCATTTTATTACTCTTATATCTTTTTCAAACTTATTTATAAAATCTTTTACTTCATCATAAGTTTCACTATTTGCTTTTTCAAAATGTGTTAAATTGATTTTTTTAAGTATTAACATACCTTTGCTATCTAAATGCATGTTAAATAATAAATTACCAATTCTATTTATCAATTCTTCGGGAACATCATTTCGTGCAACTAAACCATTATTTGGTAAACTTTTAGTTTCCCATAATACCTTCAATTCATTTGCAATATTTGGTCTATCTTTTTTAAAAATTTCCCAAGGTTGAGTCCACGTTGCTCCTAAATCTGTTGCTTTTAAATAAACACTCATTATAGCAGATTCTTGAGAACCAACATAAATGTTCTTTAAATCTTTATTTATATCTATTCCATTTTCATATAAAAAATATTGAGGTAACATAGTTGCAGCGAGTGCAGTTGAAGCAGGATAACTAATCTTTTTATCTTTTAAATCTTTAAAATCTATTATATTGCTATCTTTTCTTACAATAATTATCCCTTTAAATTTTTCATCATCTGCCATCTTTCCAAAAATTTTGTAACCATAATCTAAAGATTTTAATGTTTGATAAGGATTTGGTAAAGCAAAGGCAAAATGTCTTAAAGATAATTTTTCATTGAAAGAGTCATAATTTCTCGAAGCTTCTAGCTGAATAGTTATATCTTTTAAATTTTCATTTAAATAATCCACTAAAGGTTGATATACTTCAAATAAATGCTTTGGATTATGTAAAGGATGAACACCTAAAATATAAATTTTTTTATCTAATACTTTATTTTTCTGATAAGTTGGAGAATAGTTATTTGACGTATCCTCACATCCATTTAAAAAAAATAAAATTACTATAAAGACTATTATATTTAGTTTTTTCATATTAAGGATTATTATATAGTAATTTTAAGAAAAAGTAAAAAATCAAATAGTATTTAAAATATATCCTCTATTTGAAAAATTTCTAATAAATGTATCATCTGTTTTTTCTCTTAAATGATTAATTACATTTCGTAAAGAATAGATAGAAAAAACTTTTCCTTTCCAAACTATTGAAGAAATCTCTTCATAAGTAACTAAACTATTAGGATTTTCAGCCAATAATTTAACTAACTTTTTTTCTGTTCTTGTAAGTTTTATAATCTTTTTACCCTGAAATAACTCTTCTCTTGTTAAATCAAAATAATATCCATTTTCAAATTGCACTTTTTTATTACTATCTAAAAAATTTAAACAAAGTTCAATTGTATTAAATAAAAAATCTTTATTTATTGGTTTTTTTAAAATAGAATAAACATTGATTATTTTATACAAAGATAAATCATCTTCACTAACATCTTCTTTCAATAAAATTATAGGTATATTAAAATTATAAGATTTTGTTAATTTAAATACATCCAAAAACTTTTTTAAATCATTTTTACTATTATCAAAAATAATTACATCAAAACTATTAATATCACTATTTAATAAATAAAATTTATTGTTCTCAAAAAAATTTAGTTTAAAGTTTGAATTAACCTTTTTTTTCAACTCATTTATAAAAATTATATCATCGCTGATTACTAATATTGATTTATTTTTTTTATCATTTGTATCTATAAATATTGTATCCATTTAGCAAAAATCCTTATTAAATTAATTATAATAAGTATTTTAATAGAAAATGGTATTATAAAGGTATCATTTTTATTATTTTTTATTTTCTAGAAGCTCTATATATGCAGATATGTAGCCTTTTAAATTATTATTTAAAAGGCTACAAAGATTATTTTATAAATTCAACTACTTCATCAAAAGCTAATCTCATTTGACTAGATTGTGGATTTATTCTATATCCAAAAGGTAAAACTAAAGATAATTGATATTTTTTAGTATCAAGTCCTAAAATTTCTTCAACTTTTGCTTTATCAAATCCTTCAATAGGACAAGAATCTATTCCTTTAATTGCAGCTGCTGTCATCATATTTGCAGCTGCAAATGCTGTTTGTTTAGCTGTCCAAGCAAAAACATTTTCATCACTATCTAAAACTTTTGTAACTGTTAAATGGTCTTTATATAATTTATTATAAAAATCTTTTTTCTCTTGAGGCATTTCACGTCTTCCAAATCTTAAAGCAGGTATCCCAGATTCTGGTTTTACACTTTCAATTCCAGCTAAAACAACAACTAAATGAGAACAAGTTGTAATTTGTGGTTGATCCCAACAAGCAGGTCTTAATTTTGCTTTTAACTCTTCATTTGTGATAACTAAAAACTTCCAAGCTTCCATACCAAAAGAACTCGGACTTTTTCTTCCCGCTTCTAAAATAAATTTCATATCCTCATCACTAATTTTTTTAGTCTCATCAAAAATCTTACAAGCATGTCTAAAATCCATAGCTTCCATAAATGTTTTTTCCATAATTATCCTTTTAAATTAAATTTTGTTTGGCTTTTAATCGCTCTAATTTACTTTTTGTATTAAATAATACAACAGCAACAAATGATAAAGCACATCCCATAATTGTCGATAAAGCAATATTCTCATTATATGCAAAATAGCTTGAAACTATCGCTCCTATAGGAACTATAAACATAAATACTCCTGTGTTATGGGCTCCAATTTTTGCAGCTGATACAAAAAAAAGTGTCATTGCAAAAGTCCCTGAAAAGACTCCAATATAAATAATATTTAACCAAAATATATAATCATACGATGCAAAAGCAAAAGGATGATAAGGTAAAGCAAAAATCATATTTATAAATCCAGTAATTCCAAAAACAACTAAAGTATAAAACATCGGGTCTGCTCTTTTTGATGCTTTTTGTGAAAATATTGTAACCATTGCCCATACTCCTGCACAAGCAAGAAAATACGAACTATTTACATTTAAAAAAGCAAATCCTTCTGAAGGAACACGAAGTAAAACTAAAGCACCAAAAATTCCAATTCCAAGTGCAAAAATCTGTTTTGCTGATACTTGGGTTTTAAAAATTATAATTGATAATATATATGTAATTATTGGAGCAATTGAGGTTACCATTGTTCCTCCATAACCAGCTGCTCCATGAGATAATCCTTTGAAAAACAGATAATTAAATATAGCACTTAAAATTCCAGCACCTATCATATAAATTAATCCTATTTTATCTGTTTTTAAAACCGTTTTCATATATAAAATAACAGGAATTATCGTTAAAAAAGAGATTGCATATCTCCAAAATGCGGCAACTTCTGGATTCGAATGTTCTGTTGCTGCTTTTCCTGAAGTCCATGCAATTCCCCAAATTATCATAGCTATAAACATACCAATAAAATATTTGGTATTACTTTTTTGAATCATTTTATCTTCTTTTTAAATTATCTATAAGCTCTTTCATATGAACTATCTATTTTTTCTTTTTCTTTAAACTCATTTGCTGCATAAAAAACAAAATTTGGATTTCTAAGTAACTCTCTACCATATGCAACAAAATCACAAGAACTATTTTTAAGTAAATATTCTCCTTCAATTGCTGTTGTAATTAACCCAACTGCAATTACTGGAATATTCACTTTTTCTTTTATTTTTTTTGCCCAAGAAGCTTGATATAAAGGTTGAATTATTGGAGTATTATCAGGTTTTTCTAAATTTCCACCACTTGATACATGAATTGAATCAACTCCGATTTTTTCTAACTCTTTTGATAAATAAATAGAATCTTCTATATTCCAACCACCATTCATCCACTCATCAGCACTAATTCTAACAATCAAAGGCAAATCTAATTTTTGTTTTATTTCATGGGCTATTTCTAAAACTAATCTACATCTATTCTCTAAAGTTCCACCATAAATATCTGTTCTATTATTTGAAATTGGTGATAAAAACTCACATAATAAATAGCCATGAGCTGCATGAAGTTCAATAGCATCATAATCTGCCTCTTTTGCTCTAAAAGCTGCATTTATAAATAATTTTTTAATATTTTTTATCTCTTCTATTGAAACTTCTTTAGGAATTTTAAATGGAGCCTCTTTTGAAAAAGCAATTGAACTTGGAGCAATAGGAGTTGAATCAATAACAGTTGACTTTCTTCCTGCATGAGCAATTTGAATTGCAGTTTTAGCACCAAAAGAGTGTATATCTTTATTTAATTGTTTATGTTTTTCTATCAAAGAATCATCCCAAAGACCTAAATCATTTGAAGATATTCTTCCTTTTGGCTCTATTGCAGTTGCTTCAACTATAATAAACCCTACTCCACCTAAAGCTCTTGATACATAATGATATTTATGAAAATCTTTCAACTCTCCACTATTATCACTTTTATACATACACATAGGTGGCATAACAACTCTATTTTTTAACTCTAATGCTCCAATATTTCCACTTTTTAATAATAAGCTCATAAAAAATCCTTTTTAGATTTCTAATTTTTCTAGTTTATTGATTGTTAAACCATCTATTTTATTTTCAATTTTTGATACAAAAGCTTTAAAATGTTCTTTTTCTTCATGTTTTGATAAAAGTTCTTGATTTTCCCAAGTTTCAACAAAAGTAAAACTATCTTCATCGCTTAAATCTTTATGTAAATCATATTGAATACAACCTTCATCAAATTCATGAGTTGCTTTATGAAGTTTTAAAAGTTCATTGTAAACTTCATCCTTAAAACCTTTTTTTGCTTTAATAGTTGCAACTATTACAATATTTTTCATATTTTTTTCCTATAAAAAATTCTCTTTTAAAACTGATTCAAATTTTTCTAACTCTTTAGCTAAATCTAAATCACCTTTAAAAATATCATGAACAGAATAAGTTTTAAGTGGTTCTAATCCACAAAATTCAAAAGTTTTATGAGTTGCAACATGAGCTTGGTCTAAAGATAAACCATCAAAGAAACCTTTTGGATTGTCAAATTCACTTAATGGACAATTATAAGTTACACTTAACATATATTTTTTACCTTTTAATAATCCTCCTGTACCGTAAGTTTTAGAAGCATCACTTCTACTTCTTCCATCACTTTCATAGTGTCTTCCTTGAGTAAATGTCTCATCAAAATATTTTTTTGCAATCCAAGGTACACCCATCCAATAAACTGGATATTGAAATAAAACATAATCAGCCCATTCAAATTTTTCACACTCTTCTTCTACTTCATAACCTTTTTCCATATGAGTATATTTTACTTCAAATCCATTTTTAGAAAAAAAATCTTTTGCTTTTTCTATATAATGATTAGTTAATTCACCATTAGCTGGACCTTTATAATATTGATGCCCATTTAAAATTAAAACTTTTTTCATAATTTGCTCCTTTAATTTTGAAAATTATATTTACAACAAACTTAATATATGCTTACTTTACTTTAGGTAAGTAATGGAAATTAATTTTCTTTATGTTATAATTCAAACTGCAAATTTAAGGATTTTAATTATGTATTATATAAATGATAAAGAATATAGATGTTCAGTTGCTGTAACACTGGATATTTTCAATGATAGATGGAAGTTAGCAATTATTTGGCACTTACTTGATGGAGAAAAAAGATTTAAAGAATTACATGAAATAATAAGTGAAATAACTCAAAAAACTTTAACAATAAAACTAAAAGAACTAGAAGAAAAAAATATTATTCATAGGGAATGTTTTGCTAGTGTTCCACCAAAAGTTGTGTATAGTTTAACTCCTTGTGGAGAAAAATTAAGACCTGTTTTAGAAGAGATGCATCAATGGGGAATTGATTATGTAAAAGAATTTGGAAAAGTTACATCTGATAATCCTTGTCAAAATACTTTTTGTGACTAAAAGATGGAAAATTTTATTTTAATTATTTTAGCAATGTCTATTGGTTATATAATTAATAGATTAAACATCTTTTCAAAAGATGCTCCTATGATTTTAAATCAATTTTTAATCTATATTTCTCTTCCAGCGATGATTTTATTACAAATACCAAAATTAGATATTTCTATTGAAGCAATTATTCCTATCATAATATCATGGACAGTTATGACATTAAGTGCAGTAATAATTTTGTTCTTATCTAAAATATTTAATTTTTCAAAAGAAGTAACAGGTTGCCTTATGCTTGTAGCAGTTTTAGGAAATACTTCATTTATTGGTATTCCTATAATTACTTCTTATATGGGAGAAAGTTCTATTCCTTATATTTTAGTTTATGACCAATTAGGAAATTTTATTGCACTTGCAATTTATGGTACTTTTATAGCAAGTTTCTATTCTAGTAATAGTAAAGTTACTTTTAGATTGATTACATTCAAAGTTTTAACTTTTCCACCATTTATTGCTTTAATGGTTGGTTTATTATTAATTGGAACAGAATTTAATCAAGTTACAATAAAAGTTTTAAGTGCTTTTTCAAGTACGATTGTTCCTCTTGCTTTAGTTGCAGTTGGACTTCAACTTCAACTAAAACTACAAAAAGAAGAGATAAAACCTTTTAGTATCGCACTTATTGTAAAACTTTTCATTGCACCTATTATTGCAATTATTATTTGTAAAACATTTGATTGGTATAATACAGCATCAATTGTATCAATTATGGAAGCTGCAATGCCAACTATGATAACAGCAGGTGCTATAGCATCTATGGCTGGACTTGCCCCAAAATTAAGTTCTGCAATTGTAGGATATGGAACAATTATCTCATTATTTACAACAGGAATTTTTTATACTCTCATAAAATAAGATAAAGTTACTCTAAAAAGTAAAATTGTGAAGTAATTTATAAATTACTTCACACATTCTTAATATAAAAAAGATACAATACGCAAAATTTTTATATTAGGAAACCTTATGTTTGATTTAACTAAAAAAATGTTAATCAGTTCTCTTATCCTAACTTGTAGTTTAAATGCTGCAACAAAAGAAGTATCAAAAGCTGAAATAGCTCAAATGGAACAATTAGAACTATTTAAAAGAGCAAATATACAAATAACAAAAGCTTTTGATGTTGGAAGTATTTATATTTTAAGCATCAAAGTTCAAGGGAACAATGATGAAATTTATTTAACAAAAGATAAAAAACTTATTCTTTCAGGTGATGTTATTGATGTAAATAATGGAATGAAAGTATCTGCACCAGTTGATTTAACAGGAGTTAGAGGAAAAGAAGCTTTTGTTTATGGAACAGGAAAAGAAGAGTACTTTTTATTTACAGATCCAGAATGTCCATATTGTAAAAAATTAGAATCATATTTACCACAAATAAAAGATAAAGTTAAAATTAGAGTGTTTTATTATCCTTTAGAATCACATGAAAATGCAAAAGATTTATCTTTATATATTATGAATAAAAAAACAACAAATGAAAAAATTGATGCTATGTTTGATGCAAGTGAAAATTTAGATAAAGTAAAAAATTCAAAATATACACAAACTCAACTTGCTAAACTTGAAAAACATTTAGAAGAACAAATTCAAATTGGATTAAATTTAAATGTTCAAGGAACACCAACAATTTTTGATAAAAATGGTAATAATATTGTTTGGGTTAATATGCTAGAAAAATATGGAATTGAAGTAAGATAAGTATTAAAAATACTTATCTTAAAAAAAGAACTTAACTAAAAAATATCCTCCAACCATTAACCAAATAAATAAAATCAATGATAAATAAAGTGGTTTTATTCCTGTATTTTTAAACTTATCATAACTTGTTTCCATTCCTAAAGCAGTCATTGCCATAGTTAAAGCAAAAGTATCAAAATAATTTATACTTTTTATTATATTTTCTTCTAAAAGTTCCAAAGAATTAAATCCAACTACTACTATAAAAAATATTGCAAACCAAGGAATTACTATTTTTGATTTCTCTTTTTTTGTATGAAAATTTGTTTTAATCAACCAAAATGATAATAAAATCAAAAATGGAACTAAAAATATAACTCTTATCATCTTTTCAATAATTGCATTTGTTGATACAACTTCACCTAAAGCATTTCCAGCTGCAACAACATGTGCTACTTCATGAAGTGTTGCTCCTATATAAACTCCCATTTGAGAACTTGTAAAAAGAAAAACTCCTAACTTATCTAAAAATGGATATAAAAACATTCCAATTGTTCCAAAAATAACCACAAAAGACACAGCAACAGCACTTTTATAAGCTTCATTTTTCAAAACACTTTGAGTTGCCATAACAGCTGCTGCTCCACAAATCGAACTTCCTGCACTACATAAAATAGCTAACTCTTTATCCATTTTTAAAACTTTTGTTCCTATAAAATATCCAAAAATAAAAGTAAAAAAAACAACACAAAAAGCTATTAAAATCCCATTTATTCCAACTTCTTGAAGATTTTGAAAAGTAAGTCTAAATCCATATAAAATAATCCCAAATCTTAAAATATATTTTGTAGAAAAAATTATTCCACTTTGCCAAGGATTTGGAAGTTTATGTTTTAAAGTATTTGCATAAAAAATTCCAAGAATAATACCAATAATAAGAGGACTAATTCCTAATTTTTTAAAAAATTCAGCTTCTGCTATAATTGTTGCAATTAATGCAAAAATTCCTACAAATAAAACACCATAAAAAGTATTTATAATACTTTTATTATTAGTTTTCATAATAAAACTCCTTTAATTGTAGAAGTATAACTCTAATCTTTTAATTTGTAAAATATATTATTTTTAATATAATGATTAATATTTTTAATAAGGAAAAATATGACATTAAAAGAGTTAAATTTTTTTTATAAATTAAGTGAAAATCCTCAAGTTACACAAGTTGCAAGTGAATTAAATATAAGTCAATCAGCAATCTCTTTAGCTATAAAATCACTTGAAAGTAGCCTAGATGAACAACTTTTTGATAGAATTGGTAAAAAGCTGATATTAAACGAAAAAGGAAAATATTTTAAAGAAAAAACTCTTTCTCATTATCTAGCACTTATTGATGCAACAACTATTTTTCAAGAAAATAAGCTAGCTGGAAATATAAAAATAGCTGCAAGTAAAACTATTTCAAACTATATTATGCCAAATGTCTATTATGATTTTTTATCAAAATATAAAGATGTAAAACTAGATATATTGACAATAAACTCAAGTAAAATCATAGAAAATATTTTAAAATCCCAACTTGATATTGGACTTATTGAAGTAGATACACAAAATAGTAGCTTAATAAAAGAAAAATTAGGAAATGATGAATTAATAGTTGTTACAAGTGATAAAAACTACAAAAAAGAAGCTTTTATTGATACAATTGAGAAAAAATGGATTTTAAGGGAAATTGGAAGTGGAACAAGAGAAATATTTATACATAAAATTGGTGAAATTGCAAAAGAATTAAACATTTTTATGCAACTTCAAGATTTTGAAGAGATAAAAACAATTGTTTTAAATAATCCTGATACAGTAACAGCAATTTCAAAAGTAATTGTTCAAAAAGAGTTAGAAGAAAAAAAACTCTTCGAAATAAAACTAAAAAATTTAGAGTTAAAAAGAGAGTTTTATTTGATTTATCATAAAGAAAAATCTAAAAATCTACTCTTTGAAACTTTTATATCTTTTATAAAAGAACAATTTAGAAATCAAATTTAATCATTTTTATTAGAGATACAAATTTGATTTCTTCCACTATTTTTTGCTTTATACAATGCCAAATCTACTTGAATCAATAAATCATCTATATTTGTACATTTGCAAGCAGATGTAATACCAAAAGAAGCTGCAAAATTAAAAGAAATTTCTTCATTTACAATAATTTTTTCATTTAAAATTGCTGTTTGTAATCTTTTTGCAACATTTAAAGCTTCTGAAATATTAGTTTGAGGTAAAATGATAGCAAATTCTTCTCCACCTATACGCCCAATTAAATCAACATCCCTTAAAATCAATCGACTAATTTTTGCTAAATTCTGAAGAACTAAATCTCCTATACTATGCCCATATTTGTCATTTATTTGTTTAAAATGATCAATATCAAACATTATCAAAGAGAGTTCACCACCATATCTATGATAACGAGATAATTCAAGTTCTGCTTGTTCTATAAAATATCTTCGATTAGGTAAATCTGTAAGATAGTCAAAATATGCTCTATGCTCAAGTTCTAATCTTGTATTTCTATTTTCTATTGCAATAGAAGCTAAGTTTGCAGCAAAATTAATACGTTCCATATCACTAGAATTTGGAATTGAAGGTTTTGAGTGATAAATTGCAAATGTACCTAATAATTTACCAGTTGAAGACATAATTGGTTCAGACCAACAAGATGCTAATCCAGCACGTAAAGCTAAACTTTTATATGGTTGCCAATATTTATGTGTGCTTATATCATCTGCAATTACACGTGTTTTAAGATAAGCAGCAGAACCACAAGAACCAACTCCTTCTGCAATTTTAACGCCATTTACAGCTTTATTATAAAAATCAGGTAAATTTGGTGCAGCACCTAAAATCAAACGTTTTTCATCTTTATCAAGTAATAAAACGCTACAAAAAGAACCAGGATCTTCATATTCCATATTTTTAACGATTGTATTTAAAATATCTGATAAAGATGTATTTTTAGCTACCATTTCTAACATGGAGTCATGTATATGATTTCTTAGTTCACTTTTCCAATGTTGAGTTATATCATTAAAATTAACAAGTCTTTTATTTCCAATCCATGACACTCTTACAAATACCCGTCGTTCACTTCCATCTTTACATCTTATTGTAACTTCTAAATCAGGGACTAAAATTCCCGTTTGTTTAGAAATAACAACTTCTTTATGCCAAGGTTCAATTACCTCTTTTTTATATTTTATATCAGGATAAGCTTTTTCATACCAAACTTGAACAGTAGGTATATCATCAATCGTATAACCAAAAAGTTTTATAAATTGATGGTTAAGATATTTTATATTACCATCTTCATCTGACCAAGCAATACCAATTGGAGAGAAATCTAAAATATTTTTTAACTCACTTTTTTCTTCTGTGCTTTTATTTAAATTATCTTCTAATTTTGTTTCTCGAAATTTAAGTAAAGCATTATTTGCAAGCATTTTAGCCATTTGAACAATACAATTCATTAAAGACTCTATTTGCTCTTTTTTAATAATAGGAATACTATTTATTGCTTCAAGATATTTGATTTTATCGTAATTAAATTTTTCTGCTTGTTGTGTAAAAAATATCTTATTTGGAGTCTTATCTAAAAATTCTCCTAAAATAAGAGTTGCTAAATGATGATTTTCTACAACTATTGGAGTTGAATAATACATAAGTCCATTTTTACAAAAAGAGTAAGGTTTTTTTCCATCAATAAACTCTTTTAATAAATCACTCTCAAAATTAGTTTTATAAAACTGAGAACAAGCTTTTGTTAAACCAAATTGAGAAATGATTTTATTACCTGAATCAAGTAGAGTATTTGGAATTTTAGTCGCTTTATAAAAACTTTCAAGTAACTGCTTAAAATCAACAATATCAATTAAATCACTGAATTTATAATCTTCAATACTAATTTGTACACTCACGTCTAAAATTCCTATTTTATGTTATAGGATATATTGTAGTATATTCTTTCTTTTACTTATCTTCCATAATATGAAATTAAAGAAGCTTTAGCAAGCGTATGAGAATTTAGATAAAATCCCACAAGTGCAGGATTTGCATTTTTATCTAATCCTAAAGTTTCTATATCAAGTGCATGTACAGTAAATACATATCTATGTGCTTTATCTCCAACAGGAGGACAAGCACCACCAAAACCACTTTTACCATAATCAGTTATACTTTGGATTGCATTTTTTGATTCACTATTTCCAAAACCAGTTGGTAATGTAAATTTATCTTTTGATATATCAAAAACTATCCAATGCCACCATCCAGAACCAGTTGGTGCATCAGGATCATAAGCAGTAATTGCAAAAGATTTTGTACCCTTTGGAGCATCTTTCCATGAAAGTTCAGGAGATATATTTTCTCCTGTACATCCAAAACCATTAAATACTTGTTTTGATGTTAATTGTCCTTGTAAATCAGAACTACTTAATGTAAAATTTTGTGCAAAAATCATACTTACACTAAAAAATATTGATAATGCTATTTTTTTCATAATTTTCTCCTTTTAATTTTCATAGTATATATTATTAAAAAAAATTATTCTATTAGAAAAACTTCAATTTTTGTTGTTTTTTATCTGTTTTGGAGTGATTTTATACTCTTTTTTAAAGCTCTGTATAAACCAAGAGATATTATCAAATCCGCAAGTCTGACACACTTCTGTAACATTATAATTTGTTGTTTCAAGTAATAATTTCGCTTTTTCAAGTCTTTTTTTATTTTGCCATTTTTTTGGAGTTATTCCAAAAGTATCTTTAAATTTATTTCTAAAAGCCAAATCTGTAATTTGAAACTCTTTTTCAATTTTTGTTTTAAAATAGAATCTAGAGCTCATTTATCACCCTATTTCTACCAGTTTCTTTTGCAAGATAGAGCATTTTATCAGCTTTTTTATAAATATCATCAATATCTATAATATTTTTTGAATAATCACTAAATAAGCCCATTGATACAGTTATATATTTACTAACAATGCTACTTTTATGTTCTATTTTTAGATTTTCAATATTTTCTAGAATCATTTTGGCGAATTGAAAAGCCTTTTCTTGATTTTTTGACTTAAATAATATTCCAAACTCTTCACCACCTAATCTAAAACAATAATCATCAGATCTTGAACTATAATCTTTTAAAGCTGTTGCAACTTTTTTCAAAACATTATCACCCATCAAATGTCCATAAGTATCATTATATTGTTTAAAGTAATCAACATCTATTATTAAAAAAGAAATAAAATGATTTTCTCGTTTTGCACTATTTATAAATTTTTGAGAAAAATCATTAAAGTATCGTTGATTATAAAGATTAGTTAATCCATCTGTAATTGATATTTCTTCAATAATTTTTTTATCTGTAATATCTTGTTTTATAGATATATAGCCAATTTTATTATTAAATTCATCAAATTTTGGAGTTATTTTTATATGTATCCAATAATCTGTTCCATCTTTTGCTCTATCTTTTATCTCTCCTTCCCATATCTTATTTGAACTTATTGTTTTCCATAACTCTTTATAAACTTCACTACTCATATCTGGATGTCTTACAATATTTTGATTTTTACCTATCAATTCCTCTCTTGAATATTTACTAATACGACAAAAAGCATTTGAAACATCAGTTATGTATCCTCTTAAATCGGTTGAAGAAGAGATAATATTTTCATCAATTAACTCATTGAAACTTTTTAGTCTTTTTTCAATTTCTTCTCTTTTTCTTATCTCTTTTGTAAGTTTTAAATTTGCATTTATAAAAATAAATAGAATTATTCCAAATAAAAAAATTGTTCCTAAAACCCATAAAACAATCTGTTTATAATCCATCTTTTCTTCAACTTTAATTGAAGTATATTTATTAAAAATCATTTGTTTATCTTCACTAGAAACGTTATTTATCACTTTATTAAAAATATTAGTTAATAAAGGTTCATCATATCTTGTTCCAATAGATAAATCTAAGGTTTCATCAAATTTTCCACTAATTTTTAATTGTGTTACATATTTATTTTGTATCATATAAGCAACTGTAGTCAAAGTATCTATAAAACCGTATAACTCTTTTGATTTAACTCTATTTAATCCATCTTCTATATCTTTTACTTCAACAATATTAAGATTTGGATATTTCTCTTTTAAAATCTCAATAAAAGCATAATCCTTTACAATTCCAACTTTTTTATTTCCAATATCCAAAATATTAGAGATAAAAATCTCATCATTTCTAGTTACAACAACTAAAGGTGATTGTAAATAAGGTTTTGTAAAATTTAAAAATTTTTTACGTTTTTCAGAGACAATAAGTAAAGATAAAAAATCACATTTTTTATTTTCAATAAAAGATAAAGACTCACTCCAATTTGTTGTTGGTACAAATTTAAAAGGAATGCTCAACTCTTCTTGAAAAATTTTAAAATAATCTGCTGTAATTCCAATATGTTTTGATTCAATATTTTTTTCAAAAGGCATCCAATTTGGGTCAATACAATAAGTAATCTCTTTTTTATTTTTTATAAAATTCAACTCTTCTTTTGTTAAATTAAGATGATTTTCAAACTCATCAAAAATAAAATCTTTTACATTTAAGTTTTTATTATCTAATCCATAATCTTTATATAAATCAGAGATATATTTAAAACGTCCTTTATCAAGCGTACCTAAAGGAACATTTTTTATATCAATCATTTTTTGAATAACATCTGCTTCAAACATAAGATGCTCAATAGATTTTTTAGCACTATATTTATTATAAATTAGTTGAACTATTTCTTCTTTATGATTTAGGGCATATTCCCAACCTTTTAATGTTGCTCTTTTGAACTTTTCAACTCTTAAAGGATGATTTATAGCTTCTTCTTTATTTGTAAATAGCATATCTCCATAAAAATCAAATCCATAAAAAATAGGATCTATGACATTTATATCTATATCTTTTTCTTTGAAATAAAAAGGCTCATTACTTAAATATGCAGAAGTTAAATCTATCTGTTTTGTTATTAATTTTAAATAATCATCACTCTTTCTTTCTGGTAAAAAGTTTGGTTTAATTCCTAATTTTTTTAACATTGCTAATATTGTAAAACTATCTGTGCTATTTGCATAAATTGAAATATTTTTATTATTTAAATCATAAGGAGAATCTATTCCACTATTTTTCAATGAAATTAGTACATTTGCAGAGTGTTGAAAAATAGGAGCAACTATAACAACTGGTTCATTTGTAATCTTATACAAGAATAAAGCAGAATCTGCAACTCCATATTGAGATTCACCTTTTATTACTTGTTCTATATTATTAAATTTTAAATCTCTTTCTTTTATCTCAACATCTAAACCAACTTCATCATAAAAACCTTTTTCTTTTGCAGCATAATATCCAGCAAATTGAAATTGATGAAACCATTTTAGTTGTAAAGTTACTTTTTCTTGAGAATAAACAAATGTAAATAATAAAATTATTAATAATATTTTAGATTTAAAAACATTTTTAATTATTCCCATATTTTAAACCTTTATAGATAAAATTTTAAATCTTTATTAAATTATTATATCTAAAGGTTTAAATAATAAGTAATTATTTTGTTTAATAAATAAACTGATTTAATCTAACAATTTATAAATCTCTTTTATTTCTATATCTAACAATTCAAACTCACCAATTTTCAAATCTTCAATCATATGTTTTGTTGATGTTGTACCATTTAAAGGCGTTATATTTATATGATTTAAAAATCTATAAAAAATCTCAGCAACACCTCGTTGATATTTTTGTGATAAAGTTTGTAAAATCGCACTTGTCAAAATATCTGGATTTGCAGTTAAAGACCAAAAACTCTCGTATTTTATTTCATTTTGATTACAAAAAGCTCTTATTTCTTTGTCATATCCACTTTGAGCATAAAATCGATTTTGCACTATTGATGGTTTTATTCTTGCATTGTTATAAATGTAAACTAAAACATCTAAATCATAACAATTACTAATTCCTAAATACCCTACTTCACCAGCATCAACAAATCCTTCCATTTTTTGCCAAACTTTTTGAAGTTTACTTCTAGGATAAACTGGTGAATGTAAAATATAAGCATCTATAAAATTTGTTTTTAGATTTTTTTTAGAAGTTTCAAAAGATTTTTCCACTTGAATTTCTATTTCATCACTTTCTAAATATGGCATATTATTTTTATCTTGCCCATCAATTGGAGTAAATTTTGTTTGAATAAATAAATCTTCTCTTTTTACAACTCCATTATCATAAGCTTTTTGTAAACCAAAGCCAACTAAATCTTCTCGATAATGTCTTGGTTGACAAGCTGTATCAACAGCTCTAAATCCTTGTTTTAAAGCTTCAAAAACTAAAGCAGTTGTATTTTCTTTTTTCCAAGCTGTTCCATAAATCATATTTGGTATTTTCATAATATTTTCTCACTTCTGTTTTAATAGAATCATTGTAGCAAATGTTGATATGATAATCCCTATAAAAACATTAGAATTTATAGTCTGTTTTTCTATTATAAAAGATAAAATAGCAACCATTGCAGGACTTAGATATACATAAGCCATCAGTTTTTTTGGACCTAAAATAATAGAACTTTTTTGATATAAATATAGAGTTACAATTGTTGTTCCAATAACTAAATAAGCCATCCAATAAAACAAATCACCTTTTATTTTTTCCCAACCAAAAGGTATATTTAAAACCTGCATAGTAAGAAACATCCAAAAACATCCACCAATTAGTGTTGTAAAAACTAACACTAAAAGAATATCTCCTTTTTTATGTAAAAGTTTCAAAAATATCGAATACAAAGCCATAGAAGTTGAAGCAAGTAAAAATATAATATCTCCTTCATTTAAAGAAAAACCTAAAAACAATTCAATATCAGCTTTAAATACAACTATACAAGTACCAATAATTCCTATAAAATATATAAAAAGTTGTTTTAAATTCATTTTTTCTTTAAAAAAGAATATACATAAAATCGCGGTCATTAAAGGAACTAAGGTATATAAAGTTCCTGTATTTAAAGCTGTTGTTGTCTCCAAAGCTTTGAACATTCCAATAAAATATAAAGAATAAAATAATCCTATAATCATAGCTCTTGGAAAAGTTGAAATAATCTTTTTTCTATACTCTTTTTTTATCAAAACAATTGGAGCTAAAATAATAGCTGCTAAAACAAATCTATATAAAGTCAAAGAAATAGAATCTATAACGCCTGAAAGTTTAGCAGATGCAATAAAAGATCCAGCTATTAAAAATGTTGCAAATAACACATATAAATGTGCTTTTAATTTCTCTTCCAAAAAAAATCCTTTTAAAATAAATTCTTATAATATTAATGAAATATACAATTAAAGTCATTTACATATGTTGATTTTTAGAAGATTACTGTATATTTATTAACTTATTACCTAAAAAAGTATAAAATTTATACAAGAAAGCAAGGACGACCTTGCCACTTCATTTCATAGAGGACGGCCTCAAATTATAAAAAAGGAATTTTTATGAGTTGGGTCACACTTGTTATTGCTGGAATTTTTGAAATATTTTGGGCAATAGGTCTTAAATATACAGATGGTTTTTCAAAATTAATCCCAAGTTTATTTACAATATTTGCAATGCTGATTAGTATTTGGTTATTAAGTATTTCTTTAAAAACTCTTCCTTTAGGAACTGCTTATGCTGTTTGGGTAGGAATAGGAACTGTTGGAACTGTAATAGCTGGAATAATTTTATTTAATGATTCTGTAAATATTATAAGAATTATAAGTATTTTACTTATTATATTAGGTATTATCGGACTTAAATTTACAACTTCTTAAAATATAAAAGTATTTCAAAAGAAATACTTTTACATATGTTGATTAGAAAGCTTTATTTATTCAACTTTTTTCTAATTCTGCTCAACTGAGTTGGAGTTATACCTAAATGATTTGCAATATGATGTAAAGCGATTCTATTTTCTATATTTGGATTATTTCTTACAAAATTTTCATATCTAGTTGTTGCATCATCAAGGATTAAAGATATTTCATTTTTTTCTTTTACTATTACCCAATTTTTTTCTAAATAATTTATATAAAAAGTTTTAAATTCATTATATTTATCTATCAACTCTTTGTATTTATCATAATCTATAAAAATAAGTGTGCAATCTTCCAAAGCATCAATATTTAAATATGAATCTTCTTTTGTAAGAAGTGATACTTTTGAAGCTGAAAAGTAGTTTTCACTAAAAAGATTTTTTGTATAAATTTCACCATTTTCACCTAAATAATAAGTTCGTAAAATTCCTTTACAGATAAAATAGATATATTTTGCTTTAGAATAATTATCAAGTAAAATTTCTCCTTTTTTTATCTCTTTTAGAAAAGTAATATTTTTTAATCTTTCAAAATTTCCATCATCAAAATCAAAATATTTTTTACAACTTTCTCTTAGTTGATTATAATAACTTTCTATCAATTTATTCTCCACTAAACAAAAGAATTTGCATTTAAAACTCGTTGTTTATTTAATTTTGGTAATTCACCATTCATATCTATAAAAGCATTAATAAAATGCATTTCAAACTCTTTATAATCCAAAGTTTTGATTATCCTAAAATATACATCTTCATTTTTTTCCAAAAAATTCCTAATTTGCTCTGTATGCGCATATTCAGAAGTATAAGTCCACAATCTCTTTTTTATATTTTTTGATGAACCTATATATAAAATACTATTTTTTGAAAAAGGATATTTATTTATTTTATTAGAAGATAACTCATAAATTCCTTTTACATTATTTTCTAAATGTGAAATATTTAATTTATCTAATTTTTTTTTATCACAATAAAAATTTTCATGATATAAATAGAAATTAAAAGATTTCTTTTTTTGTATTTTAGGAATTAAAAATTTATTTCTAATATCACAAACTGTTCTTCTTGATATTTTTATACCATATTTTTCAAATAAAATTTCAGATAATTGAGAATCTCCTTTTAATAAACTTATATCAGAATTTATCAACTCCTTTATATATAAAGAGTACAAAAATCTTTTTGGAGGTATTAAATAAGTCAATTTATATATATTATTTCCACATAAATATAAAACATTGTTCAAAATTTTTGACAAAATTGAAAGATCAATATAAGAATTATATTTTTCATAATATTTAACAATAAATGTTTTTCTATCAAAGATATTTATATCTTGATAATAATTTGTATTCAAAAATTGTTTTTGTAGTGAAAACAAAAGAGAAACTACATTAAATATAGTTTCATTTTTAATATTTACATTTAAAAGTTTTAAATGATTATCATTTTCTAATTTCTCTTTATATTCAAATTTCAATAAAAAGAGTTTAAAAAAATATACTGTATCTTTTTTATATTTTAGATAAGAATTTTTTATTTCATTTGAAAAATAATTTTTTGATAAATATCTTATTGTGATTTTTTTATCTTTGCAAGCTTTTTTGAACCACTCTGTACATAAAATATTTTTTTTTAAATGATTAAAATAATTCTTAAAACTCATATTATAAAGTTTATTAATAAGTAAATAAAACGGGATTTTTTTCATTTTGTATTCTAACATAATGGCTTAAAAATTAAATATAAATAAAATGGAGGATTAATAGAAAGATAAGATAAGATAAGATAATAACTTTTTAATTGGAAAAAATAATTTTATCTAAAAAATTAAAAGGAAATTCTTTTATTATTTAATAATTATAAATAAATTTAAAGGAGAGATAAAATATGTTTAGTAATAGAAAAAATGAAAACAGAGTTTTATTTTTTATAAAATATGCACCTCTTGTTATAATACTTATGTTTAATTTTTTTATTTCATTTTTTTTGTACTTTAACCATAATGAATTATTTGACTATTACTATAAAGAATTGATTTTTTTCTCCATTTTTATCTTTTTTGTATCTTTATATAGTTCATTTTTTATAACTAACTTTTTAGAAAAATCTCTTTTAAAATATGTCAATGCTTTAATAGAAGAAAAAGAGAAAAATAAAAAAAAAGATTTTTTACTTTTTCAACAATCAAAATTATCAACAATTGGTGAATTATTAGGAAATATTGTTCATCAATGGAGACAACCTTTAAATGTTATAACCATAACAGCAAGTGGCATAAAAATGCAAAAAGAATTAGGAATTATTGATAATAAAAAAGAGATTGAATTACTTGAAAAAATTATGAATAATATAAATTATTTATGTCAAACTGTAGATGATTTTAGAGATTTTTATACACCTCATACACCTAAAAGTAATTTTTTGATTAGTAATTGTATTGATAAATGCTTAAAAATTATTAATTCTCAATTTTCAAATAACGGCATATCTATAAAAAAAGAGATTGAGGATTTTAAAATATTTGGTTTTGAAAATCAACTTATGCAAATTCTTATTAATTTATTTAATAATTCAATTGACAAATTTGAAGAAAGTGATATAAAAAACAGAATTATCAAAATAAAAACCTCTCAAACTAACTCCAATTTTTCTATATCAATTATAGATAATGCAGGAGGAATAAATGAAAAAATTTTAACTAAAATTTTTGAACCTTACTTCACAACAAAAGGAGATAAAAAAGGAACAGGAATTGGTTTATATATGTCTTTACAAATTATACAAAAAAGTTTTAATGGTATTATTTTGGTAAAAAATACACAATTTGAATACTTAAATAAAAATTATTTAGGTGCACTTTTTGAAATAGAACTACCAAAAACTCTAAATAGTGAATAAAAATAAAATTATTTTTATTCCATTCCAATTCTTAGAAATCCTGTAAATGCTGCATTATCAAAACTCACAGATTTATCTACATTTTTTTTCATCTCATTTAAAACTTTTTTATAAGCATCATAAAACTCAAAACTAGGAGTTGGTTTATAAACTAAATCTTTTATTTCAAAATATTTAAGTACATTTTTTGTAGTTGTAGGTTTTATAAAATACTCAACTTGTCTATCGTTATAGTATAAAACAACAGAGATTATCGTCCATTTTGCAAGATTATATTGAGCTAAAAACTCAACTAACCCCTCAAAACCATTTTTTTGATTTCCATGTAATAATTCATACAATTCTATACTTAACATATCTTTTTCATAAGAAGTCAGATTTGCTAACATATCTCTAAATTTTAGTTTATCAAACAATGAAACTAAAACAGATTTTTGAATAATTTTGAAAAAAGCATCAACAACTAAATTTGGATTAGAAAAATTCTCTTTTTTTAGATTTTCTTTTGTAAACTCTTCAAGTTTTGATGGATTAAACTTCTTCATAGTTGGAAAAAATTTTGCATCTTCAAAACCTGTTGGATAAAAAGTTAAAAACTCGGCTTCCATATCTTTTAGTTTTTCTAAATTCATATTAACTCTTTTTAAATGACATTATATAAGAAGATAAAATATCTATCACATCTACGTAATCTTGGATATTTTGAGTAGCTTTTGCAGATAAAATAGCACCTTCAATAGTTGAAGCTATATAAAGAGCTAATTTTGTTGTATCACACTCTTTCATCTCATTTTTTTGTATTGCAATATCCAAAATATCTTTTATGTTTTTTCTAAATGTTTGATATATTTCTTCCATCAAAACTTTGAAATCTTCATCAATATTTGACATCTCTTGTACAACATTTGCAATAGGACAACCTTTGTTAAAATCTCTTTTTGTTGTATCTTTTAAACCATCTATAAAAGCTTCTAAGTAACCTGATTCTAAAGTAAGTATCAAAGAATATCTTTGAACAAATCTTTCATAAATTTTCTCTTTTATACAAACCAATGCCATATCTTTTTTATTTTCAAAAAAATGGTACATTGAGCCTTTGTGTACTTTTGCATTTTTTAAAATAGTGGTAAGTGATGCACCTTGATAACCTTTTGAGTAGATTTCATCAAAGGCTGAATCTATTAAATTTTTTCTTGTATTATTTTCCATTTGGAATTATAACATTTTTTACTTGACAAACTGGTCAAGTTTTATTAAAATTAGAGTTGACCAACTTGTCAACAAAAATAAAGGAAATAAAATGCCAATTATAAAAACATATGAAACAAATGAAGCAACCGGTGAATTACTAGAAATTTATAATGAAATTATAAAAGTAAGAGGAAGTGTTGGAAATAATGCCAAACTATTTAGTTCAAGTCCTGAGCTTTTAAAACAGCAATTAGATTTTATAAAATATTACTCAACTCACCCTACTTTATCAATGCCATTACTTGCTAGTATTAGAATTTGTGTATCAAGCAAAGAAGAGTGTAATTTTTGTATCGATTTTAATACAGCAATGCTGGTAAATCATGCAAAATGGAGTCTTGAAGAAGTACAATCTATGAAAAAAGATTTAGATAGTTCAAAATTGACTCAAAAAGAAAATGCCCTTTTAAAATTTGTAATCAACTCTATGAAAAATCCTCACAAAGTAAATGAAAATGATATGAATGATTTAAGAAAGTTAGATTGGCAAGACAAAGATATAATAGATGCACTAAACCATGGAGCAAGAATGTTAGCAACAGATATTTTATTTAACGCCTTTAAAATTGATGATTATAAGGCTTAAGATTTCTAAGAAGTTTTGAAATTCAAAACTTCTTAGTTGATTAAATTAAGATTTTTTTACAAACTCTTGTTTTAACTTGATAGCTCCAACACCTGTAACTTTACAGTCGATATTGTGACCATCATTTCCCTCAACAAGTCTAATACCTTTGATTTTAGTACCAACTTTTATACCTGAAGAACTTCCTTTAACTTTTAAATCTTTTATAACAGTTACATCATCTCCATCTTGTAAAATAGTACCATTTGCATCTTTTACAACTAATGTATCACCATCACTACTCTCTACAGATGAATCCTGAGACCACTCATGTGCACACTCAGGACAGATATATAAATCTCCATCTTCGTAAGTATATTCACTTCCACATTTTGGACAGTTTGGTAATTGACTCATTATTTTCCTTTAAACATTAAATGCCCTATTATACAATAATAATGCTTTCTTATAATTTTAATAGTTTTTTAATCAAAAAATCACAACAGGTTTAATCAAATCTTTTGGCTTATCTTTCATTAAAAGTAAACCTTCTTCTATATGTTCCATACCATTAAATTTATGAGTAATAAGTTTTTTAGGACTTATTCTATTTGTTTGTATTAAAGAAGCTAATTTTTCCATTCTTAGTCTTCCGCCTGGCATCAAACCACCAACTATTGTTTTATGAGCCATTCCATTTCCCCACTCAACTCTTGGAATTTGAATAAAATCGCCACTACCTAAATAATTTACATTTCCTATTCTTCCACCAGGTTTTACTATTTTAACAGCTTGAACAAAAGTATCAGAATTTCCACCAGCAATGACAACTTTATCAACACCTTTTCCTTGTGTTTTTTCCATTATTTGCTCTACTATATCACCTTCTCGGTAATTAATAATATCAGTTGCTCCAAACTCTTTAGCTATTTCAACACATTTTGGTCTTGAACCAACAGCAAATAATTTAGAAGCACCTCTTAAAGCTGCTCCTGCAACTGCCATCAATCCAACTGGTCCAATTCCTATAACACAAACACTATCTCCAAACTGAACATCAGCAAGTTCTACACCATGAAAACCTGTAGGTACCATATCACATAACATTACAGCTTCTATTGGATCAACACCTTCTGGAATTAGTGCTAAATTTCCATCAGCATCATTTACATGAAAATATTCTGCAAATACTCCATCTTTGAAGTTTGAAAATTTCCAACCAGCAAGCATACCACCTGAATGCATAGAATAACCTCTTTGAGCTTCTAAACTATTCCAATCAGGAGTAATTGCTGGAACAACAACTTTATCACCGACTTTAAAATCTTTTACAAGTGAACCAACTTCTACTACTTCACCAACAGCTTCATGTCCTAAAATCATATTATGTCTATCACCTAAAGCACCTGCCCAAACAGTATGAACATCAGAAGAACAAGGTGAAACAGCAATGGGTTTTACTATTGCATCCATTACACCACACGTTGGTCTTTCTTTTTCAATCCATCCTATTTGCCCTATTTTTAACATTGCAAAACCTTTCATAATGGTTCTCCTCTTATAAGTAAAAATTATTATTTTAGTAATGTATCAAAACTATTATTAGTTTTTAGTTATTTATTACAAAAAAAATTATTTTTACCTATTTTTGCAATATTAAAGTGCTGATGCCATATTTAAATAATGATGTGCCATATATGAACTTCTTGCATATGGACTAGCTTTTACAAATTCAAATCCTAAATCATATGCCAATTTCTCATATCTTAAGAATTGCTCAGGTTTTACATATTCAATAACTTTTTCAAAATCTCCACTTGGTGCAAGATATTGACCTATACTTAAAAACTTACAACCAACAGCTAATAAATCTTTAAATACTTGTACCATCTCCTCTTCTGTTTCACCAAGTCCTACCATCAAAGCACTTTTTGTTTGTACTTTATCTCCACCAAGTTCTTTTAGTTTTTTTAATACTTCTAAACTTCTTTCATAAGTACCATTTCTTCTAATTCTATATAAACTAGGAACTGTTTCTACATTATGTCCAATAATAGTAGCACCTGAAGCTATAACTCTTTTAAGACTTTCAACTTTACCTTTAAAATCAGGAATTAATATCTCAACTTTTGTATCAGGAGATTTTTCTATAATATCTTGTGTCACTCTAAAAAACTGTTCTGCTCCACCATCAGGCAAATCATCTCTTGCAGGACTTGTAATAACTACAAATTTAAGTCCAAGTCTTAAAACTGATGTTGTAACTTTTTGTATCTCACTTAAATCAACTTCTGTTGGTTTTCCTGTTGTTACATTACAATATGTACATCTTCTAGTACAAATATTTCCTAAAATTAAAAATGTTGCATTTTTATTTGCAAAACATTCACTAATATTTGGACATTTTGCTTCTTGACAAATAGTATGAAGTCCACCAACATCTTTTAGTAAATTTTCCATTTCTACTTGTGTATGTGGAGTTAGTTTTTTTCTTAACCACTCAGGTTTTTTAAATTTTATCTCTTTAGTCATTTTTGTACCTTACATAATTCATTATATATATTTAATTCATTTTCATTTAATTGTGATTCTAAAAGTTCAGCATTAAAAGTTCGTTTAAATGCTTCTTTTAATTTTTCTATTGCTTCATCAAAAGTCAAATTTATAGAAAAATCTTCTAGACTTGCACCAAATTTTTCATCATTTTTTATACTTATTAAAGGGATTGAACCATGTTGAAAAATCACATTTTTTGCTCTTTTTTGTGCATTTCCACCAATCTTTCTTCCATTAACAATTATATCATAAGCTTCAAATCCAACTTGACAAAAAGGACTTTTACTTAAAACTATACTTTCAATATCTTTTGCAAAAGAGGCATTTAAACCTAAACTTTTGTAAAAATCAAGTATAAATGAGCAAATCAATTCATAAGTCTCTTTTACGTTCTTATTTTCTATAAAACTTGAAGGAATTACTAAAGAATACGAAATATCATGACCATGAAATAAGACTCCACCGCCTGTAATTCTTTTTGAAAAATTATTTTCATATTCTTTTAATAAATTATCATAGTCATTTAGATTTTGTCCTACACCAAATGTAATACCTTTTTCCCACGAATAAAGCCGTAAAATAGGCATACTATCATTTTTAAAAGATTTAAATAAAGCATTATCTATATTTGTGTTACCAATTGAGTTAATATTATGTGATATAATCAATCTAAATTTTTTATTAAATATCATCTATATTTATCCTAAAATAATTTATATAAGTGTATTATAATTTAAAGTTTATTAAAATTAGAAATTAATTATAAATTTTAAGATATTTTTTATAAAGGAGTTTTATGTCACAGTTAAATTTAGAAGATATTAATCCATTAGAAACACAAGAATGGATGGAGGCTTTAGATGCAATTATTGAAGAAGAAGGAGTAGAAAGAGCTCATTTCTTGCTAGAAAAATTAATTGATAAATCTAGAAGAAGTGGAGCTCACTTACCATATAGTGCTACAACAGCTTATATAAATTCAATTTCATTAAATGAAGAGCCAAAAATGCCAGCTAATATGGATATTGAAAGAAAAATCAGATCTATTATTAGATGGAATGCTCAAATTATGGTTCAAAGAGCATCAAAAAAAGGTTTAGAACTTGGAGGACATATAGCGTCTTTTCAATCTTCTGCTACATTATATGATGTTGGGTTTAATCACTTTTTTAAAGCACCAAATGAAAAAGATGGTGGAGATTTGATATTTTTCCAAGGACACATAAGCCCTGGTATTTATGCTAGAAGTTTTGTTGAAGGAAGAATTACTCAAGATCAAATGGATAATTTTAGACAAGAGGCGTTTAATGATGGATTATCTTCATATCCACATCCTAAATTAATGCCTTCATATTGGCAATTTCCAACTGTTTCTATGGGGCTTGGACCTTTACAAGCAATCTATCAAGCAAGATTTTTAAAATATCTTACTAATAGAGGGATAAAAGATTGTTCTGCTCAAAAAGTATATTGTTTTATGGGAGATGGTGAGTGTGATGAACCTGAATCACTTGGAGCGATTGGACTTGCTGGAAGAGAAGGTTTAGATAACTTAATCTTTGTTATAAATTGTAACTTACAAAGACTTGATGGACCAGTAAGGGGAAATGGAAAAATTATCCAAGAACTTGAAGGTGAATTTAGAGGTGCTGGATGGGAAGTTCTAAAAGTTATTTGGGGAAGTTTATGGGATCCACTTTTAGCTAAAGATAAATCAGGAAAACTTCTTGAACTTATGGAAAAAACAGTTGATGGTGAATACCAAAACTTTAAACAAAAAGGTGGAGCTTATACAAGAGAAAATTTCTTTAATAAATATCCAGAAACAGCGAAACTTGTAGAAAATATGAGTGACCATGAAATTTGGAAATTAAATAGAGGAGGACATGATCCTGTTAAAGTTTATGCTGCATTTAAAAAAGCAAATGAAACAGTAGGACGACCAACTGTAATCTTAGCTAAAACTGTAAAAGGTTATGGAATGGGAGCTGCAGCTGAGGGTATGAATATTGCTCACCAAGTAAAAAAAGTAGATACAGCTAACTTAATTCAATTTAGAGATAGATTTAATCTTCCAATATCTGATGAAGAAGTTGAATCATATTCATATTATAGACCAGCTGAAGATTCAGCAGAATTTAAATACATGCAAGAAAGAAGATCAAATCTTGGAGGATATGTACCTCAAAGAAGAGAAAAATTCTCTCAAAATCTACAGATTCCTGAATTAAGCGCATTTTCTGCAATTACAGATGGTAGTGGAGATAGAGAAATTTCAACAACTATGGCATTTGTAAGAGTATTAAATGTTTTAGTTAAAGATAAAAATATTGGTAAAAAAATTGTTCCTATTGTACCTGATGAAGCTAGAACTTTTGGTATGGAAGGTATGTTTAGACAAGTTGGTATTTATTCTTCTGTTGGACAAAAATATATCCCTCAAGATAAAGACCAAGTTGCATTTTATAAAGAAGATATTAAAGGACAAGTTTTACAAGAAGGAATTAATGAACTTGGAGCTATGAGTTCATGGATTGCTGCTGCTACTTCATATTCTGTAAATGATTGTCCAATGATTCCATTTTATATTTTCTACTCAATGTTTGGATTCCAAAGAACAGCAGATTTATGTTATGCAGCAGGTGATCAAAAATCAAGAGGTTTCTTAATTGGAGGAACAAGTGGTAGAACAACTTTAAATGGTGAAGGGTTACAGCACGAAGATGGACATTCTCATATCTTAGCAAATACTATTCCAAATTGTGTTACTTATGACCCAACTTATGGGTATGAAGTTGCCGTTATTGTTCAAGATGGTATGAATAGAATGTATGGAGAAAATCAAGAAGATGTTTTCTACTATATTACAACTTTAAATGAAAACTATGTACAACCAGCTATGCCAGAAGGTGTAGAAGAAGGAATTATCAAAGGTATTTATAAAGTTAAATCTTTAGAGGCAAAAAATAACTACAAAGTTAAATTACTTGGTTCGGGGTCAATCTTCCAAGAAGTTTTAAAAGCAGCAGATATTTTAGAAAAAGAGTATGGAATTTCAAGTGAAATTTACTCTGTAACTTCTTATAATGAACTTGCACGTGAAGCTCAAGATGTAGAGAGAAATAATTTATTAAATTTAGATAAAGAAGCACAAACTTCTTATGTAAATCAAGTTTTAGGTAATGATAGTGAAAATATTATCATTAGTGCAACTGATTACATCAAAACTTATTCAGAGCAAATTGCTCCTTTTGTAAAAGGAAGTTTCAAAGCTTTAGGTACAGATGGATTTGGTAGAAGTGATAGTAGAGCAAATTTAAGAAGTTTCTTTGAAGTTGATACAAACTTTATTGTTTATACAACATTAGCACAACTTTCAATAAATGGAAAAATTGATAAAAAAGTTGCTATAGATGCTATGAAAAAATATGAGATTGATGCAAATAAAATCAATCCAAGAAATGCATAAGGAGTAAAAAATGGCAAAAATTTATGATATTTTTATTCCTGATTTAGGTGCTGATAAAGATGTTGATTTAATCGACATAATGGTCAAAGTGGGTGATATTGTTGAAGTTGAAGATGGTTTAATCACACTTGAAACTGAAAAAGCTTCTATGGATGTTCCTACAACTCATGCTGGAATTATTAAAGAAATTTTAGTAAAAGTTGGAGATAAAGTAAATAGTGGTGATTTAATTGCTAGAGTTGAAGCGCAAGATGATTCAAGTGCTGATGAGCAAAAAGAAGAAATTGCGACACCTATAAAAGTTGAAGAATCAAAAGAAGAAGTTGTTGCTGTTCAAACTCCAACTCAATTTGTAAAAGAGCAATCTATTCAATCAGTTGTTGAAGAAGTAAGAGTTCCTGATTTAGGTGCTGATAAAGATGTTGATTTAATCGATGTTATGGTTAAAGTTGGCGATATTGTTGAAGCTGACCATGGTCTAATCACACTTGAAACAGAAAAAGCATCTATGGATGTTCCTGCTCCTTTTGGTGGAGAAATAATAGAACTATTTGTACAAGTAGGTCAAAAAATAAACAGTGGTGATTTGATTGCAAAAATGATTAAAACTGTAGTTATAGAAAACAAAGTTCCAACACCAGCATTTCAAACACAAACAACTCCCACAAAAGTAGAAAAAATAGTAAATTCTACTCCAACACTTCAAGAAGTAGCAGCAATTAGTATAGAAAAAGAAGATAGTAAGGTTCTTACTAAAAAAGCTACAAAAGTTTATGCAAGTCCAAGTGTAAGAAAAATAGCAAGAGAATTTGGTGTTGATTTAGGATTTGTAAAAGGAAGTGGTGAAAAAGGAAGAATCTTAAAAGAAGATATAAAAGCTTATGTAAAAGAGCAATTAAATAAACCTGCAACTGCTTCAAATATTGGTTTTGGATTTAACTTACCTGAATCAAAAGAGATAGATTTCTCTGTATTTGGTAAAGTTGAAAGAGTTGAACTGAGTCGTGTTCAAAAAGTTTCTGGACCATTTTTACATAAAAACTATTTATCTATGCCTCACGTTACACAATTTGATGAAGCTGATATTACTGAACTTGAAGAGTTTAGAAAATCACAAAATAGTATTGCAGTAGATTTCAAACTATCTCCTTTAGTATTTATTATAAAAGCTGTTACTAAAGCTTTACAAATTCATCCAAAATTCAACGCAAGTTTAAGTAATGATGGACAAGAGTTAATTATGAAAAAATACTTTAATATTGGAGTTGCTGTTGATACGCCAAATGGTTTATTAGTTCCAGTAATCAAAGATGTTGATAAAAAAGGTTTCAAAGATATTGCTATTGAATTAGCTGAACTCTCACAAAAAGCAAGAGATGGAAAATTAACAAGTGCAGATATGAGTGGTGGTTGCTTCACCATTTCAAGCCTTGGTGGAATTGGTGGAACATATTTCACTCCAATTATAAATGCTCCTGAAGTTGCAATTTTAGGTGTTTCAAAATCTTCTATTAAACCTGTATTTGATGGTAAAGAATTTAAACCAAAATTGATTTTACCATTAAGTTTATCTTATGACCACAAAGTAATTGATGGTGCAGATGGTGCTAGATTTACTACAACTTTATCACAGCTTTTAAGTGATATTAGATTACTAAGCTTATAAGGAGTTAAGATGACAGAAATAAAAACTCAAGTTTTAGTAATCGGAGCAGGTCCTGGAGGTTATTCAGCTGCTTTTAGATGTGCGGATTTAGGATTAGAAACAACTATAGTTGAGAGATACTCAACTTTAGGTGGAGTTTGTTTAAATGTTGGTTGTATTCCATCAAAAGCTTTACTTCATGTTGCAAAAGTTGTTGAAGAAGCAAAACATATAGAAAAAGCTGGTATTTTCTATGAAGAACCAAAAATTGATATAAAAAAGATTGCTGAATACAAAAGTGGAGTTGTAAAAAAACTTACTGGTGGATTAGACGCAATGGCTAAAATGAGAAAAGTAAACCATGTACAAGGTTATGCAACATTTTTAGATGAACATAGTGTTGAAGTTGCTCTTACAAACAGTGATGAAAAAACAAAAATCACTTTTGAGTATTGTATTATAGCTGCTGGTAGTCAAAGTTCAAAAATGTCATTTATTCCTCATGAAGACCCAAGAATTTGGGATTCAACAGATGCACTTGAAGTAAAAGAAATACCAAAAAAACTTCTTATTCTTGGTGGTGGAATCATAGGTTTAGAGATGGGTACAGTTTACTCAACTTTAGGAAGTCAAGTTGATGTTGCAATTCGAGGAGAGCAACTTATGACTGGAACTGATGCTGATATAATCAAACTTTATACAAAAGCAAATAGTAACAGATTTAACATCATGTCAAAAACTCAAACTCAAAGTATTATTCCTAAAAATGAAGGAGTTTATGTAGAGTTCAAAGGTGAAAATGCACCCAAAGAAGGTATTTTATATGATGCTGTTTTAGTTGCTCTTGGAAGAAGTGCAAATGGAAATAAACTTGGACTTGAAAATACAAATGTAGAAGTAAATGAACAAGGATTAATCAAAGTTGATAATCAACTACGAACAAAAGTAAATCATATCTTTGCTATTGGAGATATCATCGGTCAACCAATGCTTGCACACAAAGCTGTACATGAAGGTCATGTAGCTGCTGAAGTTATTGCAGGGCATAAAGTATTCTTTGAACCAAAACAAATTCCATCTATTGCATATACATTCCCTGAAATTGCATGGGCTGGTATGACTGAAACTGAAGCTAAAAAAGCTGGTATCAACTATGAAGTTTCAACTTTCCCTTGGAGTGCAAGTGGTAGAGCATTAGCTAGTGATGTTTCAAATACAGGTATGACTAAACTAATTTTTGATAAAGATACACATCAACTAATTGGTGGTGCACTTGTAGGAGAAAATGCAGGAGAACTTCTTGGAGAAATCTCTTTAGCACTTGAAATGGATTGTGATGCAGAAGATATAGCTCTTACAATTCACGCTCACCCTACCCTTCACGAGTCTATTGGTATGGCTGCTGAGATTTTTGATGGAACAATCACAGATTTACCAAACGCAAAAGCTGTAAAGAGAAAATAATTTCTCTTTACAAATTTTAAAATTATTTAAATCTTTATATAAAATTCAAAAGGTGTTTTTTTTAAAATATTCCAAGTTTTTGTTTGAATACGTTCAATGAAGAATTTATCATGACTGATAAATAAAACTGTACCTTTATATTTTTCTAAAGCTTCTTGAAAAGAGATAATAGAATCAATATCCATATGATTTGTTGGCTCATCTAATATCATAAAATCAATATTTTCAAGTAATGCTTTTGCAAATAGTAATTTTTTTAGTTCACCAGAACTTGGTGTTTGATTGTTTAAAAGATTCTTAGGATTAGAAGATAATCTTGTAACTAAAGTAAATATCTCTCCTTTTTTTTCATCTGATAGATTACTAATATTTTCAAATAATTCTTTCTCATTTTTTGCATCAATTTCTTGAGGAAGGAAAAATATATCTTCTTGATTAAGATGCGAAATCAAATAGTTTATAAAAGAACTTTTACCGACACCATTATCTCCTAAAAGAGCAATTTTATCACCTTTATTTATAAAAATATCAGGGAAAAATAAAGTTTTTTCATCAGATAATTTTATACTATTTGATTTTAAAGAAAAAGGTAATAAATTATGTTTTTTTGATGAACTTTCTATAATAATTCCTTTTTTATATTCTTTATTCAAAATAATCTTTTGAGAATTTAATTGTTCTAATTTTGTATTAAAGATATCTACTTTTTTTGAGTCATTTTTATCTTTTCCTGTAAGTTTTGCTAAATTTATTTTTTCTTTACTACTTTTATCTTTTTTATCAATATTCTTTTTTGAAAATTTTGATTTACTTTGAGATACTTTTTCTTTTTGAGTTTGGATTGTTTTTTGTAAAGATAAGATTTTTTGATTTTGTTTATCAAACTCTTTTTTTAAACTATTTTGTTCTTTCTCAAATTCTAAAGTTGCATTTGAATAAGAAGTATTATATTTATAGAAATTTTTATTTTTAATGATAACAGTATTTGTACAAAGAGAATCTAATATTTCTCTATCATGACTTACAATAATACCTATTTTATCAAATTTTTTAAGAGCGATTATCACTATTTTTTTTGTTAATAAATCTAAATGATTTGTAGGTTCATCCAAAAGTAAAATATCTGTTTCACTATAAAGTGCAATAGCGATTTGTATTCTTTTTTTTTCTCCATAACTTAAACTTTCCCATCTATAAAGCCATTCATCTTCTATGGATAATAACTCTTTAAGTTTGTATTTTTTACTACTATAATCATCTCTAAATTCTTCAAATTTATCGGGTAAAGAATCCATTTTTTGATTACAATAATAAAATAAATCATTGCCGATTATTATTCCAAAATGAGGTTTCAATTTTTTTGAGATTAGTTTTAAAAGTGTTGTTTTCCCTGAACCATTTGTTCCTATTATTCCAGTCCAGCCATTTGTAAAACTAAGATTTAAATTTGTGAAAATATCTATATCTTGATATTTAAATGTAAGATTATTTATTTGTAAATGTTGCATAAAATTCCTTGATTCATTGCTATTTGAGTATCAAGGATAATTGTAGTTTTTAGATTTTATCCTTGAATTTAAAATAAAATATTCATTGTTCTTTCCTTTTTTAAATTTATTTTTTTTCGTATTCACAAATACGATTTCTTCCATCTTTTTTTGCTTTATACAAAGCTTCATCTGCATTTTTAAATAAATCTGTGTAACTATCTATTTTTTGGGATAAATAACTAATTCCAAAACTAGATGTAATTTTTATATTTTTTCGTTCATAAACAACTGTTTGTTCTTCTATAGTTTTACAAAATCTATCAACTATTTTTAAAACATTTTCTTTATTTGTATTTGTAAAAATAATACAAAACTCTTCTCCACCAATTCTACCTACCAAATCAGTTTGTCTAAAATTTTCATTTGCTAATTTTGCAATCATTTGAAGCACTTTATCACCAGCATCATGCCCAAAAGTATCATTTACTTTTTTGAAAAAATCAATATCAAAAATCACTAAAGATAAAAAACTTTTATCCTCTTTTGCTGTTTTAAAAATCAAATCCATTTGTTCATCTATAAATCTACGGTTATAAAGTCCTGTTAAAGCATCGACATTTGCCAGTTGCTTAAACTTTTTATTCATTCTTGAAATATTTATAAGTTGTTTATCACTTTCATGTGTAAAAACACCAAACATTACAATTGCTGTTGCAAAAATAAGAAAACTACTAAAATATGAAATTATACTTACATATTTCCCATCCAAAATTACAAGAGCAGGATTATAAAAAAACCAAATTTCTAAAAATATCCACAAAGGTATTCCTGCAAATGTAAATATCCATTTTTTCTTTCCTATTTCATCTCTAAAAAAAATCAAAGACATCCCTACACCTGGAACTAAATAGTACTGAAAATAGAACTCTTTACCAAAAACAATAGCTAAAAAACAAATAGAAATATATGCAAATATCAAAAATGCTATTCGAGAAGCAATATATCTCTTTTTATAATTTAAATAATATGGAAGTAACATAACAAAACTTACAAATAAAAGCACGATAGATAAATAGTGAGTTTTATTTATGAAAAAATCAATTATAATCATATTTAAAATAAAAATAAAATTCACCAAAGAGATAATATTTACAAGTTTTATTTTTCCAGCTAACCAAGAATCAGTTTCTTGGTTTATACCTATTTCAATAACTTTTTTTATGGATTGATTCATTTTTTAACTAATTTTTTATTTTATAGAAATATATATTTCTACTTCATCCTCTTTTGCATACTTTTCAAAATCATAATTATAAGCTCTTTCATATTCACACTCAGTTGAGTTAAAATAGTTCCATACATCATGCCAAGCATCGATAACTACTTCTGGAAATTCACCTTTTTTTGAAAATACTAAATATCTATCTTTTTCTATTGTTATAGCATTTTTTGGTTTTGTAACTTCAACACCAATTGTATAATCATAATCAGAATTTACATCTTTTTCATACTTATTATAAACTCCATACATAGCTAAACTTTTTGATTTATTTAAAGTTTTTCCCTCTATGTTTTCATCTACATATCTTTGCCATAGTTGTGGTATTTGTGCAGTTGTTTCATCTAATTCTGTTACATTATTTGTTCTTATTGTAATTCCTGCAACATAAAACTTTTCTAAATATTTTACTTTCATCTTTTCTCTTTATTATTTATTTTTGAAAAGATATATTACTATAATATTTTTTTATATTGGTTTTAGTTGCTTATATACTTTTTTAACTATTTATATTTCTATCTCCATTTTGGATCAAAAGTTACTCTTTCCCCATCGTCGGTTGTATATTCTTCTAGAGAATTTTCTCTTGATTGAACAACTAAATAAATCATTGTTTCATCTGAATCATTTCTAATACCTCTTATTCCATCTGGTGCTACACGAATAACAGAACCCTCTTTTATTTCAAAAGCTTTGCCATCTACTTGAAAATAACCCAAACCTTTTAAAATTATATATGTTTCTTCGTTTTTATGGTGGATATGAAAATAAGGTTGTTCAGTTTTAGGAGCTAAAGAATTAAAAGAAATTTCTGTACCTGTAGCGTTTGTTGGTTCTTTTAAATATACTTTACCTTCAATTTTTTGTTTATTAATTTGATGAATTAATGAATATTCCATCAATTCATCAAGATTTCCTAGATTTATCGCAGTGTAGTTTCTATCTTCTACTATTTTTTCAATTACTTTCATTTTTTATTCCTATATAAATTTCTTGACTAATTAGTCAAGAATATTATAGCGATTAGTTGACTTATTAGTCAATTAGATTTTATTGCTTTTTTATTATATATATTTTTATATCATCAATATTTATTTATTCAGATTTTGGATATTGTTTCGATATTTTAATATCAAACATCTTGCAAAAATTACTAAAGTTTTAGATGTTGATATTAAAAAGTTTTTTGAAGAATAATGTGACTATAAATTCAACTATTTTTGCTTGTAAATCCTAAAATATAACCATTTATATCTTTTATATAAAACTCTTTTTGCCCGTACCAAGTGGTTTTGATTTCTTTATAAATGCTTACTTTATCTTTTATTTTTAAATATAATTCATCTACATTTTCAACTTCGATATACATAGTCAAAGAAGCACCAAGATTTTGAAAAAAATCTCCAACATCTTCTTTTAAACTTTCTATACTTTGAAGCATTAAAGAAACATTATCTTTATGTATCATCGCCCAAACATAGTTTAATTCTTTTTTAATTTGTGTATCAAAAATAGTTTTTGATTCATCAACTAGCATTTGTACTTCAAAATCAAAGTTTTCTTGATAATACTTTATAGTTTTTGGTATATCTTTAACTGCTAAATTTAATGTTATTGATTTCAATTTTTTATTCCTTTTGTTTTTATTTACTTTTTAAATTACTTATTTGATTATATAAGTCTTTTGTCATCTTTGATAGAGGTTGTTTATTAAAATCTTCTTCTTTGTAATAATTTCTAAATACTTTTTTATAATCTTCTTCAGTTAATATTTTAAATTTATCTAAAAAATCTTTGTTTTTTGGTGTATATTTTAAATCATTTTCAAAAATATCATTTATATATTTACTATGAACTGTATTATATAAAGATTCAAGATGTAAAATCTTTGAATTCTTACAATTTGTATTTGATATAAGTTTTACTTTTTTTACTTGATTCAAATCTAAAGTAAAATCAAATCTAAAATCACCATTTTTTATCTCATAAGGACTTAAACAATTTTCTCTAAAAGTATCAACATCACTTTTTATTTTATTACAAAATGCACAAGATGGCAAAAGATTTGAAATACTAAGTGATAAAAATGGATAAATTGATTTTGGGAAAAAGTGTTCAATATCTGGTGATTGATTTTTATTATCTCCACCTACACTATTTTCTTTATAAATAGGATTTACAAAATTTCTATTGCAATATGGGCAAACATTTATATTTTCAAATAAATTAAAAAATTGTTTTTTTAACTTTTTATTTCCACTTAATTGCTTTTCATATAAATCTTCAAAAATATCTTTATATTCTTCAAAATCTGTTACTATATATCTTCGACTAAGAATATACTCATTATCTCGTATAAGTTCTTTAATCTCTTCAAAACTTCCAACTAATACTTTAAACCAATCTAAACTTTCTAATTGAGTTTTTATAATTGAATTTGTGATTTTTGATATTCCAATTTGGATTTTTTCATAAAAAATAAAAACTGAAAATTGCTTTGCATATTCATCATCTTTTAATGTACCTAAATTAGAATAGTTTTTATTTTTAATACTTTCAATAATTTCATTTTTAAATTTTATAAAATTTGGCTCGTTTTCTTTTTCTATTAAATGAAAAACTCTTTTTTCAGCACTATTATCGACACTAATCATTTTCTAATTTCCAATAATTTCATCAATACTTTTGTTTGAGTAAATTGAGAATACTTCTCTAACTCTTTTTCAATTTCTTCATTTTTCTTATTTTTTAAATTATTTACAATCTCCATTATGTCATCTTTAACTAAAGATTTTATTTCATCTTCAAGTTTATTTCTTAAAAGTGGTTCACCAATACTTTTTACTATTTTTAAATTATCTAATGCTTTTTCATTAGGCATAAATTCATCAGGATTTTTTTCTTTTTTCTCTTTATATTCATCTATTATTTTTATAGCTTCATTTATTTTATTTTGTGCAAATTTACCCATAAAATCATCTACAAAAAAACTATCTGCATAAATATCATAAATATTTGCACCAAATGTACTTTTAGTAAAATCTTGTTTGTCTTCTGAAAAGTTTAAATTATCTTTTCTTTTTCTCAAAAATACAACTCTATCATTTGTAATATCTGATAATATAATCGGAGAATGTGTTGCATAAAGTACATAAAACTTATTATTTGGATAATCTTTTTTTAGAAATTTTATTATTAAATCAGATATAAAAACTCTTTGCCACTCTAAATGAAGTTTTAAATCAGCTTCATCTAAAAGTATCAAAATATTTTCATTTTGTTTTTCTTGATTAATTTTCTGAATTGCGTCATTTATTCTTGCATTTATTATCTCTTTTGCTTTTTGACCAGAAGAAATTGGAGGATTATAAGTAAAACTAAAAGGGTGAATTGTATCTTTTATAAACTCATTATATTTATCAAAATCTTTTCCTTCAAATGGAGTAGAAATAAGAATATCTGGACATTTTTTATTATACAACACTAATAATTCAAAGTTAAAATCTCTCTCATCTTTTAAATCCTTATATAAAAATCCTTTATCATCTTTTTCAAAAGATTTATTTTTTAAAAGATGTGATAAATAAACATAAATTGCTTTATAATTTACATCTTTTTTATCTTCATTTTCTCTTATAAATTTTTCTACTTTTTTCAATATTAATAATTTAAGTATCTCATCATCCAAATTTTCCAAATCATTTATTACTGTGTCATAGAACAAAGAATAGTTATTTTCAATAATTTTTTTAATTTCATTTATCGTTTTTTGTTTATAATCTATTAGTTCTTCATTTGTTTTTGAAAATTTATGATGTATAACTTTTTTACTAAATAATAATAAATCATTTATCTTATTTTCCATAAATAATTTTTTAATAAACTCATCCAAAATACCAAATTCTAAAGATAAATAATAAATTTTATACAAATTAAATATTTTCTTTATTTGTTTAATATTACTTGTTTTAAACTCTATTATTTCAAGACATGTTTCAAGAATTTTTTTGATATTAAAATACCTAAATACTCTTTCTTCATCTTTTTTCTTAAAATGAGATATTTTGAATAATTCCTTTATTTCATCTAAAAATATTTTGATTTCTTCATTACTTTTCTCAGAAATATTAAAATCAATTTTTAAGAGTTCATCTATAAATTTATCATTAAATAATTGATTTTTATAAACCTTCATTCTTTCTTCAACTTTTTCAAATATCTCATTTTTATCTATATTATGAATAACAAAAAAACTCTCAAAATCTTTTTCGTATTTTTCTAAATATTCATTCAGTAATATTTCATCATTTTTAAATTCATTTATATATAATTTTTCTTCATCAAAATAAAATTTGATGATGTCTTTTCTAATAAAATCAGATAATTGATGAAAAATCTGTTCAAATTTTTCAGAATCTTTTTTATTTCTTATTTCATCCATTGTTCTTTCAAAAAGTAAAATATATGAATCTTTTATAAACTCTTTTGCATCTTCAAAAAATGTTTTTGATGGATTTGGTTGGGCAACATAATTAAATTTGCTCATTCTATGTAAATCACTGATTTCTAATAATTCTAGTTTTTTTTCTAAACTATTTTCATTTATTTTATTAAGCAAATATATATTTGAAATATCAAAATCATCATTTAGATTTTCATTTATTTTTTCTAATATTGAACTATAATAGATTGATTTGAATTTTCTTTTTTGTGATATTTTTTTATCATCTATTTTAATAATAAACTTTTCATCTTCATCAAATTGAATGTCATTTTTTTTATAATATTCATTTTCTTTAATTTTAAACAAATCATTTTCTATCACATAAAAATTGTTATTTTCTTCATAAATGCAAATAGAATATTCATTTTTTTTATCTCTTATAGAGTTTAAAAGTACACTTTTTCCTGTTCCATTTTCACCAATAAGCACACCAATATCAATATTTTTTGAATAAAAATCTTCTATAAAATTTGGATTTTCTTCCTTATTAAAATAAAATTCATTTTGCGTAGATTTTTCTTTATCAAGAGTAAATTTATATTTTTTTGATAGATGAATTATCGAACCTTTTTCAAAAGTTCCAAAGTCATCATAAAAGTAGATAAAAAGTAGTCGCATTTTGTTTCCAAGTTTTTAAATAATAAATTATTCTATCAAAACAATTGTTTATTTATCATCTAATAAAACTTGATAATTCAAATTATCTATTTTCTTTCTAAAACTCAAATGTTAAAAACAGTATTTTTACTTTCCGATAGTATTTTTAACCTTTATAAAACAACATTTTAAATAAAATAATTTTTTATTTATAAAGGTTATTTATGTTTTTAAAAAATATTCACTATGTTATAGCTTTTTTTCTAATTGTTTTATCTGTTTTGCTAACTATTTTAGTTCCAGGTGGACCAATTGAAACAAGAGATTTTTCGCACTATAGTGAGACTATTTTAACTTTATTTAATATCTTTCTTACTTCTTTAGGACTTTTGAGTTTTGTAGTTGCATTTCTAATAGTAAAAAAGAAAAAACATTCTATTATTTTGAGTACTATTATTGCCCTACTTTATATTTTTATATATTTAATTGATTTATTTGAAATTTTCCCAACAAGTCCTATGTCTATGTCATCAAGCCTATTTTTCATAGAAATTTTTAGTACTATTTTAGGGATTATTCTGATATTTTTGTGTAGCAAATACAATAATTTAGAGATAGACAATAGTGAAAATATCACTATAATAAAATTCTCTTTTTATAAGATTCTTACTCTAGTTCTTATTTTACTATTTGCTATTGGGATAGTAATCTTCGCAACAAAATCTGCAATGGGACAATAAATATATTTTTTATTTTAAAAATTTAAAGTCCTCTCTCTCGCAAACTCAATAGCATTAGAAACAGCTTTTTTAGCTTGTGGGGAGTTTTTCCAACAACTACTTCCTAAAATATCTGAAACTATATCTGTTATTTCTTCTACACTACTATTTGAAAGTTTTTCTAAAGAGTCAATTCCTATTTGTTCAAATCTTTTTATTACAGTTTCGCCTACAAACTTTATTTTTAAAAGTTCTTCTTTTTCTTCTTTTGAAAATGCCATAAAATATCCTTTTTTATTTTAATTTATTTTTCCATACTAAAATTTATTAGCTCAATATCATCTCTTTTTACTACATTTTTCTTAACTTCCATAAACTCAAACTTTTCAAAAAATGATTTTGCAGTTATACTTACATCAACTTTGATTTTAGCTATGTTTTCTTCTTTTACGATTTTAAATATATGATTTAAAAGTAATTTTCCAATACCACTATTTTGATATTTATAATGAACATAAAAACAATCATAATTTATAAGAAAAAATTGTTTATTTAACATCTATAATTCATTGGTTGATATTTTAAACCTAGATGCTCTTTTTGTTCACCACTTATTTTAAAACCAAAAGATTCATAAGTTTTTATAGCATAAATTGATGAATTTACACTCACAGTTGAAACATCAAAATTCTCTTTGATATAGTTCCAAAGCTCTTTTGCAATTCCTTTTTTATGATATTTTTCATCAACAAAAAGATGAAAAAGTCGAGTTTTATCTTTGATTGCTATAAATCCTACGATTTCATCTTTTATCACATAAACAAAATGCTCATACTCTAAACTAGAAATTCTTTTTTCAAAACTCTCTTGTGAAAGTTCATCTTCAAACCATTTTGGTACTTCTTTTTCAAAAATATATTTTGTTAAATCTTTTGATATTACACTTAATCTCAAAGCATCTAAAGTTTTTGCTTTTCCTATAAAATATTCAACATCAGGAAAAATATTTATCATTTCATCATAAGTTTTATTTTTTTTCAAAGCTTCAACTACAACATCTAAAGGTTTTGAATAAATCTTTGCTAAATCAAACTCATTTTTTTCTAGTTTAAAAGCGAGTTGTTCCAAAGGTGGAGTAAACTGTGCATTTACACCTTTTTTATTTCCTCTTGCATCGATTTTATACCAACCAAACTTTTTTAAATAAATCGCATTTAATCCATGTAAACAATAAATATCTTTTTTATATTCACTACAAGATAATCTTTGATAACAAAATCCCGTGGGAATACCATTTGCTCTTAAAAGTGCTGATAAAAGATGAGATTTTGCATAACACCAACCAGTTTTGTATTTCAAAACATCACTAGCTTTATAAGTAGTTATTTCATCTTTAAAATCACCACTATGATTGATATTGTCTCTTACATAAATAAAACAATTCTTCGCTATTTCTTCATCTGTTTTACAATCTTTTGCCAACTCTTGTGCAAGAGCTAAAACTTCTTTATTGTTAAAATCAATTATTTGGGTTTCTTCTAAAAATTCTTTCATTTTAAATTTTCAAACTCTTTCATCTCAAGCTTTATAAAACTTTCTATCATAGCTTTATAAACGTTTTCAACAACTTCTTCATTTGCACCATTTAATCGTGCAATATTTTTTACTTTTGAAATTACTTCTTCCACTCTTTTAGAAGCTTTTACAGCATCACTATCTTTTTTAAATTTAGCAGCTTGTTTTACAAAAGTACCTCTTAAAGCGATTAATTTTACTATTTGCTCATCGATATTATTTATGTTATTTCTTACTTCATCTATTGAATTACATTCAATCATTTTACTTCTTTATTTTAAATTTTTTAAGATATTTTTTTATATAAGGTTTGAAAGATTCTAACAAGTATTTACTAAATAAATCACTTTTATATAAGAAACTATTAGTTAAAATTTCACAAATTTATTTTCTCAGGGCAAGGTGAAATTCCTTACTGGTGGTAACTATTTTATAGAAGTCCACGAGCGCCTTATATTTTATAAGGGTCAAGCAGATTTGGTGAGAATCCAAAACCAACAGTCATAGTCTGGATGAAAGAGAAGATTAAACTTTATTATTTGTTAAAAAAATTAGGTTTATTGCCCTGATTCAATAAGTTTACTTTATAAAAAAGGAAAACTATGAATCAACAAAAAAATATTGAAAATGCTATAAAAGCACTTCAAAATGGAACTGGTATTATCATCACTGATGATAAAAATAGAGAAAACGAAGCTGATATTATCTTTCATGCAAATACGATTACTGAAAAACAAATGGCACTACTAATAAGAGAATGTAGTGGTATCGTATGCTTATGTTTGACACCTCAAAAGGTAAAAGAATTAAATCTTCCTATGATGGTTGAAACAAATCATTCTAAATTTCAAACACCTTTTACAATTTCAATAGAAGCAAAAGAAGGTATATCTACTGGTGTTAGTGCAAAAGACAGAGTTACAACTATAAAATCAGCTCTAAAAAAAGATGGGATAAATCATATAATCTCTCCTGGACATATATTTCCATTGTGTGCAAAAAATGGTGGTGTTTTAGAAAGAAATGGACATACTGAAGCAAGTATTGATATAATTAAAATTGCAAATTTAGAACCAAATGCTGTTTTATGTGAGATAACAAATGAAGATGGTTCTATGGCAAAAGGTGAACAAATTATAAATTTTGCAAAAAAACACTCTATGCCAATTATTAGTATTGAAGAAATTATTGAATATAGATTAAAAAAGGAAATTCTATGAATATAATCGATTTTGAAAATTTAAATGTAGGATATGATGAAAAAATCGTTTTAAAAGATGTAAATCTAAAGATTAAACAAGGTGAACATTGGGCAATTTTAGGAGCAAATGGAAGTGGAAAATCAACTTTGATGAAAGTTATCCAATCTGAAATTCATCCAAGAAGAGATAAACCATTTAAAAAAGAGATTTTAGGAAAAGCAACTTATTCTATTTTTGAGCTTAGAAAAGAGTTAGGAATTATAACAAATGATTTACATAACTATTTTGCAAGAGAAGCTGGTTATCTTAGTGGATTTGAAGTTGTTTTAAGTGGACATTATAGTTCTGTTGGGATATTTACACATCAAGACTTTACAAAAGAACAAATCACAAAAGCAAAAGAGGTTTTAGAGTTTTTGGATATTATTGATTTAAAAGATAAAAGAGTTGCTGAGATGAGTACAGGACAACTAAGAAAATGTATAGTTGGACGGGCACTTATTCATGAACCAAAAGCATTTATTTTAGATGAGCCAACAGTTGGACTTGATATAAAAGCTCAAATAAATTTTATAAAAATGTTAAAAAAACTTTCTATTAATTCATCTATTATTTTGGTAACTCATCACTTAGAAGAGATTTTTGAAGAAATTGAAAATGTAGCATTGATTTATGATAATACAATCTATAAAAGTGGTAAAAAAGAAGAAATTCTAACAAGTGAAAATTTATCAAAGATTTTTGAAACAAAACTAACAATAGGTGAAAAAAACAATAGATATTTTGTAGAAGAAATTTTATAAATAATTTAAAAAAATATATATTTATCTAAAGTCATACTAAAGTAATAAAGCCTTAAATTTTGATTTCTTTTAAGTTATAATAAAAATTTAAATAGAAATTAATAATTTTAAGGCTTTTTTTGACAAATTTTAAAAACTTATCAATTTTATATGTAGAAGATGATTTTGAAGTTCAAGCAAATATTAGCAAAATATTATCTCTTTTATTTCAAAAGGTTTATACTGCTTCAAATGGAGCTGAAGCTTTAGAAATATTTAAAGAAAATGAAATTCACATGATTTTAACTGATTATGAAATGCCTAATTTAAATGGTTATGAATTAATAGTAAAAATTAGAGAACTTTCAGAAACAATACCTATTGTAATACTTAGTAACCATACTGAAAAAGAGAAACTTTTAAAATGTATTCCTTTAAAACTTATGCAATATTTAGAAAAACCTATAATTTATGAAAAATTATTTCAAGTATTATATGAATGTAAAAAAGAAGTTGAAAAATATACTAATATCAAACATATTATAAATGAAACAACTTCTTATGATCCAAATGTGAAATTATTATTTGTAAATGATAAAAAGATTGAATTAACTGCCCTTGAAATAGAAGTTTTTGAATATTTATTTAATAAAAAAAATCAATTAGTAATGAAAGAAGAATTGATTGCTTTTATATGGAAAGAGCAAAATCATGGAGAGGATGCTTTAAAAAATCTTATTTATAGACTCAGAAAGAAAATAGGAAAAGAATTAATTGAAAATCATAAAAACCTCGGTTATTCACTAAAAAGTAATTAAATATGAGAATAATTCTTTTTTTACTGTTTTTTATATCTTTTTCATTTTCTAATACTTTTATATTAGAAAAAAATAATATTCCACAGATTTCTCTTGAAACATTTAGCGATACTTATATTGACAAAAATCATAACAAAACTATAGATGAAATAAAAAATGAACCTTTTAAAAATATTTCTAAAACAAACTTCAAAGCAACAAAAAGTCATATTTGGTCGAGATTTTCTATTTTAAATAATACTTTAGATACAAAAGAGATCTTTTTTAAAAATAGTAAAGCTGGCGTTGATATTATAGATGTATATATTTTCAAAAATGGAAGTTTTTATAAAAAAATTGAACTTGGAGATATGAGAGATATAAAAAATAGAGAACTAAAAACAAAAAAAAGCACTTTTTATTTAAATCTTGAAAAACAAACTCTTTATGATTTTTACATAATGCATAAAAGTTATAGTAGTATTTCAACTCTTTGGACTTTACAAAATAGAGTAACATTTGAAAAATTTGAAAATATCGAATCGACTGTTTGGGGTATTTTTATAGGTATAATATTTACTTTATGTTTTTATAATCTTGTTCTATTTTTTTCTATAAAAGAGTTTGCTTTTTTAAACTATATTTTTATGTCTTTATCTTTTGCAACTTACCAACTTTGCGTAAATGGAGTAGCATATCAAATATTTGAAAACGTGAATTTACAATATCTAAATAATCTAAATTGGATAATTGGTTTTTTAACACAAGTATTCACTATTTTATTTCCTATTTTATTTTTTAAACCTAAAAAAGAGACTTTTATTTTTAAATATTTTATTTCAATTTTAATCATTGATATATGTACTGTAATACTTTACTCTTTTTCATTTACTAACCCAGAGATTAGATATTTTACAAAATATACAGATTTTATAACATTTATTAGTATCCCTAGTTTACTTCTTATTTCTATTTGGGCAATAAAAAATAAACGTTCAGGAGCAATGTATTATTTATTTGGGCAAGTTTTTTACTTATTATTAGTTGTTTATGTTGTGATGGTTACTATTGGATATTTTGAATCTTTTGAATATATTTGGGTTATTGTTCCTATTGGTATTATTCTTGATGTAATTTTCTTATCTCTTGCTCTATTTAGTAGACTAAAAGAGATTGAACAAAGGAAAAATGAAACAGAACAACTTTTGATTTCACAAGCAAGATTTACAACAATAGGACAAAATATTGCAAATATAACACATCAATGGAAAACACCTATTGCACAACTTGGTTCGCAAATATTTTTGCTTGAAGCTATCTATGAACTTGATAAAAATAATTTTGATAAAACTATAAAAGAAACTTTACCTAAGATGAAATATAGTATTACATTTTTAAATCATACAATTGATGATATTTATAATTTTTACTCAAATCCATCATCAAAAGAAAATTTCAATATAGAAGAAGAGATAGAATCACTTCTAAGAATGATAAAAGATGCGATTAAATCAAATTCAATAAGTATTATAAAAGCTGTTGAACCTTTATCTTATTATGGTTATAAAGGAAGTTTTTTAAATGCTTTAATGATTGTTTTAGAAAATGCAATATATCAACTTAAAAATTTCAAAACTTCAAATAGAGAAATTTTTATATCTGTGAAAAAAAATAAAAATACAATAGTTATAAAAATAGAAGACAATGGTGGAGGAACAAAAAATATTGATATAGAAAAACTTTTTGATTTAAATTTTAGTTCTAAAAAAGAAGAAGGTAGTGGAGTTGGATTGGCACTTGCAAAAAAATTGATAACAAAAAGATTAGAAGGTGAAATAAAAGCAGAAAAAACAAAAGAAGGATTAGCTTTTATGTTTATTTTTCCTTTAAAAGAAGAAATCATAAACTAAAAATAGTTTATGATTTTAATATTTCTAAAATTTTTCTATAAGATTTTCAAAAACTTTTGTAAGACCTTCAACCTCTTTTACAGTTGTTCTCTCCCCTACACTATGAATAGTATCATTTATAACACCAAATTCAATAGCTTCGATTCCAAATGCTCCAAAATATCTAGCATCACTTGTTCCACCAGCCGTACTATGTTTTGTTTTAACTCCTAAAATTTCTTCAATTGAGTTTTCCATAGCCTTCACAACTTTTGATTCTTTATTTGTAACAAATGGATATGAACCTTGTGTTGTTCGTAAACTATAATTTAAATGCCCAAAAACTTTTTCTATATAAGCTTCAACATCTTCTTTTTTTGTGTTTGTAGAATTTCTAACATTAAACATCAAATCAAGTTTATTTGGTGTTACATTTGTTACTTGCATTCCTGCACGTATATCTGTGATTACCAGTTTACTTGGAGCAAAATATTCATCTCCATTATCCAAATCATAACCGGCTATTTTTTCTAAAAGAGGTGCTATTTGATGAACTGGATTTATTCCTTTTTCTGGATATGCCGCATGTCCTTGTTTTCCTTGGATTGTTAAATATCCATTGATACTTCCTCTTCGCCCTACTTTTATAGCATCACCAAAAACTACTTCACAAGTTGGCTCTGCTACAACTGCATAGTTTGGAATCATATCTATCTCTTTTAAATGCTCAAGCATTTTAATAGTTCCATATGTTCCTTCACCCTCTTCATCGCTAGTTAGTAAAATAGATAAAGTTCCATCAAAATTTTTTGCATTTTTACAAGCATATAAAAAAGCAGCATCTCCACTTTTCATATCTTGCGAACCCCTAGCAGTTATAATTCCATCTATCACATCAGCAGCAAAAGGATCAACACTCCAACCTTCTCCTGTTGGAACTACATCTATATGACCTGCAAAACAAAGATGTTGTGGGTTTTCATTGAATTTTTTATAATAAAATCTATTTTTTACACCTTCCATATCAACTTTAAGACAAGTCCAATCAGCTCCCAAATACTCTTCTATAAAATCAAATGCTCCATCATCATTTGGAGTTAATGATTTAAATCTTAATAATTTTTGAAATAATTCTATAATAGTCATTTAATATCCTTTTAATTAGGGGGAATTTTAGCTAACTTAACTTTATTTTGTTATAATAAAAAAGTTAAAAAAATTTTTAATTTTGTTATTTAATTACAAAAAAGGAACTTCAGGTGGGAAAATTAGAAAAATCATTTTATTGGTTATGCTTTATACTTTTAGTATATATAACTATAGGATTTAAACTTATTCCAATTATTTTAAAAGACCAATTAATCAAAAATTTAGATGAAAATCTAACTACAAAAACTTCTATTGAGAAAATAGAATTTAATCCATTTACAATTGCTTTAAAAATTCATAATTTTAAACTTTCAGATGAAAACAATAATTCAGATATTTCTTTTAAAGAATTAGATGTTGATTTTGCGCTAATGCGTTCTATTGAAAAAAGACATATCAGTTTTCAAACTATTTTTTTAGATGAACTTTATTTAAATATATTAGAAAATAAAGATGGAACATTAAATCTTACAAAACTTGTAAAACCTACACCTGAAAAAACAGAAGAGAGTTCTAGTTCATTTGATATTAAATTTCTTATTTCAAAAATTGATTTAAATAATGCAGATATTAATTTTACAAGCAATATAGATGAAAAACCTTTTACTCTTACTTTAAAAGATATTGATTATACTATATATGATTTAGGTACATATAAAGATGCTTTATCTTCAAATAATTTAACATTTAGAATAAATGAAGATACAAATGTAGCAATTGGAGGAGCATTTAAACTTGAACCATTTAAAATGTATGGAAAAATTGATATATCAAATCTAAAAATAAAAGAATTATTAGACTTTAAAAAAGATTTTTTTAATTTTAATTTAAATGAAGATGCAAATATAAATCTTGTTTTAAACTATAATATAGATACTACAAAAGATTTTGATTTAAAATTAAATAGTGAAAAACTAGAAATTAATAATATTGATTTAAAACAAAATAATAAATCAATAGCCTCATTAAAAAAACTTGATATAAAAAGATTTGATTTTGATTTAATCAATCAAAATATTAAACTTGATGGAATAAATATAGATACTTTAAATGCAAATATGATTTCAGATAAAAATGGAATAAATTTTGCTAATTTAATAAAAAGTGAACCTTCAAAAGAAGAAATTAAAACTGAACAAAAAGATGAAAATACACAAAATAATATATCTAAACCTTGGATTTTAAATCTTTCGAATATTCAAGCTACAACAAATTTTGATTTTGATGATAAAACAAATAATAGTTTGATAAATGCAAAAGCTACAACTTTAAATCTTAAAAATTTAAAAATAGTTGATTCAAAAATTGATTTAAATTTTCTTGACATAAATAATTCAAATCTAAGTTTTATTGATAATACAAATAAATTAAATATAAAATCAAAAAATACGAAAATCAACCTAAATACTTTATCTTTGAATAACTCGATTATAGATATTGATTCTATTAATCTTTCAAAAGAGAATTTAAATTTTGATGAAAAGAAATCAAATCTAAATATAAACTCAAAAAATCTTAATTTAGCTGTAACTAATCTAAAAATAGATGGGAATAAAATATCTTTAAAAAACTCTTCTTTAAAAACACCTAACTTAAATTTTGAAGATAAAAACTCAAAAATGAAAGTAGAAAGTACAAATATCAATCTAAATTTAAATGATTTTTTATTTAATAATGAAAAAATTACAGTTAATGAGATCAAACTTTCTAAACCAAATATAAATTTCAAAGATTCGATAAACAAATTAGATGTTAAAGCAAAAAACCTAGAGTTAAGCATAAATAAACTATCAAATAAAGGTAGTGACATATCAATAGATTATATAAGATTATTAAATCCAAATCTTGATTTTATAAATTTAGAAAATAATACTAAAATTGCAGCAAAAAATCTGGACTTAAGAATTAAAAAATTATCAAATCAAAAAAATCTATTTAAAATAGAAAAAACTGATTTAAATAATCCACATATTTCAATAATTCTGCCAAAAAACATATCAACTACTACAGAAGAAAGTATTGCACAAACAACAAAAAATACAAAAGTAGATAATAATAAAGCATCAACAAGTAAAACTAAACTAAACATTGGACCTGTTAATATCAATAATGCAATCTTTGATTTTGAAGATAAAAATTTACCAATTTCATTTAAAACAACTGTTTCTAAACTAAATGGAAAAATTTCTGAAATAAAAAATACAAAATCAAGTAAAACAAACCTTGAGTTAAATGGTGTTGTTGATAAATATGGAGTTGCAAAAATCACAGGAATTGTAAATCCAAATAATATAAAATTTTTAACAGATATAAATATGAAATTCCAAAATATAGCCATGGAAAACTTCACACCTTATACGGGGAAATTTATTGGTCGTGAACTAAAAAGTGGGAAACTTGATTTAGATTTAAAATATAATATTGATAAGTCTAATCTTGATGCAAAAAATAATATTGTTATTACAAAATTAGAGTTAGGAGATGAAGTACAAAGTCCTGATGCAGTATCTTTACCATTAGGAATTGCAATATCTTTACTTGAAGATTCAGATGGTGTTATAGATATAAATCTTCCTATTTCTGGTAATGTAGATGATCCACAATTTTCTATTGGAGCAATTTTATGGAAAGCTTTTGTAAATCTAATTACCAAAGCTGTTACAGCTCCTTTTTCATTACTTGGAGCTATATTTAATTTTAATGAAGATGAAATAAAAAGTGTAAAATTCGACTCTTTAGAGAGTGAAATTACTCCTATTCAAAAAGAAACTTTAGACAAAATAGCTCAAATTTTAACTGCAAAACAAGATATTGCTATAAAACTTCAAGCTTCTTATGATAAAGATAAAGAAACACAAGCTTTGAAAGAAAAAAAATATCTTGCAAGAAAAGATGATGATAGAAATCTAAAAAAAGAGCAAATTGATGCTTTAATCTCAAAAGAAACTATCAAAATTTCTGAACTTGAAAAGGTTGCAAAAGATAGAATTTTAAATATCAAAGAGTATTTAGTAAAAGAGAAATCTATCAATAAAAAACAAATTATTTTAATAGATGAAATATTAACTTCAAATTCTTCAATAGATTTAAAAATCGAACAACTTAAATAAGAATTATTAAATTTACTTATAAATAAAGAATAATATTGACTTATTATTCTTTATTTGTTATTATCCTCCAAATTAATAAAAGGGATAAAATGTTTAATAAAATAATACCCATAATTGTGATATGTTTATTTAGTTTGATTTTTTATGCTGTTTTCACAAAAGCTTCTCATAGTGCAAAAAGTAAAAGAGTAGAATGTCAAACAAAAACTACAACTTTTGAAAAAATATTTGTAGAAGAACCTATAAAAGAAGCAATTCAATCCTTCAAAGCAGGAAATTATGAAATAAATTCTTCAATTGAATACTCAAAATATATGAAAAGCCATTTAATTGATATTCTAACTAAAGAACAAAGTGACAAAATTTTACAAAATATTATAAATAAATATTTAATTCAAAGTGAACAACAAATACAGGATAAAAAACTTTTTATAAACTACTATATTTATGAAAATGATAAAGCAGATAGTGGGAAAAAAAATAGTGAAGCAAAAAAATATGCAGGTTATTTGATGTTTGATTTTAAATATGACAAAAAATTAGTTTATAAAATCCAAATAGATTATATGGATTTAGATGCAAAAGATTTGGAAGATAGAATGAATTGTGCTATAAATTCATTTTTATTGATTGACTAAAATTTAATTAAAGGAAAAAAATGAAACAAAAAATTTTTAAAGATAAATATCATATTTTTGAAATAGAATATAAAAAAAGTGAACTAACTTATAAAAGTGTAGATGAGATTATCTCTGCTTTACAAATAAGAATTGATGCTCACCCTGTTATTGCTTTTATAGCAATTTTTGATCAATACAAACATACAAGTTCATTGAAAGATGGAGAAATTAATCCAAAAATAAAAGCTGCAAAAAATATAATTTTTTGTTTTGGAAAAGAGTTACCAACTCCAGAAGTAATGGCAGTTCGTCCTAGAAGTATCGGTGTTTGTGAAACAGAAGATTCATTTATATTAAACTTTTTAGAAGCACCAAATGAAAATGCAAATAAAACAATGGAAGAGTTTGTAAAATCTCTAAAAACTTATATTTATTAAAAAATTTGGAAACTAAAGTTTTATAACTTTAGCTCCAAATCCTCCACTGCTTGGATGAGCATCTTCAAAACCTTTTACTTTTGGATGTTTTTTCAAAAACTCTTTTACTGCAAATGCCAATTTTCCAGTTCCAATTCCGTGATAAACTAAAACTTCTTCAAATCCAGCAAGTAAAGCATCACTTAAAAACTTATCTAAATTTTCAATTGCTTCATCTGCTCTTTGTCCATGAAGGTCAAGTTTTATACTTCCAGTTTCTGGTCGTTGAATAGTTACAGTTGCTTTTTTAGAAGGAATTTTTGGAGGTGGTGGATTTCCACTTCTACTTAAGTCACTTAACATTACTTGAACTTTCATTCCCATGTCATTTTCAATGTAAGCTTTATTTCCTTTTATTGAAACAATTGTTCCTTTTGTATTTCTATATTTAACTCTATCTCCAACAACTAACTCAACAACTTCTTGAACCTTTTCAACTTTAATCTCTTTTGCTTTTTGATGAGCAATATTTAGATGTTGATGAGATTCACTTACAAGTTTTGCTTTTATAGCTTTTTTTGCTTCATCTCTTGCATCACTATATTCTTTGTGAAGTTTTGATTTTTCACTATAAATATGTTCATCAAGTTTTTCTTTTTGCTCTTTTAAATTAGAAGTAATTCTTTGCATATTTGCAATTTCTTCATCAAGTTTTGTAATTTTTTGTTTATATTCTCTCTCCAATGAACTACTTCTTTCTATTAGTTCATTTAACTTATCTTTATCTTCACCATAAACTTCTTTTGCTCTTTTTACAACACTAAGTGGAATACCATATCTAGAAGCAGTTTCAAAAGCATAAGACCTTCCAATTGTTCCTTGTAAGAACTCATAAGTTGGTCTTTGATTCTCTTCATCATAAAGAGCAGCAACTAATTCTACATTATCATTTGAAGCCATAAGTGCTGCTAATCTTTTATGGTGAGTTGTAATAATAACTTTTATATCTCTTTGAATTAAATCTTCTATTATTACTTTAAACAGACTTGCAGCTTCATCTGAATCAGTTCCAAGTTCAATCTCATCTACTCCAACAATTGCATTTTTTGCACTAAAAAGTTTTGAAAACTCAACCATACGACCTGCAAATGTTGAAATATCATTTTTTACACTTTGAGGGTCATCTAAAACTGCATTAATAAATTTAAAATTACTAACAACTGTATCATGATGAGCTTTATATGGAAGTAAATATTTTGAAAGAAAAACAGCTGATAAAATTGATTTTAACATCATTGTTTTTCCTCCCGCATTTACTCCTGTAATCATTACAACGGATTTTGTAAAATCAATTGTAATTGGTTTTGGATTATGTAAGGCTGGATGACAAAAATCAACAAGTCTATTAACATCATTTTTTGAAGGAAGAATAAAATTTTTATCTCCCATTTTTGCAAAAAACAGTCTTGCTTGATAATGATCAAACCTATCAAACTCTTTATTTAAAAACTTTAAAAATAGAAGATTTTTTTCAAATAAAGATGAAATCTCTTTACAAATTTTATATAAAATCTCTTCTTGTTTATTTTTTAAATCACTTTGTTTTTGTTTTAACTCAGAAATACTATGAGGAACAACATAAAAAAATCCAGAATTTGATCTATCAATTACACTTCCACTAAGAACATGATTAAATCCACCACGAACAAGTAAAGCCTCTTCACCATTTATATAATGAACTTGAGAATCAACTAAATAAGTTCTAACTTTTGAAGAATTTATAATCTTATAAAGGCTTTGTTTTATTGCTTCTTTATTTTTTGAAATTGCATATTTGATATTGTCAAAATCTTCATCTATTCCATCTTTTAGATTTGCCTTATCATCAAAATACTCAGATATTTTTATAACATCTGTTGGAATGATAATTTTATCTAGCCATTCAAGCATCTTCCCATCAAAATTAAATCTTTTTAAATATCTAAAATAGTTTATTATTTTTATAAATTCAAAAATCTCATAAATTTTTAAAATACCTTGTTTTTGTATATGCATCAGTGCACTATCAAGATTTTCTACTTTGTTAGGTGCTTTAAAATCAAATTTTGATAATTCATTTATAAGTTTAAAATGAAGGTTAATATCACCTTCTAAAATAATAGATTTTTCTCTTGCTAATAGCTTTGAAAAACTATCAATATAATCGATTAAGTCTAGTTTTTTTAGTATTTTTTCCATGGCGGGAATTATATCTAAAAGGCTATAATATTTTTATGAATATATCTACAAGAAAAATATCCTTTCACATTAGTTCACAATTTAATGTTAAAATAATAGTATATTAAAAAAGGAGTAGATATGTCGGGGAGAAAAATTGTTATTTCACTTGTTACACTAAGTCTGTTATCATCTTCATTATATGCAAAAAAAGATGAAAATATTATACAAGAACCTTTAAAAGGAAAATATAAAGACTATAAAGAATTAAATGTAAAAGAACACAAAAATAATATCAAAGAAAAAAGTAAAAAAGAATATAAAAATTATAAAGATTATGAAGAAGAAAAATATCATAAAGGACTTACTGAAAAAGAAAAATTTTTACCAAAAGGTTTAGAAAAGAAAGTTCAAAAAGATGGAACATTACCTTCTGGTTGGCAAAAAAAACTTGCAAAAGGTCAAATTGCTGATGATAGAATCTTAAGAAGTGGAACAATGATAAATTCTAAAAATTATCCATTTGTAAAAAATAGTGATATTTATAGAGTTGAAGATAAAGTTTTCAGAGTTGCCCAAGGTACAAATATGATTATGGAAATTTTCAAATAATCCTAGCTTTTATAAAGCTAGGATTTTAAAATCTACTAGATGAAATACTGCCAATAAATTAATGCTATAAAAGTAACCATTAAAATAGCTAAAATATTAATAAAAAATCCAAATTTTGCCATTTCTTTCACTTTTACAGCTCCACTACTCATAGCAATAGCATTTGGTGGAGTTGCAATTGGAAGCATAAAAGCATAACTTGCACAAATAGTAGCAACCATTAAAATAAGAGTCATATCTATATTAGTAACTTCACCTAAAGAATAAATAATAGGAAAAGCTATTGAAATAAGTGCAGTATTTGAAGTAATTTCAGTTGTAAATGTTATTAATGCTGCAACCATTAAAATAAGTATAATTACAGGTAAATTTGTCAATGATAACATATAATTTGCAACTTCATTTGCTAATCCTGTTTTTGAAAAAGCTGTAGCAATAGTAAATCCTGCACCAAATAAAAAGATAATTTCATAAGGAATTTTTTTTGCATCTTCCCACTCAATAAATCCAATTTTTGGTACAAACATCAATAAACCAAAACCTAATAAAATTGCTGTTTCATTAAGTCCTAAACCTGAATAATAAGGTTCAATTTTTGAATTTACAAGTAATAATACAATTAAACCCAATAAGATATATAACAATCTTTTTTGATCTTTTTGTAAAATTTCTGTATGTTCAACTGTATTATCAAGTTTTACATCATTTAAACCTAAAGATAGTAAAAATGGTATTATTATTAACATAATTAAAGCTAAAGGCGCTGTTAATAAAATCCATTGGATAAATGCAATTGGTTCAAGTGAGTGTTGTTGCATAAATCCTAAAAGAATCAAATTTGGCGGTGTCCCAATAGGAGTAATAATTCCACCTATACTACATCCATAAGCGATTGATAAAGCAAGTCTAGCTTTAAACTTGATATTTTCAGTTAAAAATATTGCAATTGGTATAAGTAAAAGTGCTGTTGTAGAATTTGATAAAACTGAACTTAAAAGTGCTGATGTAAAAGCCAAAGAGAATATCATTCCTCTTGGAGTTTTAGGAAAAATTGTCAAAAGTTTATTTGAAATATATTTATGTAAATCTATTTTTTGTGTTGCAATTGCTATCATAAATCCACCCATAAACAAAAATATAGTTGGATTAGAATAGTTTGTTGTGGCTGTTTTTACATCAATCAAACCAAAAGCTGGAAATAAAATAATTGGAAGTAAAGATACTACACCTATTGGTAAAGCTTCATTTGTCCATAAAATTACAAGTAATGCAATTAAAGCAATTAATGTAGCGTGTTGAGTTGTAAAAAATGAACTTGCAACTAGAAAAAATCCTATAGATACAAGAATTGATATAAATATATTTTTCAAATTTTTCCTTTATTTCTTAGGTCTAAAAGCTTTTATAACTTCTTCATTACACTCTAAATATGGACCTTCCATCAAATCAATACAATAAGGAATTGCAGGAAAAACAGCATCTAAACACTCTTTTATTGATTTTGGTTTTCCTGGAAGATTTACTATTAAAGAACTTCCTCTTAAACCTGCTGTTTGACGTGAAAGTATTGCAGTTGGTACAAATTTTAAAGATTCTGCCCTCATTAATTCTCCAAATCCTGGCATCATTCTATCACAAACAGCTTCTGTCGCTTCTGGAGTAACATCTCTTTTGGCAGGTCCTGTTCCACCAGTTGTTACAACTAAGCAACATTTTTCGTTATCTACTAAATCTTTTATTGTATCTTCAATTGTTTTTTGGTCATCTGCAATACATCTATAAACTCTTTCCCAAGAAGATATTAAATAACTATTTAATGTATCAATTATAGCTTTTCCTGATAAATCTTCATAAATACCAGCACTTGCTCTATCACTTGCAGTTATTATTCCAATTTTTGCTATTTCTTTATTCATAATAAATGTCCTTTCTCTTTTATATAATATATTGTTGCAAATTTTTGAAAAAACTCTTTTACTTTTAAAGAATCAATTATTTTATCATCCGCTCCTAAATAAACTTCAATTTTTACACCTTTATCTACTAATTTTTGAAGTTTTTCTTCATTCCAAACATATGTTAAAAGTTCTTCTAGTTCTTGAGCTGTTCCCAATTTAAAATATTTTGAAATATCTTTATTTGAAGGATAAATTACATTATTTAAAAAAGTTTGGACATAAGTATTTTCATCTTTTTTGAAATACATAAGTTGAGTTCTTTTAAATTTTTCATCGAAATTTTGAAAAAATGCAGGTGAAAAGAGTTGAAGTTTATCAACTCTATCTTGTGTGTTTAAAGCTTCTTCAAAAGCCTTTATAGCTCCATAAGAAAAACCAGAAATTGTAAAATCATTTCTTATAATATATTCATCAAAAAGTTCTGATTCATTAAAAAAACAAAAACCAGAAAAAAAACTTTTAGAAATCATCAAGAGTAATTACCTCATTTTTCAACATAATATCTTTTAATCTAATTATCTCATCGCTATTTTGCGATAATTCAGTTCTTAAATCGTTTTTTACATTTATTAAAAGTTCATCTATTGAATTTGCCATTTTATATTTTTTTACTATTTCATTTGCTGTTTTTTCAGCAGATTCTAAATCCTCATGATTTATTGCATATTTCTCTTTTTTAATAACTTCAACACCTATAAATCCAGATAAATCTCTTCTGATATTTTCACATAATTCATGATAAGATGGATAAGTTGGAGCTAACTTTTGTACACTTTCATCAAATAAAGCAACTTTTGTTTTTGAAATAAATGCTTTACTTGCTTGATAAATTGAAAGAATTTCTTTTTGCTTATCATCAAGTATTTTTAACTGTTTTTTACCAAATTCAAGCTTGTTTTTTGCAACTTCAATATCATCATTATCTAGTATTTTTTTATTAGATTTAATCATATTTAATAAAGCTTCATTTATAAGTGTTGCTAAACTTGCTGAACTAAAACCTGCTGTTTCGTTTACTAATTTATCTATATTTATTTCGTAATTTTTACCATTTAAATATAACTCTAAGATTTTTTTTCTATCTTCAATATTTGGTAAGCCTACATGAACACGTCTATCAAATCTTCCTGCACGTAATAATGCATCATCTAAAACTTCTATTTTATTTGTTGCTGCAATTACGATAACACCGCTATCTCCATCAAATCCATCCATTTGAGTTAACAGTTCATTTAATGTTGATTCTCTTTCATCATTTGATTTACCACTTCTTGCTTTTCCAACAGCATCAATCTCATCTATAAAAATAATTGCTGGGGCACTTTGTTTAGCTTTTGCAAAAAGTTCACGCACTTTTTTAGCACCCATACCCACATAAATATGCACAAAACTTGCACCACTTTGATAGAAAAATGGTACATCAGCTTCACCAGCGACTGCACGTGCTATCAATGTTTTTCCAACACCAGGAGGTCCAACTAAAAGTACACCTTTTGGGAGTTTAACTCCAAATTCAAGATATTTTTTTGGATTATTTAAAAAATCAACTATCTCTTCAAGCTCTTCTTTTATCTCTTTTATTCCAGCTACATCTTTAAAAGTTACATTTGAAGTTACAGCTTGAATATTTGAATTTAAATCATCTGTAGAAACTTTTGCTTTGCTTTTTGTAAGCTCATTTTCAAAAGTTGTTGATTCTTTTTTATTTCTATTTAAAAAAGCTCTTACTTTATCTTGTTTTAATTTTAAGAATAAAGCAAAAAAAAGAAGTAAAAATAAAAAAATAATTCCTATATAATAAGATGTTCCTTCAATATGAGAACTACTTTTATATATTGTATACAAAAATAAAATCAACAGTACAACTGCTGACATAGCCATCAATTTAAAATTTTTATCTATATTTTTGTTATTTGAATCTTGCAACATTTTTTTCAAGCCTCACTTCATAATCGTCTAAAAAGACCCAATCTCCAACTAAATCAACAGGAGAATCGATTTCAATTTGATTAAAGAATTGATCTAAACCTATATATTTTCCATTTTTTTCTTGCTCAACTAAAACTTCTAAAGTTTTTGTATTAGCTTTTCTAAATTCATAATTTTTTTGTTCTATTATGCTAGTTAGTTCATTATATCTGATTTTTGCAATATCACCTTTTATCTCTGGTTTCATTGTTGCGCTTGGTGTTCCATCTCTTTTTGAATAAGTAAAAGCATGAACATGAGTTAGAGGAAATTTATGTAGATTTTCCATTGCTTCTTTCCAAATTTTTTCAGTCTCCCCTGGATGTCCAACGATAAAATCAGTTCCTAAAGCATAACCATTATCTCTTAAAAATTCAAAAAGTTCTAAATCAGATAAAACTTTATTTCTTCTATTCATAATTTGTAACATCTCTTTTGAAGTATGTTGAAGGGCAATGTGAAGATGTTTTGCCATAAATGGCTCATTTATCAACTCTTTAAATTCATCATCAATTTGAATAGGTTCAATGCTTCCCATTCTTATACGTCTAACACCTTTAATTAGTGCCATTTTTTTAAGAAGTTTTGCAAGACTTGTATGTTGTTTTTTTCCATAACTTCCAACATTTGTTCCAGTTAAAATAAATTCACCAAAACCATTTGCAGCCAATGTTGTAACTTGCTCTAAAATTTTATCTTCACTATAACTTCTTGCATCTCCCCTTACATAAGGAATAATACAATATGAACATCTAAAATCACATCCTTCTTGGATTTTGATAAATGCTCTACTTTTACCAACAAACTCTTCAACGATTGTTTCATCAATATGAGTTAAATCACCAGCTTGAAAAAATCTCTCTTCTTGCAGTAATAATTCATTGATTTTTTCTTTTTCTGAATGTCCAAATAAAGAATCAACTTTATCTTCTTTAAAAAGTGTCTCTCCCTTTGTCCAAACTCCACATCCAGTAAAAACAACTCTTGGAGTTTTTGGAAGTTTTTTTAAAGAGTTTATATAACCACGTGCTGTGCTATCTGCACTATTTGTAACTGTACAAGAGTTTATTACAACTACATCAGCATCTTTTTCTTCTTGTGTTACTTCAAAATCTTTTAAATTACTCATCATAACTTGAGTATCAAATACATTTGTTCTACAACCAAAAGTTTTAAAATATACTTTTGGTTTAGTTTGTGAAAAATTCATAAATCTTTATTTCCTAATTATCTTCTTATTATTTCGTCTTCCAAATCTTTTGGAACTCTTTTACTTTTCATTGCTGGACCATACGCATTATCTGTTCTATTAATATTAATTTGTTGAGTTGGATATGCAATATGAATATCATCTTCTTTCATAAATGCATCAAGTATTTCTGGACTTATCGTACTTCTTAATACAAGTGCTGCATAAGAATTTGTTAAATACCAAGAAGATATTACTATTCCATGAGGTTCAACAAATGTAAATACTCTTGGTTCAACTCCAGTTGCGCGCAATTGATATTTATTTCTCATTTTTGAAAGTTGTTTTCTTGTTATATCTGTATAACCTTTTGAATAATGTTTTAAAATCTCTCTTGCTATTTTTTGTGCTTTTTTATGATTTGAATCAAAAGTAATTGCTATATCAATTCCATCCCAAACTGTTCTTAAACCTGAATGGGTATAGTTTGCTATTAATTCAGAAAAAATATAGTTATTTGGAATAAAGAAAATTCTTCCTGTTCTTCTATTTGTTGTATATGAAGTTAAAGTAATATCTTCCCTAATTGTGATTTTAAATAAAGAGATATCTAAAACATCTCCAACAGTTTCAACATTTCCTTTACTAACTTTTATTCTATCTCCAACTTGAATAGATCCAGATGTTACAATAACCATCCAACCAAAAATAGACATAAACCAATCTTTTAAAGCAATAGCAATCCCAGCAGATGCAAATCCAAGGATAGTTACAAGATATGAAACATTATCTATATATGAAAATAAAATTACCATCACAATCAAAAATACCAAAGTAAAATTGATTATCTTGTTTATCATATAATAGTTTTCATTTTGAGAAAAATATTTTTTAAGTGCAAGTTTTACTAAAAAAGCGAATATTGATAAAACAACTATTATTATAAAAATGATTAATAACTTTTGTCCTTGTTGAGAAACTTGATTTTTTATTTCTAAAATAACTTGCTCAATTTTTCTTGTATATACTTCTTCTGTAGTAGATACAATATCCAAAACCATTGAGAAGTCTTTTTTTTGTTTATCTAAAAAAGTAATTTTATCTTTGTATTCTGGCTTAGAATCAAGATTAAATAATTCTAAATAAATAACTAACTCTTCTTCTAATTTTGTCACTAAATTATCTATTTCATAATCTAAGTTTTTAAACATTTTTTTATTATTTTCAAGTTTCTTAATATGAGATAAAGCATTTATTATTCCAAAAGGATTTGTGATATTTTCATATTTCTCAATTTCAGGAGGATTTATTAAAGCTCCAATTGGTGAACCTTTATACTCATCAATCAACTCTAATTCATTCTCTTTTACACGAATTTTATTATGTAATTGATATACTTGTTCATCTGTTGTATTTGATTTTCTTTTTAAACTATCTTTTAAACTTTCAAGTTCAGCTGAAATTTTACTATAAGATAAATAGTTAGAATATCTTTTTAATAAAATATTATCTTTTAATTCAAAATCTATTCTTGCAATTTTTTCAAGCAAAATATTTATTTGAGCGATATTTTGCATATTTTGCTCTTTAGTTTTTTGCTCTTCTATTTCTTGAAGTTTTTTTTCTTCTTCCAATTTTTGAGCTTCTTGCTGTTTCTCTTGCATTATATTTTGTTCAATTTTTTTAACTTCTGCTTTGTCTTTTTTACCAACAGTATTGTTTGTATCTTCAACTGCAAATGCAAAACAAATAAATAATAATAAAATTCCTAATTTTTTAATCAATTTAAAAACCTTTTAAAATCTCAATAACATCATCTTTTGTAATTTCATTAGTAATTTTACAATCACCAATACCAATAGGTAAAATAAACTTGATTTTATTATCTAAAGATTTTTTATCTAAAAAGAAATGTTCATAAAAATCTTCAACATTTTTAATTTTATAAGTTGTAGGGATATCATATTTTTCAAGTAATTTATTTACTCTTAGTTCTTCATCTTTGCTCATAAATCCAAGTTTTACTGCAAGTGCATTTGCCATACACATACCAATACTAACTGCTTCACCATGTAAATATGTATTATAATTTGTTTCATTTTCTATTACATGACCAAAAGTATGTCCATAATTTAAAGCAGCTCTTATTCCAAGTTCTTTTTCATCTTGTGAAACTACATTTGCTTTTGTTTCAACTGATTTTGCAATTGCTATTTGAATATTTTTTTCATCATTTAAATCATGAGATTCAAGCCACTCAAAAAAATCTTTATTAAAAGTTACTGCCATTTTTACTATTTCAGCAACACCTGCTCCAAATTCTCTTTTTGGTAAAGTTTTAAGCATAGATGGATCGATATAAACAGCAATTGGTTGATGAAAAGTTCCAACTAAATTTTTTCCAAATTTATTGTTTATTCCTGTTTTTCCGCCAACACTCGCATCAACTTGAGAAAGTAATGTTGTTGGAATTTGAACAAAATCAATTCCTCTTTGATAAATTGAAGATGCAAATCCAGTCATATCTCCAATTACACCACCACCAAATGCAATAAGTAAAGATTTTCTATCAAGTCTATTTGTAAAACAGTGAGCCAATATAGACTCTATTGTTTCCATATTTTTATACTCTTCACCATCTGGAATAGTACAAATACTTAACTCTCGAGCCTTTAATTTTGATTTTAAATATTCTAAATGAAAACCACTAACTGTTGGATTTGTAACAATCACAACTTTTCTATCAAAATATAAATCTTTCAGTTCATCTATAAAAATATCATATGAATTATCATGGGGTAAAGTTATATTAACAGTCATTTTTTATTTATCCAAATTATTTATTTAATAAGGATTTTATAATAGCTAAAAAAAAACTAAAAAGAGGTTAAAACTCTCTTTTTATTTTTCTTCACTTAAATTTTGCATTATAGGACCACAAATAGCATTTATTCCTATTTTAGACAAAATATCTATATCTGAAATATCATTTACAGAAGTTGCAATAAGTTTTATATCTAAAGATTGTGTTAAGATTTTTAAAACATTTAAACTTTGTCTTGATTCTAATAAAAAATATTTAGAAGCTTTAATATATGAAGGTTTTAACTCTTTTAAATATGAGTAATCATCACTATTTGCTATGAAATTAAATATTGCAAATTTAAAGTCAAATTCTTTAAATAAATTTATATAAATAACACTATTATGAAGATTCTTATTAAATGCTTCTTCTTCTATTTCAAATATTATATTTTTATTATTTGATATTTTGGTAAATAACTCTTTAAGTTTTGGATAATTATTTAAATCTTCTATAAATACTGTTGGTAGTTGAATAGATATATCTTCATCTTTATTTTGATTATTTTTTAAAACTTTTTCTATAATATGTAAATAAACATCATTTAATCTACCTAGTTCTAAAATAGGAGCAATAAATCCTCTATATGAAAAACTATCTTCATCATAATTTAGTTCAAAACTTATAGTTTTATGTAAAATATCTTTTAAATTAATATCTACAACATTTCTATAAAGTAATTTGAAATAATCCTCTTCAAGTGAAATATTTATTATTTTTATCCATTCTTCTTTTGTCATACATTTATCAATATCTTTTATAAAATAAAACTCTTTTTCAGTATAAACTTTTGCTTGAGAAATCACATAATCCATTTTAGTTAAAAGTGTACTAACACTTTGTTCAGCTTCATATTTGAATAATCCAATAAACATTTTTTCTTTTATAATTTCTAAAATAGAATAAGCTTTTTTAGTAAACTCTAAAATATCTGCTTTTACTTTTTCTTCATTTATATTTGGAAGTAATAAAACAAATTCTGAACCATTTATTCTTACTACTAAATTTGAATCTTTTTGAAACTCTTCTTTCATTAAATTTGAAAGTTTTAACAAAATATTATTTGTTCTTTCATAACCAAACATTTTATTCAAAATATCAACTTTTAGAGATACAATGGCAACAAATCCCTTATTATTTGGATTATATTTATCTAAATATTCATTTGCTTTCAAAATAAAATATTTTCTATTATTAAGTTTTGTTACTTCATCAAAATATAAAAGTTCTTTATTAAGTTTTAAAACACTATTCGTATTTTCAAACATTTTTTCAATTTTATCTATCATACTATTTATACTTAAAGTTACAGATTTAAACTCTGAAGTAAAAGGTAAATCATTTTGGATAATAAACTCATTTTTCATTACAGCATCAGCTTGTTTTTTTATGACAATAAGTGGTTTTAACATATATTTAAATAGATAAAATAGAATAAATAGTAAAAGAGTAAAACTCAATAACAAAGAAAAAATAAGATTATTAAAAATAGAATATATTTGATTATAAAAAATTGTTCTGTCATTATATATTTCTATATTTCCTAAAACATTCCAACCATTTGAAATTGTAGATTTTGCAGATATTTCACCGATATTTATCAGTTTTATAAACCAAGATGGAATATTTTTTTCATCTAAAACTATCTCTTTTTTTACTTCATAAATGATATTTTCATCTACATCTTTGAAAACGATTTTTTCATAATTTCCATTATCAAAGGTTGCATTTATAACTGTTTTGATAGAACTTATATCAGTTCCGGCATTTGTAATTGATAAACTTATACTTGATACACTATTTTGAACATTTTCATATAAAGATTTTTCTGTTGAATCTTTTATTATTTTAAATGAAACTACTGTTATTAGTATAAATAATATTGCAAAAATAAATGACAATACAAGTGAAACTTGTTTAAATAAACTCATATTTTGTTCTCCCTAAAATTTTTTAATACAACATCCCATTTTTTATGAGCTGCTGTTTTACCACCTTTATCCAAAATATTTGGATTAAAATTATAAATTGGTTTTAAATCACTTCTTTTTGATGCAGGAAAAATTATTTTTCTTATACTATCTAAGATTAAGGGTTCTGATGTTGGTGTTTCAAAATATGTAAGAACCATATGAGCATCTTTTGCTCCTTCAAGTCTAACATAACTTAAAAACATTTTAGATGTAGGAATTCCTAAATGTTTTAATGCAAAATATTTTGCAATAACATAATCTTCACAATCTCCTTTATCTTTTGCTAAAAATTCATAAGGAGAAGCCCAATAATCACTAACTCCATAAATATCTTTATCATCGCCATATTTTACAGCATTAAAAAAATCATTTACTTTTTCAAGTTTTGTTTTTGTATCACTATTTTCTAATTTCTTCAATAACTTATTTAATGCTAAAAATCTGTTTTTTGCAAATTTATTATATATTTTTTCCACTTTCTGAATCAGTGAATCATTTGCAAAATCTGCTGAATAACTTGTAAAGATTAATAATAAAATGATTATAAAAATTTTCATAAAAACATTGTATCAAAATATATAAAGAGATAAAAGAATTTATCTCTTTAATATTTTTAAATTATTTGATCTTGAATGTTTTGTTCAACTTTAACTTGAACAGAATTGTCATTAGTATTTGTATAAATATCAAATCCACTATCAGTTCCTGAACCAGCTGTTTTTGACCATCCTGAATCAGAAAATGAAACTTTATCTTCATTTGTACCAGTAATTTTTAAAGTATTGCTACTATCAGTCATATTAAGTACATCTTGTAAAGTTATATTTTCAAGTTTATTTTCTCCACTTTGACTTAAATCAATAGTATTAATATTTTTTAAAGTACTATTTGATGATAAATCAGCAATTTTGTCAAAATCTAAGCTAACTCCTGAATCAAGAGTGAAATTACCTGAAACATCTGAAAGTTTTAAATCAAATGTTTTAGCTAAACTACTATCACTTTCATCTGTATTTGTTCCATCTGTATCAACTGTTTTAGCAGTTACTGATACACCATTTACAGATTTATCATGTAATAATTCAATATTATTTATTTGATCAAATGCTATTCCTTCTATAGTCCATTTACTTCCACTTTCATCCCAACTAACATCAATAGCTGTACCATTAGCTGTACCATTATATCTAAATTGAGCAGATTCATCTAATCCAGTTAATTCAAGACTCATAGTTTCACTTCCATCTGTATCTTTCATATTTGCATTTAAGTTTAAACTCACCCATGAATAAGCATCACCAAATGTCATAGTTGGATCAATAGTTACACCATCAGCAACAGCATTTATATGTCCTGTCACATTTACTGCAACAGGAGTTGATGTTGATAAATTCTCTTCACTAATTGTAAATTTAGTTATAAAATCAAAATCACCTGACCAATTTGATGGAGCATTAATATAAACTTCTGGCATACTTCCATCAGAAGAAGCTGGAATTAACCATTTGTTTCTTGTAACATTTGTATCTGTATCAATATTTGGAGTTAAATCAAATGTACCATTTGTTACACCAATATTTGTTGCCATTACTAACTCTGAACCAACTTTATACCAAACTGTAAATCCATTTGGTACTTCATCTAAAATAATATTCCCAACTTTTTCAGAACCATCTGTAAATGTACCTGCTGTTATTTCAAGTTTAACTGGATTTGCTAAAGTTGTACTTCCAACTGTAACTGCTACATCTTCAACTCCTGTTGCAGTTACAACAGAAGCATTCAATTCTACATCAATTATAGGTGTCACAGATATTGTTGTACTACCTTTTGAATCTAATGTTACACTACTTCCTGTTTCTTTATTTTGAACACTTACTTCAAAAGTTACATTTCCATCTCTATTTGTTGCAGGAGTATAAACTAATCCTTCAATTGGAGTATCAACAGTAAATGCAGCAACTCCTGATTTTGGAGTAATTGTAAATGTACCATCTCCATTATCAGTAATATTATATTTTCCTGAACTATCTGTTAATGTTCCTTTTGTTCCTTCTCCATTAGCATTAGAATCTAACCAATTTTCAGTTACTTTTATAGTAATACTATTTCCTATAAGTTCTGTTTTAGTTCTATCATTAGGATTTGATAAAGTTATAGAAAGATTACTTGTACCATCTTCATTTATATTATCAGCATTTACACTAATAGTCATCTCATCTGTTAAAGGTAATATAGTCTGTGTTGATGATACTGTATTTCCTTTATCAAATGCTCCATTATAATATGTTGCAATATTAGCTGTAAATGTAAAGTCACCTTGTAAACTACCTTCTTGAAAAGAGTTCATATCTTTTGGAGTTGTTATTTTTACATTTGATAATTGAGTATTCATATCAGCTGCATTTCCACTTCCAACTACTACATAGTAAGTTTTTCCACCCTCTTCATAAGAGTAATCATAGCCCGTGATTGTTGAACCATCTGGAATATCTGAAATAGTAATAACTGCTCCACCATTTCCATCAGTACCACCAACTACTAATGCCTCTGCTAAATTAAACTCTGTATCTTCTGTAATATTAGCTGCTTGAACTGCTAATTCTAAATCAGCTGGTGTTCCAGGTTGAGTTCCAGGAGTATAAGTTTTTTCAATATGGATAGTTTGAGAGGCACTTTTAATTTCTGCATTAACATCTTGTGTATAAGTTGTTATTGTTATATCTCTACTATCAAAATCTGCACCTTGATTTACTTTAAATGTAATATCTTGTAATGCACCATCTGTATCTAAAGTATTATCAGCTGGATTTGAGATAACCCAAATACCATTATGTTCACTTCCTGAATATCCATAATATGTAGCTCCTATAACTTCTACACCCATAGGAACACCTGTTATAACTATTTTTTGTACTGTTTCACTTCCATCTGTATCAGAACTTGTAGTTGTAACTGGAACTTTAAATTCTGAATTTTCAGTTGTAACAGACACATTTGTATCAGTTATTGTTACATTCCCTGATTCTTTTGTAATTGTTCCAACAATTAAACTTGGAGCATCTGTAACTGCTTGAACATTTACTGTATGAGTATGAGTAAAGTCAGCTGTAACATCTGCTGTTCCAGTTGCAGTATCTTTTACAGTATAAACAACTGTTAAATCAAAGTTATCTGTACTATCAGCATCATTTACAGTTGTATTTTTTGCATAAATACTATCTGCTTGTTCTGGTGTTAATATATAATATCCTCCACTTAATGTTGAAGTTATAGATTGAGTCATAGCTGAATCTAAATATAACTCATATCCAGAAGGAACATCTGAAGCTAAGATTTTAACTGTTGTTATAGTTTCACTTCCATCTGTATCAGTTAATGATGGAGCTATATTTATCTTATTTGCACTTCCATCTGCATCTTCATAAATAGTAGAAGAATTTGTAACTGACACATCATCTACAACTGGATTAACAAAAATATTTATAGTTTGAGTATCCCAAGTTTTGCTATCATTTTCTCCTGCTTTTTCAGTAGTTACATAAGTTAAATCAAAACTTGCACTTCCACTAAAATTTTCTGGAACAATTATTTTGATTTTTCCAGCTATTATATCACTTGCTTTTACAACATACATTCCATCTTCTATATAATATGGACTACCTGTATCTACTGTAAATCCAGTTGGTAGAGCTATTTTAACTGTTAATTCTTCGCTAGCATCAGAAGAAGCAAGATTAGCTGGTGTTGTATATATGTCTTTTAGATTAAGCTGATTATCTTCATTTACATTTATATTTGTATTTAAATTTATTCCAACTGGAGCATCTGCAATATTTTTTACAATAACATCTATATTTTTTGTAGCCGTCCAAGCACTTGTAACTTCTGTTGTTCCATTATTATCAACTGTTTGAGAAGATACTTTTAATGTATAATCTGTATCATCATTGTGTGCTGGAATAAATTTTGATAATTTATCATTTTGATAATCATTTATTTCAATTGTATATTTTCCACTATTTTGAGTCACTGTTATATTTCCCGAAGATACAAAATCTTTATCTACTAATACCCAATCACCTGTTCCACTGTTCAAACTTTTATCAAATACATATAATACCGAACCATCAGGGATATCTTCTATTTTTACATTAAATGTTTCAGAACCATCTTTATCATCTGAACTCACTTTAATATTTAAAGCTATTCCAGCTGATGGATTATTGATACTATCATTAGGATTTGAACTATTTCCGTTATCTCTTCCCGCATCTTCATATCCAACTGATTGTGCTACTTGAATAGTTGCTAATTGAGCTACAGGTTCAACAGTAACTTCAAAGTTAACACTATCACTTTCTTCTATTCCTGCAGTATCAGTACTATCAACACCTTTATCTTGCGATGTTAAAGTAATAGTTCCAGTTACTTTTCCACTCCAATAATCAGGGAATTTCATACTAAAATCAGGATCTGCTGTTTTATTTGCATTATCATCAAAGTCTATTGTATATTCATCATTTACATCTTTATAAACTTTAACATCTGTTTTATCACCAATTGTTATATAAATATATTCAGGTAATTCAGTATTTGTACCTGCTGTAAGTTTTATAGTATAACTTCGTTTTTCAGAACCATCTAAATCTAAACTTGTATCCGTACCACCTACCGATGATGTTCCACTTGTATTAGTTAAAAGTGCTTTTAAATCTATTGATGTATCAATAACTGAACCACTTTGTGGATTTGGATTGTACTCTTGAATATTATTGAATACAATAGTTTTTGTTCCTGTATCTACTGATTGTACTTGAGAATTTATAGTACCATCCCAATTTAAAGTAAAACCATCTGTTACTGGATTTATTTTTACAGTCATATTTGCTGTTGTTTCATTTTCTACTTGACTTCCATAAGTAGCTGTGTCTAGTGGTATACCACTATCATCTACTTCATAAGAAGTTACATCAATTTTGATTTTTATATCTGTATCATTGTCTTCAGCATGTTGGATTTGTAATGATTCATACTCTGCTTTTGTAAGATATAAAGTATTAGATGCTCCTAATTGTACATCTTTATGATGATAACTATAATCTACGCCTGATTTATCATCTGTTAAAATCACAATCTTTAAGGTTTGATTTGCAGAATCTATTGTTGCAATTTCATCTGTACCACTAAAGATTTTTGCACCATCAACATTATTTCCATTTGTAAATGTAAGTGTTATTTCTCCATTTCTTTCAGGATTATCTCCTGTACCACTATTTTTATCAGTTTGATCTTTTGATAAAGTAGGAGTAATTAATCCTAAAGGTATTTTATTTTCTCCTTCTGCTTGATTACCAGTATTTGTATCATTATAAGTTGAAGCATCTTCATAAGAAGTTACATCATTTACTGTAATTGTTGGAGCATCTGCAACTGGTTTAACCTCAATATTAACTCTTCCTGCTGCTGTATCACCATCAAAGTCACTAACAGCATATTCAAACCAAGGTTTAGCATTGTAATTACTATAATCTTCAACTGGTGTAAAAGTTACAGTCCCATCACCATTATTTGTAAGTGTTCCTATTTCTTTTGTACTATCATTTGGATCTGTAACTATTTTAGTTTGACCATCACTTAATGTTGTATAAGTTGTACCATCACCATTTACTCTAATTTGAATCTCACCATCTTTAAAGCTTTCAGGAGAGATTACAATATTTAAAGAATTATCTTCATTAACTTCAACATCTCTATCTACATTTATTGGTAAAGAGTCATTTACTTTTACTTTAAATGTTACAGTATTACTTGTTTGTCCTTGGTCTGTTATTTTAAATCCAAATTCAAAAGTTAAATCGTCATCGTTTGTAGCATCTGCTGAATCTCCTGCTATTGGATGGTCAATGTTTTTGTATTGAGTATAAGTATAACTATCTTTTGTAGTTGTACCACTAGCAATATCACTATCTTTATTTAAAACTATTTCAAATACTTTGTTTGAATTAGCTACTGCCCCATTACCCACATCAGCACCTATATATCCAATAATTTTATTACCTATAGTTTGATAATTAATTGTTTGCCCACCAGCTTTTAAGTTTCCTAATCCATAATCTGTTGTACTAGCAAAATCTCCTTGATAAATCTTTGTTGCAGTATCATCAAAAGATAAACTATAGTTGTTATCAGGATTATTTGGTTTTTGAATACCTAAAGATTGAGTATCTGTTATTGTTGAATTAGCATTTGTCACATCAAAATCATCTTCATCAACAGAAGCATTTACAGGAGTTCCTAAAGTAATCCCATCTTTGATAGTTCCTGTTGTAGTTTTATCTGCATGAATCGCAACATTTTCAAAAGCTCCTGATTGAGTAACACTAGAAATAGTTACATTATAAATTTCATTCCCTTCTAAAGTAAAATCATCTTTAGTTACATTTGTAAAATCACTATGATTTGTTCCACCATTAATTACCACTTGTTTTACTATTGTAGATAAATCACTTTCAGTAAAATCTCCACTATTTACAGTATAAGTTAAATTTACGGTTACAGATTGTCCAGCTGGAACAGTTACAGGATTTCCATCTTTATCAACTAAAGTTATTGTATGTACTAAATTTCCACCCTCTATTGTAGAAGGTGTTTGTGTTATTTTTACATAAACCGTATCATCTTGTCCATAGTTTCCATTTGTCGGATCATCATTTCCTGTTCCAGTATCTGGTTGTTCAACATTTGCTGGATTATCTTTTATAGTTGAAATCACTATATCATTTGAAGTATCAATAGATGGTGATTCATATGGTGAATTTATTAAATCTGTAATTTTAACAGTAAAGTTTTCATCACCTTCTGCATAATAATCGTCTTTTGCATTCACACTAAATACTGTTCCTACTGTTGTCGATACAACTGTCGTATTATCATAATCTGTTCCAGCTGTTGCATCTTTATCACTACCATCAGTTATTGTTCCATAATTTACAGTTACTGTTCCTCCTTGAGTTGCAAGAGGTTTTCCATCATTATCTACTGCAACTGCCATATAGTAAAGATTTCCACCTTCAGGAGTTTCATTTGTATTATCTATATTTAAAGTTCCATCAGGATTTGTAATATCTGCTATTGTAGTTGTAAGTAAATTTACAGCAACTAAAACAATTTTTACAGGATCTACATCTGATTCTGTAGTCTGATTAGATGAATTATCATGAATAGTTGTAGTTACATCTTTATAATCACCATTTTTATCACCAATTTTTACATTTTCAAACTCACCTGTATTCTCTATATCTGTTATTGTAAGCTTAAATTTTTCTCCATCATCTTTATATGGATCATCAATTGTGTCAACAGTAAAAGTATTTGAAGAATTATTAGCTGGAATTGTAACTTCTATTGTATTACCATTATTATATTCTGTATCACCATCTTGTGTAGTAGTATTATTGTATGTTACTGTTATTTTCGTATCTTTTGTAACCTTTACTTCATTTCCATCTTTATCTACAAGTTTTATAGTATAACTTGAAGTTGTATTCCCTTCATTTACATCTGCAGGTCCAGTTATAATTGCATAAACAGTATCTTCTTCTCCATAATTCCCATTTGTCGGTTCATCTGTTCCAGTTGATGTATCTGGTTGATCAATTTTTGCTGGATTATCTTTAATTGTTCCAATAGTTGTTATTTTATCACTTGATGCACCATTTGCTACTGTATGAGATGCTATATTTTCAAATGCATTACCTGAATTATCTATATGATTTATAGTAATTTTTAAGCCTTCATCACCTTCTGCATAATAATCATCTTTAGTTGTTACTTCAAATTCAGTATAGCTAGTCCCACCAATAATAGTTATACTTGTCTTAGGTGTATAATCTTCATTTACAGTAGCTTCTTTTGATGTATTTCCCTCATAAGATAAATCTACTGTTAAAGTTTTTCCTGCTGGTACTTTTACCTCTTCTCCATCTTTATTTACTATTACAACTTTATATTTTAAATTACCACCTTCATTTGTAGTATCTGTAATTGCTTCAATTTTCACAAATAATTTTTCATCATGTATTGTAGTAGTTACAGGAGTTGTGTCAATATTTACACTTTCATAATTTCCACTATAAGAGTTATTATCTATTACAACTTTATATTTTTCTGTTGATTCTGAAGATAAATCTTTGAAAACTTCTGTACTAAAACTTTGTCCTATCGATACTGATGTTTTTGGTGTATTATTAAAATCTTGTGTTCCATCTGTTAGAGTTTTAGTTGGAGCACCTGTTGCTGTATCATTTTGGAAACTTATATCTATTGTACCTGTTTGTACAGAAAGTTTTGTAGAATCATTAAAAGTTGTAGTTCCATTTTCAAATGCATATGCTATATAGTTTGCATTTGTTCCCTCTTCTGCTTCGTTTGCTAAAAGATAATTACCATTTCCATCTTTTATAACATTTCCATTTTCATCTGCTGCAAAAAGTTTAATAAGTACTATTTCTTTGTCACTTTCTTGATTGTGATTTGTAGGATCATTTGGATTATGGGGAGTAGTGTTATCAACGGGATTACTATTATCTTTTATTGTTGTAGTAACTGCTTCATTATTTATAGTCACATTTTCATATATAGGTGTTGTTGGATGAGTATATGAACCACTATTTATTGATACTGTATATATCTCATTATTATCAGAAATATAGTCATCTACAGTTACTACTTCAAAAGCAACTCCTATATTTACAACTTTATCTTTAACTAAAATAAAATCTTCTGAACCATCTTCTTTTGTTTGTGTTGTTACACCCACTGCTGTTCCATTTGCTGTATCAACTGTTACTGTTCCACCTTGTAGTGATAACTTTGTTTCTGTTGTAAATGTTGTACTATTTGGTTCAAATGCTAATGCCATATATTTTGCATTATCACCTTCATTTACTTCATTTACTATTTTATATGTTTTTCCATCTGCTTCAAGTATTGGATTTCCAGAAGCATCACAAGCTACAAGTTTAATTATTACAGATTCGTGATTTGCTTCAACACCATCATTTGGATTATTTGGAGTATTATCTGTATCATCTAAAATAGTAGTAGTAACATCTTTATTATTTCCATTTTTATCACCTATTACTACATTCTCAAACTCATTTGTATCTACTTTTGTAATTGCTACATTATATTTTTCACCATTATCTGCAAAATAATCATCTATACTTTCTACTGTAAATGTATTTGATGAACCATTTGCTGGAATTGTTACGTTTATTGTATTATTGTTATTATATTCCGTATCACCATCTTGTGTAGTAACATTTGTATATTTTACTGTTACTGTTGTTGGATTTGTAACTACAACTGCATTTCCATCTTTATCTACAAGTTTTACTGTATATGTTGTTGTATTACCTTCATTTACTGTTGTTGCACCTGTTATAATTGCATATACTGTATCCTCTTGTCCATAATTTATTCCATCATCTGGATTATTTGGATTTGAAGGATCTGTTGGTATTGTTGGTTGTTCTGTTGTTGATGGATTGTCTAAAATAGTAGTAGTAACATTTTTATTATTTCCATTTTTATCACCTATTACTACATTCTCAAACTCATTTGTATCTACTTTTGTAATTGCTACATTATATTTTTCACCATTATCTGCAAAATAATCATCTATACTTTCTACTGTAAATGTATTTGATGAACCATTTGCTGGAATTGTTACGTTTATTGTATTATTGTTATTATATTCCGTATCACCATCTTGTGTAGTAACATTTGTATATTTTACTGTTACTGTTGTTGGATTTGTAACTACAACTGCATTTCCATCTTTATCTACAAGTTTTACTGTATATGTTGTTGTATTACCTTCATTTACTGTTGTTGCACCTGTTATAATTGCATATACTGTATCCTCTTGTCCATATCCACCTGGTTCAGTTGGTGTTCCAGGTGTTCCATTTGATGGATTATTCACTGGATTATCTAAAATTGTTCCTATACCTTGTGGTTTAGAAATATTTGCATTTCCAACAACATTAGAAATATTAATTTTCATTGTTTCACCATTATCTGATACATAATCATCAGTAATTGGAACTTTTATAGTAACAGTTCTACTTCCTGCTGGTATTGTTATTGTTCCTCTGACATCAGTATAATCAATACCATTATTTGTAGCTGTAATTGGTGAAGTTACATAATCAAAAGTTACAGGAGAAGCAACACTTCTATCTAAAGAAACTGTAAATACTAAAAATCCTTCACTTTCATAAGAACTAACATCATTCACACTTAAATTTCCAATAATTACTGTTGGTGTTTCTATCACAGGAGGTGTTACAACTGGTTGTGGAGTCGGAGTTGGAGGAGTTGGAGTCGGTACAGGAGGATTTGTATATTCAGGTCTATCTATATTTCCAGGAGATGTTAATCTATCTTTTGATTCATTTTCAAAAAAAGATTTATCTTCAAATACTTGAGTTCTTGCTTTAAATTGAGCATTTCTTAAATCACTTACTATATCAGTTGCATTTCCATCTCTTGCTTGAAATTCACCAGTTGGGGCTGTTTCATCTTCTGCTTCTTCTTGACCTTCTGCTGTTTCTTCTTTTGTAACATCACTGTTATTTGCATCAGTAAAAGCACCTTCATCATTGGCATCTTTTTGTTCATTTGTAAATTCAGCATCTCGTAAATCACTTACAACATCAGCATTTGAATTATGTTCATCAGCTTTTAAATCTAAACCTTCTCTTGTAAAAAACAACTCTTCTGTTCCAAAAGCTGTTTCAATTAAAGAAGAATCTATTAATTGTTTTTGACCTTCACTTAAAACAATAACATCATTTCCAGAAAGAAGAATTTCTATTTTTGATGATGAAGAATTTCCATTGTCACCATAAACCGTATCATTCTCATAGATTGTATCACCTTCTTGTAAAACTCTAATATTACCATTTTCATCTTTTGCATGAAAAATTCCACTTGATAAGCTTTTTACACTTCCTGCAATTGTTGCCATAGTTTTTCCTTTTTTGATTTTTTTCTATTATATTTGGATTTTAGTCTATATTTTTTTATTTGTATATCACCCAAAAGGGTGATTTTAAGAAGATTTTTGGATTTTTATTTAGAAAATAATCCTGCAAAAGATAATCTATCTTTTACATTTAATTTTTCATAAATATGCTTTATATGTGTTTTTACAGTATTTATTGATATATCTAATTCTTGACTAATATTAAGATTTGTATATCCATTTTTTAGTAACTTTGCTATTTTTTTCTCAGTTTTTGTTAAAATTTCAAAAAGTTTTTCATCATCATTTTTATTATCTTTGTTTTCGACCATACTTTTTAACAATTGTGTTGTAATTTGTGGCATTAACCAAATATAATTATTAGAAATAGCTTCAACGGCTGAATTTAAATATGAAGAAGTCATCAAACAATTTCCATAACCTTGCACACCTTTTTCAAGCCATTTTCTTGCATTTTCAAATTCAGGAACTCTTTTTAAAACTAAAATCTTATTTAAATTTTTCAATAAAAGTGATATTATAAAATCACTATTTTCTAAATTTACACAATCACTTAAAATCAATATTGAATTTTTTAGATTAGATAAATCTTCATAATCTTCTATAATATTTGTTTCATATTTGTTTAAAATATTTTCCCATCTAGAAATAAGTGCAATATCATTGCTATAAAGTGCTATTTTCATTATCTTTCCGTAAATGTATATTGTTTTGTTTTTAATATTGGTTTTAAAATATAATCCAATATTGTTTTTTTACCAGTAATAATATCAACATCAGCAACCATACCAGGGATAATCTTCATAGATTTATCTTTCTCACCAATATAATTTTTTTCTGTTTCTATCCTTACCAAATAATATGTTTTATCATCTTTTTCAGTTATGGTATCTGGACTTATATTTATAACATTTCCATCTAAACCACCATAAATAGAGAAATCATATGCAGAAAATTTTACAATTGCTTTTTGTCCATGATAAATAAATGCAATATCTTTAGGTAAAATTTTTACTTCAACAATCAATTTATAATCTGTTGGAACAATTTCTATTAAATCTTGTGCAGGTTTAATTGCACCTCCAATCGTATTTATATGAAGTTTTTGAACTATTCCATTTGAAGGAGATTTTACAATTGTTCTTAAAACTTGATCTGTTGATGCAACTGAATTTGCTTCCACATCTTTTAATGAAGTAATCGTTTCATTTAATTTTTTTCTTGTTTCTGAATCATTTATTTGATATGTTTCATCAATTTTTTTGTTTATTTCTAAAATCTCTGATTCAATTTTTGTTACAGATAAAATCACACTTTGAAGTTTTTGTCGAGCATCACTTTGTTCTCTTTGAAGTTTTAGAAAATCAACTTGTGAACGAATTCCTCTATCAACCATTGGTTTAGTCATTTCAACTTCTTTTGAAATAGCATCAACAGAAAATCTCATATGAGCAATAGTTTGTCTAGCATCTTTTAGTTCATTTTCTTTTTGTTTAATTTGCTCTTTTAAAATCAATATTTTTGATTCTAGTTGCTTTACATTTGTTTGAAATAACTCATTTTCATTATTTAAAAAATCATTTAGTTGTTGATTATCTGTTAATTCATAAGTAAAAGTTTCTCTTTTTAATTCAGCTTCTAATCTTTTTATCTGAGCTTGTAAATACAATGATTTTAGTTCATTTGAAGCTGCAGTAGAGTTTGATTTTTCATTACTAATTTTTATTAAAATCTGATCTTTTTCTACAAAATCACCCTCTTTTACTAAAATCTCAGAAACTATTCCACCTTCTAAATTTTGAACTATTTGATTTTGACCATTGGGAACTACTTTCCCTGTTCCTCTTGCTATCTCATCTATTTTTGCTACTGATGCCCATATCAAAAATATAGTAATAGTTATTAAAAAAGATATAAGAATCCAATGTAATTTTTTAGGTCTTGTATGAATTACGGCTGCACTTAAACTATTCATATATTCATAATCATTCAAATTTAATGCTTTTTTAGGTAATTTAGGAGTTTTTTGAAAAAAAGCAGAAAATATCTCTTTATAATTAGCCATTATTTGCTCCTAATTTTCTTATTACTTCTATTTTTTCATCATCTAAAATTTTTTCACCATTATTCATAACTATTATTCTTGTAACTAAATCTAGCATATTCATTTTTTGAGTAACTAAAAGTAGTGTTCTATTTTCTATGTTTTCTTTTAAATTAGTTAATATATGATTTTCACTTGTTTGATCCATAGCATTTGTAGGTTCATCAAATAACCAAATATTAGAATCATTTATTAAAGCTCGTGCAATTCCAACACTTTGTCTTTGACCTCCTGAAAGTCCAGCACCTCTTTCACCTATTGGCATATCATAACCCATTGGATGAAGTTTAACAAGCTCATCTGTTCCACTTATTTTTGAACATTCAAGCATCCATTCATCATCAACAAATTTATAGTTTCCTAAAATATTGTTTTTTATGCTATTTCTGAAAAGATGAATATCTTGAGGAACATAACTTATTTTTTTTCTTAAATCAGCAGGATCTATTTGAGAAATATCAATTCCATCAATTAAAATTGAACCACTTTCTGGCTCATAAAGTTTCAATATCAATTTTGCAATAGTTGATTTTCCAGAACCAATTCTTCCAATAAAAGCAACTTTTTCACCCTCTTTTATAGAAAAACTAACATTTTTCAAAGCATAAACTTCACTATCTGGATATTTAAAAGAAACATTTTTAAACTCAATATTTCCTCTTAAAGATGGTCTTTTTACAAACTCTCTTGCAATTGGTCTTTCAAGAGGTTTATTCACAATTTCATCAAGCATTTTAAATGAAGTTTTTGCATCTTCATAATTTGTAATTAATCCAACTATTTGTCCCATTGGAGAGATTGCCCGACCTGATAAAATCATTGTTGCAATTAAACCTCCCATTGTAAGTTCAAAATTTTGAATTTGATAAACACCAAAAACAATAATTAAAACTGTATTTATTCCAACTAATAATCCTGTAATTGTAGGTATTGAAGAAGATATTATTCTTGATTTTAAACTTTTATTTGCAATTTCACCAGTTGATTCTTCCCAATTAAATTGAATATTTCCTGACATTCCTTGGGCTTTTATAGTTTCAATATTTTGTAAGGCTTCTATTAGTATTCCATTCTTTTTTGCACTTGCTTCATAAGTACTTTCAATACTACTTTGTAGAGGTTTTTTAATCATTAAAGCATAAATTATAATAATCAAAATAATAAATATTGGAACTAAAACCAAAATTCCTGAAATATAAAATATTACACATAAAAAAAGTATTGCAAATGGAAAATCAATCAAAACACTCAAAGTTGCATTTGTCAAAAAACTTCTGATACTATCAAAGCTTTTTAAATTATTTGCAAATGATCCAACAGATTTAGGATGAGCTTGCATTTGTAAATCTAAAACTTTTTCAAAAATTATAGAAGACATAATTATGTCACTTTTTTTACCAGCCATTTCTAAAAAATATGTTCTTAGAAATTTTAAACTCGCATCAAGTAGAAAAACTACAACTATTCCAATTGTAAAAACAAGAAGTGTTTCTTGGGCATTATTTGGAATAACTCTATCATAAACATTCATTGTAAAAAGAGGTGTAGCAAGAACAAATAAATTTATTAAGATTGAAGCAAGAATACAATCTAAATAAATTTTTTTGGAAAAGCCTAAAGTGCTCCAAAACCAATGTTTTTGATTTGATATATCTAATGTTTTTTTGCCATTTTCATGTTCATATTCGTATGCTTTTTTTAACATAAAAGCAAAACCCAAATATTCATTTTCTAATTTATCTATCTCAATCCACTCTTCTAAAGGTTCATCAATACCTGCAAAAATAATTTTTACTTTAGTTCTATCATCATTAAAACTATCTAAAATACAGCTATTTTCATTTGATAAAAGTAAAATTACAGGTAACTGTAAATTTAAAAAATCTTTTATTGGTTTTTCAATTATTGTAGTTTTTAATCCTGCTCTTGAAGCAGCTCTTGAAAATAAGGATTTTGAATTAGTTTTAGAAAAAAGCATTTGATCTGTCAGGTTAGAGCCAATTGGCAAACCTGACAGTAAAGATTCACTAGAAAAAGGTTTATGAAATAATCTTGTATATAAAACTAAAGATTCCAATAAGGTATCTTTAGTTTTTAAAATTTTATTACTCACTCTTCACCTTTTTTATATTCTGCATTATTTTTTAATTCTTATAAGTTCAGCTTCAATTCTTCTATTTAAAGCTTGTCCTTCTGGTGTATCATTGCTTGCAATTGGTTCAGCAAAACCTTTTCCAATTGTTTGAATTCTTGAAACTTCAACTCCATTTGCAACTAATAAATCTTTTATTGCATTTGCTCTTTTTTCAGATAATTTTTGATTGTAAGAAGCTGAACTTTTATCTTTACTTGCATGTCCTGTAATTACTGTATTAAACTCTTTATTATCATTTAAATATTTTGCAAAAGCTAATACTTTCTCTTTTGTATCTTCTTTTAGAACAGCCGAATTGTTTTCAAATAAAACTTCTAAATTTATTTTATTTGTACAACCATTTTCATCAACTGTATAACCAGCTGGTGTATTAGGACATTTATCTAATTCATTAATAACACCATCATTGTCATCATCTAAAATAACTTTTTCAGCTTTTTTAGGTACATAAAGGGCAATTGCAACTACATTATTAAGAGTTTTATCTCCTCTATTTGTTTCTAAAAATGCTTTATCATAATCAACTCTTGATTCTTCAATAATTACATCCTTATTAACACCATTCTTTACTAATTCATCTTTTATATTTTTTGCATAATTTGCAGCTTTGTTGTAACTCTCTTCTTTATCTTCCATAGCTTGTGTATGTCCAATAACTGTAACTTTAATATCTTCATCTTTGTATTTATTAATTACTTTTGCAACTTCAGATATATTGTTATCATTTGAATCAAAATTATCCATATTTACAAAATCAAATCTTTTTATTAGTGCAAAATTATCATACATTAAATGATTATCTAAAGGTGTCGATTTTATATTTTTGTTTGCTGCCACATTAAATTCATAATCATATAAACCTAATTTTTCAGATTTTTTTGGACTTTGTTCAGAATAAGCAATTACACTATTTAAATAATCTTCTTTATTTACAGTAAATCTATTTACTGAATTCTCAACTTCACAACCATTTGCATCTACAGTTGCACCAAATACTGTTTCTGGACATTTATCTTTAGAGTTTGGAACACCATCTAAATCAGAATCTTCTTCTTTTTGAGAACATCCATAAGGAGTAATATCATCATTATTTTTAGAATTATCACAAATATCTAAAGAATCAACTATTCCATCATTATCAACATCAAGTTTTACAGGTAATTCATCTTTTATTACCTCAAAAGGTTTAAGTGTTGGAGAAGCTATTTTGTCATAAGCTTGTTCATCTTCAACAACTGCATTTACAAGTAATCCCATCGCATCTAATATTCTATATTGTGCAAAAAGCTTATCCATTTGTGCATTTATAATTTGACTTTTAGAATTTACTAAATCATTTTGTGCAGATAATAAATCAAGTAAAGTTCTTCTTCCCATCTCATATTCACTTTGATAACTATCTAAAGTTTCTTGTGAATATTCATAATATTTGTATAACTCTTCAAGTTGTTGTCCTAACATTTCATAAGCTGACCAAGATAACTCTAATCCTTCGATTGTTTGTCTTTTTAAATCTCTTTGTAATTCAACTTCTTTATTTATCGTACTTTTACTTTTTTGAACGTCAGCTGTATGAGCTCCACCTTTGTATAAATTCCAACTAAGAACAACATATGCTTTTAATCTATCATCTGGCATATCAAAATTATTTCTTCTATTAACATCATTAAATACTTGTTCTACTTCTAAATCTACTGTTGGATAAAATTTACTTTTTTTCTCTTTATATAAAGCCTGTGCACCTTTGATATTAAAATTACTTACTAATATTGAAGGATTATTTTGAATCGCATACATTGTTGCTCTTTCTTTACTTTCAGGCATTGCATAGTTTAATGCAGGAAGCGTAAAAGAAGAAATATCTGCATCTCTACCTAACAATCTTTTAAATCTAAACTCTTTATCTATTGTATTATTTTTTTGAACAACTAAATTTGATTTTGCAAGTGATAAAGAAGCATAAATTTTTGTCATTTCAGATTTAGTTGTTAATCCTTGATCATATAAAGATTGAACATCTTTATAAATTTTTTCATTTATAACTACATTATCTTTTGCATTTTGTAATAATTGATAACTTCTAACAACATCTAAATATGCTCCTACCATTTGAAATGCAATATCATTTGCATTTTCTAAATAATGATGAGCTGCACCTAAAATTCTTGCTTTTTGATAATCAATTTTATGAGTAGTACTAAATCCATTAAAAATATTTTGTGTAAGTTTTAATGACTGTGTGTAGTGATTGTATCCTTCATCTATAACATTATGATTATAACTACTTTCATTTGTTTCATCTTTTAAATTACCAGCTTCATTTCTCCCAAAAGTTGCTCTATAATCAAGAGATGGAAGCCATTCTGATTTTGTAATTTCTAAATCTTGTTGTGTTTCATTAAAGTTTTTAAGTCTTTCTTGTACTATTGGATTTGTATCCAATGCTTCTAAAACACTCTCTTTTAATGTCAAAGCTTGTAAATTTATACTAAATAAACAAACACTTGCGACTACACTTATTAGTCTCTTCTTAACTTTTAATTCCATTTAAATCCCTTTGATTAAAATATAATTTTATAAATTACTAAAAAATAATTTATAGAATGATTACTTACATTGAATTATATATATTAGAAGTATCACAAAAGTATCAGTGACAATAATTTAAGACAGTTTTTTACTTATTTAATTAAAATTAATTTTCTTTTGATAGAATCCTTCATCAAATTGGCTTTTCTAGGGGAAAATGAGTTAATTTTACATTATAAAAATAGGATATTTTATTGCTAAATATTAAAATAATTTTTCTAATTAATACTTTTTTATTATTCATTTTTTCTGTTTTTTTTATTATTTATTTTTTGAAAAATCCGCATAATAAAATTATTAAATTTATTACATATTTTGTTTCATCATATTTTTTGGGATTTGTTTTATTTATTTTTAGAAATCAAATTTCTGATTTTTTTTCAATAGTTATTGCAAATACATTATTTGCAACTGGATCATTAAATTTATATTTAGCAACTAGAGCCATAGTCAATTTAAAATCTAAATGGGAGTTTAGATATTGCTTACCTGTCTTTATTATCTTTATGGGACATTATATTTTCACATATATTGATTTTAATATACATATGAGAGTAATAATTTTTAATCTTTTTGCTATGGTTTATACTTTTTTCTCATTTTTGTTCTTTTGGAAAAATTCTTCAATAAAATACAGAATTTTTGACAAAATATCATCAATAATATTTTTAATTGGTTCTATTATGTTTTTTATTTTATCTTTATACTCTTATTCAATCAATATATCAGCATACTATTTTAGTAATACAGATTTTTTTCTTATCTTACCTAATTTATACATACTTGCATTAAATTTATGGATTATTAGTTTAATAGCATATAGAATCAAAAATTGATTTTATATCCTTCATTAAAAATATTTAAAATTGTATTTTCAGGTAGTTTTTTTCTTAATCTTTTAACCATATTTTTAAGTCCATTTATTGTAATTGATTCATCATATCCCCAAACATGTTCAAAAATTTCTTCATAAGTGAATACTCTATTTTTATGTGAAAAAAGTAATCCTAAAAAATTTCTTTCTTTATTTGTAAGCTCAATTACATTATTGTGATGCTTCAACTCTTTTAACTGAACATTCCAACTATATTCTAAAGACAAATTAATTTTTTGTATAGGAGAAACATCATATTTTAATAATTCACTTATTGTCAATTCTAAAGCTTCATTTATCTCTTTTCTACTAATTGGCTTAACTAAATATTTTGTAAGTTTTAATGTTACAGCCTTTAATAAAAATGATTTATCAGAATGTGCTGTTAACATAATTGCTTTAGTAGAATAATCATTTTCTCTTATTTTCTCAAGTAATTCTAAGCCATTCATTTTTGGAATATTTATATCAACTATCATAATATCTGGTTTTTTTGATTTATAAAGTTCATAAGCTTTTTCTCCATCTTCTGCTTCAAAAACTTCACTAAAAAACATTTTTAAATATGTAACATAATTTTCTCTAATTGCTTTTTCATCTTCAACAAATAATATTTTATATGGATAAATATTTTCCATTATTTTTTTCCTTTTGGTATTTTTATTGTAAAACACGCACCATTTAATTTATTTTCGACACTTAAAGTCCCCAATAAACCATTTTCGATAATCATTTTAGCCATATAAAGACCTAATCCTGTTCCTTGTAATTTACGCTTTGTAGTAAAATAAGGTTCAAAAATCTTATCTAAAAGATCAACATCAACTCCTAAAGCATTATCTTCTATATCTATTACTATATTGTCATCTTGATTAAAGGCATTTATATTAATTTTAGGTGAAGATATTTTCATTATAAGTAAAGCATCTATAGAATTATTTAAGATTGTAAGAATAACTTGTTGTAATTCTTCTAAATGACTATTAATTTCTAAATCTTCTTCTATATCTACAATTACTTGAATATGATGTAAATGTATTAATCCTTTTACAATATCAATTGCTTTTTGAACAGCTGTTTCAATCTTAAAAATACTTGTTTGTTTATTTGGACTAAAAAAATTTTTAAAATCATCAATAGTTTTAGACATATATGCAGTTAAAGATTCAATTTCTGTTAACTTATTTTCAACAATTTGATTTTTAAATTTATTTTTATTCAATACTACATCTATTAAAAGAACCGAAGAGTTAATTTGAGCCAAAGGTTGTCTCCATTGATGTGCAATATTTTCAATCATTTCTCCCATTTGTGCTAATTTACTTTGATGCATTAGCATTATTTGTTGTTTTGTATTTTTTTGAATTTCATTTTCAATTCTTTTTTCTAAAGAACTATTTAATTCTTCTAATTGTTGTTTTGCTTCTTGAAGTGATAATTCATTATTTCTTTGTTGAGTTATATCATAACCTATATGAAGTAATTCATTATTTGGAAGTCTAATATTTGCCCATTTTGTAATAATTTGTCTTCCATCTTTAGTCATTGGCATCCACTCTTGATAAATATTTTCACTATTATCATTAAAAGCATCAAAAATTCTTTTTTGAATCAAAGGATCAGGATAAAATAAATCTAAAGGATTTTTTTCTTCTTTTATTTCTTTAAAACTCCAACCAAAAACTTTTTCACACTCTTTATTCCATAAAACAACTTTTCCATCTTTATCAAAAGCATCTAAAAGAACAGGAGCTATATCAAAAAGTGTTCTAAACTTCTCTTCACTTATTTTTAACTGCTTTTGAATTAGTTCTTTATTTTTTATCTCTTCTGTTAATTTTAAATTCCAATATATAAAAATACAAATTAACACTATTCCAAAAAATAGTGTTTGAGATAATAATTGATAATCACTTTTTACTTGATACTTGATATTATTCCATTTTTGCATAAAATAAGTTCTATCATTACTATCAATAGATAAAAGAGCTTTTTCTAATATCTCATTTAATATATGCTCATCATTCCTTGAAGCTATACTTAAATAAAATATTTCAGAAAATTGTCCCGTTATATTTATATTTGACATATTATTTTTTTGTATTTCATGATTTATAACCATAGAATTATCTAAAAAACCAAAAATCTTTTCTTGTTCAACAAAGGCTAATCCCTCTTGAATTGAATCAACTTCTATTAAATTTATATTAGGATACTTATTTTTTAATAATTCTACAATTGAATAATTTTTTACAACACCTAATGTCTTATCTTTTATACTTTCTAAATTACTAATAAATGGCAAACCTCCTTTTGTTGCAACTACTAAAGGTGTTTTAATATAAGGAGATGTAAAATCAAGATATTTTTTTCTTGATAATGTTTGTTCTGCAAGAGATAAAATATCACAATCTCTTCTTTTTATTTTTTCTAAAGATTGAGACCAACTATGAGTTTCAATAAGATGAATTGGTAATGCAATTTTTTGGGATATTGCTTGTATAAATTCAGCAGCAATACCTATATGTTCTCCATTTTCAATTTTTTCCAAAGGTAACCAGTTTGGATCAACACACATTTTTAATTCTTTTTTATTTGCTAAATATTCTTTTTGTTTAGGTGTTAAATCAAGAGTATTTAAATCATTTTTATATATAAATTCCTCTAATTTTTCTTTTGATTCTTTAGGCAAAAGTAATGAGTTAGCAAAACTATCTGAAATTAACTGAACTCTTTCAAAATCAATACTTCCTATAGGATAAATGTTAGTTAACATTAGATACTCAATTTGATTTGCTTCAAAAAGTAAAGCTTCTTTAGATTTATTTTGAGTATTATATTTTTTTATTATTATATCTGCTAACTCTTCTTTATGTTTTAAAGCATATTCCCAACCTTTTATAGAAGCTTTTTTAAATTTTTCAACTCGTGTTGGGTTATTTATTAGTTCACTTTTAGTTGTAAAAAGATTTAAATCATAAAACTTCGTTCCAAAAGCAGCTGGATCTAAAATATTATATTTTACACCTAATTTATCTAAAGTATAAATTTCGTTTGTAGTAAAAACACTTAAGGCATCAACTTTTTTAGTAATAAAACTCTCTATTCCAAATTCTCTAGGAACATTCCTAAAATCATTTTTTGTAACATTAAACTTATCTAACATTGTTAAAAAAATTTGTTTGTGGCTACTATCTAATAATCCCATAATTTTTTTATTTTTTAAATCAAGAGGAGTAAATATATCTTTTTGAGTTACCAATACTAAAGGGGATTGTTTAAAAAAGTTAGCTACAAAGATAAGAGGTTTTCCATTCATATAATCTGCAATTAATGCTGAATAAGTTAATCCATAATCAGCATTTTTATTTATTACTTCATCAACTATATTTTTTTTAGGATCAAACTCTATAAACTCAACATCAAGTCCCTCATCTTTATAAAAACCTTTTTCTTTTGCCGCATAGAATCCTGCAAATTCAAACTGATGTTCCCATTGTAATTGCAATTTTATTTTTTCTAGATTTGAAAAATCACTATTATTTGCATAAAGATTAGAAAGTAACAAATAAAAAAACAGTAATATATATCTCAATTCTTCCTCTTTATATAAAATTATCTATTTTGAAGATTTTATCAACAAAATACTCAACCATATTGTTATAAAAAACAGATATAAATATACTAAAGTAATCATTAAATCTGTCGTAGCAAGATAATTTATGGGAAATTTAATATTTGAAGCTTTAAAAGTTCGAACAGTAAACATAATAACTCCAATAAAAAATAATAATGAAGATATTAAATCAAAAATTTCAAATTCTTTTCTTCTATTTTTCCAAAATAATAAAGTTATAATAAAACCATAAATAATACAAAAAATTGAAAATATAACTATTCTCATCGCAACATCGTAATAAACATATGTAAACAAAATTAAACCAAATAAAATAACTCCAATAGGAATAAAATAACGATCATGCCATTTTGCATTTAAATTCAATAAATCACGAATTCCAATATATAAAAATATGTATCCTAAAATCAATACTATATTTCCAATTATTATAGATAATAAATCAGGAATAACATTTCTTAAAGTAGTTAATACTTGACCTATAAAAAAAAGCACTGAAAAAAGTGCAAAATATTTAGGATATTTTCTATGAGGTAATTTAAAGTAAAAAATTAAACTTGTTATCATTAAAAAAATCAAACTAAAAAAAGAAATTAAAATTAATATTTTTATATCTAACAAAAATTATTCCTAAATAATAATATTGAAATATTATTTTATTCAATTAATACAAAAGATTTAATAAATTTTTAATAAACAAAAAAATTATACATTTAATATTCAAAATTTTAAGTAAAATTTAAAACTAATATCTTTTTAGATATAATCGCTAAAAAATTAAGATTAAAAGGAAAAATTATTAAAACTTTTACATCACTAAACTTAGATGAAAAAATTATTAATGCATTAAAAGATTTAGAATATGAAGAAGCAACTGAAATACAAAAAAAAGCAATTCCAGTAGCCTTAAAAAGAAGAGATATTTTAGCTGCAGCTCAAAGTGGTACAGGAAAAACAGCAGCTTTTTTATTACCTATTTTAGAAGAATTAATTGAAAAAAAGCAAACAAATAGTTTACCTATTTTAAGAGCTTTAATATTAGTTCCAACAAGGGAACTTGCAACTCAAATAGCAAAAGCTGTTGATGATTATGCAAAATATTTACAAATAGAAAGACTTGCTGTTTTTGGTGGAGTTTCTTCAAAAGAACAAGAAAGAAAACTTGCTAAAGGTGTTGATATCTTAGTTGCAACATCAGGAAGATTGATGGAACACTTAAAAAATAAAACAGTAGATTTATCAAGTGTTACAACAGTTGTAATTGATGAAGTTGATACTATGCTTGACATGGGATTTTTAGAAGATATTGAAAAAATTCTTCCAAATGTTGGACCTCATAGACAAATTATGATGTTTAGTGCAACAATGAATCAAAATGTAAAAAAACTTGCAAAAGAATTTTTAACAGACCCTGTTGTAATAGAAGTTGCAAGTCAACGTTCAAGTGTAAAAATAATAGAACAACAAATAGTTTTAGTTGATGCGCATAAAAAAGCTGAACTATTATCATACTTAATTGGATCAAGAAACTATTCTCAAGTTTTAGTTTTTGTAAATATGAAAAAAGAAGCAGATGATTTAGTAGCACATTTAGAACTTGATGGACTTCCTGCTGAGTGTATTCATGGAGATGTTAGACAATCTGCAAGAGCAAAAGCTCTAAGAAAATTCAAATCAGGTGATATTAGAGTTTTAGTTGCAACAGATATTGCAGCACGTGGGATTGATATAGAACTTTTACCTGTTGTTGTAAACTTTGCATTACCAGAAACAATAGCTGATTACACACATAGGATTGGAAGAACTGGACGTGCAGGAAATGCTGGAACGGCTATTACTCTTTTAAGTGTAAAAGATTATAAATTTATGATTGAAATTGAAAAAGAATTAATCATAAATATTCCAAGAATTGAGATTGAAGGTTTTGAAACAACAGAAAAAAAACCAAGACTTTTTAAAGCAAGACCTAAACAACTTAGCGTTAAAAAAGCAGAAGCTAAAAAAACTGCTCAAAAAACAGGATATACAAAAACAAATACTCCAAAAAAAGTAGCAAAAAAGAAAAAAACTACAAAAAGAGATGTAAATAGAAGTTTCCGAAAATAAAATATCTTAAGATATTTTATTTTTGATATATTCAACTTTAATTAGATGATATATATATTCCTTTTCTTCTTTAGTCGAATTATTTAGCATTTTCAAAATTTCTTTTTCATAGTTTATCTTTATTTCACTATTTCCAGTAAGTAAATAAATTTCATCTTCATAGCAAAATTCTGCTATTTTATTAACAATACTTACTGTTGGTTCATTTTTATTAGATTCATAATTCTGAAGAGTTCTTTTTGAAATATTTATTTTCTTTGCTAACTCTTCTAAGGTTAAACCTGCTTTTTCTCTAGCTTCTTTCAATCTCAAATGCAACATTTTATTTCTTTATAGTAAAATTTTTCCATTTTTACTGACAACGGAGTAATAATTTGCTACTATTTCAGTAGTAATAAAATTATTAAGGGAATTATTTTAATACTTAAATAGCCAATTAACCGGCTATTCTACCAAAATTTTTATTTTATGTAAAATAAGGTATCAATACAATCAAAATTTTTATGATTATTGTAAAAAATAAAAAAGGTCTAATAGTTGGCAATACATATTTATACAAAAAAAGAGATTGAAGACGTTATTTCTAAAAGTAATAAATTTATCTTTAAATGTTCTTTTATTTATAATAATACAATAAGAGAAATAATTTGTAAAAAAACAATAAAAAAAGAAATTATAAAAAAATATACTAATCATTCTTTTAAAGAATTTATTCAATTTATCTCAAAAATAGATTCTCAAAAAAACTATTATGAACTATTAAGAACTCATAAAAAATTTCATTTTTTGATCAATAATATATTATTAAATCATTTAGAAAATAAAATAATAACAGAAGAATTATTTGATAATTTACATTTTAACTATCAGAAATTAACAACTTCACTTAATGAAATTATATTAAGATTTGATTTTACTAGAAATCAATTGGATAAATTAACTGGAGCATGGAATAGAGAAATATTTCTTGAATTTTTAGAAAAAGAACATTCTGAAATGAAAAGAGGAGAAAAAGCTTTTTCTCTTGTTTATTTTGATATTGATTTTTTTAAATTTATAAATGATACTTATTCTCATAGTTCAGGGGATTTCATATTAAAAGAATTAATAAAACTAATAAAAGATAATTTGAGAGAATATGATTCTATTTCTCGATGGGGAGATGATGAGTTTTTAATCTTATTACCAAATACTTCTATAAATGAAGCTCTATTTATTATAAACAGGATAAAAGAAATAATAAATCAAAAGATTTTTTCAACAAACTCTTTTGAAATAAAAATAACTTGTTCTTTTGGTATTGTAGAAGCAACTTTAGAAAAATCAATCAATGAAGTAATACATAAAGCTGATGAATTATTATATACTTCAAAACGATTAGGTAGAGATAAAATTGAGTGTTGATTAATATTTTTTCATTTCCTCATAAATTTCTTTTAAAGCTTCTAAAAAATAGAGATGATGATTTGGTGCCTTTGCTACCCTATAATCTTTTATTCCTAATTCATGTGCTAATTCGCCATACTCAAGAACCAATTCTCCTAAAGTTTCTGAATTATCAACAGTAAAAGATATAGGATAAACAATCACCTTTGAGCTAATTTCTTTAAGTTTATCTTCCATATATGGACGTAACCACTCCATTGGACCAAGTCTTGATTGATAAGCCATATGAATTTTTTTAAATCTTATATTTTGTTTTTCAAGCTCTTTTTTTGCATATTCAACATTTGCTAAAATATGTTTTTGATATAAATCACCTTTATTTATAGTTCTTTGTGTTAATCCATGAGCTGAAAAAATAAGCTCAAAATCGTTTGAATCATCATCTTTTAAAGCCTCTTTTATTCTCTCAACTATAGCTTTGTTATAAAAATCATTGTCATAATAACTATCTATTGTTTTTATTTTATTTTCTATTTTTAGATTTTTAGCAACTTTGATTAAATCTTCCCAAGATGATTTTGTTGTTGTAGTTGAATAGTGTGGATACATAGGAATTGCATAAATTTCTTCATAATCTTTTACTTTTTCTAAAATATCTTTTGCAAAAGGATATGTATATCTCATCTCATAAAAAACATCAGCATCAACTATTTTTGATAAACGTCTAACTAATCTTTTTGTGTGACCAACTATTGGAGAAATTCCACCTAATTTTCTATAATTTTCTTTTGCTATTTCTAATCTTTTTGAAACAATAATTGCACCAATTAATGCTCTTATTGGTTGAGGAGCACCTATAATATATTTATCATTAAACATATTTTTTAGAAAAACTTTTACTTCATCTAAATTATTTGGTCCACCCATATTCATCAATATTATTGCTTTTTTCAAGTTATTTCCTATTTTCTAAAATTTCTTTTGTAATTTTATGTCTATAATCAAACATTTTTTGCAAATCATTTCTAACAAACCATTCAAATAATTTTCCAAAAATTCCAAATGGCATATTAAATGTAATTACATCTTTTAATTCACTCATATTTCCATGTTTTATAAATATATGTTTGTGTTCCCAAAAAGCAAAAGGTGATTTTAAAGCCACATCAACCAACAAACTTGGTTCATCAATTTTTTCTATTTTAACTTCCCAAAGCATAGGAATAAAATATTTTGTACTTTTGATTTTTAATATTTTTGAAATTTGTGGTTTAAAATCTTTTGTTAGTAATTCTACTTTTGTATCAGTTGGAGTTATTTTTTTTATATTATTTGTATCAATATGAAAATCAAATAAAGATTTAATATCACAGTTTATATATGAACTTTTTATAAATGTTTGCATTTTTTGCTCCTTGTATAAATCTTTTATACAAGGATAATTTACAAAAATAAAAGCAAGTTTAGTAGGTCATTTTTGTAGGTTTATAAGCTTCTTCTTTCTATATACTCTCTAAATTCTTTAGCACCCTCTTTTGAACTTGTTATTATTTCACCAATTCCATCAAAAGATATTTCAAGTTTTGATTGTTCTACACTTCTCATAGATTTTATTTTATCAACATTTACGATGTAAGACCTATGAATTCTAAAGAAATTTTTTCCATTTAAAAGTGTCTCTAAATCCCCTATTTTTCTTCTTACATAAGCATCTGCTTCTTTTATTCTTATTATTACTTCATCAAGGTCAGCTTTTATATAATAAATCTCATTTATATCTATCAAATAGAGTTTATCTCCTCTTTTCCCTAATATCTTTTTTGATTCATCTACATTTGAACTTTTAAATAATCTTATTTTTTCTAAAATATTTTTTATATCATTTGATTCAATTGGTTTAACTAAATAACCCATTCCTCCACTTTGAAAAGCTTTTAAAGCAAACTCTTCATAAGCTGTTTGAAAAACTATAAAAGTTTTTGGCTCGATATTTATAATCGAATCAGCAAGTTCAAAACCACTAATATTTGGCATAGAAATATCTAAAAAAACGACATCAAATTTTGTTTTAGTTATCTCTTTTAGTGCAACAACTGGATTATTAAACTCTGTAATATCTTCAATTCCATTTTCATTTAATAATCTTTTTAATCTATCAAGAGCTAATTTTTCATCATCAACAATCATTACTTTCAAAATTTATCCTTTATTTTTATTATAAACTTCATTTTTTCATTTTCTATCTCAAACTCTAAATTTCCAATTTTTTGTAACTCTAATCTTTTTTGAAGATTTGATAATCCTGTACCAAATTTTGGATTTGTAGTTATTTTTCCATCATTTATTACAATAATACTATTTTTATCAAACTTTATATTTATATTTATAATAGCACCTATAAATCCGTGTTTTATCGCATTTTCTACTAAAAGTTGAATTGAAAATTTTGGAACTTTTATATCTTTAAACTCTTCAAAATCATCAATTTTTAAAACAATTTTTTCATCAAATCTTACATTTTCAATATTTACATAAGTTTTTACCATAGAAAGTTCTGTTTCTAAAGTTATTAAACTCTCTTTATTTATAGCATTTCTTAAAAATTTCGAGATTTGAATAACTGCATTTTCAGCTTTTTTTTGGTCTTGATAAATTAATTCTGATACAGAATTTAAAGCATTAAATAAAAAATGAGGATTTAGTTCATTTTCTAAAGCTTTCAATTTTGTCTCTAAAATTTGATTTTTTATCTCTTCATTTTTGTATTTCATAGAAATAAACTGATGTAAAATCAATCCAACTAAAAAAGTCAAAAATCCAATGGTGATTGATATATAAATCCAAAAAGGTGAAATAATATTTAAAATCTTTAAATCAGCAAAAGAAAAAAGTAAAAATGAAAAACTAAAACCAACAAATCCAGATAAAAAAGAGAAAATAAAACTAATCAAATACCAAAACTTTTTTTTCACTTTTGGAAGAATAAATTTATTTGAAATCGTTATCAAAAAAAATGCAAATAAAGAAATAAAGATAGCTGTACTTGTACTAAAAATAATAGTTGAAATATTTTGTAAATCATAACTTAAAAAATAGAAACATAAAGAGATAAAAAATCCAAAAAATGCACCAATTATGATTATATAAAGCCAATCTTTTGGTGATATTTTTAATTCAACTATATTCATTTATTTTCCATTTCTTAAAAATTCTTCAATATCAAAAGCTATTTCATCAATAGCTTTTGTAGCCTCTTTATGTAATACTTTTGTATATAACTCTTCCATCAAATAATCACTTGGCTCTATATTATTTAAAATAGAAAGTTTAATATCCGGATTTAAAAACATATCAGTATTTATAACAGCTCCACTTGTTCCAATTACTACTAAAACTTCGCAATCATTAAACTCCATAAACATATCTTGATATTTAGGTGCCATTTCACCAAAGAATACAATATTAGGACGTAAAAAATTATCACATTTTGGACAAACTTTAAAATTATCTAATTGTTTTTCATAAGAGATATCAACTATATTTTCACAACTTTCACATTTTACTTCTTTCAAAAAACCATGTAAATGTAAAACATCAACACATCCAGCTTTTTCAAACATATCATCAACATTTTGAGTGATAACTGCTATTTTATCTTTATATTTTTCTTTTAAATTAGCTATTACTTTATGGGCATGATTTGGTTCTTTATCTTTTAATTCAACTCTTCTTGAATCATAAAAATTCAAAGTTGCAACTCTATTTTTTTCTAAACAACCTAACATACAAACATCTTCTATTTTATGATTTTCCCATAATCCACCACTATCTCTAAAAGTCGAGATTCCAGATTCTGCACTAATTCCTGCACCACTTAAAATAATTACTTTCGCCATATTTATCCCTAAAAATATATATTTTTCATTATAACATTTTATTCAAAATATCAGCCCCAATAGCAACCCCTGGCCAACCTTGTCCTGCAAAAATAGTGTCACCAACATTATATAAATTTTTAAAAGGAGTATTACAACTAGGAAGTTCTAAAATATTTTTTAAAGTAATTGCTTTACCACCACAATTTGTTCTATTTATATATCTATTAAAAGTTTTAGAAGTTGCAGCAAAAGATATAGAAATCTCCTCTTTTTTTACAAAATCAAAATTTTTTAAAAACTCATTTATAATAAAATCTTTTGTCTCTTCTTTTTTATTTTCATACTCTTCTTTAGTCAAACTTTCCCAAAAAATAGCTTTTGAGTGTGTTGATATAGTTATAGAATAACCATTTGTTGAGAGTTTTTCATCATTTTTATCAGAAAACGAAACAAAAAAAGAGTTTGATATACAATTTGGAATATTCTCTTTTAAAATTATTTGATAGTGATGTAAAAAGTTCTCTTTTGAGTTTAGTTTTAAATAAACAACAAAAGCACTTTGGTCATTGAATGAAAACTTTTCATAATATCTTTTTATATCTTCATCTAAAAAAAGTTTTGAACTCTCAAATATTGTAGAATTTAATATAACTTTTGAAGCTAAATATTCATCTTTTGTCGAAATTATTTTATATTTATCTTCAAATCTTTCTATAGAAATTATCTCTTCTTTATTTGATACATTTACCTCTTTTAATAAATCTTCAACTATTTTTCCCATTCCACCATTTGAGTAATAAACTTTGTGAAAAGGATAAGATAATCCTAAACTCAAAGCAAGAAGTGACAAATCTTTAGAAGTTGTTTGTAAAGTTATCAAAAGTTGTGAATCTATAAAAGCTTTATACTCTTTTGAAATATTTGGTAAAACTTCATTTATATATCCATCTGCTGTTTTGAACAATAAAAATCCGAACTCTTTGAAAAGTTCAACTATAAAAAGTGCTGTTTTAGCGTATGCTTTAAAACTATATTTTGAAAAATAAATATTTTTTAATTTCCAAAATTTTTCATCTATTTCTTTTATGGTTTTCCAAAAAATTCTATTGTTTTCATGATAATAAACACTATTTAAATTTGATAAAAACTCTTCAAAATTTTCAACTCTATCAACTATTTTTTTATTTTGAATAGTTCTAATTGCCACATGACTCTCAATTAGCTCAGGCTTTAATCCAACTTCATCAAATATTTTTTTTATTACATGATTTTCTTCATATCCTACAAAAGTTGTGGCTCCCGCGTTAAAAAATTCTCCAAATCGTTTAAATGTAGAAGCACAACCACCTAAGTTTTTATCTTTTTCAAAAAGTATTAAATCTTTTTTTTGATTTAATGAAGCAATCATTGCTCCACCAATTCCACTGCCAATTACTGCAATTTCAACTTTTTTCATTGTTTGCTCTTTTAAACTCTTCAATTGCCCTATTTCTTGAAAATTCAATACTTACTATTTGAGCTGGATAATTTAAAAATAGATTTGATTGAACACCATTTTCAGTATGGATTAGTTTAGGATTTACCTCTTTTAATTCTAAGATTACTGATTTTATAAAAATTGCATCTTTATCAAATTTTGCACTTTGTAAATATGGATTAAAAATCCTAAAATATGGCACAGCATCAGCACCAGTACTAGCAGCCCATTGCCAAGAACCAATATTTGAGCTTGCTTCATAATCAAGTAGTTTTGAAGCAAAATACTCTTCACCTTTTTTCCAATCTATAAGCAAATTTTTTGTTAGATATGAAGAAACAATCATTCTTAAACGATTGTGCATAGTTCCAGTTAAATTGAAATATCTCATAGCTGCATCAATTAGAGGAACTCCAGTATTTCCATCACACCATTTTTGAAAATTTTCTTCATTTAAAGACCAATTTACTTTAATTTCATTTAGATTTTCAAACTCACTTTTTGGGAAATGAAACAAAATATAGTTATAAAACTCTCTCCAAAAAAGCTCTCGTATATAAAAATCTTTTTGACTTTGAATTGCTCTTACTTTTTTTATTTTATTAAAAAGTTCCCTTGGACTTATAAGACCAAATCGTAAATGAACAGCTAGATTTGAAGTTGCATTTTTATAAAAAAAATCTCTATCTTCTTGATAATTTGAAATTTTTAAAGAAAATTCATCTATAAGTTCATCTGCATTTTTTTCTAAAAATTCTGGTAGTTTTTGTTTTATAAATCCTAAATCCTGTAAACCTAGAATAACATCATAATCAAACTCTATTTTCTTTAGATTTTTATTTCTTTCAAATAAAACTAAACTCTCACTTTCCCAAATAAAACTAAGTGATTTATAAAAAGGAGTAAAAACTTTATATGGAGTTTTATCAGATTTTAAAGCATCTTTTGGATGAATTATAAATGAATCTGTAAAAGTTTCCATTGCAATGATTTTAGATATCTCTTCATCTCTTTTTTTTGCATAATTATCAAAATCAACTGAACATAAAATAGTATCAAAACCCTTGTTTTTTAGACTTTCAAAAACTTCTTTAGGAGTTCCATAAAATATTGCTAAATCAAGCCCAATACTTTTTAAATCTTCTTTTAATTTTAAAACATTTTTATAGATAAATGTTACTCTTTTATCATCTTTAGAAAGTTTATCTAAGATATTTTTATCAAATATAAAAATAGGCAACACTTCATCTTTAGCATTAGCTAATATTGCACTATCAGTTACTCTTAAATCTCTTCTAAACCACAAAATTTGTTTCATTATTTATAAGCCTTAATATCACTTCGTAAAGCTAATTCACTTGGATATGGATTTAAAAATTTTTGGATTTTTAAATACTGTACATCAAATCTTTTTACATATAAATTTATAAGTTTCATAACTGCAATCAAAGGAATAATTTTTTCTTTATACTCAGATAAAGCTTGTAAAATCTCTTCTTTTTCTTCTTTTGTGATTAGCTTTTTGAAATATCCAAAAATATGAAGAAGTACGTTGTAAGTTTTATTTACACTTCCTTTTAAACTTATCGCTTTTAAAAACTCTTCTTTGTACTCTGCTAAAATTTCATTTAATTGTTTTTTATCTTTATTTGCAACAATTCTTCCTAAAGTTGTATAAGCTTTTTGAGATTTTAAATAGATTAAATATTTATAAGAAGTATGAAAAATCACCAAATCATTTAAAGTTGGATTTGATTTTAAAAATTCAAATAGATGTTGATATGCAAAAATCTGCATCAAAAAATTTTCCCTAAGCCAAGGGTCAATCAATCTTCCCTCTTCTTCAACTGGTAAATATGGATATTTTTCTTTTATTTTTTTTGCAAATACTCCAACACCATTTTTCACGCTAGGTGCATTAAAAGGTTTGTAAACTTTTACCCTTTCCATTCCACAAGTAGGAGATGCTGATTTTAAAATAAAACCACATAAATCATCATTTTCAATTCTATTTGCACATTCAGTTGAGATATTTTCAAGTTCAGTTGTTACATCTTTTGGATTTTTTGTTGAAGTTACAATTTTTAGTTGCCCATTTTCATCTAAAGTTTGTCGAATAGCTTCTCGTGGACTTCCCCAAATTATAGTTTCTGGACAATAAGATGATGTTTCAAAATATTTTTGTAAAACATCAACTATAAACTTATCAGTTGCTCCTACACCATCATATCGACATTTTGTTCCAATCAAACAAGCAGAAACTCCTAATTTCATGAGAAATCCTTTTTTTATTTTATTTTATAACAAAAAAAGGTCTATTTGTAGGTAAATTTATTCAGTTTATAGATTCAAATTCATTCTTTTTAAAATCTCATAAGTCTTTGTCACATCATAAGTTGCACTATGATATTTTTCTCCATCAAACTCTATTCCATAATATAAACAAGTTTCATCAAGTTTTGGATTTTTTACTCTTCCATTTTTTCCAAAAACATTTACTATTTTTTTATTTTCATTCATTGTACAAATATGATTTTCAAATTTAACTCGATTGTTTATATGTCTTAATTCAAACTTTATATTATGAGCAATTAAAGTTTGAGTTCCAAAACAAAACTCTTCAAAATCTTCATCTTCAGTGAAATATGAACTATAATTTTTATCTTTTCTATAATCAAGAATTAAATCAGGAGTTAATCTATGAACTGCATAAGAGTAAAAATTCACTGGAAATCGTGATAAATAATATCTATGAAATTTATCCAAGATATTAAAATCTTTGTCTATTTTAACAGCTGCTATTTCTATTACATCACCAATATTTGAACTATTTGTTTCAAAATCTAAAATTATCATTTTATATATTTTTCTCTTTTTTTATAAACTATTTCTTTTATCTTTTTATAATTTTTTGAATTCGTAGTATATAGTTTTTCTATTAAATCTTCATATTTTTTATAGGTATTCCAAACGTTTGATGCATGTTCAAATCTTTGCATTTTTAAAAGTTCAAAACTTACACTTGCATTTACAAAAGCTTTTAAAATAAATGATTCCTCTCTTGTTTTTTCATCATTTTTATATTTTTTCCAAAGTTCTTCTAATTTATTATGTGCTTCAATAAAATTTTCTATTTCTAATAGAAAAATAATGTCATTTAATTCTTCATTTAATTGCATTTTTTAGCCTATTTTAGTTTCTATATTGTATCAAAAGTTAATAATAATTTTAATTGGTTAATAATATTTTAAAACAATAAATACTATGATTAAATAGTAAGATGAATTAATTTTAAAGGAGTTTATCATGCAAATAAATTCAAACTCTGTCTTAAATCAAAATGTTTATTTAAATGCAAATCAAGCACTTACAAGAATAGCAACTGGTGTTGAACTAAATCAATCAAGTGATAATGCTTCTAGTTTGTCAATTGCAAACAGTTTATTAACACAATCAAATGGTTATGCGCAGGCTATTGAAAATACAAATTCAGCAATTGCAGCAACTCAAATAGCTTCAGGTGCAACAAATGAACAATCAAATATTTTAAATAATGTAAAAGAAAAACTTCTCCAAGCTTCAACTGATACAACAAGCCAAGAAGGTAGAGATGCAATATTAAAAGATATACAAAAACAACTAGAACAATTTGATAAAATTGCAAGTAATACAAACTATAATGGAACAACATTACTTCAAAATAGTCAAACAGATACATCTTCTTCTCAAACTTTGCAGTATCAAACTGGATTAGTTGGTCAAGATATTATTGAATCAGGTGGAGTACAATCGAACACACAAGGATTAGGACTTACAAATTTAGTAAATCAAAGTCCAACTACTTTTGACTCAAATACAGCAAAAAGTTTTTTAGAAACTGTAGATAATGCAATAAGTAATTTAAATGATATTAGAGGAAATATAGGTTCTGTTCAAAATCAATTAGAAAGTTCAAATAGAAATCTTCTAACTCAACAAACAAGCACTTTGAGTGCTGCTTCACTTTTTGATACAAATTATGCAAAAGAATCTTCAAACTTTTCAAAACAAAATATATTAGCTCAAATTGGTGCTTTTGGACAAGCCCAATCAAATAATATAAATCAGCAAACTGTTTTAAGACTTCTTTCATAAAAAAAGCTCAAGTTAAAACTTGAGCTTTTATCTTCTATATCCATGATGAAAATCATGGAAATTTCTATGATGGTGTCTAGGAGGATAAAATCCAGGATAGTAATAAGGTCTTGGGAAACTATCATAAATTACAACTACTTCTGTAGGTGGTCTTCTATCATAATAGTCATCGTAATAATCATCCCTTATATATGTTGTAGTTCGTTCATAGCCATTATTATAAGGCGTATTATTATAATTTGAATAATTTCTTGAATCTCGTGAATTATTTGCAATTGTTGCACCTAATAAACCACCAGCTACTCTTGCAACATCTTTGCCACTACCTTTTCCTATTTGATTCCCAATAGCAACACCTAATGTTGCTCCAACTACTGTATCTAAACCAATTGAGTTATTATCTGCAAATACTAAAGAACTTGAAATTAAAAGTATTGATAAAATTTTTTTCATTTAATATCCTTTTATCTTGTTTGGATTAGTATAAGCCTTTATTGTGAATATATTGTGGAAGTAAAAAATTATTTCAACTTACCAAAAATCTTATATTTTTCCCAGTAAATATCTAAAGCTTCATTTAATTTTTTATCAGATAATTTTGTTTTTTTCTTTATTCCAAATCTTGTTATAAAAGATTCAGACATTATAGTTTTTTCTTTAGTTGGATTTTTCAAAAAAGCAAACATTGCTTTTTTTACTTCTGTTTCACTACTATACTTTAGTAAATATCTATAAAAATATTTATCTATAGTTACAGGTATTCTATTATGACATTTAACACAATCTGTTTCATATATATTATTTTTATCATTTTTAGCAGCAAAAAGAGTTAATGAAAATAAACTTATAAATATAAAAATTCTTACCATCTAATCTTTACCTTTGTACCAACATCAATTTCTGAAGTAACTTCAATCTTAAAATCATACTCTTTTGCAATCAAAGAAACAATATTCAAACCAATACCAAAACCACCTACACTTTTATCAAATCTAGAATATCTTTCAAATAATTTGTCAAGATTTTCTTTACTTATTCCTTTTCCACTATCTTCAATACTTAGGCTATTTTTACTCAATACTACTTTTATAAAACCTGAGATTTTATTATATTTTATTGCATTAGAAAGTAAATTATCTATTAATTTTGAAATTTTTTTAATATCACAAAAAATCATAACATCTTCTTTTATGTATATATCAAATCTTATTTTTTTCATTGTTGCGATACTTGAGAAAAAGTCTATTCTTTGTTTTAGAATATTTGATAAATTAATCTCTTCATTATTAGATATTATTTGATTATTTAAAGTTACAAAAGTTAAATCTTCATAGATATTTGAAATAGTTTTTGCTCCAATTTCTATTCTATTTATTTTTTTTGCAAGTTTTTCATCTAACAAATCTTTATTTATCATTTCAATATTTGTAATAATTGCAGTAACAGGAGTATTTAACTCATGAGTTGTATCTTTTATAAATCTATCAAGCAAATGTAAAGCATCTCGCATTGGTTTTAAAAAAAGTTTTGATATAAAGTATCCAATAAGTATCATAAATAAAAAAGCCCCTAAAAAGGCTATAATCATCTTATATTTTATATTTTCAAACCAGATATTATCATCAGGAATTTCTATAATTACATATTTTGAACCTAGATAGTAAGATTCAGGTTCTTTTATAAAATGAATTTGATGACCGCTTAAATAAATGACATCATCCAAACTTACTTCTTCTGATTTTAAAGTAGAAAAGATTTTCTTTTTATCACTATCAAAAATTGCCGATTCAAACTTTTCATCTCGTGGATAAATATTATTTTTATCAATATTAATATGTAAATCTTTTAATCTAAAGATTAGATTATTTGAATAATTTTGTAAAAGTTGTCTCTTTTCTTGTAACATCAAATCTTTTTGGAATTGATAATATAAAAATGTAACAACACTTAAAATTACCAATACAAGAAAAGAGTATAAAAAAGAGAAACCTAGAATAGTTCTAGTTTCACTCTTGGTTAAATCTATACCCGAGTTTTTTAAGACTAACAATTTTATCTTTTCCTAAAATCTTTCTAAGATTTTTAATATAAGTTCGTAAAGAGTTATCACTATACTCTTCATCATAATCCCAAACATAATCATAAATTCTATCATGAACTAAAAGTTCATTTGGATGCTGTAAAAAAAGTTTTAAAAGTTTTAACTCTTTTAAATTTAATTTTACTTCAACTCCATTGTCTCTTAATTCATTAGATATAGAATTAAATGTGATTTTTTCTGTAATATTTATTAATTCATTTTTATTAGAAAATTCTCTTTTTAATATTGTCTGAACACGAATTAAAAGTTCTTTTAACTCGAATGGTTTTCTAATATAATCATCACAACCACAAGAAAATCCTTCTTCTAAAGAATCCATAGAATTTAAAGAAGTAATAAAAATAGCTGGAGTATTTTTGTTTTGATTTCGAACTTCTTTTAAGACATCAAAACCACTTTTATTTGGAACATTTACATCAAGTAATAATAAATCAAAATTATGTTCATAAATAGAAGAAATTGCTTCATCTCCATCATAAACACAAATTACATCAAAACCTTGTTCTTCGAAATAATCTGATACCGTTTCACTCAGATTTAAATCATCTTCTAATAATAATATTTTACTTTTCATTTTCAAGTTGCTTTTCTTCTAATGTTTCATTTAATCTTTTTTCATATTGAGTTCTTTCATATTCACTCATTTTTGGAATTCTAGAATTTAATTCCTTTAAAAAAGATAGTTTATTCTCATCTTTTACATAACCAATTATTTCAATTAATTCTTGTGTGCTCATTTCAGAATAATCTTCTTTGGCAATCAAAGAACTAAATAATAAAAAAATTATTAATACAACTTTTTTCATCTTCTCAACTTTTTTATTTTCATTGTAACATAACAAACGTATAATAATTGTTGAATATACAATATATTTATTCAAAAAAAAAGAAAAATAATTATCAATTGATAAATTTTAGGATTCTCTAAATAATTTTTCACTAAAATCAAATAAAAAGAGAGATTATGTTTAAAAATATATTAATTATGAGTTGTTTAATTTTTTTATTAAATGGTTGTTTTGGTGAAAAAAAAGAAGAAAAATGGACAGCTTTTATATATCCTAAAAAAGAAGATACAAAAAATAAAATAAAAAGTCCTATAACTTTTACTTCTCTTGAAGAGTGCAAAAAAGTCTCTATTTTAGAAATTAAAAATCAAAATTTAGAAAATATTGCTTCATTTAATTGTGGACTAAATTGTATTTATCATGATGGTATGAAACTTGATATTTGTGAAAAAATGTCAAATGAATAAAAATTTTAATTTTAAATAATAAGGATAGTAATGAAAGAATTAAAATATTTTAACATTTGTTACCATTCAAATATTCTTGATAATAAATTTAGTGAATATCTATCTTCTTATTCTAACAACTCTTTTAATTATGATAATCATGAAGAATTAATAGATTTAATAAATACTAAGGATATTCATGTAGTTATTACAAAATATAATTTTGAATTATTAAAACAAGTCAGAGTTTTAGATAAACAAATACAAATAATTGCAATTTTAGACCAATTAAATGATACTCATTTATTACAAAGTCTTGAATTAACTCAAATAAAATTTATCCATAATTTAAATTGTATAAATGATTTTATTGATACATTAAAAATTTGTATAAAAAATTTAGATTCAAAAACTTCAAATATACAAACACTAAAAAATGATTTTGTGTATGATACATATAATAAAATTTTATTTAAAAAGAATGTTTTAATTCCCCTAACAAAAAAGGAAATTTTATTTTTTGATTTTATTTTTAAAAATAGCAATATAGCTTTAAGTTACGATAAGATAAATAATGAAATTTGGAATGGTTCTATGACTCAGGATGCATTAAGATCTTTAATTAAAGAAATAAGAAAAAAAACTTATAAAGAATTAATAAAAAATGTCTCAGGTGTAGGATATAGGATAGATATATAAAGCTTATGTTAAATGAATGAAAAAATATCTTTAAAATATATTTTCAAGCTTTTGCTTGAAAATAAAAAATCACTTATTTTTGGGCAAGTAATAACTATAATTGCTATACTAATAAGTGTCCCTATTCCTCTTCTTTTACCACTTTTAGTAGATGAAGTATTACTTAACAAACCTGATTTTTTTGTAACAAATATTGATAAACTTTGGGGAAATGGCTCAGCTTTTTATTATATTGCAATAGTTACATTTATTGTTTTATTTTTAAGATTAACTTATTTTATTTTTAGTGTAATTATCACTAAAATATTTACAAAAATTTCTAAGTTTGTAACATTTAAAATAAGAGAAAAACTCTTAAATCATCTTGAACTGGTGAATATGAATGAATATGAAAGTTTAGGAAGTGGAAGTATAAGTGCAAACTTAATAACTGATGTTAATACTTTAGATAATTTTATTGTATCTGTTTCAAGTAAATTAATATCTTCTACTTTAACTTTAATTGCAGTTGCAATAGTTGTGATTAAAATAAATTTCATTTTAGGTTTAATGATTTTGTTTATTCAACCTATAATCATGATATTATCAAAAAGAATTGCAAATAAAACAGGTTTATTAAAAAAAGAAGAAAATAAAGCAGTTGAAATTTTTCAAAATAATATAAATGAAACTTTAGATTTATTTGGTCAAATAAAAGCTAGCAATAAAGAAAAATATTTTTTTGAAGATTCAATAAATAAAGCAAAAAATATTCAAAAAACTTCAAATGAATTTAACTATAAAAGTGTTGCTTATGAGAGATTTTCATTTACTATTTTTTTAATTGCATTTGAAATTTTTAGAGCTGTTGGATTGATTTTAGTTGCTTATAGTGATTTATCAATTGGTTTAATGTTTGCAATGTTTGGATATATTTGGTTTATAATGACTCCAATCCAAGACATTTTAACTATTCAATACTCATATGCAAGTGCAAAAACTGCAATAAATAGAATAAATAAGATTTTAGAATTAGAAAAAGAAAAAAATGGAACAATTAAACTAAATAAAAATACAAAAAAAATAGATATTTCTATAAGAAATCTATCTTTTTCATATAATAAAAGCAAACAAACTTTAAAAAATATCTCTTTTGATATAAAAGCAGGAGAAAAAATAGCTATTATTGGAGCAAGTGGAAGTGGAAAAACTACAATTGCTCATATCATTTCAGGCTTTTACTCTAAAACCTCGGGAGATATTTTATATAACAATATTAGTATTGACGAAATTGAAAGACAAAGTTTAAGAGAAAATATCTTTTTAGTTTTACAAATGCCCATTTTATTTAATAATAGTTTACGATTTAATATCACTATGGGAAATGAAGTTATAAGTGATGAAGAAATTTATAGAGCTTTAAAAATTGCTCAATTAAATGAAAGTATTGAAAATATGCCAAATAAACTTGATACGATTGTAGGAAAACATGGAATAAGACTTAGTGGAGGTCAAAGACAAAGATTATCAATAGCAAGAATGATTATAGCAAATCCAGCTATTGTAATTTTTGATGAATCAACTTCTGCACTTGATGTACATACGGAAACAAAACTTTTTAGTGATTTAGAAGAATTTTTAAAAAACAAAACTGTTATTACTATAGCACATAGATTAAGTACAGTAAAAAATGCTGATATGATTTATGTAATAGATGATGGGAAATTAGTTCAAAGTGGAAATCATAAGGATTTAGAAGAAAAAGAAGGTCACTATTTAGAATTTGTAAAACAACAGCTTATTTAAACTATAATAACAAACTAAAAAATTTAAAAGGTATTAGATGGATGCAATAAATTTAAAAAACTATTTTTTCTATTTTGCAAGCTTTGTTGTAATTATAGCTGGAATTAAAATGTCAAGTGAAGTAGTTGTTATACTATTTTTAGCAATTTTTATCTCTTCAATATTTTCATCTTTATTAAAGATACTGCAAAAAAAACATATACCTAAAGTTTTATCATATATATTTATTTTATTTTTAGTAATTTTAGTGAGTCTAATGTTAGCTTATGTAGTAAATATTTCATTAAAAGATTTTATTACAAATCTTCCAGTATATGAAGAAAAATTTAAAAATTTGATTTTAAATTCAATTCATTTTATACAAGCATATGGTGTTGAAATCGATAAAGCAAAAATCATGGAAAGTCTAAACTTTGGTTCTTTTTTTGGTTTTACTACAAATATCATTGGAAGTATTAGTACTTTCTTATCAAAATTTCTTTTAGTTGTAATTGGTGTAGCTTTTATTTTAGCAGAATCAAAATCTTTCCAAACAAAACTAAGAGTTATTTTTAGAAATAATGCAAGAAAACTTGAACATTTTAATCTTTTTTCATATAACATTCAAAGATACTTTGTTGTTAAATCATTTACAAGTTTTTTAACAGGTTTTATAATTGCTATTATGTTGTCATATTTCGGAGTTGATTACCCTATTTTATGGGGTGTTATTGCAATGCTTTTCAACTTTGTTCCTGTTGTTGGTTCTATTATTGCATCATTTCCTGCGATATTATTAGCAATAATGAATCTTGATGTAAATGCAACTATTTGGATTACAATTTTCTATGTTGTAATAAATATTTCAATAAGTAATATACTAGAACCAAAACTTATGGGAAAAGAACTTGGTCTTTCTCCTTTAGTTATTTTTTTCTCTTTAATTTTTTGGGGTTACATCTTAGGAATAGTAGGAATGTTCTTAGCTGTTCCAATAACAATGACTTTAAAAATTGCTTTTGATTCAAATTTAGGAACGCATTGGCTTGGAATTTTAATGTCAGATTTATCAAGAAAAAGAGAAAAAAACAATAAAGAAGCATAAAAAGGAGATAACTCCTTTTTATAATTTATTTAATAAACTATCTATTCTTTTATTTGCAGTTATTATTGTTTCTAAAGATATTTGTTCACTTAAAATTTGAGTATAAACTGTATCAACAATCTCTTTTAATGTTATAGGTTTTGCTAATTGATTTGCAAATAAAAGCATATTTACTCCTGAATTTATAGCTAAAGTTAACGTTTGTTTTAAATCATAATGTTTTGAAATAGCATACATTTGTAAGTCATCACTTACTAAAACTCCATCAAAACCTAATTTATATCTTAATAAATTTGTATTTATATTATAAGATAATGTTGCAGGATATTCTTTGTCTAATTTTTCATTAAAAACATGAGCCGTCATAATCATATTTGCTTTACCATTATTAATTAAATATTTATATGGCTCTAACTCTTTTTGATTCCATGTATTTGTTATATCTACAAAACCTAAATGAGAATCACCTAAAGATGAACCATGACCAGGAAAGTGTTTTAATACAGAAATGATATGCTCTTTTTTTAATTCATCAATAAAAATTGAAGAGTATTTTATAACCTCTTTTGAACTCTCTCCAAAAGAACGTCCTCTTGTTACAATTACTTTATTTTCTTTATTTATAGCCAAATCAACAACAGGAGCAAAATCAAGATTTATTCCTGATTCTTTTAAATCAATTGCAAGATTTTTATATGTTTGTTTTGCAAAAGATTCACCTTTTAAAGCAACTTCACTTGCTTTTGGAGTATTTACAAAACCATCACTACTTTTTAATCGTTGAACTATTCCACCCTCTTGGTCAATTCCAATAAGTAATTTTTGTTTTGATATTGATTGAAGTTCTGAAGTTAAAATCTTTAATTGCTCTTTATTTCTTACATTTTTTACTTTTTTCTTATCATTTGGATCTTTATCAAATAAAATAACACCACCTAAACCTGCTTTAATATTTTGATATATTTCATCTTTTTGGCTTATATTTTCTCCATTAAATCCTAAAATCACCATTTTTGCAATCATTTTTTCTATATCTTCTTTTGAATAACTCTCATTAGCAAAAAGATTATTAAAACCAAAACAACATATAAAAACTAAAACTAAAAACTTCTTTTGCATATAAACTCACTTAATTTAAAAATTTATCTTCTATTTTTTCTTTTAGAAGATTTCTTTGTGATGTTATTACAGATAAATATCTAATAAGCATCAAAAATAAAATAACTCCTGATAATATCAAAAGATTATAATTTATTGGACTTGAGAAAATTGCCTCAATTGTATTCAAATCCTCTTTATTAACTTTTACTACATTTACAATAAACTCTCTTAAAGCCAAAATTATAAAAGCATCAACTAACAAAGTCATAGAAACTCTTTGTTCTCTTACATAATTTACAACTGCTCGTACAATCTCCAAAAAAATCACAAAATAAAGCATATAAATAATAAAATCCATAAGTTTATCAAGAGCAAGTGCAATCAAAAATAGTACTGATGTAATTGCTAATTCGATATACAACTTATCTGAAAAAAAATTTAATATTGTTCTTCTCATAAATGCTCCTTTAAATTTTTTTATTTATATTTAACCACTCTTTTGGTAATTCATTTATATTTTTATTTGCCATAAAAATAGTTGTTGCAATCATTGCTCTTGCACTTGAATCTCCACCAGCTTTTGAGTTATTTATAATCATCTCTTTTAAATTATCATATTTTGCTAAAAGATGAATAACTCCACTAAATCCACCATCTATATCACAAGCTGGCCCAAATTCTCGAATTGCTTTAAAGCTATCTTCATCTTTTGAATTTAAACCTTTTTCTATCATAACTTGAAATGAATCATCATATTCATTTTTAAGTTTTAAAATAGACTTTGTTATGTCATTTTTTTCTAAAACTAAAAGAAGTAATCTTGCAAAAAAATCTACACACTCTTTTGCTTTTTTACTATTGTGGGTTACTTGTACAAAAATTTGTACATTTTTTAAAAATTCTTCTTTATTTTTTGATACTTTTAAAAGAGGAGCAATTCTTCCAACAATTGATAAATCAGTTGAATTTGAGCCACTTGGAGTGGTTTTATTCTCAATATTTAAAATAGTATTTCTTGAAGCAGAATCCAAATATCCTGTATAATTTTTCATTTTTTTATACCAAAAATCTCTATATAAATCCACATCAAAACTATTTTTATCTTTCAAAAATTCATATAACCAAAGAGTTTGATCTCCATAATGAGTAAAATCTCCTGCTTCTTTTCCTTTATGCCATAAAGCTTTAGGAGCATTTAAAACTTGCCAATTAAAGTTTTTATCTAAAAGTTGTTCTTCATCATAAACCCAATGCATTCCTAAACAGTAAGAATCTATAACTAACACAGATAAAACTAAATCTTTTATTTTTTCTTCAAACATTTGTATCTCCTTATTTCACCCAATTTTTATAGTTCGTAAATGCTGGAAACTGATGTCTAAACTCATCTTTATCAAATGAGTAACAATATGAATCCATATAAGCACAAAGTATTTCGTAATTCTTTTTTAATTCAATAAACTTTTCATCACTACCTTCTGGCATATCAGGATGGTATTTTTTTGACAATTTTAAATACTTTTTTTTCAAATCTTTTCTTGAAACTCTTGTTAATATTCCAAACATATCAACAGCTTTTTCAAATTCACTATAATCCATATAAATCCTTTTAAATTCATACATATTGTACTCAAAAAGTTTTAATATCAATTTAGGTAATCTAAATAAAAATAATAATTAATTTTTAGAAGGATTTTTATGGTTTATACTCTATATTATGTACATGACCCAATGTGTTCATGGTGTTATGCATTTAAAGCAACATTAGATGAACTAAAAAAACATTTAGCATCAAATATAAAAATAGTTTATGTGGTTGGAGGTTTAGCAAAACATTCAGATGAGCCAATGCCAAAAGAAATGCAAGAAAAAATAGAAAATATTTGGTATGAAATAGAAGAAGTAACTGGAACTAAGTTTAATCATGATTTTTGGAAAAATTGTATTCCAAGACGTTCAACTTATCTTGCATGCCAAGCAACTATACTTGCACGTTATGAAGATAAAGAAGATGAAATGATAAATGCCATTCAAGAAGCTTATTATCAAAAAGCATTAAATCCAAGTGATGCTTCAACATTAATTAGTTTAGCAAAACAAATAGGAATGGATGAAAAAAAATTTGAAGAGGATTTAAAATCACAAAAAATAGAAGATGATTTACAAGAAGAACTAAACTTTAGACGTTCGCTTTATGTAAAAGTTTTTCCTTCATTGATTTTAAAATATAAAAAAGAACTATATCCAATAAATATAAAATATAATGATTATAAAAGTATGTTAAATCAAATAAATGATTTAGTAGAAAATAGCTATTTTTAAAAAGAAGAAGTTTTTACTTCTTCTTTTTTATTTATTTCATAAGTGGATCAGTTAATCCTAAATAATACATTCCAATTAAACCAACAATTCCAACAACTAAACAATAGTAAATTGTAGGAATAATAGTTTTTCTTAAAGTCTCACCTTCTTGGTCAAGTAATCCAACAGTTGCACTAGCTGCAACAACATTGTGAATTGCTATCATATTTCCAGCTGCTGCTCCAACTGCTTGAAGAGCAACCATAAATGCTGTAGAAACACCTAACGCATCAGCAACACCAAATTGGAATTGACTTAACATCATATTTGAAACTGTATTACTTCCAGCAATAAATGCTCCTAAAGCTCCAACAACTGGTGCAAATAAAGGATAAATATCTCCAACTGAATGAGCAACAAAATTTGCCATTGCAATTGGCATGGAATCAAATCCAGAAGCATTAACACCTGAATTAATTAAAACTCTTACAAGTGGAATAGTAAATACAAGTACAAATCCAGCACCAATCATTACTCTTGAAGATTCACCAACAGCTGCTTTTAACTCTTTAAATTCCATTTTATGTAAAAAATAAGTGATAATTACAACAAATACTAAAATTCCTCCTGGTAAATATAAAGGATTCATAGTAAAGTTTAGACCTTCTCCTAAAATATTTTTGTATGAGAATGCTAAAGACATAACAAAAGCTTTTGCATCAGCACTAACTCTTGTTAATACTAAAATTGCAGCAACTAATACATAAGGAATCCAAGCTTTTGTTAAAGACATAGCTTCTTTTGATGTCATTGCATCAAATTTCATTTCAAATTTAGAAACCCATGCAACTGGCCATTTTTCTCTTGGAGCAAAATCCCAAGATTTTTTAGGAACTAAGAATCCATTTTTAGCTGCTAAGACAACGATTGGTAAACCAACTAATGCACCAATTAATGATGGGAACTCTGCACCTAAAAATACACCTGTTAAAGCATAAGGAATTGTAAACGCAAGACCTGCAAAAATTGCAAAAGGAATTATTGATAATCCTTCACTCCAAGATTTATTTTCTCCAAAAAATCTTGTAAGCATGATAATCATAAATAAAGGAATAAATGTTCCAGCAATTGCATGAGTAATAGCTACTTCTGATGTAATAATTTGAAGATATGAATCCCAAGAAGAACCAAAATTTGATAAAGTTGCTCCAATTCCAGCTGAATCTAATCCTTTATTTACTCCAATTAAAATAGGAGTTCCAACTGCACCAAAAGATACAGGAGTACTTTGGATCATCATACCAACCATAACAGCTGCCATAGCAGGAAATCCAATAGCTACAAGTAATGGAGCAGCAATAGCAGCAGGTGTTCCAAAACCAGAAGCTCCTTCAATAAATGAACCAAATAACCAAGCTACGATAATAACTTGTATTCTTCTATCAGGACTAATATTATTAAATCCTTCTCTAATTACAATAATTGCACCTGAATGTTTTAGTGTATTTAAAAGTAAAATAGCACCAAAAATAATCCATAAAACAGAAATTGTGATTAACATTCCTTCAATCGTTGAAGCAAGAACTCTTTCAAAAGAAACTTCCCAAACCAAAAATGCAACTGCGATTGTTGCAATATAAACTAAAGGCATTGCTTTTTTTGCAGAAACTCTAAGTCCTACAAGTAAAATACCAGCAAATATGATTGGTAACGCAGCAAAAAATGCTTGAAAACCTAAACTCATAAACTTTCCTCCTAATAAAAATTAGACTAAGAATAGTTTTGAGATATGATATTTTTATGAGAAAAAATATCTAGTAAGAAAATAACATAAATTTATCTATAAAAGTGATAATTTTGGTAACAAATTAGTTACATTTTATATAATTATTCTAAATTCTGCTCCAATAAATTTTTGATTTTTATATACAAAATTTTTATTTGAAACAAAAATTTCTCCATTTAATCCTTTTGTAATTATCTCTTCACTCATATATAAACCAATTCCCGTTCCAACTGATTTATGTTTTGTTGTAAAATATGGTTCAAAAACATGGGCAATAACATTTTCATTTATTCCACCTGCATTATCATAAATCTCAATAATTTTTTTTCCTTCTTCTTCATAAAGATTTATAAATATTAATTTTAAATCTTGTTCTTTTTCAATAAAAGCATCTTTTGCATTTATTAAGATATTCATCATAACTTGTAAAAATTGGTTTCTAATACCTTTTATTTCAAAATTATCATCATTGACAAAAACAAGTTCAATATTATGTTTTACTAGCTCTGTTTTTATCAGATTTAAACTACTATTAATAGCTTGTTTTACATCAAAGTTACTTTTTACTGAGTCTTCTTTATAAAAATTCCTAAAATCATCAATAGTATTTGATAAATATTTTGTAGAATTTAAAATCACTTCTATAAAATCAATAATTTCTTCTTTTGAATAAAACCCCTCTTCTTCATGAAGTTTAATAGCACTCGTTGAAGAACTAATCACACTTAAAGGTTGTCTCCATTGATGGGCAATATTTCCTATCATTTCACCCATAGCTGATAATTTTGATTGTTGAAAAAGAAGTTTTTCTTTTTCATGTAAAAGTCTTTCTTGTTCTTTTTGTAAAGTTATATCAGAAAAAACTGCAATATAATTTGTCAATTTATTATTTTCATTATAAACAGCATTTATTTTTATTCTTTCAATATAAAGTTTCCCATTTTTATCTTTATTTGTTATTTCACCTTCCCAATAACCTGTAGAAATCAACTCTGTCCACATATTTTTATAAAAATCTTCTTCTTGAAGACCTGATTTTAAGATTTTTGGATTTCTTCCAACAACTTCTTTTAATGTATATCCAGTATTTAATTCAAATGCTTTATTTACATTTACGATATTTGCTTTATCATCAGTTACAACTATTCCATCATGGGCATTTTTGAAAACAATATGAGCATTTTTAAGTTCTTTTTCTCTTTGTTTTTTTATTGTAATATCTAAAGCAATTAGTACATATTCAATATGTTCATCAATTTCAAAAGATGATATTACGATTTCTAATACTCTTGGTTTTCCATCTAAATCATATATATTTAACTCTTTTTGTACTTTTTCACCATCCGTATAATTTCTAAAAATACTTTCTAACCATTTTTTTTCACTCTCAGGCCAACATGAATATTCCCAAATATTTTTATCTTCAATTTTATTTTCAAAAAATAAAGATAGAAAACTCTTATTTATATCTAAAATTTTTCCATCAGAATCTACTATTAGAGCAAAAAAACTACTTTGTTCAAACAAAATTTTAAATTTTTTATTTAGAGAAAATTCTTTGTTAATTCTTTTATTATAAGTAATTAACCATGAAATTATTAGAATAATAGATAAGATTAATAAAGCAAAAATAGTTACTAAAAAAGTATAACTTTTTTCTTCCCAAGTTTGTAAAGTTTTGTCAAAATTCAATCTTACTATTACTAAAAATGGATAATTTAAAGTGCTGTTATAAGAAAGAATAGTTTTTTCTTTATTAAAATCAAAAATACCAGAAAATGAATTTTTTTCTTTTATAATAGTCTTTAACTCATCACTAATATCTATATTGCTTTGTTCTCTAAAATCGTTTGAAACCAATAATGTTCCATCTATTTTTAAAATATCAATATAACAATGTTCAATATTTAAAAAATTATTATATCGATTAAGTAAAAAATCACCATTTATGGCAATTAAAACTTTAACTCTTTTATAACCTAAAGAAACCTCTTTTAATATAGGAAAAAAATTTATATCCAAATTATTCTTTGAATACTCGATATTTTTTGCATCAAAAAAATCTCTTCCCTCTTTCGTATTTCCAACTCTTAAAATATCTTTACTATAAGTTGGTATTGGATAAAAAGATTCTAAATTTATTAAAAGATTTTTATTTAACTTATTTGAGCTATATATGATTTTATTATTCTCATCTAAAATATTTATTGATCTTATTTCTAAATTCTCTTTTAATAAATTTAGTAGTTTATTATTAATAATTTCCTCTTTTTCTTCATTTTTTAAAAGTACCACTAAACTTTGAGAAAATAAATCCATAGAGTTTATTGTTTTTGTTAGATTATCAACAAAAATACTTGAATATAATTGAACTAATTTTAAATGAGTTTTTATTGTTTCATCTTTTAAAACACTTATAGAAAAAAAAACACCTGAGATTACAAGAAAAATGATAAATAAACTTGCAATAATTATTTTTGAAACTGTAAACTTCATCAAAATATACTTATTTTAATTTAACAATTGGTTCTAAACCATTTTTTTTAGCTAATAAAAGAAGTCTGCCATCTACTTTTATATCATCAATAAATTTCTCAACTCTATTATAAAATTTATCATCACCATATTTCATAGCCCAAGCATAATCAGTTTTAAAATAAGTAGTTTTTGGTTCTATTAATTTTGCCCAATTAGTTTTGATTAGCATTCTTTTAGCAAAAGGATAATCTGTCATAAAAACATCAGCACGACCAGATTGAACTTCTTCTTCCCTTTGATGCATTTTATCCACAACTAAAAGTTCAGCATTTTTTAATTTTTCTTTCATAATTGGCTCATGATAAGTTCCCTTTGCAACTGCAACAATATTACCTTTTTTATCAATATCATCCCAATTTTGAATTCTTCTATTATTTTTTGTAGTAATTGCATAAACATCACTTGATAAATGCGCTGTTGTAAATCTAATCTTTTCTCGTCTTTGGGCAGTGTTTCCAATTGCAAACATTGCAATTTGACAAACATCATTATTTATATCATCAATTAAAGTTGCAAAAGAACTCATTACAAACTCTAAATTTACATTTAAATCTTTTGCCAATTCTTGAGCTAAATCACTATCTATTCCTGAAAATTGTTGAGTTCTTTGGTCTAAATAAGAGATTCCATAATATTCAGGCCAAACACAAACTCTTAGTTTATTTGTTGATTTTATCTCATCAAGAATATCTCCATTTGCAAAAAGAGCTAAAGAGAAAAATAATAGTAAATATAATTTTTTAATGTGTCTCATTTAATATTCCTAATAACGTAAAATATCAATGATTATACAAAATATAGGTATAAACTATATTAAATGAAAATCTTTATCAATAAAATAATTTTTTGTTAATATTGATTAATTTATTTATAGTATAAAGCATTATATAATACGCAACTATTTAAAAAGGGATTTTATGTATAACAACACAATTATTTATATATTTAATAGATTAATAAGACTAGCCATATTATTTTTTATTCTATATTTAATTTTTACAAATTTTGGTACTTTTATGATAATAGTAGGAATTTTTGTTTTGATTATCGCTTTTATTATTTATAACTTTAAGAAAAAAATGAAAGCAAATAGTTTTTCATTTAGATTTGATAGCTCACAATTTCAAAATGGTACAAATTTTGATTTTAGAGATTTTAATAACTTCAATAATTCAGGCTTTCAAGGTTTTGCAAATGCTCCAAGATTTAATGAAGTTGAAAAAGCAAAAGAGTTTTTTGGATTTACTCACTCTCCAACAAAAGAAGAGATAAAAAAAAGATATAAAGAACTTGCACGTAAATATCATCCAGATATGAATGGTGGAAATGATGAAAAAATGAAAGAATTAAACAATTATAGAGATATTTTGATGAAAACTGTAGAGTGAATTTAAAATTCACTCTCTCTTATTAGAACTGAAACTGCTTTTTTAAAGATTCTTGAAATTATACTTGAAGATTCTCCTTGAGTAACTAAAACTCCAACCTTTCTATTTTCTAAATTTAATGAAATATCATTTAAATCTATTGAGATTTTATAATAAGCTTGTTCTGTTTTTATCCCTTTATTTTTATCTTGTCTTGTAGCTATTTCTCCTCCAAAATCAGAAGATAATTCAGGAAATTCTAAATATGGAACAGAAACTTTTGAGATATTTGATATTTTTGAATGAATATCTTTTATATCTCCTGAACTAAAAATAAATTTACTATTACTATTTTCTTTCAATAATTTAAAATCATTTTCATTACAAAAACCAACTATTTTGTAGTTTAAATTATCATATAACACAAAAATTGGCTCTTTTTTATTTATCCATTGATTTACTTTAAAAACATCATTGAAATAGATTTTTCCATCAAAATTTGCTTTTATTTCAAACTTATCTATAACTTTTTTTAAACCATCTAATTCATTTTGTTTTTTCAATAAAGATTCTTCTAAAACAAAACGTTTATTTAGATTTTCTTTAAAACCTGCTTGTTTATTGATTTCAAGTTCAATTTGTGTTATCTCTTTTTGAATTTGTGATATTTTAAACTCAAGTTGTGGAGATTTAATTTTCAATAATAGTTGATCTTTTTTTACATAATCTCCATTTGTAAAAAATATTTTTTCTATAAATCCATCTTCAGCAGAGTAATACTCAATATAGTTCTTTGATTCAATAATTGCTGGCATTTTGATATTTGTATTCCAAGGAATAAATATCAAAAATAAAAATATTATAAATAAAGTTAAAGAGATTTTATTTCTTTTATTAAATTCTACTTGTGCTTTTTTACTCCACCAAAATTTTAACTCTTTAAAAATAGGTAAAAAAATAAACCAAATAATTTCAACTAAAAATAAAACTATTCCTAAAACTTTAAAAGCATAATAATAGACTAAAACAGCTATTCCTAAAAATAAGAAAAATCTATAAATCCAAGTTCCTATGGCATAAACAATAAAAAATCTCTCTTTTTCTTTTGGTAAGATTTCTGGTTTTACTTCATCTAAACCTAAAATATTTTTTCTTATAAACCATCTTGCCATTGCAAAAGAACGAGGTTGTAAATTTTTACTATCTGTAATATCTGATAAAGCATAATAACCATCAAATCGTAAAAATGGACTAATATTTATAAGTAATGAGCTAATCCAACTTGTTGTTGCAATAATAAATAAAATACTTTTTAATATCCCATCAGGAGCAAAAGACCATAAGAAAGTGGCAATTAAACCTAAATAAAGTTCTACTTTCATTCCAGCAACAACGATTTTTAATCTTTGATATTTTGATTTTAATTTCCAAGCATTTGTTGTATCTGTATATAAAACAGGAAATAAAACTAAAAATGCAACTCCCATAGTTGGAACTTTACAACCATATCTTTTGGCTGTAAAAGCATGCCCTAGTTCGTGAAAACTTTTAACAAAAACTAAAGATAAAAAATAGTAAAAAAAACCTTCTTTTGAAAATAAATACATAAAAGTTGAAGTAAATTTTTCCCAATCTCTTAAGACAAAAATAATTCCAATAAAACCTAAAACTAAAACAATATTTTGCCAAAGCTTAGAATATAAAAAATCAACCCTAGTTTTATTTCTTTCAAGCCAAAGGTCTGGTTTTAAAAGAGGAATTCTAATAAATAGATAATTATGAATTAACCATTTAAAAATATTTTGTTTTGATTGTTTTTGAACATTTATCATTCTTGAAGTATATTTTGAATCATCACAAACAATTAAATTATTATTTATTAAAAAATTAACAAAAGTTTGTAAAGATTCTTTATCAATCTCATAATCTTTTTTTTCTAAAATAGTTACAAACTCTTCAAGTTCAATATCACTTTGCCAATTTGAAATTAATTCAAAAGTATCAAGTCCAATATCAAAATATTTATTTTGAATTGGATCAAATAAAAGCCATCTTTTTGAACCATCTTCAGCAACGGAAGTTTCTAAAAGTTTTAAATCATCTCTTATTTTTGGTAATATCGTTTGTTCTTGTTGTTGAAACATTACCAACCTATCCATTGTCTAACGGCAGTTATTGGTTTTCTAAATAAATAGAAAAATAAAGATACTTTTTTTGAATAAATCTTTGCAGTTCCTCTAAGTCCAATTGAAGGGATGTAACCATTTTCTTTTATATCATCAAAATTTGCAGTTATTCTATAAGATAAAATATTTTGTTCTGTAAGTTCTGGTTTATAAGAGATATATTTTATTTTTGCACTCCAAGAGTTTGTTGGATCATTATCAAAAAAAGCTTTTACAATTGCATTTTCTTCTAAAAAAATAGCATCACTAACAGGCAACATAATTTTTAATTCAATATTATTTGGTTTTGCTATTAAAAAAATTCTTTCTCCTGTTGATACAGGTTTTCCTTTCCAATCATTTGGATTATTTATAATTGCAATTCCATCTTCTTTAGCAAATATTTTTGTTTTATCAAGTTGGTCTTTTGCATAATCAAGTTCTGCTTCTTTTAATTTAACTTGATTCTCCAACTGTGAAATTTGACTTTTTTGTTTTGGGTCTAAAAAACTACTCTGTTTTGTACTAAAAAGTTCGGCATTTGTAACATCCAAAGTTCTTTTTGCTACTAAATAATCATTTGAAAAATCCACATCATCAAATTTTACAATCAATTGATTTTTTTCTATTTTATCATTTGGAAAAACTTTCACTTCTTCAATAACTGCATTTAATGGAGATGTTACAACATAAGGATTTTTTGCATCAACTTCAAGTGGTGCTAAAACAGACAACCTAACAGGTAAAAACATCAAAATAAATAGCACAAGAACTGCTATTTTAAAATATTTATTTTTAAATGATAAATTCTTTAAGGTTTGAGAAATTCCACAACTTCGCATTGCAAATAAAAAATAAGTAAGAGAAGAAGACAAGTGTTTAATCATCAAAATATCATTTTCAACCCAAGATTCTTCTTTAAATAGAAGAAAAATATAATCCGTATCACTATTTTCTTTTGATTTCTTTAAAGGAATATATAAGATATTTGATGGTGCAAATTCATGAAGAGATTTAAAATTTATCTCTTTTAAATCATTTTTAGTATCAACAATAAAAACATCTTTTGCTTTGTCATTTTTATGCAAATCAGTTATTACATCTTCTACCCATTGTACATAAGGAGATGTTGAATCAACTACTGAAATATCTGAAATAGCTACAACTTTGTATTTTCCTGTTAAATCAGTAGTTAATAAAATACCTTGTGAATAATTCACAAGGCTTCTTGTTCCATTTACTATTTGAAAATAGAGCTCTTTTTTACTTTCACAATTTCTACAGTTGTGCTCCAACTGTAGAAGTTTTGATATATTTGATTCCAAATTTTATTTTGTCCTTTATGTTAAGCAAACAATTTAGTCAAATAAGAACCATAACCATCTAATTTTTGATTTTCAAAAGCTATTTGCTCTTTTAATCCTATAAATTTCTCATTTACTTCTGCTTGCATTTTTTGTTTTAATTGTTTTAAATCTAATTTCAAATTTAATACTCTTGTTGTTCCATCTAAATTTATGGCTTTAATACTTATTTCAAGTTTTTCTAAATCTTCAGGAATTACTCCACTAATATTACCAGTTCTTGGATCATAAGACAAGCCATTTGGTAATGGAGTTCCATCAATTTGTGTAACTATAAAGTTTTGTGCAGATTTTATATCTACAACTTTAATATCTATATAATTGTTATTTATTTTAATATCTTCAATAGTTATTCCAACTATAGAGAAAGAATCTTGATTATCTTGATTAAATACAACTTGACCATTATTTAATACATTTAAATCTACATTTGCTTGTAAGATTCCTTTTTCGTTAGTATTTCCATTTACTTTATTTGCTGTATTATTTTCTCCTTGATTATCATTTCCTTTTCCATTTTGAGAATCTTTTCCATTATTATCGCCTATAGATTCTGTATCAATAAATCCATTTCCAGTATCAGTACCTATTCCTTCATTTGAATTATAATTTAATACTCCTAAATTATTTTGTCCATTATCATTAAAATTATTTAGTGAAATATCACCATTATTAATATTTGTTTCCCCTATTTTTGGAACTTCTATCAATACTGGAGAATCAGCTTTAGGAGGAGCAATAACTAATAAACTAAATGTTCTTGACACGTTTAAAGTTGGTGTACCAGAATCTTTTACTTTAACTGTTATTTCAAATATTCCTGATTCTATAGCTCTACCTGAAATAATTCCAGTATTAGAATCTATTGTCAATCCTCTAGGAAGATTGTCTGCTTCAAAAGTAAAGGTATCAGTTGTATCCAAATCACTAAATAAATAAGCAACTTCTTTTAGAAAATCTTTTCCAAATGGAGTTTTATCATCAATATCGTCAATAGAAACTATTGGAGTATCATTTGTTCCTACAATTGTAATAGTTACTGTTTGTTCATCAAAAGCATTTGAACTATCATCATCCATCGCTTTTATTGTATATGTTAATGTTAATGTCTCTCCACTTGCTAAATAATCAAATGTTTCTTCCCCTGAGTTAAATGTCCATGAAATTGTCCCTATTTGATTTGTTCCATCTATTGGTGTTTGTGTAATACTCAACATATTTGCTAAATCAATATTTATTGGTTCTAATGAATCTGTACTCATTACATTTCCATTTGCATCTTTTTGTACTGAACTTACACTATGACTTGTTGTTATCACATCTGTTCTATCTAAATCTACTACACTTAAACTTCCTGTACTTGTCAAAGTTGTATTTGTCTCATTTATTGTCACTGCTTCTACATCTGTACTTTCAACTGTTATATTTGGAGTATCATTTGTTCCTACAATTGTAATAGTTACTGTTTGTTCATCAAAAGCATTTGAACTATCATCATCCATCGCTTTTATTGTATATGTTAATGTTAATGTCTCTCCACTTGCTAAATAATCAAATGTTTCTTCCCCTGAGTTAAATGTCCAATTTATAACACCAGTTGTTGAAGAATTTGAAATTATATTTCCACTATCTAAACTTAACATATCTAATAATGTAGCATTATCTGAAAGTAAACCATTAGTTGTTCCACTTGCAACAACATCAACTTTGCTAACACTTACTGTTTGTGTAGTATCAACATCAGTTACGGTTAATGTTCCTAAAGTTGTTAAAGTTGTATTTGTTTCATCTATTGTTGCTGTTTCTTTATCACCTGATTCTACTGTTATAATAGGATTATCATTGCTTCCTTTAATAACAAAACTTACCGTTTTTATAATCTCTTCAGCTCCTGAAACTACTTTTATAGAAACTGTTTCAGTTATACTATCCCCTGGTTTTAAAGCTTGTAATTCAGGAATACTATTTGAAATATAATATGTCATTACACCTGTTGTTGTATCAAAATATACTCCACCGTATTGTGTTGTTCTTGAAACTTGATTACCTTCTAAAAACCAAACTTGTTGAGAAGTTGTTGTTTGAGTATTATTGTCATAAACATTTTCTCTAATATCTGTTAAATAAGTTGTATCAAAAGATACTGCATCATCAACATCAACAGCTGAAAAAGTTATGTTAGCTACACTTGTTCCAACAATATCATTATTAACTCCACCTGCTTCAATTAAATCAGCAGAATTTACATCTGTTGTAACAACTAAACTGTCATTAGCTCCATTTATTGTGATATTTAAAACTGCAATATCATTTCTATTTGTACTATCTTTAATAGCATAGTTAAATGATTCTGTTAATGAATCTCCTACATTTAATGCTTCAACATCACTATTTGTTTCATCTAATGTATAAGTATAAGCACCCGTCGTTTCATTTATAGTCAATGTACCATAACTTCCTGTTATTGTGTAAATTATATTTCCATTTCCATCATCAACACCTGAAACAACACCACTTCCAGCACCCTCAAGACTTCCAACTCTAACTTCAACTAAAGTTTTTGTATCTCCTGGATTTAAATCTGTATCATTTGTAAATAAGTTTCCACTAATTGCTCCACCAGCTGTCTCATTATTTAGTCCTCCACCTTCAGTAACACTTGCTGTATCATTTACAGCAACAGGTGCAACAGCACCTAATTGAACAGTTGTAGGACTAACTGATTCAGGATTATTTAAACTATTTTGGTTATCTGTATATGAAGCTACAACTCTAATATATTTATTTCCATCATCATTTGTTAATGTATAAGAACTTCCTGTTGCACCACTTATTTGTGTCCAAGGTCCAGTATTTGAATTTCCACGATACCAAGTATAAGTTGGTTCAACTCCAACTAACCCATCACTATCATTTATTGTAGCAACAACAACATCACCAGATGCCCAAGTTCCTGATAAACTAACATTTCCTGTATCATCCACATTTGCGATAGATAAAGCATTTGATTCTTGAGTTTCAGCAACATCTCCACCATCTGTATAGAACACTTTAGCTCTTACTTGTTTACCTGCTTCATTATTTGTCAAAGTATAATTTACATTTGTTGCATTACTAATATCTGTCCAAGTAGTTCCATTATCACTTACTTGCCATTGATAAGTTATTCCACCTGATGGATCTCCATCTGGGTCTGTTACAGAAGTCACACTTAATGTTTGCCCTTCTGTTGGTGTTCCTCCAACTGTTACAACTCCTGGATTATTTGCAGTATATGCACCAACAGAACTTGTTGAAGCTGGATCTTGTAAATCTAACTTAAATGTTGTTTCATTACTTGCTCCACCTGAATCTGTTGCAACTAATTTTATATCCAAAAATGGAACATTTCCTATTGGTGTTCCTGATATTGTTGTACCTGTTATTGTAAGCCAAGAAGGTGCTGCTATCCAAGCTGTACCATCCCAAACTTCTGCGCTATAAGTTAAAGTTGAAGTAGTCGCACTTCCATCTGCATTTCCATCTGGATCAGTAAATAAGTTACCAAAGTTATAACTGAAATCTTGTTCTTCTGTTACCAGTTGATCTTGTGCAACTGCTGTACCATTTAATACTGGTGCATCATTTGGGTTTGTAATAATTAAATCAAACTCACTTATTGCAGTTGAACTTTGTCCATTTTCAGTTGCTGTTATCGCTATTACATAAGTAGCAGCAGTACCATAAGGTGGATTTCCTGATAATACTCCAGTAGTTGGGTCTAAAGTCAACCAAGAAGGTAAAGGATTTCCATCAGCCGTTGCACTATAAGTTACAGTGTCACCTACATCATCAAATGTAAATGCATTTGATGGTATTTTAAAGGTATGTTCTCCTGAACCATTCCATATTTGATCGGGAATAGTTTGGTCTGTTGAAATTGTACTATCAGCACCATCATCTACATAAATAACAAATTGAGTTGTTGTTGATTTTCCACCACTATCAGTTGCTGTTAAATCAATAATATATTTTCCAGCAGCTAAAGTTCCATCACTTAAAAATTCTCTTGTTGTTGTATTAAAACTTAAATCTGTTCCATTTACATCATTATCTATTGATTGTCCTGCAATACTTGCTGAATAAGCTAATGCTGAACTATTATCAATATCATCACTAAACATATCTGTACCAGTACCAATTGGGATAGTATAAATAGGTGTTCCTATTGCTCCTTGAACAATAGCAACTCTATCAATTGGTTTTTCTACAACTGGAGCACTATTTTCAACATCACTAAATGTTACTTGGAAAGTATCAGTAGCACTTGCTCCCTCAGGATCTGTTGCAGTAACTTTTACATAAAAACTTCCATCTGTTATAGTGTCTTTATTTCCAAGAAAACTTCTTGTTGCTTCATCAAATGTTACACCTGTTGGTAATGAACCATCACCAACTAAAACACCATTACTATCAACTTGTTGAACAGTATAAGTAAGCCCATTACCTTCTCTATCTAAAAATGTATTTGCAGGAATTTGATAAATCCAATTACCATTTCCACTAAATGTTTGGTCACTTATAGTTTGACTTACTTCTGGTAAATCATTTTCTCCAACAAGAGTAATAACCAAAGATTGATTTGCTTGTGCTCCATTTGAATCTATGATTTTAAACATAAATTCATCAGTATCCGTATCACCAGCTGCAAGAGCATTTAAAGCCTCTTGTTTATTTGGTGTATAAATCCACTCTTTTGTTGTTCTATCTAAGCTTAATACACCATATTTACCCTGTAAAGTGTATGTATTTCCTGATAGTGTTCCACCTTGAATTGAGAAATTTAATGGTGTAGTTGAAATATCATCTTCAACATCTGTTCCACTTAAAGTTCCAGTTAAAGAACCAGAACTTGGTGTTAAAGAAGAAGGTACATCATCTGCTGATGTTTCTGTTATCGTTGCAGCTCCTAAAGCACTTGTAATTACAGGTATATCATTTACAGAGTTTACTTGAACTGATAAGGTTGCTGTTCCAGATGAAGCTAAAACTCCACCTATTCCATTTCCTTGATCTCTTAATTTTACAGTTATTGTTCCTGGTGTTCCAAAATAATTTGCAACAGGAGTAAATCTTATTTTATATGTATCATTCAATATCGCACCAACTGTTACTGTATTCCAGCTTGCTCCATTATCGCTTGAAAACTCATAAACTCCTTGTGTAGCAGAGTCTGCATTTATACTTACAACTTCAACTGAACTTAAACTATCTGGTGAATCCACATCATTAAAAACTGGGTCAAATAAGCTATCAATTCTGCTACCTTTATTGTCTTCACTAGCTACATCTTCATTGATAGATTGAAGTTTAAGATTTGCGTTATTTGTCACTGTTGGAGCATCATTTACAGAATTTACTGTTACATTTACAGTTGCTGTTTCGTATTTTCCTCCACTTAATACTGTATAAGTAAAACTATCACTTCCATGCCAGTTTGCAGTTCTTGGAGTATATCTAACCTCCCCAGTTGAAGCATTTACTATAGTTACATTTCCATAAGCTCCTTGAGTAACTGATGAAATAGAGTCATTTCCTTCAAAAGAGTCATTTGATAAAAGATTATAAGTAACAGAAGAATCTTCATTTACACTTATTGAATCATTTGCTATATCTGCAACAGCTGTCACATTTATATTTATTGTTCGATATACAGTATCTATACCATCTGTTAATTTAAAGGTTATAGCATCACTTCCATTATAATCAGCACTTGGTGTATATGTAAATGTATCACTTGCAGTTGGACTTCCTGATTGTGTTGCAAATCCTGAGATTGTTCCATGAGAAGGACCTGAATGTAAAGATAAAGTTACATTATCATTTAAAGTCATACCATCTTTACCTGAAACAGTTATATTTACACTTCCATCTTCAGCAACAGTTGCACTTGTTCCTGATGTAAATTCAGGAGCAGCATTTCCACTTGTAGTAAAATTTGCCGATTTAACATTATAAACCCATCCTGAAACTTCTCCATAAATTCTAATAGTAGCTGTTCCAGCCGTATTAAAAGTTACATTATTAAAAGTAGTAGTAGAATCTACACCATTAGCTCCTTGTAAATAACCTAGAAATCTTTCACTTGTATCATTTGCATCTTTAAAATAAACAGCATTTCTTTCACCTTGAGCATAATCAACATCATTTGCAACTATTTTAATAGTCCCTGTTCCTGAACCTGCTAAGTTTGCATATAAATATTTACTTGTACCAGCACTTCCACTACCAATAGGACTAAAATTAAAATTTCCATTAGCATCACTATCTAATGTACCTACGTAATTACTCGCAACTAAACTACTAGCTTCAATACTCCCAGTATTAACTTCTAAAACCCAATCACCACCAAGAGCACTTGAACCAGTTAAATCATCAGATGCAGCAACATCTGCTTCTGTGATAGTTGCTAATTCTGTTATAAACTCTTCTCCACTTCCATCATTTGCTACATTACATCCATAAAGTAATATATCCCCATTCTCTGTTAATGATGATTTCATACTTTGTAATACTGCATCGAAATTTTGCAATGTATCTTTATTTAATACATCATTCCCTACAGTTATTTCACCTGTTTCTCCATGAGATAAAATATGTATTGCATCTATATTTGTTTCATTCTCTAATATTGATTTTATTTCATCTAAAGAACTTACTAAATAAGTCTCTACACCTTCTCCTACTCCATCAACTAATGTTTGATAATCTTTTACTGTTACATCTACAAAGGCTACTTCTTTTCTAGTCTTTTCAAACCCTTGAACTGCTTGTGCTTCATGTACACTATTCTCTGCATTATTATTTGTCATATCATTTGTAGTTGTTGAGTCATTTGTTGGTGTAAAACTACTATTATCAAGGACATCAACAGCTGTGGCAACTGCTGCCCCATCAAAAAGAATTCTTTGCTCTAAAGCACTAATCATTGGTTTTTTTAAATTTTTTCTTTTCATCTCTTATATCCTTGATATTAGTTGTTTTCTTGGTAAAAGTTAGCTGTTGCACTCATACCTGGAATAATATTTTCAAATGGTTTTAACAATTTCGCTCTTACTGTTATAGATTGACTTGTTGGATCAACAATCGAATCTATTTGTACTATTTGTGCTTTTACACTTGTTTTTGTTTCATCAATATTCAAATCAAATTGAGTACCTCTTTTTAACCATACAAGCCAAGAAGAAGGCACAACTACTTTTGCTTCAAGATTATCTAATCCTACTATTTCTAAAAGTTCATCTTGAGGTTTAATACTTTGATATTTTGATACTTTTTTAGATGCTATTCTTCCATCAAATGGTGCTTTTATTTCACATCTTGATACATTTATACTAGCTATATCACTCTCAGCTTTTTGTTTATTAAAATTTTCTTGAGAAATTTGTATTTCAAAGGTACCTACTGAACCATAAGTATCTAATTTTTTATTTTTCTCTAGTTCTAGTTTTGCTATATTTTTTTCAACTTCAATTTTTCTTTTTTGAGCTTTATATATTGAGCAATCTATTTTTATCAATGATTCACCTTTTTTAAAGGCATCACCTTCTTGTTTTGATAATTCTATTATTTCTCCTGCTATTTCACTTGAGAGAACTGTTTTATCAAGAGAAACTATTACTGCTCTTGCTGTTAAATTTTCATTTGCATATAAAGTAGTTGAAATCAACAAAACTGAACTTAGAAATTTTTTCATTTAGATAACCTTTAATTTTTTACTTCAACTTTTTTTACACTATCATCTACTTTGATTAAAGCTGTTTCAGTCTTTTTATTTTCTATTTCTTTTTTATTATTCTCTTCAACTCCTAAAGAAGCAAAGATTCTTCCATAACTATTTTGTACATTTGCATAAGCTGATGAGTATCTTAAAGTTGCTAGGATATTATTTAATTTTTCTTTTATTAAAATCAATCTACTATTTATATTTAGATTATTTTCTACTTCTGTTAAGTTATAAATATCATCTGCTACATTCAAATACTCTTTTGCAAGTGTGTACTCTTTTTTAGCTTGATTAAATTTCACTATTGAAAGGTGTACTTGAGATAATACTGCCATTGAAAGTGCTAATTTTTGTTCTTTTGCTACTTCTACTTGAGTTTTTGCTAATTTATTCATTTCATTACCTTTAAATACATTTAAAAGATTCCATGAAACATTTGCTCCATAAGAGTACCAATCATTATTTAGTAAATAATCACTATCATCATAAGACAATGATGCATTTAGATTAATTCCTGGTAACATTTTAAGTTTAGCTGCTGTTATCTCTTTTTCAGATATTCTTTCTTGATATCTACTCTCTGTTACTTCTGGTCTATTTTCTAATGCTATTTTTTCCATTTCATCTAGATTCATATGAAATTCTGGAATTACATAATCTTTTTCTACTTTATCTGCTAATTCAAATTCTATCCCTGGTTTTAATCCCATTAATTCTGCTAATTCTATTTTTGCTGAAATTAGACCACTTTCTAGTGTATGTAATGATCTTAAGATATCTAACAACTCTCTTTGATAAGAAAGAGCTTCCATTGGAGATTTCCCTACTCTTTGATCTTGTATTTGTTTTGAATCATTTAATGCTTGTTTTACTTCTACCATCATTGGTTGTATTCTTTTTAATAAATCTTGTGCTGAAACTGCTTGGTAGTAGGCTCTTCTTATATCTTGTGTTAAGTTATGTTCAACTTTTTTCTCTTTTTCTTTTGCTATTAAAAATTTATCTGCTTGTTGTTGTGCTCTTACATAAGACAATCCAAAATCTAATATATTCCAACTAAATCCTATATCTGTTGTCACTCTTTCTTTATCTTGAGATACTGAATATGAAGGATTACTTCCTAATGGTTGTGGATTCCCATCAATGAACGATGTACTTGCACTTGCTGCATAGTTATTTCTTTCTGAATATCCTGCTGCTGCTGTTAATCCTGGTAACATATCATAATAAACTAAATCTAGTTGTTTTTGTGATAAAGCACTCTCTAATACTTTTACTTTTTTTTGTAAATTATATTTTAATCCCCTCTCTATCGCTTCATCCAAAGATATTGGTTTTGTTACGGGTAGGACAACTTCATTTAATACATTTAAATCTTTTTTTACTTGTTCTTGTATATCTTCTTTTTTCATCATTTCAGGTTTTACAGCACAACCTGTTATTACAAACGATGTTACTATTGATATTGCAGCTATCCTTGTTACTTTTCTCATAATTGTTTCCTTCTACTCTTGTTTTTGATTTATTATGATGTTATGGTAACATTCTAATTTCTCAGCAAAGTCACAAAAATTAATTTTTTTTATCTTTTTTTGAGATGTATTTGAGATTTAAATATATTATTATTAATATTTAAATAATGATATTGAAAGGCTTATTATGCAATTTTTTAATGATAAATATCTCTTATTATTAGAAGACAATGATGAATTTATTGAAAATGCAATTTCTTTATTTAATATGTTTGTTAAAAAAACTTTTATTGCAAAAAATATTGAAGAGGCTTTTAAAATTTTAGAAAATGAGAAAATTGATTTAATAATCTCTGATATTAATTTAAAAAATGAATCAGGTCTTGATTTTATTAAAAAATTTAGAGAAACTAACAATGAAATGCCTATTTTAATACTTTCAGGCTATAAAGATGAAGATTTATTATTTAAAGCAATGACTTTAAATTTAAGTGGTTATTTAATAAAACCAATAAATTTCAATGCCTTAATTGAAAGTTTAGAAAAATGTGAACATAAAATTAAATTTAATAATCAAACCATAATAGAGTTAAAAGATTCTTTCAAATATGATAAAGAACTAAAAAGAGTAATAAAGCAAAATGAAATTTTTGAATTAAACAAAAAAGAAATCTTATTTTTTGAAATGTTATGTGAAAATAAAAAAAGAATCATAACAAAAGATATGTTTATTCAATTTGTTTATGAATATGAACCAATGAGTGATAGTGCTTTAAATAATTTTATATTAAGAATTAGAAAAAGATTTGGAAAAAATTTTTTACATACAATTCCTGATATTGGTTATAAAATGATTATTTAAGGGAAATATGAAAAAAGTAATAAAACTACTATTTATACTGACAATAATATCAAATAATTTACTATATGGGAACTTAGAAAAAGTCTCTTTACAACTAGAATGGAAACATCAATTTGAATTTGCAGGATTTTATACTGCATTAGAAAAAGGTTATTACAAAGATGTCGGTTTAGATCTTCAAATCAAAGAGTTTCAAGATGGTATAAACATTAGTCAAGATGTTATTGATGGAAAATCTACTTTTGGTATCTCTTCATCTGCTCTTATTTTAGAAAGATTAAAAAATAAACCTGTTATTTTAATTGCTTCTTATTTTAAACAAAATGCTTTAGCATTAGTTACAAAACCTTATATTAAAACTCCTGCTGATTTAAAAAACAAAAAAATCATGGCTTTAGACTGGGAAATGGGTCACACAAGTTTAGGAGTTATGTTAAAAGATTATGGAATAACTTCTGATAGTTTTACTTTAATTAATCATGATTATAAAATTGACAAATTTGTAAATGGTGAAGTTGATGCTATGAGTATTTTTATAACTTCACAACCTTATGAGTTGGACAAATTAGGAATTAAATATAATATATTAAATCCTGCAAATTTTGGAATATATTCTTATGATGTTGAATTATTTACAAGTGAAAATATTATAAATAAAAATCCAGAAATGGTTGAAAATTTTATTGAAGCAACAAATAAAGGTTGGGAATATGCTTTTAAAAATAAAGAAGAGATAGTTGATTTAATTTATAATAAATACACAAAAAGAAAAACAAAAGAATCTTTATTATATGAGGCGAATCAAACTGAACAAATATTTAAAACAAACATATTTAAAATAGGAGCTATAGCTCCTGAATTAATAAAACTAAATGCTGATTTATATACAAAATTAGGTTTAGTTGATAAAAATTTAAATATTACTTTTGCATTAGATTCTTATTATTTAAGGGACAATTATAAAAGATTAATACCATTTTCAAAAGAAGAAAAAGAGTATTTAAAAAAGCATTCAACAATAAAAGTACACAATGAATCAAACTGGCCACCATTTAATTATAATTTAAAAGGAAAGCCAACAGGTTTTTCAATAGAATATATGGATTTGGTAGCTTCAAAACTAGGAATAAATATAGAGTATATTTCAGGTTATAGTTGGAACGAATTTATAGAAAAGTTAAAAAAAGATGAAATAGACGTAATGTTAAATATTTCAAAAACAGCACAAAGAGAAAAAGATTTTATTTTTACAAGTGATTATGTAAAAGCCATAGATACAATTTTTATAAAAAAGAGTGATATAAACTTAAAGAATATAGAAGATTTCAAGGGAAAAACACTTGCAGTAATAAAAGGATTTTATGAAGAAGAGCTTTTAAAAGCATATTATCCTGATATTAAATTACTTTTAGTTAAAGATTCCCTTGAGGCATTAGAGAAAGTTGCTTTTGGAGAGGCTGATGGAGCAGTAGATAATTTTGCTGTTGGAAATTATTACATACAAAATAATCATATCTCAAATTTAAAACCAGGTTTTTCAATAGATGATGATAGATTTAATCTTAAGATGTATTTAGCAACAAATAAAAATAATATTATATTAAGAGATTTATTAGAAAAAGGCAAAGAACAAATTAGTGAAAAAGAGATTATTAGTTTAAAAAGAAAATGGATTAATTCAGAAGAATATGAAAAAATTTCTAATATAAATTTAACAAAAGATGAAAAAAATTATTTAGCTAAAAAAAAAGTAATCACAATGTGTACAGATCCTGATTGGGAGCCATTTGAAAAGATAAATGAAAAAGGTGAACATGAAGGAATTGCTGCTGATATTATAAATTTAATCTCTTCAAAATTAGGTATAGAAATAGAACTTATTCCTACAAAATCTTGGGAAGAGAGTATTATTTTTTCAAAAGAAAAAAAATGTGATATATTAAGTTTTTTAAATGAGACACAAAAGAGAAAAGAGTGGTTAAATTTTACAGAACCAATTTTTGAAGATCCAAATGTGATTGTTGGAAGAATTGAGAATGAAGATATAAAAGATTTATCAAAAATCAAAGCGTCAATAGCCTTGCCAAAAGACACAGCTATGAGTGAAAGATTTCAAAAAGATTTTCCTAATTTGGTAATTATTCCAACAAATTCAGAAGATGAGGCTTTTAAATTTGTAGAAAACAAAAAGGCTGATTTTACAATTAGATCTTTAATTGTTACTGCTCATACTATTAAGAAAAATGGTTTATTTAATCTTAAAATTATCTCTCAACCTTTAGAATATAAAAACATACTTAGAATTGGTGTTTTAAAAGATGAAGACTTATTAAGAAATATATTGAATAAAGCTATAAAAACAATAAGTAAGAAAGAGCTAGAACACATAGTCAATAATCATATATCTGTAAAAATTCCATCTGAAACAAAATATTTATCAGTGTTTATTTATATTTTAATATTTATTATTTTAATTGTTATTGTTGTATTACTATGGAATCATCAATTAAGAAAAAAAATAGCAATAGAAATAGAAAGAAATTCTACTCAGCAAGATTTAATGTTTAGACAAAATAAACAAGCAGAACTTGGAAATTTAATTGGAAATATATCTCATCAATGGAGAGATTCTCTTACAAAGATTGGATATATAAATCTAAATTTAAGAGCAAGAATCTTACAGGAAAAAGATATATCTAAAGAATTCTTAAATAAAAGTACTTTAGAAATAGAAAAAAGTTTAGATTTTATGTCAGAAACTATGCAGAATTTTTTAGATTATTATAAACCTTCATTAAATACATTAAATTTTGAAGTTTATGATTCAATAAAAAGTGCTTTAAGTATCATAGATACAAAAATAAAATATTCTAATTTAGAAATAAATTTTATTGGAGATTTTACAATCAAAATAAATGGAATTAGAAATGAATGGATGCAAGTTTGGATAAATCTTATAATTAACTCAATAAATATAGCTGAAAAAAGAGAGATAAAGAATCCTCAAATTTTAATTTCATTAAGTCAAGAAGAGATTGAATTTGAAGATAATTGTGGAAAAATTGATTCAACATTATTAGAAGAAATGAAAGAAGAAAGATATAGAGGTATTGGTATAAAAATGGCTAAAGAAATTGCAAATAAAAATAATAAAAAAATGATTATTATAAATAGTGAAGATGGCGCAATTTTTAAATTTATTGAAAATAGATAATTTATTTTTTATATTATATACTTCCATTAGATAAACAAAGGAATTTTTTTGAATATAGACATGACAAAAGTAGCAAATGTAATTTTATATATGTTACATAAACAAGTAAAACACTTAAATGATAAAAAAGTATCAATCATACTTTTCTTAATAGATTATAATCATTTGAAATATTGTGGTAAAAAAATATTTAATGAAGATTATATAAAAGGAACTAGACATCCAGAACCTGTTATTCTTAGTGAATTATTTGATATTGTAGCAAATGAAGAAGATTTGGAAGAAGATGATGAAAGAATTTTTTTAATGCAAGAATTATTGGATTATTTAGATATTGCTGTTGAAAAAAAAGAAAAATTTATTGAATTGAATTTTATTAAAATGGAAGAAGATTTTGATGAAACTTTATTTGATAAAGATGAAATAAAAACTATACATAAATTAATAAATCAATATACAAATACAACTGCAAGAAATATTGCAAATGAATGTTTTAAAATTGATGAAGTAAGAAATACACAAAAAGGTGAGTTAATAATCTAAAAAAGAGTTTTATTAAACTCTTTTTTACCATTTGTTTTTAGGAGATTTATAATTTTCTAAAGATTTTAATAGTTCTTTTTCATTATCTGTATTTATAAGCATTTCAGAATAATCTTGTTTCAAAAATCCCGATAAACACATAGAATCAATCAACTCAAACAATTTATCATAAAAACCATCTATATTATAAAAAGCACAAGCTTTATTGTGATACCCAAGTTGTGCCCACGTCCAAGCTTCAAATATTTCTTCGAGAGTTCCTGCACCACCAGGAAGAGTAACAAATGCATCTGCCATATCAGCCATCATAGCTTTTCGTTCATGCATTGTGTTTACAACATAAAGTTCTGTAATTCCTGTATGAGCTAATTCTTTATTTTTTAATTTTTCAGGGATTACTCCATAAACTTTACCACCATTTTCTATAACAGAATCAGCAATAATACCCATTAGACCAACTTTTCCTCCACCATAAACAATATCAATATTATTTTGAGCAAAGAATTTTCCTAATGATTTTGTAGCCTCTATATATTTAATATTATTTCCTGAACTTGATCCACAAAAAACTGCAATTTTCATAAGTATAATCCTTTATAATTATTTTGAATAAAACATTTATTATATGGTAATTAACTTAATTATAGATTTTAAATAGAATTTTTTAATATGTAGTTGAAAGCAGAATTAATAGATTCTGCTTTCAAAATTTAAATATGATAGTTAGGAGCTTCATTTGTAATTGTTACATCATGTACATGAGATTCTCTTAATCCTGCACTTGTAATTTCTACAAATTCTGCTCTTTCTTGGAATGTTGGAATATCTTTAGAACCTAAATATCCCATAGAACTTCTTAATCCACCAACCATTTGATGAATAATATCTGCTATACTTCCTCTAAATGCAACTCTTCCTTCTATTCCTTCAGGTACAAGTTTATCAGCGGCTGTTCCTTCTTGGAAATATCTATCTGTACTTCCTTTAGTCATAGCTCCTATTGAACCCATTCCTCTATATGTTTTGAATTTTCTTCCTTGGAATAATACAACTTCACCAGGAGATTCTTCTGTTCCAGCTAAAGCACTTCCCATCATAACTGAACTTGCACCTACAGCTAATGCTTTTGCAACATCTCCTGAATATTTAATTCCACCATCAGCGATAATTGGAGTTCCAGTTTTTGCACCTTCAGCTGCACATTCATCAATTGCAGAAATTTGAGGAACCCCAACTCCTGCTACAATTCTAGTTGTACAAATACTTCCAGGTCCAATTCCAACTTTAACAGCATCAGCTCCACAAGCAATTAAATCAGCTGTTGCTTCTGCAGTTGCAACATTTCCAGCAATAATCTGTACATCCATTTCAGCTTTAATTGCTTTAACTGTATCTAAAATACCTTTTGAATGTCCATGAGCAGAATCTAAAACTAAAACATCAACACCAACAGCGACTAATGCTCTTGCACGATCTAGCTGACCAACACCAATTGCTGCACCTACTCTTAATCTTCCAAACTCATCTTTGTTTGCATTTGGATATTCTCTTTTTTTATTGATATCTTTAATTGTAATTAATCCAATTAATTTATTATTTGTATCAACAATTGGTAATTTTTCAATTTTATTAGCATGCATAATATCTGCTGCTTCTTCTAACGTTGTACCTTCTTTTGCAGTAATTAGTGGCATAACAGTCATTTTATCTTTGGCTTTTTGAGTAAAGTCTTTTGTAAATCTCATATCTCTATTTGTTAAAATTCCCACTAAAATACCATTATCATCAACAACAGGTACACCTGAAATTTTATAAGATGCCATGATATCTTCTGCATCTTGTAAAGTTTGAGATGGTTGTATTGTAATGGGATCAATAATCATACCAGATTCAGATTTTTTTACTTTTTTACATTGTAATACTTGAGTTTCTATATCCATATTTTTATGAATAACTCCAATTCCACCAAGTCTTGCCATTGCTATTGCTGCTTCATATTCAGTAACAGTATCCATTGCAGCACTTATAAAAGGAATATTTAATTCAATTTTTTTTGTAAGTTTAGTTTTGATACAAACTTCTTTTGGTAAAACTTCTGATTTAGCTGGTACTAAAAGTACATCCTCAAATGTTAATGCTCTTTTTCTTATTCTCATTTTATTATCCTGGTTAATATTTATTTTATATAGTTAATTGCTTTTTCTAAAGATAAAGCACCATCAAACAAAGTTTGTTCATCATAAGCTTTTGCAATAAATTGTAATCCCACAGGCATTCCATTTTCATCTTTATCAACAGGTAAAGAGATAGCTGGAAGTCCAGCAAGATTAATAGAAATTGTATAAATATCACTCAAATACATCTCTAATGATGTTTTAAATGAACCAAATTCAGGTGCAGTTGTTGGTGCAACTGGAGATAATATTAAATCAGCTTCTGCAAAGATTGCTGAATATTCATCTTTAATTAAATGTCTTACTTTTTGAGCTTTTATATAATAAGCATCATAATATCCAGAACTTAATACAAAAGAACCTAACATAATTCTTTTTTGTACTTCAGAACCAAAACCTTGTGATTTTGTTTGAACATACATATCTTTAAGTCCACCTTCACCTTTTCTATTTCCAAATCTAACACCATCAAATCTAGCCAAATTTGCACTTGCTTCTGCAGTTGCTACAATATAATAAGTTGAAACTATTTTATCTGTATCTAACATATTTTTATGAATTATTTTATGTCCAGCTTTTTCTAAAGCACTTATTGCTTTTGAAAAACCTTTTTGAATTGCTGGACTAGCTTGTGATACAAAATTATCAATAACTGCAATAGTTAATTTTTTATTTGAATCTAATCTAGGAGTAACTGCTTCATATTCAATATTTGCAGAAGTTGAATCCATTGGATCATATCCAGAAATAATATCATATAAAATTGCTGCATCTTCAACATTTTGAGTAATTGGTCCACATTGATCAAGTGAAGATGAATAAGCAGTTATTCCATATCTTGAAACTCTTCCATAAGTTGGTTTCATTCCAACACACCCACAATAAGCTGCAGGTTGTCTAATACTTCCACCTGTATCTGTACCAAGTGCTGCAATAGCAATTCCAGCAGCAACTGCTGCAGCTGAACCACCTGAGCTTCCACCTGGAACTTTTGTATTGTCAATAGGATTTAATGTTTTTCCATAACAAGAAGATTCAGTAGAACTTCCCATTGCAAATTCATCCATATTTGTTCTTCCAAAAGGAGATAATCCAGCTTTTTCTAATTTATTAATTACAGTTGCATTATATGGTGAAATATAGCCTTTTAAAATATTACTAGAACAAGTAATTTCCCAATTTTTAACATTAATATTATCTTTAATAGCGATTGGTATACCTGCACCAGTTTTTGAAATTTCTGTCGAAACTAATTGTTCAACATAAGCACCTATATTGTTTTCTTTTATTTTTGAAGTTAAATCATCTCTTAATTTTTTTATATCATCACTACCTAAAGTTAGTGCTTCTTTTAGAGTTATCAATCGGTTCTCCTATGATTTTACAGTTGTAGTATTGCGCGAAATAATATCAAAAAGTTAATTAAAAAAAGGTTAGGAAAAGATTTTTAAGAAATTAATTTGAGAATAAAAAAAAGGTATAGAAACTTAATTCTATCCCTTTCAAATTAAAAATAAAAAACTATTATACAAATGAGATGAATGCCATTGGTGTAGCATCACCTCTTCTTATTCTAGTTTTTACTATAGAAGTATATCCACCATTTCTACCTTCGTATTTTGGTGCAATTTCATTAATTAATTTTTTAGTAGCTTCTTTACTTTGTAAAGCTGCAAATACATATCTATGTGTATTTAAATCAGCATTTCTTGCAACAGTTACTAATTTTTCAATATATCTTTTTAATTCTTTTGCTTTAGGTACAGTTGTTTCGATTTTTTCTCTTTCAATGATTGCAATTGCCATATTTTTTAACAATGCTTTTCTATGAGAAGAAGTTCTACTTAACTTTCTATATCCATGCTTATGTCTCATATTAAACCCTTAATTATGCTTTTAGTTGCTCTAATTTTCTTCTTAATGCAGAAGCAACATTTTCTGGAAGTGTATTTTCAACTGGGTATCCTAAAGATTCTAATTTTTCAGCAATCTCATCATAAGATTTTTTCCCAAGATTCTTAATATTTTTTACTTCAACTTCACTCATAAGTACTAATTCACCTAAGTATTTTAGTCCAGCTCTATCTAAAGAATTGAAACTTCTAGCACTTAAATTTAAATCATCAATTTTGATAACTAATTCTTTAAGTTCAACTGGCTCTTCACCACTTTCACTCACTGTTACTTCAGATAAATCAAATACTTTGTTAAATACTGACATTTGTGAGTACATAACTGAAACTGCTTCTTTAAATGCAGTTATTGGAGATATTTGTCCATTTGTTTGTACTGTAAATACAGCTTTTTCAAAGTTAGGATTATCTTCAACTAACATTTTTTCAATATCATAAACCACTTTTTTAACCGGTGTAAAGAAAGCATCAATTGGAATATAATCAGCACCAACAATATCTCTAATGTCTTCGCTTGGCATATAACCAATACCTTTTTGAATAATAACTGAAAATGTTAAATTACAATCACTATTAATTGTAGCTAAGTGAGCATCTTTTGATACAACTTCAACATCAGAATTAATAAGATCTTCACCTTTAATTCCTCTTGGTCCATTGAATGAATACTCAACTACTACTTGCTCTTTATCACCATTTATTTTAAACTTAATATTCTTTAAATTTATAACAAAAATAGCTATATCTTCTAGCATACCTCTTAATGAGTCAAACTCATGAGAAGCACCTTCAATTTTCACTGCAATTGGTGCATAGCCAACCGAAGAACTTAACAAAAGTCTTCTCAAAGGGTGTGCTAAAGTAATTGCAAAACCATCCTCAAATGGATATGCTGATATTTTAGCCTCATTATCACTGATAGCCTCTATTTCAACTTCAGTTGGTAAAAACGGAGTTTCTGCAAATTTTTTCATTAGCTACCTTTTACTTATTATTTAGAATATAACTCTACTATTAATCTCTCTTCAACAGGAATAACAACTTCTTCTCTAGCTGGGATTCTTGTGAAAATTCCAAATACTTTATCTTTATCAACATTAACCCAATCAACCATACCAGTTTGATTTGTTAATTCTAATGCTCTTACAACTTGAGGATTAGATTTTGATTTTTCTTTAATTTCAATTTTTTGCCCTGGTCTTACAATGTAAGAAGGGATATCAACTTTTTTTCCATCTACTAAGATATGTCCATGTGTTGTAAATTGTCTTGCATTTGCTCTAGTTGTAGCAAATCCCATTCTAAATACAACATTATCTAATCTTTGTTCGATTAAAGTAATTAGGTTAGCCCCTGTATTACCTTCTCTTCTTGCAGCTTCTTTAAAGTATTTTCTGAATTGTTTTTCAGAAACACCATACATAAATTTAGCTTTTTGTTTTTCTCTTAATTGTAATCCGTACTCAGAAATTTTAGCTCTTCTTTGTCCGTGTTGTCCTGGAGCAAATGGTCTTTTTTCTAAAGCACTTTTACCTGATAATCTTCTCTCACCTTTTAGTCCAAGATCCGCATCAAGTCTTCTTTCGATTTTTTCTACTGGTCCTCTGTATCTTGCCATTATTTACTCCTTACACTCTTCTTCTTTTAGGAGGTCTACAACCATTGTGTGGTAATGGTGTAACATCTTTTAACCAAGTAACTCTAACTCCATCCATAGAACCTACTGCTTTAACAGCTGTATCTCTACCTGAACCTGGTCCTTGAATTTTAATCCCAACGTTTTTAATTCCGTGTTCCATTGCTTTATTCATTGCATCTTCAACTGCAGCTTGTGCAGCAAATGGAGTTGATTTTTTAGAACCTTTAAATCCTAAATTTCCAGCACTTGACCATGCGATTGCGTTTCCTGCATTATCTGTAACTGTAACCATTGTATTATTAAAACTTGCAGCAATATGTACGATACCGTCAGCAATATTTTTTCTTACAATTTTTTTTCTAGTAACTTTTCTTTTTGCCATCTACAATCCCTTATTTAGTTGCTGCACCAACAGTTTTCTTTTTACCTTTTCTAGTTCTGGCATTTGTTTTTGTTTTTTGCCCTCTACAAGGTAAACCTTTTCTATGTCTTAACCCTCTATATGATCCTAAGTCCATTAAAGCTTTAATATCCATTGCAACTTTTTTTCTTAAATCCCCTTCTACCATGTAGTTTTCTTGGATTTCTTTTCTAATTGTTGCTGCTTCATCTTCAGATAATTCAAATGCTCTTTTATTGTAATCAATACCAACTGCATCTAAAATTAATCTAGAGTTATGTAATCCGATTCCGTAAATATACGTTAAAGCATATTCCATTCTCTTTTTATTTGGTAAATCAACACCCGCGATTCTTGCCATGTGTCTTATCCTTGTCTTTGTTTGTGTTTTTTGTTTTCGCAGATTACTCTTACGACACCTCTTCTTTTGATAACCTTACATTTATCACACATTTTTTTTACTGAAGCTCTTACTTTCATAAGTCTTGTCCTCTTTATTTGTGTTATTACCAATTTTCAACAGGGAAGAACTACTTAATGAAAAAAGCAAAACTTTGCTTTTCTGTAGTTCACACTAAATTTTAGACTTAAAATCTAAAAATTTGTGGAGCCAAGCTAAGAGTTTTTAATATATTAAAAACTAATTGCTTTTTTCTGTTTCTGCCCAACTCTTTATAAAATATAATTATTTTACAAAAACTTCCTCAATGGTTGAAAAAATGGATTCGGATTATAATTAATTTTTACTTAAAGCAAGTTGAAGATATATGTTTTTAATTTATTTAATTTTAATTATTGTAATATTCAAAAAATTTGAATTAATAAAGGACTTCTTGTGTTAGAGCTTTTTAAAAATGAGTTAATAAAAATAGAAATTGAACCATCAGAAATTCCATGGTTAAAAGTATTTACAAATGAGCCTATAAAAGAATTTTCATATTGTAATGAAACTACAAAAAAAGAGATTTGGAAATACTTAGACTTAATAGAAAAAGAGATGATTAATTATTTTAAACCCGAAAAAATAAATATAGCATCTTTTGGAAACTATGTTCCTCATGTGCATTTTCATATTATGGCAAGATTTAAAGAAGATTCTTTTTTCCCAGAATCAATGTGGGGGAAAAAACAAAGAGAGTCAAATTTAAATTTACCCTCTTTTGAAGAATTTTATAAAATTTTAGAAAAGAAGTTTTAAAACTTCTTTTTAACCATCTTGATTAATTTGTTTTATTAACTCTTCTAAAACTACTTCTGCTTTATCTGTATCAATCTGACAACCGCCTGCTGCTTTATGCCCTCCACCATTATACTTAAGCATCAATTCACCAACATTTGTTTTTGAACTTTTATTTATAATAGATTTTCCTGTACTAAATACAATATTTTGTTTATCTTTTCCCCAAACAACATGAATAGAAATATTTTGCTCTGGATGCATTGCATATACCATAAATCTATTTCCAGGATAAATTATTTCTTCATTTCTATAATCTATTATTAATAAATTATTTTTGATAGTAGTACATCTTTTTAATTGCTCTACAAAATCTTTTTCATATTTAAAATATAAATCTATTCTTTCTTTTATATCAGGTAAATCTAAAATTTCATCAATATTATGTCTTGCACAATATTCAATTAAATCCATCATTAATTGATAATTTGAAATTCTAAAATTTCTAAATCTTCCAAGTCCAGTCCTAGAATCCATTAAAAAGCTTAATAATGCCCAACCTCTAGGCTTTAAAATATCATCTTGCGTAAAATCAGCAGAATCCGCTTTATTTGCTCCATTCATCATTGCAGTAAAATATCCAGGGAAAACTTCATCTCCTCCGTAATATTCATAAACAACTTGTGCTGCACTTGGAGCATCAGGATTAATAATATGATTGTCTTTTTTCTCATTTCTTAATGTTTCACTAAAATGATGATCAAATGCTAAATATACACCATCAACATATGGAAGATTCGTTGTTATATCATCTTTTGTAATTTTTATTTTTCCATCTTGCATATCTTTTGGATGAACAAATGCTATTTCATCAATAATATTTAAATACTTAAGTAAAGTACCACAAACTAAACCATCCATATCACTTCTAGTAACTAATCTATATTTTTTTTCACTCATAATTAATCCTGAAATTTATAATTTATTTATTTTATCATAAAAAATTATTTATTAATATATTTAACAATGACATCGCCCATAGCAGAAGTATTTAAAACTTCTTTTGCATCATATGCTGCTAAATCTTTTGTTCTATATCCATCTTTTAACACTGATTTTATTGATTCTTCTATTAAATCTGCTGCTTTCTCTTCATTTAAAGAATATCTTAGCATCATTGCTGCACTTACTATTGTTGCCAATGGATTTGCTATTCCCATCCCTGCTATATCTGGTGCTGAACCATGTATTGGTTCATATATTGCTGTTTTATCTCCTGTTGATGCTGATGGAAGTAATCCAATCGAACCAACTACCATTGATGCTGTATCAGATAGAATATCTCCAAAAATATTTCCTGTTACAATAACATCAAATTGTTTTGGGTTTCTTACAAGTTGCATTGCTGCGTTATCTACATACATATGACTTAAAGTTACTTCTGGGTAATCTTTTGATAATTCATTCATAGTATCTCTCCAAAGTTGAGAAACTTCTAAAACATTTGCTTTATCTACTGAACAAACTCTTTTATCTCTTTTCATTGCAAGTTCAAATGCTGTTTTACCAATTCTTACAATTTCTGGTTTTGTATATACCATTGTATTAAATGCTTTAAATCCATCATTCTCTCTTGGTTTACCAAAGTAAATACCACCAATTAACTCTCTTACAATCATAATATCTACGCCAGTAATTACTTCAGGTTTTAAAGTTGATGCATTTACTAATTCATCATAGATAATTGCAGGTCTTAAGTTTGCGTAAACACCCATTTCTTCTCTAAATTTTAATAATCCAGTTTCAGGTCTTAATTCTCTAGGAAGTGTATCCCATTTTTCTCCACCAATTGCACCAAACAAACAAGCATCAGAATTTAAAACTCCATCAACTGTCTCTTGTGGTAATGGAACACCTGTAGTATCAATAGCAATACCACCCATTAGATATTCTTTATAATTTAATTCAAAATTACATTTTTTTGCTGCTGCATTTAATACTTTTATTGCCTCATCAACGATTTCTGGTCCTATCTTTATGTCTTATATTTACATAAACTTCCAATTCTTACTAAAAAAGCCTATTTTATAGTATTCATAAGTTCATATACTATAATATACAACTTATAAATTTACATTAATTTACATTTAAAAAAGACACCTAAAAGGACACCTTTGGCAATACCAAAAACAACAAAGACTAATTATCCTGGAATAAGTTACTATAGTGATAGTCAAAAAGGTAAAGTATTTTTAGCAACATTTACAATCAATAAAAAGAAATATAGAAAAATCATTGGTTATGAAAATGATGAATTTAAAACAAATGCAAAAATTGCTTTTTTGAAAAAAGAAGAGATGAAAAGTGAGATTGAAAATAATACATATATAAAAAAAGATTTAACTTTTAAACAATTATGGGAATTATATTTTAATCATATAATAGATTCAAAATCTGTATCTAAAAAAACTTTAACAAGTAAAAAAAGCACTTACAATTGTCATTTTAAATCAAGATTTGAAAACCTAAAAATAAATTCTATTCAAACATATAATATACAACTATTTGCAAATGAACTATTAAAGACAAAATCTCCTAAAAGTGTTGATAACTATCTTGCAGATTTATCAGCTCTTTTCAAATTTGCGATTAAATATAAAATTACAACAAATAATCCTGTAATACTTGTAGATAAACCAAAATACGATAATACAAGAGAATATCCTTTAGATTTTGTAGAATCAAAAAGATTATTCAATACAATAATAAATTTTAAAGAACCTTTATATAAAGACATATTTACTTTTTTATTACATGGAAGAAGAACTGGAGAAGTTTTAAATTTAACTTGGGATATGATAGATTTTGAAAAAAGAACTTATACTATTAAATATGAAATAAACAAAGCAAAAAAGAATATGAGTTATGAAATGACTGATGAGCTCTATAATATCTTTATAAATATAGAAGATAAAGATGGATATGTATTTAAATCTTTAGTAACAGGGGAAAAAATAAAAAATCTTAGATGGGCTTGGGATAGAATACTTAAAGAAGCAAATATTAATAAAAGTATGAGAATACATGATTTAAGACATTTAATTGGAGAAATATCTTTAAATAACACAGATAATAGTATGGAAGTTGTAGCAGCTATATTAGGACATAGTTCTACTAGACCCACAAGAAGATATGCAAAAGTTCAACAAAAAGTTGCAGCACAAGGAATTAAAAAAGTTTTTGATACTTTGAAGTAATACCAGGGGAGTGATGAAGTCCCCCTTTTATCAATATAACTTAATAGCAAATATTAAGCATATCAAAAGTAGTATTACTAATTTTTGAAACAAAGGTACTCCTTTTGAGAGAATCCCACTTTCCCCAGAATTTACATTCTTACCAAACCACCCAGCAAAAAAAAAGGTAAAGCTATAAAGCTCTACCTTTCTATGATTCTCTCTATTCAGGTCATCACTCCTGAAAAAAGGAAACCTTTGTTTCATGGAAGAATTATATCATGTTTTTTCTAAAATGATTAATCCTTCAAAGCAATTTTTATTTATATTAATCGCTTTTCAACTCATCTTCAATTAAATCAGCTTTTATTCTATGATAATAATATTCTTGTCGTTTTTGAGAAAGTTTCTGTATATCATTAAGTAATTCATCTTTAAATAAAGATTTATTTTCAACTAATAAATTAGAAGTATCATTTATATCTTTTTTAGGCGTTTCATTAGTTCTAAACATATTACCTGTATTTGTCAATAGCCAATTTATATTTATATTGAATACTTTATTCAAATTATTAATAATCTTAAATGGCAATTCAACTTGACCTTTTTCATATTTTGAGATTAAATTTTGTGAAGTTTCCAATTTTTCAGCAAATTCAGTTTGATTTAATCCCAAAATCTTCCTAATATTAAGAAAGTTATTATTTATACTCATTATATTAATAATCCTATTGACATTTATTATTGTTTTGAATATAATTATTCAATAAGTTAATAAACTTACATTTATTTACATTTTAGCCTTTAAGGATACCTAAAAATCCATTAAAAAGTGGATTTTCATACTCTTTTATAGGTGTAGGTTTATTTCATAAAAATAATAAAAAAGGATAAAAATGAATGAAAATCTACTCACTAAAGAAGAATTAGCTGTAAGACTTAATTTATCTGTCTATGAAGTAGAACAATTAAGAAAAACAAAAAATATGCCTTACACCAAAATTGGAAGAGTATATAGATATGACCTAGAAATAGTTTCAAAGTTTATTAAAACTTTATCTTCTACAAATGAAAAGAAAAAATCAGGTAATTAAAAATGAAACTATATGAGACAAATAATAGCTTAGAAAATATGCTTAAAAATTTAAAAATTGAAGAAACTCTCATTAATCAAATAATTATTAGATATTCAACGAGTAAGCTGACTAAAACTTTTGTAGAAGAACTAAAAAAACAAAAAGAAGATGAAAATCCAATAAATTTAATTTTACATTTTTTCCTTCTAGCTGACAAAATGAAACCTATAACTTGTGATAAAAAAACTCTTTCAAAACTTACTGGACTTTCTGAAAGAACGATAGATGAGAGAAGAAGAGCTAGACAACTTCCATTTATTCAACTAACAGGTAGCTTTAATGAAAAAGGTGGACGAAAAATAATAATTTTTGACCCCGATGAAGTAACAAATTATTTATATAGTGAAAAAGTAAAGGCTATAAGCTAATGGAAAATAAACATAGTTTTTCTCATATAGAACCTATTTTAATAGATAAAAACTTTATTAGATATTTAAATGAAGAACAACTAAAAGTTATAGGAGCGATATTAGCTTCTAATCAACAAAAATCTTCTTTTCCTTTATCAGATAAAAGTATCGCTTTTTTTGGTGGATTCAATGATATTAAAATTGTCTCAAACATAAAAAAATCACTAGAGGATATTGGTCTCTTAAAAAAGGATATGACACTTGATTTTGTGAATTGGGAAAGAAACATAAAAAAATGAATAAATTAAAAATTATAAAACCTAAAACTAGACCTATACAAATTGAGCCTTGGTTCTTTAGATATTTAAATGAAGGACAACTAAAAGTTGTAGCTGCTATCTTATCTCATGCAGATATAAAAGATAGACAATCAAATTCATTTCCTTCTAATAGAGTAATTGCATTTTATTGTGGATTCGGAAATTTTGAAAAAGGTTCAAAAGCTTATGAAAAATATGAAAAAATAGAAGATGATGAAAAAATAAAATTTAAAAATGAAAAAATGAAAAATGCAATCATAACTGTTGCAAATATAAAAAAATCATTAGAAAAAATTGGACTTCTAAAAAGGGAATATGTAGGACCAAAAGGTAAACAAATTGTTTATATGACTTTAGATTTAGAATGGAAAAAAGAACAATATTTAAAAGAGCATGATGAGTTCTTTAATGATGTCAAATATGAAGATAAAGAAGATGAAAAAGAAAATATAGCTAAAGAACTTGCAGAACTACAAAGATTAAATGAAGAAGGAAATATATCTAAAGATAATCTAGCAAATAGATTAAAAAATTTAAGTAATAAGATAAATGCATCTAATACAGAAAATTCTCAAGTTCCTCTTGAAGATATAGAAAAAGTTGCAACTTATATAATGAATACTTCTAAAGTTCAAAATAAAATAGATGAAGGAATTATTGAAAATAAAGAAGCTTATAAAAAATCAATAATTAAATCAATTTCAAATAATAGTTTCAATGGTGTAGATAAATATTATGAAGCTCTGGTAAAAAAAGAACAAAAAGATATTCTTGAAACACTAACTATATCTTTAGAACAAAATGAAAATGAAAATTTCTACCAAAAAAATATTTTATACTTCAAAGATTTAATATTTACAAATAATATTTTCCTAGCAACTTATCAATCAAAAGATAAAAATTTTTCTAAAAAATACATAATTTCAGATGAAAAAATAAAATACTATTTACATTCATCTTATTTCTATACAAAACAAAATAAAGAACTACTAGATAACTATAACCAAGCAATAAAAAATTATCAAGAATTAATTAATACCCATAATTCAAAAAATAACTCTTCCTGATTACCTAATTATAAATTTTTAATTAAAACAAAACTCCGACTATGTGGAAGTGATAGGAGTATAAAACAAGATTCACCCTAAGCATAAACAGTAACTTGAAAGACTGGAACTAAGGCAAAAATCTTAGATTTGGAGTAGGAGTTACATTTTATCAGAAAAATAAGTAGTTAATCTACTTATTAGATATTTAAATTAATTAAGCGTATTTTGATTTGTGTTAATTCTAATTTTTAGAGTTAATTAAAATCAATTATAAGGAGAAAAGAAGATGAATTTTTATTATTAAAAATAATAACTTAATAAACACTAAAAAAATAAATAAAAGGAAAAGAATGAAAAGAAAAATTATGATGTTATTAGCTCTTATGATATTACCAAATTTACTTTGGGGAGCATCAATTAGTACAGATGGCGCTACAAATGTATTAGAATCAATAAAAACAGCACTTTTTGCAGTTGCTGGTATTACTATTACTGTATTAATTGCTTATGTATCTTATCAGGTTATGCACAAAGGTCGTCCAATTGATGAGATGACAAAAATTATTGTTGGAGCTGGTTTATTAGCTTCTGCTACTGCGATTGGTGGAGTTTTTGCTTCATTTGTTAGTTAAGTAAGGTTTATTTTATGGCAAAGCAACCTGAAATATTATTTAAAGGTATGACTAGACCTGCTATGTTATATGGTGTTCCAATTTATCCTTTAATCTTAGTTATATCAATTTTTGCACTTGTTTCAGTTTGGACTAATATTATATATATGTTTTTTGTCATACCTGTAATACTAGTCATGAAATTTATTGTTATGCAAGATGATTATATGTTCAATTTGCTTTTTCAATCTTTTAAAACTAAAACACCTACCTTAAATAAAAAATATTATGGTGTAAAATCATATTCAAGTATGGAGTATAGAAAAATGAATAAAAATGTAGGATTTCCAACATTATCAATTTTAGGATTAGATTCTAACCCTACTTTTGAAAAATTCATACCTTTTTCATCTTTGATAAAAAAAGATATTGTATTAACAAAAGATTTCAATTTGGTTAGTTCGTGGAAGATTCAAGGAATTAGTTTTGAGGTAGAATCTGATGAGAATCAAGATTTTATAAAAATATTATTAGCAAATGTTTTTCAATCGTTTTCAAGTGAACCTGTAAGTTTTTATTTCCATTCTACAAGGTTTGATATAGATACAGATTTGAAAGCAAAATATGATAATTCTTATTTACAAGAAATAAATGATTTATATTATCTGTCTTTTTCAAAAGGTAATAGTAAATCAACAGATTTATATTTAACAATGATTTATAATCCATTTTTAAATAATCTAGAAAAAAGTAAATTTTTAAGTTCTTCACCAGAAAAATCAAGAAAAGAACTTTTAAATTATATTTCTAAATTTCATGATTATTCTAATAGATTAGAAGCAAATTTAAGTAAATTTGTTGCTAAAAAATTAAAAATATATGAGAAAGAAGGTAAAACTTTTTCAACACAATTAGAACTTTATAATTATTTATTGGGAGGTAAATTTCAAAAAGTAAGAGCATTAAATACACCTGTTTCTGAATATCTTATAGGTTCTTTAAAAAATATACAGTTTTCAAATGATTTAGTTCAACTTAATTATATTGATGGAACTAAAAAATTTGCACAACTAATTGAAATAAAAGATTATACTTCAATAACTTTTACAGGGATTTTAGACATTTTGATGTATTTGGATGTAAATTATACCCTTACACAATCCTTTACTCCAATGCAAAGAAATAAAGCAAAAGAAAAATTAAAAAAGCAAAAAAAACATTTTAAATCAACTGATGATGATAGTATTACTCAAGAAGCTGAGTTTGATATAGCTCTTGATAGATTAACGAATGGTGATTTATGCTTTGGTAACTACCATTTTTCTTTATCGGTTTTTGGTGAAACTATTGAAGAAACAAAATCTAATACAAATAAAGTAATTACTTGTTTGCAAGATATTGGATTACAAGTTATTCTTGCAGATATAGCACTTCCTTCTAGTTATTTTTCACAAATACCTTGCAATTTTGGTTTAAGACCTCGTGTTAGTCCAGTAACAAATGAAAATTTTGCAAGTTTAATAGCTTTGCATAATTTTGCAAAAGGTAGAAAAAAAAACAACCAATGGGGAGATGCGATAACGATATTAAAAACTCCTTCAAAACAAATATACTATTTCAATATTCATGCTGAAAAATCCAAAAATGATTTTGGCGAGTTCACATTAGGTAATTTTTTAGTTTTAGGACAAAGTGGTGGTGGAAAAACAGCAATGTTACAATTTCTAAATAATCAATTGCTGAAGTTTGCAAATAAAGAAACTTTTCCTAAAAATATTCCTGATAATTTAAAAAAGATGACTTTAGTTTATTTGGATAAAGATTATGGTGCTAAAGGGAATATTTTAAGTGCTGGAGGAAGATATATCAATATTCAAAATGGACTTGAAACAGGATTTAATCCATTTATGATTGAAAATACTAAAAACAATAAAAGAAATTTACAAATATTAATGAAAATTCTTGTTACAGCAAACGGAGAAGTATTAAAAACAAGTGAAGAAAAAGAACTTGCAAATGCTATTGATTTTATCATGGATTTTATTCCATTATCTAAAAGAAAGTACGGCATTTCTTTACTCTTAGAAAACTTAACGGATGATAACACTGATGAAAATTCTTTAAAACAAAGATTCTCATTATGGAAGAAAGGTGCAAAATATGGATGGGTATTTGATAACGAAAATGATTTATTAGATTTTCCTGATGATATTAATATTTTTGGAATAGATGGAACAGAATTTTTAAATGACCCTGATGTATCAGCTCCTTTAAGTTTTTATATTTTATGGAGAGTAACAAATTTAATTGATGGTAGAAGGTTTGGATTAATTGCAGATGAATTTTGGCAATGGTTTGCAAATCTTCTTATTCAAGAAGAAATTTTTAATAAACTAAAAACTATTAGAAAAGAAAATGGTTTTATAGGTATGGCTTCTCAATCTGTGGAAGATGTTTTAAAATTAAAAATTGCAAGAGCAATAGTTGAACAAACATCTACACATATTTTCTTTCCAAATGAAAAAGCTAATAAAGATGATTATGTTGAAGGTTTATCTTGTACAGAAGAAGAATTTAACATAATTAAAAATTTTAATACAGGCATGTACCCATTTTTGATAAAAAGAGGAAAAGAAGCAGCTATTGTAACTCTAGATTTAAGCACTTTAGGAAAAGAAAATATATCAATAATTTCAACAGGGATAGTTCATGTCGAAAAAGTTGATGAAATATTTAATAGAAATGATATTTCTTTAGAAGAAAAAGTTAATGAACTTAGAAATTATTATAAAAATATTTAATGAATAAATAATGTTAAATAGCAACAACAAATTAATAAAGAAATGGAGAAATAAAAATGAATAAAAAAATATTACTAAGCTTAACAACTTTAGTAGTTTTAGGTACAGGTTGTTCAAACAAAATACCAAACGCTCAACCAGTTAAATGGCAAAAAGATAGTGCATTAACTATAAATCAAGAATTTTTATTAACAAAAGAGTTTAAAGTTCCAAAAGACCCAATATTAGACAAACAAAATTGGACTTTTCAAGCTCATGCAGAAAAACAAGGAAAATATCTTTTTAAAAATGAAGATATATCTAAAATATTTTTAGTTGGACATAACGCAAGTGAAATTATTTTAATTGGGAGAGAAGATTTAATAAATGAGTATAAAAACTATTTTTTAGAAAATCAAGTTACAGCTAATATAAAACTCCAAGCAGTAAAACCTATACATAAAGACTATAATAAAGTAAATATACTTTTCTTTAATACTATTAGTAAGTAAAAACCAAGAAAAAAAGAACTAGGTCGGATATGGCAAACTTATAAAATAGATCAAGCGAATGCGTAATCTATTTTATAAGGCAAACATACCGAAAACTCGAAGAGTTATAAATCAGAAAAGAATGGAGAAAAAATGAAAAAATATCTACTAAGTGCAATCTTGAGTACACAGTTATTATTTAGTGCTGGTATTCCTGTTATTGATGGAGTTGCAAATGCACAAGCAATGGCTCAGAATATAAAAACAATTGCAGAATGGGCAAAAGAAGCAGAAAGATGGGCAAATACTGTTACACATTATCAAGACCAGTTAAAAGCTTACGAAGATGAATTATTAAGTAAAACAGGTATTAGAGATACAGTAAGCTTTGTACAAGATTTAAACAGATTACAAAGTTATGCAAAAATTTATGGAAATGATTATTTAGATTTAGGTGCTGCATTAGCTAATAAGAACTCAATGGTTGGAAATCAAGCAAGACAATTATTTGATAAATACAATGTTTTTGATAGATGCTCAAGTAGTATTAATAAAGAAGCTTGTGAAAATAAACTAGAAAGAGAAGTAACAACAATAGCGACAGTTCAACAAACAAAAACACTTGTTGATAAATCAGCACAAAATTTAGAGAATTTATCAAAAAAAGTATCAAATACAGAAGATATAAAAGAAAGTCAAGATATTGCAAATGCAATAAATATTGAAATAGCTCAATTGCAAGTAGTTCAAATGAAAATGGATATGTTAGATAAACAAAATAATGCTGTTGATAAAAGTGAACAAGAACAAACAGAAAGATATTTTGCTTCAAAAGTTGGAGTGAAACCAAAATATTAATATTCATTTAGATAAAATGAATTATTAAATTATAAAAAAGAAGGTAATTCATGAAAAAAATTATATTAGGAACGGCAATAACATTAGCTATTTTATTATTATTAACTGGTTGTGGTGAAAGTGCAGAAGATAAAGCAAAACTAGAATTTAAAGAAAAGATGTTATCAATTAAACCTGAAAACTTTTTTATTGAAGTAGAAAAAACAAAAGATTTCTATGAAAAAGAGTATGGGATGAAGGCAAATGTATGGTTTGAAGAACTTAAAGAGACAAATGAATGGGAAGCTTTAGGAATTGAAGCTCTAAAATTACGAAGTGGTAAAGCACCAAAATATTAAAAAAAGGAGAACTTATGAAAATAGAATATAAAAATAAGTTAAAAAAATGGGATTCTTCGAATACTTAGGTGTATGGATAGATTCCCTTTTTGATTTTATAAAAAATTCTTCAAATACAGATGTTGTACAAATTCTTAGCACTTTAGTAGGATTAACAATCACGCTACAAATTATGTTTAAATCTTATCAGTCTTTTGCAGGTAAATCTAATGAGCCTGTGAAAGAGTTGATTTGGGATATTACGATTAGAGTTTTAGTAGTTGGTGTAGCTCTAAATTTAAATGGATACCTAGATACTATAAAAACAGGTATGGAAAATCTTCACAATATCATGTCGGGAAATACAAATTTATATGCAGAACTAGATGAAAAATTTAATGCTACGACGAATTTAATTTCAAAAATTTGGCATGAATATAGTTTTTTAAAATCTGGTCATTCAATCTTTGCAACAGGATTATCAATAATTTTAGTTTTTTTAGGTTTCTTGTTTGGAATAGTACCATCATTTTTAATTGTTGTTACAACAGGAATAACATTAAAAATCTTATTATTAATAGCTCCTATTGTTATTTTTGCTACATTATATCCTTGGTTCAAAAATGTTTTTACCCAATGGTTAAATATATTTATAACTAATCTTTTAACCGTATATATTGTTGGAATATTACTTAGTAAATTTACTGAGAAATATGGAGATTTTATTCAAAAAGCAGATAATAATTTCCAAACTTCAGATGTTTTAATTATTGGTTTTAATGCTTTAATAATGGGAACTCTTCTTGCTGGGCTTTTAAAAGTTGCAATATCTCTTGCAGATAAGATAGGAACTGTTAGTATAGAAACTTTATCCCAAAAATCTTTAACAAATAAGGATAATTTTACGAATGGAAAAGATGCATTAAACACTATGCAATCGACAATTTCAGCTCCAAAAGCTGGTGCAGATTTTATACTTAATAAAATGAAAGGGCTTAATTCTAAATTTTAAAATTGGTTTTAGAATATTAGATAAATAAAAAAGGTAGGACATTTGTTCTACCTTTTTTTATGTGTTAATTAATATTATTTAGTATTAATTAGTATTTATAATAAGGATAAAAATGAAATATTTAATTTTTTGTTTTTTAATTTTTTTATTTACAGGTTGTGCAGCAACAACAAATACTGCTCAAATTGTAGAAGAAAATAATAAAAAATTGTTTGATAGTAATAATTGGAAACCAATAAATAAAAATCCACTTATTGAAAATGAAAAGGTGATTAAATAATGAAAGAAAAAAAATATATAACTGAAAGTAATTATAAAGAAGATGATGCTTTAGATTACGAAACTTCTCGGAATTATTTAATTATTAGTAGTAACAAAAGAGCTTGGCTTGTAGCTGGAGCATCTCTATTTGTTGCTGTTTTGTTAGCTATTGCATTAGCAACATTAATACCTTTAAAAAGAGTTGATTTAGCAGTAGTTAAAGTTGATAAAAATGGCTTTATAGACATTATAACAAATTTAGATGAACAAATTATAACAAAAGATGAAGCACTAGATAAACATTTTATAGGTAAATATGTAAAAACTAGAGAACAATATTTTTATAATACTTTAAATCAAGATTATGAGAATGTTCAAATGTATTCAAATAAAGATGTATCAAATGTATATGTAAAACAAATGACAGAAACCAAAACTGGAAAGCTTGATACTTTAAAAAATAAATTTGAAATTGAAGCTGAAATTTTATCTATTGTTCTAAATGATAGCAATGGTACTAAAACAAGTACAGTAAGAGTTGAATTAAAAGAAAAAGATGTAACAACAAATTCAGTTGCTGTTATTACTAAGGTTATTACATTAACTTATGAATATATAAATTTGAAACAAAATGCAAAACAAAGATTAGAAAATCCTTTAGGATTTATAGTTAATTCTTATCGTATAGATGATGAAATAAAAAGAGTAGATGATGAAATAAAAGAGGAAAGTAAATGAAAAAAACAATTTTAATTTATTTTTTAACAATTACAATACTTTTTGCAATAGAAGTTCCTAAAAGTACAGTTTTTGATAAAAGAGTAGTTTATACTGACTTTAATAAAGATGATGTATTTCAAATATATGCAAAAAATGGATATACAACAGTAATCCAATTTGCAGATGATGAAAGGATTCTTGATATGGCTTCAGGTTTTTCAAATGGATGGGATTTTCAAGATAGAAGAAATTTTATATTTATAAAACCTAAAGCTTATGAATCAACTTTTGCAGTTGATGAATATGGTGAAACAGTAAAAAAAACAACAATAATTGAACCAACTCCGATTGAATGGAAAACAAATTTAATAGTTTTAACAAATAAAAGAGAATATATCTTTAATCTTGATTTAAATGTTGAAAAGAATAGCTTTTTTAAATTTACTTTTAATTATCCTTTAGAGAAATTAAAAAAAGAAGATATAAAACAACAACTTGCAAAAGCTGAGTCTGAAAAGCAAGATATTCAAGTAGAATTAAATAGAACAGCTGTTCCTCGAAATTGGGATTATTATATGAATATTAATCCTGAAAGCGAGAGTATTGCTCCTTCATTTGCATATGACGATGGTCTATTCACATATCTTGGATTTGACAATACAAAAGATATGCCCTCTATTTTTTTATATGAAAATGAAAAAGAGAGTATTTTAAATACTCATGTTAAAAAAGAAGGTAATTATGATGTTTTAGTAATTCAAAAAACAGCTAAACAGATGATTTTAAGAAGTGGTAAGAGAATAATTGGAATTTTAAATAAAAGTTTTGGAGTTAATCCTCTTGAAGATTTTAAAAATACTAATTCACCTAATATAGAAAGAGTTCTAAATGGAAAATAATACTAATAATGAAGAATTATCTATTAAAAAAGAAGAAATAAATATTATGAATCATAATAAAAGTGAATTAGTTGATAATAAAAATTCAACTGTAAAAAAATTACAGTTTTATATAATTATGATACTTGGTTTTATAGTTACTATTTTGATTATTTATTCATTATTTAAAAATATTATAATTAATTATAATAAAAAAGATGAAGTAAAAAAGATAGAGACGGCTAATGTAAAGGTTCTAAAAAAAGAAGATATTCCTTTAGAAAAAACTATATTATTTCCACCAGCTGAATGGAAAACTAAAGAAGTTGAAGATAAAAAAGAAGAAAAAATAGAAACTACTGACAATATGTTTTCAGTAACACCTAAAGAACCTCTTTTTAAAGCAAAAATAATAAAAGGTTCAACGGGTACTTTAGTTATTAATAATAATGATTTAAATTCCAAAGAGCAGAACAATTATAAACAACAAATAGATGAGTTAGTTGCTAATCAACAAAATATTAAAGAAGAAGATAGTAATAAAAATTTTACAGGGGATACATTTGTTCCAACTGCTGCTAAAATGAATGAATTTAATCCTGATTTACTTTTGCCAAAAGGTTCTTTTATTAGTTGTAGTTTAGATACACGATTTGTTTCTGCTATTGAAGGAAATACATCTTGTACAGTTAGCAACAATATTTACAGTTCAAATGGAAATGTTCTATTAATAGAAAAAGGTTCAAAACTTTTTGGAAATTTTAAAGGTGGTGAAACAAACGATGGAACAAGTAGATATTTAGTTATTTGGCAAGAAGTAAGAACACCTAATCATTTAAGAATACCTTTATATAGTGGAGCAACAGATGAACTTGGAGCATCTGGACTTGAAGGAGAGATTGACCATAAATGGTTAATGAGATTCGGTAGTTCAATAATGTTAAGTGCCGTTGATGATTTATTTAATGTTTTAGCTTATAAGTTAACAAATTCTAATAATAATGATGATGATATAGATTATAGCGAGAACACAAGAGATAATGCTTCAAATATGGCAACAATTGCTCTTGAAAAATTTATAAATATAAAACCAACTATTTATAAACAACATGGTGATTTAATAGGTGTTTATGTAAATAGAGATGTTGATTTTTCAAAAGTTTACAAACTTGAAAAAAAGTAGTTCAAAATGAATGATAAAAACGAAAATAATATTTCAAGGTCTTTAAAAATACAAACAGAATCTATTTTTGGAGATTTCTTAGCCGATGATTCAATAAATGAAATATGTGCGAATGGAGATGGTAGCATTTGGACTCAAGATTATAATGGAATTTGGGAAGAGCATAAAAAAGAAATACCTTATAAGCAAATGTTAGCTTTTGCAGTTCCAGTTGCAAGTCATAAGGAAGATACTATAAAGGCTAATAAACCTATTTTATCTGCAACTCTAAACAATGGAGAAAGAGTACAGATAGTTGTTCCTCCTGTTACAAAAAAAGATATGTTATCAATTACTATTAGAAAACCATCTAAAACAAGATATACAATTGAAGATTATGAAAAACAAGGAATATTTAGTAATATAATACATGAAGATGATGTTCAATTAACTTTAGATGAAGTTAATTTATCTAAATTATATAATGATAAAAAATATAAAGAATTTATTACTGAAGCAGTAAGAATTGGAAAAAATATTGTTATTGCTGGAGCAACTGGGTCGGGTAAAACTACTTTTATGAAATCTCTAATTGATTTTATTCCTTTAGAAGAAAGATTAATAACAATAGAAGATACAGAAGAAATAGTTTTTTATAAACATAAAAATCATGTACAGTTATTTTATCCTTCTGAAGCAAAAGAAGGAGACCCTGTTACAAGTGCTATTTTATTAAAAAGTTGTCTGCGTATGAAACCTAATAGAATACTTTTAGCAGAGCTTCGAAGTGGAGAAGCTTATGATTATTTAAATGTTTTAAATTCAGGTCATGGAGGAAGTATTACTTCACTTCATGCTGGAAGTGTAAGAGAGACTTTTACACGACTTTCATTAATGATATTACAAAATCCACAAGGACAAAAATTACCCTTTGAAATTATCCAAAAAAACTTAAATGATGTAATTGATATTGTAGTACATATACAAGCACATAATGGTAAAAGAAATATAAGTGATATCTATTACAAAGGAGCTAAAGATGAAAAATATAAATAAAGGAAGTTTATTATTTTTTGTTTTCTCTGTAATATTTTTTACATATTTAACATCAGGTCTTTTAATCTTTTTTTTAAATGGATATTTTAATCTTAATTTATTCAAATTGATTAACAATAATTATGATTTATTATTTACTTATAAAGCAATTATTAATAATTATCCAAGAATTTGGGAAGCTATATTTTATAGTGCTTCATTTTATAGTGTAGTTTTTTTTATTTTAATACTTTTACCAAACAAAAAAAGCTTACATGGAGAAGCTCGTTTTGCAAATAGAAATGAAATAAAAAAGATGGGTCTTTTTCAAGACAAAGGTTTAGTTGTTGGAAAATTAGAAAGTGGTGAACTTCTTAAATGGAAGAGTAGTGAGTTTCTAGCTTTAGGAGCTCCTACAAGAAGTGGTAAAGGTGTTGGTATAGTTATACCCAACTTAATGGAATGGGAAGAAAGTTGTGTTGTTTTAGATATAAAACAAGAATGTTTCGATTTTTCAAGTAAATATAGAAGAGATATCTTAGGACAAGAAGTTTATTTATTTAATCCTTTTGACTTTAGAACTCATAGATACAATCCTTTAACTTATATAGATTTAGAAAATGAAACAACAAGAGATAATGACCTATTAGACTTTGTGAATTTACTTTATCCAGCTGATGGAGATAGTACAACAGTTTTCTTTAACCAATTAGCTCAAAATCTTTTTATAGGTCTTGCATATCTTTATAAAGATTTAGCACTAACAAAGAATGGAAGAGAATTTTTAGAGGAACATAATTTAAATGTCGAATGGTCTATGTGTGGTTTATTAAATTTAAGTGCTGGATTTGATTTATCAATTCCAAGTGAAGAGGAAGAAGATACAAAAATTACAGGGCTTGATGATACTTTTGAATATTTAGAACATTTAGAAATAATTTCTAAACCGACTAAAGAAAAATTGAATAGCTATTTTACAATAGATAGCCAAAATACTAAATCAGGAGTTATGAGTTCTTTTAATGCTCCACTAATGATATATAGGAATCAACCAATAACAACTGCAACAGCAACAAGTGATTTTGATTTAAGAGATTTAAGAAAGAAAAGAATGACTATTTTTATAGGTATAACACCTGATAAACTTGCTATTGCAAGACCTATTTTAAATATCTTTTTTTCGCAATTACTTAGTGTAAATACAAAAGAGTTACCACAAAAAAATCCTGATTTAAAATATACTTGTTTATTGTTATTAGATGAGTTCACAAGCATTGGGAATATGCCAATTCTTAAAAAAGGTGTTTCATATATTGCTAGTTTCCATTTAAGAATTTTGATGATATTTCAAGCAATATCTCAACTTGAAGCTAGAACTCCTGATGGATATGATAAAGAGGGAGCTAATACCCTACTTCAAAATATGGGAGTAAAAATTTATTACACACCTAACGAATTTGAAGAAGCTGAAAAAATTTCAAAAAGATTAGGAGATACAACATTTAAAGCAATTTCTAAATCTTATAATCACGGTAAGTTTTTAGAAGCTGGAAGTTCTTCTCATTCTGTTAGTGAACAAAAAAGAGCCTTAATGTTACCACAAGAACTTATGGAGTTATCACAAAGTAAAGCTTTATTAATGATGAATTATCAAAAACCTATATTATGTAATAAAGCTTTTTATTACAATGATGAATATTTTATTAATAAATTTAGACAAGTTTCACCTTTTATGAAAAGTATTAAAAATCCTAATCATAAAGATTGGGAAAAAATGCTTCAGTTAAATGAAACTAATATAGAGATTCCTATTCAAACACTAAATAATAATTCTTAGACCAATTAAAATTGGTCCAGGTATTATTTAAAATTAAAAAAATTCAGAACTTATAAATTTAATCTATTTTAATAGATCAAATATTTATAAGTTTTACAATATACGAATTTATAATACTTTACTAGAAAAACAAAATATTAAAAAATTAAACTTTTTAAAATATTAAAAGAAATAGAAATAATATAAAAAAAGGTGGGACTCTTTTGAGTTTCACCTTTTTTTATATCCAAATTTTATTTAGGAGGTGTGAAATGTGAAATTAAATTTTAAAACAGAAAAGAAAAAATTGGTGAAGCTTTAAAAAGTTTTAGATTATAGAATATTTTCGATGATTAGTCGATGATAAACAAGAAGGACAATAAAATGGCATTTATAGAATTAACAAAAGAAGAAAAACCAAAATTAGCAGTTCAAGTGAATAATTCTTTAAAATATAAAGATGCAGCTGGAAATTTACAAGATAGACAAAAAGTAACAGCTTTAATTAATATCGTAAAAGAAGCTGGACAAGTTGCAAATATGAATAAAGGAGCTGTTACGGTTTCTTTAAATACAGAAAAAGGTTATAAAAACTATTTTGTAAATAAAACAGATAAAGATGATATTGCTTTAGTACCAATGGATAAAACTTTACAAGAGGATAAAGACAATTTTATTTACTTCAATAAAAAAGTAGATATAAATAATCCTGATAAATATTTTTATAATATGAGTAAAGCTGGTAATGCTGAACAAGTTGTTGAAAGTATAAAAGTTACTGCAACTGATAAATCAGCTTACTTAGGTGCAAGAGTTACTCTAAAAAATGACGAAATTAAAGATTTATTAATTGATAAAGAATTTGATACTAATCAAAGACATACAGCAATAATTGGAAAAAATAAACTTGAAATTATATCAAATGGAGAGCTTCAAGCTAGAAGAGAATCAAAACAATCTCAAGAGCAAGATAAAAGTAAAGAAGCTCCAACCAAAGATACTGAAGATAAAAAAAAAGCATTTAAACCACAAAATAAATCAAAAGTAAAAGAACAAGATATAGAGAGATAATCTCTATATCATAAAGGCTTACAAATGTATAAAAAAGAAGATTATTCTAATTATACAGGGTATTCAGATTCTGACCCTACTCCTAGCCCTAAGCTTTTTGGAGAAAAATCTGAAACTAAAGAACGAACAAACACCCCTCCTCCTCCAGTTAAACAAAGAACTTTTAAACCTAAACAGAAAAATAAAAATCGTGGAAATTTTAGTAGATAATGGCTTTAAATGCAGATAAAGAACAAGTGATGAATGCAATTTCATCACTTGGCTACAAAGTATTTAAAAATGGTAGTTTCCATTGGAATAGTTCAGATACTCCTGATATGAAAATTTGTGATGATGGAAGTATTCATTGCTGGACTACTTCACCATTTAAAAAAATTTTAAAAACAACTATTGGTGAAAAGGTTATAAAAACAGAAAATTATGGGAATCATGGTGATTTAATAGCTTTTATACAACTCACAAATACTAATATGGATTTTCCTGAAGCTCAAGAAGAAGCTTACAAATTATTAAATTTAGAACTACCATCTTTAAATGCTTATGAAGGACATTATTCTAACACAATAAAAAAAGATGGTTTTATTAGTAAAGAGTTTATGAAAGAGTTTGAAAAGCAAAGAGTAGAAAACTTTGATAGGTACAAAGAGTTATTAAAAGAAGCCTTACCTTCTTTAAATTTTGATAAACAAAAAAAAATAGCATTAATGTACCAAATTGGCTATATAAAACAATCAGATAGATTATGTATGCCCATTCTTGATGACTATGGAAATATCTTAACCCTTTGGAAATATAACAAAAATCCTAAACCTTTTTTTAATACAGATGGCAAAGAAATTAAATTATCTAAAGTTTTATTTTCTAAAGGTAGAAAAAGAACGACTTTTAATCTTGCAGATTTAAAAGAGTATCGAAAAGATAAATCAATTGAAGTATATCTATGTGGGGGAGAAAAAGATGTTTTAAATATGGTTGGTAATGGTTATAGAGCTGTTACTTTAGGAGCTGAAAATAATGATATTCCAAAAGAACATTTGGAACTATTTAAAGATTTAAAAATCATAGTCGCTTATGACTATGATAAAGCTGGGCAAGAGGGAACAGCTAAGATGTTGGAACAATTAAAAAATGTTGCAAAAAGTGTAAAATCTTGGAACTGGGAAGATGAAGCAAAAAAACATAAATTGCAACTTTTTAAAGGTTTCGATATGACTGATTTATTAGTATTTATTAGTGAAAAGATTAGAAAAAATAAGGAAATAAAAATATGATTAAAAATATTGAATTATCTTTAAGTCTTAGGAGTTTAGAAATTCTAATAGAAGCATTAGTGGGAGAGATATCTTTCTTATCTTTTCAACAGATTGGGGAAGACAAAAAAAATATAATAAATGAATACAATGAAGTATTAAATGAGTTAAAAAATTTAGAAAAAAATCAATTAAAGGAAAAACTATGGCAACAATTGCAGGAAGTGTAAAAAGCTTATCAAGTGGAATTTTTCATGCAAAAGATGAAAATGGTAATATTAGAGTTTTACAAGAAGGTGATACAATCTATGAGAATGACACGGTTTATGGTGACAATGGAAATTCTTCATCATCAAAAATAGAAATTCTTCTTTCTGGAAATGATGTTATTGTTTTAAGTGAAGGTCAAAAACAATTAATAGATTCTTCTTTAATTGAAACAGCTTTTGGAACAGAAGAGTTGTTTTTTACAAGAGAAGGTTTAGATTTAAAAGCTGATGAACATAATTCAAATGCTGATGTTGATATAACGAATGAAGCGACAGCAGAAGGGCAAGAAACAGTTGAAGATAAAGATAAAAAAGAAGATGAATTTTTAGAGAGAGATGCTGCTGAAACAAATGTTGTTAGTAACCTAAGAACACAATCCTTTACACCAATTGAAGTATTTAAAAAAGATGTTGAAACAAAAAAAATAGTTACAAATACAGATAATCTTGAATCTAATGAGGAGCAAATTCTTGAACCTGAACCAGTTCCAACACCTGAACCTGAACCAGTTCCAACACCTGAACCTGAACCAGTTCCAACACCTGAACCTGAACCAGTTCCAACACCTGAACCTGAACCAGTTCCAACACCTGAACCTTATGTTACAAAGATAGTATTATCTGCTCCACATGAAGTAATTGAAGGTGATGAAATAATTGTTACTGCAACAGTTGATAAAGCTCCTAAAACTGATTTATATGTACTTTTAGATAATGAGCAGCTTATAACTATTAAAGCTGGTGAACTTTCAGGAAGTGTTACAACTACACTTTATACAGATGATAGATATATTCAAGGTGATAGAACTTATGATATTTCAATTTCAAATGCAGAAGGTGGAGGATATGAAAAACTTGATACAAGTTCTAAATTAGACATTATTGTCAAAGATGATGCAGATGTTACAAAGATAGTATTATCTGCTCCACATGAAGTAATTGAAGGTGATGAAATAATTGTTACTGCAACAGTTGATAAAGCTCCTAAAACTGATTTATATGTACTTTTAGATAATGAGCAGCTTATAACTATTAAAGCTGGTGAACTTTCAGGAAGTGTTACAACTACACTTTATACAGATGATAGATATATTCAAGGTGATAGAACTTATGATATTTCAATTTCAAATGCAGAAGGTGGAGGATATGAAAAACTTGATACAAGTTCTAAATTAGACATTATTGTCAAAGATGATGCAGATGTTACAAAGATAGTATTATCTGCTCCACATGAAGTAATTGAAGGTGATGAAATAATTGTTACTGCAACAGTTGATAAAGCTCCTAAAACTGATTTATATGTACTTTTAGATAATGAGCAGCTTATAACTATTAAAGCTGGTGAACTTTCAGGAAGTGTTACAACTACACTTTATACAGATGATAGATATATTCAAGGTGATAGAACTTATGATATTTCAATTTCAAATGCAGAAGGTGGAGGATATGAAAAACTTGATACAAGTTCTAAATTAGACATTATTGTCAAAGATGATGCAGATGTTACAAAGATAGTATTATCTGCTCCACATGAAGTAATTGAAGGTGATGAAATAATTGTTACTGCAACAGTTGATAAAGCTCCTAAAACTGATTTATATGTACTTTTAGATAATGAGCAGCTTATAACTATTAAAGCTGGTGAACTTTCAGGAAGTGTTACAACTACACTTTATACAGATGATAGATATATTCAAGGTGATAGAACTTACGATATTTCAATTTCAAATGCAGAAGGTGGAGGATATGAAAAACTTGATACAAGTTCTAAATTAGACATTATTGTCAAAGATGATGCAGATGTTACAAAGATAGTATTATCTGCTCCACATGAAGTAATTGAAGGTGATGAAATAATTGTTACTGCAACAGTTGATAAAGCTCCTAAAACTGATTTATATGTACTTTTAGATAATGAGCAGCTTATAACTATTAAAGCTGGTGAACTTTCAGGAAGTGTTACAACTACACTTTATACAGATGATAGATATATTCAAGGTGATAGAACTTACGATATTTCAATTTCAAATGCAGAAGGTGGAGGATATGAAAAACTTGATACAAGTTCTAAATTAGACATTATTGTCAAAGATGATGCAGATGTTACAACTGTATCTATTAATAAAATTGAAGTTCCTGAAGAAATAACTATATATAGAGCTAATTCTACGACTGAAAATACAGGGAAAAGTAATTTAGTATATCTTGAAAATAGAACTGATAATTTACTACTTCAAGGTTATATTAAAGATGATGAATTGTATCAAATAGAAATGAAAGATTTTTATATTAAAAATAACGCTTGGGGTAAAGATGAACAAGGTTCTTTTTTAGAATTTGTATTAACAATTCCTGAACCAATTACAAATGATTTAATCTTTTTAGCAAATAATTTACTTAAACCTAAAAATAGTTTTGAAGAAAATAGTAACAATACAGAATTTATTACTATTAAAGCTGGAGAAACAACGGGAATAGGTAAATATTATATTACAGAGTTTAAGGATTTACCTTATACGGATGAACCTAGAGAGTATGGAACAGGAGCAATTTTTGCAGAAGATGCTTCTTCTTCTAATTATTCTTCTTTTTTTAGTATTGGTGGTAATGATTTTAAATTAAACATTAATGGAGATTCTACTATTGATACAACAACAATTGATATTGCAGAGGTTATAGATAACATTGATGGAACAATGACTTTAAAAATAGAGTTATCCAATCCCCCTATTGAGAATGGTAGAATTGGAGGAAGTGGTAGCGTATCTTTTTTTGTAAATGGAGAACATTATAGAATACCTTTTGAGCATGGTGTACAAGAATATTATTTAACAATAGAAAAAAAATTTGATACAAATGGTTCTATAAAAATTACACATTTTAATGCAGATGCATATTTTGAAGATATAAGTATTCCTGATAAAATGGGAGATTCTAGTGTTGCTGTTATTATAAAACAAGGGTATGATACTTATGAAATTGAAACTTCAAATCCCCCTGATGGAAATAAATACAACTTTGTTAATACATTTCCTATTGCAACAATAGAAAAAACTTCTATTGATTATAGCAATAATGTAACTAAAGAAATTTATGAAGTTAATTTAGATAAGAATGGAAAAGGTACTTTAGTTATAAATACAGATAGTACACAAAAATCAACTAATTTAAAAATTTTAGAAATTGGTGGAAATTTTGAAAAAGTTGATTTTGTAAATAATGATATTAATTTAAGTAATTTAGAAAATATTATTACAGATAATAATATAAACTTGAGAAATGAGAAAATAGATAATGTTAATATTACTTTAGAAGATGTTTTAAAACTTGCTCCACAAAAAGAACTTACAATTAATTGTGATAATTTTGACAATTTAAATTTTAAAAATACTATTTCTAATGGAACGGAAAATAATTGGAGTAAAGCAACTGGTTCAGGTATTGATAGTGGATATGATATTTATACAAATAGTGGAGATTTAAGTATTCAAGTAAAAGTTGAGCAACCTATTTCAGATGGAATAACTAACTAATGTTAAATATTTTTATTTTTTTATATAAAAAAATTTTCTTTTTGTTTAAAAAAGAAAAATACTCTCATAAATGGAGAAAAGATTCAGCTCATAAAATTCTAAAAAGATTAGATACTTTAAATGAAGCCCAAATATTTGTATATTTAAGAAAAATTGACCCTTTTACAATGGAAGAACTTATCTTAACTGCATTAGAAAAAAGAGAAGATATTAAAATAGAAAGAAATACAAAATATACAGGTGATGGTGGTGTTGATGGAAGATTTTATCTTCTAAATAAAAATAGAAAACCTTTAAAATGTATTATTCAGGCAAAAAGGTATAGTTCTTTAATTAATCCAAAGCATTTAAAAGAATTTGCTAATCAAATTAATCAAGAAAATGCCTATTTAGGTTTTTTTATTCATACTGGGAGAACCAGTAAGAACTCTTTTGCTTATGCAAAAAGTATAAATAATTTAAGAATCATATCAGGACAAAGATTAATTAAATTAATCAAATTTGGTGCAATAGACTAAAGCCAAAAACAATATTTTATTCCTTTCGGTATAGCTTAATTTTAGTCGCTATTAGCAAGGTATTTTTTTTGATAAAGTATATCTCTATCTCTAAAAATTTCCAACCTTATAGCCCCTTAGGGGGCTTATTAATTTGAAACACATCTCAATATTATAATTCAATATCATAATAAAAGGAAAATATATGACAAAAATTATTGTTGGAGCAATTAGTGCTTCTTTTTTAACATTAAATTTAATTGCAGCAGAAAATGATTTTAAAGCAGAACTATTAACTGGTGATACAAAACTAGCTTGCGAAGCTATTTTATGTTTAAGTTCAAGTACAAGACCTAGTGAATGTAATCCCTCTTTAAATCACTACTTTAGTTTAAAAGCAAAGAAGTGGAAGAATACTGTTAAGTTACGAAGAAATTTTTTAAAACTTTGTCCTGATGGTGGAGATGAAATTGAAGATTTAGTATATAAAGATTATAGAGATAATTTTTTACCTAATGCAGCTGACCCTAGAGAATGTACAGCAGAATATTTAAACAAACAATTGGAGAACAAAGAAGAATTTTCTTATTTAGAAAATAAATTTTCTTTAAGTTATAGAGTTAATCCAAATATGCCAGCACCATGTATTACTTTATTTAAGCATCCATATACAGCTATTTCAAAACCAAATTATATTTGTACAGGAGAATTTTATACTTCTTTAGAATGGAAATTAAATGCTAAATTAATACGAATTTCTTATAAAGATTATACATATCTACCAAATTATGAGAAATATGAAATCTATATACCTGATGGCGAAGGTGGATATACAAATTATTATAAAAAAGTTCCTTTTTCAAAAACTTGCTGGATGGATTAGATGTTAGAAACTTTATTTATTGAAGAATGTAAAAATATAAATGTTCGAACTCCTGTAGTAAGTATGATTATAAAAGAAGAAAGTTCAAAAAATCCGTATTCAGTGAATGTAAATAAAAATGGAAAAAGTTTAATTTCATTTTCTCCAAAAACAAAAAATGAAGCTAAAAAAATCGCTCAAAATTACATAAATGCTGGATTTAGTGTAGATGTTGGATATATGCAACTTAATAGTGATAATTTTAAGCTGCTAAATATAACTTTAGATGATGCTTTAGACCCTTGCAAAAATTTATATTTTGCTTCAACCGTATTCTATAATTTTTACAAAGATACTAATAAAAAAGATAGCTACATCGATAGAGTTAAAAAAAGTCTTAGTGCATATAATACAGGTTCTTATGAATTAGGTTTTACAAATGGATATGTAGCCAAATATGATAAATATTTAGAAGAAAAATATAAACCTATGTTAATAAAAAATATTTAGGAGTAAATATGGAAAAAAATAAGGAATTAGAAAGATGAAATTATTTATAGCAGAAAAACCTGAACTTGCAAAAGCAATAACAACAGGATTAAATGGAACAGTTCAAAGAGAAGATGGTTATTTTAAAGTTGGTGATAATCTAGTTACTTGGGCTTATGGACATATTTTAGGTCTTGCAATGCCTGAAGATTATGATGAAAAATTCAGAAGTTGGAATTTAAATGATTTACCACTACAAATAGATACAAATAACTTCAAATATTTACCTCTTGATAATTCAAAAAAACAATTAAAGTTAATTGTTGATTTGATAAATAGTAAAGATATAAAAACTATTGTAAATGCTGGGGATAATGATGAAGAAGGTCAAATACTTGTAGATGAAATATTAGCCTATGCAGATAATAAAAAACCTGTTGAAAGAGTTTTAATCTCTGATTTAACAGAAAAAGGTGTAAAAAAAGCTCTTCAAGATATAAAATCAAATGATGATTTTAAAGGATTATCTGATAGTGGATTTTCTCGTTCTCAAGCTGATTGGCTAGTAGGAATAAATTTTACTAGAGCTTACTCAAAATTGGCTCAACTTCAAGGTTATCAAGGTGTTTTAAGTGTTGGAAGAGTTCAAACTCCTATTTTAGGCTTAATTGTTGCAAGAGATAAAGAACATGAAAGTCATCAAAGTAGCTTTTATTATTCTATTAAAGGGACTTTTAATACTAATAATATACTTTTTAATGCAAATTTAAAACTAGATGAAAAAATTACAACTGAAGATGAAGCAAATAAAATTTTAAATGATTGTAAAGGGAGTTTAGGAACTGTTTTAAAAGCTATAAATGAGCCAAAGAGAACAAATCCTCCATTACCATACAATTTACTTGATTTACAAGCAGAATGCTCTAAAAAGTTTAGCTATAAACCTGATAAAACTTTAGAAATAACACAAAGTTTAAGAGAGAAGCATAAACTTATTACTTATAACCGTTCTGATTGTAGTTATCTTCCTGAAAATTTATTTGAAGAAGCTCCAGCAACTTTAGAAAGTATAAAAGCAAATTTATTAGATTTCAAAGATTTTATAGATCATGCAGATAGTTCTATAAAATCTCTTGCATGGAATACGGCAAATACAACAGCTCATCATGGAATTATTCCAACAGATAAAAGAGTAAAAATTGAAGATTTATCAAAAGATGAATTAAATGTTTATACTTTAATTGCTAGAAAATTTGTAGCTCAATTTTATGAAGCAAAAGAATATATCCATACTCAAATAGAAATATCAGTAAAAGATAATATCTTTACTACAAGTGCAAAAAGAACAACAAAACAAGGTTTTGAAGTGCTGTTTAAAGGTGAGATTGAAGATGAAGAAAATGAAGAGTTAGAAAATAATACTAACTTAGAAAACATATCTCCAAATGCTCCAGTAAATTGTGAAGATATAACAGTATCAAAAGAGAAGACTAAACCAAAACCATATTACACTGTGTCATCACTTCTAAAAGATTTAACAAGTGTAGCTAAGTATATAAAAAACCCTGAAATTAAAAAGCTTTTAATTGAAAAAGATAAAGACAAAAAAGGTGAAAATGGTGGAATTGGTACACCAGCTACAAGGTCGGCACATATTAAAAATCTTTTTGATAAGGGTTATATAGTAGAAGATAAAAAAGCTATTAAATCAACTACTACAGGAAGAAAATTAATAGAGTTATCTCCAGCAACTTTATCAAGTCCTGATATGACTGCTCTATGGTATGAACAACAAAAAGATATTCAAAATGGAACATTATCAAAAGAAGAGTTTTTAAACAATGTAGAAATTTATATCAATGATGAAATAAATAGAATTAAAAACTCTAATAAATTTGAATCTCTTGCAAATGAAAATTCTATTAAATGCCCTACTTGTGAAACTGGAGTTTTAAGAAGATTAAAAAGTAATAAAGATAGTAAATTCTTTTGGGGTTGTAGCAATTATCAAGATGGTTGTAAAACTTCATTTTCTGATGATAAAGGTAAACCTTTAATCATTAAGCCAAGTGGTCATAAATATAAATGTCCTGATTGTAAAGATGGAGATTTAATCAAAAGAAAAACTATAAAAGATAAAAAAACATCTTATTGGTGGGGTTGTTCAAATTATTCAAAAGGTTGTAAATATACAACTTTTGATGATAAAGGTAAACCTAAAAAGAAATAAATCAGAAGAATTATTAAGAAAAAAATGTAATTCCTTTGTTTATCAAATAGAAAACAATTAATAAACTGGCATAAATATAGTACCAAGATTTTATCCTGGTACTATATTTTTTTTTGGCTCATTTTTAATTAATAGTATTATCTAATATTAATTAATATTATTTAGTATTTATTAATATTTAAAGATATTTTTAAGCATTAATTAACATTAAAAATTATATTGTTAGGAAACTAAAATGGCAAAAGCAAAAAAGAAAAAAGATAGTGAACTTTATAAAGGTTTATCTTTATTTGATTTTGTATCAAATGAGATAGAGAATAAATTAATAGATTTAAAAGAAAGGGTAGAAGATGGAAAGAATACAAGCGGAAGTGAACTGGGATTATTTGGAAGCGAATTTAACACAAGAACTGTATCGGGAGATAGAGGACGAATTGGGGAACAGTGGAACAATAATGACTCCTTACAACTTGGAAATACTGGAGAGATGGATAAGGGAATTTCCAATAATCAAGACATTAACAGAATTAACAGGACTCTCAACAGCGATGAAATTACAAGGACAGATGGAGCTGGAAATATTGGAAAGCAATATAGCCAACAAGATGAGAGCGAATGGAATAACGGATATGGAGATACTAGAAGAGAGAGGGATAGACCCGTTCAAATTCTTCAAAGAAATAATGATTTAAAAATTGATTTTAAATCAAATGATGAAGTTATTATTACAGGTACGAAAGATAAATATAATAAAAATATAGAAGCTATAAAGCTTTTAAATATTCTTCAAAAAGAAAAAAGATATGCCACTCCTGAAGAACAATTAACATTAAATAATTATTCGGGATGGGGTGGTATTCCTCAAGCTTTTGACAAAAATTCATCTTCTTGGTCTAAAGAATATGTAGAACTAAAAAATATACTTACAGAAGATGAATACAAAAGTGCTAAAACTTCAACGATGGATAGTCATTACACTCCTAAAATAGTCATAGATACTATTTATAATGCTTTGGATAAATTTGGATTTAATAAATCAAAAGAAACTAAAGAAATACTAGAACCAAGTGCTGGTAATGGTGCCTTTCTAAGTTTTTCTAAAAATCATTTTAATAATTTTAATTTTGATTGTGTTGAACTAGATAAAACATCAGCTAATTTATTGAGGAAGTTATATCCTAACCAAAAAATTTATAATGTTGGTTTTGAAATTTTAGAATCTAAAAAGAAATATGATGCAGTAATTGGTAATCCTCCTTATGGACAAAAGAAGATATTTGATATGAATAATAATGATATATCAATGTTAAGTGTTCATAACTATTTTATGGCTAGAGCTATAAAAGAATTAAAAGATGATGGTATAGTAGCTTTTGTAACTTCTAGCTATTTCTTAGATTCTAAAGATTCAACATTAAGGGAACAATTAAGCAATGAAGCTTCATTTGTTGGTGCTATTAGACTTCCGAATAATACATTTAAAAATAAAGCTGGTACAGAAGTAACGACTGATATAGTTTTCTTTAAAAAAGGTATAGATAAAGATATACACAAAGATTTTAAAGAAACAACAATATCAACGCATCATACAAAAGATATTGAAAAACCTATTTTTATAAATAAATATTTTGAGGAAAATCCTTCAAATATTTTAGGAAAAATGGATTTTGTAATGAGTGGAATAGGAGAAACTACTCAATGTTTAGATATAGGTCTAAATATGGAAGAGGAACTTAAAAAAGCTATTTCAAGACTTCCTGAAAATATTTATAAATATCATAATGTTAAAGAACAAGCACAATATTTTGAATTAAAAAATCCTGATTCACATTTATTAGATTTAAAGAAAAACAATTATTTTTTAAAAGATGATGAGATTTATATAAAAATCAATAATTTAGATACGGATGATGGAAAAGTTTTATCGTATAAAAAACCTATATTAAACCAAAATGAAAAAAATAAAATACTTAAATTTATAAATATTAGAGATACTTTAAATTACATTATTGAACTTGAACAAGCTCCTATCGAAGATACTAATCCAAAACTTGTTGAACAAAGAGCATTACTAAATAAATATTATGATGAATTTGTAAAAAAAGAGGGTTATTTACATAAATCTACAAATAAAAAAGCTTTTGCAAATGATGTTGAAGCTCAAAAAATACTAGCTTTAGAATTAGAATATTCAGCTGGAGTTAGTAAAGAAGTTGCTAAAAAGAATAATATTGAACCTGTTGAAGCTAGTGCAAAAAAAGCTGATATTTTTGAAAGAAGAACTATATCGCCTTTTGTAAAAATAGAAGTAAACAATCCAAAAGAAGCTTTAATCTCTAGTTTAAATCAGTTTGGGAAAATTGATTTAAACTATATGGAAAATGAATTAAATATATCAAAAGATGTAATCATAAAAGATTTACTAGAAAAGAAATTAATATTCATAGACCACACAACTATCAAAAATGACGATGTTAGTTATGTTCTTGCAGAAAAATATCTATCAGGAAATGTTAAAAGTAAATTCCAAGAAGTTCAAGAGTTGGTTAAAGAGCATAGAGAATTAGAGAGTAATTTAAACAGTTTAAATGAAGTTTTACCAAAAGATTTAAAAGCAGTTGAAATTAGTGTTTCTTTAGGTACTTCTTGGATACCAAAAGAATATTATCATCAATTTTTTGAAAGTCATTATAAAACAAATAGGGATAATTGGAATTTATTACACAATAAAACTTCGGGTGAGTGGACATTTGACGGGAACGGGAATTATTTACCAAGAGATATAGTTTCAAAATATGGTACTTCTAGGGTTGGAGTATTTAGAATTGCTGAGAATGGTTTAAAAAATAGTCCTATTAAAGTATTTGATACTTACTTAGATGAAGAGGGCAAACAAAAACAAAAAATTAATCAAGAAGAAACAGCTCTTGCAAATTCTAAATTACAAATTTTAAAAAATGACTTTTCTGAATGGATTTATAAAGACATAGATAGAAGAACTGATTTAGAAAAAATTTATAATGAAACATTTAACACAGATGTAGAGCCTAACTATAATGGTTCTCATTTAACATTCCCTAATCTTAACAATTCAATTAAATTAAGAGTTCATCAAAAAAATGCGATTTGGAGAGCAATACAGGATAAAAATGTATTATTCGACCATCAGGTGGGTGCTGGAAAAACTTTAGTTACGATTTGTTCTATTATGGAACAAAAAAGAATGGGGTTAGTTAATAAACCTATTATAACTGTACCAAACCATTTGATTGGTCAATGGGAAAAAGAGTTTTACAAAGCATATCCTAACGCAAATTTATTAGCAACAAATAAAGAAGATTTAGAAAAAAATAATAGAGAACAATTTTTTGGAAGAATTGCTACAAATAATTATGATGCAGTCATAATGTCACATAGTCAATTTAAACTTTTACCAGCTCCTTATGAAATTGTAAAAGAGCAAATAAATGAGGATATTTCTATTTTAGAAGATATGCTTGAAACTCAAAAAGAAATAGCCCAAAGAGATGGTAAATCAACTAGAGGTTTTTCAATTAAAGCTACAGAAGGAAAAATAAGTAATTTTAAAGCTCGATTAGATAATTTATTGCAAGAAAATAAGAAATCAAAGAGTATTGATTTTGGAGATTTAGGAGTGGATTTATTAGCAGTTGATGAAGCACATACTTATAAAAATTTATTAATTACAACTTCTATGGGAGATATATCAGGATTAGGAAATTTGAAAGGTTCTCAACAAGCTTATGATATGTATTGTAAAACAAGATATTTAAATGAGAAAAACAATAAAATAGCATTTCTTACAGGTACACCTATTTCAAACTCGATAACAGAATTATATACATTACAAAGATATATGCAACCTAAAGAGCTTTCAAAAAAAGGGATTAGTAGTTTTGATAGTTGGGCTTCAACTTTTGGGCAAGTTACTTCTTCGTGGGAATTAGATAGTTCAGGAGTAAACTATAAAATAGTTTCAAGATTTAATAAATTTAACAATGTTCCTGAATTAACAAAGATGTATAAAACTTTTGCAGATGTAATCACAAACAATGATATTAAAAAATTTGCTAAAGATTTTGTACCAAAATTGTATAACGATAAACCAATTAACACAATAGTTCCAAGAAGTGATATAGTTGCTGACTTTATTGGAGTACCTGACTCAAACAATCAATATCAAAAAGGTTCTATTATTTACAGAATGGAACATCAAGAAGAAGATATACATAGAAACAATCTATTAGCTTGTACAACTGACGCAAGGAAAGCTGGACTAGATTATAGATTAATCAATCCAAATGCAGAAGATTATGAAAACTCTAAAGTGAATGCAGTAGTAAATAATGTTTATAAAGAGTATTTAGACTGGAGTGATGTTAAAGGTACACAACTTATATTTTGTGATTTATCAACACCAAAAATAAATTCTCAAAAAATAGAATTAAATGAAGCTCTAAATAGCAATAATAAAATAGAGGAAATAAATTTAAATGATTTGATAGATAATGAAAAATCTAAAAGCAATGATGAGCTTATAGCTGAAACTTCTAAATTTGATATTTATTCAGATATTTTAAAAAAACTTGTTTCGAAAGGTGTATCTCAAGAGGAAATTAGATTTATACATGATGCTAATACTGATTTACAAAAATCAGCATTATTTGATGATGTTAAAAGTGGTAAAGTAAGAGTTTTAATTGGTTCTACATTTAAAATGGGTGCTGGTACAAATGTACAAGATAGAGCTGTTGCAATTCATCATATAGATTGTCCTTGGCGACCATCTGATTTAGAACAAAGAAACGGAAGAGTAATAAGACAAGGGAATAAACTATTTGAAGCCGACCCTGAAAACTTTAGAATAAAAGAGTTTAGATATGCAACTGAAAAAACATACGATGCTAGAATGTGGCAAACTATTGAAAGTAAAGCAAAATCAATAGAGCAATTTAGACAGGCTGGGCTAAGTTTAAGAGAATTAGAAGATTTTACAATGGGTTCAGCAGATGCAGCAGAAATGAAAGCAGAAGCAACAGGAAATCCTTTAATTTTAATGCAAGTTCAACTCTCAAGTGATTTAAGAAATGAAGAAATTTTTTATAATAATTTCAAAAAAGAAATATTTAATAATGAAGAATTTTTGAATAGAACCATAAAAAATAAAAGTGATAGTGAAGTTGAATTAAAAGATTTATATTCATTAAAAGAGCATTTATCTAAACACACTATTGACAATTTTAAAGGTAGTTATTATTCTATTGAAGATGAAGTTAGAAAAAAAATAGATTTTGATATTCCTAAAGAAGATATTGATGAGTCTAATAAAATGGTTCAAACACAATTAAAAAATGCTTTTGATAAAAATGTGGATGAAATGTTAAAGTACAAAAGTGATATTAAATTCTTTGATTATAGAGATATTGCAATTTATGGTAATAGACTAGATAAAACAAAAGTAGAGTTTTATTTAAAAAATGAGAAAGATAGTTTAGTTTATGAACCATCTAATCTTACAATAAGAGCTGAATCAGATTTATTAAATGGACTTAAAGATTCAGTAACATTAACGGGATTAATCAAAAGAGTAAACAATTTTTATGAAAGTTTGGATGATAGAATTAATAACTCTAAATCATATATTACAAAATGTGAAAAAGATATTAGAGAATTATCCATTATTACAGGGGAAAATGCTCCTAAATATAAGAATTTTGATTATCTAACAGCTCTTAGAAGTGATAATGAAAGAATAATTAATGAAATAAAAAGAACATCTAAAGAAAAAGACTATGTTTCAACTTGGAAACCAAAAAGTGAATTAATAAAAAATAAACTTCAACAAACACAAGTGATAAAACCTTTTAAACTAAAAGAAAAAAATAACTCACAAGAACTTGAAAGATAAAAATATAGTACCAAGATTTTATCCTGGTACTATATTTTTTTTGGTTCAATTTTAAATTATCAATATTTTTTAACATTATTTAATATTAATAAATACTTTTAAGTATTAATTAATATTATAAATTATAATATTCAATTAGTGATATTAATTAATATTAATTAATACTATTTAATATCAAATAAATTTTAAGAAATGGAGAGAAAATGAACTCAACTAACAAAATTGATACAACTTTTATATCAAAAATATTTGAAGAAGATAGAATAAATAGATTAAAAGAAGCAAGAAGTAAATTTTTTATTCTTGATGATTTTATTGAATTTGAAACAAATAAACAAATTTTATATGTTCAAAGTGATTTAAGATTAGCTCACCAATTACTGCTTCAAAGTTTGAAATACATTGATGAATGCTCTAATACGAAATATCTAAATTTTAATAATTTTAAAAATCTATGTGAAAATTTAAAATCAAATTTTAAATCAATATTCAAATTTGAAAAAATAGAAAATGATGAATATGAATATAAACAGTATAGAGTTACTATTACAAAAAATAACTCTACTTACACAGCTATACTCACTGAAAATAAACATAAAGAGGATTGGAATTATAAATATTGTAGTTATGCAGCAATTTTTGATGTAAATGAAGATGAAAACTACTATTTATTTAAAGAAAATGTTACAGAAGAATATGATATGTCAGTATATAGAGATTCTAATAGATTTAACTTTTCTAAAATGATAAGACAAATTATATCAGGAACTAAAAAAGAAGATAAAGAGTATAAATTAGAATTAAGACAAAATAATGACTTTTTTATCTCTTCAAAAAAACAAATAAATCAAAATTTTAATGACCTATTAGAACATATTGAAAATAGTATTTCAGAATATGATGAAGAACTAAAACATATAGTAGATGGTAAAAAAGAGTATGTTTTTAAAGATAATGAATATGTTGGTGAAAGTACACTTAAATTAAATTCAAAAGCTCGAAAAGTGATTAATAAAAATAAATACACTTACGATTTATTTATAAAATTACTTGATATTAAATTTCCAAATATTGAAATTATCAAATTTACTTATTTCTTATTGCACTATAAATTAAAAGGAAAATTATGAATATAGAATTATTAGAACAGATAAGAGTGTATCAATCTGTTTCAGGTTATACAAAAAAAGCTCTATCAAAAGAAATTAAAAAAATAGAAAGTTTTGAGGAATAAAAAATATGGTACTTATAACAATTGCAAATTTAAGAAGTGGTGGAAAATCATCTATTGCAAGATTAGTAGCTGAAAAACTAAATACAACTATTTTAAACTTTGATAAAAAAAGAAATAGTGAAGCTTACAATGTAGTTTCAACAATAAATATCCCTGAAAATAAATCTATTACTAGAAAAGAGGATTGTTTAATTTTGAAAGATAAAACAACAGAGCAAACAATAAAAACAAAATCAAATTATTTGATTTGTGATTTAGGTGGATATTTTGATGAAAGATTAGTTGATTTAAAAAGTGATTTTTATATTATCCCCTCTTTTGATGATTATGAAAGTATTAGTGAGAGTATGAGAACAGCTCATTTTATTCTCAAGGGAAATATAAAAGCTAAAATAATCTTTGTACTAAATGGTGCTTTTATTGTAGATAAAACAACTAAAGATGAGAAAATAAAAGAGTTTCAGGAACATATAGAAGTAAATGGATTTAATAGATTCACTACTCTATTCTTACCAAAAACAACTTTAATGAGAAAACTGGTTGATATGGGAACAATGAAAAATGATTTAAAAGGTAAATTTGAACAAGATATTAAGTACAAAAATATAGATAAATTTATAAGTAAACTTGTTAATTTATTAACAACTAATTAGTGTTCATTTCATTTAACTGAAATGAACACTAATTAAAATATTAGGAACAAACAATGAAAATAACACCTTTAGAAAAATATGAAATTATTGGATTTATAATTGCTTTAATAATTTTAGCTTATGCAATATTTTCATAAAAAATAAAAAATAAAAGGATAAAAATGAGCGAAATTATAATTAATTATATATACCCTTTAATGATTTTGATTCTACTTTATATTTCTATTTTACAGGAATATAAAATAAAAGCTGTAAAAAAAGAACTTAATTTAATAAAACAATATATTAATAATTTGGAGAAAAATACGAAAAGGAATAATAATGACAATTTTAATAGATAATAAAAAAGTTTTAAAATGGAAATAACTTTAAATCTATCCCTAATACCAATCTTTTTATATGCAATAGTTATTGTTATGGTAATACATATTAGATATAAATATTGGAATTAATTAATGGCAACAAGACAAGCTCACGCAAGGAAAATGACGAATCAAAGAATTAAAAAAACAAAAGAAAAGATATTTAGCTGCATAAAAGGAATGTTTGCATTTGAATATCAAGATTCAAAAGGTAATTGGCTTATTTCAAAAATTGCAAAAGATACAGGAACAAGTCGAACAACTGTATATAAATATTTAAAGGAAATAAAATGATTGAAATAGTAATTTGTGGTTGGATTTTAACAGTAATATTTTTTCTTGTTGGATTTATAGTATTTTATCTTGAATATGAAGAAAGATATAATGAAAAATGCAATCTAGCAGAAGAACTAGAAGAAGTCTTATTTTTAGTAACAGATATTCTACATGATGAATATAAAAGAAGTCTTTTTACACAAGATGAATTATCATATATTCTTACAAATGCTCGTTTATTTACTAGATATGGAAGAGTAAGTATAGGAGCTCTACAAGATAACCCTACTTTTATAAAAAGAGATAAGGCATTTATAGAATATCTAAAAAATGATGTTTGGATTAAAATATATGGTAGGGCTTTTGATACATTTCAAGATATAAAAGATAATTTATAATGTTAGTTAGTATTTATTAATACTAACTAACATTATGATATAATATAAATAATAAAAGAGTTAATTAGGTCTTGGAATGTAAATGAATAATTTTAAAGATTACCTATTAAATACAAATAAAGTTAGAGTAAAAAATCTCGAAGAATTTCACACAAGAGAAAAAGAAATTACTTCAATAAATATAAAATATCTAATAATAAAGATATAAGTAAAGCAAGTATTAACTAATATTATAAAATATTAACTAATACTAAATAACATCAAAGGAAAGAAAATGGAAAAAAGAAAAATAGAGCCTGTAAAAATAGATGATTTGAATATAACTATTGAAACAAAAGAAATTTCAGATTCAAAATCAGAAAAAGTTGGGCGACCTAAAAAATTTACAAAGAAATTAAATACTCCTGTAAATATATATCTTTCAGAGGGTCAATTACAAGCTATTGATGATAAGTTAAAAGAGATTGGATTTAGTGTAAGACAAGATTATTTTAGAAAGCTTTTAAGAGCTGATATACCAAATTTCGATGAATTGTAATATATTTAAAATAAATATATTATTTAATTCTAAATAACATTAATAAGGATTATAAAATGGCAATAGATAAAAGTAAAGAATTTAATATTTTCGCTGGTGTAAATGGAGCTGGTAAAACAACTTTATATTTTAAACAGTTAGAAACAGAAAAAAATAAAAATTTTGGATTAAGAGTAAATATAGATGAAATTGTACAAGCAATAGGTGACTGGAAAAATCCAAAAGACCAAATCAGAGCTTCTAAAATTGCCTTAAAAATTAGAAATGAGCATTTAGAGAATGGTTATTCTTTTAATCAAGAAACTACTTTATGTGGGAAAAGTATTATCTCTTTTATTCATAAAGCAAAAGATAAAGGATATAAGATAAATCTTTATTATGTAGGGCTAGAAAGTGAACAAATAGCAAAAGATAGAGTGAAAATAAGAGTTGCAAAAGGTGGTCACGATATAGCTCCTGAACTTATTGAAAGAAGATACAAAGAATCATTAGAAAATTTAAAATCAATTTTACCTATTGTAAATAATTTATATCTTTTTGATAATTCAAAAGAATTTAAAAATATAGAAACAAAAAAAGATATTGAAAATACAAATTGGCTTAAAAATATTAATGTATTAGAAAAAATAGTTGAAAAAAAAAATTTAAACCAAAAGATAAAACAATATCTAAAAATCAAGATATAGAGAGATAAAAAATGGAAGCTGAAAGAATTTTTGAAAAATTTTTTGTTAATCAAGCTGAGATATTAATTGATAACTTATTATCTCATTATAATGCCTCGACATATTCAGAGTTAGCATCAAAAATAAATACTACACAACAATCTATTTCAAGCTGGAAACTTAGAAATTCTATTAATGCTATTAAAAAAAAATGTAAAGAACTTGGAATATATAACGAAATATTTAAAGATTTTAATAAACAACAAATCAATAAAAATGAAATCAAAATCAATGATACTTTACTAGAACAAGTAAAAGATAAAGCTTCAAAATTTGGCTTAGAGTTAAACAGTTATATAGAATACTTAATCATTCAGGATTTAAAGAAATAGAGATTATCTATCTCTATCATCTTTTTTAATAGGTTTCCCAAACTTATTAGGCTTTTTACCAGTCGAAATATTTAAGCCCTCTTTAGCTTCTCTCTCTTTTTTCATTCTTATAAATTCTGCTGTTTTATCTACAACTGTTTCAGTTCCATATTTAACTTTTCTGTTATTAGTTTTAGGAACTGATTTTAAATCTTTTTCAGCTCTTCCTAAAATAGAACAATCCCAAACATTTTTTAAAACCGATTTTGTATAAACAGTATATTTTTTAGTTTTCTTATCAAACTTTTTTAGTTTTACTTCAACAGGAACTCTATCTGTAATTTTAAATCTTACATATTCCCCTACTTTTATATCATTATCTTTTACAACTCTTTCTAAATCTTCACTCCATATATCAATTATTTCACCTCTAGTAGTTTTATATTTTACATAAAAACTATCTTTTGCATTTTCATCAAATTTATATTTAGCTTTTCCAAATTCTACAACTTCATAGTGATGATTTTTAATTTTATCTTCATCAGCTCCAGTTAAATTTTTGTCCTGTACTGTTCTATCAAAATTTTTATTTTTATCTAAATCATATTTTACATTTCTACTTGTTGCATAAGCTTCAATTCCTAAATCTCTTAAATTTTTAGCATAATCTCGTCTTAAATCATATCTATCTTTGTGCTTAAAATCTATTCTATGTCCATTAATATCTTGTATTCTTAAATCACAATGTATGTGTGGATTATCTGTATCACCATGAAAACTAAAAACTGCTGGATTGTTAGGATATTTTTCTCTTACACTTTTTATAACTGCTTCCATAAGTTTATCAGCTGGAGTTGAATTATGTTCTTTCATAGAAAATACAAAATTCATAACTTCTCTTCGTTCTTTACCATTTATATTTTCAAATTCAGGAATAGCTCCATCATGATTATATAAATCAATATAATCTTTTATTTCATCTTTTCCTTCGTATTTATTTCCATCATTATCATATAAAGGCAATTCATAATCTCTTGTAATATATTCAATATGTCTTTTAAATACATTAAGATTTTTTGAACTTCCAGTTATTTTTATTACTGCTTCTTTACCTCGTGGATTATCTTTATTTTTTGTAGAATTTTTATTTTTTTGTTTATGATTATATGAAGTTCTTGAAGCATTTTCTAATCTAGTATATACTCTTTTTGCTAATAGTTCATCTTCAAAAAGTCTATATCTTCTAGCCAAAATTAATCCCTATTATTTGCAAATTTTAAAATATCTTTTATTTCATTTGAGATTAAATCTAATTTCTCATTTACTTCATTTATACTATTTTGTAAATTTGTATAATCATCACTTTTTAACTCTTCTTTGAAATTAACTTTTTTATAAATTGAATTTATATTTAATCCAATTCTTTTGATTTGAAAGTTCAAATTAGAAAGTTCTTTTAATTCTATTGGTAAAAAATATTTATTCTTATAAATAGAATTTATCAATCTATATCTTATCTCGCTTGTTAAACTTTTGTTACCAGTTTTTTTTAATTGTTCTTCTAAAAATATTTTTTCTTTTTCTTTAATTCTAAATCTAATTTGTGTTTCAAAAGTATCATCTATATTTTTATAATCTTCTATAAATTCTTTATTATAATTTAATTCTTTTATTTGTTCTAGCTTTTCATTTAAAATAGAAATTACAATTTTTGTTAATGGTATGCTTGTTATTTTTTTTATATCTTTTAACATATTATAAAGTTCATCACCAACATTTAACTCAATTAAATTTAATTTTCTTTTATTCATTTAATCCTCATTTTTTATACTTAAAAAATATTTTTTCGTTAGAAAAAATCTAAAATCGCAGATTTTAGCTAAGAGCTTTGCAGAACAGGTGGGGAAATATATAACAAAAAAAGCCCTGCTTTTTGTGTTATAGTTTCCGTTCCTGCAATACAAATTAATTAAATAATAATACATTTTTAAAACTTTAGAACAATTAAAAAAATAAAATTGATTTAAGATTAGATAATTTATAATTCATTTAAATAGTTTATAATTTAATAAAAAGGAAAGGTATGCAAATAAAAAAAAGTGATGAGATAGTCAAAATTGAAGAAGCTTTAAAAAAAGCAAAACAAAAACAAAAAGAAGCTTTAAAAAAAGCAAATATAGAATTTACTGAAAACATTTTAGTAAAATTAAGCACAGATGATAATTTTAAAATTGAATTTAAATCTATTTTAGAAAAATACAATTTAATTAACTGCATTAATATATTAGAAAATAATTATGATGCATTCAAAATAAATCAAAAACAAATAAAAGAGAAAGAAAATGAATAAATTAAATTTAGATTATGTACCTAAAGAAGTTTTTAAGTATAAAGAATATTTAGATTTTATGGAAAGTAAAAAAGTAAGGAAGGGGAAAGATACAACTTATACATTACTAGATTTTGTTACAGAAGAACAAAGAGAAATTGATAAAAAAGAAAAAAGTATAATTAACAATTTAACTTCTTATGACCCAACACCAAAAGAGATTCAAGAACATTTTAATTTTGTAACAAAAACATTCAATTATTTAAAAGAAAAATATCCTAATGATGAATATTTAATATCTTTAGAAAATGAAGAAAATATGCAAATTATAAAATGTTCTTTTGATTGGTATAAAAAATATGGAATAGAGAAATGAAAGTTATTTTAATATTAGGAGTTAATGGAAGTGGGAAAAGTACATTTTATAGAAATAATCTAAAAGAGCATTTTGAAAAAGAAAATATTTTTTACATAAATGCAGATGAGATAAAACAACAACTTGTAAAAGATGGAATTGAAAATAACCAAGCAAAAATAAAATCAGGACAAATTGCAATTAGTCAAATGGGAAAATATATAAAAGAAAAGAAAAATTTTGCATTTGAAACAACTTTTACTGATGATGGAGCAATGGGAAGTATTGCAATTATGAAAGAACTAAAAAAACAAAACTATGAAATTGAAGGATATTTTATTCATTCAAAAGATGTAAATTTAAATATTGCAAGAGTAGAAGATAGGTTCAGAAAAGGAACTGGACATTTTGTTCCAGCAAATATAATAAAACATAGATATGAACTCTGTGTAAATAATGTAAAAGAATATTCAAATTTATTTAATAAATTAGAATATATTGATAATACGAATTTAGATTTTAAAAAATCAAATGAAAGAAATTTATTTGGAGTAAAAGAAAAAAAACTCTTCTCTCCAAAAGAGAAAATGAAAAATACAGATTTAGATATTTCAAGATAAACTTGAAGTATCTTTCTTCTTAATTATTCTATAAATCTTATTTGAAATATTATAAATAAACTTAGTAAATTCCCATAAAATTTTTAAGATTACTATAAATAATGTAATAAACATTATAATAGTTTTTACTGATTCAATTAAAGCAATTTGAGATTCTTTTTCTATATTCATTTTTTAATTTCCTTATAAAAATATTTTTCATTTTTGAAGATTTTGAGGGTTTGTCTTTTCTTCTTTTTTTTAATTTTTAAGAAGATTAAAAAACTTATCTCTTTTTCTTTAAAAACAAATCTTTTTCACTTTCGTTAGTTCATCGGGCTTTTTATTAAGTGTATCAGATATGTTTTTTCTTGGTTGGAGCTTAAAATTTTTTGAAAGGAGGGATAACGGAACAAAGTGAGTATATGCTCATTTAAAAAATTTTCAGAGTAAAGTAAGAAAATAACATATCACACTTAAATTTTATAAAAAGCTGAACTAACAAAGTTCATTTAAAAAGATTTAAAGAAAAGAGAATAAATAAGTTTTTCTTCTGTTGCATAGCAAAAAATTAAAAAGTTAAAAGAAGTCATTATATTTAAAATAGATAGTTCCAATTTTAATTGGACCAACTATTTTAATCAATTTACTTTACACATGAACTTATAAATTTAATCTATCTCTGATAGATCATATATTTATAAGTTCAATAAAGTATTACTCTGTAATTGTTTGTAGTAAAAATAAAAAGTTAAAAAATCTTACTTTTATGCAGCACTTCTTGTGCAGCATAAAAGACTATATTAAGTAACTATAAAAAAATCAATATTGCAAGAATTACATTTAATAGATAAATTAGGTTTTCCCCAAACAGAAGAACTACATTGTGGACACATATATTTAGTTTTTTGTTTTATTTCATTAAGAGCTCTAACTTCTTCAACTGGTAAGATGTCTTTTATTATCTCTCCAACTGTTGTATATAAATTTTCTAAAATTTTATCATCATCTAAACTATCTATAACATCTTGTAGCTCTTCTTCATCTAGTTCTTGATAATCTTCTTGAGAAAAAGGTGTTTTAACTGTTATTTCATTAGGAAACCTATCAAACCACTTAACATATAGTCCATCTTTAAATATTTTAATACATAACTTTTCAAATTTACCTCCTCTTTCAGGGTAATCATTCATCTTTTGTCCAGTTTTTTTACCTCCAGCTCTTCCTGTATCACTTGGAATTAATCCAATACTTTCCATTTTATTAGCCCACTCTTGGTTATGATAAGTTTTTCTTGATGGAGTACCAAATTCAAACTGCCAAAGATGACACATTTCATGAACTACTGTTTGAAAAATTTCTATAAAATTACAACTTCCAAAATATGCTGGATTTAAAGCTAATTCATGATTTTTCTTACCTTTATCATTTATCCATCTATCAGGACTAAAATATCCCATAACTTGTTTTTTTCTTTGTACTGTTATTAAACAATTAGGTAATGTATTATCAAACAGTTCTCTATTAAAAATATTATAGATTTCTTGTAAATCTTTATAAAATTCTAAAGTAGGTATTTTTTCATTCATATATTTAATCTTTTATATTTAATTTCTTAAATTATATCGTACGATACAAATAAATAAATTAAAATAATCTATTAAATAAAAAAACTACTACAACTGTAGTGTTACTTCTTTTTTGTATTAAAGTATTAATACTATGTATTTGTAGGAATACAAAAATCTATAGATACCAAATAAACATATTATTTTTGGCATACCATTAATTTTATAATTAATGGGGATAAATTAAAAAATTGAGTAGGTATTAATTTTATAATTAAGGGGAATTAGTTTGTACATTTGGTGGGTATTAATTATAAAATTAATGGTTAATTTTAAAATTAATAGTAATTTTATTTATAATTCAAAAGCTACTTTATTTTTAGCAAAATATTTATTTTTCTATTTTATAAGGACACCTAAAAAGACACCTTTTTTATAAAAATGAAAAGTATAAAATCATTTCTTCAAATAAAAGCCTATTTTATGGGCTTTTTAAATGGCGACCCCAGCAAGATTCGAACTTGCGTGTTCTGGAGGAAATCCCATCACCTTTGATTATTGATATATTGTAGTTTTTCATTTATTTAGCCTTTACCATTTCTGCTTTTGCATAATTAATTAATCCACCTGTTGCAATTAATTCTTGCATAAAAGGAGGAATTGGAATAAATTTATATGTTTTATTAGTAGTATTATTTGTAATTTCACCTTTATCTAAATCAATTGAAATTTCTTCACCCTCTTTAATTTCTAAAGATTCAGGTAATTCAAATATTGGTAATCCCATATTAAATGCATTTCTATAAAAAATTCTAGCAAATGAAGGTGCAACAACAGCAGCAACTCCTGCAGCTTTTAATGCGATTGGTGCATGTTCTCTACTTGAACCACATCCAAAGTTTTCACCAGCAACAATAATGTCACCTCTTTGTAATTTTTTTGGAAATTCAGGATCTGCATCTTCCATTACATATTTTGCTAAATGTTCAGGATCTGAACTATTTAAATATCTAGCTGCAATAATAACATCTGTATCAATATTTGCTCCAAAATTCCACACTTTTCCAGTAATTTTATTCATAATATATGTCCTTGTATTTGATAATTCTTAAAAGTTATCAAATAAATATTTTCAAAAAAAATGCATTTTAACTAATTTTTTAGTAATATTTGTTTAAATCTATTTTTTTTAATAAGATGTTTAATTAATTTGGGTATAATATCCGACCATCTTAATAAAGAGGATTTCCGAACACAATGAGCGTAAAAGATATAAATAAAACTATCGAGCAATTGGTAAAAGAATACAAAGATTCTATACTTACCTATGAGAAAATTATTAAAATCTTTCCTAAAGCACCTTCAGGTCCAAACATTAAAAAACTTTTAGCATTAATACAATTATATAATGTAACTGTAATTAGTTCTCAAGAACAAGCAAAAAGAATGAATGCTGAAGAAGCTAAAAAAAGAAAAGAATTAAGAGAAAAGTTAATCGAAAACGAAGATGACGTTTACGATTTATTAAAAAATAAAGAACTACTTGAATGGTCAAGATCAGATTCTCCTGTAAGAATGTATCTTAGAGAAATGGGACAAATTCCTCTTTTAACAAAAGAAGAAGAAGTTGAAATTTCTAAAAAAATAGAAATGGGTGAAGATATTATTCTTGATGCTATTTGTTATGTACCATATCTAATTGATTTTATTTTGGAATATAAAGAACCTTTAGTAAATAGAGAAAGAAAAGTAAAAGAATTATTTAAAAATTTTGATGATGATGATTCTGAAAATGAAGATGAAGAAAACTTAGAAGATGAAGATATTGAAGATGAAGATATTGATAGTGAATCTGATGAATCTGATGAAGAAAAAGTTAGTGGAAAAAAACAGAAAAAACTTGATAAAAGAGCACAAACTATTATTGAAGCCTTCAAAAATTTAGAAAAAGCTAAAAAAGATTGGCTTAAATTTTCTGTAAAAGAGACTGCAAAATCAGATGATGAAGTTGATCAAATGACTTTCAATCTTGCTGTTGCATTTAAAAAGAAAATTTTAAAAGAAGCTTTATTAGATTTAGGTCCAACTTCTAAACTTATTACTGAAATTGTAAAAGCGATGGAAACTGCACTTAAATCTGATACTGGTTTTGATAGTGAATTAAAAAGATTAGAATATAAATTACCATTATTTAATGAAACTTTATTAAAAAATCACAAGAAGATTTTAGATAATATTGTTAATTTATCAAAAGCACAAATTACATCTATGGTTCCAGAAGCAACTATGGTTTCTACTTATATGGAAATAAAAAAACTTTTCCAAACAGCAGAAGCAAGTAAGGGAGGATTTGATTTATCACCTGAAGAACTAAGAGATGTTCTTGAGCAAATAAAAAGAGGTAAACAAATTACTGATACTTCAAAAACAAGGATGGCAAAATCAAATCTAAGACTTGTTGTATCAATTGCAAAAAGATATACAAATAGAGGTTTACCCTTCCTTGACTTAATTCAAGAAGGAAACATCGGTCTTATGAAGGCTGTTGATAAGTTTGAATATAAAAAAGGTTATAAATTTTCTACTTATGCAACATGGTGGATTAGACAAGCAATTTCAAGAGCAATTGCAGATCAAGCTAGAACTATTAGAATTCCTATTCATATGATTGAAACTATTAATAGAATTAATAAAATCATCAGAAAAGGTATCCAAGAAAATGGAAAAGAGCCTGATGTTGATGAAATCGCAAAAGAAGTAGGACTTCCTGTTGATAAAGTAAAACAAGTTATTAAAATTACAAAAGAGCCTGTATCTTTAGAAGCTCCTATTGGAAGTGATGATGATGGTAAATTTGGAGATTTTGTTCCTGATGAAAAAGCTCCAACACCAGTTGATAATATCATGAAAGAAGATTTACAAGGTCAAATTGATCAAATTTTAGGTCAATTAAATGAAAGAGAACAAGCTGTTATTAGAATGAGATTTGGTCTTATGGAAGATGCAAGTGATAGAACATTAGAAGAAATTGGAAAAGAACTTTCTGTAACAAGAGAAAGAGTTAGACAAATTGAATCAAGTGCCATTAAAAAATTAAAGCATCCAAAAGTTGGTAAAAATCTTAAAAATTATGTAGAAAGTTAGAAAGATGAGTTTTTTTGAAGAATGGGTTGAGCTGGACTTAAATCCTGTATTATCTTTTTCATCTAGCTCTAAAATAATATATTCTAATTCAGAAGCTCAATTTTTATTAAATAGAATAAAACAAAAAGAACTATTTGATTTAGCGTTAACATATGCTCCAAAAACTTTTGGAGCATTAACTTCTTATATAGATTTAACAATTAAAAATTATACATTTTATGCAATTACAGTTATGTATGAAAATGAAGATGAAATTCATATGAAACTATATAAAAGTGCAATGGTAAAAAAAGAATCAAAATTAAATATAAAAAATATTAATAGTACAAATATTTTTACGTTAGTTGATTTAGCAATTTCTACAAGTAAAATTAAAACTGATATAAATTTTACAAAAAATTATGATCCTTCAATTCCTGAATTTAAATTAGACGCAAGTTCATTCATAAAAACGTTAAATCAGATTTTTGAAGCATTTACAGGAAGAAAACAAGTTTCTTGCTCTATTTTATTGAAAATTGGTGAATATATAAAAATTGATGGAAAAAAATATTCTTTAATTAGTGTAGAAATTGCCTCGAATGAAAGTGGAGATTTCTCAAAAATCAATCTAAAAGAGAATCATCACTCTTTTATATTAACTGCTGATGATAGTAAAGTAACTATAGATTTACCTCTAATTTTATAATTTCAAAGCTATTTTCTAGTTAGCTTTGAAATTAGAACTCCTAGTGGAACGATACCTAATCCAATTATAAAAGCAATTGGAATAAATATTTTATTATTATTCAATGCAAAAAAACCAAAAATCAAAAATCCATATCCAATAACTCTATAAAGAGATAAAAAACCACCTGTCGCAAAAAGTGTATTCTTAAATGTATTCTTTTTTACTTTTGATTTTTCATCATTTATTATTTCTTTAATTTTTTCAGGTGTAAGCTCTGATTCTGGAATTTCTTCATATTCAGTATATAAATCGTATGGATCATCAATTTCATCAATTTTATCTCTATTTTCTAAAGTAGATGATTTTGATAAATCTAAATTTGATAATCTATTTTGAATATTTTTTTTATAAGAATAAAAAGAAGCAATTGTAATAAATAAAGAAGATACAAAAGCTACTTGAGTATTTAATAACCAAATATTATTTTGAAAAATTAATGTATAAATAAAAATGCAAAGGTCTAAAAAAATAAAAACCCTTACAAATCTAACAACTTCTGGATTAATCTTCATCATCAAAAGATTTATCTCCATGTTTAGCTCTATATGAATATCTAGGATCGTTTTCCATCCCCTCAAACTCTTTTTGAGCTCTCTTATATGCTTTATAAACATTCATAAAAGCAGCTAAAACTCCCCAAAAAATACCAAGCCATAAAGTCCAAGTATATCCAGTTAATTGTTTTAAACCATATCCAATACCAAAACCTATTATAATTGCAGCAACAATAGATATACCTAATGATAGATTATCTAAAGCAGCTATTTTATCTTGATGTTTTGGTTTTTCATATTCTTCTTGCATAATTATCCAATATAAGTACAACAATAATCTGTTATTTCAATTACTTTTATATCAAAACTACAATTTGCTGGAACTTCAAAATATTCACCTGGTCCATATGTTTCCCAATTACTATCACCACAAGCAACAAGTACTTCAACTTTTCCTGCAATAATTTCCATATGCTCTGCTTCATTTGTACCAAATGTATATTCACCTGGCATCATAATACCTAAAGATTTTTTAATACCTTTTTCATCTACAAAACTTCTACTTGTAACTTTTCCATCGAAATAAATATTCGCTTTTTTTGTTAATTCTACATTTTTTAATACTGGCATAATTTTCCTTTTTATTTTAATATTAAATTTCTTTTAACACTTTGGCAAAGCCAAACTTAAAGAAACAAACTCTAGAGAGAACAACTAGTTGTTCTTACAACTTTTGCATAATTTCATCTGCAGCATTTAAGCATACATCTATATCTTCATTTGTAATAGTAGTACAAACAAAACCTGTTTCGTATTGAGAACAAGCGAAATAAAAACCTTTTTTTAACATTTCATGGTGAAATGTTGCAAATCTTTTAAAATCACAAAGCCCTACTTCAACAAAATTCTTTGGAGCTTTTTCACAAAAGAAAAATCCAAACATACTTCCTCTTGTATCTACTTGCATAGGAATATTATATTTTGTTGCTATATCTTTTAAACCATTTACCAATTTTTTTGCTTTTGCACTTAAATCAGCATAAATTTCTGAATTTGCTTTTAATTTTCTAAGACTTACTAATCCAGCAGCCATAGCAACTGGATTACCACTTAAAGTTCCAGCTTGATATACTTTACCTTCAGGTGATAAATGTCCCATAATTTCTTTACTTGCAGCAAAAGCACCAACTGGCATACCAGCACCTATTACTTTTCCAAATGTGATAATATCACCTTGAGTTTTTAAAATTCCACTTGCACCTTTTAAACTTGCTCTAAATCCTGACATAACTTCATCAAAAATCAGAAGTGCACCATATTTATCACATAGTTCTCTACAAGTTGCTAAAAACTCTTCAGTTGCAGGAACTAATCCCATATTTCCAGCAATTGGTTCTATAATAATACAAGCAATATCAGAGCTTTCTTCAAAACATTTTTTTAAGTTTTCTATATTATTATATTCACAAACTAAAGTATGTTTTGTTAAATCAGCAGGAACTCCAGGACTACTTGGTGCTCCAAATGTTGCCATTCCTGAACCTGCTTGTACTAAAAGAGAATCTGAATGTCCATGATAACAACCTTCAAATTTGATAATATCATTTTTACCAGTAACACCACGTGCTAATCTAATTGCAGACATTGTAGCTTCTGTACCAGAACTTACAAATCTAACTTTGTCGATATTATCGTACATTTCCACAATTTCATTTGCTAATTGTGTTTCAAGTTCTGTTGGTGCTCCAAATGACAATCCATTTTTTACAGTTTTTATAACAGCTTCTTCAATATCTTTATCACAATGACCAAATATTAAAGGTCCCCAACTTTGAACAAAATCTAAGTATTTATTTCCATCTATATCATATAAATACGCTCCTTCACCTTTTTGAATAAAAGGTGGTGTTCCGCCTACACTTTTGAAGGCACGAACAGGAGAATCTACTCCTCCAGGAATCACTTTACAAGCTTCTTCATAAGCTTTTATTGATTTTTCAAACATTCACATTCCTAATTAATCATTTATTAGCGGAATTGTACTATAATCCCGCTTATGAAAATTATTATCCTAGCTTTTATTATTTCAATATCTTTACATTTGCTATTATTAAAAAAATACAAAGATAAAGAATTGCCTGAAAATACACCTAAAAAAGAGATTGTAGAAAAAAAATCTGATGTGAAATTTGTAAAATTAAAAAAAAATGAGATTCAAAAAACTGAAATAGAAAAAATTGAAACTCAAGTAGAAAAAATTGAAAAACCACAAATTACAAAAAAAGTAGAAACTGTAAAAAAAGAGATAAAAGAGAATAAATCTACTCCTAAGAAGATTGGCAAAAAAGTTGAAAGAAAAAAAGAGATAGATATTGAAAAATCTAAAAAATTCCAAAAAAGTATTTTACAAGAACAAATTGTAAAAGAAAATAACTCTTTGCAAGAAAAAACTTTAGAAAATTTTTTATCACAAAAAGAACCTATAAACAAAGAAATTCTTAATGAATTAGAGAGATTATATGGGGAAGAATATCAAAATTTTACAAAAGTACAAAAAGCTTATTTAGAAAAAAATCTAAATAATTTTCAAGTTATTACACAAAGAGTTTTAGATAGATTAGGTTATCCAAAACTTGCTGCTAAACTTAAAATTGGAGGAATAAATATTGTTGAATTTATGTTTCATCCAGATGGAAGTATAAGTGGATTAAAAATTATAAATTCTTCTGGTTATGCTGTATTAGATGATTATACAATTGAATTAATTGAAATTGCCTATAAAGATTATCCAAGACCAACAACTCCAACAAAATTAAGATTTAAAGTATTTTATAGGCTATTTTAGGGAAAGAAATGATTTTAGAAAATAAAAAAAAATATTTAAGTAGACTTTTTAAAGGTGAAATTCCATTAATAATTGTTTTTTGGTTGTGGTTTGTTTTTATTTCTATCTGTATAGAAATTTGTCTTCAAGTAAATCTTATAAAATTTGAATCTGAATACTTACAGTTTTTTATTTATTTTATGGTTTTAATATATTCAATAGCAATATTTTATATCACCTTTAAAAGTGCTTCTAAATATACAGGTTTAAAAGTTTGGTCTTTTTTAGCAAAAATTATTGTTACAATAAATTTATTTTTTTCATTAGCTCTTATTATTGAAATATATAAATACTATTTTTTAGAAGATTATCTTATTGAAAAAGATATTGAAGACTTTAAAAATAATTTACCTATACAAGTTGATGCAAATAGCATTTTGATAGATATATATATAAAAGAAAAAACTATATTTTATGTATATACTCTAATTGGTGTTGATTTAACAGAAGAAAAATCTAAAAATATTTTCAAAAAACAAATTAATGATTCCCTTTGTGATAGTGAAACTACTTTAAGTTTATTAAAAAAAGATTATATTTTATCTTATAAATATACAAATGAAAATGATGAAGAGATAATAAATATTGAAACAAAAAAAGAAAACTGTGGAGATTCAATTTATGATTTAGACATTGTAAGTAATTTATTAGAAAAGCAAGGAGTTTAAATAAAATTTTTTATATTTTATTTAAACTCAAATTATTACTTAAAAATTTTATTTTATAACTTTCTTTCATAATTATATAAATTCATATATCTAAATGCTAATAAATTTTCTAAAATTGCAAATGTCACAATAAAATTTATAAAAGAACTTCCACCATATGAAAATAACGGTAAAGGAAGCCCAACAACTGGTGCAAAACCAATAACCATTAAAACATTAATACTCATATTAAAAAATATTAAAAGTCCTAAACCGGAGGCAAAAGCTCTAATTATATAATCATCTTTAAAAAAATAATTCATTGTTAATAAATGTAAAATAATCAACAAATATAAAAAAATCAATCCTATTGCACCTAAGAATCCATATCTTTCAACGAAATAAGCAAAAATAAAATCACTTGTTGCAATTGGCAAAAATTTCAATTGTGTTTGGGTTGCATCTTCACTATCTTTTCCCGTAAGTCCACCTGAACCAATAGCTATAATTGATTGTTGAACATGATAACTAGGCTTTTCAGAAATAAAATCATGAATTCTTTTTTTCTGATAATCTTTTACCAAATAAGTATACATAAAAGGAGAAGCAACTCCAACTATAACTATTATACTAACCCATATTTTCCAATTTACACCTATTAAAAATAAAATTCCATAACCAACAAAAAGTAAAACTAAAGCTGTTCCTAAATCTGGTTCAATTGCAATTAAAACAAATGGTAACAATATATAAAATGAAAAATATATAAAATCACTAAATCCATAACCATTTTTTGGTGGTGGCTTATGTTGTATTAAATATCCTAGCATCAAAATAAATATTGGTTTAATTAGTTCTGATGGTTGAATTGTAGTTCCAATAAATGGTATATAAATCCATCTTTTTGCACCTAGTTTTGAAATTCCTATAAGTTCAACAGCAATTAGTAAAATTATTCCTATCCAGTATAAAGCTGGAATAATTCTCACCTTTTTTCTTATAGGCAACATAAATACTAAAAGAAATGCAAATATAGAAATAGTATAATACACCAATTGTTTATTAGCCAATTGTTCGTTTGTTTCACTTATTAAATGGTATGATAAGAATATCAAAGGTAAAACAAATATTATTAACAAATAATCAAAGTGTGAAATAATTCTTTTATCAATTAAACGCATAGTGAAAGAGTATCTAAATATGGATAAAAATTTTATTGTTTTTGAAACAAATAGATTGGATAAATTTTTAGCTTCACAAATTGAAGCTTCAAGAAATCAAATTGAACAACTTATAAAAAAAGAGTATGTTAAAGTAGATGGCAAGACTGTAAATAAAACAGGACTAAAATTAAAAGAAAATCAAGTAGTTGATGTCCATTTTCCAAAAGCAGAATTTAATAATATAAAAGATGAAGAGTTTATAATAAACTCTTTAGAAGGAAAAGAGGTAGAAATTATTTATGAAGATGAACATATTCTTGTAATTAATAAACCTTATAATTTAACAGTTCATGATGCACCAAGTGTAAAAGATGCAACATTAGTTGACTGGTTAAAAGTAAAGAATATCTCTTTATCTACAATTAGTGGTGAAGAAAGACATGGTATTGTTCATAGAATTGATAAAGGTACAAGTGGAGTTATGGTTGTTGCAAAAACAAATGAAGCTCATGTTGGATTATCAAAACAACTTGAAGATAAATCTATGGGAAGATATTATCTTGCAATAGTTGATATGCCATTAAAAGAAAATACAATTATTGAAAAATCAATTGGAAGAAATCCTAATAATAGATTAAAAATGTCAATTGAAAAAGATGGTAGATTTGCAAAATCAGCTTTTTCAAAAATTGCATTAAGTGATAATGAAAAATTTGAATTAATTGCAGCAAAATTATATACAGGAAGAACTCATCAAATTAGAGTTCACTTAAGTTCGATAAATAGGCATATACTTGGCGATAATTTATATGGTTTTAAGGGCGAATTAAATAAAATAAATAGATTTTATTTGCATGCTTATTATCTTTATTTAACCCATCCCATAACAAATAAGCAAATGAGTTTCAAAGCAAATTTACCAACAGATATAAATGATTTTTTAACTAAAAACTTTCAAAAGGGGAATATAGATGTTAAAATTGATGAAAGCTACATCATTAACAGTTTTACTTTTTCTATTTAGTGGTTGTACCAACATATTTGATAATTTAAATACACCAACAAAACCTAAAATTAATAACTCAGTTGAAACTGTAGATTTTAATTCTATAAAATCAATTCCAGATATGACTTCAATTGGATTTGAATGGCAAAGATCGAATGACCCAAAAGTTGTAGGATATAATTTTTATCGAATGGATTTACAAAAAGATGGAAAAACTTTAAGACTTATTAAATCTATTGATAACAGATATGCTACACATTATGTTGATAAAGATCTAGAACCAAATACAAAATATGCTTACCAAATATCTGCGAGATTAGCAGATGGTAGTGAATCTCCTACAACAGATGCATACATAGCACAAACTTTACAAAGACTTCCTGCTGTTGAATTTGTACAAGCAATTTCTGATTTACCAAATAGAATAAAAATAATTTGGAGACCACATCCAGACCCAAGAGTTCAATACTATAGAATTGAAAAATTCAATACAACTTTAAATGAATGGATTTATTTAAAAACTATAAATCAAAGATTATCAGTTGAATATATTGATACAGGGTTAGACAATAATACAGCTTATAAATATAGAGTTAAAGCATTTACATTCAATGATGTTGAATCAGCAACTTCAAAACCTGTTGTAGCAAAAACAAAACCTCTTCCAACTGGACCTTCAAATGTAAGAGCTTCAAATAACATTCCTAAAAAAATATTTTTAGCTTGGGATGTTTCCCCAACACAAGATATTATTAAATACGATATTCACCGAAGTATTTATTCATCTTTTGGATATAAAAAAGTTGGAACTGTAAATTCAAATATTCTTGAATTTACAGATAAAACAGATGATGATGGAAGAGTTTATTACTATAAAGTTATTGCTGTAGGAAAAGATGGATTAGAAAGTTCTTTTGATATTACACCTATAAAAGGGATTAGTTTACCAAAACCTGCAAAACCAGTATTAACTCTTGCACAAATTCAAAATAATAGAGCTATTTTAAACTGGAAAGCGGGAGATAATAGAGCTGTATCATATAATATTGAGAAGAAAATCAAACAAAACTTTTTTGAATATAAGTTAGTAAAATTTAATAACATAACAGATACAAGATTTGAAGATACAGATATTGTAAGCGGTGTAGAATATAAATATACAGTTCAAGCAAATGATGAGTTTGGATTAGTATCTGAAAAAACAAATGAAGCGTCATTAACAATACCAAAAACAAATTCAAAATAATAAGAAAGAATAAATGCCACATATCGTATTTGAAAGAAAAGAGTTAATAAATACACCATCAGAAAAAGATGGTGTAGAGTTTAAATTTATAGCAAAGTCATATAACTTTACTCAAAAAGAAAGAAAAATAGAATATAGAGTTGCTGTTAAAAACCAAGGAAAAGAATTTTTATTATCTTTAAAACCTAAAGATGAAAACTTTATGATAAAAGCAGATAAAGTTACGAGATTATCACCTGTTACTCTTGTAAAAAATGCTTTAAATGCCTATGTAAATCTAAATGAAGCCAATGTATTATTTTCAAATACAAATAATCTTCAAGTAAAAAAAGAGACAAAACATGAATATCTAAAAGATATAAACTATTTTGTTGATGATTTTAAGACAGATAAAGAGATTCAAATAGAGATAGGTTTTGGAAGTGGAAGACATCTTTTACATCAAGCAAAATCAAATCCAAATGTTCAATTTATTGGTCTTGAAATTCACTATCCATCAATTGAACAACTTTTAAAACAACTTGAAATTCAGGGTATTACAAATGTTTTAGTTGTAAATTATGATGCAAGATTATTTATGGAATTTATTGAATCAAACAAAGTTGGAAAAATCTTTGTTCATTTTCCGGTTCCTTGGGATAAAAAACCGCATAGAAGAATCTACTCTAATGAATTTGTAAATGAAGCTTTAAGAGTTTTAAAAGTTGGTGGAACATTAGAACTTAGAACTGATAGTAGAAAATATTTTGATTTTTGCACAGAAGTTTTAACAAATCTTCCAAAAGGAAGAATTACTATTGATATAAATAAAGATTTAGCAGTTTCTAGTAAATATGAAGATAGATGGAAAAAACAAGGTAAAAATATCTATGATGTAGTTCTAGAGGCTTTTAATGAAGATAAAAACATCAATTTAAACTTTGATTTTTCATTTGATTCAGAAATTGATTTTAGTAAAATTTTAAAAGGAATTCCTACAAAATCACTTATTGAAAAAAATTATTTTATTCACATTGAAGAATTATATATTATTGAGAATAAAAATAATTCGGGATTAATAAAAGTAACTATGGGAAATTTTGATAGACCTGTTACAAAATATTTACTTGTTGAAGAAGGAGAAATTACTTATTATCAAGGAAATCCTCTTCCAACAAGCTCAAATATAAATGCACATAAAAAATTAAAAGAGATTTTAAGTAAATGATTGAAGCTAAGAATATTTACCTTACTTATGATGATAATAAATATATTATAAAAAAAGGAAACTTTTCAATAAAACCTAAGGAGTTCATATTTATAGGTGGAAACTCAGGTAGTGGAAAATCTACTTTATTAAAATCATTTTATGGAGATATTCCTTTAAAACATGGGAGTTTAAAAATTGAAAATCAAGAAGTTTTTGGAATAAAAGGTAAAAAACTAAGACTTCTTAGAAAAGATATTGGTATTATTTTCCAAGATTATAAACTTGTAAATGAATTTACAATAGAAGAAAATATCATGATACCACTTAAAATAAATGGCTATTCTCATGAAGTTTCAAGAGATCAAGCAAATAAACTATTAGCTCATGTTAGACTTACTCATCGAGCAGGATATTATCCAAATGAGTTAAGTGGTGGAGAACAACAAAGAGTTGCAGTAGCAAGGGCTTTAGCACATAATCCAAAAATCATAATAGCAGATGAACCAACAGGAAATCTTGATGATTATTCAGCTGAAGTTGTATGGAATTTATTAAAAGGTGCAAATGAACAATTAGGTATAACTGTTGTAGTAGTAACACATAGAGTTCCTAAAAATTTAGGAATAAAATTTAGACAATTATCTATTGAGGATGGAATCATTTATGAAGTTTCTTAAAAATATATTTGCTTTTTTAATTCCATTGCTTTCTATGTTAATTGCATTTTCAATTTTTTTACTAATAAATAATGTAGTTGATAATTATAAAACTCAAATTTCAAGAGATTATTCTATAGTAATTGTAAGTAATACACCTATTGAAAAAGATACATTTAGTGAACTTGCAGGTATAAAAGTTGAAAGAATACAAGCTTTGCCAAATGAAAAAATTATTGCAAATATCAAAACTAATTTATCAAATAATTCTATCGAATTACTAAAACAAAAACTTCCAAATTTTTATCAAATATATTTAGAAATTTTTCCAACAAGTAGTGAATTAGAGGAAATAAAACAAACTTTACTTCAAAATAAAAATATTAAAAAAGTAGAAGTATTTTATAAAAACCATAATCAAATTTATCTTTTATTACTTTTACTAAATAGTGTTTCATTTATACTATTTTTTATTATTACTATTTTTGCAATAATTATTATTGCTAAGCAAATAAAACTATGGTTTCATGAACATAATATAAAAATTTCTATACTTAGATTGCATGGAGCTTCTATTTTATACAGTGCATCATCTATTTTAAATTATGCACTTCTTAGTTCTTTTTTAGCATTTTTAATTACAACTTGTTTTCTTTATTATGTTTCAAATAATATGGATGTATTATTCCCTTTGGAATTACATGATATTGTTGATATTGAAATAAATTTACCATTTGAATTGATGAAAATATTTCTACTATCTTTTTCAATTTCAATTTTTACAATATTTGGTGTATTATTAAAATATAAGATAAAAAATGACTAAAATATTTTTTCTATTATTGTTTTTTGTAAATTTGATTTTTGCTTCAAATATTGATAAAAAAATCAAACAAAATAAAGAAATTTTAAACTCAAATCTTGAAAAAAAAGAGACTACAAATCTAAAAATAAAAGATTTAGCAGATAAAATTGAATCACAAAATACAAATATTATAAATTTAGAAAAAGAGATAAAACAAGTTAATGAAGATATAGAACAACATCAGAAATTACTTGAAGATTCAAAAAATAAACTTGATGAATTAAAATCGAAATCAACTGAATTAATAAAAGAAAAAAGTAGTAATGAAGAAGAAATAGTTGACACTATCATTGAAGAGTTTTCAGTATCAATGGCATTAAAACTTGCTTCTGAAAACTCTTTACAAGAATTAATTGATAATGAAATATATACTTTATTATCTCAATATTCAAAAGAAAAAGTAACTAAATTAAATAGTACATATACTGTTTTATATACAAATACAAAAAACAATCAAAAAGATATTGAAAAAATCTCTTCATATATAGAAGATAGACAAAAAACAAAAGATAAATTAACATCTTTAAAACAAAAACATTCAAGTTCATTAGCAAATCTTGAAGAACAACATAAATCTTATCAAATAGAATTGAATAAAGTAGTAAAACAACAAGAATCATTGAAAAATTTACTTGCTGAATTAAATATTTTAAAAGAAGAAGAAGATAAAAAAATTGCACAAAGAGAAGAAGAGGAAAAAAGAAAAAAATTACAAACACTTTTAAATACTAAAAAAGGTTCAACAACAACTCAAGAAGATACAGTAAATGATGATGAAATACAAACATCTGATGTTAGAAATCAAAAATATGCAAAGAATCTAAATTTAGATGTAAAAAAAATTGGTTCTTCAACTGATGGAATAAAAATAATAAAATATAGAGGTGAAAAATCTATTGCTCCATTAAAATCATTTAAAGTTGTAAAAAATTTTGGAACATATTATGACCCAATTTATAAAATAAAACTTTTTAATGAATCTATTGTTTTAAAAAGCAATGAACCTAAAGCAAAAGTTGTAGCAGTTTTAAATGGAAAAGTTGTTTATGCTAAAAAAAATGCAGGTATGCTTGATAATGTTGTAATTATTCAACATGAAGGTGGATTACACACTATTTACTCTCATTTAGATGAAATTTCTCCAACTTTAGTTGTAGGAAAATGGATAAAACAAGGATACGTTGTTGGAAGAGTTGATGATAGTTTAATGTTTCAAGTAACGAAAGATTCATCTCATATTGATCCAAAAGATTTGTTTAAAATATGAAACTTTTTATAGATGGTGATGCTTTTCCAAATTTGTTAAAACCAATTGTTTTAAGAGCTATTGAAAAACAAAAAATAGATACAATTGTAATTGCAAATAAAAAAATCAATATAGGCACTTCTAATTATATAAAATATATAATTGTTGATACAAAACAAGATGAAGCAGATGATAAGATAATTGAAATGTTGCAAGAAAATGACCTTGTAATAACAGCAGATATTCCACTAGCTGATAGAACTATACAAAAAAATGCCCATGCAATAGACCATAGAGGTGCAACTTATACGCAAGATAATATAAAACAGTATCTTGCAATTAGGAATTTAATGCAAGAAATAAGAGATAGTGGAGAAATGACAAAAGGTCCAGCTCCTTTTAGTCAAAAAGATGCACAACAATTTGCAAATTCATTTAATGCTTTTTTGCAAAAATATTACAAATAATAAGGATTTACCATAATTTTAATAGACCAATCAACAAAAAATCAATTTAGAATTTTTTGTAAAGAAAACAACATCACAGATATGGAAAAAGCTGTTCAATACTTTATAGTATTTGGTGGTTTAAATATAAAAATAGATACAAACAAACCAATACTAGAACTAATAGAACAACATATTTTAAATAACTATTTACAATTAAGAAATGAAATTCACAGTTTAACAGGTGGTTATAAAGTTGACCATGCTATTTTAACAGGAATAGCTCAAGGCGATAGAAGAACAAATTCATCTTTTAAAAGAGCATTTGTTAGTTTTGAAGAAGGTTCTAAATGTGTTGAAAAATTAGTTGAAAGAGGAATAATAGAAGTTGAATCATCTCAACATCACTTAGCAAATAAAAGAGGTGATGACAAAGTTGCAAGAAAACTTCTATTTACTACACCATTTTTAAGATTTTGGTTTGCTTTTGTTTCTCCAATTTATAAAGGTATAAAAGAGAAAAATTATGAAGAATTTTATACTCTTTTTGAAAACAAACAAGCTGAATTTGGGAACTTTGTATTTGAAGAATTATCAATGGAATTTATCAGAGATTTATTAAGTGAAGACCCAATAAAACAGTTTGGAAAATATTGGGATGAAAAAAGAGAAATAGATTTAGTTGCAAAAACAACAAGTGGAAAAATTATTGCAGGAAATTGTAAATATATAAACTCTAAAATCAAAAAAAATGAATTAAATAAACTAATGGATGATTGTAAAAGTGCAGGTCTAAATGTAGATATCTTTGTAATCTTTAGTAAAAATGGATTTTCAAATGAGTTAAAATCACTAAAAAGTGATTCTTTAAAACTATTTACGCCAAAGAGCTTTAAGCTATTATTAGCTTAAACCTCGTTCATTCTTCTTTCAAACTCTTTATTCATATCATCAAGTTTGAATTGAGTTGCTTCAAGTAATTCAAATTTTTGTTCAATCTCTTTTTCAATTTTTGGAATATCTCTTGAAAGTTTAACTCTTGCATCTTCTAGTGCATCTTCAAGTTTTTCTATTTGTTCTTCTAAATCTTGAATCTCTTTTTTAAGTGGTGCTGTTGCTTTACTTTTTTCAGAAACAATTGCAGCTCTTAATTTTTTGCTCTCTTTTTTATTTACTTTTGGTTTTTCAACTTTTTTCTTTTCAACTGTATCATCTTCATCCCAACCAATTTTTTCTAAAAATTCGTCATAAGTTCCATTGAAATAATCAGCTCCATCGTTTGTAAATACAATCAATCTATCACAAACAGCTCTTAATAAATCTTCACTGTGCGTTACAATAATACAAGAACCTTCAAAAGCTTTAATTGCATTTGTAAGAGCATCAATAGAATCCATATCAAGGTGGTTTGTAGGCTCATCTAGGAAAAGTAAGTTTACATCTTTTGCTATAATTTTTCCAAGCATTACCCTACTTTTTTCTCCTCCCGAAAGAAGTGAAATTTTCTTTTTAGCATTATCTCCACTGAACATCATTAATCCAGCTATTCCTCTAATAGTTGACTCAGGAAGTTTTACATTTGTAGAGTGAATTTCATCCATAATCGTATTGTTTTTATTTAAATGAGAAATATTTGTTTGCCCAAAATGTCCAAAAACTGTACTTGTATGATAATCAATTGTTCCAGTTAAAGCTTTTAATTCTCCTGCAATTACATTTAATAGTGTAGATTTACCTTTACCATTTTTCCCGATGATTCCAAGAGTTTCACCACGACTAAGAGCAAAAGAAATATCTTTAAACAAAATATTTTCAGGTGTATATCCAAAACTCACATCTTTTACTTCAAGTAAAAATTTTGCTGCTGTATCTTTATAATTGAAATTAAAACTTAGATTTGAATCATATTGTAAATCTTCCATAACTTCCATTTTTTCAAGGATTTTTACTTTTGATTGAGCTAGTGTTGCTGTTGCTGCACGTGCCTTGTTTTTTGCAATAAACTCTTCAAGTTCTTTGATTTTTTTCTCTTGAGCTATTTTTTGTTTTTCATAATGTTCTTCATTTGAAGCTAAAAGTTCATAAAATTTATGTGTACTTCCTTGAACCATAAAAGCACTTTTTCTAATAATACCCATAGTATGAGTACAAACACTATCCATAAAATCTCTATCGTGAGTGATAAGAATTACTTCACCTTCAAAAGATTTTAAAAAGGCTTTTAGCCATCTAATAGATAAAATATCCAAGTAGTTTGTAGGCTCATCAAGTAAAAGCATATTTGGTTCAGTTAAAAGAAGTTTTGCTAAGTTTATTCTGATTTGATAACCACCTGAAAACTCTTTTGGCGCTTTTTCTAAATCTTCTTGAGAAAATCCAAGTCCAAATAAAATCTTTTCAGCTTTATAAATGTTATATTTATCATCTTCACTCAAAGCTAAAGCTGTCTCATCAAGTAGAGTTTTTTCTGTAAAATCAAAGTATTGCTTTAAAGCACCTATCTTATAATTTTTAGGAAGTGCTATCTCACCACTATCTGGTTGTTCTTCCCCTAAAATTAGTTTAAAAAGTGTTGATTTTCCACTTCCATTTCTTCCCACAAGTCCAACTTTATTTCCAGCATTTAATCTTAAATCTAAGTTACTATAAAGTTCATTTGTTGGATAACTTTTTGATATGTTTACTAGTTCTATCATTATTCTTCTTTTATTGTATTATTCTGTTTTTTAAGGTTGCGATTATACGATATATGTGGTTATATGTTGATTAGAAAGTTAAAATAAAAAAAGGTAAGAAGAAAACTTCTTACCTTTTAATTAAAAAATACCATAAAAATTAGTGTAAATCAGCGTTTAGTTTGATTTCTCTTGTACTTCTCATAGCAATAGTTTGACCAGTTGAAGAATTTACTCTAAAGTGAACTCCATTTACTCCGATAAAATCGCTACCTTTCATAACAGTAGAGATTTCTTTTCCAGGATTTATAGCTTTTAATGCTTCAACAGCTTTATCAGATAATGCGATTTTTGTTCCAGGAAGGATTGTAACACCTGCATCTAAAATACAACCATCACCGATAGTTGTTCCAGTACAAGAATTTGCTCCTAAAAGTGTGTTTTCTCCAATAGTAACAGGCACACCATCAGTTCCAGATAAAACTCCTAGAATTGAAGCTCCTCCACCAACATCAGACCCAGCTCCAACAACAGCACTTGAAGAGATTCTTCCTTCAACCATAACTGAACCTAAAGTTCCAGCATTGAAGTTGATATAAGCAGCACCTGGCATAACTGTAGTTCCAGCAGCTAATTGTGCTCCCATTCTAACTTTTGAAGACTCTAAAATTCTTGTATTATCAGCAGGAATAATGTGTTGTAAGAATCTTGGGAATTTATCAACAAAATCAATATTTGGATATTTACCTGAAAGTTTTAATACAATCTCATTTGCTCTTAACCAATCTAATTCAATTGGTTGATTTCCAATCCAAGCGCAGTTGTGTAATTTACCAAATGCACCATTTAAATTAAGACTTCTTAATGCTGCTTTTCCAGTTGAAAGTGCATAAAGTTTTAAATATACAGCTTCTGTTGATTCAGGTGCTGCATCTTCAAAAATAAATACTACTCTATAATCATCAGCACTTAATCCTGAATCTATTGGTAAAGATGCTAATGTTGAAACAACTTGAACATTTTTATGTGCATCACCTTTTGCTTCTGGAATAAATGGTCTAAAAGCTTCAATACAAGAAGTTAAAAATTCATCTGAAATTTTGCATACTAATTCTGATTTTGATGTATCAACATCAACTCCAGCAACTTTTAAAGCGTTTAATAATACTGCTGCACTTCCAAAATTCTCATTCCAATTTATTACAGGGAAAGTCGCTTGTAGTATTTTATCTTTATTTATTTGTCCTCTATCAACTTTTGCAATACCAAATCCGATTGGATTTTTGTACCAAGGTTGTGATTGAATATCATCTACTAATTGTTTAAATTCATCTTTTGTATAAGCCATTAGTTCTCCTATTAAATTTTTGGTGTATTTTACAATAAAGTTGACTAATATAAGGTTAATTAATAAATTGTATCCATATCAATAGTTGCATTGGGCGTTTGTACAGAATGTAGAGCTTGTAATAATGCTTTTATATTTGAAGAACGAAGAAGTATCTCATATCTATATTTATTTGACATTTTGAAAATAGGACTTTGACCAAAACCTACAACTTCAATATCTTTATTTTCTTTAAAAAGTTTTACATACGAATCCATTTCATCTTTAACTTTAAGACCATTTGAGTGAGAAAACATCACTTTTGCAAGTTTTAAAAATGGTGGATAAAAATCTTTTCTAAATTCAAGTTCTTCTTCCAAAAACTCTAAATAGTTTGACTCATTTAAATAGTGATTAAAAAAATCTTGATTTTTTGTTTGAATTATTACTTCACCTTCACCACTTCGTCCACTTCGTCCTGCTATTTGAATAAGTAGTGAGAGAGCCTTTTCCCTTGCTTTATATGAATTCATATTTAAAACTGAATCAATTCCTAAAACAACAGCAAGTTTTACATTATGATAATCATGCCCTTTTGAAAGCATTTGAGTTCCAACAAGAATATCTATTTTTCCATCATTAAAATCATTTAAAACTGTTTTTAATTGATTATCAGTTTTTATTTCATCTCTATCAAATCTTTTAATAGTTTTATCAGGGAAAATTAGTTTTAACTCCTCTTCAATTTGAGCAGTTCCAACTCTTAGATTATGAATAATTCCATTATTACAAGATGGACATGAATCTGGAATTTTTTGAGTATATCCACAATAGTGGCATTTTAAAGCCAAATCATTTTTATGTAAACTCATAGAAACAGAACAAAAAGGACACTCTACAGATTTTCCACAAGTTGTACAAATCTGATATTTAAAATTTGCTCGTGTAGGTAAAAATACAATTACTTGATTATTACTTTTTAACGTTTTATCTATTTTATCTATAACTTTTGAAGATAAATTTGCATCGCTATCTTCAAAACTATATAATTTTTTTGTTTTGTGATAAGTCTCATCAAGTCTAAAAAATGGGATTTTATAAAAAGAACTTGTACTTACAGTTGCACTTCCAAGAACAAGTTGTAAATCAAATTTTTTTGCTATATAAATTGCTAAATCTTTAGTATGAAATCTTGGTTTTGAATCACTTTTATATGAATCATCATTCTCTTCATCAACAACAATTACTCCAAGATTTGAATATGGTAAAAAAAGTGCAGACCTAGCACCTGCTATTAGTTTTATGCTTCCTTCTTGTAGACCTTTTAAAATCTCTACTTTCTTTTTTTTAGTAATTTTTGAGTGCCAAATAGCTACACTTTTTCCAAAAACTTTTTCTAATCTTTTTTGCATTTGTGGAGTCAAAGAAATCTCAGGCATCAATAAAACAGCTTGTTTTTGGTTATTTAGATGTTCTTCAATAATTTTTATATAAATTTCTGTTTTTCCAGCACCTGTATTTGCAAATAAAAGTGCTTGTTTTTTTTCTTTTAAAAATTCTTTTGCTTTTTCTTGAAAACTTGATAAAACTATTTTACTATCAAATTTTCCTTCTATTTCAATTTTATTTATATTTTTATCAAAAGCATTATAAACACTTAAAGCTTCGCCAAGAGAACAAACATAATATTGAGAAACAAAAGATGAAATTTGAAGCATTTTTTCATCATAAAATTCATTTGTAATTTCGTTTATATCAGTACATTTAAAAGTTGGTTTTTCCACTTCTTTTATGATTACAGCTTCATCTAAAACTTTTCTTTGTCTTAGTTTTATTAAAACCTTTGTTCCAATTTCAATTTTATTTTCACTTTGATATGTCAAATTATTTAGAGGTGACCTTAAAATTGCAACTTCATAAAAATACACTATTCTACCTCTTTACAAATATTTTCTTCACTTTTACAAACAAAAGTTCCATTTTCAAAAGCAAATAAAACAGAATTTGAAGGTAAATAAAAAGTATAATTTTTTGATGAAAGTTTTGACCAACTTCCTATCTTTTTTTCAATTGTATCAGTTGATGTAACTGAAAAATCAACTATTTTTGAAAAAAGTTTTTCTGCTTTTTTATTTATTGAAGCATCATCCAAAGAATCAATTTCATTTGAATTTCCTAAAAGTACATTTTTACTTTTTAGTTTTGTTATTCCGTTTTGAATTAAATATATCTCAGATTTCAATGATACTAAACTTGATTTATTATTTATTTGAGTTAATTTGGGAATTGAAAAAGAGATAATTATAGCTATTACTACTATTGCTATAATTATTTCTAATAAAGAAAAACTTTTGATATTAAAACCTTGCTAGTTTATTTGTAATATCTTCAACATCTTTTTTAAAAAGATGATAATCTTGAGATAATTGAAGATATGCTATCAATAAATCTTTTGTATCATTATTTTTATTTAAATCTAAATATTTAGTTAATTCTTTGTATATTTTTTCATCAACATTTACAGTATAAGCCATATTATTTATATGGAATGTAACTTCTTTATTCACTCTTTTGTGCCTTTATCAATGTTAATGTACTATCGATTCTTAAAAACATATCTTGATTATTTCTAACTAATTCATCATTTTCATTTTTTAACTTCTCAAGTTCCTGAATCAACGAAAGATTCTCTAACTTTAGCTTTTCATAATCATGAATTAATTTATCAATTTTATTATTTAATGTTTCTATTATTTCCATAAGAAGATTTTATCTAAAATTTCTTATTATTTAAGTTTAAAATATTTTTATTGAATCTTTTTTTTCTCATTTATGAAAATTTTTGCTACTTCATAAAGCATAGCAACTGATTTTCCCCATTGAGAATAATCATTAACATCGTCTAAATCAATACCAAAACTTATTGATATTTTTTCCATCAATTTTTGTTCGTTTATATTAAAACTATGATCTATATGAATCAAAATCATTAATTCTAAAATTACAATTCTTTTACTCGATTCAGATTTAAAGTCTTTTAAAATATTATCTAAACTAAAATTTTCCATATCAAAAGAATCAAGATTTTCAATTCCCATTTCTGTACAATATTCAGATATTATTTCTTCTTCTCTTTCCCCAAATTTATTATCAATTCTTGCTAAATAGTGAGCTAATTGCAAGAAAGAAAACTTTTCTTTAGATTGTAACTTCATTAATAACATTTATTCATTTCCTATTTATATATATTTGCATATTATAATAAAAATAAGTTAACAATCAATAAATAATATTTTATATAAATCTAAATAACACAATTCTTTCCAACTCTTTTTGCTTCATATAAAGAATCATCTGCTCTTGAAATTAAATTGTCAATAGATATATCACCTTTTTGATAGTGCGATACTCCCACACTAATAGTAAAATTAAACTCTTTATTTTTATTATACTCATTAATTTTATCAATAATTTTCATTGCAACTTTTCTTGCATCTTCAACATAAGTATTTGGTAATAAAATAACAAATTCATCACCTCCTAGTCTTATTATCAAATCATTGTCTCTTATACAATTTTTTGATATTTTAACTAATTCTTTAATCACAATATCACCAATTTCATGTCCAAAAGTATCATTTATTTTTTTAAAATCATCTAAATCTAATAAGAGTAAAGATAACTCTTTATTTTCTCTTTTTATTATTTTTAAATATTGTTCTGAAAAATTATAAAGATACCTTCTGTTGTAAGCACCTGTTAAAGCATCTGTATTAGCTAAACTTTCTTGATAAGCTCTCTTTGTCTCTTCTAAAATCAATTCTTTTGTTCTGTTATCTAACTCTTTTAGCATTTTTGTGAAATTACAACTTAATCTATCTATTTCAAAAATTCCACAAGATTCTAATTCAATAGATGCATCTTTTTTACCAAAAGTTTTCGTTAAATCTACAATTTTAGATAATGGTTGATTTATTTTATAAACAAAATTTTTTGCATTAAAAGAGATATAAAAAAATGAAATTAAATAAAATATAACTATTCCAAAAATAAGTATAAACTCCAAATTTCTACAATACTCAACTAAGATATTAATCTCTTTTAAAATCTCTTTTTCATCTATAAAACAAACTAAATAAAAGGAAGAATTTGATAATTTTTTTGAAAAGATTAAATAGTTTTCATTATCTAATACAATTTTTTCTACGATTTTTTCAGCTAAGATATCTTTAAAATAATAACTTATTTTGTAAGTATTATTTTTGAAAATATCATCATCTTTTTCTATACCTAAAAGATTTCCTAATTTTGTATTGGTAAATTTTATTTTTCCTATATTATCAAGAATTATTATTTTACCATTGTATGGATAATTTTTATTTGATAGATATTCTAAAAATTGTTCAGTTTTTATTTTTGATTGGTTATCAATCATTAAAGATATAAATGTTTCAAGATTACTTAAAATCAAATCTTTACTTTTATTTACTATATTTTTATTGACTATAAAATAAAAAGATATTAAAAATAATCCAATAAAAAATACTGATATAAAAGATGTTTTTAAATACTTTCTATAAAGTAACCTTTCTAATGTAATTTTTTTCATTTTAAAGCCTTTCATATAGACTCAATGAAAAAATAATATCACAAATTTAGAGAAAAAGCTAATAAATCATAAAACAGAATAAAAAATAATCTTTTATTCCATTTCTAAACTCATCAAAAACATATCCTCGCCATCTGTTACTTTTATATTTACACTTTGACATTTGGGGCAAGAAAACTCATGTTTTTCTAAAGTTGATTTTGTATTACAATCAAGGCATAAAATCTCTATTTTTTGAACATTTATCAAAAACTGAGCATCATGGCAGACGGTTTGTTCTTTAAAAGTATCAAAGGCAGTTTGAAGTAAATCAGGCTCAACTCCACTTAAAACTCCAATCTTTACTACTACTTTTGTAACTTTTTTTGCGTCATTTGCCTTTACGTGTTCTTCACAACTTTCTAATAATGATTGAACTATACTATATTCATGCACTAGCAAATCCTTGGAAGAAGTTCACCAGTTGGTGTATCTAAAAATCTTTTTGTACCCCAAGAACTATTTAAAATAACTTTTTGTGGATATTGAGAAGTTACTTTTCCTATGATACAAGCATTTGAAGCCTCAGGAAAGTTGTGTAAAACCTCTATTGCACGTGCTACATCATCTTTTGATATTGCAAGTACAAATGTTCCCTCATTTGCTAGATTTGTAGCTTCAAACCCTAGCATTTCACAAATTCCCTTAACCTCATCGCTAACTGGAATATTTTCTTCTTCTACTTCAATACAAATATTTGATTGTTTTGCCCACTCGTTTAACACTGCACTCACTCCTCCTCTTGTAGCATCTCTAAGAGCTGTAATTTTAACTCCACTATCAATAAGTGCTTTTACTTGAGGATATAAAGAGTTACAATCACTTTTTAAGTTTGAGTGCATATCCATACCTTCTCGCGCAGTAAAGATTGTAGCACCGTGAGCTCCAATATCCCTGCTTACAAGTATCAGGTCATCTTGTGTGATACTATTTGAGCTAATTCCACTATAAAGTATCTCTCCAATTCCAGTTGTATTTATAAAAATTTTATCAACTGCACCACGTGGTACTACCTTTGTATCTCCACTTACAATAATCGCTTCATTTTTAGCTAACTCTTCTTTCATAGAGTTTACTATGACTTCAAGTTGTTCTACTTCAAAGCCCTCTTCTATGATAACTGAACAAGTAAGATATTTTGGCTTTGCACCCATCATGGCTAAGTCATTGCAAGTTCCACAAATAGCAAGTTTTCCTATATTTGCTCCATTAAAAAAAAGTGGACTAACTGTAAAACTATCTGTACTAAAAGCAAGTTTTCCATTTTCTATGATAGCTGCATCTTCACTTTTTTCTAATATCTCATTTTTAAAAGCATTGTAAAATACCTTTGTTATTAGTTCATTGTTTTCAGCTCCACCATTTCCTTGGGCTAATGTAATTGTTTTTGTCATTTATCTGTTTTCCCTACTCTTACTATATTTTTTGCTTCCACCTTGTGATGTTTCTGCTGGATATTTAGCTTCATTTTTTGTCATCTTATTTAATATAGCTTCTTCAAGATTTATATCAAGCTTCATACAAATTCTTATAAGATAAATAGCAATATCTGCAACCTCTTCTTTTGTATGTTCTTTTACATCATCAGGTAAGTTTATTGACTCTTCAAAGTTTAACCATTGGAATATTTCATTTAACTCTCCAACTTCTCCACTTAAAGCCATAACTAGATTTTTTGGATTGTGAAATTCATCCCAATTTCTATCATCACTAAATTTTTGTATTCTATGTTTTATTTTTTCTATGTTCATATTTTAAATTCCTATATTTCCTAGACATTATCTAAAATTTTTATTGCTTTATCAAAATTTTTTTTCATCACTTCTATTCTATATAAAATTATAATAACAGAACTTATCGTATTTGATATTATTCTTCTTTGTCCATCTTCACCCCAAAAGAACTTATTCATATCAATATTATAATGTGCTAAATAATTTCTTGTACTATAATAAATAGCTAAATATTTTTCTAAAGATATTTCTGGTCTAAAACAAATTTCATTTAATTGAAACATACTATTTAATATATTTGATTGAATTCTATAGTTGCTCCACTTGATTCTTTTTAAAATATAAATTCTCTCATCTTTTTCAATTAAGTTATCTAATAACTTTAAAAGTTCATTTCCATTTGAATATTCTTTCTCTTTTATTCTAAAATTCTGAAAAAGAGTACTATCTTTTGCTAATTTCTCTAAACACATATCAAATTGTTTAATTGATATATAATTTTTAATAACTTCTTCAACACTTAATACAATACTTCTTGTTATAGCACCCATTGTATGTTCATTCATTTTATTAGCATTAAGTCTGTTATCAAGTTCTATACAAGAAAAAAGAATATCCTTATGCTTATCATTTTTTGTAAGTATTGACATAAAATCATTTATATCAATATTACTATTAAATAATTTATTTATCTTCGTTAAATATAATTCAAAATGATTTTTACTCTCTTCTACATACAGAGGTTTATAAATATATATTTCATGTAAAACTGAATAAGTACCTCTCATATACTTATAGACTTCTTCATATATTTCTTTTAAAGAAATTTCTTTATCAAGTAAAAGTACAATTGTTTCTTGTATATAAACTTCTATATTCCACATAAGTTTATATTTTTCATTATCCTTTAATTCTTGATGAAATCTATATAAGAAATTTAAATATTCATATAACTCTTTAGTTTCATATTCTGATTTTTTCAAATACTCTAATAAACTATCATGTAAAGAATTTTCTATATCAGAAACTTTTCCCAATTCTTTAAAATTGATATAATTTCTTACATTTCTTATAATATAATTTTTGTATCTTATTTCTGCAATATATTTAAAATACTCTAAATATTTATAAAATTCTTTTTCATTAATAAATCGTACTTTTTCTTTTTTTATACTAATGAGAAACAACAACCATTCAGGATATACAAGATGTTCAGTTGAATTAGCATTTGACTTATAAATATTTGATAAAATCATATTATTAATTTCATCAAATTCATATTTATAATTATTAATTACAAATAAATCTTGATGTATATATAACTTATGTTCTTCTATCATCTCTTTAATATCGTCATCATAATTATCATTTAGTTTATTTAATTTGTAATATTTTTTTAATTTTTTTTCATCAAAAAAAATTTTTGAATTAAGTATTTTAAATTCGCTATTCAATTCTATTTCAAATAAACTCACTGTTTTGTTCTCTTTTTTTTAATTTATCAAATTCCCATATTTATAATAAGCACTACAAGCACCTTCACTACTAACCATACAAGAGCCAACTGGGTTTGTTGGAGTACATACATTTCCAAAGATTTTACAATCAGTTGGTTTTGCAACTCCCATTAAAATCTCAGGGCATTTACAAGCTTTATTCTCTTTTACTTCGCTAGTTGGTAATATATCTTTATAAACTATTTTTGCATTATATTTACTATATTCATCTTTTAGTTCATAACCACTTTCTTCTACCTCACCCACTCCTCTAAATTTGAAAGGAACTTTTTTGAAGTATTTATTTATAAGCTCTTGTGCTTTTAGATTTCCCTCATAAGAAACAAGTCTTTTATACTCTACTTCTAAATTGGCTCTTTTTTCTTTAAACTGTTTTACTATCATAGAGATACTTTGCATCACATCTACTGGTTCAAATCCACTTACAACAACTGGTTTATTATAATCCCTTGGAAACTCTTCATATATTTTACTTCCACTTATTACGCTAACATGTGATGGTCCTAAAAAAGCATTTATCTTACAATCACTATTTTGTACTAATACACGCATAACTTCAGGAACTGTTATATGATTTATATGAAAAAGAATATTTTTTATATCTTGTTTTATAACTTGTTCTAGTAAAGCACAAGTCATTGGAGTTGTTGTTTCAAAACCAATTGCAAAAAATACTACTGTTTTATCTTGATTTTCATCTGCAATTTTAAGACAATCCATAGGAGAATAAACAAATCTTACATCAGCACCTTCACTTCTTGCCTTTTGTAAACTTCCCTTACTCCCTGGAACTTTTATCATATCTCCAAGTGTTACAAGTATTACATCTTTTTGAAGGCTCAACTCATAAGCACTATCTATTCTATCTTTTGGCATAACACAAACAGGACATCCTGGACCATGGATAAAGTTTATTTTTTTGTTTATTAGTTGTGGTATTCCATACTTCATAATAGTATGTGTATGTCCTCCACAAACTTCCATGATATTTATAGTTCCATCATAATCTTTTAAATCTTCATCAATGATTTGTTTAAATGCTTTTATAGTTTTAGCATCTCTAAAACCATCGTATAAATCTTTTAATTGTAATTCTTTTTCCATGATATTATCTATTTGGGCAATTTTCAGCTTCTTCAATAGTTGCTAAGCGATCATTTTCTTCCATCTTATCTATGATTTCTTGATAGACTTTTAAAGATTCTAAAGCATCCTCTTCATCTATTTTATTCATTGCAAAACCAATATGAATTAAAACATAATCTCCAATTTTTACATCTTGGTCTATTAAGTCTAAACTAGCACTTCTTTCAACTCCCATAGTATCAACTACGCAAGTGTTCATTTCTGTATCTATACTTTTAATTTTTGAAGGTATTGATAAACACATATACTTCTATCTCATCTTTCTTTTGAAATTAATCCAATCAATTACATTTTGAAGTGATTGTTTATCTTTGATATTTACTTCTAAAATATCTACATTTGGTTTTAGTTTTCTAGCTTCCATTTTCTCTTTTTCAATATCATAATCAAAATATGGAAGTAAATCTGTTTTTGTAATAAGTATTAAATCAGCACTTCTAAACATAACTGGATATTTTGCTATTTTATCTTCTCCTTCAGGAACTGAAACAAGAACGATATTTAAGTGAGTTCCCACATCATAAGATGCTGGACATACTAGATTTCCTACATTTTCCACAAAACAAACATCAATACCATCTAAAGAGATATCATGTAAACCTTTATGAACCATAAACGCATCTAAATGACATGCACTTCCTGTTTGTATTTGAACAGCATTTATTCCTTTTGCTTTTAATCTATCTGCATCCCTTGAAGTTTCTAAATCACCTTCAACTACTGCAAATTTAAAATCTACCATATCAGCAATATTTTCTAAAAGCGTAGTTTTTCCACTTCCAGGACTACTCATTAAGTTTATTCCTAAAACTTTATGATTATCAAAATGAGCTCTATTGTGAGCTGCTTCGTGGTCATTTTTATCTAAGATTTTTTGAATAACTGAGATTGTTTTTGCATCATTTAATTGAGGATTATGATGAAGTGTTTCGTGAGCTGCTTGGTGAGATGCACTATGTTCATGTGAATGATGTTCATGATGATGTTCTTGTCCTGCTATTGTACAACCGCAATCTTTACACATATATTTTTCCTTTTTGTTTAAACTATTTTTGGTGAATATTTATTCATTTTAAATAGTTTAACTCAAAAAGTCTAAATATCATATAACAATATTAAATCACTTATATATATTTAGAACAAGTTTTTAAATAAATTGTGCTGATGTTTCTTTTAAAATAGTATTTACATCATTTGCTTCACCATTATATTTAACAAGTTTTATACCTTGAGAAGTAAAAGAGTTTGCTGTATTTTTACATGCTTTTTTAACAACTATATAATTGCACTCTTTTAGTGCTATCCCCATTTTATTGTGTTCTTTTATATGTTCTTCATCATCATGAGCATGCTCACAAGCATGATCTTCTTCTGCATGGTCATGATCCAAATCAGTTCTTGGGTTTGTTATTATAGAATTTAACTTAAATGATTTAAATATTCCTGAACCTAATAAATCATATATAGCAAATTTTGGAGTATGTCCTGCATTATTAAAAAATGTCAAACTTTCATCTTTTACTGGAATTGCTATTTTCATTTTTGTACCACCTTATTTTTGTTTAAATATATCTTACCTTAATATTTAGATAATGCAATTATCACTCCATATAAAAATTTTATTATTTAATAATACAAAAATGATAAAATACTTCTTATGATTTGCCCAAACTGTAAAAATACTACCTTTTATATCCTTGCAGATGATTATATCAAATGCAAAACTTGTGCAAAAAAATTATCTCTAAAAAAAATAAAAAAAGATGAATCTATTATAAAAAAATTTTGTGAAGATAAAAATGCACTTGAAACAGCAAAAGAATTGAGATTAAATTACAAAACTGTAAAAGATAGATTTGATTTATTTAGAAAAAAAATTGCTATTTTTTTAGAAGAAGAATATCACAATTCAATAAAAGACTATACAGAATATGAAGAGTTTTATTATATAAAAGAAAGAGAAAAAAAGAAAAAAAGAAAATCTTTAAGCCAAGCAGTAAATATTATAGGTTTTTACTCAAATGAAAGAATCTACACTTTACTTATGCCAAAAGTTGGAAATCGAGCTTTTGATGTAGAAGATGGTTTTATTCAATATCTAAACTGGTATAAAATACACTCAAAAAACTCTCATCAAACAAAATTAAATGAATTTTGGAAATATCTTGAATCGAACCTAAAAAAGTATAAAGGTTTTGATGAAGATAACTTTTTTTTCTATTTAAAAGAATATGAATTTAAATTTAACTATCAAAAAGAAGAACAAATAGAGATACTAAATCAGTTATTTTTTCTTTCTTAAAAAATTATATTATAATTTTATTTTATCTTAATTATAATTTTTTTCTTCATACTTTAAGCTATATTTATGGTATTATTATATAAATTCACTTATTATTATATTTTTTCTTAAAAGGTGTTCTCATGTTAAAAAGTTTCTCAACGAAGAAGAAGTTATTTCTTTTACCTGTAACATTTATCATTATTGTTATTGTTTCAGCTTTTGTCTTTAGCTATTTTAATAGTATTTCAAATGGAAGAATTCATGTTGCTTCACAAACAGATTTGTTCATACAACAACTATTAAAAGGTCGTATTTCCGTCTATCAATTTCTTAGAACACCTAGTGAAAATACAGCCCAAAATGTAAAAAATGACTTCAAAGAGTTTGATAATTATGTTAACAGTTTAAAACCTCTATTGATTGAAAAAGAAAATATTGATTTATCAAATAAAATCTTAGAATTATCAAAAAAATACATTGAAAATTTTGATAAATTTTATTCTAAAAGAGTTACAGAATTTAATAATGATATATTAAAAGAAAGCCCTGAAGTTCAAAAAATAATAAAAGATATGGTTGATGTTGGACTTGAACTTGAAGATAAATTATCAATTATAAATAAAAATGCTATCGAATTAAAAAATTCATCAGAAATAACAATGAATAATGTTTTAATTATTATTGCCATAATAGCAATATTATTTTTTGTAACTTTCTCAATGTTTTTATCAAATCAACTAATTAACTCTTTAAATAATTTTCAAAAAGGATTATTAAGTTTCTTTGGTTATGTAAATAAAGAAAACTCATCAGTTGAAATGTTAGATGATAGTTCAAATGATGAATTTGGGAATATGGCAAAAGTTGTAAATGAAAATATTTTAAAAACAAAAACAACTATTGATTCAGATAATAAATTTTTATCAGAGATAAATGAAGTAGTTGAAGTAGTAAGAAATGGTTTCTTAAACAAAAGACTTGAAAATAAAGTTCAATCTGAAAGTATGGAAAAACTTAGAGTTCATATCAATGATATGTTAATGAGCTTACAACTTAGAGTTTGTACTAATATCAATGATATTTCTCATGCACTAGAAAGATATGCAAAACTTGATTTTACACATAGAATAAGAGGTTGTAATAGTGGAGTTACTGTTGGATTAAATAATCTTGCTGATATTATAAATGAAATGCTTGTTGAAAATAAATCAAATGGATTAACTTTAGGTGAAAGTAGTCATATATTACTTAAGAATGTTGATACATTAAATAAAAATTCAAATGAAGCTGCTGTTGCTTTAGAAGAAACTTCTGCTGCTGTTGAAGAGATTTCAAGTAACATTTCAAACAACACAGATAATATTATTCAAATGTCAAGACTTGCTTCAAGTGTTACAAGTTCTGTAACAAATGGACAAACACTAGCAAGTCAAACAACAAGTGCAATGAACGAAATAGACAAAGAAGTAAATGCTATAAATGAAGCGATTACAGTTATTGACCAAATTGCCTTCCAAACAAATATTCTTTCACTAAATGCTGCTGTTGAAGCTGCAACTGCTGGAGAAGCTGGAAAAGGATTTGCTGTTGTTGCACAAGAAGTGCGAAATCTAGCAAGTAGAAGTGCTGAAGCTGCACGTGAAATAAAAAATCTAGTTGAAAGTGCTACACAAAAAGCAGATCAAGGTAAAAAAATATCAGAAGATATGATAAGTGGATATAAAGCATTAAATGAAAATATTATACAAACTATTGAACTTATAAAAGGTGTTGAATCTTCAAGTAAAGAACAACTTGCAGGAATTGAACAAATAAATCATGCCATCAACTCTTTAGACCAACAAACACAAGAAAATGCACAAATTGCTTCACAAACATATAGTGTTGCTGTTCAAACAGACACTATTGCTAAATTAGTTCTTTCAAATGCAAATGACAAAGAATTTATAGGAAAAGATGAAGTAAAAGCAAAAGCACTTTCAACTAATGAAGATATTGAAACAAAAACAATAACTAAAAAAGAGATAAAAAAAGTAACTTCTTCGAAACCAAAAGATGAAATAAAATGTGCTAAAGTAGATGAAGATGAGTGGACAAGTTTTTAAAACTTGTTCATATCAGCTATTTTAAACCTCTGCCTAAAAACTCTGAAGCTTCTGTTATTATCATAAAAGCATCTGGATCATATTTTGTTATCAAATTTTTTAATAAATCAATTTTACTAGCTTCAACTGTAACATAAATAATAGTTTTATTTTGTCCTTGATGAAGTCCAATTCCTGTTAAAATCGTACCATGTTCTTCGATTCTTTCTCTTATTTGTTCTTTTAAAACTTCTACATTATTTGAAACAATATTTACTATTTTTTTAGAAGGACGCCCCGTTAAAATCATATCAATAACTCTAATCCCAACATAAACACTAAGCATACTATAAAGGGATTTATTTATATCGTTGTAAACAAAAACCGATGCAAACATAATAGTCGCATCAATAACAAGTAAAACTTCTGCTGCTTTATATTTTGTTTTTTTTGCAACTATTTCTCCAACAACCGAAGTACTTCCAGTTGATGCTCTTCCTTTTATTACAAAACCAACGCCTAAACCTATAAAAATCCCACCAAAAATTGCAGCCAATAAAATATCATTTGTCATCGGTTTTACGTGTAAAACTTCTTTTAAAACGTCTGTAAAAGTTGATAAAAGTACTACTACAATAAATGTTTTAAATAAATAGTATTTTCCAAAATAAACATAAGATAAAATCAAAAATGGAATACTTACCATTGCCATAAAAATACCTAAAGTAATTTGAGGAAAAAGTGCATGTAAAAGTAAAGAGATTCCTACTCCTCCACCTGTAATTATCTGATTTGGAGACAAAAAACATACTGTTCCAAATGCCATTGCTAATGAACCTAATACTATAAATATATAATGTTTTAAATTTATTTTTTTCATATTTTTCCTAATTTTTATTTAATTTTCCAGCTAAAAACCCACTTGAAAAAGACCATTGAAGATTATATCCACCGCAAGGTCCATCTATATTTACAACTTCCCCACAAAAATATAAACCATCTATTATTTTACTTTGCATAGTTTTTGAATCTATCTCTTTTAGTTCAACTCCACCTCTTGTAATCATGGCATTTTTAAATCCCTCATGACCTATGATTGTAAAAGGTGTCCAAGCCAAAGTTTTAACTAATTTTTCTCGCTTAATTCCCTCTATTTGTTTAAATCTCAAATTTAAATCAATTTCACAAATATTTAAAACTTGCGTTGCTACACTTGTTGCTAGTAAAGTTTCTAAATTTTCTAAGATAGTATGTGTTGAATTTTTTGCTATTTCATTTTTTAGATGAGAAAAAATCTCTTCTTCATTTTTCCCTTTTAAAAAGTTTATCAAAAGTGGAACTTCACTATGTTTTGCTAAAATAGGAGTAATTTCTCTAGCAAAATCCAAAATAACTGGACCTCGTAAACCTTCCTTTGTGAAAATCAAATCACCAACAAGTTTTAAGTTTTTGTATTTTGGAATATTTACTTTTAATATAGCTTTTGCGATTGTATCAGCTTTACAAGAAGCAAAGTTTTTCTCTTTTGTTATTAGTGGCATCATAGCTGGATGTGTTGAAGTGATTTTATGCCCAAAATCTTTTGCATAGATATATCCATCACCCGTTGCTCCTAAAATTGGATAACCCAAACCTCCAGTTGCAATGATGATATTTTTTGATTTATAGATTTTATCTTTTGAAGTAATGATAAAAATATCTTCTTCTTTTTTTATAGTTTCAATAGCAACTGAACACTCAACTTCCACTCCAACTCTTTCTAACTCTTCATCTAAAGCACTTAAAATTATACTTGAACTATGATTTACAGGAAATACTCTAAAACCATCCCTAGCTATTGTTTCAACTCCAATTTTGGCAAAAAAATCTCTTAAATCAGTTGCATTAAAAACTTCCAAAGCATGGCTCATAAAACGACCATTTTTACCAAACTTTGCCATAAACTCTTCAGTTGATAGAGTATTTGTAAGATTACACTTTCCTCCACCTGTTGCTTTTAGTTTAGCTGCAATTTTTGGAAGTTTTTCAAGAAGTAGTACCTTGTTATTTTCACTAGCACAACTAATACTAGCTAAGATTCCAGCAGGTCCGCCACCAAGTACTATACAATCATAAATATCATTCAAATCAATCTCTTTATATTTTTTTCGTATTATATATAAAGCTTTAAGTGCATCTTCTTAATACTATGATATTTTTAAGCCTACAATTCCAATCAAAATAAAAAGTATAGAGATAATTTTTTGAAAATTTAAAACACCATTTAGATAAAAATACTCTATTAAAACCAAACTAACTATTCCTATTGCACACCAAATTGCATAGGCAAAACTAACTGGTAATACTTTCATAGCTTTTGAAAGAAGAAAAAAACTTGAAATTACCAAACATAAGGTCAAAATAGTAGGAATTGGTTTTGAAAAGCCCTCGCTATATTTCAAACCAATTGCCCAAAAAGCTTCAAGAAGTCCAGCTATAAAAAGATAAATCCAAGCTACTGTTGTTGCTGACATAAGAAGTTTCTCCAGCTTCCTAAACTTGTTATCTCTTTTGAATTTTTAACATAATCTGCTTCACATAAAAAACCATAAACACTACTTTCATCTTCTAAAAATACCGTTCCTATTCCAAGTGGACTTGCTATTTGTTTCATAAACTTTCCAAAATTTTCTACTTTCATAGACCAAACTTCAAGTTCTAATTGACTTGAAACTCCACTATCATAAATCATTCCAGGTCGAATTGGAGTTTTATTTTCAAGTAAAAAAAGTCTATAACCTTTTTTTGTTTTGCATTTTTTTACAAAAGTGGCTTCCAAATCAGTTAATTGCCAATTTAAAGGCAAACCACTCATATGAGCTCCACAAACTCCTATTAAAATCTCATTTTCATTCATCTTAAACTCCTAAATATTTTGAAGTATAACTTAATAGTTTTTCTTCTTCAAAGTTTTTAGCAACTACTGTAACTCCAAAAGGTAAGCCATTTTTCCTAAATCCAGCAGGAACTGCAATAGCACTTAAATCAAGTAGATTCATATAATTTGTGTAATATCCAAGATTTGTATTTAGTTCTATTGGATTGTTGTTTACTTCTTCTATTTTATAAATCGTTCCTGTTGTTGGTGTTAACATAAAATCAAACTCTTCAAACAATTTTTCAGCTTTTTTTCTATTTTTTTTCAAGATATATTCTGATTCAAAATAATTTATTGCATTTATATTTTCTCCACTACTTATGATTTTTCTAACAGTTGGCTCAACTACTTGTGGAGTTTTTGTAATAACCTCTTTTATAGCTATAAATCTCTCCGTTACCCAAGGTCCACTATAAAGTAAGTTTGCACTTTCATTAAATGGCTCATAATCAATCTCAAAAGCCTTTCCACCTAAACTTTCAAACTTTTTAACTGCCTCATCAAATAGATTTTTTGCTTCCTCATCACCAAAAAATTTTAATTGCTCTTTTTTTGGAACTGCAAAAGAGAATTTTGCTTTTTCTTCAAACTCTACTTTTTCATAATGTCTACTATAAATATCCTCTTCATCATAAGCATTTGCTACTTTAAATACCTCTTTTATACTATCCAACTCTTTTGCAAATACTGTCACACAGTCCAAACTTCTACAAGCGGGAACAACTCCAGAAGTGCTAAGAACTCCTTTTGTAGCTTTTAATCCTATTAGATTATTAAAAGCTGCTGGTACTCTTCCACTTCCTGCTGTATCAGTTCCAAGTGAAAAACTAGCCATTTCAAGAGCTACTGCAACAGCACTTCCAGAGCTTGAACCACCTGAAATATACTCTTTGTTTATTGAGTTTTTACACTCTCCATAAGGACTTCTAGTTCCCACAAGTCCCGTTGCAAATTGGTCAAGATTTGTTTTTCCAATTGGAATAGCTCCAGCTTGGATTAACTTTTCAACCACAAAAGCAGATTTTTTTGGAGTATAAGAAAATTCAGGACAAGCAGCCGTTGTAGGAATATTTACTAAATCAATATTATCTTTTATAGCAAAAGGAATACCATAAAGTGGTAAATCCTCTATATTTTTATTTTCTAAATTTTTTAAATAAAAACTTATTTCTTCTTCAGTTAAAGTATAAATCCAAATATTATAATCTCTTGTTTGCTCTATTTTCTCAAAAATAGATGAAATTACTTCTTTTACAGTAACTTCACCACTTAAATATTTTGCTCTTAAATCTTTAATATTAAGTTTCATAAATTATCCTTTTTGATGATTACTAAAACATCACCAGAATTTATATTATCACCCTCTTTAAAAAGAATTTTTTCAACAGTTCCACTAATATTTGTTTCAATATCAACTTCCATTTTCATTGATTCTAAGATAACTAAAACTTCACCAGCTTTTACTTTATCTCCCTCTTTAACTTCAATTTTCCAAATATTTCCAGACATGATAGATTCAACGGCTTCTTCATTCTCATTTAAAATGATTTCATCTTTTACTTCAATAACATCAGCTTGAACATTAAATTTATCAAGTCCTTTTTCTTTCCACATCAATCTTTCATCTTCAAAAGCTTGTTTTCGCATTGATTGGAAACTTGTATGCTCTTTTTTGTTGTTTTCTAAAAACTCTTTATATTCTTTTAGTTTAAATGTTCCATTTTCAATTTTTAAAGGATATTTTCCATATAAAAACTTCTCTCTAATATCATGTAACTCATCACTAGAAACCAAATAAAACCGAACTTGGTCAAAGAATCTTAATAACCAAGGTTTACTAAACTCATTTGTACTTCTATATGTATTCCACATTTGTAAAGTTCTTCCAAAAAGTTGATAACCTCCTGGTCCCTCCATTCCATAAACACATATATAAGCTCCACCAATTCCAACAGAATTTTGAGCTGTCCAAGTTCTTGCTGGATTATATTTTGTTGTTACCATTCTATGAGCTGGATTTAATGGAGTTGCAACAGGAGCACCTAAATAAACATCACCTAATCCCATAACTAAATAAGAAGCATCTAAGATAATTCTTTGAACTTCATCAACATCTCTAAGTCCATTTATTCTTCTAATAAACTCAATATTTGAAGGACACCAAGGTGCATTTGATCGTACTCCTTGTTGATATTTATCAATTGCTAATTGAATTGATGGGTCATTCCAAGAAAGTGGTAAATAAACTGTTCGTGATTCTACTTCTAAATTTTCAATATCTTTTAGTGAATTTATCGCTTCTTCTACAAGTTTTAAAATCTCACTTCTATCTATCTCTAAAGAGTTAAAATGAATTTGTAAACTTCTAATACCTGGAGTTAAATCAATGATTGAGCTTAAATTTTTCTCTTCAATATAAGTCATTAAAGCGTGAATAAAAAATCTTAATTCAATATCAAGTTTTAACTCCCCTGCTTCAACTAATACAAACTCATTTCCAGCACTTCTAATAACAATATCTAAATCTAACTCTTTATAATTAAAAGTTTTTATAATTGGCGTTGCTTTTTCTTCATCAAAATCAATAATAAAATCAGCCAAATTTGGTAAAACTTCATTTGTTTTTATAGCTTTTTCAAAAGCTAAATTCATCAAATCTGCATTTTCTAAACTAACTGGCTTAAACTTGATTTTATCACCAGTTTTAAGCTGACCAATTTTATGTAATTCGCAAGAAATAATTGTAGCAGGACAAACAAATCCTCCAAGACTTGGACCATCAGGTCCTAAAATTACTGGCATATCTCCTGTAAAATCTATTGTTCCAAAAGCATAAGCATTGTCATGGATATTTGAAGGATGAAGTCCCGCATCTGCTCCATCATTTCTTGCCCATTTTGGAGTTGGTCCTATTAATCTAACACCCGTTCTACTTGAGTTAAAGTGAACTTCCCAAGAAGTAGCAAAAAATTCTTTTATATCAACACCCGTAAAGAAATCAGGGCTTCCATGAGGACCATAAACAACTCCGATTTCCCACTCATTTACTAAATTTATTTTATTTACAAGCTCTTCATAAACCTCATCTTTAGTTTCAAAATAGTTTAACACATCACCTGCTTTAAGCGCACGTCCTGAGTGTCCTCCAAACTCACCTAAAGTAAATGTTGAAGCACTTCCAAGATATGAAGCTACATCAAAACCACCTTTGATAGCTAAATATGTTCTATTTCCATTTCCAATAACTTTTTTAAACTCTAAAATATCATTCTCTTTTACATTTATTGCTTTATACATCTCTACACTATTTCCATTTAGTGTTGCTTGCATATCTGCCCCACCAAAAGAAATAGTTGTAGCACTTCTAAATTTAAAAGTAGCTCCCATAAAAGTCATCTCAATAAATGCAGCTTTTTCATCATTTTTTAATAGATGATTTAAAAGTCTTGGTGTTAGATTGTCCATAGCTCCAGATGGTGGAATACCAACTGCCCAGAAGTTTTGTCGTGCAGGATAATCTTGAATAGTAGTCATCGTTCCTGATTTTAAAATATCAACTTTAAATGGTTTATATTCTAATTTCTCTAATACTTTTGTATAAAAGCTTGAATTTTTGAAAAAGTCTTGTTTTAAAATTGCTTCTAAATATGAAAGATTTGATTCAATTCCATATATTTTTGAAGTTTTTAAAACCTCTTGTAATTTTGCTAAATTTTCCTCTCTACTATTTCCATAAGAGATTAATTTTGCTAAAAGTGGGTCATAAAATGGACTTACCTCACATCCATCTTCAATCCATGTATCTATTCTTAAATCTTTTGGAAATTCTACTTTTGTGATAAGTCCAGTGCTTGGTTGGAAATTTTTACTTGCATCTTCAGCATAAACTCTAAGTTGTATTGCATGACCTTTTGGATTATGAATATAATCAAGTAGTGGTTTATTATCACCATATGCAATTTTTATCATCCACTCAACTAAATCAACTCCACAAACCTCTTCAGTAATTCCATGTTCAACTTGTAATCTAGTATTTACCTCTAAAAAGTAAAACTTATTTGTTTTTGTATCATAGATATACTCAACAGTTCCAGCACTTTTATAATTTACTGCAAGTGCTAGTTTTTTTGAAGCTTCAAATAACTCTTTTCTTAACTCATCACTGATATTTGGAGCTGGTGTTTCTTCTATAACTTTTTGGTTTCTTCTTTGAATTGAACAATCTCTCTCACCTAAAGTTTTAACATTTCCATTTCCATCACCAAAGATTTGAACTTCAATATGACGAGCTGTTTCAATATATTTTTCTAAAAAAACTCCACCATTACTAAAGTTTGAAGTAGCCAGTTTTATAACGCTTTCATAAGCTTGAACTAACTCTTCTTCATTAAAGCAAAGTTTCATTCCTATTCCACCACCACCTGCTGTACTTTTTAACATAACAGGATAAGAAATAGTGTTTGCAATCTCTTTTGCCATTTCTAAACTCGTAAGAAGTTCACTTCCCTCTAACAATGGTACATTATTTGCTTTTGCAATATCACGCGCAGTGTGTTTTAATCCAAAATCTTCTATTTGTTTAGAAGTTGGACCAATAAATGTAATACCGTTTTTTTCACACTCTTTTACAAAATTTACATTTTCACTTAAAAACCCATATCCTGGATGAATAGCATCAACATTATACTCTTTACAAATCTCAATAATTTTTTTATAGTTTAGGTAAGTTTCTTCTAGTGTAGTTCCATGAAGTTGTACACTTATATTTGCATTTCTTACAAATGAAGCATGTTTATCTGCCTCACTATAAATCGCAACTGACTCAATACCCATCTTTTTTAAAGTTCTAATTACTCTATTTGCAATCTCAGCTCTATTTGCAATTAATACTCTTTTAAACACTTTATATCCTTGAAGTATAATTTTGGGCCGTCCCGTATGAATATATCTTATAAGTCGTCTAATAAGATAAAAAGAATTAGCTCTTTTGGGCTTTTAACTAACTATTTGTCCCAAATAATTAATTGTATTGGAGTTGGGTTATATCCATTACATGGATTGTTTAATTGTGGGCAATTTGATATCAAAACTAAAGTATCCATATGTGCTACCATTTCCACATAATCACCTGGTTTTGAAATACCATCTACAATTGCTAAATGTCCATTTTCTTCAACAGGAACATTCATAAAAAAGTTAATATTATTTGTGATATCTTTTGGACTCATTTCAAGTTGTGCCACAATTGTTAAGTAATTATCTCTACAAGAGTGCATATATTTTTTATCTAATCCAAATCTAACACTATTACTCTCAGCGCTACAATGTCCACCTAAAGTATCGTGATTTCCACAAGTGTCTTCTGTAATTTCCATTAAAACATTATCATCTATAGAGATTAGTTTTGTACCAGTTGTAATAAAAATACTTCCTTGTTCTCTAATAGTATCATTTGCACTATATCTATCATTGTAATTATCGTTATTGTAAAAAAGTGTATCTACTGCTTGACAACCTTCTAAATCAACAATTCTGAAAGTTTGCCCTTTTTTAATAACACCTGCCCATGGAAGACCTGATGGTAATTTTTCATTATAAATTGCATTTTCTATATTTTTTGACATCTTTTAATCCTTAAACAAAATATCTATTTGTATTTATAAAGCCTCTTTTAGCTTCATCACTATAGTTTTTATAATCTTCATCTTTAAACTCAACACTATCAAAAATAGTTATTTCAATATCACTTGGTTCATAAACTCCACTTTTATCCATAGCGTGTGGTGTATTTGATAATACAAGTAAAACATCCATGTGTGCTGTTAATTCTATAACATCATTCTCTTTTGCTTTTCTGTCACTTAACACGAGTTTTGAACCCTCTTTAACATCTACTTTTCTAAATAGATTTAGTGCTGGAATTAAATCTTTTTTTGTCATTCCATATTTTCCAAGTTCAATTAAAAAGTTTTCTTTATCACTTTTATAATAACCATTTCTACAACTTTGATAAGTTGCTTCTCCTCCAAAATTTTCTTTGATAGTTCTTTCATTTGAAATTCCACCTAAAATATCAAATAAACCATCAGTAGAATCTTCCGTAATTGCAAATAAAACTCTTCCCATTTCAGAAAATAGAACTTTTTCTTTTCCTAAAAAAGCATTCCATTGGATTTTTACTGTATCTGCACTATTAAATCTCTCTGCTACATTTGAAGCGTTGTAAAACATAGCACTTAAACTTGCATTTTCACCTTTTGCTTTTAGTTGTATTGTTTGCCCTCTTTTTATAATTTTTGACCATTTAACACTTGAAGGGAAAATTTCATTTAAAACCACTTTATTACTTCTTATCATTTCATCTTTCCTTTTTCTTTACTCGAATCTATATCATTTATTATTGTTGAGCCATATCTATTTGGGAAATTCTCATCAACTTTTATTTTGTCAAATACCAAAACTCTTGTTCCTAATTTAAAAGCTTCACTAATATCATGAGTTACCATCACAACCCCAAAATTTAGTTTTGAATGAATATCTAAAAGTAACTCATGCATATCTTTACTAATTCCAGGGTCAAGCGCACCAAACGGCTCATCTAAAAGTAAAAGTTTTGGCTCTTTTACAAGTGATTGAGCAATAGACAATCTTTGTTTCATTCCACCACTTAACTCATGTGGATATTTAGTTCTTGAGTGATATAAACCAACTGCTTTTAAAATCTCATCAGCGCTTTCTACAGCCTCTTTTTTTGCTTTTCCAAAAAGTTTCCCAAAAAATGGTGACTTTTTAAACTCTAAACCAATAATCACATTATCAATCACATTTAAGTGATTTAGTGTTGAATATCTTTGAAAGACTATCCCTCTATCATCACTTGGCTCTTTTGGATACTCTTTATCTTCAAAAAACAACTCACCTCGTGATGGTTGTTCAATCCCAAGTAACATTCTTAAAAATGTACTTTTACCACAACCAGATGGTCCAACTAAAGTACAAAACTCTCCACTATTCATAGAAAAATTTACTTTTTCTAAGATTATATTATCACCATAATTTTTCCAAATATTTTTTGCTTTAATTAATCCCATAATCACTCCTTTCCAAACCAAGGAAATAGTTTTTGATTAAATTGTCTTAAAACAAAATCTATTAAAAATGCTAATAGTGTAATCCATACAACATAAGGCAAAATCACATCCATAGCTAGATATCTTCTTACTAAAAATATTCTATAACCTAAACCTTCAGTTGCAGCTATTGCTTCAGCTGAAATCAAAAATATCCAAGCAGTTCCTAAAGTCAATCTAATAGAATCAATCAATCTTGGAAATATTTGAGGAGTTACAACTCTTGTTATTATTTGCCAAGTATTAGCTCCCAAAGTTTGAACTTTTATAATTTGTTCACTTGGTATTTCTCTTACTCTTTGATAAATATCTCTTATCATAATTGGTGTAATTCCCAAAATAATCAAAACTACTTTTGAAATCTCACCTAAACCAAATACTATAAAAAGTATCGGTAAAATTGCCATTGTTGGAATCAAAGAAAAAAACCAAATAAGTGGTGATAAAGTTGAAGTAATCATAGGAATAACTCCTATAGAAATACCAACAACTAAAGCAATAACTGCACTTATTCCTACACCTAAAGCCAATCTTTTTAAACTTGAAACTGTGTCATCATAAAGGATATAACTTCCAGTTCTTTTATCCTCTTCAAAAGCCAATTTACTCATACTTTCAATACATTTTTCTATTGATGGCAATAGTTTATCATTTGGATTTTCAGCAAGTCTAGCATTTGAAGAACCTATATAAACTATCACTATTAATAGAAAAGGTAATAATCCCAAAAAAATATTTGTTGTTTTTGATGGAATTTCATTTATTAACCTTTTCATATTTTTTCCTAAAAATTAAAGTTTTCCCTCTAGTGCCATTTTCATATATGTATCATCAAATCTAAGTTTGATATTTCCTTTATCTCCAATAATTTTTCCATTTGGAAACTCAATTCCTACAAATCCATAATCACTTGCACCCTCTCCATATAAACCATGGTCAAATGAGAACTTAGCAACAAACTCCATAGTTTTTACTATTTCATCACTATTGTTAAATTTAACAGCTTCTGCTGGTGTGTAATACATATTTGTAGTTTTTAATTGGTCTTCAAATCCAGCTAAATCCGTTCCAGATGCTTTTGCCATAATTGTTTTAGCTTCGATTGATTCTTTTGAGTTAGAAGTCATTAAAGTCATCATTTCATACCAAGCACCAACTAATGCTTTTCCAAATTCTGGATTTTCTTTTAAAGTTTGAGTGTTAGCAACCATTAAATCTATAATCTCACCAGGAATTTTCGAACTATCAAAAATAGTATTTGCATTTGGCATTTTTTGAATTTCACTCACTTGTGGTTTCCAAGTAACAACACTTGTAACATCAGCAGTTGTATAAGCAGAAACCATATCAGCATCACTTGTATTTACAACTTTTATATCTTTTTCACTCATTCCATTTTTTTCTAAAGCTCGAGCTAATAAATAGTGAGAAATTGATAATTCAACAAGATTTATATTTGTTCCTTTTAAATCTTTGATTGATTTTGCAGTTTTAGAAATAACAGCATCATTTCCGTTTGAATAATCTCCAATGATTAAAGCAGTTGAATCAACTCCACCAGCAGCAGGAATTCCTAATGCATCAGTATTTGCCATCACACAACCATCAAATTCACCTGAACTATATTGATTGATTGATTCTATATAATCATTTATTTGAACTATTTGCACATTAATTCCATATTTTTTAGCCCATTTATCCATGATTTTTTGAGATTCTATAACATCCCAAGGCATCCAACCAACATAGATACTCCAAGCAACTTTGAAATCTTTTTTTGTTCCAGCAAAAAGCGAAGTTGATGTTAATCCTAAAAATAGAACAACCAATGATAGTAGTTTAAAGATTTTTGAAATCGAAAGTTTCATGTATTACTCCTAAATAAAATTAAACACGAAAGAGGTTTTCACCTCCCGGGCTTTTATCCCTCCGTGTAACTCTAATTTAAGAGTCGATAGCTCTTGGACCAGTCAACTTAAAAAGTTCGGAACCCTAGCCATCTTTGCAGTTCTTTAAGAGGCGAAATTGCCTCTAACATGTTTGATAAAGTAATTATAAATAAAAATTAATCTTTATTGAATAGTTTTATTGTTTAAAAAATATACAAATAAATTTTTTAATAAAAAATCTTTCTAAGTAACTATTAAATATCATTACATATTAAATTATTTTGAAGGATTATAATTGGCTGGAATATTAGGCTATTTATCAGTTTTAGCAGATGATATAAGTTCTCTTGCTGGAAAAACTATGGCAACAACTGCCAAAAGTTTAGCAACATCACTTGATGATATAGGATTACTGTTTGATGATATTGCAACTTACACAAAACTTGCAAGTGTAAAATCTAGTGGTCTTTTAGTTGATGACTTAGCTGCTATTGCAAATTTTACAAATGAAACAACTTCTGATATTTTGAAAAAAGAGTTAGAAAAAGCAAAATCTGTTGAAGAGTTCAAAGAAAACATCGAAAAACTTGATGTTAATGAACAAAAAAAGATTTTAGCTGAACTAGAAAATATAAGAAATATTGCAATGCTTGAAGCAAAAAGAAAAGCAGCACTTAGGGAACTTCCTATTGTTTATAAAATTGCACTTGGAAGTTTTAAAAATAAATTTATCATTATCCCTATTGTATTAATTTTAAGTTATCTTGCTCCTTTTTTAATTGCTCCTATTTTGGTACTTGGTGGTTCTTATTTAGCTTATGAAGGAGTTGAAAGTATCTTAGAAAAGTTTGGTAAACATCATGAAGTAGATGATGTTAAAGAGACAATAAAAGAGCTTTCAAGTGAAAAACTAGAAGATATCAAAGTAAAGAGTGCAGTTAAAACTGACTTTATTTTATCTTTTGAAATTATAGTTATAAGTCTTAGTTTGATAGAAGAAACTGAGTTTTTAACAAAAGTTTCTGTTTTAATTCTTGTTGGAATTTTAACAACAATCTTTGTGTATGGAATTGTTGCATTTATTATAAAACTTGATGATATAGGATTTTATTTACAAGAGAAAAAAAGTGCAATGTTAAAAACTATTGGTGATGGATTTGTAAAATCAATGCCTTATATCATAAAAACTATCGGTATTTTAGGAACGATTGCAATGCTTGCTGTTGGAGGAGGAATTATCTCTCATGAAACACATATCTTACACTCATTTGATGAGATTTTAAAAGCTATTCCTCTTGGAGGATTTTTAAGTGAGATTATTTTAGGGACGATTGTGGGTTATGTTGTTGTTTTAATAGTTCCAATTATTTCAAATATCTTTTCAAGATTTAAAAAAAGTAACTCTTAATAATATCTGCTAAAATATAAAGCATTAGTAAAGTGAAGATAATCTTATTGTAATTCATAAGATTATCTTAGCTAAAAATATTTTAATTTTCTTGTCTTAACACTTGTCTTTTATTTGCTTTTGAAACCTCTTTTTGAGCGAAATCATAGTTTTCTGGAATAATTTTCTTTAGAAATGGTGGAATTTTTCTTCCCCCTACTTTCATAACATCTTCCAAAATTATATTTGCAATTTTTTCTTTATCAAATTTTACACTCATATATTCAAATAAAAACTCAGCCATTCTATCAAGAGAGATTTTATAAGTAGATTCGCTTCTTCTATAAAGCCATTTACTCAAATCATAGAAGTTTTCAAAAACTTTTCCATCTTCAAAAAGTAAAGCAGTTGTTTTTTGAAAATTTCCACTATTGTAAACTATATCCCAAAATCTAGCAAATCTTTTCATCTCTTGCATCAAAGAAAAATCAATCAAATCATTTTGTAAAATATCATAAGGAGGTAAATCACTATAAACCATACCGTAAACTTTATCATGTCTATCAAGCGTAGTACCTGATAATTTTTTCAAAATACCAACTTGAATTTCACCAGTAGAAAGGGTATAAAGTAAATCAAGATTTTTTCCAAAACTCTCAATAGTTTCACTTGGAAGCCCAATAATCAAATCTATATGCATATGAGCGTGAGTTTGGGTTGATAAGAACTTTAGATTATCTTTGATTTTATCAATTCTTAGATTTCTATGAATCTCTTTTGCCACATCTAAATTTAGAGTTTGAATACCAACTTCAAGTTGTAAACTTCCAGCTTTAAACTGTTTGATTAATTCTCTTAATTCTTCAGGGAAATTATCAGGAATTACTTCAAAATGTAAAAAATACTCTTCTTCTTTCTCTAAAAAATAGTTTAAAATAGCTTTTGCATAAGAGATTTTGATATTAAAAGTTCTATCAATAAACTTGAAATTTCTTGCACCTCTTTGCCATAATTTATCAATTTCTTCTAAAAAAACTTCAATAGACAAATATCTCATTTTTGTATCAATTGAAGATAAACAAAACTCACATTCAAAAGGGCAACCTCTTGCCATTTCCACATAAATATGTCTATTTTTGATATCAAAATCTGTATAGTCATCATAAGGTAAAACAATATTTTCTAAATCAACTTTTGGTGAATTTATAACTCTTGTTTCTTTACAATTTCCATTTAAAATATCAAAACATAAATTGTAAAAACTTACTTCTCCCTCACCTGTGATTATATAATCAGCCATATCAAAATTTACTCGTAAAGGAGTATAACTAACCTCGGGACCTCCTAAAACAACTATTGTTTCAGGTGATACTTTTTTTATAGTTTGCACAAGTTCAGCAACATCAGTTGCATTCCAAATATAAACAGCAATTCCAACTATTTTTGGTTTATGTTCTAGTATTTGTTCTGCTATTGTTTGATTTGATGAGTTTATAACAAACTCTAATATTTTAGCTTCTTCTTTTAATTCTTTTAAATTTGCATATAAATATCTCAAAGCTAAAGATGTGTGAGAGTATCTCGCGTTTAATGTAGTAAGTATTATATTTTTCATTCGCGATTGTAACACAAAGTTATTGATATTAACTTTTCATAAACTAAAGTTCATTATACTACGCCTTTTAAAAAAGGATAATTATGTTAAACGATACTTTTTCAAGATTTAGAGTAATCTCATTTGTAGAAGGTCTTTCTTACTTAATTTTAGTATTTATTGCAATGCCTTTAAAATATTTTGCTGGTTATGAAATTGCAGTAAAAGTTGCTGGAATGACTCATGGTATTTTATTTATTTTATTTTTTATTGCTTTATTTATGGCAATGAAAAAATATAATTGGAAGTTCTTAAGTTTTCAACTTTTTGTTTATTCATTAATTCCATTTGGTTTTATTTTAATTGAAAAAACTATCATGAAAACTCCACCTAAAAAGTTAAAATAGATGTTTTTTTCAAAAGGTTTTTTGGGAACATCTGCTCCATTTTATTTAGATTTAGCAACAATTTATTTTGCAATATTACCTTTTTTATTAGCTATTAGTATCTATTTTGCTATTAAAAAAGAGTATAACAAACACTTTCTTTCACAAGCAATAATATTAGGTATCACTTTATTTATTGTTGTTATTTTTGAAATAGGTGTTAGAATAACTGGTGGATTTATTGAATATTCAAAATATAGCAATATCTCTTTTGATTTTATGGTAATCTTTTTAGTAATTCATATTTTAATAGCAATTGCAGCTGTTGGTGGTTGGCTATATTTATTTATCTCTTCATATAAAGATTATGTTCATCGAAAACTTAATCCTAAAAAACATAAAAAAATGGGTAAAGCTATTTTCTTAGCATTAACTGTAAGTTCTATTATGGGAATTTTTATCTATTTATTTTTATTTGTATTTTAAATATTAAGGTTTTAAACCTTAATATTTTTTCTTTTTAGTGTGTAACTATTTCAATATCAGCTATTTCTATTGGATAGTTTTGTTGATCTAAATCACCTGTCTCAGGAACTATTTCATAAGCTTTTGCTTTAATATCAACATCATTTAAAGCACCTGCTCTTAAATTTATTTCTAAAACATCTAAATCTTTTACATCTATTACTAAACTGAACTCTTTTTCGATAGCTGTATCTGTCCAGTTTTCATCCCATCCTTCAACTAATAAATATGATGAGATTACATTTTTTTGTAATCCACCATTCCAGATTTCACTTCCTGCATTGTAAAAATTAATTTTGTCAAAACTTTTTGTTGAATGTTTTTTAATTCTTGTTGCATCTGTAAGTTGAGGGAAAGAAACAGATATTCCTCCACTTGAAATTACTTCTAAATTAGTTAAATATTTAAAATTTACTTTTAAAAGATTATTGCCAATAAACTCATAATCATAAAATACACCTTTTCCTGTATCATTTTGTCCTAATGTTGTATCATTAAAACTCTTTTTTTCAGGAAAAACTAATTCTTTTTCATCTAATACTTTTTTATTATTTACATAAACACCATCATTTTTCAATTCTGCTTCAAATCTTTTTAAATTATTAGGAGCATCCATAAAATCTACTTTTGAATCTGGTTGTTTTAGATTTAGTAAATTTTTTACATTTAGTGCTGTATCATTATCTAAATCTATTGCCAATTTTATAGTTTCAAAAATATCTTTTATATTTTTTGCATCTTCAATAGAACCATTTTTATTTAATCCTAAAGATAATTCATATTTTAAAGTATCAAAAATCTTTTGATTTTTTATCATATAATTAGTTGCACTTCCATTTGATGATACAGAAATTCCGCTTTGAAATAAAGATTTTAAATACTCTTGATAATTTTCATCTTCTAAATATTTTGTTATTTCATCTAATTTTTTTATTGGTAATTTATCAACTACAAAATTTAAAGATGTTTTTTTCAAATTAGCAATTTCTTCATCATATTTTTTTGCATGAATTTCATCAAATGATATTTCACTTTTTCCTGAAACATTAAGTTCATCTTTTTCTGTATTTGATTTTATTACTACATTTTTGATATTAAATGATAAATCAGAACTTTGAAACTCAAAATTTTGAATAGTCAAATCTGAAACTTCTTTTTTATCATCAAAAATATAATCCAAATTTAAATTATCTAATTGAAGAAAATCTTTTGCAGAATTATCTGTACTTGATAATTTTACTAAAGGTAATTTCATATTTTTACTATTTCCTTCTAAACCACGAATAGTTAAAAACATTAAATTTGGAATAACTGTATCAATATCTGCCAATTTATAATTTGCATTTCTATCAATTGTTACTTTTAGTTTTTTATCTTTTACAAAATTTAATAACCAAGTATCAGCTTGACTATTTGGATTATTAGCAAGTAAATACATATTTTTTTTAGATAATTTAGATAAATAGATATTTGTATTTACATCCATACTTAAATTATTAATTAAAAAATCATAATCAAAAGTAATACCTTCAAAAAATTTCTCTTTTTCATATAAAGAAACTGAATTAAACTCTTTTTCTAAAGCTTTTTTTATTTCTTCATTTTTTATTTTACTAAAAATATATAAAGCTACTTTTTCAGGATAAATAACTTCAATTTGTCCATTTCCATTTGTTTTTAAATAATTTGATGTTTGTTTATGAGTTACTAAAAATCCATTATTATTTAGCTCTTCAATTTTTGCTTTTATCAAACTATCAGATTTTATTTTAAAACCTACAACTACAGCTATTATAACTACTAAAATAGCTATTATTCCTAAAATAATTTTTTTCATACTTCCCCCTTTTTTCTTATTGATAAATTGTTCCTTTGTGTTTTAACCAGCCATCTTTATGTTTTTTTCTTGGATCATGGTGAGTCCAATGAATTACTCCACCTTTATTATTCCACTCATATTCTCCATAAAATTCGACAGTATCACCAACTTGTAAATCATCTATTCTTTTAGCTAAATCTATATTATGAGCAACTAAAATTGATAATTTTGTTGGTAATTTTAATATAAATCTTTGATGTTTTGAACCTTTTGTATCATCTTTTAAAATTTTAATAACTTTTCCACTTCCTTGAACTTGAATATCACTTTGTTTGTTATGATATGCTTTATCTATAATTGGATTTGCAAAAACTAAACTTGTTGATAAACAAAATGCTGTAAAAAGTGCTAATAAAAACTTTTTCATTATTTAATCTCTGGTCTATAAACTTTTATATTTGTATAACCTTCACTATCTCTTAAATATTGGGCATGTAATTGACTCATTATTCCTTTATCACAATAGAATAAATAAGTTTTATCTTGAGGTAGTTTTTTTAATTCATTTTTTAACTCATAAAATGGAATTTTTAAAGTCTCACAAGAAGTTTCTATACAATCAGGAGTTTGTCTAATATCTATAACTGTGTAATCTCCACTATTTAAATCAGTAATTATCTCCATTTGCCCTATTTCATTTACATCTTGATCTATTTCATCTACATTTACAAATACAGATTTTTTAACAGATTCATCTAAAATAGAATAATCAAAAGCTTTTGCTTCTTTTTCCATTCTTTCATAACTTCCATGAGTTACTGGATTTTTTGAAATTACTCCACAATACTCAGGCATAGATTCTGCAAATCTTCTTGTTCCAATTTTATAAGCAATATCAATAATATCTGGTTTACTCATCATTGCAAGTGGTCGTAAAACAAGTTTATTTGTACATTGGTCAATTAATGCTAGATTTCTTAATGTTTGACTTGAAACTTGTGCAACACTTTCACCAGTTACTAAAGCATCTATTCCCATACTATTTGCTATTTTTTCACTTGCTGTTAGCATCAACCTTTTTAACATAACTCCCATATAAGGTTGACTCACACTTTTAAAAATTTCAGTTACAACATCATCAAAAGGTACACTAATAAATGAAACCCTATGAGAACTTCCAAATTTATTCCAAAGATAATAAGCTACTTGTTTTACTCCAATTTCATGCGCTATTCCACCAAGATTAAAAAAAATAAAGTGAGTTTTTATTCCTCTTTTCATTGTAAGATATGAAGCAACTGTTGAGTCAAATCCACCTGACATCAAAGATATTATACTTCCTTGAGTTCCAATAGGAAAACCTCTAAGTCCCATATGTTTTTTTGTAATAATATTTAACTTTGTATGTTCAAGCTCTATGTTTATAGTTACCTCAGCATTTTTTAAAGCAACACCTTTTGTTTCTGGGTTCATTGCTAACATATAACCACCAACAGTTTGTTCTATATTTGTAGATTTAAAATCTTGTGTTCCAGTTCTTTTTGCTCTTATAACAAAAGTTTTACCTTTTATTTCATCTGCCATCATTTCATTTACTTTTACTTTAATATCATCTAAAGTATTCATATTATCAAATTGCAATGCTTCTAATATTTGTTCTATTCCTGGAGTATCAAGTAGTTTTGTTCGAACTTGGTCAACTACTTCTATAGGACAAACTATTTCTACTTTGTCAAAAAATTTTTTGATTTGTATATCACTTGAAATTCTTGATAAAAGATTTACAAGATTATTATAAACTTGGGCTATCATCTGTCTTTTTGCAGTTGTGCCTTTTATCATAATTTCTGTGAAATATTTTATTATGAATTTTTGTGTTTTGATTTGTGATTTATCCATGTATTTGAAAGACCTTCTATTTTTTATTGGTGCGAATTATAACATAACAGTTGTAAAGGTAAGTATTTTTATTTTTTTCTATAATTTTTTTTGACATAATACCCGTTTGTAAAAAAAGGAATAAAGTATGCAAGAAAACCAATATGAAAAAATTAGATTATTATTTTTTAAACTAATTGCTGAAACTAAAGAGTTAACAACTAATGAATTTGAAAATATAATAAATCAAGTTTTTGAAGCAAATCCATCAATAACAAAAGAGATGAAAGAAAGACTGGTTATTGATATTACAAAAATGAGAGAAGATTTATTAAAATAAAGAGGAAAATATGGATATAGATACTTTAGAAGATTTAGCTAAAGAGTTAAAATCTGATGAAAATGAAAATGCACTAGAACTTTTTAAAGAGTATGCAAAAATCAACAAAATTGATGAAGAAGAATTAGAACAAATTCTTTCAAAAAAATATGATTGTTTCAAATGTGAAAGTTGTGATAAATTTTATTGTTATGATGAGTATTCATTTTTTGATGAAAAATGTATTTATTGTTGTGATACAGATACAGAAGATGAGGATTATTAAAACAAGCTCAGAATATAGAGCTTGTTTTCTTTTATGGTTTAAATCTTTTTAGAACTTTTTTATATCTATTTTCACTATTACATTGGATTAATAACATATCATTTTCTTCTAAGATTGTAGAACCAGTTGGTTTTAAATAATCATTTTCTCTTTTTATTAGAAGAATCAAAAAATCAGCAGGAAGATTTAATTCCACTATACTTAAGCCAATAACTTTCGAATTTTCTTCAATATAAAATTGTTTTAAAGTATGATAAAAAAGTGGTGAAGCTATAACATTATCTGGTTTAAAATCTTTACTTTTTGATTCAACATTTAACCATTTTGCCATAAGAGGAAGAGTTGTTCCTTGAATCAAAATTGAAAATAAAACAATAAAAAATACTATATTAAAAATCAAATTTGATTTATCAAATCCTTGTAAATATGGGTATGTTGCCAAAATAATTGGAACAGCTCCTCTTAAACCAACCCAAGAAATAAAAGCTTTTTCTTTTATGGTAAAAGAACTGAAAATCGTACTTATAAAAACCCCTGCTGGTCTTGCTATAAACATTAAACAAAAAGCAATAAGTAAGCCAGATAAAGCAATATCAGGAAGTTCAGATGGGAAAACTAAAAGTCCAAGAGCTAAAAAGACTGTTATTTGCATAATCCAAGATAAACCTTCATGGAAACCAATTAGATTTTTTTTATGTACAAACTCTTTTGTATTTGCAACAATACCTGCTAAATAAACAGCTAAAAAACCATTTCCTTCTAATAGTGATGTACTTGAAAATAAAAATAGAATCCAACCAATAGTAAATACAGGATATAATCCATAAAAACTCAAATGTATTCTATTTAATATGGGAGGTAATAATATTCCAAAAATATAACCTAAAGCTCCACCTATTATAAATTGTAAAAAAAATCTCAAAATCCATTCTGTTATACTTGAGCTTTCAGGTAACATCAAAATTTGTAATATAGCAACTGTTAAAAAGATTGCCATTGGATCATTACTTCCTGATTCAAGTTCTAAAAGTGGAGTAAGTTTCTTTTTTAAAGAAATACCTTTTGCTCTTAATATTGCAAAAACTGCAGCTGCATCTGTTGAAGAGATAATCGCTCCAACAAGTAAAGATTCCAAAAAAGTAAATCCAAGTATATAATAAACACAAATTGCAACAAAAAAAGCTGTTAAAAATACTCCAACTGTTGCTAAAATCAATCCATCTTTTAAAACAGGTTTTATTGATTTCCAAGCTGTATCTAAACCACCACCAAATAAGATAAAAATAAGAGCTAAAGTTCCAATATGTTGAGCAAGTTCTACATTGTCAAAATGTATGCCTAAAATTCCATCTGAACCAGCTAACATTCCAAGCCCTAAAAATATAAATAAAGAAGGTATTCCAAAATTACTAGATAGCTTACTAGCTACAACACTTAAAAGCATCAAAAAAGCAGTAATTAATAAATAAAATTCAATAGATGCCATAAAACTCCTCTTTTATAAATAATAAAAATTATATCTTAAAAAAATTAAATTATTATAGTCACTATTGATTAATAAAAAGTACGAAATAGAAGTATAAAAGCTTTCTATGTAGCTTTTATACTATTTATTAAATTTATGATTATACTATAAGTCATAACTGTAATCATTGGAAAAACTGAAGCAAAAGCAATAAGACCAAATCCATCCATTAAAACATTTCTTCCTTCTATATTTGAAGCTAAAAATATTCCAAAAGCAGTTACAATGGGAACAGTAATTTCAGAAGTTGTAACTCCTCCTAAATCAAAAGCAAAAGCAACTATTTGTTTTGGTGCAAATATAGTTAAAATTACAACTATACTATAAAGAATAGTTATCAATAACCAAATATTATATCCATTTACTATTTTATAAGCTCCAAATAAAATACCACTTCCGACTCCTATGGCAACTAATAATCTGATAATTGTTACATTCAATCGAATACTTGACATTTTATCAGCTTGTTTTATAACTGCAATCAAAGCTGGTTCTGCCATTGTTGTTCCAAATCCAATTAGAAATGCGAACAAATATATAAAAAATACATTATTCATTTGTACTAGATTATTTGCTATTGATTCACCAATAGGGAAAAGTCCTAGTTTTATTCCAACGATAAAACCATATAAACCAATAATTAAAAAAATAAAACCAAATATCACACCTGAAAGATTTGCTAAAGGCTTTTTAATAACTAAATATTGAAATATTAAAATCGTAGCAATTATTGGAACCAAATTTAGAAAAGTTTTAAATAAATCTATAACTATTCCAAATAGAGTAAAACCCTTGTCATAGTGTGCTTCATCTTCAACATTTGATATAAATTCTATAGTTTCACTTCCAAAATCGCTTCCTAAAGCAAATATTCCATAAAGTTGAATACTAATCATAGGAGTAATAGCTGCAAGTGCAACAAAACCAAAACCATCTTTTAAAACACTTCTTCCTTGTAAAGCAGAAGCAATACCAACACCTAAAGCGACGATTAAAGGAACTGTTGCTACATTTGTAGCAACTCCACCAGAATCATAAGCTAAGCCTATGATTGCAGTTGGTGTAAAATAAGTCACTATTAAAACTATTAAATATCCAATTATTATAATAACTGCTATATTCCAACCTATAATTGTTCTTATTATTCCAAAAGCAGTAATTAATCCTACACTTATAGCAATTATTATTCTTAAAGTTAAAGGATTTAAGGCTCCTTGAGTAATCTCTCCTGCTTGAGAAGCTACAGCAATAATTGCAGGTTCTGCAATAGATGCACTAAAACCTAAAGAAAATCCAAAAAGTGCAAATAATAGTATAGATTTTCTTTCTAAAAATTCACTAGATAAATTATTGCCTAAAGGGAAAATTCCTATTTCTAGCCCCATTAAAAAAAATGTAACTCCGACTATTACAATTATAAAACCTATACAAATTGAAATTACATCTTGTGGTAAACTTTGAAAAACAAAAAGTTGAAATCCTATGATTATTAATAAAATTGGAATTAAATTTACAGCTGATTCTACTAAAGTATATCTAAACTGTTTTATTAACTCATGCACATTTTACTCCACCCAAGTCATCAAATAGTTAGTTAAATCTGTAATTGACAAAACACCTTCAAGTTCATTATTATCTGTAACAACAACTCTTTTAATATTATGTTCTATCATTATTTTAGCAGCATATTTAACATCAATTTTTGAAGATACACTAAATGCAGGCTTTTTATATAAATCATAAACATTTAATAAATCAATATCACCATCTTCAGCTACAATTGCTTTTAAAATTTGTGTATTTGTGATAATTCCATAAGCATCAGATGGAGAATTTTTTTCAACAACCAATACTTTTAAATTTTTTTCTTTCATAAGTTGTAATGCTTCTTTTAAAGTTGCATAAGGCTTAATAGTCGTAACATCTTTTTTCATCAAATTTTCAACTAACATACTTTTCCCTTATAAATCATCTTCATTTTTTATTGTATCTTCAAATTTTTTTAAAACTTCTCTATCTAAACCAATGATATGAGATATTGGCATTGTAAAAGCAACACAATTTGTACCTTTGTTCAAAATCTCATTATTTATTGCTTTAAGCACCTTTTTTGATAATCTTTCTTCAAGTACATAAAGAATAACTGTTTGATTTCCATCAAAAGTTAAGGAAAAAAAACTCTTTTTATTCCCCGAACTACTTCCTCTTGCTTGTACAATAGTTGCTCCATCAGCACCATATTCTTTAGCTACTAATTTAATTTTATCTTCATGTTCAGAAGATGCTATAACAACTAATGTAACAAATTTCATACTATATCATCCTCTAATATTTTATAAATAATTACATCTTTTGTTGAGTGTTCTAATAAATCAAATGAAAAAATACTCAAACTACTTCCAACAGACAAACTTAATAAATCAATTGTTTTATATTCAATTGACTCATCAACCATTGTTTTTATATCTATAAATTTTTTTGCTTTTGTAAATAGTTTTATATCTTTTGGAATATCTAAATTATTTATAAATTTATTCAAATCATGTTCTGCTTCTGTTGCATAAAAATCCACAAAGTCATGAATTTCATCTTCATCAAAACCATATAATTTAACTCTATCTTCAAAAAATGTTTTATAATAATGCTCTATATGAAAATTTGCTTCAGGAAATAAATTCACTAAATACTCTATATTTTTTTTTGAAGATTTAGATAAATCTGTTGGGATTAATATATTTTTATACTCTGGTTTTTCTTCTGTTTTTACCACAAGAACTGGAATATCAAGCTTTCTTATTATTGAACTTAGATTTGAACCATTAAAAATATCTTCAAAAAAAGTTCTTTCTCTTTTAAATCCAGCAATTACAGTTGAGATATTATGTATTTTTATATGTTTTTTTACAATCTCTATAAAATCTCCACACTCACAATAAACATCTGCTTTATCTTTATAAATATCTTTTAATATAGATTTACTTTTTTCCAAAGAACCTTCTGTTTTTTCTTTAAAGAATTTCAAAAATGATTCATCTTCTACGTGAAGTACATTTAACTCTTTGTTATATTTATCTGCTAAAAATATTGCTTTTTTTGCAACAATTTCAGTAAATTCTCTTAGATCACTTAAAACTAAAACTTTGTCTTTTTTCATAATGTACTCCTTTTTTACAATTGATAATTGTTATTATTTTGATTGTACTTACTCTATACTTAATATCATTTGAAAATTTTAATTATTTAATTATTTTATTGCATTTTGTAATAAAATCAATTCAAAATAAAATAGTTCACTATAATTTGATTAATTTCTAATAATAAAGGGAAAATATGAATATTTGTGGTATAGAATTAAAATCTAATAATCTTATTTTAGTAATTCTAAATGATAAAAAATATCAAGATAATAAAATAAAAAAAATTATATTTGAAGATGATGAGAAACAAGAAAATATCAGAAAATTTTGTAATGAATTTTTAGATTTTTTACAAAAAAATCAAATTGAAAAAATTTACATAAAAAAAAGAGCAAAAAAAGGAAGTTTTTCAGGTGGAGCAGTAACCTTTAAAATGGAAGGACTAATACAATTAAATCCTATTTGTTCTGTTGATTTAATCTCAACTCAAACTATAAGTTCTTTTGAAAAGAAAAATCAAATAGTATTTCCAAAAGAGTTAAAAAAATATCAAGAACAAGCTTTTTTAACTGCACTTTGTATTAGCAACTAATAATTGCTAATACGACAAAAATATCTTTATTTTTCTAAAATACAAAAGCAATCTCTTTTATACTAATATTATAAATATTCACTTTCACTCCGTCACTATCAACAACACTATAAGAAATAATCAAATCATTTGGATTTTCAATTGTTTCATTTTCTTCAACAAATTTTACATATTTATCATAATCAATTATGCTATAAATAAATTTTGCTTTTTCAATAAATTTTTCATTGTTTATATATTTTTCATAAATTTCTTGATAAGTATCTTTATCATATTTATTATGAAAATTGTTTTTATACATCAGTTCACAATAAGCAGTTTTTTTGAAATCTTTCGAAGAATACAAAAGATAATCACCAGCAATTATTGGTTCTAAATCTTCATGAATTTCAAAAAGATTATATTTTTTATATCCATTTTCATCTGATATTAAAGAAGTGGTTTTAATCATAACAAGCTTTCCTATTTTTATTTTTATTCTATCATACTCTAAATTTATATTTACTATTTATCTTTTTATGTATAACATATAAGATATAATTATTTATATACTATGTATAAATATTTTTTGATTTATTTTATATTTATTTAAAATATTTTTTATTGATTTTTTTGAAAAAATTATTTTTTCTACAAAAGCCTATCTTATAGCATATTTAAATATTTTTATTACATTTTATATCTATCTTATAGAATATTAAATATTTATATTATGTATAATTTATATGTTTTATATAAAGAAGATTTTTCTTGATATTTATACTTTATTCAAATTGATGGTAAATTTGACCAATACTGATACCGCCATCATTTGATGGGATATCAATATTAAAGTAAAATTCCCTACCCTCTTTTTCAAATTCATCAAGTAAAATTTCAAGTAAAAGTTTATTTTGAAAAACTCCTCCACTTAAAACAACTGGAAAATTTTTATAAATATTTGAGATTTCTAAAATAAGATTTACAAGAGTATTTATAAATTTTGTACAGATAAGCTTTTTATCTTTTTCATTTATAATTTCTTTGATCATAGGTCTTAAATCAATTTCTTCTTCAAAAATTTCATAAGTGTATGAAGAAATAATTGATTTATCATAATTTTGCTCTATTTGTAATCCAGTTTCACCCTCATAAGTTTGAACTTGTAGAATATCTGCAAATGATGAAATAGCATCAAATAAACGACCTATAGAACTACATAAAGGGCTATTTAAACCTTTTTGCCACATTGTATAAAACATTTTTATCTCTGTATCTTTAAATGCTTTTACTGTTGGAATATCCATAGCAAAAACTTCATCTAAAGAAAAAGTATCAAACAACAGACTTAAAGCCACTCTTTTGGGTTCTTTTACAGCAATTTCACCACCAATTAGCCTAAAATATTTGATATGTTTTACTCTTTTAAACTCTTTTCTAGAACTAAGTAATACCTCTCCACCCCAAATATTTCCATCATCTCCATAGCCAGTACCATCAAAAGCAAATCCTAAAACTTCTTTTTCGATATTTTCTTGTGCCATAACAGATAATATATGTGCATAGTGATGCTGAACTTGTACAAGCTTAATATTTGGATTTTTTTCTTTTATTTTCATTGCAAATTTTGTAGATTCATAATTTGGATGTTTATCACAGATTATAACATCTGGTTCAAAATCATAAAATCTTTTAAATGTATTTATAGTTCTTTCAAAATATTCAGATGATTCAATAGAATTTAAATCTCCAATATGAGGTGATAAAATTAAATTATTTTTAAAAGCAATCGAGATAGTTGATTTTTGATTTGCACCAAGAGATAAAATCTTTTTTTGAAGTTCTTTTTTCAATTTTATAGAAGTTGGAGCATAACCTCTAGCATTTCTCAGTTTGATATTATATTTTCTAACATTTTGTATAATAGAATCATCACAAGTGTTTATAATTTCTCTATTATAATCTAATACAAAATCTATTACATCTTCTAGTTTGTCTGTTATCTCTTCTTTTGTTCTTATTATTGGTTCATCTTTAAGATTTGCACTTGTTGCAACAAGTGGTTTATTTATATATCTAAATAATAAATAATGCAATGGTGTATAAGCGATAAAACATCCTAATTTATTAACATTCGGAGCAACGAATTTTGAAATAATAGTATTTTCTTTTTTATTAACAAGAACTATTGGTCTCTCTTTTGAAGTTAATATTTGTTCTTCAATGATATTTATTTTTGTATATCTTTTAATAGTATTTATATTATTAAACATAAGAGCATATGGTTTCATTGGTCTATTCTTAACTACTCTTAATTTATTAACAATATTATCATTTGTTGCATCACACATCAAATGAAAACCACCTAATCCTTTGATTGCAATTATATATCCTTTATCTAATAATTCTGCTGTTTTTTTAATAGCTTCTATATTGTTAGATATTACAATATTATTTTTATTATACAAAGTTACATTTGGGCCACAAACTTCACAAGAAACAGGTTGTGCGTGGTATCTTCTATTTGCTGGATTTTCATACTCTTCTTGACAATTTTGACATAATTTAAACTCTTTCATAGAGGTATTACATCTATCATAAGGAATTGTTTCTATTATAGAATATCTTGGACCACAATTTGTACAATTTGTTAAACTATAATTGTATCTAAGATTATTAATATCATTTATATCTTTGATACATTCCTCACAAATTGATATATCAGGAGAGATAATTGTAGTTTTATTTTTTGATGTTGAACTATCTATTATTTCAAAGCTTTTATATTCTTGTTTTTTAGTTATTTTTCTTATTCTTATAGAATCAATTTTTGCCAAGATAGGAGAATTTGATTTTAATTCTAATATAAAATTTTCAATACTCTCTTCTTGTGCATATAATAAAATATTTACACCTTTTTCATCATTATTAACCCAACCTTTTATATCATGTTTAATTGCTAAATTATATACAAAAGGACGAAACCCTACTCCTTGAACAATGCCTTTTACTTTTATAAAAAAAGTTACCATTAAATCCTCAATTTTTAATATTTTTGATTATAAAAAATTATAGCTTTATAACATATTGTGATAATTTTGTTTTTATATGAATCTGTGTAAAATCCACTTTTTATAAGTAAAATAAAGAAATAAATTTTTATGTTTACAAGTGCTATAAAAGAAGAACTTTTCCTAAAACTAACATATCATATAAAAAAAGCTTATGAAGAGAGTTATTATATTCTTTAAGATTCAAAGATTGATACTTTACAATCTTTATTAAATTTTTTGACACTTGAATATAATATTGTATGTTTGCATTCAAGTTTTAAAGCTTTTTATTTTATTAAACATTGTTCAAGTAAGAAATGGTTTTGAACCTAATGAAATTTTGAGGTTTCAATACATTATATGTTTAAGTTCAAGAGGCATTAATAGCTGCATCACTAAGAGGTAAATCCTGTTTCAATACATTATATGTTTAAGTTCAAGTATCTACTTTATCTCTTCGTTTTTTTTCTTCTTCCGTTTCAATACATTATATGTTTAAGTTCAAGGATTTCTAGCATCAACAATAATATTTATTATTTGTGTTTCAATACATTATATGTTTAAGTTCAAGTAAATACAGCAACAACTACCACTGTAAAAGATACTAGTTTCAATACATTATATGTTTAAGTTCAAGAATTAGAGGATGAATTAAAAACTTTAACTGATACGTTTCAATACATTATATGTTTAAGTTCAAGGAGAGCTCTTAGCCGAAAGAGAACAGCCTGAGATGGTTTCAATACATTATATGTTTAAGTTCAAGATTAGGAGGAGCGTCAGGAACACAAGTTTCACCATTGTTTCAATACATTATATGTTTAAGTTCAAGATTATCCCTGCTACTTTTGCAGAAGGACTAAGAAAGTTTCAATACATTATATGTTTAAGTTCAAAGCAACTAATTCACCTAAACCAGAAGCTTCAGATTAGTTTCAATACATTATATGTTTAAGTTCAAATAATCCATCTGGCAAACTAAATTATAATGGTCAAGTTTCAATACATTATATGTTTAAGTTCAAAAATTTTCCATAACGACATCTCTTCTGAGTATTATTTGTTTCAATACATTATATGTTTAAGTTCAAAACAACTCAAAAGGGATTTGCTGTAACTATAAAAAAGTTTCAATACATTATATGTTTAAGTTCAAATTTAAACAATTTCCAAAAGTATCATCAATACATCCGTTTCAATACATTATATGTTTAAGTTCAAATAACTCCCCTTGAATATATCGGGCATATGTTTGATAGTTTCAATACATTATATGTTTAAGTTCAAGTTAAGACAAATTGGAGCAGCTCTACAAATTCCTTAGTTTCAATACATTATATGTTTAAGTTCAAGTCTTAATCTATTTACATCCTCATACCAAGATTGATGTTTCAATACATTATATGTTTAAGTTCAAGCCAAAACGAAAGAATAGCTATTGCAAAAATGGGAAAGTTTCAATACATTATATGTTTAAGTTCAAGCTTTAGTTTTAGATTATGTAAATGAAATAGTTTAGTTTCAATACATTATATGTTTAAGTTCAAGTTGAAAGATATTGCAACTTCATTTATAAATAGCTTGTTTCAATACATTATATGTTTAAGTTCAAGAATTTCATATCGTCAAATTCAGCCGTGTTATAGCGGTTTCAATACATTATATGTTTAAGTTCAAGGAAAATGAAGGTGAAAGATATGACTGGTGGGCTGAGTTTCAATACATTATATGTTTAAGTTCAAGACATTTACCAAAATTTAATAAAACTCCTATTTTTATGTTTCAATACATTATATGTTTAAGTTCAAGTTAATTCCTTCAACTTTTAAAAAGTCATTTATTTCGTTTCAATACATTATATGTTTAAGTTCAAGTTATTACTAGTTGGATAAAGTGCTTTTTCTACGCCTGTTTCAATACATTATATGTTTAAGTTCAAGTAGTGGTACAATATAAGGCAAATTATTAGATAGCGGTTTCAATACATTATATGTTTAAGTTCAAGTTTTGTTTATTTAATTGTTTAAATTGTTCATTAATGTTTCAATACATTATATGTTTAAGTTCAAGAAAACCCAGCTAATTATGTAATTATCCCAAAGTTGTTTCAATACATTATATGTTTAAGTTCAAGTTTTTTTATCAATCTTCTAAATTCAATATTTCTGCGTTTCAATACATTATATGTTTAAGTTCAAGTTTAGAGATTTACTAGATGGTATTGATTTAACAACGTTTCAATACATTATATGTTTAAGTTCAAGTAACTCTGGTTTTGTTTTTTTCCATTTGAAATAAGTGTTTCAATACATTATATGTTTAAGTTCAAGTAATGCGTCCGAACTATCAATTTTTATTTTTAATGAGTTTCAATACATTATATGTTTAAGTTCAAGAAAAAATGCTTATTGGTTTTACATTTGTTCATATGTTTCAATACATTATATGTTTAAGTTCAAGAAGCGTAAACAATAGCGCAAAATTTAAAGTTGATTTGTTTCAATACATTATATGTTTAAGTTCAAGGACTTGCCGTTAAGCGAACTTAGTGAAGTTATTAAGTTTCAATACATTATATGTTTAAGTTCAAGAATTTTTCATTTTCTTTTATGTTATTAGATACGCTGTTTCAATACATTATATGTTTAAGTTCAAGCAGCTCTTAATTCAGCGTTTAATTTTCCTTGTGATGTTTCAATACATTATATGTTTAAGTTCAAGAATTTAAATCAATAAATGTTATCGAATCTGAAGAGTTTCAATACATTATATGTTTAAGTTCAAGTATGCTCAATCACATCTAGTCTTTGATTTACTTCTGTTTCAATACATTATATGTTTAAGTTCAAGATACTTCAACTTTAAAAAACATAAAGACTCGTTAGTTTCAATACATTATATGTTTAAGTTCAAGCTCATTATGGTGATTTTGAAGCAAATAATTATAAGTTTCAATACATTATATGTTTAAGTTCAAGAATGTCAAATGGTTCTATCATTATATCAATTCTCGTTTCAATACATTATATGTTTAAGTTCAAGCTCAATTCATCTAACATATCATCTTTAATTGTTACTGTTTCAATACATTATATGTTTAAGTTCAAGTCAATACTAAATCACACCATTTATTCTGAATTTGGTTTCAATACATTATATGTTTAAGTTCAAGCTATGGAAGAGGTAGAGCCTATCGTTTCTAGTCAGTTTCAATACATTATATGTTTAAGTTCAAGAAATGCGGTTACTTTTTATAGTCAAACTTATATTAAAGTTTCAATACATTATATGTTTAAGTTCAAGTGAAAACATTAATGAGTAAAAGACTTGTAATAGCGTTTCAATACATTATATGTTTAAGTTCAAGTATAGTGATATATTAAATTTTTTTGATAAAATTGTGTTTCAATACATTATATGTTTAAGTTCAAGGTTGAATTAGATATGCAAGACGGTAAAAAAAACAAGTTTCAATACATTATATGTTTAAGTTCAAGTTAATGATAGTAAGTTATATCACAGCAGTTACACTAGAGTTTCAATACATTATATGTTTAAGTTCAAGTTGTTCTAAAAGAACTTTCATCAAGTCCTATTACAACGTTTCAATACATTATATGTTTAAGTTCAAGAATGGAAAATTTAAAGCCTATTGATTATTTAGTTAGGTTTCAATACATTATATGTTTAAGTTCAAGTTTTATGATAAGTTGATTTTTTAGGTTTTGTATTTCTGTTTCAATACATTATATGTTTAAGTTCAAGTATTTTCCATGACCAATACAATCACAAATTTTAGGTTTCAATACATTATATGTTTAAGTTCAAGTCTCTATGTTTCATACTTCTTTTTTTTAAATCATTAAAGTTTCAATACATTATATGTTTAAGTTCAAGTTACAGCTGATAGGTTAATTGGAGGTTTTCATTAGTTTCAATACATTATATGTTTAAGTTCAAGATTTTCTTCTATGTTTATGAAACTAAAGTTTAGTAAGGTTTCAATACATTATATGTTTAAGTTCAAGCTTGTATTTAATTACTTCTTTGTACTTAATATCAGGGTTTCAATACATTATATGTTTAAGTTCAAGGAAGAAAAAATCGACATACTACACATCAATTATCCCTAAAAATCGGTTTTAAAACTAATTTTTCCAATCAAAAGTTCAATTAACAATAAGTTGTAAAAGAACTCTTCAAATTGTCGATATTATAGCAGTTTGATTATTAATTTCATTTATAAATAGTTGGAAAAATTAGATAAAGATTGATTCTACTTCTTTTTTATCATTTCCCAAAGTCTTTTCTACAAAACTCCCACTATTTTGCACTTTTATTATAGAAATAAAATCCAAATCTTTATCTATCACTTTTTTTAGTTCGGTTTCTAGTTTGAGCTGATTTGCAGGAGTGATATTTCCTCTGAAAATAGATTTTTGATGATGTTTTAGATATTTTTTACAGATTTTAAAAACTTTTGCAACTCTATATTTTCCAGCTTCACTAAATTCATCGGCAATATCATAAAATAAAAAAGCGTAGTTGTAATTAAACTTATCTTTACTCACATTTTATCCTTTAGTCTAAAAGGCACAAACTCTTTTCCTTCTACGATATATTTGATAAGTTTATATCCTTCAAGTTTTAAACAATGTTTATATGTAGTTTTTCTTTTTAGTTTGGGATGCATAAAAGTTTCATTTAGCCTTGTTTCAAAAGCATCTATAAATATTTTTTTACCATCTTCATTTAAAAGTGCATAGTTTAAACTTTTATCAAAATGTTTTTCCACTTGAAGCTGTTTTCTACCAACTAAATCAAAAATAGTTTTAAACACAATCACAGGTTTAAAAGCCTCACTTATATCTAAACACAAGCTAAATCTTCCTTCTCTTGGACTATGCAAAAAACTTATGGCTTGATTTAGATGAGTTGTATATATAGCACTTATTGTTTTTGTATAAAGCAGTGTATTTCCAAAACTCACAAGTGCATTCATAGGATTATCTGGTGGACGCTTTACTCTTTTGTTCATCAAAAAATCTTCACTTAAAAAATGTTTAAAACTATCATAAAACTTATTCCAAATCTGCCCTTCTATAAACATAATTTGCTCTATAGTTATATCTTTATCCAAAAACTTTTTTGGTTCACTTTTGAGCCAATCAAGAGTTGGTTTCAAATCTTTTTTATCGTGTCTATAATAATGATATAAAGTTTCATGAATATTATCTGCAATTGCTTGAACTATTGATTTTGCAATTTTCAATCTATTTTCAACATAACATAAAGCTTGTTTTATACATAAATCTCCACTTATTAATTGCTCTTTTGGATAAAAAGTTCCACTATAATTTCCATGATAATTAAACAAATGCAAAGTAATTCCAGCACGACTAATAAAATCCAAAAACTTAGTATTGAAACTAACTTCATTCATACAGTAAACTTCTCTTGTATCTTGTACAGGAATATAAAAATTGCCTTTTTCATTTCTAAAAGCTATTGAATTATCTTTGCGTTTTAGTTCACCCATTGAGAAGATATAACGTGTATGATTTTTTGCCACTATTTACTCCTATATAAAACAGTATTCAAAATAAGCACATTTTTTACACTTATTCTCAAATTTTGGTTTTGGTGGAATTGATTGATTTATAAGATTTTCGATGTTTGTTAAAACTTCTAAAAGTTCTTTTTCATTTACTTCATCAAGTTCGATAAATTCTATCTTTTTATCGCCTCTTTTTTCTATGTATTCAATTTTGCCTTTTTTCTCTACACCTTTTTGTTTTAGTTTGTAAAGATAGAGTAAAACTTGCCATTTTACAGCTTGCGGGTCACTATCTGATTTTTTAACTTCGATAAGATAATCTCGTGTGATTTTGTCAATTTTGATATTGTCAATGCTAATTTCAGTTTGTTTGCTTTTTTCTTCATTTATCTCATGTAAAACTTTTCCTATTCGAACATCTTCACTGTTGTCTTCTAAGTTTATACGGTTTGCGTGGAGCCATAGTTTTGTTTTACAAATAAAATAGTACGAGATGAGTGTTCCATTAACAGATAAATTCTTCACTATACAACCTTTTTTACTAGCTAAAATAAATAACTTTTTTTATCATACTTCCGAAAAAACATAAAATATTTAAAACTGTACCTCTGAATATTACAAAGATGAAAATAATTCATCAGTATTATTCTCCTAATTCATTTAAACCATTATTTTCATCAATATATATAATTCCTTCTTGAAAAGAGTATTTTAAATTTATGATTTCATAGTTTAATTTTTCTTGCGTTTGATACAAATATTCCTTTTCAAAATAAGTTGGTAGAGATATAGTATATTCATATTTAATTTTGTCATTCATATAATCATCATAAAGTAAATAATCATTTTTTTGAAGTTTTTTATCTATATCTCTTAAATCATAATCATCTGGAGATTTGTTTATTCCTGATAATTTTTTTATTGTTTCATCATATTTTAAATAAGCAGAATCAAAAAGTCTTGAAACTTCATTATTGACGCTTTTATCCATTTCAAAAAGTTTATCATACACAGTATTTAGCCATTGTACATATTCTCCCAACTCAAAATATCCATCTTGAACAACATCAAAAGTTAAATCCAAAAGATATGAGTTTGTATATGGGGATACTTTAGAATATTTATAGATATAAATTTCACCTTTGTTATTTTCATCTTTTTTACGATTAACTCTTCCAAATCTTTGAATTAAACTATCGATTGGAGCATTATCAGTAAACATCACATCAAAATCAATATCAAGTGAAACTTCTACGATTTGTGTTGCAACAAGAATAAAAGGTTTGTCAGAACCTAATTTTTCAAAAATTAATTCTTCTTTTTTTTGCTTATCCATCTTTTTAAATGTTGAGTGATATAGTACAATTTCTTCATCATCCAAAGAAAACATATCTTTTAAATATTTATATGTATCAGTCGCACTTTTAACGGTATTTCTAATGATTAATATGTTTTTTGATTTTTCAAATTTTTCAAAAATGAAATTGGAATCATCATCTAGTTCATAATCTCTTTTTATAATTTCATTTGCTTTTTTCTTAAATAAATTATTTTCCGTAATAACGGGATAATCTTTTATATTTAGTAACTCTTTTATTTTATTTGGTATGGATGCACTCATCAAACATACTCTTACATCATGCTCACAGCAAAGTTCTAAAAATCTTTTTAAAAACCCCATCAACTTAAAATCATAAGAATGCACTTCATCAATGATAATTACTGAATTTAGAAAGTTTTTAGTTGCGATATTGAATCTTCCAATATTGATGAAATATTTGAGTAATGAATCTATCGTAGAAACAGTTACTGGTTTATTAAAGCTTTTACTAACCAAAAAATTACTATCAAACTGTTTATCGACAATTCCATTATCTTTTTCGTACTCTTTTTCTAAAAATATTTTTGCATTTGAATGAATCAAGCCACACTCGTTTTTATCAAAAAAGTTTTGAACTCTTTCATAGAGTTTATTAGATGTAGTTTGCGTTGGCAATGTATAAATTATTTTTGTATTTTCGTTGTATATATTTTTAATTGCCCAAAATAAAGAACCTTCTGTTTTTCCCTCACCGGTAGGAATCTCAACTAAAACACTTTGTGTACAATCTGCTAATTCATCTTGAAAATCTCTTAACTTATCAAAAGTTAAATGGCTCATAAAATCATCTTTTGAAGGTATAAAGCCAAATATTGTAATCGGTGTAGTTTGACTAAATCTTGCACTAGCAATCCAATCAGCCAAATTTAAAATACCTGATACATAGGTATATAAAATTCTTAATTTATGAGTTTGTTGAATTAGTTTTAAATCATTTTCTATATTTTCAATTTCAAATTTAATATCATCTGAAATATGAAAATTGAAAGAGTAACTACATTCTTTTTCAAGCATTTCTTTATATAAAGTTTTGTAGTTTTGAAAAAAATTTTTTGCTTTATCAAGAAAAATAAATTTTGAAGAATTGGCTGTATAAGGCATTAAAGAATGATGAGTAAGTGTAATTATCAATAAAAGATTAATATAAATATCATCTTCTAAAAATTCGAAATCACCAATTGATTCTAACACACTTGCTGAATACATAGCATGATAAGATTGTGTTCCAGTTGTGATTGTATTTTGAAATTCTTTAGTTGCTTTACCAACATCATGAAAGTAAGCACTAAAAAATATCAAATCTTTGATTTTATCTGTACTCCAACCAGAGATATTGGCTACCTTTTGAAGTGTTTTATTATCAACTTGTTTTAAAGCTTCCTCAATAACCCATAAAGTATGCTCTTCTAAAGTTTGATACTCATCATTTAACTTTTTAGCCCAAATATCCATCAATAAAATACCAATCTATTGTTATTTTCTACATCCACATAACTGATAACTCCATCAATCTGCATATTGCAATTAATGTATTCAACTTGTGGATATTCTTCAACAACCTCTTTTGAGATTCTATTTCCTTTTTTATCAAATGCAATAAATTTAATAGGTATCAAATTAGGTGTCGGTAACTCTATTGGTTTATTTTGCGCTTTTATAAATGTTTTGTAGGTGTAGCCTTTATTTAAAAATACAGAATTAACCCTGTTTGTATCGTTTGGTTTAATAGATTCACTTACATCTTCTACATTTTTGATAATCACAAGCTCATCATCAAGCCCTAGGGACGGAGTATTTTTCGGATTTTTTAGAGATTCAAAAATATCATCAAAAAGTGTTTGCTCTTTTATGTAAACATAAATAGTGTATTTTGACAAAAATAGCTTATCTCTCCTGATAACACTTTTCCCCATATTTCCTTTTTCTAAAGTTTTATAACTCCATAAATCTTTAGTTTTCCCACTAATTTCATCTATAACAACCGACACATCAATTAGCTCTTTATCCAGTATTTCAAAAAAATCTTTTTGTGGTCTTAAAGAGATATTACATAACATCCCTATAACTGTTGTTTTCGGTGGAGCTAAAAAAGTTTTATGATATGTTCTGAAAAAAGGGATTCTAAATGAATTTAATAATCCCTCCAATTCAAATCTAATTACTTTCATTTTAAGCTTCTATACAATTTTTGTACATTTCAATAGCTTGTGCAACAGTTACAACATTTGGAAATATATCTCTTATCTCTTGTTCATTTGCAAAAATTCCTTTTGCAATTCCTATCGTATATTGTTCTGTTGTGTTATCTGCCAAAGCTTCTTTGATATTTTCAATATTAATATTGTCATTATTATCCACACTAAGAGCATTTAGTAAAAATGGGTTTCCTGTTTTTTGTTTAGAGATAATTATAAACTTCGGTGCAATATCCTCAAGATTTCTAGCTTGTTTTGCTCCACCGTTAAATGATTTGATTGCATCAAGAAGAACATTTAATCTTTTATTTTTTTCTTTATCGTCCAAAATAGCTTTTGATTCATAAGTATATTCATTGATTTCATTTCCAATATGAGAAGTATTTATCATGATATTTCCTCTCATAAAATTCTTTGTGTCTATTTCTACTTGAACAATATTCCCACTTTTCTTACTTTCATCTTCCATTTTTTGTTTTCTTGTAAGATAATCGTATTCACCTTTGTAAGGTAATAATGAAACTAATGGGCTGACTTTTACAGGTGACCATCTTCTACCACCTTGTGGTAACATGTACCCAAATAAATCTAAGTCACAAACTGACTTATACATTTTATTTAATATATCAGCATCTATTTTTTTATTTAAATCAAGAAAGGTTTCTTTGCCATTTTTATCTTTATCTAAAAAGGTTGGATTCCCTTTTTCATCAACACTACTGATTTTTTCTTCAAGTTGCATAAGTGTCTCTTTTAGGTATCTTCGCAAAGCCTGACCTGAAACATAAGCAAATTCATCACCATTGGCATTTGAGATTTTTTTCATTACCGTGACATTTCCACCACTACCCTCGCCACCATTAAGTGAAGCTACATTTACTTTTGTGATATATGCGATATTTAAAAACATTTTATTTCTCCTTTTTATTTTTTAGGTTGATTTTTTGCAAAATCAACAGATTTAAATTTATCTATTGCATATATGGCAATATAGTCTCGTACAATTTCCCAGTTTTGTTCAACATTAATCAAAATATTTTCCAATGAATCATTAAACTCATTAGTAAATCGTGCTTCTTCTTTATTTTTTAAAGCCGAAAATTTTAAGTCTTTAAAATAAGACACCAACTGTTTATAATTTTTGACACTTCTTAGCTTAAATAGCAAATCCTTATCTCCAAGCTCTGCACAAAAATGACCTACGCCATCACCAACTATTTTTGAATCTTCATGAATACCCATATTCTTACCTCCTAATATATAATTTAAATAACTTTGTTCAAATAAAAACAAATTATCACCTATTCTATTGTAATAGCTATCTTGTTTCTTATCCTCCATAGTTTTTAATATTTCAAAGCTCGTAAGATACAAGATATTTCTAGTCTCTTGAAAATTCAATATTTTCAGACAAACTAATTGAGTGTATTGATTATATATTTCTTTAGCCTCAACTTTTTTTTTCTTCTTAGCTATTGAAATATTGTAAAGTAAATCAGCAAAATATTTAAATAAGTTATTCTCTTTTAATACTTGAAAAAATTGAATTAACTGATAAGCTCTTGTATATTCACTTAATGACGTTTTAAATGTTCCATCATCTGTATAAATAACAAAACTCAAATATTGTAATGTTTCAAAAAGCTCTTTTTGTCGTTCTCGTCTTCGCTCGTTTGCTTTTTCATATCTCTCTTCAATATGATACATCATTGAAAATAGATACATAAAAAATTTCAATTCAAACTCTTCTGCACTTTTTGAGATGTAAAAATGCTTATTTACAATCTCATCTTTGCTTAGTACTTCAAAAAAATCGATATTTGAAGATGTTGTAACTATCTTATCTTTTTCATCTCTGTATTCTCTTTTGTCGTCATCAATTTGCAAAAACTCTTTAAATTTATTCAATGCTTGTAAGTTGGATGAGTTAGGATAAATAAAATACGAAAAATTATAAAATCTTTTTGTTCTTCCACCAAACCAATAAATGAGTGCATTCCATTTATCAAGTTTGTAACTTTTTGGCTGATTTAACATATCATGAAAAGAACATTGCCCATCTTCAAAGGAGTGTATTTTTGAATCAATAGATAAAATATCATTACTTACAAAATATTTACTAAATTTTTTAATTGCTTCATCAAGTGTTATAGCAACAATAACTTCATTCTTTTTATTTGGAACTTTTAATTTTCCGTTTGGTTCTTTTTCAGGTTTAAAATTTGTTTTTTCGCAAAAATCAAGATAAAGTCTTTCAACTTCTTCTCGTGATAATCCTAGTTCTGAAATCTTTTTATAGAGGTAAACACCATTTCTCAAGTCATTTTTTTGACCACCTTTTGTATCAAACTTTCTATCTAAAATAAAATTCATTTTAGTTTCATCAAAATACCATCTATCATTATCTGTTTGGTAAACTATTTTGTTATCTTTTAAAAAAGTATTTAAAATCTGGTTATAAACTTCATCCTGTTTTTGTGAATCTATTTTCAAAATAAGCTCATTCTGATTTAATTCATACTCAAACTCAAAATCTCTCTCTTTTAGAAAATGATATAAATTGGCTATTCCATTATTAAAAAACACATCTTTTAAACTAAATTTTTCTACCACTATTTCATCTGTCATATCGAATAAACTTTTTTCTTTCATCTCATCCCCTTCCAAATCATAAAACCACCACCATACGAACTTTTTTCACCCAAACCAACACCCAAACTCAAAAATGCCAACTTTTGACTTATTTCATCTTCATTTGGAATGATTCTAAATTTATTTCCTATAAGCCTTATTTTTTTCTGCATTTCATTTTTTGTTGTTGTGAAACATACAGATTGAGGTTTATGATTTTTTATTTCAAGTAGTTGGATAAAATTTTGACTTACTTTTAGTTTCTCACCAAAAAACTCTTCATATTTTTTAATTAGGTTTTCTTGTAGTTGGTTTTGAAGTTCTATTATATCGCCACTTTTTTCTAAAGTCCAAAATAGTTGATGACTTTTTTCATTTTCTTTTTTAAGTGACACTACAACAGGTGTTGCACTATAAATTTCACTTATAAAAAACTGTTTTATATCTCTTTTTTCAACTTGTACAATTTGTAAATATGGATTATTTATATTTGCTCGTAGCAAATTAGATAGCTCTTTTGCAAACTTTTCATCAATTGTTCTAAAAGTAAAATAATAAGTATTACCTTTTTTATAAAGCTTATCTTTTTCGATAGGGAAGAAACTTCCAAAACAGTAATTATTAAATACATTTTGATTATGTTTTTGTTTATATTCATCTTTTTGACAAATTGAGTAGTTGATAAATTTTGAGATAGAATCAAAACTATCTTCAAAAGATACATCTTGTTTTAAGTATGTTATACATTTTAGTTCAAATATTTTCATAAAAATAACCTTTACGATAAGATAATTTATTTTATCTATCTAAAGATTATTTTTTTATTAATATTTAACTTATTTTTTATTATTTAATAATTATTTTTAGTTATTTATATTTCTATCCCAAAATAATATTTTACTAAATATCCAATCAAAAATGAGATTATCGCAACTCCAAAAGTGATAGCTGACATTTGTAAAACTCTTTTTGTAAAGCTCAAATCTTTTGCAACACTTATATAAAAGTTATAAGAAACTATTGCCAAAAATGCACAAACAAACATCAAAATCAAAGCTTCAATAATAGAATCAAATATAAAAAATGGTACAACTAAAATTGCAGTTGTTAAGATATATGAAACTCCCGTATACAAAGAATATACCAAAGGATTTATCTCTTCACTTGGATTCTCTTTTGCTTCAAAATATGCAGACCCTGCCATTGATAAAGATGCTGCAATTCCCATAATAAGACCAGTAAGTCCAACAACCAAACTTTTATCAAAAGCAAAAGCTATACCACTTAAAGTTCCTGTTAATTCAACTAAAGCATCATTCATTCCTAAAACAATTGCACCTGCGTATAAAAGTTTTTTATCATTTAACATATCAATAAGTTCTAGTTCGTGTTGAGTTTCTTGTTCATATATTTTTTTTGATTCTGGATAAATTTCAAAAAGTTCTTTATAAAACTCTTCTGCTCCTGATTCTCTTTTTTCTAAAGATTTTAATGTAAAAGATGTTCCAAAAATTTTCACAAGAAAAACATACCACCAAACGATTAGATTTTGTGCATGAAGTTGTTTTTTTGTTATTTTTACCCAAAAATCATAATGACTTTTTTCTTCTTTCGCAATTTTTTCAAATATTTTTTTATTATTTTCATCTTTTTGAAAAAGTGCTAAAGCTTTATAAATAGTATAATCATTTATTTCATTTTGTTGTTGTAGTAAAGCTTTTTTGAGATTTTTTTTATCAGATACAATATTCATTTAATTTCCTTTCTTAATAGTCTAAAGGATACTCTTTAGGTAAGATTGTATTATAATTTTTACTTAAAGTTTTTATTGCTTTTGATAATAAAATAGAATTAGCAAACATATTTCCACACAAAACAACATCTGTTGCTTTTGTCTCTTTTGCAATTTCATTTACATAATTACTTATAAACTCACTCAAGCTTTCATAAAATGAATAAACCAATGTAATATTATCAACATCTGCCATTTTATAAGCCATTATTGATTGAACTATTCTTCTATAATCTAAATAATTTATTCCATCAAAATTTATAAGTTTCATATCAATCTGAATACCACTTGATAAATTTGCACTCAAAGCAGTATCTTCAAACTCTTTAGCACTATTTATTCCTAAAACTTTTGCACATAAATTAATAATAGACTCAAAACCATTTGCATTTGCTGGAACATCACTTTCTAAAACAAATGGAAATTTTTTACTAAAATTTGTAATTAATCTTGCACAATGTTCATCAATATCAGCTATTTCTTCAAAACAATTTTTTATATTATTATGAATGTTTGGAATAACTATAATTTGTTTTATACCTTTTGTAGGAAGATTTATAGATATTGAACTTTTTTGATTATTTTGAGAAAAATAAACTCCAATACTTGGAACTAATCTTTTTGCTACTTGAGCTAAAATAGCTTTATAAACACCACCATTTTCATCAAAATACTCTTTTGAACTATTAAACTTTTTTCTCGCAATAAAATCATATTTAGGGAATAATCCTTTATCACCACTTACTATGATATTTTGTTCTTTATTATATGTAACTTTTAGGCCATCTTGATAAACTTCATCATTTGCATATAAAACATAATCTATTCCATTTTCTTTTAAAGATTTGGCAAATAAAACAACTTCTTTATCATCAGGAATTTTTGCATAAATAAAGTTTGTTGAACTAAACTCTTTATTTGCATTTTTTAAAAGTTTAAATTTCAACTTTACAAGTGGTCGTTCTATTGAACATAAAAGTTGAAAATCTTTCATATTTAAATCAAAAATTTCATCAAGTTTAGTAGTATTTGTAATAAGAAGTTTTACTTCATAACCTCTTTTTTCAAAGTCTTCTCTTATATTCTTATTTGGTAAAAAGTAATCTTTTAAACCATTATGTGTTTCAAATCTTGAAATCTCACCTTTTGAAATTTTTACAATATCGTTTAAAAAATCGATATTATTCTCTTCAATTATCTGTTTTATTGCATCGTTTGTTAGAAGAGTCAGATTTTGTTTTATATCAAAATCTTCAATTTCTTCTAAATTTTCATCATAACTCTCAACAACATAAGAGTTTCCTATAAATATTGACATTGGCAATTTTTTTTCAAGTAGTGCAAAAAAACTCTCAATATTTGAAGCTTCTTCCTCTAGTATAATTAAAATAAATCCTTGATATTGTTTGCAAATAGCATTTACTTTTGCTTCTTTTATAAGTTTTTCTATAATATATTTAAAATATAAATTCGTTGTATTAAATTCTATTTTATAGATTAATTGCATGTGTAAAATCTTCCTCATTTGGTATTCTATTTAAGTGCTCGCCATTATAACTTCCTATCATACTTTTTACGACATCACTTATTGCAATATTATCTACTTTAGTAGCTTTTATACCTAAAGATTCTATCTCTTTTATACCATTTAAAATAAACTCTTCAAACTTATCTTCCATTTTTTGTGTTAATCCAATTTCAACACTTATTATATCTTCTGGAATAATTCCTATAATTGTTACATTTGCATGAGAATCTAAAACAGAAACTATCTCTAACATCTCAACAATTTCAACTTCGTGAGCTGTTTTTCTATAGTTCCCAAGTCCCAAAAGAACATCACTTGGAAGTCTATAAATTCCTCCAACTTCATCCTCAATAGAAACTGTATCTAAAATAATTACATTGTCATATTCTTGAAAATATGCCATTAGTTTAAAACCTAATGTTCCACCATCAATAATTTCTAAGTCTTCATCATCAAACTTATAATTTTGTTTGATATATTCACTTGCATAAATTCCTATACCTTCATCTTTGAAAAGCATATTTCCAACGCCAATAACAATATTTTTTTTCATTAAATTACACCCTTTATAACTCTTTTATAAATTTAGTAATTAAACTTATAAAAAAGTTAATAAGGTTAAGCCTTTATGCTTAACCCTATTTTTCTTCTTTTTCTCTTACGAATTTACTTCCACCAATAACAATAGCAATATCTCCCTCTTTCCAGAAGATTGTTCGCCAAATTTGGTAATAAATATGACACATTACCCAAACTAAGATTAAATACATTGATGTATGATGAGCAATTCTTACTCCCATATTTCCACCAAATACATTTAATGTCCAATCTGTTGCAATATGAAGCATTGCTGGCCACCAAGCTCCAATAGAACTTTCACCTGAAGCTAATCCGTGAACATATAATTGAAGACCAGTAAATAACATAAATATTAATAATAGGTGAAATATCGTAAAAAATACAATATTATAACTATCACTATGAGAAGAATCAAAATTTTTTCTTCTATTAAATGTTATTAAATTTAAAAATACCTCAAAAAACTCTTTTATATTTTTTCCTGTTGGAATCAATTTTTTATATGGTTTTTCAAATCTTGAAAAGAAATATAAATAACCAATTAATACAGCAGTTACATCAAATATAATTGCGACAATAAAATGTCCCCATCTATTCCAAGCCATTACATACTTATCCACTGCTGGATCAGCAATAAAGCTTTGATAATATGGATGACCTATATATAAACCGGTTATAACAGCAACAACCATACATATAGCATTTGCCCAATGTACGATTCTCATAGTTGCTGTCATTCTTTTAACCTCTTTTATTTTAGGCACGGCTTGTTCCTCCAATTGGATCTACTTTATAAACTCCTAACTCTTTACCGTTAGTATCAATAATATGTACAGCACAAGCAATACATGGATCAAAACTATGAACTGTTCTTAAAATCTCAAGCGGTTGATCTGGATTTGCTACTTTTGTACCAACTAAAGATGATTCATAAGCTCCCATTCTTCCTTTATAGTCTCTTGGAGCTGCATTCCAAGTTGATGGAACAACAGCTTGATAATTTACTACTTTACCATCTTTGATTTTTATCCAGTGACCTAAACCACCTCTTGGAGCTTCAGCCATTCCATAACCTTGTGCTTCTTTTGAAACATTATCAAAGTTAAATTCTGTCCAAGTTGATAAATCACCATGTGCAACATTTGAAGCTAATTCATCAACCCATTCCATCATAACATCTGCCATAAGTTCAGTTTCTATTGCACGTGCTGCTGTTCTACCAACTGTTGAGAATAAAACTTTTGTTGGTAAATTTCCATTTTTTAAGAAAGTTGTTACATACTTAGAAATTCTTTCATCACCTCGTGCAACACCAACTATCATTCTTGCAAGTGGACCTACTTCCATTCTTTCATCATTATATAATGGTGATTTAATCCAAGAATATTTTTTTGTTGTATCTAAATAAGCAACATTATCTTCTTTTTTACCAAACCCTGTATAATTAGGTTTTGTTACTCCATCAAATGGATGTAAATTTGTAGCACCTTCATACCAAGAGTGAGTTACATCTTCTGTAATTTTTGTTTGGTCAATATCAAAAACTTTTGATAAATCTCTATTTTTTACAATACCTGAAGGGAAAAGTTTAGCTGATTCATAAAAAGGTGTATCATCAAGTCTAAAATCACCATACGACATATAGTTTCCTATACCTCCACCAATTCCTTCAAGAGCTTCATCAGCATACATTGTTCCAGCCATATAAACATCTGGTAAATATGCCTCTTTTGTGAATTTTTGACCTCTTTTTAAGATTTGTTTAAATTCTGCAATTCTTGCAGGATTTTTAATATCTTGAACACAAGTTACTCCACCAACAACAAAAGATTGTGGATGTGGATTTTTTCCACCAAAAATAGCCATCATTTTTGCTAAATCTCTTTGTAATTCAAGTGCATCTAAATAGTGAGAAAGTCCTATCAAATTTTGTTCAGGAGTAAGTTTAAATCCTTTACTTCCCCAATATGCATTTCCAAAAATTCCAAGTCTTCCTTGTTTTACATATTTTGTAACTCTTTCTTGAACAGCTGCATAAACATCTTCATTTGCATTCCATGGTCTATGACCTGACACACTTGCCCATTTTTGAGCTTCTGCAACTGTTGCTTTTGGATCAGCTTTAAGTGCTTCAGTGATATCAACCCAGTCAAGTGCATGTAAATGATAGAAGTGAACAATATGGTCATGTAAATATAAAGCACCTTGAATAAGGTTTCTTACTAATCTTGCATTTTTAGGAATAGTAATATTAAAAGCATGTTCAACAGCTTCAATACTTCTTTGATAGTGAGTTCCTGTACAAACTCCACAAATTCTCATCGCTAATAAACCACAATCTCTTGGATCTCTTCCTTTTAAAATCTCTTCAATTCCTCTAAACATAGTTGAAGAAGAGTAAGCATCTGTTACAACATTGTTTTCATCAATGATTGCCTCAATTCTAAGATGTCCTTCTATTCTTGTAATTGGGTCAATTACTAAATGTTTTTGTGCCATTATTTTTCTTCTCCTTCATTTGATTTTTTACCAGCAACAATAGATGCTACGGCATGAACTCCAATTCCAACTGCAGTTGCTGTTAATAATCCAAGTCCAAATTCATCAACAGTTTTTTCAACTCCACCAGTAGGAGCTTTTATTTTTGCATTTGCCATTGGTCTTTCATATGCATATTTATCCCAGAAATCTGGCTCAGAACATCCAATACACCCTCTTCCTACCCCAATTGGCCAGTTTGTACCTTCGTTATATCGAACAATTGAACAGTTATTAAATGTCATTGGTCCTTTACAACCAACTTTATATAAACAGAAGTTATTTTTAGCTCCTTCATCTCCCCACTCTTCAACAAATTCACCAGCATCAAAGTGAGCTCTTCTTTCACAATTATCATGGATTCTATAACCAAATGCAAATTTTGGTCTTAATAATGAATCAAGTTCTGGAATTTGTCCTGTTAAAACAAAATGTAAAATAACTCCTACCATATTTGCTGGATTTGCAGGACAAGCTGGAATATTTACAACTGGTTTTCCTTTTACTAAATCCATAACTCCAACTGCACCTGTTGGATTTGGTGCAGCTGCTGGGATTCCACCAAATGTAGCACAAGTTCCTACTGCAACAACAGCTGCTGCATCTTTTGACATTCTCATTAAATGTTCATGAAAAGTCTCACCACTAGCACCTATTGTTCCATATTGACCATTCATTCCCATAGGAATTGCACCTTCAACAAATAATAAATATTTACCTTTAAAATGCTCAACTGCCTCTTCAAGTTGTTTATCAGCATCAAATCCTGCACAAGCTTGTAAAGTTTCATGAAATTCTAAACTTAATACATCAAATAATAAATCATCAACAGTCGGAGCACTACTTCTTAGTAATGCTTCAGAATTTCCAGCACAGTCTTGTAACTCAATCCAAATAACTGGCACTCTATTCATAAGTTCAGTTGCCTCTGCAACAAGCGGAGCAAACATAGGAGGAAGCATAAGTGTAGCAGTTGTTGCACTAACCCACTTCATAAAATCTCTTCTATTTATTCCTTCACTATCAATTATATCCATCATATCAATATCTTTAAGTGGCTCTTGAGCTCTTAAAGTTTTTAATCTTTGTTTAGCTTTTGCAAATAAAGTGTTATAATATACTTCACCTTTATTTGTTTCAACTCGCCCTGATTTTTGGGTAAAAACTTTTTTTACCATCTGTGTTGAATCAATCATAATCTCACTCCTTAAAAAATGAATATTCATTTACTTTATTGTAAAATAACAATAAGAAACTTATGTCTCTCTTAATAATAATTTACAAAAAGTAGCTTAAAAATAGCAAAAAAATATTTATTAGTATAAAAGAAGTTAATAATTATGATTTTGTGGGGTTTATTTTTCTTATTTGTTCTATTTTTATATAAGAGTTAATCTGTTTCAGTTTTTTTTAACTTTGTTACTAATATACACTTTTTTTGAATGATTATTCACTAATGTGTTGTACAAACTGAACACACGTCAAAACTTCTCAAAACAATTTTTGCAATTTCAATAGAAGGCAATCCTATCATAGCATTTTGAGCTATTCCTTTTTGTTTTTTATAAACAGGACCTAAATTCCAAACAGTTGGAGTTATTACATCATAAGATTTTATTTTGCCTTTTTCTATATTTATTTTATGATATAAAGAACCTCTTGTTGCTTCAACTACTGAAATTGCACTAGCTTTTTCAATTTCACTTAGAATTATTTTAGGTTTAATAAAAGAATCTTCTTTTATATTTATTTTTGAGATTAATGATTTTGTATCATCGATTAAATATGCAAGTTCATCAAGTCTTGACATTACTCTTGTAAAAACAGAATCTGCATAATTTTTATGAATATCTTTTATAAATTTTCTATTTGAAGTTATTGCTCTTGCAAGTGGACCTGTTTCATAAATATTGTCATTATAAGAAACCGATTTACTCCAAGTATGCTTTTTATCATTGTATTCTTTTTCATTCATTGAAAAAGTAAAATCACTATTTTCTGAAACTTTTGTCAAATCAATTTTATTTACTAACTTTATTTTTATTTTTCCATTCTTGAAAAGATTTGTTTCTCCTAAAGTTATAAATCTATTATATGATTTACCAAAATTTTGTAAATTATGTTTAAAACATAAATCTTTGAAACATTTCATATCTGAGTTTAATTTTTCAATATTATTTACACTATCAAAAGATAAATAATTTTCTAAAGAGATTCCAGCAATAGATTTTTCAAAAAAAACAAGTGCAGAATGAAGATAGTTTTGAATATTTACTAAATCCATTAAAGTTGGATCACTTACAACTCCACCAGGAAGCATATAAGAACTATGAGGCCATTGACCACCAATAATTGCTAAAGATTTTATTGTTTCACTTGCTGTTTTACAAGCTTCAAGCCATCTTTGTCCTTTTAAAGGTTCATAAATTCCTAAATCATTGCTATCAAGTTTTATAATATCTGGCATAATAAACAGATAAAACCATTTTATATGAGAATCAATAATTTCAATATTTAAACCAATTTGTCTTAAAAGCTTTGCTTTTTGTGTAACTTCAAGTTTTTCACCAATGTTTTCATATACATTTTCTAAAGCATCAACAGTAGCTTTAAGATGAGCTTGACCACAGATTCCACAAATTCTGGGAGTATATATCAATGCATCTAAAGGTGATTTTCCTTCTAAGATATATTCAAAACCTCTAAAATTCAAAAAATCTATTCTTGCATCACTTATTATTCCATCTTTCCACGTACAGTTAAGTTTAGCTTCACCTTCAATTCTTTCTACTATATCTACTGTCTTCACTTTTATTCCATTAGTTTTTTATGTAATCTATCTATTTTAAAAGTTTTAGCAACACCACTTATACTTAAATATGCTCGTTTTGAAATTCCTAAAGGAACTTCTTGAGGTATTCCCATATTTTTTTTTGTTTCTAACATATTATTTCTTGGAAAATCTGTTTCTGTACAACCAATACAAGGCATTCCAACTCTTGTTTTAGAACTTATTTCATTCCATAAAATTTTATTGCAAGAACTATGAGTCATAGGACCTCTACATCCTTGATTATAAAATAAACATCCTTCTTTTTGTCCAAAATTTCCTTCTACTTTCCACTCAAAATATTCATTTCTGGTACAACCATGATGAGCTAAAGTACTATAAAGTTCTTTTGGTCGTCCAACTTCATCTAAATCTATTTTGCCAAAAGTTTTTAAACTAAAAAGTGTTTGAAAAATCCATTCTGGATGAACAGGACACCCTGAGAGATTTATTATTGGATGAATAAGAGTTTGAAGATTATTATTTTCTAAAGCCTCTTTTATTCCACAAATATCATCATTTTGAGTAAATTTTGCATGAATTCCACCAAATGAGGCACATGAACCTACTGCAATAATGTACTTTGATCTTAAAGCTAATTTTTCTAATAAGTTTTTTGATGAATCATTTGAAATTGAAAAAATAAATTCATTTGAAGATATTGAACCTTCAACTAATAAAAAATCTATCTCTTTTTGATTTTCTAAAATATATTCAAGTGAATTATTTATAGTTAAACTAGGATGATATATAAGATTAAAACTATTTAAAAAAAGTTCAAACCTATTTGAGTTTGAACTTAATAGTGAGTGTGTATTTCCATTACAAGTAATTGCTTGAAACCAGACTATAGTCGGTTTAAACTCATGCATCATACTTTAATGCTCGATAAATATTTTCTGCTACTGCATCTGAATAACTTAATAAATCTTTATCTAAAACATTTTCTCCACTTAAAAATGCGAATCCACCTAAACATCCCATAATCATTCCAAATGCAGGGAAAAATTCTTGTTCTCTAAACTCTTTTTTTTGTGCACCATCATCAAGTAAAATCATAACTTCTGTTACAAACTCTCCTACACATAAAAAGCCTTCACAACCTTGTTTAAAAACTTCTCTATTTGATAAGTAAACTCTTAAAAAATATTCAACAATTTCAGGAGATTTTTGAACATTTTCTAAATATTTTTTAACAAATAAATAAATCTTCTTTTTTGAAGTTATATCCATATTGTTAACTTCTCTTAACTCTTCTGCTAAAATATTTGTAGAATATTTAATTGCAAATTTGGCTAATTCTTCTTTTGAAGAGAAGTAATTATACATATTACCCACACTCATTTTCATAGCTTTTGCAATATCTGGAATTGTAGTATTATAAAAACCTTTTTGAGAAAAAAGTTTTAAAGCATTTTCTATAATTGAATTCTTTTTGTTTTCTTTATTATTAATAACATATCCTTTAAAGAATTTTGACTATGATATTATATTTATTATTAATAAAATATGAAGTAAAAAAGTAAGAAATAAAATAAAAGGTTTTAACCTTTTATTTTGTTAAGAGTACATGAGAATCTACAACTAAAAAACGTTCTTCTTTAACACCAGTGGTTAAAGTTTCAGTATTTAGTTGAAATATTAATCCAATATCTTTTGCCAAAAAACTATGTAATACTTCATCACTAACACTGTCTACACATATTTCTTCTATTACATCATTGTAAGTTTTTGTTGAAGTAGAATATTCTTTTCCAAAAAAACTATTTATTGTATCTTTTACATTAATAGTGTCATAATGTTTATTTAAATTACAAGTCCAAACGCTACCATCTGTATCTGTTTCACTAATAATCTTTTCTCCTATAGCCACATTTCTGGTAATTACTTCTACACTATTATCATAAAAATATGTGTACTTTATCACGTCAGTTAATATTTCAAACTCTGCAAAAACTGTTTTTGAAGCAATTAGTTGGTTATATTGATCAATTGTTGAAATAGTATTATTGTGAAATTCATATTCATTTATTTTATTACTACTATTTTTATTATAAACTGTAGCATCAACATACTTAATAGTTTGAACATTATCTGCATATATTGTAAATGTATTATTTTCAACTGAAATTTTATCTTCACTTAAAACACTTGGATTAATCGAATAACTATACAAATCATATTTTTGTATAGTTGGAGTTGAAGAGCTACCACCTCCACCACCACAACCAACAAATAATAAAACACTACATGAAAGCATTAAAAATTCTTTTTTAAACATTAAATTCCTTTTTTATAAGTTATTATATTATTAAATATAGTAAATAAAAAAACCAAGGATTAAATCCTTGGTTTTTTAGAATTAATTATCTTGAAGAAACAAGAGTAGTTAATTGTTCAGGTGAAACTTTATGGAAGTTTAAGTATTTGTAAACACCATCTTTATTTTTTTCAGTAATTTTTTTAGAAACAATTTCCATATATTCAGAAACAGATGGTAATCTTCCTAAAAGTGCAGCAACAGCAGCAACTTCAGCAGAACCTAAATAAACTTTAGAGTTTTTACCAAGTCTGTTATCAAAGTTTCTTGTTGATGTAGAGAATACAATTGAACCTTCACCAACTTGTGCTTGGTTACCCATACATAATGAACAACCTGGAATTTCTATTCTAGCACCAGCAGCAGCAAATGCAGCATAATATCCTTCTTCAGTTAATTGAGCTTCATCCATTTTAGTTGGAGGTGCAACCCATAATTTTGCTTTAGCAACACCTTCACCTTTTAATACTTCTCCTAAAGCTCTGAATAATCCGATATTTGTCATACAAGAACCAACAAATACTTCTTCAATTTTTTTAGGTCTGTTATCATCAGCTAAGATTTCAGATAAAGTAGCAACATCATCTGGATCATTAGGACAAGCTAAGATTGGTTCTTTGATATCATCTAAATTGATTTCGATTGTAGCTAAATATTCAGCATCTGCATCTGGCTCTAATAATTGTGGATTTTTAATCCATTCTTTCATTTTATCAGCTCTTCTTTGAAGAGTTTTTTTATCTTCGTAACCTTCTTCAATCATTTTTTCAATTAAAGCAATGTTTGAAGATAAATATTCAATAATTGGCTCTTTATTTAATTGAACAGAACAAGCAGCAGCACTTCTTTCAGCAGATGCATCAGATAATTCAAATGCTTGCTCAACTTTTAAGTCTGGTAAACCTTGAATTTCAATAATTGTTCCAGCAAAAATATTCTTTTTATTTTTTTTAGGAACTGTTAATAATCCTTGTTTAATCGCATAATAAGGAATAGCATTTACTAAATCTCTTAAAGTAATACCTGGTTGCATTTTTCCAGAGAATTTAACTAAAACAGATTCTGGCATAGTTAAAGGCATCATACCTGTAACACCTGCGAATGCGATAAGTCCTGATCCAGCTGGGAATGAAATACCAATTGGGAATCTTGTATGAGAATCTCCACCAGTTCCTACTGTATCTGGTAAACATAATCTATTTAACCATGAGTGAATAACACCATCACCTGGCTTAAGTGTAACTCCACCTCTTGAGTTGATGAAATCTGGTAAAGTGTGTCTTAATTTAATATCAGCTGGTTTTGGATAAGCAGCTGTATGACAGAATGATTGCATAACCATATCAGCACCAAAAGATAATGCAGCAAGTTCTTTAATCTCATCTCTTGTCATAGGTCCAGTTGTATCTTGTGATCCAACAGTTGTAGCGATTGGCTCAACATACATACCTGGTTTAACACCAGCAATACCACAAGCTTTTCCAACCATTTTTTGTGCTTGAGTAAATCCTTTACCGTTATCAGCTGGTTGCTCAGGAGCAATAAACATATCAGAAGCATCTAATTTTAATGCAGCTCTAGCTTTTGCAGTTAAACCTTTTCCAATAATTAATGGAATTCTTCCTCCTGCTCTCATTTCATCTGTTAATGTATTTGGAGCTAATTTAAATTCAGAAACAACTTTTCCATCTTTTTCAATAACACCATCATATGGTTTTAATACGATAACATCACCAGTTTCTATAGCATCAACGCTAGCTTGAATTGGTAAACATCCTGAATCTTCTGCAGTATTGAAGAAAATTGGAGCAATAATAGAACCAATAACAACCCCACCTGTTCTTTTATTAGGAACACCTGGAATATCTCTACCCATATGCCATTGAACAGAGTTGATTCCTGATTTTCTTGATGAACCAGTTCCAACAACATCTCCAACGTATGCTAAAGGGTGACCTTTTTCTTTTAATTCAGCCATTTTTTCTAATGGTTTTTCCATTCTTGATTGTAACATTGCAGTTGCATGTAATGGAATATCAGATCTTGTAAATGCAACAGTTGCAGGAGATAAATCATCTGTATTTGTTTCACCTGGGATTTTATATACAGTTAATGTAATTTCTTCTTCTAAAGCTGGTTTATTTGTAAACCATTCAGCATTTGCCCAAGACTCAATAACTTCTTTTGCTTTTGCATTTCCAGCATCCATTAACTCTTTTACATCATTAAATGAATTATAAACTAAAATAGTGTTTTTTAATTGAGTTGCAGCAGCATCAGCTACTTCTGCAATTTTTAATGCTTCAACTAATGGAGAAACATTATATCCACCCATCATTGTTCCTAAAATTTCAATAGCTTCAACTTTTGAAATAACTGAACAAGAAACTTTTCCTTGAACAATATCATTTAAAAATGCAGCTTTTACGTAAGCAGCATCATCAACACCTGGGTTAATTTTATTTTTAAATAAATCTAATACATATTCAGCTTCAACAACTGGATTAGCTTTTAATAATTCTACTAACTCAACAGTTTGCTCAGCAGTTAGAGGTAATGCAGGTAATCCACCTTCATTAAGTCTTTCTTGCGAATGTGCTTTATAGTTTGCTAATAAACTCATATATAATCTCCTCTTGATTTTAGAAAGTTCAACTATTATATCACAAAGAAAAAAATAAGTATGTACAATTTTTGTAAAGAATTGTACAAGTTTTTATTTATGTAAATAAAAGTTACACTAAATCTTTGTATTAATTTTAAATTAATTTTAGCCATACAAGAAATCAATATTTTCAAGATTTTTATTAAATTTACTTTAAGTTAAATAGTTTTTTGTATGTACAACTTTTGTACATTGTTTTTATTATTTGTTCAATTATTTTTTTGTATATTTTCATAATTAATAAAATGAAAAATAAGAGAAAATTATGATAAAAGAATTAGAAAAAAAACTACACAATGAGATTCCTTTAACTAAATTTATGAATTTAAAAATTTTAAATTATAATGAAAAAGAATTAATAACAACCATACCATTAGATGTAAATATAAATGATAAAGGAACAGCTTTTGGAGGAAGTTTAGCAACATTAACTATAATTTCTGGATGGAGTTTATGTTGGTTGATTTCAAAAGAATTAGGTTTCAATAGTAATAATATTGTAATTATAAAAAATGAAAATTCATATAAAAAACCCGTTACAAAAGATATAATTTGTCATACTTTTAAACCAAACAATGAAGAAATAAATATTTTAAAAGAAAAACTTTTATCAAAACAAAGTGCTTCAGTAAAAATAACATCTCAGATAGTTGAAAATAATGAAATTTGCGTGGATTTTGTAGGATATTATGTTATAAAAATATAATATCCTCTATTAAAAGTTTATCTAATATTTAAAAATTAATTATAGCCTAAGTCTTCTAGTTGTTTTGTTTTTTTATCAAGTTCTTCTAAAGCTTTTTTATAATCACTTACATCAAGCATAATACCAACAAGACCTAAAATTTCTCCATCCATGATAAATGATGATTTATAAAAATGATAATCTCTTGTTATATCATCAGCACACTTCACTTTTCCCTCATAAAATTGTTCTTTTGAAGTCAAAAAAAGTTCTTTATCTTTTTCATAATATAAATCAGCATTTTCTTTTGGAATAACATGACCTAAATCATAAAGAGTTTTTCCTATAATTTCCTCTTTTGGGATTCCTAATATAATTTTTGAAAAAGCATCATTACAATGCTGATAAACTCCGTCTTTATCTTTATAAAACATAGGACTTGGAATAATATCAAATAGTTTTTTTAAAAAAAAATTATTAAATTTTGCTTCTTTTTCTAAAAATGCAATTTTTAAAGTTAACTCTTCATAACTCAATCTTTGTTTCATTTTCTACCTTTTATAATTTATGAAAATATCAATTTTATGTAATTTAAAATGTATTTATAATATTATAATTTTTATTAATAAAATATTATTTTATTAAATTTAAAGGTTCATAATGTCAAATGAAATACAAATAGCAAAACTAGGTGAAAAAGTTTTAAGAAAAAAAGCAAAAAAAGTTAAAGATATAAAAAGTGAAGAAATAAAAAACATCGTTTCACTTATGATTGAAACCCTTAAAAAATCAAATGGTGTTGGTCTTGCTGCTCCTCAAATATTTATTTCAAAACAGATTATGATTATCTCATCAAAACCAAATGAAAGATATCCGAACGCTCCACTTTTGGAAGATTTAGTTTTAATAAATCCAAAAATAATAAAAACTTCAAAAGGTAAAAACAAAGATTGGGAAGGATGTTTAAGTATCCCAGGAATTAGAGCAAAAGTTCCAAGATATAATAAAATTGTAGTAAAGTATAAAACTTTAGAAAATGAGAAAAAAACTATTGTTTTCAAAGACTTTATAGCAAGAATTTTTCAACATGAATATGACCATTTAATAGGACATGTTTATATTGATAGAGTTGAAACAAATAAAGATATCATAAGTGAAGAGATTTATCGTTCTTTAATTTAATTCTTTTATAAAAAATTATTTTTTAAGCTATTATTATAATAAACATTATAGAATAAACTGTATATTTGAATAAAGGATATACAGTGGAAAATTACAACTTTAAAACCTACAATGAACTTTTCACTCATATTTGTAATTTAGATAATGAATATTTTTTAAACTATCTTTCAAATGGAACTTATAAAAACATCTCAACTACTACTTTTAAAAACAAAGTTATTTGTTTATCTCTTGCTTTAAAAGATATGGGAATACAAAAAGGTGATACAGTTGGTATTTTTGCCTCAAGTTCTCCTTTTTGGCTTATTTTTGATTTTGCAATTCATGAAGTAGGAGCTATAAGTGTGCCTATTTTTGCAAATATTTCAACTGAAAATTTAAACTATGAAATAAACGATTCAGCTATGAAATATATGTTTATTGATTCACTTGAAAGATTAAAAGATATTGAAGAAAAAAATTCACATTTAACTTTTATAACTCATAATTTTTGTATAAAAGAGCCAAATTTTTATAATTATGATGAAATATTAGTTATTGGGCAACAAATTTGTGATTCAAAAGGATTTATTCCTCATAAAGCAGAAGAAGATGAAATATTTTCTATTATCTATACAAGTGGAAATACAGGAACTCCAAAGGGAGTGATGCTTACACATAAAAATATAGTTTCACAACTTCAAGATATAAATAAACTAATAGATTTACCACAAAGTGAAGTTGCCCTATCACTTCTTCCTTTAGCACATATTTTTGAGCGAACTGTTATGAGTTATTATCTAAGTCGTGGAATTAGTATTTATTTTGTAGATGATATTTTAAATGTAGCAAATCTTATGAAAGTTGTAAAACCAACAATTATGACAGTTGTTCCAAGACTTCTTGAAAAAATATTTAACAAAATAAAAACTCAAATTTTAGAAAAACCATTTTTTAGTAAAATAATTGCTTCATTAGCCTTTTCTTATTCTTTAAAAGAGAACTTAGATAAAAGTTCTCTTTTATTTAAAATTTATGACAAACTTGTTTACTCAAAATTTAGAGAAATATTTGGTTCAAGAGTTCAAAAACTTGTAAGTGGAGGTGCACCTTTATCAAAAGAGATAGCACAATTTTTTGTAAATATTGGCGTTCCCGTTTATCAAGGTTATGGTTTAACAGAATTTTCACCAGTTATTTCTACAAACTATCCATCTGCCAACAAAGTAGGTTCTTGTGGAAAAGTAATCCCAAGTGCAAAAATAAAAATAGCTCAAAACAAAGAACTTCTAGTATCTGGATCATCTTTAATGAAAGGATATTTAAATCAAGAAGAATTAACAGCAAAAACCATAGATAAAGATGGTTGGCTTCATACAGGAGATATTGCCTATCTTGATGAAGAGGGTTATTTATTTATAACAAGTAGATTAAAAGAGATATTTAAAACTTCCACTGGTGAATATGTAAATGCAGTTGCAATTGAACAAAAACTATCAAAAGATAGATATATCGAGTTTGCTGTAGTTATTTCAGAAAATAAAAAATTCACTACTGCCCTACTTTTTGTAGATAAAGAGAAATATCAATTAGCAAAAAAAATAAATAATAACTTAACAATAGAAGAGTATTATAAGCAACCAGAAATTTTAGATAACATTTCTAAACACATATCAAATATCAATAAAGACTTGAATCAATGGGAAAAAATTGTTGATTTTAGAATTATAACAAACGATATTTCTATTGAAAGTGGAGAATTAACTCCATCAATGAAAATTGCTAGAAGTAAAATTGAACAAAAATATGCTAGTTTTATAAATAGCATGTATGAGGAGCAAAAATGAAAGAGAGAATTGCCATAATTGATGGATTAAGAAGTCCAATAGCTAAAGCAAATGGTAAATTAAATGATGTAAGTGCTGATATTTTAGGAAGTATTATTACAAAAGAGTTAGTTCTTAGAAATAATTTAGAATATGAACAATTTGATGAAGTAATTATGGGAAATGTTGCAAATCCTGCAAATGCTACAAATATCGCAAGAGTTATGGCTAGCCGTGCTGGTTTTCCTTCACAAACTCCTGCTTATACAGTTCATAGAAATTGTGCTTCAGGAATGCAAGCAATATCAAGTGCTATTGAAAAAATTCATTCAAATCAAGGGGATTTATACCTTGTTGGAGGAATTGAATCTATGAGTAATCTTCCTTTATATTATAGTGATGAGTTAAAAAATCTAATAACAAAATTTACATATTCAAAATCATTTATTGAAAAAATTCAACTTTTAAGCTCTTTTAGACCAAGTTTTTTAAAACCTACTATTGGTTTACTAACTGGTCTAACTGACCCAATTTCAGGAAAAATCATGGGATTAACAGCTGAAAATCTAGCAAATGAGTTTAAAATAAGTAGAGATACTCAAGATGAATATGCTTTAAAATCTCATCAAAAAGCTCAAAAAGCAATAGAAACTGGGATTTTTAAAGATGAAATTCATCAAATTATGACAAGTAATGCTTCAATTACACAAGATGATGGAGTAAGATTTAATCAAACTATTGAAGCCTTAAATAAGTTAAAACCTATTTTTGATAGGTTAAGTGGAACAGTAACAGCTGGTAATTCTTCACAAGTTTCAGATGGAGCTTGTAGTTTGATAGTTTGTAGTGAATCAAAAGCAAAAGAATTAAATCTTGAACCACTTGGATTTATAAAAGATTATGCTTATGCTGGACTTGATGCAAATAGAATGGGATTAGGTCCAATCTATGCAACAAAAAAACTTTTTGATAAAACTAATCTTACTTTAAAAGATATAGATTTAATTGAGATGAATGAAGCTTTTGCTGCTCAAATGATTGCAAATCAAAAAGCTTTTGCTTCAAATGATTTTTGTAAAAAAACTTTTAATTCAAATGCTCTTGGTGAAATTGACGAATCAATTTTAAATGTAAATGGTGGAGCAATTGCCCTTGGTCATCCAGTTGGAATGAGTGGAGCTAGAATTGTTTTAACAGCCCTTAAAGAACTAAGAAGAAGAAAAGACAAATTGGCACTTGCAACACTTTGTATTGGTGGTGGACAAGGTGCATCTTTCTTATTGGAGATATAATATGAGTAACATTATTTTAGAAATTAAACAAAATATAGCAACACTAACTTTTGATTTAAAAGATGAAAAAATAAATAAATTATCATTTGAAATTTTAAAAGAGTTTGATGAAAAACTAAATCTTATTAAAAATGATATTTCAATAAAAGCATTAGTAATTGATAGTGCAAAAAAAGATATTTTTATTGCAGGGGCTGATATAAAAGAGATTGAAAAATTAAAAGATGAAAAAGAAGTTTATGAAGCTTTGATGGAAGTTCATGAGATATTTAATAAACTAGAAAATTTACCAATCCCAACAATTGCTTATATAAATGGTGCTTGTATGGGTGGAGGACTTGAACTTGCTCTTGCTTGTAAATATAGAGTAATGAGTACAAATCCAAAAACAAAAATAGCATTTCCAGAGATAAAACTAGGAATTTTCCCAGGTTTTGCTGGAACCATAAGAGCTCCAAAAATCATAGGTTTATTAAATGCCTTAGATTTGATTTTAAGTGGAAAAACAATAGATGCTAAAAAAGCATATAAAATCAAACTTGCTGATATAATTTTTGATGATGCTCAAAAAGAGTTTATGTTAGATGATTTTGTAAAAAAAGCTATTTATGGAACACTAAAAGATAGATTTACTTTCAACCTTTTAAATTATGCTCCTTTAAATGAACTTGTATTTAAAAAAGCATATAAAAACTTAGAATCAAAAGTAAACAAAGATTTTAAAGCTCCTTATGTTGCTTTAGAAGTAATAAAAAAGACTATAAATAAAGAGTTTGATGATTCTATAAAAATTGAAGCAAAAGAGTTCTCAGCACTTGCTGTTTCAAAAGAATCAAAAAATATGATAAAACTATTTTTCTTATTTGAGAAATTAAATAAAAGTTATGAAAAAACATCTAATCCTATTTCAAATGCTGTAGTTCTTGGAAACGGAGTAATGGGAAAAGGAATTATTTATTTATTCTCAAAATATTTAAAAGATGTAAGAATAAAACTAAGAGATTTAACTCAAGCCCATGAGATTTTAAAAGATGTAGCAAAAATCTATGACCACTCTATAAAATCAAGAAGCATGAGTAAAAATCAAGTGGATTTTAAACTAAATAAAATCTCTTATACAGATAAATTTCTAGGATTTAAAAATTTTGATTTTGTTATTGAAGCAATTATTGAAGATGAAAAAGTAAAAAAAGAAACTTATAAAGAACTTGAAAATGTTATAGGTGAAAATACAATAATCGCCACAAACACTTCATCTATTTCAATAGAAAAACTAGGAAGTGAAATCAAAAATAAAGAGAATTTCTTAGGAGTTCACTTTTTCAATCCAGTAAATTTAATGCCTCTTGTTGAAATAATTCCAACAGAACAGACTTCAAAAGAGAGTATAAATAAAGTTTGTGAAATGCTTATTTCAAGTGGTAAAACACCGATTGTTGTAAAAGATTGTGCGGGATTTATAGTAAATAGAATTTTACTTCCATATCTAAATGAAGCAGCATTTATACTTGAAGAAGGCTCAAGAATTGAAAGAATTGATTCAATTATAAAAGATTTTGGAATGCCTATGGGTCCATTTACACTTGCTGATACAGTTGGAATTGATATAGGTTATAAAGTTGCTAGTATTTTAAACGAGTCTTATGGAAGTAGAATGCCAATAGCTTCTTTGATAGAAAAAATGTATAACGCAAAACTTTTAGGAGCAAAAACAAAAGCTGGATTTTATGAATATGCAGGTCGGGATAAATATCCAAACTCACATGTTACGTCTATGCTAGAGAACAATGGTAGAATTTTTGATGATGAAGAGATAGTTCAAAGATGTATATATATTATGATAAATGAAGCTAGTAGATGTTTAGAAGAAAACATCGTAACAGACGCTTCTATCATTGATTTTGCAATGATTGCAGGAACTGGTTTCCCAGCTTACAAAGGTGGATTATTAAGTTATGCAAATGAAATTGGACTAAAAAACATCTTAGAATCTTTAAGAAAATTTGAAAAAGAGTATGGAGAAAGATTTAAACCTTCTAATCTTTTAGTTAAATTGGTTGAAGAGTATGAAGATTTTGAAACAGGAGAAGCTTTATGGAAACATTGATTTTAATACTACTTATTTTAGCTTTTGGATTTTTTTCATTTCCACTTTACAGCTATTTTGCCTTAATAGGAATTTATAGTGCAATTTTTTTTGATGTTGGAACAGTTTTTTGGGCTATTTTTATAGTACTTGCTGCTATATTATTAATCCCTACTTTTAGAATAAAATTTATTACTTCAAAAATAGTAAATTTTATAAATAAAAATGGTCTATTACCAAAAATATCAAAAACAGAAGAAGCAGCACTTCAAGCTGGAACAAACTGGGTAGAAGCTGATTTTTTCAAAGCCCAAGTTAATTTCAAAGAGATAAATGCCCAAAAAGTTACAACACTTACAGCTGAAGAACAATCATTTTTAGATGATGTTGTTGATGAACTTTGTGAAAAAACAACAGACTGGGAAATTTTCCAAAATAGAGATTTATCTGATGAAGTTTGGCAGTTTATAAAAGATAAAAAGTTTTTTGGAATGATTATTCCAAAAGAGTATGGAGGTCTTGGATTTAGTGCAACTGCTCACTCAAAAGTGATTGAAAAATTAGTATCAAGATCTCAAGTTTTAGCAATAACTGTAATGGTTCCAAACTCACTAGGTCCTGCTGAACTTATTTTAAAACATGGAAGTCAGACTCAAAAAGATAAATACTTAAGCGATTTAGCAATAGGAAAACTTGTTCCTTGTTTTGGATTAACAGAACCAAATGCAGGAAGTGATGCAACATCAATAACTTCAAATGGAGTTTTATTTAAAGATGAAAATGGTGAAATAAAAATCAAATTAAATTTTGAAAAAAGATATATCACTCTAGGAAATATCGCAACTTTAATTGGACTTGCTTTTGTTTTAAAAGACCCAGAACATTTACTTGGTGAAAATGAAGATTTAGGTATTACTTTTGCTGTAATTGATTCAAATACAAAAGGTATTGATAACTCAAAACGACATGACCCACTTGGAATTCCTTTTGTAAACTCTCCTCTTTATGGAAAAGATGTAATTATTGGTTTAGAAAATATTATAGGTGAAAGTGAAGGTATTGGAAAAGGTTGGCAAATGCTTGTTGAATCTTTATCTATAGGACGGGGAATTTCACTTCCTAGTGTTAGTCTTGGTGGAAGTAAATTAGCTTTAAATGTTGTAGCTTCATATTCACAACTTAGAGAGCAATTTGGATTAAGTATCAATCATTTTGAAGGTATTGAAGAAAAAATTGCAAAAATTGCAGCACTTACATATATGTTAAATGCTTCTAGAAACTATACTTTAGATGCAATTGATGATGGAGTAAAACCAGGAGTTATAAACTCTATTATGAAATACCATGCAACAGAAAAATTTAGAACAGTTATAAATGATTCTATGGATGTTTTAGGAGGAAGTGCGATTATTAGAGGAGAAAACAACCTTCTAGCTCATGCTTATTTTGCCTTACCTATTTCAATAACTGTTGAAGGTGCAAATATTTTAACTAGAAATTTGATGCAATTTGGACAAGGATTAATAAAATCTCATCCTTATATTTATAAACAAATTACAGCATTAAATAGTAACAATGTAGAAAATTTTGATAAAGCATTTTTCTCTCATATTGGTTTAGTATTTTCATCTTTTTGTAAATCTTTTATTTTCTATATTACAAGAGCAAATATCTCTTGTCAAAAAGGAAACTTCCAAAGATATAAACAAAAACTAACTTGGGTTAGTGCTGAATTTACTCTTTTAACAAATGTTGCTTTAGGAATTTTAGGACCAAGTCTAAAAAAAAGAGAAAATATAAGTGCTAGATTTGGAGATATTTTATCAAACTGTTATTTGATAACTGCAACATTAAGAGAATTTGAAAATAATCCAAATGAAGAAGATGAACTTTTAGTTGATTATATTTGTAACTATTGTTTTAATGAAATTCAAATAGCAAGAGAAGAGATAATCACAAATATTGGTTATTTAGACTATTTACTTCCGATTTTTAAAATCAATCCTTTTTCAGTTAAAGCAAAAGATAAATTAAATGCAAAAATAGTAAAAAATCTATCAAATCAAGATTATTTACAAAAATTAACATCAGCTTTATTTATTTCAAAAAATGAAAAAGATAGATTAACAAAACTTCAACTAGCTGTCAAATTAAATAAAGAGTGTGAGAGTTCATTTAAAATTTTAAAAGATGCTATTAAAAATGGAACTATAAAAAAAGATAGTCCAGAAAATATGACTAAAGAGCTTTTAGAAAAAAATCTTTTATCAAAAGAAGAGATAGAAAAAATGCTTGAAGCTCATGCACTAAAACAAGAAGTAATAAGTGTTGATTCATTTGATGCAAAGGAATATAAGGCTCAAAAATGATTGATAAAAATGATTTGCTAATAAACACAAATGGTTATGTTTTAAGTCTACTTCAAAAAATTCTTGATGCAAATATTGAAGTAATTGGAGTTGAAAATATTCCAAAAGAGAATCCAAAAATGTTTGTTGCAAATCATTTTACAAGAACAGAAGCGATGCTTGTTCCTTATACTTTATATAACATAACAAATAAAAAAGTTGGAGTTATCGCTGCTGATTCTTTATTTAAAAGTTTTTTAGGAGATTTTTTAGAAAATCTTGGTGCTTTAAAAACAACTGCTCCAAATAGAAATGAACATATTATTGGTGATTTAATAACTTCTTGTAAAGATTGGATGATTTTTCCTGAAGGTATGATGATTAAAGGAAAAGATATTTCAAAAATAGATAAAAATTTTTGTGTAAAAGTTGATGGAGCATGTCAAAGAGTTCATACAGGAGCTGCTGTTTTTGCCCTACTTTCTCAGATTTTTAGACAAAAATATTTTGATAAAACATTGGAAAACTATGAAGAATTTAGTAATAAATATTTTATAAATAAATGCACTGATATAAATAAAAATGAAACTATGATTATTCCTATAAATATCAGTTATTCAAAACTAAGAAATGGGAAAAATTTTTTAGTTGATATGGCTAGTAAACTTATTCATGATATGGGAGTTAATTTTAAAGAAGAGCTTGAAATAGAGGGTAATATTGTTTTAAACTCAAAAATTACAATAAGAATTTTAGAGCCAATTTCAACTAAAAATTTATTAGATAAACTTTATAAAAAAGATTTGCACTATGAAAAAATCATAAACTCTTTAAGATATGAAGTAACTCATAATTTTATGGATAAAATTTATGAATCACTAACTATAAATTTTGATCATATTTTCGTTTTAGTTTTATTTTTATTTCCTAAAAAAGAGATAGAAATTGAATATTTTAAAAGACTAATTTACATAACTATTTTTAAAATAAAAGAAAAAAATATTTTCTATGATGAAGATATAAATAAAGATTTGATTTATCTAATATCTTATGAAAAATTCAAACCTTTTAATGATATTTTAGAAGTTGCCATCAAAAATAAGATTTTACAAACGGATGAAATAAACTGTTATAAATATCTAATTAATAAAAAAAATCTACTTGATACTTTTACTCATCATACTATTCGTTTAAAAAATATTTTAAGAGTAATTTTAAATGAAATTTTGATTCAAGAAGAGAGTGTAAATATAGTAAAAAATCTAGTTTCAAATAACGAAGAGTTAAATACTAAAATTCTACTAGAAATTTTAAAATATGAGGAAGATATTGAATTTGAAAATAGTTATAAAAAATTTGAAAACCATAAAGAAATAAAAGATATAGAAATAGGTAAACATAAATATTTTGAAAATAAAAACTCTAATAGTTGTGTTATAGCTATTCATGGTTTTTCCTCTGCTCCAAAAGAGATGGAAAAACTAGCTATATTTTTAAATAAAAATGGTTTCAATGTTCAAACTCCAAGATTAGATGGACATGGAACTGTATGTGAAGATTTAAAAAATAAAATTTGGCAAGATTGGTATAAATCAGTTTCAAGGTCTATAATCATTGCTTCTTTACAATATAAAAAAGTTTTTATTATTGGCTTTTCAACTGGAGGATTACTTGCACTTTTAAGTACAAAAAAACAATATAAAGAGTTTGTTTCTCTTATTTGTATAAATGCAGCACTTCATTTAAATGATATGAGAATAAAAACTCTGCTTCCTGCTATTTCATTTTGGAATGATATTGTAAAAGTTTTTCATGAAGATAAATATGCAAAAGAGTATATTGATAATACACCTGAAAATCCAGAAATAAATTATCATAAGCACTATGTAGATTCAATAGAACAATTAAATTTGTTAATGAATAAAACAAAAAAGACTCTTCCTAAAATCAAAAAACCTATTTTAATAATTCAAGGAAAAGATGACCCTGTTGTAAATCCAAGTTCTGCTCACGAAATTTTTGAAAGAATTAGTTCAAGATATAAAACACTAAAAATTATAGATTCAAAAAAACATGTAATAGTCACAGAATACAATGAAGAATTATTTTATTTAATTTTAAATTTTATAAAATCTGAATGACAAACTTTGTTATAATGAAAAATATTATAAAATTAATTCATAACAATGAAAAGGATTTAAAATGAAACTTTTAAGAAATTTATTATTTGTCAATTTAACATTAATTGTAATTGCTGGATGTACACATAAAACACCTTATACAAATAGATCTCAAATGATTTTTGTATCACAAAAAGAAGAATTAGCACTAGGTGAAGAGTCATATAAACAAACTTTATCTGAATCAAAAGTTATTGTTGGAACAAAAGATGCTAATAGAATTAAAAATATTGGTTCAAAAATAGCAAAAGTTGCAAATAGAAATGATTTCAATTGGGAATTTAATCTTGTTCAAAATGATGAAATGAATGCTTTTTGTTTACCAGGAGGAAAAGTTGTAGTTTATACGGGAATTCTAAAAGCAGCACATAATGATGACCAATTAGCTACTGTAATTTCACATGAAATTGCTCATGCTCTTGCACGTCATGGAGCAGAAAGAATGAGTGCATCAATGGTTCAGCAAGGTTTACAAGTTGTAGGAAATTTAGCTATAGGAGCAGCAGCCCCTCAATATCAAAATCTTTTTAATCAAACGTATGGAATTGGTTCTCAAGTTGGAGTAATGCTTCCTTATGGAAGAATACAAGAAACAGAAGCTGATGAAATAGGTATTTATTTGATGTACAAAGCTGGATACAATGTAAATGAAGCATTAAAATTTTGGGAAAATATGAGTGAAGGTAAAAAAGAAGGAAGTGATTTTTTCTCAACTCATCCAAGCTCAACTAATAGAATAAATGATATCCAAAAAGTTATTGTAAAACTACCAAAATCTTAAGAATATAGTTTAAAACTATATTCTAACTGCTAAACTAAAAGATAATGAAATTGTTAGATTTTCATTGTAAAACAGAGTTTTTTCAAATTTCTTCTATTCTTTCAACTAATTTTAAATTTTTTGTCAAAACTTAAACAATATAAACTAACATAATATGGCTTATCTGATATAACTTTGAAACTCTTTGGTAAATTTACAATATAGCTTTCTACAAAACTAATAGCTTCTTCTGAGCTTTTATATTTAAGTATTCTATTTACTCTTTGTTCTTCTTTAGTTATATCACAATTAGATTTATCAAATTTTATATATGGTGTAAAATCTAATATTCGAAAGTTCTCTTGTGAAATCAATTCAAACTTATTAGAAAGATAATAGCTCTTTTCACTTATTGAAACTACAAAAATTGTATTTTGAGTGATGACATTATTTTCATCTTCAATAGTTTTAATTATCTCAATTACTTTTTCTATATCTTCTAACTCTTTAATTTCATTTTGAACTTTTACTACAAATTCATTTCTCAAAGCTTCTTTTCCAAGAGCATTAAAAAAGCCATTATTTACAGTATCAACTTTACTTCCTAAATATCTTATCTCAATAATTGTCATATTTATTCCCTATTATTTAATTTATAATGGATTAATCCATTTAAATCAATATGTTTAATTTGACTAAAATCCAACCATCCATTTTCAATATATTTCAATTTTGTTTTTATAGATTTCAACTCATTTTTACCTATCACTTTTATTGCTTCATTCATAATAAAAAGTTCATTATATAGCTCATACTTAAAATCAAAAGATTCAAGAGCTTTTTTATAATCTTTTGAACAATCATTATAAATTGATATTACAGTTTGATAGATAGTGAAGTTTTTTAAGATTTTTTTAATCTCTTTTTGTGGTTTAGATTTTGATATAAAACTATTGATAATGTGTACTTCATTTATAAAAATATCATTATTCTTATCTATTTGAAAAACAGCAATTTTAGTCTTTTTTTCTTTGATACTAATTGCTAAAAAGATTTTTTCCATAAAGTTACTCCTAAATGTATATTTAGAAGTATAACTTTAGTAGATTACATAAGTTTGTAGTTTAGTTAAATTCTAAAAAGTTTAATATTAAACTTTCACGATATTTTTTATTTAATAGGTTAATTATATAAGAAGACTTAAATATATCAGGTTCTATTTTATTTGCACCGTATTCTAAGAGACTTAGTGTATCTATATTTATGTGGATTTCATTTTTAAATACTCCAAGATAATCACTTCTTATACTAAAGAAAAAATCTCCATCTAAATCAAAAGGAAATTCAATTAAACTATTATGTAATATTTTTGGTTGTAGCCTTGATTCTCTAACTTTTAAAATTTTGTATAAATCCTTTGCTATAGAGGTTTTATCTTCTCGTAAACTTACTTCACTATCATCTTTTAACATATAATCATTTTCAAAAGCTTTATCTCTTAAATTTACATAAAACAATCTTTCAATATATGCTTTTGCATACTCAAAACATTGAGCAATATCTTCAATAACTGTATTTTTGTATTTATTTTTATTTTGAAAAAATATATCTTTTATCTTCTCAGATTCTAAAAAGTTAAATTCTGATTTAGTAATAAAATCAATTAATGATAAAGAATATTCAAAGCTTAAATGATAATCATACATATATTTTAATAGAGCATCTTTGTAGTCAATTAATGTATTTTGAATATTATCAGTAATAGTGTTATCTTTAATTGAGTCATCAATAAAATCTATAATATCTTCTTCAAAATTAATTAAGTGAAACTTTTTTGATTCTTTTAAATCACTATTATTAAGATTTTTTGGCTCTTCATTCTTTCTAAGTGTCAAGTATAAAAGAATAAATTCTTTTTTTGATTTATTTAAATAATCATTATATTTATCTAACTGTCCTAAACTGTCTTTTGCTTCAATTTTCCCTTCAATAGCAATGATATATTCATCATTCTCTAACCATAAATCAATTCTTGCTTTATCTCCATTATTAAGTACAATTTGTTTTTCAATTTCTATAAATGGATTTTTATCAGTGAATTTTTGTAAAAACTTGTTATCTTTTAAATCAATGTATCCTAATAAACTATTTATAAAATGTTTTAAAAAAACATTTCCTTTAAAGTGATTTCCCATAGGATTTAGTAAATTTCCCAAAAAAGATAAGTGTTTAACTTCCCCTCTAATTAAATTTAAATTATGAAATGGGTTAAATAGAAAGCCTTGTTGTATATGTTCTTCCCTAATATTATTAAAATCATTAATAATTTCAGAGTTTATATCTATTTGAATAATGTCATTATATACATTTCCTTTCATCAGAAAATCAAATAGTTTTTTGCCCTCATCTTCATCTTTTAACAAGTATTTTGAAGCACCTTGTCCCATTGGTTTTAATTTGCTTTGCAAACGATTATAAATTAGAAAATTAGTATCATTAAAGGGTTGTTTTAATCGTCTAAGTACTTTTAGTTTTATTACATACCCTGTACTTGATTCATCTTTATGAGGAGCTGAAATTATTTCTGTAATAAAGTGAATGCCAACTTGATATTTTTTATCTGTTTGATAATAAAAGACAATATCTCCTTCACTTCCTTCCATTCTTTTATATGCAGTAATTTCTTGATAAAACTCTTCTCCACTGGAAATAGTTTCAAATTCTTTCCAGTTTCCTTTTTGTATATTAAATTTAAATTGCCAAAAGTTCATTTTTCTTTATCCTTAAAGTTGGGATATTGTACTATTTTATCTTAAATAACAATCTTATTTATTAGCATATATTCCTTTAAATATCTGTAATGGAGTCATTCTTCTTTCTAATATTTTTCCGTTTTTATTTTCTGTAATCTTTGCATAAATCACTTCTGCCGTATCATCAAGATTGATAAGCCATTGAACCGTGCAGTCCATTCCATTTACTACTTTACAATTAAATTCTACTATTCTCTTTTTATTATTGGTTTGAAATTCAGTCCATTTTTTATCTTTACAGTTTTCCCAGTTATCAAATGCTTGTCCAACTGTTATCGATTTGTCAAACCTCATAATACTTTCTTTTACTAAGTCAATATTATCAGCATAAGAGTAGCTTGTAAATAAAGCTAAAGATAATAAAACTTTACTTGTGATTGATTTTATATTTTTGCACATTGTTTTTCCTTTATTCGTTTTGGAAATTTTACACTGCACAAACAACACAGTTATGTAGTCTTTGAAAAATACTCTTCTAAATTTGATTTTATAATTTTATTAAGTTCATCAGGAGATATAATCATAATATGAGGTAAGTAACTTTGTATCAAAGGTATTATTTCCATAAAGTCAGTAATAAAAACTTCTATATCTATACTTTCATCTTCATAAGTTTTTAAAACTCTTTGAGTCTGGTTGATAGGTTTTCGTAAAAAATATTTTGAAACTTTTTTATCTAAAAATAGTTCTATCGCAAAAGGTTTTACATGTGGTTCAAAATAAGCATTTATAGCATTATCAAAACCACTTATAATTTCTTCATCAAATTCAAACTCAATATCTTGTAGCTCTACTTCTTTGATACTGTTTAAATGGTATCTTCTAATCTCATTATATTCTAAATCATAATTTATAAGATACCAAAAGCTATCAAGATTAAGTATTTTCAGAGGATAGAGTTCTCTTTTTTTGTCATTGTATATACATTCTATTTTTGTTTTAGTTTTTATAGCATTTTTTACTTTTATTATGTCTGTTTGATTTTCTTCTATACTTTCAATAGATGGCAATTTATAAATACTATTTTTTAAACTATCTTCTAACTTTTCAAAAAGTTTTTCAGTATTAAAAGAAAGTTCTTCATCAGTAAATTTATCTTTACTTTTATTTTTCAATATCGCTATTGTTGCCAATTCTTCACTATTTAATAAACTGCTTTGCAAAAAGGGATATTTTGCACTAAAACACTTTTCACTATGATTATAATAAATTGTATCATCATTAAACAAGGGAATAATATATTCTTTAAAATCAAGCTGTATAATTCTATCCGTAGTGTCAAATTGTTCAACCAATTTTTTTGTAGTAAGATTTTCTCCCTTTGAAAGTAATTCAAAAATATTTTTTATTCTATATGTTCTACTAATAATGGTATATCCCCTTACTTTTAATAATTAAAATAAGTATAATTTAAAACTATATTCTTATCCCCTTATTTTTGTACATTTTTTCATCTGCATGATTTAATAAAGATTCAATATCTTCACCATCATTTGGATAAATACTAACACCTAAACTAAATGTTAAAGGTATTATCAAATCTTCTGAATAGTATAAAGGATTCTTTTTTGATATTGAATCTATTCTTTTTAAAGTTAAATCTAAATACTGTGTTGATTCAATATGATCAAAAAGTATTACAAATTCATCTCCTCCAATTCTCGCAATAATATCACCTTCTCTTATGATACTTGAAAGAACTTCTCCTATATGTTTTAATAACATATCTCCAACATGATGTCCATATTCATCATTTACACTTTTAAATTTATTTAAATCAATAAAACATAAAGCAAATGATTCTTTTGTATCTTTACTTTTTAAAATACACTCTTCAATTCTTTTTCTTAACATCAACCTATTTGGAAGCCCTGTCAAACTATCATGATTTACAGCATATTCTAACTCTGATTCAATCTTTTTCAAATAAGTTATATCTTGACAAATAATGATATTTTGAGAACTGTTTTTTTCAGATTTAACAGGAATAATATCTGTATGGAAAAAAACATCTATTCCATTTAAATTTGTAGCTCTTAAAATATTACTTACTTCAGTTGAAGATACTTTAACTTCTCTTGAAAAAAAGAAATTAGAAAAATGTTTTCCTATCATTATACTTTTTTCTAAACCAAAAAATGAGAGACAAGCTTTGTTTACTTCTGTTATTATTCCCTTTTGATTTATATGAAAACTAATCAATTTTTGATTTATTAAATTATAATAATTTTGACTATTTTCAATATTTTCTTTTTCATATTCATATTTTAAATTTTCATGATTTACTTTTTGTATGATATTTAAATAACTCATTGAAAGATTTGATTGTCTTGTAAACATCGCAATAAAAAGTTTTTCATTTTTTTCAGTTTTACAAGTTTCTATATTTATATCATAAAAAACATCTTTTTTTAAAAGCATCGGAATATGTAAATAATTTTTTTTACCATTATATAATTCTTGAAGTTTTTCTTCAAAACCTACAAGTTCCCATAAAGAATCTCTTATATCACCATCAACAAAAAGTTTTTTTGTATCACTTACAAAATCTTTTAAATTATCTGTAAATTCGACAATTTTATAATCTTTTGAAAACAAAATACAAGAGATATTATATTTCTTACATATAATTGGTAAAATCAATCCTGTTATCATTGTACTAATCTCTTTACTATTTCATTATTTAAAAGTTCAAACAATTCTTTTACACAATTATCATCTTTTGCTGAAGTTCTAAAAATTCCTACAATATTTGAATCTATATTTTTATAATTTTCTATTTCTATTTCATCATGATTTAAATCACTTTTATTAAATGCAATACAAATAGGTAAATTTGGTATCGTTTTTTGACATAATTCAATATGTCCTTTAATTGATTCAATTGTTTTTTCTCTTGTTAAATCTGCAACTATTACAAATCCTTTTGCTCCATTTAGATAATGAGTTAAAATTGGTTTAAAATCCGTTTGCCCCTCAATATCCCAAATCATCATAGTTGAATCATATTTTTGTTCATTTATATTTGCAATTAAACTTTTTTTTGAAATAGATACACCAATACTACTTATGTACTCTTCACTAAAACTATTATCAACATATCTTCTAATCAAACTTGTTTTACCAGTTCCAAAATCTCCTATTAAAACAATTTTATAATTAAACATCATAAACCTTTATTTTTTCCATGTAAAGACTACTCGTCTTCCTTGTTCAGGATAGTTTTCTTTATCTATATTTGTTGGAATATCATTGATTCCAATATTGACTAATTTTTGAGAAACATTACCTTTAACTTTTAAATATTTCATTATATTTTCTGCTCTTTCTTTTACTAAAATAGCATTTCTTTCTAATGTTCCTGTAAAATCTCTAAAACCTCGTATTTCTAGAACTAAATCTTCATCTAAGTTATGTAATAAATTTATAATTTTTATTAATTTATATTCTTGATTTGGTAAAATTTCTGAAGAATTTTGTTCAAAATAAATTATATCTTCTATATTAGGAGGAACAATTCCAACTTCGAAATCAATATTTTCTAAACCTTTTATCAATTTAAATTGTTCTTCTACATATTTTTTTTCTTTTTTACTAAAAACATTACCAAAAACTTTAACATTAGGATAATTATAAGAATATTCTATTCTATTTCCTTCTTTTAAGTTTAATGCCAAAGTCAAATAAGTTATTTTATCATAAATATCTTTTGGATTATCAAAAGAATCGATAATCTGAATATTATTTTGAATTGATTTTATATTATCAATTTTTTGTAAATCTTTATATGCTAAATCTTTATAAAAAGAAAAAGGAACCATACCATTTATAATCATATTTTTATTTTTTACTTCAACCTCTAATCTATAAATAGTCAAAGCTGAATCTTTATATAAAATTTCATTTGCTTTTTTTGCTAAATTGTTATCAATTATATTATTATAAATAGTATAACTTATCCAAGAAACTAAAATTAAAGGTAATATATAAACTAAAGGATGTAAAGATTTATTATTAACCTCTTCTTCTTCATTAATTAGTTGAGATATAATTGATAAAAATTCTTCTTTTGGAAGATTTTCCATATTTCCATCAAAATTTTTTATTTCATCTGAATATTTTGCAACTAACTGAGAAAGAACTTCTCTTATACTATTTATAGTAATATTTGTTACAGCACCATCAATAATAACAGCTAAATAACTATACCCACTAGCTTCTAAAACTATTTTACTTCCACCATATTCAATTGTATTAATTTCTTGATGTTTTTCATTTTTATCAATCCAATCATTAACAAAACTACGAATTGCTGTCATCATTGAAGCAATCATTTCAGGTTCATTGATTGGATTATTTATATTTTGAGTATGAGATAAAACTATTCCTGTTTCTTTATGTATAAAAAAAACTGCTTTTACATTTGTTAAAGCATGTTCTTTCAATAAAAGTTCTGTTTCACTAATACCATGAATTTTTGCGTTAATTTTTCTTTTTAATGTCTTAAATGTAAGTCCATTTTTTATTTGATCATTAATCGAAAATAACATATCTTCAAAAGTTTTAGAAACATATCGAGTAATCATATTTCCAATTACAGGATACAAGGCATCAACAACTTCATCTTTGTGAGATTTTATCTGTTCTTTTATTGCTGTTGTGATAAGTGGAGCTAATTGTTTAACAACTTTATCTTTTGATTCTTCATAATTTCTATCAATTAACTCTAAAACAATTGGAGATAATGCTTCAAGTAATAATTTTTTATCACTACTATAACTTTTTTCTAAAATCGAAGAAATAAAAGGAGATATTTTCTCTATTATTATCTGTGGAGTGTGAGACTCTACAGTTAACTTTTCAAGTTGAATTTTGAGTTCTAATAAACTTTCTTGTTCTTCTTTTAAAAGAAGATTACGAAGTTTTCCTAAATCATCCATTTTATAAAATCAAACTAAAATTAATCATTTTGTACAGATACAATCTGCTTTTCTAACTGATTACCTTTTAATCTCATTGCTGTTTCCATCATGATTTCAGCAGCATCATCTCTTGATAATTTTAAATCACTTAATTCTTGAAGTTTTATTTCCATAATATCAAAAAGTTCATTTTTTAAATTATTCATCTCTTCTTGTAAATTATTTCTATTTTCAAGTTGTTCTTTATATAATTGTTCGTGTTTCGCACTCAACTCATCATTTAAAATATCCATAGAATTTTGTATTCTTTTTTCTTGTTTAAGTTCATTATCTCTTATATCTGATATTTCTTCTTGTTGTTGAGTCGTTAAATTTTTGATTTTTTTAGATATTAATTCTACTTCATTATCTAATCTTAAATTAAAATCTTTTTGATTTTGTTCAATTTTATTTTTTACTTCATCAAAAGAACGTTTAAAATCACTTTCAAGTTTTTCAAATCTTTTATTTAGTTCTCTTGTTTGAGAACCAAATAATATTTCTCTGATTTGATCAACATTTCCTAACTGGCTTATTTCATTTCCTGTATTTTGAGTATTATCTTTCATCTAAGTCCTTTTAAGAAAAATTATAGATAATTTAAATGTTCTAAATTAAGCTATATTTGTATAAACAGCTTGAACATCATCATCATCTTCAAGTTTTTCAATTAATTTTCCAATATCTTCTTGTTGTGCTTCACTAAATTCTTGTGGATTATTTGGAATTCTTTTTAACTCAGCTTTTGTTAAAGCTATTCCTAACTCTTCAAATTTATTATTCATATTTCCAAAATCTGTATAATTTGCATATGCTAAACATAAACCATCTTCTTCTTCAAGTTCTTCAAGTCCAGCATCTATTAATTCCATTTCTAAATCTTCAAGTTCATAATTACTTGGTTTATTAAATTCAAAAATTGCTTTTCTATCAAAGAAAAATTCTAAAGATCCAGTTGGAACTACTTGACCATTTGTTTTATTAAAATACATTTTGATATTTGCAACAGTTCTTGTATTATTATCCGTTGCAGTTTCAACAAATATTAAAACCCCATGAGGTCCTTTTCCTTCAAAATTTACTTCAGAAAAGTTTGCAGAATCTTTTCCTGTTGCTCTTTTTATAGCTGCATCAATATTTGCTTTTGGCATATTTTCAGCTTTTGCATTTAAAATAGCAGTTCTTAATGCTGAATTCATTTCTGGATCTGGAACTCCTGATTTTGCTGCTACTTCAATAGCACGTGCAAGTTTTGGGAAAACTCTAGACATATTTCCCCATCTTTTCATTTTAGCCGCTTTTCTATATTCAAAGGCTCTTCCCATAATCACTCCCAATTTATTTTTCAAAATTTTTCGCTGATTATAGCAAGTTTGTAATAATATATATATAAATATAAAGCTTGTTTGTAAAATAATTTAAAAATAAGACTTAATACTTCTTTTCATAAACTTTCAATATAATACAAATTTACTATAAAAGGATTAAATTTGAAAAAAATTATTTTTATTTTAATATTTGCCATTTTTAGTTTTGCTAACGAGACTAATAACGATAATTTTTCTGAAGAATTTGACTCAGAATTTACATCAAATACAAAAGAAGTTTTTGACCCATTAAGTGGCTACAATAGAATTATGACAACTTTTAATGACAAAGTTTACTTAAATGTTTTAGTACCTGTTTCAAAAGGTTACGCTTATGTTGTTCCTGAAACTGCAAGAACAGGTGTAAATAACTTTTTCAATAATATTATGTTTCCTGTTAGATTTGTAAATAATTTATTACAATTAAAATTTAAAAATTCTAGTGAAGAATTAGGCAGATTTTTGATAAATTCACTCTGGGGACTTGGTGGATTTATGGATTTAGCAACCACGGAATTACACATGAAAGAACATAAAGAAGATTTTGGACAAACACTTGGTTTTTATGGTGTAGGTGAAGGTTTTCATGTTGTTTTACCATTACTAGGACCATCTAATTTAAGAGATATTGTTGGATTAACAGCTGATAATGTAGTTTCACCATTAAGTAGATTAGGAGAAGATGGAATTGATTACAAAATTCCAAATACAGTTTTAGAAGAGTATGGTATCAAAACATTTGATGTAGTAAATTATACTTCATTAAATCCAGATCAATATGAAACAATAAAAAAAGATGCTTTAGACTTATATCCATTTTTAAGAGATATTTATACACAAGCAAGAAAAAGACAAATTGAGGAGTAATAATAATGCTTAAAAAGAATTTTGTTAGATTTGTTTTGTTAATGGCATTTACGTTTTCTTATGCAAATGCTTTAAAACAAGATGAAATTCAACAAGAAATGACAAAAAAAATAGATAATGTTTTATCAATTTTAGAAAAAAAAGATAAAACTTTTGCTCAAAAAGGTGATGAAATCATCAAAGTTATTGATGATGTTTTTGATTATGAACTAATGGCAAAAATTGCTTTGGGAAAAGAAACATGGAACACATTAACACCTGAAAAACAAAAAGAATTTACAAAAATTTTTGAAAATAAATTAAAAAAATCTTATATAGAAAAACTTCAACTTTATAATGACCAAAAAGTAAAAGTTATTGGTTTAAAACCATATAATAATACTAGATTACAATTAGAAACTGAATTATTAGGTAAAGATGGAACTTATAAAATAAATTATAACTTTTATAATAAATCAAAAGAAAATGAACAGTGGCTTATTTATGATGTTGACTTAGTTGGAGTAAGTATCATTCAAACATATAGACAACAATTTGCAGGGCTTTTAAAAGAAAAAACATTTGATGAAATGTTAGCTTTATTAGAACAATAAAATGATAAAAAAAATTTATGATACTTTTATTTTAAAGTATCCCTTAATTATTTTAACTCTTTTGATGTTATTTGTTTCAGTTTTGGGTTATTATGCTACAAAGCTTGAAATAGATGCATCTGCTGAAACTTTACTTTTAGAAGATGATAAAGATTTACAATTTTTTAGAGAAGTAAATAAAACTTATAATAATTCAGATTTTTTAGTAGTTACTTTTTCTCCTAAAAATGATGAACTATTATCTCAAAAAAGTTTAGAAACTATAAAAAATATGTCTAATGATTTTTTAAAAGTAAAAAATGTTGAAAGTATTACTTCTATTTTAAATGTACCTTTACTTCAATCTCCAATAAGACCTATTTCTGATTTAGTTGAAGGAGTTGATTCACTTGAAACAAAAAAGTTTGATAATAAACTTGTAAAAAATGAATTACTTCATTCACCATTGTACTCAAATGCTTTAGTAAGTAGTGATTTTAAAACAACAGCTATTATTTTAAATTTAAAAACAGATACAAAATATTTTGAACTTTTAGAAAAAAGAAATGCTTTATTAAAAAAAGAGAAAGATAAAACTATTTCAAATGAAGAAAAAATAGAATTAAAAGATACTATTTTAGAATTTAAAAAATATAGGGATTTTTTGAGAATCCAAGAAGCACAAGAAATTGAAAATATAAGAGATATTATCAAAAAATATCAAAGTGAAGCTAAAATATTTCTTGGTGGAGTAAATATGATAGCTAGCGATATTGTTGGCTATGTAAAAAATGATTTAATTATCTACGGTTCTGGGTTATTAGCAATTTTAATATTTGTTCTTTGGTATATTTTTAGACATATTAGATGGATTATTTTACCTTTATTTATTTGTTTAATTTCAGTTATTTCAACAGCAGGTATTTTAGGACTATTTGGTTGGGAAGTGACAGTTATATCTTCAAATTTTATTGCTTTACAATTAATCATAACAATTTCAATTGTTCTACACTTAATTGTAAGATATAGAGAATTAAATGTAAAATATAAAAATGCAAGTCAGTATAAACTGATAATAAATACAATTTTATCAAAATTCAACCCATCTTTTTTTGCAATTATTACAACCATAGTTGGTTTTGGTTCTCTTGTATTTTCAAATATAGAACCTGTAATTAATCTTGGTTTGATGATGAGTACAGGAATTGCTATTTCGTTATTTTTAGCATTTATTACTTTTCCTGCTTTATTAATTTTAATGAAGAAAAAAGATGAACATGAACAAAAAAATAAAAAATTCTCATTTATAGCAAAATCATCAAATATTGTTGAACATCAAGGTAAAACAATAATAATTGTAACTATTTTAATAATTATTTTTTCAGTAACAGGAGCATTAAAACTTTTAGTTGAAAATAGTTTTATTAGCTATTTTAAACAATCAACTGATATTTATAAAGGAATGAAAGTTATTGATGAAAATTTAGGTGGAACTACTCCACTTGATATTATCATCAAATTTAAAGATGAACCGAAACCTCAAATAAAGAAAAATCCAACTGATGATTTTGATGATTTTGAAAATGAATATGCTAAAAGTGCAGATGATAAACAATATTGGTTTAGTCAAGATAAAATGGATACAATCACAGCTGTTCATAACTATTTAGAAACTATTCCTGAAATTGGAAAAGTTCAATCTTTAGCAACTCTATTAAAAATTGGAGAATCTTTAAATGATGGAAAACCTCTTGATGGTATAACATTAGCTGTATTATATAATCAATTACCAGAAAGATATAAAAATCTAATTCTTTCACCTTTTATTAATATTGATAAAAATGAAGCTAGAATCACTATGAGAATTATGGACTCAAATCCTGATTTAAGAAGAAATGATTTAATAAATAAAATAAATCATGATTTAAAAGATGTTATTAAAAATAAAGAGACAACATTTAGACTTTCAAATCTAATGGTTTTATATAATAATATGCTTCAATCGTTATTTGAATCTCAAATAGCAACTTTAGGATTTACAATTATTGTCTTATTCATAATGTTCTTAATTTTATTTAAAACTTTTAAACTTGCAACTATTGCTATACTTGCAAATATTATACCTATTTCAACTATTTTTGGAATTATGGGTTGGTTAAATATTCCTTTAGATATTATGACTATTACAATTGCAGCAATTGCTATAGGAATTGGTGTTGATGATACTATTCACTTTATTCATAGGTTTAAAGAAGAATTTAAAGTTGACCATAACTATATAAATGCAATGAGAAGATCTCATCAAAGTATTGGATATGCTATGTATTATACATCTTTAGTAATAATCCTTGGTTTTTCAATTTTAGTTTTATCAAATCTAATTCCAACAATTTATTTTGGATTATTAACAGTAGTTACAATGTTCACCGTACTACTTGCTGATTTATTACTACTTCCAAAGCTATTACTAATATTTAAACCTTTTGAAAAATTAAAGGAAAAGAAACAATGAATATTGCTATTTACTGTGGTTCTTCATTTGGAAATAATAAAATTTATGAAGAACAAACAAAAGTTTTAGCTCAAAAACTTGCACTAAAAAATTTAAATATTGTTTATGGTGGCTCATTACAAGGACTTATGGGAATAGTTTCAAATGAATCAATTAGATATAAAAACGTTGTAATAGGTGTTATAACTTATGATTTAGTTGATAAAGAAATTGAAAATAAAAATATCACAAAAATTTACAAAGTAAACACAATAAATCAAAGAAAAGAAAAAATGGAAGAATTAAGTGATGCTTTTATAACTCTCCCTGGAGGTTATGGGACTTTTGAAGAGATATTTGAAGTATTGTCTTCTACTCAAATTGGCTATCATAAAAAACCTTGCGCATTTTATAATATAAATGGATATTATGATAAGTTAATCGATTTTTTAAATAATTGTGTAAAAGAAGGTTTTATAAAAAAAGATTATGTTGATATGTTAATTGTTTCAGATGATATAGATGAAATAATTGAAAGAATTATAAATTACAAAGCACCAAAAAATAAATGGCAAAATTAAGAGTTCTTTTATCTTATTCACATTTTGTTAACCTTTGATTTAAAAAAGGTTAATACATAGCTATTATAATTACTTCATAAGTTGATAGACAAACCTTAATTTGCGATGTTAAGATTTTTTTTAACTTTACTCCTCCTAATATATACAAGTTAAAGGAAGCTTTTTATAAGCTTCCTTTTTTTTTTAACTAAATTTTTAAAATAGGAATAATCTTAATAAATGAAAAAATATATACTTTTTGATAATGATGGTGTTTTAGTTCATACAGAACCTTTGTATTTTAAAGCAAATATTCAAGCTTTAAATGAGTTTTTTAATATTGAATTAGAATTTGAAGAATATATGAAAATTATGAGTGAAGGAACAACGGTTTGGCAAAAAGCTTTAAACAATGGCTTTTCATTTGCTGAAGTTGAAATTGCAAGAAATAAAAGAAATGAATATTATCAAACTTTTTTAAGAACAGAAAATATATTAATTGATGGTGTAAAAGATGTTTTAAAAGAGTTATCTAAAGATTATAAAATGGGAATAGTAACTACTTCAAGAAGAGTTGATTTTGAAATTATTCACAAAAATCTAGGAATAGTTGATTTTATGGATTTTGTTCTTTGTGAAGAGGATTATAATTTTGCAAAACCACATCCAGAACCATATTTAAAAGGTCTTGAACTCTTTAATGCAAATAAAGAAGAGGCTATTGTAGTTGAAGATTCAACTAGAGGTTTAAGCTCAGCTTACAAAGCAGGAATAGAATGTGTGATTGTAAAAAATGAATTTACACTTACACAAGATTTTTCAAAAGCAAATTATTTTATAGAGACTTTAAAAGAATTGAAAACTATTTTAAATTAGTTTTCAATTGCCATTTTTATATATCGCTCTAAATCTTCTTTTGATGTTTTTCCTATAAATTTATTTACAAATCTTCCATCTTTTGAGAATAAAAACATTTCAGGAACTTTTTTTATATCACCTAACTCTTTTGCAAGTCTGAAATTTTCTTCACCCATTGTAATTGGATAATTGATTCCATGTTCTTTCATAAAAGCCTCTATTTCTTCTTTTGTTTTATCTTTTTCAAATAAAACTGAAACTATTTCAAATTGGTCTTTATATTTCTCTTTTAACTCAACTAAAGTTGGAATTTCATCAATACAAGGTGGACACCAAGTTGCAAAAACATCAATTAATACTGCTTTTTTATTTTTAAATTCATCAAAATCTAAACCCTGAGGTGTGCTTGTAAAACTAATAAACTTTTCATCTGTTGTTATTAATGCAAAAGATTGAGGCTCAAAATTTGTATTAACTTCTTCTTTTTTAGGTTTGGCAAGAACATTGCCATCTATTGTTGATTTTGAATCACAACCACCAAATACTAAACTCAAACATATTAAACTAAAAACTATACTTTTCTTCATTATTTCCCTAATCTTACTAATTCTTGTATTAACTCTTTTGCTTCATTTTCATCAAAAAAAATATTCATTGATAACTCATAATTTACTCTTTTTAAAAACTTTAATTTCTCTTGTAGCTGTTTTTCTTTATCATTTTCAAACTCAGCTAAAAGACTTAAAAGTTCTAATTTATAAGCTTCAACAATCTCTTCTTTTTTTACTACTTTTGGTTTTAAAACACTACTATTTTTTCTCTTAAAAAATATAAAAATAAGAGTAAAAATAGTACTTAATATTAAAGCTATTATATATTCCATAATTATTTACTTCTCGCTATTGCTTTTGCTTCTTTTGCAATTTTTTTAGCATCATTCGCAATTTCTAAAACTCTTGATACTTTTGCATTAAAATCAATATCTTTTTCTAATTTTTCAATTCTTTCTATAATTGCTCTATAATCATTATGACCAATTACTTGTAAAACTTTCGGTGAATTTAAAATATAATTTATATATGCTAAATCTTTCCAATTATATGTTATTTGACAATTTATATACTCTTTATAATCATTTTTAATTTTTGTTTCATTTTTTATAAATGCCAAATCCAAATCTGTATCATTACTTTTCCCAAAAAAATTAAAATACAAACTTTGTAAATAATCTTTATCTTTTAAATTTGAAATATAATTATAAACTTTTTCTTTTTCATCATTTTTCAAAACATATGACAAAATCACATTTGATATTTTCTCATTTTCATCTTTAAACATATTATTTAACTTTTCATTTGATTTTACAAAAATTTCTCCAGAAGAATCTTTTGTCAATTTCTTTAAAAACTTGAATAACTCTAAGTTAAATGTAAAACTGAACTTATTTATTTCTTGTTGTAATGGAATCAAAACAGAAAAAGGATTAGACAAATTTTTTGAATATGTTACTATACTATTTACAAGTTCAACATCATCTTCATTAAATCTTGCTGTTTTATAATAATTTTCAATTTCTTTAAAAAGATTTTTTTCCAATAAAAAAATAGATTTTTCTTCAAAAAAATTTGATAATTCATCTATTTTATATTTTTGCGAATTTTTTGCAATCAAAGAGCAAGTTGTCGAAAAACTTTTATAAGCTTCTATCTTTTCTTTTATATTAAAATTTTTAATTAAAAATAAACCTTTTTCATAAATTTCATTTTTTGAAAGATTCAATTTACTCGCAACTTCAACTCCCCTTTTAGGAAGTTCATTTGCTATTTTTGATAATTTTTCTTCGAAATCTAAAAAATTAGAACTCTTTTCAATCTCAGAAATAAGTTTTAAAAGTTGAACTCTTTTAAAACTATTAACTATAAAAAAGGCTATAAGTATAGCTATAATAATCAAAATTAAAATAACCACATGAATATTATCTGGATTTTGAGAATATACCGTACCTAAATTATAATTTGATTCTTTTAAAAGAGAAAAAAATTCTTTTATATTTTCAAAAAATGACATCAATTACCTTTATTTATAAATTTCAGATTCTACTAAATCAAATAAATCTTTTTGCGATAAACTAACTAATCTTTTGCCATTTACAAAAATAGTAGGAGTTCCTCTTACATCTAACTGTTGTGAATCTTTTTTATCCATATCTATAAGTTTATCTATTTTAGGATTTTTAAAATCCTCTTTTAATTTATTTATATCAAGATCAGGGATTATTGATAAAAATTCCCATAATAGTTCTGGTTTCTCATTGTTATGTTGAGCCCATAAAGCTTGTTTTTCAAATATAATATCTAAAACTTCTTCATATTTATTTTGTTCTCTTGATGCTTCTAATATTTTTATAGCAAATTCTGAATTTTTATGATTTGGAATATATTTTACAACCAATAAAATATCTTCATGATATTCTTTATATAATTTACGTAAAATAGGATGAAATAATGCACAAGATTCACACTCTGGATCAACAAATTCTACAACTGAAATGTTTTTTTTATTTTCTCCAAATTTGATAGAGTGTTCTCTTTGAAGTAAATCACTTTTTCCTAAAACAGTTTTTTCATCTTTTTTGGCTTCACTATCTTTATAAAAAATAGCTAATCCAATAAATAAAATAATAAATCCAATTAATGAACCTAATACTAATTTCTTATTTTGCATCTACACTTTTCCTTTTAAATAAAATTAATAAAATAAAAATAATAGTATAAGCAAAAAAAGATAACAAAGGGATAGTAATAAACCCAAACCAGTTTAAATAATCAATAGAACAAGGAACTCCTTGTACACATGGAGACAAATTTTCTGGAATAACTTTGTAAATCAATAAATTATGATAAACAGATATTAATAAGCCAAGGATTACTAAAGGAAAACTATATTTAAAAATTTTATCATCAGGATACAAAAGATTAATTAAAAATAATAAAACTAATGGATACATAAAAATTCTTTGATACCAACATAATGAACAAGGTATAAAATTCATAATTTCAGAAAAAAACAGACTTCCTAATGTCGCAATTAAAGATGTTAAAAAGGATAAAAAAATAAAGGTCAAACTTGAAAAGTTTGACCTTTTAGAAGAATTAAAAAACATAAAATTTAAGCTCCTCCACCAACTTCAGAATTTAATTCTCCATGAATTGGATTATGTGGAATAGAATCACATAATGCAATAGATTCATTTAAAGCTTTTAAAAATTCTTGTATATTTTCATAAGGAATTTCAACTTCTGAAACTTTTGTTTTACCATGAGAATAAACAGCGATACTAACAACAGGACTGCTATATTCACCATAAGGTTTCTCAACATGTTCAATTTTTACAATATCATCTGTCGAATGAGCTAACTTAAACGTTTTAATTTCAATATGTTTTGATGGCATAATAAACTCCTTTAATTTGATTACTTATTGTAACAAAAAAATTTAATATAAACCAAATATTTTTTTATTATTTTATTGAAGTTGCGGTCAAAAATAGATAGTTTTTTCCAGTTAAAGTAACTCTATATTTTTTTTGTTGCAAATATTTTTTACAAAAATAAACATCTTTATACAAAATTGATTGTTCACTATATGAATAGTTTGGTGCTTTCGCCCCATAAATTATTTCACCATTTATCCATCGACAATTTGGAAAACCCAAAATTATTGAACCTTTTGCTTCTAAATAATTTTGAATTAAATCCATAAATAATAATTTAAAATTTAAACCTGAACTTTGTAATGTTCCAATTGAAATAATCAAATCTGCTTTTTTTAAATTTAACTCATTTAATTTATTTATATCATGTGCTAAAAATTTAAAATTATCACTTGGAAATCTTTTTTTTGCAAATTCTATTGCACTTAGTGAATAATCTATTCCAGTAAATGAGATATTTTTTAAAGTCTCTTCATCCAAAAGTTTTCTAATAACTTCAAATTCATCTGCTTTATTTATTCCCAAATTTAAAATAGACTTTTTTTCTTCTATATTTACATTTTTCAAAGCATTTATATATGAATATAAAAAAGCTGGTTCTTCATTTTTATTAATTCTAAAAAAAGTTGATTCTTTTCCATATTTTTCATTTTTTTCATCATTTATATCATTATGGAAAGAATCGATTTTATCTAATTTTTTATATTTTAAAATAACTGTATTTGTATTTAATCTTTCTATTAGCATTTTACAAAAAAGTATTTCTGCTAAATCACACCAAGATTTATAAGATCTATAAATAAATTCTACATTATGTAAAATATATTTTTCTCCTGCATAAATATCATCTTTTATATCAGGATTTAAAACTTCAAATAAAATTTCATTTTTATTTTTTAATTCTTTTTCTAAAAAAGAAATTATTTCATACATTGGTTCATTAGTAAATTTTTTCACAATTGCTCTCAATTTTTTACAGATTATAATATATTTCATATAATTATCACATTGTTACTTTTTTGCTTATTTTTAAAAATTAATTTAATTTTTTAATGTTTTTTTAATTTTATACACTTTTTATACATTTATTTCTATTAATATAACAATTATAATTTTAAAGGAGAGAGGAAAAATTATGAATATACAAACAGCTGATTTATGTGATGATAATAGAGATAGAAATATACAAGTATTATCTTCAAAATTCAAAAATTATGGTGGATTAAAAAAATTCACAGGACAAATAGTAACTGTAAAATTAGATAAAAGTAATTGGCGATTATTAGAGATGTTAAGAGATGAAAATGGTGAAGGGAAAATTGCAGTTGTAGATAACTCAGAAGAGTTTTATGGAGTTGTAGGTGATAAATTAATGACTTTTGCAAAAAATAACAATTGGAAAGCAATTATTTTAAATGGTTATGTAAGAGATACAGATGAAACTAAAAATATAAATGTTGGATTATTAGCAATTGGAACTTGTCCACTTAGAAATTTTGAAGAAACTACTTCTGCAAGGGATGTTGAACTAAATTTTGGTGGAGTTACATTTAATAATGGTGATTATATTTATGCTGATAATGATGGAGTAATTGTTACAAAAACTAAACTATTATAGAACAAAATAAACAATTATAAACTATATATCCCAATTTATTTCATTTTATTAACAAAAATAAACTAAAAAATGTTAATATTCGCCATTATTTATTATAAAAGGAAACTAAGTTGAGATATATTATCTTAGGTCTTATTATGGCTGGATTATTTCAAATGTTTTTCTGGATAACACAAGACAATCGTGTATCATTAACAGAAGATTCATTTGATAAAATTGAGTCTCTTTCGTATTCTCCATATGAGGGATATGATAAAAAAGTTTTATCATATCAACAAATTGAAAATGATGTAAATATGTTATCACATTTTACAAATAAACTGCGTACATATTCTACAATGGACGCAAAAGCCATTTTGGAAGTTACTTCTCAAACAGATATGCCAATAGATTTAGGACTTTGGTTAAGTGGTGATCATAAAGAAAATCAATTAGAAATTCAAAGAGCCATTAAACTATTGAAAAAATATCCTGATAATATTGAAAATGTAATAGTGGGTAATGAGGTTCTATTAAGAGCTGATTTAAATGAAACTGAACTATTTGCATATATTGATTTTATGAGAGAATTTACTAATAAACCAATAACAAGTGCTGAAACTTGGGATGTATGGGAAAGAGTACCTGATTTAGCTAAACATGTGGATTTTTTAACTATTCATATTTTACCTTATTGGGAAAAAATTCCAATAGAACAATTTAACTCATTTATAATTGAAAAATATAATTTAGTAAAAAAAATTCATCCATATAAAAAAATAGTAATTGGTGAAACAGGTTGGCCAAGCCATGGATACAATAATAGAAGTGCAGTTCCTAGTTTAAAAAATCAAGCAATGGCTATTAGAGGTTTCATAAATCTTGCAAAAGAAAATAAATGGACATATAATATTGTTGAAGCATTTGATCAACAATGGAAAGGTTATGATGAAGGAAATGTTGGACAATATTGGGGAATATTTACTTCAAATAGAGAATTAAAATTCTCTTTAAATGGAGATATTGAATTAAATCAATATTGGTTATATCAAATGATTGCAGCAATCATTATTGGTGCATTAATTACTTTATATGGATTAAGAAATCAAAGATTAAACTTAAGTCACTCAATAGCTTATGCAATTGCTGCACAAGGTATGGCATTTGGTATAGTTATGGCTGTAATTTATCCATTTACAAACTATATGAATTTTGGTATGTGGGTAATGTGGGGAATGGGAACTTTCTTGATGATTCCATTGGTTGTTATAACTTTAGCAAAAGCAAATGAATTATTTAAATGTTCTATTGGAACTCCTCCAACAAGATTAGTTCCACTTGATTTAAAATCAGAAAATGCACCTTTTGTTTCTATTCATGTTCCAGCATATAAAGAACAACCTCATGTTTTAGAAGAGACTTTAAGAGCATTAGCAAAACTAAAATATCCAAACTATGAAGTTTTAGTAATTATTAATAATACTCCTGAAGAGTATTATTGGAAACCAATAGAAAAAGTTTGCCAAGAATTAGGTGATAAATTTGTGTTTATGAATATCACTTGTACTGGGTTTAAAGCAGGAGCACTTAATGCAGCACTTGAAAGAACAGACAAAAGAGCTGAAATTATTGCTGTTATTGACGCTGATTATGTAGTTGAATCGCCTTGGTTAACAGATTTAGTTCCTTTATTTGATGATCCAAAAGTTGCAATAGTACAAGCACCACAAGATCATAGAGATGGAAATGAGTCTATTATCAAAACAGCAATGAATGCAGAATATGCAGGTTTCTTTGACATTGGTATGATTGATAGAAATGAAGAAAACGCTATTGTTGTTCATGGAACTATGGTTTTAGTGAGACTTAGTGCAATGATGGAAGTTGGTGGTTGGGGAACTGATACTATTGTTGAAGATAGTGAACTTGGACTTAGACTATTTGAAGCAGGATATACAGCTCATTATACAAATAGAAGATATGGTTATGGTTTACTTCCTGATACAGTTGAAGCATTTAAAACACAAAGACATAGATGGGCCTATGGAGCAATTCAAATTCTAAAAAAACATTGGAGAGAATTAAAACCATCTGCAACAAAACTTACACCTAGACAAAAGAAAAAATTCATTGCTGGATGGTTTTTTTGGTTAAGTGATGCAATGGGTCCAGTTATGGCAGTAATGAATATTATTTGGGTTCCAGTTATTATTTTTGTAGGAGTTACGATTCCAACAATTCCATTAACTATTCCAATTATTACGGCATTTTTAGTAAATATTTTACATACATTTATTTTATATAGAATGAGAGTAAAAGCAAGTATTAAAGATACTATTTTAAGTTCAATTGCTTCTATGAGTTTACAACTTATTATTTTTAAAGCAGTATATGATGGATTTGTTAAAGATGGTTTACCATTTAAAAGAACTCAAAAAGGTGGAAAAGCAGCTAAGAAAAGTGCAAATCCAATAAAACATGAAACTATTTTAGCAGTTTTATTATTGATTTCTTTCTTTGCTTTAATTTTTACAAATCATACAAGAATTACTGAAATTTATGTATTTGCAGTAACTATACTTATTCAAAGTATTCCTTATATTTCTGCAATTATCATGAGAATTTTAGAAATTTACTCAATAAAGAATCAAAAGTCTTAAAAAGACTTTTGATTACTAATCAATTGGTACAACTGGATTTAAACTAGAAGTATTATTTAAAAAATGTCTATGTTTTTCAAACTGATCAATTATATCAGTTGCTATCACATCTTCATCATATCCATAAATATCATAAGCTTTATTTCCATCTTGTAAAAACACTTCAGCTCTTGCATATTTTTTTTGTGCTTTTGTAGGATTAACTGATTCAGGATAAGCATAACTTGGAGTATCATAATTTTTTGCACGTACTTCATAAATAAAATCAAAATCATCAGAATGTTCAACTCTTATAATTGAAATTGCATTTAACTTATCATTTGATACTTCAACATTCCATGAATAATTTGTAAGTTCATCTTTTACTAAATTCATAGCCTTAACTACATCTTCATTTATGAATCTTTTTGTTTCATCAACTTGAGGAAATTCTATAATTCTACTAAGTCTTGCTTGCCATGTTCCACTTATTTTTCCATGGCGACCTGCATTCATATGGTGTTGTAAACTTTCATTTCTAATACTTTCTAAACTCAAAGCTTTATACATTCCCCAACAAGCAATTAACATTACAAAAACAAAAGGTAACGCTATGATTATTGAAGCTGATTGTAAAGCTTGAAGTCCTCCTGCAAGTAAAAGTGCTATTGCTACAATACCTTGAGTTACAGCCCAGAATATTCTTTGCCAAACAGGATTATTTAATCTTCCACCTGATGAAATTGTATCTACGACTAAAGAACCTGAATCAGAAGAAGTTACAAAAAATGTTACAACTAAAAGTATTGCAATAACTGATACGAAATTTGAAAAGGGAAAATGTTCTAAAAATTTAAAAAGTGCTGTTGATACATCTGCTGAAACTGCTGTTGATAGAGAGATAAATCCTTCATTCATAATAGAATTTAAAGCACTATTTCCAAATACTGTCATCCAAATAAAAGTAAACCCAACAGGTACAAATAAAACTCCCATAACAAACTCTCTTATAGTTCGCCCTCTTGAAACTCTTGCTATAAACATCCCAACAAATGGAGCCCATGCAATCCACCAAGCCCAATAAAATAGTGTCCATGAACTCATCCAAGAAGAAGTTTTATCATAAGCATATTGATTAAAAGTCATAAATACTACGTTTGATAAATAAGACCCAATATTTTGAATTAATGTATTTAATAAAAAAAATGTAGGTCCAGCTAAAAAAATAAATAAAAGTAAAAAAAGTGCTAAGTAAAGATTTAATTCAGATAATCTTTTAATACCTCCATCTAAACCTAAAACAACTGAAATTGTAGCTATTGCACTGATAAATGCTATTAAAATAATCTGTGTCGTAATTCCTACTGGAATATCAAAAAGATAGTTTAATCCAGAATTTATTTGTAAAACTCCAAATCCCAAAGAAGTAGCAACTCCAAAAACTGTACCTAAAACTGCAATTGTATCAACACTATGCCCTATTTTTCCATAGATTTTATCTCCAATTAAAGGATATAAAGCTGAACGAATAGATAAAGGTAATCCATGTCTAAAAGAAAAATATGCTAAAACAAGCCCAACTATTGCATAAATTGCCCAAGCATGTAATCCCCAGTGAAAAAATAGTGTATTCATAGCAAATTTTGCTGATTCAATACTTTGCTTTTCTCCAACAGGAGGTGAAACATAATGCATCACAGGTTCAGCTACTCCCCAAAACATTAGCCCTATTCCCATTCCTGCTGAAAAAAGCATAGCAAACCAAGATAAATTACTATAAGCAGGTTTTGATTGATCAGGTCCTAACTTAAACTTTCCAAATGGTGAAACAGCTAAAAAAAGTGCAAAAAAGGTAAAAATACCAACACTTAACATATAAAGCCATCCAAATTTATCTGCAACAAAATTTTTGATACTACTAAAAACTTCATTTGCTATTTGAGGCATAAAAATCGTAAAAGTAACTAAAATTACTATAAAAATAACCGAAGGTATAAATACTGGTTTTAAGATTGTTGTTTTAAAATTATTTTTCATTATTGTTTTCCTTTTCTTCTTCCAAATCTTGTCTAGGATCTAGTTCTACTACTGTTGTTCCTGAAGCAACAGGAACATTTACAAAAATACTCATATCATCATCTGCAATTCGTTTTTTTGATAATGAATAAAAACCTAAAAATATTCCTAATATTGCAAAAATTATAAAAATAAATTCTTTATAATAAAAAAGCCCAAAACCTAAAATAACAGGAGAGATAAAAGAGCCTAAGCCATAAGCAAAAAGCAAAGAACGGCTTATTTCTACTATATCTTTATTTTCATCTACAACATCATTTGCTCTTGCTAAAGACAAAGGATAAATAGAAAAAATACTTAATCCTAATAAAATTCCTAAAAAATAAATATAGTTTTCCCATGTATAATTAACTAGAAAAAGTAAACATACTAAAAAGATATAGAAGCCATTGTAAGCTATCATTTTTCTTCTTCCATATTTATCGGATAAAAGCCCTATTGGCCATTGAGATAGTAGACCTCCAATAATAGAACAAGCCATAAATAAAGATACAGTTTCAATAGATGAATATTTTTGCATTAAATAAATTGGTACCATTGTAAAAAAACCACCTACAAAAAATCCACCAATAAAACTTCCTGTAAGCGCAAGAGGAACCACACTAAAGAGTTTGGGAAAGCTGTATTTTTCAAAAGGTTTTAAAACAGGTTCTTTTATTTTTGTCATTGAAATAAAAAGAACTGAAAAAAGAATTAAAATAGAACCTAATATAAAAATAATATAAGTAGTTTCACCTTTAATATTTAAAAAAACTTGTCCAAGTGCAGTTGCAAGATAAAAAATAATTGTATAAATAGCAAGTATTTTTCCTCTATGAGTTTGGCTACTTTTTTCATTTAACCAACTTTCTATAATTATAAGAAGTGCATAAAAAGCAAAACCTGAAATAAAACGTAAGAGTGCCCACAAATATTCATTAAAGAAGAGAGCTTGAAGCAAAAAAGATATAACCATCAAAGAAGCAAAAGTTGAAAAACTTCTGATATGACCGACGGAGGATATGATTTTTTGACTAAATATCGCGGAGCCAATGGCGCCTAAAAAAAATGAAGCATTAATCAAACCAATGATTGCATCATTTAAACCTAAATCTTTTAAATAAACTCCTACAAAAGTAAGTATCATTCCATAACCAATAGCCAAAAAAGCTATCGCAAAAAATAAAGAAGAAACTGGACTTAATGTGAATTTATCTATATACGAGTTTGTGTTTATATTTTCATTCATCTTTTCAAACTAACATATCTGTTCTTAAATTTCTCTTTTACATAATTTTTTTGTCACTCAAAAGTAACATAATTGTTATATAATAATTGCAAAAACTGTAATGGAAAAATCATGCAAACAAAAAAATTAATCTCATATTTAACTTGTGAAAAATTTCAAGATGAAATATTTGAAAAAGTTGAAGAAAGATATAAATGTACTATCATAAAAGATGCAATTATTATAAATATCAAAGAAGAACAACAAATTATTTTATTTAAATATGGTGTTTTTATATCGTGGAATGTTGAATTTGAAAATATGAAATTTTTTAAAGATTTTATAAAGAATTATGAAATTAATAGTTTTGAAACTCCTTTTATTGAAGAATTAAATTATACTTTTGAAAATGAGTTCAAAATAAATTTTGATACTATTTATCTAAATGATTTATCTTCTATTTCAAAAATTGCTATTTCTCAAGCTCTTGCACAAAATGTAAAACTTGACCAATTTGAAAAAGAACTTATAACAACAATAGAAAACAACTCAAATATTCCTCTACAACTAGCACATACAGGAAAAATAAATCTTACTAAAAAAGAGATTTCTAAAAAAATTGGAGAGCTTTTTTTAGTAAAAAGTAAAATGAATTTACACTACGATTTACTTGATACTCCAGAATTTTTCTGGGAATATCCTGAGTATGAAAATCAATATGAAAAGCTGATAAAATATCTTGATATAAAATCAAGAGTTGAAGTTTTAAATAAAAAATTAGAAATTATTCAAGAACTTTTACATGTTTTAGGTGATGAACAAAAACATAGATATTCATCTTTTTTAGAATGGATAATTATCATTCTTATTGCTTTTGAAATTGTAATAAATCTAAAAGATCATCTTTGATTTAAAGAGATTTTAAATCAGGAAAATTTGCTTTTATATTTTCCATAAAATTTATATCAGGATCATGTTTTACAGTTCTATATTTATCATCTTTTTCTAAAAAAAGATGATGATTTTCAAAATTTGTATATTCATAATGCCCTATTAAATACTCAATTGTTTTATATTTTTCTTTTAAATATTTCACAAGTTCTATATTTGATTTAAGTTGAGCTTCTGTCAAACTTTTTTTATTTCCTCCAACATTTTCTATTCCAATACTTGAAAGATTTAATCCAATTACATGTCTTGCCATATAATTTTCAGGTATTAATGAATAAATCGTTCCATCAAAATCCACAAAAAAATGTGCTGAAACATTTAATCTCCCAGCTTTTTTTATATATTTTCTATCACTTGTTAAAATTTCAGGTTTAAACTTTTCGTATGACTCTTTTAAATCATCAATTGCTGTATGATGAATTACTATAATTTTAGGGATTATATGTATATTTTCAACTTCTAAATTGTAAGAATTTTTTATATACTCTTTTGTCAATTCAACCCTTGTTTTTCCAAAGTCCAAAGGTAATTGCTTTATTTCTATTGCATTTAAATTTAATAATAAGATTGTTAATAGTAGGAATTTTTTCATATATATATTTTAGCAAAAAATTCATTTGTAAATTAAATGAATAAGATAATATAATTAAGAACTAATAAAAAGGAAATAAATGGAAAACATAAAAGAAAAATTAAAAGATATAGTTGAAAATCTGATGATTCCAGAAGTTGAAGCATATCTTGATGATTTACATAAACTTTTAGAAACAAACTCACAAACTGATGATGATAAAGAAGCGATTGAAGAAATGGAATCTTTTTTAGTTGAACTTCAAAATATTTTAGCTGTTATTGAAGAAAATAAAACAGAAGATAGTGAATATCAAAGAATTTATGATTATATTATACAAAATTTAGAAGAACATGCCCACGAACATAATGACGAACAAGAAGATTAAAAATCTACTTGTTTTCTATACTCAAAATAGCCTCTTCAACTAATAATCTTCCTACTTCAATATGAGCATGTACGAATTTTTTAATATTTAAATCTTTAAGTTGAATTTTTTCATCAATAGACTCAATTTTCAATAAAATATTTGCATCTTTATGAAAATTTAAAACTGCTTCACAAATTAATCTTTTTCTATGTGTATCACTTACAGTTATAATCACACTTGAAGCTTCATCAACTTTTAAAGACTCCAAAACAGGAAGTTTATCTAAGTGACCAAAATAAGCCATATAACCAAGTTTTCTTCCAAGTAATACATGTCTTAAATCATCTGAAATAATTACAAAAGGAATATTTCTTTCACTTAAATCTCTTGCAATTACTCGTCCTAAAATAGAAAAACCACAAATAACAACATGATTTTTTACTTTAATTGGTGTAATTTTATCCGATTCATAAAACTCAACTACAAAATATGAAGCTATTTTATATATGTTATTTATAATAAATGGTGTCAGAATCATAGATAACACTGAAACTAAGATTAAAAAACTTGCTGTTTCATGAGAAAGAATATTATTACTAGAAGCTAATGCAAATATTGCAAATGAAAATTCTCCAACTTGACAAAGTGCTAATGCTGATTTAACAGCTGTACTTTTATCCGATTTTCTTCTAATTATTACATAAACTACTAAAGCTTTTATCACCATTACTGCAATAAAAATAAGTAAAATTATATGAACATTATATAAAAAATATAATGCATCTATTTTTGTTCCAACACTAAAGAAAAATGTACCTAAAAGTAAATCTTTATAACTTGCTATATCTGATTCTACTTTTACACTAAAGTTTGTATCAGAAATAATCATCCCAGCTATAAATGCTCCTAAAGAATATGTAAATCCCATTTCATGTGCTAAAAGAGAAGTTCCAATAACGATTGATAAAACTGCTCCTAAAAACAACTCTTCAATTCTACTATTTGAAGCAAATTTTAAAAGCCAAGAGATTAGTTTTTTACCTATTGTAAACATAAATAAAATAATAATTACCGCTGATATAAAAGTTTTTGTTAAAACTTCACCAATTGATAAAGTATCATTTGTTAAAAATGTAATAAGTAATAAAATTGGAATTACAGCTAAATCTTGAAAAATCAAAATTGCTGTTGATTTTTCTCCATAAGGTGTATGAATATCTTTTGACTGTTTTAAATATGTTAAAACAATCGCAGTTGAAGATAAAGAAAAAGCTAAAGAGACTATCAAAGAAACTTCGACACTTAATTTAAAAATATAAAAACTAACTAAATAAATCAATATTGCACTAATACTTACTTGTAAAAAACCATTTAATAAAAGAATTTCTTTCATCTTTTTGATTTTATCAACACTCATTTCAAGTCCAATTGTGAACATCAAAAAAACTATACCAAACTCAGCAATTAACTCTAAAGAACCAATATCAACGCCATTAAAATTAAATCCATAACTTATTAAAGTACCAGTTAGAATATAACCTATTATATGAGAAATTCCAAATCTTTTTAAAATTATATTTAAAATTGTTGCTGTTGAAATAGTCAAAAACAATGTAAATAGTGTCTGTTCCATCTTCCTCTTTCTATATTTTTGTATAAAATTATATCTTATTTAAATTGTTTATTTTATATTTGTATGTATAATATTTATTCATTAATTAAATCAATTTTTTTTTGATATAATTGCACCAAAGGATTTTATATGAAAAAAACGTTCCAACTAAATGTGGCAAACAAAAATAGAGATAGACAAGTTGAATCTATCAAAAATGAAGTAAGAAAATATATAAAAAGAGAAAAAAGTAAAAGACCTCCAGAAGGTTTTAATTTTTGGGCTTTTGATTGTAAGTTTGGAAAAACAGAACAAGAAGCTGAAGAGATAAAATTTGTTGATGTTACAAAATCTATTGATTTTGCTGCTAATGAAAATTATGATAGTTTTTTTATTGAACTTGTGGCAAGAGCAGATATAAAAAAAATAAAAGAAAAAAATGAAACAAATAATGAAGAAGAGGAAGAAATAGAAGATTAACATTCTTCTATCTTTTTTAATTAAGAAGAATTACTTACTAAATAAAATGAAAATCAGAAAAAACTTAATATTATTGAAAATAGCAATTTTTGGATTGTTAAATATTTTTAATTAAGTTATTGTTTTAAAAATAAAAGAAATAGGAGAGAAGATGAGTTTTGTATCAAGCGCAAATCTAAAAGAAGCAGATAATGAAGTATTTTCAATAATAGAAAATGAATTAAAAAGACAAACAAATCATTTAGAAATGATTGCTAGTGAAAACTTCACTAGTCCTGCTGTTATGCAAGCTATGGGTTCTGTTTTTACTAACAAATATGCTGAGGGTTATCCTTATAAAAGATATTATGGTGGTTGTGAGTTTGCTGATGCTGTTGAGCAATTAGCAATTGATAGAGCTTGTAAAATCTTTGGTTGTACTTATGCTAATGTTCAACCTCATTCAGGAAGCCAAGCTAATGGTGCTGTTTATGCTGCATTATTAAGTGCTGGTGATAAAATCTTAGGTATGGATTTATCTCATGGTGGACATTTAACTCATGGTTCTAAACCTTCATTCTCTGGTAAAAACTATTCTGCTTTTTATTATGGTGTTGAATTAGATGGTAGAATCAATTATGACAAAGTTATGGAAATTGCAAAAATTTGTCAACCAAAAATCATTGTATGTGGTGCTTCTGCTTACGCAAGAGAAATTGACTTTAAAAAATTTAGAGAAATAGCTGATGCTGTTGGTGCTATTTTATTTGCTGATATTGCTCACATTGCAGGACTTGTTGCTGCTGGTGAACACATGAGTCCATTTCCTTATGCTGATGTTGTTACAACTACTACTCACAAGACTTTAAGAGGTCCAAGAGGTGGTATGATTATGACAAATGATGAAGATATTGCTAAAAAAATAAATAGTGCTATTTTCCCAGGATTACAAGGTGGACCATTAGTTCATGTAATTGCTGCCAAAGCTGTTGCATTTAAAGAGATTTTAGATCCATCATGGAAAGATTATGCAAAACAAGTAAAAGCAAATGCAAAAGTATTAGCAGAAGTTCTTACAAAAAGAGGATATGATATTGTTTCAGGTGGAACAGATAATCACTTAATTTTAGTAAGTTTTTTAAATAAACCATTCAGTGGAAAAGATGCAGATGCAGCTTTAGGAAATGCAGGGATTACTGTAAATAAAAATACAGTTCCAGGTGAGACAAGAAGTCCATTTGTAACATCAGGGATTAGAATAGGAAGTCCAGCATTAACTGCACGTGGGATGAAAGAAAAAGAGTTTGAAATTATTGCAAACAAAATTTGCGATGTATTAGATAACATTGAAGATTCAGCATTACATGCTAAAATCAGCAAAGAGTTAGAAGAATTAGCTTCTGGTTTTGTGATTTACAATCAATCGACTTTCTAGGATTTTATAAATTGGAGTATTAATGCCTACTTTAGATACTACTTATAAACAAATTGAAAAGGCAATAAAATATATTGATGAAAACTTCAAGGAACATCCAAGTGTTGAGGAAGTTGCCAAAAATATAGGTATGAGTAAATTTCATTTTATAAGAGTTTTCAAAGAGTATGTGGGTGTTACTCCAAAACAATTTTTACATTGCGTAACGCTAAATTATGCAAAAGAGCACATAAAAGAGTCCAAATCCATACTAGATAGTAGTTTGGATATTGGACTATCTAGTACAAGCAGACTTCACGAACTTTTTGTAAACTTGATTGGAGTTACTCCCAAAGAATGGAAAGAAAAAGGTAAAGATGTACAAATCACTTATGGTTTTGGACAAACTCCTTTTGGTGAAGCTTTGATTGGATTTACAGATAAAGGAATCTGCTATTTAGGTTTTATTGATGAAAATAAAACTGAAATTTTTAATCGTTTTAATGAACTTTGGGAAAATGCAAATTTAGTTCACGATGAAACTGCTGCAAATGAATACTTAGAAAATATCTTCATAAAAAATAAAAAATATAACCTTTTTGTAAAAGGAACAAATCTTCAAATAAACGTTTGGAAAGCCTTATTAAATCTACCAAATGGAATAGTTGCAACATATCAAGATATTGCTAATTATCTAGATAAACCAAAGGCTGTAAGAGCGATTGCAAGTGCTATTGGAAGAAATCATATTGGTTATTTGATTCCTTGCCACAGAGTTATCGCTAAAAGTGGAGCTATGAGTGGATATAGATGGGGAATTGAACGAAAAAAAATCCTAATCGCTTACGAATCTGTAAAAGAAAATAGTTAAAAAATTGTCTTATTTTTTAATTTAAACTATTTTTCCTAATTTGAGTTATTGTTTTACCCTATTTCATAATTATCTGTTGAAATTTCTCTTCAATTAAATATTTTTGAAAAAAATTCAGTAATTCCTTTTCATAATTCTTCTTTTTGTTATTTTGTTACTTACCATCTTCATACATCATTTTTATATTTATTCACTGGTAGTGATAAATTAGTTAAATATAAAATAATAAAGTTGAATATAAAATAATCTGTATTTAAATTATTTTTGTGTACCATAAGCCCATTTCTATAAAAAGGGATAGAAGAATGGGAAATGAATATAATGTAATAGAAGAAGGCGTAATAACTTGTGCTTGTGGAGGAAATGTAACTCTAATTTCAACTGCATCAAACTTAAAAATAGCAGGTAAAAAACCTTTATACCTAAAAGATATGCTAGGAGCATCTGTTTCTTGTCCAAGAAGTAAAAATCCTTGTACAAAAGTAGTGAGTATCTCAACAGCAGGAACAGAAGTGAATGTATCAGCATCGGATTTAACATATCTTCTAAGAACAGATGGATTTAAAACAGATAAAGGAAGAGCTGTAATTTTGAAAGATCCTGGACAAGAAACTTCAAAAATATTATCTATTCCAACTGAAGAAAATTTAGATGTTACTGAAGTGCAAAAAGTTTTAAAAGAAGAGAAAAATAGGATTGAAGAAGAAATAGAAACAAAATATAAACTTTATCTTTTAAGAAAATCTGAAAAAATATATAAACCAATACGTCCTTCAAGAGCTTTCAGAAAAACAAATGAGACATATGAAATAAATAAAAAAGAAACAAAATTTAATAATATTTATTCTCATACTTTAGCTTTTGTATATTTAGTAAAAAATAATGAATATCTAGAGTACAAAATTTGTAGTAATGGAGGAATAAATGCTGAAAGAGTAAAAGATATATATTATCATGATACAAAAAATGAAGTTTTAAGAAGATTTATTCCTTTAGAAGAGGATACAAGCTATCAAGTTTATTATAGTAACTTCCAATTAAAAAGTTTAACGGATATACAAAAACTTCCAGAGCTTAAAATAAATCCAAAAACATTAGATAAAAAAAGTGGAATCTATATAAAAGATATAGATAGTATAGATAAAAATGAAATTGAACAAAAACTTATAGATGCACAAAAAACCCAAAATGGAGAAAAAAATTCAAATATCATAGTAGGTTTTTTAGAAGATATTATAGGAGAAATAGAAGATTTATATGAAAAATATTATACAAACTATAAACTTGCTTTCACCCATAATAAAGCTATTTTTGATGGTATAAAAAAGAAAAACTCATATGCCTATACTATTGCAAATTTAGTAGATTATTTTTATGTTTCCTCTTATGAAAATAAAGAATATAGAGATAATCTCTTTATTCTAAAAAATTGCTATAGTAAATTTATAGAGATGATTTTTTTTGAGAAAAAGCTTTATAATTATGTACTTGATTTAAAAGATATAGAAAATATAGTTCATAAAGATACCCATAAAAAAGCTTTTGCTTTTTATAAAATATTGGAAAACTATAAAAAAGACTTTTTCTCTTTTAAATATCTTTTCCCTTTTAAAAGAGATACTGTTGGCAACTCAGCATTTAGATATACAAATAATTATATTTATAGTATTCCTTATATGAAAAATAGATCAACAAACAGTTACTTTATAAAGTATGAAAATCTTTTTTATCATATTGATCAAAATCGGAAAACAAAATCCTTGATGAAATTTACAGGAAATGATGATTATACCTTAGTAAAAAAGGATGCTGAACAAGTTTTGGCTCATATAGTTTTTTGTTTGTTCTTTCTAGATGATTTTGAAGAAGATATAAAAAATCTTATAGATTATTCAAATCTAGTAAAAATAAGAAATGAGTTTTTGATAGCTTATAGAAAAATAGTTCCATTACCAAATATAGGACAAAATACTAGTTCTAATGTAAAACATTTAATAGAAGAACAAGAGTTTTATAATCTGACTGTTTTAAAACAAAATAATGAATCAAAAAAAAACAATAAAAGTTTTTTAGGAGTATTAAAAAAAACTGATAATCACTTTTTAGAAGATTATAAACAAATAGATAATCATCATATTATGAAATCTTTTGATTATGATTATAAAGTAGGTTTTAAAAGCAATCTGCTTTATATACCAAAAAATATTCAGTATTATCAAGAAAAAGAAATTACTTCTCCTAAAAGTATATTAAGAACTATTAAAACAAAGTTTTCTGAAAGAAGTCTAAAAAAGTTACTTATAGAATATCAAAGTTGCAATATAGATAGATTTGAATATGTAGTAGGAAGTATGAATATTATCTATTCTCTTTGCTCAACAAAAATTGCTTTAGATGAAGAAGTAGCAGTAAATGGAATATTTGCTAGTGAAGATATTGAATATCTTTTAAATTTTACTGATGATATAGTAGAAAAAAAGATAAAATTAGAAGATTCAAAAAAAGAATTACTTTTAAAATATCAAATTTCAGAATATTTTGATGAATATCTTATCAAACAACTTTTAAATGAACTACTTTTCTTAAAATCAAATGAAACTGCTAAAACTAAAGCTCAAACCTTTTTTAATAGATATCAAAATCTAGCAAAAAAAACTATGAGTGAAGAAAATGAAAAGATAGAGCCTTTAGATTTAGATAAAGATATTAAGAAATTAGAAAAAGAGTTTTATTCAAGCTTAAAATTTATCTCAGGAGTAACAGACCAGATTGATAAAAGTTTAGATAAATTTTTGGAAGAATATAAAGATAAAGAACTTTTACCTGAAATAGGGATATCCAAATCAAGAGCCTTACAATTAGGATTAGCCTTTAAAGGCTACTCTGCTATGTTAGCAATAGCTTCAATAAAAGAGTATATCTACGATAATAAAAATAAAGATATAAAATCAACAATAGGCTTTGTAAATGATTTTGCGGGACTAAATAGTGCTTTAGTAGGAATAATGCAAAATAAAGAGTTTGGAAACATGGCACAAGCTTTTTTAAATAAAATGAATAAAAAATTAGGTGGAAAAGAGCTAATAAAAATAAACCTTGCTAATAATGAATTTCTAGCAGGATCAGGAAAAGCTCTCGCAAAAGTATCTGCATATACAGTAATAATTATCTCTGTACTTGATGCAATGAAATATAAAAAGAATGAAGATTATGATGCTTTTGCTGCAACAGTTGGAATGATTACTTTAAATATTGTAGCTCTTTTTGTAACAAGCGGAACACCTTTGGTTGTATTTGTATCGTTAAGTTCTATTGTATATGCAATAGTTATGTTAAAAGTTATAGATAGTGCTTTTGAAAGCTATCTAAAAAGATCTTTATTTTATAAAGATGATATTTATCTAAAAAGTAAAGATAAAACAATAAAAGGTTTTTCCGCAAAATATCTTTTAGAAACAACAAATAAAAAAGAAAAATTAAAAACTATAAATAGTGAAGGTTTTACAAGTGCTAAAAAGATAATGGATTTTATAGGAGAAAACTATAAAACAAATGAGTTATATTTTGATACAGCTTTAAATAATGAACTAAGTTTTTTAAAATCTTCTTTATATGGATATAAGTTGGAAAAAACAGAGCTTAAAACAGAACAAAGAATAAGAAATATACAAGGAGTGGAGATAAGCTTTAGAAGTTATGAGGGGATTAAGATACCGAGTATTATTGTAACTGACGATGAGTTTAAATTATATTTCTCACCCTATGGAGATGAATATATTCAATTTATTGGTGACTTAATCAAAGAAGAAGATAGCTATCTTTTTAATATATTCCCTAAAGATACCCCTTATTATAATGTAAGAACTTTAGTCAATAACCTTAAAAATGCGAACCATACCTCATATATCATAATAAAATCCTCTTTAATAGATTTTAAATATAAGGTAGAATTAATAGATACAAATAAACCATCACTAAATTGTGATATAACAATATATTTTTTGGAACAAATAAGTTTTGAACCAAATGATGAACAACTAATCAAAGGAGCACAATAATGATACAAAAATTCTTTAAACTTACTTTATTGCTATTACTAACTCTTAGCTTTTCTGCTTGTGAGGACAAATCTTCAAACAGTCAAGCAGAGAAAAAAGAAGAACAAGTTAAATTTACCCCTAAATTACCTATTCCAAGTGGTTCACAAGAGATAAGAGATGCAAAATTAAATATAGTTTCATTATGGTATGACGCAAAAAATGACCCAATCCCAGCGATGAAAATAGGATATGCCTATTCAGAAAAGTTACATGATTATGAAAAAGCTTTAGAATGGTACAAATATGCTGATTCAATGATTCCTTTAGGTGAAAACTCTTATTTTGCTTGTTATGCTTTACAACAACTAAAAAAATATGATGAAGCTATATCTTGGTGTCAAAAAGCTATTGATTTAAAATGGAATGAAGCTTTATATCAATTAGGAACTGTTTATTATAAAAAAAATGATTTTGATAATGCTTTAAAATGGTTTACTAAAGCATATGAAAAAGGAGAAAAAATTGCAGTAACTAGTATTGGACTTAGCAATACAAAACTTGGTAATATTCTAGAAGCTGAAAAATGGTACAAAAAAGGAGTTGAAGAAAGTAATGTAGACTCTTATCATAATATTGGAAGATTCTATTTCCATACAATGAAAGATAATCTAAAAGCGAGTGCTTATTCTATTGCATTAATAGATACAAAATATACTAAAAAATCTGTTTTAAGAGTTTTACAAGATGAATGGAAAATCCCAAATGATATTATTCAGAAAGGTTATGAACTTCAACTATCATCAGATGAATTTCCTATTAAATTCAAAGGTGATTTAGGATTATGATAAAAGGCATAATAAAAGTAATTTTATTACTATTACTAACTCTTACCTTTAGTGCTTGCGAAGAAAAATCTTCACAAGAAAGCAAAACCCAAGAAATAGTCTATATAGCAACTTTGTCTATGCCAGAATGGGATAAAATAGCAAAGAGTAAACTTGATGGTTACACTGCAAATTGGCACGACGCAAAACATGACCCAATCCCAGCAACCCAAATAGGTTATGCTTATGCAAATAAATTACAAGATTATGAAAAAGCTTTAGAGTGGTTTGAATACTCAAACTCAATGAAACCAACAGCAGATAATTCTGCTTATGCGTGTTATGTGCTTCAAGAAATGAAACAATATGATAAAGCTATCAAATGGTGTAATGACTCAATCATTCAAGAAAGCAATAAAGAAGCATTGTTTATGCTTGGGACTGTATATTATGATGTTGAACAATATAATAAAGCAATAGAATATTATAAATTATCTGCAAATAAAGGTTTTACAGATGCTTTAACAAATATAGGATATATCTATGAAGAAAAATTAAAAGATTATAAAGAAGCTGAACAATGGTACTTAAAAGCAGTAAAAGAAAAAAGCTATAAAGGATTTCATGGATTATCTTATCTATATTATTCAAAATTAAATGATAATGTAAAATCAAGTGCATATGCTATAGCTTTAATAGGAACAAAATATTCTCAACGTTCAGTTTTAAAGATACTTCAAAAAGAAAGAAAAATCCCAAATGATATTATTCAGAAAGGTTATGAACTTCAACTATCATCAGATGAATTTCCTATTAAATTCAAAGGTGATTTAGAATTATGATAAAAGGCATAATAAAAGTAATTTTATTACTATTACTAACTCTTACCTTTAGTGCTTGCGAAGAGAAATCTTCACAAGAAAGCAAAACTCAAGAAATAGTTTATATAGCAACTTTACCTATACCAGAATCTGAAAATTTAAGAAAAATGGGACTAATTAGTTTATGGTATGACGCCAAATACGACCCAATCCCAGCAACCCAAATAGGTTATGCTTATGCAAATAAACTACAAGATTATGAAAAAGCTTTACAGTGGTTTGAATACTCAAACTCTATGAAACCAACAGCAGATAATTCTGCTTATGCGTGTAGTGCTTTACAACAATTAAAGCAATATGAAAAAGCATTAACATGGTGTAATAATGCCATAAGTCTAGGTAGTACACAAGTATTTATAGTTTTAGCTTCAATCTATAATGAACAAGAAAATTATCAAGAAACAGAAAAATGGCTTTTAAAGGCTTTTGATTCAAAAAATAAAGATGCACCAATATCATTAGGGTATTTGTATGCAAACAATTTAAAAGATTATGTAAAAGCAGAACAATATTATAAAGAAGCTATAAAAATAAGAGATTTAGAAGCATTTCATAATCTTTCAAGGCTGTATCATCATAATTTACATGATGATATCAAAGCTTCTGCTTATGCTATAGCTTTAATAGGAACAAAATATTCTCAACGTTCAGTTTTAAAGATACTTCAAAAAGAAAGAAAAATCCCAAATGAAACAATAAAAAAAGGTTATGAACTTCAACTAACATCAGATGAATTTCCTATTAAATTCAAAGGTGATTTAGGATTATGATAAAAGGCATAATAAAAGTAATTTTAGTAATATTTATAGTATTTAGTTTTAGTGCTTGTGAGGACAAATCTTCAAACAGTCAAGCAGAGAAAAAAGAAGAACAAGTAAAGTTTACCCCTAAACTAAAAATGCCTGAGTGGGATAAAGACGGAGGAAAGAAAATCTGGGATGAGTATAAAAATTGGCACGACGCAAAAAACGACCCAATCCCAGCAACCAAAATAGGATATGCCTATTCAGAAAAGTTACATGATTATGAAAAAGCTTTAGAATGGTACAAATATGCTGATTCAATGATTCCTTTAGGTGAAAACTCTTATTTTGCTTGTTATGCTTTACAACAACTAAAAAAATATGATGAAGCTATATCTTGGTGTCAAAAAGCTATTGATTTAAAATGGAATGAAGCTTTATTTAGAATGGGAGATATTTATAAAGAATTAAATAATTATGAGAAAGCTATTTCATACTATGAACAATCATTTGAAAAATCAAAAGATAAAATCTCTGCAAATAATTTAGGATTTATTTTTTCTAGAAAATTAAATAATTATCAAGAAGCTGAAAAATGGTATAAAAAAGCAATTAAGTTAGACAATTATGAATCATATAAAAATATTTCTAGTTTATACCATGAAAAATTAAAAGATGATATAAAAGCTTCAGCTTATGCAATTGCAGTAATAGATACAAAATATACAAAATCCTCAGTTTTAAGAGTTTTACAAAATGAAATGAAAATCCCAAATGAAACAATAAAAAAAGGATATGAACTTCAACTAAACTCTGATGAATTTCCTATTAAATTCAAAGGTGATTTAGGATTATGATAAAAGGCATAATAAAAGTAATTTTAGTAATATTTATAGTATTTAGTTTTAATGCTTGTGAGGACAAATCTTCACAAGAAAGCAAAAGCCAAGAAATAGTCTATATAGCAACTTTACCTATGCCAGAATGGGATGAAGTAGGTGGGAAGAAAATATGGGATGCATATAAAAATTGGCACGACGCCAAACATGACCCAATCCCAGCAACCCAAATAGGTTATGCTTATGCAAATAAATTACAAGATTATGAAAAAGCTTTACAGTGGTTTGAATACTCAAACTCTATGAAACCAACAGCAGATAATTCTGCTTATGCGTGTTATGTACTTCAAGAAATGAAACAATATGATAAAGCTATCAAATGGTGTAATGACTCAATCATTCAAGAAAGCAATAAAGAAGCATTGTTTATGCTTGGGACTGTATATTATGATGTTGAACAATATAATAAAGCAATAGAATATTATAAATTATCTGCAAATAAAGGTTTTACAGATGCTTTAACAAATATAGGATATATCTATGAAGAAAAATTAAAAGATTATAAAGAAGCTGAACAATGGTACTTAAAAGCAGTAAAAGAAAAAAGCTATAAAGGATTTCATGGATTATCTTATCTATATTATTCAAAATTAAATGATAATGTAAAATCAAGTGCATATGCTATAGCTTTAATAGGAACAAAATATTCTCAACGTTCAGTTTTAAAGATACTTCAAAAAGAAAGAAAAATCCCAAATGAAACAATAAAAAAAGGTTATGAACTTCAACTAACATCAGATGAATTTCCTATTAAATATAAAGGTAATTTAGGATTATGATAAAAGGCATAATAAAAGTAATTTTATTACTATTACTAACTCTTACCTTTTGTGCTTGCGAAGAGAAATCTTCACAAGAAAGCAAAACTCAAGAAATAGTTTATATAGCAACTTTACCTATACCAGAATCTGAAAATTTAAGAAAAATGGGACTAATTAGTTTATGGTATGACGCCAAATCCGACCCAATCCCAGCAACCCAAATAGGTTATGCTTATGCAAATAAATTACAAGATTATGAAAAAGCATTACAGTGGTTTGAATACTCAAACTCTATGAAACCAACAGCAGATAACTCTGCTTATGCGTGTTATGTGCTTCAAGAAATGAAACAATATGATAAAGCTATCAAATGGTGTAATGACTCAATCATTCAAGAAAGCAATAAAGAAGCATTGTTTATGCTTGGGACTATATATGAAGATACACAAAAATATGATAAGGCAATAGAATATTATAAATTATCTGCAAATAAAGGTTATGTAAATGCAATGAATAACTTAGGGTTTGTTTATAATGAAAAATTAAAAGATTATAACCTAGCAGAACAATGGTATTTAAAAGCAGTAAAAAAAAGAAATTATACAGCTTTTAATAATATAGCTCTTTTTTATCATGAAGATTTACATGATGATATCAAAGCTTCTGCTTATGCTATAGCTTTAATAGGAAATAAATATAGTTATCAATCGGTTATGAATTTATTAAAAAAAGATTGGCAAATCCCAAATGAAATCATAAAAAAAGGTTATGAACTTCAACTAACATCAGATGAATTTCCTATTAAATATAAAGAAAATCTAAATTTAGAGTAAATAAAAATGTCAATTTTTTTTAACCCAATAAAAGAATTTTCCGCAAAATATCTTTTAGAAATAAAAAATAAAAAAGAAGAATTAAAAACTATAAATAATGAAGGTTTTAGAAGTGCTAAAAAGATAATTGATTTTATAGGTCAAAACTATAAAACAAATGAGTTATATTTCGATACGGCTTTAGAAAATGAGATAAGTTTCTTTAAAACTTCAATCTATGGAATAGACTTAAAAAAAGTAGATTATAAAATAACAAATAAAAGAACAGTTATTGCTGGGATTGAAAGAGGGTTTAATGTAGAACATGCTTTAGGGATTCCAAAGTCTTTAGCGGAGGATAAACAGTTTAAATTCTTTTTTGCACCTTATACTGGAGCAGAATATTTGGAATATGATGCTAATACATTAGTAAGTAAATCAGAAAATTATATCTTCAACCTTTTCCCTAATGAAGCCTCTTATTATCAAGATAGGCAATTTGGACAATCTGCCCATAGTGCAAATTTTAAAGTGCATGTGATAGTTTTAAGTTCATTAGTCAATGCTAAATATGAGATACAAATAGATAGAGGAGTGAGTGAAAACTATATTATGAGAATAAGCAATATAGAGCAAATTAGCTTTACTCCTGAAGATAAACAATTTTTAGAAGGAAAAATGAAATGATACAAACATTAACTAAAGTACTATTATTTATATTTATTATTAGTTTTAGCGCTTGTGAGGATAAAGGCTCACAAAAAACCCAAACGCAAGAAGTACAATATAAAGCTACGTTACCTATGCCGGAATGGGACGATATTGCAGATAAAAATATTGATAAATATTGGCGAAGCCGTAATGCAGCCAAATCCGACCCAATCCCAGCAACCCAAATAGGTTATGCTTATGCAAATAAATTACAAGATTATGAAAAAGCTTTACAGTGGTTTGAATACTCAAACTCTATGAAACCAACAGCAGATAATTCTGCTTATGCGTGTTATGTACTTCAAGAAATGAAACAATATGATAAAGCTATCAAATGGTGTAATGACTCAATCATTCAAGAAAGCAATAAAGAAGCATTGTTTATGCTTGGGACTGTATATTATGATGTTGAACAATATAATAAAGCAATAGAATATTATAAATTATCTGCAAATAAAGGTTTTACAGATGCTTTAACAAATATAGGATATATCTATGAAGAAAAATTAAAAGATTATAAAGAAGCTGAACAATGGTACTTAAAAGCAGTAAAAGAAAAAAGCTATAAAGGATTTCATGGATTATCTTATCTATATTATTCAAAATTAAATAATAATGTAAAATCAAGTGCATATGCTATAGCTTTAATAGGAACAAAATATTCTCAACGTTCAGTTTTAAAGATACTTCAAAAAGAAAGAAAAATCCCAAATGAAACAATAAAAAAAGGTTATGAACTTCAACTAACATCAGATGAATTTCCTATTAAATTCAAAGGTGATTTAGGATTATGATAAAAGGCATAATAAAAGTAATTTTAGTAATATTTATAGTATTTAGTTTTAGTGCTTGTGAGGACAAATCTTCAAACAGTCAAGCAGAGAAAAAAGAAGAACAAGTAAAGTTTACCCCTAAACTAAAAATGCCTGAGTGGGATAAAGACGGAGGAAAGAAAATCTGGGATGAGTATAAAAATTGGCACGACGCAAAAAACGACCCAATCCCAGCAACCAAAATAGGATATGCCTATTCAGAAAAGTTACATGATTATGAAAAAGCTTTAGAATGGTACAAATATGCTGATTCAATGATTCCTTTAGGTGAAAACTCTTATTTTGCTTGTTATGCTTTACAACAACTAAAAAAATATGATGAAGCTATATCTTGGTGTCAAAAAGCTATTGATTTAAAATGGAATGAAGCTTTATTTAGAATGGGAGATATTTATAAAGAATTAAATAATTATGAGAAAGCTATTTCATACTATGAACAATCATTTGAAAAATCAAAAGATAAAATCTCTGCAAATAATTTAGGATTTATTTTTTCTAGAAAATTAAATAATTATCAAGAAGCTGAAAAATGGTATAAAAAAGCAATTAAGTTAGACAATTATGAATCATATAAAAATATTTCTAGTTTATACCATGAAAAATTAAAAGATGATATAAAAGCTTCAGCTTATGCAATTGCAGTAATAGATACAAAATATACAAAATCCTCAGTTTTAAGAGTTTTACAAAATGAAATGAAAATCCCAAATGAAACAATAAAAAAAGGATATGAACTTCAACTAAACTCTGATGAATTTCCTATTAAATTCAAAGGTGATTTAGGATTATGATAAAAGGCATAATAAAAGTAATTTTAGTAATATTTATAGTATTTAGTTTTAATGCTTGTGAGGACAAATCTTCACAAGAAAGCAAAAGCCAAGAAATAGTCTATATAGCAACTTTACCTATGCCAGAATGGGATGAAGTAGGTGGGAAGAAAATATGGGATGCATATAAAAATTGGCACGACGCCAAACATGACCCAATCCCAGCAACCCAAATAGGTTATGCTTATGCAAATAAATTACAAGATTATGAAAAAGCTTTACAGTGGTTTGAATACTCAAACTCTATGAAACCAACAGCAGATAATTCTGCTTATGCGTGTTATGTACTTCAAGAAATGAAACAATATGATAAAGCTATCAAATGGTGTAATGACTCAATCATTCAAGAAAGCAATAAAGAAGCATTGTTTATGCTTGGGACTGTATATGAAGATACACAAAAATATGATAAGGCAATAGAATATTATAAATTATCTGCAAATAAAGGTTATGTAAATGCAATGAATAACTTAGGGTTTGTTTATAATGAAAAATTAAAAGATTATAACCTAGCAGAACAATGGTATTTAAAAGCAGTAAAAAAAAGAAATTATACAGCTTTTAATAATATAGCTCTTTTTTATCATGAAGATTTACATGATGATATCAAAGCTTCTGCTTATGCTATAGCTTTAATAGGAAATAAATATAGTTATCAATCGGTTATGAATTTATTAAAAAAAGATTGGCAAATCCCAAATGATATTATTCAGAAAGGTTATGAACTTCAACTATCATCAGATGAATTTCCTATTAAATATAAAGAAAATCTAAATTTAGAGTAAATAAAAATGTCAATTTTTTTTAACCCAATAAAAGAATTTTCCGCAAAATATCTTTTAGAAATAAAAAATAAAAAAGAAGAATTAAAAACTATAAATAATGAAGGTTTTACAAGTGCTAAAAAGATAATTGATTTTATAGGTCAAAACTATAAAACAAATGAAAACTATTTTGAAACTGCCTTGGAAAATGAACTAAGCTTTTTTAAAACTAGCATATATGGTTTAGAAGTGAAAGAAACTGAGTATAAAATAGATAGAAGAATGTCAATAAATGGTATTGAGAGAAGTTTTAGAGTACATCATGCAATAAAGATTTCAAATACTTTAATTAATGATGTTAAATTCAAACTCTTTTTTACATCTTACAAAGGAAGTGAATATTTGAACATTACTAAAACTAGATTAATTGCCACTAATGGAGTTTTTAATCTTTTTCCTGATAATAATCCATATTATGATATAAATAATTTTGGATTTAATATTAAAAAAGTAGATTATAAAGCATATATTATTATCTTAAGTTCAATATTTAATGCTAAATATGAAATAACTTTAAGCGATAGTAACAAACAATCACCTAATATTGATATAGTAATAAGCAAAGTAAAACAAGTAAGTTTTACACCAGAAGATAAAGAATTTATAAAAGGAAAAAAAGATGATTCAAAAACTAACTAAATTAATTTTAATAAGCTTTCTAATAATATATTTCACTGCGTGTAATGATTCATTACAAAATAATAAGAATGAAAAAAATAAACAAATAGAATATAAGTCTAATTTACCAATGCCTGAACTTGAAGAAAAACATATAAATCAATATTTTAAACTATCAACAGTGATAAATGCAAAATCCGACCCAATCCCAGCAACCCAAATAGGTTATGCTTATGCAAATAAACTACAAGATTATGAAAAAGCTTTACAGTGGTTTGAATACTCAAACTCTATGAAACCAACAGCAGATAATTCTGCTTATGCGTGTAGTGCTTTACAACAATTAAAGCAATATGAAAAAGCATTAACATGGTGTAATAATGCCATAAGTCTAGGTAGTACACAAGTATTTATAGTTTTAGCTTCAATCTATAATGAACAAGAAAATTATCAAGAAACAGAAAAATGGCTTTTAAAGGCTTTTGATTCAAAAAATAAAGATGCACCAATATCATTAGGGTATTTGTATGCAAACAATTTAAAAGATTATGTAAAAGCAGAACAATATTATAAAGAAGCTATAAAAATAAGAGATTTAGAAGCATTTCATAATCTTTCAAGGCTGTATCATCATAATTTACATGATGATATCAAAGCTTCTGCTTATGCTATAGCTTTAATAGGAAATAAATATAGCTATCAATCGGTTATGAATTTATTAAAAAAAGATTGGCAAATCCCAAATGAAACAATAAAAAAAGGTTATGAATTACAATTAAATTCTCCTGAGTTTCCTATAAAATATAAAGGTGATTTAGGATTATGATAAAAGGCATAATAAAAGTAATTTTAGTAATATTTATAGTATTTAGTTTTAGTGCTTGTGAGGACAAATCTTCAAACAGTCAAGCAGAGAAAAAAGAAGAACAAGTAAAGTTTACCCCTAAACTAAAAATGCCTGAGTGGGATAAAGACGGAGGAAAGAAAATCTGGGATGAGTATAAAAATTGGCACGACGCAAAAAATGACCCAATCCCAGCGATGAAAATAGGATATGCCTATTCAGAAAAGTTACATGATTATGAAAAAGCTTTAGAATGGTACAAATATGCTGATTCAATGATTCCTTTAGGTGAAAACTCTTATTTTGCTTGTTATGCTTTACAACAACTAAAAAAATATGATGAAGCTATATCTTGGTGTCAAAAAGCTATTGATTTAAAATGGAATGAAGCTTTATATCAATTAGGAACTGTTTATTATAAAAAAAATGATTTTGATAATGCTTTAAAATGGTTTACTAAAGCATATGAAAAAGGAGAAAAAATTGCAGTAACTAGTATTGGACTTAGCAATACAAAACTTGGTAATATTCTAGAAGCTGAAAAATGGTACAAAAAAGGAGTTGAAGAAAGTAATGTAGACTCTTATCATAATATTGGAAGATTCTATTTCCATACAATGAAAGATAATCTAAAAGCGAGTGCTTATTCTATTGCATTAATAGATACAAAATATACTAAAAAATCTGTTTTAAGAGTTTTACAAGATGAATGGAAAATCCCAAATGATATTATTCAGAAAGGTTATGAACTTCAACTATCATCAGATGAATTTCCTATTAAATTCAAAGGTGATTTAGGATTATGATAAAAGGCATAATAAAAGTAATTTTATTACTATTACTAACTCTTACCTTTAGTGCTTGCGAAGAAAAATCTTCACAAGAAAGCAAAACCCAAGAAATAGTCTATATAGCAACTTTGTCTATGCCAGAATGGGATAAAATAGCAAAGAGTAAACTTGATGGTTACACTGCAAATTGGCACGACGCAAAACATGACCCAATCCCAGCAACCCAAATAGGTTATGCTTATGCAAATAAATTACAAGATTATGAAAAAGCTTTAGAGTGGTTTGAATACTCAAACTCAATGAAACCAACAGCAGATAATTCTGCTTATGCGTGTTATGTGCTTCAAGAAATGAAACAATATGATAAAGCTATCAAATGGTGTAATGACTCAATCATTCAAGAAAGCAATAAAGAAGCATTGTTTATGCTTGGGACTGTATATTATGATGTTGAACAATATAATAAAGCAATAGAATATTATAAATTATCTGCAAATAAAGGTTTTACAGATGCTTTAACAAATATAGGATATATCTATGAAGAAAAATTAAAAGATTATAAAGAAGCTGAACAATGGTACTTAAAAGCAGTAAAAGAAAAAAGCTATAAAGGATTTCATGGATTATCTTATCTATATTATTCAAAATTAAATGATAATGTAAAATCAAGTGCATATGCTATAGCTTTAATAGGAACAAAATATTCTCAACGTTCAGTTTTAAAGATACTTCAAAAAGAAAGAAAAATCCCAAATGATATTATTCAGAAAGGATATGAACTTCAACTATCATCAGATGAATTTCCTATTAAATTCAAAGGTGATTTAGGATTATGATAAAAGGCATAATAAAAGTAATTTTATTACTATTACTAACTCTTACCTTTAGTGCTTGCGAAGAAAAATTTTCACAGAATACTCAAGTAAATAAAGAAGAAAAAAAAGAACAAGTAATATATACTCCAAGATTGCCTATTCCAGAGTGGGATAAGATAGCCAAACAAAATATCAACAACTATTGGAGTAATTGGCACGACGCCAAACACGACCCAATCCCAGCAACCCAAATAGGTTATGCTTATGCAAATAAACTACAAGATTATGAAAAAGCTTTACAGTGGTTTGAATACTCAAACTCTATGAAACCAACAGCAGATAATTCTGCTTATGCGTGTAGTGCTTTACAACAATTAAAGCAATATGAAAAAGCATTAACATGGTGTAATAATGCCATAAGTCTAGGTAGTACACAAGTATTTATAGTTTTAGCTTCAATCTATAATGAACAAGAAAATTATCAAGAAACAGAAAAATGGCTTTTAAAGGCTTTTGATTCAAAAAATAAAGATGCACCAATATCATTAGGGTATTTGTATGCAAACAATTTAAAAGATTATGTAAAAGCAGAACAATATTATAAAGAAGCTATAAAAATAAGAGATTTAGAAGCATTTCATAATCTTTCAAGGCTGTATCATCATAATTTACATGATGATATCAAAGCTTCTGCTTATGCTATAGCTTTAATAGGAAATAAATATAGTTATCAATCGGTTATGAATTTATTAAAAAAAGATTGGCAAATCCCAAATGATATTATTCAGAAAGGTTATGAACTTCAACTATCATCAGATGAATTTCCTATTAAATATAAAGAAAATCTAAATCTAGAGTAAATAAAAATGTCAATTTTTTTTAACCCAATAAAAGTGTATATCTGTAATAACAAAACATCTTGTAAAAACCAAGATGATTAGTTATACTCCTAAAGAATCATAAAAAATGGTGTCATAAAATAATTGACAATAATTTTTAGGAGAAATTGTCTTATGTCAAATGAAGTCTAAGTAATTTAGCATCAATTTAAACTAAAAAACAAAAAAAGGATTTATCCTTTTTTTGTTTTATTTATAATATCTCCCTACACACTCTAAAATATCTATTTTTATAACAGCTGTTCCATTTATCATTTTAGAAGGTAACTCTTTATCTACTAAGTGAGGTGTGAATTTTGCAACAATAGAAGATAAAGCCATCTTTTTTTCATCAAAATCACTGACTAAAGAGGCTTTTCCTTCTACAATAATACTATTAAATTCTGTATTTACATCGCAAGGATTTTCAACTCCTTCATAAAGAAGAGAAAGCATTTCATCTACCTCAAAACATACATTTGAATTGAATTTAATATTATCTATTTTTTTTCCTTTTGGTAATCCATGCATATATATTTTATTATCAACATAAACAAAATGCATAGGCAAAACATATGGAAAACCATTTGAAGAAAAAGTACCTAATCTTCCAACTTCTGCTCTTTTAAATAAATCATCTATTTGTTCTTTTGTCAAAAGATGTGTTTTTGTTCTATGTCTCATAATAATCTTCCTTTAAATATAAATAGGAAATTGTTTAGATAAAAATTCTAAATCTTTTTTTATTTGTAGGTGTTTTTCTTTATTTTCTATATCATCTAAAACATCACAAATTTTATTTGCTATAAATTCAAACTCTTTTTCTTTCATACCTCTTGTTGTAAGAGCTGGACTTCCTATTCTAATACCTGAAGTTATAAAAGGACTTCTTTTTTCATTTGGAACGCTATTTTTATTTATAGAAATTCCTGCATCATGTAAAGCAAACTGAGCATCTTTTCCACTAAAATCTTTATTTAGTAAAGAGACTAAAACTAGATGATTATCTGTTCCATTTGAGATTAATTCATATCCTCTTTTTATCAATACATCAGCAATTATTTTTGCATTTGCTTTTACTTGTTTCGCATACTCTTTCCACTCTTTTGATAAGTTATATTTAAATCCAACTGCTTTTGCTGCAATAGTATTCATCAAAGGACCACCTTGCGTTCCAGGGAAAATTGCACTATTGATTTTTGACATTAACTCTTCATCATTACTTAAAATAACTCCTCCTCTTGGTCCTGCTAAAGTTTTATGCGTTGTAGTAGTAACCACATGAGCATAAGGAAATGGATTCATATGTTCACCAGCCACAATAAGTCCAGCTATATGAGCAACATCAGCTAAGAAATAAGCCCCAACAATATCTGCAATTTCTCTAAATCTTTTAAAATCTATCTCTCTTGCATATGCAGAAGCTCCACAAACTATCATTTTTGGTTTGATTACTTTTGCAATTTCTAAAACTTTTTCATAATCAATATATCCATTTTCATCTAAACCATAAAAAAAACTTTGATAGTTTTTCCCTGAAAAATTCACTTTTGAACCATGAGTTAGATGTCCACCGCAAGATAAATCCATTCCTAAAATAGTATCTCCATGATTTAACAATGCCATATAAACAGCTGCATTTGCTTGACTTCCTGAATGTGGCTGAACATTTGCATATTTACATGAAAATAACTCACAAACTCGACTTATAGCCAATTCTTCAACTCTATCAACATATTCACAACCACTATAATATCTCTTATTTGGGTAACCTTCTGCATATTTATTTGTAAAAACCGTACCTAATGTTTCCATAACAGCTGGTATTGTAAAATTTTCACTAGCAATCATCTCTAAATATTCATTTTGCCTATTTAGCTCTTGCGTGGCTAAATTATAAATTTCGTTATCAAAATTTTTTAAACTATTCATTTTCTTTTTTCCTCTTTTAAAATTTCTATTAATGAACTCTCAAATCTTTCAAAACCTTGTTTTATCTCTTTTTTTGAGATATTTAAAGCAGGCAAAAATCTGATTATATTTTTCCCTGATTTTAAAACTAAAACACCTTTTTTTAGTGATTTTTTTACTATTTCATCAAGTTTATTTTCATCATTTAAAACAAGTCCTTGCATAAATCCCCAACCATTTTTTTGTAAAAATAAAGATGGATATTTATCTACAAAATAGTGTAAATAGTTATTGAAATATTTTATATTTACTTCTAACTTTCCACTATTTGAATACTCTTCTAAAATATTTAAAACTTTAGTGCAAACTGTAGTTGACATATGATTTCCACCAAAAGTAGAACCATGGTCACCAGCTTTAAAAATATTTTTTAAACTTGTCATCATAACTCCTATTGGAATACCAGTCGATAGGCCTTTTGCTAAAGTTATAATATCTGGTTTGATTCCAAAATATTGGGAAATCAAAAAGTTACCACTTCTATAAACTCCTGTTTGTACCTCATCAATAATCAAAAGCAATTTTTTACTTTTTAAGATAGTTTCCAACTCTTTTATTTTGTGAACATCTTGCATAAATATTCCGCCCTCACCTTGAATTAATTCAAGCATCACGGCAACTGTACTTTCATCTATTAGTGTTATTGCTTCATTTATATCTTTTGCATAAACAAATCCTTCGGGATATGGTCCAAAAAATTTATGTTTATCTTCTTGGGCTGTTGCTTTTAAAGTAGCAATTGTTCGCCCATGAAAAGAGTTTTTTATAGTAATAATTTTATATTTTGCTTTAGCAAATTCTGTATTTCCATATTTTCTAGCTAGTTTAATAGCACTTTCATTTGATTCTGCTCCACTATTACAAAAAAAACATTGCATATCAAGATTGCTTAATTCAACTATTTTTTTTGCACATTTTTCTTGTGATTTTATTCGATAAATATTTGAAGTATGTAAAATATTTTTTGCTTGTTCTTTTATAGTTTTTACAACTTCTTTATTTGCATATCCTAAACTATTTACACCAATTCCTGATGTAAAATCGACATAATCTTTTCCTTCTTCATCATATAAAATAGATTTTTTCCCTTTTACAAAACTTACATCTAATCTTTTGTATAAAGGCAATAAATATTCATCTTCTTTCATTTTTATTCCTTATGTGTGATAATGAGAAAATTGTTCATCTTTATCTTTTAATTTATATCTTTTTTCAAGTGATGTTAAAAATGCTTTTCCCAAATCTTCACAATTTAAAGCTTCTTGTGTTAAGTTTTCATCTAACATGGGATTTATCATCAATTGATTTAATTTTTCAATTGTCAAATTTGGATTTTTCCTTGTTTGTAAAATAACCTCATCATCTTTACAAATAAATCCCTCTTCTAAAACTTTTGCATACCAGCCTGTAAGACCACTATCAAAAATAAACTTCGTCATAATTTTTTTATTTGTATTTGCACTCAATTTCCAACAAGGTTGCCTTGGTTGTGTTATTTGAACTAAACTTTCTCCAATTTGCAGTACATCTCCAACACAAATATCTTTTTCACAAATATCAGATAAGATAATATTTTCTCCAAAATAAGCCATATCTGTCATATCAAAACTATCACTAAAAAAAGAGTTTATTTTTTCATATGTGAGTTCTGAAAACAAAAACAAAGCTTTATTTTCTCCACCATGATGAAGTAAATCAGCTTGAAAATCATCTTTAAAACCTGTTTTTGTAAGATATGATTTTTCTATTGGATATTTTTTTATACCTGAAATCAACTCTTGACGTTTACTATTTTCCAGTTTTGTAGTAGTTACAATTCCAACTTTTACATATAAAACATTTGCAATTTTTTTACTCATGAAAATGCTCCAATTTTTTTAATAATTGTATCAGTTAAAAAAAATCAATATGTGACTTTTATCACACTTTTTTATTTTTGTTAGGGAAATGATTATTTAGGAAAGAAGTCTAATAATTTAAATGAAATCTAAATCATTTTCTTGAAATTTTATAAAAGTTTCCAAAAATTCTTCATTTAAAATTATTATTTCATTTTTATTTTTTTTAATAGCTTTATATTCAATAAAAAAACTAATAGCTCTTGAAACAGATTCACGTGTGGTATTTAAAAGGCTAGACATTTCAGTTATAGAAATATATTGTAAATAAGTTTTATGTTCTAATAAAAACATTGCACATTTTACTTTTGTGTTTACAGAAGTGATTGTACTAATAGTTCTTTGTAAAAACCTTACTTTACTTATCATCGCTCTTTGAAAGATTTTATTTAATTCATCTTTTGAAAAATTTGAATTGTTCAACGAAGTTCTACTTATAACTACTGCTTTTCCATTTGTCACAAACTTTGCACTTAAAGCGTAGTTTTTTTCTTCTAAAAAAGAGATTTCTCCTATAAACATTCTAGGGAAAAAATAATGAAATATTTTTTCCCTTTTATTTTCAAATATTCCACCTTTTACAAATCCAGAAAGAATGATATAAAAATTATTTGCTTTTTCATTTTCATAAAATAAAATAGCACCTTCATCATAACTTTTTATTTGTCCAATTTTTTTAAAAAGTTCTATCTCTTCATTTGTTAATTCAAAAAACATCTAAATCTCGATACTGTAAAAACAAAAAAATTCTTCATCTTTTTTTAAACTATTTATTCCTTTTTTTTCTTCTAGTTTTTGATTTGAATTTTTATCATCAGCAACTCCAAACCAAGGTTCTATACATAAAAAAGGTGCACCACTTGGTTTTGACCAAATACCTAAATATGGAAAATTATCGAAATTTACTTTTATAAACTTTTCATTTTTAACACTTTTAAAAACAACTTGTTTGATATTTGAATCTTCAAATACCAAAGCATCATCTTTAAAAAGTTCTTCATTTAAAAATAATTTATTATTTTCAAGCTTCAAATCATCACTTTTAAAAAGAAGTCCTTTTTCATCTAAAAAATATCTTTTTATTTTATCAACTTCAAATTCTAAAAAATAATCTTCTTTTTTTTCATTTTCATCTAAAGTCCAATTAAAAGCAGGATGAGCGCCAATTGAAAAAAGGATTTTTTCATCACTTTTATTTACAACTTTATAGGAGATAATCAAACTACTTTTTTCAAGTTTATACGATAAATACAACTCAAAAGAAAAAGGATAAATTTCAAAACTCTTTTCGTCACTACAAAGTCTAAACTCTATAAAGTTTTCTTTTTTATTTACAACTTCAAATTCTTTATCTCTGGCAATTCCATGTTGTGACATACTATATTTTTTATCTTTATAAAAATAACTATCCTCTTTTAGTCTTCCAACTATTGGAAAAAGTATAGGAGAATGTCTAGCCCAATATTTACTATTTGCTTGCCAAATATATTCACAACTATTATCTATTTTTTGTAAGCTATTTAATTCAGCACCAAATGAGTTGATTTTTACTTTTAAAAAATCATTTTTTAACTCAAAGGTCAATTTATGATTCCTTCTGTCTTTAAAGCTTCCAAAGTGATTGCTTTTCTTTTTGCTAAATCTTCTTTAGTATTTGTATCTATATTTAAAGCAAAAAACCAAACATCATCTTTTGTTTCAACATAACCAACATACCAACCATATTTACCTTCCCATCCAGTTTTTGCTCTTATGATATAATTGTCATTTTTTTCATCAATCATAATTTCTTTTAAAAGTTCCATATCTTCTTTTTTGAAAGGCAAATCATTTAAATACAATCTTTTTAAAAATTTTATCTCACCAAAAGCACTGATTTTCAAACTCTCATCTAACCAAAAGTTTTTTACATCATCACCTAAAGTTTTATTTCCATAATCAATATCTTCTAAATATTTTTTATATTTTTCAACTCCAATTTTTGAAGCAAACTCTTGATAACACCAAACACAAGAGTTTTTAAAAGCAGATAGTAAAGTTTGATTTTTATTCCACGAATCAAATTCTCTTACTTTTTTATCCCAAACTATTATAGAATCTTTGTTTACAACACCTTCTTTTAAAGCGATTAAAGTATTTGGAATTTTAAACGTTGAAGCAGGAGAAAAAAAACTATCTGCTCTTTCATCATTATAAATATAAATCTTTTTTTTATTTAAAGATTCAATTACAATCGTACCTTCAACTTTTTTTTCATCAAATATTTTTTTTAGTTCTAAATCTTCTGCAAAAAGATTTGCAGAAATTATTAAAAAAAATAAAACACTAATTTTTTTAAACATAATTTACCTTTTCTTAATTTTTTCGATTTTAACAAAATTTATTGATGATTATTATTAATATTGACAAAATTAAAAATCTTAAATTAATTATTTTTAAATCTAGAATTAGTTCTTCTATTTTTTGAAGTGTTTGATGAAGGTTCATTTTTTTTAGAATCAAATCTATTTTTACTTTTTGATTTTATAGATGAACTTTCATCTTTTTTCTTTCCAAAATGTTTTTTTGGATTCTCTTTTTGATTTGTATTAGATTTACTTCTATTCCCTTTATTTCCTATTGGTTCAGCTTTAATATTTGGATTTACTTTAAATCCTGCAACTTCAATCTTTTTAATTTTTTGTTTAATTAATCTTTCAATTCCAAACAAATATTCATGTTCATCTATACAAACTAAAGAGATAGCCACACCTTCATTTCCAGCTCGCCCTGTTCTTCCAATTCTATGAACATAATCTTCTGCAACATTTGGTAATTCAAAATTTATTACATGAGGAAGTTGGTCTATGTCAATTCCTCTTGCAGCAATATCAGTTGCAACTAATATTCTTACTTTTCCCTCTTTAAAATCATCCAATGCCTTTGTTCTTGCACCTTGTGATTTATTTCCATGAATTGCAGCAGATGTTATATTTTCTTTTATTAAAGCTTCGCTTAGTTTATTTGCACCATGTTTTGTTCTTGTGAAAACTAAAACTTGTTTCCAATCATTTTTATTAATCAAATGAATTAAAAGCTCTTTTTTTCTTTCTCTATCAACATGATGAACTATTTGTTGAACTTTATGTGAAGTGCTATTTGCTTTTGCAACTTCAATTAAAATAGGAGATTTAAGTAAACCATCGGCTAATTTTTTTATTTCAGTTGAAAAAGTTGCCGAAAAAAGTAGATTTTGTCTTTGTTTTGGCAAAATTGCTAAAATCTTTTTAATATCATTTATAAATCCCATATCAAGCATTCTATCTGCTTCATCTAAAATCAAAAATTCAATTTTTGATAGATTTAAACTATCTTGAGAGATTAAATCTATCAATCTTCCTGGAGTTGCAATAATAATATCAACACCTTTTTTTAAAAGAGCTTTTTGAGGATTTATTCCAACTCCTCCAAAAATTACTGCTGATTTAAAAGGAAGATATTTTCCATAAGTTTCTACACTTTGTGCAACTTGAGCTGCAAGTTCTCTTGTGGGAGTTAAAATCAAAGCTTTTGGATATTTTGAATCTTTTGAAGTTGATTTTGTTAATCTTTGAAGCAATGGAAGTGTAAAACCAGCTGTTTTTCCCGTACCTGTTTGAGCACCTGCTAAAACATCTTTTTTTGATAAAATTACAGGAATAGATTGCGCTTGTATAGGAGTTGGAGTTGTATATCCTTCTTCTTTAATTGCACGAAGAATTTCTGAACATAAACCTAATTTTGAAAATGACATAAGTACCTTATTTTTATAAACCTACAAAAGTTATAAACTTAAGTTACGGTCTAGGTTGAATAATTTGAGTTTAGTTGAGTTGTAAATTGAATACAAAAACGAAGTCAGGCATAGACCGATGTATGCTGAAATTGTGGGATTATATCATAATTATTGGATTAAAAGTGTTAAAAGAATTTAAAAGAAAAGTTTAAACAAAAGAATAATTATTTTCTTATCTTTTATTGATATAATTTAGTCAAATAATAATCAAGGTTTTTTATGGAATTAGTTTATTTATGGGTTGAAGAGTATAAAAATATTGAGAATCAGGGGTTTAGATTTTCGCCGAGGTTTGAATTTCATTATGATAAAGATTCAAAAAAGTTAACAAAAGTCAGAGATGAAAGTACAACTTATAAAAGTATTTTTCCTGATAATATTAATATTACGGCTATTGTTGGAGAAAATGGAACAGGAAAGAGTAGTTTATTAAAATTGATTCATAAAAATCTTTTAATTTGGAAAGGTTCTGGTTTTGCAATATTTAAAGATAAAAACGATGAAATATTATATTCAGGAGAAGTAGAAGATTATCCTATTCTTGAAGATTATAAAAAATTATGTTCTAATAATAAAAAGATTGATTTCCCTTTTTTTGAATATTCATTTACTTATGATAGAGATATAGACTATAACAATGAATTTATTTATCCTAAAAAACAAATCAATTCAATAAAAGGTGGTATCCATTTAATAAATGAGTTATTTCGTAATCAGAAAAATATTCTATTAAATTATTTTGATTTAAAAGAAACTAAACAATTAGATAAATTTGAATCTTTTTTTATTCCTAAAACAATAAATATATTTTTTGATATAGAAACTGTTAAGCAAAATGATAAATATCCAAGTTTAACAAAAGAGTCAAAAAGTAATTTAGCTAAATTAAAAAGCTTGATTTATCCAAATCTTGCTACTACTGATTTTATCAATGAAGTAAAAGAAATATCAAAATTATTAACAAATAGAAATTCATATGAGGAAAGGACTAATGAATTTGATTATTTTAATCCAGAATTTGAATTTCAATTAGGTAAATATGATACTCAAGAAGAAGAGTATAATAATTTATGGAAAAACTCTCAAAAATCTTTCATTGAATTAAATAATCTTTCAGAAACAAAAGTTATAAAATTAGTTAATTCTAATGAGAAATGGCTTAATGAATCTAATTTACTTATTTATTCATTTGATATTGAAAAATTAGATTCTAAAATAATTGAAATTATAATGGCAAGTTTTTCATCATACCAATTTACTATACAACTTTGTGATAACAATAATAAGGCATTAAATGATTTAAGTTTTGGAGAACAGCAATTACTATTTATACTAAATCAGTTATATTCACTAAAGAATAAAGTAGATGAAAATAAAAGCCTTGAAAATAACATTGTTCTGTTGGATGAAATTGATATTGGATTACATCCTATGTGGCAAAAAAAATCAATTAATTATATTTGTGAATTTCTAAAACTACTTCCAAATATAAATTTTCATCTCATTTTTGCAACACATTCTCCATTTATACTTTCAGATATTCCAAAAGAAAATGTGATATTTTTAGAAAAATACAAAGAAAATGATGAAGAAGTAAAAAACGAAAATCAAAAAGTTGGTAACTGTAAAAATGTAAGTAAAGATATAGAACTCAATACCTTTGGAGCAAACATTCATACTTTACTTTCAAATGGCTTTTTTATGAGTGAGGGGCTTATGGGTGAGTTTGCCCAAAATAAAATAAATAATGTAATAAAAAAATTAAAAGATAAAAATTACAATCCATCAAAAAATGAAAAAGAAAATATTTTAGCTATCATAAAAATTATAGGCGAAGATTTTTTAAGAACAAAACTTTTAGATATGTATTATAAAAAATTTGATGATGATTTTATAAAAAAACAACGAAAAGAAGAGTTACTAGAACAACAAGAAAAAATTAAAAAAGAATTGGAAAATTTATGATAAAAATTCCATATCCAAATCAGCAAACTTTAGATACTTATTTTGATGAAATTAAAATAGAACTTTTAAAAAAAGTTAGATATATAAAATCTCAAAAAGATATTAGCATTGATAAAAAAAAATTTCGAGTTACAAACAAAATAAAAAAGATACTTGTGTGGTTAGAGAATGAAAGTAATTTAAAAAAATTGATTCAGTTTAAACCAAATGAGTTAGCTTCTTTAATAGAAAATGTTTATAAGAAATTTCCTAAGTCACATTACAAAAAAGAAAGTTTAAATAGAATCTTTTACAGAATTTTTGTAGAAGCGGGATATAACGAAATAGATAAATTAAAATTTATTCAAAATATAAATCTTGGAAGCTGTCCTTATTGCAATAGAAACTATATATTTAATATAAATAGGAAAGGATCTATAAAACCTGAAATTGACCATTTGTATCCAAAATCTATATATCCTTATCTAGCAGTTTCTTATTTTAATTTAATTCCATCTTGTCCTACTTGTAACGGTTTTGGTGCAAAAGAAGATAAAGATACCTTTTATACTTATCCTATTTCTAATCCTTATGAATTAAAAGAAAATGATTTCAAATTTTCAATTAGTCCAGAAAGTATTGATTTTTTTAATGTTGAAAGCAAAAAATATGATTTCAATAGTTTTGAAATAGAATTATATGGTAATAAAGCAAATTTAGAAATTTTTAAATTGGAAGAATTATATAAACAACACAAAGATATAGTTTTGGAACTTTTAATAAAAAAAGCTTATTATCCTAAAAGTTACATCAAAGAATTAAAAAGATTTGGTTTTAGTGAAGATGAAATTTATAGATATTTATTATGCAATTACAGAAAAAATGAAGACCTCCACAAACGACCACTTAGTAAACTTATAAAAGATATTTCTGAAGAGATAGGGATTATATAGTTTTTTTTAATCTATTTTTTCCCCATTAACTCACTAAATATTTTACCCAAATTTACAGTTTCATTTTTTGGAAGTTCCACATCTATTGCAAGATTTGGAAACTCTAAAATTGCACTTTTTACTTCTTCAATTATTTGTTTATACTCTTTGATTCCGTGTTTTAATGCTAGTTTTTCAAGATGATTTATTGTTGGATTTTTTCCCTCATTTAAGTATGTAGTGCTGTGTTCAGTTACCACTCCATAAGAAAAAGTCAAATCATAAGCAGGGGTGAGTTTCCAAGAATTTTTTTCATCCAACATAAAAGAGAAGTTTTTGGCATGGTCGTCACGATTATGTGTAAAAAGATTAAAAACTGCTAATCTGAAAAGTTTTTTTACTTCATTTATATCTTTTGTAAGATGAAAACATAAAGTTAATAAATCATCATAATCAAGTGATGGAATTCTAAAATCACTATGAACTAATCCAGCTACACTATGAATATGCAATCTATTATCTTTTATTCTATCAAATCTTTTTATTGCAAAATAGCTATTTTTTTTGCCTTTTAGCAACTTTGTTTCAGGTATTTCAATATTTGCTTTTTTTGCCATCAAAGAGTAGATATACTCTATTTTTCCAATATTTAATCCATCATTTGAGTTTGGAAATTTAATTATATAATGTTCAAAACCCTCTATTAATTTTTGACTTCCATGAAGTATTTCATTTTTATTGTTTAATTGAGTCATAATTTTTGGTCTAGCTCCTGCACTACTTCCACCAATTGCCAATAATGTATCAAGAAGTTCATAACTAGAGCCATTTAAAATATTAATTGAAGAGTTTGCTAAATCATCTAAAATAATCTCTTGATTTTTCGTCTCTATCTCTTCATATATTGGTTCATAACTTAATGCTCCTATACCATATTTTCCAACATAACACAATCTATCAAGTGGTGTAATATCGTGAAAATTTATCCCTTTTGACATTAAGTGTCTGTCTAAAAGTAATTTTCCCCAACCATCAGGCAAACTATCTGCAAAAACTCCAAATAAACCATCAAAAATATTGTCATTACAAACTTGTAACTCTTTTTTTAATGGCAAAATATAAGGAGAAATTTGAATATCTTTTTTTATAAAATTCTCATCATATTCAAAATATATTTTTCTATTTTTAAGTGCTAACTTTCCAACAAAGATTTTGTTATTAAAATGATTTAAAAATACATTTACAGTTTTTATCATTTTATAGCTCCTCTTTTTTTGATTGGTTTTACTTTTAATAAATCATCCATAGAATCGTATTGTTCATCTTTTTTATTTGCAATATTTTTAAAATCATCTAAACAATTTAAGACTAATGCAATTTTTAGTAAAGATTCAAAAGAGATTTCGCCACTTGTTTCAAACCTTTTGATACTACCAAGACTTACTCCACTTTTGTTGGAAAGTCCTTCTTGTGTTAGGTTTAAAGATAATCTTTTTTGTTTGAATTTATCTTTTAAATCTTGCATTATAGATTTTGGTGTTGAGATATTAATAGCTAACATATTAGTCCTAAAATAGATATTTTAGTTATTATAGCTAAAATATTATCTATTAATACTTTTATTTGGATGGATTTTTATGCTTCTTCCGTCACATAAAAAGTAGTTTTACCATTTTTAGGGTCATAATTTACACCATCTTTTGAGATATATGTATTTATGATTTTTCTAGCTTTTTTAAATGAACTTGCATTTCCTATCTCTTCTCTTTTATCAGCTGGTGTGATTACAGTTTTGTCATAACCTTTTGCAAATTTTTTAGCAATACTTGGGTCTTGAAATGTATACTTAACAATATCAATATCTCTTTTTACATCTATTGTTGCTTTTTTCTTTTCATCTTCAAATCTTAAAATTCTATTTCCGTTTGATGAGATTTTCATTGTAGTTGCTGTTTCGATATTTTCTGTGTCTTCAACTATCACATACTCTTTTCCATTTATTAATAATATTTCATCATCTATTTTTTTAATCTCTTTAATTATTGTTTTTTTACCTTTTGCCATTTATAAACCTTTACATATTTTTATATTGATTTCGTATTGTAGCTAATATTTACGCCCTATTCTTGGAATATTTTTTTTTTGGCTATACTGTAAACCTTTATATAGAAAAAATTAATATGAATCGAGAAGAAAAAATTAAATGAATTTACTATCAAAAAACTCTCCCGTTGAACAATCAATTTTAAAAATGAAAGCAGTATTAAAAGATGTAGGTTGTGAAGCCTCTTTTTCACAAGAAAAACATCCTTTAGAAAACTGTTTTTCAGTAAACTTAGCTTCAAATGAAGCCCCAAATCATATCTATTCAAATGGAAAAGGAACAATCTCAGATGCTTCAATAGCAAGTGCTTATGGAGAATATATCGAAAGATTACAAACTAACAACTTTTTTATAGATTTCCACCTTCCAAATAGAAAATATTATCCTGATGAAGTTGCTTTTGATTTTGATGGAGATTATTTAAACCCTGAATTAAAAAAAATCTATGATGCAGATGGTGAATTAGAACCAAAAGATTTAGTTGATTTTAACAGCGACTATATGGACAAAATCGTAGCGTTGCCATTTATCAAAGAATCAACAAAAGAAAAAACATATATTCCAATAAATATTTTAAGTAACCTTTTTGTAAGTAACGGTCTGGCTACTGGTAACACTGCAAATGAAGCAAAAGTTCAAGCTCTTAGTGAAATCTTTGAAAGATATGCAAAAATCGCTATCATCAAAGAAGGTTATGCACTTCCAAAGTTTCCAGATGAAGTTGTAAAATCATTTCCAAAAGTTTATAAAGATGTAGAAGCTTTAAGAGAGTTAGGTTATATCATCGAAGTTTTGGATGCAAGTCTTGGTGGAATTTTCCCCGTAACTGCAATTTCACTAATAAACACTAAAAATAATACTCTATTTGTATCATTTGGAGCTCACCCTATTTTAGAAGTAAGTTTAGAGCGAACTATGACAGAACTTATGCAAGGAAGAGATTTAACAAATCTTGATGCTTTTGAAATTCCTACTTTTGATATGAGTTTAGTAGCTGATAGTTTTAACTTAGAAGCTCACTTTATTGATTCAAATGGAAAGTTAGGTTTTCCATTTTTAAGTGCTAAAAAAAGTTTTGAATATGCTCCTTGGAAATATGAGGGAAATGGAAGTGATGATGAATACGCATTTTTACTTGATATTTTAAAATCTCAGAATAGAGAAATGTATGTAAGAGAATATACATATTTAGACTTTTACTCTTGTCAAATGATTGTTCCAAATTTTTCAGAAGTTTATCCACTTGATGATATGGTTTACAACAACAAAAACAACGGAAAATTAATCCGAGATATGGTTTTAAACTTTGAAAAATATGATGCAAATGATATTTTAGATGTAATTGACAGTCTTGATGATTCACTAAATATGCAACTTTACATTGGTGTGATTTTTGAAGAAAACTTTACAATGCAAGATTTTAAAGCTCAAATGTTACTTCTTTTAGAAGAGTATGATGATGCTTTAGAAATTTTGGAGTTTTCAAATAATAAACTAGGACATTTAGTAGCTCAACTTCTTAGAATGCAAAATGATGAATTAGAATGGAATGATTATGAAGAATCACTTTTTAATATTTATGGAGAAGAAAAAATTCAAAAAGCTGTAAATATATTAGAAGGAAAAGAGTATTTAATAAATAGAACTTTACATCAAGATTATAAAAATATGTTAAGTATGTTTGATAAACTTGAAGTTAAAAAAAGAGCTTTTTATAAAATTTAATTTGATATAATCCCCTAAAATACAAAGTCAAGGAAAATAAAAATGCAATACATAGAAGTATCAAATAAAAGTGTACAAGAAGTAGTTGATAGTATCAAAGAGACCGCAACAAAATATAAATTTGGGGTTATGCATATTCATAATATTAAAGAGACACTAAAATCAAAAGGTATTGATTTCAAAAATGAATGCCAAGTTCTTGATATTTGTAACCCAGTTATTGCAGAAGGATTTTTAAAAGAAGATATCTCTCTTTCTTGTATCATGCCTTGTAAAATATCTATTTATACTTTAGATGGTGAAACTATGATTGCAATGAATTCTTTAGTTCAATTAGTTGATGATATAAATCCAGATTTAGTTGGAATTGCACAAAAAACTCAAGAGCAACTCTTAAAAATTATTGATGAATCAATATAAGTAGGAATTAATGGAAATAATTTATAAAATATTTGAAGTTGGCATTGTTTTATTTTTCATATATATGATTATAAAAATTTTTAGATGTAAATTTGGAAAATGTAATTTAAAATAAAGAAAGAAAATGATTAATCCTTTAGAAATAAATACAATAAATAGTGTTTCACAACTAATACAACTTTCAGTTGCTCCTGTTTTTTTACTTGCAGGAGTTGCAGGACTTTTAAATGTTTTTACAGGAAGATTATCGAGAATTATAGATAAAGTTGATAAATTAGATAAATATGAAAATGAAAATTTAGAATTATTAAAAAATAGTAATGAAATTCATTCTAAAATAGAACAAAGAAGAAAGTTTTTAACTATGAGAATGAAAAATACAAATTTAGCTATTTTATTTTGTACAAGTACTGGTTTATTAATTGCTTTAGTCATTGTAACAATGTTTTTAAGTGCTATATTTGAATTTCAAGACTCTTTGCTTATTGCAATTCTTTTCATTTCAGCTATGGTTTGTTTGATTATATCTTTGTTTTTATTTTTGAGAGAAATTTTCTATACAACTTCTTTTATAAAAAATAAACAAAGCTATATTCCATAATAAAAGAAGTCTATAGCTTTAGACTTCATCTTGATTAACTTTTAGAAATTTGATTTTTGCATTATCAATTTTGTTTTTTCTATATTTAATCCAGCTTTAGAACTTGCATCTTCTAAACTTTCATTATTTTCTAAAAGTCTAAATAAAACTTTGATTTTTTTGTTTGTTTTTATATGTGTAATTGACATATTATTTTTCCTTTTTTTCTTCAATTTAATGAAGTTATTAAAAGATAAAAATGAGCTTGTTGTCTAAATGAGTAATATTAACAGTGTGAGAATCAATAAAAGGCAAATAACAGATGAAACTCGAATTCATCTCATGTGGACACAGTATAACTGAATAAAAAAATAAAAGCAAGGATTAGAGTTTAATTAAACTCTAATCGAATCTTTTCCATCAAATTCTTTAGAATCAGCTTGCGTTATAATACTATTTGATATATCAAGAGTTTGCTGAGCTATTGTATTTGCTTCTGAAGCACTTTGTGCATTTAATTGAGTTATTTGATCTAAATTATTAACTGCATCATTTATTTGAACCATTCCTGTTGCTTGTTCTTTACTTGCTGTTGTAACATTTTCAATTAACTCTAATGTTGTCGAAATATTTTTATTCAATTCAGTATATCCAACAATCATATCAGATGCTATTTTTTTACCTTCTTCTGTTTTTCTTTGAGCATTTTCTACTAAATCTTTTATCTGTTTTGCAGCTTCTGCACTCCTACTTGCAAGTGTTCTTACTTCTCCTGCAACAACCGCAAAACCTTTTCCAGCTTCTCCAGCAGTTGCAGCTTCAACTGCTGCATTAAGTGAAAGAATATTTGTTTGAAAAGCAATTTGATCGATAACTGTTATTGCTTCTGTAATTGCAGATGTTTGAGAATTTATCTCTTCCATAGAAATTACTGTTTTATCTGCTAATTTTTGTCCTAATGAAATTGATTCTTTAACTTTATTCCCAAAATTTGCCATTTTTATAGTTGTTTCATTATTATTTGTAATATTAGAAGTTATCTCTTCAAGTGATGCAGCTGTTTCTTCCAAAGAAGCTGCTTGTGAATTTGCTGCACTTGCAATTTTATTCATATTTTCACTTAAACTATGTGCATTTTTACCTAATAAAATTCCTGATTTTTTATTTTCTACTAAAGTGTCTGTAATAACTTTTCCCAAAATATTTATATTTTCTTCTAATTCTTTTATTATTCCTTCCAAATTATTTTGAGCTAATTTTGGTCTAAAATCTAATTTTGAATATGAAGTTAAAATATTTAAAATATTTGATATATTACTATTTAAAGTAAAAAGCATTTCATTGATAATATTTTTTAAATCATTTAGCGTCGGATTATTTGAACCAACTTCAATTTTTATATCTAAATGTCCTTTATTAATTGCATTTGTAACTCTAATTGCATCTGATATTAACTTTCTATCTTTTTGAATATTTATCTTAGTTTCTTCTATATTTTTATTTATAATTCTTGACATTTTTCCTAATTCATCTTCTGAATCAATTTTTATCAACTCTATATCATCTTTTTCAAAATTTATAAAAGCAAAAAAGTTTTCAACTCCTTTTCTAACAGAATCAACATCAATTAGGATTGTAAAAGCAATAGTTCTTGCTAAAATCATAGTTAAAGCTATACCAAAAGCACTTAAAAGTCCAAAAATAATCATATTTTTATTTGCTTCATCTATTTCGCTTCTAATAGTTTTAAGTAAGGTATCAGATAAATAATTTTCTACTTTTTTTAATAGATTTATTTTTTCTGTAATTGTTTTAAACCAATAATTTGCATCAATATTAAAATTTGTTTCTAAGCCATCATATAAAGCTATTTTTCTCATTTTTTCAACTTCTTCTATTGATTTATCCTGCATAGTTGTTTTATAAAATTCTATTATCTTTTTATCACTAACTTTTAAAAATACATCCATATAAGCATTTTGTTCAGCAATCAAAATATAAAATTTTGCCTTCATTCCTTTATCAAATGCATTTTTTGCAAATACATTTGTACCAACTGCTCGTTCAATACCAGCTCTTTCTTTTGATAATAAAAAGTTCATATAAGATACAAGTTCATGTGATACATTAGCATTATGTGATACATTTATGATTGTTCCAATCATATTTAACAATAATCTATTTATATCTGTATAAAATGCAATTGCAGTGGAAGTATCAATATTTAAAGCACTTACTTCTTTTCTAATATCTGGCAATTTTTCAAGCTTTGTCAAAGCACTATTTAGGTTTTCTAAAAATTCTGAACTATATGAGTTTTTATCAAAAGAGATTAAATATTCATTTAAATCTGTCAACTCTTTATCAACCATTACTCTTTGTGCTGATAATTCATCTTTAAATTTTTCTGCTTTGCTTCCTAAAAAGCCTGATGTCATACCTCTTTCTTTTTGTGTTTCATGAACCAAAGCACCTATTTTTGTAGAAAGAATTACTACATTATCCAATGAACTTAAATTTCTTGAAGCACTAAAAGAATCTACTGCTAATTTTGCTGCTAATAATATAACAACAACTAAAGGAATTAGCATTATTAAGATAAGTTTCTGTTTTATTGATAGTCTTGAAAGCATTTGAACTCCTTTTGATATTTAAATTCATTATAACAAAAAAAAAGATTATTTATTCATTTTATAATGTCAATGATTATAATTTTATCTCTTAAATAATTTATTTTTAAATTCTTATTTTTCTAAAAAGCAAGCACTATATATTTTTTTTGTATACTTCCAAAAAACTTAAAAAGAAAAATTATAAAATGAAAATAGAAGAAAATTTTTTAGATTTAATATCACATAATAACACTTTAAATAAAGAACAATTAAGAATTTTAGATTTACCATTTCCCTGTGACGAAAATTGGAAGAATTCAGCTTTAAATAAAGATATTTCTAAAAATGATATGAATTTACTTATGCTTTTAAAAGGTGATTTATCTCTAAAATCTCAAGAACAAATAATAAAAAACTATCATATGGTTTTGAATTTTAATAACATAAAAGCCAAAGTTTATACTCCTAAAGTCGAAGAAAAAGTAGAAGCTACAACTATAAAAGAAGGAAATGAAGAAGAACATATAAGAATCTATTGTGATGGAGCTTGTAGTGGAAATCCTGGAAATGCAGGAAGTGGACTTGCAATTTATTCAAATAAAAAAAATCCAGTTTTACTATATGGTGCTTATGAAGAAGAAGGAACAAACAATATAGCCGAATTAAATGCTTTATTCCAAGCATTAACAATAGCTTCACAAACTCATAGTGAAAATATCATTTCTATTTATTCTGATTCAAAATATAGTATAGATTGTATTACTACTTGGGCTTATGGTTGGAAAAAAAATGGCTGGAGTAAAAAAGGTGGAGAAATAAAAAATCTTGAACTAATCCAAGAAGCTCATCATTTATATGAAAAATTAAAAAATAAAATAGAAATCATTCACGTAAGAGGACACAAAGGAATCGAAGGAAATGAACTTGCTGATAGAATGGCTGTTTATACAATAAAAGCAAAAAATAAAAACTTTGCCTTCTACTCTTATGATAAAATTGAAGATGTTTTATCACTGAAATCTTATTAATATAATTTTGAGTGGCTTTTAGATATTATATATTTAATTATTAAATTCAAGGAACAATGATGATTGAAAAAAAAGGTTCAATATTGACAGTTAGAGAAGATATAAAAGTTTTTGATTGTACTATTAGAGATGGTGGATTAGTAAATAATTATCATTTTAGTGACGCTTTTGTAAAAGCACATTACGAAACTTGTTTAGCTGCTGGTGTTGATTATATGGAAATTGGGAAAAATGTATCTCCAACTATTATGAGTGAAGATGAATATGGTCCTTGGAATTTCTGTAAAGAAGAAGATATTAGAAGAATTGTTGGTGAAAATAACACAAATATGAAAATTGCTGTTATGAGTGATATTGGTAGAAGTTTAAAAGAAGAATTAAGACCAAAATCTGAAAGTGTTGTTGATATGATAAGAATTGCAACATATATTCATCAAATTCCTGCAGCAATCGAATTAATTGAAGATGCACATGCAAAAGGTTATGAAACAACTGTAAATATTATGGCTATTTCAAAATCATTTGATGATGAACTTGATGAAGTTTTATCACAATTATCAAAAACTCCTGTTGATGTTATTTATATAGCTGATAGTTTTGGTTCTTTTTATCCTGAACAAATTAAGAAATTAACAGAAAAATATTTAAAGGTTGCTCAAGAATCAGGAAAACAAATTGGAATTCATGCACATAATAATCTTCAATTAGCTTATGCAAATACTTTAGAATCTATGATTTATGGTGCAAGTTTCCTTGATGTAACAATATCAGGATTAGGAAGAGGAGCTGGAAACTGTCCGCTTGAACTTTTAATTGGTTTTTTAAAAAATCCAAAATACAAACTAATGCCTGTATTAAAATTTATTGAAGAGTATATTGTTCCACTTGAAAAACAACTTGACTGGGGATATAGTATTCCATATATGTTAACTGGTCAGTTAAATGAACATCCAAGAGCTGCTATGAAAGCTAGAGATGAAAAAGATACAAACTATAGAGAATTTTATAGAAATTTATTAGTTGATTAAAAAAAGGGCTTTTGCCCTTTTTGTTTATAAAAAACTTGCTTTTGTGATTTCACTTAAAGCTTTATTTACTTCAAAAATTTTTGCTCTTATATTTTTATATCCAAAAGATTCAAGTCTTTTTGTATGTTTTTCTAAATATCTTTTTGCATCAGCTTCATTTGAAAATAGATAAATTCCACCTGCTTCTTTTGTATTTTCATTTTCAGTCCAGATTTTCCAAAGTAAACCTTCTTCTTTTGATATATCATTTGCTAAATCAACAAAAGCTTTTGAAAACTCTTCACCAAAAATTCCATCATGTGGAAAATCTACTTGTAAAAGATAATTCATTTTTAACTCCAAAAATATTTTTTCAAAGTATACTCAAAACAAAATAATTATCTTATTTCTTTAGTCAACTCATTTTGATAAATAATAATTCCTACTAATATAAATACAATATTTTTTACTATATATTGACCAACAAGTGTAAAAGCATAAGGTGCGTGAGTAAAAGACAATTCTGGAAGTATAAATAACGGTGCAAAAGTACAAACCATATGACCTAAAAAAATTATTGTTACAATTTTTGTATAATAACCACTTAAAAATCCAAGACCTATTCCTACTTCTAAAAGTGCTAAAAGCTTAATTGAGATTGTTTCATTTATTAAACCAAAAAACATAATATCAATTGTTTTTATAGCCAATTCTTCTGCTGGACTTAATGATGGAAAAAATTTCAATATTCCATACCATAAAAAAATAATTCCTAGAGATATTCTCATTAACTTAATAGTGTTTTTCATTTTATTTCCCCTTTTTATAAAAAAGAAGTTTAAAACATTTATTCTTTAAAGAATATTAATAATGATTATCAATAAATAAAATATTTTATCTTTGGATAATTTTAATAATCTACTATTCACGTATTTCAAATGCAGTTTTTACAATATCTATTCCATATTTAGTTCTTAATTTTTGCATTTGATTTGTCAATGATTGTTTTTTCAAATCCTTTTCATATTCAAAAAGATTATATGTATAATCATTTTGTTTTGCAAAATTAAAAACTGTAATATAAAGTTGAATTACTCCATGTGTTTTATGATTATCTGTTTGTTCAAATAACTTTACCATTTCAGTTTTAAAATCAATTTCATTAAAAATTCTATTTACATTTATATAGTTTTTAGATTTTATTCTATATTCATATCTTATTTTTATAGCATACGTTAATGGATTTACACCCTCTTTTTTTACTAAAAAACATAAATAACGACAAAGTATCATTACTCTTCTTTTTAGTTCATCTCTATCAAAAATCACATCAAAAGTTCGCCCTATTCCAATTGATTTTTTTTCTCTTTCAATTGTTAATTTATTATCTCTAATTCCACAAACTCTGTTATACAAATCAATTCCTGGTTTTTTCCAAGAATAAAAAAGCTTTTGATTTTTTCTGATATCTCCTAAAGTTTTTATTCCATAACCTTTGAGTCTTTCTTGAAAACTTTTTCCAATGCCTGGAAATTCTCCAATAGGAATAGCTCTTATAAAATTTGCAATATTATCAACACTTACGTATTTTATGCCATCTGGTTTTGCATATTCAGTTATTAATTTTGAAAGATATTTTGTATTCGCAATTCCAATTGAAATAGGCAATTTCAACTCATCATAAATTTTCTTTTTTAATCTATATGCAAAATCAATTATTTCATCTTCATTTATATAACCTGTTACATCTCCAAAAAATTCATCTATTGAAAACTGTTCAACTAAAGGTATCTCTTTAGTTAAAATATCTTTTAATTTTGTAGATAATTCATGATAAAGCGGATAATTTGGCGGAATCATTTTGAGTTGTGGACATAAACTCAAAGCTTCATTTACACTCATTGCTGTTTTTACACCAAAAGCTCGTGCTTCATATGATGCTGTTGTTATTATTCCTCTTATTTTTCCATTTTCATCTACAAAATATTCTTTAAAACTCTTCTGCCCTTCATTTGTAAGAATTGAACTTACAAATGCTCCACTATTTGATGAAATTTCCCTAATCTCTTTTTTTGATGAAAAAATATTTATATTGCTTCGTCCTCCAACCGCGACTGGAATATGAAATAAACTATCATCAATAGTTCTATGAGCAGAAACAAAAAAACAATCTATATCTAAATGTAAAAACATAAACTAATTTTATTATATTTTTTTAATTAATTATAAAAATATTACAATTTGATATATTTTCAACTTAATAATTTATTTCATTTTAAGATTAATAACTTATTATAATTATATTTATATTTTGTTATATCTTAAGGAGAGAAAATGAAAAAAATTGCACTTTTATTTATCTGTGTCTATAGTCTTTCAATAGCTGCAGAATATGACCCAATCAGAGGTGAAATGTTAGCACTTTCTTGTGCTTCTTGTCATGGAACAGATGGTAAATCTGAAGCAATAACTCCATATATTGCAGGAATGGGGAAAACTAATCTATATCAAACTCTATTAGATTACAAAAATGGCAAAAGAACAGAGACTATGATGCAAAAACATGTAAAAGGTTTCACTGATGAAGAACTTGAACAAATTGCTTACTACTTTTCAAGTATAGAAAGATAAAAGGAAAATATCATGATGAATAGAAGAAATTTTCACAAAATACTTTTAGGAACAACTGCTTTATCTTTTGCAGCTTGTAGTAAAATAGATAACGTTTCAACACCAACAAATAAAAAAAGAGTTGTTGTTATTGGTGGTGGATTTGGTGGGGCAACTGCAGCTAAATATTTAAGAAAATTTTCTCCTGATACAGAAATTATTTTAATTGAACAAAATAAAGAATACTATACTTGTCCATTTAGTAATACTGTAATTGCAGGAATAAATCCTATTGAATATATCAAACATGACTATAATACTTTAGAAAAAAAATATGATATTACAGTAATTCATGAAAAAGTAAAAAAACTTGATGGAATTAAAAATAGTGTAATTTTAGAAAGTGGAAAAATTATAACTTATACAAAAGCAATAGTTGCACCTGGAATTGATTTTAAATATGAAAAAGGTTATGTTGAAGGTTCAGAAGAATATGCACCACATGCCTATAAAGCAGGCTCTCAAACTGAACTTTTAAGAAAACAATTAGAAGAGATGAAAGATGGTGGAATATTTGTAATGGTCGTACCAAAAGATCCTTTTAGATGTCCTCCTGGACCTTATGAAAGAGTTTCTCTTGTTGCACATTATTTAAAAAACAATAAACCAAATTCAAAGATTATAATTCTTGACCAAAAAAATAAATTTTCAAAACAAGCTTTATTTCAAGAAGGTTGGGAAAAACTTTATCCAGATATGATTGAATGGAGAAGTGCTGAATTTGGTGGTAAAGTAATTTCTGTTGACCCAATAAATAAAATTGTAACAACTGAAGATGAAAAAGTAAAAGCAGATGTTTTAAATTATATTCCTGAACAAAAAGCTGGAAAACTTGCATTTGATTCAAGACTTGCACTAGGAGATTGGTGTCCTGTTAATACTAAAACTTTTGAATCAAAACTTGTAAAAAATATCCATGTAATTGGTGATGCTTGTATGGCAAGCCCAATGCCAAAATCAGGATTTTCTGCAAACTCACAAGCTAAAATTGTAGCTTTACAAATATCTAAAATATTAGAAAATAAAGCTGTTGTTAATCCTCCAAAACTTGCAAATACTTGTTATAGTTTAGTATCTCCAACTTATGGAATTTCTATTGCAGCAGTATATGAGGCTCATACAAATAATATAGAAGCTGTAAAAGGTGCAGGAGGTTTAAGCCCAGAACACGCAGATGATAATTTTAGAGCCCAAGAAGCTGAATATGCTGTTGGTTGGTATAAAAATCAAATGTCTGATATATTTATGTAAAAAATCTAAATTAATAAAAAAAGAACTGATTTAAATCAGTTCTTTTTTTCCATTTCTTGTTCTAAAACATCCTAATTGACAATGGCTTACTTGAATATCACTATTTTTTACTGTTGAACCAACTGTTTTAAGATTCGATCGTTTTGCTTCATCCCACAAAACTTTACACTCTAAAGTTTCATGTCCCATATAATTTTGTTTTAATCTATTATAAATATCTTCATTTGGATTTTTAAATTTTAATTTTCCAAAAACACCAAGTTCACAATTTGTGATTTGAATTCCTAAACTTTTTGTAATAGCACTCATTTCTATTGGCTTTCTACCTATTAATCTTGCTACTTTAAAAGCTTTTAAACAAGATAACTTTCCATCTTCATCCAAATTTGTAAGTAATAACTCTTTTTGGATATTATCAAGTTCTACAACGACGTTATCATCAATACTAGACATTTATTCTTCCTGAAAGTGTATGAATATTCATTTTCAAATTTTTTGTAAATTATATCGAGAATTTATTAAAACATATAACTCATAGCTTATTTTGCAAAAAGCTTAATAAAAAATTCTATTTAAATAATTTTTTATTGATTATTTAGTCTGTAATGATACAATTCCAAGATGAAATTAACAAAAGAACAAGAAGAGATAATAAATAGTCAAGAACTATCATTTAAAATAAATGCTGTAGCAGGAAGTGGGAAAACTACAACTCTTCTTGAATATGCAAAAAGAAATTCAAATTTAAAAATTTTATATCTTGCATATAATAAATCTTTACAAATTTCACTACAAGAAAAACTAAAAGATTATAATCTTCCTTATATGCACATAAGCACGATTCACTCTTTGGCTTATAACAGAATTGAAGCTTATAACTATAATCTTGCTCATGATTTGAAAAATCAAATTATTGAAAATCTTTTAATCAAACATGAACTCACAGTAAATCAAAAAGCCTATTATCCAATTCCTGAATATATCGCGTTGATGAAAGATCTTGTAAACTTTTATTGTAATTCATCTTTGATTGCTTTAGATTCTAAACTTCTTGAATCTTATAAAAAACAATCTGATTTAGGTGCAAAAATCCTAGAACTTTTGAATAAAAATGAGAAAAGAGTAATAGAACACCTAAAAACTATTTTAAGTGCTATGAAAAATAAAATTATTGATGCAACCCATGATTTTTATCTAAAAATGTTTTATCTAAATAAAAAAATATCGACAAATCTTCCTTATGATTTGATTTTAGTAGATGAAGCTCAGGATATTAGTGATGTGATGATTGGAATAGTTGAAAATCAAAGTTGTAGAAGAATTTATGTGGGAGATTCATTTCAGCAAATTTATACTTTTAGATTTGCAACTAATGCCTTAAATAAAATAAATTTGCCTTCTTATGATTTAACAAAAAGTTTCAGATTTGGAGATAACTTCGCAAAGGTTTTACAAAATAATCTAAATAGTTTATATGAGATAAACTCCTCAAAACTTCTTAAAATTTCAGGCTTAGAAAAGACTACTTTGATTGGAAAAAATCATATAGATTTTTCTAAACCTTTTTGCGTGATTGCAAGAAGTACTTTTGGATTAATACAACAATTAGTCTACTTTATACATGACAAGAAAAAAATCTATTTTGAAGGTGGATATAACTCATATTCATTTATGAACCAAACTGTTTATTCTATTTTTTATCTAAAACAGAAAAAAAACGACAAAATCACAATAGATGAAATCAAAGATTTTGAAACAATAAATGAGCTTGAACAATTTGCAAAAGATACAAAAAATCAAGATTATCTAAATATTATCAAATTTATAAATACTTATGGAGATAATATTTTTGAGATAAATAAAAAAATAAAAGAGTTTCTTGTTAGTGATAAAAAAGATGCAGATATTATTTTTACAACAACTCATAAATCAAAAGGTTTAGAGTATGAACAAGTTGTGATGGCAGATGACTTTATCTCAAAAAAAGAGATTGTAAATACAAAAAATAGACTTTCATATCAAAAGGCAAATGAAGAGTTAAATATCTATTATGTTGCAGCAACAAGGGCAAAAAATGTAATTCAACTTGCAGATTTAAACCTAACTTATACATACAATGAAAATGATGAAACTACATCTTATGTAAAATCAAGATTCGTTAGTAAACGTGCAGATAATAAAAAAAGCAAAGAGTTACAAGAAGAGTGGCTGAAAAAAAATAGAGCTACAAAAGTAAAAGCTTTTTAGGATAATTTTATGAAAAAAATTCTAATAATTTTAAGTGCAGTATTTTTAATAAGCTCTTTTTTTCTAATTTCTACAAAAAAACCAGAATCGCTGTTTATCTCTTTTTACTCTTGGGAAAATAGTTTTGATAAAAAAGATATAAATGAAAAACTTTATATAAAAGTTTTAGATATTGCTTATTCTACAAAGTTAGAAATTGTTACAACAAATCTAAAAACTACTCCAAAAGATTTCGTTCCAGTTATTTATATCACAAATGAAACTATGAAAAATGTAGATTATTCTTTGGTTTCAAATGCTATTTTAAAAACTCTAAAAAATCTAAATTTTAATGAAGTACAAATAGATTGTGATTGGTCAGATTCAAGTCAATCAAACTACTTTAAACTGCTTGAAGATTTAAAAACAAAACTAAACAAACCTCTAAGTGCAACTATTAGACTTCATCAAATAAAATATTACGTAAAAACAGGTATTCCACCTGTGGATTATGGAGTTTTGATGTACTACAATATGTCTGATATTACAAATATAGATACAAAAAATTCTATTTTAGATAATGACATTGCAAAAAAATATCACTATAACTTTGATAATTATAAACTAAAATTAAAACTTGCACTTCCTCTTTATTCTCAAGCGATTCAATTTCGTGAAAATAAAGCTTTGAGTATTTTTGAAGGAGTTGAAAGAAGTGATTTTGACTCAAACTTTATAGAGATTTCACCAAATTTGTATAAGGTCTTAAATAGTACTTATTTTAAAGGAAGATATATTTATAAAGATGATATTTTTAGATTTGAAGATGTAAAAAAAGAGGATTTAAAAATAGCTTTAGATGACTTTATGAATTTAACAAAAAATAGATTTGATGAAATAATTTTTTATACACTAAAATACAAAAACAAATTTGATTTAGACAATTTAATAAAAGGAAAAATATGATTTTTAGGATTTTGATTTTAACACTTTTTGTAAAGCTTTATCTTCTAGCTTGTGCTGATGGCTGGGATTACAATCAAAAAGAGTTTATCTTTTTAGAAAATAGAAATATGCCTTTTTCAAATGTTTCAGAAGAGGTAAATTCTGCAAATGTTTACAATACTATCATTTGGGCTTATGAAGAAAAAAATAAAGAAGAAAATCTAAAAGAGTGGAAAAAAGAGCTAAAAAATGCTTATTCGTTAAAAGAGATAGAAGATTTTGTTTATAAAAGAGAAAATCTTGATAAGTTAAAAGATAAAGAAATTCTTGATTATATAAATCTTGTAAGAAAACAAGAAAAACATGTAACTTACAACTATTATATGAGTGATGTAGAAAAAAGAGCTTTAGTTGATTATAAAAAACTTTTAGATGAAGCTTTAAATAAAATAGATACAGTAAACTCTTCGTGGTTAAAACTTAGATATTTTTATTTAGCACTAAGATTAGCTCACTATAAAAAACAAGAACCTTTAAAAATCTATGAAAAATATAAATATTTATTAGATTCAAATGATAAAACAATTGTAAAAGATTGGATTCAAGGACTTTATGCTGGAGCTTTAGTAAAAAGTGGAAAAGTAGTCGAAGGTGTTTATGAATTTTCAAAACTTTTCAGTGAAGATAAAATCAACTCACATTTAAGTTACTATAATTTTTTCCATATCAAAACAAATGAACAATGGAATGAGTTATTAAATTTAGCAAAATCAAACGAAGAAAAAACAAAGTTTTATGCACTAAGAGCTTTAAATGAAAATAGCAATGTAATCGAAGAGTTACAAAATATTTACACTTTAGATAAAAACTCAAAATGGTTTGATTTTACACTTTATAGAGAACTTTTAAATACTCAACACTTTTTTGACCAACACAGCGAATATGAAAGAAATTTCCCTTATAAAAAATATATAGAGTTTTTAAAAACTGTAAAAAAAGATGATATGTATTTAGTAAATTTAAGTCTTGCATATTTTAATCTTTATGAAAAAAACTTTGATGAAAGTACAAAAATTACAGAAGAATTACTGAAAAACTATCCAAATTCTCATGAAGTTCAAACTTTATCATATATTTTATATCTTGAAAAATTAAACTCTATAGATATAAAAACAGAAAATGATATCTATGAAAAAATGTCAAAATTAACAAAAAACGAGACAAATTCTACTTCAATTCATGACTATACTTTTGTAGTTTTAGAAAAACTATATTTAAAACAAAATGACAAATTTAACGCTTTTTTAGCAAATCATATCAACTATTTAGATGATAGCGTTTTTGATTTAGCTTTATTGGAAAAATTTAGAATATTTATGGAAAATCCAAAAGATTCTAAAATCAAAGAACATTTTGCTTCTAAATATGAAGCACAAAAACTATTAACTAAAGAAAATGATAAATTTGTTTTAAGTAAGAATTTATTAAATACAAAAACAAAACTTTTAATCAACAATTTAAAATTTAAAGAAGCACTTGAGTTAAATGCTTCAATTTTAAATGAGAAAGTTCAATTTAACCCATTTAATGGTCTAATTAGAGGAAATAATCGAAGTGGGAAACAAGATACGATGAGTATCAAAGAGTTTCTTGAAAAAGTTATTGTAATTCAAAATGAATTAGTAAAAAATCCAAAAAGCGTGATGGATAATTACCTTTATGCAAATGCCTTATATAATCTTAGTTACTTTGGAAACTCAAATATTTTGACAACAGTTTATAGAAGTGTTTACTCTTTTAATGATTATGATTTACAAAAAGAAAAAATTGATTTATCTATTAAACACTTTACTATTGCTCTTGAAGAAGCAAAAGAAAAAGAGTTTAAAGCAAAAATCACTTATATGTTAGCAAAATCTGAACTTTCTTCATATGATATAAACTATTCAAATAAAACTAAAGATTATTTCAATAAAGATTTAGATAGATATGATTTGGAGAGATTTTGGTACTATGGAAATGAAAAAGTTTATGATGAATATATCAAAAATAATTATGGGAAATATTTTGATAAACTAAAAAATGAATATAGCGATACAAATTATTACAATGAATTAATTCGTGAATGTGCAAATTTAAGAGTTTATCAAAAAAGAATGAAAGAAAAACCTAAGCCAGCTATTCATTAATGTTTGATAATATTTTAAAAGAAATAATTAAGGGAGTTTAATGCAATATTTTGGAGTGATTGAAACTAAATATGAAGAGATTTTTTTAACACAAAGTTATATGTACTTTAATGAAGAAGGTGAAGAAATAACACCTAAAGATTTAAAAGATAAAATTAAAACAGCAAAAGATAGAAAAAAAAATATAATAGGAACTGTATTTTTATACAATCCACTTGTAACTCCTATTGGATTTGATTCAAATAAATATTTATTAGAACAAGAGTTTGATGACTTTGATAAAATGATTGAATTAAAAGCTGAAACATATATAACTGTTTTCAAACAAGCAATGAGAGAAAGCTGTAAAGGGAAAATAGTAGAGATTAAAAATCTATTTAATCTAATAGAATCTCATATTGATGTTCCTTCTTTATTGACTAAATTTAATGAAGATTTAGAAAAATATAACTCGGCTCAAAATACAGAATTTGATAGAGATATTATGTATATTGATGCAGCCAATTTTATTCCTTCAGGAAAATTTGTATTTTTCTGTTGGGGAGATAAAATCAAAGAAAAAGAGTTTCCATATATAAATGATTATGCAAAATTAATTTATGAAAATACTTTAAAACTTGGGAAAAAAGTAGCTTATGTTTATAAAAAAGAGAAAACAGAACAAGGTTCAATAGAATTTTTACAATTTTCTAATCCTTTACAAAATTATAAATATAGAAACTCTATTTCAAGTGCAATAAAAAAAGCATTTGAAGAGTTTCCACCAAAACCAACTCCTTATGAATAAAATTTGAAAGGAAAATTTTATGCTTGATTCAGAATTTTTAAAAAACCAAACTGTACTTTTTGTTGAAGATGAAGAGTTAGCAAGAGAAAAACTTGCTAAGCTTTTAAGTAAATTATTTAAAACTGTAATTCTTGCAATAAATGGAGATGACGGTTTAAAAAAATTCAAAGAATCATATAATTCAAATGAAAAGATTGATTTAATTATTTCAGATATAAACATGCCTATTATGAATGGTCTTGAAATGCTTGAAAAAATAAGAGAAATAGATTTAGATATTCCTATTATTTATACAACTGCTAGAAATGAAACTGATAATATTATAAAAGCTATTGATTTAAATGTTAGTAGTTATATAATAAAACCAATTGACACAACTCTTTTAGTAAAAAGAATATCTGAAGCTTGTGAAAAAAAATATATTCAATCTAAATTAGATGAAAAACAAAATGAACTAAAAAAATATCTTGAAGCAGTTGATAATGTAGCTTTAATTTATAAAATGGATGGAGATGGAAATATCTCTTTTGCAAATAAAAGTTTACTAGAAACTTCAAAATATACAATTGAAGAGTTAAAAGAGATAGGATTTAATGGTTTAATCCATCCAGATATCCCAAAAGAATATATTGAAAATACATGGACAAGTTTAAAAAAAGGTGAGAATTGGACAGGAAATACAAAATTTTTGTCAAAAGAGCATGAAACTTTTTATTTAAAAAATACTATATTTAAACTTGATATTGAACATAAAATAGAATATATAACTATTGGATTTTCAACAACAAAAGAAAATATAGAAAAAAGAGAATTTCAAAAAAAAGTTATAAAAACTCTTCAAGAATTTAATAAAAAAGAGTATTCATATAAAAAACTCTTAGAAGAATCATCAGAAAGAATCAAACAATTAGAATCTTTTATCCCAAAATTACAAGAAGAATTAGAAGAACAAAGGTTAAAAACTGCTGCTAGACAAAGACAACTTGACCATTATGAATTACAAATGCATAATGTTGATGAAAAATATTATGGACATATGACTGTAAAAAGTAAAGAAGCAGAAGAGTATGCAAAAAATGTCTCTTTATTAAAACAAGAAAAAGCTGTTTTACAAGAAAAAGTTAAATCTTCTCAAGAAGAGATTATAGCTATAAAAAAAGAATTAGCACTATTAACTGAAACTAATGAACAAAAAAACAGAAGAATTACAAATTTAACAGATGTTATTAAATCTTTAGAAGATAAAATCAAAGAAATATCACAACCTCAATAAATAACCTAAAATTTATTTTGAGGAAGTGCAATTATATACCTTAGTCCTAGTTCGCTATTACTTAATTTTAAATCTCCTTGAAAACTATTTTTTATTACAAGTTTTACCATATAAAGCCCTGTTCCTGTCCCATTTGCTTTTGTTGTATAGTAAGGATCAAAAAGTTTTTCTAAAGTCTCTATTTTTACCCCACCTGCATTATCTTCCATAATTAAAATAGTATAAGATTGTTTAGATAACACTTTAATATTTATTTCTCTATTTTTTATACCCTTTTCTTTGAAAGCATCAATTGAATTATTAATAATATTTAAAATAACTTGCTCTAATTCTGTTTCACTACCATAAACTTTTTCATCTGATACTTCAATATTTAACTTGATTTCGTTAACTTCAAACTGATTTCCAAGTAATTTTATAGAAGTATTTATTGCATCTTTTATCTCAAATTGAACTTTATTTTTTTCAGGATTGAAAAAATTTCTAAAATCATCAATAGTTTCACTTAAAAATTTTATTTGCTCTTTTGTATTTTTTGAAAAATCATCAATAAATTTATCATCTATTTCATTATATTCATAAGAAGTTTTTACATCGTTACAATACAAAGATAAAATATTTAAAGGTTGTTTTAGTTGATGAGCAATTACTCCTATCATCTCTCCCATTGTTGCCATTTTTGATTGATGAATTAAAACTTTTTCTTTTTCAGCTATTTGCTTTTCATCTTCTTTTCTTCTTTCAAAAATATCAATATAAACTTTTAATTTAGAATTTAATAAAACATCATGAATTGGTTTTGTGATATATTCAACAGCTCCGAGATTATAACCTTTTGTTTTATACTCATCTTTATCATAAATTCCTGTTATAAAAATAACTGGAATATCTTTTGTTCTTTCTATATTTTTAATATAATCAACAAATTCAAATCCATCAATATCAGGCATTTGAACATCAGTTAAAATTAAATCTATATTCTCTTTCATAAGAATCTCAATTCCTTCTTGAGCATTTAATGCAGAATAAATTCTTACATCAAAACTATCTTCTATCATCATTTTTAAAGAATATATGTTTTCAGGAACATCATCTACAATTAAAATATTAAATTTATCCATGTTATTTTTCCAAATAAGTTAAAATTTTGTTAAATAATTCTGTTTTTACCAACTCTTTATTAAAAAAGTTTTCTTTAGAATCATCATTTGTCGCAATTACTAAATAATTCAATTTTTCATTTTTTAAATACTCTAAAATCTCATCTAAATTTGAAGATAGATTTTCTTCATAAATTAAAATAAGTTTATAATTTTTATCTAAAGAGTTCAAACTTTCTTCAAATGAATTAAAATAATCAATAAATACACCTTGCTTTTTCAAAGCAACAGCAACTTGAAAAAAGCTACTATGATCACTATTTATTACTAAAATTCTATCTTCTTGTTTTAATTTCGTTTCTTCCAAAATATTTTCATCCATATCAAAAAAAACTATATCTTCTATAACCTCATCCTTATCTTTTGAAAATATAGTTACTTTATCATCCGAAATATTTTTAATAGTTGTTTTTTTAGGCAAAATAAGTTCAAAAGTACTACCTTTATCTATTTCACTAAAAGCTTTTATATCCGCTCCTAATAAAAGTGCTAGTTCTTTTGATATAGCAAGTCCCAAACCTGTTCCGCCATATTTTCTTGTTGTACTTCCATCAGCTTGTTTGAATCTTTCAAAAATATGTTGTAACTTTTCTTTTGGTATTCCTATGCCTTCATCAATAACTTTTATAGTTAAATCATTAGCATTTTCTTCTAAAATTACTTCTATTTTTCCATCTTTTGTAAATTTTATTGCATTACTTATAAGATTTTTTAGAATTTGTTTTATTCTGCTTGAATCAGTTAATAAAAATATCTGATTTAATAAACAATTTGAAATCAACAATAACTCTTTTTCAACAGCTAAAGGTTGCATTTCTGTAATTAAATCTTCAATTAATTGATTGATATTTGTTTTTGTCAAATTAATTGTAATTTCACCTGCTTCAATTTTAGAGATATCTAAAATATCGTTTATGAGAACTAATAAATCATTTCCACAGTTATTGATAATTTTCATATTTTTAACTTGTTCATCATCAAGTTTTTTATTTTTGTTTTTTGACATAATTGATGAAATAACAATGATAGAATTTAATGGAGTTTTTAATTCATGAGACATATTTGCTAAAAAATCACTTTTGTATTTATCTGATTCAATTAGCTGCTTTTGTTGTTCTTTTAACTCATTTGTTAAATGCTTCAATATTTTATTTTTATTTTTCATTCTTTGAACATTTAAACAAGCATCAATACTTATATTTAATTTCACAATTAAATCTTGAAACATAGAAGTAATATATTCAAAATTTATTTCATTATTTTCATAAACAATAAAAATAAATCCCTTATCTAAAGGTAAAACTAAAAATCTTTTATCATCAAAATCAAAATCTTTTACATATTTAAAATCATTAATATGCTCTTTTAATAACTCTTTGTCATATTCAAAAGAGTTATTATAAGACATATATTTATACAAATTATTATTTTCATCTATTAAATAAAAAAATCCATTTATTGCATTTGTTTCTTCAACAAATGTTGTAAGAACTTCTTTTATCATATTATTCAAATCTAAACTGTTACCTATAGAGCTATGACATTTGTAAGTCAAAGCTAAGTGCTCCATAAACATATCCACACCTTTTTTGATTAAAATAATATTTAACCAAAAAAAATAATACCATAAAACTCTCTTTTAGTAAAGTTCATTTAAAAAATAAATCTAAAAAAATGTAGTTATATTTTAGCTAACTTTAATTATTTAAATTATATAATTCCGTCCACTTAAATTAATGGGGTATCGCCAAGCGGTAAGGCAACGGTTTTTGGTACCGTCACTCGAAGGTTCGAATCCTTCTACCCCATCCAAATTAGTTTGAGTTTTATTGATGGTGAGGTTGGAGAGTGGTCAAATCCTGCGGACTGTAAATCCGCCGCCTACGGCTTCGAAGGTTCGAATCCTTCTCTCACCACCACTTTTTTCAAAAGTAATTTGGTTCGATAGCTCAGTCGGTAGAGCAAAGGATTGAAAATCCTTGTGTCGACAGTTCGATTCTGTCTCGAACCACCACTTTTGAATTTTATATACACATGTGCGAGTGTGGCGGAATAGGTAGACGCGCGGGACTTAAAATCCCGTTCCGGTTTCGGAGTGTGAGTTCGATTCTCACCATTCGCACCACTGTAAAACAATCTTATTTTATACTATTTTCAATCAAAAAATCTTAAAACTTTCCAAATACTATTTTGAGCTATATATAACAAAACAAAAGTATCAAAGTTTTGACAACATAACTAAAATAAATGGAACATGATATTTAGGAGCACCAACAATATCAAATATTTTACATGTTATACCCGCAAACTTTAAAATATCATCTTTTGTATATTCATGATCGTATGCATTATTAAGTAACTCTAAAGTCTTTTGTGATACTAACTCTAAATCATCACAATTAACAATATCCTCATCAAGAGTTTTTACAAATTTACAAGCATGTGGAAATGTTTCAAATAACTCTTTGAATTCTTGTTCTTCCATAGTTTCTAAAAGTTGTGAATACTTATGAAAGAAATCGTTTATCTCCTCAAATTTACAAACCATATGATTCCTTTGTGTTTATTTTCTAATATACAAAAAGTGTGCCATATATTTTGGCTTTATTTATTAATTTGCATCTTCATCAAATAATTTTAATTTTATTTTAAATTGTGCTCCAATATATTTTTTATCATTATAAATAAATTCTTTATTTCGTACAACAATTGTTCCATTTAGATGTTTTGTTATAATCTCTTCAGTCATATAAAGTCCTATTCCAGTACCTTGTGATTGATGTTTTGTTGTAAAATATGGCTCAAATATCTTATCTAAAAACTCTTCTTTTATTCCACCTGCATTATCTTTTAAAATAATATTTACTTCATTTTTATTATTTTTATATACATCAATAAAAATAAATCTTTCATCTTCTTTTTTTAATAATTCATCTCTTGAATTATTAAATATATTTATCAATGCTTGGATTAATTCATTTTCATAACTATAAAGTTCCACATCTTCTATATTTTTAATTATAGTAATTTCTTTTGCATTAAATTGTGCAGAGATTAAATCAAGTGTTGTAGAGAATGTATTTTTTAAAAAGAATTTAGATTTTAATCTATTTGGACTAAAAAAGTTCCTAAAATCATCAATCGTTTTAGATAAATGTTGAGCAGATGTGTTTATTTTTTTTGAAGCTTCAAAAAAGAACTCATCAGTTAATATTCCCATCTCTTTTTGTAAAACCATTCCACTAGAAGCTGTTGTAATTGTAGATAAAGGTTGTCGCCATTGATGGGCAATATTTCCTATCATTTCACCCATAGCGGCCATTTTTGATTGTTGATGTAATATCGTTTGTTTTTTATCCAATTCTTTTTTATATTGATTAAATTTATTCTCTAAAAATATTGAAACATATCTTGAAATAATCAACAATACAATAATCAATATAAAACCTACTAATAAAATATTTTTTACATAAGTTTCATATTTTTCATCTAGTTTTCTTTTTACTTCTACAATTTCTGAATTTACATCATCTTCATAAAATCCAGTCCCAATTAACCATTTCCAATCATTTAATCCTTGAACATAACTTATTTTTTTTGTTGCTAGATTTGTTCCAGGTTTTTGATTTTGAATATATGTACAAAATCCTCCACCTTCTTGAGCTATATTCATCATCTCTAATACAATTTCTTTATTATCTTTTAAACTCAATGTTTCATTGTAGTTTTTACCAATATACTCTTTTCTAATATGACTTAAATATACTCCATCATAATTAATAACAAAAATATATCCTACTTTACCAAATTTAATCATACGTATATATTCTAAAGCCTTTTTTTGAATCATTCGTTCAAAATCATCAAAATATTCACCTGTACCAATAGCTATATTTAAAGGTTCAAAATATTTGTAAAAAGATATCTTTCGTCCTACTTCTCCCTTTGTATTAGGCTTATACCAATAATATTCATCAAATCTTTCTGTTTTATCTTTTATTGTATTTACAATTGTTTGAAAAAGTTTATAACCTCTCGCATCGGTATAGTTTATAAAATTTTTACCTTCGATACTTTTATCAACAGGATGAGATAACTTATTTCCATTAATATCATCCATAAAAAAGTAACCTCTTCCATCATTGAATCTAATCTTATCTAAAGCAACTTTTATAAGTTCAAAAATCTCTTTTTTACTTTTTGTATCTTTATAATTTTCATAAATACTAGAAGCAATTGCATGAGCTTCATAAACCCTACTTTTTACGCTATTTTTCAATTCTTCTTCAGTATTTGTTTGAAGATGTTTAATAAATAAATAAACTCTATTTACCTCTTCTTTTATAATATCTTTATTTTTTGAAATATATTTTTCTTCTATATCTTTTTTTTCTTCATCAAACGTTTTTTTATTCTCAAAATATAAAAATAAAATTACAAAAATAGAAAATATAGTCACAAAAATAGAAGGCATAAATTTTATTATTTTTAAAAATTGTTTTTCTCTTGAAATTTCCATTTTTTATTACTTTTTTATAAGATTATTTAATCAGTCATTATAACAATTTTTATTTTAATTGCCTATTTTTAAATTACTTTTTTATTATATGGGATAAAAGTAATCCTTTGATATAATCAATCTTTTAAAAATTTATATAAGGATTATTATGCCAAAAATAGGAATATTAGTAGCAAGTTCTAATAATAACCAAAAATTAGGATTAAAATTAAAAGAGTTAGCTCTGAGTCAAAATTGTGAAGTTGAATTAATAAATTTAGTAGACTTAAGATTACCTCTTTATAGTACAGTTGAAGAGGAAGAAAATGGTGTTCCTGAATCTGCTTTAGATTTAGCTTCAAAAATCTTAGATTTAAAAGCTTTTATTATTGTTGCCCCAGAATATAATGGAGTAATGCCTCCTGTATTAAATAATGCAATGGCATGGACTTCACGTGCTACAAAAAACTGGAGAGATGCTTTTAATGAAAAAATAGTAGGACTAGCAACTCACAGTGGTGGAGGTGGAGCAAAAGGACTTCAAGCTATGAGAATAATGTTCCAACACTTAGGATCAACAATAATAGCAAGAGAAATTTTAACTACTTATGAAAAACCTCTAAATGAAGAAAGCGCAATTTCAATGATTAATTCTTTAATCAAACTATCAAAAGCTTAAGATTATTTCTTAAGCTTTTTAATCTATTTTAATCTTTGGTTCACTTATATAATAACCTTGAGCATAATCAATACCTAAATCTTTTACTTTTTCAAAAATATCTTTATTTGATACAAACTCAGCTATAGTTTTTAGACCTTGTCTTCTTGCAAAATCTACTAAAGTGATTACTATTTCTTCACTATTTTTATTTATTAAAATATCTTTTATTAAAGAACCATCAATTTTTATATAATCTGCATTTAGTTTTATTAGATATTCAAAATTTGAATATCCTGAACCAAAATCATCAATTGCGATTTGACAACCAAGCTCTCGTACTTTATCAATAAAACTATTTACCTCAACAAAATCTTCGATCCCCTCTGATTCAACTATTTCGAATACAACTTTAGATGCAATATTATATTCCACCAACATATCTAAAATATAAGTAGATATTGATTTACTTTTTATATCTTCTAAAGTTAAATTTATAGAAAACTCAAAATTTTTATCTTTAAAATATTCAAACGATTTTTTAATTACCTGTTTTGTAAGTTTTAAATACTGTTTTGATTTTTTTGCTATATCTAAAAAATAATAAGGAGAAATTGCTATTCCATCTTCATCAATCAATCTTACTAATGCCTCATATTTTTCAATTTTATTTGTTTTTATATTGAATATTGCTTGATAATAGGGAACTATATTATCATTTTCAAATGCTTTTTTTAGTTTAGTAGTCCACATAATATTTTTTTCATAGATTTTTTCAATCTCTAAATTTTTATTATAGATAACTACATCTTTATTTGTTTTTGCATATTTTTTAATCATATTTGCAGTTTTTTTCAAAGTATCTTTTTCTTCAAAAGATATACTATAGCTTATCTGAATATAGATCTCTTTACCTTTTATTTTTAAAGGATTTAAACTCAATGAATCAGAAATTTGTTTTATAAATCTAAGAAAATGTTCTTTATCTTCATTATCAGCTAAAATCGCAAATTCATCTGAATATATTCGATATAATGAATATTTATTTCCTATAAATTTTCTAAAAGTTTTTGCAACTATTCTTAAAACTTCATCTCCAATATCATATCCATAAAAATCATTTATTTCGCCAAATCTATTTATATCTAAAAGTGCTAAAGAAGGTCTTTTTGATTTTTTTATATCTTCTAATAATTTAAATCTATTTCCCTCTTTTGTTAAAAAATCTTCTCTTAAACTTTTTTCTAATTCTTCTGATTTATGAATCAAATCTGTTATTTCATGTCTTATAGCAATATACTCTATAATTTCATTATTTTCATCTAAAATAGGTTTAATAATAATGTTTACATAATAAAATTCACCATCTTTTCTTCTATTTTTTAAAACACCATGCCAAGTATTTTTACTAGATATAGTTTCCCATAAATTTTTAAAAATTTCTTTTGAACTTTCACCTTTTAAAAGACTATGTGGTTTACCAAGTATCTCTTCTCTTGAATATAAAGTAACCTCACAAAATTTATCATTAACATAAGTTATATTCCCTTTCAAATCAGCTTTTGAAATAATATTACTCTCTTCAACTGCCTCTTTATATTGTTTTAATATATGATTTTCTTTTTTTAAATCTCGATTTTTTTTCTGTTTTGATAAAAGATAAATGATTATAAAAAAAGTTAAGATTAATAAATATTCTTCATATGAAAGGTTCAATTATAATCCTTATTTAGATTGTTTGTAAATCATTATACAAGATTTTTTTCAATTTTCAAAATTAGTTATTTTATATTTTTATACAAAATTATCAGCAATGTAACTTTTTTGTTATCAATCTATGTTACAATTTCTTATGAAAGAAAAAGTATATGTATTAGATACAAATATCATCTTACAAAATCTTCAAAATCTCTATAAAATATCAGACAATAAAACTAACCATATGCTAATACCTGAAACAGTACTTCTTGAATTAGAGGACAAAAAGAAACTGACAAATGAATTAGGGTATTACTCAAGAGAATTTGCTAGATTACTTGCAAAGATGAAAATCAAAGAGGTTGATTATAGAACTGGCTTTAAAGTTGTAAAACTTTTTAATGAAGAAATAAATATTGATATAATCTCAAAAGATAAATATGATACACAAATTGAACAAATTCATATTTCAGAATCTAATGATAAAAGAATTATTGAAGTAGCTTCAATTGCCCAAGAATATTATAAAGGTTGCCAGACGATTTTTCTATCTTTAGATGTATATGCTAGAACTTTTGCACTATTTAAAGGTATAAAAACAGAAACTCTGCATGATGATAAATCAACCGTCCCAAATTTTAATTTTGTAAAATCAATAGAACTTGATTCTTCTTTATTTAATAGTTTAGAGAATAAAGATATTACTTCTGTTGATAAAGATTATGAAATGGAAAATTTTGCTTATAGTTTTGAAAGCAATGATGGGAATATCGAATATGCAATTATTACAAATGGAAAAATTGATGTTTTAAAAGAAAATGATTTTAAATCTTTAAATGTAAAACCAGTAAATATAAAACAAAAACTTTTTACAAAAGCAATTTTAACAAATATGTATGATTTACTTGTAATTGATGCAAAAGCAGGAAGTGGTAAAACTTTGATGTCAATAGTTAGTTCTATGAGATTAATTGATTTAGGTTTATACGATAAAATTGTATATGTTAGAAACTCCATAGAATCTTTGGATAAAGGTGCTGATGTTGGATATTTAGCAGGAAATGATGAAAAATTTAGAATCTATAATATGGCATTAAGTGATACTTTAGAATTTATTGCAAAAAAACATCTTAAAAAGAGTGAAAATAGAGAAAATCAAGAATCAATTGACTCTAAAATTGATGAATTAAAATCAAGATATTGTATAGAAACTCTTTGGCCAGGAGAAGCAAGAGGAAGAACTTTAAGTGGTGCAATTGTTATCATGGATGAATGGCAAAATAGTAGTGAAAAAACAACTCAATTAATACTTTCAAGACTTGATGAAAGTTGTATGGCAATAGTTATTGGTTCAAATAGACAAATTGATAATTTGTATTTAAACAAATACAACAATGGTTTAACAACTCTTTTAAAACAAACAAATCAAACACATCCTGAACTTAAAATGTTTGCAATAGAGTTAGAAAAAGCAGTTCGTGGTAAATTTGCACAATTTACAGAAAGAATTTTTGAGAAAAAAGTAGAGAATTAAACTTCTCTATTTTTTAGAACAATTGCCTTTACCACCACAACCGCAATTGCCATCTTTTCCAAATAGTTTATTTATAAAATAAATTGCAGCAATTCCAACTATGATATAGATGATAATATCTTCCATTTTAAACCTTATTTTGATAATGATTATTATATCATTATTTAATATTTTTGCATAATTTTTAGGTTTAAAACAATAAAATATAACCACAAAAATAAAAGGATACAACATACAAAATAGATTAATAAATGATACTATTTACAATCATATAGAATATACAAAACTTGAAGATAAAATTCTTCAAACAAAAATAGTGAATAGATTACAATTCATCACACAAAATGCTTTGGCGTATTTTTCATATCCATCAATTACTACAAAAAGATTTATTCATAGTTTAGGAACTATGCATTTAGCTTCTTTTATGTTCAAAAATGCGTTACTTAATGCTGATAAAAAAACAAAAAATGATTTTTTATCAAGCCTAAAAAATACAATTGTTTCTATAATAATTGAAGAAAATCTAAAACTTAGTTTTGATGATATGGATTATTTTGATAACAAAGCTTTATACCAATTTACAATTCCAACAAAATCAAAATCTCAAAGAGCAACTTATACAATATTTTTACAAACACTAAGAATAGTTGCCCTACTTCACGATGTAGGACATCTTCCTTTTTCACATCAAGTTGAATATGCTTTAAAAAAAGTTTATGACAAAATCAAACTAAAAGAGCAAAATCAAGAAGCTCTACTAGAAAAAGAGGTAGTTTTTAAAGAAAATTATGAAGAGATTACAAAAAATTCAAAAGAAGTTTTACACGAAGCAATAGGTGAAAATCTTTTAAAACTACTTTTTGATTATGAATTAGAAGAATTAATCTCAAAATCTTATGAAAAAGAGTATTTAAAACTTATCAAAAGACTTGCTATTTTAATCCTTGAAGAAGAGTTTTATGAAGGTTTTGATTTTAAAGTTTTACATAATTTTATAGATAGCACAGTTGATGCAGATAGACTTGATTATATAAATCGTGATATGTTAGCAAGTGGTTATATAACAGGTCCAAATGACCATATAAGAATCACAAAACAAGCAGTTCTTGTGGAAAAAGATGAAAAATTTTATCTAAGTTTTTACGATATGAGTTTGATTGATATTGAACATATGCTTGAAATGAGATTTAATCTTTATAAAAAAGTAATCTTCAATCATGGTATTGCAAAAACAGATACACTACTTGAAAGTGTAGTTCAATATTTAGCTAGCAAATATTTTGAAGATGAAAAAGAAGAAAAACTTTCAAACTCGATTTCAATGTTGTGGAATTTTAAAAATCAAAATAGACAAAAAGAACTTGATACAATCTCTATGCTTGATGAAAATTGGCTAATTTCATTATTTAAAAATAGATATTTTGATATAAAAGATAAAGAAATTCAAACAAAAGAAGATAAAAAATATCTATACTGTTTTGAAGAAGTTTTATTTGGAAAACGAAGATTTAGAAGTCCTTGGAAAAACCTAAATGAATTTTATAAAGTGTTAGATTTTACAACCGTTGAAAGATATAAATTTAGAGAAAGCTTTGGATTTATAACAATAAATAGATTAAATAAATTACAAATAGCATTAGATGATTTTGTTAAAAAATATGAAAATGAAGAACTATATTTTGCATACCAAATAGTATCTTTTAAACTTGGAATTGCAAAAGATTTTTATTTATATGATGGTGATGAACTTATAAATATTGATGAAATTTCAACTTTAAGAAAAAGATTAAAATATTCTATGAGAAATACTGTTCCTTTTTATCTTTACTCAAATAAAAAAACTTTAACAACAGAGATGAAAACAGAGCTAAAATCTATATTATTCAATATTTTTGAGGAATGAAATAGATAAATATTTTGCTAAAATTACAAATACTAATTCGAAGGATAAATTTTGGATTTAACAAGCCTTAGAGCAAAATACACAACAAGAGGTTTAGATATAAAAGATTTAAACCCAAATCCTTTTTTACAATTTGAGCTTTGGTTCAATCAAGCGATGCAAGCAGAACTTACTGAACCAAATGCTTTTTCACTTGCAACTGTTGGAGCTGATATGATGCCAAGTATTAGAACAGTTTTATTAAAAATATTTGATGAAAAAGGTTTTGTTTTCTTTACAAATTACACAAGTACAAAAGCGAAACAAATAGAACAAAATCCCAAAGCAGCTGCACTTTTCCCTTGGCTTGATTTAGAACGTCAAGTAAAAATTGAAGGAAATATTGAAAAAATATCAACAACTGAATCTTTAAAATATTTTCTCTCACGCCCAAAAGGTAGTCAAATAGGAGCTTGGGTTTCACATCAAAGTCAAGTTATAAGTTCAAGAAGTCTTCTTGAACAAAAATTTGATGAAATAAAAAGAAAATTTGTAAAAGGTGAAGTTCCTTTTCCTGATTTTTGGGGAGGATATATAATAAAACCCACAAAAATAGAGTTTTGGCAAGGTGGACAAGACAGACTTCATGATAGATTTTTATATGAGTTAAAAGATGATAATACTTGGACTATTTCAAGACTTGCTCCTTAATCTTTCAAATTGTCATATTTTTAAAGCTCTTTTCAAAAATTTTGTAAAATTCTTTTAGAAAATTTAGGAGCTTTAAAATGATTCTTGGGAAATGCCCATATTGCAATGGAAAAGTAATAGCTATAAAAACTACTGCACATGGCAAAAAAGTAAATCTTTACACTTGTGAAAATGCAAAAAAAGAGTATGATGAAAGTGAATCTTTTGTTTTCACAGCAGATTCTACTTGTACTTTTAGAGTTTATTCAAATGTTTTTTTAAAATGGAATAAAAGAAGTTTTTCTAAATATGAAATGAAAAAATTATTAGAAGAAGATCAAGTTATTGTAAGACTTCATGGAAGACGAGGAACAAGTGAATATTTCAAATATGTAATAACAGATAAAGAGTATGGAATTTCTATTTTATGGGATGAAGAAGTTTCAAAAAAAGAGGAAGAAGAGTTTTTAATCTCTTCTTGAAGTTGTTTCTAATAAGTGGTAACCAAAGTCAGTTTTAACTGGGCCATGAACTACATTTATTGCTTCATTAAATACAACTTTATCAAATTCAGGAACCATTTGTCCTTCAAAAAAGTTACCTAAATCTCCACCTCTTGAACCTGATGGACAAGATGAATACTCTTTTGCTAAATCTTCAAATTTTTCACCTTTTGCAATTCTTTCTTTTAATTGTAAACATAACTCTTCACTATCAACTAACAAATGTCTAGCCGTTGCACTTTTCATAATATTTCCTTTTGTAATTTTAAATAAAAAAAGATTTTAACATAAGCTTTCTTTTGACTAATTATTAATCAAAAAATTCTATTGCATTTTTACCTTGTTTTTTTGCTACATACATAGCTGTATCTGCTTGTTTAATAATATCTTTTACACTAACACTTGAATCACTAAATAGTGTAATTCCAATACTTGGAGTTGAAACATTAATATGACCTTCAATATGAGTAATTCCATTTAAAACATTTTTTATTTTTTCTGCAAGATTCGTTATATTTGTTTTTGCATCAATTTTATTATTACCAATATTATCAATAAGAACAATAAATTCATCTCCACCAATTCTTGCTATTGTATCTTCATCTCTGATAACTTCTGCTATTTTTTTTGCAACCATGATAAGTAATGCATCTCCAATATCATGACCTAAAGTATCATTTACTTCTTTGAAATTATCTAAATCAATAAAAATCAAACCACCTACTATTTTGTGTCTTACAACTTTTGTAATTGCGTGTTCTATTCTATCAAGTAACAATAATCTATTTGGTAAACCTGTTAAATTATCATGTGTTGCTTGGTACTCAAGAACTTTTTCTTTATCTTTTTGCTCACCAATATCTATATATTGTCCTAGAAAATGAGTTATTTTCCCATCTTTATCTTTAATAGCTGTAATTGTACTTCGTAAAGGGATAATTTCATCATTTGCTTTTCTATTATAAACTTCACCACTCCAAAAACCTTGAATACGCAAACTATTCCATAATTCATCACCAAATTTACTATTTTGATGACCTGATTTAAATATTCTTGGATTTTTACCTAAAATTTCTTCTCTCGTATAACCCATTGTCGTACAAAATGCTTGATTTACTTTTATAATTTCTCCAGCATTATTTGTAATAATCATTGGTTCACTTGATTCAAAAGCATATGAAGATAATCTTAACTCATCTTCTTGTTTTACTCTTATTTCTTCATATTCAATTTTTTCTAAACAATGTGTTACATCATTTACTAATTTATCAAATAAAATTTCAACTTCTTGATCAAAAAAGTTTAATTCATTTGAATAAATAACTAATGTTCCAACTATTTGATTAAATTTTTTTATAGGGAATGTTGCCATTGAATTGATATTTAATTCATCAGCATTTTCATAAAAAACAGAAATATTTTTTTCTTTAAAATTATTTATTATGATATTTGTTTCCCATTTTATAGTCTTTGAAATTATATTATCTTTAGTTTTATCGTGATATTTATCCATTTGAGTAATAATTTTATCTTTTAACTTTCCTTCATTTGCAATTATTTCTTTATCACTTAAATCGTATATAAAACAAAACTGCAAATTTTCATTTTCCAATAATAATTCACAAATATTTGAATATAACCTTTTTTTATCAAAAGTTTTTAATAAAAATTTATTGGCTTGGTTTAATAATTCATAAATTTCTTTATGTTTTTGAACTTTATAAAAACTTTTTTGTTCATTAAAAATTATATTTCTTAAAACAAAAAGTAATGAAATCAATGTAGAAAAACAAACAAATAAAAAGATTAAACTCTTATTTCTTTCGACTATAATATCATCTTCATATTTCATTGCTGTTTTTTCTATTGAATAGATTAAATTGTTATAAATATTTGATAAATAATCTATATTTTCATTTGAGATATATTCCCAATCTTCAAATTTGAAGTCACTATTTTTTTCAATTTTATTTTTAATATTATTTCTCAAAATAAAAATTTTGTTTAAATAATCTTCATTAAACTTTATATTAAAGTTTTGTAAAGAACTTAAACTATGAACATTATAAAAAGAATCTTTATTTATCTCCTGAATTGAGTAATTTCTTAAAAAAATATCATATAGTTTATCATCTAGTTTTTTTTCTTCTAAATAAATTTTTATAATACTTTTTTCAATATAACTTGCTTCTTTAAAATTTAGAAAATCTACAACATTTGATAAATCTGTATTAAACTCTATTGCAAATTTAATCGGTTTCATTAGAGATAAAGAGTTTAATAAAACTCTATTTATTACGTTATAACCTTCAAAAACTTCATCTATAGATATCGAAAAATTATCTATTTTATTTCTAAAATCATCTATTTTTTTTATATCAATTTTAAATTGATTGAATTTACTTTCTAAATTTAGATTTTTAACAATATTTATTAGATTATTATAAGATTTTGTTGTTTCATTTTGTTGCTTTTCAAGTTGGGGAAATTCATTTCTTAATAAAAAATATTTAACTGACAAATCTCTTTCTTCTTCAAAATTTGAAATCAATTTTTCCACAGATTTAAGGTAAGTTAAATTATCATAAGTATCATCAATTTCTTTTGTAAGTTCAACTTTTTCAAGAACTAAAACTGAACTAAAATACAAAATTCCTAGAGCAGGAAGTGTAAAAATAATAATTATTTTAAGAAATAATGTATTCTTTAACAATATATTTCCTTTTATTCTTTAATTTTGATTATATCTTATTTAAATTAATATAAATGAAAAAATTGAATAATTTAACTTAGAAATACCTATTTTTCATAAATACGATAATATTTTCCTTTGATTTTTGTCTTTAATAATTTTTCCAAAACATAAATAATTTTTTCTTTATTGATTGCAACATATGAAGAAAAATCTAAAATATCAATTTTTCCTATATCATCTTTTTGCAAACCAATTCCAGCAGTTAATGCACCTAAAATATCACCTGCTCTTAATTTCTGTTTTTTTCCACCATTTATAAAAATTGTTCTCAAATTAGAATCTATTTTATATGATATATCATCTTCAATAGTAGAGATATCTTCTTCTTTAATATCAGAAAATTTCTCTTTTATAATTTCAACTTTGTCTAATTCATCTTTTGTGTATAAAGAAATTGCTAATCCACCTTTTCCAGCACGTGCTGTTCTTCCGATTCTATGAGTATGTATTTTTTCATCCAATGATAAATCATAATTAATTACCAAATCCACATCATCAATATGAAGCCCTCGTGAAGCAACATCTGTAGCTATCAAAATTGGATAAGATTTGTTAGAAAATAATATTATTGTTTCATCTCTTTGTTTTTGTTCTAAATCTGAATGAAGTGTTAAAACATCTAAACCCATATCATATAAATCATCTGCTAATTTATCACAAGTTATTTTCATATTACAAAAGATTAAAATTGATTTTGCTTTATTTGAAGAAATTAAAGCAGGAATTATAGATGTTTTATTCTCATCAAAAATTTCATAAAATTTTTGATTTATTGTAGTTTTTATTTCATCTTCTACTTTTACTAAAGTTGGTTCTACTAAAATACTAGAAGCTAGATTTTCAATATTTTTTTCAAAAGTTGCAGAAAAAAGTAGTGTTTGTCTTTTTTTAGGTAAAGTATTTATTATCTCAATAATATCATCATAAAATCCCATATCTAGCATTTTATCAGCTTCATCTAAAACTAAAGTATTTATATTTTCTAAAGAAATATTATTTTCTTTTATATGTTTTAAAACTCTTCCAGGAGTTGCCACTACTATATGTGCTCCATGAAATAAAGATAAAGCTTGTGGTTTAAAAGGCATTCCACCACAAAGTGTTAGAACTTTTATATTATGAATATGCCGAGAAAGTTTTCTTAATTCTTGAGCTATTTGATTTGCAAGCTCTCTTGTCGGAGCTAAAATCAAAGATTGTACTTTAAACTCTTTTACTTTTAATTTATTTATTATTGGTATACAAAAAGCAACTGTTTTACCTGAACCAGTTTTTGCTTGAGCTATTAAATCTTTATTTTCTAAACTAAAAGGTAAACTTTTTTGCTGAATTGTGGTCATTTCAGTATATGACAAAGAATCTAAATTTGATAAAAACTCTTTTGATAAATTTAATTGTGAAAATTTTTTCATTATTATTTCTCAATTCTTTTGAAAAGATATGAAATTAATAAGAAAACTACTAACACAATGCCTAAACCTACATATTTAAAATCATCACTTAAACTTAATATATATTCTCCTGCTGTAAAACTTAAATATCCAATTATACAAGCCCATAAAATAGTTGCAAAAATATTTAATATTGCAAATTTTGTAGCTGAATATTTTGTAAGTCCCATTGCAAGAGGTATTAAAGTTTTAATTCCATAAATATATTTTTGAATAAATACTACAAAAGAGCCATATTTTCTCATCATTAAATGTGCTAATGCAATTTTTCTTCCATATTTTTTCATCATATCTTTTGCATAATTTTTATTTTTTCTAGCTATTAAAAATAAAAATTGATCACCTAAAAAGTTAGAAATACCTGCAACTAAAATAGAAATATAAATATTTAAATCTCCAGCATAAGATAAAACACCTGCAAATATAAGTCCAACAAATCCTCCACCAAAAGAGTATAAAAAAAGAGCTAAGTAACCCCAATCTTGAATAAATTGTTCCATAAATTAAATCCTAATTCCAAAAAATTCTAAAGATTCAATCACTGAATCATCTTCAATATCTATTAGATTATTTTTTATATTTTCTCTTGCCTTATCGATAATAAAATTTTTCACTTTTATTTTTACATCTTCTAAATCATCAACTATTACAAAACCACTAAATTGAATCTCATTGTCATAACAAAGTAAAGTTCCATTGCATGATTCTTCGATAAATTCACTGAGTTCTCTGTAATTAATTTCTAAATCACTTGCATGCCAACCGTAATTTTCCAAAACTTTATCTTCAAATATCTCTACACCATCACTTTGATGATCGAAATAAAGCATATTTTCTTTATTCATATCAATAATATTCTGCCAATTCATAACAGGTTTTATTTTACAAACTGTTCCAACAATAGTTGGTTTATAATCTGTTAGAAGTGTAGTTGCCATTGTTTTTGCATCTAAAATAGATGACAATTGTTGAAGATTTGTATTTTTATAAATAACTGCTTTTTTCTTTGTATCCTCTAAATTTGTATAAATATTTCCATCAACATCAATAATAATTTTAGATTTTGAAGCATATAAATTTAAAATTTGTGTTATATCAATATTTAGCTCTAAATCTTTTATATTAATTTTTCTCATTTTTAATCTTCCAATAATTAAATTTATAGGATTCTATCGTAAAGTTAATTAAATATTGAGTTTAATAATATTTATTCAAATTGTATAAAAGTTTAATCATTTTTTTATATTTCTTAAAGTTAGTTTATATATAATGAAGCACTTTTATCTACCTAAAATGGGGGATTTATTGATAATTAGAAACATTATATCTTCTTTATTCAAAGATAAAAAAATCAAAACTCTATTTTTAGTAGATATTCTTTATATGAAAGATTTAAATGCCATTTATAATTTTGATAATGGCGATTTTATTATCAAACAACTAAATGAAATTTTAATCACTAAAACAAAAAATTCTATTCCAAGAACTCTTAATAGAAAAATTTCAGTAAAGATAAAAAATACTCATGCAGATGTTTTTGAAATACTGCTGTATGATGATTTAACAATTGAAGAGATTATTATAATAAAAAATCTAATTTATGAAAATGTTGTATCTAATGATTTTAAACTTTTAGATAAAAATTTATCAATTAATATTGATGTAACTATTGGTTGCTCAAAAAGTGCAGAAAAACAGATAAAATCATATGCTGAAAAAGCTTTACATGAAGCAAAATTAAACTATCTACACTATATGTATTTTGATTCTTTCTTATATAAAAATGAGTTTGTTAATAAAGATTTATTAGATATTTTAAATCATAATATAAACAATAATTTAGTTGAACCTTACTTTCAAGCAATTATGGATAATCAGTCAAATAATATTGTTAAATATGAAGCTTTAATGAGGATTTTTGATAAAGATGGAAATATGTTGATGCCAAATGTTTTCATTCACAAAGCAAAAAAATCAAGACTTTATCAGAAACTAATGGAAATTTTATTTGATAAAATCATCGTTTATATAGAAAAATATAAAATTCATATTAGCGTAAATTTAGATTATACAGATATTTTAAATCCCCAAATAAAAAGAACTCTTCTTTCTAAAATTAAAACAAAAAATGTTGGTTCATATATAACTTTTGAAGTATTAGAAAGTGAAAAAGTATCTAACTTCAATCTAGTAAATGATTTTATAAAAGAAGCAAGAATTTATGGAGTAAAAATTGCAATAGATGATTTTGGTACAGGTTTTTCAAACTATGAAAATATTTTAAATTTAGATATTGATTATATAAAAATTGATGGTTCTTTAATAAAAAAAATTGATGAAGCGATATATTTAAACTTGATAAAAAGTATTGTTTTATTTTCAAAACAACAAAATATAAAAATTGTTGCAGAGTTTGTTAGTGATTTAAAAACATTGCGTTATGTAAAAAATATAGGAATTGATTTTTCACAAGGTTATCATATAGGAAAACCAATGTGCATAGAAGAACTTTTAGGAGTTAAAAATGAAAAGAAAACTTGAAAAAATAACTAATTCAACAATCAATGAATTGTTAAATAATGAGATAATTTTGCCATCTTTGTATTTTGAAAGATTTAATTATCACGCAAAAGAAGTAGAAGTAAATTTAGATGATGAAAACTTCCAAAAAGAGATAAATGAACTTTTGATTCAAGACTATAAAAATATTGAGAAATATATAAATTTAATCACTTCAAGTGTAAATGAACTAAAAAATGAAACAAAAAATGCAAGCACTGCTATTTTAAATAAAGATAGTGATACTTTGTCAGATATTTATAAAAAAATGATAACTCTTGAAAAAGAAATAGAACTTTTAAATAATGAATTATTTATTGATGAAACAACAAAAACTTATAATAGAAAATGGTTATATAGCAAATTTTTAAATGAAAATCTTTATTTTAAAGATAATGGAATTTGTACATTAGTTGATATAATTGATTATGAATATATCCAAAAAGAGTATGGAGAATTATTAGCCAAAAATTTTCTAATTTTTGTAATAAATTTTATTTCTCAGAAATTAAAAGATGAAAATTATGATTTTTATATAACTAGATATTTTGATGATAAATTTTTTATCTTTATTCTAAATGAAAACCAAAGTTCAATCGTAAATTATCTATTAAATTTAGAGCAAATGCTTTTAAATACAACTCTGAAAAGTCACTCAGGATTATATATAAAAGCAAATTATAAATTTAAAGTAGAAAGTTTTTCAACAAAAGATGAATCAAAATCAGTTTTTGAAAAGCTACTTAACTGAAAAAAGTATAAAACCTTTTTTCTTCTTCAACAGCTTCTTTATAAGAAATCTCTTCAAATCTAATTTTCGTATTTGCTTTTGCTTGGGAAAGTTTAAAACAATCTATTCCTAAAACAACCCCAATTTTTGGATAACCACCGATTGTTTGTCTATCCTTTAATAAAACTATTGGTTGTCCATCACTTGGTATTTGAATACTTCCAAAAGCAATTGCTTCTGAGATAATTCCATTTATCTCACACTTTATAGCCTCACCACTTAGCTTTGCTGCCATTCTATTAAAATCATTTGTTACTAAATAAGTTGAAGTTAAAAACTTCTTTTTTTCTTCATCTAAAAAGTAGTTTTCTTGATAAGAAAATAACACTCTTAAAGTCAAATTATCTTCATATTTTGGAATAAACTCTTCTTTTACTTTCATTGTATAGTTAAAATTAGAACTATTAAAAGGCAAAATATCACCTTTTTTTAGCTTATTTCCATCAACTCCACCAAGATTTTCTTTTATTGTTACACTATTACTTCCAAACTCTTTTTTTATATTAAAACCACCAAAAACTGCTAAATAAACCCTATTTCCACTTAGGATTTTTCCTATTTTTATGATGTCATTTTTTTTGATATTATAACTTTGCCAAAGCTCTTTTTTTTCATCATTTATAAAAAATTCACAACTAGCACCAGTGATTGAGATTTGAGTATTTTCATTTGCTTTAAAAATCACATTTGAAAAAGCTATTTCTAAAATATTTGTATCTAAAGAGTTTTTTAAAAGTCTGTTTGCCCAAAAATAAGCATACTCATCCATCACACCAGAATTTGTAACTCCAATATGTGCATAGCCAAATCTTCCCCTATCTTGAATAGTTACAAAAAGAGGATTATTTATGATTTCTAAACTCATAAAACTCCTCCTTTGGCTAAAAATTCTTCTTTAGAAATAGGATTAAATTTTACTTTATCACCTACCCTAAGTGGAGATAATGTTTCTAAATTTTTATCAAAAAGTTCAAAAGCTGTTTTTCCTATGATATTCCAACCACCAGGACTTTGTTGTGGATAAATTGCTGTTTGAAAATCAGCTATTGCAACACTTCCTTTTGGAACTATTTTTCTAGGAGTTGAAAGTCTTGAAAATACTATTTTTTCATCAACTTTTGCTAAATATGCAAAACCTGGCAAAAATCCAATTGCATAAACATCATAAAGTTTATTTGAATGAATTTCTATAATCTCTTCTATAGTTAAAGTTGTTTTTGAGCTTAAATATTCTAAATCAAATCCAACTTCTGTTCCATAATAAACATCTATCTCTATAATCTTTTCTTCAAAATTTTCATCTATTTCTAAATTTATATTTTGTTCTATTAAAGTTTTTAGAGTTTCAAAATCATATTTAAAAATATCAAAGCTTATAAAAATAGAAGTATAAGAAGGAATGATTTCAATAACCCCTTCCAAATTTAATTTTTTTATACCTAAATAGGCTTTTTTTATATCAAGTGCAATTTTTTCATCTATTAAATCTCCAAAATAGATGATAAATGAATCACAATTTACTACTTTAAAAACCATCAATATATCGCTTTTCTAAGTAGTTTTATAAATTCAAGAGCCTTTTCATTATCACCATGAACACAAACTGAATCAGTTTTTAAAAATAGTTTTTGCCCACTTAAACTATATAAAAAACCTTTATCCTTTAGATTTTTTATTCTATTTACAACTTCTAATTCATCATGAATTACTGCATTTTCATTCATTCTTGATACTAAACTTCCATCATCATTATAATTTCTATCTGCAAATACTTCATAAATTAAATTTATAGAATATAATTTTGATATATGTTCATAAGCTTCATTTTTTGCTCCTGATAAAATCATCAATTTTATATTTTTATCAAAAGATGAAATTGCATTTAAAACTGCTTTAAAAATATTTTCATCTCTCATCATATCATTGTAAAGTGCACCATGAGGTTTTACATAAGAAACAGCTGTTCCTTGAGCTTTACAAAAAGCACTTAAAGCTCCTAATTGATACAAAATTATTGATTTTATCTCTTCAAGTGAACAAAGTATACTTCTTCTTCCAAAACCAACTAAATCTTGATATGAAGGATGTGCACCTATTGTAACATTATGTTTTTTTGCTAAAGTTACAGATCTATTCATTGTAACTGAGTCACTTGCATGGAAACCACAAGCTAAATTTGCCATATCAATAAATGGCATAATTTCCTCATCATTTCCCATTTTCCAAATACCAAAACTCTCACCCATATCACAATTTAATTTTATGTTCATAATTTACCTTTAATACTGATACATATGATATTTTTTATTTTCAGCTGCTTTTCTTTCTTCTATTTTTTTATAAATATTTAAAGCTTTTTCTTTTTCATCTTCGTTCACTTCTTTTGACAAATACTCTTTTACAATACTATCTAAAACTAAGATATAAACTATACAATTTAATTTTAAAGAGTCTTCATTTTTCATCAATTTATCCAAATCAATAGCATAAACAGCTTCACTAAAAGTAAAAAATAGCCTTTGTTTTACATCTTTAAGTCTATATGAATAACCTAAAATTGTATAAAAGTTCTCTTCAAACTCTTTATCAAAATTTAAAGTTTTTAATTCATTTGAAAAAAAAGATATTTTTTCACCATATTTATTTGCTATTTCATCTGCTTCAACAACTCTATTTTTAAAATAATAAATAAAGTTACAAATCTCTTCTATTAGTTCTATTTTATATCCTTTTTCACAATTATTACATCTACTCTATTATATAATGAAATATATAAAATACAAAAAAATTAGGAAAAATCATGAAAAAATCAATTATAGCTTCAACTCTAATTCTTAGTGCTTCACTTTCATTTGCTTTAGATTTTGGTTCTATTGCAAAAGGTGTTTTAGATACAGTGGCAACTGAAAAACAAACAACTACTACTGAAGAAACTTCAAAAGCTCCAGCAACTACAAATACAACAAAATCAAATTTAAGTGATTCAACTGTTTCAAGTGGCTTAAAAGAGGCATTAAAAACAGGTGTTACTTATGCAACTACTCAATTAGGTAAAGATAATGGTTACTTAAATAATAGTGCGGTTAAAATACCACTTCCTGATAATCTTGCAAAAGCTGAAACTCTTATAAGAAGTGCAGGTGGAAATAAAATAGCAGATGATTTAATAAACTCTATGAATACAGCCGCTTCAAAAGCAGCACCAAAAACAGCAGAAATTTTTGTAGATGCAATCGATAAGATGAGTTTAACTGATGCACAAAATATTTTATCAGGTAGCAATGATGCAGCGACACAATATTTCAAGAAGAATACAAGTGACTCTTTAAAGAAAGCAATTACTCCAATTATTCAAGAAACAATGAAAGAAAACAATGTTGCAAGTTATTATGATATGGCAAATAATTTATATAAAACAAATGCAAAAGGATTAGTTGAAAACAGTTCTGTTATGGGAATGGCAAAAAGTTTTGGTGTTGATTCATATCTTCCAGCTAGCTCAGATGAAAGTCTAGATGAATTTGTTACAAACAAAGCAATTGAAGGTTTATTTACAATGATAGCTCAAAAAGAAGCTGCAATTAGATCAAATCCTGTTGAACAAACTTCTTCAATCTTAAAACAAGTATTTGGAAACTAAGAGGTTACCTCTTAGTTTGAAATAGCAAAATAACTATTCATAGCATTATTTTTTACTAAACTTATATTTATATCCAAAGAAACATCTTTATTTTTTTCATATTCATACTTATAATCTTTTTTAAAATTTCTTAATAAATTTTCATAAAGTTCAGATTTTTTATCTATAACAAATATTTCTTTATTTACTTCATAAATATAGATAATATTTAAAATATAGCTATCATCTATTTTATATGTCAAAAATTCATAATGACTAAATTCAAACTTTTCTAGTAAATCCATCTTTTTAGCCCTGATTTTCTCTTTTAGTAAACTAATAAAAAAACCTAAAGCTTGACCATTCCAACAGACATCACTATCAGTGTGAATGTACTCTAAATATATACTATCTGCACTCAAAGTATATGCTTCTAAAATATAAGAGTCATATCTTGTTTTTGTCTCAACATTTATAACTGGATATTTATAAAAACTATCGGTATCCACTTTGAATTTTAATTCATTTTCTTCAAGGCTAAAATAAGGACGAGATAATATTGTAATTGTTTTAAAAACTGATTTTAAAGCATCTTTTACCATACCCATTTATCTAACCTTTTATTTAATTTTAAGAAATGTACTTTAACATAATAATTTCATTTATTCAAGGATATTAGTTAAAAATTGTGCAAAAATAATTAATTATAAAAATTAATTTTCCATTCCTAAACTTCTTTTAAATAAAATTAGAGTTAAACTAAAAAATACAGCTCCAATTACAAAAATTATTAACATCTTTTTCCAAATAATACTAATTCCAGCACCTTTAAATAATATTGATTGAGATAAATCTACAAAGTGACTTGTTGGCATTAGTTGCATAAGATTTTGTAAAATCATTGGCATACTTTCAAATGGTGTAATACTTCCTGAAAGTAACATCAAAGGTAAAATTGTCAAAATAAAAATCATTCCAAGTTGAGGCATATTTTGAGCAATAGTTCCCATAAATACTCCCATAGAAGTAGTTGCAAATAAAACCAAAAAAGTACATAATAAAAAAAGAGGAACCGAACCACTTAAAGGTATTTGTAAAACACCTTCAACAACAACCAATAAACTAAAAGTCACACAAACTAAAATCACTAAACAAGCAGAAAATATTTTAGAAAGCATTATTTCAAATGCTCTTAAAGGCATAACTAAAAGATGTTCAATTGTTCCATGTTCTCTTTCTCTAACCAAAGCAGCACCAGATAATAAAATAGAAATCATTACAATATTATTTATAATTTCATTTATACTTCCAAACCACATACTTGTTAGATTTGGATTATATTTATATCTACTTACAACTTTTGGATTAGTACTACTTTCATAACTTCCTTTTAAAAAAGTTTGAACCTCTTGAGTTATAATATTTTGAATATATCCTGAACCAATACCTGCTTGAGTCATTCTTGTTGCATCAATATTTACTAAAATATCAGGAGATATTCCAGATAACACATCCTTTTCAAAATCAGTTGGAATCATTATAATAAAAGTATAATATCCTGAATCCATTCTTTTATCAACTTCATCATAAGAAATCACTTCAGGTGTATTAAATCGTGGTTTGTAAAAAGCATCTATTATTCTATGTGAAAGTTCAGTTTTATCACTATCTACAAAAGCTATTGAAGCATTATGCAGTTCAGTTGATGTTTGAGTTCCACCTATATAAATTGCAAATGAAAAAGAATAAATAACCAATAAAACCATCACTTTATCATAAAAAAGTGTTTTTAGCTCTTTTATACTTAAATTAAAAATATTTAATATAGTTCTTATCATTATTTTTCCTGTTTTTTTAGAACTAATAAACTTAGCATTGTAATAACTATAGCTGCTGCAAATAAAGCAAAAAATTCAAGATGTAATTCAGAAAAAGAGACATTTTTACTAAAAACTCCCCTACTTATATTTATAAAATAAGTAACTGGGAAAAAATCTCCTATAAATCTTCCAATTCCTTCAAGTGAACTAACAGGATCTTTCAATCCAGCAAATTGAACTGTTGGTAAAAGTGTAAAAATTGCTGTTCCTGCAAGTGCAGCTATTTGAGTTTGAGCAAAAGAAGACATCAAAAGTCCAATTCCAGTTGTACAAATAATATATAATAAAGCCGCTAAACTCAAAGTAATAAAACTACCTTTTAAAGGTACACCAAATGCAACTATAGCAAAGCCAACAAGTATAATAAAACTAATCATACTAACAACCACATAAGGCAATTGTTTTCCAAATAAAAATTCCAATTTAGTAACTGGTGTTGCATAAAAATTAGTGATAGAACCTAACTCTTTTTCTCTTACAACACTCAATGCCATTAAAATTGCTGGTATAAAAATCAATAACATCGGGATTACAGCGGGAACAATAGAATAAATACTTTTAAAATCTTGGTTATATCTATATCTTAAAATAATATTTGTATCAGATGTAATATCTATTCCAAAATTTTCTTTATAAAAACTTTGTAAATAACTAATATGCAAACCTTGTACATAACCATGTATTGTTTCAGCTCTAAAAGGAAAAGAACCATCTATCCAAACAGCTATTTCTTCTGTATAACCTTTTGTAAGATTTTTACCAAAATTTGGAGGTATTACAAAAGCAACACTAATCTCCCCTCTTTTCATTCTGTCATCTAATTCATCAAAAGAATTTAAAGCTTTCTCTTCTAAAAAATACCTTGAACCTGAAACATTTTCTATATAATGCCTACTTAATGGTGATTCATCTTGGTCTAAAACTGCAAATTTTAAATCTTCAACATCCATTGTTATTCCATATCCAATAACAAACATCAAAATTACAGTTCCTAAAAGTGCAAATGTAAGTCTAACCTTATCTCTTAATAACTCCAATGATTCCCTATAGCTATAGCCAAAAACTCTTAAAAGACTAAAAGAACTACTATTTTGAGCTTTTTTTGAATTTTCATTAAAAACTAACTCTTCTACTTTTTCTTCAGTTGAATTTTTTTCTAAAGCATCTTCTAAATAAGATATAAATGCTTCTTCCAAACTATTTTTATTTTTTAATCTTACAAGTTCACTTGGACTATTTGTTATTAAAACCTTTCCTTGGTGCATCAAGGAAATTCTATCGCATCTTTCACCTTCATTCATAAAGTGCGTTGAGATAAATATAGTAACATTATCATTTCTTGATAAATCTATCAATAACTGCCAAAAATTATCTCTAGAAACTGGATCAACTCCTGAAGTTGGCTCATCTAAAATAAGCATTTTTGGTCTATGAATAACTGCTGCTGCAAGAGAAAGTCTTTGTTTTATTCCCAAAGGTAGTTCATTTGCTAAATGATTTTTATACTCTTTTAAATCAAATTTTTCCAAAAGAGCATCTATTCTTTTTTCTTTATCTTCTTTTATATGAAAAAGTTTTGCATGTAATTCTAAATTTTCAAAAACTGATAATTCATTATATAAAGAGAAAGCTTGAGTCATATATCCAACTTTTTCTCTCATTTGCAAAGAGTTATCTTTTACCTCTTCTCCAAAAAGTTTTGCATTACCACTTGTGGGAGAAAGTAATCCTGTAAGCATCTTCATAGTTGTGGTTTTTCCACAACCATTTGAGCCTAAAAAACCAAAAATCTCTCCTTGTTTTATATTTAGATTTACATTATTTACAGCTATAAAATCTCCAAATTGCATAGTTAAATTTTGAGCTTCAATAGCATATATTTCTTCTTTATCTTCTTTTGGCGGAACTACTAATTTTTTATGACCTGCTCTTTTTTCACTTGGTAAAAGTTCAATAAATGCTTCATCTATATTATCACATTGTGTTTTTTCTAATAACTCTTTTAGTGTTCCTTGCATCAAAACTTTTCCATCATCCATAGCGATAATTGTGTCAAAACTAGCTGCTTCTTGCATATAAGCAGTTGCGATTAAAACACTCATTTTTTGATTTTTTTCTTTGATATTTGATATTAATTTCCAAAACTCTCTTCTTGAAAGTGGGTCAACTCCTGTTGTTGGTTCATCTAAAATCAAAAGTTCAGGGTCATGAATCAAAGCACAACAAAGTCCAAGTTTTTGTTTCATTCCACCAGAAAGTTTTCCTGCTGGTCTATCTTTAAATTGGAGCAAACCTGTGCTTTTTAGTAATTGTAAAATTCTTTGATTTCTCTCTTTTTTATCTTGTCCAAAAAGTCTTGCAAAAAACTCTATATTTTCATAAACAGATAAAGTCATATATAAATTTTTTCCTAAACCTTGTGGCATATAAGCAATTTTAGGACAAATCTCTTTTCTATATTTTTCGTTTTTTATATCTCCATTTAAAACTTCAACTTCACCCGTTTGGATTATTTTTACACCTGATAAGATAGATAAAAGTGTTGATTTTCCAACTCCATCAGGTCCAATAAAGCCTATCATTTTTCCAGCTTTAATATCTAAAGTAACATTATCAAGTGCAGTTACATCTGCATATTTATGAGAAAGATTTTTTACTTTAGCAATAAATTCACTCATTTTATTCACTTACTTTTTTAGGTAAATTATTTAAATTATTGGGCCAAGAAACGTTTTTATCAAGTTTGATATAAGCAACTCCTGGTAATCCTGTTTTTATTCTGTCAAAATATTTTTCTAAAACATTTGAATCAATTTTTACTTTGATTCTAAACATAAGTTTTTCCCTTTCAGCTTGAGTTTCTATCTCTTTTGGAGTAAATTGTGCCAAAGGTGAAACAAATGTTACATGAGCTGGAATTGCGATATTTGGTATTGCATCAAGTACAATTCTAGCTTCAGAACCAATATCAACAAGCCCTGCTTGTGAAGTTGGAAGAAAAATTGTCATATATGTATTCATTAAATCAAGAACAACTAAAACTTTCCCACCATTTGCAACTATTTCACCATTTTGAGCAATTTTATATAAAACTCTTCCTTTTACAGGTGAGTAAAGTTTTGAATCTTCGATATTTACTTTTATAGTTTCTATTTGTGCGGCTGTTGCATTTATAGTTGACTGAGCACTTATAACTTGACTTTTAGCAGCAGTTAAAGCAGCTTGTGCAGTTTGATATAAAGTTTCATTTTTTTGAAATTCTGCAAGAGGAATACTTTTTGTTTTATATAAAGAATTTGCTCTATCATAATCTTTTTTTGCAAGAGATAATTGACTTTGTTTTTCTTCAACTATTGCTAAAGCATAATTTTTATTTTCGATTGCTTGTTGTTCATAAGCCATTGCTTCTTGTAGTTTTGCATTTAACTCTTTTATATCAAGTCTTGCTAAAAGTTGATTTTCTTCAACTAAATCACCTTCTTCGGAATCTATATTTATCAATCTTCCTGATAATTTTGAAGAAATATCAACTTGAGTAGTTTCAATTCTTCCATTTCCACTTGCAAACCCTTCGGGTAAATTTGATTGTTTATTTATAAATGAATAAAAATAAATTGTAGCAAGAACTACTAATAACAATAAAATAATAATTAATTTTTTCAACATCTTTTTCTCCTAATTTTCACATAAAGCATCTAATAAAATATTAGTTATAAACTCTTCTACATAATTTAATATTTTAGTATCATTTTTATCAAAATCCTTAATATTATTCAACTTTAAAGGTGTCTTTTGCATTGAATAATATGAAGAAATTGTACCTATTATCATAGCTTTTAATTCATAAAAATCCATATCTTTATATTTTTCTTTTAAGTTTAATTGTGAAATGATTTGTTTCATTAAAACAAGTTCTTTTTCAATAGAATTTGGGATATTGTTTTCTATTCCTAAATCAAAATTTGCCATTTCTCTTAATGTCAGGGGTATAATACTTGGATTATTACTGATAGTTTTTGTATATAGTTTTATGTATCTTTTAAATTTTTCTTTGGCTTCCAAAGAACTATTTAAAATCTCTTTTTTTTCTTCTTCATTTAATTCAATTATTGAAGAAATAACTTCATCATATAAATTTCGTTTATCTTTAAAGTGATAATAAATTGTAGCTTTATTTATTTTTAATTTATCTGCGAGCTTGTTCATACTCAAGACTGAATAGCCAAAGATTGCAAATTCCTCCGTTGCTACATCTAAGATGTGTTTTTTTGTCATTAATTAATCCTATATTTTATTAACTAACCGTTCGGTTAATAAAAGTATAAAATAAAAAAGATTAAAATCATAATAAAATAATTAATCTTTGAATTAATTAATAGTTAAATTTAGGTCAAATCAATATAAAAACAATCAAAAATAATCTTATTAAATTAAATCAAGCAATTTTAAAAAATTTTTTATTGCATTAGGAAATAAAAGTGGAAACTAAAATATTAAACTCTATTGAAAAAATTGAGAAAAAGACCCTGCCAGATTTTGCGAAGTTGTCGCTAGCATTGCTATTTATAGTAGTAGTATTTTTGTGGTCGTATGCCTCACATGGGAACTTGCCAAATAATACGTTTCTAATAATAGGAGCAGTGTTCGGAGCTTATATGGCTATGAATATTGGAGCGAATGATGTAGCAAATAATGTTGGACCAGCTGTTGGTTCTAAAGCCTTGACTCTTACAGGTGCTATTTTTATTGCTGCTATCTTTGAATCACTTGGTGCTTTTATAGCTGGTGGTGATGTTGTTAAAACAATTAAAGATGGTATTATCAATCCTGATTTGATAAAAAATCCTGAAATATTTATTTGGGCTATGACAGCAGCTTTGCTTTCTGCTGCACTTTGGTTGAATTTTGCAACTTCTATTGGAGCACCTGTTTCTACAACACATTCTATTGTTGGTGGTGTAATGGGAGCAGGTATTGCAGCAGCAGGTTTTGCAATAGTTTCTTGGGATACTGTTGGTAAAATTGTTGCCTCTTGGATTGTTTCCCCTTTGCTTGGTGGAATAATAGCAGCAGGTTTTCTTTATTTTATAAAAAAACAAATAATCTATAAAGAAAATATGATAGAAGCCTCAAAAAAATTTGTTCCAATTTTGATTTCAGTAATGACTTGGACTTTTAGTACTTATATCATCTTGAAAGGCTTGAAACACCTTGTTGATTTGAATTTCTTTGTAGCTTCTGTAATTGCATTTTTTATAACTGTTGGTGTTTATCTTCTTGTTAAACCATTAATAGCTAAATCTTCAAATAAATTGGCAAATACAAGAGCTTCTGTAAATAGCTTGTTTAATATTCCTTTGGTGTTTGCGGCAGCCTTGCTTTCTTTTGCACATGGAGCAAATGATGTGGCAAATGCAATTGGACCACTTGCAGCAATAAATGATGCAATAGTAAATGTAGAAATAGCATCAAAAGTAAGTATTCCTTTTTGGGTAATGGCAGTAGGAGCATTTGGTATAGTAATAGGATTGACTCTATATGGACCAAAACTGATAAAAACAGTAGGCTCAGAGATAACAGAACTTGATCAAATGAGAGCATACTCAATAGCAATGGCAGCAGCATTCACAGTAATAGTAGCAAGCCAATTGGGACTTCCAGTGTCTTCAACACATATAGCAGTAGGTGGAGTGTTTGGAGTAGGATTTTTAAGAGAGTTTTTGGATAATAATGAGAAAAGATTTTTGCAAGAGACAAGAAAAAGGTTTAAAAGACATAAACGAGAATTAGACTTGATGCAAGAAGAGTTGAATAGATTAGAGATAATAAAAGATAAATCAAAAACACATTATGTAAAAATAGTAGAGTTGTATAAAAAGATAGATGATAAAGAGAACTTGGTAAAACAAGAGAGAAAAGATGTAAAAGATGCAAAAAGTACAAAATATGTAAAAAGGGATGCTATTAAGAAGATAATAGCAGCTTGGATTATAACTGTACCTGCTGCGGCTATTCTTTCTGCGGCTATCTTTTTTATGATTAAAGGATTTATGGCTTCAATTTAAAGTTTTAATTAGTTATAAAATTAAATATTGTTTGTGAATCTTGTGGGGGTTGCATTTCTAATTTTTAGTGCTATTTTAATATTTTCTTTTGTTTTCTTTAGAAAATAGTTTTTTACCTTCTTTAATTAATTTCTCTAAATTTGTGTAATACTCTAAATGATTTATTTTTAAATCTATTTCTTTTGTAATTACATAAACTATCCCGTATACAGATTGCAATGTTGTTAATAATAATGTTGCAATTACATTAGAATTATGTTCAACCATACTAATATCAGAAAACTCTTTTATTGTTTTTCCATGGATTAGTCCCATAGCCTGTAACATTCCATATAATGTGCCATGTGCAATATTTGATGAAGTACGATATATAACCAAATGAGCTACCATTAATGAACGAGAAACAATTTTCCCGTATTTTTTATCAATTAAATTTATACTATTTTTTAAATTATGTTTTGTCCAATTTCTTGGATTTTTAACACTGAAAGGATTGTTTTTAGAAAAACCAACAATATGTTCTTTTCCATCAAAAGTCAAAAAAACAGCTTCACTATCAATCGCAATTGAACGTGCAGGTTCTTGATTTATTTCATTTTGTGTATATACATTCATTTCATCCATTGACTCAAAATCTGTTGACAATATTAAAAGAATATTTACTGTCGTTTCATAAATCACCCTTGAAATTACATATGAATCTCGCATCTTATTATAACGACTGAGAATTGCTAATGTTTCCATTGAATCAAAGACAGCTAAAAGTAATAAAAAAAGCTCATTGTTAATTTTAGTATCTTTTTTTAATATTTCATCACACATTGTTTTATAACTTTTTATTCCATCCAAATAAATTGAAGCTAATTTTTCAACATCACTAATTTTCATTTTTTATATCTTTTTTAATTAATTATATATTAATAATATAAATAAAACTATTATCCAATGACAGTTTTTTATAATATCAAGGTGGAGGGATTTTTTAGTGATTGAGCGTACATTAAGTACGTGATTGAGCTAAAAAATTCTGACAACGCCAAGATTATGAAAAAATGGCGTTGTAGAATAGTTTTTAAAGAGCTTTTGCAGTAATTCTTGATAATCTTTGAGCAAAAGCTACAGTATCTGTGATTTCCATACCTTCACTTAGTTTTGCTTGGTCTAATAAAATCCAAGAAACATCTTCAATTGTTGATTCATCTGTACAACCATTTAATTTTTTTACGATTTCATGGTCTGGATTGATTTCTAAGATTGGAGCTGATTCTGGCATAGCTTGTCCCATTTGTCTAAACATATGAGCCATCGCTGCCATTTGTGCATCTGCTGCATCTTTTGTTACACAAGATGGTGACTCAGAAAGTCTTGAAGTAACTTTTACATCTTTTACTGCACTTCCTAATTTATCTTTGATTTTTGCAAGAATATCTTGAAATTTTTCTTCAACTTCTTTTTTCTCTTCTTCAGATTGCTCTATTTTTGGAGGCTCGCAAGCTGTAATATCTTTAAATTCCCACTCTTTATATGCACCAATTGCAGGAGTTATAATCTCATCTATTTCTTTATCATCTAGAATTAAAACTTCAATATCATTTTTCTTATATGACTCTAAAAGTGGAGAATTTTTTAATACTTTTTCATTTTCTCCAATGATGTAATAGATAGCTTTTTGCTCAGTATTTGCTCTTTGCTTATAATCTTCTAATGAAGTCATTTTTCCAGTTTCTGTTTTTGTTGATTTGTATCTTAATAGTTCTAAAATCGCTTCTTTATTTGTATAGTCTTGATATACACCCTCTTTTAAAGGTCTGATATATTGAGCTACAAATTCTGCATATTTTTCTTCATCTTTAGATAATTTTTTGATTTCACCAAGGATTTTTTTAACACTTCCTTGTTTGATATTTGCTAAGATTCTATTTTCTTGTAAAATCTCTCTACTTACGTTTAGTGGTAAATCTTCACTATCAATAATACCTCTTACAAATCTTAAATATGTTGGTAAAAGTTCTTTTTCATCATCTGTGATAAATACTCTTTTAACATATAGTTTAACTCCACTTTGGAAATCTGCTCTATACATATCCATTGGTGCAGTTTTTGGAATATAAAATAGTGTTGTATATTCGTTTACACCTTCAGTTTTTGTATGAATTGTAAGCATTGGATCTGAACTATCATGAGAAATTGATTTATAAAAATCATTATAATCTTGCTCAGTTAATTTAGCTTTTGGTTGCATCCAAAGAGCTGTTGCTGCATTGATTTGTTCATGTTTTCTTTCAGTTTTTTTCTCTGCTTCTTTTCCAGCTTTTTTATCTTCTTCACTTTGCTCAACAGTTACTTCTTCATTGTAGTTTAAGAAAATTGGATAAGCGATATGATTTGAGTATTTTTCAACAATATTTTTGATTCTATATTTACTTGCAAACTCGTCTGCTTCTTCATCTTTTAATTTGATGTAAATAACTGTTCCACTATCACCTTTTACACATTCACCTAAATCAAATTCACCACTACCGTTTGATGACCATTTATAAGCTTTATCTTCTCCAGCTTTTTTAGTAATTACATCAACATTTGATGCAACCATAAATACTGAATAAAATCCAACTCCAAATTGACCAATTAAGTTTGAATCTTTTTTAGCATCACCTGTTAAATTATCAATAAATGATTTTGTTCCAGATTTAGCAATAGTACCAATTGAAGCGATTAAATCTTCATCGTTCATACCAACACCATTGTCTGAAATAGTTAAAGATTTATCTTTTTCATCAAAAGAGATATTAATCTCACCTTTCCACTGCGCATATTTGTCTTTTAAATTTTCATCTGTTAATCTTAAATAGTTTAATTTATCAATAGCATCACTTGCATTTGATACAAGTTCTCTTATAAAAATCTCTTTATTTGAGTATAAAGAGTGTGTCATTAAATGTAATAATTGTCCTACTTCTGTTTGAAATTGATGTTTTGCCATACTAATTTCTCCTATAAAATTTTTAATTTTTAAAAGATAATTTTATCGCAACTTTATAAAAGTTAGCTAAAGTTTTTCTTAAATTTAGCACTTTTTATATCTGAGTGCCAAATAATAATATTTTTAGTTTTTTTATTATATTATTCGCTAAATTTTTAAAGGAGACAAACTATTATGAGTTTATCAAAGAAATTAGTTGCAGAATTTATAGGTACTTTTTGGTTAGTACTTGGTGGTTGCGGAAGTGCTGTTTTAGCAGCAGCTTTTCCAGAACTTGGTATTGGATTTACAGGGGTTGCATTAGCATTTGGACTTACAGTTTTAACTATGGCTTATGCAATAGGACATATTTCAGGTTGTCATTTAAATCCTGCTGTTTCATTTGGATTGTGGACAGGAGGAAGGTTTCCAACAGCTGAACTTATTCCTTATATTATTGCACAAGTTTTAGGAGGAATTGCTGGAGCATTGATTTTATATCTTATTGCTTCTGGAAAAGTTGGTTTTGATGTAACAGCTGGTTTTGCTTCAAATGGTTATGAAGAACATTCACCAAATGGATATAGTTTAACTGCTGCATTGATTTGTGAAATTGTGATGACATTTATGTTTTTAATAATAATTTTAGGTTCTACAGATAAAAGAGCTCCAGCTGGTTTTGCACCAATTGCTATTGGACTTGGACTTACTTTAATTCATCTTATTTCAATTCCAGTTACAAATACTTCTGTAAATCCTGCAAGAAGTACAGCTGTTGCACTATTTCAAGGAAGTTGGGCAATCGAGCAATTATGGTTATTTTGGGTAGCTCCTATTATTGGTGCTATTATTGCAGGTATTATATATAAATTCTTCGAAACAAAAGAAAACTAAAAATTCATCCCTAAAATGGGGATGAATTTTATTTTTTTATCCACTTCTTAAACTTTTCTCTTCACTTTATAAGTTATAATACTCACTTAAATTTATTACAAGAAAGATTTATTATGACAAAAGAACAATTTTTAAACGACTTACAAAAAATATATGATTTTTTAAATGACCAAAAAACAAAAACAAATGAACTAATAAAATTTTTAGAAAATAAAGAGTTTGATAAACTAACACTTATTGATGATTTTGGAAAATCTTTAAATCTTGAAATGAAAGATGATTTGAGATTTGCACTTGTTACAAGACTTGTAAATTTAAGGGATGATAGTTTAGTTCAAGTTCTAAAAAAACTTGAAAAAAATGAGAAAGAAATCATCTCTTTACAAGAGAAAGCTTATCAATTTGTAAAAGAGTATTGGCACGATATTCATACAAAATTTATTGATTTTATAGTTGAAAACAAACTTTTAACTCCCTTTTATAGGGAAGTATTTATTGGAGTTTATAACGTAGGACTTCAAATGAGCGCATGGCAAACTTCTTGGACAGCTCATATTATAAATGGAATAAATAAAGAGTTAGTTGCCAAATTTGAAGGTGATGAAGCAAAGATTATGAAATATCTTGAAGATGAAAAACTTTTTGATTTAGGACATGGAGGAATTACTGCTGATAGATGTTATTCAGCTTTAGTAAAAGATGGTGACAAATACAAATCTCAAGCATATATAAAAGCTTTCAAAAAAGAGACAACTGAAGTTGTAGATGCACTTGAAGAGTTTGCTGATAAACTAATCGAACTTGAAGATGAAATCTATAACCAAAAATGGGATTATGTTTTATATATTCAAGCTCTTATCAAAGCATTTAGTGAAGATAGAACAAATGAATTAGTTTCAAAATGGGCAGATGTTGATAGAGCTTGGATGAAAATAAAAACTCCAATTCAAATTGGACATCCACTTGAATATTATGAAGACCACTTTAGAAAAGCCGTTGCACTTGAATGGGATATTAGACTTACAAATCCAAAATTTGCGCAAAATGACCATAGAGTAAATAAAATAAAATCAGCGTTTTCAAAAATCTTTAATAGTTTTGAAACAAATGAAAGTTACAAAAAAATCTATGATTTTTCTTTCAAATCATTGGATAAAGTTCAACTTTATGTGGGACGACCAGCACTGTTTTTTGGTGCAGAGTTCAATGGACTGTTTTCAGCACAAGTTGTACCAAATGATGAAGTTGTATCTTTAGAAGAAGGTAAAAAAATCTTTGCATTTAGTGATGAGATTTTACAAACAAGCAGGGCTAAACCATTTTTAAAACTAAGTCGAGAAATATTTGGGCAAGAATTACTAACAAGAGATAGAATGTTCTTATTTAATGAAACAACATCTTGGCATCAAGTTTATGATATAAGTACAGTTGGACATGAATATGGACATATTTTATGGTGTGATGATGAAACTGAATCAGTTATGAATAAAACTGGAAACTTTAAAAACATTGAAGAGTTTAAAGCAACAACAGGTGGATTAATCTCTTATTTACTTGATGTTGATACTGACGAGTTACACTTAAAAGAGCAAGTTTTAATAGACCTTGTAAAAAGAAGTGTTGGGCTTATTGGTTGGATGGAAGTTGATGAAGTTCAACCATATTATTGTGAAGGATTAATTCACTTAAGTGGACTTTTTGATAGTGGTGTTTTATCTTGGGATAATGAAAATAAAAAGTTAAATATAGATATAAATGATGCAAAATTTGAAACTTTAAAAGCTTGGTATATAAAAAACTATACAGCTTTAGCAAAACACTATTTAGACAAAAAAGATGCTACACAATTTTTAAATAACTATGCAACAAAAAAAGAGAAATATTTTATGCCAAATGATGAAACTATAAATTCATTTGTAAAATATTATTTCAAAAGATACCAAGAAATTGGTCAAGAATTAGATACTTTCGATAAAAAAGAGAACTATATAAAATGAAGGTAAATCCAAAGATTTGCCCATTTTGTAAAAAAGAGAACCTTTGTGAAGCACATATAGTAAACAATAACTGCTGGTGCAACACAATAGAAATTCCAAAAGAGTTAAGAACTTTAATCCCAAAAGAGTTACAAATGAAAGCTTGTATTTGTAAAAATTGTATTTTAGCTTTTAAAGAGAACAAAGATAAATTTATCAAAGAATTAGCTACTATTTAGCTAATTCTTATTTTACAAAAACTACCTCATCTAACTCTACACAATAAGCACAAAGTTTTCCATAACTTTTATCAGCATAACAACAACCCGTATCTACATCTATGAAATGTATGACCAAAAATATTAAAAATTGGAACATCCACTTTTGGTTCTTTTATATTCCATAAAGCACAGTCTTCTATAATATCTTGTTTTTTTTCATCATCTTTTAAATCCCAAACATCTGCCATTGAAGCATGTGAAATTACAATTGGTTTGTTGTTTTTTTTAGCTTCTAACTCTATATATAAAGGTAATGTTTTAAACCAAGCTACATCAGATAATAATCTTTGAAATTTTTGTTTATCTTCAATACAAAGCAACTACCTCTTTTGATTTTTCCCCTCTATCAACTTATGAAAGCAAATATTTTTATAAGAACTTAACATCAAAAGAATATTTCCTCTATAATCAAAAGCAATTAAATGCAATTTTTCATAACTATTTAATTCATTTACTTGCATTTTAATTCCTAAAATTTTTTATTTAATACTTGGACTTATACTTTTCCAATCTTCTCTTAATGTTTTTACTAAAGTAAACTTATCTTTTGGATTTGCTATTTCACCATATTCATAAGGAGTTACTACAACTAAACCACCTTTTAATAGACTTGTAAAAGTATTTGATTCAATTTTAGAACCACTAAAAATAGAGAATTTCATCTCAAAACCACTTATGTCATAAAATTCTGAATTTTTTCTAATAAGTTTTGTATATTTATCATAAATCAAACAATCAACTACAACTTTAGAACCATCTTCACTTAAGTCAATTTTACTTACTTTTCCTATTTGTACATTTTTATAATAAACTGGTGCATCAACATTCACGCTTGATGCTGTTAAATCTTCCACTTTAAATACTGTTCCAAATTGTGATTTTTCAACTGAAGGTTGAGTTTCTAGTCCAACAAATTTTGTTTGTCTATTTAAACTTTCACTTTTAATAACTCCAATATTTACAGCCATTACTGTTGAACCTGCATTTGCAATCTCTTGTAAAGAAATTCTAGGTTTTTTTAAATAATAAACTGTTCCCTCTTTTGTAAAAGATGAATAATCATCATAAATCAAAGCTTGAACTTCAACTTTTTGTTTTTCATTTAGTGAAATTTTTTTAACTTTCCCTACATTTACACCTTTATAAGTTAGTTGTGAAAAGTTTTCTTGAAGACCTTCAACATCATCAAAAACTATAGTTACACTATTTATAGCTTTATTCATTTCATCTTCAGAAGCAAAGATTTGATATTTACTCAAAGTTGTAGTTGAAGAGTTATCTAAATGAATAGAACCATCAATCAAAGATGAAAAATTATCAACTTCAAATATCACACCTGATAAACTAGCTTTAAAATTTACAATTCCTTGTTTGAAAAACCTACTTTTATCTGTTATATATTTTTTATAAGGTGAATAAATAAATAGATTAACTTTTGATTTTTTATCATCAAATTTTATATCTTTAACAAAACCTATTTCTTGATTTTTATAAACTATTGCCATATCTTGTTTTATTTCAAAGCTATTATCAAAATCTGCTTCAATAGTAAATCCACTATTATAAAATCTTTTAAGTCTTTCCACATCTTTAAAAGAGCTATAAAGTTTAAACTCTTTTTTTGTAAGTTTTTCATCACTTCTTTTTTCAGCAATTAACCCAATAGCTCCATTTAACAACGGCTCTATTCCACTATAATTTACATTTAAATTTAAGCTTTTCATCTCTACAAGTTTTGAACTCATATCATAAAAAAGATTATGATCATTTATCAAATCTTTGTACTTATCATCAATAAAAATAGTAATTTTTACATTTTTCAAATCAGGTGTTAAAACATAACTATCAACTCTTCCTATTTCTATATTTTTATAATAAACCTTTGATTTTTCCGATATAGAATTCAAACTTTCACTTAAAAGTTCTACTTTTACACTACTACTAATCTTGTTTAAATCTTTTTTATTTATTGCAATAAAATTATTTGAGAAATCTCCTTTTTTATACTCTAAAGAGATAAAATTTCCTTTTACAATATTTCCTAAATTTTTCACTCCATCAAAAGAAATAGTTGGTTCTTCTACAAAAAATTTAGTTTTATTTGTTAATAAATATTTATACTCTTCATATACAAAAGCTTTTGTATTTAAAATATTTTTATTAAGATTAACTTCTAAAATTTTTCCTATTTCAATACCTTTAAAAATAATTGGCGTATTCTCTTCAATTCCATTTACATCAGAAAAGCTTATATTAAAATACTCTTTATTTTTCAAATCATCTTCTTTTCCATATAAAAGACAAACCTCATCTTTTGAGATTTTTTGTGCATCTTTATTTGGAGTAACTACAGTAACACCACCTACAAGAGCAGAATATAATGAACCTAATTCGATATTTAATCCACTTGCTCCATATTTTACTTTTAAAGCTTCATTTATTACAAATTTTGAACTTTTATTTACTAAATAATTAAATTTATCATAGATATAAGCTGTGAAATATACTTTTTCAAAAACAAACTCTTTTGCCGTTATTTCACCAATTTGGAATTTATTATAAAATATTGGAGTTCCAACTTCTATGTTACTTTTATCATTTGCAATTAAAGAAATATAATATCCATTATCATCAAATTCATCATTTGGTTGAGAATCCAATCCCTCAAAATAGCTTTTATATGCACCTTTTGCATACTCTTCTTGAGTTTTAAATTTGGGAGAAAGTTCGATTTTATATCCACTAATAAGTGTATTTAATCCTGATACTTTTGTTAAAGAAACTGTAGGTTTTTTTATCCAAAAGTCTGAACCTTCACTTGCTACATATCTTGCAACATCATTATTTACTAAAATATTAACTTTTACGCTTTTTAAATCTTCATGCATAGAAATTTTTGTAACTTTTCCAAGTTGCAAACCTTTGTATTCCAAAGGTGTAACATTTTCTTTTAAACCTTCTGCACTTTTAAAAACAACAGTTATATTTGTACCTTTTTTCATATAAGATTCATAAGCAATCCAACCTAAAATTCCAAGAACTATTAAAGGTAAAATCCAAACAAAAGAGATAGATTTTTTCTCTTCAATTTTAGCTTTATAAACAACTGGTTCTTTTTGTTCTTCTTTTATCAAATCATTACTCATCCCAAATAATCCTTGTATCAAATCTATTTGCTGCAATCATTGTTAAAATCACCATTAAAGCAAAAGATGTAGCAGCAATTCCACCTTTTATATTAAAAATCTCATCAAGTTGTACAATTGAAGCTAAAATTGCCACAACATAAATATCAATCATAGACCATTTTCCAATTGCTTCTATAAATTTGTATATTAAATTTTTTGTTTTATTTTCCATTTTTACATTTATTTTTAAAGATATAAATATAAAAAGCAAACCTATAAGTTTTATCATAGGAATAGCAACACTAGCTGTAAATATAACTATTGCGATAAAATAACTCTCCATATCTAAAAAACTAATAACACCTTCAAGTATGGTACTTTCCATATTTACACCAAGCTTTGTAACTTCCATAATAGGATAAAGCATTGCTGGAATATATAATAAAATTGCGCATATAATTAAAGCTAAAGATACTTGTAAAGAGTTTTTAATTCTTCTTGTAACTTTATGTTTACATCTAGTACAAACAAATTCATCATAATTTTCTTTTTCATAGACTTTATGACAATTTTTACAAGAGATTAAAACCATCTATTCTCCAAATACACTTTTACCTTCAAATTTTTTATTTGACATATAAAAACAAAAAACATAAGCTAACATTACATAAAATCCTATGTCAAATTTTGTTGAACTTACCATTCCTATTAATTTTATATATGTAACTATAATGCTTACTATAAAAACCTCTATAAAACCCCAATGTTTAAAAAAATGAAAACTATCATGTAATAATGTTTTAGTAAAAAGTTTTATTTTTGTCTTAGCTTGAATAAAAGCAAATATTATTATTAATGAGTTCAAGATTGGTGCTAAAATAATAGTAAAAAAAACTATCAGTGCCACAAAAAAGAAGTTTTGTTCAAGTAAAATAGAAACTGTTCCAATTAAAGTTGCTTTTAATTCATTTTCATTAATATTCAAAGTTATTATTGGATAGATATTTAAAATTCCAAATAATAACAAAGATGAAATTGCATAATACAAAGAATCATTTGAGTGTTTTTTATGGATTTCTAATTTACTATTACATCTTGGACATCGTTGATTTATATCTGATTTTGCTTCTTTTTTTACAAATAGCCCACAACTATAACACTCTATTATAGAGTTCAAATCTTTACGCATCAAAATCCTAAATTTTTAATCTTGATATTTTATCATTAGTAAACTTTTTTTAATTGTAAAACTATTTAAAATCAAATATATTGTATTATATTAATCGCTTTAAGCGAATATTATTATTTTTTTAAAGGTTAATAAAATGCAATTTACTATAACTCAAGCACAGATTGGCTCTCGACCACCTGTTGTAAAACCTGACCCTAAAGTTTTAGAATTTTTAGGTGAAGATGGAATGAGAAAATTAATATCAGATCATTATGATTTGCTAAGAGTTAGTGATATAAAAGGATTATTTCCTCCAACAGATGAAGGATTTGCGTTAGCAAAACAACATTCTGCTGATTTTTTTATTCAAATTTGTGGAGGAGTTGATTATTTCAATCAAAATAGAGGAGCACCTATGATGGTTGGACGTCACCAACCTTTTAAAATAACTCCTGAAGCTAGAAAAATTTGGCTTGAATCTTATATCATAATTCTAAATAAACTTGATATGCCAGAAAATTTAAAACAATCTTTTTGGAATTATCTAGATATTTTTTCAATTTGGATGATAAATACACCTTCTGAAAATTAAGAAAATGGTTACTTACCATTTTCTTAATTAATAACTATTTTTGTCCTATTTTATATACTATTTTTATAAATTAATAATATTTTTTATCTCTAATTTTGTATAAAATAGTCAAATTTTGTGGTACCATAATAAATATATTTTTCAGGACTCATAATGAATAAAACTTTCAAAAACTATATTTTCTCTCGACAAATTATTTTAGTATCAGCTATATTTTTACTATGTTTTATCTTCAGTACTTATTTACATACAAGTCTTACAAAAGATGAAGCTTTAAATCACTCAAAAGCTATATCAAATCAAATTTTTTCTTCTATGTACCAAGTAATGAGAAAAGGATGGAGTAGAGATGATGTGATGATGTTTACAAAATCTTTAGAAGATAATTTTCAAAGTAGTAATTATGAGATAAATATTTACAGAGGGGATAAAGTAAAACAACTTTTTGGAGAAATTGAAGAAAAAGCAAAAGATGCAACATTAGTAGATGTTTTAAATGGAAAAATTGATAAATTAGATAGTTTTAACAATAACATAGTTAGAAATATTTTACCTTTAAAAGCAACTCAAGATTGTAAATCATGTCATGTAAATAGTCAAGTTGGCGATGTTTTAGGAGTTTTAGAAGTAAAACAAAATCTTAATTCAATATTTTTAGAATCAAAATACCAATTTATAGCATTTTTCTTAATAATAATCCCAATATTCTATATACTTGCATTTATCTCTTCAAGATATACAACTAAAAAAATCACAGATAATTTAGATTTATTCAATGAAAAAGTTGAAAATATAAACTCTATTCAAGATTTTAAAGAATTTGATTCAAAAAATATTGATTTATATTTTAAAGAGTTTAATCAAATTATCAATAATATTGATTTTATGGCAGAAAGATTAAAAATAATAGCTGTTGATAAAGAATTGCTTGAATTTGAAATAAAACTTCTAGATAAATTTATTATCACTTCTGATGTGGTAAAAGATTGGCGAGAATATATTTGTGATTTATTAATTGAGATTAATAAAATCATGGAAACATATACTTTAATGACTATTTTTAGAGTTGGTGAAGATCAATTTGAAGTAGATATTTTCTGGCTAGGAATTCCTGATAATTATCAAAAAGAAATGTTTGATAAATATATCAACAAAACTGTAAAAGAAGCTGAATATTTCAAAGAAATGACTGATTTTACTATAAAACATATAGTTGCAGATAATAATAGATGTTTAAGTGAATTAAAAGAAGATAGTGTTGAATATAGAACAAAATCTCTATTTTTAGATACTCCAAAAATTGGAGGAATTGTAGGTATAGGTTTACAATCTGTATTTTCAAATGACCCAGTAAGATATATAGTAATTGACTCTATTTTAACAACTATGGCAAACTTAGTAGGTTCAGTTAAAGCTATTCATAAATATACACAAGATTTAGAATATTATGCTGCACGTGATCCACTTACAGATTTATTTAATCAAAGAGTATTCAATGATATGATGGCATATGAAATTAAACGTGCTGAGAAACACGATTATCCATTTGCTTTAATGGTTATTGATTGTGATAATTTTAAACCAATAAATGATAACTTTGGTCATGCATTTGGAGATAAATTTTTACAAACTATTGCCGATATTTTAGAAGAAGAAAAAAGACCTGAAGATATAGTTGCTAGATATGGAGGAGATGAATTTACTATTATTCTTCCTGAATGTGATGAAAATGGTGCATTAACTGTTGCAAATAGAATCTCTAAAAAAATTGAAGAAGAAAAACTTCTAGCTCCTGATGGCACAAAAGTAGGAATAACTATTTCTATTGGAATTTCAGTATATCCAACACATAGTTTATCGCAAAAAGATATGTTTGTAATTGCTGATTCTATGATGTATCAAGCAAAAGAAGAAGGTAAAAATTCTATAAAAATACCAAGTCAAAATGATATATCAAATATCTTAAAACAAAAACAAGAGAAATCATCACTTCTAATCAAAGCCATAGAAAATGACCAAATAGAAGCCTATTTCCAACCAATAAAACCATCTTCATCAAATAATGATTTAGTAATACATGAACTTTTAATGAGAATACATCAAGATGGAAAAGTTGTATCTGCTTTTGAATTTATTGAAATTGCAGAAGCAAGAGGTTTAATCAATACAATGGATTTAATGGTAATAGAAAAAGCCTTTAGAAAAATTCAAGAGATAGGATATGAAGGAATTTTATTTATAAATTTATCTCCAAAATCTTTAATTATGGGTGATTTTATAAATAAAATAAATGGTTTTGTAAAAAAATATAATATAAAAAAAGAGAAAATTGTATTTGAAATAACTGAACGTGAAACTGTAAAAAACTTCTCATTACTTGAGAAATTTGTTCATAATCTAAAATCTGAAGGTTATAAGTTTGCTATTGATGATTTTGGTTCAGGATTTTCTTCATTTCACTATATCAAAAAATTCCCTATTGATTATGTAAAAATTGACGGTGATTTTATAGTAAATATAGATAAAGATATAAAAGATAAAGCATTTGTAAATAGTATAGTTACACTTGCAAAAGAACTAAAAATTCAAGTTATTGCTGAGTTTGTAGAAAATGAAGAAATTGTTATAGTTTTAAATGAATTAGAAATAGATTATTATCAGGGTTATCATATAGGAAAACCATCTTCAAACTTTGTCTCTTTACAATAAAGAGACTTAGTTACCAATAGCAAGTGCATAAAAAATCATTGTTTGTTCTTCTAAAAATTCACAAACTTCATCATCATAATAAGCCCCTATTCCACTACATCCTATCTCTAAATAGTTTGATGCAAGATATAATCTATGTCCAATTACTCCAGCTTTTTGATAGGCTTCTTGATAATTTTGGCTTTTTGAAGCTAAGAAAAATGTAACTGCACTTGATTTTCCTAAATCTTGCTCCAAACATAAATAACCAGCTTTTAGTGAAAAATCTCCATTTTTTATAAGTTTTCCATTTTTATAAAGCCCTATTTCTAAACCTTCAACTCTATTTATAATATAAAAAATATCAACTTGCTCATCACAATCACTTGTAATTGCTTGATTTACAACATTCATTATTGATTCAAATTGAATTTTTGAAATACTTTGTTTTGTAAACTCTCTTATTGATCTTCTATTAAAAATCGTATCTTGAAATCTTTGTTTTTGAAAATTGAAAATTGCTCTATTTTCTTGGTTTCTTCTATTTCTTACGTTCAAAGTATCATCATAAGCTTTTTCAATTAATTCATTTTTTACAAAAAATGAGAGTTTCCCTTCATCATATGAACTTCCATCAAGAGTTGGAAGAATCAAAGAAAATTCATCTTTTTTATCATCTTTTTTTATTCCAACCAAACAAATAGATGTAAAAAACTCTTTTTCATCAAAAGAAAAAAATTCATTTAATTTTTGTTTTGGAAAATCATATAAAATCTCAAACTCTTTATCAAACAAATAAGAACTAGCTTCAATACTTCCTATTAAATGTCCAGCATCAAGTAAACAATATCTAAATGCTCTATTTTTATATTTCCAAGAAGACCTAAAATATAAAGAAGAGATAAAAAATACAAAACCATCTATACTAAAATCCAAACCTAAAAGATTTTCTATTCCTTCATTTGTTTTAATTGTTTGTAATAAAACAACACTTGAACTAGATACTTCAAGATGATAAATTCCATCTTCAAAACCTTCTATATTTCTTACTTGAAAATATACTTCATTAGGATAAAGTGCTCCTGCACTTGGATTTACTCTTAGATAATATTCAATTCCCGGATATGTTTTTTTTGCAGTAATTCCAGAAATCAAATATAAAAAATTATAATTTGAATTTTTAGAATCTAAATGAATGCGTTTATAACTATCTGCATAGTTTTTGAATCTATTGGGAGGATTATTCCAATCAACTTGATTTGAATTAGTTCTAACTGATAAATAAGAGTGCTTTGTATTTTGGTGGTATTGATTTAAAGAGACTAACATATCAAAAGTTCAACCATTAATAGTTGAACTTTATAGCAAGATTTGAAGTGTCATAATCATAATCATTTGTTGAATATCTCATATTTGTAGTTTTATAACTACCTTCTATTGCTACATGTTCTGTTATTTTATACTCTAAAGAACCACCATAACCAAGACCAGTTGCTGAACTATCATCATAATATTGATAAACACCTGTTCCTATTGCAAAAGCTGTTAAATTATTAAATATTTCATATCCAGCTCGTAAATCTAAATCAACTGTTGTAACTTCTTTTCCACTTGTTACATTTCCATAATAAGCACTATTTCCAAATCCTAAAATTATTCCATTATTTAAAGTTGTATTTGCTGTATATCCTAAACCATATTGAGTATAAGTTTCTCCATCAAGTTTTGCAGATGTTGCACCTACTGATATTTTTGTATCAAAATCATTTGCATTTAATAAAGTAATAAAACTAGCTAATAATGAAATAGCTACATACCTTTTTTTCATTCTTTTTTCCTTTTTTATTTTTTATGAAAATTTCAGCAGTATATATCATCATAACTTAAAAATTTAAAAGCTAAAAAAAAGAGCTAGAATTTCTAGCTCTTAATATTGAGATTTATTATTTTGTAGTAGAAATACCCGGTTGTTCATTTGTACCAACATAATCACTTGGTGCAGAAGTTGCTTTGAAATAAGCTATTAATCCCCCAACAACTAAACAAAGAATAATCACTAATCTAACTGTATTTCTTTTTTGTTTTGATTCATTTCCATTATAATCATCAATTTTATTTAAACTTGGTTCACCATTATTTAATTTACTCATAATAACTCCTTTATTAAATTTTCAATAAGTATACCTAATAAAAACTTTATATACTAATCATAAGTAAGACTTATATTAAAGAGACCATTAGTTGATTAACAGTTATTGCAATATCTTTTATATCTTTATTTTCTTTAGTCATAAAAATATCTAAATGATCTCTAATTTTATAAAACTTATCTTTTTCATTAGTTATAAAATTTGTAAAAGCTATATCTGGTGCTTCATTTACTCTTTGAAATTCCAATATTTTTTTTGTGTAATGCACAACAATATATTCAATAAATTGTAATATCTGATTTCTTAAAGCCATATCAGTTGAATTTATAATTTTAACTCTATTTAATTCTACTATTATTTCTAAAATATTAAATTCATGGATTAATGAATAAAATAAAACAATAACATCTTTAAATGAATGGGGAGTATTTTCTTTTATAATAATTGCAGCAATAGCAAATCTTAGATAATCAATCACACTATAAAATTTATTAAATTCATCATCATTTTGTATTAGAATTTCTACTTTTTGTTTGTGAACCTCAGATAATAGTGCAAAAAGTTCAGCTTTATGGTCTAAAATATGAACTGAATCTAACTGATTTTTTTGAAGATATTTAACCATCCATTTTGTACTTGCATACAAAATATATTCTAATTTATTTATTAGTTTATATTGTTGTTCTACACTCATTTTTGTATCTTGAGCATAAATTTTTTCTCTTATTTCTTTTGAACCAAAAAGTAATTTTACAACTAAATATGATTTTATTTTTAATAAAAATTTCTCATTTCCAAGTTTTGCATAATCTGAAAGAAAAGTAATACCTTGATGATTTATCACAATATCAGCCATCATTGTTGCAATTATCTCTCTTTTTAGAGGATGATTTGCTATTTGTTGTTCATAAGCTCCTACAAATGATTGAGGGAAATATCTAAATAAATATTGTAAAGAAAACTGTTCATCAACTAAAGTTGAATCAAGTATGATTTTTTTGATAAAAATTTTACTATATGATAAAAGAGAACCTAAAACTGGTCTTACAATAGAACCATTTATATCTATAATATCACTTAAATTTTCATTTTTAGGTATGTAAAAATCTCTTCTATTAAAGGCTTCTACATTATTTTCTAAAACTTCTATAGATTTTATATAATCATTTGGATATTTTCTTGAAAATTGTTCATCTATTGAGATTACACAAGCTTGGTCATAATTACTTTTTAAAACAAGTTGAACCACTTGTTCTGTTAAAGAATGAAGTGTTTCATTTGCTTGTTTTTCATTTAATATCCCTTGATTTTTTATGATATTTAATAAAATTTTTAAATTTACTTCATGGTCAGATGTATTAACACCACCTGCGTTATCAATTGCATCTTGATTAATTCTTCCACCATTTAAAGCATATTCAATTCTTGCTTTTTGTGTAAATCCTAAATTTCCACCTTCACATACAATTTTTGCTTTTAAATCACAGGCATCTACTCTTACAGCTTCATTTTGTTTATCACCCAAATCAAGATTATTTTCATCACTTGCTTTTACATAAGTTCCAACTCCTCCATTAAAAAGTAAATCAACATCTAAAGTTAAAAGTTTTTTACACAACTCTTCCCCAGAAATTGTTTTTCTTGTACATTTTATAAGTTTTTGTATTTCTGATGTTAGTTCAATTTGTTTATCGCTTCTTTTGAATACTCCACCACCTTTTGAAATCAAAGATAAATCATAATTTGCCCAACCACCATCACGAGATTCAAAAAGTCTTTTTCTCTCTTTATATGCAAGTTCAATATTTGGATTTGGATCAATAAAAATTTCTTTTTGTGAAATTGCTCCAACAAGTTTGAAGTTTTCTGATTCCATCATTCCATTTCCAAAAACATCACCACTCATAGAACCAATCCCAACAACACTTATTTCATCTTTATGAATATCAATGCCCTCTTCTATAAAAAATCTATTCGTTGAAACCATTGCACCTCGTGCAGTAATTCCTAAATCTTTATGTCCAAAACCATTACTTCCACCACTTGCAAAGGCATCACCTAACCAAAATTTTCTTTGTTTTGCTATTTCATTTGCAACATCACTCATAGCAGCAGTTCCTTTATCAGCTGCAACTACAAAATAAGCGTCATCTTCATCATAACAAACAACATTTGGATTCTTTACAATTTTTCCGTCTATCATATTATCAACTAAATCAAGATTTGCATTTATAAACAGTGAATAAATTTGAGTAAAATACTCTTTTGAAATTTCACTTGAATCTTTATTTATTACAAATCCACCCTTAGCTCCATCAGGAATAATAATAGAGTTTTTTCCTTCTTGAGTAATCATAAGAGATTTTATTTCTTGTCGATAGTCATCATGTCTATCTGACCATCGAAGTCCTCCTCTTGAAACCTTCGTCATTCGTAGATGTATTCCATAAAAATCTCTATGATATATAAAATTTTCTATATTTGGTTGTAATCCTTTTAAATCTTTTGCAAAAGTTTTTGTATCAATTTTAAAAGCTAATGTCTCTTTATCTAAAAAATAGTTTGTTCTTAAAAGTGCTTTTAAAAATGAAACCATGATATTTAAAATTCTATCATCTAAAATTTGTGGTACAAGTTTTATTTTATCTTTAATTTTAGTTTCAATTTCTTCAAGAAGTTTTTCTTTACTTTTTATTTTTGGATCAAATTTACTCAAAAAATACTCCACAAAAAGTGCTGTAATTTCATGATGAAGTGTAAGAGTATTTAAAATTGCAGCTGTATTTATAGTCAAAACTGCTTGCCCTATATACTCTATAAATGCTCTTAAAATATTTATTTTTTTCAAATTTAGATTTTCTTCATATACTAAAGAAAAAGCTTTTGAGTGTTTTACTGTCGAATCTTGTAAGGTATAAGTTATAATATCTTCAATATTATTTTTTGCAATTTCAATTTTTTGTAAATCTGGATTAAAAAGATTAAATCTTGAAATATAAATCATCTCTTTTTTATTCATAACATTATAAGTCACTTCATCGATTATTTCAAAACCAATATTATGTAAAAGAGGTGTTATATGAGATAAAAAAAGTTGCTCTTTAGAGAAAATCTTTATATATTTCAAACCTTTGTTATCTAAAATTTTAGTTACTATTTTATCTTTTAAAACTTTTTGAAAAAGTTCTTCTTCTACTATCAAATCATCAGATGTTAAAATTTGTGAACAAATTGCATTTATATCGTGTGTAGTCATATATTCAAGTCCTTAAAGAAGATTTTATATATGATACTACCTTTTATATCTTAAATATCTATTAAAAAATAATTATTAAATTCATATGATTATGCTGTGATTTTTGTAACTTTTGCTTTTAATAATATTTGTAAATCTTTGGGTTTAACTTCTATATCAAGTCCTCTTTTTCCACCACTTACAAAAACTGTATCAAAACTATTTACACTATCATCTAAAACTGTTCTTAGTTGTTTTTTTTGCCCTAGAGGGGAAATTCCTCCAAGTAAATAACCTGTAATTTTTTGTGCTTCATCTTTATTTGCCATTACGGCTTTTTTAACATCAAAAGCAGTTGCTACTTCTTTTAAACTCAATTGATTTGCTACAGGTAATACACAAACTACTAACTCTTTTGGTGTTAATTCAACAAGTAAAGTTTTATAAACTTGTAAGGCATTTAATCCTAATTTTTCTACAGCTTCTTCTCCAAAATTTGTACATTCTGGGTCATGGTCATATTTGTGTATTTTAAAATCACATTTGTTTTTTTTAAGTAAATTAATAGCTGGCGTCATAAACAAAAAACTCCTCTTTTACAAACTCTTCACCATTTATCAATAAAGAAATAAAATGTTTTCCTTCATAGTGTTTTCTTGTTGTCATATTTTTAAAATTCTGTTTTTTTATAAAGATTTTAGAAAATGATTTTATCTCATTTTGACTTATCATAAAAATTTTTCTATTATGAGTTTTATTTGATTTTAAATAATCAATTGCATATTCAACTCTAATATTTCCAATATTTTTATTTGAATTTAATTCAAAAGAAAAAGTCAAATCTTCTCCTAATTTTACCTTTTTATCATAACAAAAATTTGTGATATTAATATGATTTACTTTTTCTAAGCCAAATAATTTCAAAATTTTTTCATCACCAATTTTAAGTAAAGTTCTACTTGCATGTTTACAAATCCAATCAAGTTCTTTTGAAACTCCTAGATTATTTTTCACAAAATCTATCACCAAATCTGGATTATCTTTTGAAATATCATTTAGATTATTTGCTACAGATTTTTGAACATATTTAGAAGAATCATTTTTTAGAAGTTCTATTATTTCCAAAACTTTTGTAGGATTTTTTTTGAATTTTGGCAAAGCAACTGCCCAAGGAAGTCTTGGACGACACCCTTCACTAGCTAATCTTCTTAGATGTTCATTTTGTGATTTTACCCAAATTTTCATTTGCTCCATAGTTTCATCTTCATATTTCAAAATAAACTGTCTTATTGCAAACTCACTACTTGAATTTATAGTAAAAATTTCTAAAGCTTTTAATGACTCTGTTAAATCATCAAGACCAAAAACCTCAACAAAATCTTGAAAAACCATAGCTTCAAGTCCACCAAAATCCTCTTTTACTTTTTTTAATATTTCAAGTTGTTCTTTATAAGATAAAGGTAAAAAAGTATTTAAGTTTAAAGAGATATGTCTCATCCTTGCTTTTAATTCTAAATCTTGCCAAGTATTATCAAAAATAGAGTTTATAAACTTTTCTTTTTCAAATTTTGCGTAGGTTAAAAATAGTTTATTTGCTAATTTATCAATAAACTCTTTTGAATATAAATTTTTTAATTGTTCTGCCATTTTTTTCCTAATTTAATTTTTTTATTAATTCATCAATATCTAAATTCATCTTTGAAAGAGCGAACCATTTTTTACCCAAATCTTTAAGACTTGCTCCTATGTGATAAATCTCTTTTTTATCAATTATCAAAAATCTATCGTGGGAATTTTGGAAAATTTTTAGTGTGATATTATCATATTGTTTTGAATACTTTTCAAAATCTAGTTTTAATTGTTTTGAGATAGTGTTTGTATAAATTATAAAATCAATATTTTGATATTTTGAAAATAAAGTTAATACAGTATCATCTACATAGTTATCTATCAAAATCACTTCATTATTGGCTATTTTTAATAAATCATTTATAAAAGAGTATGAATCATATATTTGTCCATCATAAAAAATTCCTTGATTAGTTTCTAGTTTATTATCTTTTATTTTAGATTTTATAACATTTACATCGTTTTCTAACAATAGTAATCTTTGTTCTGTTATTTTATGATGATTTATCACATAGCCATCATTTATATAATCTTTAAGTATTGTTGTAGCCCATTTTCTAAATTTTGTTGCTTTTTTAGAATTTACTCTATATCCAACAGAAATTATTACATCGAGATTATAAAAATTTATCTTTCTTAATTTTCCATCTTTTGCAACCTGTTCCAAAATGGAACAAGTTGAATTTTGTTCTAATTCTTCATCCTTGTAAATATTTCCAATATGTTTCACAATAGCTGGTCTATTTACATTAAAAATATATGCAATTTCATCTGCACTTAACCAAACTGTTTGATTATTTACAGAAACTTTGAGTTCTAACTCACCATCAGAATAAACTACTAGATTTGATATATCACTCATAATATTACCTTTTGGAAATAATTGATTTTGAACTATATCATAAAAGATAATTTTAAATTTAAAATATTACAAATTGAAATATATTATTTGATTATTTTAAAATGATGTTAAACTTCAAAAAATTTACTTATATAAGGATTTTATATGGAAATTACTGAATCTTTTATTCGTCAAAGACGAAATTTACTGTTAACATCAATTGTTCTATTTCTTATTAATTTTGCAGGGATAGAAATACCAGATAAGTTAATAATTGCTACAAATGAATATAAAATTGAAGATCCAATAATTATTTATATGTTTATGTGGACAATGTTATTTTATTTTTTATGGAGATATTTTCAATATTATAATGAATTACTTACAAAACATAAAGAATATAATTTCTTTATTTATCCTATTAGTTCTCTACCTGAAGAATTATATTTTGATTTTAAAAATATCAATCTGTTTTATGTTATATCATTTTTTTGGTCTATAATAAAAATTCTATTTATTAGTTTTTCTAATTTTTTATCTTCGATAATATCAAGTATATTCAATAAAAATATAACAGAAACGCTATTACCTTTTATTTTTGCAATATTTGTGATATTTTCATCTACTCAAACTCCTTATTATAAAAATAAAGAAATAGAAATATCAAAAAAATTAGAACTGGTTGAAAATAAAATATGGAATGAACCAATACTAAAAATAAAACATGAAATAAATAATTACTTTACAATTAAAATATTTGATATTGAAAGTTCACAAAAAATAGATAATTGTAATACAAACTAAGAACTAATTCTTAGTTTATTTACTTTCTTCTTGTATTTTGACGAATAGAAACAATAAGTTGATAAATCAAATATGCAATTATTACTTTATATATCATTAATCCTAAAAATAGTGTTTCTCCTTTTGTCATAATAGAAAATGGATTAATCAAATTTGTAATTTCATTAATGTCAATTGAGAAATAACTCATAAATAATAAAAAAGAGAAAATTAAAATTATTTTTCCAAAATAATTTCTAAAATTTATCAATGAATAAATTGAAATATAAACACCCAATAACAAAATAAATCCAAAAAATTCATCCACATAATAATATGTTTTTTTCTCAATAAAATAATAAAGATATGAAATATTTAAAATCCATAACAAAACTAAAATCCAGTCCTGAGAATGATTTGAAGAAATTTTATGAAATTTAAAAATAATCCATTCAAAGAAATTATTTCTAAAGATTAATTCTTTTTCTCTTTTTTCCATTTCTAATTTATAAAATCTATTTGCTTCAATTATATTATTTGCATTATCATAAAAATTTTTAATTATTCTTGCTGTCTCACGATTTGCAACTTTTATATCTGTTGGCTCTCCTATAAATTGTCCTTCTTTATTTTCTCTCTTTTTATAGGTAATATCTAAAAAGTTAGCTTCATCATCAAATATTGCATTTCTTAAATCAAGTTTTCCAGTTATAACCATATCCCTAAAAATTGATTTTCCTAGAAATTTTGTATATTTAAAATCCACATCACAATAAAACTCACACTCACTAAATACTGATATTTTTTCAAAATCTGTTCTTTCAAAATCAACTTTTTTGAATCCAGTTTGGTAAAAATCTGCTAAATCTTTAAATTTAGTATTATAAAATATAGCTTCTTCTTTTATATCACAAAATTGAATCTTAACTTTTACATCTTTTTCAAAAACTGTATCTGTTAAATCTATTTTATTTACGGTATATCTTCTAAATATAAAATTATTTTTAACTATACATTTTATAATTTCCAATTTATTTATTTCTAAATACTCTTTATCTTCTAAAGGTTCATAAAATTCAGTATTATTAAATATCCCTTTCTCAAATTCTATTTTTTCAGCCTTTAAATCCTTTTTAAATTTACAATCACTAAAAAGTGTATGATTTATTTTATTACTTTTATCATCAGCTGTTGATATAGATACATCTCGATGAAAAGTACAATTTTGATAAATAATATTTGATTCATTTTCAAGAATAGCACTATTTAAGATTGAATAACTATCCAAAAATTCACAATCTTGAAAAAACACTTCAATATCTATCAAATCAAAAAATTTAGCTTTAAACTTACAAGTATCAAAATGTACTTTTTTTAATTTTCTAATTATCTTCATATAATTAAATTTGTCCCTAGCATCATAAGTAGGAAAAAATATTTGTTCAAAAATTATAATTTTTTCTTTAAAAAACTCATCTAAATAAGATTGAAATACATACCCATCAATTGATAAATCACTATTTTCAATTTCATTGATTATTAAATCAGCAAAATATTTATCCAATTGTTCTTCATTTTGTATTTCAAAGTAATTCCTAATAACTTTTTTTAATTCTTCTTCATTATTTAATATTTGAAAAATTTTTTTACCATCAATAGTATTTTCTTCACCATAATTAATATTTATTTTTATTTTTACATAATTTTTTATTTCTTCATAATCAATAACATAATTAAATAATTCTTCGTAAAAATTATCTAAAAATCCAACTTTCCCAAAATCTGTTCGATAATCTGACTTTTCTATATGTAGTATACATTTTTTAGTAGGTGTGCAGTTTAGACAATCATCCATGATATTTTCCATATAATAATTTTTTTGTTATTATACATAAAAATCCATAGCCTGTGGATTTGAAGTGAGAGACTAATTCATTCATAATTATTTATGTGACAAGGAAACGAACACATAAATATAAATCCACAGCACTATGAAGTTAAGCTTATAAGTGTTTATAAACTTAAGTATGGATTCCAAAATATCTGAAAATTTGATGTTTTGTTTTGTTGTTGAATAATCAGTTTTTAGGAAAACTTAATATTTTGAAATCCATAATTAAATCTATAAAGGAAGAAATCTTCCTTTATATTTTAAAAAGTGTATTTCATAGCAAGAGTGAAATTTCTAGGCTCTCCATAATTTATATTAGATTGAGCAATACCTTCATAATATTTTTTATCAAATATGTTATCTATATTAAGCTGTAAATTCATATTCTTATCTATGTTATATTTAAACATTGTATTTACAATTGTGTATCCACCTTGTCCAACATGATTTCCCATAAATGTTTCTTCTATTTTACTTCTATAGTTTAAACCTGCACCTAACTCAAATCTATCAAAAATATATTTACTCCATAAATTTGCCGTTGTTCTTGATGATTCAGCTTTATATTTTTCTCCATTTTCTTCTTTTGCATCAAAATGTGAAATACCAAAACTTAAAGCCCAGTTATCTGTAATTGCTCCATCCATTTCAAATTCAACACCTTTACTAACAACACCCTCTACTAATTTTGATGGGATACTACCATCAGGAAGACGAGGAGCATCGTTATCTGATGCAACACCATCTTTTTCTACTCTAAAAAAAGCTAATGAAGCATTTAGTTTACCATCAAAATATTCTCCCTTTATTCCTGCTTCATAATTATCTCCTTCAGCAGGATTTAAAGTTTTAGCATCTCTATCCAATTCCGTTCTTGGTTCGAAAATATTTGTATAACTTGTATAAATTGAATGATTATCATCAATATCATAAACTACACCTATATAAGGAGTTACTTCATCTGTAAACTCTCTTTTATAATCTGTTCCATTTGTATTTTTTTCTTCCCAATCTGAAACTCTCACTCCAGCAATAATTTTCAACTCTTCCATAAGTGAAAGCTTACTTGCTAAAAACTTAGCTGATTGTTCTCTCTCAAATATTCTAAATTTATCTGTAGGTGATAAATTTGGATTAGCAATATTTATATTATTAAAATCCAATTGTGTACAAGGCAAAAATCCCATTTGACAAAACATATCAAATCCTGAACCAGGAGCATAAGTATATTTATAATCACTTTTTTGATTATTCTTTTTCAAATTATATTTGTTATATATATACCCAGCAACTACTTCATGTTTTAAATTAGCTAATTCAAATGGAATAGAAACATAAAAATTGATATTATCCTCTTTTTCTTCTACATCACCTACAAAAGTAGAAAGCGAATAATCAGCTGCCAAATTGCTACTTTTATCTACTGAACCTACATAAGCTGCTAATGCACTTTTTGTAGTCATATCTCTATGAGAATAAAATAAATTTAAAGAAATATCTTTATATACAAATTGTTTTAAATCAGTATAATAAGTTTTTGTTTTTGTATCCCAATCTGACCAATCTCCGCTTACATTTGTTGATCTACTAAACTTTGTTCTTGAACCATCATTATATGTACTAGGAATTCCAGCCCATCTAACTCCATCTCTATCAATATTTTCATAACTAGCACCAAAAGATAGGTATGTTGTATCTGTTAAATCCATATCAAAAACACCATATAAAATATCATTTGTTTTTTCATAAAAATCTAAAAATGATTTACTATCTTGGTGTTTAGCTACAAACCTTGCCCTAATACTACCATTATCATTAAGAGGAGTAGATATATCAGTTTTAATACTATAATCATCCCAAGAACCAGCAGAAATATTAATATTTCCAGTAAATTCTTTTGAATTTGCATGTTTTCTAATCATATTTATTCCTACTCCTGGATTTCCCGAACCCGTCATAAGTCCATTTGCACCTTTTACGATTTCTACTCTATCAAACATTATCATATCAGGATCATTTGCACTATAATCTCTAGTATTTGCCATAGCATAAGTTGGCATTCCATCAAGTAAATAATAATCTACATCAAAGCCTCTTGCTTTTGGATATACTCTTTCATCTATTCTATTTACTGTAACTCCTGTAATATTTTTTAACATATCTTGATAAGATGTGATATTTGCATCTTCTAAATATTTTTCTGTTAAGACTTTTACAGATTGAGGAGTATCTCTGAGAGATAAGTCAAGTTTTGTAGCGGTGTTTGTACTTCCTGTAGTATAAGAACCACTTCCTTCTGTTGTTCCACTTGGAAGATAAATCCCCTCATTTATATTTACTTCTTCAAGTACAGTTCCACTTCCAACAACTACTTTTTTCTTTATAATAATCGCACCATCTTCAATAACAGCTTCTAAACCACTATTTTCTAGTACTTTATCTAAAGCATTTTTTGTTCCTTTTATATTTTTTATAGCATTAGAAGTTTTACCATCTAAAAATGAACTATTTGCGATATATGGAGTGTTTGATTTTTTTGAAATAGTTTCTATAGCATCTTTTAAAGATTGTTTTTCTATTGAATAAGTCAAATCATTCGCCATTGCACTTGAATATAAAAGCAAAGCGACCGCAGGGCTTAATAATCTTTTTTTGAATAAATTCATTCTAAATTTTCTCCTTGTGTATTATAAAACAATTTTAATAATCATTCTTAATTACATAAGAGTAAAATTTAAAAGAAAAACGGACATAAATTTCAAAGAAATTTTAAATTTTCTTTGAAATTTTTATTTCTTTATCACTTTTGTCTATTTTGATAGGATATATTTTTGTTATTGTTTTCAAAAATATATCAAGTTGAGTTGAATAAAATTCTCCTGTTATTGAGTAGTTTTCAAGTTCTTTTGAGAAAAAATAGATATTTATATCACTATATTTTGAAAATTCTTCCAATGCTTCTTTTAGAGTTGTTTTATGTAAAACTATCAGATTTTCTCTCCAAAGTGCTATCTTTTCTGAATTGATTTTTTCTTGATTATTTATATCCCCTTGGAAATTTGAATAAGTTATACTATTGCTTTTAGTAAGCAATTTTTCATTTTGTTTATCAAAAAAATATTTAGAATAGTATGTTTTCACGATACCCTCTTCCACGTTTATAGTTGTAGTATCTTTTTTGTGTATTACTTCAAACTTTGTTCCAACTACTTCTATATTTATCTCCCCACTTTTTATGATAAATACTCTATTTTTATCTTTTGCAACTTCAAACATAACTCTTCCATCTTTTAAAGTTACTTCTCTTTTTCCATTGAAAAACTCTATATTTAGATTTGTTTTTGCATCAATAAAGATACTTGAGCCATCAGGAAGTTGTTTTTTTAAGCTATTTTTATCGGTCATAAATGAATTTGAATATTGAACAGCAAAATTATTATCATAGATTTTAAAAGCTGAAAAACAAACTATTAGTAAAATTGTAGCTACACTTGAAAAGTATTTTATTTTATTTAAAAATTTTTCTTTTCTTATTTCTAAATGAACTTTATCACTTAAATTTTGTGCATTTTCTTTTGATATTGATTTAGCCATTTGATGAACAAATTTCATCCGATTATATATTTTTTTATTAATCTCCTCTTTTATCCAATTTTCAAACTCTACTTTTTGATTTTTTTCCAATCCCTCTTTCTCACAGGCAAGCCAATAAATTGCTTCTTCTTTGATTTTAGTTTCTATATTCACTTAAAATCCTCTCTTTGCTAGTTCTTCTTCTATTTTTATTGTTGCTCTTTTTATGAGTTTTTCAACTGCATTTGATGTTATATCTAAAATTTTAGCTATTTCTTTTCTACTATAACCATCAATAGTATATAAAATAAAAGCTTGTTTAACTCGAGGCGAAAGGTCTTCTAATATTTGCATAAAAATCTTTTCTTGATCTTCTTTTATTAATACTTCTTCTGGTTGTTCAGAGGTTGGTGAGATGTGAAAATTTTCCTCATATTCTGTACTTGGCATTTTTTGATTTTGTAAAACTTCGTTAATTACTATATTTTTTGCTATTTTATATAGATATGCGCGTTCATTATTTATATTATATTTATCTTTAATTTCAAGAAGTTTGATATAAGTTTCTTGTATTATATCTTTTGCTTTTTCCCTATCACCTACTTGTTTCTGGGCAAAATACAAAAGTTCATTATAGTATTTGAGCATCTACACACCTAAAGTTTTTTGATAGACATTATCATAATGTTTCTTAAAAATATTTTTAAAAAATTTGAATCAAGACAAATAACTTTCTAATTAACTTAACTATTTCCTTAATTATTCTATAATTCAAAATCAAGAAATATCATATATTGTATTAGGAAAATTTATGTCATACAGAACTTTAGAAGAAGAGATAAAAGTATTAGAATTAGGATTACCTCCAGTTGAAGGTGATGGATTTATTGGTGGAAGATTAGACCCAAAAGAAGCTAGTTTAGTTTTAGTTCCAGTTCCTTGGGAAGCAACTGTTTCATTTGGTGAGGGAACTGCAAATGCTCCTGATGCTATACGAACTTCAAGCCACCAACTTGACGTTGAGAACTACCACTATATCAAACCATATACTGCTGGTATTGCCATGCTTGAAACTGACAAAAGTTTACATAAACTAAGCAACAAAGCTAGAAAAAAAGCTCTAAAAGTAATCGAAGCTCTTGAAGATGGAAAAACAAACAAAAAAGCACTAAAATATGTAAATGAAGCTTCAGCTACACTAAACTCTTCAGTTTATGAAAAATCTCTTGAACAATTAAAAGGTGGTAAGTTTGTAGCTGTTGTTGGTGGTGACCACTCTTGCCCATTTGGACTTATCAAAGCTTTAAGTGACACACAAACTGAAAATTTTGGAATTTTACATGTTGATGCTCATCATGACCTAAGAGAAGCTTATGAAGGTTTTACTTACTCTCATGCTTCAATCTTTTATAACGTTATGAAAGAGTGTGAAAAAGTTTCAAATCTTGTTCAAGTTGGAATAAGAGACTATAGTAAAGAAGAAGCAACTAGAATGATTGAATATGGAGTAAAAGGTGCTTGTTTATATGATACTTTAATGCAAGCCCAACTTGCTAGCGGAAAATCACTTGAAGAAGTTTTTGCACCATATATAAACCAACTTCCTCAAAATGTTTATTTATCAATAGATATTGATGGATTAGAGCCATTAAACTGTCCAAATACAGGAACTCCTGTTCCTGGAGGATTAAGATATGGAGAGCTTGAACACTTAATCTTTATGATTGTAAAAAGTGGTAAAAATATCATAGGATTTGACCTTTGTGAAGTTGGCGATAGTGCTGATAGTTGGGATGCAAATGTTGGTTCACGTGTTTTATACCAATTATGTGGTGCATTACTTGCAAGTCAAGGAAAAATCGAATACAAATAAAAGTAAGTTTTAAAACTTACTTTTAACTATTTAACTTTTTATATAGTCCGATTATTTCTTCTTTTTCTAACTCTCTTTTTAATCTATCAGATTCTTCTTTTATAACTAAACCAAATTTTATAGCCTCATCTTTATTCATTTCTACTCCTAAAAATTCACTTATTATAAAACTTGCTCCACCTTTTCCTGATTGAGAATTTACACGTATTACTTTTTCATATCCTCTTTTTATATCTTTTGGGTCAATTGGTAAGTATGGTACATTCCAACTTTGGCTATTTGTTTGTCTATAAAAATCTATTCCTTTTTTTATAGCATCTTGATGTCCACCACTAAAAGCGGTAAATATCATATCACCAACAAAAGGATGTCTTGGATGTACAAAAAGTTGCGTTTTTTCTTCGTACATGGCTTTTACTTCATCAATTATTGATAAATCAAGTTTTGGGTCAATTCCTTGTGAATAGATATTAAAAGCAAAATTTATTATGTCCAAGTTCCCTGCTCGCTCCCCATTTCCAAATAAAGTTCCTTCAACCTTATCTGCTCCTGCAAGTACGGCTAACTCTGCACTTGCTACAGAAGTTCCCCTATCATTATGAGGATGAACACTGATTATCAAAGCTTCGCGATTGTGTAAATTCTTACACATCCACTCTATTCTATCTGCATAAACATTTGCTGTACAAGCTTCAAGAGTATTTGGTAAGTTTATTATCATCTTATTTTCTTTTATTGGTTTTACCACATTTATAACTTCATTACAAATCTTTACAGCAAACTCTAAATCTGTTTGAGAAAAGCTTTCTGGTGAATATTGATAAGTTACTTTTCCTTTAAAATCTTTTGTTAGTTCAACTAAATATTGCATAGCTTCAATAGCCATTTGAATTATCTCATCATCACTTTTTTGAAAAACAACTCTTCTTTGAAACTCATTTGTTGGATTGTATAAATGAAAGATTCCATTTTTTACATCTTTCATAGCTTCTACACTTTTTTTAATCCACTCTTTTTTTGCAGGAATCAAAATCTGAATAGCTACATCATCTGGCACTAAATCCTCTTCTATTAATTTTCTAGTAAAGTTAAAATCCGTATCACTAGCACTTGGGTAACTAACTTCTATTTGTTTAAAGCCTATTTTTACTAAAGATTTAAAATACTCCAATTTTTGCTCTACTGTTAAAGGATTTATCAAAGCTTGATTTCCATCTCTTAAATCTACACTACAATAAATTGGTGCTTTTGTTATAGTTTTATCTGCCCACTCTCTTTTAAAATTTTGCACAATAGGATATTGTTGATATTTTTTGAAACTCATGGTTTACTCCGTTATAATTTTTGTTTTTTGATTTGTTTTTTTATGTTTTAAGTATTAGAAAGTTTTGAGGCAGAGGAGAGAAAAAGAGATAATTTGTTTTATAATATTTACATCCATGATAAACTCCTTTTTAAATTTTGCAAATTATAACTTTTACAAAAAATAAAATCTTGTACAAAATTAACATTTTGAAAAAATATTTTTTTGATACTCTTTTGGTGTAATTTGAAAAATTCTTTTAAAACTTCTATTTAAGTGACTTTGGTCAAAAAAACCACTATCTTGAGCTATTTGAGATATAGAAATATTTGAAGTCAATAGCTCTTTTGCAAGATGAACTTTTTTATTTAAAATATATGAGTGAATTGGAAGTCCAAACTCTTTTTTAAATACTCGTATTAGATGAACAACTGTTAAATCAAACTTCAAAGCTAACTCATCTAAGATAAACTCTTCAAGATAACTTTCATCTAAATATTTTTTTATATTCATTGCTAAAGTTGATTCTTCTTTATAGTTTTGTTCTGTTTGTTCAAAAGAAAAAAATGCCAGACAAAATAGATAAAGATTTTCCTCTTTTTCTATCAAAGAGACTTTAATATCAAGTAAACAATCACATAATTTTATAAAACTTTTATAAATATTTTTATTTTTGATTAACTCAAAAGCTGATGAAAAATTAAAATCTAAATTTCTTAAATAATCTTTTTTCAAGTACAAAACATATCCATCTTTTGATTTTTCATTTGTTGTTGCACTATGAGGAATTTGACTATTTATGATAGCTATTTCATTTGGTTTTACTGTTATTGAAGTGTCATTGAAAATAAGAGTTAATGAACCTTTTTTTATTGCAGTGATTGTAAGTTCTTCATGTAAATGCATCTTTACACAATCTTCGATATCTTCTACATATCGTAACTCAATAAAGTCTAGCTTTGGATTTTTAAAGATATCTGATTTCATCTATTTAGTTTAATATTTAAAAATTTCTACTAGTGTTGAAGAAATTTCTTTTGATTTTTCAATATCAACTGTTCCAATTTTTTTTAAAAGTCTTGATTTATCGACAGTTCTAATCTGGTCAAGTAAAATTAAACCTTTTTTACCTTCAAAATTTATTTTTGGTCTAAATATAAAATCAAAGCCTTTACTTGTAAGAGGAGAAACTATAACTGTATTTAAAACGTTCATTTCATTGGGAGAGATAATTATACAAGGTCTAGTTTTTTGAATCTCACTTCCTATTGTTGGATTTAATTTTACTAAATATATATCAAATCTTTTTATTGTTTCTTCTACCATTCGTAATCTTCCAAATCACTATCATTTAAAAAATCTTCAAGAATTCCATCATCTTTTTTATTTTTATTTTTTTCAATAACTTTTTTAATACTTTTTCCCCAATCTTCTCTAGCAGTTTTTTTAACAGGTTTTAAAAGTAAACCATTTTCAACTACTTCTAAATCTATTTCAACATTTTCAAGTTGAGCTTCTTTTATAAGAGCTTTTGGTATTCTAATACCTTGTGAATTTCCTATTTTTGTAAGCATTGTCATTTTAAAATCCTACAATTTTTATTTTATTTTGTAATTATATTGTAATAACATTTATTAGTCAATTATCTATCAATATCTGCTATCAACCGTATCAATTTAAAAAATATATCTTGAAGTAAATTTTTTTGTTTAATAATTTTTTTTATAGAGTCTTCATTTTTATTACCATGAGCAGAATCATTTCTTCCTTGCCAAGCTTTAAGCTCATCTTCATTTATTGAATAATTCAAGTGTTTAAATAAGTTTTCTAAAATCATTTTTTGTGGTAATTTATTTAATGAAGCCAACTTTTCTTTTAATATATTTTTTTCTTTATCTTTAATATCTAACTCATCAATTTCTTTTATTATCTTTTCTTTAAATTCTTTAAATTTATCTTTACTAATAATTGCAGCACTCCATCCCTTTGTGTTATTATCAATATATGCTTTTTGCAAGGCTTCAATAGTTGCCCCAAACTCTCCACATTTTGTATGAATAGCAGAACATTGTGCATGCCAATATAACCAAGAAAGATGAGAGAAATCAAATAAATCATATTTCTGATATAATAAATTACAATGCTTTGAAAAGCTTTCTGAATCAATTATATAATCATATTTTATAGGTAATATTGTATTAATCTTAAATGCTCGTCCATTCATCAATTTTTTTGGAGAGAAAGCTTTAAATGAAGTTAAATTCCAATCAATATCATAAAAAGATTCTTCCAAGAGAATAATTATTCTACCTATAAAAAAAGATATGATGTTTCTAAATTTATCTCTTAATTCTTTACTTGGATTACCCTTATATAAAATAAACCCATCTGTATACTCTTTTTTTGATTTTTCTTCATTTCTTATTAAATAAATTTCTTGATTATCAATATTTAGAATTAAACCATTACTTCCACCGCTAGATGCAAATTCTTCTTTTTCAATCTCAATATCACCTATACTAATAATATTTTTACTTATAATTTCTTTTTCTATAATATCTGACCAAATATGATTAATAGGTATATTATCAATATACTCAACAATATATTCACTATTTTTATAAGTCTCACTAACAAATTCTATAGATTCAACAAAAGCTTCTGCACTAATTTTACTTGTATGAAAAGATAAATTAAGAGATTGATTTAATGAATGAAAATAAACATTTTTTAAAGTGTAATTTGTTTTACCTATATCTAAAATAGACATTGTATCAATAATTTTATGATTCATTTCGAGCTGTTCATATTGAGTTGAAGATTCATGATTTAATAAAATATTTAATTCATTATCTCTTCTAATTTTTATAATATGTTCATCTTTATATTTTTCATCATTAATTGTAAAAGTATTTTCAGTAATAAGCTTTTCAAAATTATTTTCATCTAATATAGACATCAATATTCCTTATTTTTATTTTGTTAGATAACAATAAAATTGTATTTTTATAAATTATAACTAATTTTACTCAAAACAAAAAATATCAACACCTATAAAATTAGCTTTTATTTTCACAGTTTTAATAATAAAGTATACTTTCTATATTTATAAGGGGTTTTAATTAAATCCAAAATATTTTGTAAAAATAGCTGTAAAATTTCATTTATTTAAAACTATAATTGATAAAAGTTATTTAGTTACATTTGAAAAGATAGTAGAGTTTAGATAATTAACTTATTGAAAAGGAAGATTTATAGGTGTTGGATTAAAATACTCTTTTAAAAAGAGTATTTTAACTTTATATATTTTTATCCTAAATTTTGTGCTACAAAATCCCAGTTTACAAGTTTCCAGAAGTTTTCTAAGAATTTAGGTCTTGCATTTCTTACATCTATATAATATGCATGTTCCCAAACATCACATACTAAAATAGGTTTTAGATTGTCTGTTAGAGGATTTTGAGCATTAGAAGTTGATATAACTTTTAAATTTTGATTTTCATCTTGAACTAACCAAGCCCAACCAGAACCAAAATGACTAACAGCTTTTGCTGTAAACTCTTCTTTAAATTTATCTACACTTCCAAAAGCTTTTGTTAAAGCTTCTTCTACAGAAGTTGGAATTGCACCTTGAGTTGGAGTTAAACCATTCCAAAAAAAGTCGTGATTATAAACTTGTGCTGCATTATTAAAAATACCACCATCTGATTCTAAAATAATATTTACTAAAGAAGAATCTTCAAATTTTGTACCAGCAATTAAATTATTTAAGTTATTTACATAAGTTTGGTGATGTTTTCCATAATGAAACTCTAAAGTCTCTTTTGACATACATGGCTCTAAAGCGTCCATAGAATAAGGTAAAGTCATTAATTCGTGTTTCATTTTTATATCCTTTATTAAAATTTTTTCATCAATTCTAGGATACTACTTTTTTTATTTTTTTTTACTTAAGATAGTATTTAAAAATTTTCTATGGATATTTTTTATTATTTAGTTACTTTTAGATACAAAGCCAAAATTAGCTTTGTATCTAAAATTTAAGCAAATGCAGGTTCTAAGAAAGGAATAATTTGTTTTTTTCTTGATAAACAACCATCTAACCAAACTTTTCCATCTTCAAGTTTACAGTTAAATGCTTTTTCAAAGATTGTTGCATCATCAGAAGTTACTAATACTTCACTTCCCTCTTTCATAATATCAGTTAAAAGTAAAGCAACAGTATGTAATCCTTGCTCTTCTTTTACTTTTTTAATATCAGCCATTAATTCATCTTTAATTGCATCAAAAACGCTCCCATCAACAACTTCAAGTTGCCCAACACCAACTTTAGACCCATGCATATCAAAGTTTTTATAATCTCTCATTACAAGCTCTCTTATTGGAGTTCCTGCAACTGCTGATTTTACTCTAAACATTTCCATACCAACAGCACCAAAATCTTCAATACCACAAATAGCTGCTAATTCTCTAACAGCTTTAATATCTGTTTCTGTACAAGTTGGTGATTTGAAAATAACTGTATCAGATAAAATCGCACACATCATAATTCCAGCGATGTTTGCAGGAATTTCAACTTTATGGAAATCATACATCTCTTTTACGATTGTATTTGTACAACCAACTGGTCTTATCCAACATTCAAGTGGTGCTGAAGTTGTAATATCACCTAATTTGTGGTGGTCAACAATTCCAACGATTGTAGTTTTATCAAGTTCTTGAGGAGCTTGTGCAACATCTGAATAATCAGTGATAAACAGTTCATCACCAGCAAAAGATGTTTTTAAAACTGGTGCTTCAAATCCAAATCTTTCTAAAATATATTTAGTTTCAGGATTTGGTTCACCTTGACGTGCAGGAGTTGCAGGACGTCCAATTTTATTTAATAAATATGCTAAAGAGATTGCTGAACAAATTGAGTCAGAATCTGGAATAATGTGTCCACATGTATATAATGCCATTTTATAAAGTCCTATATTTTTATTTTTGGGCATTTTATCTAAAAAGAAGTTATGTTACTTTTAAATAAAAAAATTACTCTTAATATCCCAACTCTTCATCAACTAGGATTATAATTATTCTTCCTTTTATATCATCACCTTTAATCCAAGAAAATTTATTTGCAATATTTTCAAGATTATATTTTGGTTCTTTGCCCATTTCTATTGCTTTGTTGTTTATTCGATTTATATTTTTAACAGCCGCAACTTCCATAACTCTTTTAAAACCATTTTCTAAAGTATCAACTATTTTATTAATTCCAACTATTAATAAAACATTTGTTGGTCCATAACAAAGTGCAGCTACTCTATTTCCACTTCCATCTGCATTTACAAGTTTCCCATCTTTTGTGATGGCATTTGTACTTGAAACAAAAATATCAGAAACTAAACCTTGTCTTCTTCTTTTGATATTTTCTTCCATTGAAATACCAGCTTCATATTGGTTATATAAAGTGATTTCTTTGTTATTTAGTAAATAATCAAGTAAACCAATCTCTTTTACACTTTCACTTCCACCAAGACCAACACTCATATCTGATTTTATATATGTTTTAGCCAAAGATAAAGCTGAAGCTTTATCTTTTACAAAATGTGAATCATAACCACAAGATTTTAAAACTTCTAAAAACTCTTTCATTTAAATCCTTTATGAAATTAAAAATTGTCCTAGTTGTCTATTTTTCAAAAGTTTAGCATAATTTGTCACACATCCGTGCATAGAAATATAAACTCCATTTGATATTGGTGCATTTAAAAACCCAATTGCTTGTGCGAAATTTAGAGTTGCTTCAACTTTTTTTATACTCATAGGAACCATAGCTCCTGTTAAAACTATCTTTTTATCTTTAACTCTTTCATCAATATATTTAGAAGTTATATCTATAGTATCTGTTCCGTGAACGATGATAATATTTTCACTACTTTCATTTATAATTTTTACAAGATAATCTCTATCATCATTGTCTATTTCTAAACTATCTTTTGAAATTACATTTTTAATTTCAAATTCAATATTAAAACAACTTTCAATTATCTCATCAAGTGCAATATTGTCTTTTGGAACTTCAAGTTCACCTTTTAAGGGATTATATCTTTTATTAAAAGTTCCACCTGTATTAATCAGCGTAATCTTCATTTTTTTCGTCCTTCTCATAATTATGTACCATATTTTTTGGTTGAAGTAATTCATCCAACTCTTCTTTAGTAAATAAACCTTGTTCTAAAATCAAATCATAAACTCTTTTGTTTGTTTTTAAGGCTTCTTTTGCGATACTTGAGCTTTTTTCATATCCTAAAATTGGATTTAAACAAGTTACTAAAGTAACTGAATTTAAGATATTATTCATACAAACTTCTTCGTTTGCTGTTATACCTTTTACACATTTTTCACCTAAAGAGTAAAATGCTCTTCTCATCATATTTATAGAATTAAATAATTTATATGCAATTAAAGGCTCAAATACATTTAGCTGTAATTGCCCATGTTCACTTGCTATTGAGATAGTTGTATCTGCTCCAATTACTTCAAAAGCCACTTGATTTACAACTTCAGGAATAACAGGATTTACTTTTCCTGGCATTATTGAACTTCCTGGTTGTAATGGTGGTAAATTAATCTCATTTAATCCAGCTCGTGGACCAGAACTTAAAAGTCTTAAATCATTACAAATTTTTGAGATTTTTATAGCAACTCTTTTTAAAACTCCAGAAATATGTACAAATGCTCCTGTATCTTGAGTAGCTTCAATCAAATCTCCAGCACTTACATAATCAACTCCAGTAACTTCTCTTAAATTTGAGATTACTTTTCTTTGATAAGCTGGTTTTGTATTAATTCCTGTACCAATTGCAGTTGCTCCAAGATTTACCTCTTTTAAAAGTGCTTGACACTCTCTTAATCTAAAAATATCTTCATCAATCATAACTGCAAAAGTTTTAAACTCTTGTCCTAAAGTCATAGGAACAGCATCTTGAAGCTGAGTTCTTCCCATTTTAAGCACATCTTTAAACTCTACAGATTTATTTTCAAAACAATCTCTTAAAAATCTTAAACTATCTTTTAATCTGTAAATCAACTCATGTAAAGTTAATTTTATAGCTGTTGGATAAACATCATTTGTTGATTGACTCATATTTATATGATTATTTGGATGAATGATGTCATAAGAACTTTTTGGTTTTCCAAGAATTTCTAAAGCACGATTAGCTATAACTTCATTTACATTCATATTTGTAGAAGTTCCAGCTCCACCTTGAATAGGGTCAACTATAAATTGATCTCTAAATTTTCCATCAATTATCTCATTACAAGCTTGAATGATGGCATCTTTTTGAATATCTGTTAAATCACCTAATTCATAATTAGTTAAAGCACAAGCTTTTTTAACTTTTGCTAGAGACTTTATAAAGTTTGGGAACAAAGAAAGACTTGTTTTTGTAATATCAAAATTCTCTTTTGCTCTTAAAGTTTGAATACCATAATATTTAGTTGTTTCTATCTCTTTTTCACCTAAAAAATCTTTTTCAATTCTATATTGCTTTTCCATAATTATCCTCTTGATTAATAATTTTAAAATATTATAAAATAAAAGTATGCAAAAAGTGTCTTTTATTATTTTTGTAAAGTATACCCTTCTTGAGGTACATTTTTGATTACGTTTATTGGTAATTTACTTCGTAATTCTTTTATAAATGATTTTAGTGCATGGGTTGTCATCTCTTTATCATTCCACAGCTCAAACTCTATCTCTTCATATTTCAAAATTGAATCTTTTCTTTCATATAATAAATATAAAAAATCTTTTTCTCTTTTTCGCAATGGAATTATTTCGCTATTTTTATAAACTAATTCTCTTTTTTGTAAATCAAAAAGTAAATCTTCACTTAACATCACTGGTTTTGAAGATTTTACAAGATATTTTTCCAAAGCTTGTGACAATTTTTTTAGATTTAAAGGTTTTAAAATATAATGATTTACATTAGAATTTATTAATTCCATTAAATATTCTTCATTTGAGTGAGCTGTTAACATAATAATCATTGTTTCAAAATCATTTTCTCTAATTCTTTTAACTAACTCAACACCATTTCCATCTCTCATTTGAATATCTGTTATTACAATTTTTGGTTTATAATATTCATAAAGTTCAAATCCTTCATTTCCACTTGTTGCTTCATATACATCTTTAAAATAGTAATTTAAAGTATTTACAATTGTTTCTCTTATTCCATCTTCGTCTTCAACACATAAAATAGAGATATTTTTTAACTCTTCAATTAATTCTGGTTTCATTTTTATCCTGCTACAACTATTTTAAAAACAGCACCATCACTGTCGTTAGATACACTTAAATCTCCACCCATATTTCGCTCAATTATTAGTTTTGAAATATAAAGACCAAGTCCAGTTCCTTTTGATGAATCTTTTGTACTATAATATGGGTCAAAAATTTGTTCTAAATTTTTTTCTTCAATTCCACCTGCATTATCTTTTATTGTAATAATTGATAAAATACCTTTTGATTCTATATTTATCTCAATTTTTGGATTTTTTATATTTTTTTCAATTAAAACATCTTTAGCGTTACTTATAATATTTAAAATAACTTGAGAAAATTCTGTTGGATATCCAAAAATTTTTTTATCATCTTTTATATCTAAAATAAGATTTATTCCAAGGTTTTCTAAAGTTGCATCTATAATATTTATCGCTTTTTTACAAGCATCAGAAACATAGAAATCCTCTTTTTTCTTATCTGGTTTATAGAAATTTCTAAAATCATCTATTGTATTTGACATAAATTCAATCATCTTATCACTTTTATCAATAGCATTTAAAATATAATCATTATCTACTTTTTTAAATCTTGTTGTGTTTTCTAATTCCATTAAAATTCCAGATAATTGACTTAAAGGTTGTCTCCATTGATGAGCAATCATACTAATCATAGAACCAATTCTTGCTAACTTAGCTTGTTCTAAGATTTTTCTATCTTTTTGTTTAGCCTCGTCAATCCCTTGTTTTACTTTTAAAGATAAATTTTCATTCAAACTTTCAAGTGCATTTTCTCTATTTTGAACTTGTAATTTATATTTTTTTATAACATCTTTTATAATTGATAACATTAAAAAAGTAAATAACATCATAAAAATAATAATTACTGATGTAACTGCAAGCATAAATTTTATAAATTTTGTTTTTTCATTTTGGTGATTTTGTTTTTTGATTTCTGAAAAACTACTTGTTTGCTCTTTATTGAGTATTAACTCTTTTTGGTAAGTTTCATCTGATAATTTTAAATAATATGAAATTGATAAAAAAGATACAAAAAATATAGCTAAAAAAGGTATAACTATGATAAAAAATGGTATTCCTTCTTTATTAAACATAAAAAACCTTTGTTTATATCTTTTAGTTTATATGATGTCTAAAAATTGCTTAAAAGATTAAGAGTTAACTCTTAATCTTTTTTATCGTTGATATTATCAACAATCTCTTTCCAAGTATTTTTATCGATGTTAAATTCATTATAATCATTGTATCTAAGAACTGGACCTTTCCCTTCTTTTAATTGTCTTTCATAACCTTTGATTAATTGAAGTACTGGTTTATATAATATTGCAATAACAATCATATTTATAATTGCTAATAATCCCATAGATAAATCAGAGAAAGCAAAAATAGAACTTAAATCTTGAAATGAACCCCAAATAACAAGTAAAATACATAATATTCTAAAAATATTAAATACTGTTACATTTCCCTTACTAAAGAAATTTAAACTATTTTCAGCTAAATAATAGTTATAAATCATTGATGAAAAACCAAATAAAAATAGTGCAATAGTTACAAAGTATCCACCAAATGGTCCAATATGTTCAATTAAAGCATTTTGAGTTAATAAAACTCCTTGAACACCACTAATTCCTGGAGTATAAACACCAGATAAAAGAATAATAAATGCTGTACAAGAACATAAAATTATTGTATCAATAAACACTGAAAAAGATTGAACTATTCCTTGTTGCACAGGATGTGCCACATAAGCAACGGCTGCAACATTTGGCGCACTTCCAAGTCCTGCTTCATTTGAGAACATACCTCTTTTTGCACCTTGAATAATAACAGCACCAATTCCTCCACCAATTGCAGAACTTGGATTAAATGCTTCAGTTATAATCATAACAATTAAAGAAGGAATTTTGTCAAGATTTAAAACAATAACAACTAAAGCAATTAACAAATATCCTAAAGCCATAACAGGAACAATAACCTCAGACATTCTAGCTATTCTTTTTACTCCACCAAAAATAGTAATACCAAAAACTAAAGTTAATACTAATCCAGTTATGTATGTTGGTATATTAAAAGATGCATTAAAAGATGTAGATATAATAAATGATTGAGTTGCATTAAATGCAAAACCAAAAGTGATTAAAAGTAAAATAGAAATAACAATACCAAGCCATTTTTGTTTTAAAGCTTTTGTCGCATAATAAGCTGGTCCTCCTCTATAAAGACATGAATCTAATCCATCTTTTTCTTTATATAATTGAGCTAAGGAACATTCAAAAAAACTTGTTGCCATTCCAACAAGTGCAATAAGCCACATCCAAAAAACAGCACCAGGACCACCTAGCGTTATAGCAACAGCAACACCAGCAATATTTCCACCACCAACACGTCCAGCAACGCTAAGCATTAAAGCTTGAAAAGAAGAAATATGTCCCTCTTTATCTCTAACTGTTTCTCTTAAAATATGAAACATTTTAAAAAAATATCTAAATTGTACAAATCTAGAACTTACTGTAAAAAATAATCCTAATATAGGTAATAAATATATTAAAATAGAACCCCAAATAATATCACTTAAAAATGTATTTATTTCAGCTAACATCTTGTCTCCTTTTTATAATAGAAAACTTTATCATTGAAAAGAGTGTTAAAAGAGGGTTTTAAATTAGAAAAAATATACAATAAAGTTGAAATAATTATAATTTCAACTTTATTTTAATTAAGAAGTATTATTTAATTAATTCTTTTACTATTTTGATTAAATAATCAGCAGAATTTTTAGCACTTGATTTTAAAAATTCATCAAAATCAAATCCAGCATCCATATCAGCAGTATCAGAGATAGCTCTTAGTATAAAGAATGGAACATTTAAAGCATCACAAACAACTGCAACACTCGCACCTTCCATCTCTAAAGCATCTGCATTAAAAGTAGATTGAATAAAATCTTTTCTTTGTGTTGAATGGACAAACTGATCTCCAGTTGCAATTGTTCCAACAATAATTTTAAGATTATTTTCATTTGCAACTTTAATCGCGATTTCTCTTAAACTTTTTGTAGTTTCAACAAAAACCTTTCCACCTGGAACATATCCATGAGCATGACCAAAAGCAGTGATATCTAAATCATGTTGGCATAATTTATCTGCAATAATCAAATCACCAATTTTAAGTTTAGGATTAATTCCTCCTGCAACACCAGAAAATAAAAGTGTATCACAAGCAAATTTTTCTATCATTGTTGCAGCTGTCAAACTTGCAAATACTTTTCCAATTTTTGAATAAGCAATTACAATATCTAAACCATTATAATTTACTTCATAATATTTATTATTTGCAAACTCAACAATATTTACATTTTCAAAGTGAGCTAAAAGAGGTTCAATTTCCTCTTCCATTGCTCCCATAATTGCTAATTTAGTCATTTAATTCACCTATTACAGCTTCTAATGTTTTCATATCTGAAACATTAACTGTTGGTTTATCTGTGATTTTTTTATTTAAACCTTTTAAAACAATTCCATTCCCAAATTCAATAAATAAATCAACTTTATCTTCATGAGCTTTAATTGATTGTTTATATTTAACTGGGCTTGTAAGTTGCGAAGCTAATAATTCTATAGCTTCATCTTTTGTAGTATAAGCTTGAGTACTTACATTTGAAATAACAGGAGCAAATTCATCTTTTAAAAACTCTTGTAAATATGGTTTTAAATTTTCAACTGCACTTTTTAATAATTCACAATGTGATGCAACTGACATATCTAAAACAATGGCTCTTTTAGCACCTGCACCTTTAAATACATCAACTAAAGATTCTAAATCTGATTTAATACCTGCAAGTACAAGTTGTCCATCCATATTATAGTTTGCTGGCCAAACTTTTTTACCAAGTTCTCTTTGCTCAACACATACTTTTTCAACTGTAGCATCATCAATTCCAACTAAAGCCATCATACCAGCATTTCCACCAGCGCAAGCTTCACTCATAAATAAACCTCTTTTATGAACTAATTCAACAGCATCTAAATAATCAATAGCACCAGCAGCAACTAAAGCTGAAAATTCACCTAAAGAGTGCCCTAAAACAAATTCTGGTTTAATATCACATTTTTCTTTAAAAATTGCATTTGCAATAGAACTTACAAGTAAAATTGCAGGTTGTGTAAATTCTGTTTTTCCTAAATTTTCATTTTCTTCAAATAAAAGTTTTTCAAAATCAATACCCAATCTATCACTTGCTTTTGAAATCATATTTTTTGCAATTTCACTGTTCTCAAAAAAATCTTTTCCCATCCCAACTGTTTGACTTCCTTGCCCAGGAAATATAAAAGCAACTTTTTTCATTATAAATACCTCTTATATATAAATTTCAAATTTATTCAAAATCATTTTTTAAAGTTAAATTTCATAACCCTAAAAAATAATTTTGCCCAAATGTATAAATACACTTGGGCAAATTTTCAAATTTTTCTTTATATAAAAAAGATTAGTGACAACCACAACCACCATGAGAGTGTCCGTGTTCATGTCCAGTTCCACAAGAACCTTCACCATGTGAGTGACCTCCGCCACCACAACATCCACCACCCATAGCAGCCATACCACCAACAACACCTGTTTGAACTTCTTCTTCAGTTGCATCTCTTAAACTTAAAATTGCTACTGAGAACATTAAAGTTCTTCCAGCCATTGGATGATTATAATCAATTGTTACATCTGAATCAGAAAAAGATTTAACTACAACTTGTACAGTTTCACCATGTTCACCTGTTCCATATAATGACATACCTTCAACTAATTCAATACCAGCGAATTGTTCTTTTGGTAATGTTTGAACTGCTTCTTCATTATACTCACCATAAGCATCTTTTGCTTCAACCATAACATCCGCTTCTTCATTTGCTGACATTTCAACTAATTTAACTTCTAAACCAGGAATGATTTGTCCTTTTCCAGAAATAAATTCTAATGGAGCTTGACCAACATTTGTATCTAAATGTTCACCTGTTTTTGCATCTTTTAATGTATATTCTATACCTATAACTTTATGTGACATATTTTTTCCTTATTTAATTTTATAATTATTATAATTTAGCTAAATTTTTTTTTGCTACTTTTGCTTCACTTGAATCAGGATAAAGATCAATTAAAGTAGAATAAAAACTTTTAGCATTATCTTTATCTTTTGTATTTTCAAATGAAATAGCACTATGCAATAATAATGTAGGCATATAAGCTGCTTTATCATTTAGTATTGCAGATTTTTTAAAATGACTTATTGCAACGTCAAATTTTTTTCTTATATACCACATTTCACCTAAATAATAATTACTTTCAGCAGGTTTATAGTTAACTTCAACAAGTTTTTCATATTTAGGAATAGCATTATCATATTTTTTTGCACTAAAATCTTTTTTTGCATCAGATAATAATTTTGCTTTATCATCTGAAGTAAGATTTTTTTTGATTTCATCTACTTCAGCTGATTTTTTTTCGTTAGTTTTTGTAGGATTTACTTGTGATGTTTTAACACCAACTGCTTTTTTCAAGGCCTCAAATTCTTCTCTTGTTATAAATTGCTGCATATTTTTCTCAAGTTCAGTTGAAGACACATATTCAGAATTAATTTTGTTAACAAGAGCTGTCAATTTACTAAGAGCAGCTTTTAAATTATTCACGGTATCAGTCAAATCATTATTTGTTGACTGAGTTGTAGGTGTTGTATTAGAAGCTAGATCTGAAGATAAATTTAGTTTCTGCGATAATTCATTTACTTTAAGTACAGTTGAATTTAATTTTGCAGAATCACCTTCATATGTAGATTCTAAGCCTTCTAACCTTCTATTAATTGATTCAACTAAAGTATTTATATCTCCTAATTTAGAAGATATATTACTTATGTTTGTCTGGTTTTTTAAAATATGCTTTTCTGATGAACTAAGTCCGTAAGGACTATCAGCATTTAAACTCCCAGCTCCATAAACCGAAACCTCTTCGGCTACGGTTAATGAAGTTACTACTAATAAAGGTAGAAGATACTTATTCATCAGAATTATTTACTTAATTCGTGTTCAACTCTTCTGTTTTTTGCCCAACAATCTTTAGTTTTTTCAGTACAAACTGGATTACTTTCACCTAAAGATACTAAAGAGATATTAGCTGTTACACCATTTGAAACTAAAACATCTTTTACAGAGTTAGCTCTTTTTAAACCTAATGCGTAGTTATACTCATCAGTTCCCCATTCGTCAGTGTTACCGAAAACTTTAACTGTTGTATCAGCAGTTAATGGAGATAATTTAGAAGCATTAGAAACTGCTTTTTCTTTATTTTCAGCAGTTAAATCATATTTATCAAATCCAAAATAAACATGCTCAATTAACACTTTTTGTCCATTAATCATATAGTAATTTCCATTACCAACTTTTTCTAAAGCTGAGAAACTTCCATCAGCAATATTTGTATCTGGTGTACTAACAACTTCTGGTTGAGAAGCACCATTATCAACATTCATATCAACATTTTTTTCACTACAACCTGTAGTAAATAATAATGCTGCAACTAATACAGAGTAAATACCTAACTTTTTCATAATTTTTTCCTTGAAATAAAATTTCCTGAAATGATATTAAATTGAACCTTAATTATTGTTTAGATTTTAAATAATAATTAATTGATTCTTATTGCTTATTAAGAATTACTTATGTAATATCAAATAACATTCTATTTTAAGGAGAAAAAGATGGCAAGAGTAGGAAATTCAATAATAAAAGATATTGAAATAAGTGAAATTATTCATCTGTTAAATAGAGCTTATGCAGATGAATGGTTAGCATATTATCAATACTTTATTGAAAGTAAAGTTGTAAAAGGTATTATGAAAGATGCTGCAATTGTTGAACTTAATCAACATGCAACTGATGAATTAAGACATGCTAATATGATTGCAGATAGAATTCTTCAACTAGGAGGAACTCCTCTTCTAGATCCTAATGAATGGATAAAACACACAAATTGTGGATATGATGCACCAAGAAACTTTGATGTAGTAGCTATTTTAAAAGATGCTATAAAAGGTGAACAATGTGCCATAAATACTTATTCTAAAATTGTTGATATAACAAGAAATAAAGACATAGTAACTTATGATATTGTAAGCCAAATATTAGCAGATGAAGTAGAACATGAAGAAGATTTGCAAACACTTCATGATGATATTACAGAATTTATTGCCGATTTAAAGAAAAATCTAAATTAAAAAATTAAAGTATGGAAATCCATACTTTAATTAAACCCTACCAATCAATAGATTGAATTCGTCCTGTAGATAAAGGGAATAAAAAAGATTTACTATAATCTAGTCTAATTATACCAACAGAACTCACTCCTTCAAAAGTTTTTATAAAAAGTAAAGTTTCACCATCATTAGAAAATTTTGGAAATTGGTTAACTCCACTAGATGTAAGTCTCTTTAAACTATCAGTTTTAGTAGAAATTAAATATAAGTTAAAACTTTTTCCACCTAATTCATTATCTGAATCTTTACTACTATAAACAATATTATTTTCATGTGCAGTAGCTGAAGAATTATTATTACTATGATAAACTAATCTTTCAACTGCAGTTGAGTTAATTCCTTGAGCAAAAATATTAGGATTTCCTAATCTATCTGATACAAAAACAATTCTTGAATCATTTTCGATAAATTGTCCACCTACATCAATTCCACTAAATCTGCTAATTTGAGTTTTCTTTTTCGTTCTAGTTTCATATAAGAAAATATCAGGTTGCCCTGTAGGTGATGCAGTAATTAAAAGTTTAGTTCCATCTTTATTTACATCAGAACAAGCTATCATACCATCAGAATCCATGATTATTTCTTTACCTCTATTATAAATATTTAATTTAACTAATGTAGGTTTTTTATAATTATAAGTAGTATAATATATAGTTTTTTGTTCTTTATCTGCCCATTTTGGGAAAATATTTAATCCACCAGTTACAACAGTTTTTTTATAAGTTAGAGTATAATCACCAATCATAATATCTGCTTTACCAGCTCCACGATATGTTGAGAATACAACAAATTTATCCATCCAAGCAATACTCGGAGCTTTAAAAAAATCATTTATCGATATTGCTGCTTTATGAGCTAAAAAAACATATCTATCTTCTTGTGAAGTTGTAAAGTTTTTTTCTAAAATTAAAGCTCTTGCATTAATATCATACAATTTTGTCATCAAAGTATAATCCCCTGATGCTTCTTTTTTAGCTGATAAATTTAAATATAATCCAACACCTTGGTTTGATAAAGCTAAAATATCAGGTAAACTATCATAAGCAGTTTGGCTATTTACACTTGCTATTTCAAAATGACCACTTACATTTAGGTCATCAGATAAACTCTTTTTTATTTTATTAAGAGTTTCAACTTCCATTGCATCTGTAGCAACTGAAACTAAAACTTTTGGTACAGAGTTTGCTTTTTTAATTATTTCTAAATTTGCATCAACTTCTGCAAAAACTGAACTAAATATCAATGATATTAACAAAAATATTTTAAACATAATTCTCATCCTTCTGATTTGAAATCAACATTAATTTTAACTGCCTTTCCTTTTGTTGGCTTAGGATAAGCAATATTCTTTTGTTCTTCTAAAAAAACTTTTAAAGAAGTATCAAAAGTTTCATCACCTGATTTTTTTACAAAACTATAATCAAACTTACCATCTAAATCAATCATAATTAATACAACAGCTTTAAGTCCAGAACCAACAGGTACCCAAGCAGATAACATATCACTTATTTGAGCAAAATATTCATCTGTTTCAACACCTTTTGCAGCATTTGTACTTTTAGTATTAGTTGCTGTTTTTTCATCTTCTAATAATTTATCAATTTTAATATTTGAAGATTTTTTTTCTTTTTCAAATTTTGATTTAAATCTTTTAGGATCAATCGATTTTTGAACATTATTAACTTCTTCTTTTGTAACTTTAGGTGCTTTTTCTTTAACATTAGCAAATAAAGATTTTAAGTCAGGTCTCTTTTCATTTGAAGCAGAAGCTGATTTTTCTTTTACCTCTTCTTTTTCAATTATTTTATCTACTTTTCTTTCAACCATCTTTTTTTCAGCTTTTTCAACTATCATATCAAGTTCTATTGAAGTAGAAGTTGGCGTAATATTAATAGTATTTGGTACTGGACTCATTATATAAAAAAGTACCGAAAAAGCTAAAAGAAGATATAGAGAAATCGCAATTATACCTGAAACTGTAAATGAAAGATTATTTTGCATTTATTATCCATCTGTCACTAATGCCACTTTAAAAAAACCAGCTTCTTTAACTGATTTTAAAACATAAATAATATCATCATATTTTAAACTTTTATCTGCACGGATATAAATTGGTGTATTTTGATCTTTTCCATTTGAGAACTGTAAAAAACTATCTGCAAAGTTTGATATTTCAACCTTATTTTTATTTAATGTTACAATTCTATCTTTTGTAATAATAATATCAATTTTTTGAACATCTTGTGTTTGTTGTGATCTACTTCCTGTTGGAAGTGTAATTGGTTCTTCAAATTCGATAACAGGAGCTGTTACCATTAATATTGCTAATAAAACTAGCATAATATCAACTAAAGGAGTAATATTTAAATCTGGTTTTTGATTAAAATCATACACTATTTTACCCTTTAGCAATTAAAATTTGCGATTGTGCCTTAAGAAAAATATTAAGTTCATAAACTTTTCTTGTAAGTATTTGATGGAATGTATAAGCAAAAATCGCCACTAATATACCTGCTGCTGTCGCAACTAATGCTTCACTAATTGCAGGAGCAATTATTGAAAATGCAACTTTTGACTGATTTGCAAATTTTGCAAATGATTCTAATATACCAACAACTGTACCAAAAAGACCAATAAATGGTGAAGTTGACGATATTATAGCTAACCAAGAAAGACCATTACTTGCATCTTTAACTATATTAATTTCACATGCATGCAATAACTCTTTTGAAGTTGAATTATTTGAACACTTGTTAAGTGCTGACAACGGCGAAAATCTAGCTTCTCTTGAAGTTAAAGCTTCTAAAGATTTCTTCTCATTACTAAGAAGTGAATTTAAAATGCTATTTCTATAAAAGAAAACCCAGAATGTAATGATTAGATAAGTTGACAATAGTGCTAAAACTATATAAGTTATAGCACTACTATTTGCCAAATAATTTAGTAATGTAGTAATCATGTGCTTTTATGCAAATGAATTAATTTTTGCTTCAACTGAAGCAACAGAAATATTAGAATCTTTTACAGAATTAACTAATGCTTTTGCTGCTTCAATATTTTTAGCGATTTCTGAATCTTTTCCAGCTGTTAATGCAATAGCTCCATCTGCTAGCACATCAACTGATTTTTCATCTACTTTCACATGTCCCCAGTTAATAGCAACAGCTTCTGTAGAATTTGCTTTTTCAATAACGATAACACCAACAGTTAATGAAGAAATTAAAGATGAATGTCCTGGTAGAACACCGAACTCTCCCTCTTTTCCAGGAAGAGTCACAGTTTTCACATCATCATTAAATATTTCTCCATTAGGTGTAACGATTGATAATCTAATTGTATCCATGTTATGCCTTAATGGTTTTTTGTTATTTCATTTTCTCAGCTTTTGCTAGAACCTCGTCGATTCCACCAACCATATAGAATGCCATTTCAGGAATGTTATCATATTTACCATCTAAAATTCCTTGGAATCCAGCAATAGTATCTTTTAATTCAACATATTTACCTGGGCTTCCTGTAAATACCTCTGCAACGAAGAATGGTTGAGATAAAAATCTTTCAATTTTTCTTGCTCTAGAAACAACAAGTTTGTCTGCTTCTGATAACTCATCCATACCAAGAATTGCAATAATATCTTGTAAATCTTTATATTTTTGTAATACTGATTGAACACCTCTTGCTGTATTATAGTGTTCTAATCCGATAATATCTGCATTTAAAATTCTTGAAGTTGAATCAAGTGGATCAACTGCAGGATAAATACCTTTTTCAGCAATTTTTCTATTTAAAACTGTAGTTGCATCTAAGTGAGCAAATACAGAAGCTGGAGCTGGGTCAGTTAAGTCATCCGCTGGAACGTAAACTGCTTGAACAGAAGTAATAGAACCTTTAGAAGTAGAAGTAATTCTTTCTTGTAATTTACCCATTTCTGAAGCAAGTGTTGGTTGGTATCCAACAGCTGAAGGAATTCTTCCTAATAATGCTGACATTTCAGATCCTGATTGTGCAAATCTAAAGATATTATCAATAAACATAAGTACATCTAGACCTTTTTCATCTCTAAAGTATTCAGCCATTGTAAGACCAGTTAATGCAATTCTATTTCTTGCACCTGGAGGCTCACTCATTTGACCATAGCATAATGCAACTTTATCAAGAACGTTTGAGTCTTTCATCTCATGATAAAGATCGTTTCCTTCTCTTGTTCTTTCACCAACACCAGCAAATACAGAGTATCCAGAGTGTTTAAAAGCAACGTTATGGATTAATTCCATAATAATAACTGTTTTTCCAACTCCAGCACCACCAAATAATCCAACTTTTCCCCCTTTTGAATAAGGAGCTAAAAGGTCAACAACTTTAATACCTGTTTCAAACATTTCAGTTTTTGTTGATTGCTCTTCAAAAGTTGGTGCTGATCTATGAATTGACCATCTTTCAGTTTCTGCAGGAATTGCAGCACCTTCATCAACTGGATCACCAATAACATTAAAAATTCTTCCTAGTACTGCTTCACCAACTGGAACTTTAATTGGTCCACCAGTAGCATTACACTCTTGACCTCTAGTTAAACCTTCTGTCATATCCATAGCGATAGTTCTAACTCTACCATCACCAATATGCGCAGCAACTTCTAATACTAATCTGTCTTTATTAGCATCTGCTAATACTACATCAATAGCTTCATTAATTTCTGGTAAGTATCCGTCGAATTCTACGTCAACAACCGGACCCATTACCTGAATAATTTTACCTTTCATACGGGCAGCTCCTTTAAATTATTTTAATGCTTCAACACCACTGATAATTTCTATCAGCTCTGTTGTAATTGCAGCTTGTCTAGCTTTATTATATTCAACTGTTAAACTATTAACTTTTTCTTTTGCATTTTTAGTTGCAGCTTCCATTGCTTGCATTCTTGCACTGTGTTCAGCAGCTAAAGAATCAATCAAAGCATAATACATATTGAAATCAATATATTTATCAGTTAATTCGTTTAAAACTTCTTCATCATCATCTGGCTCAATATTTAACATAGATGAGTTATCTTCTATTTCAACAGCATCTAAACTAATTGGTAATAACTCTCTAACTCTAATTTCTTGAGATAGCATATTTAAGAAACCATTGTAAACAACTATTACTTTATCAGTAACTTCATTTTTAAAATCTTCAACAACACTATGAATAAACTCAGCAGCTCTATCATATTCAGGTGCAGATGATAAATCACTTGCTTTTTGCTCTAACGCAACACCTTGGAAAGAGAAGAAATCTACTCCTTTTCTTCCAGCAGCTCTTAATCTAACTTTTGAACCTTTTGCTTCATATTCTGAAATCAATTTACTAACAGTTTTAATTGTTGCCATATTAAAACCACCGCAAAGTCCTTTATCAGCAGTTACAAAAACAATATCAACTGTTTTTGGAGTATCATTTTGTACAAATGCTCTACCAATATTTCCTTCGTCTTGAACTTTGCTAACTCTAGCAGCAATATCAGAAAGCACATCATTTATCTTTCTAGCATAACTTCTAGCTTGTTCAGACAATTGTCTTGTTCTAGTTAGTTTTGCAGAAGATACAAGCTTCATAGCTTTCGTTGTTTTCTGAGTATTTTTAACACTACCTATTTTTAATTTTATTTCTTTTAAGTTAGCCATTGACTAATCCTTAGTTTGCACTAAATACAGTTTTAAACTCTTCTAATGCAGCTTTTAATTCTGCTTCTGTATCATCATCTATTTTTTGTTTAGATTTAATTGCTTCTAAAATATTTGAATATTTTTGTTCAAAGAATGAATGTAATTCAGCTTCAAATCTAACAACATCTTTAACTGCAATATCATTTAAGTACCCTTTAGTACCTGCATAAATAATTACAATTTGTTTTTCAATCACTAGAGGTTTATTAACACCTTGTTTTAAAACTTCAACCATTCTTTGACCAAGTTCTAATTCTCTTCTAGTAGCTTCATCTAAATCTGATGCAAATTGAGCAAATGCTTCAAGTTCTCTATATTGAGCAAGTGATAATTTTAAAGTTCCTGCAACTTGTTTAGTAGCTTTAATTTGAGCAGCTCCCCCAACCCTAGAAACAGATAAACCTACATTAATTGCAGGTCTTATACCTGAGTTAAATAAGTTAGTTTCTAAGAAAATTTGTCCATCAGTAATAGAAATTACGTTTGTTGGAATATAAGCAGCAACATCTCCAGCTTGTGTTTCGATGATTGGTAACGCAGTCATAGAACCAGCACCTTTTTCATCTGACATTTTTGCAGCTCTTTCTAATAATCTTGAGTGTAGATAAAATACATCCCCTGGATATGCTTCTCTTCCTGGAGGTCTTCTTAAAATTAATGACATTTCTCTATATGCAACAGCATGTTTAGATAAATCATCATAAATAATTAGTGCATGCTTACCATTATCTCTGAAATATTCACCAATAGTTACACCTGTATATGGAGCTAAGAATTGTAAAGCTGATGAATCAGCAGCAGATGCATTAACAACGATTGTATATTCCATTGCACCTGATTCTTCTAATGTTCTAACTACAGAAGCAACAGAAGATGATTTTTGTCCAATTGCAACATAAATACAAATTACATTTTCACCTTTTTGGTTAAGAATTGTATCAATTGCAACTGTTGTTTTACCAGTTTGTCTATCACCAATAATAAGCTCTCTTTGCCCTCTTCCAATTGGAACTAATGCATCAATAGCTTTAATACCAGTTTGTAATGGTTCATGTACAGATTTTCTTGCCATAATTCCAGGAGCTTTTTCTTCTACAAATCTATATTCAGCTGCTGCAATTGAACCTTTACCATCAATAGCTTCACCAAGAGCATTTACAACTCTACCAACCATTGCATCACCAACTGGTGTTTCTAAAAGTTTTCCAAGTCTTCTACAAGAAGTACCTTCTCTAAGACCTTCTCCTTTTCCAAGAACAACGATACCAACAGAAGATTCTTCTAAATTTGAAGCAAGACCTCTCTCACCATTTTCAAACTCAACTAGTTCCCCAGCCATAACATTTTTTAGACCGTAAACTTGTGCAATACCATCTGCATAAGAGATAATTTTACCTGTTTCATTTACATCTACATTTAATTCAAAGTTATCAATTCTTTCTTTTATTATAGAACTGATTTCATCAGCTTGAATTTTTGCACCCATTCAATTTCTCCTTTATAAGTTCTAAACTGCTTTTAAAATATGATCAATTAACTGTGATCTTAATCTCTCTTTAGAAAAAGAGATTTCTACCCCAAGTCCGTCAATATCTACTTTAATACCATCATAATCACAAACATTTTGTGATAATGATAATTTAACATCAAATTTTTTACTAAATTGTTCTTCAATTGAAGATACATAATCACTTGATAATTCAAGATTTGTATAAACAACACCTACATAACTATTATTCATTTTTGCAATTTGTGTATTTAACTCTTCTGCAATAAATGGTAATAAAGCTAATCTTCTTTTCTCACCAAGTAATTTAATAAAATTATTTAATGTATAATCTATACCATCAACTAAAGAGATTATTAAATCAATTTTTGCATTATCTGCAACTTCTGGTGAAGATATAATAAAATTAAATTTTTCATCAGCAAATGCCGAAGAAATTTCATTTAACTTACTACTAATAGTATTTATAGTGTTACTATCTCTACCATCAATTAAAGCTTTTACGTATCTTTTTGCTACTAAATCTTTCATTATGCTACCTTTTTAAGAACAATATTCGCTAACTCATTTTGAGTTAATTTAATATTTTCTGAATTTAATAGCTCTTCAAGAACTTCTGTAACAACTTGTTTTTTAGCTTTTGATGTTTCAACTTTCATCATTTCATCTAAATTTTTATTTAGATTTGCGATATCCGCATCAACAGCAGTTGCGACTTTTTGTTTAACTGAATCAATATCAGCTTTTGCACCTTCAATAATATCAGCAGCAATTTTTTTTGCTTCTTCTAATTTTTTTTGTGCATCTGAAACTTTATCTTGAGAAGCTTTTAAAGTCTCTTGAACTTTGTCAAGTTCCGCTTGAATAGATAAAGTTCTATTGGCAAAAAATGCTTTAATTTTATCAGCAAGTAAATACCATAAAATTCCAGCAAATATTATAAAGTTAACGGTTCTTTGTACTATATCAGTTTCAACCGCGCCTTCGTTTGCAAATAATGCAACAGGAGCTAAAGCTAACCCAAGTAATAACATTCTTTTCATATTCTCTTCCCTTTTAAATTGAGCTAAGCTTAGCTTTTAGGCTCTCATTAAATTGAGGCATAGAAGATACTAAAGAATCTTTTAAAGCTTTAGTCTCGTCTTGTAAGTTTTTAGCAAATTCAACAGATTTTGCTTCTAAATTAGATTTAGCACTTGCAAGTTTTGCATCAGCACTATCCTTTGCTTCCTTATAAGCTTGTTCTCTAATTGCAGCTGCTTCTTTTTTAGCTTTAGAAATAATTTCATTTGCTTCAGCTAACAAACCATCTACATCTGCACCATTTGACTTTGCATCTTCTAAATCTTTTTTTATAGAAGCTGCTCTATCATCCATGTGCTTTAATAATGGTTTGAAAAGACAACTGTTTAGTCTAGCAACAACTAAAAGAAAGATGATACCAGAGCTAAGCAATAATACAGGACTTATGTCTAACATTCATTCCTCCATATTTTTTACAGTTTAGTTTAACTAAAACTCTAATATTTTAGCAAAACAAAGTATAAAAATATATTAAAAGAAAAAATTAGCTTGGAAATTTTTAGATTTTGTTACAATTGTAAATTAAAGTAACTAGATATTTTGTCTATCTCTTCTTGCGAATTAAATTCAATTTTAAAATAGTTTTTTTCTACTTTAACTTTTAAATCATTTTCTTGAAGTTTTGCCATTAAATTTTTCAATGGGTCTATATTATAATTTGTAGAAATTATTTCTTTTTTAGGTTTTTCAGTATTTCTTTCTTTTAATTCTTTTACAAGTTTTTCAGTTTCTCTAACTGAAAGTTTTTGTCCTATAATTGAATCACAAACCATTCTTTGTTCATCATTAGATAATCCAAGCATAACTTTTGCATGCCCTGCACTAATTTTGTCAGTTGCTAAAAATTGTTGTACATATGAGTTTAATTGTAACAATCTTAATGTATTTGTAATAGACGTTCTACTTTTAAATACTTTTTTTGATAATTCTTCATGAGTGATATTATGTTCATTTAGTAACTGTGCGTAACAATATGCCAATTCGATAATATTTAAATCATCTCTTTGAATATTTTCAATTAATGCTAATTCTCTTAATTTTAATACATCAGTATCAACAATAATAGCTTTTATTTTATCAATTTTTGCAAGTTTATGAGCTCTTAATCTTCTCTCACCTGCAATTAATGTATATGTATTATCTTCATTTTCTACAACAACTATTGGTTGTAATAAACCATGCTCTTTTATCGATTCACTTAGTTCAAATAATTTATCTTCATCAAAAATTTTTCTTGGCTGATTTGGATTAGCTTTTATTATTGAAACATCTATTTTTTTTACACCTGATGTATTATTTCCTGTTGAATTTACATAAGCAGATTCAACTTCACCTAATAATTCTCCTAATCCTCTTCCTAGTGCCATATTATTTCCTATAAATAAATTATCCTGCAATTGCTCTTGCTAAGTTTGTATATGCTTTTGTTCCACTTGAATTTGTATCATAAAGCATGATTGGTTTACCAAAACTTGGACTCTCAGCTAATTTTATATTTCTTGGTATAACAACATATGAGTTATCATCTATTTTAAATAACTTATTTTCAAAATGTTGTGCTAAATCTGCAAATACTTGTTTTGATAAATTATTTTGAGAACTATACATTGTAGGTAAAAAACCTCTAATTTGTAAAGATTGATTAATTGTTTGTTTAACTAATTTTATAGTATTTAGTAATTGTGCTAAACCTTCCAATGCAAAAAACTCACATTGAATTGGTATTAATACAGATGTTGAAGCACTTAGTGTATTAATAGTTATTGGTCCTAATGCAGGAGGCGAGTCAATTATAATATAATCAAAATCTTTTTTAACTGGATCAATTTTTCTTTTTAATACCAATTCTCTTTCTTTTGTATTTTTATAAAATTCTTTTTCTATTCCTACAAGTCCAATATTTGAAGGTGCAACTTTTAAATTCTCTATTTCTGAATCTAAAATAATTTCATTTAATTCTTTTGTTCCTAACATTACATGATAAATGTTATATTCATAAGTATCTCTATGAAAACCTAATGATGTGGTTGCATTTGCTTGAGGGTCAGCATCTATTAATAAGACTTTTTTTCCCTCTAAGGCAAGTGCTGCACTTAAATTTACAGCTGTAGTAGTTTTACCTACTCCACCCTTTTGATTAGCTATTGAAATAATTTCTGTCATCTTAAACTAAATACCTTTTTGTTGTTTACTTGAATTGAACCATCTTCGTTTAATATCGCATTTTCGAGTGAAACTTTTTGATTATCTATGGTCGTTTGGAACTTTTTGCTAAGTTGAAATTCTATCTTAAAATCACTAAATATTTGCTTCCATAAAATCTTTTTTTCTATTTCAGAAAAATAATCTTTTAACATACTATTTATATCGACTTTTATATCTAATTTACCAAATCCTTCATCTACTTCTAAAAGATTTAATCCTATCCCACAATAGATTATATCTTTTGACATAGTTGTAATAGTTCCACCAATTTTTTTATTTTCTATATAAAAATCATTTGGCCATTTTATCCAAACTTTTGATTTTAAGTTTTTCAAAATATTTTTCAAAATATATGAAACATAGATTGAAATACTTTGCAAAGGCAAATCTTTTGGTAAATCTTTTATATTTAAAACAAAAGAAAAAAACAAATTTCCTTTTCTACCTGTCCAAGAATTTCCTCTACTTCCAATTCCATTTGTTTGAAAATCTGATACTATACATAAAGGTTCACTAAATCCATTTAAACTTATATATTTTTTTAAATACGTATGAGTTGAATCAACTTCATCTAATCTTATAATTTTCATTTTTGGATTATACATAATTAAAATAGAAGATATTATTAATTATAATCTTTGCAAAAAAGGTTAGTATGTTAGACCCTGTTTTACCGATTGCAATTTATTTAGCTTTGGGATACTTATTTAAAGTATTTTTTCATGATAATTCAAAGCAATTAATTGAATTTATCATCTACTTTTCTCTTCCGTCCATTGTTTTTTCAAAAATTTATCCTTTGATTATTGATCAAAGAATCATTGGATTAATTTTAATGTTTATATGTTTCATTTTATTTAATCTTACTCTAGCATATCTAGTAGGAAAATTAATGAGATTAAATAGAACATACTTTGCTACATTTATGATTATGGCAACATTTGGAAATACTTCATTTATAGGGTTTTCATATATAGATGCTTTTTATGGGCAAGATTTCATTGTGTATGGTTTGATATATGATATTTTTGGTTCATTTTTACTTTTAGTTTCAGTTGGTATGTTTATAATTACTTGGGGAAATGGTAAAAAAAATAGTGTAAAATCTATTTCAAAATCTATTTTTTTATTCCCACCTCAAATTATGTTTTTTGTTACATTAATTGCAAAGAATTTTGAAATACCAAACTTCATATTGTTAACTACTCAAACACTTGGTTCAACATTAGTGCCACTTGCTATGATTGCTATTGGTATGAAGTTAGAATTGAAAAATATTTTTGCAAGATTACATATTGTTTCTGTTGCAATGATTTTAAAAATGATTGTTGTACCAATAATAATTTTAATTGGATTCAAATACTTCTATGGAATAGATCAAACTTGGGTAAAAGTAACTATTATCGAAGTTGCAATGCCTCCAATGACTATGGCAACAGTTTTAGCTATAAAAGGTGGTTTAGATGAAAAAATCGCAATCAATTCTCTTGTATTAGGAGTTTTATTAAGTCTATTTACAATAACGATGTATACCACATATTTAGCGTAATTTTTACGCTAAATTTATACTAAAATATCTCCTACTTCAAGTCTTTGACCCCTTATAAAATCAACTGAACTAATAGCTTTTTTTGAAGGAGCTTGTAATGTTTTTATTTTTAGACTTCCTTTTTTACATCCAATAACGATAAAATCTTTAGAGATTTCTAAAATCTCTCCCTCTTTATTTATTGATTCTTCTTCACATAATTCAATATCTTTTAATTTTAACTCTGACTCTAAAAAAACTCCTGGCCAATAAGAGTAAGCTTTATATTTCAAATACAATTTTTTTGCATTTAAGAAATTTACTAAACCATCATCTTTTTTAATTTTTTTGCAAAAACTAACTTCTGATTCATTTTGTTTAAGGGGTTTAATATTTTCAAAATTATCTAAAGTAGTTATTGTTAAATTTGCTGCAATAATTGACAATTTTTCAAAGGCTTCAGATACTTCCATAGTTGAATTGATTTTTAGATATTGTAAACCTAAAATATCTCCACTATCAAGACCTTCTTCCATAAGCATAGATGTAACACCTGTAAAATAATCATCATTTAATAATGATTCTTGAATAGGACTTGCACCTCTATATTTTGGTAAAAGTGAAGCATGAAGATTTATGCAAGGAGCAATATCTAAAATCTCTTTTGGTAGAATCTGTCCATAAGCAGCAACTATTATAAAATCTGGTTTTAATTCTTCTATTTGTTTTTTAGCTTCTTCATTCCCTCTCAATTTAATAGGTTGAAAAATTGAAATATCTAAATTTTCATCTAAACAATATTGTTTTATATGAGGAGGAGTTAAAATCTGTTTTCGCCCAACTGGTTTATCAGGCTGAGTAAATAAAGCAACTACATCATATTTACTATTTATCAACTCTTTAAAAATTGTTGTTGCATAATCAGGAGTTCCCATAAATAGAATTTTTTTACTCAATATTTATCCTTTTATTTTTTTGATTGAAAAATTGTTCCATTTTTATGATTTCCTTCAACTAAAAAATCATAAGCATTTGTTAGATTAAATCCAGAAGATAAATACATAGGAATGTTATTTTGCATTAAAAAATCTGCTGCTTTAAGTTTTGTTACTATTCCACCTGTTGCAAATTGTGAATTTGCACTAGGTTTTTTTTCAAGTTCCTCACAAGATATAAAAGAAATGTTTTTTTGTAATTTTGCATCTTCATATTCTCTTGGATTTTTGTCATAATATCCATCAATATCTGTTAAAATTGCCAACATATCTGCTTTAAAATAATAAGTTACAAAAGCTGCTAATTGATCATTATCTCCAATTAATTCATCTGTTGAGATAATATCATTTTCATTGATAATAGGAAGTACTTTGTTTTCTAATAAAATTTCCATTACATTTCTAGCATTTTGTAATCTTTTTCTTGAATCAAAATCATCAGCCGTAAAAAGAAGTTGAGAACACGGTATCTCATATTTTTCAAACATATTTTGATATGTTTTCATCAATTTTGGCTGACCAATTGCTGCTAGTGTTTGTTTATTAGCTAAAATTTTCTTATCAAGTTTTAGTACTGTATATCCAGCACCAACAGCACCCGATGAAACTAAAATAACTTCTAATTTTTTTTCATTTTTTAATTTAGCTATTAAATTAACTAAATTTTGGATTCTTTCTAATGCAAGTTTTTTATTATCTTCAGTTAAAACTGCAGTTCCAACTTTTATAACTAATCTTTTCATTTATCTTGTTCCAATAAATTATATAAGGCAAAACTTAATGGTTTAATATTTAATTTTGTTAAAGATGAAATTGGCAAAACAAAGTATGGCTTACTATTATCAAATCTTGAATAAATTAAATCTTGAATAAAATATGGGTAATCACCTTCAAATTTAAATTCATTTGAATTACTCTGTTCTAAACCAATTTCTTTTATAAAATTTTTAATATCGTTTTCTAAATCTTCACCAAAATATCCATCAACTTTACTTAGTACAATTGCAAAATTTCTTTTTGATAATTCTGTAGAGAACTTTGTAACTTCTTCTTTTAAAACTTTATATTGTTCAATCATTGTTCTATAATTTGCAACATCAATTACAAATAATAAAGTTTTTGTTCTTTCAATATGTTTTAAAAATTCAAGTCCTAAACCTCTTCCTTCACTAGCTCCATCTATAATTCCTGGAATATCAGCCATCACAAAAGAGTTAAAATCTCCAACATTAACAACTCCAAGTTTTGGTGTTATTGTTGTAAATTCATAATTTGCTATTTCAGGAGTTGCATTTGATGTAACAGAAATTAGAGTTGATTTCCCTACATTTGGATAACCTACTAATCCAACATCTGCAATTAGTTTTAACTCTAATCTAATGTTTTTTGTAACTCCTGGTAATCCTGGTTGGAAATATGTAGGTCTTTGATTTCTTGAATTTTTAAAGTGAACATTTCCTAATCCACCTTTCCCACCTTCAAGAAATAAAACTTTTTCTCCAGGAATTAATAAATCAAATATAATTTCATTTGTTTCATCATCAATAATTTGAGTTCCTGGAGGAACAACCAATACAAGTGTTTCTCCAGATTTTCCTGTCATATTTCCACCCATACCTTGCTTTCCATTATCAGCTTTAAAGAATTTTTTTCCTTTATAACTTGATAGAGTATCAGTATTGTTGTCAACTAAAAAGTAAACATCACCACCTTTTCCTCCATCTCCACCATCTGGTCCACCTTTAACAACAAATTTTTCTCTTCTAAACGAAGCGCACCCTTGTCCACCTTTTCCAGATGTAACGGCAAATCTAGCGCTATCTATAAACATATAACTTTCCTTTTAATAAATAATTAAAAACTAAAAGTAAAATTGTGATTTTCACTGTTAACTTTTAATTAGTTATGTTAATTTTTAAATAAAAAAAGGGTGTAGGCAAAGCCATACACCCTTTAAAGAAAATAATTTGATTCAGAATTACGATGCTGCGTAAACTGAAACTTTTTTTCTTTTTTTATCTTTAATTTCAAATTTAACAACACCGTCAATTAAAGAATAAATAGTATGATCTTTACCCATACCAACATTTTGACCTAAATGTACTTTAGTACCTCTTTGTCTAATAATGATATTTCCAGCTCTTACAACTTCACCACCAAATTTTTTAACACCAAGTCTTCTACCAGCTGAATCTCTATTATTCTGTGTACTTCCCTGACCTTTTTTGTGAGCCATGATTGTTCTCCTTAACTTTTATTATGCTTATGCAGCAATTTTTGTAATTCTAATTTTTGTGAAGCTTTTTCTAAAACCTCTTTTTAATTTTGAATCTTTTCTTCTTCTTTTTTTGTAAATGATTACTTTTCTAGCTCTATTTACACCAGTACCATCTAATACTACAACTGCTTCTACTTTTGCATTTGCAACTGCTTCACCAGTTTTTAATTCACCGTTGTTTACAGCTAAAACATCAGTAATTTCTAAAGTTTCTTTTGCAGCTTTACCAGTATAATCAACATCTAAGATATCACCCTCAGAAACTTTATACTGTTTTCCACCACACTTGATAATTGCGTACATCTTTCTTCCTCTAATTCAATTCTATATGCATAAGTCGATACTTTTTCATATTAACTCTATTTTTCGAACCGGAATAGTATCTTAATTTAGTTTAAACTTTCTTTAAGCCTAAGATTTCAATGATAATCATTTGCTAAAGCAATTGCATCTACCATTATCAAAGAATTCTTTGGTAATCCTTTTACAGAAATTGTGCTTCTTGCTGGTTTATGTTCACCAAATGCTTCAGCAAATAAAACATTAACTACTCCAAAATCATCTATATTTTCTAAATAAACTGATATTTTCACTACTTTTTCCATGCCACTATCAGCATCTTCTAAAAGTGTTCTAAGATTTGTTAATACTTGTCTTGTTTGAACTTTTATATCTCTTTCAATCATTGTACCATCTAAAGTTACTGGAACTTGAGCAGATGTATAAATCATACCATTTACCTTAACAGCAGGTGAATATGGTCCTATAGCTTGTGGTAAATTGTCACTTTCAATAAATTTCATCGGATTTTCCTTATTTTCCTTAAGAAGTTAAAATAACTTTTTGGAATTTTACAAAAAATAAACTACTAATAAAATTAATTTTAAAAATTAATTTTCATAGATTATAACTTACAAGTTTTCCTTGTTTTAATTGATAAATATTATCTTTAATTTTTCTAATCAAATTTGCTTTTTGTTTAAAATCTAGACTTTTATCATATGAAATTGCTGTTAATTTATTTGTATAAAATTTATATACCAATGTAAGAAGTTCTTGATTAAGTCTTTCATCATCATAATTTTCAAGCTTTTCATTTAAAATAATCGAATTTAAAGATGGATTTTCTATATCAGTTAAGACTAATTCAAATTCATTTTTATGAAATTCAAACATAGAAGTATCAACTATATCTAAAACTGAATCTAACCTTTTTGGTTTTTCAAGTATTGATTTTATTATACAAAGTTCAGCAATATCTATTTTTGATAAATTAACATCATTTATTCTGTGTTTATCTCCACTAATTTTTATTCTATCTTCTCTTATATTCAGTTTTTGTGCTAAATATCTTTTATATTCATCTTGATTTAATAGACTTAAACTTTTTAAATAATCATTTGCTTCATTTAATGCTTTTTGTTTTTGACTAGGTTCATTTATATCATATTTTGAAATAATATAATCTATAGCATAAGGAATAAAAGATATTGGATTTATAAAAATATTATTTAATTCTTCAATTTTTTTTCCCTTAACCATATCAGCAGGATCTTGTCCATCACTAAAAATTACAACTCCTCCTTCAAAATCACTTTGACTAAGCATTACAGATGCTTTAAAAGCTGCAGCAAGTCCAGCTTTGTCTCCATCATAAGCAAGTATTACTTTTGGCTCACCTCGTCTTAGAAGCGGTAAGTGTTCCGTTGTAAGTGCAGTTCCAAGTGTTGCAACTGCTGAATTAAATCCTGCTTGATGAAGCATAATTACATCTAAATAACCTTCACAAACAATTATTTGTTTATTTTTATAAATCTTTTCTTTTGCTAAATGATACCCATATAAAAGTCTTGATTTATTAAAAAGTTTTGTTTGTGGGGAATTTACATATTTTGCATTATGTCCTGTTATTGTTCTTCCACCAAAACCTACAAGTTTGCCATTTATGGAATATATTGGAAAAGTTATTCTTTCTATAAATCTTGAATAAAGTCCATTTGTTCCTGTATCTATTATTCCTAAATCAATTGCTTCAGTTAAATTAAAATGATTTGATTTTAAAAAATTTATTGTATCAATAGAAACTGGAGCATAACCAATTTCAAATTTTTCTATTGAAAAATCAGAAATTCCTCTATCTTTTATGTACTCTTTTGCTACAGAATTATTTACAAAAAGTTTTTGATAAAATTTATTAACTTCTTCTAATACTTTAATATCTTGTTGTTTTTCATTATTATTGTCATACTCCAAATTAAAATTATACATTGAAGCTAATTTTTCTATTGTTTCAGGATATGATAATTTTTCATATTCCATAACAAATTTTATAGAGTCTCCACCTGCCCCACATCCAAAACAATGATATATTTGTTTAGCTGGGCTAACCACAAAAGATGGAGTTGTTTCACCATGAAAAGGGCAACATGCTTTGAAATTTGCTCCAGATTTTTTTAATTCTATAAATTGTGAAACCACATCAACTACATCAAGATGGTTTTTTAAGTTTTCAATCGATTCTTTTTTTATCATAAATTGGATTATACTCTTTTATTATTTTATATGAACTTTTATGTTAATATGCACTACTTTTAAGATAGATAACAAAGGTTTTTTTTGGATAATATAGTTTTAGAATATAGGGATCCTCTATTTGGAATAATACTTATTGTTGCTCTAATTTTTGTAATTTCATTTATTACATATTCTTATGGTATTTATAAAGAAAGAAATGCAAGAAAAGATTATAGAAAACTTTCATTAAGATTTGAACTTGGAAAATTAAAAGAAGAAGATTACGTTCATTTATATAAAACTTATAATCTTCCTTTTGATTCTATATTACTTTTAGCTTCAACTTTTTTACATAAAGGTGATTATAATAAAGCTATATCTGTTTATTTAACACTTCTTGAACATGTTAATGAAAGAGTAAAAAAAGAAGAATTATTAGAACTTTTAGGAACAACATATTTTAAAGGTGGATTTTTACAAAGATCAAAAGAGATATTTTTAAGAATATTAAAATTTTCTCCTCATAATAAAAATGCATTAACTTATCTATTATTGATAAATGAAAAATTAAAAGATTTTAAAAAAGCAAAAGAAATTACATCTTCATTAGAAGAATTAGATGCAAATATGGAAACTGACAAAATTTATCTAGATTCACTAATAATTTTAAATGATTCAATTTTATCGTTTGAAAGAAGGACAGAACTTTTATATGAAATTTTTAAAGAAAATAAAATTATTGAAAGAATTTTTATTAATTTTTTAATTCAATTTAATAAACAATTTTTTTGGGAACATATAAAAGAATTTGACTGTTCAAAATTTATTGATGTTATGTGGTATTTAAACTTTGATGACATTAATTTTGAAAAAGTTTTAGAAAATAAATTTTTAGTTGAACTTTACAATGCAAAAGGTTACTTAAACACAATAAAACACAGTGATGATTTCGATTTAGATATTTTAATTCTAATAAATCAACATGAACATAAAATCAAAGCTTCTTTAGATTTTGAATTTATTTGTAGTTCTTGTAAACACTCTCATCCTGTATTTGACACAAGATGTCCTCATTGTCATAATATTTTAACATTTAATGTAAAACATCATTTAACTAAATCGTTTTATGAATCTTATCAATCTTTACAATAATGTAAAAATAAAAAAATAACTAGATATAACATAATAAAATATGTGATATACTTCCAAAGAAATTAAAAAAAAGGAAATAAATGAGTGATTATTCTAAGTTAGAAAAGTGTTTGGATTATCAGTTTAAAAATAAAAATCTGATAATCGAAGCACTTACACATAAAAGTTATAAAAAACCTTATAATAATGAACGTTTAGAGTTTTTAGGTGATGCAGTTTTAAATCTAATTGTTGGAGAATATTTATATTTAAAATTCCCAAAATCAAATGAAGGTGAACTCTCTAAAATTAGAGCTAGTTTAGTAAATGAAACAGGTTTTACAAGACTTGCAAATGAGATAAAATTAGGCGATTATATTTTTATTTCTACAGCGGAAGAAAGAAATAAAGGAAGAACTAAAGCTTCTATTTTATCAGATGCTTTTGAAGCAATTATGGGTGCTGTTTACTTAGAATCAGGACTTGACGTTTTAAAACCTATTATTTTAAAATTACTTGAAAAATCTTATGTCAAAATAAATCTTGATGTATTATTTAGTGATTATAAAACAGCTCTTCAAGAGATAACTCAAGCAAAATTTGCATCAATTCCTGAATATAAAATAGAAGGTTCATATGGACCAGACCATAAAAAAGAGTTTGAAGTATCAATTTGGATTGATGGAGTAAATTATGGTTATGCTAGTGGTAAAAGTAAAAAACTAGCTCAACAAGCAGCTGCTAAAATTGCAATTGAAAAACTAAAAGGAGAATAACCAATATGAATACATTTGGTCATAGATTTAGGTTTACAACTTTTGGTGAATCTCATGGGAAAGCTCTTGGATGCATAGTTGATGGCGTTCCAGCTGGAATTAAAATAGATGAAGAATTTATCCAAAGTGAAATGAATAGAAGAAAGCCTGGTCAAAATAAATTTGCAACTGCGAGAAAAGAAGGTGATGTTGTAGAAATTTTAAGTGGAGTTTTTGAAGGAATAACTACTGGAACTCCTATTTCTATGGTAATTTTCAATGAAAATCAAAAAAGTAGTGATTATTCAAATGTAAAAGATTTATTCCGTCCAGGACATGCAGATTTTACATATTTTAATAAATATGGAACAAGAGATTATAGAGGTGGAGGAAGAAGTAGTGCTAGAGAAACAGCTGCTAGAGTAGCTGCTGGTGCTATTGCAAAACTTTTATTAAAAGAGTTAAATATAGATATCAAAAGTGGAATTTGTGAAATAGATGGTATTCAAGCTTCAACTTTTGATTTTGAAAATGTTTCTAATTCTGAAATATTTGCCTTAGATAAAAATGTTGAAGAAGCACAAAAAAATGCTATTTTAGAAGCTAAAAATTCACATAATAGTGTTGGAGGAGTTGCACTTATAAATGTATCAAATGCTCCTATTGGTCTTGGTGAACCACTTTATTTTAAGCTTGATTCTCAAATAGCAAATGCAATGATGGGAATAAATGCTGTAAAAGCTGTTGAAATTGGAGATGGAGCATTATCTTCAAGAGTAAAAGGTTATGATAATAATGACCAAATACGAAAATCTGGATTTAAAACAAATCATAGTGGTGGAATTCTTGGTGGTATTTCAAATGGTGATGATATAAATGTAAAAGTTTATTTCAAAGCAACTCCATCAATTTTTATAGAACAAGAAACTATTGATATAAATAATAATGAAGTAGAATGCAAACTAAAAGGAAGGCATGACCCTTGTGTTGCTGTACGTGGAAGTGTTGTTGCTGAGTCAATGATGGCTTTAGTTCTTGCTGATATGGTATTACTTAATATGTCATCAAAAATGGAAAATGTTAAAAAAGTCTATAATAACTAATTTTTCTTTTTTGCTTATTCTTTCTTTTGATTTATTAGCAAATGATGCAAATAAATTTGTTCAAGCTTATCCAGATTATATAAAAGAGTATTCAAACAATTATTTAATCTGGAATGATAATGAAAAAATGATTTTTGATGACAAAATTGAAAATAAAACTTTTAAAGAAACACTAAAAAATGCTTCATTAAAAAATCAACTAGATATTCCATATATAAAAGTTTCAGAAAATAAAAACTACATTCCATCTAAAAATGAAGATTCTGGAAGAATAAGACATGAACCATTCTTTAAAAAAATGTACGGACATAATGAAAAAGAAGTAAAACAAAATCTTGTAAAAATTGTATGGCTTCCTAATAGTGCAAAAAAAAATATTTGGGTTAGTAAAATAAATAATATAGATAAAAAATTAGAAGCTATTTCAAATGAAATTGAAAAACTTCCCAAAAATATTAAAATTTTTGCACAGCATCCAAGTGGAGTATTTAATTGGAGAAAAATAAGTAATACAAATAGACTGAGTGTTCACAGTTTTGGTATTGCAATTGATTTAAATGTAAAAGATTCGCATTATTGGTTATGGGACAAAGAAAAAGATAATTTTACTTACAAAAATAAAATTCCTTTACAGATAGTAGAAATTTTTGAAAAATATGGATTTATTTGGGGAGGTAGATGGTATCACTATGATACTATGCATTTTGAATATCGTCCTGAACTTCTCAATTAAAGAAGCATTTAACTTTTTTTAAATATAATACAAATATAAAGCAACTCTTTGGTCAAGGGTTGCTTTTTTTATTTATCTTCTTTTTAATTCAGCTTTTAACTCTTCAAGTCTTGCTATTCTATCTTCAGTTGTTGGATGTGTTCTAAATAAATTTGCAATATTTGATTTTAATCCTGAAAATGGATTTATAATAAACATATGAGCTGTTTGCTCTGTTGCATTATGAATTTGATGTCCACTTCTTGCATAATTCTCAAGTTTTGATAAAGCACTTTGTAAACCAGCTGGGTTTCCTGTAAGTCTAGCAGCTCCTTCATCAGCCATAAATTCCCTACTTCTACTAACTGTCATTTGAATAATTGAAGCAGCAATAGGAAGTAAAATAGCCATAGCTATCATCATAATGGGATTTGAATTTTGTCTATCACTATTATTTCCAAACATTGCACCAAATTGCATCATATTTGCAATCATTGCAATGGCTCCTGAAAAAACAGCTGCAATTGTACCAATTAAAATATCATAATGTTTTATATGAGATAACTCGTGTGCAATAACACCTTCAAGTTCTTCTTCATTTAACATCTCATATAATCCCATTGTAACAGCAACAGCTGCGTGCTCATAATTTCTTCCTGTTGCAAATGCATTTGGTGTATGATCAGGTATCAAATATACCTTTGGCATAGGGAGTCCAGCTTTTTGTGTTAATTTTTGTGTAATTCTATAAACTGGATGCCGAACATCATCTAAAGGTGTAGCATCATAATGTTTTAACACTTGTTGATCTGAATAGTAATAAGCATAAAAATTCATACCACCAGCAATCAAAAATGCTATTAACATACCATTTGTTCCACCAAATGAATAACCTATAAATACGAATAATACCGTTAGAAATGTAAGTAAAAAAACTGTTTTTATTTGTTCCATAGTATCCTCCTTAATTTTCAACATTTTAACAAATATTAGTTAATAAAAATTAAACTAAATATTATTTAAAATTGACTCTTTTTTATAAGGAACCTTCGCACTAGGAGTTACTTTTGAAGTAGTTTCAAGATGTACATCTTGGTCATCAAAAAAAATATCAGCTCCAAAAGCTTTGACAACTTCATATTTATCAACTCCACCTAAAAAAAATGCTTCATCAAGTCTTACTCCCCATTGAGAAAGAGTTCGTATAACTCTTTCATGTGCAGGTGAATTTCTTGCTGTTATTAAAGCTGTTCTTATTGGTGTTTGTTCTTCTGAATATTTTGCTTGTATGTTTGAAATAACTCTTAATAATTGAGCAAAAGGTCCTGTTTTCATAGGATTTGAAGCATTTTGTTTTTCATATTCTAAAAATGCGTTTAATCCTTGTGTTTTGTAAATAACTTCTGATTCTTCTGAAAATAAAACTGCATCTCCATCAAAAGCTATTTTTACTTGATTTGAAAATTCATCTTCCTCATTTTCATAAGGTAATATTCTAGCTGCTGCTATTCCTTCATTTATTGCATCTTGAACATCTTGTTCATTTGCAGATAAAAATAAATCAACTTTAAATGGTTTTAAATATTTTGAAATATCACTTCCTCCACTCCAAGCTGATCTTGCAATATCAAGTTTATATTTTTCTATTGATTTAGTAATTCTTAAACTTGTTGCTGAATTATTTCTTGACATAATAATAACTTCAACTTGTTTATCATTTGGAAAATCATTATTTATTCTTAGTAAATTTTTTACAAGTCTAAAACCTGTCCCTTTTTTAAGTTGTATATCTTCATTTTCAATTTGATATTTATAATATTCATCAAGACCTTTTTCTTCGAATATTTTATTTTCATCTTCTAAATTAAATAAAGCCCTTGAGGAAATTGCAATAACTAATTTTTTATTTAAATCATATCCCAAAATAGTATCCTTATATTTTTTTTATTATACAAATTTTATAGAAAAAAAAGCATAAATCATTTAAAATCAAAGATAATTTTTAAGTAAGAGAGAATATGAAAAAACTTTACATTATAAGACATACAAAAAAAGAAAATGAAGATTTAAACCAAGATGATTATGATAGAGAATTGTCAGAAGAAGGGATTGAAGAAGCAAAAAAAATAGCTATAAAGTTTGCAAAAAAAAAGCCTAATATTGATTTAATAGTTTCAAGTCCAGCAAAAAGAACTAGACAAACAGCAGAAATATTTGCAGAAATATTAAATTATAATAAAAGTATTATGCTAAATGAAGTTTTATATATGGCATTTGTAAATGAATTACTTGAAACAATATCTTATACCTATGATACTGTTGATTCTATGATAATAGTAGGACATAATCCATCATTAACAGCTCTTGCTATAACTTTAGTTGGTTTTAAAGAGAAATTTGAAATGGGAGCAATTATGGAAATAGAATTTGATTGTAATAGTTGGATTGATATTTCTAAAGAAAACGCAAAACTGATAAATTATACTTTATCAAATTAAATAAGAAAAGTTAAAAACTTTTTCTTATTTATTCCAAATTTTTATTCAAAAGAACAACTGAAGCTAACTTTGTAAGTTCTTTTAATGTTTCTTTATTTAATTCTTGTTCTCCAACAACTGATGAAAATATCTCTGTAAAATTTTCCCTTGCCCAAGATCTAAGTTCAATTGCTGTCATAAATTTCTTTGTTGATAAAACTTTACCTTTGCTATTTGTAATAGTAACTTTTGCACTATCATTATTTTCAAAATTACCTTTTATTCCATCATTATTTGATATTTGATAACTTACTTTTGCCTGATATAATTTACCTTTTACAATAGAACCATCATCAATAACTTTCCTTGGGAAACCTGTTTCTTTAAAAAAACCATCCCATTGATCAGCAAATAAAGTAGAAAAACTAAATACCATAAAAATAAAAAATAAACTTTTTTTCATTTATTAACCTTTTTATTTACCTAAACAAAATTCACCAAACATAACATCTAACATTTCATCATTTTCATAAGGTCTAGTAATTGATGAAATATTTCCTAAGGCTTCTGTTATAAAGTGAGCAAAAAATTCTAATTCTCCACTTACTAAAGGTTCTTTAGCAAGATTGATATTATACAATGTATCTTCAACTGATGTAACTTGTCTTTTTGAGATTAAAGTCATTTCATCACTATGTGTATTTGAATCTAAAAAATTCTCAACTTTTTTTATAAGTGGATTTATATCTTCTTTTGTTGAAAGTTCAATAAAATCCATAAGATTTGACTTATCAAATTTATTTTCTAAATCAGATTTATTTAAAACTTTTATTATCTCTTTATTTAAATTTTCATTTATTAATTCTAATATTTTTTTATCTTCATCATCACAAATTTTACTATTATCAAATAAAGCTATTACAATATCTGCTTCATTTATTGTTTGAATTGATTTTTCAATTCCAATCTTTTCAATTATATCACTCGCTGTTCTAATACCAGCTGTGTCAACTATTTTGATAATATGTGTACCAATTCTTACTGATTCTTCTATTGTGTCTCTTGTTGTTCCTGCAATATCACTAATAATAGCTCTATCATAGTTTAAAAGTTTATTTAAAAGTGAAGATTTCCCAACATTTGGTTTTCCAATAATTGCTACTTTAAACCCTTCAATCATTCCTTCTCGTCTACGACTAGCTTCCAAGGTATTTGATAGTTTTAAAATAATTTTTTGAATTTTATTCTCTATTTGATCAAAAATATCAGAAGGTAAATCCTCTTCTGCATAATCAATAGATACTTCTGTATAAGCTAACATAAAAAGTAAATCTTCTCTAATTTCATTTACAAAATTTGTTAACTCCCCTTTTAATTGCCGAGCAAGTAATTTAACAGCATCCGCACTTCTTGCTTCTATGATTTTTGATATTGCTTCTGCTTTAGTTAAATCTATTTTATTATTAAAAAATGCTCTTTTTGAAAATTCACCTGGATTTGCTAATCTTGCACCATATTTTAAAACTTCATCAACAATTATATTTGCAATTGCCACACCACCGTGACATTGGAACTCAACAACATCTTCTCCAGTAAAAGAAAATGGTGCTTTAAAATATAAAACTATTGCTTCATCAATAGTTTCATTATTTTCATCATAAATATATGAAAGTGTTGCAAGTCTTGGTTGAAAAGTATTTTTCTTAGAAATTTTTTTAGCTATTTCAAGAGCATTTACTCCTGAAATTCTAACTATTGAAATAGAACCTATTCCATTTGCTGTTGCAATTGCAACAATTGTAGCATCATCGAACAAGACTATATTTCTCTTGCTCTGTACTCATTTACAAGTACGTATTTGTCACCTCGGACATTTGTTTTTACTGCAACATATTTATCAGGGAATTCGTCTCTTAATCTTTTTAAAGCAATATGAACTAAAATACCATCAAGTGGTTTTGTTTTAAATGTGCCTTTTTCTTTGATTATTTCAATAATTGGTTCTAAATAAGCATGAATTGCTTCTTCTTGATTTTTCAAAAATTGTGCAACTTCTAATCTTAACATTAAACCATATTTCTCATTTATCCAATTAAATAAAATGTATGATAAAGCTTTATACCTATAACCTTCTTTACCAATTAATAAAGCTGAATCTTCACCTAAGAATTCTATATATAAAGTTTCATCATCATAAAACTCTACATTTATTTCTTCAATTTGATAACATGTATTATCAAATAAAAGATTTATTCCTTCTCTTACTTCTTGTAGAATTTTATCTCTATCTTTTTTAATTACAATTTTTGAAATTTCTGATTGTGAAGACTCTTCATTATAAAAATTATCAAATATTTTATCTTTTGCACCAGCTGTTGGAACTTTAGATAAAACTTCTTTCTTCCCATAATTATTGATTTTTTCTTCTTCAAATTTATTTGAATATTCAATTCTTTCAGAAACTTCTTCGATTCTTACATCTTTGTTTTTAAAAGTTTTTGTTTCTTGAACATACCTTTTACAATTATCTTTAAAACATACTTCAATAATTGCATTTTTCTTTCCAAAACCAAGAAAACCTTTACTTGGTTGTTGGATAACTTCAATCTCTAATTCTGTTATAGAACATTTAAATTCTGCTGTGGCTAATTCATAAACTTTTTCTAAACAATTTGCTTCAAACTTTTTCATGAGTTTTCCTATGCTTTTTCTGCTCTTTTTCTTTCAAATACTTTATTAATGTAGTATTGTTGACCAATTGTAAATAAATTATTTATAAACCAATATAACGTTAGACCTGCTGGGAACCATAAAAAGAAGAATGTGAAAACAACTGGTAAAAACTGGAATATTTTCTTTTGCATTTCATCTTGCATAGTATTAGGTGTAATTTTTTGTTGTAAATACATTGTTGCACCCATTAAAATAGGTAAAACAAAATAAGGATCCATTTCAGCTAAATCATGTACCCATAAAATCCAAGGTGCACCTTTTAATTCAATAGCATTTAATAAAACTCTATAGATAGCAAAAAATACTGGAATTTGTAAAATTAATGGTAAACATCCACCCATTGGATTTGCACCATGTTTTTTATAAAGTTCCATCATATGCATAGATTGTTTTTGTTTATCATCTTTATATCTAGCTTGAATTTCTTTCATTTTTGGAGCTAAATCTTTTAATTTTTGCATAGAAACCATACCTTTATATGATAAAGGATATAAAACTAATTTAATTAAAATTGTAAGAATAACAATTGTCCAACCCCAGTTACCAATATAACCTTGAATGAATTGTAATAATAAAAACATTGGTTTTGCTATAAACGTAAACCAACCATAATCAATAACATCTATTAACTCAGGATTTAAAGCTTCTAAATCTCTATGATTTTTTGGTCCAATATATCCTGAAAAAGAGATACTATTTCCACCATGTATAAAACCTTGTGGATTAGATGAAGAATCAGGCATAACTGTAACATTTAATGATTTTTCAAAATTATAAATTACTGTTGCATAATATCTATCAAAATTAGATATAAACTTAGCTCCAACTATATTTTCATTTTTATCTAAATCACCATCTTCTATCGTTTTTAAAGTATTATCATTTAACTTACTAATAAATCCATGAACAGCATACATATCAGCTAATACATTTGGTCTAAATCCATTTGAGATAAAAAATTGTTTATCATTTGTAGTACTAACTGTTAAATCGTAATGACCATCTGGATATATAGTAAACTTTTTTGTTAAAATAGAATTTGTTAAGTTTTGAGTTAAAATTAATTCTTGAACTTGTGTTGTTGCATCAACATTTGATGAACTTGCAATTACATTAACTTTAAATGCTTCTGTATTTAAATTTGCATCTGCAAATCTAACTTCTAAAGGTCTTAATTGATTTGATTCCAATAACTTTATTTGATTCGTATTTTCATCTTTATATTTTTTTTCAAGTAAAGTAACTTGTGCAACTCTTCCTAATGTATCAATTTCAATAACATTTTTAGCTGTTTTTATAACAGAAACAATTTGAGAACTAGCTATTGCTTTTGAAGATAGTGCATCAGCTGATTTTGACATATCAACTGGATTACCATTCACATCTGTTGATAACGTTTGAGTTGCAACTGTATTAACATCAGGTGCAGCATTTTGTTTTTGTGATAATTCTTCTTTTGCTTTTTGAGCTCTTGCTTCTTGCTGTGGCTTTAAAACTAAAAATTCATAAGCTATAAAAAATACAAAAACTACCAATGTCATGATTAACATTCGTTTTTGCATACCGTTATTTTGATTCATGTTGTTCATTCTTCTTTTTCCACTCCCGATTCTTTACTACTAAATACTTCCCATTTTTTAATGGAACATACCAATATATTATTTTGATTTTTTTATAATTGATATTTTGATTTGCTTTCAACTTTATAATTGGATAATCAAATCCACCATCGAAAAGTTGATTACACTTTAATATGCGCAATATTGTAAAATAAATCGCCTTAAAAAAAGTATTATTGTCCAATTGCCACAATGCATATTGGGAACAAGTGGGATAATATCTGCATGATCCAAAAGATAAAACTGTTAAATATTTCTGATAAAATCTTATCAAATATTTAAAAATAAGCTTCATTTTAAAACTTCTAATCTTTTTAAAGCAAAATCAAAATCTTTTTTCAATTCTAAAAAATTTTTATCATGTAAGGCTATTTTTGCAACAAATATATAATTACCAATTACTAATTGTTTTTCATAAGAAGCAAATAAAGCACGCATTCTTCGTCTTGCTTTATTTCTATTTACTGCATTTCCAACTTTTTTTGAAGTAACAAAAGCAGCTTTTAATGTAGGGTTAGAACTAAAAAAAGCGACAAAGCTGGTAGTATGCCATCTTTTGCCGCTTTTATATAGTCTATTAAAGTCTTTTGGACTATTAAGTCTGTGGTCTTTGCTTAAACAGCTAATCTTTTTCTACCTTTAGCTCTTCTTGCATTAATTACTTTTCTACCATTTTTAGTAGCCATTCTTACTCTGAACCCGTGAGTTCTTTTTCTTGGAGTATTATGTGGTTGATACGTTCTTTTCATCTTAGATTTCCTCTATATTCACTAAATAAGTTGTGGATTATAGTTAAGTTTTACTTAAATATTCTTTAGGCAATGTTTACTAAAACTTCATCATCTTTCACATCAAACTCAACACTACTTCCTTCACCTATTTTATCTTCTAGAATTAAATCAGCAAGTTTGTCTTCTACAATCTCATAAATAGCTCGTTTTAATGGTCTTGCTCCATATACCGGGTCAAATCCAATTTTTGCAATATACTCTTTTGCATTTTGTGTTAAAGAAATTTTTATATCTTTTTCTTCAACTTTTTTCTTAATATTATTAAATAAGATATCAACAATATTTGTAATAGCACTTAGATTTAATTGTTCAAAAATAACAATATCATCAAGTCTATTTAAAAATTCAGGTCTAAAATGAGATTTTAACTCATCTAAAACTGCTTTTCTTCTTTCTTCTTTATCACTAATCTCAATTATTCTTGCACTTCCTATATTTGAAGTTAAAATAATAATTGTATTTTTAAAATCAACTGTAACACCTTTATTATCAGTTAATCTTCCATCATCTAATACTTGTAATAAAATATTAAATACATCAGGATGTGCTTTTTCTACCTCATCAAATAAAATAACACTATAAGGTTTTCTTCTTACTGCTTCTGTTAATTGACCACCTTCTTCATATCCAACATATCCAGGTGCTGCTCCAACAAGTCTTGAAACTGCATGTTTTTCCATATATTCACTCATATCAAATCTAATAAGTGATTTTGGGTCATCAAATAAAAACTTAGCTAAAGTTTTTGCACTTTCAGTTTTACCAACTCCTGTTGGTCCAAGAAATAAAAAACTTCCTATTGGTCTTGAAGTTTCACTTAATCCTGCTTTATTTCTTTTAATTGCTCGACTTATTGCTTTTATTGCTTCATCTTGTCCAATAACATCTTGTTTTAAAACTTCTTCAACTTTTAAAACTTTTTGTTTTTCACTATCCATCATTTTATTTACAGGAATTCCAGTCCATCTTGAAACAATACTTGCTATTGCTTCTTCATCAACTGAATTTCTAAGAAGTGTTCCTTCTTTTTGCATTCTGTCCCATTTTTCAGCATTTTCTTTAATTTTTGCTTCAAGTGCAGGTATTTCTCCATATTCTATTCTTGCTGCTTCATCAAATTTTGATTCACGTTTTGCGATATTTGCTTTTGTTTTTAGCTCTTCTATTTTTGTTTTTAATTCACTTGTTGCATTAAAAGTTTGTTTTTCATTTTCAAATTGTGCTTCTAAACTTTGTTTTTCTTCATTTTTATTAGCTAACTCTTTTTCAATTTGTTCAATTCTTTCTTCATTCTTTTTATTTTTTTCCATTTTAAGAGCTTCTTTTTCAACATTTAATGTTTGAATCTCTCTTTTTATATGAGATAGTGCTGTTGGTTCACTCTCTATTTGCATTTTAAGTTCAGCTGCTGCTTCATCAATTAAATCTATTGCTTTATCTGGTAAAAATCTATCTGTAATATATCTATTTGAAAGTTTTGCCGCTGCAACTAATGCACTATCATTTATAGTTACATTATGATGAGTTTCAAGTTTTTCTTTTATACCTCTTAAAATTTGTAAAGCTTCATTTACTGTTGGTTCATCAACTTTAACTGGTTGGAACCTTCTTTGCATTGCTGCATCTTTTTCAAAATATTTTCTATACTCTTTTAGTGTTGTTGCACCTATAGTATGTAATTCACCTCTTGCAAGACTAGGTTTTAAAATATTTGCTGCATCCATACTTCCTTCACTAGCACCTGCACCAATGATTGTATGAATTTCATCAATAAATAAAATTATATTTCCAGCTTTTTTTACTTCATCAACAACTGATTTTAATCTATCTTCAAACTCTCCTCTATATTTAGCACCAGCAATTAGTGCACTCATATCAAGACTTACAACTCTTTTATTTAGTAAACTTGTTGGAACATCTTTATTTACAATCCTTTGAGCTAATCCTTCAGCAATCGCTGTTTTACCAGTTCCAGGTTCTCCTAACAAAATCGGATTATTTTTTGTTTTTCTTATTAAAATTTGCATCATTCTGTTGATTTGTTCGTCTCTTCCAATTACAGGATCAAGTTCACCATCAATAGCTTTTTTATTTAAATCTATTCCATATTTATTTAAAGCTTCTAAATTATCATCAGCACTATTACTTTCAATTGTTTTTCCAGCACGCATTGCTTCAAGTTCTTTTTTTGCTTCTCTTAAATCTATGTATTTTCCTAAAATCTCTTTCATTATTGGTAAATCAAAATTTGATATAAGCCAAGTATCAATAGCTATAAATTTATCACCATTACTTGCCATTTGACCTTCTGCTTTTTGTAAACTTGAAAGTAAATTTCTAGATAATTTTATATTCTCTTTTGTTACACTGCTTACACTTGGAAGTTTTTGCGCATTTGATTTTGCTTCAAGTTCAATTGCTGCTTTATTAACATTCATTTTATTTAATAATTGATTTAATACAGAATTTGTGTTTGTCAATAAAGCCCAAAGTAGATGAACAACTTCTACTTCTTGATTTTTATTATGTAATGCAAGGGCAACACTTGAATCTATCGTTTCTTGCATTTGATTCGTCATTTTTTCAAAAATATTATTACTCATTTAGCACTCCTTAAGTTTAACTGCTAATAAAATTATACAACTTTAGTCTTTCTTTGTCAAGTTATATATGAAAATCCAAATTATATTTTTCATTTATTGGAATTTCTAAGATAACCATACAACCTTTATATACTTCATCATTCTTTATAAAATCCATATTCTTAATATCTATTCCTCCTTTCATATGCTCAACAATAATTTGATGAGACATATATAATCCTATTCCAGTTCCTTGAGATTTGTGTTTTGTAGTAAAATAAGGTTCAAAAACTTTTGATATCACTTCATCTTCTAGTCCACCACCATTATCAGATATTTCTACAAAACATTTTTTATTTTTTATATAAGTATTTATATCAATAAATCTTTTATTTTTATCTTGATTTAATAAAGCATCTTTTGAATTATTTAAAATATTTATTATTACTTGTAAAAATTCATTTGGATAACCATTTATTATTAAATTTTCAATATTTTTTGTTTCAATTTTTATATTATGATTTTCAATACTCGATTTCAAAAGGTTTAATACTTTATTAATACTTTTATTTACACAATAATTTTCAATATTTTTATCAGCTTTAAAAAAATTTCTAAAATCATCTATCGTTTTAGAAAGATACTGTGTATTATCAACTATTAAATTCAAAGATTCCACCAATCTTTCATCACTAATAGTTTTATTGAACTCTTTTTCAAATTTGATTCCACTTGCACAAGTACTTATCAAACTTAAAGGTTGTCGCCATTGATGAGCAATATTTTCTATCATTTCACCCATTGCAGCCATTTTTGATTGTTGAGAAAGTAATTTGTCTTTATCTTTTAACTCTGTAATATCTATCAAAGTTGATAGTTTAACAACTCTACCATTTAATTTTAAAAATTTTCCTTGTCCTAGACAAGTAAATTTTTGATTATTTATAACTATTTCAAATTCATATGGTAAAGTATTTTTTACATAATTTTTTATTAATAATTCTTTATAATTTTCATCAACAAACTCTAAAAGATTTTTACCTAATAATTCATCTTTATTATTTAATTGTAAAAATTTAATTGCCACATTATTTGCATCTACACAAATTCCTTTATCATGAATTATCATAATTTCCATAGTTGAATTAAATAAAGATTTAAAACTATCTAACGAAGCTTCTAAAGACTCTTCTCTTTTATCAATCTCTATTTTCATTTTATTAAAACTATTTAATAATAAATTAAATTCATTGTAATATGAATCTTTGATATTAATATCATAATTTCCATTTGAAATATTTGTTGTAGTTTTTTGTAATTCATCAAAAGAGTTAAAAATTCTTTTTGAAATTTTTAATGATAAACTAATAGCTAATAAAATGAATATCAACATACTCAAAAACATTACCAAAACAATGCCAGATAAAGACTTCAATATCAAATCATAACTCTCACTTACAACTATTTTCCAATCTGTTTTTTCTATAGTTGTATATGTTCCATATAAATTTTCATTATTAAGACTACTATTAAATATTGTAAAATAATATGATGGCAATTTATCTATTAATTTTGTAAATACTTCTTTTGTTTTTTCATTAAATCTTTGTAACACTAAATCTGGGTTATTCGGATTTAAAACTAAAATTCCATTTTCATCAAATATTTTTACCATATGAGTATCATTTTGATTTTTAAATCTTGAAATAAATTCAGAAATTTCTTTTAATCTTATCATCAATACAACAACTTTATTATCAAATTTAAAACTATAAGAAATTGCTGGTTCTTCATCAACTGTTGATAAAAAAACATTAGACCAATAATCACTTTTTCCTTTTTTCAAGCCAAGAAAGTAGTTCTGTTTTGAATAATCAAATCCTTTATAAATATTTAAATTCGTTGTTGCATAAAAATCTTTAATTACACCACTATCATCTAAAACTAAAATACTTGAAATATTTGTATTTGTTTCAACTATATTTTTTAAAAGACTGTTATTATCTTTATAATTGTTTTTTATATACAATGATATATTATAAATTTGAGTTAAAAATTTTTTTACTTCTGATTCAATTTGAAATAAAATCTGTTTTTGATTATGTTCTATTATCGTAAGTTTTGAAAAATAAAAATTTATTATTGAAAGTAAACTAATAGCAATAGTTATAAAAATAGAAAAAGATATTAAAATATTTTGAATATGCTTTTTTAAGCTTATCTCTTTTTTCATTTTATTTTTTCAAACTTTCCATTAATTATTTTATAAGTATTAAATTCTCTTACAACATCACCAAATTCATCAAAAGTTATAGTATTTTGAAGTCCATTAAACTCTTTTTTTAATAAAATATTTTTTTTAAGTTCTGTTTCATTTCCCATTTTTAGAAGTTCAATAATTATTTTGGCTAATTCATATCCCTTAACCGCGTACATCGAAGGAAAAGTTTTATATTTATTCTCAAAATTATTAACAAATTTTACGAACTCATCTTTTTTTGAGTTTTCATCATAATCGATATTAAAAATTATTCCTTCACTATATTTACCACTATTTTCTATAAATGTAGAAGTCATTGCCCATTCAGATGAAGCAATTTGAGTAAAAATTCCATTTATTCTTAAATATTGTACTACTCTTGCTGCATCTACTGAATTTGCACAAATAAGTAATAAATCTGGATTTTTTTCTTTTATATCTTTTAATAAAAAATCTAAATTTCCTATCTTTGAATACTGTATAAACTTCTTTCCTCCATGAAGTAAAAAACTTTTTTCAAAATTTTCTAAATAATCTTTTGTATATGTTACATTTTCAGGATCATAAATTCCATAAATTTTTTTAAAACCTGAATCTTTTATATATGTTGCAAAACTTGAAAATCTTTGTTCATTATTTGCTACATGAACTCTAAAAAACTGGTCATCAATTCCTGAAAATTCATTACTTGCTGAAGCTGCTGAAATCATAAACATATCTTTATGTTCATTGATTATTGACATTGAAATTTTTGTCATACTACTTGTTACATTTCCTATGACTATTTTTATTCCTTGATTTATAAAATCATTTACGATTTTTTTATTTACTTCTATATCTTTTTTATCATCTTTAAAAATAAGTTCTATTTCTTTTCCATTTATTTTGTAATTTTCTTCTTCAAAAGCTAAAATAATTCCATTCATCATTGCATTTCCTAAAACAGAATATTTTGCAGTTAGAGCTCCTACAAATCCAATTTTTATCACATCTTCTTTTTTATAAAAATAACTATATGATATCGTTATTATAAAAAGGAATAAAGTAAATATGATTAGAAAATAACTTTTTTTCATCTTATTTCCAGATAATATAATATTAAAAAACATTATATAGTTTTTTCTTATAGAATGTTATAATAAATCAAATTTAATAAGGATTTTTAATATGTTATGTGGCATTGATGAAGCAGGACGCGGACCAATTGCGGGTCCTTTAGTAGTTGCAGGTGCAATACTTCTTGAAAATATTGAAGGATTAAATGATTCAAAAGTTTTAACTGAAAAAAAAAGAGAAAAACTTTTTGAAGAAATAATTGAAAAATCAAAATATCATATAGTCTTTAGTGATGCTAAAATGATTGATGAAAAAGGAATTAGTTATTGTTTAAAAAATTCAATTCTTGAAATTATGGAAAAATTAAAAGAATTTAGCAATGAATTTTTAATGGATGGAAATACTTCTTTTGGAATTACAACTTTACAACACAAAATAAAAGCTGATGCAACAATAAAAGAAGTAAGTGCAGCTTCAATTTTAGCAAAAGTAAGCCGAGATAGATTTATGGATGATATTTCATCACTCTATCCAAATTATGATTTTCATAAACATAAAGGTTATGGAACAAAAGCTCATATTGAAGCAATTAAAAAATTTGGAAAAAGCGATATTCATAGAATCAGTTTTAAACTAAAAGCTTTAGGTGAAGTTGAAATAGGTATTCAAAAAAGTCTATTTTAGACTATTTTGAAACTTCTCCTATATGTTTTTCAACTGATTCTATTTTTGTTTTAAGTCTATTTTCATGACCTTTTCTAATATCAAATTTAAGTGTTGCATATACTCTATTACAACCTAATTCTTCCAATTTTGAATAACATTTTTCTACTAATTCTAAAGCCTCTTTTAAAGTATTTGTTTCAATAATAGTTGCCATAGCTGTTAACTGATAATTTGCTCCACTATCTCTTACTATTCTTATTACTTCAGCAACTTCTTTACTTTTACTTTCACTTTTATCTGTAGGGAACATAGACATTTCCATTAAAATACTCATTTTAATTACCTTTGATTTTTTATTTTATCTTACATAAAAAAGATAAAAAGCTTAATAAATAAACAAATAATAATTTTTTATTATCTATTTTTTAATCATAATTAAAAATAATTTTGATAACATATATTATAATTAAAAAAATAAGGATTGAAATGCAGTTAGACGTATCTGAAGAAGTTATATTATCTCAATTAGGTTATTCAAAAAGTGAAGCTTCATTGAAACAAGCTGAAAAAATGATTGAATCTACAACAAATTTTGACAAGTTTGCAAAACATATTTTAACATTAAATGATCATTTAAAAAAAATGAACGCTTATGTTGGATTATCAAATAAAACAAATTATTTAAAAATTAAATGTGATGAAAATGACTCTGAAGAGATTTTACAAGAGTTTCATGATGAAGTTTCACATTGGGCTAATAAATACAATGTAAAACTTCAAAGATTAGATAATAAACCTATATACTATATTTTAGGAACTATCTAAAATATTTTTTTATAACTATGACAATAAGGCATCTTTTGATGTCTTTCATAGTAATTTTGATGATATTCTTCTGCTTCATAAAAAGTTGTATAAGGATAAACAGAAGTAGCTACTTTAAACCCTTTATTTTCTAGTTCACAAATTAAATTTTCACTAATATCTTTTTGTTTCTCATCTAAATAAAAAATTGCTGATAAATATTGACTTCCAATATCTGGACCTTGTCCATTAGTTTGAGTAAAATCATGTATTTCAAAAAACAACTTAGCTAATTCCTCAAAACTTACAATTGTTTCATCATAAGTTATTTCTACTGCTTCTAAATGTCCTGAAAAACCACTACAAACTATTTCATAAGTTGGATTAGGAATACTTCCACCCATATAACCAGAAATTGCACTAATTACACCCTTTAATTTTTCAAAATGATACTCTACTCCCCAAAAACAACCTGCTGCGAAATATGCTTTATTTATCATATTAACTCCTATTTTTATATTTTATTCTAACAAAACTTTTTTTAGTTTATTCTATTGACTTGCGTTATTTATTTAAATATACTACGTAATTCATTTACTTACTATTTACATTTTTCACATCAATATAATAAGTAAAGGAATAAAATGGAACCAAATAATGTATTCATTAATTTAAAACACGAAACAATCACAGATATAAAAAGTTTTAGTAACTGTGATCCTACACAAAAATTTAATGCTGATGGTGTAAAACCTATCATGATTGATTTTATCTATCCAGAAGTACCATTTCCTCCAAAAACAATTTTTAAAGAGTTTGGAGAAGAAAATATAAAAAAAATGGTTTTTCATCATCATAATCTATTAAAAAAAAGTTCTATTGGTCATCTTTTTTCTCAAAATGATGAAATGTTTGAAATTGTAACAAATAGAACAGCGGAATTTTTCATGGAAGCTTTAGGAGCACCAGAAAGATATACTTCACAATATGGACATCCTCATCTTCGATCAAGACATTTTCCATTTTCTATAGATGAACAAGCAAGAGATATATGGTTAATGTTTTATAAAAAAACATTAAAAGAAGTGAATTTTCCAAAAGTATATATTAAAGAATTTTGGGAATGGATTGAATCTTTATCTTTAAGAATGATAAATCGAAGAACTATGATGGAAGCACCTAAAAGATACCCTTATAAAGATATTGCTCATGAATTTGAAAAAGGAGAGAAAGATGAAAACTAAATTTTTATTTCTATTATTTATAATATTTAATATCTCTTTGTATTCAAAAACTATTGTAGATATGAGTAATACAAAGGTTGAAGTTCCAAATAAAATAGAAAGAATATTTGGTTCAGCACCGCCTACAACATTTTTAGTTGCATTATATAATCCAAATTTATTAGTTGGATTAAATTTTCCAGCAATTAATGAAAACAATATTGCAGATGAAAAATATTTAGGAAAATATTTTATGAATCTTCCTGTTATTGGTGGTTGGCATGGAAATCAAAAAGGTGCAAATTTAGAAAAACTTTTAAGTTTAAATACTCAAATTATTTTGGCTTGGCAAAATAACTTTTTATTCCAAAAAGTCGAAAATAGCCTTGGAAAAATTGATATTCCAATTGTTATGATTGATGCAGATAATTTACCTAAAACACCCCAAACTTTTAGATTTTTAGGAGAATTACTTGATAATCAAAAAAGAGGTGAAGAGTTAGCAAGTTATGCAGAAGAGACTTTAAATTATATTGAAGAAATGACAAAAAATATTTCAAAAGACAAAGAAGTAAGCTTTTATTATGCTCAAGGACACAATGGTTTACAAAGTGATTGTCAAGATTCTTTTCATACAACACAATTTAGATTTATTAAAGCAAAAAATATTTTTGAATGTGTACAAAAAAATATTGTTGGAATGGAAAATTTAAGTTTTGAAACTATTTTAAAAGCAAATCCAGAATATATTATTGTTCAATCTCCCCAATTTTATAAACAAATTTTTACAGATACCAACTGGCAAATGCTAGATGCAGTAAAACAAAAAAAAGTATATTTAGTACCAAGAGTTCCATTTAATTGGATTGATAGACCACCCTCTTTTATGAGATTACTAGGTATTCACTGGTTAAGTTCTATTATGTATAAAGATTATTATAAAAAAGATATAAAAGAAGAAATTAAAAAGTTTTATAAACTTTTCTTTAATTTTGATTTAGATGAAAAAACTTTAGAAAATATTTCAAAAGGTGCTTTATAAAATTCAGAAAATGATATTTTTTATACAGGTTTTATGTTGTTTTAATTGACTTTTTTTTCGTTGTATATTACTATAAACAGCGAAAAATGTATCTAGTTTGAAAATGAAAAGATTTTTTATAGCTTTTTATAATAAATCTTAAATAGATTAAAAAAACAGAATCAGGGGGAAAAAGATTGTTATTTAATTTTAAATATAATAAATATTTTGGTGAATACTTACGATGAAAGCTATTATAGTATTATTTATAATTCTTATTATACTTTCAGTATTTTCACTAACTTTAGGACAATATGATTTATCAATAAAACAAATTGTTCAATTTTTATTGTACAAATTGGGATTTGAAAATATACCAAATTCCCAATTGATACAAAACATAATTGTAGAAATACGATTTCCAAGAATAGTTGGTGCTATTTTAATAGGTGCATCTTTAGCAATTTCAGGAGTTGCATTTCAATCAATGTTTAGAAATCCTTTGGTATCTCCTGGTATTTTAGGAGTATTATCAGGAGCTTCTTTTGGAGCAGCTTTAGGAATGATTTTTTTTAAAGATTTTCTTTTCATTCAAGCTTCTTCTTTCATTTTTGGAATTTTAGCAGTTTTTATTGCTTTGTTTATTTCAATGTTTAATAAACAAAATCAAATAATTTTACTGATTTTAGGTGGAGTAGTAAGTTCTGCTTTTTTTAGCTCACTTTTATCAATTACAAAATATATGGCTGACCCTTATGACCAACTTCCTGCGATAGTTTATTGGCTTATGGGAAGTTTAGCTTTAATTGATAAACATACTATTTATATAGTAACTATTCCTATATTACTTGGGATTTTTTTAATGATATTTTTATCAAAATATTTAAATATTTTAAGTCTTGGTGATGAAGAAGCAAGAAGTTTAGGAATAAATGTAAAACTTATTCGTTTTGTCATTATTTTAATTGCAACATTTATAAGTGCATTTACTGTTGTACTTGCTGGAATGATTGGTTGGGTTGGACTTGTAATTCCTCATATTGCAAGATTATTATTTGGTTCAAATAATATGATTATTGTACCAATTAGTGCCCTACTTGGTGGAATTTATCTTTTAATCATTGATAATATTTCAAGAACTTTATTTAGTGTGGAAATTCCTATAGGAATTTTAACTTCGCTTATTGGTATTCCATTTTTTGCATATGCTTTAAAAAATGTAAAAAAAGGATGGGCTTAATGTTTAAAGTTGAGAATTTAAAATTTTCTTATGGTAAAAAAGAGATTCTAAAAGGAGTTAATTTTGAGATTAATTCTAGTGATATTATCTCAATTTTAGGTCCAAATGGTTGTGGGAAAACAACTTTATTAAAAATCTTATTAGGTTTTTTAAAACCAAATTCTGGAGAAGTTTATTTTGAAAATAGACCAATAAGAGAAATAAAAATAAAAGAATTTTGCCAAAAAGTTGCTTACATTCCTCAAATTCACAATGGTGCATTTGGCTACTTAGTAAAAGATGTAGTTTTAATGGGAAGAATGCCTTATAAATCACTCTTTTCTAATTTTAATAAAGAAGATAAAAAGATTGCTTTAGAAGCTTTGGAAATAATGGGGATTGCCAACTTAAAAGATGAAATATATACAACTTTAAGTGGTGGGCAAAAACAGTTGATTTTAATAGCAAGAGCTATCGCTCAACAAGCAGATATATTTATTATGGACGAGCCTGTTAATGGTTTAGATTTTGGAAATCAATATAAACTACTAAATAAAATAAAAGAGTTATCTAAAAAAGATTTAACTTTTATAAAAACAAGTCACCATCCAGACCATGTTTTTTTTGCTTCAAATGAAGCAATATTTTTAAATGAAGGAAAAATTTTAGAAAAAGGTAAACCAATAGATATTATCAATGAAGAAAATATTGAAAAAGTTTACAATTTAAAATCAAAAATTGAACATTTGCATGATAGAAAAATTTGTATGGCTATTTAAAAAATTTTAAATAGCGTTATATATAAATATATATAAAGAAACATAGAAAATAAAAGGAAAAATATGAAAATAAAATTATCATTAATCACTATTCAAATGTGTGCTTTTGTTGCTTTTGCAGCACAAAATACAAAGATTGAAGAGATTAAAATCAAGGATTCTACACTATTAGAAGAATCACTAAGTAGTTCAAAATCAACTATTAATGTTGAAGAAAAAGTTGTTAGTTCAATGAATGATGCTTTAGATAAAGAGTTTTATGTTGAGTTTAAAAAATCAAGTTCTTATGCATCAGAACCATATATAAGAGGTAGAGGAAATAAAGGTGTTCCTGTTTTTATAGAAGGTATGAGATTAAATGCAGGACATGATGATTCAACAAATTTATTTAGTATGACTGATGTATCTGAAATTGAAGTTTATAGAGGTGCAAATGGTGCAAAACTAGGTATGGGAGCTATGAGTGGAGCTGTTGTTGTAAAATACAAAGAACCTGAATTTAACTCAACACAAGATTTTAAAGTATCTGGATTTTTAAATGGAAAATATGAATTTTTATCAAATGATGGTTATACAAGCTCAATAGGTACTAGTTTATATAACAACTTAATCAACGTTTCATTAAGTGCAGGAATGAGTGATTTTGATAATTATGAAGATGGAAATTCAGATGAGATATTACACTCTGAATATGAAACGCAAAATTATAATGGAAGTTTTGCAATAAAAACAGGAGATGATAGTTATATCTACACAAGATATACAAAAGATAAAGCAGATTCACAAGATCCATATACAAGATGGTTTAATGTTACAAATGGATTTTGGACATATACAGATAGACCAAATGATGAAGCAAAAACTTATTTTATAGGTTATAGAGAGGATGAAATTGCTGGTGGTTTTACTAATTTTGATGTTCAATATTTTAATAATAGATCTCATTATGATTTAAATACAAAAAGAGAAGCTACTATATCTGAACAACAAGAATTATTTAGAAATAGCACAACAGAAGGAATCAAAATTTCTGTTGATAAAGAGTTAGGAAATCACTATTTAAGTCTTGCAGGAACTTACTCTGATATGGATATTACAAATGGAGTAAGAAGTTACAACTACAATACTAAAACTTGGGGTAGTTGGATGAGTGCATTTGGAATAACTGGTGGTGGAATAGAGACTTATAATCTATCTTTAGCAGATGATATTCATTATGACAAATTATTTTTTAACTTAGCTGCTGGTTATGAATATGCTAAAAGAGATGTAACTTCTAATATAAATACAAATAAATATATCAATGATGGACTAATTCCAACTGCACTTTTAGGTGAAATTGTAAAAGAAAATACAAATGAGAAAGACAACTTAGTATCTCTTAGTGCAACTGTTGGTTATGAAGTTTCAACTGCGTTTATACCTTATTTGAAATTATCAAATGCAACAAGAACCCCTTATTTCAATGAACAATATGGAAATAATCCAAGTAATGGTTCTCAAATACCAAATCAAGATTTAGAGAATGAAAAAGTATATGGTATTGATATTGGAGCTGATGGTCAAATTGGTAAGGCTTATTATACGAGTGCTTTATATTATCAAGAATATAAAGATTATATTGAATTAGTAAATACAGGATATAAAACAACTGCTAATTTACCTATAAAACAATTTGTAAATTTAGATGAAGCTTCTATTTATGGAGCTGAATTAATGCTTGGATATGAACTATTTGATGATATTTATGCAGAAGCTTCTTACACATATACAAGAGGAAAAAATAAAGATGATAACACTCCATTAGCTTATATAACTCCACAAAAAGTAACTTTAAGTCTATCACAAAAAAAAGCAAAAGGTTTAAGTTGGAGAATAGAAGAAGAATTAGTTGATAATCAAGACAAAATTTCAAGTATTAATGGAGAAAAAGCAACTTCAGGTTATGGACTTACAAATGCTTCAATTGGTTATGGTTTTACTAATTTTGGGATTTTTAAAACAGCAAATATCTCTTTTGAATTAAATAACATTTTAGATAAAAATTATAGAGAACACTTAAGTAAAGCCTCTTCTACTGCTTATTATTTACCAAATGAAGCGGGAATAAATGGTGCTTTAGCAATAAATCTTAAATTTTAAAAAAAGGGAAAAATATGAAAAAAACAATTATCTACTCAACACTAATAGCATCTATTTTATGTGCTAGTGAAAATGAACAATTTACACTAGGACAAATTGACATCAGTGAACAAAAAGATGTAAATAATTCAACTGAAATTCTTAGTGAAGATATTCAGTTACATAACTATACTGATATCTCAGAAGCATTAAGTAACACATCAGGTGTTTATTTATCAAATACAGGAGCAAGAGCTGAAAAAACAATCTCTATTAGAGGTTTTAATTCTACAAGAGTTGCTGTATTTATGGATGGTATTCCTATGTATGTTCCTTATGATGGTAATTTTGACTATGGAAGATTTACAACTGCTGATTTATCTAAAATTGATATCTCAAAAGGTTTTTCATCTGTTAAATATGGTGCAAATACAATGGCTGGAGTTATAAATCTTGTATCAAAAAAACCTACAAAAGAGTTTGAAGGAGATATAAGTCTTGGTACAACTTTTGATAATGATTTTGGATTAAGTCAATATACAACTGCTCTAAACTTAGGGACAAAACAAGATAAGTATTATTTACAATTTTCTGGAAGTATAAAAGATAGAGACCATTTTGATTTATCTGATGATTATAAAGCAACTTCAAATCAACCAGAAGGTGAAAGACTTCACTCAAGTTCAAATGATAAAAAATATAGTTTAAAAGCTGGTTGGACACCAACTGATGAGAGTGAATATGCAATTATGTATTCTAAAATTGATGGTGAAAAAGAACAACAAAATACTACAATAGATGACAATTCATTAAGCCGTTCAAGATATTGGAATTGGCCACAATGGGATAAAGAAGGATTTTATGCTTTTACAGATAATAAATTGGGAGATAATTATCTAAAAACTAGATGGTTCTATGATAAATTTGATAATTATTTAGAAAATTATAACACAGATTGGAAAAAAGTAACTTGGGGAAGTAGATATGAAGATTATAGTTATGGAACATCTGTAGAATTTGGTATGCCATTTAAAAATCATGAATTAGTATCTTCTGTTAGTTATAAATATGATTCTCATAAAGGTTATGATGAAAATGATGTAAAAAATGAAGATTATGCAGACAAAACAGTTTCTCTAGCACTTGAAGATACATACTCTTTAACTGATTCATTGGCACTTGTTACAGGAATTAGTTATGATAGATTAGATGATGATAAAATCTGGGATGAAGATGGAACTTTCAACATAGGAAGTATGGATAGTTTTAATCCACAAATTGGTCTTTTCTATGACATAAACGAACAACAAAAAGTAAGCTTCACAATTTCAAGAAAAACTCATCTACCAACAATGAAAGAGAGATATTCTGAAAAAATGGGAGAAGGTTTAGCTAATCCTGATTTAGATGCAGAAAAAGCTACTCATTATGAAATTTCTTATTCAAATATGCTTACTTCAAACTTTGATGTTAAAACAAATCTATTTTTATCAGATTATAAAGATGCAATACAATCAGTAAATGTTGGTAGTTTAACTCAAAATCAGAATATTGGAGATTTTAGACACAAAGGAGTTGAACTAGAATTAAACAGTTACTTTGATAAGTTCTCATCAGGAATCAACTACACATATATAGATATTGAAGATAGAGATGATAGCGAATATAAAAGAACTGGAATAGCTAAACATGCAACCTTTCTTTATGCTAAATATGACATCCTAAAAGATTTGTATATTTATGCAAATTTGAAAAATGAAAAAGATATATATCTTCAATATAGAAATAATACTTACGATAAAAGTAATTTTACAACTGTTAACACAAAACTTTCATATGAATATAAAGATATAACTTTTGAAGCTGGTGTGAAAAACTTATTTGATGAAAATTATTACTATGATTTAGGATTTTATGAACCAGGTAGAGAATACTTTTTCAATATGAAATATAGCTTCTAACAATTTAGATTGAAAAAAAGGGAAAAAATGAAAACCAATTATTTAAGAAATAAGACTTTTAATTTAGTTGCAACAACTGCAATTTTATTAGCTAATAATGTAACAACTTTACAAGCAGATGAAACAAATTTTGCAATAGATCAAATCAATATAGAAGATAGTAGTTACAGTGATTATGAATCTAGAGAAGATTTAAAACTATCAAGTACAAAAAATCTTTATAGGGTTGAAAAAACTGCACAATTTGGTACAGAAGTAATAACACAAGAAGAGATAAAAGCTCAAAATCCAAAAGATATTTTTGATTTATTAAATAAAACTGCTGGATTAGATGTTACTTATCAAGGAAGAAAACATCCATATTTTGTAAATATGAGAGGTGGAGGGAATATCACTTATATTTTAGATGGAGCAATTTTAACTGGTACTGCTGATAGAATTTTAGTAAAACTTCCTATGAGTGCAATTGAAGAGATTCAAATAGTTAAAAGTTCAACATCTTTAACTTTAGCTCCTTCAATAGATATTGGTGCATCAAATAGTGGTTCAGGAAATAGTATTGGATTTATTATAATCAGAACAAAACAACCTAAAAAAACTGAAGGTGTTATTTCTACATACTATGAAAAAAGCGAAAGTCATCCAAGTGCAAATGGTCAAAATATATATGTAGGGACAACTTTTGCTAAATCTGATGATTTAAGTGGATTTGTTGGAGGGATGGTATCAAGATATGATAGACCTAGTAATAATGAATGGTTTGATGGAAGTGATGCAAAATCAGGTATGATAAATGCAGGATTTACTTATAATAAATTAAAAATGAATCTTATGGGTTATAAAGATGAAGGGATGTTTGAATTTCAAAAAGGCGTAGATAAAACAGGAGCAATTAGCACAGTTGAATGGTATTATGACCCTTTAAAAACAACTATTCTTTCACTTGATGGTAATTATGCTTGGAATGAAAATCAAATAACTCTATTTAGTTTATCAAATAGTGAATATAAACATACAGAATATACTCCAAATGCAAAAGATTATGAAGAAAAAACAAAAACATATAGTTTAAGACATAATATGACTTTTGACGATACTTTAATACAACTTGGAGGACAAATAACAAATAGTAAAGGTAATGGTTCTAATTTATCATATAGCTATAATTCATATGATACAAGTGTATATGGTGGTGCAATATCTATAGAGCAAGGATTATTTGATAACTCCTTAATTTTAAATGCTGGATATAGAATTGATCAAAAAAAGATTGATCATTCAACATCAGCAAAAAATCAAACTTCCTACAATAATTTAAAAGATGCTAATAACAATAGTGACCTTCCTGAAGCAAAAGTTCTAGCTTTAGGAGCGATGTATAACTTTGACAATATACATTCACTTAGTGTTAGATATTTAAAAACAAATGAAGGTGGAGGAGATTTTGATTTAATTACAAATGATGGTTCTGAACTTCATGAAGAGAAACAAGATAGGTTTGAAGTTGGAATAGAAGGGAAATATTCAAAAGCTTTTAATCCAATGATAACTTATTTTGATGTTGACATAAAAAATGAAAAAAGTGTTGCAACAGATTCTAGTGGGAATACACTATATTACACTGATTCAAGTGGAAATGAATACTATTATTATAATGAAGAAGACTCAAGAAGAAAAGGTTTAGAATTTGCCATAAAAGGTACAATAAATGGAGCAACAACATATAAACTCTCTTATACAAGAATGTTAGATAACACAACAGATAATGAAGATAGTATTGGTATTGATACACCAAGAGATCTTTACACAGCTATGATAAGTCATACTTGGGATAGTTATACATTTAATGTTTCAGCTAAAAAAGTTAGTGATTATACAAGTTCATCTAGTGCAATGGGAACTTCTACAAATGGTGACTTAGGAGATTATATAAGAGTTGATGCAAATGTTTCAAAAGATTTTAAAATCTTTAATTTTGATTCTATATTTAAACTTTATGGAAGAAATATTACTGATGAAAACTATGCAACTAGATATACAACAGGTTATTACTATGATAGAGGAAGAGTAATAGGTGCTGAATTAAGCCTATTATTTTAAGGCTTTATAATGTTACGTATTTTTATTATAAGTGTGGTTTTTCAAATTATGTTAGTAGCTCAAATAAAAACAGTTATTGATATGTTCAATAAAGAGGTTGAAATTCCCTCAACAGTAAAAAAGATTTATGCTCCATCACCTTATGGCTCACTTGCATTATATGCGATGGATTCATCTTTACTTGCAGGATGGATTTTTGAAATTGATTCAAAAAACTATCCGTATTTAAGTGAAAATATGAAAACTCTTCCAGTTATTGGAAGAGTTTTTGGAACAGGACAAAGAGCAAATTTAGAAGTTTTATTATCCCAACATCCTGATTTAATACTTATGTGGTCGCATAATGATGAAATTTCACAAAAAGAAGAGGAACAACTAAAACTTTTAAACTCCCCAATTATTTATGTAAAGGAAAAAAATCTATTTGATTATCCAAATATTTTTAAATTTTTAGGAGATACTCTCAATTTAGAAAAAAGAGGTGAAGAATTAGCTTCTTATACACAAAATGTTTTTAATAAAGTTGAAAAAACCTTAAAGGAAATTCCTAATGAAAAACGTCCAAAAGTTTATTATGCCCAAGGTGTAGATGGACTTGCAACAGAATGTAATGATTCAATTCATGTGGAACTTTTACAAATTGTAGGAGACGTAAATATTCATAGATGTCAAACTTCAAGCCATAAAGGTTTTGAAAAAATTTCTATGGAAAAAGTTATTCAATACAATCCCGATGTAATACTAATTCAAGAAAAAATATTTTTTGAAAATATAAAAAATTCTGAACTATGGAAAGATATAAAAGCTGTAAAAAATAATAAAGTATTTTTAATTCCTAAAAAACCATTTAATTGGTTTGATAGACCACCTTCATTTATGAGAATTTTGGGACTTCAATGGCTAATGGCAAACTTATATCCAGAGTATTACATATTTAATAAAAATGAAGAAATCAAAAAGTTTTATAAACTATTTTTAAATGTATCAATTACAGATGAACAAATATCAAACATCTTAAATGATTTATAAAAGGAAAATAATGAATGCACATATAAAAGGAGCAAAAGATCCTAAAGGTTTTGACAATATTGTAAAAGAAATTTTTGCACCAATATATCCAGTTATTTCACAACAAATTATAGAAAAAACCTCTTTAGTTGAGGGTAAATGCCTTGATGCAGGTTGTGGAACTGGAGCATTAGGAAGAGCTTTTGCGAAAAAAACAAAAATGCAAATCACATTTTTTGATAAATCACCTGAGATGTTAAATCTTTCAAAACAGTATGTAAATGATGAAAATCTATCTAATCGTAGTTCATTTCTATTTGGTGATATTCATGATATTCCTTGTGAAAATGAAAGCTTTGATTTAGTTATAAGTCGTGGCTCAACTCCATTTTGGGATGATTGGTCTAAAGCTTATGATGAAATTTTTAGAATCTTAAAAATTGGAGGTCAAGCTTATATTGGTGGTGGTTTTGGAAACAAAAATCTAAGAAATCAAATACGAAAAAAAATGGAAGAAAAAGAACCAAATTGGAGAAACTCTTTTAAAGATAGATTGGAAGAAAAAAAAGAGACTCTTCCAAAAATCATAAAAGATTTAAAACCAACATATTTTGAAATTATAGATAATGAGAGTGGATTTTGGCTCTATATGAAAAAATAAAAAAAGGATTTTAGATGAAATTTGGATTATTATTACTATTTGAATATGAAGAAGATTTTCAAAATAGTTTAAAAAAACAGCTTGAATTAATAAAACTATATGATGATTTTATAGATACTATTTGGGTAACCGAGCACCATTATAATCCATTGAGGATTAATTCAACTCCTTTGATGTTACTTAATCATCTTGCAACTCATACAAATAAAAACTTAGGAGTTGCAACCCTACTTTTAGGTTTATATGATCCTGTTTACATTAGTGAAAATATATCAATGCTTGGTAATTTAACAAATAGAAAACTTTTCATAGGAATTGCAAAAGGTGGAAGAAGTGAAGTAAAAAATTCTCATTTAAATTTAAATGAAAAACTTGCAAGAAAAAATCTTATAAAAAAATATAAAGTTGTGAAACCTTTACTTGATAATAAAACTATTTCATTTAAGAAAAAAGAGTTTTTTATTTCTCCTAAAGTAACTAATAAAATTGAATTTTCTGTTGCTTCTTTACATGATAAATTGATTAAATTTGCTGCACAAAATGATTTACCTTTGATGGCTGGACATAAATGGAGTATAAAAAAAATTGAAGATTTAATTTACACTTATCAATCTTTTCACAAAAAAAATCAAAAACCAAAAATCATTCTTTCAAGAATGTTTTGCCCAACAAATGATAAGCAAAATATTATCAGTTTAATCAAAAAAAAGATGCAAAAGCAAAAAGAACTTGTAAAAAAATTTAATAAAAATCATGAAACAAAAATTTTGGATGAAACAATTTTTGATGAGAGTTTGATTGGTTCTTCAAAAGAGATAAAAGAAAAAATTGAGTTTTTTAAAAATCTAGGAATTGAAGAGATCATTTTACGACCTATTTCAGAACAGATTAATTTAAAAGATATTAAAGCAACAATAGAAATAAAAAAGGAAGAAATATTATGATAGATACACTAAAAATTTATATTGAGTATAGCATTATTGGAGTTTTAGCACTTATGAGTTTTTTAACTCTATGGTTTGCTTTTGAAAGATACTTTTTTCTTTCAAAAATAAAACTAGAAGATTATAAAAAAGTTGGTGAATTAGAAAATGATTTAACAAAAAATATCACTACTTTATATACTATTGCTTCAAATGCTCCTTATATTGGACTTTTTGGAACTGTTTGTGGAATAATGATAACTTTTTATAAAATTTCTGAAAGTTCTAATTTTGATACAAATAGTGTGATGATGGGATTGGCTTTAGCTTTAAAAGCAACGGCTTTAGGTATTTTAGTTGCTATTTTTACAACAATCATTTATAACGCAATAGCTAGAAAAATCGATGTTTTAATGGCAAGATGGAGAGATTTAAATGAAAGTTAAAAAATTTGACTCTATGAATGTAATCCCATTTATAGATATTATTCTTGTTTTATTAGCTATTGTTTTAATTTTTTCTACCTTTATTGCTCAAGGTAGAATAGAAATAACTCTACCAAAAGCATCTACAAATGAACAAACTGATTTAAAATTTAAAGAGTTAATTATTGATGCAAATGGTCAATTAGTATTTGAAAAAGAAAATCTTGAAATAAAACAATTAAAACAATTACTACAAACTCTTCCAAAAGATACACCTATATCTTTAAAAGCTGATGAAAATACTCCTTTTAAAACTTTTGTACAAATAATAGATATTTTTAAAGAGTTAAAAATGGATAAAATATCTATAATTACAGAGTTACAACGATGAATAATTCACTAAAAGCTTTTATAATTTCTTTGTTAATTCATGCCTCACTATTTGCAATGATATTCAATTTTGAAGAACCAAAGCCAGAAAAGAAAGAGCTTATAATCTTAAATATGAATATGATTCAAAATATATCCCAAGTTCAAAAACAAGAGATTCAACAAATACCAGAAATTGAAAAGAAAATTGAAGAAAAAGTTATAGAACCTGAACCTATAAAAGAACCAACTCCAATAAAAAAAGAGATTCCTAAAAAAATAGAAAAAAAGACTGAAAAACCAAAAATTAAACCTCTAAAAAAAATAGAAGAATCTAAAAAAATGGAAGAAATCACAGAAAAAGTTATAACAAAAGAAGAAATAAAAAAGATTGAAAAAGTTAAAACAGAACCAAACTATCAACAAAAATATCTAGATGACAATCTTGCTAGTATTATTAAAGCTATAAAAAAATATAAGAAATATCCTCTACAAGCTAAAAAAAGAGGAATGATAGGAAAAACCTTAATTCAATGTACAATCACTACAAGTGGAAAACTTATAAATATAAAAATATTAGAAGGTTCAAAACATAATTTGTTGGATGAGAACAGTATAGAAATTTTAACAAAAGCTTCTAAAGAGTTTGTAGCTCCACAAAAAGATGTTACTTTAACCATCCCTTTTAACTACGAATTAAATTAATTTTAAATCATCATATAAATAACATTTAGATGTTATTTATATGAATATGCGAAAAATCAAAAGTTGATTAGATTGTTTCTACACTTTTAGCTTGTTCACCTTTAACACCTGTTCCAATTGAGAAAGTAACTTTTTGACCATCTTCTAATGAAACTCTACCAAATCCACTTTTTTTTACTTCACTATGATGTACGAATAAATCTTTATCACTATCATCTAATTGAATAAATCCAAAACCTTTTTCATTGTTGAACCATTTTACAGTTCCGTTATATCTATCGTTCATAGATTTTCCTTGTTTATTATACTTCTTTTATTAAAAAGTATAAAGTTAATATATATAAAGCTAAAATTGAGTTATTAATTTTTGAGAGTTTTGTATGGTTACTAAAAATCAAGTCAAAGAATTTATTACAATTGGTTATCTTTAAGTTTAGTACTTTATCTGAAAAAAAAAATAAAAGCAAGCTTTTACTCTTTTTTTTAAGAAATATACAAAATTTTAAGCTTTTGCTTCAAAATTTAAAGAAATTGAATTTACACAATGTCTAGTATCTTTTGATGTAAATCCTTCTCCTTCAAAAACATGCCCTAAATGTGCCCCACAAGAAGCACAAACTATTTCTATTCTTCGACCATCTCTATCTGGAACTCTTTTTACAGCACCTTTTATTTCATCATCAAAACTAGGCCAACCACAACCTGATTTAAATTTATCTTCACTTTTATATAAAGGCGTATCACATTTTTTACATGTAAAGATACCTTCTTCATAAAAATCATTATAAATCCCAGTAAATGGATATTCTGTTCCTTTATTTTCAATTACATATTTTTCTTCTTGAGTTAATTCATTATATTTCATTATATATTTTCCTTCTTATTTATCAAATCTTATACTATATTTTATTCCATTTTGAGTTTTTTCTATATTTAATAATCCAAAATTTTTTTCAATAAATACTTTCACTAAATAAAAACCTAAATCAAAATTATCATATTTAAATAAATTTGGAGATGCAAAGAATTTTTTTATTTGATGTTCATCGTAATTATCTGAATTATCTTCATAAGTTATATAAACTGATTCATCAATATTTTCAAAAGAAATATCTATTATTTTATTTGTTACTAAATTTGTAGATTTAAAACTATCAATTGATTTTAAAATTAATTTATTAAAAATATGTTTGATTTCATCAAACACTATATTCAAGGAAATCAAATTATTACCTTTTATATTTACTTTTATATCCAAATTATCTATTTCATCTCTCAATGAAAAAAGTGTATTGTCTAAAGATACTTTTAAATTAACATCTTCTTTATTTTTATGATTATTAAAAAACTTATGAAAATCTCCCATAATTTCATCTAATTTTTTTACTTCCATTAACGTTTTTTTAAAAACATTATCTGATTTAAAATCTTCATTATCAGCAAATTTAAAATCTAAAGATTGTAAATAAAGCCTTATTTTATCAACTGGTTCTTTCCATTGTAAAGATATTACATCAATTATTGCTGCCATTGCATCTATTTTTGAATGTTGAACTATTATTTCATCTTTATGTCTTAACTCTTCAACTTGCTCTTTTACCTTTTGATTTAGATTTTTATTTATGTGTTCTAACTCTTGCATAACACTTGCTAATTTTAGATGAACCTCAACTCTTTTTAATAAAACTTCACTATAAAATGGCTTTGTTATATAATCAACTGCACCTAATTCAAAACCTTTCACTATATCTTTTTCATCATCTTTTACAGTTAAAAAAACAACTGGTATTTTTTTTGTTTTTTCATTAGATTTGATTTTTGAACATACTTGATAACCATCCATAATTGGCATAACTACATCAAGTAAAATTAAATCAAATTGATTTTTTTCTAATAATTCTAAAGCTTTATCTCCATTTTGTGCATAAATAACATTATAATCCCTCAAAATACTCATAGCAACTTGTAAATTTTTAGGGTCATCATCTACTAATAAAATTCTATTTTCATACTTTTTATGCATCTTATACCCTTTTTATAATCTATTAAATTTATCTTCTAATTGTTTCAGTTTTACATATGAATTTGCTTTTGTAATTAACTCTATGTTGATAAAAGGCTTTACAACATAATCAAGCCCTCCACTTTCATAAGCTTGTTCTATATCTTGAGTTGAATCTTTTCCTGATAAAAAAATTACTGGAATATTTTTTGTTTTTTCATCACTTTTTAATTTAGAACAAACTGTAAAACCATTCATATCAGGCATCATAATATCAAGTAAGATTAAATCAAAATCATGTTCATTTACAAGTTTTAATGCCATTTCCCCACTTTTTGCATAATACATTTTATGACCTTCATTTTTTAAAATATTCATTGCCATTTGAATATTTTTAGGTACATCATCAACTATCAATATTTTACTTTCCATTTTCAAGTTTTACCTTTAAGTTATCAATTAATTCTATATAAGTATTCATTAAATAATCAACTTTCTCAATATCAAAAGCTTCAATATTTTTTAATAATTCTGAAGAATAATCTTTTAATAAATAAATATCTTTTTGTATTGATAAATCATATAATTTCTGTGCAAATTCTTCAATTAAAGAGAAATCTCCTCCATCTTTAATCTCTTTCCATTCATCTCTTAACTCATTTTCTAATTTATCAATAACTTCTTGCAATTTTTTAATATCAATAACTTTATAAATATCTTTTTCTAGAAAATCTTCATTTACAAAAAAATATTTTAAATATTTACCTAACTCTTCTATTAAATCATCTAAAATAACAGGTTTTCTTAAATATCCATCAAAACCATATTTTGACACTTTTTCTAAATCTTTTCCCATAACAGAAGCTGTAAGAGCAATCAAAGGAATATTTTTTAATCTTTCATCATTTTTTATTATTACAGCAGCTTCATATCCATCCATTATAGGCATTCTTAAATCCATAAGTATTAAATCAACATTTATATTTTTTAATTTATCTAAAGCTTCTTGCCCATTATTAGCCATTATCAAATCTATATCATAATCTTTCAAACTTGCTTGTACTAACTTTCTATTCTCTTCTACATCATCAACTACTAATATTTGTGCTTTTTCAAAAGCAATATTTGAAGCTGATAATTTATTTGAATTAGTTTTTTCTTCCATAGAACTAACAGGAATATCTCGCAAAATTACTCTAAAAATAGAGCCTCTATTTTTTTCACTTTGAACCTCTATTTCACCATTCATCATATGAACAAGCTTTGCACAAATTGCAAGACCTAAACCTGTCCCACCATATTTTGCAACATCTTGATTTTTCACTTGTTCAAAAGCATTAAAAATTGATTTTAGATTATTCCCATCTATACCAATTCCAGTATCTTCAACACTAAAAATCAAATCTATTTTACTTTTTATATTATCTTTATATACATTTTCAACTTTTAGTTTTATGTAACCTTTTTCTGTAAATTTAATCGCATTTCCAATTAAATTAAATAAAATTTGTCTTATTCTTACACCATCCATTATTATATACTTTGGTATTGTTTTATCAATTTCTACAATAAAAGTTATATTTTTACTTATAATTTTTGAATGAAAAATAGATTCAATTTCTAAAAACATATTTGTAGGGTTTATTGATTCTTGTTTTATTTCAAGCTTTCCTGCTTCAATTTTTGAAAGATCTAAAATATCATTTATAATTCTTAATAAAGAATCTCCTCCTTTTTTTATAGAACTCAAATACTCTTTATGCAAAGGATTTTGTATTTCTTTATCTAAAATTTCTGTAAATCCAATAACAGAATTCATAGGAGTTCTTATTTCATGGCTCATATTTGCCAAAAACTCACTCTTTTGTCTAGCGATATTTTCAGCTACATCTTTTGCTTTTTTTAATTCTTCATTTAAAGAATTTATATTATTTCTCTCTTTTTCTAGCTCTTTTTGGATTTTTTCTTTTTCTTTTATCTCTTGTTTTAGTTTTCTATTCCAATAAAAAATTATGCTTAGAATAATAAAAGATATAACACTTATTTTCCAGATTAAATCATAATCAATATTTTTTCCACTATCAATTTTTATCCATTTTCTATAAATTTCATCTTTTCTATCTTGGGGAATATGTTTTAAAATTTTATTCATAATTGATACTAAAATAATATTGTCTTTTTCAACACCAAATCTATATTCAGTGTTGTATCCAGTAATTCCAACTATTTTTAAATTACTTAAACTATATATTTTGCTGTAATAATCAAAAGTTGGGATATCTAATATAAAATAATCTATCATACCTGTTGATAATGCTTTTAATCCTTCTGGTATATCTTTAAAAGTACCAAAAATTTCTAAATCAGGATTATCTCTTTTTATCATTTCAGTTATAAAATGCCCTTCAACCAAACCTAGTGTTTTATTTTTTATATTTTCTAAATCTTTTATGGAACTTATATATCTTTCATTTTTTTTATTTCCAATAATTACAATTTGAGAAGAAAAATATTTTGAAGTAAAATCTAAGATTTTTGACATTGAAGGAGTTATTGTAACAGCATCAAGTATTTTTATTTCTTTATTTTTTAGTAAATTAACAGAATCTTGCCAACTATTTGTATCAAGATGTGAAAAATTAATTCCACTAACTTCTTTTAATAAATTTAACATATCAGGAATAATTCCAACATATTTGCCATCTTCATAAAAAGAAAAAGGTGGCCATTTGGGATCACCAGATAAATATATTATTGGATTTTGTTTTAACCAATCCAATTCTTCTTTTGAGAAATTTATTAATCTTTCTTTTGATTCATTCTCTAATATCCATTTTTTATTTATTTTATCTTTTTCTTCTTCGCTAATACTATCAAGAACTTTTTGAATTATGTCAAATAAAATTTTATTCTCTTTTAAAACTGCTATTGATAACTTTGCACTTTCAAAATCTGATTTCATCTTTATTTCTAAATTTGTAAGTAAATCTTTTTCTATAAAATATGTAACAACAGCCAAATTTCCTAAATAAAAATCTGCTTTTCCATAAGAAATAGCTTTAAAAGCTTCTTCATTTGACTTAACAAAATAAAACTTCATATTAGGAAACATTCTAGATAAATCTTCATATATATAATTGTTTTTTTGAACAGCTACTTTATAATTTTTTATTTCATCAAAAGTATTAAGTTTTAAATCTTTTCTTCCAACAACAACGATTTCAACATCTAAATAAGAATCTGTAAAATTAAGATAACTTTCTCTTTGAGAAGTTTTTGCAGCACAAGCTAATAAATCTAGCTCTTTTTTTTGAATTTTATCTAATACATTTATCCAAGCATCAGAATATATATCAAATCTTAAACCTGTATATTTAGTTATAAGATTTAAATATTCAGAAGAGACTCCTTGATGTTGACCAGTTATATCTATGTAGTCAAAAGGAGGCCAATTTGCATCTACCCCTACTTTTATTTTGGGATTATTTTTTATCCAAGTTAATTCTTCTTTTGTAAAAATTAAATTATTATCTCTTTCAACATTACAGAAAAGCACAGAAACAAATAGTAGTAAAAAAGTTATATATTTCATTTTAAGCCTTTCTTTAAAAGTTAAAACAAAATATTATAACATAAAAAAATATTTTTTAAAAAACTATAAACTCTTCTTCTAAAATTATTTTATTATCAAAAAGTATTCTTCCAAGAAAAACATCTCCAACTTTAAATAAACCAACACCTTTAGGTGTTCCGCTCATTAAAATATCACCATCTTCAAAACTTAAAAATGTTTTTGCTTCATTTATAATCTCATTTGGTTTATTTATCATCAAAGAATAATCACCTTTTTGTTTTAATTCACCATTTATGTAAAGTTCAATTTCTAATTTTGAAATATCTTTATCAAAACTAATAAATTTTGAAAAAACAGCAGCTCCATCAAAAGCCTTTGCTCTTTCCCAAGGTAAACCTTTTGCTTTTAATTTACTTTGAACTTCTCTTAGTGTTAAATCTAAACCAAATCCAACAGCGCTTATTTTATCATCTTCAATTAAAAATGAAATCTCAGCTTCATAATGACAAGAATTTTGATTTTTAGGAAAAACCAATCTATTTGAAACTGCTGAATTTGGTTTAATAAAAAATACCATATCTTCTGGAACTTCGTTATTAAGTTCATTTATATGATCCATATAATTCCTTCCAATACAAACAACTTTTGATGGAATTATTTCAATATCATCTAAAAATATTTTATTCATAATTTTCTCTTCTTTTAAATAAATGTAAGTAACATTTTAATACTTAAAAGCATTAATAAACAAGCAAATACTTTTTTTACAATTCCAACTGGTAAAATATGTACCAATTTAACACCAATTGGTGCAGTTAGAAAACTAAAAAAAGCAACTATTGCAAATGCAGGCAAAGATACATAACCTAAAATTAAATCATCCAAATTTGTGTGAGACCAACCATTTATCATATAACCTAATGTTCCACTTATTGCTATTGGTAAACCAATAGCAGCACTTGTACCTATAGCTTTTTTAAGTTCTACATTTTGCCATAATAAATAGGGAACACTAAGAGAACCTCCACCAATAGAAACCATTGCTGAAATTGCTCCAATTAAAGAACCAGAAAAAAACTGAATAATAGGAGAGAAAAGAGTTCTACTTGGTTTTGGCTTTTTATTTAAAAACATTTGAATAGAAACATATGCCATAAAAACTGAAAAGAATATGGCCAAAAATAACGAACTTAAAATTGAAGCTAAAAAGGTAGCTAAAAATGTTCCTATTAAAACTCCAGGTGCCATCATCTTAACAACATCCCAAAGAACACCTTGTTTTTTATTATGTGCTCTTAAACTAGAGATTGAAGTAATAACAATAGTTGCCATTGAGGTTCCTAGTGCTAAATGTACAACATTTTCACTAGAAATCCCTTGTGCTAAAAATAAAGCTGTTAATACTGGAACTATTATTCCACCTCCACCTATTCCTAATAAACCTGCTGCTATCCCTACTATAATACCTAATAAAGCATAAGCAATTAAAAATTCTAATCCAAACATTTAAATACCTAAAATATAATATTTATTGATAGAAATTATAACATTGTATTATTATGTTATAACTTATATATAAAAAATATAATGATTATTATATAATTAAAAAAATCTATTATAAGGTTAAAAAATGAAAAATAATTTATTAATTGTTTGGACAAATGGTGATATTGAAGTTGCAAATAAATTTCCACTTTTATACTCTTCTGTTATATTAGATAGAGGATATTGGGAAACAGCCCATTTAATGCTATGGGGACCATCTATTTTATTAGCAAAAAACAATCAACAAATCCAAGAACAACTAAAAAAAATACAAAAAACAGGTGTAAAAATGAGCGCTTGTATTGTCTGTGTAGAAGACTATGAAGCAACTTCTATTTTGGAAGAATTAAATATAGAAATTACTCATACAGGTGAACTTTTAACAAGTGCATTAAAAGATGATACTTATGCTGTTATGACTATTTAATATTTATCAATAACATCTTTTATTAAAACTGAAGTAATTCCCCAAATTACTTCTCCTTCATACTCATAAACCCAAATTTTATGTCTTTTATTTCCCCAAGGTTTTTTATAAGTATCAGGAAGCCCAAGTTCTTCAACAGGGAAAAATATCTCTTTATTTCCATTTTCATCTATTTTATATGGCTGAATCTCATGAGCTAAAGTATACTCTTTTGGTTCATTATCTTTAAAAAAAGAGATAGGAATAACTATCGTTTTTTCAACTTCATTATGATCAATCTTCATATTATTATAAGCTTTTTTCTTAACTCTTGCTACAAAAGATTCAATTATTGCACCAATTGGAGCTACATAAGTATCAAGTTGTCCTAAAATTTTTATATCTTTTTTAGGAATTCCTAACTCTTCATAAGTCTCTCTTAAAGCTGTATCTTTAAAATCTTTATCGACATCTGATTCAAAACCACCACCAGGGAAACAAATATCTCCACCTTGTCTAATATGTGCAGCTCTTTTTTGAAATATCAAATGATATTCACCATCTATTTTTACAAGTGGTATTAATACAGCACTATTAAAAAATCTATCCCTTCCCAAAACATTTGGATGTTTTGGAAGTTTTGATACTAATTTTTTTAAATTATTTTTTTTCATTTATTTTTTCTTTATAGATTTTATAGCATCACACATTGTTCTAATTATTTTTATTAAATTTTTTTCTTCTATTGTATATGCAACTATTGAATAAACAAGTGTTCCAAAAGGTCTTATCCAAACACCATTTTTTACGCAATAATCTTGAATTTCTTGTGCAAAACAATCCTCTTTTAATTCTATTATTCCTATTGCACCTATATTTCTTACATCTTTTACTAAATCTAAACCTTTAATTGTTTCTAATTCTTTTTTAAAAATTTCTTCTATTTTGTTTACTTTTTTTTGCCAAGAAGAACTTAGAAGTAAATCAATGCTAGCATTTGCAACACTACAAGCAAGTGGATTTGCCATAAACGTTGGACCATGCATTAAAACACCAATTTCACTATCAGAGATAGTATCACTTATCTCTTTTGAAGTAATCATAGCAGCCATTGTCATATAACCACCTGTTAAACCTTTTCCAACGGTGATAATATCTGGTTTAATATTTGTCCATTCAAATGCAAACATACGCCCAGTATGACCAAAACCTGTTGCAATTTCATCGAAAATCAATAAAATATTATATTTATCGCAAAGTTCTCTTGCTTTTTCTAAATAACTAGGATTATAAATTCTCATTCCACCTGCACCTTGTACAATTGGTTCAAGAATAAATCCAGCAATTTCCTGATGATGTTTTTCTAAAATATTTTCTAAATCTTTAATCTCTTTTGAACAATCACTATCAAATCCAAGAGCAGGAGCAGTTGTAAAAATATTTTTACTCAAATATGAACCATATATAGAATGCATTGAATTTAAAGGATCACAAACACTCATCGCCCCTAAAGTATCTCCATGATAAGAATGTTCCAATGCCAAAAATTTATACTTATTTAAACCTTTTGCTTTTTGATATAAAATTGCCGTTTTTAATGAAACTTCAACAGAAACTGAACCACTATCACATAAAAAAACTGAATTTAATCCTGTTAATTTTACCAATTTCTCACATAAGATTGAAGCTTGTTCATGAGCTAATCCTCCAAACATTATATGAGGCATAATATCAACTTGTTTTTTTATCGCTTCATTTAATTTTGGATGATTATAACCATGAATTGCACTCCACCAAGAACTCATACCATCAATTAATTCAACACCTGTTTCTAAAAAAATTGTTGTATTATTTGTTTTTTTTACTGGAAGAATTTTTGTTTTGCTAGGAAGAGCATTATAAGGATGCCAAACGTGTATATTATCTATATCTAACCAATTCAAATAGTTTTCCTATATTTTAATTGGTTAAATTATATCTAAAGATTATTACAAAATTGATAAATCTTTTACACTACGCAATCTAAGATAATTAAAAGTAATGTACCTTTATATTTTTCATTATTATATTCAAACTCAGTATTTGAAATATCAATATACCCATCCATATGTTTATGAATTATTTCTTGACACATATAAAGTCCAATTCCTGTACCTTGATGCTGGTGTTTTGTAGTGAAATATGGTTCAAAAACTTTTTCTATAATTGCAGGAGGAATTCCTCCTGCATTATCCCTTATTTTTATCAAAGCTTTTCCATTTTCTCTTGTAATATCAATAAATATTAATCTATTTCCATTTTCTACTGATAATAATGCATCTTTTGCATTATTAAAAATATTTATCAATACTTGTATTAATTCTGTTTCATATCCATTTACTTTTATATCATTTATATTATAAATTATTTTTATCTTATTTTCTATGAAATTTGCACTTAATAAATCAATTGTTTTTTTACAACATCTTTCTAAATAAAAATCCTCTTTTTCTTTTTGTGGTTTAAAAAAATATCTAAAATCATCTATTGTATTTGATAAATATTTTGATGTATTTAAAATTGAATCAATTGTTTTATAAAAGAACTCATCATCTAAATCATTAACTTCTTTTTTTAATTTAATTCCACTTGCATTTGTTGTTATTAAAGATAATGGTTGTCTCCATTGATGGGCAATATTTTCTATCATTTGTCCCATAGAAATCATTTTTTGTTGTTGAGATAAAATCCTATCTTTTTTTAGATTTTTTTCAACTTCTTCTTTGATTCTATCTTCTAATTGATTATTTATTTCTTTTAATTTTTTTGTTTTTTCATTAACAACATTTTGTAATTTTTCATTTAATTTTTTTAGAAGTCTTTGTCTATATAAAATTCCTAAAAAAAGTATAAATAAAACAAATGATACTTTCCAAATAATAGAATAATCAAACTCTTTTTTATGTTCAGTAAAAATCCATTTATTTAAAATCTCATTTTTAACTAAATCATCAATACTTAAAACAGCTTTTTGAATTATTCCATACAAAATATTGTCACTGCTATTAATTGCAATTGAAACATCCATTGTCTCATCTAATTTTGCTGAAATGGCAATTTTTGTAAGATATTTTGTTTGTATTTTATACCAAGATGTGGAAATAGTATCTATATGACCAAATGTTTCTTCATTTAAAAGCTTTTTTATTCCTTCATCTATATTTTTAACAGTTACAAAATCTATATTTTTATATTTTTCTTTAAAAGTATTAATAAGTGCAAAATCTTCAACAATTGATATTTTTTTCTTTTTTAAAGTAGATAAATTATTTATAAAAGAAACATCACTCTTTGTCAAAAGAACCAATGGAATACTCAAATAGGATTTCGTAAAATTAAAAAACTTTTCTCTATCTTTAGTCCAAATAGCAGATGATAAGATATCACATTTCTTATTTTTAGCCAATTCTAAAGAATCATGCCAAGTTTCAGTTTCAATCAATTTTATAGGTTTTTTTATTCTACTTTCAATTAAAGAGATATAATCAGCAACAAAACCAACAAATTTTCCATCTTTTATATCACTATAAGGCATAGAATTAGGAACAACACACATATTAATAATATCTCTTTGTTCTAAATATTTTAATTCAGATTCAGAAAAAGTTAAATTTCTTAAATTATTTAAATCAAAAACAAATTTATCTAAATCAATTGGTTTTGGAATTAATCCCATAAGATTATATAAATCATATATTCTTTGTATTTTGTCTTTTTTTATTTCTCCTAAATTTACTGTATTAAAATAAGAGAGTTTTCTTAACTCTTTAGCTTCATAAATAAGTTCATCTTTTTTTAAATTTTGAGTATCATATTTATTTATAATAACATTTGAACTCTCTTCAATATTTGAATATGCGTATTCCCAACCTTTTAAAGAGGCTTTTTTAAATAATAAAACTGTGTTTAAATCACTATTTATTAGATTCTCACTTGTATATAACATATCACTATACATATCAAAACCATATCTTTTAGGATCAAAAATATTATATTTTATACCTTCTTTTTGGAGTTCATATGGTGCTTTAGAAATATATCCTGAAATAATGTCTGTTTTTTTGTTTATTAAATCATTAATATTATGAGTATGTTTCATAAACTTTAAATTATCAATTTTTATTTTATTTGAAATTATCATTGCTTTTAAAGATACTTCACTAGCATCATCAATAGTTGTCATAATTTTTTTATTAGAAAAATCATTTATACTATTTATTCCAGAATCCATTGTGCTTATTAAAATCAAAGGAGTTGCCTGAAAAAGAGCATATAAAGCAACTATATTTCTATTTTTAGTTCGTTCTAGTATTAAAGTTTCACGACCAACTGCAAAATCAATTTTTCCATCACTAACTTCTTTAGGGATATCTATTCCAAACTCAAAAGGTTTTATTTCAACATCTAAACCAACTTCTTTATAAAAACCTTTTTCTTTCGCCATATAATAACCAGCAAATTGAAACTGATCAAACCAAGAAAGCTGTAATGTTACTTTTTTTAATTCTTGCGAATAAGATATTGTAGAAATAAATAATAATATATAGAAAAAAGATTTTAAGAATTTTATAAATTTCAAGTTTAACCTCAATATAATTGTTATTGAGTATATCAAAAAATAATTTATAAAGTAAATAAAAAATGTCTAAATTATGACAAAATAAGAAAAGTAATTATCCAAAATAAAACTGATTATCATATATAAATAACTAATTAATAAAAAAAGAGAAAATTGAAAAATAATTTACAATTTTCTCTTATAAGCAATTTAAATTAAAATTTATTTTTAGTGTAAGAAGTGTCTAATTCCTGAGAAATATAAAGCCATGTCATATTCATCAGCAGCAGCAATAATTTCATCATCTCTGATACTTCCACCTGGCTCAATTACACATTTAACACCAGCAGTTGCAGCTGCATCTATACTATCTCTAAATGGGAAAAATGCTTCAGATGCCAACACTGCACCAGTTACATCAAGTCCCATATCTTCTGCTTTTCTTAAAGCTGCTTTTGATGCATCAACTCTTGAAGTCATACCCATACCAACAGCAACCATTGCAGAATTTTTTACATAAACTACACAATTTGATTTTGTTAAAGAAGCAATTTTATAAGCAATTTCCATATCTTTTACTTCTTGTTCAGTTGCAATTCTTTTTGACATAAGTTTTGAATTTCTTACTTCATCTTCTTGTACTTTATCTGCATCTTGGAATACAAATCCACCATCAACTCTTTTAAAGTCAACTTTATCATTTGCAAGTTCTAAATATTGTGTTCCTTGTTCAAATAATTTGATTCTTTTTTTAGCTTCAAATACTTTAATTGCATCTTCAGTAAAACTTGCAGCAAAAATAACTTCTAAGAATATTTCATTCATTTTTTCTGCTAATTCTTTATCAACACAACCATTAACAGCAACTACTCCACCAAAAGCAGAAACTGGGTCACATTTTAATGCTTCAACATAAGATTCTAATAATGTATCTTTAATTGCAAATCCACAAGGATTTCCATGTTTAACTATGCAAATAGCTTTTTCTTTTCCAAAAGCAGCAGCAATTCTAGCAGCTCCACTAATATCACCCATATTATTGAAACTTGCTTCTCCTTTTATAGTTTTAAACTTGTTTGTAAATTGTGAATCAAACTCATATAAAGCACCTTTTTGATGTGGATTTTCACCATATCTAGTATCAAATACTTTAGAACCAACAATAAATTGTTTATTTCCAAAACCATTGTTGAATCTTTTATTCATATAGTTTGCAATCATAGAATCATAAGCAGCTGTATGCTCATATGCTTTAATCATTAAATCTCTTCTAAACTCAACTGTGTTTGTCTCATTTTTAAGATTATTTAATACTAAATCATAATCAGCAACATCAGTAACAATAATTACTGAATCAAAGTTTTTAGCAGCACTTCTCACCATCGCTGGTCCACCAATATCAATGTTTTCAATAATTTCTTCAAAATCATCAGTTTTTTCAATAGTTGCTTTAAATGGATATAAATTTACACAAACTAAATCAATACCTTCAACTCCTAGTTCTTTTGCTTGATCAAGATGAGATTGTTTATCACGTCTATGTAAAATACCCCCGTGAATATACGGATTTAATGTTTTAACTCTTCCTTCAAAACATTCTGGAAATTTTGTAACTTCATTTGCTTCAATTACAGCTATTCCTGCATCTTTTAACTTATTATATGTTCCACCTGTTGAAATAATTTCATAACCCAATGATACTAATTCTTTGGCAAAATTTTCAACACCACTTTTGTCACTTACACTAATTAATGCTCTCAATTTTTTTCCCCAAGTCTTATAATTTTTTGTGATTATACAAAAAAACCAATTAGGACTTGCTTCATCAAAAATTGTATATTTTTTATTTACCAATAAATTATTTTCTGTGATAAAATGGTATTTCTAGCTATTATAAGAGGAGTTTAATATTGGAAAATTTTAAAGATTTGAATCTTCTATGGATATTAGTTTGTGCATTTTTAGTTTTTATGATGCAACTAGGTTTTGCTTTAATTGAAACAGGTGTTGTTAGAAGTAAAAATACTATTAATGTAGCTATGAAAAATCTTATTGATACTGTTTTTAGTATTATTTTTTTCTGGTTATTTGGTTTTGGAATTATGTTTGGATTAGATAAGTTTGGATTATTTGGAACAACAAATTTTTTAATAGATGGAAAGGATTTTAATATAAATGGATTTTTTTTCTTTCAAGCTATGTTTGCTGCAACTGCAATAACTATTGTATCTGGTGCAGTTGCTGAAAGAATTAAGTTTAATGGTTACATCATAATCTCTATTATTGTAAGTTCCATTATTTATCCTATTTTTGGTCACTGGGCTTGGAATGATAATGGTTGGTTAAATAATTTAGGTTTTATTGATTTTGCAGGTTCAACTGTTGTTCATTCAATTGGTGCGTGGATTGGACTTGCAGGTGCAATAGTTTTAGGTCCTAGACTTGGAAAATTTAGAAAAGGGAAAACAACATATTTTGCTCCAAGTAATCATAATTTTATAGTTTTTGGAGTATTTATACTATTTTTTGCATGGTTTGGTTTTAATGCTGGAAGTTTGTTGTCTTTTGAAACTATTGTAACTTCTATTTTATTAAATACCCTACTTGCTGGTGTATTTGGTGGATTTAGTGCTTGGATTATCACTTTATTTAGTAAAGATAAAGTTGGCGTAGAAATTTTTAGTTTTGGAATAATTGCAGGACTTGTAGGAATTACAGCTGGTTGTTATGAACTAAATGCAATACAATCTGCATTTATTGGTTTTATTTCTTCATTTATAATGCATTTTTCTGATATTTTTTTAACAAAAAAATTAAAAATAGATGATCCATTAAGCGTAGTAAGTATTCATGGCTTTGTTGGCGCTTGGGGAACTATTGCAGTTGGAATTTTTGCTGATTTACCAGAAAATTTCACTAGATTTCATTTTATATATGTTCAAACATTAGGAGTAATTATTGCTTTTTGTTTTGCTTTCACTTTTGGTTTATTAATTTTCTTTTTTCTATATAAAATTAATCTATTAAGAGTTAAAAAAAGACATGAAGTTTTAGGATTAAATAGAAGTGAACATAATGCAAAATTACCTTGGGTTGACACTATACAAAGTATTATACAAATAATGAAAACAGGTAATATTGATAAAAAAATTTATGAAGAAAGAGATACAGAAATTGGAATAGTTTCAAAATTTTTCAATTATTTATTAAATATTTTAAGAGAAAAAAATGCGGAACTTAGAAATTCAAATAAAAATTTAAGTGTCAAAGCATACCATGATAATTTAACAAAAATTTTAAATAGAAATGGACTTTTAAAAAAACTTATGGAAAAAAATAATAAATATACTCTTGCAATAATAGATATAGATAAATTTAAATTAATTAATGATAATTATGGACATGATGTTGGAGATTATGTATTAAAAGATTTAGCAGCATTAATTTCAAGCAAAATTAGAAGTACAGATATTTTTGCTAGATGGGGAGGAGAAGAGTTTGTATTAATTTTAGATACAGCTGATTTACTTCAAGCTCAAAACATTGCTGATAACATAAGAAAAGAAGTTGAAATTTTTAAATTTAAAACTGTTAACAAAGTAACTATTTCAATTGGAATAAGCGAATTTAAAAATAAAAATGATACATTCGAGGATATATTTAAAAAAGCGGATCAAGCCTTATATCAAGCAAAATCTACTGGAAGAAATAAAGTTTATGTCTATTAGGAAATCTTACTTTCCTAATAGATATTATTTATTATAAATCTTGCTCAATTACTTGTTTGAATCTATTAAAATAGATAAAACTAACTTTATCTAATTCTTTATAGATATCATTAATAGAGATTTTATCTCCACCAACTTGACCTATTTTGCTATATTCAATATTAAATGATTTTGCAACTTTTTCAAATGCTTCACAGTTTTCAGGTCTTACTTCAACGATAGCTCTACTTAATGATTCAGAGAAAATATCTTTTGAATCATTTAATGAAATAGAGATTTCAATTCCTTTATTACCCACAACTGCCATTTTAGCTGCACTAATTGCAATACCACCAATATTTACATCTTTTGCAGATTTTAATAAACCTAATTTATTTGCTTCAATTACTGTATTCCATAAAGCTAACTCTTTTTCAAAATTTACTTCAGGATGAATTCCAGCAACTTTTCCATACATTTTTTTCATATAAAGTGATGCACCAAATTCTGATTTTGTTTCACCTAAAATATATAAAATATTTCCATTTTCTTGCACACTTGATGGTAATACTTTATTTGCATCTTCATTCACTCCAACCATTGCAATTGAAGGTGTTGGGAAAACCCCAACTCCATTTGTTTCATTATAAAGTGAAACATTTCCACCAATTACAGGAGTATTTAATTCTTTACAAGCTTTTTTAATACCTTCACAAGAAGCAGCAAATTGCCACATAACTTCTGGATTCGTTGGATTTCCAAAATTTAAACAATCTGTGATTGCTTTTGGAACAGCTCCAGTCATAGCAACATTTCTTCCTGATTCCATAACAGCTGCTGCTGCTCCTAATTCTGGATTAATATAACAAAGTCTTGTATTACAATCTGCACTCATAGAAAGAGCTTTTCCAGTCTCTTTGATTCTTATACTTGAACCATCAAGTTTACCTGGACCTTTAATAGTGTTTGTTTGAACCATTGAATCATATTGAGAATAAACCCAAGATTTATCAACAACTTCCATATCTGAGAATAAATCATCAAATGCAACTTGATTTGAAATTTCTTTATCTAATTTAATATTTTCAATGCCATCTAAATAAGCTGGTTTTTTTGTTGGTCTATCTAAAACTGGTGCTTGTTCACTTACAGGTTGAACAGGAACTTCTGCACATTTTTCACCATGCCAGAATAATTCCATATTTCCAGTTGCAGTTACTTCACCAATAACAGCAACATCTAATTCCCATTTTTCAAAAATATCAATAATTGCTTGTTCACAACCTTTTTTAGCACAAATAAGCATTCTTTCTTGAGACTCAGAAAGCATAAAGTCATAAGGAGTCATTCCCTCTTCACGTGCTGGAACTTTATCTAAATGCATAATCATTCCAGAACCAGATCTTCCAGCCATTTCAAAAGAACTTGAAGTAAGACCAGCAGCTCCCATATCTTGAATACCAACGATTAAATCTGCTTTAAACAGTTCTAAACAAGCTTCAAGTAATAATTTTTCAGTAAATGGATCTCCAACTTGAACTGTTGGTCTTTTTGACTCAGAATCTTCATCAAAAGCTGCACTTGACATTACTGCACCACCTAGACCATCTCGTCCTGTTTTGCTCCCAACATACATTACTGGGTTTCCAATACCTTCTGCTTTTCCATAGAAAATTTCATCAGCTTTTGCTAAACCTAAAGTAAAAGCATTTACAAGGTTATTTCCAGCATAACACTCTTCAAATGTAGTTTCTCCACCAATTGTAGGAACTCCCATACAATTCCCATATCCACCAATACCAGCAACAACACCTCTTAATAAAAATCTGTGTTTTTGAGCTGTTTCACTATTTCCCTCAATTGAAGCAAATCTAATAGAATTCATATTTGCAATTGGTCTTGCTCCCATTGTAAATACATCTCTTAAAATTCCTCCAACTCCAGTTGCAGCACCTTGGTAAGGCTCGATAAATGATGGGTGATTGTGTGATTCCATTTTAAATACTGCAGCATATCCATCACCAATGTCAATAACACCAGCATTTTCACCTGGACCTTGAATAACCCAAGGAGCTTTTGTTGGGAAACCATTTAAATATTTTTTACTTGATTTATATGAGCAATGCTCAGACCACATAGCAGAGAAGATACCAATTTCTACATAGTTTGGTTCTCTTCCTAAAATTTCTTTGATATTTTCAAATTCTTCAAGTGTTAAAGAGTGAGCAAGTGCTATCTCTTGAAGGTTCATCTCTTGTTTTTGCATCTTTCGCCTTAAAATATGGTTGTTAAGTTAATGGCGATTATATCTAAAAAGAGTTAAATATTTTTTTAATCTTCTGATAGAATTTTTAGCTCATTATTTGCAACTTCAAAAAACAACTCTTTTTTTCCGTAAAATCTAACACTTGGGCTTAGATACTCTTCATCCATTAAAACTTTATACATTTTTTTACCTAAAGAGTTAGGATAAGGTGATATATCTATATTTGAGAAATTTATTGTTTTACTTTCATTTTTTGCAAATATTTGCTCTTTATAATCTCTAAATTGATTAAAATTTGATTTATCAGCTCTTTTAAAATCTTTAGAATAAAAAGATAAATAATCTTCAATTTTTGAATATTTCCATGCATCTTTCCATTTATATATTGAACTTAAAATCAAAGCAACATCATCTTTTGAAGCTTTTGGAAAATCACCTTCACTTGTTAATAAAATTGTTTTTTTATAATCAATGTTTTTTTCTAAATTTTCTAATTCAGTATTATCTAAAGCTATACATCCTTTTGTAAATTTTTCTCTATCACCATCAAATGGCATACCATGAATCCAAATTCCTGAACCTTTTTTATCTAAACTTTTATCAAATGAATTTGGATATGAAGTAACTAATGCAAATGGACCATAAAATTGATCAACTTGGCTTTTCTTCTCGATTAATTCATAAGCTCCTTCAGGTGTTTTCTTGTCACCTTCTGTATATTTATCACCAGAATTTTCTCCAACTATCACACTATTTCTTAAAACTAATTTGTAATCATTATTAACAATCTCATATAAAGACATTTCTGTCTGTTCTTTTTGAGTTAAAATTACATATTTTTTATATTCATAATATCCATAATCAACATTTTTATTTTCTAAATAATTTTTCCAATAATTTACATCTTTTAAACTATTTTCAATAACTTTTTCTACAGCGCTAATTCCTTCAAATCTATACACATTTACTAAATCATTTGCATACATATTAAAAGCAATAAATACAAAAAATACAAATTTAAACAAGCAATACTCCATCAATATTTAAGTTACGCAATTGTATAATACTTGCCCTAATTATTTAATAAAGAAGAAGTGAAGAACTATGAAAAAAATTATTTTAACAATCATTATTTTATTTAATTTTTTATATTCGGCACAAGTTGAAGAACTTTCATGGCCAAGAGGAGAAAGCTTTTTAACATTTTTAGATAAATACAAAGTCCCTCAAAAATTATATTTTGATTTAGAAAAAGAAGACAAAGAGTTATGTTCAGAAATTGAAGCAGATAGAAGATTTTATTTATATACAGAAGATGATGGCTCATTAAATCAAGTTTTAATTCCTGTTTCTGATGATATTCAACTTCATGTCTATAAAGATAGCAACAATGAATATAAATTTCAAACTTTACCTATTAATTATACAGAATATACAGAAACTGTTGCTATAAAAATCACAGAATCTGTATCTCACGATATTCAAACTGCAACAGGAGATGTTACTTTATCATCAATATTAAAATCACTTTTTCAAGATCCTAGTGTAAATTTTAGAAAAATGAAAAAAGGTGATTTTATTGCTTTAAAATATACTCAAAAATCTTATCTTGGAAGACCACTTGGAATGCCTGATTTAACAGCTGCAATGGTTCAAATAGCTGGGAAACCTTTTTATAGATTTAAAAATGACAAAGATAATAAATATTATGATGAAAAAGGTGTTGGATTTACAAAATCTTATTTCTTTCAAATGCCAGTTACATTTCAAAGAATTTCTAGTGTATTTACAAAAAAACGTTGGCATCCAGTACTAAAAAGATTTCGAGCACACTTAGGAACTGACTTTGCAGCACCTACAGGAAGAAATATCTATGCAGCTGCAGATGGAAGAGTTGAATTTATGGGAGTGAAAGGTGGTTATGGTAACGTTATTATCATAAATCATGGAAATGGATATAAGACATTATATGCTCACCAAAAAGGCTTTGCAAAAGGTATTAGACAAGGTACATCAATAAAAAAAGGAACACATATTGGATATGTTGGAAGCACAGGACTTAGTTCAGGTCCACATTTGCATCTAGGATTATATAAAAATGGAACAGCTATTGATCCAATGAGTGTGATTACAAAACCAAAAATTGAAGGTTTAGATGGAAAAGAAAAAGCTTCTTTCTTAGCTAATACTCAAAATATTATAAAAAAATTCAATAATGAAATTGAAAATGAAAATAGAACAATTCCTACAAGATTAGAAAGAATAACAGATAGAAGTGAAATAAATATACTATAAAAAAGGTAAATAACCATGGCTTTACTAAATAATGATAAAGATATATTACCTTTAAGTAGTATTTCTGAACTCTTAAGTGCAAAAATAAGAACTTTAAAAATGTATGAAGATAAAGGTTTATTACCTCAAAAAAACAACAAAATAAAAAAATTGTATTCAATTAATGACGTAAAAATCATTGCTTTTGTACACTATCTAGCAAATATAAAAAAAATAAATGCAAATGGCATAAAATATATTTTAGAGATAATCGATGAAAATATGGATGAACAAAATAGAAATAGTTTTTTAGATATTATTGAATCAAAACTAGAAAATATTTCTGAAAATGATATACAAGACTTAGAATCTTTTTAAATAATATTTATCTTCAATAATTACTTTTCATTTCTACAAATTATATAATTTAACCAAACTAACCAATTTATCGTAACTACAGCTTTATTCTTTCATTAATATTTTCTTCAATTTAAGTTTAATTTAATACATATATGCTATAAATTTACACATATTTCGTAAATATTTAACATAATATATGTAAAATATTTACATATTATATGAAAAAAGGAGCAATATGAATGGAATAATATTTTCAAAACCTTGTATAGAAAATTCAAAAGATATTTTTAATTTAATAAAAAGATGTGACACTCTTGATTTAAATTCAGAATATCTTTATCTATTACAATGTTCTCATTTTAAAAAAACTTGTGGAATTGCTATTTTAGAAAATGAAGTAATTGGTTTTGTATCTGGATATTTTATTCCTGATAAGAATGATACTTTATTTATTTGGCAAGTAGCAGTTGATGAAAAATTTAGAGGACAAAATATTGCCATAAAAATTATTATTGATATATATAATAGAAATAATATTAATAATAAAATCAAATATATATTATCAACTGTTTCACCAAGTAATAACTCTTCAAAAAGAGTATTTGAGAAACTTGCAGATAATTTTAATACAAAGATTGAAAATAAAACTCTTTTTTCATTGAATGATTTTTTAGATTCACATGAAGAAGAAATTCAATATCTAATTGGACCAATAAACAACTAAAAAAAGGAGTAAAATGAGAATATTTGAAAATTTAGAATCAGAAGTAAGAGGTTATATTAGAAGTTTTCCAACTATTTTTAAAAAAGCAAAAGGTGCTATATTAACAGATGAACAAGGTGTAGAATATATAGATTTTTTTGCAGGTGCTGGAACTTTAAATTATGGTCATAATAATGAACATATCAGTAAAGCTCTAATTGAATATTTACAAGAAGATGGAATAGTTCATGGTCTAGATATGGCAACAACAGCAAAAAAAGAGTTTTTACAAACTTTTGAAAGCTTAATCTTAAAGCCAAGAAATCTTGAATATAAATTGCAATTTACAGGACCAACTGGTACAAATGCAGTTGAAACAGCACTAAAACTAGCAAGACTTGTAAAAGGTAGAAGTAATATTGTAGCTTTTACAAATGGCTACCATGGTTTATCTCAAGGAGCTCTTGCAATTACAGGGAACAATGAATATAGAGATGAAAGTTATATAAGTAGAACCAATGCAACATTTATGCCATTTGATGGATATTTTGATGATACTAATACATTAAAATATTTTAGAAAATTTTTAGAAGATGGAAGTAGTGGTGTTGATTTACCAGCTGCAGTAATTCTTGAAACAATTCAAGGAGAAGGTGGAATAAATGTAGCCTCTAAAGAATGGTTACAAGAACTTGAAGCAATTTGTAGAGAATTTGATATTTTATTAATAGTTGATGATATACAAGTTGGTAATGGTAGAAGTGGAGAATTTTTTTCATTTGAATTTGCAGGTATCACTCCTGATATTGTAACATTATCTAAATCAATTGGTGGTGGGTTACCAATGGCTCTTCTATTATTTAAACCCCAATTAGACCAGTGGAAACCAGGTGAACATACAGGAACATTTAGAGGAAATAATCTTGCATTTGTTGCTTCAAAAGTATCACTTGAACATTATTGGCAAAATGACAATATCTCAAAAGCTGTTTTTTATAAAGAAAAAATTTTAAGAACAACACTTGAAAAAATTGCAGAAAAATACAAAGACACTTATGAAATAGAAATAAGAGGAAGAGGTTTAGCATATGGATTTGAGATAAAAAATGACAAATCAATGGCTAGCGATTTATCTTCAATTGCTTTTGAAGAACAATTGATTGTTGAAACTTGTGGAAGTGAAGGACAAGTTGTAAAATTTCTTCCACCTTTATTAATAGATGAAGAATTATTAATAGAAGGATTAAAAAGATTTGAAAAAGCTGTAGATAGACTTATTGTTGAAAGAAAAAATAATTTAAAGGGAGAATATTAAATGATTGTAAGAGATATAAGAAAAGAAATTATTGGAACATCAAAAGAAGTATTTGCAAAAGATAATCAATGGGTTAGTAGAAGAATGTTATTAAAAGAAGATGGAATGGGCTTTTCATTTCATGAGACTATAATAAAAGCTCATTCAAAAACACATATTCATTACAAAAATCATTTAGAAGCTGTTTATTGTGTAAGTGGAGATGGAAAAATTGAAGATTTAAAAACTGGCATTATCAATGAAATTTATGATGGAATTATGTATGCGTTAAATGAAAATGATGAACATTATTTGTATGGAGGGAATGTTGATATGAGATTAATTTGTGTATTTAATCCTCCACTTACAGGAAAAGAAAATCATGATGAAAATGGTGTTTATCCATTAATTGATTAAAAGGAGAAAAATGAAAAATTTATATCCATCAAGAGGCAAAGAAGAAAAAATCATAAAGAGAGTTGATAAAGTTGTTTATTCTAAAGAAAAAGTTGGAAAATATTCGTTAAATGAAAAAGATATTATATCATATGAAGAAAATGGTTTTATAATAATACCTAATGCATTTAATGAAAAAGAAATTAAAAAATTTAAAGAAGAGTTATCCATACTTGAAAAAAATGAGAAAAATAGAAAAAATAGTGAGTTTATAACAGAACCAAATAGCGATAAATTAAGAACTATTTTTAATCAGCATTTTTTTAGTAAAATCTTTAAAAATCTATCAAAAGATTCAAGAATATTAGATAAAGTTAAACAAATTCTAGGAAGTGAAGTTTATATTCATCATGGAAGAATAAATATAAAAAGAGCATATCAAGGAAAATCTTTTCCTTGGCATAGTGATTTTGAAACTTGGCATAGTGAAGATGGATTACCAAATTGTAGATGTCTGTCTGCGTGGATTATGTTAAGTGATAATACAGAATTTAATGGTCCTTTATATTTAATAAAAGGTAGCCATAAAAAATTTGTATCTTGTGAAGGTATTACACCAAAAGATAATTATAAAAAATCTTTAAAAAAACAAGAATACGGAGTTCCTAGTATAAATGCAATCAAAGAGTTATCTAAAAAAGATAAATTAGTTTCAGCATTAGGAGATGCTGGTACTTTAGTTTTACATGATGGTAACATATTACATGGAAGTCCTGATAATATTTCACCTGATGATAGAACAAATATTTTTTATGTTTACAATAGTGTAAAAAATATTCCACTAAAACCTTTTGCTTCAAAATCTCCAAGAGCCGATTTTTTATGTTTAAAAGATTTTAAACCGTTAAAAACAATAAATCAATAGAATTTCTATTGATTTATTTATGAAGAGATTGAGCAACTATTGATAAAAACTCATCTTTAGTTGTTTTATTTGTTTTAAAAAGCCCTCTTAAAGCAGATGTAACAGTAGTTGAACAAATTTTTTCAACTCCTCTCATTTCCATACACATATGTCTTGCATCAATCATAACTGCAACACCTTTTGGTTTTAAATGTTCATTTAAAGCATCACAAATTTGCTCAGTTAATTGTTCTTGAATTTGTAATCTTCTTGCAAAAACATCAACAACTCTAGGAATTTTACTAAGTCCAATAACTTTTCCATTTGGAATATAAGCAATATGTGCTTTTCCAATAATTGGTAACATATGATGTTCACATTGAGAATAAAATTCTATATCTTTTACCACAACCATTTCATCATTTGTTGATGTAAAAAGAGCCTTTTCAATTATTTCTTTCGGGTCTTGTTTATAACCACTGCACATAAATTCAAAAGCTTTTCTTACACGACTTGGAGTATCAATTAATCCTTCTCTATTAATATCTTCTCCTATATGCGTAAGAATTTTTTTCACAGCATTTTCAAATTCAATTTCTTTAGTCATTAAAATTTTCCTTTAAACTTTTATTATATTATTTTGATAAGATTTACTAAATCCAACCTTTCTTTTTAAATATTAAAATTGGTGTTATTGAAGAAATTATCATAAAAACTATTGAAAATATATATCCATATTCCCAATGAAGTTCGGGAATAAACTCAAAGTTCATTCCATAAATACTTGCTATTAATGTTGGAGGAAGAAATATAACATTTACAATTGTAAAGATTTTTATAACTTTATTTTGTTCAATACTCAAAATACCAATAAAGATATTTTGTAAATAATCTAATCTTTCAAAATTAAAATTTGTATGATCAATCAAGGATTTAATATCTTTTAACATAATTGGTAATTCATTTTTATCATCAACAAATTTTTGAGATTTTAATAAAGAGTTTAAAATTCTTTGTTTATCTGTCAAATTTTCTCTAATTTTCATATTTAAATCTTCAAAGTATGAAATCTTTTCAAGAATTTCTTCATCATCATTTGAATAATCTGTAAATACATGTTTTCTTATTTTTGTAATTTCTTTTGATAAATTTTCAATTGTATCAGCATCAGCATCAATTCGAATATCTATAATTTGACAAAAAATAGAGTAACCATTTTTAAACTCTCTTGGAGAAATTAAAAGTTTTTTAGTAAAAGTATTAAAACTCTCCAATTTTTTATATCTAACAGAAATCAATAATGTACCTTGTAATATAAATGATACCGTTTCATTGAAAGCTGATTTATTATCATTTATCAAAAAGTAACTATTTATTTCTATTCTATTATTTTCTTCCCAATATCGAGAACTCAACTCAATCTCTTCACTCTCTTGTTTCGTAGGGAATTTCATATCAAAAAGATTTTCAACTGCTCTTATTTCATCAATTGTTGGTAAAAGCATATCTATCCAAATTACACTATTTTTATCTTCATTGCTATCAAAAAATTCTATTCCTTCAATAACATTAAGTCTATTTCCTTTTTTCACATAACAATTAATCAAGGCTACTCCTTTTTAAATGTTTATCATATTTCCCATATCCCAAATAGGCATAAATATTGCCAATACTATCCAAAGAATTAATCCCATAATTATGATTAAAAATATAGGTTGTATTAAAGATATTAGTAAATTCATTTTATCATCAAATCTATTTTTGTAAATCTTTTTTATTTCATCTATTGTAATACTTAAAGAGTTAGAAACCTCACCTGTATTAATCAGATTTAAAACTATATCATCAAATATTTGTGTTCTTAAAAAAGAATCATTGATACTTTCACCATTTTGTAATAAGTTATCAATTATATATATTTTATCTAAAAGATATTTGTTTTTTAATAAAATTTTTGAAGAAATAAAAGCTTTATGAAATTCATAGTTTGATTTTAACATTATATCTATTACTAAAAATAGTTTATACAGTTGCATATATAAATAAATATCTTTTATTAAAATTATTTTTTCAACAAAAAACTTATCAATTTTATATTCAAAATTACTATTTTTTTTATAAAAAAAACTTATTAATAGTAAAAATAACAAAAAAACTAAAAATAAATATAAAAAATAGTTTTCAAAAAAATATTCAGTTTGTAATAAAATCTTAGTAGCCAAAGGAAGTTCATTTTGAGTTTGAGAAAAAATTATTTTAAATTTAGGAATTACAAAACTAAAAATTGCAAATAAAGAAAGGAAAAAACTTATAACTAAAATAATTGGATAAAATATCGCCTTATAAAAACTCTTTTTTATCTCTTGGTTTTCTATCAATAGTTTACTTAAAGCTTTAATATTTAATGCAATATTTCCTGTATCTTGAGAAATTTTTAAAAAAGATAAAATTATTTGATTTATCTTAAAGTTTTCAAGATTTTTATCTATTGCTTTTCCATTTGATAATGAATATTTTATTGTATTTAAAAACTCAACAATTTGTTTATCTTTTTTATTTTTAATTAAAATATCTAAAGCATCAGATATATTTATATTTGATTGAAGCATTAAACTTAGTTCATAAAAAAGTAAATTTAATTTTTTTTCATTTATTCTTTTTTTTCTTCTAAAATCTATTTTCAAATAATTCTTGTATTCTTTAATTTCTATAATATTTTTTGGTAATTTTTCTTTTGATAAATCTGAAGTTTCTAAAATGATTTTTTCTATTTTTTCTTCACTTTGATATTTAATTTTATATTTTTTCACTACAATGTAACCACTTTATAAACTTCCTCTAAAGAAGTAAGATTTTGTGATACTTTACTTTTTCCATCATCTAAGAGTGTTTTAAAATTTACTGTTTTTAGATATTCTTTAAATTCAGAAATTGAAGCTTTTTTGAATATCAAAGATGAAATATTTTCATCAACTTTTAAAATCTCAGCGATACAAGATCTATCATAGAACTTTGTAAAATTACATTTTATACAACCAACTGAACCGCAAAATTTACAATAATTTAAAACTAATCTTTGAGCCATTATAAGTTTTAAGGTAGTTGAAATCAAAAAAGGATCAGCTTCCAAATCTATAAGCCTTGAAATAGTTTCTATAGTTGAATTTGCATGAATACTCGCAATTACCAAATGTCCAGTCAAAGAAGCTTGTAAAGCAATATTTAGCGAAAATTTATCTCTTATTTCTCCAATAAATATAATGTCAGGATCTTGTCTTAAAATATTTTTCAATACAACTTCAAAACTAAGTCCAATCTTTGAATTTATAGGAATTTGACAAATAGAATCAATTTTATATTCAATTGGATCTTCAACTGTAATAATCTTTTTTTCTTCACTATTTAATTCTTTTAATATGGAATATAAAGTTGTAGTTTTTCCACTTCCAGTAGGACCTGAAATCAATATTAAACCTTGAGTTAATTTCAAACTTTCTTTCAGAACATCCAATAAATTTATAGATAAGCCTAAAGTTAGAAGATTTTTATTTATATTTTTATTATCTAAAATTCTTAGAACTATTGATTCAGCTTCTAAAGTAGGCATTGTTGAAACTCTAAAATCATATTTTTTATTTTCTATAGTTAAAGAAAATCTTCCATCCAGAGGAAGACGTGTCATGGTCATATCCAAATTAGAAATTAATTTTATATAAGATGAAATCAATCTAAAAAATTCTTCTTTAAATGTAAAAAAAGTTTTTAATTTTCCATCTACTCTAAATTTAAATACAACTAATTCTTTATATTTTTCAATATGAATATCACTTGCACGAACTTCTATTGAAAAAAGCAATAATTCATCCAAAAATTGATTTACATATTTTTCAAAACTATTTTGAAAAATAGATTTTGTGCATAATGTAAAAAGAGAAATTTTTCTATCTAAATTACTCAGAATAAATAATAATTCTAACTCATCAACCTCTTCATAACTTATTAATTTTACAAAATCGTTCTTTATACTATTTAAATTTGAGCTTTTACAAACAGCTACTTTCAAATAAATATTATCTTCAAAAAGAGGAACAATTTTATTTTTTATAAAATACTCTGTGTCATATCTTTCGAATAATGAATAATCAATCAAGTTTTTTAAGATACTCTTCATTTAATAACTCCAATTTTATCTCTTCATTTTCATTTTTTAAAACAACAAAATTTCTCTGTATTTTTATAAGTTCTAAACCATTTATTTTTTCATTTTTCTTAACCCAAATATTATTTATAAAAGCATAATCTGCAATAATTGCATTTATTTTTAAATCTTTTTTTTCAAATTCTTTATTAGTTAATTTGTTTATATTTTTTTCATTCTTTATTTTTGATATATTTTTAATATAAAAATTATTTAAATCTATATTTAAATCAAACAAAAAATCTCCAGTATTTTCTTTATTATTTAAAAGTAAAGAATTTATTTTTGTAAAATTATTTATATTTTCTATCTCTTTTAAAAAAAATAAAATAGATTTTTCTTTAGATAAACCTTTTAAATTTATAAAATTTTCATCTCTTTGACTACTAAGAATTGTGATATTATTATTTTTAGATAAATTTTCTAAAGTGGAAAATAATTCCAAAAATGAGCCATCAAATCTTTCATTTTTTTGAGTAAAAGAATTTAGTTTATAAGACAAATCATCTTTTTTATCATCAATATTTTGAATAATGAAAAAATATAAAGAAATAAAAATTAATAAAGGTAAAATATAAAGTTCAATTTTTATTTTTTTAGAACTATTTATAAATTTATTATTCAAAAATTTTAACATTAATAATTACTTCATAAAGATTTTTTTCTTCTTGGAAATTTATAGAAGAAGAAATAATATTTTTTCTATTATTCTCAAAAAATTGATAAATATTTTCCTTAGTAAATGAATTTAAAATAACTTTTGCATCATTTTTTCTATATTCTAATTTTATCAATTTTAAATTATTTAATTTTATATCTCGTAATAAATAATCTAATTTCTCTTCTAAACTAAAAAAAAGATACTTATTATTTATCGTTTCTTTTTCTATTTTATTTAATATTTCTGAATTTTCTATTTTATTTTTCTGAGGAAAAATAATAAAAAATGAAAGAATAATAAAAAAAATATATCCTAGATAGAAACTAAAACTATAATCCTTTTTTAAATTTATATTTTTTAAAGTTGTTGTTATTTTTTTTCTTTGATAAAGTTCTTTTAATTCATCTAAATATTTATTATCAATTTGTTTGTAATTTTCTATTCTAATTTTTAATTTTTTATTTAAGTATTCTATAAATTCTTCTATGGATATTTTCAAACTTATATTTTGAAAATAATAAAAGAAACCATTTTTATATAAACAAAAAAAATCATCACATATATATAAATCTATTTGATTTTTAATTATTTGATTTTCATAAAAAAGTTCAAAAACTTGAAAATCAAAATATTTGTATTTATTTTTTAAAAGAAATACTTGATATAAACTCAATTCTGTTATAAAATTTAAATAGATTTTATCTGTTTTATTTAGAGTAATATCATTTATTTTCAATGAGCTATTAAAAAAATTTTTTAGATTTTTATCTTTGATCTTTTCTGAAACTTCAATTTCAAAAAAAGTAAATTGTTTTAAAGGAGAGAATTCATTCATATTAATGCTCACATTTTTATAACTTTTTTAATTATTTAAGTATATAAAAATGAAGCTTAATTATAATAATATATATTATTATAATTTTAAAAAGATTATTATAAAGTTATATCATAACCTAAAGCTTTTAATCCTTCTTTATTTTTTGTCCAACCTTTTTTAATTGAAACAAAAAGTTCTAAGTAGCATTTTTTACCTGTTAATTTTTCTATTTTTGCTCTTGCATCTTTACCAATTCTTTTTATAGCAGTTGCACCTTTACCAATAATCATACCTTTTTGAGTATCTTTTTGTACAATTATTGTTGCTTTGATAACATCAACATTACTTTTTTCTTCTACTTTATTTATCATAACATCAGCTTCATATGGAATTTCATCACTAATATTTTCAAAAATTGCTTCTCTAATAAATTCTTTAAAGATATCTCTTAAATGCTCAGTAGTTATAATCTCTGGATCAAATAAATAAGGGTGTACAGGTAAATATTTAACAACATTATTTAATATATCTGATTGTTTTGTTTGTTTTTTTATAGAAATAGGAATAATACATTCATAATTATTACTAAATTTTTCATACTCTTTCATCTTTTCAATAATCTGTGCATTTGATACAAAATCTATTTTTGTGAGAAGTAATATATGTTTAACATTTTTTTTATTTTTTTCTAAAAAATCTTCATAATAAGAAATTTTATCTGTAATTGGAGCTAAATATAAAATTAAATCACAATCTCCCATAGCTTTTAAAGCTTCATCTAACATATATTGATTTAAAAGTTTTTCCGTTTCATGAATACCTGGAGTATCAACAAATATAATTTGATCACCATTATGCATAACTATTATATTTGATCTTTTTCTTGTAGCATTTGCCTTGTGAGAAACCATTGCAATCTTTTCACCTACAAGCCAATTTAAAAGAGAACTTTTTCCAGCATTTGGACGACCAACTACTGAAACATATCCGCATTTTGTCATTATTTACCTTTATTAATTAATAGTGTAATATTACCATATTTTTATTCCAAAGGGCTTTAAATAGTCCTTTTATCTTCTTCTAAAATTTAAACTTTGTAAAATATCATTTTTTGTAATTATTTCATTATCATTTAGATCAGCAATTGTTCTAGCAACTTTTAAAACTTTATTTATACTTCTAAAAGATAATTGATAATTAAATCTTGCTTTTTCCATAATAATTTGACTTTCTTCATCTAAAATACAATATTTTTTTATATCTTCATCAGCTAATTTACCATTTAATTCTTTTTGACCTCTATTTTTTTGTTTTGTAAATGCTTTTATTACATTTTCATGCAATTCTTTAGATGTCACTCTATTTTTAGTATCATTAAAACTATCATTCATAACTAAATATAAATCTATTCTATCTAAAAATGGTTCACTTAATCTATTTTTATACCTTTGGATTTCAAGTTCATTACATCTACACTCTTTTACACTAGACAGGAGATTTCCACATGGACAAGGATTCATAGCTGCTATAAAAATAAATTTAGTTTCATATAATATTTTATTATTAACTCGAGAAATCAATATTTTATTATCTTCCAATGGTTCTCTAAGTGCTTCTAAAACTGATTTTGGGAAATGAGGTAATTCATCAAAAAATAAAATACCATTATTACTTAATGCAATTTCTCCCATCCTTGCATTTGAACTTCCGCCGCCAAATATTGAGGATTTGGTACTTGAATGATGAGGAGAACGAAAAGCTCTCAATGGAATAAAATCCACTTCTTTAAAATCCAATGCTTGGAGTTTAGCTTTTTCTAAAATTTCTTCTAAACTCATTGGTGGCATAATATATCTCAATCTTTTAGAAATCATAGATTTACCACAACCAGGACTTCCTTCCATTATCAAATTATGATTTCCAGCAGCACTTATCATAGCAGCGAATTTTGCCATATCTTGACCTATCACATCTTTGAAATCTTCCAAATAATTTGTATCATAAAAATACTTTTCATCTTCTATTTGTAAAGTTTTATATTTAATATCTTTTTTTTCATATAAATATTTTTCTTTATCTTCTATTTTTACAAATTCAATAGCATCATTTAAATTTTTTATTTTATAAATTTCTAAATTAGGAATATTTACTAATTTTTTTGCACTTTCTTCACAAACTACAACTTTATTAATTTGCCCTTTTTTTGATAAAGATAAAACTAAAGGGAAAATCAAACTTGTATCTTTAATATTACCATCGAGTGCTAATTCACCAAAAAAATAATAATCACTAAAATCAATTTTATTAGTATCAAAAAAAGCTATTTGTAAAGCAATTGCTAAATCAAAATGAGTCCCTTTTTTAGATATTTCAGAAGGAGATAAATTTATTGTAATTTTCAAAGGAGGAAATTTAAAACCATTTATTAAAAGTGCTGATTTTACTCTGTCCCTTGATTCGCTTATGCTCGTACTAATCATACCTACTATTGTAAAATTTGGTAAGCCTTTGGTAAAAGTTGATTCAACATCTATACATATTGCATCAATTGTATCTAAAGATGCTGATTTTATGATTTTCATATTTTAAACCTATTTAATAATATTATAAATTATATTTTACCTTTAAAAAAATAAAATACATCTTTTATATTAAAAGCTGAAAATTCTAGTTTTATAACTTTTTTTTTAACTTCACTTGATATAATAGGCAAAAAATCTAGGAAGACTTTATTATGTCAGAAATTATGAACTGCCCTGAATGTAATCATGAAATATTAACAAGAATGGGAACAATTTGTCCAAATTGTGGTTATACTGTGGGATATTTTAATGGAGATGGTAAAAGAAAAAAATATGGTAAATTTTTTGCATTAACTGTATTCATACCATTTATCTCTTTTGTAACTATTCTATTTGCACAAATGAATAAATATACAATGATAGTTGGAATTGCAATATTCTTTTATTTAGCAATAAAATCTTGCCCATTATTATTTAAAGATATATTTTTAACAAAATTTGAAAGAATATTTTTTTGGTTAGTTTGGATTTTTGCAAATAGTTTGTTATTTGCTTTAATATTTAATATTTTAAAGAAAGGATTTGAAGGATAAAAATTACTTTTTATCTTTCATTCTCTTTTTCCACTCTTTTTCAAATTTTTTTCTTTTTAAAATAGATAAATTTTCAATAAATAAGTGTCCTGATAAATGTTCCATTTCATGTTGCCAGGCAACAGCTAAAAAATCTTCACATTCCATCGTTTGTTTATTTCCATATCTGTCGAAATATTCAACTATGATATGTTGAGCTCTTGTTACATCTTCACTAAATCCAGGGACACTCAAACAACCTTCTGTGAAAATTTGAGTTCCATCTTTATGTGTAATTACAGGATTAATTGCTTCAATTAAATCTTTTTTATCTTGAATATCTTCTTCATTAGGAATATTTATTATTAAAACATTTAGAGGAAGTGCAACTTGAATTGCAGCAAGCCCTACCCCATTTTGAGACATCATTGTTTCATACATATCATCTAAAAGTGTATGCAGTTCTAAATCAAACTGTACTACATCTTTAGATTTTAATCGAAGTAATTTATTTGGATAAGTTATAACTTCTCTAACCATACTATAATTTCTTATTTATGTTTTGCTATAACTTCGTCAATTAAACCATAAGCACAAGCTTGTTCAGCACTCATAAAATTATCTCTATCTGTGTCTTTTTCAATAACTTCTAATGGTTGTCCTGTTTGCTCAGCTATCATAGCATTTAAAGTATCTTTCATTCTTTGAATCTCTTTTGCCTGAATTTGAATATCAGTAGCTTGACCTTGAGCTCCACCTAATGGTTGGTGAATCATGATTCTTGAATTTGGTAAAGAATATCTTTTTCCTCTCGTTCCAGAACTCAATAAAAATGCACCCATTGAAGCTGCTTGTCCTATACAAATAGTACAAACATCAGGTTTAATATAATTCATAGTGTCATAGATAGACATACCACTTGTAATTACTCCACCTGGAGAGTTGATATATAAATAGATATCTTTATCTGGATCTTCAGCTTCTAAGAAAAGTAATTGTGCAACAACAGTTGAAGCTACTGCATCATTTATCTCTCCACTTAACATAATAATTCTATCTTTAAGAAGTCTTGAATAAATATCATAACTTCTCTCTCCTCTTCCTGTTTTCTCAACTACATATGGTATATAACTCATAATTAATCCTATATTATTTTCCTAATTTTTCATCTAATAATTTAGATATAACTTTCTCTTCAATCATAGACATTTTAATTGCAGGTAAATATCCAGCTTCTTGATATTGTTTTACAATTTCTTGTGGATTTTGTCCCATTTGCATTGCTTCATAATAAAGAACTTGCATAACTTCTTGATCACTTACTGTTACGTTTTCAGCTTTTGCAAGAGCATCAATAATAAATGTTGCTTTTACTGAATTTACTGCATCTTCTTTTAATTCATTTCTGATTTCTTCTACTTTTGAAGCGTCTTCTTTTAATGTATTGATTTCGTCTTCACTCATTGCTCTAATTTTGTTATTTAAAGCAAAATTGATTTCTTGATCAACTACAGAATTTGGTAATGCAAATTCTATTCTCTCAACTAAAGTTTCTAAATACGCAGGTTTTAATTCTTCTCTATAATATTTAGATTTTGCTTCAGCTTTCATTTGCTCTTTAACTTTTTCTCTTAAATTATCAATTGTTACATTTTCTTCACCTGGTAACATTCTTTGAGCAAATTCATCATTTAATTCAGGAGTAACTTTTTCTTGAATTTCATGTAAAGTTACTTTAAATACAGCTTCTTTTCCTGCTAAATTTTTTGCTTGATAAGATTCTGGGAAAGTTACAGTAATATCTTTTTGCTCATCATATTTCATACCAACAACTTGATCCTCAAATCCTGGGATAAATGAACCTGAACCAATTTCTAATGGATATTTTTCAGCTTTTCCACCTTCAAATGCAACACCATCAACGAAACCTTCAAAATCAATTAATGCATAATCTCCATCTTTTACAGCTCTTTTTCTTGCAATTTTTGCTAAAGGAGCAGAAGATGCAGCAATTTCAGTTAATCTTGCATCTATTTCTTTTACATCTATTTCTTTATCTTCTACTGCTGGAACTAAAGATTTATAATCACCTAAATCTATATTTGGTTTACAAGCAACTGATACTTCAACTTCAATTGAACCATCTTCTTTTTTATCAAATTTTGTAATACTTGGTTCACCAATTAGATCTTCATTTTTAATGTCTAATAATTTTAATCCATCATTTAAAACTTTTCTTATAGCATCAGATTCTGCATCTTCTCTTAATTTATCTGCAAATCTTTGTTTTACAACAGCAACAGGAACTTTACCTTTTCTAAATCCTTGAATGTTCATAGTTTTAGAAGCTTGTTTTGCAACTTTTTCTAAATTCGCTTCTATAATCTCTTTTGCAACAGTTGCAGTTATAACTGCATTAGCTTCATCAACTCTATTTGCGTTAAATTCCATTAAATTTACTCCGATTGTTATAATTTTAACCGAGATTTTATCTAAAAATTACTAAGGCTTTACTAAAATACCTTTTTTTAAGGAGTCTAACTTGCATTTCATATATTATAAAGTACTATTTTTGATGTTAATACCTAGTTTTATATTGATGTATTTTATATTAACTAAACATAATAAATTAGAAAAATATTTTTCAAAAAATGCTTTAAAAAAATTAAGTATTTCAAATCAATACTTTTCAAATAAAAGTAGAAACATTACTCTTTTTTTATCTTTAATTTTTATGATTATTGCTTTAGCTCGCCCAGTAACACATGAAAAGATAAATAATTCGCAAACTAAATTAACTCCTATAATAATTGCTATTGACGTTTCAAAGTCAATGAAAGCTGTTGATTTATATCCAAATAGATTAGAATTTGCAAAGAAAAAACTATTAAATATTTTGGATAATTCAAAAACTCAAGCCATAGGATTAATACTATTTGCAAAATCTTCATTTTTACTTTCTGCTATAACTGAAGATTTTAATTCTCTAAAAATTTTAATAAATAATCTAGATTCTGGGATTAATTTTGATAATGGAACAAATATATATTCAACTTTAGAAACAACAAATAAATTGTTAAAAAATTATTCAAATAAGAATCTTCTTTTATTAACTGATGGCGGAGATAAAGAAAACTTTGAAGAGGAAATAGAATTTGCATTAAAAAATAAGATAAAAATTTATACATTAGCTCTTGCAACAAAAAAAGGTTCAGCTATAAAAGAAGAAAATGGAAATTTTTTAACATCAAAAGATGGAGATATTGTAAATGTTAAACTGAATCAAAATATAAAAGATTTAAGTTTAAAAACAGGTGGTGGTTATATAGAATATTCATTAAACGATAGTGATATAAATCAAATTCTAGAAGATATAAACTCTAAGTCAAATAAAGAAAGATTTGAAGATAGAAAATATAAAACATATACTGAACTCTTTTATTATCCTTTAGCAATCGCTATATTTTTACTTTTGATTGCTTTTTCATCAATACCAAATCTAAACAAAACAAAACTTGCAATTTTTATTTTATTTATTAATTTTAATTTTACAAATTCACAACTTTTTGCCTCATCAATTTTAGATTTTGATACGATAAAAGAGGCAAATAAAGCTTATGAAAATAAAGAGTATAAAAAAGCTTCAAAAGAGTTTGAAAAACTTGATTCAAATGAATTTAGAGATTATGATTTAGCAAATAGTTTGTACAAAGAGAATAAATTTAAAGAAGCTATTGAGTTATATAAAAATATTAAAACTTCATCAAATGATTTAGAGTTCAAAAAACTTCATAATTTAGGAAATGCTTATGCCAAAAGCAATGATTTACAAAATGCAATAAAAAATTATGAAGAAGCATTAAAACTAAAAAATGACTCAAAAACTAAAGAAAACTTAGAATTAGTAAAAAAACTTCAAAAAAACAACCAAAATCAAAATAATCAAAATGATAATGAAGAAAATAAGAATCAAGAAAATAAAAACCAAGATGATAAGAATAATCAAGAAAATAAAAAGCAAGAAGATAAAAATCAAAAAAACAATATAAACTCAAATAAAAAAAATAAAGAAGAATTAAAAAAAGATAATGAATTAAATAAAAATCAACAATCAGAAAAAAAGGAAGAAATTTCAAATTTTGAAGAAGAAAAATGGATTAAAGAGTTAGAAAATCAAAAAACAAATTCTTTACTAAAAAAAATGGAATCTTCAAAAGAAGATTCCATCTCAAATCCTTGGTAAAACAAAAGATTAATAATCTTTTGTTTTTCTCATTTGTAAAAGTTCTCTTTGAACAGAAATATTTATATCTTCATTTGCTTCAAAATCTAAAGAATAATTTCTACCATCATAATCAACAGAATTTAAAATAATCTTCATAGCTTCTAATCTTGCAAGATGTTTATCATCACTTCTTACTATATGCCAAGGGGCACTTCTTGAAGTTGTTCTTCTAAGCATCTCATATTTTTTTTCAGAAAATTCATCCCATAAATCTTGTGCTTGCATATCAACTTCAGAAAATTTCCATTGTCTTAAAGGATCATGAATTCTTCTATCAAATCTTCTTTTTTGTTCTTCTTTTGAAACAGAAAAATAAAGTTTAATTAAAATCATTCCTTGTCTTACTAAATCTTGCTCAAAATTTACAATATCTTCCATAAAAATTTCATGTTCTTCAGGAGTACAAAATCCAAAAATTGGCTCAACCATTGCACGATTATACCAAGATCTATCAAATAACACTATTTCTCCACCTGTTGGGAAATGAGTAATATATCTTTGTAAAAACCATTGATTTTTTTGAGTTTCTGTTGGTTTTCCAAGAGCAACAATTCTGTAATGCTTATTATTCATATATCTTGTGATTCTTCTAATTGCTCCACCTTTTCCAGAAGCATCTCGCCCTTCAAAAAGAATAATCATTCTTTTATTCTCTTTTTCAAGCCAATCTTGAAGTTTTATTAATTCTATTTGATATTTTTTCAAAGCTTCTAAATCATAAATCTTTTGAACGCCTTCTGTTAAAACTTGTGAATTTAGTTTTTTATAATCACCTAATATTGACTTGAGAAATTCATTTTCTTCCTGTAATTGTTTTAAGGCTTCATTATCTTTCACTACCAATTTTTCTTCCTTTAAAGCATTTGTTTCTTCTGTTTTTGATACAATTGAGTCTTTGAATGCTTGCATTAAATCTACTGCATCTTTTCTACTTAAATTATCTCTTTTTGCATAACCTAAAACTTTTACATATCTCTTTTTATCATATTGAAATCTAGCAATATATTTTTTACCAAATTCAGGATGAGCTTCTTTTGAAATATATAATCCACTATAATTTGTTCTTTCAAATTCATTTAAATTCATTAATGCAACCTTGCGAACTTATTCTCATGTTCCATATTCTCTATTTCTGCTGTGCCACTTATCAATATAGAATCATCAATTTTAAATATATCGTCATTTGTTTTTTTATCATAATTTATATTTTTTAAAATATGTCTAATACAATTTAATCTAGCTTTTTTCTTATTATCACTTTTAATTACAATCCATGGGGCAATGTCTGTATTTGAGGCCATTAACATAGAAAATTTAGCTATTGTATATTTTTCCCATAAATTCTGAGATTCTTTATCGACAGGAGATAATTTATATTGTTTTAATGGGTCAACTTCTCTTTTTTTGAATCTTTTTAGTTGTTCTTTTTTTGAAACTGAAAAATAAAATTTCATCAAAATAATTCCTGATTTTACTAACATTTTTTCAAATTCAGGAACTTCTCTTAAAAATTCATGATGTTCTTCTGTTGTACAAAATCCCATTACAGGTTCAACTCCTGCTCTATTGTACCAAGACCTATCAAATAAAACTATTTCTCCTGCACTTGGAAGATACTGTGTATATCTTTGAAAATACCATTGAGTTTTTTCTATATCACTTGGTTTTTCTAAGGCTACAACTCTTGCACCTCTGGGATTTAAATGCTCAGTGATTCTTTTTATAGTTCCACCTTTTCCAGCCGCATCTCTTCCTTCAAAAATCATTAAAATTTTAAGACCATTTTCTTTCACATAATTTTGAAGTTTTAAAAGTTCAATTTGAAGTCTTGTTAATTCTTTTTCATATTCTAAGGTATCTTTCTTAACCCAAATCTGAACTTTTTCAACTCCATTTTCTTCTTTTTCTTTTAATTCATTTCTTTTTCTATCTCTGTTTTTATAATCATGTTTTATCGTTTCTTCCGCATCAATAACTTCCATATCAGAAAATTCATGACCTATTATATTTCGTTCTTGCCCCGACATTAATCTCTCCTTGACTCCTATGAAAGTCTTTCTTTGTAATCATTATATCCAAAGTTTTTAACAATTTGATAACAATTATTGTCTTGTTTTATTACAATTGAAGGTAACTTTATACCGTTAAAAGTTGTTGTTTTTACCATTGTATAATGAATCATATCTTCTAAAATAATTCTATCTCCCACTTTTAAAGGCTCATCAAAAGAGTAATCACCAATAATATCTCCAGATAAACAAGTATTTCCACCTAGCCTATAAGTATATGCTTTTTCTTGTGCAACACCACTATTTCTAATCATAGCTCTATAAGGCATAGCTAAAGTATCAGGCATATGTGCTTCTGCACTTGTATCTAAAATTGCTAAATCCATACCATTGTGAATTATATCTAAAACAGTTGCTACTAAATAACCAGTCTGCCAACCAATAGCTTCACCTGGCTCCATATAAACTTTTAAGTGTGGATATCTTAATTTGAAATCTTTTAAAAGTTTGATTAATCCTTCAACATCATAATCAGCTCTAGTAATATGATGACCACCACCAAAATTTACCCATTTTAGTTTGTCAAAATATTGGCTAAAGTTTTTCTCAAAAGCTGCAAGTGCACCTTCAAGTGCATCAACATTTTGTTCACAAAGTGCATGAAAATGAAAACCATCTAAAAATTCAAGTTGTGTTTCATCAAAATTTGCTTTTGTTGTTCCCATTCTTGAAAATGGTGCACAAGGATTATATAAATCTACTTCAACTGAAGAGTATTCAGGATTTAATCTAATTCCTAAAGATACTTTCCCAAAAGCTTTATCTTTAAATCTTTTTAATTGACTAAAAGAGTTAAAAACAAGATGATTTGAAATAGCTATAATTTCATCTATCTCTTCATCTTTAAAAGCTGGACTATAAGTATGAACTTCTCCACCAAACTCTTCTTTTGCTAAAATTGCTTCATGAAGTCCTGAAGCACAACAACCTTTAAGATATTTTTTACATAAATCAAAAGTTGAATGCATTGCAAAACCTTTAAGAGCAAGAAGAATACTGATATCAGCTTCATCTTGAACTCTTTTTAAAAGTTTTAAATTTTTTTCAAGTAATGTTTCTTCACAAACAAAAGCTGGACTTGGAAGCTTATCAAAGCTATCTACTGTTGTATAACTATTCTTCATAGGCTATAAAATCTTCTTTCCCTACTCCACAATCTGGACAAGACCAATCTAGGGGTAAATCTTCAAATGCAGTTCCTGCCTCAATCCCACTATCAGGATCACCAACAGCTGGATCATATATGTAGTCACAAGCTGTACAAATATATTTTTGCATAATAAACTCCTCTATTTAAGTTTATTATAACTCTAAAATTTTCCAAGGAAGACCTTGAGTCATTAACTCATCCATAAATGGTTTTGCATCAAACTCTTCAATGTTAAATACTCCTGTATTTTTCCAAATACCTTTGTAAAGTAATTTAGAACCAATCATTGCAGGAACTCCTGTAGTATAACTTACAGCTTGTGCTCCTGTTTCTTTATAACACTCTTGGTGGTCACAAACATTATAGATATAAACTTTTTTTGGTTTTCCATCTTTAATACCTTCAATGATACATCCAATATTTGTTTTACCAACAGTTCTTGGTCCAAGGCTTGCTGGGTCTGGTAATAATGTAGTTAAAAATTCAATTGGAGTAATCATCATTCCTTTATGTTCAACTGGCTCAATTCCTAACATTCCAACATTTTGTAAACAATTCATATGTTGAATATAAGCATCACCAAAAGTCATAAAGAATCTAATTCTTTTTAAACCTTTAATATTTTTTGATAAAGATTCTAACTCTTCATGATATAGTAAATAAGATGGTTTTACACCGACTTCTGGATAATCATGCTCAACTCTAATTTCTAAAGGAGTAGTTTCAATCCATTGACCATTTTCCCAATATCTACCATTTGCAGATACTTCTCTTAAGTTAATTTCTGGATTAAAGTTTGTTGCAAATTTATAACCATGGTCACCAGCATTACAATCCATAATATCTATATAGTGAATCTCATCAAATAAATTTTGTTGAGCATATGCACAAAATACTCCTGTAACACCTGGGTCGAAACCTGAACCTAATAATCCCATAATTCCAGCTTCTTTAAACTGCCCATCTCTTTCCCATTGAAGTTTATATTCAAATTTTGCTTCATCTGGATGTTCATAATTTGCAGTATCTACATAATCAACTTTACATTTTGTACAAGCGTCCATTATTGTTAAATCTTGGTATGGTAATGCTACATTTAATACTAATTTTGGATTTACTTTTTCAATTAATTTTACTAATTCATCAACACTGTCAGCATTAACACTTGCTACATCGATTTTTACACCTTGATTTTTTAAAATATCAGCAGCAATTGCTTCACATTTAGAAACTGTTCTAGAAGCTAATGTAATATGTTCAAATGTGTCAATATTCATTGCACATTTAACAGTGGCTACTCTACTTACACCACCTGCCCCAATAATTAAAATACCTTTTTTGCTCATTTTATTCACTCCGATATATTTTTATGTAACCATTATACAGTTTTAAAGTATAAGAACTATTGAAAGAAAAACTCTTTCGTTATTTAATAACAATTCGATTACAATTAACAAGCTTTTAATAATTTGTTATGTAAACTTCGTCTTTAAGTTATGGGGATGACTTGGTATCGATTAGAGCAGTGAGTATTAGTTGCATGTCGGCCTGAACATGCCGTTACGCGGTTCATTTTTTTTAGACGCAAACAATACAAATTACGCTCCAGCTTACGCAAAAGCTGCGTAAGTTTAACAACTTATTGACTCGCCTAACGGCTTGAGTCTCGGAGGCTAGCACTACAGATTCTATCTATGTAGATTATCGCTGGTTCACCCTAGATAGATTATTTTTGAAGGATTGATTGAACTTCAAAAAGAAATTCCAAATCTTAGCTTTTTGATTGCTTCGGGAGTTGAGTTGTCATTAAGTGAAATTTTTCAACTCTGCTAAGCATGTAGACGCTAATATAAGCTGTTTTAAGACTGCGGTTCGATCCCGCACATCTCCACCAATAACTTTTTCAAATTTCTTAAATCCTAATCAAACTTCATCAAACCTCTTTACAATCGGGCTTTCTAAAGGTATAATACTTTTTCAACAATTATCAATTTTAATCAATAATTGTCAAATCAGGTTACTAATAGGTTACTAAAATGGCATATGTAAATTCAAAAAAATTTGGCTCTACTGTTCAACATTATAAAAAAGAAAATGGTGATATTAGTTATTACATTACATACAAAGATGAATTTAACAAATTAAAAAGAATTAAAGTTGGTGATAAATCACAAGGTATAACTGAACCTTATTGCAATAGAAAAAGAAATGAGATTTTAAATAAAATTAGATTGGGAGAAGATATTCCAATCAAACAAAAAAAGAGAGATTCTACAACGCTTAATAGCATTGCAGAAATATATTTTACAGATAAAAAATCAGCTGAAAAAAGAAAATCAAAATATGATATCCACATCAAGCCAGTTTTTGGAAATTCAAATGTAAATAGCATTAAAAGAGAAGATATTTTAAACTTTAGAAACCACATACTAGAAAAAGGAAAATCTTTACAAACAGCAAAAGGAATTATCCAATTAATTTCTACTATTTATAATTATAATATTCAAGAAAAATCACTAAAAATATTTAATCCTGCAATTGGGATAAAATGGGATAAACAATATAAGATAGATAATACAAGAGAAAAATATCTTGACCTAAATGAGATTAAATTATTACTCTCTAAAATATCAAACAACCCTACTCTTTTATTGTTTGTAGAGCTTTCACTACAAACGGGTGGAAGATTAGAAACTATCTTACATATTCAGAAAAAACATATAAATTTTCAAGAGGGTTCAATTCAACTAAAAAATCTAAAAACAAATGACACATACACAGGTTTTATTCAAGATGAACTATCAAATAAATTAAAAGAAATTTGTGAGAAATTAAATGTAAATGACTATGTTGTACATTTTGAGAAAGGTAAAAAATCTACATCAAGACAAATTCAGAATCGTTTACAACCCATAATAAATGACCTTTTTAATCAAGGTTTAGAAAAAGATGATTCTAAAAATAGAACTGTAATTCACACACTAAGACACACTTTTGCATCTCATTTAGCAATTAATGGAACTCCTATTTTTACAATAAAAGAGTTAATGAATCACTCTGATATTGAACAAACAATGAGATATGCAAAACTTGCTCCTGATTCTGGGAAAAAGAATGTACTTAATCTTTATAAGTGATTTTACTTTAATATAAATAAGTTTTATGGACTCAGATTACTTTAATATTTATTTACAATTATTGATAAGCAATTTCTGAGAATAAACATTTATGTTAATTTAAAATTAATAAATAAAATATTAAAATCATCAAGCCTTTATAAACTGGCTTGACATTCTCACCTTTTTGGTATGCTAAAATGTTTATTATACAAACTATGTTTTGTTTTTTAATAAAGGAACAAACTTAGGTAGAGAGAATTATTCTAAATATATTGTTCTAAAAGATTAAATTACAAGGACATACACAATGGACCCTCAGCAAAAAGATAGAATGATAAATTCTATAATAAATCAGTTACAAATAAAAGATGTTGTTATTAAAGATAAAATGTTTAAAATAGTTAATGAAGCTATTTTAGTTAATTACGATTCACTTAAGTTGTTAGCTAAAAGTCTCAAGAATATTTTAGAAATTCAACATAGTAAAATATTGAATGTAATAGCTAAATCTTTAGGTTATCAAAATCATCATTCTATGAAAGCTAGTTTTGATAAATTAAATTCTAAAGATTTAAAAATACAAATAAATGAAAATGATTCAGTTTTAAAGAAGCTTTTTTTAATTAAAGATGAGTTTATAAAAAAATTTGGGATTGAAAAAACTTATATTTTAAGTGTACCATCTAACAAATTTGAATTCAATTTTGTATTTAATAAAAAAGGCTTAACTTTAAGAAGTAAAGAAAAAATAGAAATAAATAGATATTTGAATTCTTATGGAATTGAAGTATATAAAACTTACATTACTATTTCTAAAATATCTAAAGATAGTTTAATAAAAATAGCATTTAATATCCTAAATAAATATAAGAGCTTTTTTGAGCCAATTTGGTATGAAAATAATGATAAGTTAAATAATTATATCCATTTAACAAAAAATTGGTCTATGCTCTCTTATATTGATATAAAAATAATTAATAATTCTTTAATAGTTGATAGTTATTCAAGTGATTTAGCTGATAAAGTAATCATCAATTTTTTAGACTATATTTTTAATTTTGGTACTTTAAAGGATATTGAATTTTTTGAGAATTGTTTAAAACAAAGTACCATATTAATTTCTAAAAAAGATATTAATAAACTTGAAGATTTAGCAAGAGTTTATGATTGGGAAAATCAACAGATTTTAAGTTCTTTTATAAAAAGTGGAACTGAAGATATTGGAGAAACTCTTGAAGATATTAATTATACCATTTCAATAATGGAATACATGAGAACTCCTTTAAAACAAATTGAAATTACTAATAATAAAACTATTAAAGAGATCATTATTGATAACTGTGTTTATTTTTATAATTTGGGAAATAAATATAATAAGAATATCATTAAAGAAAAGCTATTTATAGAGTTATTAAAAAAAGAAAAAAAAGATTATTTTGATATGATGGAAGATATTGAGGATACTGATATTTACTTAACTCATCACAATATATGCAATAGTATAGAGAAAATCACTGATGAGATTTTTAATTTTTTGAATATGTATAAAAACTCAAAAAATATTTAATAATATGCGTAGAAAAAATAAATAAATTTTTTACTAGAGAGCTTTTCTCTAGTAAAATATCTTAACTTTCAAAAAGTAAATTTAAATCATCAAAACTTATTGTTTGGATTAACCTATATTTTCATTTGTTCTTATCAACTTTTAATACTCTTAAAATATTTATAAATATAATTATTTTTTATATTTACCTCTATCAGTCAATAATGTTGTATTATTAATTATTTGTAAAATACAAATAATTATTGTAATTAGAATTACACTAGAAGCAATATTGATAATATACATAAATTCTCTTTTATTTATTTTTTCATCTTCTATTGTTTCTATAAATTTTATTTCTTTGGGTAAAAATAAATTTGAAACAGATTTCACAAATTTTTCATGTTCTTCAAGTAATTTTTCTTTATCATTCAATGAATTTTCTATTTTTAGTTTATATCCTTCTGTATTTAACATAATAATATCTTTTGTTGTAATATAAAGCATTATAGACATTAATACAATAACTGACGCAAACATTTTTAATGCATTTATTGATAAATTTATATCTTCTTTGGTATTTGTTTTAAACATAAAAATAAATATACTACTTACAAATAACATACTAAAACTAATAACATTTTTAATAGATTCTCTATAATCCATATAAATTGTAGAAAGAAGAATAGTAATAAAAGATAATCCTAACATCAATATTAAGATTCTTTTTAAATAATTTATATTATTTCCTAACCATTTATTCAGTTCTACTTTAATTATTATAATATATAAAACTACTAATACTATTATGTTGAACAATATAAATATATTTTTATTTATGTTTGGGAAAGGTAAATATATCAAGAACAAGAAAAAAAATAATGTACCTATAAAAGAAAAAAGCAAAATTTTTTTTGCAAAATTTTTTTCTCTAAGTATATTTAACATACTAAAACTCCTATTTTAAAATATTTTAGGAATTTTAGCAAAAAGAAATATATTTTAATAAAAAGATTACATAATTATTGATATTATCCAATATAATAAATAATTTTTTATACTTGTAAAATTTTGTTTAAATTTTGTTTATATTCTGTGTGTCCTTTTATATATTCTGTTACATCAATATTATCAATTTTTTCATTTTCTATAGGATGTCTACCAATGGGATCTCCAAATTCAAATTTAACTCCTTCTCCTACTTTGTAAAGTGTTTGTAGAACCGTATCATTTTTACTATAATAGTTTCTTATCTTACCACTTACACTATTATGGAGTTCACTCCAACATACTCTACTATCATCATTTTCACAATTTTTATCAACGGCTCCACCTAGAAGATGAACATCTTTAATAAAATATTTATCTTTGGTTTTTAAAGAGGCTAAACATGAATAAATAACTCTAGCTCCTAGAGAATGTCCAATCAAAATATACTCTTTATCTGTTCTTGCTATAATATCAGCTAATAATGCTCCTGTTTGGTATGCTTTTATACTTGCAACCGACCATGGATTTGTTGCTAATCCTAAAGTTTGAATAGCTAAACCTAAAGGTGCAACTTTTGTAGCAACAGCCTTTGAAGCAGATAAAGTAGCTTTAAGAGTAGTATTCTTTAAACCTTCACTACTTATTACCTGACCAAATGAAGTTACTAAACTCATTAATCTTTTTGATTCCCATTTAACATAATAAATAGTGTTTTTTTTATATTTTTCTTCTAATCCATCAATCCAAGGTTGAGTTGCATTTTTATTTTCTTCATTTAAAAAACCATCAATACAAATAATGATTGGTTCAATACCTGGCTTGATTTTTACTATTTCAAATCCATCAATATCCCCAAAATAACTATTAGATATAACTGCTCCATAACGACCACCTAAAGCACTTCCAGGTAACAACAGCAACTCCTCCTGCCATTCCAAACCCTCCAGCTGCTAATGCACCTCCTCCAAGGGTTGCCAATCCTGCATTTGTTGCAGCTGCACCAGAATATCCTAAAATACTACTAGCTCCTATAGCACCACCTATAGCTGGTGCCGCCAAGAAAGCAAGGGGAGCTATTACAGCTGCTCCCCCAAGAGTAAAAGCAGCTGTAGTTCCAATCTTTTTGTAATTTAGTTCCGTTCTTTCAACAATATCACGATACTCACCTATACTTTCTAAAGACCAATTTAGAGATTCAAATTTTGCAATTTGTCCTTCATGAACAGCACAAAAATTATTAGACCACATACCAATATTTTCATCTTTAAGCTCTGAATATTTTGCTTTATTATTACACGCTCTACATTTAACAATTTCATGTCCGCAGCCATCACAAATATAAATATTTCTAGATAAATTATTCTTTTCTTTTAGTGTACAAGTATGAATTTCAAAGCACCATGAACAATAACTTTTTATTTGTTCTAATCCTGAATCTAAAAATTTATCAGACATACTTTCAAGATTATCTTGAGCTGCTTTTTTGGTTTTATTTGCAATATCATTTACATTATCTAATATTTGATTTGGAATATTTTCTTTAATTGAATCTGAAGTATTTTCTACAGCTTCTTTGGCTTTTTTAGCAATCTCTTCTGCTTTTTTCTTTAAATTACTTAACATATTAATTTATCCTTATATATAATTGATAAGTATATTAAATAAATTTATCAATATTTTTTCTTTCCATTTTATTTCCACACTTTGAACAAACTGGACTCATCGCTATTAAATCTTTAGGACTAAAAGCATCACTTCGAGGAGCAACAATTTTGCTAGAACCACAATTTGGACATACTAGTTTATATGGATTTGGTTGAATAGCCATAAATCTATACTCCTTAGATTGTATTACTAATTTAAAGTATAGAAATATGAGCCATAATTTGTCTCAATTTGTATTTCTAATATACGTTTACATTCCCATGCCATTACCTCTAAAGAATCAAATTTATCTAATTCTAATGGATACTTTGGAACTTTATTTATTATCCTATTTTTTCTTATTATAGGCATTAAATCTGTTTCACAATTTCCTCCATTAACAATTACATTATTTATTGTTAAATTTGCATCTAAAGAATTTATTTCAAAAAGAGCATTTTTAGGTGTTTTACTTGTTTTTACATAAATTTCCATTGGATTTTCTGGTTTAATAAGTGGTAAATTATTTTTCTTTGATGAATTATTCTTAGAATTAGATATAAATTGAGTACATATAGTTAATAAATTATTAAGCTCACTTGTAGAATTTGTTGGCTCAAAATAAAAACCTCCTATAGATGAAGCTACATAAAATCTATCTGCTGTTTGTAAATATTTTAATATTTCATTCCAATTCGAAATATCATCTATATTTTTTACATTAAGAGGAGAAGCAAATGTTCTTCTTACATTATCAATAGACATAATAGCATACACATTCGTTGGATTTATTTTTCCTATAGAATCTTTTAATAAAACTGAACTTTGTTTTTTGTTACAACTAATTTCAAATACTTGGTTTTTTTCATTTTTGATTGAGAATATATTAGTTCCCTGAATATTACTACTCTGCCACACATCTGCAATTAATACACTACAAAAAAATAGTATTATTGATATACTTTTTTTCATTTTTTATCCTTTTTCTATTTTAATATTTTTATTTCTCTAAATAATGATTTCTTTTTTATTAATAAACTTTTACATTGTATATTCCGTACAACTCTCAACAATACCTTCTAATATTTTTTGAGAATTTACTGGCTCAAAAGTATATTTTTTACCATTTTCAGCCTCTATTACAAAATGTTTAGAATTTTGTAACCAATACATAAAATTACTCCAAGCTGTATCATCACTACTTGTTCTTTCATCTATGCTAATATGAGTTGGTGTAATTATTTTTCTTTCACCATCAAAAATTACATTAATAACTCCTCCTAATCCAATTTCAGAATCCATTAAATTAATACTTCCACCTTCAAAGTTACAAGCGATTTCTAATCTACTATTATTCTTATTAGATATGTGATACAGTGAATTCCCTTGATGCCATCCATTTTCCCAAAAATCTTTAGATTCTGAAACTTGATTATTTGTTTGTATATTTTCCTTCTCTTCAGAACTTGATTTACTGTAACAATCTTCAAAAACATTAATTAAATCTTTTGAGTTCTTAGGAGTAAACATAAACATATTATTTTCAGCTTTAACAAAGATATTATTTGCATCTGTTAGCTCATGTAAAAAATAGTTAAAATTATGTGTTTCTTCTTCTGATGATATATTTTTATATATCATAGTTGGAAAAATTGTCGATTTTTTACCATTTAAAGATACAGTAATATTATCAGTAGTATAACTTTTATTATCACTACCCAATAAACCTATCAATGCAATTTCTTTATCACAAGTAAGCATAAGGCTTTCATCTTTAGTATTTTTTAAAGTGTATACCGAAATTTCCTTAGTTTTTACAATATCCCATTTATCTTTTGTAAATAAACTATTTGCAGCATTTTTCAAATTACCTAATTTATCATCTGCAAACAAACTACCTATTAACAATACTAAAATTAGTAACTTATTCATATATTTATCCCCCATTTTCCTTTTGCAAATTTCACTTCATCACTATTGGGATTTGTAAAATGCCATCCTAATTCTAAATAGTTTTTAGCTGTCATTTCATTACCTTTTATTCCTAACCAAATTTGTAAACCTAAGAAAACTAAATTTAATACAATAATCAATCCCAATGATTCTTCTTCATCATACATCATTGAAGGAGCAATAATATAAACAATCCCTAGAGATAATAGTATTCCTCCCCAAATATATAACCTTCTTAAAAATAATGGTAATCCAAAGAAACTAGAAAATAGAAATAATATCCAGCTCCATCCTACTTTAATTTCTTTTACTTCTCCAGTTTTTGGATTAGTCATCTCAATTTTCATTTTAATTCCTTGTGCAATTTTTATTAATAAACAATATCTATAAAAAATATTTTTTTACAATACTAAAAACCATATACATCTACATAAAATTCATCTTTTTTATCTGTACTCTCAACAGTATAAGTTATAGGCAAAGTACGTAAATCATCATTACCAATCATTTTAAAATTAGCAGCACATTCATATCTATCAATACTTTTATCATGTTTAGTTGTTCTTATTGCCTCTATTTCAAACTGCAATTTAGATATTAAAGAATTTAAACCTTGTTCTTTAAGTTCATTTTTTGCAATATCTATAACTAAATCTTTTGTTACTGCATCTGAACATTTTGGTGTACTACTACACCCAATAAAACTAAGACTAATTATCCCTAAAATTAAAGAATTAATTTTTTTCATTTATTTCCCTTTTGTAATTTCTCTTGTTATTACAAGTTGTAAAAATAATTTTAACCTAATAAACTTAAAACTTGCTACTACAAGTTAAAAAGGTTCGAATTGAAACATATCTACGATATGAATGATACTTACATAGATGATTTTCATAAAATTATTGGTCAAAATGTGAAAAAAATAAGAAAAGAAAAAGGCATAAGTCAATTAGATTTAGCTCACCGAATTGGTCATAAATCAGTTAGTATAATATCTTGTGCAGAAATAAATCACAAAAACAATCATTTTAATATAGAACATTTACTAAAAATAGCATATGTTCTTGAAGTTGATATTTGTGAATTTTTTAAAAAATATGAAAGTTAATATTTTAATTTTTACTCTTTAATTCTTATCTACACTTCTTGGTCTTCCTACATTACTTTTATTCTTAGGTGCAATACCCCTTGTAAAAGCTCTATCTTTAGTATTTGTTTTTAAAGAGTCTATACTTTGTTCATCTTTACACAAATAAGTTAATACTTTTTCATCAAAAAGCTTTCTTTTATTTTCATCATTATACTCTATCACTCCAATAGCCTTATTTTCTTTATAATCGTTTTGATTACAATTGTGATAAATTCCCCTACCCTTTGCAATGTTATCTTTCCAATACTCTCCTATTTTTTTACCTTTTGTAACATCCTCCCTAACTTTTTGACCATCATAGATTGCTAACATATGAAAATGAACTCCTTTATCTTCTCCTACTTCTTTTTTTGCCACATAACCAACCATTCCTTCAAATACTGTTGGTTTCGATCTTTTATTATTTAACATTGTTTTAAAATTCTTATTAGCCTCTTCTAAAGTTACATTATCCTTATGTTCTTTTTTATAACCTAAATCTACCCTAACCATATTCAATCTTGAATAATTTTTTGATAAGTCATCTATATACTTTTTTGTACTTTCCAATCTTTGGTTAGTTTTTTTGTTTTCTTTCATTTTCAATCCTTTATATTTATATTTTTATTCATATAAAGTTTTGAATACAGAGTGATCAATAAATTAATGATTATAAAGGTATCTATTACTTATCTTGGTATCTACTAATATAATATTTATAATTACTTATATATTTATTAATATTACTTATAACATTAAAACCTAAATTATTTCACTATTCCATAATGATGTATACATTCTATATTATGGTTGTTTTATTATCTTTAATAATTGTATTTACAATATACAAAGTTATGGAAAAAGAAAAAAGAAAATCTATCCACAACCCAAACCCTTTGAGGTTTAGGCTATTTTATTTTCTGTTCAATTTCTATAAAATCTTTCTAATTCGTTTTCTCTCCTTTTTATCTTTGATATTTTGGTAATATTTTTGCAAGAAATTTAATCCCTCTTTTGTCCAACCTTTGAAGTTATTTTTGGATTCTTTATAAATGTATTCATTTTTTAACATTAAGAAGCCTTTTTAATTACTGATAATCTAGTAGGTTTAAAAGATAAATCCCTTTCAACACCAAGTCCAAGACTTCCTTTTATACTTTTAATCTCTTCTAGTGAAAAGTATCCAAGTTCAGCTCCAAAGGGAGAGATTACATATCCAAAGCAGATATTATTATCTATTGAAATTTCAGTAATAAACCAAGTCCAACCCTCTAAAAATAGCTTTACATAGGCTATTGGATTGTTCTGTTCTTCTGTTTCATAAAGTTTTGGAATACGATTTAATAGGTTTTTTGGTATTAATTCCATTTTTATTTATTTCCTTTTAGTTTTAAATTCATTATTGTGTTAGAAACTGTTCTAATAGCTATTACATTTTCATAATCAAAGCAGAGCAAATAAGATTGATTTTCTTTAAAGTTTTCAAATGCTTCATTTAGATTTTTACCTCTTCCATTACCTAGAAGTTGCATATTATTAGTTAGCTTATGGGAGTTATCATAGGTAAAGCCATCTTGGGTATAAAATAGATAGTTTTTCATAAGCATTACTTTTAAGCAGCACTTTCAACTGGCTTATACCAGCTCTTAGACGCACTATCAAATCTAAACCCACAAGCTTTAATAGCATCTTTATATGCGTATTGGTTATTTCCAGTTACAACTAAAAATCCATTTTGCTCGATTACATCAAGTCCTAGATTGTAAAGTGGTTGATATTCATACTGGTCGAATGATTGATTGTTTTGAAAAGAGTTTTGTTGTGGTGGATTATTATGCTGATTATTTGGATTTTGATTTACATTTCTACTATTTTGATTTTGCACTTGCTGTTGTGTTGTTTGATTTTGAGTCTGATTTTGTCTAGCTGTTTGTTGCTGATTTCCAACACCTTTAAAGTTTGTATTAGTAGAATGGCTTTGATTATAGTTTGGTTTTTGCTGTTGATTTTGATTAGCTTGATAAGAACTATCTTGATTTTGATGATTTCTTGTTTTATCATAAAGACTATTTCCAAACTGATTACCAAAGCTTCTCATGGCTCGTTTAAGTGCATCTGTTACAGCTTCTTTTCCTGCGTTTTCATGTGCATCAGCTAGAGTTTTTGCAACTCCATTTCCAAATCCTACATCTTGTCTTGAAATTGATTTTGTATGATTTTCATCTTTTATTATTAGTTTTACAACAGCTTTATAGCAAACTACAAAGTTTTGATTATGATTTTGTTCTTGGCTTACTTGATTTAAAGATGAGATTAAATAAGACCAATTTCCATATCCAAAAATTATATTTGCTGTTTCAATCACATCAAATCCCTCTATATAGGATAAAGATACATTTCCTTTTTCTCTTGTTTTTATTCTATTACTATCTAGTTCTTTGTTTAGAACTTCTATTTGATTTTTATTAAACATTATAATTTCCTCCTTATGCTACTAATTTTTCATCTTCATTTTCTATTTCTTGCTCAATAACCAAAATTTCATCGGTTTCTACAGTTTGAGTATTATTTACAGATGTTCTTTTTATATTAACTTTTATTTTTGCTGGAGATGAAATTGTAATTGGTGTAACTTCTACAAATTTCTTTAACTCTTTTTTTCCCTCTTTAGTTTTTAAAGCTTTTTCTACAGCTTCTAAATCAACTGAAAATTTCACATAGCCTAAGTTAATTAGTGCATCTTCATTTTTGATGATGATTTCATCTTTTGTTTTAGTTGTTGGGTTTGTTAGTGTTAAAGAACTAATTATATTTCCATCAATTCTATCAATTCCATTTGCTAGGAAGATTTCAGCTACTTGAACTTTGGCGATTTCTAAAGCATTTGATAACTTTTTCTTTAAAGCTTGAAGTTCAGATATATCAGATGAGAGGGTATCAATCTTTGATTTGATTTCATTTAGAGATAATCCAATATAATCTGCTCTTTGATAGTATGGCTTTGTTGTATCTTGTAAAACTGATTTTAGATAATCTTTGAAGTGAGAATTTATTTTATTCTCACTAAGGTATTCTATTTGGGTTTGTAATTGGTAATTTACTAATTTCATTGATTATTCCTTTTTGTTTTTTATTAAGCAGCTAATGCCATAGAGTTATAATCTGAATCTTTAATTTGTGCTATTTTTTCAGCAATATCCCAAAGTCCTTTATTAACTTGGGTATCTTTACTTATAGAAGTGATTTCTTTACTTGTAAATCTTCTTTTTGTATCTTTATTTATTCCTTGAATATTTCCTCTTATTAGATTCTCTTGTATTACATTTAGAACTGTGTAAAGGTCATCTTTATAATCTTGCATTCTATGGGGAATTAATAAATCTTTATGGTTAATTTCAAGGTGTTCTTCAAATCGAAGAGGAATTGAAGATTTTGCGAAGGATTCTTTTTCATTTTGATTTAGTTTAATTGATTCTAATTTTTCTATTTTTTGCATAAGTTTATCTTTAATAGAGGTGATATTAGCAACTGCATTAGCTACATCATTATCTCTTTCTCCAAGATGTTTAATTTTATAAGCTTCAAATACATTATCAGAGATAACTAATCCATTTGCACAAACAAATCTAAAAATACCTGCACTGATTGAAAAAGCTTTAGTTCTATCATGAGAGTTAAAAAGTAAAAGTTCAACTGCATTATCTTTTGGATTAAGTAAATCTTCAAAATGCCTGAATCTAACGCAATGCTGTTGGAAGCCTTCTTTTTCATTGTCTCTTACATTTGCTACATTTACATTAACTGGATACCAGTTATGAAGTCTAATTTCTTCAATTACATCAATAGTTGGGATAAAGTGATATTTATCACTTACATCAAAGTGTGGTTCATTTGTAAATAAAGTTGGTGCTTTACTTCTTAATTCATTATTATTTAGGGGTTTTATTGGGTTTACTGACATGGGTTTTCCTTTTTTATTTTTATTTTTTTAATTAATCTTCTAAATCTTTGATTACATCTTTAACTGCTGATGCAACTGCTATAACTACTGTTAATACTGCTAATGGTGACATTTTAAGCTCCTTGAATTGGTCTAAACCAAAAATTATTCATTGGTTTTAAAACAGTTATAAAAAGAAACTCATCATTTTTTAAAGATTTTTTATTTCTCTCAAAACTATCTTTTATTTTTAAAAAAAGTTTAGTTCTATAGCTATTCACTAACTTTTGATTAATTGTTTTTGGAATAGTAGAGACACTATCTATAGAACGATTTAATCTTCTCATTTCATCTCCTCATAGTCTTTAATTTACAAGTGCTTATTCGCTCTTGTCTATAAAAATGATATGTGATTGAATGTTTTTGGAAGTGAAGATTTTAAATAAAAATAGTGGCTTTGAGAGTAATCTCAAAGCCACTATTTTATAAAAATCTTTTTGTAAATTTTTTCTATTTGGTTTATCGATAGGTCAGTATTTTTAGATATTTTTTTAATATCTAATTCCTTTAAATTTAGTTTTAATAAATTTGTAGCTATTTTTATTTTTATATTTAGTTCTGTTTGATTGAAATTTAAATCATAAACTCTAATATTCCCATTTTTTTTAGTACCTCCTATTACTCCTATATATTTAAGAGTTACTGTTTTACTTGAAATATTTAATATATTACTTAGTATTTCTCCTATTTTTTTCTCACTTACTAAAAAATTTACATTAACCAACCTATATAATTTTTGTATAAAAGCTGCGATTAAAATATTTCTTTTGTAATAGACTTCTAAAAAATATTCCAAATCTTCTTTATTAAATTTAATATATTTATCATTTATAGATTTTAAAATATTCTCTCTATCATCTATAAATTTTCTAAGATTTTCTCTACTATATTTGAGTATTTTCTCTAAATTAATTGGTTTTACTAAACTATATTTTATTTCATTACAAATAGTAATGTTTTTTGTTTCAATAGCAAAAATTAATTTTTTTATACTATCTTCATCTTCTATAAAAATAAATCCATCTTTAATACTTTTTTTAATTAAATTTGGGAAAGCATCAATATTATTAGTAATTGGTATAATTGAATTTTTAAATTTTACACTATAATCTGTATCTTTATAATTTAATTTTATAAAATCAATTTTTGAATAGAGAGGTTTATTAACATAATAAATGCTTAAATCTCTAATAAATATAGTTTCCTCATTATCTCTTGCATTAAAGGCATTCTCTAGCCAATTTTGTATTTTGTTATCTTTCATATTTTATCCCCTGTCGTTTGTTTTGATATAACGCGTTATAACACGTTATCGTAATATATTTCGTACTTATAACAAGTAGTCTATTTTGTTCTAAAGAGTTCAAACTTGAACTCTTTTTTGATTTGATTTCATCCATTTTATAGATCCTTTAAATAAAATGGTACTAAAACGAAACACTCTTTTTGTTCATCTTCTATTAGAAAATATTGAATATTTTGAGTAGAAAATAAGTTAAAATTAAATTTTTGCAACTCTCTTAATAATTCTGAATTTGTACTAAAATTTCTTGAACCATAAAGAGTTTTAAATGCAGGAAGCAAATTTTCAACTCTAAAAATATTATGTTGTAAATCAAAAATTATTTCATTTCTTAATTTTATTTTACTACTATCAACTATCGTATTAAAAAGACTATAGTTTCTTAATTTTATTGCTTCTGCAAACTCAATTATATTTTGTTGGATTTTTGTTAGCTTTATTACTCTTTGTGGATTTTTTGATGTTTGATATTTATAAATCAAATCATCTTTTTCAGGAGTATTCAAAGCTGTATTGGCATACTTGTTATTAATTTGATAATTTTTAAGATACACAGCAAATAATTCTAGCTCATTTTTTATAGAAGCGGACAAAGCTTCATAGCTTCCAAAACCTAAAAAATTACAATGAGATAAATTACCACCTGTACTAAACACAGTGAACCTTCTGTCGCTAGGCTCAATTTCTAAAGCATATAATTCATTTGAAGTAATTAAAACTTGACCATAAATAGCTGTCTCTTTTTCTAAATTTTTAAACTTTTTTTCAGCTGTAATACTTGTATTAGTTACTAAAGCTTTTAAAAAGTTTTTTGTACTAGATGATGAACTTTTGTTAACAGAAATTTCATCTAGATTAAAAAATATAGTATCTTCAACAAGAGCACCTTTATAATTTGTATTTAAACTTTTATCATTTATTGTTTTTACAAAATCTTCACCAAAAAGTGGCTTTATTACTTCATTAAAAAAAATTCCTTTTCCAGCTCCCTGTTCTCCTAAAAGAACAAGAGCTACTTGTGATTTTTTAAGTCCTTGAAAGAAATAAGCTAACCAATTAATTATCCAATATAATCTTTGTCTATCATAATTAACTACATGAAGAATTAGATTACCAATGGCACTATTTTCCAAATGGAAATTCAATTCTTGCTTCAATTCATACTCTAGTAACATATAAACTGATGGTTTAAACTTATTTAACTTATATGTACTATTATTTTGTAATATAAACTCCTCTTTACTAAAAGGATCAAATATATCCTCTGTAACAAGTTTTAAATCTTCTGGACTTATTTTTAGCTTTTCTCCTATATAATATTCATGTGATGATTTATTTTTATCTTTAAAATCCGATAAATCAGAATCCTCTCCTGTAATATTTAGAAATATATTTTCCAAAGATTTATAGTCTTTTGTAATAATATATGGCTCATTTCTCGATAACCTATAATTTATATATCCTTTTTTATCAAGATACATAGAGATACCTCTAATATTTAAAATATTTAAAGCTAACTTATCACTATTTTTTAACCAATTGTTATAATTAAAAGAATTTTTATTATTCATTTTTATACTCCTATTAAAATATAATTTTGAAGCAAATTGCTTAACACGAATCTTGAAACATTTCTTAATAGATATTTTTATATTTCACCTCCACAATAAAATCTTTTTTATTATTCATTTATTGCCCTCCTTGAGAGTATTGTTCTTTTTATCATCAGTTTGAACCTCCTATAAAATTTACAATTTCATCAAGTGTAAAAAATATTCCACCACCAATTCGTTTTTCTCTTAAATACCCTTCTTTTCTAAGTCTATCAAGAGTAGAAATTGATACTCCAATTTCTTGAGAAGCTTCTTTTTTATTTAACAGTAATTTTTTATGTCTATTTTGGATTTCTATTTTAAGTTGTTCCATAAATCTCCTTTGAAAGTTTAATTTATGAAACAGTACAAGAAAAATTGATAAGTATATTTAGGATAAATTATACTAATTTATCCTAAATATTGATTTTAAGGGCTCTCTTGAAGAGTTTTAAGAAAGAAAATTTAATCTAAATTATATTTTTAAACTTACATTCTTCAATATATTCTTTCATAAGAGAGTGTAACCCTCTAATTTTGCTTATCTCAAGATTTGTAATTTTTTGTATTTCTATATCTAAATATACTTTACTAAATAAAGATAAATTCTTTTTTAATAATTTATTAATTTTATCTTTTTCACCTTTTTTTCTTTCCTTTGTTTCAAAGTTTGGACTTTTCTCTACTTTTTTTATATTTATTGCAGCTTCATCTTCTAATTTTTTAATTAAGTTATTAAACTTGTTTCCTATCATATGGTATAAATCATAGATGTAAAACGCATCTGCATAATCTTTATTTCTTATTTGTTTATTCTTTAATGCTATATTCTTTGATTTCCTAACTGCTTCTGTCTTTTCAATTTCTATATCAAAAATCTCAGAAAATGACTTAATTTTAGTAGCATTGTTTTGTATATTTAAAATTATTGAATTTACTTCATCTGAAGATACATTTGGATTTATAGTACTTGTTACTCTTTTTGAATTAATAAATTTTAGTTTTGGCAAAATTGGTTTAATTATTGTTTCCCTAAAATATGCATCTAGTGTTTCATCTTCAGATAATGAAAGTACAAATTCTTTATCTAATAGTTCTAGTGGAAATGGATTCTCTGATAATGAAACTACTTTTTTAGTTCCAAAAGTTACAACTGGAATTCCCAACAAATTTAGATTATTTTCTATAAAATCATCATCCACACTATTTAATTTCTCTGTTCTTGATTTAGGTAAAAAGTAGATTAAGTTATCAACCCTCTTAAAATACTGTTGATTTTTTTCATATTCAGATAATAATATATAATCCTCTTCATTTGTAACTGAACTAATTATTTTTGCAAAAAGTCGTATTGCATCGATATTTTTAGCATCTTCATTGCTAATGATTTTATAATTTGTAGGTAGTATCAAAACATATAACTCATTTTTTTTTAAATAGAAATCTATTACCCTTCTAAGTCCATTATCAACATCACTTATAAATGGTGGATTTAATATTAAACTCTCATTATTAACATTACCTAAAACTTCACCAATTTTTTCATTAATATATGGATGATATGCTATCAATTTCAATTTGTCTTTTGCATCAAATCCAAATTTTTTTATTAATATAAACTGAAGTTCTTTATATTTTTTTTCATTTTCTATTAAGCTATTATTTTCGATTCCCGATTCAACAACTTCAAGATACCAAATAATTTTTTTAAATTCCTTATTTCTAATTATCATTTCTAACAACAGATTATTAGTTAAATTATGTTCTTCTAATTCTTCTATATTTTTATATCTTTTATTATCTCGTGTAGGTATTTCAATAGATATATGCTCCTTTAATGCATTCATTAATGTTCTAACACCAGCTTCTTTTGCATTTTTCTCTATATCATATTTATAATCTTCCCATAAAAAAAAATTTCTAACAATATCAAAATATTGTTCACCAATATCATCTGGTAAACTATCTATATATTTTTGTAACATAAATATCCTTATTGCTTTTTTATTAATAATAACTATTTTTTATTTAAAATATACAGAACAACAACTTATGCTTATATATAATTATGCCACTTATAGCATAGTAGTAGTATAAAGGATTTAACATGACTAGATTAGAATTAATACAAAAAATAGAAAAAACAAATTAATATCAGTATAGAGAATCTTGCAAAACTTAGTAATTTAGGTATTAGAACTGTAAATAGATTTTTTGCAGGTGAAGATGTAAAACTAAGTACCATAGAAAAAATTACAAATTTACTTGGTCTTGATTTTGCAGGAAATGAAGTAATACCTTTAAAAGAGTTAGAAAAACAAAGAGCAAAGGCAAAAGCTTTGTTTATGGCTTCTTTAGTTCAAAGTACATCAGCTTTAGAAGTTCAGGGATTAAAAAAAGATTCTTTAAATAAAATAATAAATAAATTTGAAAAAGAATTTTTAGTGGGTCAATATAGAAATAGATTGTGGGTTGCATAAATTTTACAAACTTTAAAACATATTAACTAATTACTCATAGTTGTCATTTTGACATATTCTTATAAAAATGTTAAACTTCCAGATAACAAAGGAGTTAACATGGAAATTACCAATACAATATTTGAAACCCTATTAACAAAGAATAATTTTAAGAAAAAAGATTTTGCTGATTATTCAAAGATTCCCTATGACACCGTTGTTGGTTGGAAGAAAAAAGGATATATTCCTCCTTATGCTATGGTTATATTAAAAGATATGATTTATAGAAAAAAACTTGATGAACAAACAGAACAATTATTTAAAAGAAATATACAACCAACAACAATTCAGAATTATAATTTAACTAAAATAGAAGAGAATAAGTTAAAAGCTGTATTTTGGGGGACTAACTTTACAACAGAGGACATATTAAAAGGGATTAAAGAGAAAAATCAAAAGATTTTAAAAAAGATTGAAGAAAATCTACCTTCAAATATACAAAAACAAATCTTAGGTAAATTAAATTATGCATAGGGATAATTGGGACGATGTATTTGAAAATCAAGATAAAATACTAAAACAATTAAAACCTCTTGAAGATGAATTATTTTTAGCAGGTGGTACAGGATTACAAAGATTCGTACTACCTCAAGCTTACAGACACTCAGAAGATTTAGATTTCTTTTTTACTAACTTAAAAACAAAAGAAGAGATAGATAATATAAAAAATAATATCTTAGAATTAATGTTACAAATTCCTGAAGTAAAACTTGAAAATATAAAATGGATAAAAGATGAAAAAGCTTATAGAATGTTTTATAGTTTTAAAGAAAATGATGAGATTATAAAAATTGAACTTTTGAATTTTACTTGTTGTAGATTGAAAGATTTTTCATTTATAAATAGTGATATTTTTAGAACTGAAAACTTATATAATCTTCTGTTATACAAATTAAAAGCTTTGTGCGATAGACCTGATACAATAAAAGATCTTTTTGATTTATATTTTATATTAAGAGAATTAGAAGAAGTTAATATTAAAACTTTGATAGAAGATATAAATGAAAAATTTGAAGATGCCATTGGAATAAAATACTCTAAAGAAAATATTATCTCTTCTTTAAATCATAAATTAGATTGGGATATTGAAATTGGTGAGCATATAAAACATTTACACGGATTAAAACTTGAAATTGATTTATTTCAGAGTGAATTAAAAAATGCTTTTCTTCAAGATGATATTCTTGATTTTTCTTATAATTCAAAAATAGGGAAAAAAGCTTTAGAATTTGATTTAGATAAAAATGATTATATAGATGCTATTGAAGATAATCAATTTATAGTAGAAGAATGGAAAAAATATTTTCAAAATTAAACTAAAGTTTGATTCCCAATTGCGGGATCGAACCGCAGTCCTGAAATACAAATAAAAGACTTTTAAAATACAAATATATTACGATATAATGAAACATCCTATTACATGGATTCAATTTAAAAAATAGTCTTTTTTTACTCAGGTTACTAATAGGTTACTAAAGCTTTTAAAAAACAAACCTTAAAGTGGCTCAAATAACGATTATGTAGAGATATACAAAAAAATAGCTTCAAATCCCGCACATCTCCACCAACACTAAACACCCTAAATTAGGGGCTTCATTTTTAAATTAATTCGTTAAGTATCTCACTAATGTATCACACTAATTTTTTAATGTAGTATACTAATAAAAACGTTAAATTATGTAAACAAAAAAGACAACATTAAAATAGTTAAAAATTGATAAAAAATCTTATTTTAATAAAATTATTAAATAAACGGTATAACTGGTAGGATTTTATGGGAATCGAACTCATAACCTTTATATACCATTTTATCTATATTTTCAAATTATTTAACAAAAAAAGAAAGATAATAAATGGTATTTAAGGGCACTAAATTGTTAAATTATTGCCATTTGGAAGTATATTATTATTTATAATATGGTTATGTAATTCTGTAAAATTAAAAGCTCTCAGATTATTATGTTGAGACAAAGAATTTATGATATCTGGAATTGTTTGAAAATAAGAACCTATCACTCTATTAACTTCTCTTATTGATGCATCGTTAGTTATCGCATTTGCTGTTCTAACAAAATTCAATATCTTATAAAAATATCCGAAAGGGTTAACATCATTATGAGCTATAAATAAATTTATAGCATTTTCTAATTGTTTATTTATTATTGGTCTTTGGTTATTCACATTATTATTTTGTTGATTATTATTCACATTATTATTTTGTTGATTATTATTCATCAAAATATTAAATATAGGCAAGGCATTTTGGTTAGTTAATTGTAAAAACTCATTAGCACAATGAATACCAACATTAAAATATCCATTATCATTAGGATTTAATTTATTTTTATATGAAAAGACATAATATGAATCAGTTAAAGCCGGTCCACAGCAATTCTGTTTTGTTTGATTTGATAGTAATTGTATATGAGAGATAGGAATCAAATCATATTCATTTACAATATTTTGTCTATTATTTATACTCGAACGGTTACTACAATCTTCTATTGGCATAAAATATTCCTTTTATTAATTTTATTTGACAATTTCAATTTTACTTTCTACATCAGCTTTTAATCTTAAAATATCTCCAACAATCAAATAAGTATATATTACATATCTATCCGCTTCATCTTGCGTAGATATAACTTTATGAGAACCTTTTTGAACAGCATTAAAAAGACTATCTAATCTTTCTCCTATATATTTAAGATTTGAACCTACAATTTCTTCAAATCTACTTGAATCTGAATGTTCTTCTATATAAGCAATCAACCTATTTATATATTGTTCTACACCTAAACTAATTTTTTTACCATTAGGTAATTCTTTTGGTTCTCTGGCAGGATAAATTTTATCTGCTAAATCTTGTAGAATTCTTCTACAACTGTGAACAGCATTTGACCAATCTTCATCATTTTCAGATAATAAATTTGAATAAACTGATGTAAATTTTTTAATAGTTTCAGGAAGGATATCCATCATTGCTGAATCAACTTTTAATTGTGTTCTTGTAAAAATATCACTATTAAAATTTGAATATTTTAATTCATAATTTTTTTCTAAAACATAATCATAAATATAAGATTTACGAGAAGCAATAATTTCTGAATTATTACTAATTATATCTCTTAAAGATTTTCTTTCTAAACCATTACCAATAGGAGCATAAACATTTTGATAAGGATTAGAAGATGATACAGATACATCAGCATCTTTTGAAACATATATACTTTCTTTCGCACTTAATAATTCATTCTCATACTGTTCTATTGATTTTCTATGAGCATATTCTTTTAATTCATTATCTTTTTCTTTTTTAAAATAGGTTCTGTTAGATTTTTGTAATAAACTAAATATATCAGGATTTATTCCATTTGGTGTACTTGGATATCCACTCGCTTCATATTGAAATATTTTTTGTTTTTCAAAATCATCTAATAACCTTGCTAATCTTGATGTTTTTAAAGCAATATTTGAAAGTGAAATTTCATTTAATTCTATATTAGATAAGATTTCTTCACTTAATTGTAATGCTTGGTCTAATACATTATTTTTCATTATATCTCCATATAAAATAATATTTTTATTATATTATTATTTCCTGATACTTTTTATTAAATAAGATAAAAGGCAACAGAAAAACGGCAGAGCCATTTTTCTTTATGCCAACTATTTGTTAATCCAAGACCTAAAATATTTAATCATTGAATTTTGAATATCTTGACTTAAATAAGGAGTTTGAAGTAATATCTTTTCACTTGTTAAACCGTCCTTGAATATAATTCTACCTTTTGGAAAATCTTGGACTCTTGTTCTTGTTATTTCTTCTATTTCCTCTTGTAATCCTATTGAATTGTTAATATTAAATTGACTGGAAGTTCTTAATAAAAAAGAGCCTTGAAGATTTGTTAATACATTCGTTGGAATATTTGTTGAATCTATCTTTTGGCTAAAAATCAATAATAAAACTTTTGAAGCTCTACCTTTTTGACCTATTTCTATTAAATTGTTAAAAATCTGTTCTTTTAATTTCTTATCATAATGTGTTGCTATTGTTCCAATTTCGTCTATTAAGCAAATTCTATATTTTCCTTGATAAATTAAATCGCCTTTTTCTTTCATTTGGGCAAATCTATTATTCATTTCATTTTTAAGTTCTTCAAGGAGTTTATCAACTTGTTCAAGGTTATCTGTAAAACTGGTATTATTTAGCTTATAACGGCTTAATTCTACACCTTTAAGGTCTATAAAATCTAATTTATCTATATAATTAAAATTATGAAGTAATGAGAAGATTATCATATTTAAAAAATTAGATTTTCCTGCTCCACTTTCTCCAACAGTAATACAAGAAGTTAAATTTTCAAGAGGTAAAAAATAAGCACCATTTTTTGAATGCCCAAGATATATTTTTTTATCTTTTAATAGTTCTATATGCCAATTAAATTTTAAAGGTAATTTATAAAGCCTTATAGCTATCTCCTTTTTATTATGGGCTTTAATTTCAAACTCTACTTCATTTTTATCTTCATATCCTAATAAATGGATAATTTTGTCTTTTGAGTCAATATACATCTTTTTATCTATTGCTAAACGATTTTTAAAAAAGTAGGTATTAGTTTTTTTATCATATTTTTTAAATTTATCTAAAAATATTTTGCTCTCTTTTTGTTCGTCTGCTACTCTGTTATAAAGGGATAAAGAATAAGGAAGTAATATAAATCTATGATATTTTAAAAAGTATATTGTTCTCTCTATTAGAATAATTGAAGCACCAATAATAAAATAGTATTGGTATTTTTCTATAAGTTCAGCATTAAGCACTGCTCCATTTTCAATAATATAAATTATTGAAAATAGACCCCAAATTAAAACAGCCAGATATTTAATTAAATCTTGGCTAAATAACTTGAATAAGTGAAACATTTCATTTTAACTCTTTATGAAATTTAATAGTATTTATTTGAGAATAGTATAAATTTCCATTTACTGAACTTATTGAAACAGGAATTGATACAACTGCATCTTTTTCAAGTTTTAAAATATCTTCTTCTTTTAGAATTTTAACTTTTATTATTTCCATTCCTTTACTTTCACTTTCCATTAAAAATTGTGCGTATATAGTTTTTTTATTTTCATAAGATTTTTCTAAAATTGATATAATTTTTCCATTGATTGATATATTCGTCATAATTTGTTTTCTCCTTTTTAATTTTGTAATTTGATAAATTTTTGTTTAGTATAAATTTCTTCATTTTTATAGCTAATCCTTAAAGTTTTAATTTTGTAATACTTATCTTTTTTTTCACTTATAAGTTTTACTTTAAACATAGAACTTTTTTCTCCTACCCTTGTAATTTTTCTATCATTTCCCTTTTGAATAGTTTTTTCAATAGAAAAATTATCTTGAAAGAAAAGATATATTGGAAGCCCTAATTTTTGGACTTCTAAATCTATTTTTTCTTTCATTGAAACAATATTATCATCACTTTTAAAATTAATCTTATTTTTTTCAATAAATGAAACGGATGTATAAATTTTTTTATACACCATAACATTCAAAGGTAATAATGAAGAAGTTAAAACTCTTATTTTATGAAATCTTTTCCAACCGTCTAAAACTCTTGCTTTAAAAATATCACTTCCATTATTTAGGTCTTTAATAATATATTTTAATAGGTATTTTGAAGCGTAATTAACATTATCTTTAAAAGCTACTTCTTCTAAATCAGTTCTATCTAATTTAAAATGTTCAACTACTCTTTTATAAGTTCCTTTTATATGGTCTAATTTTTCATAAGGGAAATATAACACTAAATGTAAATGGGGAATCATTGTTGAATGATTTTCAATAGCCTTGATATAATATAATTCTGCTCCAACATAATTTTTAATTCTTTTATAAAATGTTTGATAAATGTTATTAAGTTCTTTATATCCACAAGAAACAGATTCTTTTAAACTACTAAATATAAAATCTTTGTTATCTTCAACATATAATCTACCTTTTGGAGTTGCCACACTTCTAAACGGATGGTATTGGCTTGGTAATGTTAAAGTTATGAAAACACTACAATATTCTTTTCTTCTTGCTAATTCTTGGATTGTTAAGGCTCTTTGTTCTGTAATCCTGGAATATTCCTTATATTTCTTTTCAAAATCATAATTTATTGATAAAGTTTCTTTTTTTGATAAATTTATAAATTTATGATGTTCCAAATAAGATTTTTGTTTTTGTTCTTTTTCTATTGAATGTTGATAATAGAGTTTTATATTTTCTTGAAGTTCTGCGTAGAGTTTTGAATGTTTTTGTAGTTTTTTTGAATAGTATCCTTTCATATTTTTCTCCCTTGGTCTTTACAACATATAAAACCTTGGAGAAAAAATCGGACGTTTTTATTTTAAGTTTTTAAAATTATATTAATTTTATTTATTTCTTTATATTCAACTTTTTCCAAAATTTCATATAAGAAATCAGGCTCAAAATACCTATTCCCGTATCTATTAAATAATTCTGAATCAGTAGCTCCACTATGCCCCATTAAACTTTCCCCTCTCTTATCTTTTAAAGATTCTGGAATATGTTTAATTTTATTAGCAAAACTATGCCGTAATGAATAAAATGATTTTCTATCTATATCTTTAAAATTAAGTTTTTTAAGTTTTGTATTAAATGTATCTTCACAACGCCTAACAGTATTTTTTATATTTTGCTTAATATCTAAATTTTCTTCTTCATTAACAAATATAAAATTATGCTTATCTTCTTTTCTTTGATTTACAAACTCTAAAAATTTTAAATTCTTTATAAATACATCCGTAAGGGGAAGTTTTCTTTTAGTATTTTTAGTCTTCTCTTTTTTTACTTCATTTAGATTTATATCTTCACTTGTATTCTCCGTTGAAACACTTAAATAATAAATTGTATTTCCCTTTTTATCTGTTGTATGTTGTAAATCATTTACCATCAATTGACCAGCTTCGATAGGTCTAATACCTAAAAACATTGTTAAAAAAATTCCATAAACTTTAAGAGGGTCATTTTTTAATGTAAAAAGAAGTTTATTATTCAAATAATCAAATTCATTAAAAATGATTTGTATTTCTTCATCCGATAAAGGTAATCTTTCAAGACTTGAATCACTTTTGATTCTATATCGTTGTAGCACTATTCCATCCAAAGGCGATTCAAATTTATATTTGGCTGAACAAAACTCTATAAAATTTGTTATTTGTTCAAAATGTTTATTTTGTGTTCCAAGTCCAATTACTTTATGGTCTTTATGTTCTAATCTAAAAACATTATTAGCTCTATCTTTTAGTATATTTTCCATAAATTCAACTTGCTTATGAATATCTAAATCTCGTGTAAGTTTCTTTTTATTCCTATTAGCAGGTAGAAAAGAAATTAAATGTTCAAGTTTTTCCAAATCTTTTGTTGTTAATTGGCTCAATTTTTTATTAGGGAATGCCTCATTAATAAGATAATAGCTTGGCACATAATCTTTTTTTGTATCTTCTATTATTTTTTGTTTTTTGATTAAATGATTTACATACATATCAACCATTATTTCAAAACTATCTTCTTTAATTTTCTTTTTCTTTGGCTCTACAAACTACTTGATTTTTATTTTTCTTATGTTTATCAATTGATTCTTCAACACTATATCCCTCAAATTTTGATAAATCAGCTTTTAAAACTTCTCCATAGTATTTAAACAATTTCCAATAAAACTCTTTTATTTCTCTTAATTCATTTAGTTCATTTTCATTTATTTTTGAAATAGGTATAACTTGATTTTCAACATAATCTTTGATTTCTTGAAAATCTCTTTTTTTATCTAATTTATTATGTTTTTTTAAATGATATAAAACAGCTTTTTTTGTGCTACCTTCATAAATTTCATTATCAATTTCAACACTATTTTTATGATGTCTTAATTCTTCCAATTCACTATATTCTTCAATAGAGTCTTGAAGATAATTAAATAAAATTTCGTCCATTTTTGAAGAAGTCATTACTATCCCCATTTTAAAGTATTCATTAGCCCAATAATTCAATAAACTTGCTAATTGTTTGGCAGTAGTATAACATTTCGTTTGTAATGATTTTCTAATAATCTGATTTTTATTTGTTGATAGTTCTTTGTTTACTTTTTTATGAAAATAGTAAACTCCGTTTCGTCTTTGTAGATAGTTCAATTTTAGCCCTTTGGTAGCACACAAAAGTAGCACACCAAACGAAAATCAAAAATTCAAACCCTTATTTATGGTATTTAGGAGATTTTTTCCGTTCGGGAAACACATCTCCACTAACAATGAAATACAGATAAAATCTCACTTATAAATGATGCTTCAAAGATATAAATCCAAAAAAAGAACTTTTATGGCATATAGATAAAGAAAGTCAGTATGCTTCTTATGAATATGAAGAATTACTAAAAAGACATGGAATAATTCAAGGTATCAGTCGAAAAGAAAATTGTAATGATCTTGTACTTTCACTCTCTTCGAGAATGCAGTTACAGAAAGTTTTTTCCATACATTAACTAAATTGATATATCATGAGATTTATCATATAAAAGAATAAGCAAAAAGATCTATATTTGAATATATAGAAGTATTTTATACTAGAGAAAGAAGTCATAATGCAAATAATAATTTATCACCTGTCGAGTTTGAAGAAAAACAAAAATTGATACAAAAGGAAGGTAGAAATTTCATTGTCAATCTGATAAAATAATATCAAGAATTGACACAGATTTTCTAACACTCTCTAAGCATCCCATCATTAGTAGAAATATATTTCTTTTCATCTGTTATCCTATTCTTTTACTTTCTCTACCCATTTTAAATCTTTACTCCATTTTACTTTTTCTACATAATCTTTTTGTTCTGCTGTTAAATCTCCTGGGTAATCATTAAAATGACAGAAAAAAGTTCTTTTACAAACTTTTTCTAGATAATCAAACATATCTTTATTTATCTCTATACCTACTATTTCTATCCAATTTAATGGCTCTGACACTCTTACATCCATTGAGTATCTATTTTTAGGAACTTTTTTATTATCTTCTATAATATATGACTCTTCATTTATTGCATAATATATATTCTTATCTCCATTTGGCAAATCATAACAAATTGGATCTCCCCATTTATGACATTCATGTGTTCTTAATTTCTCAAGAGTTCTTTTATATTCATTTGGTACTGCTTCTATACTCAAATCATTTACTCCTCCGATATAAAAAGACAAATTCCATCTATAATACATATCACTTTTAGCTGGATATATTACTTCATGATTCTCTGGCATTCTTGCGTAGTAGTATTTATATGTTGTTTGAGGATTAAAGGTTTCTGTAATATTTCTTCTACAAGTATCGTATTTAGAATATTTTTCATTATGAATCTTTCTTTCTTTCTTCCACTGTTCTACACTTATATCTCTACTAGATGGACTAAAAGTAGAAGGTACCCATTCCCCACACTCTTTATAATCTGGATCCATCCCCAAGGGATTCCTCCCTATTTTCCAGTAAGCAGTAAATGGTATATCTGCAGGAACTTTTTGTACATCTTTATTACGCTCTTTATCTATTAGATCAAGACTAAAACTAATTCTTTCTGTATCTCTTATCATATAACCACCATTATTTTTATCATATCTTAATGGTTCAAAGTAAGTTGTTGTTGTATAGGTTCCTTTATTTGATTCAAATGGCGAGCATCCTATTATTAAACTTTGAATTATTACAAGTAGAAATATATTTCTTTTCATCTGTTATCCTATTCTTTTACTTTCTCTACCCATTTTAAATCTGTACTCCATTTTACTTTTTCTACATAATCTTTTTGTTCTGCTGTTAAATTTCCTGGGTAATCACTAAAATGACAAACTTGTGAGTCTTCACAAACTTTTTCTAGATAATCAAACATATCTTTATTTATCTCTATACCTACTATTTCTATCCAATTTAATGGCTCTGACACTCTTACATCCATTGAGTATCTATTTTTAGGAACTTTTTTATTATCTTCTATAATATATGATTCTTCATTTATTGCATAATATATATTCTTATCTCCATTTGGCAAATCATAACAAATTGGATCTCCCCATTTATGACATTCATGTGTTCTTAATTTCTCAAGAGTTCTTTTATATTCATTTGGTACTGCTTCTATACTCAAATCATTTACTCCTCCGATATAAAAAGACAAATTCCATCTATAATACATATCACTTTTAGCTGGATATATTACTTCATGATTCTCTGGCATTTTTGCGTAGTAGTATTTATATGTTGTTTGAGAATTGAAGTTATTGTATATTTTATCGCTACAAGTATCGTATTTAGAATATTTTTCATTATGAATCTTTCTTTCTTTCTTCCACTGTTCTACACTTATATCTCTACTAGATGGAGTAAAAATACTAGATACCCACTCCCCACACTCTTTATAATCTGGATCCATCCCCAAGGGATTCCTCCCTATTTTCCAGTAAGCAAGAAATGGTATATCTGCAGGAACTTTTTGTACATCTTTATTACGCTCTTTATCTATTAGATCAAGACTAAAACTAATTCTTTCTGTATCTCTTATCATATAACCACCATTATTTTTATCATATCTTAATGGTTCAAAGTAAGTTGTTTTTGTATAACTCCCTTTATTTGATTTTAATGCTGTACATCCTGTCATAAAACTTATAATTAGTAGTAAAAATATATTTCTTTTCATCTGTTATCCTATTCTTTTACTTTCTCTACCCATTTTAAATCTTTACTCCATTTTACTTTTTCTACATAATCTTTTTGTTCTGCTGTTAAATCTCCTGGGTATTCATTAAAATGCATAGAAAACGTGTATCTATTCTCACCCTTTTCTAGATAATCAAACATATCTTTATTTATCTCTATACCTACTATTTCTATCCAATTTAATGGCTCTGACACTCTTACATCCATTGAGTATCTATTTTTAGGAACTTTTTTATTATCTTCTATAATATATGATTCTTCATTTATTGCATAATATATATTCTTATCTCCATTTGGCAAATCATAACAAATTGGATCTCCCCATTTATGACATTCATGTGTTCTTAATTTCTCAAGAGTTCTTTTATATTCATTTGGTACTGCTTCTATACTCAAATCATTTACTCCTCCGATATAAAAAGACAAATTCCATCTATAATACATATCACTTTTAGCTGGATATATTACTTCATGATTCTCTGGCATTTTTGCGTAGTAGTATTTATATGTTGTTTGAGAATTGAAGTTATTGTATATTTTATCGCTACAAGTATCGTATTTAGAATATTTTTCATTATGAATCTTTCTTTCTTTCTTCCACTGTTCTACACTTATATCTCTACTAGATGGAGTAAAAATACTAGATACCCACTCTCCACACTCTTTATAATCTGGATCCATCCCCAAGGGATTCCTCCCTATTTTCCAGTAAGCAAGAAATGGTATATCTGCAGGAACTTTTTGTACATCTTTATTACGCTCTTTATCTATTAGATCAAGACTAAAACTAATTCTTTCTGTATCTCTTATCATATAACCACCATTATTTTTATCATATCTTAATGGTTCAAAGTAAGTTGTTGTAGTATAGGTTCCTTTATTTGATTCAAATGGCGAGCATCCTATTATTAAACTTTGAATTATTACAAGTAGAAATATATTTCTTTTCATCTGTTATCCTATTCTTTTACTTTCTCTACCCATTTTAAATCTTTACTCCATTTTACTTTTTCTACATAATCTTTTTGTTCTGCTGTTAAATCTCCTGGGTATTCATTAAAATGCATAGAAAACGTGTATCTATTCTCACCCTTTTCTAGATAATCAAACATATCTTTATTTATCTCTATACCTACTATTTCTATCCAATTTAATGGCTCTGACACTCTTACATCCATTGAGTATCTATTTTTAGGAACTTTTTTATTATCTTCTATAATATATGATTCTTCATTTATTGCATAATATATATTCTTATCTCCATTTGGCAAATCATAACAAATTGGATCTCCCCATTTATGACATTCATGTGTTCTTAATTTCTCAAGAGTTCTTTTATATTCATTTGGTACTGCTTCTATACTCAAATCATTTACTCCTCCGATATAAAAAAACAAATTCCATCTATAATACATATCACTTTTAGCTGGATATATTACTTCATGATTCTCTGGCATTCTTGCGTAGTAGTATTTATATGTTGTTTGAGAATTGAAGTTATTGTATATTTTATCGCTACAAGTATCGTATTTAGAATATTTTTCATTATGAATCTTTCTTTCTTTCTTCCACTGTTCTACACTTATATCTCTACTAGATGGAGTAAAAATACTAGGTACCCACTCCCCACACTCTTTATAATCTGGATCCATCCCCAAGGGATTTCTTCCTATTTTCCAGTAAGCAGTAAATGGTATATTTGCAGGAACTTTTTGTACATCTTTATTACGCTCTTTATCTATTAGATCAAAACTAAAACTACTTCTTTTTGTATCTCTTATCATATAACCACCATTATTTTTATCATATCTTAATGGTTCAAAGTAAGTTGTTGTTGTATAGGTTCCTTTATTTGATTTTAATGGCGAGCATCCTATTATTAAACTTTGAATTATTACAAGTAGAAATATATTTCTTTTCATCTGTTATCCTATTCTTTTACTTTCTCTACCCATTTTAAATCTTTACTCCATTTTACTTTTTCTACATAATCTTTTTGTTCTGCTGTTAAATCTCCTGGGTAATCACTAAAATGACAAACTTGTGAGTCTTCACAAACTTTTTCTAGATAATCAAACATATCTTTATTTATCTCTATACCTACTATTTCTATCCAATTTAATGGCTCTGACACTCTTACATCCATTGAGTATCTATTTTTAGGAACTTTTTTATTATCTTCTATAATATATGATTCTTCATTTATTGCATAATATATATTCTTATCTCCATTTGGCAAATCATAACAAATTGGATCTCCCCATTTATGACATTCATGTGTTCTTAATTTCTCAAGAGTTCTTTTATATTCATTTGGTACTGCTTCTATACTCAAATCATTTACTCCTCCGATATAAAAAAACAAATTCCATCTATAATACATATCACTTTTAGCTGGATATATTACTTCATGATTCTCTGGCATTCTTGCGTAGTAGTATTTATATGTTGTTTGAGAATTGAAGTTTTCTGTTACATTATCTGTACATGCTCTGTATAAATCAAATTTTTCAAAATATTCTTCCATCTCTTTTTCTCTATACTCTTCTCCTAATTCTAATTTATACTTCGCTAATCTTGGCTTCTCCCCACACTCTTTATAATCTGGATCCATCCCCAAGGGATTTCTCCCTATTTTCCAGTAAGCAGTAAATGGAGTCCATGTATGAAGTTTTTGTACATCTTTTTTATTCTCTTTATCTGTTGGATCAAAACTAAAAACAACATGTTTTGTATTATTTTCACTGACAACTAAATGTCCTCCATTCTCTTTATCATATCTTATTGGTTCCAAATAAGTTGTTGTTGTATAACTCCCTTTATTTGATTCAAATGGTGAGCATCCTATTATTAAACTTTGAATTATTACAAGTAGAAATATATTTCTTTTCATCTGTTATCCTATTCTTTTACTTTCTCTACCCATTTTAAATCTTTACTCCATTTTACTTTTTCTACATAATCTTTTTGTTCTGCTGTTAAATCTCCTGGGTATTCATTAAAATGACAGAAAAAAGTTCTTTTACAAACTTTTTCTAGATAATCAAACATATCTTTATTTATCTCTATACCTACTATTTCTATCCAATTTAATGGCTCTGACACTCTTACATCCATTGAGTATCTATTTTTAGGAACTTTTTTATTATCTTCTATAATATATGATTCTTCATTTATTGCATAATATATATTCTTATCTCCATTTGGCAAATCATAACAAATTGGATCTCCCCATTTATGACATTCATGTGTTCTTAATTTCTCAAGAGTTCTTTTATATTCATTTGGTACTGCTTCTATACTCAAATCATTTACTCCTCCGATATAAAAAGACAAATTCCATCTATAATACATATCACTTTTAGCTGGATATATTACTTCATGATTCTCTGGCATTTTTGCGTAGTAGTATTTATATGTTGTTTGAGGATTAAAGGTTTCTGTAATATTATCTATACATGCTCTGTATTTTCTCTTAGTCTGATAATAAATTTCCATCTCTTTTTCTCTATACTCTTCTCCTAATTCTAATTTATACTTTGCTAATCTTGGCTTCTCCCCACACTCTTTATAATCTGGATCCATCCCCAAGGGATTTCGCCCTATTTTCCAGTAAGCAGCAAATGGTATATCTGCAGGAACTTTTTGTACATCTTTATTACGCTCTTTATCTATTAGATCAAGACTAAAACTAATTCTTTCTGTATCTCTTATCATATAACCACCATTATTTTTATCATATCTTAATGGTTCAAAGTAAGTTGTTGTAGTATAGGTTCCTTTATTTGATTCAAATGGCGAGCATCCTATTATTAAACTTTGAATTATTACAAGTAGAAATATATTTCTTTTCATCTGTTATTCCTTTTTATCCTATTATTTTATTTTTATCTTCTAAAATATCTATTTGAGAGTAAAATATCTTTGCATTTTGTTTATCAACTTTTTCAAACTCTGTTCTAAAATATTCTCTATGATATCTTTTATTTTTATTTCTTGGATTCATCCCTATATCTTTCATATAAGATATATGTATATATTTATCATGAAAATAGTTACTTAACTCTATAAACTCTTCTGCTTTACTTTTACTATTAAAAATATCAGTTAATTCTGCTATCTCATCTTTTAACTCATTTGGGTCTATTTTAGAAAAAATATTTTTTTTAGCTTTTAGCTCTTGTAATTTTTTATCTATTTTTTCATTATATATATTTCCTATTCCACCTATTCTAGTCACTGCTTCTATAGCTTCTATTTTATTTGATATTTCTATATCTGATAAGTAGGCTTGCTTTTCTCTTAATTTTTTATGAGATGTTTTTAGAGTTGAATATTTATCATATAAATTATTAAATCTATTGATATAATTTTCTAATTCTTCCTCATATTTCCACTCACTATTTTCTGGAATCTCATTTAAAGGAACTCCTACTTCTTTACACTTATCATACATCTTATTTAAATAATATTTTGAAAGTTCATTATTTGATATATTATGTTCTAATTTACTGGGATACCCTCCACCTATATCTGAGTGAGCACCTAAGAACACTATTTCTTCAAATTTATCTTTAATCAAATCTATTGGATATTGTTTATCATTGTTTGATATTAAATGTGCTGGGAAATTTATCCTAAATTCATCATCTGCCAAAAAATGATGTAATTTATCTACTATATATGATGGCTCTATATGAAAGCTATATGCAATATTTATATCATTTCCTGGCTTCCCAAAAGAAGCTACTGTATCAAAAACATTTAAAGTTCTTATTTTTACTTTTGAATGATGATATAAAAGCTTTTCATCATATCTGATACCATGTTGTTTTAAAAGATTTACAAAGTGCCTAGCAAGGGCTGCTCCTCTTGAAAATCCAAATATATCAAACTCTAAGTTTACTGGATAATAATCTATATTTTCATTTTTTCGGTATTCTTTTACATATTCTTCTATTGCAGTATTTATATAATACAACATCCCTTTTATTCTAATTTCCCCTCCACTTCCAAATGCTCCTCCACCAAACCAATCTTTATCTTGTGTACTAGATATTGAACCAACTCCTCTTACATATGCACACATTGTTTGTGGAAAAATTTCTCTATTTGTAACGATTACTTTTTCTCTCTTTGGATAATTCCCATTTTTCTTTTTATACTCTTCATCTTCTAATCTTTGTTTTTCACTTGTTTCCACTAAAGGATTTGGATAGACTTCAAAAAGTTTTCTTACATTTGATAAGGCATTTTCTTTTAGTTTTTCATCACTTATATCATTTCCTGTTCCATCAAAAAATATCCCCAATCTAAGAGTTTCTTTAGATAATCTATGATTTATTTTTATTATTACTGCTTCATCATATTCTCTAATACCATCTGCATCTAAATCTATCCAACCTATAATATAATTTACTTTTCTTATATCTTCATTTTTTTCTACTTTATCTTCTATTTTAAAACTATATCTTACTTCACCATTTTCTACTGATACTTTATCTTGTATTATTTGTTGAAAATTTTCTATTTTTAATTCATCATCTTCATTTTTGGTAGATTTTTTTAGTTTAATCTCTTCAAAACTTTTATTTTTCAAATCATTTATTTTTATTTTACTTCCAGAGTAGCTTTCGAGCATTATTAGTTCTAAATCTAATTCTTTTCCCTCTTTTATACCTAATGTTTGTGCTTTTAAAGTTATCTCTTCATTTATAAAATATTCTTTCATTATTGACCTTCAAAATCTAAATTAAATAAACTTTTTACGATTTGTGCATTATTTGCTACTATTCCATCATATGCACTATTACTATTAAAATTTAATGTATGAAAATATATTCCACTACTATTTATTGATATTGAATTATTTCCACATCTTAATACTATTTCTTCTTTGCCATTTAGATTTACTTCTTTATGTACCTCTTTTTTTATCTCTTTTGAATTTATATAAAAATCATTATCTATTTCTAACCCAAAATCTTTTACTACTTCTTGATATAAATTTTGAAGAAATTTTTCTTGTTTATCTTTTTCAACATAAATATGTAATATATTTTTTATTGTGCTTATTAGATTATTTTCTGTATAAATATTTAAATTATCATTAACCAAAAGATTAAGATTTTTGTTAACATTAATATCATAATCCTCTTCAACTGTTAATTCTTTATCTTTCTCTATCTTCTCTTTACTATTTGATTTTACTTCTACTATTTGTTCATTATTTATTATTATTTTTGAATCTCTTTTTATATCTTCTATCTTATCATTCTCTATTATTATCTTTTGATTATGTTTTACTATTCTTGTCTCATCATTTTGTATTAAAGAGTTCATATCTCTTTGTGCTTTTATATTTAATTCTTCTTCTCCTTGTTTATCTTCAAACAATATCTCATTAAATCCTATTTCATCTTCATATTGTGGTGTCGTATATGTTCTTATATAACTTTTCGTTTTATTATTTGGCAAAGAATGTGCTATTTTATTCTCACCATTATATAAGCTCCCTATTATTATTGGTTTATCAGGGTCTCCATTTATAAAGCTTACTATTACTTCACTATTTACTCTTGGTATAAACATTGAACCATAGTTATTCCCACTTGAAATATTTGACACTCTTAAGTAACAGGATGTTGTTTTATTTCTTTCAAAATGAAACACCACTCTTACTCTTCCTTGTTCATCTACATCTATATTATTCTCTTCTTCTTTTAAATTATTCTCATTATTTGAAACTATTGCTGTTTGTATTCCATATATTTTTGTTTGTTTTATTGTTTTATTTGGTTTATATATTATTTCTTTTGGAATACAAGTTACTTCTACTTCATATTGTAAGGTTTGATTTAAAGTTGTATATTCATCTAAAGCATTTGGAAAGTATGCTTTATATTTCACTCCTAATATTATTACTTCTTTTGATTTATTTACTTTATCATCATATAGTTCTACTAATAAACTATCTTTTAGTTGTATCTCTTTTGAATAAGCTTTTATTGTTTTTATTTTTGAAGTTTCTCTTAATGAATCTATATTACTATATCTAGTTAAATCTTCATAATAACTCTCATTTAATAGATTCAATTTATCTTTTAATTTTTCTACTTTTAATTCTTGTTGTAATTGTTTACTATTTGGATTTTCTTCTTCATTTTCTTTATATACATTACTATTTATTTTATATTCTTTACTTGGTCTATTATAATCATAATAATCCTCTATATGAGAAGTTGCATTAAATTTTTTGATTATATTAAAATTAGAAATTGATTTTATTACTGGATTTACTAAAGCATAATCATTTAATTGGCATAGTATTACTTTATATGGTTGATTATTACTATAATCAAATATTAAATTATATCCTTCTGTTTGAGCTAACATCATTATAAAATCTAAATCACTTTGATTATATTGAGTTGTATATTCTCTTATTGGTGTTTTATCTTTATCTATTCTTATCTCTAAAGATGTATTTAATAATGCTGAATATCTTTGTATTATTTCATAAATAATATCTTCAAATTTTTTATTCTGAAATATTTCATATTTATTTGTAAAGTTTAAATAATATAAAGGATGTACTACTTCAATTTTATACATATATTTTTTTGCAACAATCGAATCTTCTTCTATTTTACAAATTTTTCCAAATATATTTTTTTTTATTCTTAAATTTATTAAATCTTCAATTATAATTTCTACATCAGTATCTAATAATAAATCAATATTTAAAAATTCATTACTTATAAAAGATACATTAAAACTATATATTTCATCTATATTACTATTCCCTGTTAAAGAATAAATTGAATAATCCTCTTCTATTAATCCTTTTATCTCTTCTTGCTTATAGTTTAATAATTTTATTCTACCTTTTACTTTTTGCAATGTCGCTTTACTATCAAGTTTATTTATTGATTCATACATAAAATTAGAAATTTCATTTATCTTTTCCATAGTTGCTTTATTAAATTCCATTCTTAATTCCTTTTAATCAATATGCTTAATATAAATTTAATAGTTTTAAAGAAATAACTTTTAAATTCTTTTTTTTGTAAATTTTCTATTTCATCTTTATTTAAAGAACTACCAATAATAAATTCATATATTATTATAGATACAGAATAGATATCAAAATCAAAATTTACTTTATCTTTAATAATATTTGGTGAGCTATATTTTTTATTCATTGCAATATAATTTTCTCTATTAAATGAAATAGTGTTATTTGATAAATCTTTTGAAATACCAAAATCAAATAAAATTAAATCATCTTCAAAAATATAGATATTATAAGGAGAAATATCACAATGAACTATATTATTTTTATATAAATATTTTAGAGTTTTAATTAGTTCTTTAAATATTATATATTTATCTTTTAGACTCAAATCACTAATAGATATATCATTAAGCAATTTCCCATCCAAGTATTCCATTACTATATAAGGAATAACTTTTTGAGGATCTATGCCAAAATCAAAAACTTTTACAATATTTTTTGAACTTAATTTTTTTAAAATAGAATATTCTGCATACATAAAAGCATCAATATCTTCTTTTTGTAAAAGTTCTTTAGTTGGTACTTTAATCACAACTTTTGAAAAATTATTAAAATAGTTATCATAAATATCTCTTCCCAAAAAGATATCACAAAACCCTCCTTGTGATATCTTTTTTTCTATAATATATCTATTATTTAATACTATATTTTCCATTTTTATATATTATTTGGTATTGAGAAAGATAAAGTATTTCCACTATTATATAATCTAGAAACACCACCTATTTCAAAGGAACTTTTAAAATCATATTTTTCAAAAGATACGATTAAAGAATCATCTTTAACTGTTAAATTTTTTGATTTGTCAATAAATTTAAATAAAGCCCAATCATTATTTATATAATCTTCTACAACAATTTTATTACTTAAATCATATAGTTTAAGTTTTACAGAACTATTCAAAGAATCACTAGGCCAATTTATTTTTTTCATAATAATTGGTCCATGTTCATAAACAATAGAAGTATTATCAAATGTTATCTCAGCTGTTGCTAAATTTTCACCTAAAGTATGAGGTTTAATACTAAAAATCGTTCCAAAACTACCATCATTCTTAAAAAATACATTTCTAATATTTTGTGCTTTTATTAAACTATTAATAAATTCTTTTGAGAAATTCAATTTATTACCATCTATATTTCTTGCTCTTGCTGTTGATTTTTCATAATCTATATCAATAAAACCTGAAATATATTCTTTATAAAAATTATCTAAAACACCATCTTTTCTAAAAAATTCATTGAAATCATCAAGTTTTATAAAATTATCATCATTAGTTATATCAGCAGGATATTTTCCTTTTATTCTTTCTTTATAAAAAGATAAAACCATTCTTCTGTATTTTTTATTTATATAAGATTTTGCACCTTTTGAAATAAATACTAGATTGCCCTGCATAACAACTTCATACCATTTTTTTACCTGTGGAGGCATTAGTTTTAGTTGATTTAAAAGAGGAGCAACTTTTCCATGAACTCTATTTGAAACTATTTTAAAAGCATCCTCTTCAAAATTTACAGAACCATTTATATTGCTCATAATTTCATAAGTTTTATTAAACTCCTCAAATAATGTATTCAAAAGATTTTTTGATTGATATTTTTCATCTAATAAATCATTATATGGTTTAAAAAATTCTCTTATCATTGAAACACTATTCACATCAAAATTATCTAATTTATTTAATGCAATATTTGATGTTAATTCAGAAATAGTTTGATTATTTATATCTAATGTATCTTTTACTTTTTCAGAAGATGAATAAAGTTCTGTATTCTCTTTTAAATGTTTCAATATAATAAGAATAGGAGAATCACTAGAAGTTAATATGGCTAATTGTTCATTTAATTTTTCAATTTCATCATAAGATATAATATTCAAATTAATTAAAGCTTCATTCCAAAAAGTTTTATAATCATTAAAATAAAAACTCATAATTTTTTCAAAATATTCATCTTTTTCTTTTTCATTTAAATCAACTTTTTGTCCTATAACCCAATTATTTAATAAAATATCATTTAAAACTCTTTTTCCATCTAAAACAACAGCTTCATAACCTAATTTAGTAAATAACCCTGGTATTTTTATATCTGAACCAATAAATAATGAACTATTATTTCCCAAAACTTTTTCAAAAGAAAAATCTTTCGAGCTCAAATAAGAAAATTTACTTTTCCAATCTTCATAAGTCAATCTTTCTGCACTTAATTGAATCAATCTATTTCTTGCTGTTTCAATAACTTGTTTAGATGTATCAAAGGAATTAAATCCTTCATTTAAAAGATACTTCCAATGAGATAATAAATCATTTTTTAATATTTCATCTTTTGAATATGTTTGATTCCAATCATTACTCATATATGTAATTAAAAAATCTTTATCTCTTTTTTCCAAAATCTCTAGCATTAAATATGCTTTTGTACTATCCCATGTTTTTGAAAAATCATCTAAATTAATAGTAATGTTATTTTGTATTTTATTTGCAACTTGTGGTAATAATATTCTTAATAAATCACTATAATATAATCTTTTTAATTCTTCACTTCTATCTTTATATTTAAAAATAAAAGAGTTAAAAAAAGAGTTGTTTCTTAATTCAAATTCATCTTTTTGAATTTTATTTACTAGATTAAATAACTTATTACTATCTTTAAACTCACTTTTATAATCAACTATATTTCTTAGATTAGAATACTCTTTATAGCTATTTTCTAATTCATTAAGTTTTTCATTAGTATTTATAAAATTATTCATCATAAAAAAACCACAAAAAATAAGAAAAGTTAAACTTGCAACATAAGAAATTATTTGATTTCTTTTTACTTTTTTCTTATAGTTTTCATCAATTTTTCCGATTTCTGATTCTTCAAAAATTACATTTTCAAGAAGTTTTTTAACAAATAAAGCTTTTGATTTTCCACTTGATTCATAATCTTTTTTAATAGAAGTAAAATATACACCTCTTAACATCAAAGGTTTTCTATATCTTGTTTCAGTAAAACAAGTATCTACAAAATAATTTATTTTTGACAAAATTTGAGACATTTTTTCAGTAAATAAAAAAATCTTACCTCTGTTATCTAAATCCCATTCAAAATGCATCTTATCTAAAATAGAAGAATTTAATCTTTTTAATAATGAAGAAAAATCTTGAGTTATATTATTATCATTTAAACTCTCTTCTTCAAAAGTAACACCTAATATTTCATCTTTTTCATCACCATTTAAATTATTAAAATAGTTTTCAAATCCTTCTACTTTATCAGTTTTTGTAATCAAAATATAAATAGGTATACTAGACATAAAAGCACTAGATAATTCATCAAATCTATCTCTTAGATTTTTTGCAAAATTATCTAACTCTTTATTGTTTTTATTTTGTAAAGTATCTATACTAATAGCTAAAATGATTCCATTTATTGGTCTTTTCCATCTCCTTTTTATAAAGAATTTTAAAAAGTATTTCCAAATGATAGGATCTTCTGGATTATCTTTTTGTTGAATATAATTTCCTGGTAAATCAACAAAAATTGAATGTTCAGCAAAATACCATTTAAATTTTTCGTCTTCTTCATTTTGATAAGTATCTTCATAATTGATAGGGAAATTTAAACCTGAAGACTCAATAAAAGAAGTTTTACCTTCTAATTTTTCACCCATTATTAAATACCAAGGTAATTCATACTTTGATTTAAATCGATAGATAGAAGAATTTTTGACTATTCTCAATGCTTTATTAAACTTAGATTTTAAACTCTTTATTTTTTTATTAATAATTTTTTTATATTCATTTCTCAAAATTCTTTCTTCTAAAACTTCTTGTGTTTCTTTTTTTCTTAGTAAAGAAATCAATAATAATATTATTACTGTAAGAAAAAAAATAGTAAATGAAATCAATAATCTAAAAGATAAATCTTTAAAACTTTCAAATATAAAAGGTGTAATGAAAATAATTGACAAAGATATAACTAAAGATATTGTAATAGCCCAAATTGAAATCTTTTTAAAATTAAAATTTATCATTTTTTGTTTCCTCTATATTTTTCTGAATGTTAGTATTTGAAATATTATTAATTAAATTTAAAAAATTTTCATTTTTCTCATATAATCTATAACTTAAAAATATGAAAAAAGTAGTTAATAATAAGAAAATAAAAGTGAGTAATAAAGGATAAGATATTTTATTAAAAAGTTTATATCTTCTTTTTATTGGTTCAACTTTAGTATAAAATTTGATAGGATCTCTTCCTTGGACAATTTTTATTTGTTTATAGAGACTATCTTTTATATTATTTATTTCCATTTCACCTCTATCTACCACTCGATATTTACCAAGGAATCCTAAAGATAAACAAATATACATAAGTTCTAATATATTTATATATTTTGCAGGTGTTTTTAAAAATTTATCCATTAAGTGAAAAAAGTTTTCTCCGCCATAAGTTTCATTATGGAATATATTTAATAAACTTTTATTAAACCAACTATCATTATTTGAAAATGTACTATTTACAATCTCATCAATAAATGTACATAAAATATATCTTGCTACTAATATTTCCATATTTTCTATTTTATTTTCAACTGCCGACTCATTAAAAGTATTTATTTTTGCAATAAATTCATCTCTTATATCATCCATATTTAATTCTTTTGAATTTTCTTTTAATTCTAAAACAGATTCTATTAAGGGAGTTGCAACTAATAAAAATGGATTAAACGATACATTTTGAAAATCTTTTTCTTTTATATCATTTTTATATATTGCTTTGTTTTTAAATTCACTAAAACTATTTTCTTTTTTGAAATTTGTTATTTTTTGTTTATTAACATCTTTTGAAATTAATACTGTACTATTATTCATAAACTCTTCTTTAATTATTTTTTATTGCCCATAAAGCATATTCTACATTTGGAATTTCAGTAGATAAGTGAAATGCAAATGCAGCAGATTTTAATAACTCTTTTAGGTTTTCTTCTGTTAACTCTAATTTAAAATATAAATGATTAACTTTATAAGGAATCTCTTTGGGAGCTGTTGCTAAAGGCTTGATTTTAAAGCCTATAAGATGATAATTAACCAAATTTTTTATATTTTCAACTGTCCCAAATTTCAATCCATTTATCAAAATTTCTTTAATTTTATCAGCACTAATATCGGCTGAAACAGAGAAAATAAAATACGAATTTTTGATTAGTTCTTTATCTTGAATAGGAACAATATGTATTCCATATTTTCTTTTTTCAATTTGTAAAGATATACTATTTTGTTCTAGTACCATTGTTAACATATTTTTTAATTCGTCAAACAATCTTTTAAAACTTTCATACTGTTCATTATGATTATAATTAAATTGATTTAATAACCTTTTCTCTTTCTTCATAAAAACAGCCAACTCACTTGTTAAAGATACTAAATCAATAAATATTTTATCAGGATGAATTCTATTTTGTGTTAATAAATAATGTATTCGACTTTCATATTTATTTAGAAGTTGAAGTAAAAGATAATCTCCAATTTGAGTATTCTTCATAACAGAATCAGTTACTTTTTGTGATAATTTTTCAGCTCTAAAACCAATAATTTCTAGAATTTCTTTAGTTTGAGTATATAGCTTATTAGCAACTTGTATATCTAAATAAGTAGGTAAAAAATCATTATCTAAAGATATTGTTCCATTAAGTGAAATATCTGCAATTTTACAAATAGGTAAATATATAAATCTTGCATCTAAATCATCTTCAAAAAGTAATCTAAAGTTATATTCTGCAATTAGAATATCACTAATACTCGTTTCACCTGAATTTATATTTGGAATATTTTCAATCGTTCTTGCTTTAAGTCTAGTTTGCATATTTTTTTGTTCCTCAAAATATACCTCATCACTGTTTTTTATATTTATAGGTAAAGCCAAATATACAACTTTATTTAAATAATTACTTTTAATATCTAAAATTAAACTATTATTTTCTGAATTAATCTCAAAATAAGTTCCATCAAACAACAATCCAGAAGCTTTTGTTATAAGTAATTTACCTGTAGATAAAAGATGTTCATCAATTTGTAAATTATAAAATCCCCAATTATTTTCTCTAGACATTGAAGTTCTTTGAGCTAATTCATAAGTAAAATATCTATCATTTTGTTGGAAATGTTGTGGTTTTATAAAAAGTCCTTCTCTCCAAACTACTCTATTTTCCATTATCTACTCTTTGCATATTAAATTTATTAATTTCAAACTCTCCAAAATTATAAGAACTCTTTTTTAAATCAATAACACTTTTCCAAGTATAATCGTTATCTATTATTCTAAAATTACATAAAATACCTAAATATCTAGCTTTATTATTGAAAGCTATTTTATAGTTTTGAAGTTGATTTGCTAAAATCACATGTTTTGATTGAGAAATCAAATCATTTTTTAAACTTTCTTTATCATCAAGTATTGTCCAATAATCATATTTCATAAATTTTTCTGCTGATTCTAATTCATAGAAAGTGACCATTAAAGGTGAAGAACGATCATCAATATCTAGATTTAGTTTATCTCCTGATTTTAATACCAATTCTAAATGTGTTGGATCTTTTGCACACCCAATTATAAAAAATGTACTTATTAAAATTAATATAAACCTACTAAAATTCCTATACATTATTACTCCCTCTATATTTTTGATGTTTTTAAACTATTCAATAAATCAATATATTCTCTTGAATAGTTATTTTTAAGTTTATTGAAAATTTCACTATTTTCACTTTTTAGATTTTCATAGTCTTTGATATATAAATCCCATATTTGGAATTTTTTTGGTAGATATGATTTATATTTAGAATTTTTATCTAATTTATTAAGAACATTTTCAGGAGAAAATTCTTCTATAGTATTAGAAATAGTAAAATTTATATTAGAATTTACAACTAAATTATGATTATCTAAGTCCATGAAAGAATTTTTTACTGCTTGAGAAATAGTAATAACTTCATTTGATGTATTTAATAAAGTCATTAAAGATTCATTTTTACCTTTTTTTATTGGGTTTAAATCATCATTATTTGAAATTAATTTCTCTAAATTCATATCTGACAAAAATTTATCTTTAATTGCCAAAGAATTTCTTAATCCAGTAATTGTATTTAAAACAATATCAACTATTTCATCTATTACTTTTTTTTGTTCTACTTTTGATAATTTACTTATTTTTATACCTAATCTTTGTTCTAGTTGAGAAAGAATTTCATTATTGACTTCACTATTTTTTATTTCAATAATTTCATCTTCAATTTCACATTCTATTCCTTCTTCCATTGTCTCTACTTTATATGATGAAGTATCTAAATGTTCATTTAATACATCAAAACTTGGAATATTATCTTCATAATTTTCTTCTTCTAAAGAACTACTAGAATTTAATATATCAAATATTTTATTTTCATTGTTTTCATAAATATCAAAGAAATTATTTGTATTTATTTTTTTTTCTTCTTTTATAAAACTATTATTCATAACTGAACTATCTTCAAGTAAAAAATCATCATCAGGAATAATCATTTGATTATTCATACTTTTTTCATTATTAAGAAGATAATCAAAAGAAGATAGACTTTTTAAAGAGGCTTCTTGTTCTAAAAACTTAACTTTTATTTCATAATTACCAATTATATAAATATCATTAGTATTTATTTTTATTGGAATATCTTTAGGCAATTTTTTATATGGATTTTTAAGAAATGTTCCATTTGTACTAATATCAGTTAAAAAATATAATCCATCTTTATATTCAATTAAAATATGTTTGCCTGAGATATGACACATTTCATCATACAACTGCCAATCTGATTGAATAGAACGACCAATAATTGCATCTTTATTTTCTAATCTAAAAATATTATTTGTTCTATTATTTTCATTAATTATTTCAAATAATAATTGCATTTCTTTATTTTTCCTCTAAATTTTTAATAGTAGGTTTAGCGCTATATAATGGTTGATATGCCGCACTATATTTTGAACAAGAAACAAGTAATAAAGAAACAGATAACATTATTATTGTAAAAAGTAAATTTTTAATAAGTTTCATTTTTTCTCCTTAAAGTATTTTTATATATTAGTCAAATTTGCATTATATAATAATTATATAACTAATTTCATTTTATTATTATATTTAAATTATTATCTAAAGAAACATCTATATATTTGATTTTAGTTTTATTTAAACTTGCATTAATAATATAATTTGATATTTTTGGTAATACATTCATATTAATTATATAATCTATATTTCTTGCACCCGTATCTATAGTATTTGATATGGAAACAATATGATTTAATAAAGAATCTTCTATTTTTAAACTAATATCTCGTTTATGTAATTGTTTTTTTATACTACTAAATTTTAATTCAACTATTTGTTTTAAAGCTTCTTCTTTTAAATTTAAAAATGGAACAACATTCATTCTTCCTAATAATGCTGGTTTTAAATAATTACTTAAAGTTGGAGTAATATACTCATTTATTTCATCCAATGAATATTCTGTTTTAGTTAGACATAATTCTGTAATTATTTCTGTAGCTAAATTTGAAGTCAAAAAAATTATTGTATTTTTGAAATCTATAATTCGTCCTTCTGAATCGGATACTTCACCTCTATCAAAAATTTGATAAAATAAATTTAAAATATCAGGATGTGCTTTTTCTATTTCATCCAATAAAACAACACTATATGGTCTTATCCTTACAAAATCTGTTAATTGCCCTCCTTCAGAATACCCAACATATCCAGGAGGAGAACCAATTAATCTTGAAATTGCGTGTTTTTCTTGAAATTCTGTCATATTAATTACAGTTAGAAATCTTTCACTTCCATATAATAATTCTGCTACAGATCTTGCTGTTTCTGTTTTTCCTACACCACTTGGTCCAACAAGAAGGAAAACTCCATTAGGAGAATTTTCTTTTTTTAAACCAGCAATTGAGACTTGTAGGAATTTACTTAAAAATTCAACTGATTTTTCTTGTCCTATAACTCTTTTTTTTAAATTTTCTGATAAATTTAAAATATTTTTCATCTGCTCTTGAATCATATTCCCTAAAGGAATTCCTGTCCAAGATGAAACTACTTTTGCAATATCTTCTTTTGTAACATTTGGAGAAGAATCAGTTTTTTGTTCTTCTATTTTTTTATATTTGTTTTTTAGATTTTTGATTTCAAGTTCTAATTTTTTAATTTCTTTTTTATAATCTTTTATACTATTATCATTATCTCTTGATAAACTTTCTAACTCTCTATTTTTTTCTTCAAGTTGAACTTCTATAACTTGTAAATCTTTAGGAAGATTTGTTCTCATAATCTTTACATTTGTACAAGCTGTATCTAAAACATCTATTGCTTTATCTGGCAATTGCCTACCATTTATATATCTTGCAGATAAAAATGAAGCACTAAATAAAGCTTCATCTTCAATATACACATTATGTGATTCTTCATATTTTTTTGATAATCCTCTTAATATTGTCGTTGTTTCTTCAACTGATGGTTCAAAGATATTTACTTTTTGGAATCTTCTTGAAAGTGCAGCATCTTTTTCAAAATATTTTCTATATTCAAGCCAAGTAGTTGCAGCTAAAGTTCTTAGTTCTCCCCTTGATAAAGCAGGTTTTAAAAGATTCGCAGCATCTGAACTGCCTTCACTATTACCAGAGCCAATCAAAGTATGGGCTTCGTCAATAAATAAAATAATAAACTTACTACTTGATTGAATTTCTTTTATAATACCTTGAAGTCGTTTTTCAAATTCACCTTTAACACTAGCACCTGCTTGTAAGATACCCATATCTAAAGATAATATTTCTGCATAATATAACTCTTTAGGTACTTGTTTTTTTATTATTTTTATTGCTAAACCTTCAGCTACTGCTGTTTTTCCTACCCCAGCTTCACCTACTAAAATTGGATTATTTTTTCTTCTTCTTAATAAAATATCTATAACTTGACTTATTTCATCCTCTCTACATAAAACTGAATCTAACTTTTCTTCTTTTGCTAAATTTGTAAGATTTACAGTATATTGTTCTAATAAAGATGTTTTTTCTCTAGTGCTTTTACTTTGAGTAGCTTTTTTATCTAAAGTATCTTTTTCTGTTAGGATTAATTTTTTTAATTCATCATAATTGACATCTTTGAAGATAGTAAAATATTTTGTTTTAGAATATTTATAAATATTCTCAAAAAATGATAATACTAGAGAATTTTCTGTAATATCTTTAGATGAAAAATTAAAAATTGAATAAAAATAAGAATCTTCAAGAAGTTGTATTAACATGTTGGAAAATACTGGATTTGTACTTTCTGTTATTGATAATTTAGAACTATTTTCTATAATATTCTGAAATTCTTTTAAATTTAAATTATATTGATCTATTATTTTAAAAAGTAAACTCTCCTCTTCTAAAAGCATTGCATAAAATAAATCTTCAACAATAATTTCATTTCCCATTCTTTCGATTGTTCTTTGTGCTGCTTTTTCTAAATAATTTTTTGTTCTATAATTTAATGCATCAATTAATTCTTTTAATTCAATTTTCATATTTCTCCTTTTTTATTACTAATATATCTTCATCGACACTTGAGTTCCCTAACCAAAGGTTTATTCCTAGATAATTGTTATTATTCGATAAAATAAATTTTTTTTTATTCTCTTTTTTTATATTTAAAACTAATTCATAGCTAAATAAATCTCGTATACAAAAAAATATAAGTTCATCAAGTTCTTTACTTTTTTCACCTAAAATACTATATTTAAGTAAGTCTTCATAATCAACATCTTTTAATACTATTCTAAATTTGTTATTTCTACTTATTACATACTCTCCAATTAAAAAATCTTGACCAAGAGATGAATTATTAAAACCAAGTAAACTATTTTGAAAAGAAGGTATAATATATTTTTCTTTTATACATTGAATAATCTCTATATTTTCATGATTTAAATAATGTTTTAAAATTGTTTCTAAGGTTGAAGATGATTTATTTTTCATCATCAATATACCAAGAAAAGGAATAAGTTTTGAAAAATTCAATAAACTATTTTCTGTATTTGTATATAAACCTAAAAAAGACAAAATATATTTAGAAAATCTGTCACTTAAATCTTGTTTATATTGAACATAATATCTATGTTTTTCCCATATTGGATAAATAAATTTTTGTAGATGATGATTAAATAAATTTAAAAAATCATATAAAATTTTATCACTATCAAAACTTGATAAAACCATTTCACTATAATGAGTAGGAAGTGGTGATGATGAGCCAAAAATACTCAAAAAATTTAACGTAACTTCTACTTCCACACCGTTTTGTAAATCAATAAAATTTACATAATTAACTTCTGATTTTGGAAAACTTAAACTATGATTTGATTTAAATATAATTTTTTTATATAAATTTTCTTCAATTTCATTAGGATGATACATCTTTAAATATACAATTATTGCGCGTATTGATTGAGGTAAATCCATCTTAGTTATATCTTTATTTATTCTTTTATTTATTTCTTCTAAAGTCATTACTTTATCTTTATATTAAATACTGATTACCCATTTTTATAGGCCATTCAAATGAATCTTCATTAATTACATCTACACTTAATTTATGAAAAGAGTTTATATTATTATATAAAGCAAAAAATTTATTCAATACTGAAGAAAATATATATGCTTCACCAAGAGATGAAAATTTATTTTTATCTAATTTTAATTTTATATGAATACCTTTTATTGGTAATCCTTGATTAATAAACTCCATTGTTTCAAATTTTATATCTATTAATCCTTCTAATATTCTTTTTGTTTTTTCTTTCTGTTTTTTGTCATAAATAGATATAAAATCATAAGCTTCTAAAATCTTTTGCAAAGTTTTTATATCTTTTAAAGATAAATAATTTAATGATAAATTTGAAATAATTTTCCAAAAAAAATCTCCTTTTATAGGAGCAGGATAACTTCTTGTTGGGATAGTTATATTTTTAAAAGGAGTCTCATCCTTAGCATTAGAATAACTCGAAACACAAATATCACCTGTCATTAATGAAGATGGTAAATTTTTATTTGTAGATAAAGTTTTTATTGATATTGTAGAATTCATATTAGATAATAAATTATCCTTTGAGAAATTCGAAAATCTAACATATATATTTGTTTGAGTTCCATCTAAAGATAGTTTAGTTTTTATAGAATAATGTTCATTATCATCATTTGAATGTGCAAAATATTCAAAAGGTAAAAAATCTTGATAATTTTTATTTTTATCAGACCAACCTCTAACTTTTTCTATTTGAAAAATTTCACTAAATTCCCTATTTATTTCAGAAGTTAAAACTAAGTATTCTTCTTGTGTTGAAGTCTTTCTTATTGGAGTAGCATCTGAATTAAAAAGATTTATTATAGGAGTAGAATAAAGAAGAAAATTGTCCTTTGTTAAAGTATCAGAAAATGAAAAAGTTTTTTTTAAATCAATCTTTACTTCAAAACTATTAGACTGAAATAACAAATCACTATTTATTTTTTCAATCAAGTTTAAATTACGAATATCAACAAATAAAAATTTATCTTTAAAGCAAAAATATTCTTGTAATAATATATATCCTTCAAAAATATTTGCCGAATAAGGTAACATATATTCAGTTGAATCAAAACCAACTGGTTTTATAGAATTTTTATCAATTTTGATTTTTGATATATTCTCATTTTCTGTATTCTTTAAAATAACTTCTATATTTTCTACATAATTCATTAAAAAAAGATATAAATCTTGAGATAAAAATTCTGAACCATTTAAAAAAATTCTTAAACTTTCAAACTTAATATCTTTTAATGTTGAAGAATTTGTTGTTTTAAATGATAAATTTAAAGAACTTTTTTGACCAAAATTTGAATAATTAACTTTTTCTAATTCAAATGGCATAATAGTTGTTTCATAAACTGTTTTAAATTTACATTGAATAGTATCTGGTTTTAATTTACTTAAAACTTCTGTTCCTTTATTTATTACAATATTTTCTCTTCCATTTTTAACTGCATCATATTTAATAACACTATATGATGGAACAACCCTAGCATAATTTGGCCAAAGAAGTTGTACTAAAGTATTTGATAGCTCAGGTAATTCTTGATCTAATTGCTGTTTTAATCGTCCTGTTAAGAAAGCAAATCCTTCTAGTAATCTTTCAACATCTGGATCTTGTCCCTCTTTTGACAAAAAAAATGATAATCCAGGATTTTTTTTAGAAAAATTTACACCATCTTGTCGTAAAGCTATTAATTCATTTTTATAATATTCATTAAACATATTTATATATCTTTATAAAATTTTACTTTTTCTACATTTAACAAATTTGTTTTAAAATAAGACAACTTTGCATTTCCATTTACAATTAGGTAACCTTCTATTAGTATTTCCATTTTATTCATCTTTAAAGACTCTCTTAAAATATTAACTTTTGTTTTTAACAATCTCGGTTCATATTTTTTAATACAATCTTCACAATTAATTTCTATTTTTTCTATAGATTCTTTTAAACTTAAATTTATATTGTTTAAATCAGGTTTTCCATAATCTAAAACTGTTTCAGAACTTCCTGCATTTGTAGAGAATATTTTTGATAAATTATTTGATATAGAAGAATATAATACTTCTACATCATTAGAATAATTAAACTTTTTATGAGTTAATCTTTCAAATAAACTACCTTTATACATTATTATTCTTTCTCTAGCTTTCCTACTAAAGATAATTCAAAATTAGCTCCCATATACTTAAAATGAGGACGTAATGCAATTCTAACTTTATACCAACCTGGATCACCTACAATATCACTTACTTCTATTAACATATTTTTAAATGGTCTTTTACTTCTAATTTCAGAACTTGGATTTTCTTGATTTGCAATATATTGTTTTGCCCATTTATTTAATTCTCTTTCTAAATCAGCTCTTTCTCTAAATGAACCAATATATTCTCTTTGTAAAACTTTAATATAATGAGACATTCTTGTAATTGCAAATAAATAAGGTAACTGCGTACCTAGTTTATAATTTAATTGTGCTATTTGACCTTCTTCTGTATCAGGGAAAATTTTTGGAATTTGAACAGAGCTTGCAGCAAAAAAAGTAGCTGAATTATTACCTTTTCTCATTACTAATGGAATAAATCCTTGTTCTGATAATTCATATTCACGTCTATCAGATATTAACACTTCTGTTGGAATTTTCATTTCAATATCCCCCATACTTTCAAAAGTATGAACAGGTAAATTTTTTACTTCACCTCCAGAAGTTGGACCAATAATATTTGTACACCATCTATAACTAGCAAAACTTTCTGTTAATCTACTAGCAAAAGCATAAACAGTATTTCCCCATAAATAATTTTCATGACTTGCAGAAACATCTTCTTTATATGAAAAATTTAAAATTGGATTATCTTCTGGATCATATGGAGCTCTTAGTAAGAATCTCGGTAAAGTTAAACCTACATATTTTGAATCTTCATTTTGTCTAAATCCCCTCCAAGCAGTAAATTGAGGTGAATTTATAATATCTTCAAGATCTTTTAAATCAGGTAATCCCTCAAAACTGTCCAATCCAAAAAATTTAGGACCAGCAGCTGCAATGAATGGTGCGTGAGACATTGCTGCAATTGAAGATACTTTATTCAAAAATTTTATATCATAATTAGATGGAGATAATTCATAATCTGCTACAATTGTTCCAACAGGTTGTCCTCCATGTTGACCATAACCACTTGTATAAATATGTTTATATAGTCCAGATTGAGTAATATCTAAACAATCTTCAAAATCTTCCATTAACTCTTCTTTAGATACATTCAAAATTTCCATTAGAATATTCTGTCGGAAATCTGTTCTCTCAATTAAAAGATATAATCCTCTCCATCTTGATTCTAATTCTTGAAAATTTTTATTATGTATAATCTCATCCATTTGAGTAGAAATTTTGCTATCTAATTCAGCTATCATTTTATCAATTACTGATTTATTCACTCTTTCTTCTGAGTCATCTGTATTAATTAATTCTTGAATTAATGCTTCAACACCATTTTTAACAACATTATAGCTATCATCATTTTTATTAAGTTTTGTATGAGAAACGATATCATCTAATAAACTATTATTTTCTCTTATTTGGCTATTTTCAATTTGTTCTTTTGTTAACATATTAATCCTTTAATTATTATCTTTAGTTATTAAATTAAGTTCAGATAATAATTGTTCTCTTTTATTTGTATCTTGAACCAAACTTTCTATTGCTTTTCTAAATGCAGGAACATTTCCTAATGGACCTTTTAATGCAATCAATGATTGTCTAAGTTCCATAAGTTTTTTGAGTTCAGGTACTTTTTCTACAATTTTTTCAGGAGAAAAATCACTAATATGTTTTATATCTAAATCAATTTTTATTGAATCATTATTTGAATTATTCAATCTATTTTTTACATCAAAATTTAACTTTAAATTTTGAGCTTTTATTACTTCATTAAAATTATTTTTATTGATATTAATTGTTTTTTTCTCTTCAATTGATTTTCTTTCTTCTGAAGGATTAAATTCTCCTAAAATTGTCATTTTATATGGTATTTCAATATCTTCTAAAGCCTCTCCTACTGAATGCTTATAAGTAACATTTATTCTTTCTTTTGGTGATTCTGATTGCTTCATATTTTTCTCCTATAATTTAATTTCTAATGCTTTTTCTATATCAAGTTTACAAAATACTTTATACATATTTTCAAATTTTAATGGTTCAAAATCTATGTTTGTAAAATTACTTAATATTAAGTGATATACCTTTGCAGATAATCTTGGATTCCATTGTGTTAGATTAAAAATATTTATTTTTATTTCCAATTCTTCAAGTAAAACTAATGCTATCTCCTTTTTATCAAATTTTATTGCGAATTTCACATATTCAATTATTAAGTTAAATTTTTCTTCTTCATTCGATGAAGCAAAAACTTTTTTTTCAAAAAACTTCATTGCTTCTTTTATTTTTCCTCTTGATGCATATTCATTCACCAATACTAAAAAATCTTCTTCTTTAGTTTCTTCTTTTTCTAAAATTATCTCTTTACTATTAAGTTCGTTTTCTATCCATATTTTTGATTCATTATTACAAAATGGACTCCCATCAATAAAATTTAGATTTAAAAGTTCTTGATTTGTTTTTATGAAAGATAACAAATTATTTTTAATCTCTTCAGCATATTCATAAGATTTATTCTCTATTAAAATATTATATATGTAGTAATGTCCTGTTATCCAAAAAGGAGATACTTCTATAATCTCTTCAATTAAAATACTAGCTTCTTGAAAGTTTTTTTTGGAATATAACTCTTCTATAGCTAATAATTCATCTTTTTGTGGAGGATAAATAGAAGTTTTACTACCTTCTGAAAGTGGTAAGCCATCAACTTCTAACCAAGATAAAAATCTTGTAATTCTTAAAGCTGTTATATTTATAAAATTTTTATTTCTATAATATTTTAATCTTAGTTTTTACATCTTTTAATAGTTTATTAGCCTCAAAATCTGACTTTACATCTGTTATTTCTTTTTCTGATTTTTGAACTACAATTTTCTCAGTTTTATTAACAATATCAATTATTGTTTCTTTTGTAATTTCAAGTAAATTTCTAAAATACCTTTCATCTTTTTGTGTTAAAGTTACAAAAAGTTCAGATGATTTTTTAAATAAATCATTTATTTCTTGTTTTGATTGTATTGATTTTTTAAATATATCGTTTTTTGAAACTAAATTTGTTAGATTAGTTTCTAACCAAAGTAATAAATTGATTTTTGATTTTTTTGAATTTGGAAAAGATTGTTCAAAATATTTTTCTAAAAATTTAATATAAGTATCAAAGGAATAAATGAAACCAGAGAAACCTTCTAATTTACATTTTGAATAAAACCATAAAGTAATTAATTTTATATCTTTAGTATTCGAACAAAGATAATTTTCGCAATTTGTTATCAAAAAACTATAATCTATTATTTCTTGATTAACACTTGTTTCTTTATCTATTTCTTGCTCAATTAAAAGATAATTATCTTCTAACTTACAATCATATCCATAAAAATTATCAAATTCTTTTAAAATACTTTCTCTTAACAAATCATTTTCCTGTGTAATTTGATGAATTTTAATATATTATTTCTTTATTTATTATTTAATTATTAATATATGTCATAAAATTTTATATAATTATTTTATAATAATATATTTACAAACTAATTAAGTTTACTTTGGTTAAAATGAGAAAATTTGTGAAATTAAAGGAAAATATTGCTTAGAGGAATTGTATTAAAAGATAAAAATATAATTATATTATCTATTATATTTCTTTTATTAATTATTTTTATCTATATTTTCTACTTAAATTTTATTATTTCAGATTTAAAGAATGATTTAAAATCAAAAGAAAACCTTTATTCAATACAGATAAACAATAGAATAGATGAGATTTTAGAACTTTCTGAACAAATTAAAGAATTACATAGAATAATGGACGTTGGTTTAGTTTTAAATTCAAATGACAAAATAGTATTCAATAATAAAATAGATGAAAATAGTTTAAATAATTTATTTAAAATCATTCCAAATGGTTTTCCTTTAATAGATGTACAAGTCAGTTCTAGATTTGGAGAAAGAATACATCCAATTTCAAATATAGAAAAATTTCATTCTGGATTAGATTTAAAAACTAAAATTGGTAATAATGTTTATTCAACCGCTTCTGGAGTTGTATATAAAGTAAGAAATGAAGACAATGGAGGTTATGGAAAATTTGTAACAATTTTACATGCCTTTGGATTTACTACCTTATATGCTCATCTAGATGAAGTTCTTGTAAAAGAAGGTGATTTTGTAGATAAAAATAGTGTAATTGCAACATCAGGAAATACTGGAATATCAACTGGACCACATCTTCACTATGAAATTAAATTTTTAGAAAAACATTTAAATCCAATAGATTTTATTTATTGGAATAAAAAATCTTTTAACTCTATATTTATGAACAATTCTAATATAGAATGGAAAAATTTAATAAACAAATTCTAAAAAATTAGGAATTAAAATGCTTGATGATACTAAATACAAAAACATAATAGAACAAATTCATGAATTAAATAGACAGAATTATCTAAACTCTGATGAAAATATAGATAAATTAATTTATAAAATAAATAAATTAGAGGAAAAAATTGAGAATAAAAAATTTACTTTAAATATAAAAGAATACATTTTATTTTCTCTTTTAGGAATCAATTTATTACTTACTTTATCTATTTTTTTTGTACATATTTTTGCCAATGAAGTTGATAGTGAAGAAAAATTTACTAAAAATAATAATTCTGAAGTAAAAATTGAACAAAAAATTTCAACAAATGATGAAATTTTAAAATTTAATCAAGATTCTTTAAAAAATATTGAAGATATAAAATATGAAGATATAAAACCAATAATAAAAAAAGGCACTCCATTCTTCTGTGAAGGGGAAATATCAACAAAACAGATTCCTTATACAGTTGAAATAAAAGGTAAATTATATAGCGATAAATTCACCTTTATTTTACAAGAAAATTCAAAAAATAAAGATTGTTTCATAAAAAAAGATAATTTATAAATAATGTTTTAAATTATGTTATTATATTATTATGTTTTATTTTATTATTTAAGGAGCAAGGATGAATAATCCAGTATTTATTTCAATTAAAGGAAGTACTCAAGGTTTGATTACTGAAGGAGCATTTACTGCTGAATCTGTTGGGAACTCGTTTCAAAAAGGACATGAAAATGAAGCTTTAGTAAAAGCTTTTAATCACAATATTAAAATTCCAAGAGATCCTCAATCTGGACAACCTTCAGGTCAAAGAGTTCATGAACCTTTAGTTATTACAAAACTTGTAGATAAATCTACACCACTTTTATATAATGCATTAACAAAAGGTGAAACATTAACTAATGTAGAATTAAAATGGTATAGAACAAGTTATACAGGAAAACCAGAACATTATTTTAGTTTAGTATTAGAAGATGCTGTAATTGTAAATATTGATTCATTTATGGATATGCAAGTAGGAGAAACTAAAGTTCAAGTTGCTCCTTTAGAAAAAATTTCTTTTGCTTATAGAAAAATCACTTGGAGACATGAAGTAGCAAGCACTTCAGGAGAAGATGATTGGAGAATAGGCGTAGGATTAAATGCTTAACTTAAAAAAGGTGGGAACCCACCTTTTTTTATCTTAAACTAAAAGAGAACATAATGAAAGAAATTTTAGATTTATTATCAACAAAAGCGACATTGCAAAAAGTAAAAGGTAGAATAAAATTATTAAACTATAAGCAAGAAGAGATAAAAGGATTAATAGAAGAGGATTATTCAATTTATTCTTTAACAGGGAATAGTAATATAGATGAAATATATAGTTTTAATGTATCTTTTATAAGTAATGAATTTTTAAATATTGATTTATTATTAGATACTGATGTAGAAATTATAATTGAAGATTTAATAAATTTAAGAATAAAAAAAAATATATTTGGAAAAATTTGTAAAATAGAAGAAGATTCGATTGTTGCAAAAAAATATATGTATAAAATTGAAGTAGTACATCCTTTATATTATTTAAACTTTACAAATAAATATGAAATATTTCAGAATAAAAAATTTGAAGATATTATTTATGAAATAATACAAAGATATTCAGCATTATTAAATACATCTTTAGAGATAAGAATAGATAAAGATAAAACACCAATAAGAGAATATACAACTCAATATAATCAAAGTGATTTAGATTTTATAATGATGTTAGCTCAAACAGAAGGATATAATTTAATATTTGATTATAGTAATAATCAACCATATAAAGTAATACTATGCCAATTAAATGATTATGCTTTAGTAAATCCAGTAATAAAATCAATTTCTAATTTTAATATAATCAAAAAATTTAATGCAACTTCTCATATAGAGGATTATTATGATTATAATAGACCAAGTAAAGAATATAAAATAAATAGTAATGTATATAAAGAAAATGAAGAAGAAAATCAAAATAGTAAACAATTACAACAAGAATTAAAAGTAGAAAAATTAAAAGATAAATTGAATCTATTAAATGAGAGTTATTATGAAGATTTAACTAGATATAGTAATATAGATTCATTAAGAGAAACTTCAAAAATAAAAACAATAAAAGCTTATTCAAAAGAGATACAACTAAAAGATAGTTTATTAGTAGAACTATATGATGATAAAGTAAATAAATCAAAAGAAGTAATAATATTAGGAGTGAAATATAAAGCATACTTTCCAAATGCTTTAGATGAATATACAACTTTAAATCAAACCTTACAATATGAAGTAGAAGTAACTTGTATTCCAAAAGAAATAATATATAAACCAAATAAAACAATAAAACAATCAAAAATATATGGAATACAAACAGCAATAGTTTCAAATAATGAGAATAATTTAAAAGAAGAAGAGAATAATATAGATGTAGATGAACAAGGAAGAGTAAGAGTGGTGTTTCATTTTGAAAGAAATAAAACAACATCTTGTTACTTAAGAGTGTCAAATATTTCAAGTGGGAATAACTATGGTTCAATATTTATACCAAGAGTAAATAGTGAAGTAATAGTAAGCTTTATAAATGGAGACCCCGATAAACCAATAATAATAGGGAGCTTATATAATGGTGAGAATAAAATAGCACATTCTTTGCCAAATAATAAAACAAAAAGTTATATAAGAACATATACGACACCACAATATGAAGATGAAATAGGATTTAATGAGATATTGTTTGAAGATAAAAGAGGAGAAGAAGAATTAAATATAAAAGCACAAAGAGATATGAACTCTTTAATACAAAATGATGAGACAAGAATAGTAAAACATAATCAAAAGATAATAATAGAGAATGATAAGATAGAAGATATAAAAAGAGATTCAAAAATAATAATAAATAATGAACAAATAGTAGAAGTAAAATCAAATAGTAAAGAGAAGATAGAGAAAGATAAAGAATTAACAGTTGAAGAGGATTATGATATTAATGTTAACAAAAATCTTAATCTTTTGGTTAATGATAATTTAAAACAAATAATAGAAAAAGATTTTACATTAAGAGTAAAAGGAAATCAAACGGAATATGTAGAAAAAGATGTGAAAAAAAAGTATTTACAAAATCTTTTTTTACAAATTTCTAATAATTTTAGACTTGACATAAAAAACAATTATCATATCAATGCAAACTCAATAAAACAAGAAGCAAATAAAATTGAGATTATTGCTAATGAAGCTATTACTTTAAGAAGTAATTCTAATTGTTTAACTATCAATAAAAGTGGCATTTTTTTAAAAACTAATAATTTAGACACTACTTCTTCTTATTCTGGGGTATTTGCAAATGATGTAGAAAAAGTTGATATTCAAAAACCTCTTTATGAAAAGCTCAAAGTAGTTTCTATTGAAGCCAATATTCTCAAACAAAATTCTATAAATGATTCTTTAATTTTTAATGCTAATACTTTACTTTATAAAAATGATTCATGGATTCAATCTAATACTTTATCCTCTTCTCAACTCTCTTTATTACAGTGGCATTTTATAAAAAACAATGACTCTTTTGACAATGATCTTCATTCTGATTTTATCTCTAAAGATAATATTACTATTGATGGTTTAAATCTAATCGTTAATCTTGAAAGAAACAATTTATATAAATATGCTCATATTTTCTGTTTTACTAATAATCACAAAGAAGAAGGTTATATTTTAATAGAATTAAAAAGAAATATTAAAGTAATTGATATAAAAATAAAATATCTTTCTAATGAAGAGATTGAAGCTACTGCTATTCTAAATATTGTAGAACCAACTCAAGAGGAGTTAAATCAAATCAGATGGAATATAGAAGGTAATCTTATCTCTAAATATAATGGTTTACAAACTATAAAACACAATATAAAAAAAGAGAATATTTATGAAATAAACTTTTATTCATTTATAATCAATAATCAAAATATTCAAGATTATGCTAATGCTTTTGCTGTGTTTGATGAGGATGAAAAAAAATTAAATGATTTAGGGATAAATTAATGAGTAAAAAATTAGATGATAAAATATTATTACATGCTAAACCAATAGTCTCAAAAGAAGAATTTATAAATAATTTCAAAAATATTACTTTAGAAATAAAACTTTTAAGAAATAATAAAGAACCTATAAAAGATATTTCTTTTAAAGCTGAAAATATAAAAGTAGAAAAAGTTTCAAATAATATAGAATTATTAAAAAAATATAATTTAATATATGAAAATAAATATATTATAAAATATGAATTTACAGCAAGAGAAATAGCAACAAAATTAGAATTAACAGATGAAGAAATAAAAGATGTATCTTTTGTTTCTGGTTGGATAGATGCTAATTGTGATGGAAAATTTAGTAAAAACTATGAAAAATGGGTTGAAATTGCTATTTGTAGAGGAATCACTAAAGAAATGTTAGTTGCAATGGAATGTATAGAAGCAAGTAATAATCAAGAGTTAATAGATGCTTTAAATAAATATTGTTGTCAACATGAGATTAATACTCCTCTTAGAGTTGCTCATTTTTTAGCACAAGCTGCAACTGAAAGTGGTGGGTTTACAAAATTTGTGGAAGATGGTACATATAAAGAATCAATAGCTATACAAAGTAGCTACTATAGTGCATATAGAAATAGTATTGAAGGAAAAAATATTCAATTAATTCCAAGAAAAGATAGAAATGGAAATATACAAAGAGATAACGATGGAAATATAATTTATAACTGTAAACAACCTGAATATTTTAACTGTAAATATGGTGGGAAACAAGGTAATACAAAAGTAGAACCTCTTAATCCAAAAAAACAATATTACTATCAAATCAACGATGGGTTTAATTATCGAGGTAGAGGGTTAATACAAATAACATTTAGAGATACTTATAAAAACTTCACTACAAGATACAATGCTAAAAATCCAGATGATATAAAAGACTTTGAAGCAAATCCTAATTTATTAGAGCAAATAAAATATGCTGTTGCTTCTGCGTGTGATTATTGGGCGAATAAATCAGGTGGTGGAAAATCATCACTCAATGCTCATGCTGATGAAGGTACAAGGGATGAAGTGGTGTTGAAAATAAGTGCGGTTGTGAATGGGTACTATCCGAAAGAGTTGTCAGAATACAATAATTTAACATCAAGTGAAAAAGCCAAATATAAAAAAGCAAACGACAACCTCTATATAAAAACACCAAACGGCTACGATGAAAGACTAGAAAACTTTCATAAACTTAAACAACATATGGAACTATGAGGAAAAAAATAGATGAAAAAACAGATAGTAAAAACAATTACATTTTTAGGAATATTTTTTAGTTCAAATCTCTTTGCAATCACACCACCAACTCCAGAAGAATATAAAGAAATTGTAGATTCTTTTAAGCTTATTGATACAAGCGAAAAAGAGCTATCAAGAACCTATAAGATAAATGGAGAAATTATAAAAGCCGAACTTCAAAAAGAAGAAAATGAACCATTTCAGGAAGTTCAACACATTATAACTATTGGAGACAAAGATCTTGGAGAGCCTAAAAATTGGACAGGAATAGATAAATATGATCAAAAACTTTTATTTGTAGCTTGTATTTCACTCAATAAAAAGATAGTTTTAGCTTCTTTAGTAAGGTCATCTTTTAATGCAAAAAAAACAAAGCAAACAGCAGTTCGTTATGCAGGGTATGTAACAGAAATTGAGGAAAATACTTGTTGTGGAAATTATGGTGATATAGGAGATGACTGCCTCTTTGATGAAGAACATTCTGCAGGTTGGGAAACTTCAATCCCAACCTACAACCCAAACGAGTTCTACCCCTACTTCAATGAACAAAGAATCCTTGAAAGACTTTATGAAACTGGAACTTGTGATAAAAAAGCTACAAATGAAGCTAATATTGAAGTTTTACTAGGAAATAAATGGATACCTCAAGAACAAAGTTGGGATATAAAAGAAAAAATAGCTACTACTATTTTAACATTAAATCAACTTTTAGAAAATGCAAAATCAAATCAAAAATTAACATTTGAACAAATCAATGAAGTTTTAAAAAATGAGGAATTAAATATAAAAACTCTTCAAAAATATAATGATTTAGCATATTATTTACAACTATCAAATAAAAATAAAGAAGCTATTTTTATTTTAGAAAAAATTATAGAAAAATTTCCAAATAGAACTGTTGCTTATCTAAATCTTGCTGATGCTTATAATGGATTAAATAATAAAGATAATGCAAAACAAAACTATGAAAAATATATAGAACTTATGAAACTAGATAATAAAAAATCTAAAATCCCTATAAGAGTTTTTAAGCATTTAAATGTTTTTAAATCTAATGAAACTATAAGGGAAAAATAGATGAAAAAACAGATTGTAAAAACAATTACATTTTTAGGAATATTTTTTAGTTCAAATCTCTTTGCAATCACACCACCAACTCCAGAAGAATATAAAGAAATTGTAGATTCTTTTAAGCTTATTGATACAAGCAAAAAAGAACTATCAAGAACCTATAAGATAAATGGGGAAACTATAAAGGCGGAACTTGAAAAGCAAGATGATACAAAAACAACTCAATTCATACAACATATTATAACTCTTGGGAGTAGAATTCTTGGAAAACCAAATGATTGGGTTCTTACAAATAAAGACGACCAAAAGCCTTTATTTGTTTCTTGTATTTCATCCGATAAAAAAATAGTTTTATCGTCTTTGGTTAGATCATCAACTTATTATCAAAAAACTAAAGAAAAATTTGTTAGATATTCTGGTTTTGTAGCTAAGATAGATAAAAATACTTGTTGTGGAAATTATTGGATAGATAGTGGTCTTTTAAATGGCGAAAACCCTACCGCTAAAACCTCCATCCCAACCTACAAGCCAAACGAATTTTACCCCTACTTCAACGAACAAAGAATCCTTGAAAGACTTTATGAAACTGGAACTTGTGATAAAAAAGCTACAAATGAAGCTAATATTGAAGTTTTACTAGGAAATAAATGGATACCTCAAGAACAAAGTTGGGATATAAAAGAAAAAATAGCTACTACTATTTTAACATTAAATCAACTTTTAGAAAATGCAAAATCAAATCAAAAATTAACATTTGAACAAATCAATGAAGTTTTAAAAAATGAGGAATTAAATATAAAAACTCTTCAAAAATATAATGATTTAGCATATTATTTACAACTATCAAATAAAAATAAAGAAGCTATTTTTATTTTAGAAAAAATTATAGAAAAATTTCCAAATAGAACTGTTGCTTATCTAAATCTTGCTGATGCTTATAATGGATTAAATAATAAAGATAATGCAAAACAAAACTATAAAAAATATATAGAACTTATGAAACTAGATAATAAAAAATCTAAAATCCCTATAAGAGTTTTTGAGCATTTAAATGTTTTTAAATCTAATGAAACTATAAGGGAAAAATAGATGAAAAAACAGATTGTAAAAACAATTACATTTTTAGGAATATTTTTTAGTTCAAATCTCTTTGCAATCACACCACCAACTCCAGAAGAATATAAAGAAATTGTAGATTCTTTTAAGCTTATTGATACAAGCGAAAAAGAACTATCTCACACTTTTAGAGTGAATGGAGAAGAAATAAAATTTACCATTGATAAGTTAGATGATAAACAAGCCCTTAAGAATGGGCAATGGCAAAGACATCTAATAAAATTTAACAATATTAAATTGCAAAAATTTAATGGTGGTAATCTGGTATATATATATGATCAAAAACTTTTTGCTGTAGCATGTATCGCAAAAGATAAAAAAACAGTTTTAGCTTCCATTGTTAGATCTTCTGTTAAAGATTATAAAGAAATACATTATGGAGGATTAGTATCTTTAATTGATAAAAACATAAAAGATGATAGTTATGTCCTAGATGAAGATGAAATTTTTAAAACACCAATATCACGGTTTATTTCAATCAAAACCCCCTACAACCCAAACGAGTTCTACCCCTACTTCAATGAACAAAGAATCCTTGAAAGACTTTATGAAACTGGAACTTGTGATAAAAAAGCTACAAATGAAGCTAATATTGAAGTTTTACTAGGAAATAAATGGATACCTCAAGAACAAAGTTGGAAAATTAATAAAGAATAAATAGATTCAAACAGAACTGTTACTTATTTAAATCTTACAAATGCTTATAATGGATTAAATAATAAAAAATCAATTCTAATAAATATAACTTACTCTCATTTAACCACTAAAAGTGTAGATTAATAGGAGTTGTGTTAATCTCATAATATTTTATTTTCAGGATTAAAAAAATATGAACAAAAAATTGTTTACGCTAAAAGATTTATGCAAAGATTATGAAAATACTCCAATTTTAAAAAATATAAATCTAGATATTTATGAAGGAGAATTTCTTACTCTTTTAGGTCCTAGTGGTTGTGGGAAAACAACTATTTTAAGACTTTTAGCTGGATTTGAGAATCCAAATAGTGGTGAAATTATTTTACAAGAAAAAAATATAAATAATATACCACCAGAAGAAAGAGAAATAAACACTGTATTTCAAAGTTATGCTCTTTTCCCACATATGACTATTTTTGACAATGTTGCTTTTGGATTAAAGATGAAAAAAACTCCAAAAGATGAAATAAAAAAAGAGGTAGAAAATGCCCTTACAATGGTTAAATTATCGAAACATTCTCATAAAAAACCACACGAATTAAGTGGAGGTCAACAACAACGAGTTGCAATTGCAAGAGCAGTTGTAAATAAACCTTTAATTTTATTATTAGATGAATCACTTAGTGCTCTTGATTATAAACTTAGAAAAGAGATGCAAATTGAACTTAAAATGCTACAAAGAAAACTTGGAATTACTTTTTTATTTGTAACTCATGATCAAGAAGAAGCTCTTTCTATGTCAGATAGAATTGTAGTTATGAATAAGGGAAAAATTGAACAAATAGGAACTCCAAAAGAGATATATGAAGACCCTAAAAATCTTTTTGTTGCGCAATTTATTGGTGAAGCAAATTGTTTTGAAACAAAAATAATAGAACAACAAGATGGTCTTATGAGTCTTCAATACTATGAAAAAATTTTTCATTTAAAATCAAAAAAGATTTTGACAAATTATTGTACGATACTTATAAGACCTGAAGATTTTAGAGTTGAAAAAAATCTTGAAGATGTTAAAACAAACAACTATTTTGTAGGAGAATTAGAAAATATTATTTACAAAGGTACAACTATCGACCTTTTGGTGAAACTTGAAGATGGAAAAGAAGTTATTGCAAGTGAATTTTACAATGAAGATAGTGATGCGTTAGGTTATGCAATTGGTTCAAAACTTTATTTGTATTGGGTTGATGGATGGGAGGTACTTTTAGGACATGAATAAACTATCTTTATTTTCTAAAATATCAATATTTTTTATTGTTTTTTGGCTTTTAGTTTTTGCATTATTTCCTAATTTACTTGTAATAGGAAGTAGTTTTTTAACAAAAGGTGAAAATGAATTTTTAATCTTTACTCCTAGTTTACAAAGTTATATAAAACTTTTTGATCCTATTTATTTATCTGTATTTTTGGATTCAATTTATTTAGCAGTTGGAACTACATTTTTTGCACTTATTTTAGCTTATCCTTTTGCATATATTATTGCAACTACAGCAAAAAAATATAAATTTTTACTTCTTTTACTTGTGATTATTCCTTTTTGGACAAGTTCACTTGTAAGAACTTACGCCCTAATTGCGATACTAAAAACAAAAGGTTTATTAAATGCTTTTTTATTAACTATTGGAATTATAAATGAACCTTTAGAGATTATGTATACCCAAACAGCCGTTTTTATAGGAATGGTGTATACCCTCCTTCCATTTATGATTTTACCTTTATATGTTTCAATTGAAAAAATTGATTTTAAACTAATTGAAGCAGCAAAAGATTTAGGAGCTTCAAAATATAATATTTTTAAAACAATAATTATTCCTTTATCACTTCCTGGAATTATTGCAGGTTGTACTTTAGTATTTTTACCCTCACTTGGAATGTTCTTTATTCCTGATATTTTAGGTGGAGCAAAAGAGTTGATTTTTGGAAGTTTTATAAGAAATCAATTTTTATTATTTAGAGATTGGCCTTTTGGTTCTGCTGCTAGTGTTGTTTTACTTTTAATGATGTTCATTTTATTGGCACTTTTAGCAAAATCACAAAAAACAACACCAAAGCCTTTTTATAAAGAATAACTTAAATTAAAGGAAAATTTTAAAAAGACAATAGTTTTTTAACAATGTATTTTTTAAGAACATTGCAAGTTTAAAAAACTTGCTGATGTTTGATTTTGGAAGCACTATTTTTATGCAATTATCTAGAATTTTGCTAGTAGTGTTTCTATGATCAAACAAGTTTAAATGTTTGGTTGGCAATTAGTATAGTGATAGCTTTTTTGAATGCTATCTTTAGATTTTAGTACTAACTTGTGATCTTTTATAATTTACTGTTTATGACTTAGAAAAAACACGAGCTGGATCATAAGGGGTGTTGTATCTAAAAATGGAATAGATAATAGTTGCTAGTTTTCTTGAAACAGCAATAAGTCCTTCTTGTTTAGATTTTCCTTGAGATTTTTTAGTATCATAATATTGCTTGAGCTCTTTATTGTGTATCATACAACTTACACTTGCCATATAAAGAGCATGTTTTGCTAGTGATGAACCTCTACGACTTAAATGACCTGTTGATTTAGAATTACCTGAACTATTTTCTGTTGGAAATAGTCCAAGATACCCTATAAATTTAATAGGTGTTGTAAATCTTGATAAATCACCACATTCACTAATAACTGCAGCAATAGTTTTAGATGAAACACCTGGAATAGTTTTTAAGTTCTCAATCAATGAATTAGTTGGAACATCTTTTTCTTCTTTAATACCATTGTTTTCAAGTAAAGCTAATATTTCATCTTCTAAAATAGATAACTCATCTTGATAGATTTTAAGAAGTCTAATAGAACTTTTAATAGCTATGGCTCTTGCATCTTTGGCTTTACCAGAATAGATAGAATTTTTTGCAAGTTCTAAAACTTTTAGGGCTTTTTCACTATTAAAGCTATTTCCTTGAATATGTCTAAATATCTTAAGTATTCTATCAACACTACTATGTTTATAATGATGTGCAGTTGGATATTTATCCAAAAGTGCAAGTCCTGTGATACTAAATATATCAATAAAATTTTCAAGTTCGGGAAATGTAACTGTTACTTGAGTAATAATTCGTTTTTTTACCTCTTTCATATCTGATTGAATAGAAGCACGATTACGATACAAAGTTCTTAAACTTTGATATTCATCATCAGTTACATAACCTGAACTAAATTTGCCATCTTTTAGGAAGAGTGCAATAATCCAAGAATCAATATTGTCATTTTTTACTTTTTTCATTGTGTGTTGTTCTCTATATCTGGTTGTTTGAAATGGATTTAATAGTTTAACATTAAACCCATGAGCATTTAAAAACTCTAAAAGATTTTCACCATAAATTCCAGTTGCTTCAAGACCAATTATAAAATCGTTTGGATTTGATGAGATAGCTTCAAGTTTAACAATAAACTTTGAAAATCCATCAATACAATTTGTAACCCTTATAGGTTTAGTAGTAATTTTTTTCTCACTATCATCAATGATAGTAACAACATGAAAATTTTTAGCAATATCAATTCCAACATAATACATCTTTTTATACCTCAGTTTATAATAATCTTTAGTTGTTCTAGCCTAAGCTAGATTCACAGCCTCGTTAATCTATAAGTAGTAAGTGCTATACAGCTACCTCTACAGCTTTTAATAAATGATTAACAACTAAAGATATCAACAGGCTTAAATGATGTAGTTTGGTTAGAAGAAATATTAATTTAATTCATCATTGCTACAAGGAGAAAAATGTTGTTATATCTAAAGTCATAGACTGTAAAAAGTAAAAGATTTGAAGTTAGTACTTCAATCTTAGAAGAATATATTTTTTAGTTAAAAACTAGATGATATATTCATAAAATTAATTATACGAGGAGAATAGATGAGAAAAGTTTATGCAAGTTTTATCTATTTTCTTTTATATTTACCAATTGGTGTTTTGATTATTTACTCTTTTAACTCTTCAAAATACAGTGTTGAATGGAAAGGTTTTACTTTAAAATGGTATGAAAGTTTATTAAATCAATCTGCACTTTTAGAAGCTGCTTGGCATTCTATAAGTGTAGCTTTTGTATCAGCAATAATAGCTACAATTTTAGGAACTTTAGGAGCACTGACACTATATAGATATGATTTTTTTGGTAAAAAATTTATGCAATCCTTAGTTTACGTTCTTATTATGTCACCTGAAATTGTAATGGGAATTTCACTTTTAATGCTATTTGTTTTTATTTCACTTCCTTTAGGATTTTTTACTCTTTTAATAGCTCATATTACATTTTGTCTTCCCTTTGTAATAGTTACTGTAATGGCTAGATTAAATGGTTTTGATAAAAATATTATTGAAGCTGCAAAAGATTTAGGAGCAAGTGAATTTACAACTTTTAAAACTATTATTTTGCCAAATGTAATCCCCGCAATTGTTTCAGGATTTTTATTAAGTTTAACTCTCTCTCTTGATGATGTTGTTATTAGCTTTTTTGTGACAGGTCCTGATTATGAGATTTTACCACTTAAAATTTACTCTATGGTGAGACTTGGAGTAAAACCTGAAATAAACGCACTTTGTACAATCATGTTTATTTTCACATTGATTATGATATTATTTTCACAAATTTTGATTAAGGAGAAAAAATGAAATCCATTTTTATGATTATTTCCCTTGTAATTTCCCTATTTGCAAGTGAAAAAGTTCTTTATGTTTATAACTGGTCTGAGTATATGCCTGAATCTGTTTTAGAAAACTTTACAAAAGAGACAGGAATCAAAGTAAAATATTCAACTTATGATTCAAATGAAGCAATGTATGCAAAAGTAAAAACTGCTGGAAACTCTGGTTATGATATTATCGTTCCATCTACTTATTTTGTAAATAAAATGAGTAAAGAAGGTTTATTAGAAAAAATTGATAAATCAAAACTTCCAAACTATAAAAATCTTGATTCAAAACTTTTATCAAAACCTTTTGATCCAAATAATAACTATTCTATTCCTTACTTATGGGGAAGTACAGGTATTAGTTATAATACTTCATTAGTAAAAGAAGATATTAATTCTTGGAAAAATCTATGGAATCCAGTATATAAAAATTCTATTTTATTAAATGATGATATGAGAGAAGTTTTTGGAATGGCACTTAAAGTTTTGGGATATTCAGCAAACTCAACAAATCCTAAAGAAATAGAAGAGGCTTTCAATAAACTAAAAGAACTTTTACCAAATGTAAAAATGTTTTATTCAGAATCTCAAAAACAAGTTTATCTAAATGAAGAGGTAAAATTAGGGATGAACTTCAATGGTGAAGGATTTATGGCAAATGAAGAGAATGAAAATATAAAATATATTTATCCAAAAGAAGGAGCACTTTTATGGATAGATTCATTGGTTATTCCAAAAGGTGCAAAAAATATTGATAATGCTCATATTTTTATAAACTATTTATTAAAACCTGAAGTATCTAAAATAATAAGTGAAGAGATAGGTTATCCTTCTCCAAATGCAAAAACTCTTGAACTTTTAGATGAGAAAACAAGAAACAATAGAATCATCTATCCAAATGAAGAAGATTTAAAAAACAGTGAATTTCAAACAGATGTTGGTGAAGTTTTACCTACATATGAAAAATACTGGGAAATGTTAAAAACTTCTAACTAAAAAGAAAAACTATCTTCAAATTATTTTGAAGATAGTTTTATCACAATTGTTTAATAAATCTTCTTTCTATCTCTTGTTCACTTAACTCTAAATTATCTTCATTTAGAAAACCATAAAAATAACTCTCATCATTTTTTTGAACTTCAATGATTAAAATATTATCTTCTTTATGATTTTCTAAAAATTTTTCTACTGCTTCAAATGCAGAATTTTTCCAATATTTTTCAATTTCATTATTATTTCCTGCATCATAAAATAAACAATCTTCACACATTGAAAATAGATAGTTTCCTGCTCCTTCATAAATTTCAAAAGAGTTATTATCATTATCTAATTTTTCATTTGTAAAAGGGCAATTTAAAGTAAATGTTCCCATACTTTTTGGTTTTATTACTATTTTATTCAAAACTCAATCCTTTTTTAGTGGAATTATACAACATCAATTGTTTATTTTAAAACCACTTTTATATCATCCATACTTTTAAAATCTATAAATTCATTTAATAGCGCAACAAGTTGTACAACTTCACTATTTTTCATTCTGATACAACCACTTGATTCATAACTTCCTATCGTTTTTTCATTAAGTGTTCCATGAATTCTAAAAGTCTCTTTTCCATCTACTTTGTGCGTTAAATTTATCTTAGCACTTCCCATATAATTTAGCTTATCTCCACCTTTCACAACTTTTGGTAAATCTATTCCTCGTTTTTTAAAACTTTGTATTGTATCAGCAGTTGGATACCAAACTGGATTTAATGTAATCGAAGTTATATTTCCAACACCTAAGGGTTTTTTTATATCTTTCTTTGCTGTTGAGACTTTATAAGTCTTCAAATTTTTAGTTTTATTATCATATTTTGCTTTTACATACATCAGATTTTTTGAAGAATCAACCTCAATAATCAAACTATCATAAGCTCCCATTTCAGATAAAAGATTATCAACTTTTCTAAAAGTAGATAATTTTGGAGTATATCTATCAAAAATTTTTGTTCCAATAGTTGAAAAATCTTTTAAAAATATTTCTTCATCAAAAGAGAGTTTTTTCAAACTTATTTGTTCTTTTAAATAATTTGAAGATTTTTCTAAAAACTCTTTTGTCTCTAAAATTGAATCTTTTTGATTAGTTGCACCATATAAATAAAGAGAAAAAATTAGAAAAAAGAAAAAAAACTTTTTTATCACTCTGTCGCCTCATGAATTGATTCTTTTACAGAATGATAAACATCACTTGAAGTATCTTTAGTTGCTTCCCAAGCTCTATTACTATCCTGTTTTATCCCAGTCCAAGTTGCACAACCTTGAAAAACAACTATAAGAATTGTTAATAATATAAATTTTATCATTACTTAACTCTCCTAAAAAATAAAATCATATTCATAGTTATACCATTTTTTAATATTAAAGAAAATTAAGAATTTTAGGCATTTCATTAATTAGTTTTTAGATACAATTGCCAAAAAAATTTAGGATTATTATGACTGAACAAATAGAAACATCTTTATGCCATATTTCTTCTTTTGCTCCTTTTGATGATATAAGTGGTGCTTCACATTTCCCAATCTATAACACTGGAACATTTGATTTAAAAAAACAAAAAGGTGATAAAATTTATGATTATACAAGAAGTGATAATCCAACAAGAGAAGTTTTAGAAAACTTATTTACTCATGTTGAAGGTGGAGCTGGATGCGTTTGCACACATACAGGGATTGCTTGTGTTTCACTTCTTTTTGAGACAGTTTTAAAAGCAAATTCTCAAATTTTAGTTGAGGCTGATTGTTATGGTGGAACTTTCAGACTTCTTAAAATTTTTAAAGAAAAATACAATATTCAAGTACATTTTGCAAATTTTTGCGATGTTGATATGATTGAACATATTTTAAAAACTCATGATATTGATTTAGTTTTATGTGAAAGTCCTACAAATCCAGGATTGAAAATCATTGATTTAGAAAAAATAGCTCAACTATCTCATAAATATAATGCTTTATTTGCGGTTGATAATTCTCTTGCAACTTTTATAAGTCAAAGACCTTTAGAGTTTGGAGCTGATTTTTCACTTTTTTCAACTACAAAATATATAAGTGGTCACGGTAGCGTTGTTGCTGGAGCGATTGTTGCAAAAACAAAAGAGTTAAGCCAACAAATTCATTATTATGCAAATGCCCATGGAAGAAGTCAAAATCCTATGGATGTATTTTTAATAACTCTTGGTATTCCAACTTTAAAAATAAGAATGAGAGAACATCAAGAAAACTCTATAATCATTGCAAAATTTTTAGAAAAACAAGATTATATAGTAAAAGTTACACACCCTGCACTTCCAAGCCATCCTCAATATGAACTTGCACGTAAACAAATGCAGTTTATTCCTGGAGTTTTTTGTGTAGATTTTTCAAGTGCTGAATTAGCTGAAAAATTCATAGAAAATACGAAAATTTTCGGTGAAAAATGTTCATTTGGAAGTCCAGATAGTAGAGTTGAAATTCCTGCAAAAATTTCACACGCAAGTTTTTCAAAAGAAGAATTAAAAGCTATTGGAATAAGTGATAGCACAGTTAGATTTTCTATTGGTTTAGAAAATGTTGAAGATTTAATAAAAGATATAGAACAAGCAGTAAAATAAAATGAATAACAAAACTTTCAATCACATCCCTTGTGGGCAAACTTTACCTTTAAACAATATTCATGCAGTTTCTGTGAGTATGCCAAGTTTACAAGATGTGATTGATTACGAAGAACAAACACCTGAGATTTTAGAAAAAATTACAACAGCATATCCAAGATTTATTATTCATCCTTATTTAAAACTTTTAGCAAATTATTTAAAAGAAAAATATGAAGTTTGTGATAATTATGAAATAATTCTTTTAAGTTCTCAAAAGGCTGTAAAAGCTGTGAGTTGCAGATATTTTATACATAATAAATTTGAGTTTGATGAACCTTTTGGAGTTATAAAAGTTTTAAAAGGACGACAATATCAAAAGGTTTTAAAATTTATTCAACATCTTGGATACAACTTATCTTCAAGATTAGCACAAGATTATTTATATAAAGTTGGAAGAATCCCAAAACTCCACGATGAAGAACTTGAAAACGAATCAAAAGCAAAAGAGATTTTAATTTCAACATTAGCAAAAGCATATAAACAACCTTCACAAAATGTCTGTTTAAATCCATCTGGAATGAATGCAATGTATTGTGTTTTAAAAGGAATCAAAAATATTCAAGCAAGAAATGGAAGAACAGTTTTAGTACAACTTGGTTGGCTTTATCTTGATACTATGAATATAGTAAATCACTATTTTGAAGAGAGTAAAATCTTTTATGATGTTACAAAATTAGATTTACTTGAAGAGTTTTTGAAAAAAGATGGATTAAAAGTTTCAGCAATAATAACAGAAATTCCTACAAATCCACTCGTACAAACAGTGGATTTAGAAAGACTAAAAAATCTTTGCAATACATACAATATTCCTTTGGTTATTGATTCAACTTTTGCAACTCCATATAATCTTGATTTAAACTCTTATGCTGATATTTATGTGGAATCTTTAACAAAGTTTGCATGTGGAAATGCAGATGTTTTAATGGGTGCAATTATCTTAAATCAAAATTCAAAAATTTCACATATCTCTTATGAGTTTTTCAAACATGCAGATGAACCATACATAAAAGATATTCAAAGAATGGCTTATCAAATAAAAGATTATGAAAAAAGAGTAAAAAAAATATCTTCAAATACAAAAAAACTTGTAAATTATTTACAAAAAGCTTCTTTTATAGATGAAGTTTTTTACTGTTTAAGTCCTGATTTTAGAGAAAATTATGAAAAACTAATGATAGATGAAAATTCACTTTGTGGGATTGTTTCTGTAACTTTTAAAAAAGATTTTAGAACTGTTTATGATAAGCTAAATTTTGCAAAAGGGCCAAGTTTAGGAACTGAATTTACACTTCTGATGCCTTATACTTATCTTGCTCATTATGATTTGATAGTTTCACAAAAAGGACAAAAACTTTTAAAACAAATTGGATTGCCAACTAATCTTTTAAGAATCTCTGTTGGAACTGAAAATATAGAAGATATTATAAATGAATTTGAAAAGATAAATGAAATCTAATTTCTTTATCTTTTAAAAAACTAGCTTATACCCTATTCCATACTCTGTTAAAAGATATTTTGGATTTGTTCCATTATCTCCAAGTTTTATTCTAATATTTTTAATATGATAATCCAAACTTCTATCACTTTGGATAATTGAAGATAAAAAATCCAATAATTTTTCCCTATGTACAGTTTGATTTTTATGTTTAATTAAAAAAGACAAAATTTCAAACTCAGTTTTTGTCAATTTTAAAGCTTCTTCATTAAATAAAATTACATTATCATTTATCTCAAATAATGCTTTTTTACTTGTATTTGATACAAAATTGGAACTATTTCTTAGTTGAACCCAAATTCTTGCTTCCAACTCTTCTGGATCGATTGGCTTAACCATATAATCACTTGCACCTAATTTAAAAGCTTGAAGTTTTGTATTTTTATCTGAATATGCACTTAATACTAAAATAGGAATATTTATTTTGTTTTTATTTACAAATTTTAATACTTCAAAGCCATTAAAATCAGGTAAATTTATATCTAATAAAACAATAGAGTATTTATTAAAACTTATATTTGAAACAGCATCTGTAACTGTATTTACAATATCAACATTAAAATCATACTCTTGTAAAAAATCGCTGATTAATAAAGCACTATTATCATCATCTTCTACTAATAAAATTTTATATTCCAAATTATTTCCCTATACTCTGATTCCTCAGATTTTACTATTAGTTGACTTAGATTTTAATACTACAATTTCAATATAGGTTAAGAATTACAATATTTACATAATGTGATACTTAAAATTTCAAATAAAGGATTCAAAATGTTAAAAAGAATTAATACCAAAAAAAAGTTATTAATCTTTCCAGCCGTGTTTATTTTGATTATGCTAATTTCAGGTATTGCATATAATTACTTTAGTAATTTAGAAAATTCTAGAAGTAAAATTTCTTTAGAAACAGAAGAATTTATCCAACAATTACTAAAAGGAAGAATATCAGTATATCAATTTTTAAGAAATCCAAATATTGAAAATGCACAAAAAGTTAGAGAAAACTTCAAAACTTTAGATGATAATGTATCAAATCTAAAAGAACAAGTTACAATGGAACAAAATAAAGTTTTATGCGATGAAATAGTTACTTATTCAAAAGGATATATTACTAATTTTGATCTATTTTCAACTAAATTAATAGATGATTTTACAAATAATAAACCTGAATCACAAGAAGTTAAAGACATCATAAAAAAAATGGTTGATGTTGGAATTATGTTAGAAAATAAAATTAACGAAATAAATAAAAGTGCTTTAGAACTAAAAGAAGAAGCAAAATCTTTATTTAATACTATTTTAACTTCAATTGTTATTTGTTCCATTATTTTCTTTATTCTAATTTCACTATTCATATCTAAAATGATTATTAAATCTTTAGACAACTTCAAAATAGGATTAATATCGTTTTTTTCATATCTAAATAGAAGCTCAAAAGATATTTCATTATTAGATGATTCTTCAAAAGATGAATTTGGGGAAATGGCTAAATTTGTTAATGATAATATTAAACAAATTGAAAAAACTATTAATCAAGATACAGCTCTAATAGAAGATGCTAAAGTTGTAATGACTAGAGTTAATAATGGTTGGTATGGTCAGTTTATAGAAAAATCAACTTCAAATGCCTCTTTAGAAGAGTTTAGAGATAATGTAAATAAAATGATTGAAAGTACTAGAAAAAGATTTGAAGAAGTAGATGAAATCTTAGAAGAGTACTCAAAACTTGATTATAGAAAAGCTTTAAAAATGCATCCAAATGATGAAAAAGGTGGAGTGTTTGAAAGATTAGTAGTAGGAATTAATACCCTACAAGATTCAATTACACAAATGTTAATAGATAATAAAACAAATGGATTAACATTAGATGCAAGTTCAGATATATTACTTATAAATGTAGATAAATTAAATCTAAGTTCAAATGAAGCAGCAGCATCTTTAGAAGAGACAGCAGCAGCAATAGAAGAGATAACAAGTAATGTAAGAAATAATACAGAGAATATTGCAAAAATGGCAATGCTTTCAAATCAAGTAACAAAATCAGCAAATGATGGAGAGAAACTTGCAAATCAAACAACTCAGTCAATGGATGAAATAAATAATCAAGTAAACTTGATAAATGAAGCAATAACTGTAATTGATCAAATAGCATTCCAAACAAATATACTTTCACTTAATGCAGCAGTAGAAGCAGCAACAGCAGGAGAAGCAGGAAAAGGATTTGCAGTTGTAGCAGCAGAAGTGAGAAACCTAGCATCAAGATCGGCAGAAGCTGCAAAAGAGATAAAAGCAATAGTAGAAAATGCAACAAGTAAAGCAGATCAAGGGAAACAAATAGCAGGACATATGATAGATGGATATAAACAATTAAATGAAAATATCCAACATACAATAAACTTGATTTCAGATATACAAAATGCCTCAAAAGAGCAATTGTTAGGAATAGAGCAAATAAATGATGCAGTAACCCAGTTAGACCAACAAACACAACAAAATGCGATGGTGGCAAGTCAAACACATGATGTAGCAGTAATAACAGACCAAATAGCGAAATTAGTTGTAAGTAATGCAAATGAAAAAGAGTTTAATGGTAAAAATGAGGTTAAAGCTAGAGATATGAAAAAAGAGCAAAAAGCTCCTTTTCAAATTCAAAAAAAAGATGCAAAACAAAAAAAACAAACTGTTGTTGAAGAGATAAAAAAAGCTGATGAGTGGGAAAGTTTTTAACTTTCTTAATAAAATATTATTAAATTAAAAAAGGTCATAGTATGTTTAATGAGATGGAAACAATTGTAGAAAGTACAGGTGCTTTAATTTATATTATTGATTTATCAAACTATGAAATAATTTATGCTAATAAAAAATGTAAAGAAGAGTTTGGAGAAATTGTGGGTAAAACTTGTTTTAAGGTTTTACAAAAAGATTTTAAAAGTCCATGTATTTTTTGTCCTTTACAGAAACAAAAAATAAATTTAATAGATATTCCTATTGGAACAACTTACGAATGGGAAAATGAAAACTCTATAAACCATCATTATTATTTGTTTACAGATAAGATAATAGAATGGTTAGATGGAAGAAAAGTTAAAGTACAAATAGGTATTGATATAACAAAACAAAAAAAATTAGAAAAACAAATTTTACAAGAAAAAGATGATTTTATAAAATCATTTAAAACTATAATTGATTCTACAATAGAAGGAATTATTGTTTATGATGAAAATAAAAAATGTATTGATGTAAATGCAGTTGCACCTAAATTATTAGGATATGAAAGAAATGAAATGATAGGAAAAGATGCCCTTGATTTCATAGCTTCTGAATCTTTTAATTTTGTAAAAGAAGTTATAAATAATGACAATCAAGAACCTTATGAAGCTAAGATGATTAGAAAAGATGGTTCAATTTTTCCAGTAATTTTAAGAGGAAAAGATTTAACTCTTTTAGATAAAAAAATCAGAATTTCTGCTGTTGTTGATATAAGTGATTTAAAGAAAAAAGAGAAAGAGATCTCTCAATTAGCTTATTATGACAGTTTAACTGGTATTCCTAATAGATTATTACTAAGAGAATTATTAATCCAAATGATAAAAGAGATAAAAAGAGTAAACTCTTGTGGAGCGCTTTTATTTATAGATTTAGACCATTTTAAAATCATAAACGATACGAAAGGGCATAATATTGGAGATATTGTTTTAATAGAAACAACAAACAGAATAAAAAATATTTTAAGAGAAAATGATATTGTAGCTAGATTAGGAGGAGATGAATTTATTGTTGCTATGAAATTTTCTAATAATAATGAAAATTTAGTAATGAACTACATAAATGATATTTCAAATAAACTTCTTCAAGAGATAAGAAAACCATATATCATTCAGAATTTTGATTTTAGATTATCTGCTAGTATTGGTATAGTTCTATTCAAAAACGATTCTTATAGTATAGATGAATTGATGAAATTCGCTGATACAGCTATGTATAATTCAAAAGAAAAAGGAAGAGATAGATTTAGCTATTTTAATCCTAAATTACAACAAGTAATAGAACAAAAAGCCGATTTAACTCAAAAATTAAGAGATGCAATAGAAAATAAAGAGATGGTAATACATTATCAACCTCAAATTTTATATGAGAATAATCAGCATAAAATAGTTAGTGTTGAAGCTTTAGTTAGATGGAAAGATAAAGAAAAAGGCTTGCTTTTTCCTAAAAAATTTATTTCACTTGCTGATGAAACAAATTTAATTGTACCATTAGGCAAATTAGTTTTTGAAAAAGTTTTAATCCAATTAAAACAATGGAAAGAAGATTCTATAAAAAAAGATTGGAAAGTTTCGATAAATATAAGTTATAAACAATTTCAAGAAAAGTTTTTTTATGATTTTTTGAAATCTCAAATAGAAAAATATGAAATTGAACCAAATAAAATAAAGTTAGAATTAACAGAAAATTTATTAATAAAAAATACCCAAGAAACTTTAGATAAAATAAAAGAATTAAATGATTTAGGAATCAACTTATCAATTGATGATTTTGGAACAGGTTATTCATCTCTAGCCTATTTAAAACAATTATCAATCAATGAATTAAAGATTGATAAATCTTTTATAAAAGAGTTATCAAATAGTTTAAATGATTCAATTATTGTTGAAACTATATTGTCAATAGGTAATAAATTTAATTTAAATGTAATTGCGCAAGGTGTAGAGACACAAGAGCAATATGAAAAATTAATATCTATGGGATGTAAACATTTTCAAGGTTTTTTATTTAAAGAACCAGTTAGTGCGGATCTCTTATAAAATAATTTAAAGGAATATCTTGAAAATCATATCTCTATTTTTACTAATGATTTCTTTTTTATACTCAAATGAACTAACTCCTATTTCAATTCAGTTGAAATGGAAACATCAATTCCAATTTGCAGGATTTTATGTAGCAAAAGAGTTAGGAATTTATGAGAAATATGGTTTAGATGTAAATTTCAAAGAGTTTGATGGAAAATTTGATCCACTAAATACAGTATTAACAAATCAAAATAATTTTGGAATAGATGATTCTTCATTAATTTATCATAAATTAAATGGAGCAGATATTGTAGCTATTTTTTCAGTTTTCAAATCTTCACCAATTGCCTTATTTACTCAAAAAGAGTTAGATACTTTAACTTCTTTAAAGAATAAAAATATAGAGTTTGCTAAAAATGAAATTTCAAATATTTCAATAAATGCTATTTTAAAAAGTCAAGATATTCATGTAAATGCAAAAGAACATACTTTTTATTCCAAAAGTTTTATAGAGAAAGAATCAGATGCAATTGTTGGATATTTATCTAATCAAGCTTATTTTTTAGAAAAAGAGAATATAAAATATAATACTTTCCTTCCAAAAGATTATGGATTTGATTTTTATGGTGATATGGTTTATACCTCAACACAATTTGCAAAACAAAATCCTAAAATTGTAAAAGATTTTATTGAAGCTACAAAAGAAGGTTGGATATATGCTTTTAATAATATTCCTTTTAGTGTAAACCTAACCTATGAAAAATATAACACTCAAGAAAAATCAAAAGAAGCTCTAACTTATGAAGCAAATATTTTAAAATCTTTTAGCAGTTATTCTAAAAAAGATTTTGGAAATATTGATAAATCAAAAATCAAAGAGATGGCAAATACAATATCTTTGATTTATCCACAAAAATTTAAAAATATGAATTTAGATGATTTTATTTGGAATGAAAAAGAGGCATTAAATGATTTTTATAAAAACTATTATCTAACAAAAAATAAAGAATTTACTGTTTGCATACAAGATAGTTCTTTTCCTATAGATGGAATAGATGAAAATAATAAATTAATAGGAATATCTGGAGAAATTTTAAATAATATTGCAGAAAAATTTCAATTTATATTAAAACCAATAAAAATAGATGATTATAAAAAGAATATTCAAAATGTCTTAGATAATAAATGTGATATTGTAACTATCACTGCTGAAGATTCTTACAAATACTATAAAATTATGGATAGAAGTAATTTTTATTTAAAATCAAATTTAGTAATTATTACAAAAATAGATAAACCTTTTATTGAAAATAATATATTAGAAAATAAAAAGTTTGTTACAAGATATAGTGTATTTAAAGATTATTTAACTTCACACTATTTGGGCACAAATATTTTAGTTGAAAATGATTTAGAAAAAATTATTTCAATGCTAAAAGATGATGAAGTAGATGGTTTTATAACAGACAATATAACAGTTGATAGATTAATTCAAAAATTTGGATATGGAGAATTTAAGATTTCAGGATTTTTGAATCATATTGAACCAATAAAAGGTGCTTTTGCCATCAAAAAAACTAAACCCGAATTAAAAGAAATTATCAATTTTGGATTAGAAAATTTTTCACATGAAGACATTGAACAAATAGAAGAAAAATATAAAGTTACAAGATATAAAGAAGTTATTAATAAAGATTTAATTTGGAAAATATTTTATACATTTTTATTTATCTTAATTACTATTTTATTTTTTGTAGTTTTTCTAAAAAGAAAAAATGACGAATTAAATGAGTGGCTTAATTCTACAATAGAAGGTGTTGCTCTATTTGATAATGGAAAACTTTTTAAAGCAAATAATCAACTTCTAAAAATTCTAGGTTATGATAATTTTAAAGAAATTTATAATAAATCATATTCTGATTTTGTTGCTACAAAAGATTATCATATCATAAAACAAAAACTTAAAAATGACCAAGAACCTTATGAATTAACTTTTGTTAAAAAAGATGGAACTTTAATAGATGGATTAGTAAAAGGTCATAATATAAAAAATTCAAATAAAAGAATTAGTACAATCATAGATATTAGTGAACTAAAAAATACTCAAAGAAAATTAGCTGAATTAAATTTAAATCTTGAAGAAAGAATAAAAGAAGAATTACAAAAAAATCACGAACAAAAAGCAATTATGTTCCAACAAGCAAAACTTGCTGAAATGGGGTCAATGATGAATATGATTGCACACCAATGGAGACAACCTCTAAATAATATTTCACTAATAGTAAACACAATAATCATAAAACATAAAAAAGAGAATTTATCAACTGAAACTCTAAATAATCTAAAAATAAATTTCAAACAACAAATAGATTATTTATCAAATACAATAGATGATTTCCAAAATTTCTTTAAACCAAAAAAAGATAAAGAATTTTTTGTTTTAAAAGAGGTGATTCTATCTACTTATAATCTTATTAAACCTATATTTGAAAGTAATCGTATAAAGTTTAATTTTTATTCAAATATCTCTGATGTGACTTATTATGGTTATAAAAATGAACTATACCAAGTAATATTAACTATTTTTAATAATTCAATTGATGCTTTTAAAGAAAATGATTATTTAAATAAAACAGTTGATGTGACATTAGAAGAGAATGAAAAAAATCTAATAATTAAAGTAAAAGATAATGCTGGTGGAATAAAAGATGAACTTTTAGAAAAAATATTTGATTTATATTTTTCAACAAAAACTAAAAAAAATGGTACAGGTTTGGGACTTTATATAAGTAAAACTATTATAAATAGACATTTTAAAGGAGAGATAAAAGCTTCAAATATAGATAATGGACTTGAAATAATTATAACTTTTCCTAAAAATTAAAATTTAATAATTTTAATATTTTAAGTTTTTCTTTAATATCAGTTATTCAGTATCTTAAGGAATGGATATTGCATTATTAAGATAAATATAAGACCTAAGTTCTTCATAAACTTGGGTATTTGATATGAAAGAATAAATTAAAAATGGAAATAAAACGTAAAATAGTAATTTTGTATATTATCTCTCAAATAGGCTTTATTTTAATTGCTCTAGCAGGATTAAACTCTCAAACTACCCTAGGTATAATCTTAACTCTTCTCTTCTCAACTTTTATAGGAATAATTTGCTTTTTATTCATAAAATCAACAACAAATGAATTTTATAGTTTTAATAAAAACTTTGAAAACTTTTTAGATTTTTTGACTTCAAAAAACAACAAATATATTCCTTGTTTAATAAAAGGAAATAGTGAAATCACCCAATTAGATTTAAAACTAAATAATATTTCATTAGAAATTGATAAAAGAATGAAATATGATATGAAAGTTTTAGGAGAGATTGTAATCACCATGGATAGAGTTGAACAAGGAATTTATAGCTCAAGAATAAATTCAAAAACAACAAATCCAATGCTTATGACATTAAGAAATACAATTAATAAAATGTTAGATGAAGTAAATAAAGATATGAATGATTTAGTAAATATCTTAGAATCTTATTCAAAAGATGATTTTACTAAGCAAGTTGATATTACAAATAATGTAAAAGGTGAAATGTTAAAAGTTCTAACAAGCATAAATTTTTTAGGGGAAACTCTTAGTTTAAATGCTAAAAAAAATTTAGACAATGGTTTAATCTTAGAAAATAACTCCAAAAATATGTTAGAAACTGTAAACTTTTTTGCTACTAAAGCAACAGAACAAACTTCATCTTTAGAAAAAACTACCTTTTCTTTAACTCAAATAACAACCACAACAAAAAACAATACAAAAAATGCACAAAAGATGTATGAACTTGGAAAGATTGTAAAAAAAGCTGTCATAAATGGAGAAGTTTTAGCTTCAAAAACTGCTAATTCTATGGATGAAATAAATAAAGAGATAACATTTATAAATGAAGCTATAACAATTATTGACCAAATTGCATTTCAGACAAATATTTTATCACTTAATGCAGCTGTTGAAGCGGCAACTGCTGGTGAAGCTGGACGCGGATTTGCAGTTGTTGCAGCAGAAGTAAGAAATCTTGCAAATAGAAGTGCACAAGCGGCAAGTGAAATAAAAAATATTGTTGAAAAAGCAACAACAAAAGCAAATGAAGGGAAAAAAATAAGTGATATGATGATTGAAGGTTATGAAGAATTAAATAATGATATAAATCAAACTATAGAGATTATACAAGATGTAAGTAGCTCAAGTAATACACAATTAGAAGGAATTGAAGAGATAAATAGAATGATAAATTTATTAAATCAATTATCTTTAGAAAATGTAAATCAAGCAAAAAATGTAGCAAAAATCACAACAACAACTCAAAAAATGGCACAAGAGTTAGTCTTTGATGCAAAAAGTAAAAGGTTCTAAAAGGAATAACAAATGAGTAGTAATGAGACTATTTTAGATGAATATGCTTTTTTAGTAAGTGAAACAAATGAGAAAGGTATTATAACTTTTGCAAATAATGATTTTTGTAAAATTGCTGGTTTTACTTTGGATGAATTAGTAGGAAAACCTCATAATCTAGTAAGACACCCCGATATGCCAAAAACTGCCTTTAAAGATTTATGGGAAACTGTAAAAAAAGGAGAAATCTGGACTGGTTATGTAAAAAATAGAACAAAAGATGATGGTTTTTATTGGGTTTTTGCAACAGTTTATCCTTTTGAAAATTATGATGGAGAAAAAGGTTATTTAAGTTGTAGAAAAAAAGCTTCAAAAGAAGAAATAGAAGTTTATGAAAAGCTGTATAAAAATTTAAAAGAAAATGAATAAATAATCTATGTAATTTAATTTATTACATAGATTATTATAGGAAGTAAAAATAAAATTGCTATTGTACTTGAAGCTGTCATAACTGCAATTTCTTCAAAAGGTCCATTAAATCTTAAAGCAAAAAGATAACTCGTAGTTGCAATTGGCATAGAATATTGAATCAATAAAGTATAAATTAAAACTGGTTCAAAATTTCCAAAATAAAAAATAGTATAAACAACTAAAAATCCTAAAACTACACGCACTACTCCCATTCTAACTGCTTTTATATTTTGCCCTATTTTTATACCAACAAGTGATGAACCAAAAGCCATAAGCAATAAAGGGATTACTATTCCTCCTAACATTTTACATACATCTTCTATTATAAAAGGAACTTGTGTATTTGTTCCTTTAAAAGCAAGCGCGAGAACTAAAGCGTATAAAACAGGTGTTTGCAAAGCTTTTTTTAGATTTAAAGAACTATTTGAAAGCCATAACCCAATAGTAAAATGATAAATATTTATCAAAACTGAAAAGGTAATTGCATAAACAAATGCAGTTTGTCCCAATAATACATAAACAATAGGAATTCCCAAACCACCAGTATTTGGAAAAATAAAACTTTGTAAAAATGGTCTTATTGGTTTATTTTCAAATTTCAAATAAGCTATTGTTAGAATAGTACAAATAGCAATAATTATTGTTCCGTAAATTAAAATTGTTATTATATTTTCGCTAGTTAAATCTTTATTATTTATTGAAGCTATTAAAAGAGCTGGTGTTCCTAAATTCATAATTAAAGAACTAATCATATCCTTATCAAAAGGTAACTCTTTTTTTTTCCAATAGTAACCAATAATTATTAGTATTACAATTGGCATAAGTTTATTGAACAGCAGTTCTATCAACTAAAATCCTTCATAATTTTTTGAAACTATAAACAATTTACAATATAATGTCAAATAATACAAAATAATACACTACATAATGGATAGTAATATGGAATCAACTTTATTAAGAGTGTTTGTAAGTGTTGCAAATAAAAAATCTATCTCTTTAGCAGCACTTGAACTTAACTTTACTCAATCAAATGTAACTCTAAGAATAAAACAATTAGAAAAAAATTTAGGATATTTACTTTTTCATAGAGTACCAAGTGGTGTAATTCTTACAAAAGAGGGAGAAAAACTCTATCCACTTGCAAGTGAAATTGTAAAAAAAGTTGAAGTTGCTGAACTTAAAATGAAAAATTTAACCCATCAAGAAACACTTAGAATTGGTTCTGGACAAGCAAATGTAGCTTTGAGATTATTGGCTTTTATAGATAAATTAAATAAAAAATATCCAAATATACAATTGGAATTTTATGCAAATGCAAATCCACAAGTTTTAGAAAAACTTCTTGATTATAAGCTTGATATTGCTTTTATAACTGGAGTTCCAAACCATAAAGACTTGATAATTTTAAACAAATTTTATGATGATTTATATATGGTTGAACCAAAAAGTTTGGAGTATAACAACACACTTATCGCATATAAACAAGATAGCACCCACTATAAATTTTTAGCTTCTTATGAAAAACAAAGAGGAAATTTAGATTTTAAAACAATATTTATAGAAAATTATGAAGTGATGTTAGGTTGTGTAAAAGCAGGAATGGGAAAAGCTTATGTTTCAAAAATGATTATTGATAAATATGCTTATACAAATGAATTAAAACTTACAAAATTACCAAATGAGTTAGAAACCCATTTAGTTTGCAGAAAAGATTATATTCCTATGATTGCAACTTATTTAAAGAAAATAAAATTATAAAATTTTCCAAACTTTAAATTAACAATTTTTTTCTAAGATTTCACAAATGGTCATAAAATAATTTATCAACTATACAAAATAAATTTTATGTACAAACAGTCTTTTCCTACTAATTTTCTGAATGTAATCTCTAAATTTAATAAGAAGTGACCATTTTGTTTAATACAAATTTTTATTTATAAAATAGCAGTTATCCAAATTTGAACTATCTAAGATATAAATTATTGAAACAATCATAATTATAAAAATCAAACAACCCCAAATATAACCTTTTTCTGAAAAACTTTTAAAAATATTTCTATTTTTATATTTTTTCTTTATAAGTGAAGATTTGTTAAATTTTGTCATTACACTTTCACAAGCAACTTCACAAAGTCCACATTGAACACATCTTATATCAAAACCTGCTTTTATATCAAGGTCATCAATAGGACAGATTTTTACACATTTTTCACAACTTATACAACTCTCTTTATCAAAAAACTCAAAAGTTTGTTTTTTCTCTTGTGGCAAAATTGCACTTACAAAAAAATAAGGGCATAAAATAGAACAATACCACGCACGAAATACTAAAAATATACTTGTAAATCCTGTTGTTAAAATTCCAACAAAAATTGAAGCTGTATCAAATTTTGTAAAATTTAAAAACAAATCAACAGCTGATGTAAAATACGAAATAGTTGAAAATGCCAAAATAAAAGCAAATGACATAATCGTAAAAAAAAGGACAAAAGGATTTTTTAGTTTCATAGCAATAATCGAAGCAAGAGAAGTTGGACAAAAATATCCACAAAAAAATCTTGATATTGTTAAATTTAATCCTACTAATAATCCAATAAAAAGAGAAATTACAATATAAATCAACTGATGAGTTGAAGCTTCAAAAGCTATAAATAAAAACTCAAATCTATGAAACTCAAAATTGAACATCAACAAATGAATATCATTAAAACTTAACCATGGAAATAGAATATACAAAAAAAAGGTAATCAATAATGATGGAGCTAAAATCTGTTTTTTTGCCATAAGTCTATCCTTTGTTCAGGTGGTAAAGTACCATTTTCATATAGATTGTTTTTTAGATTATTTATTAATCTACTAATCAGATTTTCGTTAAAAGTGTGATATTTTTTTACAAGTTCACTTTTTTTATCAAAAATCAAAATATAAGGCACACTTTTTGTCACTCCAAAATTTTTAGAATCATTAAGTGAAATAGAGATTGTTTTTAGATTAGAAGTTTGTTTTATTGAAGTTGGGATATCTTCATCTACGAAAAGTAAAGTTATAAAAATCTCACTATTTTTTTCTCCTAAAGAGACTAAATAATCATTTGTTTTAATACAAACAGGACACCATGAAGTTACAAAAGCAACTATATTTATTTTATCTTTTTCTATATTTTCAAAAGAAAAAGAGGTAGCAAAAGCCACCTCTTTTAATATAAAAAATAGAAAAATTATCTTGAGAATTTTCATTTATTTGTATCTTTTAAAGAAAGAATCCAATCTACAAGTATTAGAGCTTCATCTGCTGTTATATCTTGTGCTGGCATTGGAATAACATCATATTTATTTGCACTTCCATATTGAATAGAGTGAATTAAAACATCTTTGTTTCTTTCTTTGTTTGAAACTTCTAAATAAGAAGGTCCAACTAATTTAACATCCACACTATGACAAGCTAAACACCCTTTTGATTCAGCTAAAATTACTGGATTTTTTAAATCCATTGCAGGTTTATTAGCTAATTCTTCTTTATATTTTTTATATTCTGCAAGCGATGCTGTCATAAACTCTTCCGTAGCTTGTGCTTGAAGAGCAAGTGGTTCAGCAAAAGATACAACTCTTACACCTTCTCTTGTTGTTGCCATTAAAAAAATTGAAACTACTACAAGAGCTATTGCTCTTAAAGCTGTTTGAGAAGTTACTACCTCATCATTAAATTTATTTAATACATATAAAAATGCAATAATTAAAAGTATTGAAGAAATAAATGGTAAATAAATAAATCCTGTATGCATTAAAGCTTCACTAATACGTGCTGTAAATACAAATGGTAATAAAGGCATTACAACAATATTTAAAGGAGTAGCAAGTAAAAACCATTTTTTACCTTGACTAATTGCGATTTTTCCTACTTCAACCTCACCTTTTTTTACCCATCTAGCACCTATAAATATCATTACAACACCAGTTGCCATAAATGCTGTTAAAAAGAAATTTAAAAGTCTAAATCCAGTAACAGGAGTAAACATAATGTCCCAAATATTATTTATAGTTGCAAATAATTCTGGTTGCATATAAAGATTTGTCATTGACATAAATACAAAAGGAAGTGTAAAAAACGCTAAAACAGCAGATAATCCAATTGCTATATGAAAACCTTTATGATTTTGTAAAGCATGCCATGAAAATTTATAAGCATAAGAAAGTAAAAAGGCAATGATATTTCCATAAATAATATGTAAAATATGTGGACTAACTTTCAAAATTGCTGTATAAAAAAATCCTGTAAAAAGTACAGAAATTACAAGTAAAGGAGCAACTCCCCATAAAGCACCCATATTTTCTGATACTGTTGTGTAGTTTGTCATTCTATATGCAAACTTATCATAGTTTGAATCTTTTTTAAATACACCCATAATATTATAAATAACAGAAGCTGTTGAGGCTCCAATTAACATATATATAAAACAGATATGAACAACAAAAACTATAATTCCCAAAATACTAAAAAACTCTAAAGGAAGTCCTAAAGTTGGTGTAATTAATGGAATATCAAATGGTAATTTCCAATTCATTTTATAACTCCTTTAGTATTTAAAGATTTGATATAAGCTGCAAGGGCATCTTTTTCAGCTTCAGTTCCAACAAATGGAGGCATATATGGCGTTCCACCACCTGGAAGATTATTTAATCTATTTCTAATAGCATCATGTGACCAACCAGTTGTTAAACCTTTTAATCCATTAATACCATTTTGAGTATGACAGATACGACACTCTATTTGAAAAACTGACTTCCCTACTTCAATAATGTTTGATTTATCTTCATTTACTCTTTTTTTATTTTCATCTAAAAAAACAGCATGTTCTAAAATACCAACTTTATTTAAGTATGGAACGTCTGTAACTCTAATTCCATTTGAATACATATAGTTATAAATCAAAAAAGGTTTTCGTATAAACTCTCTAACTCTTTCTTCATATCCCCAAAGAACTAAAAATCCTGCAACCATTAAACTAGCTGCTAAATAAGGCATTCTTTTTGGAGAAAAATAAGCAATAATTGTTGTGATAATAATACTTCCACCAATACCAATAGCTATAAGATACATTAAATCAAATCTATCTTCAAATGCTCTTGTCATAACAGCTGTTGGTATCATGGCAAGTGCAGCTGCTGGAATTTCTGTGTAATACCAATAACCAAAAATTGCACTTATTGGAACAGTTATCAGCATAATTCCTGCTAAAAATTTTACTAATCTTGCTTTTGCTTCCTTGTCTTCTTCATTTTTTGAAAAAGTTGCGATGATCCAAGTCCACATTATTGCAAGTGCTGCTGCAAATGCTATTGATGTAAATGTTCTAAAGGCAAGTGAAGGCCACCAAGTTGGATTAAATAAGGCATTATTATAGTTTACATTTCCAGGGTAAACTTCAGGGTCAACCCAAGGTTGTCCATCAAAATTTGGAGTAAGCATAAATGCTAAAATTGCAGTGATAATAACCATAGTTAACCATGAAGAAATAGCATAATAAACACCAATTCTTATAGTTTTAGCTCTACCTTGTGCAGTTTCTTGATTTTTTTTCCAACTCATAAATAGTAAAAGTAAAAGTACAACTTCAAAGTTAAATACAATCCACTCTATAAACCATTTCCAGAAAAATACTCTAATAAGCCCACCTATTGCATTTGGACTTAAAATATTGGCATGAATCCACATACCAACACCTGTTAATGCTCCAACTGATGTAGATACAATAAAGAAAACCATAACAACTTTAAATGTTAAATTATATGCTGCCATATCGTTTTTCTTATTTGCCCACCAAGCCATTGCAGCTAATACAATAGATCCACCAACTGCTCCTCCATGAGATACAAAAACATGAATAATTGCGTTTATAGCCATTAACATTCTTTGACCTATAAAAGGCATCTCAAAAATGGGGTAATCAAACATACCCAAATCCTCCCTATATATATATTTGCTTATGCAAATGCTATTTTAATGCTACTGTGTTAATTATTCGTTTGTGTTTTTTAGGGATTTTAAATGTTGATTTTATAACCATTTACTCTATTTGAAACGATAATATCATTTCCTAGAATTTGTCTAAGTTTATGTATATGAAAACGGATTACACCATTTTTATTATTACTATTAGCAGGATAAACTCCATTTTCTAAATTTTCAGAAGAGACAAATAAGCCTCTAAATTTAAGTAAATAATCTAAAATCAAAAGAGGTTTTTCTCCTAAATGAACTTCTGTTTTATCAATCAGGATTTTTTTATGAAATATTTCATATTCGATATTTTTTCTTATATGAATAGAATCTGAATAAATTTTGAATTGTCTTCTAATAAGTGCTTTTATACGCAATAAAATCTCTTTTTCATCTATATTTTTTATAATACATTCATCACAGCCAGATAAAAAAGACGGTTTAATAATATTTGGAATTGAAGCTATAACCATTTTCATAGTCATATCATGATATTCATTTAATAATTGAATTAACTGAAATCTAGGAAGAGATTTTTCATTTATATTTATTAGATATAAATCATATAAATTATTATAAATACACTCCAAAAATTCACTATTATTACTACAAATATCTACTGAAAAATCATTATTTCTTAAAATTTCTATAATTTGAGAAATCGAATTATCACTACTTTCTAAAACTAAAATTTTTAATACCTTCAACAACTCTCTCCAATTTTACGATTAATAAAATTGTAAAATAAATCTATTAATTATCTGTTAGTTGAAATAGTATAGAATCACAAAAAAATTATATTTGGGAAAAAAATGATAAAACAAGCACAAAAAGATAATATTACAAATATTTCAACTCTTATTTTTGATGCAATTCATAATATTGCAAATACACTAACTGGTGAAAATGAAGAAAAACAAATACTAAAAACTTTAGATTTTTATATAACAATGGATATAAATAGATTAAGTTATAACAATATATACACTTATGAAATAGAAAATCAAATAGTAGGATTATTACTTGCTTACAATTCAAATAATATAAAAAAATTAGATAGCCCAATCTTAGAACATCTAAAAACTAAAAATATTTATTTAGATTCATTTGAAAAAGAGTGTTTTGAAGATGAGTTTTATATAGATACAGTTAGTGTTAATCCAAACTTTCAAGGACAAGGAATAGCAAAAAAACTTTTTGTTTATATAGAAGAAAAAGCAAAAGAGTTAGGTTTTGAAAAAGTTTCTTTACTTGTTGATTTTGAAAATCCAAAAGCTTTAGCTTTATATGAAAAAATAGGATTTAAAAAGAACACTATCTTAGAAGTGGCAAACCATAATTATCATCATATGATAAAAATGGTTTGAAATTAAGATTTAAAAAACTTTAGAATTTAAAAGTAAAAATAAAGCTAAAATAAACATAAAAATTGGAGCAGCTATTTCTAAAATATTTGCAAATATTTGTGATTTATTTGATACTTTATTAAGAGTTACTCCTAAAAAAGATGAAGCAAAAATCACTGTTGCCATTCCAAGACTTATGCTTATACTTGCCAAAATTACTGCAAAATATGTTTTTAATAAAAAAGCATAAACAAAAAGCAAAACTGTTCCAGGACAAGGTATTATTCCAGCTGTTAAAACAAAAATCAAATCTTGTTTTTTACTTCTTTTTGTATCTATTATTGGTCTATTATGACTTGTTTTTACAAAATTTATATTTTGTGGATTTAGTGAAAACTTTGTAGTTTCTAAAGGCACACTACAAGAACAACAAGAACATGATTTTTTAGTTAATTTTCTATATAAAATATATAAAGCTAAAAGCATTATAATAACTGCACAAAATGCTGTTACATATGAAATAGAATCTTCCATAAATCTATTTAAAACACTTTCAAGCACAAAAACAGAAAATAAAACTAAAATCAAAGCTCCAATAATATGAACAAAAGCAGTAACCAATGAAATAACAAAAGCTTCAAAATAAGAACTTTTTTGTGAAGAAAAATATGAGAAAGCCAAAGCTTTTCCATGACCTGGACCTAAAGCGTGAATTGCTCCATATAAAAATGAAGCCATAAGTAAAAATATCAAAGCAAATTTGTCACCATTTTCTATATCAACTAAATATTTTTTTATATTTAAAACAAATTTATCTAAAATATTTTCATTTTTTATTTGCTCATTTTTAACTTGTATTATTTCTTCTTTTTTTTCATTTTTAATTTCTTCAACTTTAGGAAGTAATACTTTTTCTTCTATTTTTTGTTCAGCTAAAGATGGAGCATTTATAGTAAAAATAACTTCATTTGTATTTGTCTGTTTTGATATTTTATAAGGTATATAAAATAATTGTTTCATATCTTCAAAAACAATCAAAAAATAACTCATATCATCAAAAATTTTTATTGTTAAGATGTTTTTATCATAAATTTTATAATTTAAATCAATATTATATTCAAAATTTAAAATGGAATTTTTGTAAGTTAATTTGTAATTTTTTACTTTAAAAGGTAAAGGTTTTTTATCTATTTTATTATCATAAGAGATTGTAGTTAAGAAATTTTTTGGTTCTATATAATCAATCAAAGATTGTTGAATTAAAGCTAATTCTTTTTCTTCAAATTTTCCATCTAAATTCAAATCATAAATTTTAAATAACTCTTCTTGAAACTCTTTTGCAAAATTCCAATTTACTTTTAAAGTTTTTATATACTCTTTATCAGCTTTTATTTGAGTAGATACATGAGTTCTTGGACTATAAATAGAACATAAAGAGCATCCAAATAGGATACTCTTAAATAACAAAAATATTATAAAATATCTAATCATTTATAACTATTAGCTATTTCATTTGCCGTTTTTAATAAATCTTTTGACCAGTTTTCAGATAAAGGGTCAATTGCTACAACATTTGCTCCAATATTTTTAGAGATTGTTTGTGCACTTTTTTGAGAAAATTGTGGAGAAACAAAAACTATTTTTATGTTATGTTTTTTAGCTTCTTCTATTAACTCAACTAATTCATTTGGTTTTGGCTCTTTTCCTTCAATTTCAATAGAGATTTCTTCAATTTCATATCTTTTTGCAAAATATCCCCAAGAAGGATGGAATACCATAAATGCTTTGTCTTTATATGGAGCTAAAATATTTTTAATATCAGCATCTAAAGTATCAAGTTCTTTTAAAAACTCTTCATAATTTGTTTTATAAAAATCACTATTTGCTGAATCAATTTTTACCATTGCTTCATAAATATTTTTTGCTTGAATTTTTACTAAAATTGGATCTAACCAAATATGTGGATCTAATCCAGTATGGTCATGTCCATGTTCTTCATGCTCATCTTCGTCATGGTCATCATGTTTCGCTTCATGTTCGTGTTCATGTTTTGCTTCATGATTAGCTTCTTCATCGTGATGTTCATGTTTTGCCATTTCTATTTTTTCAATTCCAATTGTTGTATCAACAAATAGAGTATTTTTTGCACTTTGTTTTAATTTTTCTAACCAAACTTTTTCAAAAGAATCTCCAATTAAAAAATATGCTTTTGAAACAACTAAAGATTTCATTTGAGATGGTTTTGGTTCATAATTATGAGGAGAAGCTCCTGGTTTAACCATTACATTTATCTCATATTTATCTTTTACAATTTTTTGAACAAAATATTTTTGAGGTAAAATATTTACAGTTAATTCTGGCTTTGAGGCATATAAAAATGAACCTAAAGCAATGAATAAAAATATAATTCTTTTCAAATTTTTTCCTTTACTATTTTGCAACCAAGTTGCAATTTTTTTGTAATTCTAATCTCATTAATCTTTAATGCAACTTAGTCGTAAAACTAATTTTAAAAAAAAATTGCTATAATCTTAACTATGAATATATTAGATAATTTAACAAACATTACAAATATCAAGCTTACAAGTGCTAGAAAATCTATTTTAGAACTTTTAGTAAATTCAAATAAACCTTTATCTTACGAAGATATGAAAGATTATATTTCTATGGATAAAGCAACCTTTTATAGAAATATTACTATTTTCGAAGAGGAAAATTTGATAAGTTCTTTTGAATCAAATGATAAAAAAAGATACTTCGAAATTAAAAAAAATCAACACTCTCACTTTATTTGTTCAGAGTGCTCGAAAATTGAGTGTATTCATGAAAAATTAGATTTTGTTATGCCTGGATATAAAATTGAAAATATTATTATCAAAGGTATATGCAAAAATTGTATGGAAGGAAAAGAATGATAAAAAAGTTTTTAGTAATTGAAGATTTTATTTCAAAAGAAGCATTAAGTGGAATTATTCTGTTTATTGCTACTGTTGCAGCTGTTATTGTTGCAAATTCAAGTTTAGGTCAAGCTTACTATGATTTATGGCATATGCCTTTAGGTATAACTTTAGGTGATAGAACTATTTCTATGAACTTAACTTATTGGATAAATGATGGGTTAATGGCTCTATTTTTTCTTATGGTAGGACTTGAAATAAAAAGAGAAATGATAATAGGTGAACTTTCAAGTGCAAGTAAAGCCTCTTTTCCAATCGTTGCTGCAATTGGAGGGATGGTAATCCCAGCTTTGATTTATGTTGCATTTAATAGTGAAAATCCAATGGGATTTGGTATTCCAATGGCAACAGATATTGCATTTGCTTTAGGTATCTTAATGCTTTTAGGAACAAAAGTAAATCCTGCTGTTAAACTATTTTTAGTTGCCCTTGCTGTTGTTGATGACTTAGGTGCTGTTTTAGTAGTTGCAACCGTTTACACAAGTGAAATTAAATTTGAATATTTTTTACATGCAGGAATTGCATATGGACTTATCTGGTTTTTAAATTACAGTGGTGTAAAAAAAATCTTACCATATCTAATTTTAGGAATATTCTTATGGGTATTTATCCATGAAATTGGAATTCATGCGACAATCGCTGGAGTTTTATTAGCTTTTGCTATTCCAATTAGTTCTAAAATAGATGAAAAAGAGTTTATTCAAAAAACAAGAGATTCAGTAGATGATTTTGAAAAAAACATAGATGAAATTCCTATTTTAAATCATCATCAAACAGATGCTTTAGAAAGTATTGCTTATGGATACGATAAAGTTCAAAATCCATTAGTTAGACTTGAGCATAACCTGCATGGTTTATCTGCATTTTTTATTATGCCTTTATTTGCATTTTCAAATGCAGGAGTTTTAATAGACTTCACAACAGTTTCAGCAAATCTAATGATAGTTTCAGGAGTTGTTTTTGGATTATTAATTGGAAAACCAATAGGTATTTTTGGTTTTACTTATCTTTTAACAAAATTAAGAATTATTAAAAAACCTGAAAACATCTCTTGGTTTGAAGTAATTGCAGTTGGTTTCTTAGGTGGTATTGGATTTACAATGTCAATTTTTATCACTCATTTAGCTTTTGTTGATGAAGGAATTATTGCTGCTGTGAAACTTGGAATCTTCGGAGCTTCATTTATAGCTGCTGTATTTGGTATTTTATTAATTTTAGCAAGTAATAGAAAAAAATATAACTCTTAAAATTAGAGAATTAGGCAAATTTTATAGAGTTTTAATCTAACTATTTTCTCTTTTATTCTTATATAATCAAAAAAAACATAAAGGATAAAAGATGAAAATAGCACTTATTACTGGTGCTAGTAGAGGTTTAGGAAAAAATATGGCTCTACAACTAGCAAAAAAATCTTATAATATAATTTTTACATACAATAATTCAAATAATGCTGCTTTAGAAGTTATAAAAGAAATAGAGAGTTTTGGGCAAAAAGCATTTGCAATAAAACTAAATACCTTAGAAGTAGACTCTTTTGATATTTTTGTAGAAGAATTTAAAAATTGTCTAAAATTAAATTTTGATACAAATTGTTTTGATTTATTGATAAACAATGCAGGAATCGGAATAAATAACTCTTTCGAAAATACAACTCTAAAAGAGTTTGATGATTTGATGAATATACATATTAAAGCACCATTTTTTTTAACTCAAAAACTACTTCCATATATCAAAGATAATGGAAATATCTTAAATATTTCAACAGGGCTTACAAGATTTAGTTTAGATGGATTTTGTGCTTATGCAACTATGAAAGGAGCGGTTGAAGTTATGACAAAGTATCAAGCTTTAGAGTTAGGGAAAAGAGGAATAAGTGTAAATGTAATAGCACCTGGAGCAATTGAGACTGATTTTGGAAATGGTGTAGTTAGGGATAATGAAGAAATAAATAAATTAATTGCTTCTAAAATTGCTTTAGGAAGAGTTGGTGTTGCAAATGATATTGGAGAAGCTGTCGCTAATTTAGTTTCATCAGAATGTAAATGGATAAATGGACAAAGAATAGAAATTTCAGGAGGAATGTGTTTATAAATGAAAGATTTACTTGAAGAGTTAAAAAACTTAGTTTTAAAAGAGAGTTTGATTGAGGGAATTAATACTACAAATATTCCTTCAATGATAATTTTCAAATCTTCAAATATAACAAAAGAGTTGCAAACAGTTTATGAACCATCACTATTTGTAATTTTACAAGGAGCGAAGATTGTAACTATTGGAAAAAAAGTTATAACTTATGATAACTCCTCTTTTTTAATCTCATCTACATATCTTCCTATTTCAGGAAGAATAGTAAAAGCTTCAGAAAATGAACCCTTTTTATCTTTTAAAATCTCTTTTACTTTAGAAGAGATTTTTGAAGCAATAAAAGAGTTTTCTATTACTTTAGATAAAAATAAAAGCTCTTTAGCCCTTTGCTCATATAAAATAAATGAAGAATTATTGGATACAGTTTTTAGACTTTTTAAACTTTCTAAAAAAGGAAAAGATATAGAAACTCTTTTAAAAATGTATAAAAAAGAGTTACTTTACCATTTACTTATCACTAATAAAACTATTGAACTTTTACAACTTAGTTTTATTGAAGGAAATGCTTATAAAATTTCAAAAGCTATCTCTTTTATGAATAAAGATTTATATGAATCTTTAAGTGTAGAAGAGATTGCAAAAAGAGTAAATATGAGTGTTTCTAACTTTTTTAAATATTTTAAAACTTTTACAGCATTAACTCCTTTGCAATATAGAAAAATACAAAAACTTCAAGAAGCAAGAAGATTGATGATTACACAAAATATGGATATTTCAGGAGCTGCTTTTCAAGTTGGTTATCTAAGTAACTCCCAATTTAGTAGAGAATATACCTCTTATTTTGGTATAAATCCTAGTTTAGATATAAAAAATATTAAAAAAAGTGGTATTGCCTTATTTAATACATAGCTAAAATTTTCTTCCATCATAATAATTAAAAAGATAAAATTTTAATCAATTCATCTTTTTCTTTCCATTCATTTATAACTTCCTTAGAAAATACTACTTTTTTGATGTCTAATTCAATTAACTCCATATCTTCTCTAAAAGCTTCTGCATAGCCTGTTTTAGTTTCATGCACTCTCACGGATGTTACTAAAACATCCCCTTCTGCATTTGAAAAAGTTGTGTGTTTTAGAATATGGTCAATAAACTTTAAGAACATTAAACTATAAGATTCAGCACTTGGTGATACTGGCATTTCTATCCAACGTTCACTATTAGTTTTAAAAAAGTTTTTAAACTCTTCTTTTTCTTCACTCCACATTGAATAAGCATGGTCAAAAGAGTCTATAATATTTTCAATATGTTTTTTTGTTAAACCAAAATCTAAAATCATATATCCATTATCCAACTTATTTGAAGTAAAAAATACTTCAACAATATAAGAGTGTCCATGAATTGACTTTTTACATCTATTTGTAGAGCAGTTTCTCACTATATGAGCACCTTCAAATTTAAATTTTTTTCTTATAATCATCTTCTTCTCCTTTGAATAAATTATTTATTCAATACTCCAACGCAAAGTTTTACCAGCAAACATTGGAACTACTTGTTCAGTTTCATTACTATAAATTTCAGGAACTATAAAATCTTTTTTGATTAAATTAACTTCTTTTTTAATAGGCATTAGATTATAAATTCTTTGTGCATTTAAACTTACAAAATTATTTAGATTGTCTAATTTTTCATGCTTTTCAAATAATTCTGTTAAAACTTGTAGTGCTATTGGTGAAGAGAAAATACCTGCTGCACCATCTGCTGCTTCTTTGTTATTTTTTGGATGTGGTGCAGAATCTGAACCAAACATTATTTTAGGATGAGCGTCTAATACAACTTTTAATAAAGCATCTCTATCTTCATATCTTTTAACTATAGGTTTACAAAACAAATGTGGATTTAATCCTCCACCAGCAACATCATCAAGGGTTAAAAGAAGATGATGAATTGTAACTGTTGCATATAAGTTTTCATATTTATCCAGTAAAGTTACTGCTTCTTTAGTTGAGATATGTTCCATAATTATTTTAAGATTTGGGAAATTTATTGCTAAAGATTCATAAATAGGTAAAAACTCTTTTTCCCTATCCATTACAAAACCTTTTGTTTCTCCATGTACACACAAAGGTATGCCTAATTTACTCATTGCTTCAAGAGTTGGTCTTAAAATTTCAACATCCATTGAAGATACACCAGTTTGGGAATTTGTTGTAACACCAAAAGGATAAAGTTTTACTGCAATTATCTCATCTTTTATATCTTCTAAAAATGAATATGTATAATCTACTTGAAAAAATATCGTAAGATAAGGATTAAAATCATCATCTTTACAAGCTTCTTTTATTCTTTTTTTATATGATAAAAGAGCTTCTTTTGTAGTAATTGGAGGAACAAGATTTGGCATTACAAGTGCTCCTACAAAATCTTTTGATGTTTTAGAAGCTACAAGTTTTAACATCTCATCATCTCTTAAATGAAGATGCATATCTAAAGCAGAATTTATAATAAATCTTTCCATATTAAATAATTTCCTTTTTTTATTTTGGGCATTTTAACTAAAGAGTTTTTAAATGCAACTAAGTTGCATTTAAATCTTATTTGCTAATATTTCAATAAAAAAAGGGAAAAAATGAGAAAAATGCCTTTAGATATTCTTGAAGCTTGGATGAATGCAATTAATACTGCTAATATAGAAAAACTACTTAACTTATATGATGATCACGCTGTATTAATTCCTACATTTTCAAATAGATTATTAAATACACCAGATAAATTAAAAGATTATTTCGAAAAATTAGGTAGTAGAGAAGAACTAAGTATTGCCCTTCATGAAAAAACTGTGATTTCTCAAGAAATTCAAAATCAAATTTTTTCATTAAGTGGTATTTATAATTGGAGATTTGCAGTTGATGGTGAATTACTAAACTTTGAAGCTCGTTTTAGTTATGTTTTAGATATTTCAAGACCTAAGCCTATTTTACATCACCATTCATCACAAATACCACGTATGTTATAAAGTTTAAATAGGTATTAATTTATTTAATACCTAAAACTCTTTTCATAAATAAAGAAGCTGTTAAATCCCCTGTTACATTTATTGTAGTTCTGCACATATCTAATATTCTATCGACTCCTAAAATAAGTGCTATTCCTTCAAGTGGAACTCCAATACTTTGTAAAATTGTTGCAAGTATTACAATACCAACTCCTGGAGTACTTGGTGTTCCAATTGATGCTCCAACAGTTGTCAATGCTAAAATAACCAATTCAAAAAAAGATAAATCTATTCCAAAAATTTGAGTTAAAAAAACTGCTGCACTTACTTGATAAAGTGCTGTTCCATCCATATTTATAGTTGCACCCAAAGGTATTACAAATTTTGAAATAGTTGGAGGTATATTTAGTTTTGTTTCTGCTGTATTAATTGAAAGTGGCATCACTGCAGCCGAACTTGAAGTTGAGAAAGCCATAAGTTGAACTTCTTTTATCTTTCCTAAAAATTGAAATGGTTTCATATTTGAAGAGAGATAAACTATAATTAAATAAAAACACAAAAGTAATATCAACCCAAAAAGTACAGTTAAAATATACATAAACATTGAAGAAATTGCTTGAAAACCTATTTTTATTGTTATATTACAAATAAGTCCAAATACTGCATAAGGAGCTAGTTTCATAGCCCATTCTACTATTTTCATTGAAAAAGCTTGAATTGATTTTGATAAATCAACCAAAGGTTTTGATTCCTCTTCTTTTAGATTTAAAAGAGCAACTCCAACAAAAATAGCTAAAACAACAAAAGCTAAGATATTTCCTGCAAGTTCTGCTTTTGCAACACTTACAGGTATTAAATCTACTATCATATCTGGAATTGATATATTTTGTATTGTTTTTGCTACTTGAGTATTTGCTACACTCATTTGAGATATTACTTCTTTTGAAACATACGAACCGGGATTAATTATAGTTGTATTTATTATCCCTAAAAACACTGCAACTAATGTAGTTAAAATAAAATAAGGGAAAATAAAAAATCCCAATTTTTTTAAAGTTTCGACACTTTGAGCACTTACAATTCCTAAAATTATAGAACTAACAACTAAAGGAATAACTATCATTTTTATTAATGCTAAAAAAATATTTCCAATCAAAGCTATCCATGGAGCTAACATAAAAGAAAGCTTTTCATCTACCATTGCAAATGCACTTGGTGATAAAAATAAACCTAAAATCAAACCAAGAATCATTCCAACAATAACTTTAAACCATAATTTCTTTAGCATCTTAATCCTTTTTTATTTTATAAAATATCGAATATAAAACTGGTGTAAAAACCAAAGTTAAAATAGTTGAAACCATTAAACCAAATATTATAGAAATAGCCATTGGTTCCCACATAATTCCACCACTATACCATAAAGGAACAAGTCCTAAAACAGTTGTAAGTGTTGTTAAAACAATCGGTCTAAATCTACTAATACTAGCTTCAATTATAGCTTTATATGGTGAAAAACCATTCTCTATTTCTTCTATTTTTATTCTTTCAAGTAAAACAATTGCATTATTTATAACTATTCCAGAAAGAGAGATAATCCCTAGAAGAGTCATAAAACCAAAATATGAATTTGTAATAAATAATCCATAAGAAACTCCAATTATTCCCAATGGAATTGAAGTTAATATAATCAAAGGTTTTTTTATTGAATTAAACTGCGCAACCATCAAAAGTAAAATTGACATAAAAGCTATTGGAAGATTTACAACTATTGAATCATTTGCTTTTCCAGAAGCTTCATATTCTCCTCCAAACTCATAATAATATCCAAGTTCAAAAGATTTTGAAAACTGCTCAAGCCAAGGTTTTATCTCTTCAAAAATCAAAAGTGCATTGTAGCCATCTTCTATTTCTGCTCCAACTGTTATTGTTTTTAACCTATCTCTTCTTATTATATTTGATTCTTCATAAACTACTTGTATTGTTGCAACTTGAGATAAAGAGATATTTTTTCCACTTGTTTGAGAATATACATTTACTGTTTGCAATCTATTTATATCATCTTTTGTCTCTTCATTTGAACGAAGAATAATAGGAATCAATTTGTCATCTTTTCTATAAGTTGCCACTTCAAAACCACTTAGATTTGTTTGTAAAGAAATAGCAATATCAAGATTTGAAATACCTTCTTTTAAAGCTTTTGCTTCATCAATCTGAATGACTAATTTTTTATTTCTAATTCCCCAGTCATCAACAATATTTTTAACTCCTTCAAATTTAGATAATTCTTGTTTTACTTTTGAACTTAATTCAAAAAGTTTATTAGTATCTTTTCCACTAATTCTTATTTCTATTGGTTTTTTAACTGGCGGTCCCATTGCTAAAGTTTTTGCATTTATTTGCATATCTGGGAATTTTGATTTTGCAAAATTTTCTATATCTTCTTCAATTTTTGGTAAAACTTCAGTATCTTTTGTATTTACCAAAATTGTACTATATTCACTACTTGCCAACTCTTGTTCATAAGACAACCAAAATCTAGGTGCACTTTCACCAATAAAAGAGACAAAATTTATAACTTCATTATCACCATCTTTTGATGACATATATTTCTCTTTTATATATTTTTCTATAACTTCAACATTCTCTTTTGTAGTCTCTATTGCTGTTCCTATTGGAAGTCTAATTTCAGCTGTAAATGTCGATTCCGTTGCTTCTGGGAAGAATTTTTTTGGTACAAAATCTAATACTTTCAAAGAACTAATAAACAATAAAACAACCACAATAACAATAGCTACTTTATGATTTAGTAAAAGATTTAAGAAATATCTATAAAATCTAATCGCCCTACTCTGTTTTAACTCTTTAGTTAAATCTTTTTTCATAAAATATTTACTTAAAACAGGCGTTAAAGTAAGAGCTAAAACCCATGAAGATAAAAGTGTAATTGTCACAACTTTAAATATAGAGTTTGTATATTCTCCTGTACTTGATTTAGCTAAAAAAATTGGTAAAAAAGCTGCTGAAGTTGTAAGAGCTGATGTTAAAAGAGGTATTTTTAACTCATTTGCACTTTGAATTGAGGCCTCAACTACATTTTTTCCTTTTTGCATCAAAACCATAATTGATTCACTCATAACAATTGCACTATCAACAAGTAATCCTAAAGAGATAATTAAAGCTGCAAGTGAAACTTGATCTAACCAAATATCAAAAACTGACATAATTATAAATGAGGTTAATATCGACATTGGAATTAAAAAAGCTACTATTAATCCAGTTCGTAAACCCAAAGAAAAAAGCATTACTAAAATAACAAGCACCATAGCTTGAAGAAGATTATTCACAAAATTATTTATAATATGGTCTACAATTTTTGGTTCATTAAATAATCTATCAAGTTTTACTCCTAAAGGAAGTTTATCTTGAACTTGTTTTGTCAAAATATCTATCTCTTCTCCAAGCTTGATAATATCACCATCTTTTTTCATAGAAATTGCTAAAATAATCGAATCTTTACCATCTTTTTGAACTACCAAAGAACTTGGATTTTTATAATCAGATTTTATATTTGCAATATCTTTTAAATAGACTTTTTCTCCCGTATTTAAAGGAATTATTGTATTTGATATTTGTTCTATATTTTCATAATTTCCAGATGGCTCAATAGATAATCTACTTGATTCTATTTTGATATTTCCTCCAGAAAGTACAATATTTTTACTCTCTAAAATATTTTTTAAATAACTAGCACTTAAATTCAATCTAGCTAATTTTGAGTTATCAAATTCAACATAAACAACTTGAGGTTGTATACCAATAATATCTATTTTTGCAACATCATTTAATCTTAAAAAAACATCTTTTGTATCATTTGCAATATCTTCAAGTTCGGCTTTACTCAAACCATCACTAGAAATAGAAATCAAAGAACCATAAACATCCCCAAACTCATCATTTACTATTGGTTTTAAAGCGCCATCAGGAAGTTCTCTTGCTCCATCATCTACTTTTCTTCGTAAACTATCCCAAATTGGACGCATATTTTTATGTTTTTCCAAAATATTTACAAAAATGATAGAAACACCACTTTTTGAAGTTGATTTAATAAAATCAATTTCACTCATTTCTTGAATCTTTTTTTCTAATTTATCAGTTACAAGTTGCTCTATTCTTTTTGCACTTGCTCCAGGGAAATATGTCACAACTGTTGCAGTTCTTATTATAAATCCAGGGTCTTTTGCTCTTGGCAAATCTAAAAAAGAGAGAATTCCATAAATAAAAATTAAAATAGCAAAAACAATAGTTACTTTGTCATTTTTTAAAGCAAAGGAAGTAATATTCATACTATTGTCCTAACTCTTTTTCATTTCCTATAACAACAACCATACCTTCAAAAACTTCACTCATTCCAGCTTTTAAAACTAAATCATTTTCATTTAAACCACTTATTACTTCATATCCTTCTTTTTGTAAGTTACCAACTTCAATATTTTTTCTATTTATAAAATATTCATTAGCTTTTTTTTCTATCCTATAAACAAAGTAACCATCTTTATCATTTAAAACAGAATTTGAAGGTATTAAATAGACTAATTCTTTTCCTTTTTCTTCAAAATTAAAATAAACATCTGCTGACATCCCTACTTTAATCAAAGGATTTTTTTCTTCTAGTTTTACTATTACTAAATATGTTTTTTCATTTGAAGAAGCAACTTTTGATATTTCTGAAATTTTTGCATTTACAACTATATTTATTGAATTAAAAAATACTTTTACAAAATCCTCTTTTTTAATTTTATTTATAAATATTTCTGGAACATGTATTCTAACCTCATCAACAAACTTATCACTTACCAAAACTATTGGTGTACCAACTGCTACATTTTCATTTTCATTTACAAATTTTGCTCCAATTACTCCATTTATCGGAGAATATAACTCTGTATAAGATAGTTGGAGTTTTGCATATTCTAACTCTTTTTTTATATTTTCAACTTTTGCTTTATTTGCTTCAAAAGAACTTCTAGCATTATCAATATCACTTACACTTGCATTTTGATTTATATATAATTTCTTTACTCTTTCATAAGAATTTTTTGCATTTTGTAAACTAGCTATTGCTTCACTTAATGCATAATTTACTTGAGAAACTTTTAATTCATAAGGTTTAGAATCAAGTTTAGCAATCAAACTATTCTCTTTTACTTCATCACCAATTTGTATTTTAAAATAGTTCAAATTTCCTTGGACTTTAAAACTAAGTTTTGTTTCATTTGAAGAAGAAGCAACGGCATTAAAAATTCTTTTTTCTAAATCATCTTTTATTGTAGGTTTTACCACAAAAACTGATTTTTTACTCTCTTCTTTTTTAGCTTCTTCTTTCTTTTGACAAGCTGTAAAAAAAAGTAAACATCCAATTAATAAAATTTTTATCATTATGATTCCTTTGTTACTTTTAATATTTTTTTCTCTAAATTATCTTTTTTGTTTATATCGATTAAAATATCAATATTTCCACTAAAATAGTAGATTGAACTTAAATCAATCAAATAATCAATTATTGAAATATTTTCATTTAATCTTGAAACTATATAAGCATTTTGAGCATCTAATAAAGAAATAATATTTTCATTTCCCATTTTATATCTATCTTGAATTAGTTCAAAATTCTTTTGGGCAAACTCTTGAGCTGTTTTTGAAAAAGATATTTTTTCATAAGATTTTTTTAAAGAATCATAGTTTTGTTCTACATTTTTTTCAATCAGATTTTTTATTTCATTATATTGAAGTTTTAAATTGAGTAATTCAACTTCATTTTTTTCAATATTTACAGATTTTAATCCACCTTCATAAATAGGTAAAGTTAAATTTATAACTGCTTGATATTCGTCATTATCCCAATATCTAGTAGTATTTGAACCTTGCGCATATCTATCTACAATTTTTCTTGCATTTCCTTCAAAAGCAATAGTTGGTAAATATCTTGAAGCTTTGTTCATCTTATATTCTTCATTTTTTGCAACTATTAAATCATGTAATTGTTTTAACGTAGAATGAGAATAAATAATCTCATCTAAAAATAACTCTTGTACTTTTTCATTTGAAATAAAATTTATTGAGTCTTGATTTAAAATTTTAAAAATTTTTGATTCCATTCCATAATCAAAAAAAGAGAAATTTTTATTTATTTGTAAAAGATTTGCTAACTCTATTTTTAAAGAATCTAATTCTTTTATAGAGTTTGCTAATTCTATATTTACATTTGCTAATTCACTTTCCCATCTATAAATATCACTTCTATCTTGAACACCTATTTCTACTCTTTGTTTTGCAAAACTTAGATTTTGTTTGATAAAATTTTGTTTGATTTTCATAATATCATTATGATTATTTGCTTTTATAATATTTAAGTAGGTTAACACTACACTGTAAAAAACTTCATCAACTTTTGCCTTAACACCATTTTTATTTGATTTTTCAAGTAATTCTTTGATTTTTATATTTTTTATTACTTTATCTGAATAAATCAGTTGTGTTAGTTTTACACCAACATCAACTGTCCCTTCACTATACAAACCACTACTGTATTTTGCCCTATCACCATCTATTTGAATTAGATTTGAATAAAAATCAATTTGTGGTTTATAGTTAGTTTTTGATTCATCAACATCTAATTTACTTAATTTCATACTATTTAAACTTTGTAAAATTTGAAGATTGTTCTGTTTAGCTAAAGAAAATAAATCTTTTAAATCTATATTATTTTCACTTTTTATCTCTTGTTTTTTTTCTTCAAGAAATTCATTTTCTAAATGTAAATATTTATTCTTTTTATTCTCTTTTAAATATTCAAAGATAATCAAAGCACTAGCTCGTATTAATTTACTTTCATCATATTCTGAATATATATGATTATAAGTCAGTATAGAATTTGAACTATTTTTTAACTTCTTTGTCTCTTGTAATAAAGAAAAATCATAACTTTCTAATTTAGTTTCACAAGAATCTTTACAAATATCTATTTTGAAATTTATTTTATCATCACTTGAAAATAAAGCTTTTGTTTCATTTTTTATCTCTTTTACATATTTTTCAGAATTAACATCAACTAAAAAATTTAACTCATAACTCTTTGCATAAGAATTACTTGAAAATAAAAAAAATAATGTAGTTAAAAAATATTTATTCACAAAAATCCTTTAATAAAATCTCTTCTATATCTTTTATTGATTTATCATTTAAACTTTTTGATGTTAAATAAGGTTTGATAAAAAAGTAAATATTCAGAGAACCTCTTCTTACATTTTTTCTTAAGTCATTTGATAAAAGATTCCAATATGATAAATTATTTGTTGAAATTATCCAAGAATTACTCACTAAAAAATTCTTTTCATGCTCTTCAATATCTTTTATATAACCATATTTTATTTGATGATTTAATAGTTGTTTTATAAGTTTTATTTCATTTTTTAACTCATCTTCCATTATTTTTCTAAACTTTGGGAAAGAGATAAGTAATAAATTCATTTCTAAATGTAAAAATCTATAATTATAATCTGTTTCTAAATTATCTAATAAAAAATTCTTAAGTAAGAAAATTTCATCTTTTTCATAATTTAAATTTTTCATTTCTTTGAAAATAATATTCATATAATCAATAAATATTTCAATTAAAATTTCTTCTTTATTTTTAAAATAATAATACAAATTACCAATACTAATTCCTAATTTATCAGCTATATGCCGTGTTGAAGTGTTTAGACAACCTTTTTCATTAAAAAGATTTATAGAAGTTTCAATAATTTTTGATTTTGTAGTTTTCAATTTTTACCTTTTAGAACAATTGCTCTAATATTAGAACATTTGTTCTAAATTAAGACTTAAAAAAAAAGGTAGTAAAAACTACCTTTTTAAAATTTTTATAAAACTTTAGCTTTTACTTCATCTTTACCAATAAATTCTTTATCATTTGCATTTTTTACAACTCTATTTGCTATTGTCAATGTACTTTGAGCAACATTTTTTGTTTGCATAGCAACATTTGCATTTTGTTGTGTTTGTTGATCAAGTTCTGTAACTGCACCATTTATTTGTTCAATTCCTGCAAGTTGTTCTTTTGATGAATTTTCTATATCTTTTATTAAATCCATTGTTTTTAAAATGTTTTCATTAAGATTATTATAACCAAGAATCATTTTATCAGAGATTGCTTTTCCTTCATTTGCCTTATTTGTAGCATTTTGTACTAAATCTTTTATTTCTTTTGCAGCTTCAGCACTTCTATTTGCTAAATTTCGCACTTCTTGTGCAACAACTGCAAAACCTTTTCCTGCTTCTCCTGCTGTTGCTGCTTCAACAGCTGCATTAAGTGATAAAATATTTGTTTGGAATGCAATTTGGTCTATTACAGTTATTGCTTCATTTATTGCATTTACTTCTTTATCTATTTCATTCATAGCTTCTGTTGTTTCACTTGCTAAAGATTGACCTTCATTTGCAGATGATGTTAAATCATTTGCATATCTTGACATCTCAATAACTTTATCATTATTACTAGCAATATTTGAAGTTATTTCTTCTAAGGCTGCTGCTGTTTCTTCAAGACTTGCAGCTGCTTGAGTTGAAGAAGAACTTAATGTTTCAACATTTGACATCAAAATATTTGAACTATTTTGTAAAGTTAATCCATTTGATTTGTTTTCAACTAACATATCATTTATCAATTTTGTTACATTATTTAAAGCCAAAGGAATTTTTCCATTATCATTATCTATAGAATTTCTAAAATCTAATTTTCCAAAACTATCTAAAATTTCTAAAATTTTGTTTGTATCTTTTCCAACAATTTCATTTAATTTTTCAAGCATTAGATTCATACTATTTCGTAATTTTTCAAGATTTTCAGATTCAACTTTATTTTCTAATCGTTTTGTTAAACTTCCTTTATTTACCTCAACTACAACTTTTCCAACTTCTTGTAAAAACTTCTCATCACTTTCTATAATGTTTTTAGTTTTTATTATATTTTCATTTATGATTTTAGACATTTTTCCAAACTCATCTTTTACACTATCATCTAAAGTTTCTACAGTGTTTGTTTCTTTATTTAGATAAGTAAAAAATGACAATAATCCCGATTGGAAAATATTAATTGAATTTGAAATTCGAGTAACTAAAATAGCAAAAATCACTAAATTTACTATTATGATTATAAGTCCTAAAATAACTAGATTTTTTTGAGTAAAGTCTATTGTTTTTTCTATTTCTATAGATTTCTCACTATTGATTTTAAAATTTAAATCAATCCATTTTGCTAGTTTTGTAGTTAATTTTTCAGCAAAAGGATCAAGTTCTTCCATGATTTTATTTCCCTCAGAAGGACCAAATTTTACATATGTATTCGCCATTTTAAAGCCTACTTCGTAAAATTTATTAAAATCATTTTTGAACTCGTTTAAATCTTTTACTAAAATTTCATCTTTATTTTTATATTCAGCTATCATTTTATCTAGCAATTCATTTGCTTTTAAAGAATAATCTTTTGCTATATTAAATCCATCATCAAATCCTTCTGCTCCTCTTGTAGCAGAAACATCTGTAAGCCATTGTTGCACTTGAGTTACATCTTTTTGTAATTCTAAAAAATTAAATACCGTAGGTAAAATCTCTTTTTCTTTCTCTTTTACTCTATTTTCAACAGAAGATAATAAAAAGATATTAACTACTAAATTAAGCAAAGAAATTAGAACTATTAAAATCCCAGATAAAACTAATATTTTCTTAATAGAAAAATTTTTGAACATAAAACCCCTTAAGAGCGAAATAAGGGCGGAAGACTATAATAATTTTTCTTAATATTTTATTATTATCTTGGATATGAACAATTATTTATATCTATACAGATACCATTTATGTACTCTGGACAATCTGTTGCTAGCCAAACTATAGCTTTTGCAACCTCTTCAGGTTCTGCAAATCTTCCTGTTGCAACTGTTTTTTTAAACTCTGCTTTTCTCTCTTCACTATTATCTTTTTGCATATCAGTTTCAGTTGGACTTGGAGCCACACAATTTACAGTTATCCCATATGCACCTAAAAGTTTTCCATAAATTTTTGTAGCATTTATAAGCCCTGCTTTTGCTATTCCATACCAAACATCTGGATGTCCAATTTGCCCAGCAATTGACGCTGTATTTACGATTCTTCCATATTTTTGTTTTTTCATATGTTCACTAAAAATATTTATCAACTCAACAGGAGTATATAAATCAACATTCATTATATGTTCGCGTGCTTCTTTTGGGTAGTTATTATAAGAATACTTTGGTTGCATATATCCTGCATTATTTATTAAAATATCTATATTTCCTACAGTTTTTGATAACTCTTTTAAACCATCAACATCTGATAAATCATATTCAATACAAGTTACCTTTTCAACACCTACTAAAGGACAATTTACAAAATCTCTGGCAACAATAATTATTTCATATCCAAACTCTAACATTGCTCTTGAAACTGCTAATCCAATTCCTTTATTTCCACCTGTAATTAATACTCTTTTTGACATTCTCTCTCCTTTAACTTATAATATCAAAACCATTGACCTTGGTCATTTTATTAAAATTTAAATTTTGTTAGAATAAATCTATCAACAAATAGGAAAAAAATGATTTATAAAAATGAGAAATCTCTTATAAATATCATAAAATATACTCCCATAATATTTATTATATCCCTTTCTTTACTAATCTCAATTTTTCTATATTTTGAAAAACAAGATGAATTAGAAAAAGAGAAAATATTTTTAAAAAATGAATTTCTAAAAAGAAATCAAGATTTTGTAAAAACTGAAGTTGAAAATTTATATGATTTAATTATCCGAACGCAAGAGAAAACAGAAGAAAAATTAAAAAGAAATATTAGAGAAAGAGTTCTTGAAGCCAATAATATAGCAACAAGAATTTATAATGAAAATAAAGATACTAAAACTAAAGATGAAATAATCAAAATGATAAAAGATGCGTTAGTTGATATAAGATTCAACGATGGTCGAGGTTATATTTTTATCTATACTTTTGATTATGAATGTATTTTACTTCCTATAAATAGGGAAAATGAAGGAAAATTTGTTTATAACTTTCAAGATACAAAAGGTATGTTTTTAGCAAGAGAAATTGTAAAAAGCCTCCAAGATAGAGATGAAGCATTTTTATCTTGGTATTATGCAAAACCTAATGATTTAACTAAAAAAGATTTCAAAAAGATTGGTTTTAATGTACATTTTAAACCATATGATTGGTTTATTGGAAGTGGAGAATATGTAACTGATTTTGAAGAAAATATGAAAAATGAGATTTTAGAATATATCTCAAAATTAAAAACAAATGAAAATGACTACTTTTTTATTTTAGATTACGATAAAAAAACACTTTTTCAAAAAGTTGATAATTTAATTGATAGAACTTTTCAGAAAATAGATTCTAATAAAGAGAGAACTTTATTTAATGATATTTGGAATATATCAAAAGATGGTGGAGGTTTTCTCACATATGATTACCAAATAACAGATAAGGAAATGCCTCTTACAAAAACAAGTTATGTAAAAGGATTATTTAGCTGGAAATGGATTTTGGGAAAAGGTTTTTTTCATAATCATATGAATCAAATTATTGAAGAAAAAAGTTTAGAATTAAATGAAAAATTTAACAAAAAAATAAAAAATATTTTTATAATCACTTTTATTCTTACTCTTATTTTATTAACTATTTCTCTATATATATCAAAAAGATTAGAAAAAAAATTTTTAAACTATAAACTTGAGTTAAAAAAACAACAACATATTCTTTCTCAACAATCAAAAATGGCTGCGATGGGAGAAATGCTTGGAAATATCGCTCATCAATGGAGACAACCTCTTTCTCTTATAACAACAGCAGCAACAAGAATGAAACTTCAAAAAGAGTTAGAAAATTTAGATGATGTATCATTTAATGAATCAATAGAAAACATAACTAATTCTGCTTTATACTTATCAAAAACAATTGATGATTTTAGAAACTTTTTTAAATCTGATAAAGAAGAGACATATTTTAGTATTGAAGAATCATTTGAAAAAGCTTTTAAATTACTTAGTGCCCAATTTAAAAATCACGAGATTTCATTTATAAATAAAATTGAGGATTTCAAAATTTATGGGTATGAAAGTGAATTTATTCAAGCACTTATAAATATCTTAAACAATTCAAAAGATGCGCTTTTAGAAAAAGATTACCCTAAATTAATTTTTATAAATAGTTATATTGAAAATAACAAATCAATAATAAAAATAAAAGATAATGCAGGTGGAATAAAAGAAGAGATTATAGATAAAGTTTGTGAACCCTATTTTACTACAAAACATCAGGCAAAAGGGACGGGAATTGGTCTTTATATGACAGAAGAGATAATTTCAAAACATATGAATGGAAGTCTAAAAATAAATAATACGAAAATAAATTATGGAAATATTGATTATTTAGGACTTGAAATCACTATAGAATTAAATGCAGAAAAAAGTTAACCTTTTATTTTCTGCATTATTTATATTTTTTAGTTGATAATATTAAAAATAACTTCTTTTAACTCTTCTATTTATCTAATAAATATTCGTATTTTTTATCAGTTAGTAACTTCATAAATGCAACTAATGCTTCAATTTTTCTATCATTTAGCGCATTTGCTCTTAACTCTTTTATTGAAATAGTATCTTTAACTTCAGGTTCATCCCAAGGTTTCCCAGTTTCAAGATTTATAGTTCTTTCTTTATTATTATATTTATCATAAAATTCTACAACTGTTTTTAAATCTTTAAATACTCCATTATGCATATAAGGAGCTGTTACAGCTACATTTCTAAGTGTTGGAACTTTATATTTTCCTTTTTGGTTTGTATCAGTTACATTTGGATTAGCTAATAAACCTTCATCGATAACTTTTACTCCATTTTTAGCTCTTACTTCTTTATTTTCAGGAGTTCCAATATTATGATACTCATAATTTGTAAATGTTTCGCCAGCTTTATCTTCACCTTTTAGAACATGACAATTTGCACATGAATTATTGTTATTTGAGAAAAATATTGATTTACCCAAATCTTCAAGTGGAGTTAAATCATATTCACCTTTTAAATATCTATCATATTTAGAATCAAAAGGAGAAAACTCTTCAGTTCTTTCAAATGAAGCAATTGCTATAGTCATCGCATCATAAGCTTTATTTTCATCTTCAAATATATCTTTACCAAAAATATTTTTAAATGAATCAACATACAAACTATTCTCTTTTATTCTGTCAACTATCTCTTTTTTACTTGCCATTCCCATTTCTATTGGATTTAATGGTGGACCACCTGCTTGTTCTTCTAAAGTTGCAGCTCTTCCATCCCAAAACTGTCCACCAACATATTTTTGTTTTTTCTCATCAAAATGAAATTTTGGAGAAAATTTTGCATAAGATGCAGTTGGTGCTTTTCTATCCCCTAATGATTTACCATCATCACCTAAAGAAACCATTTTATTTACACCATTATCTCTATCATCAATAAATCCACTATTTGGATTATGACATGTAGCACAACTTTGTGTTCTATTATGTGATAAATTCACATCAAAATATAAAACCTGTCCTAAAGCCTCTTTTGATAAGACATCATTAGCATTTAGACTTGAAAAACTTAAAAACATCAAAATTAGTAAACTTGATTTTTTCACTAAATCCCCCTTTTTTTAATAAATTATAAAATGGTGTTAAAATTAAATCTTTTAAAGATAAATAATCTTTCATTTGCTCAACTCTTAGACCAAATTTTAGAATTTTTACTTCTCTTGATAAACAAAGTGAGCCAAAAATTCTATCCCAAATAGCTATGTAACCACCGTAATTTTTATTAAAATGTTTTTTATCATGGTGAATTTGATGCTGTTTTGGAGAAAGTAACCACTTCTCTAAAAAACTTCCATAAGAAAATGGAATATGCGAGTGTCTAAGATTTGAGCCAAATAATGAAAATATAAATAAAACTATATTAACTCCAAAAACCATATAAATATCTATTTTTGCTCCAAATAGATATATAAAAACTCCTGTTACTACTCCCACACTTAAAGAGTATCTAAGTCCAAATAAAAAATTTTCAACTGGATGAACCCTATAAAATGTTATAGGGGTTAAAACTTTTGCACTATGATGAACTTTGTGAAATTCCCAAAGAAATGGGATAGTATGCAAAAATCTATGTAACCAATATCTTGAAAAATCACTTACAATAAATATACACATTGTATACATTAAAACTATTTGTTTATATGAAAATAATTCATTTTCATAATAATCAAAATATAAATACAACTCTTTATTTACAAATAAAGCAACACTTTTTGCACTTATAATAAATGGAATCAATAAAAAAATATTTATAAAATATGATAAAAAAAAATAGTAATAATCTAACTTTGCACTTGGGTGTAACCAAAGTTTTGAAGAAGTGATTACTCTCGTATTTTTTTTTGTAATATAAAAATAAATCATTGCAAGTACCATTGAACTAATAATATAAACCCAAAAAAGTCTTTTACTTGGGTTTATTAAATATTCAAGTGCAAAAAAATCATTCACTTAATTAATCTCCATCAGCATCTAAAACATTTGGACTTAAACCTAGTTTTTCAATTAAAGATAAATAATAAGCATTATGTAATTCTCTTAAACTTGTAAATAAATCTTTTGCATTTGAAAAATCATCTTTTTTCAATTTTGATAAATTTACTTTTGCTTCATTGATTTTATTTAAAGCAGTTTCTAACTCTTTTTGAGCATTTAAATTTTTAGCTATATTTGAAAAACTGTAATATTTTTTTTCTTCTAAAACTTCTTTTTGTGCATCTAAAATTGCATCTATAGCTGCAAATGAATTTTGACTTAAAAAATACTCTGCTCTATTATTTTTAGGATCATTTTTAAATTTCGATGATAATCCAGCAGGATTACCAACTCTCCACTCTTTTAGTCTATATGAACTTGCTATTAAAGTATTTATAATTATTGCATTTTCAAGTTTTTCATCTTTTGGTTTTGAAGTTAAATACTCTTCATAAACACCTTTAATTTCTTCTAAATAAGAAATTAAAGAATCAATAATTACTTTTGCTAACTCTTTTTCTCTTAAAGTCAACTCTTTATCATTATATAAAACATATTCCAAAGCATTTACAGTCTTAAAAGAGTTTTTAAATAGAGCTTTTTTGGGCTCATCTTTCCCATCAATTACCCTTTGCATTTGAGAATTTAAATCTTCTTTTAGATTATTAAAAACATCCATAAATCTTGGTGTATCTAAATAATCATCATCAATCTCTCCTGCAAAATAGATTGCTTCAACTTTTTTCCAATCTTTTATAAAATTCGTAAAATTTTTATCATTAATATCTTCTTTTAAAATTTTTGCATCTTTAATTGCTATTTCAACATTTGGAATAGATACATTTTTAACTATATTTAAAAGTGCTCTATCTTGAGCAAAAATCATTGATGCAGAAAAAAACATCAAAAGTAAAACTTTTTTTATCATTATAATTCCTCTAAAAATTTAATCAATTTTTCTCTTTGTTCTTTTGGTAAATTCATATAGTTTTCTTTACTATTTTGAGCTTCACCACCATGCCATAAAATGGCTTCTTGAAAACTTCTTGCTCTTCCATCATGTAAAAGTCTTGGTTTTTCTTTATTTATTTTTTCGTGAAGTGCCAATCCCCATAAAGGTGCAGTTCGCCACTCATTACCGTTTGCCATAAATTCAACTCTTCCATCTGCTAAATCTTTACCCATATCATGAAGTAAAAAATCTGAAAAAGGAGATATTTTGAAACCTTTTTTTGTATTAAAACTACTTATATGACATTTCGAACATGAAATAGCTTCAAATAAAGATAATCCCTCTTCATATTCTTTTGTTTTTTTAGCTTCATAAGTTTTAATATTTTTTAAATAATATGTTACAGCATCCAATCTATCATCAGGTAAATCTATCATATCTCTTGGTTTTGGTGCTTCATTACACTCTTTTTGATATTTTGTACAATTTCCATCAGGGAATATTGTAGTTGTTAACCCCATGTCATTTGAAGCTGCACCTGCCACTTGCTCTTTTAAAAAGCCAACGCTTGCTTTCCAAGTATAAATTCCAAGTTCATTTTTTTTTGTAATATTTGAATAGACAAAATTTGCACGTCCCGAAATACCATCATTATTTGAATCATTTTCATCAACATTTGCCAATATATCTTCATGTGAAATCAAACTTATTAATCCCATTCCATTCAAACTTGGAGCAATTCGATAAGAGATATTTACATCTTTATTTAATTCTCCATAATTCAAATTTTCTAAATTATATTTTGGTTTTAATAAGATTTGTTTTTCTCCATCTGGAAAAACTATTCTAATCTCTTCAAAATCTATCTTGATTTTTCCTTCATAATCAACTCCAAAAATTCCATTTATTGAAAGTTGATTTCCATAAACTGGCTCAGGTACAAAACCTTTATATATTAAATATTCTTTATGTTCATCACTATCATTTGATTTTATTGATAATCTTGCAAGTAAAGATCTTGAAGATAAATTTTCATCTGCAAAAAGAGTTCCTCTACCATTTTTTGGATGACAACTAACACAAGTGTTTGCATTAAAAAGTGGACCTAATCCATCACGTGCAGTTGTTACACTTGGAGCTTCAACCCAAGGAATAGAAAAAAAACTTCTACCTAAAATAAATTTATCATACTCTTTGTCATTTAGATTATTAATAGGCTTTAATAATAATGAACTATTTTTATCATTTGATAAAAAATTACCACTATTATTAACTGCAAAAAGCCCTGTAGCAAATATTACTACAAGGCTTTTTATTAAAATAGTTCTTTTCAAAAATGAAAAATTAAATTTTTGTTTCTTCTGGATCAGTAACATCATCTGTACTTAAATTAATTCCATTTGCAGCTGCAACATTAACCATTTCATCACCAAGTTTTCTTAACTCATTTTTTAATTTTACAATAACTTTTGATTGCTCATTATCAGGTCTAATTTGATAATCAAAATGAGCTTTTGTTTTTGCTACTTCATCAATACTATTAATTTTTTCTTCAATTGAAGACATTAATTTTTCTATTCTTTCTTTTGTCTCTTTATCTACAGCATCAAATAAAGATTTACCATATTTTTTACCATTATAAGTAGCTGTTAAAATATTTTTAAATCCTAAGTAGTTTGTTAAGATATCTCTGTGTGTATTATCAGAGAAACAAGAGTGTTCATCTTCTTCACTAGGAGTTAAAACTGCAACAGCAATTCTTTCATTTGCTAATTCAGATTTAATAAATACACCCATTCCTGCAATTATTTGTTTTAAAGCTTCTTCTGTTTCAATATTTTTTGAAGCATCTTTACCTTTTAATTCACCTTTAATTGCTGCTTGATATAAACCTTTATTTCCTTTTACAGTTTTTTCCCAAGCAGAAGTAACTAATTCTAAATCTACAACTAATTTATCAGTTGCTGCTTGTAAATAAGCTATTCTTCTTTTTGCATTTTTATCTGTAGTAAAATCTGTAAGTGATCTTTGCCCAGCTGTCATAGCTCCAGGAGTTACAGCATCTGTCATAAAGTTTGAATAATCTTGATCTTGTCCCCATAATAAAAATTCAATTGCATGGTATCCAGTAGAAACATTAGCTTCTCCACCATTTTCATTTAAATCTGTAAGTGCATCAACCGTAATTTTTGTAACATCAACTTCTTTTGATTCTTCTCCACCTGGATTAAATTTTCCAACAGTATCAATAATATTTCCAGAAGTTAATTTTCCATCTGCATCAACTGTATAATCTATCATATTTTCATCTAGTGGCCAAGCATTAATTTGTCCTTCTAATGAACCATAAGTTTCTGCAATCCAACCTTCTTCCGCATCAATTGGTCCATTTGAAAGTCTAAAAATCTCAGTTTGCCCATAAGATTCTCTTGATTCTAACCAAGCTTTTTTTGCAGCATCAAAATTTGCTTGTGTTGGATTTTTTGCAAATGTATCAATTGAAACTTTTAATGCTTTTGCATCTTTTAAAGTATCACTATAATTTGCTAGAGCAATATCAGAATATGCTTCTAAAATTGATTTTGACTGAGCAAGCTCAAATTTTTTTGGTTCAGCATTAGTTGCAGCATTTGAAGTTAAAGCGATAGCTGCAACAACAGAGAAAGAAACTAACATTTTTTTAGTTAAATTCATAATCTAATTCCTTTTTGTTAATTTTAATATTAATTATCATAATGAATTAAATCAAAAAAAAACTTCATTTCTTCTTAAAGTGATAATTATTATCATAAATAATTTAGAATATAGATTTTAAATTTTTTATTAACTCTTTTGTTTTTTCATCTTTTATCTTTTCATCTAAAACTTTGTCTAGTTTTTCCTCTATTTTATCTCTATTTTTTTCAAGCTTTTTATCTATTTCATTTTTTAATAACTCTTTAGTATCTAAAGAAATAGTTGGTTTTTTCATATCACCTTTTAAAGTTATTGAAAAATTACTTTTCTTGATTTGAGTATCAAGTTTTGCATCTATTAAATTTTGTTCAAAATCCAATAAAGAATCTTTTATATCAATTTGAGTATTTTTACTTTTCATAGTTAAATCAGATATTAACTGCTTTTCATTTATATCACTATTTACTTCTGCTGATTCATAAACCTCTTTTGTTAAATCAAATTTTGATAACTGATTTATGATATTTGAAAAATCATTTGGTAAAAAATGCCCATTTAATAAAGTTCCATTTAAATTACCTTTTTTAGTTAATAAATCATAATTTAATTTGAAGTTTGCCTTAGAATCAAATACTTCTGGATTATTTATCATATATAATAAATCTTTCATATTTATATTATTTAATGTAGTAATAAAATCACTATTTTTTAAATTAAAATCTAAAGTTCCTCCTAATATATTTGAATTACCACTAATTAATAGATTTTCTTTTTCATTTTGAATTTCACCTTTTAAATCAAGTTTTCCTCTTAATTGAGTTTTTGTAAAATCTTTTATATTAGATAAAGAAGGTATATTTAACAAATAATCACTTTTTAAAGAATCTTCTGTAAAATCAAAAATTGCTTTTTCCATATTTATATTTCCAATATTTGATAAAACACTAATTTTTGATATAGCTTTGTTAGGAACTAAGGAAGTATTAATTACGGAATCTAAAGTAATTGTATCTTTCAACTCTTGTTTAAAGACTGCATTTATAACTTCATTTATAATTTTTGCATTTGAAATTTTAGAGACAATATTTCCATCTAATTTATCTAATGAACTATTTTTTATTTCACCTTTTATATCTAAATCTCCTGTCATATATACAGGTTCATCCAACATATGAAGAAGTTTTTCAACTTTTGCATTTTCAATTTTAAAATCTACATTTTGAGCAATAAAATCTTTTAATTGAAGTTTATAAGTTGATAAACTTTCAAAAATATTGGTATCTCCTTCTATTGAAATTACTTTATTTTCAACAGAAACATTTCCTTTTGTATTAAATTCAGCATTTAATTTTCTACCAATTACACTTTCTAATTTAATTAAATTTTTAATATCAATCTTATAATCACTATTTAAAGAATTATTATCCAAATTAATATGTGCTTTTTCAATAAAGATATCAGCAATAGAACTTAAAAGTTCTGATTTTATATCTACTTTATTAGATAATAAAGAAGCATTTATATCTCCTTGAAAATTAATTGCTGTATGAATTGATTGTTTAAATTCTTGATTAAATACATCATTATTCAATAAACCCTTAGAAATATTAGCAGTTAATAATCCATCTAAATTGTGTATATCAATATTTTTAATATTTGCATTTATTGTTAAAATACCTTTTATATATTCAGGTTTATTAAAAAGATTTAATAATTCCTCAATTTTTGCATCAGTTAATTCCAAATAAATATTATTAATATCAAAATTAACTAAATTTAAATAATATTTAGTTTTACTTGTAGCTATATTTGAAAAACCTTGAATAATTGCTTCTTGTTTATCTCCTTTAAAAATTCCATTTGTATAAAATGAACCTTTTAAATCTTGATTTGTTAAATTTTTTAATTTTGATAATTCATTTATTTTAATATCATATTTTAAATTTACACTTTTTTTAAATATTGCTAAATCACCAGAAATATTTATATAAGAATCATCATTTATGACTGCTTCAAAATTTATTGTATTAAGTGTTAATCTAAAATTATTTACTTTTAATTTTACATTTTCTTCTTTACTATTTACTTTACCTTCAATATATGATGAAATGATCTTATTTCCGTATTTTGTAAATAATATACCATATACAGAACCAATAAGCAAAACAATAATTACAGTAAGAGATAAAAATAATTTTTTCATAAAAAAGCACCTTCTTTTCATAAGTGCGATGATTATAACAAATTGTTTATAAAATAACTATTTTAAAACTTTTAGCTTATTTTTAGTTTTATTTTTTTATAATCACAGCCACAAAGTGTTAAGTAGGGATACGCAAGCCGAACAGACTTTGAGATATATAAAAATTATAAGGAATCTAGAATGAAAAAAATCGTTCTTTTAATGCTAGCTATCGCTGGTTTTGCATTTGCTGCTGATGAAGCTGTTGTAAATGAAACTTTAAAAGCATACTCTGTAGTTGCTGCTGGAATTGGATTAGGTCTTGCTGCACTTGGTGGTGCTATTGGTATGGGTAATACTGCTGCTGCAACTATTGCTGGTACTGCTAGAAACCCAGGTTTAGGTGGAAAATTAATGACAACTATGTTCATTGCTTTAGCGATGATCGAAGCACAAGTTATTTATGCACTTGTTGTTGCTATGATTGCATTATATGCAAATCCATTTTTAGGGTAATCTTTAAATCTACAGATTTAATAAATACTTCAAGAGGTCAAGAAGTTTTTCTTCTTGACCTCTTTTTCGTTGCAGTTATGGTGGAATTGGTAGACACGCGGGCTTGAGGGGCTCGTGCTTAATCGCGTGAGGGTTCAAATCCCTCTAACTGCACCAATAATTAAAAAATAATCTTTTCATATCAAGTTAAACTAACTATAAAAATACTATAATTCGCCAAAAATCACTTAAGGAATCTTAATGTTAAATATCTATAAATTTTTATTTATAATTCTATTTTTACCACAATTTTTACTATCACAAGATATTCCAACAACTCCAATAAAATTATTAGCTAAAGAATCTCAACAGCAACAAGCTATTGCAAAACCTACAGAACAAACAAATACAGATGATTTAACACAAAACATAGAAGACCAAATAGATTCAGAGAATAAACTTGTTGATGATGTTATAAATAATATAAATAATGAATCATATTTAACAACTCTTCCTGAAAAAAACTATTATGATAATGAAATACTATTTTTAACAAATAGAATAAATGCAAATAATCTTCAAAAAAATACACTTGCAGTAAAAAGAGATGAATTAAGAGTTGAATTTTTAAAAGAAAAAGCAACTTATGAAGATACTTTAAAAAATATTATTTTAGGTAAACAAGAATTTAGGAATAAAAAATATTTTGAAGAAATTTTAAAAAATAACATTAAACAAATTCAAAATTTCAAATTAGATGATTACGCTTCACTATATGAAAGTGAATCAAAAAACAGTAGCGTAAATAAAGTATCAGCTGATTTAGTTGATAATTATATCGAACTTTACAATCAAAAACATACACAACTTTTTGTTTTGCAATATTTATATTCTAATATCCAAAAATTTAGAGCTTCAAACTTTTTTATTGATGAATTTAACCTAAAATATTTAATTGATAAAATTGATAATGTAAAAGGTATCTCTTTTATATCATCTTTAACTTCATATCATCTAAATTTTTCTATTGGTGAATTGATTATTGCATTATTAATAATTCTATTTTTTAGATTAATAAATAGATATTTAATTGTAATAATTACAAATTTTATATCAAAATTACTTATAAAAGATAAAAATCACAATTTAGAAGAGAATATTTTATTTCATCTAAAAGATGCAATTAATTCTCCTGTAATCTACAGTTTATACCTTTTTTCTATTCAACTTTCAATGTTCATTTTAGTAAAAGATCAAACTTTTATAAACAGTGTTATGCCTTGGATTAATACAATTTATATGGCTTTATTAACTTGGGCAATCTATGCTATTTTAGACAATAGTATTTCTATATACGCACAAAATTTATTAGAAAAATACCAAAATGTTAGAAAAGAAATGATTGTATTTATTTTAAAAATAATTAAAGTTGTACTTATTTTGGTTGTAGTTTTATTTTTATTCACTCAGCTTGGAATTGATGTAAAAGCAATAGCTGCTTCACTTGGAGTTGGAGGTATTGCTATCGCACTTGCTGCAAAAGATACTCTTGCAAACTTCTTTGCTTCATTAAACATTATGACTGATAACTCTTTTTCACAAGGGGATTGGATAAGAACTAATGATTTTGAAGGAACAGTTGTAGATATCAGAATGAGAACAACTAGAATTAGAACATTTGATAATGCCATGATTACTGTTCCAAATTCTCAAATTGCAAATGCTCATATTATGAACTGGTCAAAAAGAAAAATTGGACGAAGAATAAAAATGAGTATAGGTGTAACTTATGAAAGTAAAATGGAAGATATTGTAAACCTTAAAAATGATATTCATGATATGTTATTAAATCATCCAAAAATTGCAACAAATAAAACTATAAATATATCAAAAACTAAAGCATTTGAAGCCATAAAAAGAGAAGATTTAGATGGAATAAAAAATACTTTATTAGTATTTGTTGATGAATATTCTAGTTCTTCAATTGATATTTTAGTTTACTGTTTTTCAAAAAGTCCAGTATGGGAAGAATGGTTAATTGCAAAAGAAGAAGTTATGGTTGAAATATCAAAACTTGTTGAAAAAAATAACTGTGCATTTGCATATCCTGCTCAAACTATTTTTCTTAAAAATGATAATGAAACAAAAGAAAAAATAGAAGATTAAATCTCTTCTATTTTTCTACTAATAAATCAGCTTTTGATCGAATCTTTTTTTTATATAAAAATTCTTTTTCTCTTTGTGTAAATTTTTCTTCTTTCTCTTTTTTTACTGGTTCAACAATTTTTTCTTTTTTAATCTTTTTTTCTTCTTGAATTTCCTCTTTCTTAAACATCGTTAGAAGTAAATAAATAGAAAAAACTAGATTAAAAATAATTACTATCCACTTCGAAATAAGTGCAATTTCTAAATATTGAAGTTTATCTTTTAATTTCAAATATTCCACAACATCACTATAAATTACATTTGCAAAAAGAGCAATAATCAAAAGTAAAACAACTAAAGTAATTCTTTTTCTAAATTTAAATAAATAATACCAAAAAACAGCAGATTTTACTTGTTTAAACATATTTTATTCCTAAACAAAGAAATTTAAACCAAGAGCAGCAAGTGCAACTACTAAAGATTTTGTTTTCAAATCATCAACAATCTTTCGCTCTTCATCTGCAATAATTATTTCTAACTCTTCATCACTATAATCATCAAAAGTTTTATGATTTTCAACAAGTCTAGCTTTTGTTGCAAGAACTGCTTTTTCTCTAATTTTTGCATTTATTGCTTCTTTTAATTGTTTACTTTTTATTCTTGGATAATCAAAAGCTTTTGTAGCATTTTCACTTGCTATGTTTAATAATTTATTTGAATTTTCTTTTAATTTATCTTTTATTCCCATATTTTTTCCAATTTGATTTTTTTTATTCTATCATTTAACAATTAACAAAATCATAATTAACTAATATTAAAAAAGATTGAAGAAGAAATAATGGCTAAGAAATAGCCATTATTTATAAAAATATTTTCTAAAATTTAGAAAAAAACTTACAGAATATACTCCCAACGTGGATATGCAGCAGCTATTGCTTTCATCTCATCAAATTTAAATACTTTAATGATTTTAAATCTTCCACTTGTTAAAAATGCTTTTATTCTCATTTTGAATCCTAGTATTTTCGTATGTAAATAATATTAAATTTTAAATAATAATATACTTAAATATATATTTATTTACATATTTTTTTTAATTTTATGATATACTTTTGCATACTATTTTTGGAAGTTAAATGGATAAGGATAATTTCAAGTTATTATTAAAAAAAGCAAATTTCAATAAACGGACATTTTCAGAGCATTTAGGATTAAAATATCAAAGTGTAAATTCATGGGGAAACAATGGTAGAAATATTCCTTATTGGGTTGAATCTTGGCTACATTTGTATATTGACAATAACAAATGCAAACAAATAAAAGAGATATTAAAAGATAGTGGAGTTTGTAAATAAAGGCTCAACAAAGCCTTAATTAAGTATACTAAACATAAAATAAGTAAAATTTCATAAAGGAAGATTATTGGAAGCACAATATGAAAAAATCATTGTACTAATTATTGTAATTACAGCTTCAGCAATGACTTGGAAAATGGTAAAAGATTTTTATATGACAAAATTTCATAGAGTTTTTGCTCATTTAATAGCCGTGATAACTGGTTCTTTTATGCTGTTATCTTCAATGATTCTATTTGTACCAAAAAATTATCAAAGAGGCGCTGGCCCCGAAGTAGAACTTAATTTTATAGGTGTTATAACTGTAATTGTAATGTTAGCAGTTTTATATCTATTCTTCAAATATATACCAAATAACAAAAAATAAATTTTAATTGTAGGAATTACTATGCAAGCATTTTTAGAAGAGGCTAAAAAATCTAGCCGAACTATTGCAAATTTAAGCACTGCTATAAAAAATAAAGTATTAAATGAAATGGCAGATGCTTTGATGAACCATTGTGATTTTATCATTTCACATAATGATAAAGATATGAGTCAAGCAAGATTAAATAATTTAGATGAAGCTTTACTAGATAGATTACTTTTAACAGGTGATAGAGTAAAAGGAATGGCAGATGCCATAAGACAAATTGCATCTCAACAAGAACCATTAGGAAGAATTCTTGATGGTTGGGTAACCCAAGATGGTTTAAATATACAAAAAATATCAATTCCAATTGGAGTAATTGGAATTATTTATGAAAGTAGACCAAATGTTACAAGTGATACAGCAGCACTGTGTTTTAAAAGTGGAAATGTTTGTGTTTTAAAAGGTGGAAAAGAAGCTGAACACTCAAATAAAGCAATTGCTGTTGTATTAAAAGAAGTATTAGCAAAAAATAAACTCCCTGAACAAGCTATATCTTTACTTCCTGATTCAAGTAGAGAAGGTGTTGCAAAACTTATAAAACAAGATAAATATGTTGATTTAATAGTTCCACGTGGTGGAGAAGCTCTTATTAAATTTGTGAGTGAAAATTCTTCAATTCCAGTAATAAAACATGATAAAGGAATTTGCCATATTTATATAGATAAAGATGCTGCTGCTGCAAAAATTATTGATATTGTAATTAATGCAAAATGCCAAAGACCAAGTGCTTGTAATTCAATAGAAACTTTACTAATCCATGAAGATATAGCTCCATATATTTTAAATGGATTAGAAGATGCTTTTAATGAACAAGGAACAATTTTAAAAGCTTGTCCAGAAACATTAAAGTTTATAAAAGCTATTCCTGCAACTATTGAAGACTATAGTACAGAATATTTAGCAAATATTTTAAATATAAAAATTGTAAAAAATATTGAAGAAGCAATCATACATATTCAAAAATATGGTTCAGGACACTCTGAATCAATTTTAAGTGAAAACTATACAGCAGTAAATAAATTTTTGAGTGAAGTTGATGCAGCTTGTGTTTATGCAAATGCAAGTACGAGATTTACAGATGGTGGAGCATTTGGACTTGGAGCTGAAGTTGGTATTTCTACAAATAAACTTCACTCAAGAGGACCAATGGGAATAAATGATTTAACAACATTTAAATATAAAATTTACGGTTCAGGTCAAATCAGGAATTAGGAAAAAAATGAAAAAAATATTTTTAACATTATGTAGTGTTTTTGTTGCTTTATTCTTTTGGTACTATTTAGGAGCAAAAGCTATATTAAAAGATGATTCAAACTCTTTTTCAAAACTTCAGTGCGTATCGTATGCACCTTTTGCAAAAGATGAATCACCTTTCTTATTTGATAAAGGTTTAGTAATTTCAGAAGAACAAGTAAGAAATGATTTAAAACTTCTTTCTAAATACACAACTTGTATTAGAACATACTCAACTGTAGGTTTAGAAATGATTCCAAAGATAGCACGAGAATTTAATCTTCAAATGCTTATGGGAGCTTGGGTTAGTTCAGATGAAAAACAAACAAAAGATGAAATATCAACTTTAATTAAATTAGTAAATGAAAATCCTGAAATTGTAAAAGCTGTAATTGTTGGAAATGAAGTTTTATTAAGAGGAGATATCTCTGATAAAAAACTTTATGAATATATACAAGAAGTAAAAACTGCTCTTCCAAATGTAAAAGTAACTTATGCTGATGTTTGGGAATTTTGGTTAAAACACCCAAGTATCAAAGAAGTAACTGATTTTGTAACTATTCATATTTTACCTTATTGGGAAGATGACCCAATGAATATAGATGAATCAATCAAACATTTAGCTGATGTTAGACATGAAGTTGAACAAATTTTAGGAACTTCAAATATTTTAATTGGAGAAACAGGTTGGCCAAGTGAAGGAAGAATGAGAGAAGATGCCTTACCAAGTAAAATCAACCAAGCAAAATTTGTAAGAGATTTTGTCTCTTTAGCCCAAGAAAAAAACTGGAATTATAATATCATTGAAGCCTTTGATCAACCATGGAAAAGAGTTAGTGAAGGTGCTGTTGGTGGTTTCTGGGGATTATTTGATAAAGATAGACTTGATAAAAATGTATTCAGTGGAGATGTTTCAAATTTTCCAAATTATAAATATTTAGCATTTGGTTCATTAGTTTTAATCCTTGCTTTTTCTTTATTACTTAGAAACAAAGATATATCAACTAAAAAAATCTTCTTATTTAGTTTTATAAATACTCTTTTTGCAATACTTTATATGTTACAAGTTGAACAATATAATATTATTGCTAGAAACTATTTAGAATTTTCATGGGCTTTTGTTGTGTTATTAACACAAATTTTTGTTTATTATTTTATGCTTTCATATATAATAAAAGAAAAAAGAACAGATGTTATTCCAAGTATATTGTTTTATTTAGCTTCATTTATTGCTTTCATTTTAACTATGAATTTAGCTTTCAATGGAAGATATGAAAATTTTGAAATTTATGGATTTATCATTTTAGCCATCTCATTTATATGGTTATATAAAAATCAATATTCAAAATTAAATTTTGGTAAATTTGAAAAAGTATTAGCTTTAGTTTTAGTTATTGGTTCAATTATTACAATATACAATGAAACTTTTTTAAATATTTTCTCTAATATTTGGGTTATTTTAGCATTAGCATTTGCTTATATTTTAAATAAAGGCACAAACAAAAATATCTCTTTGTGTGATTTAAAAGAGTTAGGAATTTATACATTAGTATTTGCTGGAATTTTCTTTGCCTTTAAATATGGATTTGTATCAAATAAAGCCTTAGCAATACAGTGTAATCTAAACTCTGCATCTTTATCTTGCGAAATAAAAGATTTTATGGGAGCAGCTGTTTATTTTGGATATATTGGATTTGTTACTATTTTAGTAGCTGTGATTGCATTTATAACAAATAAAAAATCATACTCTTTAATTGCTCTATTCTTTAGTGTTGGTTCATTAATTCTTACAAATACATTCTTAGGTTCGATTTCATTTTTATTAGCTGTTTATCTTCTTACAAAAGATGAAACAAAAAGTTTAAATTAGATTTTTATTAGAAGATTGTGCTAAATGCACAATCTTTATTTTTTAGGCTCTTTCATCATTTCATTCATCATTTTTTCTTGTTCAGGAGAAATATTTGGAAATTCTGCTTCACTATCACCAATAATCTCTTCAATTGGTTTTATAGGAAATGGTGGAAGTTTAAATTTATCATCTTTTATATCTATATTAAATACTGCAAATTTTGCTTGTTGAATTTGAATAATTCCTAAAGACTGACTAATTTGTTTTAATGGAACAGATTTGTAAACCCAAATTTTATCTTCACCTAATTGCCAAATGTCACATTTATAACCTAAAATTTCTTCTGTTCCTAGATTTTTTGCACCCATTTGAATAAAAGAATCATAAGTTTTAATATTTTGAATTGGATTTTCTTCATCTAAAACTAATTTTTGAGAATAAATTACTTCATCATTAAAATCTGCTGTAAGCATTTTATCATTTACAATTTTTGAAACTGTTCTCTCTTCTTCTTTCTCTCCCATTATTGTTTGAACGATACGTTCATCTGTCAATTCAAGATTACCAAAATCTTTAAAATACAATTTACTTGTTCCACTTATTGTGTCACCTTTTTCAGTTCCTTCAGCATTTCCAGCTATTTCATATTCAACAATTCCTGATTTTATTTCATATCTGTTTCCAGCGAATAAATCAACTAAACCAATTAACAAAAATATAAATATATATTTTATTTTTCCCACCTTCTTTTCCTCTAATAAATTGGCAAAATTATACAGCTAATATAAAAAATATGCAATAGATTTTATATACATATTTATAATAAATACCACCAAAGTAACACCATTTTTACTTATGATAAAAAAAACAAAGGAGTTTAATATGTCTTATTCTAAAAAAAGATATTTAGTTTATTTTATTAGCACAATTTTCATAATGCTAATACCTTTTATAACAATAAATAATAATCATATATTGTTATTATCTTTCGAAAGATTACAGTTTCATTTTATTGGAATGGTTTTTAATGTAAGTGAACTTTATGTTATGCCTTTTTTATTAATGTTTTTATTTATTGGTATTTTTGCAATGACTTCAATGTTAGGAAGAATTTGGTGTGGTTGGGCATGTCCTCAAACTATCTTTAGAGTTATCTATAGAGATTTAATAGAAAGTACAATTTTAGATTTAAGAAGAATTAAAAACAAACAAAAAGAGATAGACTACAATAAAAAATCAAATCAAATTAAAAAATATATATCTTTAATTTTATGGGGAATTATTACTTTAATTATCTCTTCAAACTTTATGTTATATTTTGTTCCACCTGAAGATTTTTTTGCTTATATACAAGACCCTTTAAATCATAGTTTTATGATTTTATTTATTATAAGTGTTGCCCTATTTTTAATCTATGATATTGTTTTTATGAAAGAAAACTTTTGTGTTTATGTTTGTCCATATTCTAGAATCCAATCAGTATTATATGATAACAATACAAAACAAGTAACTTACGATTTTAATCGAGGTGGAAAAGTTTATGAAAATGGAGCAAAATCTATTTTTAAAGTAAAACAATGGAGTAATAATGAAGAATGCACAACATGTGAAGCTTGTGTAAAAGTTTGTCCAACTCATATAGATATTAGAAAAGGTTTACAAGTTGAATGTATAAACTGTCTTGAATGTAGTGATGCATGTTCAACTGTTATGCAAAAATTTGGAAAAGAATCTTTAATAAATTGGGGAAGTACAAATAAAGTAATAAATAAACAAAATATCTCTATTTGGACAAAAAGAAATATTACATATTTTGCTTCTTTATTTTTATGTATATTTTTAGCATTTTATTTTTCACTAGAAAAAGAAGATTTTTTAGTAAATGTAAATAAAACAACAGAACTTTACAAAAAAAATGAAGATGGAATAGTTTCAAATAACTATATTTTAACTTTCCATAACACACAAGATAAAGCTTTGACTTTTGATATAAAACTAAAAGATGATAAAAACTTTAAAATAAAAAGATTTGAAAAGTTCTCTTTAGAAGCTGGAACTAAATCTAAAAAAATATTAATTATTGAAACTACTAAAGATTTTGATAAAAACATAAATAAAACATCAAATGTTTATATAGAAATATTTTCACAAGATAGTGAATTTAAAATAGTAAAAAAACTAGCTTTTATTCATCCATAATCTAAATAGCTTTTTCAAAAAAGAGGGAAAAACAAGCGCCCTCTTTTTTATTTTCAACTAAAATTTTTCCAGAAAAACTCTCTTCAATAATCATTTTTACTAAATAAAGTCCAAGTCCAGTTCCTAGCTCTTTTGTCGTAAAATATGGTTCAAAAATCTTTTTTATATTTTTTGTTTTTATTCCACCAGCATTATCTAAAACAGTTATTTTAACCTCAGCAGAATCACAAAAGATATCTATTTTTATTTTTGGATTTTTTATATTTTTTAAAATATCAATTGAATTTGAAACTAAAGAAAAAACAACTTGTGAAAGTTCATTTTTAACTCCATAAATCTGTATATCTTCAAAAGTTTCAAAATTCACTTCTAACTCTATATTATTACTTTTTAAATCTGCACTTAATATTGTTATTGCATTATTTATAGCTTCTTTTACACTAAATAAAACTTTCTCTTTTGATTCAATATAAAACTCTTTAAAATCATCTATTGTTTTTGATAAAAAAATCACTTGTTCATTTGCTTGATTTATTTTTTTATCAAAATAGATTTCATCTAAGTTTTTATTTTCAAATCTCTTTTTTAGATTCATTAAAATATATGAAATATTGTTTAATGGTTGTCTAAATTGGTGCGTAATATTTGCTATCATTTCTCCTGATTTTACAAATTTAGATTGCTGTAAAACCATTTTCTCAAAGTTTTTGTTTTGAATTTTCAAATCATTATATTTATATGCAATTGAAATAGTAAAAAGCATAGCTTCAATTGCAAAAACTACTAAAACTAAATCAAAATATCCCATTTGATTATAAAGATTTTTAAAATCAAAAATAAAAAGTAAAATACAAAAAATTGACCAACCAATTACATAAATAAGTGCGGGTTTGAAACCTTGCTTTAAATTAAAAATTAAAGAGATAAATAAAATGGCATAAATAATTGTATAAGGTAAATATTCAAATAAAATATAGTGATAAAATGCCGTTAAAATAACAACATTTAATAAAAATGTATTAAATAAAAGCTCTTTAAAATTTGTGATTTTTGGAAAAAAATTTCCTTCATAATAATTTATTGCAAATACTACAGCAAATATAGAAGCAATAACCAAAGAAAACTCTTGAACCAAAATATTTATTTCAAAAAGTTTACTATATGAGATTATAAAAATCAAAGAGAAAATTTGCATAAAACAATAACTAATATAAAATATCTCTTTTGAATATAAATATCTAACAAATGTATATACAATTGTCATAATTAATATTCCAAAAGTTATTCCATAAAATAGAACTATATTTATATCAAACATTTATTTTATAACCACTGTTTGTAAGATTTAAAATCAAATCTTTTGGAATTTTTGTTTTTATATTTTTAACTAATGTTTTCAAAGCATCTTTTGTCATAACACTATCCGCCCAAACATAGTTTTCAATCTCTTCATAAGTTACATATCTATTTTTATTTTTTATTAGTAATTCTAAAAATAAAATCTCTTTTATTCTTAATTTTACTATTTCATTATTTATTACTAAATTTTTATTAAATGTATCAAAATATATTTCATCATCAATTTGTACAATATTTGAAATATCATCTTTCAATGAATTAACACATAAAAACAATGCCTCTTCAAACTCTTTTTCCTTTACAGGTTTTACAAGATATTTTACAAGTTGAAGTTCAATTGCTTTTAATAAATACTCTTTATCACAAAATGCTGTAATAACAATAATTTGAGTTTTTTTATCTTTTTGTCTTATTCTTTTTACAAATTCTAAACCATTTAATTTTGGCATTTGAATATCTGTTATTATAATATCTGGTTTATATTTTTCATAAAGTTGCAAAGCAATTATCGCATCACTTGCTTCATATATAGTTTCAAAAAAATTTTCTAGATACTCAATCCCATTTTCTCTTGCGATTTCATCATCTTCAACATACAAAATTTTTATATTTTTATTGATATTTTTTAACATTTAAAATTATATCTTATATATGATTATGTTAAAATTCCGCCATGAGAAAATATAATTTTGAAACAAAAGAAGTTATTGTTACAACGACTTTTTCAACACCTTTAGGTGAAATGTTTGCAGCTGCATCTAAAAAAGGCATTGTAATACTATCTTCATTTACACCTTTTCATATTGAAGCAAAAATTGAAGTTTTAAAAAGTACATTAAATGCAGATGTAATTCCAGGAAACTGTGAAGCTTTTGAAATTTTAAAAATTCAATTAAATGAATATTTAAACAAACAACGAAAAACATTTGAAATTCCACTACAACTTGTGGGTTCTCCTTTTCAAATAAAAGTTTGGAAAGAATTACTAAATATTCCTTATGGAAAAACTATAAATTGTGCTGAAATAGCTAAAAAACTTGAAGATGAAAAGTTATCAAAAGCTGTTTCAAATGCAACTTTACAAAATATGATAGATATTTTAGTTCCAAGTTTTAGGGTAATTTTAGATGAAGTTAAATTTTCAATTGATGAAAAAAACAATTTTTTATTAAAGTTAGAAAAAGAATGATAAGCAAAACAATTTTTAGACAATATGATATTCGTGGCATAGTAAATGAGGATTTGACCTATGAAAATGCCAAATTAATTGGTTATTATCTAGGACTTCATATAAAAGAAAAAACAAAAACTATGCCATATATAGTTGTTGGTTATGATGTAAGAACTCACTCTCAAATGCTTTTTAATGGATTGATTTCTGGAATTAATCTCTCAGGTTGTAAAGTTTTAAATATTGGACTTGTAGCAACTGGAGTTAACTATTTTGCCTCTTTTCAAGAATTTTTAATAGATGATAAAAAAATAAAACCAAATGCATCAATTATGATTACAGGAAGTCATAATGCCAAAAAATATAATGGATTTAAAATCACTATAAATAATGAACCATTTTTTGGAGATGAACTAATCTCTTTATATGAAAAAATAGCAAAAAATACAAATATACAAATTCCAAATAATTTTGATTTTATAGAACTTGATGCTAAAAATTTATATATAGATTTTATGGTTAAACAGTTTTCTCACCTAAAAGATTTTAAAATTCCTTTTATTGTTGATTGTGGAAATGGAGTTGCAAATACTGTTTTATGTAATATTTTAGATAAATTAAATCTAAATTATAAAGGAATTCATCTAACTCCAGATGGAGAGTTTCCAAATCATCATCCAGACCCAACAAATGAAAAAAATCTAGAAGATTTAAAAGCTTTATTGATTAATGATTATAATTTAGGTTTTGCCTATGATGGAGATGCAGATAGAATTGCCGTGTTAACTCAAAAATATAATATAAAAGGCGATATGTTAGCCCTACTTTTTTCAAAGACTATGAAAAATCCAGTTATTATTGGAGAAGTAACATATTCACAAAATATTTTTGAAGAGTTAAATCATGAAGCAAAAACAATTATGAATAAAACTGGTTATTCAAATTTAAGACTAAAACTAAAAGAGTTAAATGCTGATTTAGCAGCTGAAGTTTCAGGACATATATTCTTTAATGATAGATATTATGGTTATGATGATGCAATTTATGCAACATTTAGAGTAATAGAACTTTTATATGAAGGAATAAATCTTGATGTTGAACTAGATAAACTTCCAAAAGTTTATACAAGTTCAAATATTGAAATAAATGTAAATGAAAAAGATAAGTTTAAAATCATAAAAAAAATTGATGAAAAATTAAAAACTATTCAAAGAGGTTTTCCAATAATCAAAGATATAGTTAAAATTGATGGTCTTAGAATAAATTTTGAGTATGGTTTTGCTTTGATTCGTGCTTCAAACACAAATTCTGTAATAGTTACAAAATATGAAGCTACAAGCTATGCAACAGCTGTTAGTTATAAAGTTGCAGTTGAAAATATTTTAAATGAGGTAATAAATGAAATTAATAGCACTACAAATTAAAACTTCAAACAATTTTCAAGAAAATCTTAATAATTTAAAAGAATTAATAAATTCATGTGAAAATAACTCTTTGATTTTAGCACCAGAGCTAGCTTTAAGTGGGTTTTCTTATGATAGAATGGATGAAGCATCAAATTTTTCTTTAAAAGCAATAGATGAAATAAATGAACTTAGTATCGATAAAATCATAGCTTTAACATTTATTACAAAAAAAGATGGAAATTTTTATAATACTTTATATATTTTTCATAATCAAAAAATTATTCATACTCAAGCAAAATATAAACTATTTCCATTAGGAGATGAACTTGAATATTTTAGTTCGGGAAATATTGAAGATATAAAAATTATTGAAATAAATGGTTTAAAAATAGCAACACTTATTTGTTTTGAACTTAGATTTCCAGAACTTTGGGAAAAAGTAAAAGGTGCAGATATTATTTTAAATCCTTCAATGTGGGGATTAAAAAGAAAAGATCACTATGAATCAATTTCAAAAGCATTAGCTCTTGTAAATCAATGTTTTGTAATTGCATGCAACAGTGCAGATGATAATATGGCAAAAGGAAGTGCAATTATAAGTCCATTTGGAAATGTGATAAAAGATGATTTAAAAACTAAAATTGAATCTAAATTTGATTTTGAAGAGATGAAAAAAGTTAGAAAATATATAAACATAGGTTTATAATAAATATTTTCTTTAAAGATTAGAGATTCTCTCTAATCTACCTTAAGTGAATTTCTTATTTCTTCTAAACTCACTCCATTTTGTTTAGCTAATAAAGCTAATTTTGTAATTCTTTTTATATGTGTCGGAATCACTTTATATGTTGTAAAAGTCGTTGCTTTTACACCTATTTCTTCTGCAAATTTACCTTGAGAAGAAAACCCTATCTCTTTAATTATTTTCTTAAATTCTTTCTTTTCCAATGTCTTTTTATTCTCATAAATTTTTTTGGAATTATAGTTTTAATTAACTAAATAAATTATTAATCAATCCTAAAAAAACAAGCAAAATATAGTAATATTTGACAATTTTATAAATTTTTTGTATAATCGGCTACTTTATTTAAAGAAAAAACAAAGGAGAAAGCATTGAGATTAAGAGCAATACTACTTATTCTACTATTTATTTCTAATGTTTTTGCATCAGATTTTGATATAAAAAACTTAACGCAAGACGAAATTGAAACACTTAAAGAGATAAAAAAACAAGGTCAAGCTCATGGTCTTAGTTACTCATTAATGGCTATAGCAATTAAAGAGTCAGGACTAGGGAAAGTGATGGTTAACTTGGATTCAAAAGATTTTGGTTTATACCAAGCTAATATAAAAACTGTTATTAGTAGACAAAATGCAAAAGATACAGCATGGAATAGAAATATGTTAGCAACAAAATTAATTTCTGATTTTAAATTTGCAACTAAAAATGCAATTGATGAATTAACTTATTGGCAAAAAATCCACAAAAATGACTGGACAAAAGTATGGAGCAGTTATAATGGTGGATGGAAATATAATAGTAGAGAAGCTAGAGAATATTCTCAAGAAATAGCTGCAATTATAAGAGAACTCAAAAAAATAGATGTATAGAAACTTTTAACTAGGATTTTCCTAGTTATTATCCTTTTTTAAATTTTTAATTTTCATATATAACTTTCCATCATAAATTACAACATTATTTAATCTTTTACATTTTATTGATAATCATTCTTAATATTAATTATATTTTAAGTTTATTTTCTATAATATTTCAATAATGATTATCAATATAAAGGATGCATTATGTTTGATTGTATGGAAATAAAAAATAAAAAAAATTTAGTAAAACCTACTGGTTGCACTTGTTAAAAGGATTTAAAATGAGTATTCTAATTATTGGAGGAGACCAAATCTCTCAAATTTCATCAATGCTTACTGATTTAGGTGCAAAAACTATTAATCATTGGGATGCAAGAAAAAAATCTTCAGCTCCCAAGAAAAAAGTTCCACAAGATACTGATTGTATAGTAATGCTTACATCTTTTTTAAATCATAATACAATGCTGAAATATAAAAATGAAGCAAAAAAGAAAAATATACCTTTTATTTGTGCAAAAAGATCAATCTCATGCGTATATGATGAATATGTAAAAATCATGGGAATAAAAGATTGTAATGAATGTTATGCAAAATGTGACAAGGAATTAAAATGTTAGAAAAAAATTTAATAGGTTTTTCTCAAAAAGAAGAGTATTTACCAAAGGATTTTGATGAATTTAATTCTGTAAATAGATTAAGACAACTATTTTTAAATCTTAGCAATAATATTTTGGATTCTTATTGTCATTTTTCAAAATATGAACAAAGAAAATTATCAAACTATCAATTAGAAAGTGCCTTTTCTTATAAAATAAAAAATTTACTTCCTACAAGTTTCATAAAAGTTCAAAATAAAAATAATAGACATTTTAAATTCTGTATTAATTCTACGAAGATAATTAACAATTATTTAAATCCTAATAAAAAAACATCTCTTTTTATTTCAAACAAACAATTATTACCTATTGCAAAATTAATTTCAATTTGTTTTACAAATAACAATTTACAATTATTAATTGATAAACATTTATTATTTCATGAATTTGTATTAAAAAAGATAAAAAAACTCCACATAGACAAAACAGTAATTGATTTAGGAGATTCTATTTGCATTAAATCAAAAGATTTTGTTGGGCTTAAAATTTATACATCTTGGAAAGATATAGAAGTTAAAAAACCAAATATAAAAGATGAATTAAAAGGTGCAATAAAATCTATAAAAAAAGGTGAATATTTTCAAATATATTTAGCCTATCCAAAGAACAATGAATTTACTAAACAAATACCTGTTTATGTGGACGAATTAAAAAATGAAGAGTATCAAATAAAAGCTATTCCTTACTCTTTAAGATCAATAATAAAAAATAATTAGGAGAATATGACGAATGGCAACAGCTATATTTTTTGCAAGTAGTACAGGAAATTCTGAAGAGATAGCAAATAAAATTGCTTCAAAACTTGGGGATATTGAAGTATTTGATTTAGCAGGAACAAAAATAGATAAAATAAATGAATATGATAAACTTATTTTTGGTGGTTCTACTTGGGGGGATGGTGAATTAAATGATGATTGGGAAGATGCTTGGGGAGATTTTTCTAAATTAGATTTATCAAATAAAACTGTTGCTCTTTTTGGGTTAGGAGATCAAGAAAGTTATAGTGATGAATTTTGTAGTGCTTTAGGAATTATTTACGAACAAATTAAATCTAGTGGAGCAAAAGTTATAGGATTTACTTCAACTGAAGGTTATTATCATGATGGTTCAAAAGCTCAAATTGACACTAAATTTGTTGGATTAGTAATAGATGAAGATAATCAAAGTGATTTAACTGAAGAGAGAATTGAAAACTGGGTTAATGAAATAAAAGCAGAAATTTTATAAAAATTATATCTAGATTAAAAAATAGTATATTAAGAAACCTTAATATACTATGACTCTTGACAATTTTCACAAACTCCATAAAGTTGCATTGAATGACTTGATATTTTAAATTTATTTTTCTTAGCAATCTTATCTTGTCTTTTTTCAATTTCATCATCAATAAACTCAACTATTTTGCCACAATTAGTACAAATTAGATGATCATGATGAGATTTTGCATTACTTTCATATTTTTTTCCATCTGTTCCAAAAGTTATTGATGTAATTAAATCAACTTCTTCTAAAAAACTAAGTGCTCTATAAACTGTAGCAATTCCAATATTAGAATCAGAGTAATCTTTTTTAATTTGATTATAAATCTCTTCTGCTGTTAAATGTTCTTTTGCATGTAATAATATACTTAAAACAATCTCTCTTTGTTCAGTATATTTTAATCCTTTTTGTTTAACAATCTTTTTTAGTTCATCAATTATTTCTGCATTATTATTTTCATTTAGCATAAAAATCACCCTTAAAAATTTTATAGCGAGTTAATAGTATATCCAAAGTAAACCAAAATTACAATCAAGCATTTATCATACTTAACTATAAGAAAGGCTAATTATATTATAATAATCATTATTAATCCTAAATGAGGAAAAAAATGACTTTAGATGAATTAAAATTAAATGAAACTGTTGAAATTGTTGCAATTAATTGTGATAATATCTTAAAGAATAGATTATACTCTTTTGGCATAACAAAAGGTGTAATTGTAACAATCGAAGGTCTAACTCTTACAAAAAGTACAATCGAAATAAAAGTAAACCAATCAAAAATAGCATTAAGATTAAGTGAAGCTTCAAAAATAGAGGTTAAATATGCAAACTAATGTCATAACTATAGCATTAGTAGGTCAACCTAATGTTGGTAAATCTATGCTTATTAATTCTTTATCAAATGCTAGATTAAAAGTTGGAAATTTTTCGGGAGTAACAGTTGCAAAAGAAGAAGTTTTTTTAGAATACAAAAATTATCAAATTCAAATTATTGATTTACCTGGTGCTTATTCTTTAAATAACTATACTTTAGAAGAAAAAGTTACTAAAGAATTTTTGGATAATTCTCCTTATGATATTATTTTAAATGTGTTGGATTCTACAAATTTACAAAGAAATCTACTTTTAACATCAGAATTATTAGCTTTAGATAAAAAGATGATTATTGCACTTAATATGAGTGATGAAGCTGAAAAAGAATCAATTTTTATAGACGAAATTCAATTAAGTAAAATTTTGGGTAAACCTTGTATAAAAACAAGTGCAGCAAAAAAAATAGGAATAAAAAATCTTTTAGATGAAATTGTAAATAAATTTGAGAATGAAAAACTTCCGACAAAACTATTTTTTTCTGATGTTATAGAAGAAGAGATAGAAACAATCATAAAGTTATTAAATGAATGTAATTATAAAACAAATCAAACTTACAGACAACTTGCTATAAAACTTTTAAAGGAAGATAAACAAACTTATAAACTTTTTAGTGAAGATCCTATTTGGATAAAACTACAACCTATTTTAAATGAAGCATTTAAACATTTATACATTCACTTTGGAACGAAGAATATAGAAGATATATTCAATGATGAAAAATTTGCTTTTGCAAAAGGTGCAGTTACAGAAACTGTAAAACAGGATTCTAGTAAAGAAAAAACTTTAACTGAAAAGTTTGATTCTTTCTTAATTCACAAATTTTTTGGTCTTCCAATTTTTCTATTTTTAATGTGGGGATTATTTCAACTAACTTTTGAAATAGGAAATATTCCTATGGATTTAATTGATGCTTTTTTTGCAAGTATTATCAATAATACAAAACAAATTTTAGGAGAAAATCAACTTTCTTCTATTATAGGTGATGGAATAATTGCAGGAGTTGGTTCAGTAATTTTATTTTTACCTAATATAGTTATACTATTTTTTGGAATTGCTTTGCTTGAAACAACAGGTTATATGAGTAGAGTTGCTTTTTTACTTGATGGGTTTTTCCATAAATTTGGACTTCATGGAAAATCTTTTATCCCATTGGTAACTGGTTTTGGTTGTTCAGTTCCTGCATATATGGCTGCACGAACTTTAAAAAATGAAAAAGATAGATTATTAACTTTATTTATCATTGGCTTCATGTCATGTGGGGCAAGACTTCCTATTTATGTACTTTTTGTAGGAGCTTTTTTTGGAGAACATAATGCAGGAAATGTATTATTTTTAATTTATATTTGTGGTGCTATTTTAGGTTTATTTGCAGCTAAAGTATTAAAAATTGTTGTATTTAAAAGTGAAGATGAACCTTTTGTTATGGAGATGCCAAAATATAGACTTCCATCATTTAAATTGATTTGGCATACTGTTTCAAATCAAGCTATGATGTATTTAAAAAAAGCAGGAACTTATATTTTAGCAGCTTCTTTACTTATTTGGTTTGCAAGTAACTATCCAAAACATCTTGATATTGAGGAATCGTTTAACAAAAAAATAGAACTAACTACAAATGAAGAAGAAAAACTCAATTTACAAAATGAATTAAGTTTATATAATCTTGAAAATTCTTATTTAGGATATATTGGTAAGTTTAGTGAACCACTATTTAGACCTTTAGGATTTGATTGGAAGATGTCTGTAGCTCTTGAAACAGGACTTGCAGCAAAAGAAATAGTTGTTTCAACATTATCAATTCTTTATGGATTAGGTGGAGAAAATGACGAAACTTCTGATAGTTTAATAGAAAAAATAAAAAACAATATTCCATTTGCTTCAGCAATGTCATTTATTGTATTTATAATGATTTATTTACCTTGTTTAGCAGCTTCTATGGTATTTGTAAAAGAGGCAGGAAATTGGAAATATTTATGGTACTTATTTATTTTTACAACATCAACTGCGTGGATTATGTCTTTTTTTACATATAACATAACAAAATTACTAATAAGTTAAGAGAGACTCTTTACTTAATTAGTAAATAAAAAGTATTTATTTCAATTCAAATTGAGATGAATACTCTTTTCCATTATAAATTATTCTAAAATCCCATTTTCCATTTTCTCTACCATCAATATATCTATAATCATAAGCAGAGCTATCTCCAGCTGGAATTATCATTTCTCTACTTCTTGAGATTTCACCTGTTGGACTTATCCAATTAATCGTTATTAGTTGCTCATTTATAGGATCTCTAATAACTTCAAACTTACATATAATTGAATTTTCATCTTCTAATATTAAACAATCAACATTTGGATTGTATGGTTCAGTTAAAACTACATTATCTTCAATTGTTTTTTCTTCATTTAATGTTGCAGTTTCTGCAAATAAAGTAGCAGTTAATATTAAAAAAGATACTAAGTATCTATTCATTTTTCTCTCTTTCTTCTTTTTCAAGATTCATAAATTTAATTAATATATATTTTATTGGAGCATAAAAAGTTGTCATTGAAATTATTACTACAATTAATTGTGCTATTTTAAAAAAAGCACTACTTTCACCAACTACAACTAATGCTAAATAATAACTAAAAATCCAAGAGATTATAGCACAAATTATAATACTTATTATTACAACGATATTATATTTCATTTTTTTTCCAAATAGGTGTTTCATTTAAAGAAGCTCTGTTTTTTAAAATCTCAAAAGGTGAATAAGCTTCTTTATATCCCATTGAAAAATGATTTTGTATCCAATAACCTAAATATATATACGGTATTTTAAGTTCTTTTGCGATTTTTATTTGTGCTAAAATAGAAAATTTTCCAATTGATAAATCAGAATAATCATGATCATAGTAACAATAAATTGCAGAAATTGATTGAGGTAAAATATCCACCAAAGCAACACCTATTAACTTATCATCTCTTACATATAAAAATTCTTTTGCATAATTTTCTGTAGCTTCAACATAAGATTTAGAATAATCTTCAGGTTCAATTGGTGTATATGGCCAATTTTTTTTATCATTCATAAATCTATGATATTTATCATATAAATTTAAATGTTCCATAGTAAGAGATGGTGGTCTTATATAAAGTTTTGTATCTTTATTTTTTGAGATAACTCTTTTTTCAGATTTTGAGAATTTATAATTTTCAACATCTATTCTCATAGAAACACATTTATCACAAGTTTTACATTCTGGAACAAAATGCATTCTTCCAAATCTTCTCCAGCCTCTTTCTAGCATTTTTTGATAAAGTTCAGTAGAACAAGAATATATATATCTATATCTAATATCTGAAAGCTTTTCATCAAAATAAGAACAAGTTCTATTCTCTTCTAAAAATTCAACGTCTTGATTTAAAATATGCATAATTTATTCGTTAATTTTATCTTTTATCTCTTTTGCTACTAAAGAAATCTTTTTTATTTTTTCTTCATTTGATAAACTATCATCAATAATATGTTTTACAAATGCACTTCCTACAATTACGCCATCAACACCATTAACTTTTTCTTTACATGTTTTTTCATCAACACCAAAACCAATATAAAGCGGAGTTTGTGAATATTTTTTTACATTTTGAATAATTAAAGACAAATCCTCTTTTTGACCACTTCCTGTTATTCCAGCATAAGCAACCATATAAATAAATTTTTTTGCATTTGATACTAATTGCTTAATTCTTTCTTCACTATCTGTAGGTGCAACAAACGAAATATTTGTTTTATTATATTTAACAAATAAATTTTCATAATTTTGAACCATTTCAAAAGGAAGATCAGGAATAATTGTTCCTTGAATATTATATTCTTCTGCTTTTTGTAAGAATTTTTCCATTCCATAATGATAAAATGGATTCATATACCCCATCCATAAAGTATCAATATCTTGTCCAATTTTAGAAGATACTTCAAATAAATCTTTTAACTTAAAGCCATTATTTAAAGCAATTAAATTTGCTTTTTCAATAACTGGACCATCTGCAACAGGATCAGAAAAAGGAATTCCTAACTCTAAAATATCAACACCTGATTCTTTCATACTATAAGCTAAATCAATAGTAAAATTATTGCTTGGTAGTGATGATGTAATATAACCTACTAATTTTTTCAAAATGCTAACCCTATGTTTAATTTTTAAATATTTTATCCAAAATCTACTTTTAAACTATTAATTACTTATTTTTATTATCTTCTGTATTTTTTAAATTTTTTTTAACTATCAAGTTGAATATTCTTTGAATATTTATAAAAAATCTTGTTGTATATGTCATTTGTGTATTTTCTATATCATCACCTAATTTTACATTTATAGCTTCTGATTTTTTCATTGATAAAACTTGTGAAGGGAAAACACTTCTATGCCCTGTCATTAAAAATGCAATAATAATTGAAATTGCAGCATAATGACCAACATCCATACCAAAAAGTTCAACTGACATAATCATTGCAGCAATTGGAGCACTTGTTGTTCCTGCTAAGACACTAACAAAACCCAAGGCAGCAAATAATGGAATATATCCATCAACTAAATATCCAAAAAAGTTACCACTTGTTGCACCAACATAAAAAATTGGAGTTATAACCCCACCACTTCCACCAAAAGACAAAGTTAATGAGGTAAAAATTGTTTTTAATACAAAGGTATACCAAGGAATATTTTCATTTATCATTTTATCCGTTGATAAAGCATCTTTTATAGTTTGGAAACCTATTCCTAAATAATGTTCTCCAACAACTAAAGTTAAAACTACTATAAAAATTCCACCTAAAAATGCTTTTAAAATATAATTCATTTTTATTGCACTAATGTATTTATGAAAAGTACTTAATGCTGTAATTATAAAATCTGCAACCAATCCAAAAAAGATTCCTGCAATTATAACTTTTGAAATCAATACATAATTAAAATCAAAATTTGAATAAAACGCTATATTAAAATATGTGTAACTTATACCTAACATTTTTGCAACAAAAAAAGCAGAAAATCCTGCAACTATTGAAGGTAATAAAATATCATACATTAAACCACCAACAATCAATATTTCCACTCCAAAAATTGCTCCTGCAAGTGGTGTTCCAAAAACAGATGCAAATCCAGCACTAATTCCACAAATTACAATTTTTTTTCTATCTCTTGCAGAAAATCTTAGTTTCATTGCAATAAATGAAGCTAATGATGCACCAATTTGCGCTCCAGGTCCCTCTTTTCCAACTGAACCTCCTGCAAAAATTGTAAGAACTGTTGCAAAAAGTTTAGTTGGTACAACACTTACATTAATCTTTCCAGAATTTTTGTGAATTGCTTCAATTACCTTTTCTGTTCCATGCCCTTGAGCACTTGGAGCAAATTTTTTTACAACAAAAACTGTTATTGCTAAAGCAAAAGGTAATGTATAATAATAATCAAAAGGAAGTAATGATCTTGAATTTTCACAATATGTTAAAAGTTTTAAAAATAAAGATACAACTACTCCTACTAAAGCACCAATTAAAGAGGATAAAAAAATCCATTTTGTAATACTTGCAAACATAATTGTTTGTTCTGCTAAATGTTGTTGAATATTTGTTTCATTGTTCATAAGAATACTTTTTTAGTTTATTTTGAGTTTTGTATCTATAATTCTAACGAAACAGATATTTACAAGTTCTTTAAATTTTTATTTTTTATAGCAAATATTAAAATTTTTATTAAAAAAGTTTGTTTTAGATATAATCATAAAAAGTTATTAACAGATATTAGGAAAAAAAATGAGCATAATAAAAAATGATTTTGAAAAAATGAACATAACAAAAATCAAAAAATCAAAAAATCAAAAAAAATTAACTGTTATTACAGCTTATGATGCACTTTTTGCAAAATTATTTGAAGAAATAGCAGATATGATTCTTGTAGGAGATAGCCTTAATATGAGTTTTGCTGGACGTCCTGATACACTTTCTGCAACTTTAGAACAAATGATATATCATACAAATGCAGTTTGTACAGGAGCACAAAAAGCCTTTGTAATTACAGATATGCCATTTGGAACTTACATAAATAAAGATGAAGCATTAAAAAACTGTATAGAAATATATAGACAAACAAATGCAGCAGCAGTTAAAATAGAAGGTGGAGAAGATAGAGCTGATATTATAAAACATCTAACTTCAAATTCTATTGCTGTAATGGGACATATAGGATTGATGCCTCAATATGTAAGAAGCGAAGGTGGATATAAAGTCAGAGGAAAATCAAAAGAGGATGAAGAACAGTTAATTCGTGATGCAATTGCAGTTGAAAAAGCTGGAGCTTTTTCAATTGTTGTAGAAGGCGTTATGAGTGATGTTGCAAAAAAAATCACTGAAGCTGTAAATATCCCTATAATTGGGATTGGTGCAGGAAATGTAACTGATGGTCAAGTTCTAGTTTGGTCAGATATGTTAGGATTTTTTGAAGAGTTTAAACCAAAATTTGTAAGACACTATTTAAATGGGGCAGAACTTGTAAAAGAAGCAGTGAATCAATATAGAAATGATGTACAAAACAGCTCATTTCCATCAAAAAATGAAGAGTATTAATATAAATGGAAAGATTAGTAGAAGTTGAACAAATATCATTTGAAGAAGAAAGTACAGAAGTAAATCTACGTCCTTCAAACTGGGATGATTATATTGGTCAAGAAAAAATCAAAAAAAATCTAAGAGTTTTTATTGATGCATCTAAAAAAAGAAAAGAAGCACTAGATCATATATTATTTTATGGACCTCCTGGACTTGGTAAAACAACTTTATCATATTTAATATCAAATGAAATGAATACAAATATAAAAATCACAGCTGGACCTATGATAGAAAAAAGTGGAGATTTAGCTGCAATTTTAACTAATCTTGAAGAAGGTGATATTTTATTTATTGATGAGATTCATAGACTTAGTCCTGCTGTAGAAGAAATTTTATATCCAGCTATGGAAGATTATAGATTAGATATAATAATTGGTTCAGGACCAGCTGCTCAAACTGTAAAAATAGATTTACCAAGATTTACTCTAATTGGAGCAACTACACGTGCAGGAATGCTTTCAAATCCTCTAAGAGAAAGATTTGGTATGCATTTTAGAATGCAATTTTATACGCACGAAGAGTTAGCAAAAATCATTCAAAAAGCTTCAATTAAGCTAGGGAAATTTTGCGAAGATGATGCATCATTAGAAATATCAAAAAGAAGTAGAGGTACACCCAGAGTTGCATTGAGGCTGTTAAGACGAGTAAGAGATTTTTCTGAAGTAGAAAATGAAAAATTAGTTCATATAGAAAGATGTAAATATGCTTTAGATGAATTAGGGGTAAATGAAAGTGGATTTGATGAAATGGACATAAATTTACTAGAACTTCTAATTTCAAATAGAGGAAAACCTATGGGACTTTCTACAATTGCAGCAGCTCTTAGTGAAGACGAAGGTACAATTGAAGATGCAATTGAACCTTATTTACTTGCAAATGGATATATAGAAAGAACGGCCAGAGGAAGAGTAGCAAGTATAAAAACATATGAAATGTTTAGACTTTCATATCCAGGAAATCAAAAATTAGATGATGATTTAACTCAAGGAAAGCTATTTTGAAAGCTGTCTATTTTATAGTTGCAATTGCAATTGTAATGATATTTTTTATGGTTGAGTTATTCAATCCATTTTTAAGAGCTATTCTTGTATCAATATTATTAACTGTTGCAACTAGTTCTTTAACACTTTTTTTAGAAAAAAAATCAAGAAGTAGAATTGCTGCTACATCATTTATTACAATTGCACTTGCTGCACTATTTTTTATTCCTATTTTATATTGTATTTTTTCATTTATTAATTTTTTCAATCAAGTTGATCAAGAACTATTAGTAAGAAATTTGGATGATATAAAAACCTTTATACAAGAAAAATCTGTAAATCTAGCCTTTATGAATAATTTTTTAGATAATCTTAGTTCAAAAATTGATGTAGGAAAAACTGTACAAGACATATTTGCTATTAGTGCTTATTTAGGAAAGAATTCTGCTAAATTTATGATTGATATGGTAATGATTTTAATATTTTTCTTCTTCTTTACCCTTTATTCTACCCCGCTTTTAACTTTCATAAAAGAACTATTACCAATTAAAAAAGAAGATTCAGTAATTTTATTTAGTGAATCATCAAATGTAATGACAGTTGTTTTATACTCAATTTTAGTTACTGCAATATTTGAAGGTTTTTTATTTGGTTTTTTCTTAACTTTTTTTAATTATGATGGATTACTATTTGGAGTTTTATATGGATTTGCATCTTTAATTCCAGTCATTGGTGGAGTAATAATGTGGCTTCCAATTGTAATTTATGAAGCAACAACAAATTCAATAACAAATGCTTTTATTATTGCAATTTATTCTATAGTTGTAATCTCAATATTTGCAGATACATTTGTAAAACCAATGATAATAAAATATATAAATAAAAAAGTAGTAAAAACACCTACTAGCGTAAATGAATTATTGATTTTCTTTGCAATAGTTGCTGGTCTTTCAACATTTGGTTTTTGGGGAATGATTATTGGTCCTGCAATGGTGACCTTTTTTATCTCAATTATGCACTTATTAAAAAAGTATTCTGATGATTTTAAAGAAAATGTATCTTATGACTAAGATACATTTCTTTAAATGTTAATTATCTCCACTCTCTCTTTCTCCACCATAAGAAGAAATTCCATAGTCTAAATTTGCAACTGATTTAAATCCCAAATCAAGCATTATTCTTTGACAATATGCACTTCTACTTCCACTATGACAATAAACAATAACAGAAATATCTTTTTGGTTATTAATTCTTTCAAGTGCATGATAAAATGACGTTGTAGGTATTAAATAATCTGTTCCTTTTATTCTTGTTCCAACCCATTCCATCCATTCTCTTGTATCAACTAAATTAAATTTTACGAAACCTAATTCTCTTGCTTCAAGTAATGATTCTAACTCTTGAGAATTAATTTCTTCTTTAAGCAATAATTTTTCGCACTCATCTTTTGTTAATCCTCTTGAATGTGTTGCAATTGCATCGTGCATACTAAGTTCATTTTTTGTTTCTTCTGCTTTTTCTTTTGTACAATAAATTCCACAGTGACATGAACCTTTAAGTGGTATTTCTTTAGTTAATGCTGGAGTACATGGACAAAGTCTATTTTCACTTTTTTCTTGTTCTTCTAATGTTTCTCCAATAACCATAAAACAAGGACAAAATCTTTTTCCATAAATTAATTTATTTCTTGTTAATCCCATTTGTATAGATTCATTAACTTCATCATCTGGATTATACACAAGGTTATGCTCTTCTAAAACCTTATCTGTAAATTGTTTTGTTAATTCTAATTCAATTTGAAATTCTTCACTATTTATATCTATTTTTCTAATCATAAATTATCCTAATATTTTAAAGTTTGTAATAGTAATATAATTTATATTAATATTTCTCTTTAGAGTGAAATTAAAGAATTTATATAATAAACTCATTTATTAATCATTGATAAATAAAGCTTTTCAACTTTTTCTCTCGCCCATGGAATTTTTCTAAGAAATTTTAAAGAAGATTTAACACTTGGTTCATAATTGAAACAATTAATATTAATCTTTTTACCTAATTCATCCCAGCCATAGTTATCAACCAAAGAATTTATTATCATTTCTAATTTAATTCCATGTAATGGATTATTTTGATTATTATTCAATTTTATTCCTAGTTTTTATTTATTATAACATAAGTGAATAAAGAAGAGGGAATAAACAAACCAAATAAAAGGATAAAGGGGAAAAACCAACAAAGGCTGGAAGGATAGAGGGGGGGGTAAAAAAAAAGCTTTTGCTAAGAGGAACTGTAAAGAAGTTCAAATTAGTAAAAGCTTGGTAAATAAAAAACTCAAGAGCTGGCAGCGGCCTACGTTTCCACCAGGGGACCCGGCAGTATTATCGGCGATGAAGTGCTTGACTTCCAGGTTCGGAATGGGACTGGGTATTTCCACTTCTCTATAGCCACCAGCAAAGTTGAGTGAAAAAAGTAAGAAGAAACATAAAGAAAGATTCAATATGTAAATACTCTTTACACTCAACTCATAAAGGAGTTAAGAAAAAATAATGTTAAAGTCTTTTCACAATATATATTAAATATAAGAAATATATTTAATAAGATAGTAAACCAAAGAATTGTTTAAAATAAGCCAAACGTTCTATTAGTACTGGTCAGCTAAACGCCTTACAACGCTTACACATCCAGCCTATCAACCAGCTAGTCTTGCTGGGAACTTCAGGGAAAGTTAATCTTAGAGTTGGCTTCGAGCTTAGATGCTTTCAGCTCTTATCACATCCGTACGTAGCTACCCAACGATGCTCTTGGCAGAACAATTGGTACACCAGTGGTACGTTCATCCCGGTCCTCTCGTACTAGGGACAAATCTCTTCAACTTTCCTACGCCCACGGAAGATAGGGACCGAACTGTCTCACGACGTTCTGAACCCAGCTCGCGTACCGCTTTAAATGGCGAACAGCCATACCCTTGGGACCTACTTCAGCCCCAGGATGCGATGAGCCGACATCGAGGTGCCAAACCTCCCCGTCGATGTGAGCTCTTGGGGGAGATCAGCCTGTTATCCCCGGCGTACCTTTTATCCTTTGAGCGATGGCCCTTCCACACAGAACCACCGGATCACTATGACCGACTTTCGTCTCTGTTCGACTTGTATGTCTCACAGTCAAGCTAGTTTATGCCATTATACTCAACTGGCGATTTCCATCCGCCATGAACTAACCTTTGTAAGCCTCCGTTACTTTTTAGGAGGCGACCGCCCCAGTCAAACTACCCACCAGACATTGTCCTGATACAAGATAATTGTACGCAGTTAGTAACTCAAATATTCAAGGGTGGTATCTCAAGGATGGCTCCATATGTACTTGCGTCCATATATCATAGCCTCCCACCTATCCTGCACATGAATATCCAAGCTACAGTGTCAAGCTGTAGTAAAGGTGCACGGGGTCTTTCCGTCTTTCCGCGGGTAGGAGGAATTTTCACCTCCACTACAATTTCACTGGATCCCTGGTTGAGACAGCTCCCATCTCGTTACGCCATTCATGCAGGTCGGTATTTAACCGACAAGGAATTTCGCTACCTTAGGACCGTTATAGTTACGGCCGCCGTTTACTCGGGCTTCAATCAAATGCTTCGCTTGCGCTGACATCATCAGTTAACCTTCGAGCACCGGGCAGGCGTCACACCTTATACATCCACTTACGTGTTAGCAAAGTGCTGTGTTTTTGGTAAACAGTCGGGAGGGACTCTTTGTTGCAACCTCTATCGCTTTTTGGAGCAAGTCCATATACAATAGTAGGCACACCTTATACCGAAGATACGGTGCTAGTTTGCAGAGTTCCTTAACCAGGGTTCTTCCACGCGCCTTAGAATACTCATCCCACCCACCTGTGTCGGTTTACGGTACGGGCAACATATAATATACTTAGTGGCTTTTCTTGGCACGACAGTATCATCGATTCTCCATCTCCTCCGAAGAGTGTCAAGAGCCTGTAAGATCTCGGCCTAACGTTACCCGGATTTGCCTAAGTAACAGCCTACGTCCTTCGAGCCACTATTCCATCAGTGACCTCGATTAACTCTATGCGTCCCCACATCGCGCTTATATGTTGGTATTGAAATATTAATCAATTTGCCATCGTCTACCCCTTTCGGACTCGACTTAGGTCCCGACTAACCCTACGATGACGAGCATCGCGTAGGAAACCTTGGGTTTTCGGCGTTGAGGATTCTCACCTCAATTATCGCTACTCATGCCTGCATGCTCACTTCTATCCGCTCCAACGCTCCTTACCGGTACATCTTCTACGCTGAATAGAACGCTCTCCTACCACTCAATTAAAATTGAATCTAAAGCTTCGGTGTACATCTTAGCCCCGTTATATTTTCCGCGCAGAATCACTAGACCAGTGAGCTGTTACGCTTTCTTTAAAGGATGGCTGCTTCTAAGCCAACCTCCTGGTTGTCACAGTAACTCCACATCGTTTTCCACTTAGATGTAACTTAGGGACCTTAGCTGTTAGTCTGGGTTGTTCCCCTCTCGACGATTGATTTTATCACCCACCGCCTGACTCCTGTGATTCCACATATGGTATTCATAGTTTGATAGGGTTTGGTACCGCGGTAAGCAGCCCTAGCCCATTCAGTGCTCTACCCCCATATGCTACAACACAAGGCTATACCTAAATATATTTCGGAGAGAACCAGCTATCACGAAGTTTGATTGGCCTTTCACCCCTATCCACAAGTCATCCGGAGACTTTTCAACGCCTATCGGTTCGGTCCTCCACTGGCTCTTACACCAGCTTCAACCTGCTCATGGATAGATCACTTCGTTTCGGGTCTGCAGCATCTGACTAATTCGCCCTATTAAGACTCGCTTTCGCTACGGCTTCGTACTTGACTTAACCTTGCCAGATACCACAACTCGCAGGCTCATTATGCAAAAGGCAGTCCATCACCCTGATAAATCATAGGGCTCTGAATGATTGTAAGCTAATGGTTTCAGGTTCTATTTCACTCTCCTCGCTGGAGTACTTTTCACCTTTCCCTCACGGTACTTGTTCACTATCGATCTGTAAGTAGTATTTAGGATTGGAGGGTGGTCCCCCCAGTTTCAGTCAAAATATCACGTGTTCCGACCTACTCAGGATACCATTAGAGCTATTGAGAATTTAAATTACAGGAGTTTCACCTTCTATGCTACACTTTTCCAAGTATTTCATCTATCCTCTTTAGTCTCACATTATGGTCCTACAACCCCCAATGCAAGCATTGGGTTTGTCCTAATCCGCTTTCGCTCGCCGCTACTGACGGAATCTCGTTTGATTTCTCTTCCTCTGGCTACTGAGATGTTTCACTTCACCAGGTTAGCTCCCCGTAGGGTAATATATATCTCTATATACTGGGTTGCCCCATTCAGAAATCCCCGGATCAAAGCTCTTTGGCAGCTCCCCGAGGCTTATCGCAGCCTAATACGTCTTTCATCGCCTCTTACAGTCTAGGCATCCACCATTAGCCCTTAATAGCTTATTAATAAATAGAGTTAAACTCTATCGCTTTTTGATAATATTCTTTGGCTACTATCTTATTAAACATATTATTTAAAATATATCCAATAAAATAATGTTGTGTTCTATCTAATTTCTTAGATATGAAATTTTTTTTGTTTTAAATTATTTAACATTTCTGTTATCTAATTCTTACGAAAAAATTAAAGACTTTAACATTATATTTTTAAATATCATTTTGATTCGAAAATCAAATATAAATTCAATATCCTTTGAACTTATATTTAACTTCTTTATCACTCTATAAATTAATTATTACGCATTTACTCTTAATAGGTGGTGGAGAATAGCGGGATCGAACCGCTGACCTCCTGCGTGCAAAGCAGGCGCTCTCCCAGCTGAGCTAATTCCCCAACCTAAATTAATCTTTCTAGATTATTTAATGGTGGGCCTATCAGGACTTGAACCTGAGACCTCACGATTATCAGTCGAGCGCTCTAGCCAGCTGAGCTATAGGCCCCTTTTACTACCTATTTAAATAATCTTTATAAACCGAATATAAAAACTCTTTCTTTTTAGTTTTAAGTTAAGAATCGAATCTTAACTTAATTCTCTGAAAGGAGGTGATCCAACCGCAGGTTCTCCTACGGTTACCTTGTTACGACTTCACCCCAGTCGCTGAATCCACTGTGGAAGGTAGCTACTTTAGCATCCCCGCTTCGAATGAGTTCAACTCCCATGGTGTGACGGGCGGTGAGTACAAGACCCGGGAACGTATTCACCGTAGCATAGCTGATCTACGATTACTAGCGATTCCAACTTCATGTAGTCGAGTTGCAGACTACAATCCGAACTGGGAGATATTTTTGAGATTTGCTCCACATCACTGTATTGCTGCTCTTTGTATACCCCATTGTAGCACGTGTGTAGCCCTGGACGTAAGGGCCATGATGACTTGACGTCGTCCTCACCTTCCTCCTACTTGCGTAGGCAGTCTCATTAGAGTTCTCAGCCGAACTGTTAGCAACTAATGACGAGGGTTGCGCTCGTTGCGGGACTTAACCCAACATCTCACGACACGAGCTGACGACAGCCGTGCAGCACCTGTATATAAGTTTCTGCAAGCAGACACCAATCTATCTCTAGAAAGTTCTTACTATGTCAAGTCCAGGTAAGGTTCTTCGTGTATCGTCGAATTAAACCACATGCTCCACCGCTTGTGCGGGTCCCCGTCTATTCCTTTGAGTTTTAATCTTGCGACCGTACTCCCCAGGCGGTACACTTAATGTGTTAACTGCATTACTGCAAGGTCGAGCCTCACAACAACTAGTGTACATCGTTTAGGGCGTGGACTACCAGGGTATCTAATCCTGTTTGCTCCCCACGCTTTCGCGTCTCAGCGTCAATAATGTTCCAGTAGATCGCCTTCGCAATCGGTATTCCTTCTGATCTCTACGGATTTTACCCCTACACCAGAAATTCCATCTACCTCTCCCACATTCTAGGTATACAGTTTCAAAAGCAGTTCAATAGTTAAGCTATTGGATTTCACTTCTGACTTATATACCCGCCTACACGCTCTTTACGCCCAGTGATTCCGAGTAACGCTTGCACCCTCCGTATTACCGCGGCTGCTGGCACGGAGTTAGCCGGTGCTTATTCATATAGTACCGTCATTATCTTCCTATATAAAAGGAGTTTACGCACCGAAATGTGTCATCCTCCACGCGGCGTTGCTGCATCAGACTTTCGTCCATTGTGCAATATTCCCCACTGCTGCCTCCCGTAGGAGTCTGGACCGTGTCTCAGTTCCAGTGTGACTGATCATCCTCTCAAACCAGTTAGGCGTCATTGCCTTGGTGAGCCATTACCTCACCAACAAGCTGATACCATACAGACCCATCCTCTAGCACTAAAGCGTTTCCCTTGCATACTTATGTATTAAAGGCATATAGGGCATTAGCAGACGTTTCCATCTGTTATTCCTTTCTAGAGGGCAGGTTATCTATACATTACTCACCCGTGCGCCACTTAGCTGACAATTATAGCAAGCTATAATCCGTTCTCGTTCGACTTGCATGTGTTAAGCACGCCGCCAGCGTTCACTCTGAGCCAGGATCAAACTCTCCATAAATTATAGAGCTTTTGAAACTGACAAATTTTATAACTCTTCAATTACAAAATTATCACTCAAATTTTATAGACAAGCATTTGTTTTACCAAATTTCTTGTTTTTATATTTTTATTTAACATTTATTCTTATTTTTAATCTAAATAAACATAGATTTTTATAAGAGTCTCATATTCGGTTTATAAAGATTACTTTACAAACGTTTATAATTATTTTTAAAGATCATTCCCTCTCGATTGAAGCGTATCTCTTCTCACTTTTCGTTTGAAGCGTTCCAGTCAAATTGGACGGGAATTATAATAGATTTTTATTAGCTTGTCAATACCTTAACGCTGAAATGTAGCTTAAATTTTTAAATTTATCCTCTTTTTATCACTTTTACTTGTTTTTTGTGATTTTTACTTTGTTTTACTTGGGTTTTTCACTCTATACAAATCAAAATAGATGTTATATCATACAAACCATTTAGTCCGTTATAAGTTTTTATGTCATTTATTAGATCTAAAGAAATTAAAAAAGAGATATCAAATGTAATTTATAATAGTTTGATAGAATGTTTTAATATTCCAATAAAAGACAAATTTTAAGTATTTATTGAAATATATCAAGAGGATTTAATTTTTCCAGATGAATAATTAGGAAATAGTTATTCAAATATTTTATTTATCAATTTAATTCTAAAAAAGATTTAGTTATTACAATTATAAATGTAGAAATGAAATTTTAACAAAAAATGCCCTTTATAAATTTTATGTTGGAACTATCTAATATAAATAAAGATATTTTGAAAGCTTTACAAAACTGTATTAACTCTTAGCAAAAAATATTTGAAAATGTAATTCTTGAAACTATTAAAAAAGCCTAAGTTCAAATCATAAATGCATAATTTCTGAAGAAAAGGTGTAAGTGGGGTTAACAAATATTTTGTTATCCTTATTTCGCCAAAAACAGGAAAAATATTTATGCGAAAATTCACACAGTTAACCCTAAAAGTAAGATATCAAATATCTGCTTACACTAAAGTTGGATACACTCAAATTCAAATAGCAAATACTTTAGGTATTTCACAATCCACTGTTAGTAGAGAGATAAAGAGAAATAGTTCTGAAGGTATTTATAAACCAGAACTTGCTGAACAGTTTAGTTTCTATAGACACAAATATAAATCAAAGCATTTAAAGCTTACTAGAAAAGTAATGAATTACATCAAAGATAAATTAAAATTAGATTGGTCTCCTGAACAAATATCAGGAGTAATGAAATTACAAAAGCTTTCTTATGTATCACATGAAACTATTTATCAATATATCTACAAAAATAAATGCCATGGTGGAAAGTTATATTTAATGCTACGTCATAAAAACAAAAAGTATCACAAGAGATGAAATGACTATAACTCTAGAGGAATTATTAAAAATAGAGTATCAATTGAGAAAAGACCAAAAGTTGTTGAATACAAAAAAAGAGTTGGTGATTTTGAAATTGATACAGTCATTGGTAAAAACCATATTGGAGCATTAGTTACAATAGTTGATAGAGCAACAAAGTTTACTCTCATCAAAAAAGTTGATTCTAAGAAAGCTGATGTGGTTACACAAGCTTTAATTGATATGCTTTATCCAATAAAAGCAATTACTCATACAATTACTTCTGATAATGGTAAAGAGTTTGCTTATCATGAAGAAGTATCAAAAGCTTTAGATACAAAGTTTTACTTTGCAAATCCATATCATTCATGGGAAAGAGGATTAAATGAACATACAAATGGTTTAATACGTCAGTATTTACCAAAACAAACAGATTTCACTAAAGTCAAAAGAAGAGAAATTAGAGAAATACAAAACAGGTTAAATAACAGACCTAGAAAATCTCTTGGTTACAAAACTCCATCTGAGGTTTTTTATGCTAAAGTTGCAAAAGTTTTAACAGCTTAGTTTGGTGAATTTATGCATTTATCTCTTGAATTGGCGATTTATAAAAAAGTAAAATGGCTCCGGCACCTGGATTCGAACCAGGGACCAAATGATTAACAGTCATCTACTCTACCGCTGAGCTATGCCGGAATTTGATTTTTATTTTATTGTAAGTTTTGAATTTATAAATGGCTCCGGCACCTGGATTCGAACCAGGGACCAAATGATTAACAGTCATCTACTCTACCGCTGAGCTATGCCGGAATTTGATTTTTATTTTATTGTAAGTTTTGAATTTATAAATGGCTCCGGCACCTGGATTCGAACCAGGGACCAAATGATTAACAGTCATCTACTCTACCGCTGAGCTATGCCGGAATCTATAAATTATAAGTATCAAAGTCAAAGTAATGGCTCCGGCACCTGGATTCGAACCAGGGACCAAATGATTAACAGTCATCTACTCTACCGCTGAGCTATGCCGGAATTTATGACTTTAACTTTAATGGGGTGGAATTATAGTAGAAAAAGTTTTTATTGTCAAGACTTTTTTATATATTTTTATAAAAATCAACTCCACTACTATTTACAATATATATTTTCTTTTCTTCTAAAAGTTTTAGTAAAATATCTTTTGATTTATCATCAAACATATTTTCTATATCTTCTTTTGTAAGTGGTCTTCTTTTTAACATAAAAAGTATTTCATCTTCACTATAAGTTTGAATCAATTTTGGTCTATTTTTAAAAACGATATTTACATTTATATTTTCAAATCTATTTGCAACTTTTTCTAAAAATTCATAACTTACTGGATTTACTTTATATGCTGGTGGTCTATCTATAGTTCCAATATCAACTCTTTTAGGATTGATTTGTTTTACGGCATTAAACAATAACTCTATTTCTTCATCTTTATCATTTACATCTTTAACAAATAAAATTTCTAAAACAAAATCATTCGTTGTTTTTTGTGAGAATTCAATCATAGAAGGAACAATTTTTTCAATTTCTACACTTTTGTTTTGTCTATCAAGTTTTTTAAAACACTTTTCACTTATGCAATCTAAAGATAATTTAACAATATCAATTTTTAATAGAGCTTCAAAAATATCTTTTTTATAAATCGTACTTCCATTTGATAAAATTAAAGTTTTTGTTTCACCTTTTATTTTATTAATCTCATCAATTAAATCATTTAATTTTGGATATAAAGTTGGTTCACCATTACATGTTATAGTTATTACATCTATTTTTGGATGATTTTTAAAACTCTCTTTTATTGCACTTGTAATTTCTTCAACACTTGGAAATGTATCCATTTTTTCAATAGTTTTTGCACCTTCTAATTCACAATATAAACAATCAAAATTACACTGTTTTTTTGATGGCGATAAATCAATACCTAATGATATACCAAATCTTCGTGAAGGTATTGGTCCAAAAATAATAGAATTTGAATAAGACAAAATAAAAATCCTTTTAAATAAAAAAAGAGAAGCTAAATAGCTTCTCTTTTATAATAATTTTCTAAAACAAATTTGTTTTATGCTTTTTTTGAAACTCTTTGACACTCTTTTACAAAGTGAATTGCATTTTCAACTGGAACATCAGGTAAAATTCCATGACCTAAATTAAAGATGTGTCCACTTCCACCCATAATATTTTGAATTGCTTCAACACACATAGTTGTTGCCTCTTTTGAATATAATCTACAAGGTTCCATATTTCCTTGTAAAACATATTTTTCACCTAATTTTTCCTTTGCAAGAGCCATTGGTGTTCCCCAGTCTACTCCAAATACATCGAAGTTTCCATAAACTAAACCTCTTTCAATAAATGAAGCTATTCCTTTTGGGAACATGATAATAGGAATATGAGGATATTTTTCTTTTAAATACTCAGCAATCTCCACCATATATTTCCAAGAAAATTCATCATATTTTGAAGGTTCAATTGCCGCAGCCCATGAATCAAAGATTTGAACTACATCAACTCCAGCTTCAATTTGTTTTTCCATATAAAACTTAACTACATCTGTTACACGTCTAAGGATTTTATGTAAAAATTCTGGATTCGAATACATCATTTTTTTACAAAGATTGTATGTTTTTGTTCCTTGACCTTCAATCATATAAGTAGCAAGTGTCCAAGGAGCACCTGTAAATCCAATTAAAGCTTTATCTTGGGGTAATCTTTGTTTTAAAATCTTAATAGTTTCATAAACATAAGTTAATTTATTTGCAGCTTCTTCACCACCAATTAAAGCATCTAAATCTTCTTCAGTTTTAATTGGTTTATCAAATACTGGACCTTCACCTTTTAAAAAGTCTAATTTCATTCCCATTTCATTTGGAACAACTAAAATATCACTAAATAAAATAGCTGCATCAACACCAACTATATCTAAAGGTTGGATTGTAACTTCAGCTGCTAATTCTGGATTGTGACATAAATTTAAAAAGTTTCCAGCTTTTGCTCTAACTTCCATATATTCAGGTAAATATCGTCCAGCTTGTCTCATCATCCAAACAGGAGTATAAGGAGTCTCTTTTCTAAAACATGCATCTACAAAAATTTTTGACATTTTTAACCTTTTAATATTTTCCAACTTTATTTAAAAAATAAAGTCCTAATGATAATAGTGCAATTGAAACAGCAAAATAAAGCATCTCTAATGCACCATCATATTTTGTATGTAAAACTTTTTGAAAAAAGCTTACAATTAATACCATAACAATTACTTTTGCAATTTTATCTTTTAATTGGTCTAATGAATGAATTGCTAGAATATTACTACCACTTGCTTCAGCAGCATCAATTTTTGAAATAAATAGTTCGTAAATACCAAATGCAAAAATTAACATAACTACAGCAATTAAGTATAAATCAACTGCACCTATAATCTTACTTACTATTTCTTCATGAAAATTTTCTGGATGCAAACCATTTAAATAAACATCTAGTGCATATTTAATAACTTCATAAATATCCATTGAAGCAACAACAAAAAGTATTATTGAACCTAATAATCCAAATATTACTGCAAGCAAAACAAAAAGTCTTGCTTGCCACATTGTAGTTTCAAAAATTTTTTCTAACATATTAAATGTCATTTTCCATATCAATCCATTTAAGAGCGATTCTAACTGCATTCGTTGCAGCCCCTACTCTTACTTGGTCAGCTACGTTAAAATAATGAACAATATTTGAAGCATATACATCTTTTCTAATTCTTCCAACATAAGTTAAATCTGTATCTGTTGAAATAATTGGCATTGGATATTTTTTATTTGGTAAATCATCTATTACTTTTAAATTCTCAAAATTATCAAATACTTCTCTAACTTTTTCTAAATCAACTTCAATATTTTCATCAAATGTAACTGTAATTGATTCACTATGAGATCTTAAAACAGGAACTCTTACACAAGTTGCAGCAACTTGAATCTCTTTATGCATAATTTTTTGAGTTTCATTTACCATTTTCATTTCTTCTTTTGTAAATCCATTTTCTTTTGCAACATCAATTTGAGGAATTACATTTAAAGCTATTTGATAAGGGAAAGCTTTTATCTCTGTTTCATCTAATCTAAATGCAAAAAAGTCTTGCATTTGTTTTACAAGTTCTTCCATACCAGTTTTTCCAGCACCTGAAACAGCTTGATATGTTGAAACATCAACTCTTTTAATACCATATAAATCATCTAGCGGTTTTAAACTTTGAACCATTTGAATAGTTGAACAATTTGGATTTGCAATTATTCCCGTTTCTTTCCATAATTTAATATCTTCTGGATTAACTTCTGGAACTACTAATGGAACTTTTGGATCCATTCTAAAATGACTTGTATTATCAATTACAACGGCACCTGCTTCAACTGCATATTTAGCGAATTTTTCAGAGACTGAACCACCTGCACTAAAAAAAGCAATTTCAACATCATTTTCTTCAAATACAGTTTCAGTTAATTCTAAAACTGTAACTTCTTTATTCATATATTCAATTTTTGAACCAGCACTTCTTGCACTTGCCAATGGTATTAATTTATTTATTGGGAAATTATTTTCTTCTAAAACTCTAAATAACTCTTCACCAACTGCACCAGTTGCTCCAACAACTGCAACATTAAACTTTCTCATTTCTTATTCTTCCTCATCTTTTTCTAAATTATCATCATTTTTTTCTAAATCTAAAACATCTAATAAAGTTTGATTTTTTGCATTTGTAGAAATTTCAATATTCGTTTCTAAAATTTCTCCATCTTCGTTATATCTAATAACATTTCCATTTTCATCAAGTTCTATCTCTTCATCCTCTTTTGGACATTTAGCAATAGACACAACTTTATCATTTTTATCTACATTTACAATAATTACTCCAGCTGTATTTCTACCTGCTTTTCTAATTGATTGCATATCAACTCTAATCATTTTTCCAATTGAAGTTAATAACATTAAATCTTGTGAATCATCAACTAAAACTTCTCCAATAACATTTCCAGTCTTTGGTGATAATTTCATAGATATAACTCCAGAACCCGCTCTATTTGTAAGTCTATATTCACTTACTGTTGTTCTTTTCCCTATACCTTTTTCTGAAACAGTTAGTAACTCTTGTTCTTCATTACTTACAACATCAGCATCAACTACAAAATCTACATCATGTTTAAACTTAATACCTCTAACCCCTCTTGTACTTCTTCCTTGATCTCTCGTTTTTTCAATTTCAAATCTAATACATTGTCCCATACTTGTGAAAATCATTAAAAATTGCGTATCAACATCAGCAATTTTAGCAGTTACTATTTCATCTGCATCATCAAGAACAATTGCTCTTACGCCATTACTTCTGATATTTGAGAATTCACTTAAAGAAGTTCTTTTAATAATCCCATTTCTTGTGAAGAATACTAGAGATTTAGATTCATCAAAATCAGGTGTTGGAATAATTTCCATAATTTTTTCATCAGGTCTTAAATTGATTAAGTTAACGACTGCTTTACCTTTTGCCGTTCTACTTCCTTCAGGAATTTTATAAACTTTTAACCAATATAATTGTCCCATATTTGTAACAAACATTAAAGTATCATGAGTATTACTTACAAAGAATTTTTCAATAAAATCATCATCGTGTGTAGTAACTGCAACTTTACCTTTACCACCTCTTTTTTGTTTTTCATAAGATTTAATTGGAACTCTTTTTACATATCCATTATGTGTAATTGTTACAACCATAGGTTCATTTGGAATTAAATCTTCTATATCAATTTCATCATAAGAATCTTCAATTTCAGTTCTTCTATCATTTGCAAATTTTTCTTGAATTTCTGTTAATTCTTCTTTGATAATTTGATTTAATTTTTCTTCAGATTTTAAAATTGATTCTAGTTCTGCAATTAATATCATAAGTTCAGCATATTCAGCTTCTAATTTATCTCTTTGAAGACCTGTTAATCTTCCAAGTCTCATATCTAAAATAGCTTGAGATTGAATTGGGCTTAATCCAAATCTTGTCTCCAAGCTAGCTTTTGCTTCTGCATCATTTGAACTTGCTCTAATAATTCTTACAACTTCATCGATGTTATCAACAGCAATTTTTAAACCTTCTAAAATATGTGCTCTAGCTTTTGCTTTTTCTAAATCAAATATTGTTCTTCTAATAATTACAGTTTTTCTATGTGATAAGAAAATATTTAATAATTGAGGTAAATTAAATACTTTTGGTTCTTTATTGTAAACAGCTAAAAGAATAATTCCAAATGTAGTTTCCATTGGAGTTGATTTATATAAATTGTTTAAAACAATCTCACTCATTGCATCTTTTTTAAGCTCAATTACAACTCTAATACCTTCTCTATCAGATTCATCTCTAACTTCCGCAATTCCTTCAATTTGTTTATCTTTTGCAAGATTTGCAATAAGTTCAATTAGTCTTGCTTTATTCACTTGATAAGGTAATTCATCAAGAACTATAATCTCTTTTTTACCTCTTGTTTCAATGTGATGTTTAGCTCTAATTCTAACTCTTCCACGTCCTGTGTTATATGCATCAATAATTCCACGTCTTCCAAAAATTGTTCCACCAGTTGGGAAATCTGGACCTTGAATAAATTGCATTAATTCATCTGCTGTTGCATCTGGATTATCAATTGTATATAAAACAGCATTTAATAATTCATTAATATTATGTGGAGGAATTTTTGTAGCCATTCCAACTGCAATTCCTTCACTACCATTTAAAAGTAAAGTAGGAACACGAGTAGGAAGAACTGAAGGTTCTTTCATTGTATCATCATAATTTGGAACAAAATTTACAGTATCTTTGTCTAAATCTCTTAATACTTCTTCAGCTATTCTTGTCATTCTTGCTTCTGTATATCTCATTGCTGCTGCACTATCACCATCGATTGAACCGAAGTTTCCTTGTCCATCAACAAGTGGTGCTCTCATTGAGAAATTTTGTGCCATTCTAACTAAGGCATCATAAACAGAAGTATCTCCATGTGGATGGTATTTACCAATAACATCTCCAACAATTCTTGCTGATTTTTTATAAGCTGATTTTGAAGTAATACTTAAATCATGCATAGCATATAAGATTCTTCTATGAACAGGTTTTAAACCATCTTTTGCATCTGGCAATGCCCGACCAATAATAACACTCATAGAATAATCTAAATATGAGGCTTTAACTGAATCCTCAATATTTACATCTATAATATCTTGATTTTCGAAAAGGTTTTCCATAAAAAAAGGCCTTTGTAATATAAAATTGATTTATTTTATCTAAATTGCGCTTAGTACTTCTTGTAATAACTTTTTAGAAAATAAAAAAGGGGATAAAAGTCAAAACCTTCATCCCCTTTTTATTTTTTAAATTAAAAATTAATTTTCAGCTTTATATTTTACAATAGTTGCAAAAATTTCATCTTTTAATTTTAATTTTTCTTTTTTCTTAGATTCAATTTCAAATTGATCAGCATGAGACTCTTCAAGTTTAGAAACTAAATCATCTAACTCATTGTGTCTTTCAAAAAGTTTGTTAAAATGTGCATCTTTTTGTTTTAACTCTGTAATTACATCTCTGTATTCGTGAAACATACTTATATCCTATGTGTTTAAATTTGAATTCGCCGATTATACTAAAAAAGTACTTAATTTTTTGTAAAATTATTTAATATTAACTTCTATAATCTGCATTTATCTCAACATACTTATAACCTAAATCACAACCATATGCTGTAAACTTACCATCACCTAAACCAATATCACAAACTATTTTATATTTATCTTTTTTTAGAACATCTGCTGCTTTTGCTTCAGTTTGTGCATCAAAACAGATTTCACCTTTATTAAATACAACAACATCATTATAAGAAATTACTAATTTTTCATCGTCACAATCAATTCTTGATGCTCCAATAGTTGAAGCAATTCTTCCAAAATTTGGATCTTCTCCAAAAAGTGCAGTTTTTACTAGAAGTGAATTAGATAATGCTTTTGCTGCAATTTCGGCTTGTTCATTTGAAACAGCATTGATCACTTCAAATGCTGCAACTTTCTTAGCACCTTCACCATCAGCTACCATTAACATCGCCATATCATGCATTACAAGTCTTAATGATTCTTTAAATGCTTCTTTATCATAAGCATTTGATTTTCCATTTGCTAAAACCATTACTGTGTCATTAGTTGAAGTATCACCATCAACAGAAATTGCATTAAATGTAGTTTTACTATTTACAATTAATGCCTCTTTTATATCTTCAAAAGGAGCAGCAGCATCTGTACAAATAAAACAAAGCATAGTTGCAAGATTTGGATTTATCATTCCAGCACCTTTTGCAACAGCACCTATTTTAAATGAAGTTCCATTTTCTAGTTTTACTTCATACATACAAGTTTTTGGGTATGCATCTGTTGTCATAATTGCACGTGAAAGGTTTTCACCATTTTTAGCCATTAAGTCAAATTTTTTCGCACCTGCAACTAATTTTTCAATTGGTAATGGATTTCCTATAACACCTGTACTGCTCATTACTGGATTTATTAAATCAAAATCAAGTTGAGAAAACAAAGTATTAATTGATTCAATACCTTTTCTTCCAGTTAATGCATTTGCATTTTTTGAGTTAATTAATACAAAATTCGTTTTAAAATTTTCACCATATTGTAAAAAATGTTTTAAAGGTGCTGCTTGAAATCTATTTTCTGTAAAAATTGCTGCAACAGTACAAGCTTCTTTTGTATAAATAAATCCTAAATCGTTGTTTCCATTTGGTTTAAGACCTGCATGAATCCCATCACAATAAAATCCATCAATTTGATCGATATAACCTTTTATTGGCAAAATAGTAAACATTTTATATATCCTCTGGTTGTTTTGTTAAATTTATAATTTTTTTAGCTCTTGCTATACCTTTTTGAGAACCAACAAGCAATAATCTGCAATTTGCAATAATTGAAGTTGTACCTTTTGGCATTTGGATAAATTTATCATTTCCTTCTGTAATACCAATTACTGAAACTTTTAATCTATCTCTTAAACGTAAATCTTTTAATTCTCTATTTACTACCCAAGAATTTTCTCTAACAAATACTTCTTCCATATCAATTGGAGTATCTTTTTTATATAAAAACTCATCAAGAACATTTTCCATATCAGGTCTTATAGCCATGGCACTTACTCTTTTTGCCATCAAAGATGGCGTTGCAACCACTTTATCTGCTCCAAGTTTTTTTAACCTTATTTTTTCATTTTGAGTTTCTGCATTCGAAATAATCAAAAAAGGAGCTCTTCCTAATTCTTTTTCATAAAGTCTAACAGAAGCAATTAATGTAATATTATCTGAAATATTTTTAGATAAGGAAATAGCTCCTTTTGCAGAACTTAAATGTGATTTCAAAAAAGCTATCTCTTTATAAGGTTCTTCTTTCACAAAATAAGGATAGTTATTCTCTTTTGCTATTTGCTCAATATCTTCACTTGGATCAACAACAACGAAGGGAACATGATTTTCTCTAAATTGTCTAGCTAATTGTGCTGTATATTCATTATGATAACATATTACAAAATGACGTCTTAATCTTGCTATTTTATAAAGCATTTTTCTTTCCTTTAATAATTCTAGTAAAGAACCATTTGCTATAACATCAATTACAATCCCCACTGAAAATGTAAGAATTAAAAACCCAGCAATCATCAATGTGACAGTAAAAACAATACCTTGATTACTGAAATTTGCTTCATTTAATGCACCAAAACCAGTAGTTGTAAAAGTATATGCTGATTGAAAAATTGCATGCATAATCGAATAATCTTCAATATATACATAACCTAATGTTCCTATCATCATAATAAGCTGAATAAGGATTAAAGGTAATCTAAAAGGTTTTAGTTGAGAGTAAATTAATGGATTTAAATCGTATTGAGGTTTGACTGTTCTAATTTCCCAGCCAATAGCCTTCTTTATCTTAGTAAAGATGCTCATGAAAGCACTTTTCTAGCGCCTTCTTATGAGTGTTTTTTAAGAGTTCTTAACTCTTTTGCAGAAATTTTTAATTTAGTTGTTGTTCCATCTTCTAATGTAACTCTAACTGTTCTAATATTTGGTAAAAATCTTCTTCTAGTTCTGTTTTTTGCATGACTTACGTTGTTACCAACCATTGGTCCTTTTCCAGAAATTGCACATTTTCTTGACATTTGTCTTCCTTACATAGTGAAAAATATTGGCGTATTGTATCTTAATTTTCTTAAGTTAAATTTAAACATTTTCTAAGATATAGTTTATTTTTTTTAGATTTTCCTTTAAATCAAACTCTAAAGCTAATTTTTTATTCTCTTTTTTTATCTTTTTTAACTCATTTTTATCTAATAAAACAGCATCGATTTTAAATGCAATACTTGGATCAGTCGGTGAATCCATTGAAGCAAAAACATCTACAACTTCTTTTGCATCATTTTCAATACTTAAAAAAACTACACATTTACAAAACATTGCTTTTATTACATTTGAAGAAAAAGATTTATTATAAGTTGGTAATAAAAATATATCTGAAGCTAAAAATAAATCATCAATATTTGAATAATTTTCCAATAAAATAATCTTATCTTGTAAATTTTGATATTTAGGAAGCTGAAATTGTAAAGCACTAATTTGCTTTTGCTCACCTGCAATAATTATCTTAAAATCAGGATAAGTTATAGAAGAACAAATATCCAAAAACTCCTTTATACCTGAAGTTTTAAAATTTTTTGCAGTAAATAAAATCAATTTTGTTTTTACATCTATTTTTAACTCTTCACAAATCTTAGCTTTTACATCTTTTGGTTTTTTATATTCAATATTTATTGAAGGATAAATTACTTTTATTTTTTCATGAGAAACTTTTGTTTTTGCAATAATTTGATTCATTGAAGCAAAACAATTTGTTATGGTAATTTTTGAATTTTTAATATTTTCAATTGATTTTTCATCTAAATTACCTGAATGAAAATATACATCTGCATATTTTTTTTTATTGAATAATGAAATTAAAAAATTTCCTTCTTTTAAAATTTCAATATTTTCTTGCTTTTTTAATTCTTCAATTAATAAATTTGATGATTTGTATGAAATTGTTGTTTTGTTCATAAATTACTTTCTATAATAATATTGTATTGATTTTCTTATTATAGTTAAAAGTGCTTTATGATAATATTTAAAAAATAATTGAAAAGGATTTTTTATTCAAACAAAAAAGAAAATTATTTATCTTGATAGAGATGGTGTAATAAATCATGATTATGGTTACGTAAGAGAGATTGATAAATTTCATTTTATTGATGGTGTTTTTGATGCTTGTAAACATTTTATAAATCTAGGTTATGAAATAATTATAATCACTAATCAATCTGGAATTGGCCGTGGCTATTATACAAAAGATGATTTTTTTAAACTTACACAATGGATGGTTGAAGAATTTAAAAAACATGGAATAGACATTCTAAATGTATACTTTTGTCCACATTCACCTGAAGAAAATTGTGATTGTAGAAAACCTAAAATTGGTATGATTCTTCAATCGCAAAAAGATTTTGAAATTGACTTAATAAATTCTTGGTTAATTGGTGACAAAATAACTGATATTGAAACAGCAGTTAACGCAAATATTTCTAATAATATATTAATCTCTCAAAAAAAAGACTATCCAGAACTTTTAAATATTGCAAATAATTTATTAGATACAATAAATATAATAAAAAAATAAGGCTTTTAATGAAATATAATGATATAAATTTTAATAAAAAAACTGTATTAATCACTGGTGGAGCTGGATTTATTGGCTCAAACCTTGCTTTTTATTTCCAAAATAATTATCCAAATTGTAAAGTAGTTGTACTTGATTGTTTCAGAAGTGGAGAAACTTTTTCAAATGGAAATCTAAAAAGTTTTGGGCACTTTAAAAATCTTTTAGGTTTCAATGGAATTGTAATTAGTGGCGATATAAATGATAAAAAATTATTAAAAGAATTAGAGATAAACTATAAATTTGATTATATTTTTCACCAAGCTGCCATTTCAGATACAACAGTAAGTGAACAAGATTTGATGATAAAAACAAATGTTAATGCTTATGAAAACTTATTAAAAATTGCTATCAAACATAAAGCAAATATGATTTATGCAAGTAGTGCTGCAACTTATGGAGATAGTAATAGATTTGAAGTTGGACATGAGTCACCAAATAATGTATATGGTTTTAGTAAAGTAATGATGGATAATATAACTTTTGAATATCTAAAAAAAGATTTAAATATTTCAATTGTAGGATTAAAATATTTTAATGTTTATGGTTCAAGAGAATTTTTCAAAAATAAAACCGCTTCAATGGTGCTTCAATTTGGACATCAAATATTAAAAGGCTTAACTCCAAAACTTTTTGAAGGAAGTGATAAAATATTAAGAGATTTCATTTATATTGAAGATATTATCCAAGCAAATATTCTTGCAACAAATCCAAAAAGATCTGGTGTTTATAACATAGGAACTGGAAAAGCTAGAAGCTTTGAAGATATTGTAAATATCTTACAAAAAGAATTAGAAATTGACAATGGGAAAGAATATATTCCTAATCCTTATGTAGGTTCTTATCAATTTTTTACAGAAGCTAATATTGAATCTACAAAAGAATTTTTAGGTTATAATCCAAGATTTGAAATGGAAGAAGGAATTAAAGTTTATATTCCAGAAATAAAAAGATTATTTCAAGAAGAAGTTAAATGATAAAATTAGATAAAAATCCAAATATCTTAGTAATTGGTGATTTAATGATAGATCACTATTTATGGGGAAGCTGTGATAGAATTTCTCCTGAAGCACCTGTACAAGTTGTAAATGTAAAAAAAGAGAGTGCTGTATTAGGTGGTGCTGGAAATGTATTAAATAATCTTGTTACTCTTGGAACAAATGTAGATGTAATAAGTGTTATTGGTAATGACAGTGTTGCAAATGAACTAAAAAATTTATTAAATAAAATAGAAATATCAACATCAAATTTAATTATAGAACAAGATAGAAAAACATCTAAAAAAAGTAGACTTATTGCATCTCAACAACAAGTTTTAAGATATGACATGGAAAGTATTGATGATATTAAAGAAGAAAGTTTAAATAAAATTTTAAATGCATTAAAATCAACTATAAAAAAATATAACTCAATAATTTTATCTGATTATGGGAAAGGTGTATTAACAACTGAACTAACTCGACAAATTATCAAAATTGCAAATGAGAATTTAGTAAAAGTTTTAGTTGATCCAAAAGGTAAAGATTATTCTAAATATAAAGGAGCTTTTACATTAACTCCTAATAAAAAAGAAGCTATTGAAGCTACAAATATAAATATAAAAGATGAAGATTCATTAGTTAAAGCATTAAAAAATTTAAAAGAAAAATGTGATTTAGAAGTTTCACTAATTACTTTAAGTGAAAATGGAATAGCTATATTTGATAATGAATTAACAATTAAACCAACATTTGCAAGAGAAGTATATGATGTTACTGGAGCTGGAGATACAGTTATTGCATCTATTGCTTTTGCATTAGGAAATGATTTAAATATAAAAGATTCAATATATTTTGCAAATTTAGCAGCAGGAGTTGTTGTTGGAAAAATTGGAAGTGCAACTGCAACATTAGATGAAATATATGAATATGAATCTAGCTTACACAAATCAAATTCAACATCTCACATAAAAACTTTTGATGAGATAACTAAACTTTCTAAAAAATTTCATGAAATGGGTAAAAAAATTGTTTTTACAAATGGATGTTTTGACATTTTACATGCAGGTCATGCAAAATATTTAGAAGTTGCAAAAAGTTTCGGTGATATTTTAATAGTTGGTGTAAATGCAGATAGTTCTGTAAAAAAATTAAAAGGACCAACTAGACCTATAAATAATCAAGATGACAGAGCTTATATTTTAGCTTCATTAGAATCAGTTGATTATGTTGTAATTTTTGAAGAAGAAACACCTTATGAGCTTATAGAATTAATAAAACCTCATACTTTGGTAAAAGGTGGCGATTATGAAGGAAAAGATATTGTAGGACAAGATATTGCAAATGAATTGAAACTTGTACAATTTGTTGAAGGAAAAAGTACAACTAATACGATAAAAAGGATACAAAATAATGAAGCAATCAATTAAAAATGAATTTATATCTCATTTAGAGACTATAAATCTTGTAATTGAAACTATGCAAGAAAAATTAGAAGAGGCATCAAAACTTGCAGTTGAAACTTTAAAAAATGGAAATAAAATATTACTTTGTGGAAATGGTGGAAGTGCTGCCGATGCACAACATATTGCTGCTGAATTAACTGGACGATATAAAACTGAAAGAAGAGGACTTCCAGGAATTGCACTTACAACAGATACAAGTGCTCTTACAGCTATTGGAAATGACTATGGATATGATAGAGTTTTTGATAGACAAGTTGAAGCATTGGCTAATCATGGTGATTTAATTATTGGGATTAGTACAAGTGGAAATAGTAAAAATGTATTAAATGCATTTAAAGTTGCAAAAGAAAAAGGTTGCAAAACTTTAGGATTTAGTGGAAGAGATGGGGGAGAAATGAATAAATTATCTGATATTAATTTGGTTGTTCCATCAAATAATACACCTAGAATTCAAGAAATGCATATACTTTTTGGACATACAATCTGTCAAATTATTGATAAAGAGTTAAATTAATGACTACATTATTTACTATATTAAATATTTTAAAATTATCTTTTTTTAAGAAAATGAAGTTTTTCTCTCGAGCTGTTTTTTTTACAAAAGAATTTGAATCACTTTTTAAAACTTTAAATCAAGATAAATTAAAAAGTATAATAAAATTAAATCCAAATATTTTTTTAAAACCATTTAGAGCATATATGTTCTGTAATATTAAAATTTCTGAAAAATTTAAATTTCTAGAATCTCATTATTCTTTTTTGAATAAATATTTTTCAGAAAAAGCAATAAATAAAATTTATAAAAATTTAAATAATACATTATTAGAAGCTATCATTGACGAAAACTATAAAATAGATGTAAATCTTTGCTATATTGGCAGTTTAGGTAAAGAAGGTGAATTGACTTTACTTTTAAAATTGAATGAGGAAGAAATATACTCAATCCAATTTTCTTTCTATGAAAATTCACTTATTATTTGTGGCGTTCAAGGAAGAAACACAACAAATACAGAAGAATTAAAAGAATTAACAAAAAAAATGCATGGAGTAAGACCAAGAAATTTAATGTTTTTTATTTTAAGACAAATTTGTGAAGTATTAAATATTCGAAATATTGAAGCTATTGGTTCAAGAAATCATGTTGCAAATTGTAGTAAAGTAAGAAATACTAATAAATTTCTAGCAAATTATGATGAGTATTGGGAAGAAGAAAAAGCAAATAAAGAAGGAGATTTTTATATTCTCTCGTTAATTGAACAAAGAAAAAATATGGAAGAAATTCCTTCCAAGAAAAGATCTATGTATAAAAAAAGGTTTGAAATGTTAGATAATATGAAAAAAAATGTTAAAAAAAATTTATTAAATCTAATTTCACTATAACTTTTGGTACAGCCATTTTAATTATATCTTTATCATTTTTTTATAAATATTTTTTTGTCTAAAAAGAGACCTTTTAAAAATCTGTGTCAAGTAAAGTTAGACTTCTAAAAATTCACCTAATTTACCCTCATAATTGAGAGTTAGATTCCAGTTTCTAACTGGCATTGCCATTTTGCACTTACATTCTTTATCCCCAATAAAGTAATTTTGAAAATGAATTCTCATTTGAAAATACTCCTTTAGTCTTCGTTAATTTTCTAAATTGTCTATGTATTGATTCAACTATAGTTGTTGTATAAATTACTTTTTTAATCTCTGGATAATATTTAAAATTCTCATTTATTTTACCAAGATTGTAAAACTATTGAATATTTCTTACCTCATTTTTCATCAAGTAAAAGTAATGCATCTTCAGCAGCATCTTTAGTTGTTGCTGGATAAAGAGGTTTCAAGTCATTCATAAACTAACTCTTTATGATTTTTTGAAGTCACATTATTCATCAGATTAAAAATTTAATGAATAATGTATAGCTGTAGTTTTGTATTTGGGAATATTGTTTTTATAACTTTTGGAAAGCTTCTTAATCCATCAATAAAAGCTGTTAAAATATTTTGTAATCCTAGATTGTTTAAATCACTTAAAATACTAAACCTAAATTTGGACCTTCACTTTCCTGAAAGATATAATCTAATTATCTCTTTTTAACATCAAGTTTTAATCCAAGAACTGTATAAATTGTTGTTTAATTTTTTTTTACAAATTATGGTTCAAATGTTCATACTCTATCACGAGAAGTGTTTAATAAAAAATGCCATCTATAAATTTTATTGTTTTAGATCTTTTACCATTTCTTCTATTCTTATTTCCAAATAAAACATTTTGTGTAATATGAGATTCAACTTCTGATTCTAAAGCATTTCAACTAATTATTTAACTAAAGGAGCAAGAATACCATCTTAAGCACTTATTTTTTACTAGATATTAGTTGTTATACAGATATTCATTAAAGTCAAATGTCTTTGTTCGTATTTCTTCAATCATTTGTAGCAATCCTTATATTTATTTTATCAGATTGACACAGTAAGACTCTCCTAAAAAATGTATATTTAGACTTATATGATATACTTTGGATAGTAAATATGAAATTTATCTCCTTCCTTTCCAATCAATAATGTTTCTAAAAGTGACTTTTGTAGCTTTATTTTCTATGATAATTTGTTTATTCTGAAATTTCTTGACAAATACACATTTGTAATTGTACATCTACAAGTACAAATTTATTAGAATTTATTTTAATACTATTGATTAGATTCATAAAATTCATTTCATATGATAAAAATTATTTTTGAGAATTTAATTTTTCTATTAAGATTCTCTATAAAAATATTTAATAAAAAAATGATATAAAATCTCACTTTAAATATTAAATGATTTTAAATTTCTATCTTTTTTTTAACTAAATATTATTATTTTATTTATATAAATTAAAAAATCTTTTTTCTGATATTATATCTATTTTACAATCAAGATAAATTTTTCTTAAATAATTTATTACTAGAAAATTAATAACTAATATTACTATTTATATATTTTATCATTTTAACTGCTCTAATATTTTATTAACACGATTTTTGTAGGTATGTTCCCTCAAAATATGTTCTTTCCCATTATTAATTATATTATTCATCATAAACTTATCTTTTTTCATTCTTAATATTAATTCATTTAATTCTTCAATATTATGATACACTAAAATATTTTTACCTATTTCAAAATTAATTTCAATATCTTTTACATAATCTTGTAATAAACAACCTCCTGCTGCAATTGCTTCAAAAGTTCTCATATTTAATCCATTTACTACATTATGTTCATGTTTTATATTTAAAATAAATTGTGATGAATTATATTCTTCTGCAACCTGCTTTATATCTATATTCTTGTCAATATATTTTATATTATTCTTTAATAAATTTTTCTGCCATTTAGCACCAATAAGTTTTAATTTAATAGAATTTATTTGTCTCAAAAATTCTAATCTTTCTTTTGTATAGGAAGCAATAAAAAGTAAAAACTCTTCTCTTCTTTTATTTTTATCAAAAAAAATATTTTCATTAACAGCTAAAGGTAAATAACTTCCAGAGGGAAAACCAAAAATTTTTCCTTCATCTAAAAAAAAAGAATCTGTATAAAAAAGATGATCAAATTTATTAGCTATATTTTTATGTAAACTTGAAAATCTATCTCCAATCCATCCACATTTTACAATATTTGAGAAATTATCAAAACATTCAAAAATTTTTTCATTAAACATAAAAGGACTTATTACTATAACCAACTCTGGTTTAAACTTTTTTATTTCAATATCAATTATTTTTGAAATATTTTCATACATTAAATCTTTAGAAATTACTTTAAAAATATTTCTCTTTAAATTTTCTAAAAAACCTAATTCATTTAAAAATAAGATTTTATTTTCTATGTTATTTTGAGAGTAAGCTTTAGCTAAATTTTCAGCCCATTGAAGCATATTCTTTTTACCAATAATTAATGTCTTCAAATTTTATCTAACTTTCTATACTATAATACTTTTTTAAATACCAATCAATAGTTTTAACTATTCCACTATCAAAATTTTCATCTGCTTTCCAGCCTAGTTCATTCTCTAGTTTACTCGCATCTATTGCATATCTTTTATCATGTCCTGCTCTATCTTCTACAAATGTTATTAAATCTTTATATGAAGTTATTTTTGGAACTCTTTTATCAAGTATTTCACATATTGTATTAACTATTTCTAGATTTGTTCTTTCATTTCTTCCACCAATATTATAAGTATTTGCTTTTTTACCATTATGGTAAACTAAATCTATACCTTTACAATGGTCTAATACATACAACCAATCTCTTATATTTTTCCCATCACCATAGATTGGAATAGGATTTCCTTTTAGTGCATTTCTTATAATTGTAGGAATTAATTTTTCATCATGTTGTTTAGGTCCATAATTATTTGAGCAATTTGTAATTACAGTATTCATTCCATATGTTTCATTATATGCTCTTACTATCATATCACTACTTGCTTTTGATGCTGAGTAAGGTGAATTTGGAGCATAAGGTGTTGATTCAGTGAACATATCTTCTAGCTTTAGAGAAAGTGTTCCATACACTTCATCAGTTGAAATATGATGAAATCGTGAATTGTTATATTTCTCTTTATAAGTAAATGGTTTATCCATCCAATATTTATAAGCTACATCAATTAGAGTAAAAGTTCCATTTACATTTGTTTGTACAAACACTCCTGGATTTTTAATAGAGTTATCTACATGAGATTCTGCTGCAAAGTGAATTACACCTTGAACATCATATTCAGCAAATATAAATTCAACTAATTCTTTATTACAGATATCACCTTTAATAAATTTATAATTAAGGTTATTTTCACTCTCTTTTAGGTTTTCCAAATTCCCTGCGTATGTTAGTAAATCTAAATTTACTAAGTTATACTGTGTGTATTTTTCTAAAAAATATGGTACAAAATTACTACCTATAAATCCTGCACATCCTGTTACTAATATTGTTTTATTTTTATTATTAAACATATCTCTTCCTTTATTTCCTATCACCTAATCTTTTTAGACAATCATCTAATCCATCTTTCCAATAAGGAATTTCTATATTAAAAGCGTTTTTTATTTTTACTTTATTTAGTAAAGAATAATGTGGTCTTTTTGCTGATGTTGGATATTGGTAAGTTTCTATTGGATTAATTTTACAATTTAATTTTGCCATCTCCATTATCTCTTTAGCAAAATCATACCAAGATAAAACTCCTTCATTTGAGTAGTTATATATTTCTACTTTCTCATTATTAATCACTGGAATTATATCTAAAATTATTTTAGCTAAATCTTTCGCATATGTTGGAGTTCCAATCTGATCAAAAATTACACCTAAACTCTCTTTTTCTTTCCCTAATCTCAACATTGTTTTTACGAAGTTATTTCCATAGTAGCTATAAACCCATGAAGTTCTAATAATTATAGAATTTAATGGATTTATATCTCTCATTTCATTTTCACCATTAAGTTTTGATTTACCATAAACTGATTGAGGATTTGTTTGAAATTCTTCACAATATGGTTTAAAAATTTTACCATTAAACACATAATCTGTTGAAATATGAATTAATTTTATATTTAACTCTTTAGCTACAATAGATAGTTTTTTTACAGCTTTTCTATTTATTAAATCTGCATTTATTTCATCAGATTCTGCTTTATCTACTGCTGTATATGCTGCACAATTGATTATTACATTTATATTATTTATTTGGCAAAAGTCTTTCATACTATCTTTAGAAGTAATATCGATATTAGTTCTATCTGTAAAGAAAAAGTTATAAGAGTATAAAGTAGATAACTCTTTTATTTCACTTCCTAATTGTCCATTTGAACCAGTTACTAAAATATTCATTACTAAAAAAATCCTTAATTAAAATTTATTTTATATTCTATCAATTGATTTCTAAAAGTAGATTCTATATTATCTTTATTTTGTGTATTTAAAAGAAAATTATTTTTATTTATTTGTTCAAGAATCCAATAATTAATGTCTTGAGAATAATGAGTAATATCTTTATAATTATTCAAGTTATGTGTTATTTCTTTTGTTATTTGAAAATCAAATAATTCTACATTTGACAAAGGGAGGAACTTATCATAAATATATTCTTTAAATTTTAATATCGTATTTAAACTCTCTTTTTCTTCCCAATCTTTATATGTTAATATCGAGTAAGGAGGAAAAAAAATAATGAATTTTATATTTTTATTCTCGAGAATTAATTTGTATAAATTCAAATCAAAATTATTCCTTAATTGTATTAAATTCCAAAAACTCTGTGCATGATTAAATTTTATATCACGTTCATTCCAATTATTAATAACATTTTCTAATCTAAAATTTTTTTGATATTTATTTTGCCATTCAAACATATGATTATAGTTATCTTCTACTTTACTTTTGTCATTATTTTTTGAAAACAATACATAAAAAGACCTTTTTAATGTATCCAAACTTAATAAATATTTGTAATCATTAAAAATATTATTATCATATAAGTAATAGGGCAATTTATTACTTTGTCTATCATTAAGGAATGAATATATATCTAAACCAAATAATACTGTTTCAATTTTATGTGTATTAAAAGAAATATCTAAAAGTTCTTTAAATTCAAATGCTTTTCCACCTGCAATTGACAATTTTATTGGATTATTCAATATATATTTAGTTTTTTCTAAAGAAAAATTTTCAGTCATTGACGTTCCAATTATAATTGAATTATATTCATAATTTTTTGCTAATCCTGGATTTAAATATTTTTGATTCCCAGAATAATCAAAAGTATAAATTGAAGCTTTTCGATAATGTTGAAAGGGATCAATAATATAATTAAAAAAAACTATTAAACTAAAAAAAACAATAATATTTAAAATTAAGTATTTTAACCATTTTTTAGAATTCATTTAAATCCTTAAAAATTAAAATATAAAAATTCTGATATCTTATTTAAAGATAAAAGACTAATAAATAAACTAATAAAAGTTAAAAATAATGTTTTATAATTAAATTCTAACACATTAATTTTCTCTATAGAATTTTTATAAAATAAAATAAAAAATATTCCAATTAAAATCCAAGCTAAACTTTTATTTCCATCTCCAATATGTATTGTAACCTTATCAAAAGTTATTCCATATTGATTTAAAAATCCAAATATGGGAGCATACTTCTCAGGAAAAACTACACTATTAAAACCAAACATTCCTTTTAAAACTTTAATTGCATCATCCCATTCCTTAGCCCTAAAAAATACCCACGCTATATTTACAAAATTAAATGTTATTAACCAAGCTAGGATTTTATTCATTTTAAAACCTAGGTTTGACCAAATTCTATGAATTATTAGTGCTATTCCATGCAAAAATCCCCAAAATACAAATGTCCAACCAGCTCCATGCCAAAGTCCACCTATTACAAATGTTGCAAGAAGATTTGAGTATGTTCTAAAACTTGATATTTTATTTCCACCAAGAGGAATATAAATATAATCTCTTAAAAATCTTGAAAGTGTTATATGCCATCTTCTCCAAAAATCTTGTATATTTAAAGCTTTATAGGGAGAGTTAAAGTTAATAGGAAGTTTTATATTAAACATTAATGCTATTCCTATTGCCATATCTGTATAACCTGAAAAGTCAAAATATAATTGAAAAGTATAAGATAAACTTGTTGCCCATGCTTCAAAAAGACTTAAAGTTGTTGCTGTATCAAATCCAGCTGTTGCCCAAACTGCAAAGGTATCAGCAATTACAACTTTTTTAAACAATCCAATTGAAAATATAAAAAGACCTAAAGCAATATTTTTATAATTTTTTACCATATTCCAAGAAGATGCAAATTGAGGCATCATCTCTTTATGATGAACAATAGGACCTGCTATTAATTGAGGGAAAAAAGTTACAAACAGTGCATAATTTAAAAAGTCATACTCTTTTGTTTCACCTCTATAACTATCAACCAAATAAGCTATTTGTTGAAATGTAAAAAATGAAATTGCTAAAGGTAAAACTAAATGTAAAAGATTTACATTTGAAGAAGTTACTAAATTAAAATTTTCAATAAAAAAATCTGCATATTTATAATATGCTAATAAAGCAACATTACAAATAATTCCAAAAATCAAAACGGTTTTTTTTGCAAAAGATTTATTTATTCTATTTTTATTATCTTGTATATTGTTTGATAAACTATTTCCAATTAAATAATTGAATAACATAGAAATAAGAATTAAAGGTAAATAAGTAATATTCCACCAAGAATAAAAAAACAAACTTGCAAATACTAAAAAACCTTTAGAAGCTTGAGTTAATCTTTTACTATTTAAATAAAAATAGATAAAAAATGTTATTGGTAGAAATGCAAATATAAATTCATAGCT